>NZ_ANAM01000001.1 GCF_000330705.1 Salinicoccus carnicancri Crm
GACTGCTTTACTAGTATAGCACGAATGTAATTCGGATGCAACACCTTTTTTACATTTTTTAATGCTTCCAGTAACATTTGTTGTGTCGGTGCTTTATTTCGTCCGACAAGATATTACTATACAGGGTTTGTTTGATTTGTGCAACCCTTTTTCAAAAAAAGTTTTGCTTTTTACTGTTTAATTTTGCGCCGTCTTTGCAAAAGCCTTATATGGCAAGTGTTCAAAGCTTTTCGTTATATTCAGTCCGCTTGTGATTACCAGCAGTAAACAGCGTTTTTGAGCAGATTCAAAAAATCGGATAGTGTATTTATACCCTTTAATCAGTTTTTATAACATCGCTTCTGATATTTCTTTAAATAAATTCAAGAGCCGGACGGCGACCGATGAAAACAGCCGCCCGGCTCTGTCATAAATGATGCTCTAAAGTTCCGTCCGGTGTTCTATCGCCTTGGACAGAGTGACTTCATCTGCATATTCCAGATCGCCTCCTACCGGAAGTCCGCTGGCCAGCCGGGTCGATTTTATACCGATCGGCTTGACAAGTCTCGAAATATACATCGCTGTCGATTCACCTTCGATATTAGGGTTGGTGGCAAGGATGATCTCTTTAACTTCATCATCCTTCAGACGTTCTATCAATGTTGATGCATTGATATCCTCCGGACCGATGCCGTCCATCGGGCTGATGGCACCATGCAGTACATGATACAGCCCTTTATACTCGCGCATCTTTTCCATGGCAATGACATCTTTTGTATCCTGGACAACACAGATGACACTCCGGTCCCTATTCTTATCGCTGCATATATAACAGGGGTCTACATCCGTGATATGCCCGCAGACTGAACAGAATTGAAGATCCCGCTTCACTTCCATAAGGCTCCTCGAGAAGTTGACGACGTCGTCTTCCTTCATATTAAGAACATAAAATGCCAGGCGCTGGGCTGTCTTCGGCCCGATACCCGGCAGTTTCATGAAGCTGTCAATCAGCTTGGATATTGGTTCTGGATAATGCATATTACATCATACCTGGGATGTTCATGCCTTTAGTGTGCTTGCCCAGACGCTCACTTGAGAGCTCATCCGCTTTCGTCATCGCTTCATTTGTCGCAGCAATGATCAGGTCCTGAAGCATTTCGATATCATCCGGATCGACTACTTCTTCGGAGATTTCCACATCGATGACCTCCTTATGTCCTGATACCGTCACTTTGACCATTCCGCCGCCTGCTGTACCTTCAATTTTTTCATCTTTGAGCTTCTCCTGCTCCTCCTGCATCTTCTTCTGCATTTTCTGCATCTGTTTCATCATACCCTGCATATTGTTCATTCCGCCGCGCATATATATTCTCCTCCAAATGTGTTTAGAATTATCATCTATATATTATATATGAAACAACTGGTTTAATAAACCGATTATGACCGCGTTTCTACTATATCATTGCCGAATATCTCTTTGGCGACATCAGACGGCTTTCTTTCATCGGAAGTCTCCTTCTTTTCTTTTCCGGCCTTTTTCTCCTGGATATAGTCATGACGGACCTGCAGCCAGCTGGAATCCGGCACCCCGACCACTTTGACCGTTTTGTCTATAATGGTGGGAATGAGTGTTTCCAGTTCTTCCCGCTTCTTCTCATCCTTATTGATCAGGTCGCTGTGCAGGTCGCTTTGGAACTTGAGCAGCACATGCGTGTCGCTTGCTGCCACCGGTTCCGAATCCTTGATCAGGGATCTGAGTGAATGATAGCCTTTCTCTTCAACATGCTGATAGACTTTCGGCCAGGCATCCTTCAGTTTCACAAGGTCTTCCTTGTTGGCATGGTCGAGTACTTTCTCAATCTGACGCAGGGAGAATCCTTTCGAAGAGGCGTTTCTCGTCTCCGTCTTCTCCTGCACCGGCGCCGCATTCGTCTGCGGCTGACTGGACAGGCGGCGTTCAAGTTCAGTCAGCTTCTGTTCAATGTGCGACAGGTCGACGTCCTGCACCTGAACCGCCTGGTCATTCCGGTTGAGCACCTGTATCAGTTTCACAATTACAACTTCAAGGTGGACGCTCGTATTCACAGAAAAACGCATCATTACCATGGCATCATTCAGAACATCTATCATTTCATAGAGGACTTTGTCCTCTGTATGATAGAATGCCACACCTTCGTCCGCTTCCCCCGAGTGCTTCATCAGAATGATATCCCTTATATAGTAGACAAGTTCATGGATCAGACGGGTGGGGTCCTTCCCTTCATCGATAAACCGGTGATAGGTGATAAAAGCTTCCCTGGAATCCTTCTGTTCTATCAATTTGAGCCAGTCATTCAGCTCCTCGGATTTTATGCCTCCGGTAATCATTACAGCGTCATCGAGTTTGATCAGGTCGCTGCTGTATGCGATGACCTGGTCCATGATGCTGAGGGCATCACGCATTCCGCCTTCTGATGTACGTGCAATATAATTGATCGCCTCGTCTTCATATTCCAGGGATTCCGCATCGGCGACGTATTTCAGCCGTCCGATGATCTCACCGATTTCAATCGCCTTGAAATCAAAGCGCTGACATCTTGAAATGATCGTTGCCGGTATTTTGTGCGGTTCCGTCGTTGCCAGGATGAAGACAGCGTGGCCGGGCGGCTCCTCCAATGTTTTCAGCAGCGCGTTGAATGCACCGGTCGTCAGCATATGCACTTCATCGATGATGTATACCTTATATCTGGCTTCAGAAGGGGCATACTTGACTTTTTCCCTGATATTCCTGATCTCATCGACGCCGTTGTTGCTGGCGGCGTCGATTTCTATCACATCATTGGCAGAACCGTCGGTAATGCTCATGCAGATGTCGCATTCATTGCAGGGCTCACCCTCGGAACCAAAACGGCAGTTGAGAGCTTTCGCAAATATTTTTGCAATACTCGTCTTACCGGTTCCGCGGGGACCGTTGAACAGATAGGCATGCGATTCCTTATCCCTGATGATGGCATTGCGCAATGTTTTGGTCACGTGCTTCTGTCCGACGACATCCTGGAATGTCTGCGGCCTGAAAGCCCGGTACAAAGCCTGATATTCCATTCAACAGCACCTCCGTAATTAGTATTTTCTGTCCATTATTATATCACATGTCACACTCCGCCCCTAATAACTCAGTGCAAATAAAAAAATGACTGCATCATCAGATACAGTCATTCGATATGTAAACCGTGCACCGTTTCTTTGAACACCCGGCACAAGCGTTACTCAAACCACCAGCTCAACTCCGGCTGCCCTACGGCACATAGAATGGGCCACTTAATGCTGCTTCCTTCCGGACCTGACATGGTTCATGACGTTCTATTGCATAGGACCGGAATCTCAACACCGGTGAGTTTGAGGCAGTCCTCACACCGAATATCCTCGGAAACGGAATTCAGTCCTGCTGGAGCGGATTGCAGGTACAGGGCACCGCTACCTCCCCACTTAGCACGGCACACTAAATCATACCAAAATCAAAACTCCAATGCAAGGAAATTAACACTCGCCGTGGAAGCGTCTTGAAAATTCCACGAATTTGAATTCACTCGCAAGATGTTTGGATATATTGTACTGGAACGGTCTTGCATCATTCAGGTGCACGACGGAGCGGACTGTTGCCACATAAGGCGGTACGCTGTGACCGAAGAGTTCCGTCTCCTCCCCCGTCATGGTATCGAATGTGATTTCCTTATGGGAATAGGCAATCGTCAAACCCAGTCTCTTTTCTATATATTCATAGATCGATTCTTCTGCAACTGTGGCGCTGAGGCCGGGCATCATCTCCACGATGAAATAATCCATATCTACAATATGGGTCTCCCCTCCATGCTTCCTCTGCCTTATCAGCTGCCAGACCCGGTCTTCCGGCGACAGATCCAGAGCCTGCATCACACGGGGGAACTGTTCAGCCGGGTACTGTTCAAGCTCCGCTACTGTAGTGGTATACTTCTTCGTTTTCAGCTGCTGGATCTCTTTGAAGCTTGTCAGATGGGAGACCGTGAAATCCATCGAAGAATCATAGATGACGACAGAGCCCTTGCCTTTCATCTTTTGTATGAAACCATTTTCCTGTAGAAGATTCAGGGCTTTCCTCACCGTTTCCCTGGAAACATCAAACGTTTCAACCAACCGGTGTTCAGATGGCAGGACGTCATCCTTTTCATATCTGCCTTCTTGTATGTCATTGGATATTTCGCGGTAAATCTGGTTGTATTTGTTCAAACTCATGTCGCTCACCCTGTCACTTTCCGGCGTTATTGAAATCACAGCCTATGATACATCTGTTCACTTCTTTTGTCCATGCAGCATCAATGCTTCAAAAGGTCTGAGTTCCCCGGTCCTGTCATCATAATTTGAAATGAGTATGTCGCCTGTCGCATCCAGTCCATCCGGGTACGGAATTGTTTCGTCCCTGAAATTCGCGATCACCGTTACCGTTCCTTCATTGTATACACGCTCATATGCGAACAGCGCGTTGTCTTTCATGAGATGCGGTACAACGCTCCCGTATGTGAAGTGGTCCATTTCATGGCGCAGACTGATCAGTTTCTGGTACGTGTAGAATATAGAGTCTTTGTCTTCGAGCGCTGATTCGACATTGATATTTTCATAGTTTTCAGCGATATCCATCCATGGTTCACCTGATGTGAAACCGGCATGGCGGTCTTTATTCCACTGCATCGGACTCCTGCCGTTGTCCCGTGATTTTGTGCCGAGGATCCTCAGAACGTGGGCATTATCCATACCCCTCTCTTTCAATTCGCTGTATGCGTTCAAGCTTTCAACATCCCTGTACTGGTCAATACGTGTGAATTTAGGGTTGGTCATTCCAATCTCTTCACCCTGGTAGATATAGGGGGTGCCTTTCAGACCGTGGAGGGCAATCGCCAGCATCTTGCCGCTCCTCACACGTTTCTCTTCTGTATCATCACTACCGAACCTGGAAACGATGCGCGGCTGGTCGTGGTTGCACCAGAATATTGCGTTCCATCCACCGCCTTCATCCATCGCTACCTGCCAGTCCATCAAGATGCGCTTCAGTTCGATGAAGTCGAAATCCGCAAACGTCCATTTCTCTCCGCCGGGATAGTCGACTTTGAGGTGATGGAAGTTGAACACGGAATTCAGCTCATTGCGCTCAGGATTCGTATATTTGAGGCAGTGTTCAATTGTCGTGGAGGACATTTCACCTACGGTCATGATCTCTTTGTCCCCGAAAGTATTGCGATTGAGTTGATGGAGATATTCGTGGACTTTCGGGCCGTCAGTGTAGAATTCCTTGCCTGGACCGTCGGAATTCTCGAATGCCCCTTTTGAAATGAGGTTGACGACATCGAAACGGAACCCATCTACACCGAAATCTATCCAGTAGTTGACCATCTCATAGATTTCCCGGCGGAGATTTTCATTCTCCCAATTCAGATCTGCCTGGGACACATCGAAAAGACGCAGGTAATACTGCCCGGTCGTACTGTCGTAGGTCCATGCATTGCCGCCGAACTTGGATTCCCAGTTGGTCGGGGGGGCATTGCCCTTCCCGTCTTTCCATATATAGTAATCACGGTATGGGTTGTCTTTGGATTTCCTGGATTCGACAAACCAGTTGTGGGATGTCGACGTATGATTGATAACGATATCCATCATCACTTTGAGTCCACGGGCGTGTGCCGCCTCCAGCAGATTTTCCAAATCCGCCTTCGTCCCGAACTGCGGATTCACTTCATAATAATCGCTGATATCATAGCCATTATCATTCATCGGGGATTTATAGACAGGTGTCAGCCATATATAATCGACACCCAGCGTCTTGAAATAATCCAGCTTTTCTATAATACCCGGAATATCTCCTTCTCCGCTTCCGGTCGTATCGTTGAAAGATTTCGGGTAGATCTGATAAACAACTGATTTTCTCCAGTCATTGGATGCCAATTTAAAAACTCCCTTATATAGTTAGTCTACGTCCACCATGTCTTTCGCTCTATCCCTGGCAAACCTCGAGAACAGAAGTGTCAGCAGGAACGGCACCACGATGGCAATCAGCATGCCGATCGTGAACAGCAGCCAGAAGCCGTCAGTAATCGAGATGACCCCTGGTACGCCGCCGACGCCGACACTGTATGCTGTCAGCATGTTTGCCCCGAAAATACCACCAACGACAGATGTCGTGAGGATCGCGGCCAGGAACGGATATTTCAGTGGGAGGTTCACACCGAACATCGCCGGTTCAGTGACACCCAGCCAGCCGGAGATGCCGGAAGTCATTGCCAGACCTTCTTCTTTTTTCTTTTTCTGGCTGCGGTAGATCATCCATGCCCCGAATGCTGCAGAACCCTGTGCAATGTTTGAAATTGCCAGTATCGGCCACAGGAATGTGGAACCTGTTGTGCCGATGAGCTGCAGATCCACCGCCAGGAACATATGGTGCATGCCTGTGATTACAAGCGGCGCATAGAACAGGCCGTATACCGCTCCGCCCAGAATGCCTGCAGTTTCAAACAGCCAGATGATTGCGTCTGTAATGAGCGTACTGCCCCAGAGCGTAATCGGACCGATTATTGTATAAGTAAGAATGCCGACAACAACAAGTGCAACAGGCGCAACCACAAGCAGTTTGAACATGTCGTGTACACGTTTGTTCAGAAACAGCTCAACTTTTGCAAGCACCCACGTCGCCACAAGTACCGGCAGGACCTGTCCCTGGTAGTTCAGCTGCTGAATTTCCAGCCCGAAAACGTTCCACGTAGGAATATCCGCAAGTTCCCCGGCTTCACTGTCGAAAAGCCCGTACTGACTTGCAAGGTCCGGGTGACATAAGGCCACACCAAGAGCGATGCCGAGCAGTGGGTTCCCGCCGAACACTTTCATCGCAGACCAGCCGATGAGCACCGGCAGGAAGATGAACGGTGCTACGGCAATGAAGTTGATCATGCTCGCGATGCCTTCGATGCCAGGGAAGCGTGTGATGACCGAGTCAGCTTCCCAGAAAAGCCCCTCCAGTGTAAGCAGGTTGTTCAGTCCGAGCAAGAGACCTGCTGTAACAATGGCCGGCAGGATCGGGATGAATATATCCCCCAGCATCTTGATGAATCTTTGAAGCGGATTCATCTTCTGGGCGGCCGCAGCTTTGACCTCATCCTTCGAACCGCCGCCTTTGCCGGTCTCCTCTTCGAAAATCTTGAATGCCTCGTCGACCGTCCCCTGACCGATAACAATCTGGAACTGGTTGTTCGCTGCGAATGAGCCTTTGACCAGATCGATGGAATCCAGCTTTTCTTTATCCACTTTGGACTCATCATCCAATGCCAGGCGCAGTCGCGTAACACAGTGTGTCGCTGCATTGACGTTCTCCTCGCCGCCGATTGCATCGATTATCTGTCTGACCTCATCACGGTTTACCGCCATTCTTCCCACACTCCTTCTATTTTGTATAATTATCGCCCTAACTATAACATGTCTATACAGTAGTGTAAAGGATTACAAAGATTGTGAAAAGTAATTCACGCTTTGTTTGATCCGGGTTAAAAAAACTGACTGTATATTAAAAAACCGCCCTGAGGGGCGGTCAAAAATATCTGAATCCTATTTCCTCAAAGCCTTTATGACTAATAATATCAACATAAACACAAGCAGCACAGCACCTGTTACAATCAGTGACATGTTAACCATAGAGCCGTCAGCATCCGACATGACACGTTCACCTGTTTCCACACTCTCTTCCGCTGGTGCCTCCTCGAGCACAAATGTTACCCCCCGCTTGCCCCGGTCCTCTATCGCCAGACTGATTTTTTCTGTTTCTGCGGTATATCCGTCCGGTACTTCCATCTTCAGCTCATAATCTCCGGGAGGCATTTTCTTGAATGAGAACCTGCCGTTTTCATCGGTTACCGCTTCTTTCTCTCCGTCTCCCGACAGTAACACAGTGACATTTTCCATCCCTGTGTCACCTTCCACAACCTCGCCTGTTATCGAGAATGCTTCCATCTCTTCGTGATTGATCGTCACTTCAGCCGGTTCCTCTGCCGTTTCAGGTTCTGCATAGACCTCTTCGCCGGATTCATCAATCTGCTCCTCCGTCACTTCCTGAGTCGGTTCTTCGTAATATTCCTCAACCGTCTCTTCAATCGGCTGCTCCCCGGAAGGTTCTTCGTAATATTCCACTGTGGGTTCCTCATAGCTCTGATAGGAATCTTCAGCCGTATCCTCAGACCGGGACTGTTCATTTTGCGGAGGTGTGTATTCCTCCGAATACTCCTCTTCGGCATTGTTGTAGCTGTTCTCCGGTTCTTCAGTGGACTCATCATATTGAGACTGCTCTATTGATTCTTCAGTGGACCCCTCATATTGAGACTCCTCTGTGGAGTCTTCAATCGACGGCTGTTCCGCCGACTCCTCCACCTCCGAGTCGTCCTCGGTATTCGCAAATATTCCATGAGCCGGAACGAGCAACAGCAGCAACAGTACCGCCGCCGACCGCCTGATGATATTTTCCATGACAGCCTCCTAAAATTTTTCTGATAAACTATAATATACCAGATTTTTGAGAGCCAACCTATAGTTGCTTTCAGAACTAAATAACCAGTTTTTTCATCATCCGTTGTGTCGGACCCAATACTGGCGCCTGAAGCGGAAATGAAACACCCCCATACGAATCGGACAAGAAAAACGATGCTGTACGGAAGAACACATCCGATGACACCAGAAAGCAGATTCAGGGCATCGTTGGCTCCAGGGTGAAAGTCACGGAAGTCCGGGCGGCATACAAGCTGAGCCAGAGCCGGGATGAAAGCGTTGAAAAAATAGTTATTCCCCGGGAAATTATAAAGGCCCCATGCCACAAATGAGTGAACCCTCAAAGCGGCACGGGGCTGATACAATCTTTATTTCAGCGCAGGCAGAATCCTGTCGCCGATCCTTGCGAATATGAACGTACCGATAAACGTCGTTATCAGTGTCGAAATGGTAATGGTGACAAAGCTGAACCAGAATGGGATACCGGCCACCAGCCACAGCATCAGGCCGACAAAGACACCGCAGAGCAGGCTGTACTGCGCGTCGTTTACCCAGGCATTTTTTATGAAGTAGCTGATCGTATATGATATGACGGCAATCCCGACACCGACGACTACATCCATGACACCGAGCCCGGAAAAAAGATTGGCGATACCGACACCCAGGATGATTCCCGGAATGTATTTACGGTTGAAAAACGGGATGACCGCGAGCATCTCGCTGACCCGGATCTGTATCGCCATCGTACCGATGGGGTTGACCACCGTCAGCGCAACATAGATTGCCGCAAGCAGGGCGTTGTATACCAGTGTTCTGTTTTTGATAATATCAATCTCCTTAGTTTTTTATACAGGGAGTTTGCGAACCTGTGATAAAAACAATTCCAAATTTAACCTCATAAATTCTATACCATAAATGATCAATTTACAATATGAAATTGGAAATATGCAGGAAGACCGCAGAACCACCTCCCTACAACTTCTCAGTATCCCAGCTTCTGAAACCGACAACCCTTTCCTCTTCCCAGAACTCTTTGAAGAAAGCCAGCGCATCCGCATACACGACCCCATCGTTCACATAGATCTTCCCATAATCGTCGGAACCCTCAGGCGGCAGTGCCTCAACACGGTAGAGACCATCTTCACCCAAAGCCTGCAGGCTCTCAATTTCCAAATCTGAATTCAGGCAGCTCAGACATATAAATTCCCCGGCAGAACCATCTGCAGCAGTCTTCACCGCTTGTTCAACCTGCGGCCAGTCAGGTTCCACAATTTTTCCATCACCACCCGCCAGCAGCCAGTACTTTTCTGCAGGCACCGTATCTTCCTGACGTTGATTTTTATCCTTCCTGAAAAAATCAAAAAATCCCATCCATATCCGCTCCTTTTTCAAATTTAGCTCTAATACACTTTACATCATTGGCATAAAAAAATTCCATACATTACTTCTGTGCGGGTAAACTGTACTTAAAGGATGTGGGAGTAATGAAGCTGGATGCGGTTGAAGTCCTGTTCATGCATTTCGTCAACGGCAGGACCCATGATGAAGCGGTGATGCATGACTTCTGGCTGACTCAATATGGGGCAGAAGCCGAAAGTCTGATTGAAAGCCTTATGGATAGAGATATCATCTGCAGGAATGACGATTTGCCGGTCACTTTGAAAAAATTGAAAGTGCCGGAGCTAAAAAATCTGCTGAAGCGCAGTGGTATGAAGGTCTCCGGAAACAAGAATGCACTGATTGAAAGAATCACATACAACAGACACATCATAGATTTCAGAGACGAAAACCTTAAAAGTGTCTATACTGTAAAAGTTGACTGCGCGGATCTCCTTGAACGGACACGTTTCATGGACTACTTCCATTTCAATGGGCACATCAGTATATATGAAGCCTATGGCTACTACAGGGCACATCCTGAAAAATCTCCGGACGCAGTCGTCACCGGCGTCCTGAGTGAAAAGATTGAAAACACCATACACGATAAAAATAAATACGATGCAATCAAATCTTTCCAGCTCCTTTCCCACTTTCATCAGGAGGAGATGAAAGATACGGAGGCCGCAATATTCTATCTCAACAATTTCACGATGCTCATCATACTCCACTCCATAATGAGCTATCCAACATACAAAGTAATGCTTTCCGGAAGCCATTT
Organism: Salinicoccus carnicancri Crm; assembly: GCF_000330705.1. Lineage (GTDB taxonomy): Bacteria > Bacillota > Bacilli > Staphylococcales > Salinicoccaceae > Salinicoccus > Salinicoccus carnicancri. The sequence continues at coordinate 10,667 of NZ_ANAM01000001.1, forward strand.
CAACATTGATAACTTCACTGCTGACAAATACAGAAACCTGCTTGAAACCGGTCAGATGACACCTTACACGCTGTATCATTCACTCGTGGAAGATACTGAATTCCTCCCCTATCCATATGTGACACGGAAAAGGGCAGCCAGATTCATCACAGATTATGTGATGGGGGATGAGGATGCTGAAATCAAGCTGAGAAGCCTTCTGGATGATGGAGAATGATTTGTCATCAGTCTGAAAAAATTACAGAATTGAAAAGAGCAGCGTCTGCCATTTTCCAGGCAACCGCTGCTCTTTCATGCTTTCTTATGCTTCTATTTTTCTTCTTCTGTATCCGGCGCTGTTTCATCCGGAAGTGTCTCTTCGAAAGCGACACGTTTTTCTTCCAGTTCTTTTTGCGTCTCTTCTCTGTAGCTCGGCTCATATACAAGCTGCTTTCTTTCAAGCTCGAGAATATCATGTTCACTGCGCAGGGCTTTGAACAGTGATATGCCGAGCAGTATGACAACAAATGTGAACGGGAATGCCGCAATAAGCATAGCCATCTGTATAGCACCCAGGCCACCTGACCAGAGTAGTACAGTTGCAGTACCCGCCAGGATGACTCCCCAGATCATTTTGATCTTAAGTGGCGGGTTCAGGCCGCCGCCTGTTGTCAGCATACTGAGTACGAATGTACCGCTGTCTGCAGACGTGACGAAGAACGAAGCAATGAGTAATACTGCAATACCCATGACAAGGGCCGCTGCCGGATAGTTTTCCAGGAATGCGAACAACGCCACTTCATTGCCCTGTGAATCGAGAAGGCTGTAAAGTCCTCCGCCGAGGATATTATCCGATTCAATGCCTGCAACACCAAAGATGGCGAACCAGATGGCACTGAAGAGAACCGGTACACCGGTCACGCCCAGGATGAACTCACGGATTGTTCTTCCCCGTGATACACGGGCAATGAAACTCCCGACAAACGCAGCCCAGCCGATCCACCAGGCCCAATAGAACAGTGTCCAGCTGTTCAGGAATTCCCTGTCGCCGACAAATGAATTCATGTTGAATGTCATGCTTGCCAGATTCTGCACGTAATTACCTGTATTCGTCATGAATGCTTCGATCATCTGTATGGATGAACCAAAGATGAAGACGAACACCATCAGTGCAATAGCTGTCACTACGTTCGCCATACTCAAATAGCGTATACCTTTGTTTACACCTGTAGATGCTGAAAGAATGAACGCTATAGTAATGAAAATGATGACTAATGTCTGAGTAAACAGATTGTTCTCTATAGCATCAAAGCTGTAGCTTAAACCAGCCGTAATCTGTGTCGCACCAAGTCCAAGGGAAGTCGCGATACCGAAAATTGTGCCAAATACGGCTAAAACATCGATGCTTGACCCCAACCAGCCGTTTGACCTGTTGCCAAGGACCGGTGTGAGCGCTGAACTCATCAGCAATGGTGCCTTATGACGGAAGTTGAAATATGCCAGGGCAAGCCCGACCACTGCATATACTGCCCAAGGATGGAATCCCCAGTGGAATAGCGTATACTGCAGCGCCTCCTGTGAAGCTGCAGCAGTTTCGCCCTCTGTAACAGGCGGATTATAATAGTGAGTGAGCGGCTCGGTTACTCCGTAGAAGACGAGGCCGACACCCATACCCGCTGTAAACAGGAATGAGAACCATGTAAAATAACTATACTGCGCCTTTTCATTCTGTTTGCCCAGTCTGATTTTACCGTACGGACTGATGACCAGGAACGCCGCGAAAATGACAAAAGCTGTCATTGCCAGCATATAGACCCAGCCGAATTTGTTTGAGATGAAGTCATTGATATATCCCAACACTGTCCCAACATTTGCGGGGAAAAATGCTCCCCATAATATGAATACAAATGCTATGGACAGAGAGACATAAAAGACCGGTGTGACCTTTGGTTTGTTGATCATTGATAAACCCTCCTGAATAGATTTGTATTGAGTGTTTTTCCTAAGTAAGCAAACCCCGGCCTGCATTCAGAGACTGTCATAGTTGCGGATGATAACATGAAGTGTAAAACTTCCTGTAAAAAAGACCTCTGTATCGAGTGCATCTCAAAATGCCGTTTCAACCCTGAGCCCGGACATCACTTAGTTTATATAGGAAAAAAGAAATAATTACAACATTATATAGCGTAACATGGAAATATTACCAAGAGAACACCTCTCACGAAATGAATCCGCTTACCAATTATTTTTTGTGTATTTATACAACTTCAGGATGAGAGGACACCGCTGGGTACTCCTCATGATGATATATACTTTCATCACACTCCCTGTTTTTCAGCGAGACGTCTCTTTTCAATCCCCAGCGCCTGCTGCTGGAGTGAAGACTCCGATTCTTCACGTCTGTCCTGTGCAACTTCCGCCACTTCAGAATCCCTCGCGTAAAGATTGAACAGCTGCGACTTTTCATCCAGCAGTTCCATCATGCTCACATCTATGCTATCTTCAGTCAGCAGTCTGTAGACCACCACATTACGGGATTGACCCATGCGGTATGCCCGGCTTATCGCCTGTTCCTCCGTAGACGGCTTCCACTGGGGTTCGCATAAAATGATGATACTGGCAGCCTGGATATTCAGCCCCACACCACCTGCAGTAATCTGAGATACCAGCACCGCTCCAGGTTCCGCTGCTGTAAAGTCATCGATGATATGCTGTCTTTCGGCATTGGGTATATCTCCTGTGATTGCGGGGAATGACGGCCCAGTCAAACGGTCCTGGACAACATCGATCACATCCCTGAAGAATGAGAACACCAGTACCTTGTGACCATTTTCCTTTGCCTCGCCGCAAATATCCAAGAGAGATTCAAGTTTGGGAGACGCTTCAGGACTGCCACCTGCCCATGCCGCACGCCGCATCTTCATCATGTTTCCGGATGCGACTGCACCATCATATATCTTCTGTTCCGCTTCACTGAATTCAGACCACCGTTCGATCACTTCAAGCTCAGGCAGCTCACCCAGTACATCTTCCCGGTTACGGCGCAGATAGACCGGTGCAATCTCCCGCTTGAATTTCCTTGGCTCAAGCAGATGCAGTTCGTTTGATAGTCTGGCAGCTACACCCGGCTGCAGCACACTCAAGAGCTGCTTCATCTCACCCAGCCGGTTTTCAAGAGGAGTGCCGCTCATATATAGGCCGTATTCCGCCCGCTCCGACAGCTCATATACACTCCGGGACCGCTTCGCCCCGGGATTTTTGACAAAATGTGCCTCGTCCACGATCAGCATATCCAGTTTTTCAATCTTCTCCTTATCCATGCGTCGTGTATGGCTGAAAGTCGTAATCAGCACTCCCGCATGATCCAGCCAGGCATCAAATGCTTCGTCCCTGCCTTTCCCATGGAAAATGTAAGTATTGATATCCGAAAACTTTGTCACTTCCCGCTTCCAATTGGCAACAACGCTGAGCGGACAGACGACAATCGAATATGGTTTTCCTTCCCGGCTCAAATGATTGATTGCCGCAAGTGCCTGAATCGTCTTCCCGAGCCCCATCTCATCTCCAAGTAGTATCCTTTTATTGGAAAGGATATATTTCGCGCCAAACTCCTGGTAATGTCGCAGGGTCAAATTCTTCAGACCTGCCTTATCCAACGGAAAGGCATTCACCGACTCCACGATTTCAGATGGTATGTCATCCGCCATCTTTTTCCGTGTATAACCGGTCACATTCTCGATTTCAGTATAGTATTTGATGTTATTGGATATGAAGTCCTCCCGGAGAAATTCGTCGCTGACATCAAATCGGACGACCGCATCATACCTCTCCCTGATATCACCAAGCTTCACAGAAAGATCACTTTCATTCACAGCTTCGATTTCCCGGGAAATTTTCTGTTTTTCCTCCCTGGGCTGGAAGAGTCCCATGAAGAAATTCCGCTGTTCCTTAATGACTTCAAACTGTCCGGTGAACCTTTGCTTCAACTGATCGATCTCTTCCAATAAATGCTCGCTGTCGATGAGGATCCGCTGCTTAGAATAGATGGCCCTCAGCACTTCGTAATCCAGATTTGACAGATTGTCCGGGTTGATCCTTCCCTGTACCCGGGCATGGACGGATTGAGCTATCCTTGAGACCGCATCAGCCAGAGGATAGGCGGACTTCTTCCCCACGCCGTGAATCTGCATGAACTGTTCCGGCGTATAGTCCGCCACATCCTGTATGGATTTGAAACCCGCATCGATCAGGTTGTTGATCGGCATACCCTTCTCAATCGTTGAAATCGTATCGATATGCATCCCTTGCAGCTTATCCCGCGCAATAATCATTTTGACTTGCTGCCACAGTCCGCTGATTTTCGGATTGAAATAATCCTCATCATACTTCCTTAGTTCTGCCGTTTTCGATTCAAGCTCTTTTTCAATTTTTATGACATCTTTTTTATTGTTGATCATAGTGCCCTCGCGAAATTTGTCCTGCTTATCCTGCGGAATATTTGGATTTAAAATTCACTTTATGAAAAGCTATTCCACTTCAATGACATTCAGCTCGTATATGAACTCTTCATCGAAGCTGATGTTGATGTAGTTCGCTCCGTCCACCGCCGGAATATATGCCGGTGCATCTTCAATTTCCATCGTCTCCATGAATTCGCTGCCTCTGTAGTAGCTGATTGATGCGGGTACGGTAATGGCATAACTTGCTGATGGGTCATATTCCAGCGCCTCGGTTACAGCATGATCCTCTTCCTCGACAAAATTGCCATTTTCATCGATGACTTCACCCCGCATCAGGTTCTCCTCCGCAAGGAATTCCTGGCCGAACATGATCTGCCCCGAGAGGTTCTCCTCGACAAGCCTGCCCCTTCCGACAAATTCTTCAGGTGTCGTATTCACTTCCTCGCCCTTGGCGGCCCCTTCCATTGCGGCATCATAAAATTCAAGCTCATCCGACCTCACCTTTTCGACACTGATGACCACCCGGTCCGCCTCGGGCACCTTTTCTATGACCTTGGGACCTCCGTGGCCGTAGTTGTTGGTCTTGATGAACGCCTCCCCGTAATAATAGGAAACATATGAAGCCACTGTGACCGTATAATCCGTCTCCGGATCATAGTCGATGTAATCTGACCGCATCATATGATCACGCGGATCATCCTCACCTTTGTAGTTTATCCAGTATCCTTCCTTGAAAGAGGCCCCGCCCAGAAGATCTTCCGGAGGCTCCTCTTCACTCTCTTCCGGACTGCCGTCACCTTCGGTGTTGTCATCCTCCGACTCGTCAGAAGAGTCAGCCGGCGCTTCCGATTCCTCTGAAGATTCCTCCTCTGATGTATTATTTTCTGCGCTGTCCTCTTCAGATGTCTCATTGAGGGTTGCATTCTCATCCTCTGACTGCTGCTCCTGATTACATCCAACGAGGATGATGCCACTCAGTATTACAAATAATAAGAGTCTCATCCTTTTCACCCCTGCCCCTAAACATGCTTTAAATCAATCATACAATATTATAGGATGAATCTGAATATTTAATTAAATTATATTGTTGGCGACTGCCCTTGGCCCTGGTGAAATTTTCAGTCATTTTTTCAAAACTGACGTGTCCCAAAGTAGACACCGTGATCTGTTCAGATTTCATAGAGAAACTGTTTTCCCTTTATATTTACTGTATTCACCTACAGTATAACATGCGCCACACATAAAAAAGTCCGAACACCGGACGGCATTCGGACCACATTCACAACAGCTGTTAATGCCCTTGATCACGCATCAAACAGGATCGCATTCAATTTCAGGGGCTCTATATATTCACCGGATTTATAGACACGCATATTGCCGCCGGAAATCTCATCGATCAGCAGCACTTCACCGGTTTCATCATCCCGTCCGAACTCCAATTTGATATCGTACAAATCAAGACCCCGCTGTGCCAGTTCATCTTTGACGACTTCGCTGATCTTCACAGTCAGTTCCGCAATCTCCCCGTACTCACCCGGTTTCAATATACCAAGGGTTTCCAGGGCAGCTTCATTGATCAGCGGATCCTGACGCTCGTCATCCTTCAGAGTCATTTCCACATAGGCCGGCAGTTCCCCACCCTCTTCAATATAATCACCATAACGGCGGGTGAAGCTGCCCACAGCTTTGAAACGGCAGATGACCTCCAGCCCTTCCCCGAACACAGATACTTTTCTAACCCGCATTTCACGCGCTTCAATATCCGCATCCACATAATGGGTCGGAATACCCGCAGCATTCAGTTTCTCAAAGAAGAAACTCGTCATCTGAAGTCCCGCTTTCCCGGAACCCTCAACCTGGAGTCCAACCTGATTCTCGCCCGGATCGAACACACCATCCTTGCCGGTCATATCATCTTTGAAATACAGTACAATCTGCCTGTCGTCATCCTGATATACATCCTTGGTCTTGCCTTTATAAATCAACTCCATATGTATCCACCCCATTCAGTTAGTTAATTTTCATTTTAACAGAGTGACGAGGGCCTTACCTGTAAAATAAAAAATTCCAATCTACTGTTATAGAAACGCCAGTTTCCAAACATACTAAGCCTCAGCATTTTCGAATAAGCCGCTTATGTGGCATGAACTTACCAAACAGCCTGACCGCACACTCTGAAACCAGTGGACTCAATATCCCTGGAATGTCTATTTAGGGCCATCCGTTCCAACGTCTTTTCACTCACATGACTACTAATCAGCGTCTGTAACAGTTGATTTGGGAGTTTTTCTCTGTACAATTTTCCATGATATAAGTATCCTTTTCTTTAAGAAATATACAAAAATCTTGCACCTTACCCCATATTTTTTTGGACACTTACAACATACATTACAACGTAGTAATTTAAAAAACGCATATAAGGGGAGAAAATAAGTGAAAGCCTTATTAGTGATTGACGCTCAAAATGGAATTATTAATTTCAAAGACTTTAAAGAAGAAATGCCACTTATTGAACAGGTTATTAAAGATTTCAAAGAGAAGGCGCTCCCAGTAATTTTCATGAAACATTTGGATGAAATTGAAAAAAGTCCATTACATAAAGGTTCAAATGGTGCTGAGATTCATTCTTCTCTGGAAAAATATCCTGACCATGTAATTGAAAAAGCAACACCTAATTCTTTTTTTAATACGAATCTCCAAAAACAGTTGGATTTGTTAGATGTAGATCACCTCTTCATCACTGGCTTTAACACAGAATTTTGTTGTATGTTTACCGCTATTTCAGCATTCGATAGAGGCTATAAAGTCACTTTTATTGAAGACGCTACAGGGACTGTTAATACTGATGAAACATACGAAATGAAAGGCTTAGATATTAAAGATTTTATAGGCACAGTCCTACATTGGTCTGAAATTATTGAAGTCTTGGATTTTGAAGAATATGTTGAAATCTACAAAGAATTATAATTTCTTGTAGCTCTATTTTTGATGGCAAGCAATGGCACCCCTAAAAATCCCCCTTCAGGTTTACAGACCCTTTTATTTCATCTCTAAACTTAGGAAGTAGCAGGTCACCGGGGATTAGTCTTTTTCACCAGAACTGCATGTTTGTCTCGCCCTGAACAAAAAAGACAGGCATGTGCCCGCCAGATGCTCTATTATTCGCAGCCATCGTTCTCGTCGAGTGTGATGTCATCGAGATTGACACCTGTTGCTTTTTCAACACTATATGTTTTCACATCTGTATCTTTTAGGCGTTCTTTGACGATTTGCGTATCGATAGCGTCTTTCATCAGCGTATCGATTTCTTTATCCATGCGCTCACAGCCCCCTCATCTTCCATCTCGATCTGTTTAAGCAGTATCTTGGTATCCTCCTAGTTAATCTTTCAAATCTTTACTTGAAGGAAACTTTTTGTTTAGATATAAAGTAATCAAAACTAAAATAATTCCAAAAAGGTTATCTATAAAATTATCAGTCGAAATTAATTCTAGTGGGGGAAGTTGAATGATACCGTTTAAATTAAAATTACTTGATACGGAGAATGAATTTAATCACTTCTATAACTTCATCATGAGAAATACAGATCATTTCACGGATTATAGTACGGTAGTCCCATCTTTTGATGAAGTTAAAGAAGAATTCCTATTGGATGTGCCTCCCGGCATAGATATAAAAAATAAAGAAGTGTACGGCGTTTATATGGAAGAGGATCTTATCGGCTTTCTGGACATCCTGTTCAATTATCCCAACAGCCACATCTGCATGATAGGTTACTTGGTCATCGATCAAAGTTATAGGAAGCATGGTATTGGTCAAAAAGTATACAATCACGCTGTTGCTTATGCTAAAGGAAGAGACATGCGGAAGATCCGGCTCAGTGTTGTCAAAGAAAATGAACCGGCTGTTGGAATGTGGAAAAAACAAGGTTTTGAAACCATAGACGAAGAGGTAACGGAATATGGTACACAATTAATGATGGAGATTAGCCTGTAGGGCTGAGCAATGAAGCATCAAGGACAAAAGTGCCGATGGCCTGCGCCGGGGGATAATCGGGCAGAAGTCTGCCCCGCTCATTCAATATGATCAAGACATGTTTTCGAAGCTATGAAAATCAGCCGGCAGAGAAAAAACATCTGGAATTGGCACCGCCAGTAAACTGATGGATGCCATCAGTCTCAGACTCTCTAGTACAGTAACATCGTTTTCCTCCCTCAAAAACCCGTTATATCTCACTGTCCTGCCAACTTGATTTTTTCACACCTGAAATCTGTCCTCTATGGGCATATTCACGAAACGCAATGCGAGACATATTGAATTTCTCTCCTATACCCCGCGGTCTGCCTGTCACCCCGCAACGATTTTTAAACGTGTCAGCGAAGAATCCCTTGGCAGTTTGCAAAGCCCTTCACAGCCCCCTTTTGCTTTCAGCTCTTTTCTTCATGCTGCATACTGTGCGACCAGTTTTCATGCTTTTGCTGTAATAGTTCCCATCCCCTTCTCTAACTGTGAGCTTTTATATAACTTTCTCTAACTTCATTCGGCAGTATTTCAGGAATTTCTTCCACAAAATCCTCATTTCCATACTCCATGGCTTTATCATAATACCAACACTTAAATTTGATCATGTTTAATGTATTCTCCAGTTCTTTAATCTCATCTTCAACTTGCTTTTTTTGTTTTTCGAATAATTCCAATCGTTTACCGTAGGTTGACGGCCCTTCTTCACACCAAGTCATAAAGTCTTTAATACCTTTAATAGATGTCCCAGATTTTTTCAAACATTCAATCACTCTAATTGCTTCAACAGCCTCTTCATCAAATTTGCGTGTGTTTGAGTTATCTTTTCTCAAATTTGGTAATAACCCCTCTTTATCGTAATATCTGATAGTGGAGATGGGTAACTGAAAAATTTTTGATACTTGTCCTATAGAATACAATGTAAAACCTCCAACTTTTAAATTTTCAACTTATCTCTTGACCTGAAGTCAGGTTTAGGTATTAGTATTAAAAATATATCATCAATGCAACATATAATCAAAGGAGGAATAATTATGAACATTGAGACATTGGATTTAGTAGAATCATGGGATAAAACCTTTCCTAAAAGCGACAGTATAAAGCACAGTAAGGTAACATTTGTTAATCGATATGGTTTAACACTCGCAGCTGATTTGTACCAGCCAGTTAATAAAGACAGTGACAAGTTGCCGGCACTTGCTGTAAGTGGACCGTTCGGGGCTGTCAAAGAACAATCATCTGGTTTGTATGCTCAGACAATGGCAGAAAAAGGGTTTATTACAATAGCCTTTGATCCGTCATTCACTGGGGAAAGTGGTGGTAAACCCAGAAATGTCGCTTCTCCGGATATAAATACAGAAGATTTTCAAGCTGCCGTAGATTACCTTGTAACACATAATGATGTAAACCCAGATAAAATTGGTATTATCGGAATTTGTGGTTTCGGTGGAATGGCTATTAATGCCGCTGCTGTTGATACAAGGATTAAAGCAACAGTGACATCTACTATGTATGATATGACTCGCGTAAATGCAAATGGTTATTTTGACAATGAAGATAGTGAAGAAAAGAGACATGAAAGAAAAGAAGAGCTGAATGCACAAAGAACAAAAGACTTCATAGACAGAGAATACGGGTTAGACGGTGGCCTACCAGATTCTCGACCGAAAGAAGGACCAAAATTTGTCGAAGATTACTTTGATTACTACAAAACAGATCGTGGATATCACAGCAGATCTCTAAATTCAAACGGTGGATGGACAATTACAACACCTTTATCATTCATGAACATGCCACTCCTCCAATATAGCGATGAGATTCGTAGTGCAGTGCTTTTAATCCACGGTGACAAAGCACATTCTACCTATTTCAGTGAGGATGCATATAAAAATTTAGTCGGCGAAAATAAGGAATTGATCATACTCCCTAATACAGTGCATACTGATTTATATGACAAAACTGATATCATACCATTTGCAGAAATAGAACAATTTTTAAAGAAACATTTATAATATACTAATATTACAGATGCTATTATACTGATTGTCAATTTTGTACTGATTTAGGATAATTAGCACTATAGTTAAAAGTCCAGCTTATCTTTTGTTGAAGACAGCTGGACTTTTAAATTTGGTTATGCAAAATAACACGTAGAATATATGCAATTCACCGTCAAAATTGACAGTCAACGCCACCTGAGAAATTCTCCAGGTGGCGTTCTTTGTATCAAAATAACTTATTCACTCAATGTGACATCACGGAAATCAGGCTTATTATAATTATTGATATATAAACCGTCCACTTCGCTGCGCTGTGCATTCATGCTGAGTGCCTGTCTCATATAGATCATCGGCGCCTCTTCCACGAGCACTTCCTGCAGTTCTTCATATATTTCTGCACGTTCATCTTCATCTGTAGTCATCCTGCCGGCTTCAAGCAGTTCATCTACTCTGCCGTTCTCAAGGAATGTCCTGTTGCCTTGGCTGCCTTCCATGGATGAATGGAACAGTGGCCATACAGACTGGTCAGGGTCTCCTGTAGGATTGGGCCATCCCAGTATGAAAATATCATGATCACCTGTACTCGTCTCTTCCAGGTAGGCACCCCATTCAATCTGGTCTACGGTGGCATTTACATTGATATCCTGTAATGCTTCTTGCAGATATATGGCGACATCCACTCTTTCAGGTGCATCATTGGTTACTATATTGATGTCAAATCCATCTTCATATCCGGCTTCTTCCATCAATTGCTGTGCCCTGTCAATGTCCTGGTCAAGCCCTTCTATCTCTTCATCGTAGCCGAGCAATTCAGGCTGGATCGGTCCATCCAATACTCTGCCAGTGCCATTGTAGACACCATTGATGATTTCGTCTTTATCTACGACATGTGAGATGGCCTGCCTGTCACTTCATATGATAATTTGCACCTGTTTTTAAGCGTAATTTTGCATAACTAGCTTTAAAGCCCAACTGTCTTCGTAAAAAGATAAGTTGGGCTTTTCAACTATAGTGCAAATTATTGTCTAAATCAGTGCAAAATAAAATTGAAAGTGACATTCAGATGTTGCACTTAATATTAAAATTCATCATACTAATATAAAAATCTTTTTATCTTGCCATACACATTTCGTTCGTAAAAATGCAACCTATTCAATACCTATATATAGTCGGTAGCTTGGGGTATAATAGAACAATATATAAATGAAATTATGGTTTCAAATAAAATGAGGTGTATTCTAAAGTGAGTAACACAACAAAGGGAGTAATGGCACTATTAATCTCTTCATTAGGTTTTGCTCTTATGTCTTTTTTCGTGAAATACAGTGGAGATTTACCGACTGTCCAGAAGACGTTTTTTAGAAATTTTGTCTCAATGCTAATTTCACTTGTCTTAGTCATATATTATAGGGAAAAGCTTTTTGGTAAAAAAGCAAATCAGGGTCTCCTTTTACTAAGATCTACTTTCGGACTTATGGGTGTTCTTATTAACTTCTATGTAATTGATCGACTGGTACTCAGCGATGCTGAAATACTTAATAAGTTAAGCCCCTTTTTTACAATCATTCTTTGTGCAATTTTCTTAAAAGAATATATAAGAAAGTACCAGTTTATATCAATTGTAATCGCATTTGTCGGCGCGATTTTTATTATTAAACCATCTATGTCCAGCGATACTTTATTTGCGCTCATTGGTATCTTGGGAGCATTGTTCGCTGCAGCTGCATATACTGTTCTAAGAGTGCTTGGTGATCGCGAGAAATTCTTTACAGTTGTTTTTTATTTTTCTGCTTTTTCTACGATCGCACTCTTACCTTTTTTTATTTACCAATATGAACCAATGACTGTACAACAATTTTTTATACTGATACTCGCAGGTATATTTGCATCGGTTGGTCAATTTGGAATAACTATCGCTTATAGTTTTGCACCTGCCCGGGAAATCTCAATATTTTTCTACTCTTCAATATTATTCACAGCGTTATTAAGTATATTCATTCTTGAAGAAGTACCGGACTTCCTTTCTATTATGGGCTATTTCATAATATTTGGGGCCAGCTATTATATGTTTATGAAAAACCGTAAACCCAAATCGACTATGTGATGTAAATTTTTATGTATGTCCTTTTTAACCCGAGTTAACGATTTTAAAGCCAGCACTGTTTCAGAAATCAAACCAGTGCTGGCTTTTTTATTTGTAACATATCAATAAAACCTGGAAACTAGTTGATGAATATCAAACGAAATTAGAGTCATATCAATAAGGCTACTTTACATTATAAATCAATAATTAAATTTTTGAAAAATTTCTTTCTTTTATTGCATCCAACATTACTGCAGTCATGTTAGAAAGATTATATTTTGGATTGAAACCCCACTGGCGGACTGCATGACTTGCATCAATCGCATTTGGCCAGCTCTCTGCAATGCCTTGACGCACAGGATCGACATCGTAATCCACTTCAAATGCCGGGATATGCTTTCTGATTTCATTCGCAACCATTTCCGGGTTGATGCTCATCGCAGTCACATTGAATGCATTACGGTCTTCAAGCCTCGATCCGTCTGCTTCCATCAGTTTGATGACTGCATCGATTGCATCGTCCATATACATCATATCCATATTCGTATCTTTATCAATATATGAAGTATATCTTCCGGTTCCTATCGCTTCAAAATAAATTTCCACTGCGTAATCCGTTGTCCCGCCGCCCGGTTCCTTCACATGTGAAATGAGGCCGGGGAATCTGACACCGCGGGTATCCACACCAAATTTTTCAAAGTAGTAGTCGCATAATAATTCTCCTGCGACCTTGTTCACTCCGTACATTGTCGTCGGACGCTGTACAGTGATTTGTGGCGTGTTCTCTTTAGGCGTGGACGGACCGAAAGCGCCTATTGAACTCGGTGTGAAGAACTGAAGATTGAACTCCCTTGCGAGTTCCAGTGCATTTACAAGGCCGCCCATGTTGATGTCCCATGCAAGCTGGGGATCCTTCTCACACGTCGCACTGAGCAGCGCTGCCATATGCATGATCGTATCCGGTTTGAAAGTTTCAGCGACCTCTTTCAGCCGATCCATATCACGCACATCCAGTATTTTAAATGGCTTCCCTTTGAGCTGTTCATCTGCCGGCTCTTTTATATCCGTTGGCAAAACATTTTCTTCGCCATATCTCTCTCTCAGTTTCAAGGTAAGTTCCGTACCGATCTGACCAAGCGCCCCGGTAATTATAATTCTTTTCATATATATCTCCTTATAATTATATTATAAATCAACTTCTACTCAACAAACGTGATTCAAATTTATTAGTAAGTTTTACAACTATAACTGCAATTCCCCAATACATTAATGCAGCAACTACAAAGGCTTCTATATAATACGAATTGGATGACGCTATCAATCTGGCTTGAGCAAATATATCCACAACAGTAATCATAAAACCAAGAGAGATTGCTTTCATAACTACTAAGAATGCACTCCCGAATTCTGGTAATGCTTCTACAAGGGCCTGAGGTGTGATTATTCTAGTGAAAGCTTGGAAGGGGGTGTAACCCAAAGATCTGGCAGCTTCGATTTGACCATGACTTACAGAAAGAAATGAGCCCCTTATTGTTTCAGCTTGAAAGGATGACACAGTCAAGGATACAGCAACTATAAGTATTATCATCGGTGATATATTGTTGGCATTATAACTCAGGCTCAGAAGATTCGTGAAGAAATTAACTATACCTGGTAGAGAATAGTACATTATAAATATAAACACAATCAGCGGTGTGCCTCTTAAAAATAATTTAAACAATACTACAATCTGAATGAGTATCGGCACGTTATATTCTTGTATCAGTGCCATTACTGTTCCAATTAATATTGATAATAAAAATATTATTACAGCTAAAGCAATAGTCTGTGGAACTACTGGAAGTATGCCTAAAAAGTCCTGCCATAAGATTTCGATATTCAATTTCTATGCCCCCCCTGCATTTAAACCAGAATCCAGTTTATATTTTTTGGTTCTTTTTTCAAGCAAACGAACCAATCCGTCAGAAAGAAATGTAACAACGATATAAATGACAGCTACAATAATAAATACCTGAACCTGATTCATACCATATGAAGCAGCCGCAATCAATTCTGCGCGTCCCATGATATCGGCAACACCAAGCGCAAAAACTAGTGAAGTATCATGTATCAAATGAATTAATGCATTCCCCCAACCGGGCAATCCTACAGGTACAACTTGAGGTAATATAATTCTGAAAAATTTTTGTATAGGCGTGTAACCAAAGCTATCTGCAGCTTCATGCTGTCCTTTATCTACAGCTTTATAAGCTGCTCTTAAAACTTCCGTAAGATATCCTCCATGGTATAGTGTCAATGCTACTATTGAGGCAGCAACTGCACTCAAATTACTCACATTGATACCAAAATTCGAAAGAAGAGGTGGTATAGCGTAATAAACGATAAATAATTGTATTATAATCGGCACACTTCTTGTAAAAGAAGACAAAACTGTTGTTAATTGCTTAAGTATTGGAATATTTTTGACAATGATCATCGTCAAAAATGAGCCCAGTAACAATCCTAGTACAGCTGAAATTATTAAAATATATAATGTAATGTGAGCAACCTGTAATAATAGTGATATTATGTCAATTGTACTTGGAGCTTCAACCATTTAGATTTTTCTCCCCTTTGTTATAAATTTCATGCCACGTCATAAGTGTTTCATATACTTATGATGTGGCATGACACCCTTATAGATTAATCTACTCCTCTGTCAAATCATATTGGAATACGTCTTCTCCATAATATTCCTCTGAAATTTCTGACAAAGTTCCTTCCTCTTTCAATTCAACCAATGCCTCATCTACCTGCTTCAGTAGATCTTGATTTTCTTCAGAATCATTGATCAGCATTATAGTTTCTCCTACATAAATAGGATCAGTGGCACGCACATTCAGTCCCTGTTCTTCAATGATTTCATTTTGTCCCAGGTTAGCAGGACCTATAAATGCATCGTATTTTCCTGAATCTATCTCTTTAAGACGTTGTGCATAAGGAATATCCCCACTGGACTCTTCTAAATTGAGCTCATATTCAGGATTCTCTTCCTGCCAATCCAGAACCACTTGAAGAGTACCCCCACCTGCTGTAAAAGGTGTTATATCTTTTCCTTCCAGATCTTCAAGAGTTTCTATATCGCTACCTTCTTTTACCCACATTTTAATTAAACTTCTTCCTGTAGCTTCTTCAGGTACCAGGAATTGCTCTTCACGTTCAGGAGTTGGATAAAATCCCCCCACATTCAATTCATATCTACCTGATTTTATTCCTGTTTCTTGGGCGCTATCTGCAACTGCTTGAATATCAAACTCATAAGCTGCCAACTTTTCATCTATAGCTCTAAGAACGTCCGGCTCATAACCTAATATTTCTCCATCAGTCTCTTGCCAACTTAGATTTTTCGAAGTCGGTGGGGTTGTGACTGTAATTGTTCTTGTTTCTGCATCAGAATTTGTTTTATTTTCCGCAGTTGCTTCCCCTTCTTCCCCACCATTACATGCTGCCAACAATACTGTCATACTGAGTGCAAGAAAAGACATTGAAAATTTTTTCATTTAACGCATCCCCTTTTTATTATTTCGCCTCTACCATTTCATTGGTTTTAGCATAAAATTTTCTTAAAAATTTTTTGGTTCTTTCATTCTGTGAATTTTCAAAGATTTGTTGTGGTGGACCTTCTTCAACCACTTTGCCTTTTTCCATAAATACAACTTTATTCGAGATTTTTCGTGCAAAATCCATCTCGTGAGTAACCAATAAAATTGTTACGCCTGTTTTAGCCACTCTCTCAATAACTTTAAGCACTTCATCAACCAACTCAGGATCAAGTGAAGAAGTAGGTTCATCAAAAAGAATTATATCTGGCTCCACTGCCAATGCTCTGGCAATACTCACTCTCTGTTGCTGACCTCCAGATAATTTAGAAGGATAATCTTTCTCTTTATCTAACAAACCCACCTTTCCCAATAAATCGATACTTTTGTCGTAGGCTTCTTTTTTTGATTTTTTCTGTACTGCAATCTGGGCATCCATAACATTTTCTAATACAGTTTTATTTTTGAAAAGATTAAATTGTTGGAAGACCATTGCAGTATTACGTCTGAGCTTGAGTGTCTCCTTTTTGTTTATATTTTTAAAATCAATATTAATATCACCAATCTGCATCTGCCCTTCATGTGGCTCCACAAGATAATTAATACACTTTAATATGGTGGTCTTACCTGTTCCACTTGGCCCTATAAAAGTAACAACATCCCCTTTGTTCACATTAAGATCTACGCCTTTCAATACTTCTTTCTCCCCAAACGATAATTTTAAGTTTTGTATATTTAGCATAAAATCCCTTCCCCTTTATATATAAATACTATTAGGCCACTTACTTTATTTGCTTCGCGTTTTAACAATGTTACTTATTAAATTCTTTCGGTAATACCGCCAAAACTAAACAATTCATTAAAGGATATATTATCCAGATTGACTCCTGTGTTTCTATAATCTTCGCCTGAAAATAATGAAGATGTATTGATTAATGAATCTGTATAAGGAAGTTTAATATCCGACTTTTTTGCAATCTCAGAAATAGCTACAAGGCCGAAAGGTATATCCTCTGTAAAATATCTATGCTCCACAGTAGTCGGCCCTGCTCCTGAAGCGAACAAACCAGGTAATGCATCATGTAAGTTCGTATAATTAGTATCATAGAAATTATTCAAAATAGTGAGTATATCCTTTGTTTTCACATGGAATAGATCTGCTATTTTCCTTCTTTCTTCATCCAATTTCTCGATATATTTTACCGTTAAGGGCGAAACACCTTCTGGATAAAACTCAAATGGCTGTGCGCTATCGATTCTACTTCCATTAAATATTGAGATTGGTACATGAACTACGACATTTGAATTATTAAGAGAAGTTTCAAAAATATTTGTTGAAGTCACCAGATGAGGAAAACGATCTAAAAATTCTGGAGATAATTCAGGTTGCCGATTTTGAGTAACCAGCGTAGACACAAGGACATTATTTTTAATTTTAGGTATTGTTACAGAGCCTTGATCATCTTTCTTACTGATAAATGGCTGTGCACTTGTTTCCGCTATAGTAATATTTTTATCAGCTACATCTTCTTTCAATATTTGTGCAGCTTCCAATGCTCCCCAATAACCAGGTATAAAAATTATCGATTGATTGTGTTCCAATAATGGCTTCAATGCCCTGAGAATAGGTTTATGACCAACCGCCGTCGTTGAGATCACTATATACTCGGCATTTTTCACAACTTTCTCTATTGATGTGCTTACTTCAAAATCAACGTGTCCTGAGTATATACCTTTAACTTCTAAACCGTGCTCAGAGATTCTTTTGGCTCTGTTCTGATTTCGAGTAAACAAGCGTACCTGCTCTCCGTTTAATGAAAGATAAGCAGAAATTGCCTGACCTGTATTACCTCCACCAATTACTGCATAAGTCATAGAAACACCCCTACGTTTATATTTTATCTTCCTTCTTAATGATAGCGCTTTCAAATTCTTCAATAGCTTTAACTGCTACTTTCATAGCTGTAATTATATGCTTTTCAATTTCACGTTCAGCGCTCTTTTTATCTCTTTTAATCATATGTTCTAAAATGTATTCATGTTCTTCAGATGAGACTTTTATATCTTCAAAATGATTATGTGCCAACCTTCTGTATCTATTAATACGATCATTCAACTGATAAATGATGTTTACAACAGTTGAGTTTTGGCTGATTGAGTAGATAGCGGAGTGAAATTTCCCCCCAAAATT
This sequence comes from Salinicoccus carnicancri Crm, assembly GCF_000330705.1. Lineage (GTDB taxonomy): Bacteria > Bacillota > Bacilli > Staphylococcales > Salinicoccaceae > Salinicoccus > Salinicoccus carnicancri. The sequence continues at coordinate 28,978 of NZ_ANAM01000001.1, forward strand.
TTCAGAATCAGCATAATCCTCTAATCTAGAGGTGATCTTTACCATCTTCGTTAAATAGGTTAAATACTCTATATTTTGGTCGGTGAGGTTATCAATTGCGTCATTTATAAGAATCCCTTCTAGTTTACTTCTCATTATAAATAACTCTTTAACTTCTTTAGGTGATATAGGGGCGACTCGAAATGTTCCATTAGAGTTTCTAGTTACAAGCTCTTCTACTTCCAGTCTTTGCAGAGCTTCCCTTAAAGGAGTACGGCTTATTTCAAGTTCCTCACCTAACTTCCCGTTTATGATTGGTTCACCAGGCTTAAGAATACAATTGATAATTTTCTCTTTAATTTGCTCATATGCTATATCTTTTGCCGATATCCTGCTTATATGAGTGTCTGTTGATTCATAAATTGTAATCACCTCTTTGTATACCTAAATAATTGTATACAAATATTATAACGTATATATTTCAGATTACAAGCAATATTTATAATTTTCAGTTATATTAATAGTCGTAGCGTTTGTTGCAACAAGTTTGGCAACTCTAATGTTTTTATAATTGAGCCCTTTAATTTTTGTACGAAAAATGTCCTTATAGCATTTTGATGTCACCACTGAAATCGAACTATACGTACCTACTCATTTCTCTATTAGAGCATTTTTTTATGGTCGTTCAGTCAAAGGAATACTAGTGACATGGTTTGAAATCAGATTAGAAAGTGAGCATGGTAAGCGGAGTGCTGACAAACAGGAAGAAAGAAATTTGAAAGAGGAAGTAGAATACTTAATAATAATGTACATCTTTGCCAGCGACCAGAAGCTATTTAGGTTTTCACCCAGTCACATCGACATGAATCCTGTGTATGAAAGATGAGCGAAGGAAAATATCTTAAATACAATACAGATGTCGTACTCGATTTTCCACACAAAGATTCTGTTTTAGAAGGTGGAATGGGCTAAAGAGGATATAAGATAGAAGGACATTTATTATTATAATGTTATAGCTAAAGAAGACTGGATCGTCAACACAAAACTAGACCATTTCGTTAAGGTGTTTCCGACGATAAGCGGCCGGCGTAAGATAGCCTAACGTCCCGTGAATGCGGATGCTATTGTACCAGTGGCCATAATCGAATAAGGCCAGCTCTAATTCCTTAAGGTTCTCGAATGTTTCTCCATAGATGAATTCTGTTTTCAGTACCTTATAGGTCGCTTCGGCAACGGCATTGTCATAAGGGCATCCTTTTTCACTCAGGGAACGATCAATATCAAAGGTTTCAAGTCGCTCTTCGATGGCCTGGTTTTTAAACTCGTTTCCTCTGTCGGTATGAAAGAGTTGAACGTCACGCAAGTCACCCTGAATCGAAGCGAACGCCTTCTGGACAAGAGCTGCATCTTTTTTGGCACCGGCACTGTACCCGATGGTTTCACGATTATACAAATCGAGAATGGCACAGATATAGTTCCATTGGGTACCTACGCGTACATACGTCAAATCGCTGACGACAACCTTGCGCCCTTCTGTTTGAAGCGCATGCTTGATTTTACGGGTTCCGAAATTCTTCCTGCTTCGGTGAAAGATATCTACAATCCGGGCTGTCAGCTCATCTTCTTCGGATGTATCTTTTCATTTTGCTTCATAATAATACGTGCTCTTCGGGGGCTGATACCGAATAGTTGTGACGGTTGTTCCGGATCACATCTACTTTCGTTCCATGGTCACCGCCACTTGCTTTAAAATGTCGTTCTCCATATTGAGACGTTGTCTCTTTACGAAGCTTGATCAATTCCTTCTCTTCCGGCGAGCGGTTATCTGCTTCCTTGAACGAAACGGAATCATGATACTGACTGACCCACCTGTCGAAAGAGGAAGACGTCAGCCCATACTCTCGGATGATTTCCTGTCTTGGCTTGCCGCCTTCGTAAAGCTGAACGATCTGCTTCTTGAATTCAGAGGTGAAGCTACGACGGTTTCGCTTGGTCATGGTTTGGCACTCCTCGGCGTTCGATTTTCGTAAAGTGTAACGGACCTTAACGAAACTGTCCAACCAAGTGTAGCCTATCTATAATAAAACTTGGTATCTTAAGTACTTTAGTGTTTAAATTAGATTATAACTAAACAATTAAGACTCAAAATTGATCCTGAATATCTTACTATATCCTTATGGATATTCATCTAAGTAGTAAACTAAATATGTAGTAATAGGAAGGTGTAAATATGAAATTAGCAAAGCAAAGAGAGTGGGAGTTAAGAGTTTTAGCATCACCAAGGATACCTAGAGGAGACAGTGGATATACACATACTTTAAGAATTATATTAAATCACGTACTAAATGGAACTCCAACCAATGAAAAGATTGTTGTACCAGGAAGTAAGACGAATAATAACTTAGAAGAACTTCTAATTAGAATTAGGCCATTAGGGATAGTAAAAAAACTTAATAGTAAATGGGAAGTTTCTGAAGAGATAAAAGAATGGGTAATAAATAATGATAATGTATTTTTGACTAGTATAATTAATGGTAATTTAAAATTTTTCGTTGAAATTCTAGATTTCTGTAATGGAATAGAAAGAACTTTGCAAGATATAATAGAATATGCAAAAAATGAATATGATTTAGAATGGAAAGGAAAGAGTCAATTTCTTGATAGAATTAAATGGTTAAGGGATATAGGTTCCATTGAATACATAGATCATAAACATTGCTATAAAACAAATGGAAGAGGAAAAGAAATTTTAAAATTGGTCCCTGTCATTAAAGTAAATTATGATAATGAAGTTAATCGTCAATTAAACATTAATTTATCTGACATGGCATTAGATAGTATAGTTCATAGTCAAGAACTATTAGTTCAAAGGAAAGTGAGTACAGGATATATCCCAGGTGGACTCAATGATTTATTTAATACAATCTTTGAATGTTTAGAATTTATTAATAAAAATAATGAAGAGAGAGTAATATATAAGTATTATGAAAGTTCTTATGGAATAAAGTCTACCTCAACTCGAAGTTTCTTGCACCATTTAATGAATTTAAAACTTATTGAACGTGTCTCATTATCTTCCTATGAAGTAACTAATCAAGGTATCTTATTATTAGAATCAAAAAATATACTTGATTTGGTTGTTTTTTATAATAATAGTTATAAATTTATACTCGAGTTATTAGAAGAGCTAAAAGAACCAAAAACAAGGAAACAATTGACCGAAATAGCTTCTTTATCATATGAGATTCAATCAAATATATCTATTAATATTAGTCATAGACTTCACCTTCTAGAGAAAGCTGGTTTAATTTACTTTTATAAAAACAATTATCATCTTACAGAAGGTGCTGAAAAATTTATTACCCATTTTGAATTAGAGCTACCATCTATAATTGGAAATCGGAAAAATGAGAAAGAAAAAAGCGAACATTTTACTTTGTTGAATGATCTTAATAAAACATCCAGAGATTCAATGAACCCTACCAACTTTGAAAAAGCTATTAGAAATATATTTTTAGAAATGGGATTTGATTCAAAGTTGATTGGGGGGGCTGGAAATACTGATGTATTATTAAAGTCACCTGGATCAGCACAATATTCTTATACAGTTTGTGTGGATGCAAAATCAACTTATAGTGGGGCGGTAACAGATAGTATGGTTGATTTTGATACTTTAAAAGAACATAAAAGAAAACACAATGCAGACTACATAGTTATAATTGCAAATACATTTAATTCAGAAAGTAGATTAACTAAAAGAGCAATTGAACATAATGTTGCTTTACTAGATATTGAATTATTGTCTGAACTATATAAAAAGCATATGGAAATTCCACTTTCATTTGAAGAATATATAAATATTTTTAATCAACCAGGTGTGGTAGATATTAAAGTTCTAGATAATAAGAGAAATGAAATGATTGGTATTGCCAATTTAATGTTATCGATAATGGATGCATTTATTAATAATAAGGATGAGTTGCTCACATCAAGGGATCTATATTGGATAATAAATGTTAATAAAGAAAATGTATCAAAATTTAGTAAATTAGAGATTGAAGATATGCTATTATTTTTATCTTCTCCATTTATTGCATGTATAGAAAAAAAGAAAGAAGGATACAGAGCCCTAGGTTCTTCCCAAGATTTAAAGCAAAAATTTAATTTCTTTATGAAAAATCTTTAATTTTTATACTGCTTCGTTTGTCAAAATAAGCTAGACAGCCTGCCTACATCCATGTAACTCATAAATGCTTCCAGCGGTGTCTGGTAGTTCAAAGACTTTCTGGGTATGTGGTTTCTCTTGGAGGCTACTGAAGCAACCTTCCTCTGATCCACTGTGTTGAAATCCATATGCTTGGGCAGGCCGTCTTTCCGAAGCAGTCCATTGGAATGTTCATTCAATCCTCTTTGGGAAGGCGTGCCCGGGTCGGCAAAGTAAATATCAATATCATTTCGGTTGCTCATTGACTGCCAATTTGAGAATTCCTTACCACAGTCGAAAGTAATGGATTTGAACACATTTCTGGGAATCTGATGGAACCATGCGTTGATGACTGTTTCAATATCCTTTGCAGTCCGGCCCTCGGGCTTGAGGGTAATGATCACTTTCGACAGCCGTTCTACAAGTGTCACAACGGCACTTTTATGATGGATGCCGACAATGGTATCGCCTTCCAGATGTCCAAATGCTTCTTTGAATGCTGGGTAGTCCGTCTTTCTGTCAGAGAGTTTCCGTCTGAAAGCCTGTCTCCCACGGCGTTCCTTATGGCCGTTGGGTTTTCGCTTTCCTTTCATCGGCAAGGTGGAAACATCAAAGTCTTTGCGCTTGAACATGCGGTACAATGTGCGGCTGGAGCAGTTGATCGGCTGTTCACGGCGACCGACAATCACATCCGGCGTCCATCCTTGCGCGACCTTTTCTGCCACATATGCGCGTTGATCATTCGACAGCACCGTCTGTTTTCGACCGCAACGCTGCTTGTTTGCCTTGTAGCGCTTATAGAAATCCAATGCGGTGTGACCGTCTTTCAGGAAAGTGACCACATTGTGGACGGTCTGACGTGCTCGGCCAATCTGTTCTGAAATCTTTGATACAGAGGCATTCTGATGGAAATAAGATTCTATAATTACAAGTTCATCCGTGCTAAGATGGGTGTAGGTCATTCGTGATCACTCCTATGATTTCTTTGGTCGGAAATACATTTTGAGTGTATCACGAGTGGCTTTCTTTATGTGTCTAGCTTAATTTTACAATCGGCGTTTCTCAATCCCATAATAATCTGTCGGCTGACATAGCCCACATTGCCTTCAACACTGGCCTTATCTTTCGGCTTTACTGTACGGGTGGGCACAATGACGGTTTGATAATAATCCGCGAGTTCTCGATATGCTTCGTTGAGTACAGGCTCGGCATGTATGGCCTTGGTGACGCCCGTTTTCAAATTATCCGGCACTAGCACCTCAGGCACACTCTTAAAATACTCAAAGGCATGAATATGCCCCAATCCCCAACTCTTTGCGGTCATATCTAAAAACCCCTCGACATAACTGTACTGACTGAATGGCAGAGATGCCACAAAGACATATACAGTGATCGCCTCGCCAGACATTCGGTCTTTCAAATGCAATGTCTCTCCGGCCCAATCCACTTCCAACAGTTCTCCAGGTTTGCGCTTGATGGGCAGGGTCAACCGATGCGTTCTGGCATAGTCATTGTAGTGCTGACAATAGGTCCGGTATGAATAGGCCAAACGCTGTTCATCGGCCGCCCGCATCTCGTATTCTTTGTGCAGCAGCCGTAGGGTCATATGCTTCTTTTTTAATTCCGCATGCACATAGCGCCAGTCTTCTTCAACGAAGCCCCGTCCTCTGGGTGTCTGAGACGGAAACAGCTGAGATTTTAACCACGCATTTGTCATTTCATCTGTCAGTACTGTAATCTCCTTTTCTTTCGCCCGGTTAATCACTTTACTGACTGTCTGTCTTGAACTTCCAATCGATGCACTGATGGTTCGTTGGCTCATCCCTTGCTTATAGAGTTCTAGTATTTTTCGATATTGAATCACATCAAAAAACCTCCTGTGTACTAATGTCACACCATAGGTGTGCGCCATTAGTATACAGGAGGCACTGATATATTTTTCATAGTGGCACCAGATTGCTGCAATGAGTGGCTCAATTCAATGCACTCCGTGGCTCAAAAGTCTGCATGGCCGGCTCAAATGGAATGCAATATTCACTGAAAGAATAGCTGTGCATCCTGCGGTTCATAAGCCATATACATGATGTCATCGATGATGATTAAATCCGAGGCGGCCATACGTTTATATCGGGTTCTGGACTTGCTGATATACTCCCGTGTTTTCAGTATGTACACCAGGTGGTCCATCGGGACAAACGAGACCTGGTAGCCCTGGTTCACAGCGAGAATGCCGAGACCCGTCGAGAGGTGGGTTTTACCCACGCCCGAGGGTCCCATCATAATTAATGCAAAATGCTCTTCCACCCAGGACAGCTCCTTTAATACATTCAGTTGCTTCTCTCCAATCGCCGACTGTTCTGCCAATCTAAATTTATCCAAGGTCAAATATTGCGGGAATTCCGCCCATTTCATCAATTTGGCCCGATTCTTTTCTTCTCGACAGCCGAGTTCATGACCCAGGATCTGGTCCATCAACTCATAGTAGGTCCAATTCTGTGATTCCGCCTTCCGAAGCATGTTCGGCAATTCCTTTGCGGTTTCTGCCAGCCGGAGGCTCCGGAATTTTTGTTGTAAGTCATGATAAGTGTTTGTCATATTACTGGCCGCCCTGAAGCACTTTTAAATAGATTTCTTGATTGCGTTCCGGGGCTGTCATATCTTTATATTTCTCATTTATGACAGCTGGCTTGGACTGGTGTCTGCCAGCCTGGATATCCAACGAGATCGCAATATCTCTGAGATCATTCGCACTGGTCAATCCGAGGCGGTTTAATTCTTTCACCGCCGTATTGATATGTTGTGGATATTGCTCGGCAGATTTCAGTACAATTTTCAATTGATCGGTCAGGTGTCTCGGATATTGACGCTGCAGCGTGTCCACCAGCCAGGCTGCCAGTTCAGTATCATCCATTGCTTCATACACTTGTGCGATTTGCCGGTCTCTTTTCGTTTGTGCTCGCTGTCGATGACTCGGGTCTGAAATGACTTGCCCTTTGATTTCAGATATTTGATGACTGGCAATGGGTTGAGTATCCGGCTGTAAGGAAATACTCAAATGGGTATCTGTGACGGAGACATAAGCGATATTCTCTCTGTCACTTTGAAATGTTCCCAACGGCACACTGTAGCGATTCCCTTCAAAGCGAATGACATTGTCCTTATGGATTTTTCTTGTTATATTAGTATATGAAATCGATTCAATATTGTAGTTTCCAGAGACTGTTTGAAGATGCGGCTTTTCCAGGGCGTGCACTTCAAATGGTCTTTTTTTAATATTATGATGGATTTTATAGTTCCCCGTCCGTTTCAGCCACCTCAGAGCGGCCTGCTGCCATGTGTTCAAGTGATCGAAGATTCGATGCTGGGCAAAATTGTTTTTCACATACTTAATGACTTGTTCAATTTTACCTTTAGACTCCGGATCACTTTTTCTACAGAGTTCAACTTTAAACCGCCTGAATCTTTGATACTGAGTAAATGATTCAGTCAGAATCAAGTCGCCGGCATTCTCACTGACGGCCAGTAACCGGTCCTGATCATAAACGATCTCTTCGGTCATGCCCCCGAAATATTGAAATGCATTCTCCTGTATCCGGATTAAATCATCCGTTCGAAAGGGTCGGTCCAGCCACTCCACATATTTGAACCGGGAATGCGATAAGATAAACCCGGCCACATACAGTTTCTGTCTGCCACCTGACGATGTATCCACCATGATTTCTCCAAAGTCGACCTGGATCTGTTGGCCCGGCGGCAGTTCATCCACAGCGCCGTAGACCCGCGCCACGGTGACTTTCGGTATGTGATAATGTTCCCTTAAATGATTGACATAGTTTCGTACTGTATTTTCAGCCACGGATTGAATATCAAAGTGATCTTGCAGCCAGTCATAGATTTGTGCACTGGTGGCATCCGGATATGCTTTTAACCATGTCAATATCTCATGTTGATAGGGATCCAGCTTCTTGGTTCGGTTATGCAGTGATGCCATAAACTCTGCGAACTCATCCGGTGTCATGCTCAAATAATCAATGACCCGGTTTCTTGAGATTTTTAATTGCTTTGCGATTTTACTGTTAGAAAATCCAATGTTTTTTAAGCGGTGTATCTCTTGATAGATCATCCATCTTTCCACTCCTTGTTCTCTCCCTTTAAATATACTTTCATTCAGTATATCTAAAAGCGGCTTTCTGATTTGTAAACTGTTGAATCTTATTTGTAGAGAACTGTTTAATCTTAATTGTGGAAAACTGTTGAATCTAGTTTAGCAGTTACACTTTCTGACTTCTTAACGTACATCTTTTCTCATGAATACCCTCCTTCGATGTCATAGGAACTCATTAAAAAATGTAGGTCAACCAACAATTTTCAATTGCCGATTTCCTACACTTTATTACTGCCATTCACATCAATGCACCTTATTTTTCTATTTAATATGTTTAACCTCATTAAAATAACCCCCTAACAATTGCAGTTAAAGGGTTTTAGTATTATATATCGTTATTCCCACTCAATAAGATTATAGTAGGTTTTAAACCTTAATATATCAATGTTTTAACCAAATTCTAAACTTATTGGTGGGGGTTTTGGTGGGTATTATTTCTTTATCGCTTGATTACCTTTAAAATTTACACTACTAAAAGTTGGTGTGTCTATCTTTATATTGCCAGTCATTTTCTCAACTATCACATCATCTAAGCCCGACCACATATGAGCATAATGTCTTAATGTGATCTCTGGACTTGAGTGACCTAAGCGATTAGATAATACAAGCACTGATACATTAAACTCATTGATTAGATAAGAGGCGTGTGAATGTCTTAATCCTTTGCTTTGAATTTTATGAATACCAGCTAGTTTTGAATATCTCGCTATAATTCTAGCCACAGTAGATTTAAGCATTGGTAATCCATCATAACTAAATATGAAATCATCAATTCCAATCTCATTTTGACGTTCTTTCCATTGTTTTAAAATCTTTATAGTATCATCATCAAGCGCAATCGTTCTTTTTCCATCAGTCGTTTTTGTATAATTGTTACGTTTCCAATTATTTTTGTTTTTCACGATAAGCATATGATGCACTCTCAATCTCTTTTTTTCAAAGTCAACATCATCCCACCATAAAGCAGTACCCTCATTTACTCTCACACCTGTCATAAAATAAATCCACAGCATGACAAAATTAAGATGCTCATAAAAATCGTCAATGTATATAGTGTTAATTACCTTTTCGAACTCTGTTTTTGTCCAATAATCTGTAACTGTTCGAGCTTTAGGGATTGCTTTAACTTTCTTTGAGATATTATAATCAAGATAGTTTAAGTTCACTGCCATCTCCAAGGATTGCCTAAGTGTTCCGAACAACAATCCAGCATAACTTTGTGAATAACCACAAGCATCTTTGGAGAGCAGAAACGTCTTGAAACTTTGGACTTGGTCTATAGTAATAGACCTCAATGGAATATCTCCAAAACGTTCGAGTAAATGATGAAATGCTCTCTTTCTTACTATAAACGTACTTTCCTCTACTTCAGTTTTATACGCTGGGATATATACATCATTCATAAACTGTCGATAAGTCATATTATAGTTAGAGTAACTCTTAACTTGGTGAAACTCATTTTTAATTCTAGTCAGCTCTCGATATGCATCTCTCGCAGTTTTAAAAGGAACACCATACTGATCTTTTCGTCCTTTTTTTCTAATTCTTTTTCCTGTAATTCGATCTATACCCAGCTCTGTTTGATAATAAAACTTCCCTTTATCATCAGTATAAACACATGCATATTTAGTTTTTCCCATTTTTCGATGTCTCCTTGTGAAGTGAAACACCTAAAATTGATTCAACAACACTTACAGGCACCCTACCGAGCCTTTTGTTATTGTAAAATGGATACCCTTTTTGTATCATAATATCTTTTGCTTGTCTAATAACAGTGATAGACGTGTGTGTCGGATAGCCTAATTCTATAAGATCATCTTTAGTGACTGTTTTATTCATGAGATTCACCTCAATCTTTCAAATCATTATAAAATTCCGTGACATAGATAATCTCATTACCTACTGGATTCAGATGTTTAGTCATTTTGGAATAATTTGATTTTTTTCTAGATTTACGTTATTCTTTTTTAAAATACTTTCTTTTATCCCCGTCTCTTCATAAAGTTGTATTATATTTCTCGAACACCTGTATATCCTTAATCCTTTAGGATATAAATAAAGACGAGCACCTTTTATATACTTTTTATCCTCCGTTGCGTTTTCTTCTGGTATTTTTAAATTTGACAAGTAAGCCACCACATAATTACCTACTTTATCTGAACTTTTTAATCTCTTAGTTTTAGTAAAACCCCTTCCCCAAAATAAAGATAACTCTTTATTTGGTATATATAATTCACTTTCGTCATCTTTCTTAAGCAACACATGATAGTGCCATCTCCCAGAAGCTTGAGGTTCAATTACTGAAATGTATTCCAATTTCCCATATGCTTTTCTCATTCTTTTGATAAAAACTTTGAAATGGTTATAAGCTTTTTCAGTATCTGTAATATGCTCTTTATAAGTTAAGGTAATCCATAATTCATTTTTCCTACCATGAAAATTATGACCAATTAGTCTTCTCAACTTCTTCATTGTATTTTTTACAGATTTTAAATTGTCTTGTCTACTTTCTGAAGAAACATCCATATCTTTTATCTCTCCAGTTTCAAGTACCACATACCTTTTACCAGGTAGCACCATGATTGTCTGCTTACCAATTGAAGTTGTCATTTCTAACGTCTCACCATATCGATAAGATTTCACTAATGTTTTTTCAAAAATCTTAGGAATATTATTGGGGAACTTTTTCTTGTCCTCTGTCATCTATTCACCTTTTGATTCTATTGTATGACGTTTATCAAGTTAACGGCCTATCGGCCTGAGCGGTTGTGGCTCTCGCCACACCGCTCTAAAAATCAGGTCTTATCTTCAATCAAGGTTAAATAATCAATAGTATTTTGATAATAAAATGACTTCTTAAAAGTTTCCCATAAATCAATTTTCGATAAATTTGGTGATGCAAACGGATAAACATTGCCGTTAGTAGTTAAACCTTGCAACCATAGAAACCCATGTCCCCGTTCCAGTTTTAAATTTGGTACTTCTATTGATTCACCAAAGGTTTGCCTATACGCTGCAGATGAAGCAGACCCCATATGTGCTATTAATCCAAATTGCTCTTTAATACTTGAATTCAATCCAGAATTTCCTACAGACGCTTGTTGCATAATAGCCAATAGTCCAAAGTTATATTGACGCCCTAATAGTACAATTTGACTAATTAAATCATCATGATATTTCTTTTCTTTACTAGTCAAAGTTTGAGTAAATGCCCCGAATTCATCATAAATTAAATAAAATAATGGCATACCTAAATCGTTAGCTGTAGAGCCAAAACTAGTACTATCGTTAACAAAGTCAGCCCTCTTTTTCATCAATGAAACAAAATTTTCTAGCAAAGAGAAAATTTGCTCCTTAGTTATTGCAACTCTTTCTTCAGGCAAAATCTCGTGCAATCGACTAATATCACTTTGTTTATAATCAATTGCATGAATCTGTGTCGAGGGTTCCAGTTGAGCTAGTTTCAATATTAAATACATACCAAACCAGCTCTTACCCATGCCCCTAGAACCTGCTAGCAGTATATTGATATGTGTTGAGCAATCATATTCTATTGATTTAGTAAGCGGTATTTTATAGTCCAACCGAATCACCCTCTAGCTGATCAGCAAGATAATCAGGCGCTAAGATATAACGCACCCATCCCTCTTTTTCGTAGCTTTCAATGATTTTATACTCTGCATGCTTTTGAGATAGATATGAATTTAAGGAGCTATTAAGCGCTAGCATTTTTTCTTTTTTATCACCAATTATTTCAATTTCAAAGGCTTTTATATTCTCTTCTTTAACACGCCTAACTTTTGGTATCATAACTTTATTTTTGCTGTATTTCATATATATGCCTACATTCTGTAGAAAATAATCCAGCCTGCGATTGATTACTAAATAAACGGGGTCTTCTGTTATATAAAATCGAATCTCTCTAATGTAGATCCAGAATATATAAATAAACACTAACGAATAGCTTACTATTTGAATCCAGAAAGCACTTTGAATCACATAACTCAACAAATTTATAATAGGTTCATAACTTACTTCATTTATTAAAATCATAGTTGTTTTTTTTAGAATAGTAATCGCAATTGCTATGATTAAACTAATCCAAATAATTTTTGGTACCAACTTCAGACCAGGACCGCCATTCAAACTTCGTTTAAGATGTGCCATCATCTTTCACCTTACCTTCAATGAATCTAAGATCAGAAGCAGACAAAGATAAATTACTGTTAAAATCCCCCCAGACCTTGCCAACAGGATTCACTAGTTTTACCTGCACTGGTTTGTCAATATCCAAAGGTTCTTTACCTTCAATTTTGACATTATAGGTGTCACCTACATTAGATACACTTTCATCCTTATATTTAGTATTATCTTCCCAAACTATAATTGTATATTTTGCTCCAATGTTTTCTCTATTTTGATTTTTTAGTACTTCTGATTTCATCGCTAACAACGTTTTATCCTTTAAAAATCGCTCTGCCTCAAAATTTTGAAATTCTAATAGTTTTTTTGTCATGTATTTACTCTAGTCCTTTCTTTTTTGTTAATTTAAAGATAAGCGCTTATCTTTGTTACTTTTTATTCTAAGTTGTCATAGTATTTTTGTAATCAGAATAAATTTTGTGAATTTTGCTTATATTTGTTCCGAAAATTTTTAGAGGTGATTAATAATGAATGGAAGATACGAATCATTAGAAGATATTGTTTATAGAATTATTGGAAAACGTATTAAATATATGAGAAAAAAAAGGGGATTAACTCAATCTGACTTAGGTTCAGATGAATTAACTTTTATTAGTAAAGATGTTGTGAGCGCAATAGAAAATGGAAAACTCTTTAAAACAAGAACAACATTTATAACAGATAATGAGTTATCAATAATAAGCAAAGTATTTAATGTAAAAAGTGGGAAAATTATTTTCGGTGAATCTTCTGAAGAAATTGACAAGTTAGTTTTCAAGTTTTATCAATATGTTGCTTATAGTTTGATAACTATTCCTAGTGAAATATATTGGAATGAATATTGTAACACAGACTCTAATATCAACGATTGCTCTATAGCATTACAATCCACTTTACAGTTCAGTGCTTTATATACATCTTTCCGATTATATATTGAGCATATTTTTAAATCTGGAAAGCAAAAAGAACACTTCACTAATAAAGATATTGAAAAGTTTCAGAAGAAGTATGATAAGTTAATTTATTTTTTTTGGACAAGTCATAAAGATAAAATAGTACAAAGTTTTGTAGATTTTTGGAATGGTCAAAAAGAAATTAATATGAAAAAATTCAAAAACTTACTTGTAGAAAAATGGGTGAATACCGATTTGAGAAATTTAATACTAAATATAAAAGATTTTTACAAAACTGTCCCATATTACGGACTTGGTTACGAAATATCAGAGGAATTATACGATCATATTGAGGATATACTTGATTATTTAAAATTTAATGTTGATTATGATAATAACTTGTTAAATATAGTAAGAGCAGATTGGAAGGGACAAGAACATATAAGCAGACATGAAGAAAGGGTACAAGATAATACTGTCGCTTTATATCATCGCGCAATGTCACAAGAAATGACGTTAAGAGTATATTCATAAAAAAAGAAAGAGGTTGCTTATTTAGCAATCTCTTTCATATTTACCCAATCACCTTATTCCATTGGTTCTATATTACTTTTTACGAATTTCACAAATCTCTGCTTTAAGATGATGTTCTAGCGCCATTATTAACCCCCAAAATTTAAATATCAAAATCTTCTTGTTGATACATTGTGAGTCCTTCAAAATTTTTACTTAAAGTAATTTGTCCTAATTGTTTTATGGTCCCACGGCCGTCATTCATAGTATAAAATTTAAGCCCTTTAATTTTAACCCCCTCAACATTATCATCAATTATAATTTCTGCCTCATTTTCATTAATGTAGTTTAACAGCTTTTCTTTCCACTGTTCTCTTTCGAGGTGCACTGGCCCCTTCGGTTCTATAAACACTTGAATAAAAAATTCGGCATTCTTTAAATAAAGTATAAAGTCAGGTTGAAATCCCTCTATATTCATTTCATAAGTTGTATAATCAAACTGATGTAACATTAATTTATGATTTTTCGCAGATTCTCTATGCATATTTTCATCCATTCGGATTAAATAAACTTCTTCATATTCTTTTTTAAGTTCTTCAACACGCTCACTAATACGATCAATTAATTGTTTCTCAGTCAGATTAATGATTGCGGTATCATATGCATAGAAATCTTCTTTAATTTCATATCTTTCGACATGTTGAGGACTTTTGGATAAATATAACTGTGAAGTATCATAATTAGGTACTCTCTTTTTATAATTAGAAATATAGTCTTTGATTGGATAACCAATAAATTGATTCGTTCCTCGTTTATATGAATAGCCTTTTTTAATTTTTTGAGCAGTTTCCAACAAATAGCGCTCTAAAATTTCTAATTTCTGGTATGGTGTTATATCACTTTCTGACATTGTAACAGGTCCAGTAACATAAATTGTTCTATTGTAAATATTTAGCCATTTCTTTGATAAAAATTCTTCTTTAGAGGCAACTTTGGGTACATAATTTTTAAGGTTACTAAAATGATAAAAAGAAATTTTGCTCATTGCCTTTTTTATATATCTTTTATCTATAGATAATTTAATACTAGTAGTTTTTTCTGTATCCTCATATATTGTTTTGTCACTATATCCAAATTCCTGAACAGAAGAGAACCAAGGAATATAAATATCATTAATATTATCAATACCATATTTATCTAAACCATTAAAATCATCTGCACTCAACTGAACCGTTTTATTATAATATATATACCCATACTTCCAAACATCTGTATCCTTAAAGCTTTTCTTAACTTTCACATCAAGTAGAGGATTTTTCTTATCTTCACCTGTTGGTAAATTTATATCATCGAGTGATTGAATTAGATTTTTTAAATACTGAGGTTCATTAAGTGTATGATAATGGAGGGTTTCTAATAAAAGACTATCTTTACTATCATCTTCAAATCTTCTTTGATATGACTGTTGGTTGTTAAGAAAGAAAGGATTATACCTAGCACCTCGACCAATCAGTTGTGCTTCAGAGTTTGTGGACTTTTTATTCCCTTTCACTGTTGATGGATTACTAATCCTCACAATATCATATAAATTAAGAACATCCCAACCTTCTGTTAACTTAGCAACCGCAAATATTGCACGATTGAGATTCTCAGGACTTTCTAAACTATTTAAAGCTTCGTATTGTCCTTTTTCTAACATACCTTTACCACGATCACTATCATTTGCATTTATAACACGATTCGATGAAAATTCCCTTTTAATGTCTTGGATGATTTCATATAATATCTCTTTATTTCTTAAATAATATTCGCGGGCCATTGCAAGTGTCTCGCTAGAAACATCGTCACTCATTTGCCCTTGTCTCTCTAAAAAGTTAATTACTTTTTCAACTGATAATTCTTCTATAAGTTGATTAAATAGTGTTTCTGCTTCGTTTGAATCATTAATTTTTTGAGATTTAAACATGATTACTGGCTTTATATAAGTATCGTGTTGCTCCAAAGCATAACGGCGTCTATACTCGCTTAATAGAATGACTCTTAACATATTTTGTTCATCTGTATTACCCGACTGAATACGTTTCACATTTTTTGAGAATCGATCATGTATAAATCGATCTAAAGCATAACGATAAATGACCTTATCTCGATACTTCTCATAAATATTCTTATTATCTAAATCAATAGTGGCTGTAAATTCTAAGAGCTGGTTATCTCTACGGGCATGCAGAATCGTATTAATCGCCTTTTCCCATGACCGCTCTGATTCTTTTTCTGCTTTAGTTGAGGCAGAATAATGATGTGCTTCATCGCCTAAGATTACTACCTTATTTCTAGCATAGTCTTGTTCACTCATTGAGTTTTCACTTTGCGTATAAATATCTCCAGCAACACGTTGGACTGATGATAATTTTAAATAAATAGTGTTTTCCTCTTGAATTTTAGGAAATACTTCTACCGTTTTAATAGTAATTTTTTTACCATCAATTTCTATTGGATTGTTAAATAGGTATTTTTTTGATGCGGTCTCAGTGAGATTATCAATCGTTTTGTTTAAAACACTATTGGTGTTAACTAAGAATAAAAAATTTTGATATTCGTGTTCATAAAATAAATATAAAATTAATCCTGCCATCAAGTCCGTTTTTCCTGACCCCGTTGCCATGTTGAATAATACATGATTAATATTTCTATATTTAAAATTTTCATCACTTTGAATGTAATGATAGTATCTCAATGCTTCTTGTTGATACCCCCTAAATGAATGAATCATATTCTGTTGTAAATAAAATGGATATTCCCAATCTAAATTACTATTGAATAAGCTCATATTTAAATTTTCTAATTCTTCTAGTAAAGGTAAAGATAATTTCTTTTTATATTTTTTTTTAATCACCATCTTTACACCTCATCTTCACTATAAAATGAGTCATTAAATGCATAATCACTATTTGAAATTAGATCACGTACATTTGCGTCATCAATTTCTGAATAATTGTAATAAAGTTGATTTTTATCAATAATCTTTATAAGTATCATCTTTTGTTCTTTAAATGGGTTCTGCCATAATGATTCTTGAATCTCTTGTAAATCAACTTGGAAATTTAAATCAACATTATCCAACATACGAGAATATATATCTATTAACTCGCTTGTATCTTCTGCATCCATTATAGATTGAATATAACCTCTACTCTTCTCCATTAATTCGATATATATAAAAGGTGTTACTTTCTTAGATTCATCTTTAGCTAACAATCTAGGTATTTGAACAGTTTCTATATAAGGCATTTGCTCTATCATCACAAATGTTCTATTACCTCTATCTTCTTTATTTAACATCTGAACAGCATGTGCAGTAGTGCCTGACCCAGAGAAGAAATCTAATACTTTAGCATTTTTTTTATATTTTATTACAGAATATAATGCATCATAAACTGAATAAATTGATTTAGGAAACGAGAAGTCCGCATTAGGAACCAATTTCTTTAATAGTTGCTTACCATGGACACTAGCATCATAGAGTGGAGATTGCCAAACTGTCTTATATTGTCCAAAGTTCTTTCCTAACATAATTTCGTATCTATTATTATTTTTCTTCACTACATGAAGCATTTCTTGTATACTTTCAATAGTTTGTCGAGCATACCTCCATTTTCTCTCAATACCTTTAGTATCAATAGGATAGACATAAGCTACGCCCTCTTTGATTTCTGTTTGTTTAGGGTGTGTATCATCTTCTACTATTTCTCCAAAACCTACTATTTCATTTGTATCTAAATCAACTAGTATTGGGAAAAATGTATTTCTGCCATCTGTCCGCAGAGATTCTCCTCCCCAGTTTCTTAAGTTCGACAAACTAATTTCACTATCTAAAAGCTTACGATCTTCTATAACCTTTTTGCCTTCAGGAAATACAAAATATAAAAATTCATTACTATATGAGAAATTTGTTCCTTGAACACCTCTTGGATTATGTATTACTGTGATTAAATGATTTTCATAATCTGGGAATAATTCATCTAATAAAACACCTAGATAGTTCACCTCATTTTCATCAATTGCAATAATTAACACACCATCATCTTTTTTTAATAATTTTTTTGCAATCTCAAGGCGATTTTTCATGAACACTAACCAACTTGAATGATTAAAACGATTATTATAAGAAAACGTATTATTTGAAGATGTAACGTTGTATGGTGGATCAATATAAATCACATCAAAATCATTTAAGAATCTATTGCTTATTGAATGCAACGTTAATAAATTGTTACCTTTTATAAGTAAACTCTCACCATTATAACTACTTACCTCCTCTGCTCCTTCTTCACTATATTTTTTTGCGTTTGACAAAATTTTCTTATCTAATAAAACATCTATTTCATTTTTAGCTATAACTTCGTTTAAAAAGGGTTCACTTGGAGTTAAATCATTTTTATCATTATCTTCTTTAGTCATACTCGCTTTTAACACAGTATCTTTATAAGGAAAATCCAATATCACATCTGAGGTTTCTTCCAAAAACTTTCCACTACTAGTTAAGCCAATTTTCTTTGTATATTTTGTATAAGAATTTTTCCAATATTGATCCATTTCAAATACTTTTATTAAGTTATTAATTTTCAGTATTTTTGTATCCATAATCTTTTGCGTAAACAAATTATCCAAAGTCTCATTTTGTAATATTGACATTATTAAGTCATGATCGTAATTGTTTAAATCTTGAATGATTTTATTCTTATTTATCTCTTTATCTATGTAATATTTATCATTAAAACTTTCTAACACTTTTGTTATCTCATCATTTATTACTGTATCCATAAATACACCTCACTAAAAATCTATTATGCTACTTTATCATTAATATGCTGGCAATGATAAACAAATCAATTAAAACTTTTTATTATAACATTTAATGCCATTAAAATTATGATAACTTTTTATATATAATTAATCAAAAAAATCCCCACACGTCTTGGTGGGAATTTTGGTGGGGAATCAAGTAGATATAAATAATTTCTATCCATTTTAAAAAGCTTAAAATGCTGTTAAATCAACGTTTTCACTTCAATTTGTATTATTACTTTATTCCCACTCGATTGTTGCCGGTGGCTTGCTTGTTACGTCGTAGACGACGCGGTTGATGTGCTTGCTTTCGTTCACTATCCGTTTGGAGATGCGCTCAAGGACGTCCCAGTCGATCTTGGCGAACTCGCTTGTCATGCCGTCGATGCTGGTTACAGCACGGATGCCTATTGTATGGTCGTATGTCCTGTAGTCGCCCATGACGCCGACGGAGCGGATGTCGGGGAGGACTGTGAAATACTGCCAAATTTCGCGATCGAGTCCTGCTTTTGCGATTTCATCACGCAGAATCCAGTCGCTTTCTCTGACGATTTCCAGTTTTTCCTCTGTAATTTCCCCGAGCACGCGGATGCCGAGCCCCGGTCCGGGGAATGGCTGTCTCCACACGAGGTGCTCCGGGATGCCGAGTTCGATGCCGAGCTGCCTGACTTCATCTTTGAATAGAGTGTTGAGCGGCTCGATGAGATCGAACTGCATTTCCTCCGGCAGTCCGCCGACATTATGGTGTGATTTGATGGTCGTTGCGGTTTCTGTACCGGATTCTATGATGTCTGTATAGAGTGTGCCCTGTGCCAGAAAATCCGCGTCTCTTAGTTTTGCGGCTTCGTCGTCGAATACATAGATGAATTCATTGCCGATGATCTTGCGTTTCTGCTCCGGATCGGAGACTCCTTTGAGCTTTCCGAGGAAGCGGTCTTTGGCATCGATCTTGATGATGTTCATGTTGAAGCCTTCTCCGAACTGTTCCATCACCATGTCGCCTTCACCTTTGCGGAGCAGGCCATGGTCGACAAAGATGCATGTCAGCTGGTCGCCGATGGCCTTATGCATCAGCACTGCTGTAACGGAGGAGTCTACACCGCCGCTCATGGCACAGATGACCTTGCTGTTGCCGACCTGTTCACGGATCTTCGCGACTTCGATGTCGATGAAGTTGTCCATGGACCATTCACCATGGCATCCTGCAATATCGCGGATGAAGTTTTTAAGGAATGTATCACCGTTTACAGAGTGCTTGGATTCCGGATGGAACTGGACACCGTAGATGTCTTTTTCCTTATGCCTGATTCCTGCATATTTGCAAAGCGGTGTCTGGGCAATCTGCTCGAATGCATCGGGGATGCGTGTCACTTTGTCGCTGTGACTCATGAGCACGGTCTCCATCTCAGAGAGGCCTTTGAACAACGTGGACTCTGTATTGATATTGATCTCCGTAGACCCGAATTCCTTTTCGTCTGAAGGTACAACTTCACCGCCGAGCATCTGGGTCAAAAGCTGCATGCCGTAGCATATGCCAAGCACTGGCACACCCAGCTCGAAAATCGCCGGGTCTGCGGTATATGCATCATCTGCATACACGGATTTCGGTCCGCCGGAGAGTATGATGCCTTTCGGGTTCAGTGCTTTTATCTCTTCGATTGTAATGCTTGGATTATGGAGTTCACTGTAGACCCCGAGATCCCTGATACGGCGGGTGATCAGCTGGTTGTACTGGCTGCCGTAATCGATGACTAGAATAAGTTCCTGCTCTTTCGCCATTTCCATCTTTCAACTGTTCCCTTCTTATCTAGTGTAGTTTGGAGATTCTTTAGTGATCTGTACATTATGCGGATGGCTTTCGATCATACCCGCACCTGTAATCTTGATGAACTGTGCCTCTTCCCTCAATGCTTCAAGATCTTTAGAACCCGTATAACCCATACCGGATTTCAAACCACCCATAAGCTGATAGATAGTATCGCTGAGCGGACCTTTGTATTCCGTGCGTCCTTCGATACCTTCCGGAACGAATTTCTTCGCTTCTGAATCCTCCTGGAAATAGCGGTCTTTGGAGCCCTGCTCCATGGCCCCCAGTGACCCCATTCCCCGGTATGTCTTATAGCGTCTTCCCTGGAAGATCTCCGTTTCTCCCGGTGATTCCGTCGTACCTGCGAGCAGGCTGCCGAGCATTACTGCATGTCCGCCGGCTGCCAGAGCTTTGACAATGTCCCCGGACAGTTTGATGCCGCCGTCGGCGATGATCGCCTTGCCGTGTCTGCGCGCTTCTGTGGCAGCATCATAGACGGCGGTAATCTGTGGCACACCGACGCCTGAAACGACGCGGGTGGTACAGATCGAACCTGGCCCGATTCCCACTTTGACAACGTCCACGCCGGCTTCTATCAATGCCCGTGTACCTTCAGCAGTGGCTACATTTCCTGCAATCAATGTGACTTCAGGAAATTTGTCACGGATGTCTCTGATGGCTGAAAGGACACCGGCGGAATGGCCGTGTGCAGTATCGATGACGAGTGCATCCGCACCCGCTTCAACGAGCTCTTTTGCACGTTTTTCGGTTTCTTTTGCGATGCCAATCGCCGCAGCGACAAGCAGACGCCCCTGGCTGTCTTTGGCTGCTTCGGGGAATTCAATGACTTTCTCTATATCTTTGATTGTGATGAGCCCTTTCAAAATGTTGCTTTCATCAACAAGCGGAAGTTTTTCGATTCTGTGATTCTGCAGTATTTCAGCAGCCTGCTCAAGTGTCGTGCCGACACCCGCAGTAACCAGGTTTTCCTTGGTCATGACATCGTCGATCGGTTTTGAGTAGTCTTCGATGAACCTGAGATCACGGTTGGTGATGATTCCGATCAGTTTCTTCTCTTCCGGGTTATTCACGATAGGCACACCGGAAATACGGTATTTGCCCATCAGATGCTCGGCTGCGAACACCTGCTCCTCCTTCGTCAGGAAGAACGGATCTTTTATGACACCGTTCTCCGAACGTTTGACCTTCTCGACTTCATCACGCTGGCGCTCTATGGACATATTTTTATGGATGACACCGAGCCCGCCCGCTCTCGCGATTGCAATCGCCATGGCAGATTCAGTGACTGTATCCATGCCTGCACTGAGTACCGGTATGTTCAGCTTGATGCTCTCTGACAGCTGTACAGACAGCGAAACCTCTTTGGGCAGTATTTCCGAATGTGCCGGTACCAACAGCACGTCATCAAATGTCAACCCTTCTTTTTCAAACTTCCTTTCCCACATTCTTATTGCCTCCTATTTTTTAATCCTGCACCCTTAAAGAGATATATGATAGGAACAATCAAAATACAGTCAGTGACCGCGTATCCAATTGTGATTTCATAGTAGCTTCATTTAGGGTAAAGCCTAGAAACTCATAATCCATATTATTATGATTATATGAAATGAAATGAAATAAAATAATTAATTATAAATGATAACAAAAAAGCGGCGCGGTTACAACAAAGTTTTCGGCTTTCTTTACACTTTGTACCATAGTCCCGGAGTGTTTGGAAGTAAAGGGCCGGGGGAATAGTCCACTATACTTAACAGAAGTCTCACAGGAGGGCGCATTTATGAATTATTTTGAGCTGTATGATGATCAGGAGGCTGTACTTGACCGGATTGAACAGCTGAAGTACGACGATTATTATGAAGAGGACATACACCTTCTCGGACGCGACGACATGGAGTTCAAGGCCCTGGATTACACAGAGGTCAACTTCCACTCCCACATCACCCATGAAAGGGGCCTGAGGGAGATTCTCTCCAATAATGAAACTGCCGAACGTTTCCTCAACAACTTCGACCTCGGTGAAGATGAGATTGAGAAATATCTGTTCAAGATCAGCGAAGGGAACTACCTGATCTATTATGACGATGATATCCTGCAGACACGCGCCGAGGAGGCTGAAGGCACCACCGCTTCCTCAGAGGCCGATCTGACAGACAACCACGACAGGTAATCCATAAAGAAAACAGGCCGTACGGATATTACTCCGTATCGGCCTGTTTTGGTTCCAGGTGATATGCTTTATCCTCTTTGACCAGCTGGAGGGGAACCGGGTACCCCGGATCCGTAAAATCCACGAGTATGGCTTCCGAAACTCCAGCCTCTTGCCCTTTTTGGATGCATATGCTCCTGATTTCAGCTTCGTCCAATGTTTCATCTGAGCCGTGTTTCATGTAACTGTTCATCATCTGATTGTAATGGTGGAGCGTCAGCCCGCCCTGTCCGTTCCCTTTCTGGGGCAGCTTCACTTCTTTGTATTTCTGTAAAAACTCATAATAGGTATAATATGGCTGTTCGATATCATTACAGGCATTAAATCCGTCAAAGTATACGTGATATTCCTTTTTGATTTCCCTTTGTATTCGAGCATCCAGTTTTCGCATCGAACCCTGGATTTTACAAAAAATCTCAAGAATCAGTTCCACATCCTCCGATACTTTGATCGGAACGCCATCCCCGCCGAAACTTATAGACTCCAGAAGAACCGGGTATTTCTTTTCAATGCCATTCACAATGATGTCCTGGTAGTAATCATAAGAATCCTCTTCATCGTTACTGCTTAGTAGACTCATGATTTTGTACTGATTGAACATTAATAGACGTATTGCTGAATTTTCAAGACTTTGCACTTTCCCTCTCCGCCTTCACAATTTAAATTGTTAAAACCTGAAACCAGCATTCAAATATCTCCTTTTTTGATGAGTGAACAGTAATTACATTTTAATAGTATATCAACTGAATTATTAATACCAGTATTCATATCCTTTTTTACATAATAAGATCAATTTTGGCAAAATATTCTTTTTGATATCAAGCTTCTGCTATATTCCGGCAGCAGGGTTGCAATACTGCATGATAGTTTATATTGAGCGGTTCAGGGTAGATATTTAATATATGAATTGAAATCCGAAGATGAACATTATGATGAAAATTGGAGGAATCTATCATGCATAATATTGAAACATACCAAAGTGAAGATGAGCTGCTCGGCAGGATAGAACAACTGAAAACCGATGGTATACAGGAAGAAACCATCACCGTCGTTTCCAAAAATCCTCTTGAAAAATCTTCTTTCGAATACACGAACATCAATATCAAATCAGCAGAAGGCACGGCATGGGACAAGATTGTATCGTTCTTTTCATCAGATGATGCAAAAGAACGGGTCATGGCAGATTTAGACCTCGACCATCAGAGTGAACAGAAATTCAGAGGTGAACTCGACCGCGGCAACATCCTCCTCTATGTGGACAGGCAGGGTTCGGGGGCAATTGCCAAAGAACCTGTGGTGGATGATACTCCTGATGCGATGGAGCCTGACGAACAGGACAGGGAGGATGCTGCGAATATGACGGCGGGCGGCACAGCCGGTGCTGCCGGTGTTGCAGGGGTTACAGCACACGATGACATTGCAGACAGGACAGAAAATGGCGGATCATCCGGACAGGATATTTCCCGGGAAAATGAGGATAATGACAGTAAAGATTCTTCCGGACAGTTTCACAATCCGGGAAACGAGGAGGGGGTCACATTGGACAAATCGCGTGAAACTCATGACCACAGCAGAAAACTGATTGAGGACGATGAACAGATGGCATACGGCGAAGGCACCGATGAACACATCACAGTGGATCCGTCTGTCGAAACCGACAGGGAGGAAACCGATGCAGAAAAAATCGAACACCGTATGGAACCGGATTATCTCAAAAACAGCCGGGATGACTTCAACTTCGGCAACAAGGATACGGTCATCAATGAGTACAAGATGGACGACCGGAGAAACCAGCATCTGGTCGACACCCATAACCATCCCGAGCTGGCTGAAGAGGTTTCACCTGAAGAAGAGCAAAGGCCCGGAGAGGACAGCCGTGAACTGATCGATAAAAGCCCTGATGAGAAAGACAGGGACTACAGTTTCAAAAGAGATATTGATGGTGAACAGGTCATCAGACTCAATGATGAGGAACGATGATATGAAAGAGGCCGATCAGTTTTGACCGGCCTCTTTCATATTCTAGTCAGATTCCGATACTGCGAAATAGTTGTCTTCCCCATCTTTGAAGTTGAATACTTTGCTGCCGGCCATCTCCGTCATCTCACCTACTGTAATCCCCTTGCTTTTCATATCTTCATACAGTGCCCCGGCGTCCTCCGTCTCAAACATCAAAGAAGGTGTGCCCATCCCCAGTTCCGGGCTGTACTTTCTGATGAATGCTTTCTCGAAAATCGTGATGGATGTTTCAGATTTTCCATCCGGTGCGACTTCAACCGCTTTGTACCCTTCCGGCAGCTCCTCTTCCGACACGACCGTAAACCCGAGTCCGTCTCTCCAAAACTTTACAGCCTCTTCCTGATTGTCCACGTAAAGCATCACCCCGGCCAATTTTTTGATCACGTTTCCATACCTCCAGACATAATTTTTATAAAGCGTTTTCAACTTCATTATAAAGAAAATATAAATATATACAAAAGATAACAAATTACAATTATTTTACGTTAGATTTTGAGTTGATCTGTTATTTGATAAATAAATTTCCTGAAATCGGGTATATGAATAGTGTTTTGGGATAAAAATACTTCCAAATAGCCAATTCAGTACTTTGCTGAAAAGTATATGCAAAATAATGAGGAGGATTCATAGATGGTACTACCTTACAGTGCAGAACCAGCTACAGATTTTACACAGGAGGAAAACAAAAAAGCATTCAAAGCTGCTTTGGAAAACGCTAAAAATGACTTCGGCGTCAAACGTCCGCTGATCATCGGCGGCGAGCATATAGAAACGGACGACCAGATCACTTCCTATAATCCATCAGATAAGGAACAGGCTGTCGGACACGTCTCAAAGGCGACACAGGGCCACATCGATGCAGCATTCCAGGCTGCGGGAGAGGCATTTGAAACATGGAGCGAGTGGGATCCTAAAGATCGCGCTGAACTTCTCATCAGGGTTGCAGCAATCATCCGGCGGCGCAAACATGAATTTTCAGCATTGATGGTTCATGAAGCAGGTAAGCCATGGAACGAGGCTGACGGTGATACGAACGAGGGCATTGACTTCATAGAATACTATGCCAGATCGATGATGGAACTGGCTGACGGCAAGCCGGTACTCGACCGCGAAGGGGAACACAACAAATATTTCTATCAGCCGATGGGCACGGGCGTTACTATCTCTCCGTGGAACTTCCCATTCGCAATCATGACAGGAACGACTGTGGCACCAATCATCGCCGGGAATACCGTCCTGCTGAAGCCGGCGGAAGATACACCCCTCATTTCCTATAAGCTGATGGAAGTGTTTGAGGAGGCAGGTCTGCCAAAAGGTGTCGTAAACTTTGTTACAGGGGATCCCGGAGTGATCGGCGACTATATGGTCGACCACCATAAGACCCACTTCATCACTTTCACCGGTTCCAAGTCTACCGGTCTAAGGATCAGCGAGCGCGCATCAGTCGTTCAGGAAGGACAGCATTTCCTGAAAAGAGTCATTACAGAGATGGGCGGTAAAGACACGATCATCGTGGACAAAACAGCCGACCTCGACCTTGCGGCAGATTCCATCGTAAGTTCCGCTTTCGGTTTTGCGGGACAGAAATGTTCAGCCGGCTCCCGTGCAGTCATCCATGAAGATGTGTATGACGAAGTGTTGAAAAAGGCCGTTGAACTGACAGAAGAACTGACCGTAGGCAACCCGGTGGATGAAACGTATATGGGACCGGTCATCAGCAGGAAACAGTTCGACATGATCAAAGGCTATATCGATATCGGCAAAGGGGAAGGTACGCTTAAAATCGGCGGAGAGACGGATGATTCAAAAGGCTACTTCATCCAGCCGACGATATTCGCAGACCTTGATCCGAAGGCACGCATCATGCAGGAAGAGATATTCGGTCCGGTCGTTGCGTTCGCAAAAGCGAAAGACTTTGACGAACTGCTTGAAATTGCCAATAATACTGTATACGGCCTGACAGGATCAGTCATCACGAATACACGTGAAAACTGGATTAAGGCACAGAAGAAATTCCATGTCGGCAACCTGTATCTGAACCGTGGATGTACTGCAGCTGTAATGGGGTATCATCCATTCGGCGGCTTCAAACTCTCCGGAACAGACCAGAAGACAGGAAGCCCTGACTATATGCTCAACTTCCTTGAACAGAAAGTCGTCTCAGAGATGTTCTAGAAAAATATATTTGGACATTAAAAAAACTCCAGGTCAGTGACCTGGAGTTTTTTTGTAGTATTACTGTTCTTCTTTTACGTATGGGAGTAGTGCCATATGACGTGCACGCTTGATTGCTCCTGTGAGCTGGCGCTGATACTTCGCGGAAGTACCTGTCACACGTCTTGGAAGAATTTTACCACGTTCTGAAATGAACTTTTTAAGAAGGTCTACTTCTTTGTAGTCAATGTGCGTGATGCCATTGGCTGTGAAGTAACAAACCTTTTTACGGCGGCGACCGCCTCTTCTTGGACCTGCCATGATTTTTCCTCCTCTGTGATTATTTTATCGCTGACCCGTCTCCTTGGATCATTTCCGGACACTATACTATCAGAATGGTAGATCGTCGTCGCTGATGTCAACCGGTCCGTCTGCATTTGCAAACGGGTTTTCCTCAGCCCTGTCCTGTCGGGACTGCTGTGGTGCGGGTCTTGATCCCGTCGACTGGTTGCCATATGCATTCGTATAGCTGTCTGCAGAATTATTATTGTACTGCTGTTGTTGATTACCGCCTTGCCCTTTCGGTTCGAGGAATTGTACACTGTCACACACTACTTCAGTTACAAAAACTCTCTGACCGTCCTTATTGTCATAAGTACGGCTCTGCAGTCTTCCGTCAACACCCGCAAGACTTCCTTTTTTCAAATACTGGCTGACGTTTTCCGCCTGCTTGCGGAATACAACACAGTTTATGAAGTCGGCACCGCGTTCGCCGTTCGAACTCGTGAACGGGCGGTTAACCGCCAAAGTAAAAGTTGCTACGGAAATGTTGTTTTGACTGACTTTAAGATCGGGGTCTTTTGTGAGACGACCAACCAATACAACACGGTTCAGCATGTAATCAACTCCATTGTGTTTTTAATTACTTGTTTTCTGCTTGTTCATCGCGGACAACGATGTGACGAATGATATCGTTGCTGATCTTGGCCAAACGGTCGAATTCGTTCGTTGCTTCAACTTCAGAATTCAATTTGATGATCTGGTAGAAACCTTCTTTGTAATCTTCGATTTCATACGCAAGACGACGTTTGCCCCACTCTTTTGATTCGACGATCTCCGCGCCATTTGAAGCCAATAGATTATCAAAACGCTCAACGAGTGCTTTTTTAGCATCTTCCTCAATATCTGGACGGATTACATATAGAATTTCATATGCTCTCATCTTCTACACCTCCTTATGGTCTTTAACGGCCTGTTTCAATGGAAACAGGCAAGGAATAATTTTCATTACTCACAATCCGATATTATACCAGTGTTTTAGTCATTTTACAATATATATTACACATTAAATCTGAAATGGACGACGTCGCCATCTTTCATGATGTACTCTTTTCCTTCGAGGCGGACTTTGCCCGCTTCTTTCGCTTTGACTTCGCTTCCTGCTGCCACAAGGTCATCATAGCTCACCGTTTCTGCACGGATGAAGCCTTTCTTGAAATCGGTGTGGATGATTCCGGCGCATTCGGGAGCCGTCATACCCTTTTTGAATGTCCATGCACGCACTTCCTGCACGCCTGCAGTGAAGTATGTTGCAAGGCCGAGCAGATCATAGGAGGCCTTGATCAGTTTATCCAGGCCGGATTCACTGATGCCGAGCTCTTCAAGGAACATTTCTTTTTCATCTTCATCAAGAACGGCAATCTCCTCTTCGACCTTTGCCGAGATGACGATGACTTCGGACCCTTCCTGATCGGCATACTCCCGGATGTTCTCAAGGTGTACGTTGTCCTCCGTACCTCCGATATCCTCTTCCGCCACGTTTGCAACATAGAGCATCGGCTTCTGTGTGAGCATATGGAAGTTCTTTACATATTTCGCTTCCTCTTCGGAAAACTCCATCGAACGTACCGGCCGGTCGTTCTCGAGCCCTTCCTTGATCTTCTGGAGTATGGCCGATTCCGCCATCGCATCCTTGTCTTTCTGCTTCGCCATCTTCTCCAGGCGCGGCAGTCTTTTCTCGACACTTTCAAGGTCGGCAAGGATGAGTTCCATATTGATGATTTCAATATCATCAACAGGGCTCACTTTGCCTGATACATGCGTGACATTCTCATCGTTGAATGCACGGACGACCTGACATATTGCATCCACTTCACGGATGTGGGCCAGGAATTTATTGCCGAGCCCCTCACCTTTGGATGCACCTTTGACGATGCCGGCGATGTCCGTAAATTCAAATGCTGTTGGGACGGTCTTTTTCGGTTCGACCATTTCGGTAAGCTTGTTGAGCCTCTCATCCGGCACCTCGACGATACCGACGTTCGGGTCGATCGTTGCGAACGGGTAATTTGCGGCAAGCGCGCCTGCCTTTGTTATTGCATTAAATAATGTGGATTTCCCAACGTTTGGCAATCCTACGATTCCTGCTGTCAGAGCCATTTATAATCACCTTTACACTTCATTTTTTCGCTTCACTGATTTCATCCGCTTTTCAAAATCACGCCGCGGCATCATGACGACGCGGCCGCACTGTTCACATCTGATCTTGATATCGGCGCCGAGACGTGTGATACGGAACAGTCTGCTGCCGCATGGATGCTGCTTTTTCATCTCTACTATGTCATTCATCCCGTACTCTTTTTCCATATCAATCACCCACTGCTTTGTCATTCACCTCGAAATCCTGAATGTCCATTTTAGGAACGGAAATATATATGCCTTTGGTTGCGAGATGATTTTTAATCCTTTTTCTCATGCGCCTTGTTGCCCCGAAGTGCTCCATCGGTTCTGTTTCGAGCATTACCCTCATGATGGATTCACCATTTTCGATGCCCTGCAGGCCAAGGACTTCCGGCATGGAGACGAGGGTCTCCTCATCCCTCCAGCTTTCCTCGAAATAGCTTCTGAGAATACTTTCCACTTCATCAATGTTCTCATCAAGCGACAGATTGATATCCAGCATGGATATCGCATTATAGCGTGAGAAGTTGACCACTTCACTGATTGAACCATTCGGCACGACTATCAGCTCGCCTTCCCAGCCCTGTATTTTCGTGGATCTGAGGCTGAAGGCGATGACCTCGCCTTCCCCGATTGGTGTACCTGTTGAGTTTATCCTGACAAAATCTCCCTTGTCGAACTGGTTTTCCAAAATGATGAAGAACCCTGTAATCATGTCCTTCACCAGGCTTTGTGCACCGAAACCTACAGCCAGACCGACGACACCGGCACCGGCGAGCAGTGTGCGCACCGGCAGGTTGAACGTTTCAAGCACCATCATGACAATGACGAACCATATGATCACCGTGGCAGCGTTCTGCAGCACATTGATCAGTGTCTTGTTGCGTTTCTCGCTGCCCTTGATCTTGGTCTTCGACTTCGATTTATAACTGAAGAAGTTTGTTATGACCCGGTTGGCAATTTTGACCAGAATCAGTGCAACGATGACCAGAACAACCGCAGTAAGTACTTTCCCCCCCAGCCCAAGCCAGAGTTCCGGATCTGTCAAGTCCGTCATCAGCTGCTGAACCACTGTAAGCGGCTCCTCTGTTGTGTTACCCAGTAAAGAAAACAAATTTACACATCCATTCTATGAATTTTCAAGTATTGCAATGATCCTTTTGAATTCCTCTTCGTTCCTGAATTCAAGGGAGATCGTCCCCTTTTTCCGCTGTCTGCTGATCTCTACATTTGTTCCGAAGCGCTCTTTGAGCCTCGTTTCGTACCTGTTGACGAAAGCCGGCTTATCCGGGGCCTTCTTACTTTTCTTTACAGAAGGTCCGGACAGCGATTTCACATAGGATTCGAGCGCCCTGACGCTCATTTTCTCATCCACTGCCCTTTTTGCTGCCGTTTCCAGCTGCAGCGGATCTTTGAGCGGCAATAGAGTCCTGCCATGTGCCCCCGAAAGTTCCCCGGCGCTGATCATCTGCCTGACACGGTGCGGCAGGTTGAGCAATCTGAGCATATTGGCGATATACGGCCTCGATTTGCCCAGCCGTTCTGCGACGGCACTCTGTGTAAGCCCGAGTTCATCCATCAGTTCACGGTAGCTCCCTGCCTCTTCCAGAGGATTCAGGTTCTCACGCTGCAGGTTTTCGATGATTGCAAATTCCATCATCTGCCTGTCCGACAGCTCTTTGATGATGGCCGGGATGGTTTCCTTCTCTGCAAGACTGCTTGCCCTGAACCGGCGTTCGCCGGCCACTATGTCGTATCCTTTGACTGATTTCCTCACAATGATCGGCTGGATTATACCATGTTCAGATATGGAGTCGGCAAGTTCCCTGAGTCTTTCGGGATCGAATTCCGTCCTCGGCTGATATGGATTACGGCGGATTTCCGTCATGTCCAGCATGAAGACTGTTTCATCGTCCCCCGGGGTTCCATGTCTTCCATCAAGTTCTCCGGCCAATGCCTTCACCTCCATAATCTGAAACGGCAGTACTGCCGTCATTTCTGTTTGGAATCACACATAATATTATATCAGCCTGACGGCATTTGTGACACCAAAACAAAACACCCACCGGGGTCAGTGCCTGTGAGTGTCTTATTTGAATATCTTTATATTCACTTCATGGAATTCCTTCTGCTCTGAAGTATCATAGGATACATCCATGCCCCTGTTTCTGAGTTTTTCAATTTCACGGTTCAGGTCATTCAGCATGAATGACACATCATCCTTGAAATCAATTTCCCCATTCGCATGTTTCAGCCGGTTTTTGACGGCTGTTTCTGTATCCTTCACCGTCAGGTTCCCGCCTTTGATATCTGCGAGCACTTCTGTCTGCGATTCTTCATCCAGACTGAGCAGGCTTCTCGCGTGACGTTCTGAAATATCCTGACGCTGCAGCGCTCCAATCACGTCATCGGACAGTTTGAGCAGGCGCAGCTTATTGGCGATGAACGACTGGCTCTTGCCAAGGTTCTGAGCAAGGTTCTTCTGTGTGATGCCGTCCATTTTGAGCAGCTTCTGGTATGCCCTCGCCTCTTCGATGGCCGAGAGGTTCTCACGCTGTATATTCTCGATGAGGGCGATTGCAGCTGATTCGGTATCCGTCAGATACTTCACGATGACTTCCGCTTCCTCGCGGTTCATCATCTTCAACGCACGGAAACGCCGCTCCCCCGCGATAATTTCATACATGCCCTCTTCGATCGGTCTGACAGTGATCGGCTGCAGAAGACCATGCTCCCCTATGGAGTCCGCAAGCTCTTTTATGCGGTCGCGGTCAAAATCTGTACGGGGCTGATAACGGTTCGGGACGATATTCTCCAGCGGAAGAAGCTGCAGTGACACATCTTCTTTTTTCTCGTCACTTTTGTCAATGAGTCCAAAAAGTCTTGAAAAAGGCTTTTTCATCTGCCTCACCTGCCTGTCATTTTAATGGTGACTTGTTTGGTGTACCCGGTTTTCTCGGATACTTCTTCGGTGTCTTGCGTATTTTTTCTATATCCAGTATATACCGTTCACTGTCCTCTTCGGGAAGCACGAAACTGTAAGTCTCCCGCACCCGGCCGCCGAGCAGGTCGAGTGCAAAGCTGCTCTCCTCAAGCTCCGCAAGCCCCCTTTTGCCCTTCATCACTATGAAGCCGCCCCCGGTCCGGACCAGTGGCAGACAGAGTTCGGCAAGGACATTCAACTGTGCAACCGCACGCGCTGTCACGATATCAAAGTTGTGTCGCTGGGCGCCCTGCCCGAACGTCTCTGCCCGGTCGTGGACAAGGTGCATCCTGTCTAAATCCAGATTAGCCGCCAGTTCATTGAGGAAGCCGATGCGTTTGTTGAGCGAATCGACGATTGTGACTTTCAGATCCGGACGGACGATTTTCATCGGTATGCTCGGAAAACCTGCCCCGGCGCCTACATCGCATATATCCGCATCCTGCTTGATATCGATGTTGAACAGCGGTGTGAGAGAGTCATAGAAATGCTTCAGATACACTTCCTCTTCCCCGGTCACAGCCGTCAGGTTGATCTTTTCGTTCCATTCCACCAACATCTCGAAATATGTCCTGAACTGGCTGATCTGGTGCTGTGTGAGCTCGATGCCCTGCGCTCTGAGTGCGTCTACGAATTGTTGTTCCGTCATGCGTTTACCCTTTTGATGTTGCCCTGTTCGATATAGACGAGAAGGATTGAGATATCCGCCGGGTTCACGCCTGAAATCCTGGATGCCTGCGCGATATCCAGAGGCTTGACTTTCTTCAGCTTATCAAGCGCCTCTGTCGCCAGGGAATGCACCGCGTCGTAGTCGATGTCCGCCGGAATCTTCTTGTTCTCCATGCGTTTCATCTTTTCGACCTGGGCAAGGGACTTGGCGATATAGCCGTCATACTTCGTCTGGATTTCAGCCTGTTCGTACTCCTCTTTGGAAATCTTGATGTCCTCTTCCAGAATCTCCATGATGGATTCATAGTCCATCTCCGGACGTTTGAGCAGATCGAATGCAAGGATGCCGTCCTTGAGTAGTGTTCCGCCTCTTGACTCGATTACAGCCTGTGCTTTTTCGTTCGGCTTGATGCGGATATTCCTCAGACGGTCGATTTCCGCTTCGACATTCTGTTTCTTTACAAGGAACGCATCGTAGCGGGCTTCCCCGATCAGACCGATTTCATGGCCTTTTTCAGTCAGACGGAGGTCCGCGTTGTCATGACGGAGCAGCAGACGGTGTTCCGCCCTGGATGTCAGCAGACGGTAGGGTTCATTCGTCCCTTTGGTGACGAGATCATCGATCAGTACGCCGATGTAGGCATCGGAACGGCTCAGGATGAGCGGTTCCTCGCCGAGCAGCTTGGCTGCGGCGTTGACGCCGGCGAGGAGCCCCTGGCCCGCCGCCTCTTCATACCCGCTCGTACCGTTGATCTGGCCCGCGGTGAAGAGGTTCTCTATTTTTTTCGTCTCAAGTGACGGCCACAGCTGTGTCGGCACAAGTGAATCATACTCGATGGCATAGCCGGAGCGCATCATGCGCGCGTTTTCAAGGCCCGGAACGGAAGCGAGCATATCGCGCTGGACATTTTCAGGCATGCTTGTGGAAAGCCCCTGTACATAGACTTCTTTCGTCCCCCTGCCTTCTGGCTCCAGGAAAATCTGATGGCGCGGCTTATCGTTGAAACGCACGACCTTATCTTCGATTGACGGGCAGTAGCGCGGACCGGTGCCCACGATATTCCCGGAATACATCGCTGAGAGATGCAGATTGTCATTGATGATCCGGTGCGTATTCTCTGAAGTATATGTCAGCCAGCACGGCAGCTGGTCGATGATGAACTCTGTGGTCTCGAAGCTGAACGCCCTCGGCACATCGTCGCCCGGCTGGATTTCAGTTTTCGAATAATCGATGGAATCCGAATTGACGCGCGGGGGTGTCCCCGTTTTGAAGCGGACGATATCGAATCCGAGCTGCTTCAGCTGATCGGCAAGGGGCACGGAAGGCATCTGGTGGTTCGGTCCGCTGGAGTATTTCAGATCCCCGAGGATGATTTCCCCGCGCAGGAATGTCCCTGTCGTAACGATGACCGCTCCGGCATCGTAGACGGTGCCGATGTTCGTTTTTACACCCTTGACGACATCACCCTCCACGATGATCTCATCAACCATGCCCTGCAGGATGTCCAGGTTCTGCTCATCCTCGAGCACACGTTTCATCTCCTGCTGGTACAGCGTCTTGTCTGCCTGTGCACGGAGTGCGCGCACTGCAGGCCCTTTCCCTGTGTTCAGCATCCGCATCTGTATGTGCGTCTTATCTATCACTTTTGCCATCTGTCCGCCGAGCGCATCAACTTCCCTGACGACGATTCCTTTGGCCGGGCCGCCGACAGACGGATTGCATGGCATGAATGCGATATTGTCGAGGTTAATGGTCAGCATCAATGTTTTAAGCCCTTTGCGCGCAGAGGCAAGTCCCGCTTCGACGCCTGCATGTCCTGCACCAATGACCACAACATCATATTTCATATTTCCTGTCATAGTTTTCCTCCTCTTATTTTCCAAGACAGAACTGGCTGAAGAGCTGGTCGATCAGCTGTTCGCTGACGTCTTCACCAATGACTTCCCCAAGCAGTTCCCAAGTTTTGACAAGGTCGATCTGTATGATATCGACCGGTACGTCCATCTCCGCTGATTCAATTGCGTCGGTGATTGCCCGCTTCGCATCTTCCAGCAGGCCGATGTGCCTGTTGTTGGATACGTAAGTCGAATCCGTGGACTGGATGCTGCCTTCAAAGAACAGCTCAGCAATCCTGTCCTCCAGTTCGTCGACACCCGTGCTGTTTATGATCGATGTCCCGACGACGGGCATGTCCGGGTAGCGCCTGCCCAGATCCTCTGTATCAAACTTCGTTTCGAGATCGAGTTTATTCACAATGACGATCACTTTCTGGTCGGATACGGAATCGAGGATTTCGATATCCTCATCTGTAAGCGATTCGTTGTTGTTTACCACATACAGAATCAGTTCAGCCTGGATGAGTGCCTGACGGCTGCGCTCCACACCAATCTTCTCGACGATGTCGTCAGTATCCCTGATTCCCGCCGTATCGACGAGTTTGAGCGGAATGCCGTTGACATTGACGTATTCCTCCAAAATGTCCCGCGTTGTTCCAGCGACGTCCGTGACGATCGCCTTGTTGTCCTGGATGAAATAATTAAGGAGTGAACTTTTACCGACATTCGGCTTGCCGACGATGACGGTGCTCAGACCTTCCCGCAAAATCTTTCCCTGCGAGCTGCTTTTCAGAAGTTTTTCAATTTCCTTTTCCACTTTTCCCGCTTCTTCCAGAAGAAACGATGTTGTCGCTTCTTCGACATCATCGTATTCCGGATAGTCTATATTCACTTCCACCTGGGCAAGGATGTTCAGAATACTCTGCCTCAGGCTTTCGACATATGTCTTGAGCCTCCCCTGCATCTGCTGGTTGGCCACCTTGGATGCCTCGGTTGTCTTCGACCTGATGAAGTCCATGACACCTTCCGCCTGCGAAAGGTCGATTCTGCCATTTAAAAATGCGCGTTTTGTAAATTCTCCGGGTTCGGCCATGCGGGCTCCATGTTTCAAAGTGAGCTGCAGCACACGGTTTACGGTATGGATTCCGCCGTGGCAATTGATCTCTACTATATCCTCCCTGGTATAGGTCTTCGGCGCGCGCATTACAGCCGCCATGACCTCCTCCACGGATTCACCAGTTTCGGGATCAACAATATGCCCGTAATTAATCGTATGGGAATCCACCGATGACAACGGTCCCGCCCCTTTGTAGAGGGTGTCGGCAATTTCCACGGCATCTATGCCTGACAGACGGACAATCGCGATCGCACCTTCGCCCACCGGGGTCGAGATACTGGATATAGTTTCTAATTGCATAGTGCAGTACTCCTTTTATTTCTTTTCTATCACTAAATAGCGGTTCGGCTCGGAACCTTCTGAATATGTTTCAATATTTTCAATGTCACTGAGCACATGATGCATGATTTTGCGTTCAAATGAAGGCATGGGTTCCATCCTGAGCGGGCCGTTTGACCTGAGCGCCTTTTTTGACATGTTCATCGCCAGGTTCTCGAGAGTTTCCCTGCGCTTTTCCCTGTAGTCCCCGACATCAAGGATGATGATGCCGTAACTCCTGTGGATGGAATTGAAGTAATTCTGGGCGATTTCCTGCAGTGCATTCAGTGTCGCGCCCCGCTTGCCGATCAGTTTGGCGGCTGCCGGCGACTCGATGTCTATCCGGATTTCATTGCCATTGATATCCGTCCTGCTTGTACCTTCAATATTCATATCCCTGATGATATCGTCTATATAGCACTTTGTTCTTTCCGCCGCTTCCCGCATAAGTACCTTGTTGTCCCTGGCAGGGGCACCGGTATCAGAATCATCCACAGTCCCTTCCCCAGACGGTTCCACCGTGGTTGTGCCGTTTTTTTCCATAGGAGGGCCCGTGGTATCTTCCGGCGCTGCTCCCTTTTCAGCAGGTGCCTCCGCTGTGACGCTGTCGACTTTGTCAACATCCCTTGAAATGAGCGCCTCTATGGTTCCATGCGCCTTCAGTTCCGGGTTGATGACAGTCAGTCTGACGGCCGCCTCCTTTTTGCCGAAACCGAAAATTCCCCGTTTTCCTTCATCTTCGACATCTATCCTGATATCCGATTCAGTTACTTTCAGTTCTTCCAGACCTCTGGCGATTGCACGATCGACGGTTTCTTCCCTATAAATCCTGTACATGGCAGTGACCCCCGTGTCATTTTATACATCTCGCGATTTTCAGCACATGCAATAATGATTTTTCCATCTGATGGTAGTCCATACGGCTGACAGGCTGCCTGGCGATCACGACATATTCCCTCGGGTTGAGTGAATTCCGATGCTTCTGGAAAAACACCCGGATGCGCCTTTTGATCTTGTTGCGTTTCACAGCGTTGCCGAGCTTTTTGGATACACTGATCCCAAGACGCATATGATCTGTTTTAGGATTGTCTGTCAGATAGACTACAAATTGTCTGTTTGCAAAAGATTTCCCTTTCTTGAAGACGAGCTGGAAATCTTTTTCCCTTTTAATTCTGTATCTTTTCTTCATCATCAATACGCTCTTTCATATGATATTCCATTATACAAAATCCGGCGACATTTATAAAATATCCCGCCATATA
Source organism: Salinicoccus carnicancri Crm (assembly GCF_000330705.1). Lineage (GTDB taxonomy): Bacteria > Bacillota > Bacilli > Staphylococcales > Salinicoccaceae > Salinicoccus > Salinicoccus carnicancri. The sequence continues at coordinate 66,614 of NZ_ANAM01000001.1, forward strand.
CATAAAAAAAGATCACCTGTTCAGATGATCTTGGGGTATTAGGCTGAAAGAACTTTTCTGCCTTTTCTTCTGCGACGGGCCAAAACTTTACGTCCGTTCTTTGTGCTCATTCTTTTACGGAAACCGTGCACTTTGCTGTGTTTACGTTTATTTGGCTGGTAAGTACGTTTTGTCATTTTAAAATACACCTCCATGATACTTCTGCCTGTATATAGCTTCTAAATTAAGCTTCTAAAATTGTAACTATTAAAGAATAACAGAAACACCCCCTGATTTCAACACAATTTTCACTTTTAACCCCCCGGAAATTTCTGTGGATAACTTTCATCATACACACCCGCTGTGGATAATAATCCGGAGTTTTTATATTTTCCACAGGTTATGCGCCAGTTTATCCCCAGATGAACAGATGTGAACTATATGCTTGTGGATAACTCGTGGATTTGTGCATATCTCTCCTGGACTGTTGATATTATACGGTGAATTCGATATAATTCTGTTTACGTAATTGTGGAAAAACGTCCTGAATGCGAATGTTATCCACAGAATGTTGATAAGTTGTGGACAGTTATCAATGTTCGTGGAAAATCTTTATCCACAGCCTGTGATTATGTGAATAAGAAAAGAGGACAAACCTAATGAGCAGTTTAAATGATATATGGAACAATACATTAAAGGGGATAGAAGAACAGATTGCCACCGCCAGCTATTCGACATGGTTCAAGGAAACATCAATGACCCATCTCGACAACGACCAGGCGGTTGTCAAAGCCGAATCCCAGTTCCAGCGTGACTGGCTTGAAAAAAACTACAGCCAGCTGATTCAGGAACAGCTGTATGAAGTCATGGGGGAAAAACCGGACATTCATATCGTCACCGAAGATGATCAGACAAAGGGAATGACGGAGGCTGTTGGAAAAGAACCTGAGGAAACACCTGATTTCCCGGTCCATAACCAGCTCAATGTCAACAACACATTCGAGACATTCGTCATCGGCAACGGCAACCGCTTCAGCCACGCCGCTTCACTCGCCGTCGCCGAAGCGCCGGCCAAAGCATACAACCCGCTTTTCATATACGGAGGGGTCGGTCTCGGCAAGACACATCTGATGCATGCCATCGGACATTATGTACTGGAACACCGGCCGAATGCGAAAGTCGCCTACCTGTCCAGTGAAAAATTTACGAATGAATTCATAAATTCCATCAGGGACAACAAAACCGAAGATTTCAGGAACAGGTACAGGAATGTGGATGTGCTGCTGATTGATGACATACAGTTTCTTGCCGGCAAGGAGTCGACACAGGAGGAATTCTTCCATACGTTCAATGCGCTGCATGAAGACAACAAACAGATTGTCATTTCGAGCGACCGTACACCAAAGGAGATCCCGACTCTTGAGGACAGGCTGAGATCCCGCTTTGAATGGGGCCTTATCACCGATATCACCCCTCCCGACCTCGAAACACGCATTGCGATACTGCGCAAAAAATGCGAAGAGGAAGAAGTCGAAATACCTAATGAAGCGATGATCTACATCGCAAACCATATACAGACGAATATACGTGAACTGGAAGGGGCACTCACGCGTGTCGCAGCCTACTCGAAGCTGGTGAACCAGCCGCTGACGCCGGAGATGGTCTCAGAAGCCCTGAAAGATCTCGTGACCCAGTCCAGTTCGAAGAAGATTACGGTCGCTGACATACAGGAGGCCGTCGCTGACTTCTACGGTATCCAGATTGAGGAATTCTCATCCAAGAAACGTACAAAATCCATCGCTTTCCCAAGGCAGATTGCAATGTATCTTGCACGTGAGCTGACCGACTACTCACTGCCGAAAATCGGTGAAGTTTTCGGCGGACGGGACCACTCCACCGTCATCCATGCGCATGAAAAGATTTCCAAGATGCTGAACCAGGATGAAATTTTCAAGCAGGAGCTGAAACAGATAGAAAATAAGATCAGCTGACGGATGTGCACAGTGTGGATAAATGTTACACTGGAGCCAACAGATTATGCACATGTGGATAACTTACACATCAAAGCTCTTCCCGACTTATCCACAAATCCACAGTACCTACTGTTATTATTACTTTATTTAACTATCAATATATATAATAAGGAGTCATTATCATATGAAAATCAGCATTAATCGCCAGTATTTCATTGAACAATTGAATCATTGTCTAAAAGCGATATCACCAAGGACGACGCTCCCCATCCTCAATGGTATAAAGATGGAAGTGAAGGACAATCAGCTGCTCCTGACGGGCAGTGATTCAGAGATATCCATAGAAATCACAATACCTACGGAAATTGATAATGAAGAAATCCTGGAAATTAATGAACCCGGCGCTGTCGTATTGTCCGGCAGATTCTTTGTCGACATCATCAAAAAACTCTCCGGTGATTTTGTACAGCTCGAAACGAATGATTCATTCCAGACAAAGATCACTGCCTCAAAATCCGAATTCAACCTGAGCGGCAATGATCCAGACCAGTACCCTCTGCTGCCGGAAGTGAATGATGACGAAAGCATCGTACTGAAATCGACAGTCCTCAAAACAATCATCAATCAGACCAACTTCGCGGTTTCCATGTCGGAAACACGCCCTGTCTTAACAGGTGTGAACTGGCAGTTTGATGAAGAAGGCATAAAATTCACGGCAACGGATTCACACAGGCTGGCGCTCCGCAGACTCAGCGGCGAACAGTTCTCCATGGGAACCATGAATGCGATCATCCCCGGAAAATCACTGTCCGAACTGAATAAGATCATCACTGATTCAGATGATGAAGTGGAAATCCATTTCTCCCAGAACCAGGTGCTGTTCAGCTACGGCAACATGCGTTTCATTTCAAGGCTGCTTGAAGGGAACTATCCGGATACTTCAAGACTGTTCCCGGAAAACTACGAAACGAAGGTCACTGTGGACAATTCGGGCTTCTATCATGCGATCGACCGCGTCTCCCTCCTGGCACGGGAAGGCGGCAACAACGTCATCCGCATGACGGTGGAGGATGGCAACGTTGAACTGTCCTCCAACTCGCCGGAAGTCGGCACGGTGAATGAAGATGTGAACACAAACGGCGTGGAGGGCGAAGGACTTAAGATCTCATTCAACTCCAAGTACATGATGGATGCACTGAAAGCAGTCAACGATGATGAAGTGACGATCGATTTCTTCGGTACGATGCGCCCATTTACACTGAGCGCCGCGAATTCCGACGAAGTCATCCAGCTGATCCTGCCGATCCGCACGTATTAGGTATAAAAATCTTATAAATGGCGACTGAGGCCCAGAAATTTAAAAACAGGGCTTCTCAGTCGCTTTTTTGTTTTCAAAGGGGAAAACCCTAAAAAGACTATAAAACGCTCTGAAGGCTTTATTTGCCCTTCTGGAGTGAAAATTATCCAAAAATGTAGTATAATATAGAAGTGAGAGTTAGGAGGATGAGTGAATGGAAAGTATCCAATTCGATGAAATCATTACGCTGGGTCAGTTCCTCAAGCATGAAGGGATAATCGGTACTGGAGGGGAAGCGAAATGGTTCCTCCAGGAAAACGAAGTGTTCCTGAATGGCGAGCCTGAGTACCGCAGAGGCAAGAAGCTTCATGACGGTGATGAACTGGACCTCGGGGATGCCGGGCGCTACAGGATAGAATACCCGAAATGATCCTGAAAAATATACATCTGGGAAATTTCAGAAACTATGAATCGCTGGACCTCGAATTCCATCCGAAGCTCAATGTTTTCATCGGCCGGAATGCCCAGGGCAAGACGAACCTGCTTGAGTCCATCTACTTTCTGGCGCTGGCCAAGAGCCACCGGACCGCAAAGGACAAGGAACTCATCCGTTTCAAACAGGAGGAGGCTTTCGTCAACGGCAGCATCAGGACTGCCTACAGCGACCTCCCCCTGTCGATCAGCGTGAGCTCCAAGGGCAAGCGCGCGAAAGTGAACCATATGGAGGTTGCCAGGCTCAGCCAGTACATCGGCCATCTGAATGTCGTCCTTTTTGCACCGGAGGATCTGAATATCGTCAAGGGATCGCCCCAGGTCAGAAGGAAATTCATCAACATGGAATGCGGACAGATTTCGAAGGTGTACCTCAACATGCTGAGCGGATATCAGAAAGTCCTGGCCCAGAAGAACAATTATCTGAAACAGAGGGATGTCGATCAGGTGATGATTGATGTCCTGAACGCACAACTTGCAGAATATGCAAGTTTAATTATTTTAAAAAGGCAGCAGTTCATCCGGACCATTGAGAAGTATGCAAGCCGGATTCACGGGGATATTTCAAACGGCAATGAATCATTGGCAGTCCGCTATAGGCCGAATATCAAATTCGAATCGGAAGATGAAAAAACCCTGGAGCTTGAGATCAAGTCGCTGCTCGATGACACGCTTGAAAAGGAAGTCGAACGCGGACAGGCCCTGACAGGCCCGCACAGGGATGACATATCGTTTTATATCAATGATTTCGATGTCCAGACATACGGCTCCCAGGGGCAGCAGCGGACGACCGCCCTGTCGGTGAAGCTGGCGGAGCTCGAGCTGATCCATGAGGAGATCGGGGAATATCCGGTACTTCTTCTGGATGATGTCCTGAGCGAGCTCGACGAGACGCGGCAGTCCCATCTGCTCACCTCGATCCGCAACAGGGTCCAGACATTCGTCACAACGACATCGATCAGCGATATCAATCATACAATCATGGATGAAATGCAGTCATTTACGATAGATGACGGGAAAGTTAATGTATAGCGGAAGGTGATAACATGGCTGAAACAAATCAAGAACAGTACGGCGCCAGTCAGATACAGGTACTGGAAGGCCTGGAAGCGGTCAGAAAGCGTCCGGGTATGTATATCGGATCCACAGCATCGAAGGGGCTCCACCACCTGGTGTGGGAAATCGTCGATAACAGCATCGATGAGGCGATGGCCGGCTATGCCACACGCGTGAACGTGACGGTTGAAAAGGACAACTGGGTAAAAGTGACCGACAACGGCCGGGGCATTCCGGTGGACATACAGGAGAAGATGGGCCGTCCGGCTGTCGAGGTCATCCTGACAGTGCTCCATGCCGGCGGTAAATTCGGCGGCGGGGGCTACAAGGTTTCCGGCGGACTGCACGGTGTCGGTTCCTCCGTCGTAAACGCATTGAGTGAGACGCTTGAAGTGTACGTCCACCTCGATGGAAAAATCCATCATCAGCAATATAAGCGCGGTGTGCCGCAGTTTGACCTCAAAGTCATCGGTGAGACGGACAAGACGGGCACGATGATCCGTTTCAAGGCGGACCCGGAAATATTCACCGAGACGACAGAATATGAACTGGATATCCTGCAGCACCGCATCAAGGAGCTCGCATTCCTGAACAAGGGGCTAGAGATCAATCTGACCGATGAACGCGGCGAAGTGGATGAAACATTCAGCTACCACTACGAAGGCGGCATCAAGTCCTACGTCGAACAGATGAATGAAACCCGTGAAGTGCTCCATGATGATGTAATCTATATGCACAGTGAAAAAGATGACATCGAAGTGGAAATCGCGCTCCAGTACAACAGCGGCTTCACGACCACGCTGCTGTCGTATGCAAACAACATCAACACTTACGAAGGCGGTACGCACGAAGACGGGTTCAAGCGTGCACTGACGAAAGTGATCAACAATTACGGAGTCACCAACAAGATCATCAAAGAAGGCGAAGACCGGCTGAGCGGCGAAGATGTGCGCGAAGGGATGACGGCAGTCGTTTCCATCAAACATACCGACCCGCAGTTTGAAGGACAGACTAAGACGAAATTCGGCAACTCCGAAGCCAGACTGATCACCGATCAGCTTTTCACAGAAGGTTTCGAACGCTTCATGATGGAAAATCCACCGGTCGCCAAAGTCATCGTTGAAAAAGGGATTACAGCCCAGCACGCAAGGCTTGCTGCGAAAAAGGCACGGGAGATGACACGCAGGAAATCCGCACTTGAGATATCCAGCCTGCCGGGTAAACTTGCGGACTGTTCGAGCAAGGACCCGGCGGAAAGTGAACTGTTCATCGTCGAGGGTGATTCTGCGGGCGGCTCGGCGAAATCCGGCCGGGATTCGACCAAACAGGCGATCCTGCCGCTCCGCGGGAAAATACTGAATGTCGAGAAAGCCCGCCTTGACCGCATCCTCAACAATAATGAAATCCGTTCAATGATTACAGCGCTCGGTACGGGCATCGGTGAGGAGTTCGACCTTTCCAGGGCACGGTACCATAAGATCGTGATAATGACGGATGCCGATGTCGACGGCGCGCATATCCGCACATTGCTTCTGACATTCTTCTACCGTTTCATGAAGCCGCTGATAGAAGCGGGATATGTATATATCGCCCAGCCGCCGCTCTATAAAGTCGAGCAGGGCAAGAATAAGCACTACGTATTCGATGACAAGGAACTTGACCGGCTCAAAAATGAGCTCAAGGATACACCGAAGATTTCTCTCTCCAGGTACAAAGGTCTCGGCGAGATGAACGCCGACCAGCTGTGGGAGACGACGATGGATCCCGGCTTCCGGTCACTGCTTCAGGTGTCGCTGAAGGATGCTGTGGATGCCGACCAGACTTTTGAAATGCTCATGGGCGACATCGTCGAGCACAGGAAGACCTTTATCGAAGAGAATGCAATGTACGTACAGAACCTGGATGTTTAAAGATGGAGGTAAATATGAATGAGTGACGAAAAAGACAGACTGCAGCAGGTCAATATCAGCAAGGAGATGCGTACGTCATTCCTGGATTATGCAATGAGTGTCATCGTCTCGAGGGCGCTTCCCGATGTCCGGGACGGTATGAAGCCCGTGCACCGGAGAATACTTCACGGTATGCATGACAACGGCATGACCGCTGATAAACCGTATAAGAAATCCGCACGTATCGTCGGTGATGTCATGGGTAAATACCATCCGCATGGCGACTCATCCATCTATGATGCCATGGTCCGCATGGCGCAGGATTTCAGCTACCGCTATCCGCTCGTCAACGGCCAGGGCAACTTCGGTTCCATGGACGGCGACGGGGCTGCGGCGATGCGTTACACAGAGGCGAAGATGAGCAGGATCTCCATGGAACTCATGCGGGATATCAACAAGGACACCATCGATTTCCAGGATAACTATGACGGCAACGAACGCGAGCCGGTGGTCCTCCCCGCCCGCTTCCCGAATATGCTCGTCAATGGGGCGAGCGGTATTGCCGTCGGCATGGCGACGAATATCCCGCCGCACAATCTGAGAGAAGTGATCGATGCGGTGCTTGCATTGTCAAAAGATGATGAGATCACCCTGCCTGAGCTCATGGAACACGTGAAGGGTCCGGACTTCCCCACTTCCGGCCTCATCGTCGGCAAGGGCGGCATCCGCAAGGCCTATGAAACGGGCAGGGGCTCCATCATCATGCGCGCAAAATGCGAAATCGAAATGATGAAGAACGGCAAGGAACGCATCATCGTCTCTGAAGTCCCCTATCAGGTCAACAAGGCGCGGCTCGTTGAAAAGATTGCCGAACTGGCACGGGACAAGAAGATCGAGGGTATCACCGATCTGCGTGATGAGACGAGCCTCAAGGAAGGCGTCAAGATCATCATCGAGATCCGGAAGGATAAGAATGCCAATGTCATCCTGAACAATCTCTACAAACAAACGCCCCTTCAGACATCATTTGGCATCAATATGCTGGCGCTTGTCAAAGGCCAGCCGAAGATCCTCGGTCTAAAAGAGGTACTGCATCACTACCTCGAGCACCAGAAAGTCGTCGTCCTCCGACGGACGAAGTTCGATCTGAAGCGTGCGGAAGACCGGGCGCATATCCTGGAAGGTCTGAAGATTGCGCTTGATAACATCGATGCCATCATCGCACTGATCCGGGCATCCCAGAATGATGAAGCGGCGAGAAGCGGCCTGATGGAGAATTTCGACCTGTCGGAACGCCAGGCGCAGGCCATACTGGATATGCGTCTCCGCCGCCTGACCGGACTTGAACGTGACAAGATCGAGGACGAATATAATGAAATACTCAGGACCATCGAAGAACTCAAGGCCATTTTGGCGGATGAGGAGAAACTCCTTGAAATCATCCGCGAAGAACTGCTTGACATCAGGGATAGATACGGCGATGACCGCCGCACGGAAATCACCCTCGGCAACCTTTCCGACATCGAGGATGAAGACCTGATCCCTGAAGAACAGATTGTTGTGACACTCAGCCACAACAACTACATCAAACGTCTGCCGTCCTCCACGTACCGCGCCCAGCATCGCGGGGGGCGCGGAGTACAGGGCATGAACACGATCGAGGATGACTTCGTCAGCCAGATCGTGACGATGAGCACGCATGATTACATCATGTTCTTCACCAATAAAGGGCGAGTGTACCGTCTGAAAGGCTATGAACTGCCTGAACTGTCCAGACAGTCCAAGGGCATTCCGATCGTCAACATGCTGGAAATCGACAAAGATGAAAAAATCAGCACAATGATTGCCGTGAAGGATAAGGATCCTGAGGAATTCGAGAATATGTTCCTTGTATTCGCCACGAAGAACGGACTCGTCAAACGGTCCGGCTTGGAGAACTTCGAACGAATCAACAAAAACGGCAAGATTGCGATTTCCTTCAGGGGAGATGATGAACTTCTGGCAGTACGGCTGACAGACGGCACGAAAGAAGTCATCCTGGGTACAAAGGATGGTGCCCTCATCCGTTTCCCTGAAGAGCAGATCCGCACGATGGGACGGACAGCTGCCGGTGTCAAAGGGATCAGGCTCCGTGAAGATGACGAAGTCGTCGGCCTTGATGTGCTTGTGGAAGACCAGTCGATCCTTGTTGTAACGGACAACGGTTACGGCAAACTGACGCCCGAAGCAGAATACCGCATTACGAACCGCGGCGGTGTCGGCGTCAAGACGGCAAACCTCACCGACCGCGTCGGCGAACTGATCTACATCGCCTCTGTAAACGGCGATGAGGATCTGATGATTGTGACCAATCACGGTGTCATCATCCGCCTTGTGATGGAAGAGGTGTCCATTCTGGGCCGTAACACGCAGGGGGTAAGGCTGATCAAGCTGTCCGGTGACCAGAAGGTGGCGACTGTCGCCAAAGTGAAAGAGGAAATCGAAGAGGAAGAGCTCACTCTCGACAATGAAGAGGCGTCGGAGGAAGCGGCTGAAGATATTACACAGGAAACACTGACCGCAGAAGAATCCCTGAACCTTTCCGAAGATGAAACAGAAGAATGATCCATCATCCCGCAGCCCCGTGCTGCGGGTTTTTTTGGACATTGCCAATTATCCGTGTAAGCGCTATAATGAAAGCAGTCATTAGTGAATTCAGCATAATCACCCATAGAAAACAAGCCGGTTTAAAAGAGGTATTACCGATGAGCAATGAAACACACCAGAAAGCATTTGGGAAATATGCAACGCTTTCGGCCCTGTTGGGTGAGAAAGCGGCGCTCGAACTGATGCCTGACCATAGGGAATTCAGCGTGGTCACGGGCAAAGTCGGATCGATGGACCTGAAAAAAGTCATCTCATCCGTTGAAACGGCGGCAAAACGCAATGAACTCATCGACCCCGGCATCTACCGGGAAACGCATGCACTCTACCATGCGATCATCGAGGCGGCCGAAGGTGTGACGCGCGGAAAACTGAGCGTCGGCGAAGTCATGCGGACGGTCGGACTTTCATTCTCCGTCGTCAGAGGATATCCGTATGAAGACCAGCATGAGGGAGAATGGCTTGCGGTATGCTTCTACGGCACCATCGGTGCACCGATCAAGGGGAAGGAACACGAAACCCTGGGCCTCGGAATCAACCATATCTAGACAATGGAATAATACATGTCACAGACTTCAGCTTTTAGAGACACTGGAATCCCGTAAAGGGATTATTGTGTCTTTTTTTATTGTCAAAAAGGAGGAGACATAATGTCAGTTTTAACTTTGGAAGGACACGGTCTGACAATCGACAAGATGAAATCATTTCTTGCGGATGCAGACAGTACAATCGAAATATCGGAGGAAGCATATGAAAATGTGCGGCGCTCAAGGAGGATCGTCGAGGATATCATAGAACATGAAAAGACGATCTACGGCATTACAACGGGATTCGGACTGTTCAGTGATGTGAGGATCTCAAGGGACAGGACACAGGATCTGCAGGTCAATCTGATCCGCTCCCATTCATGCGGAGTTGGCAGGCCGTTTGGTGAACACACGGTGCTCGCCATGATGGTGCTGCGTCTGAATACACTGCTCAAGGGGCACTCCGGTGTGACCGTCGCGCTTGTCGATCAGCTGAAGGCATTCATCAATGGACGCATCATCCCGAAAGTGCCCGAACAGGGTTCTCTCGGGGCATCGGGTGATCTTGCCCCGCTCTCCCACCTCGCGGTGGCACTCATCGGCGAAGGCGAAGTCTATCATAAAGGGGAACTTCGTGAATCTAAAAGCGTGCTGGAATCGCTCGGTATCACGCCGCTCACTCTGGAGGCGAAGGAAGGACTCGCCCTGATCAACGGTACCCAGCCGATGACGGCACAGGGGCTGATCAACTGCATCGAGGCCGAGAAGCTGATGGATGACAGTGTCTGGATTGCTGCACTCACCCATCAGGCATTGAACGGCATCACGGACGCGTTCAATGAAAAGGTGCATAATTCAAGGGGCTATCCGGAGCAGATGGAGGTAGCCAGGCAGCTCCGCAGCTATCTGGAGGGATCATCCCTCACGACGAGGCAGGGTGAAGTGCGGGTGCAGGACGGATATTCACTCAGGTGCATCCCGCAGGTGCACGGTGCATCACTGCAGACACTCGCCTATGTAAAGGACAAGCTTGAGATCGAAATGAATGCGGCAAATGACAACCCGCTCATTTTCGGGGAGGAGGAGGTCATTTCCGGCGGGAACTTCCACGGTCAGCCGATCGCCATCGCCATGGATCTGCTCAAAATCGGCACGGCAGAGATTGCGAACATCTCAGAGCGCCGCATCGAGCGTCTGGTCAATCCGAATCTGAACGGTGATCTGCCGGCATTCCTCAGTCCGGAGGAAGGGCTGCAGTCGGGTGCTATGATCCTGCAGTATTCAGCTGCGAGCCTGGTGTCCGAGAATAAGACGCTCGCCCATCCGGCAAGCGTCGATTCCATACCGTCATCGGCGAACCAGGAGGATCATGTATCGATGGGGACGATCGGATCGCGGCACGCACGGGATATCATCGACAACATGCGCAATGTTCTGGCAACAGAGCTCTTCATCGCGCTGACAGCCGTCGAGATCAAGGGGATCTGCGGCCTGTCACCTAAAACTCGGGAGAAATTCGACACTTACAGGGGAATCGTGGATTTCATCGGCCACGACCGCAATTTCAGCAAAGACATAAAAATATTATCGGACGCACTCAGGGTGGTCGGCTGAGGAAACCAATGGTCCAACAGCCATGAAAGCATCGCATTCAGACATTGGCGGCTGTCTGGTTCATAAGGGCAGTGCTGTCACCCGTCATTGTCATACCGGCCGCGTCACTTTTATGCTAAAAATTCTTATACAGGGAGTGGATGTTATGTCCAGGAAAATAACTGCAAAAAAAGGTTTGGAAATCGAATGCAAAGGCTGGGAGCAGGAAGCGGCACTCCGCATGCTCTACAACAACCTGGATCCTGAAGTGGCTGAAAGACCCGGGGATCTTGTAGTATACGGGGGTATTGGAAAGGCTGCCCGCAACTGGGAATCCTTCGAAGCCATAGAAAATACGCTCCGCAATCTCGAAAAGGATGAAACGATGCTCATCCAGTCGGGCAAGCCGGTGGCTGTCTTCAGGACACATGAGGAAGCGCCGAGGGTGCTGCTTTCGAATTCTGTGCTTGTGCCGAAATGGGCGAATTGGGAGCATTTCAACGAGCTCGATCGGAAAGGTCTGATGATGTACGGTCAGATGACTGCGGGAAGCTGGATCTACATCGGTTCCCAGGGCATTGTCCAGGGAACTTATGAGACATTTGCGGAACTTGCGAACCAGAACTACGGCGGCTCGCTTAAGGGTACGGTTACACTGACTGCCGGTCTGGGCGGCATGGGTGGTGCGCAGCCGCTCGCCGTGACGATGAACGACGGGGTCGCAATCTGTGTCGAAGTGGATGAGACGCGTATCCAGAAGCGCCTGGATACGAAATATCTCGATACGAAGACGGATTCGCTCGAAGAAGCGATGAAACTGGCTGAAGAAGCGCGGGAAAAAGGTGAGGCGCTCTCCATCGGACTGCTCGGCAATGCCGCTGCAATCCATCATGAAATACTGAAGAGCGGCTTCAAGATTGATATTGTGACGGACCAGACATCGGCCCACGATCCTCTGAACGGCTATGTCCCGGAAGGATACAGCCTGGAGGAAGCGGCAAGGCTGCGTGAATCCGATGCCAGAGAATATGTGAAGCTGTCCTCAGCATCCATGGCGAAACATGTGGAAGCGATGCTTGAATTCCAGCAGAGCGGCTCCGTCGTCTTCGACTACGGCAACAATATCCGCCAGGTGGCATTTGACGACGGTGTGGATAATGCCTTTGATTTCCCGGGCTTCGTACCGGCCTACATCCGCCCGCTTTTCTGTGAAGGCAAAGGTCCTTTCCGTTTTGCGGCACTGAGCGGTGACCCGAAGGATATAGAAGTGGCGGACCGAAAAATGCGGGAACTCTTCCCGGACAATGAAAAGTTGCTGCGCTGGCTCGATATGGCCCAGGAGAAGATTGCGTTCCAGGGGCTGCCCTCAAGAATTGCATGGCTTGGTTACGGCGAGCGTGCGAGGATGGGGCTTGCACTCAATGAACTTGTGGCGAACGGTGAAATCTCGGCACCGGTCGTCATCGGACGGGATCACCTGGACAGCGGCTCTGTAGCGAGTCCGAACCGCGAGACAGAGAGCATGAAGGATGGAAGTGATGCTGTCGGTGACTGGGCGATTCTGAACGCTCTTGTAAATACGGCAGCAGGCGGTTCATGGATCAGCGTGCACCACGGCGGCGGCGTGGGTATGGGCTATTCCCTCCATGCAGGCATGGTTGTTGTGGCGGACGGCACCGAAAATGCGAAACGCCGCCTGGAACGTGTACTCACAAGCGATCCGGGTATGGGTGTTGTAAGGCATGCCGATGCCGGCTATGACACTGCGATTGAAACAGCGAAGGAGAAAGGCGTCAACATACCAATGTTAAAGGAGAATGGATAATGAATGACACTGTAATCAGAAATATAAAATCACTCATCCTGCCTGAAAAGACGGACAGACCGCTCAGGGGACGGGAGATGGATGAACTCAACATCATACATGATGCGATGGTCGTCATCGATGGCGGCAAAGTCGTCTATGCGGGAGTGGAGACCGGCGGATATGAGGGTGAAGAGACAATAGATGCAGCAGGAATGATTGTCTCCCCTGCCCTCGTCGATCCGCATACCCATGTCGTCCACGGGGGCTCCCGTGAACATGAGATGGCGCTGAAGCGTCAGGGGGTGGATTATCTGACGATACTTGAAAAAGGCGGTGGCATCCTGAATACGGTCGAACAGACGAGAAAGGCGACACATGAAACGCTGTTCGACAAGGCATCAAAGAATATCACACGCATGATCCAGCACGGCGTGCTTACGGTCGAAAGCAAAAGCGGCTACGGCCTCGACCGCGAAAATGAGCTTAAACAGCTCAATGTTTCCCGGGAAATAGCGGAAAAATTCCCTATAGAGATGAAACACACATTCCTCGGACCGCACGCCATCCCGAAAGAGGCCGACAGTGAAACGTTCCTCAACGAAATGATCGGCTTGCTGGATGAAGTGAAGGACATTTCCGATTTTGCGGACATATTCTGTGAAACGGGCGTGTTTTCCATCGACCAGTCCAGAAGGTACATGGAAGCGGCAAATGAAAAGGGCCTCCGTGTGAAGATTCATGCCGATGAAATCGATCCGCTCGGCGGCCTTGAGCTGGCGGTCGAACAGGATGCCATCAGTGCGGATCACCTGGTTGCCGCAAGCGAAACGGGGAAATCGATGCTGAAGGATTCGGACACGGTGGCGGTACTGCTTCCGGGGACGACATTCTATCTCGGAAAGGACAAGTTCGCCGATGCCCGAGGTATGCTGGATAACGACGGTGCAGTGAGCCTCGCGACTGATTACAACCCGGGCAGCTGTGTAACGGACAACCTCCAGATGATCATGGCCATCGCGGGTTTGAAACTTAGAATGACACCGAATGAAATCTGGAATGCGGTGACGGTCAATGCCGCGCATGCAATCGGTGCAGACCGGGGGACACTCCAGGAAGGCGATGCGGCGAACCTTGTCATCTGGGATGCGCCGAACCATGAATATATCCCCTATCACTACGGTGTCAATCATGCCCACACGGTCATGGCGGACGGCAGAGTGGTCTACGAACGACCGGGATTGCTGTAAGTCCCTCCCCTTGCCTTTTTACAGGATTCGTATTAGAATGGTTTTTAACTTGAATAGAAGCCGTCAGAAGGAAGCAGTAATGATGACTTGATGACAGAGAGGCCATGGTTGGTGGGAATGGCCGGAAAGTATCATGAATTTCCATCCTTCACAGATGACGGGCCGGTATTTTATCCATACCGTTAACAGTGAAGAGATGATGCCTTTGGCATCAAATTAGGGTGGCAACGCGTATACCACGTCCCTTTCGGGGCGTGGTATCTTTTTATTCATAAAAACTACAACGATGGAGGCGGTCGCAATGCTGGATATCAAAAAAATCAGGAATGACAGAGAGAGTGTCAGGGAGAAGACAAAAAAACGGGGGATGGACCCTGTCGTCATCGATGAGATTCTGGATCTTGACGGGGAACGCAGGGAACTGATCCAACAGAGTGAGACATTGAAGGGCAGGCGCAACAAAGTGTCCGAAGAGATCGCGTCCAAAAAGAAGAACGGGGAAGATGCGGATGATGTCATCCAGGAGATGCGCCGGGTCGGCGATGAAATCAAGGAAATCGATAACAGGCTCCTGGAAGTCAAAGAGGCGTATGAGTACCGTATGCACCGCATACCCAACCTGATCCACGATGATGTGCCAGAAGGTGCGGATGACACTGAAAATGTTGAAATCAGGCGTGAAGGCACACCGAGGGAGTTCAGTTTTGAACCAAAAGCGCACTGGGACCTTCTGGATAGTCTCGGACTCGCCGATTTCGAACGTGCGGCGAAAGTGTCCGGCGCCCGTTTCGTCTACCATACCGGGGACGGTGCGAGACTCGAGCGGGCACTGATGAATTTCATGCTCGATGTGCACAACAAAAACGGCTATAAAGAAATGATGACACCGCAGATCGTGCGCGGGGAAGCGATGTTCTCAACAGGCCAGCTGCCTAAATTCGAAGAGGACCTCTTCAAAGTGGAAGACATGGACATGTACACCATTCCGACATCGGAAGTGACGCTGACCAACTTCCACAAGGATGAGACACTGGATGACGGGGAACTGCCGGTGAAGTTCACTGCTCAGACAGCCTGTTTCAGAAGTGAAGCCGGTTCTGCCGGCAGGGATACGCGGGGGCTGATCCGCCTCCACCAGTTCAACAAAGTGGAAATGGTCCGTGTCGAGCGTCCTGAAGATTCCTGGGATGCCCTGGAAGAGATGACGGACCATGCCGAAAACATACTGAACCTTCTGGGCATCCCCCACCGTACAGTGCTGCTCTGCACCGGGGACATCGGGTTCGGCTCTTCCAAGACGTACGACGTTGAAGTATGGCTGCCGAGCTACAATGACTACAAGGAAATCAGCTCTGTTTCCAACATGACCGATTTCCAGGCGCGGCGTGGCAACATCAAATTCAAACGTGATAAGGCTGCCAGGCCCGAACTGCTCCATACACTGAACGGCAGCGGCCTTGCCGTCGGCCGTACGATGGCTGCACTGCTTGAAAACTATCAGAACGAAGACGGCACTGTCACGCTGCCCGAAGTTTTAAGACCGTATATGAGTGGTCAGGAAAAGCTTGAAGCGTTATAATAGTAATACTGGATGCTCCTATTCATTTAGGGGCTTTATTTTATGGTTGGAGGAGTGAAATATTGAATAATAAAGTTTCGTTGCTTCAAATGATGATCGCCCTCCTGATGGTGTTCGTTTTCATCACACTGACTGACATCAGCCTCATCCTGGGCGGCGTCATCCTCCCCTTTACCGTCTATTTCCTGGTAAAATTGAAGCATGAGTCGAACTATCATTTTTGGCTGACATTCGTCAGTTTCCTCATACCTGCAGTGTTCCTGCTGTCGGCCACTGTATGGCTTTGGTACCTGCTGCTCTATCTGCTCGCAGTGGTGCTGCACCGCACGCTCACACAGAATATGTCACAGGAGCTCACGCTTTTCTATGTAACGGCGGCGCTCGCACTCGGCACGCTCGGCGGATTGAACATCATGCAGTGGACGGGTGCGATAAGGCCCCTGTCCGATGTCTATATGAATTTCCGCGACTGGTACATGGGACAGCTCGACATGTACGGTGAATTTGCTGCCTCGCAGATGGACACGGGACTGATCAGTCAGACGCTGGACCAGATTTTCATCAGCCTGCCTGCATACATCACGCTGATTTCCTTTGCGCTGGCACTGTACACTGTACTGATGCTGCGCCTCATCCTTAAGCCATCTCAAGTGAAGCTTTGGGAGTACCGTTCATTCAAAGACTGGAAATTCCCGCGCTTCATACTGTATTTATTTTTGATTTCATTTATAGTATCATTCTTTACAACCGAAGGGACGACGTTCTTCTCGACGATGAATAATATAATCATCGTGCTGGAATGGGTATTATATTTACATGGTTTAAGTTTCGCCTACTTCTTTTTCAGGGAAAAGAGAATGCATGTGGCACTGTCGGTTCTGCTGCTGATTCCACTGATCATACTCAAGCCCCTGACATTGCTGATTGGTATATTTGAAATGATCTTCAGACTGAGGACGATAATAGAACTTAAGAGGAAGTGATGATGATGTACAACGTGCTGGACAAAAGAATGATATTCATACCGTTTGGTATCGCGGCGTTCCACGTTCTCGTAATGAATATCTTCATTACGGTCAATCATTTTAATACCGGCCTGTTATTTTTTGTTGTCAGCATCATCCTTCTGACGCTGCTGTTTATGTATCTCCACCGCTCGCTCAAAGTGAGCGAAATCAAATTCAGGCAGATGGCCCTGGATGTGGCCGGCAGCAAGCAGTATGCCATCGACAATCTGCCGATGGGTCTCATCCTGCTCAATGATGCGGATGAAATCGAATGGATGAATGACTATATGGGCAGAGTGGTTCCGGCAGACAATGTGGATGAGCCGATCAACAAGCTGTTCCCGAACATCATGACGACACTGAAGGCGAATAACATCCAGATGACGGAATCATCCTTCAACGACCACCATTATAAAATCTACTGGGATGAGAATCACCAGGCACTCCACCTTCTGGACATCACCAGCCAGCGCAACAGGGAGCTTGAACTCGAGGACAAGAAGCCGGTCATCGGAATTCTGTTCCTCGACAACTATGACGATGTGACCCAGAATATGAGCGAAGCGGTAAAAAGCGAGCTCAACAACTCGATTACAAACACGATCAACGACTGGGCGAATCACCATCACATCTATATCCGCAGATTCTCACAGGACAGGTTCATCATAGTCCTGAACAACAAGAGTCTGAAAGAGATAGAAGCAACACGCTTCAATCTTCTTGATGAAGTGCGCGAACGGTCCCAGGAAATCGGTGTGCAGATTACGCTGAGCATCGGAATCGGGGAAGGCTCGAGCGACTATATCGAAGTCGGAGAACTTGCCCAGTCGAGCCTCGATCTTGCACTCGGACGCGGCGGGGATCAGGTCTCCATCAAAGCTGTGAACGGCAATGCCCGTTTCTATGGCGGCAAGACGGATCCGATGGAAAAACGGACACGCGTCAAAGCGCGTGTCATCTCCCACGCTTTGCGGGATATCCTGCTTGAAGGTGAGAATGTTCTGATCATGGGGCATAAGCATCCCGATATGGACGCTCTCGGTTCGGCGATTGGTGTGGCAAGGATCGCCACCATGAACGGCATCAAGGCCAACATCATATTGAATGATGAAGATATCGACGATACGCTCCAGCGTATGTTCAAGGAAGTCCAGGAACGCGAGGAGCTAATGGATCTCTTCGTCACGTCGGATGAGGCGTGGGATCTCATGAGCACCAAGACGACGGTGGTCGTCGTGGACACCCACAGGCCGAGTATGGTGCTCGATGAAGTCATACTGAACAAGGCGACGCGCAAAGTGATCATCGACCACCACAGGCGTGCCGATGACTTCATATCCAGCCCCCTGCTCGTCTATATGGAGCCCTATGCCTCAAGTGCGAGCGAACTTGTAGCGGAACTGCTTGAATACCAGAATAAAGAGCAGAAGCTCTCCCGTCTGGAAGCGACGATCATGCTTACCGGGATCATCGTCGATACGCGTAACTATACGCTCCGCACCGGATCACGGACATTTGATGCGGCAAGCTTCCTGAGGAGCAATGGTGCGGATCCGGTGCTCGCCCAGACGTTCCTGAAAGACGATATCGATACGTATATCGCACGCAGTGACCTGATCAAATCCGCAGAAATTCGTGATAACGGCATGGCGATCGTCAAGGCGGATCCATCCATGACCTACCATCCGGTCACGGTTGCCCAGGCTGCGGACCAGCTGCTGCAGATCGAAGGAGTCAAAGCTTCGTTCGTCATGGCCATCAGGGAAGATGAATCCATCGGCATCTCCGCACGCTCGCTGGGTGAAATCAACGTCCAGATCGTCATGGAATCACTGGGCGGCGGCGGCCATCTGTCCAACGCAGCAACACGTGTCACCGACAGGTCGATGGACGAATTGTACGATGAACTTTTAAACGCAATAGATCAAGTACTTGATAATAGGAGTGAAGAGGAATGAAAGTGATCTTTCTAAGTGACGTCAAGAACAAAGGACAAAGAGGCGATGTCAGGGAAGTGCCCAATGGTTATGCACAGAACTACCTTTTCAAGAACGGGCTTGCAGAGGAAGCGACACCGGGCAACCTGAAGAAGCTGAAGGAAGAGCAGGATAGAGCAGCAGCGGCAGCGGAACAGAAACTTGTGGACGCCAAACTGCTGAAAGATGAGATAGAACAGAAAGAAGTCGAAATAGAAACCAAATCGGGTGATGACGGCAGACTGTTCGGTTCCATCAGTTCCAAACAGATTGTAGAAGCGTATGAAAAGCAGCACGGCATCAAACTGGATAAAAGGAAAATCGATATGCCCCAGCCGCTGAAGAGTCTTGGCTACCACAAGCTGGAAGTCAAACTGCATCAGGAAGTGACAGCGGTCATCAGGGTTCATGTCGTTGAACAATAGACTGTAAAGGAGGGATTGATTTTGGATATACATCAGCAGATGCCGCATAATATGGAGGCGGAACAGTCTGTTCTCGGTGCCATACTGATCAATCCCGAAATCTTCATTTCAACGGCTGAAACCCTGGCCCCTGAAGATTTCTACCGAAGAGAACATCAGCATATTTACCGCGCGATGGGAATTCTGAGTGAAAATCATGAGAATATAGACGTAGTGACCCTGATCGATCAGCTGAAAAGCATGGAACAGCTCAACACGATCGGCGGGCCGCGCTACCTTGCCGAACTCTCCAACGTTGTCCCGACAAGCCGCAACGTTGGTTTCTATGTCAATATCGTTTCGAAATACTCGCTTAAACGGACCCTGATACAGACTGCCGAAGAGATTGCGAGCGAAGGATTTTCCGATGAGACCGATGTCGAGGACCTGCTGACCGAAGCAGAGGGAAAGATCATGTCGATTTCGGAGAGCCGCAGGAACGAAGGATTCAAATCGATGAAATCCGTTGTGCACGAAGTCTACGAACAGGTTGAGGCGCGTGCCGGACAGACATCCAGTACGACCGGCATACCGACAGGCTACCGTGATCTCGATTTCATGACTTCAGGCTTCAACCGTAATGATCTGATCATACTCGCCGCCCGTCCGTCCATGGGTAAGACGGCATTCGCACTGAACATCGCAGGCCACGTGGGAACATCCGCCGACGGCTATACCGTCGCCATATTCTCCCTTGAGATGGGAGCGGACCAGCTCGTTTCCAGGATGATCTCAAGCCAGGGGATGATAGATGCAACCAAGTTGCGCCAGGGGAACCTGGGGCATGATGACTGGGACAACTTCACCACGGCCATCGGCAGCCTCGCAGACTCGAAGATATTCATCGATGATACTCCCGGCATCCGTGTGAACGATATCCGTTCAAAGTGCATGCGTCTGAAGCAGGAGCATGGCCTCGACATGGTCATCATCGACTATCTGCAGCTGATCCAGGGTTCGAGCAATAAAAGCAGTGACAACCGCCAGCAGGAAGTATCCGAAATATCCAGGATGCTCAAGGCACTTGCACGTGAGATGGAATGTCCGGTTATTGCACTGAGCCAGCTATCAAGAAGCGTGGAGACCAGACAGGACAAGCGTCCGATGATGAGTGACCTTCGTGAATCAGGCTCCATCGAGCAGGATGCGGATATCGTCTCCTTCCTCTACCGTGAGGACTACTATGTGCGCGGCGACGGTGAGGATGACGCCGAGGGGGCACAGAAAGAACAGGACGAGATAGAGATCATCCTGGCAAAACACCGTAACGGCCCGACCGGCACGGTCAAACTGATATTCAACAAGTCCTACAGCAGCTTCTTTGACCAGGACAACAGGGACTACGGGGACGGGTACATCCCGCCAAACTAATTTACGAATGTTTTTATATGGTGCATATAAAAACGTTCGTATTTTCATTGCAATTTTTATCTTCTATTGGTAGAATGGTTACGGTATTTCAAAGAAGAAATTGGGGGACAATCAAATGTCTGGAACAGTAGTAGTCGGAACACAATGGGGCGACGAAGGTAAAGGTAAGATCACTGATTTTTTGTCTGAGGATGCTGACATCATTGCACGCTTCTCCGGAGGGAATAACGCGGGACACACCATACAGTTCGGCGGTGAGACCTACAAGCTGCACCTTGTACCGTCGGGAATTTTCTATGATGACAAGATATCCCTGATAGGAAACGGAGTCGTCATCGATCCGCTCTCTCTCATCAAGGAACTGGATGGTCTGATCGAACGCGGAATCTCAGTGGACAACCTGAGGATCTCAAACCGTGCGCAGGTTATCCTGCCCTATCACCTGCTCCAGGATGAGCTGGAAGAGGAAGCACGTGGTGAAAATAAGATCGGCACGACAAAACGCGGTATCGGCCCAAGTTATGTGGACAAAGTACAGCGCATCGGCATCCGCATGGCGGACCTCATCGACGACGAGACATTCAGAAGGCGGCTTGAGGAGAACCTCAGGATAAAGAATCACACTTTCGAAGCACTGTACAACCGTGACGGGTTCACATTTGATGAAATATACGGACCATATAAAAAAGCGGCTGAGCGCCTGGCTCCCTACGTCACAGACACGGCAAAAGTCCTGGATGATGCGTTCCAGGATAATGGCAAAGTACTGTTTGAAGGTGCACAGGGCGTCATGCTCGACATCGACCACGGTACGTATCCATTCGTTACATCCAGCAACCCTGTTGCGGGCAACGTGACTGTAGGCTGCGGTGTTGGTACATCGTCCGTCAAAAACATCGTCGGTGTATGCAAAGCCTACACTTCAAGGGTTGGGGACGGGCCATTCCCGACAGAACTGTTCGATGACAGCGGACACCATATACGAGAAGTCGGCCGTGAATACGGCACGACGACAGGACGTCCGAGACGCGTGGGCTGGTTCGACAGCGTAGTGGTGCGCCATTCCAGACGTGTGAGCGGCATTACAGACCTGTCACTGAATTCGATCGATGTACTGAGCGGTCTGGATACTGTAAAGATATGTACCGCCTATGAAATCGACGGCATGGAAATCACAGAATACCCGGCGACACTCGATGCACTGAAGCGTGCTACACCAATCTTCAAGGAGATGCCGGGCTGGAACGAGGATATCACCGGCGTGAAACGCCTTGAAGACCTCCCCCGGAATGCACGGAACTATCTTGAAGAGATCGAAAGGCTTTCCGGCGTGAAGATTTCAATCTTCTCTGTCGGACCTGACCGCAGTCAGACCAATCTCCTCAAAGATTTCTGGGCATAAAAAAGTTCGGCCGACAGACAATGTCCGGCCGAACTTTTTTGCTGTGCCTGACTGTCCCCCCGTCTAGTCGCTTGAGGAATGCAGGCCGCACTCCGTCTTGTTGGTCCCGGCCCATCTCCCGTCGCGGGAGTCGCCGCCTGATGCGGTCTGCGAAGTGCACGGTATGCACCCTATGCTCGGATAGCTGGAATCATGGAGCGTGTTATAGGGCAGGTTGTGACCAGTGATATAGTCCCATACATCCTCCCATGTCCAGTGGATCAGCGGGCATATTTTAATGGATTTGAAGCGTTCATCCCGATTGACGAAATCGGTGTTCCGGCGCCCGGGCGACTGCGCCCTCCTCAGGCCGGATAACCAGGCATCAGCACCTGATAAAACCTCTTCAAGCGGTTTTATCTTGCGTATATAGCAGCACTGGTTCGGATCTTTCTGCCATAGTGCATCACCGTATTCTTCTGCCTGCCGGTCAAGGGAAAGATGCGGTTTTTTCAAAGTGATGCGGAGCCCGGGATATCTTTCTCTCACCCTGTCGATCAGATCATAGGTTTCCCGGAAATGAAGAGCTGTATCCAAAAAGACGATTTTGGCATCTCTTTTCACCCGGGAAATAAGATCTATGAGAACCATGGCCTCAGCCCCGAAACTGCAGGCATAAATGAGTGATTCACCAAAGTGTCCATAGGCCCATTCCAGGACTCGGTCGGCCCCTTTTGTTTCATCATCGGGAGAGAAATACTGAAAAGGATCAACTGTAAATTTTTCATAGCTCAACTTCGTTTCCGCCATGTTCCATTCCCCTTTCGAGCATAATGTCTAAAAATATATAACTACGATGATTAGCCTATATGATAGTGATTTTCGTGTCAAAGGAAAACTATATCATTATACTCGGATTTACTGTATCTTTACATGTTATAGTGCCGCTATCAGAGATTGGGAAATTTCCACATTAAATTGGTTTTTGCTTAAAATTTCAGTTGAAATTGAAATTTACCTCATGGTATAATAATGTTTGTGTCAAACAGACATTTCAATATGGCCCGTTGGTCAAGCGGTTAAGACACCGCCCTTTCACGGCGGTAACACGGGTTCGAGTCCCGTACGGGTCACTTTCCATTCTAATACATCAACATGGTCCCGTGGTGTAGCGGTTAACATGCCTGCCTGTCACGCAGGAGATCGCGGGTTCGATTCCCGTCGGGACCGCTAAGAGAGCCTCCAGCATACGAAAAGCTGGGGCTTTTTTGTTGTACCGTCGTGGATAAAAATAGTAAAAAGTGATACATTTGTAATGGATAACTATGAAAAACGTGACTCCGAAGCAAAGTGAGGGAAAGAAATGGCTAAAAAAATTGTTGTAGTGGACGACGAGAGACCCATTGCGGATATATTGGAATTCAACCTTGAAAAGGAAGGATATGAGGTGCATTGCGCCTATGACGGTAATGATGCACTCGAGCTGATACTCGAGGTTGTGCCGGATATCGTACTGCTCGATATTATGCTGCCGGGCATGGACGGCATGGAAGTATGCCGTGAAGTCCGCAAGAAGCATGAGATGCCCATCATCATGCTGACTGCCAAAGATTCCGAAATCGACAAGGTGCTCGGTCTTGAACTCGGTGCGGATGATTATGTTACGAAGCCGTTCTCCACCCGCGAGCTGATCGCCCGCGTCAAGGCGAACCTGAGAAGGAATCAGGAAACCGCCCCGAAAGAGAAGGAAGTGGAGACAAACAATATACAGATAAAAGACATCACGATATTGCCGGATTCCTTTGCAATTAAAAAGCACGGCAGGGATATTGAACTCACCCACCGTGAATTTGAGCTGTTCCATTATCTGGCGAAGCACCTGTCACAGGTGATGACGCGGGAACATCTGCTTGAGACGGTATGGGGCTACGACTATTTCGGAGACGTCCGGACAGTCGATGTGACAGT
This sequence comes from Salinicoccus carnicancri Crm, assembly GCF_000330705.1. Classification (GTDB taxonomy): domain Bacteria; phylum Bacillota; class Bacilli; order Staphylococcales; family Salinicoccaceae; genus Salinicoccus; species Salinicoccus carnicancri. Next base: position 90,863 of record NZ_ANAM01000001.1, read on the forward strand.
CAGAAGACTGAGGGAAAAGATTGAAGATGATCCATCCCATCCGGAATACCTGATGACGCGCAGAGGCGTGGGGTATTATATCCAGGGTGATGAATAAAGGAGTTTACACGTAAATGAAGCAGTTTTTCAGGAACCTTCAGTCCCTCCATATAAAGCTTGTCATCATCTATGTCCTTCTCATCGTCATCGGCATGCAGATCATCGGCCTTTATTTCACGAATACGCTCGAGAAGGAACTTACAGGCAACTTCCAGGACAATATCGAAACACAGGTCAGCCTCATCGATACGCGTATCAATGAACTGTATACGGAATATGGGGATGACCGCGAGGTAATGCAGGAAGAAATCCAGAAGCTTCTCTCCGACTACGGCAATCGTCCGGAAATCGAAGAAGTACGTTATGTCAATTCAGATAACCTGCTCGTGGCAACGAGCAAAATATCCAATGAATCCAATATCGGTTCCAGGATAAATGCCCCACTCACCGAGGAGTCCATCTCAACGGGAACGAGGAACGACGAGATCTATGTCAACGTCGAACAGGACCATCAGCGCATATGGCTTCTGAACCAGCCCGTTCTCCAGGACAGCCAGATTCTCGGTGCTATTTATGTTTCCTCGAATATCGAAACCGTGTATCAGCAGCTTGAAGCGATCAACAACACTTTCATCATCGCGACCCTGATATCGCTCATCATTACGAGCATACTTGGTATATTCATCGCGCGCACAATCACGCGCCCGATCACGGATATGAGGAATCAGGCACTCCTGATGTCCGAAGGGGATTATACATCGCGCGTTAAAATATACAGTAATGATGAAATCGGCGAGCTTGCAGGCTCATTCAACATACTTTCAAAACGTGTCCAGGAGGCGCAGGCGAATACTGAGAGCGAAAAGAAACGCCTTGATTCCGTCATCACCCACATGTCGGACGGCATCATCGCGACCGACAGGCGGGGCCGTATACGCGTAGTGAACGATATGGCGCTTGATATGGTCAATATGCGCGGCGGGGACATATATGGGGAAAGCATGCTCGAACTGCTTGGACTCGATCAGGACATGCACCTCGAGGACATTCAGGAGATGAATGAAAGCCAGCTGATGTTCCCCGAAAAAGATGATCAGGAGACGACCATCCGTATCAACTTCTCGACCATTGTGAAGGATACGGGATTCATCAACGGCTATATCGCCGTACTTCATGACGTTACGGATCAGGAGCGGATCGACAACGAGCGCAGGGAGTTCGTGGCAAATGTCTCCCATGAACTGCGTACCCCGCTGACATCCATGCGGAGCTATCTCGAAGCGCTGCAGGAAGGAGCATGGCAGGATGAGAATCTGGCACCGAAATTCCTTGGTGTGACCCGTGAAGAGACCGACCGGATGATCCGGCTGGTCGAGGATCTGCTTCAGTTGTCCAGGATGGATAATGAGGCAGAGGAACTGACCAAGGAAATCGTCGATTTCAATATGTTCTTAAACCGTACCATCGACCGTTTTGAAATGACTCATAAGGATGATGTCGAGTTTGTCAGGAATATTCCGGATACGGCCATATTCACTGAAATTGCGATGGATAAAGTTGGTCAGGTGCTGGACAATGTCATTTCCAATGCTATCAAATATTCCAACAGCGAGAACAAGAGAGTCGAGTTCCATGTCAAACAGAACCGTCTCTACAACCGCATGACGGTACAGATCAAAGATAACGGACTCGGCATTCCCGGCAGCAAAGTGGACCGCATATTCGAGCGGTTCTACCGCGTCGATAAAGGCCGTGCCCGCAAGATGGGCGGTACAGGCCTCGGCCTCGCCATTTCCAAAGAGATCATCGAGGCGCATGACGGCAGGATTTGGGCGAACAGCGTAGAGAATGAAGGTACGACGATTTTCATCAATCTGCCTTGTGAAACGCTTGAGGAGGATGTCTGGGATGTTTAGGGAAACAGCCAAATCAGTGATTCTGTTCGTGCTGGTGATAACGAGTGCCGTCTTGACCTACATGGTATGGAGCTACCAGCCTGAGTTTTCACAGGTAGATACATCCGTGGAATCCACTCCGAATATCGGCGGCGGTGAAACGGTATCATTCAAAAATGTCATGCGTGCCTATCAGCTCATCTGGGTCGATGGCAGTGACGTCCGGGGAACGATAGAGGAAGATGCTGTTGTCGGTGTCAGGGAATTTCTTGAGGGTACTGAAATACAGGACATAAATGTCTACAGTAATATGAACAGGCTCGATCCTGCTGTAGGCGAGGACGGCCATGAGAAATTCCTCATCGTGGACTATCCGTCCGAAATGCCCGCAAAATCACTGTTCCAGGTGCTCGGTTTTACTTATGACGGTGCCCTCCCCGACTACAGCTTTGACCGCATCATTGTGGACATCGCTTCTGAGAATGTGACGTTTTTCATGCTGAATGAATCACTGGACAAAGTCGCTGTAGCAAATACCGATATAGAAAGTGAGTATCTGTTGTCCATCGTTGAAAGATATGAGGATTCGTTCGAGGATTATACAGGTATCATCACCAATCAGCAGACATCGAATAACAAGACGGCCATCTACGGTCCTAATGACCCGGGTGAAGTCAATGTCGAGAACTTCCTCTCCACCCAGCACAGTGTGGATGTGGTGAATGATATCCTCTTCATGGATGATGAAATATCGACCACGCGCAACGAAGATGTCTATGTGTATGAGGGTGAGAGCAATATCGCAACATACAGCAGTGACACCTACAGCTATTCGTATACGAACCTGGATGAAACGCTCTCTTCCGGAAGGAATCCGCATCATACGATACAGCGGAGCTTCGATTTTCTCAATTCACATACGGCACTGGCCAACGAACATATACTGTTCGACTATGAAGAGGAATCGAATGAATCCATCTACAGGTTCACAATGAACGGCTATGTCGTGTTCAGCGGTGAAATGCAGAATACCATTTCAGTGAAGTACGGCAATAATGCGGTATATGAATATGAACGGCCACAGCTGCACATTGATGCAAATGTGCCCGGGGACCAGACGAAGGAGCTGACCACGCTTGAAAATGTCAGGTATCAGATTGCCCTGAATGAGGAACTGGATCTTCAAAAGGTATCCAAGATCACCATTGGCTATGACATGGGCTTTGCAGAAAGCCAGACAGAGCTGAACCTGCTGGAGTTCACACCTGAGTGGTTTGTGAAATATGACGGTGAGTGGATGCGTTTTGATGAAGGGGGTCTTTATTAGATGGATTGGAAGCTGACAAAATCCCTTTATATACTGGTATTCCTGATCATCAACCTGGCACTCGTCTTCATGTTCTACAACAAGCAGCAGGACAGCGTGAAAAAGATCGAGGATGCACCGGGCGTCCTCGAAGAGACCGGTATAGACGTATCGGCTGTCCCTGATCATGAGCCAAAGAAGCTTAACGTGCTGACCGGAGAGGCGGAGGATTTTGAAGATGTGGAGGGAGTTGACACATCCGATGTAGAATCGTCCGAGAACAGCCACAGTCTCGTTATCGAATTCGAGGAAGGCGGCTCCGCCCCGTCGATGGAGCCAGAATCGCTTGAGCAATATAAGTCGGAGAGTGTTTACAGGGGCGGGGAATACGAGTATGATGAAGTGATGAGCAAAGTGGGTAGGCGGATATTCAACCAGCAGTTCGAAGATCTGCCGATCTTCAATCATGAATCAGCAAGGCTCATCTTCCGCGGGGAAGGACCCGAGGCAAAAGTGTATGAACAGGCATACCTGAAAAACCTGAGAGAGAACTCATACTCCACTCCGGCTGCGGTGAGGAATCCCAAACAGGGTGTCATCGACCTGTATCAGCGCGACAGGATTTCAGAGGAAGCCGTGGTTGAAAATGCGCGGCTTGGCTACTACGTCATATTGAACGACGGGGATCAGGTCATGCTGAGGCCGAAATGGGAATTCAGGATTTCCGACCAGGGTGTGGAGAAGACAATCTATATAGATGCCATCAGTGAAACAGAAGATATAATCGAAAGTGAGTGAAAGCAATGAAAATGAGCGTGTTGGCCAGCGGTTCCACAGGGAACAGCACGTACATCGAAACAGAGAAAGGCAGCCTGCTCATAGATGTCGGACTTTCATGTAAGAGGATAGAGGAAGCACTGAATACATTGGGGACTTCATTGAGTAACATAGATGCGATACTTATCACACATGAGCATTCGGACCATATCAAAGGGCTTAAAGTGACCGCCAAACGGTATGACATCCCTATTTTTGCGAACAAAAATACATGGAGACAGATAGAAAAAAAGGGGATTGAAATCAATCCCGGGCAGAAGTTCCATTTCAATCCGTTTGAAGAGAAAGAAATCGTGGGCATGGATGTCAATTCATTCAGCGTTTCCCATGATGCGGTAGACCCACAGTTCTACACATTTGCCCGGAATGATAAGAAGATATCGGTCATCACCGATACAGGGTACGTTTCCGACCACATGAAGGGCATCATCAAAGACAGCGACTGTTTCGTCTTTGAAAGCAACCATGATGTCGACATGCTGCGCATGGGAAGATATCCGTGGGTAACGAAGCAGCGGATACTATCAGATGTCGGGCACGTCTCCAATGAAGACGCCGCACACGCGATGCGTGACGTAATAACCGCCCGCACCAAACGGATCTATCTCAGTCATCTGAGTCTCGACAATAATATCAAAGAGCTGGCAAAGATGAGCGTGGAACAGGTTCTCAACCAATATGATATCGATACAAAAGATGAAATAATGCTGTGCGATACAGACAAGGAAGCACCAACGAAGATATACACAGTATGAGTTATCCACAACTTATATACAAAAACATGTGGATAACGTTACAATAACGTGGATAACTCCGGTGCAGTTGTGTACAACCGGTGGAAAAGTGGAAAACAGATACAAAAACAGAGAGGGAGCATCACAATCAGATGTATCCCTCTCTGTTTTACTGTTTATCGGAAAACGTCTCTTTGACCCAGGACCCGTCCACATCATTTTCGCTGATGCCATTCTCACTGAATACGATCTCCCCGTATTCAGTGAATTCATTGTCGGTGTACCGGTAGACGAAAGGAATGCCCGCTTTCTCGTAAAGTTTATACATCAGGGCACGTACCCCTTTTCCGGCCGTCATGAAGCTGATTTCGAGCTTATCCTCATCCACACTGGTATCCATCGCATACCCTTTCATGCCCCAGTGTATTTTCGTCCACTCATAAGCATCCGGCACGCCGAATTCAATCAGATTTTTATAGTATTTCTCGCCCAGATCAATGCGCTCCTCAGCAACAAGGATCTGCTCCTGCTCCTGCACAGCAGCCTCACTTAACGTTTCATCAAGATCGACAAAATCACTGCCTTCAAGATCCTCGACCAGCTTTTTCTTATCGTCGTCATCGAGTGTATTGTAATAAGAAGCAATAGCGGCATCCTGATAAGGTGCGGCGTGGATTTCAAGCCCTTCCGGGACTTTTTCGATCACATTGAAGTCCATTTCGTCATCCTTGTTGAAAGCGAAATCTATCATATGATTTAGGTCGTCTAATTCATGAAATTTAAGTATACTATAGGCAAGAATCGGCATAAGAACACCCCTTTTACATATTTTGAATGTCACCTTAATTATTTAACAATTTACACGAACAGTCAAGCTATTACAAATAGGACGAAAGGAGGAAACATCGTGAAAATCACTGTAATCACAGTTGGGAAACTGAAAGAGAAATATTGGCAACAGGCTGTCGAAGAATACAAAAAGCGCATCAGCGCCTATGCCAGACTCGAACTGATTGAAATACCGGATGAAAAAGAACCCAGCAACGCCGGGGGTAAGGACATAGATATCATCAAGGAAAAAGAAGCCCGGAAGATCCTCGCCAAAATAAAAGACACACAGCACGTCGTCACACTAGAAATCAGGGGCAAAGCATACACCAGTGAAAAACTCGCCGAAGAATATCAGAAATGGATGAACACGGGAAAAAGTGACGTCGCCTTCATCATCGGCGGCAGCAACGGCATAGGAGACAGCGTAAAGCAGAGGTCCGACCAGGAAATCAGCTTCGGTTCCCTCACCTACCCCCACCAGATGATGAAAGTCATGCTGCTCGAGCAGATTTTCAGAGTGAATAAGATATTGAGGAATGAGAATTACCATAAATAGAACACATTAAAAATATCTATGATGAACATGAGCTTACCGAGAATCGAACTATCCGGAAAACCGAATAGTTTAAACTGAATATGGAAGAAAGATTTCAAGAGAGACTAACTTTTAAATTTTAGAGTTGGTGAACTTTTAGAGCGAATTTGTGATATCCTTGATTCAAAAAATTTTAAAATTAAAATATAATTTAAGTAGGACTATTTTGAGAAACTTAACTCTGAAAAATCCCTTAAGTTAGATTTATTCCTAACTTAAGGGGAACTTCCATTATTCTTCAATATCTTCCTTATAATCCCTTTCGATTTCATCAAACTCCTGGTTCACAGAATCACGGAGTTTTTCTTTCTCCGAATCAATATCATCTCCAGCGACCTCATAATTCTCACTTAAGAAGTCTCTGATAATCAAGTATCTCTCTTCTGACCATTCTCTGGCTTTTGGATAACGGAACTCTTGAGAGCTGCTGAACGATACATCATTTAAGACACCATTCATGCTATTATCTGTCTGACGGTTTGCGGTATTTGCCGCATTAACCACCTGAGTTCGATCAAGATGTTTGTTGTTGCTTGCCTGAGTTATATTTTTAAGATTCTCATTTGACCAATCACGGTACTTAATAAATAAGTTCAGTTTCTCACGTTTTAATATTTCAGATAATTCATCTGGATTTGTTGCTGACAAGTATTCTCCGCCATTAGCTTCTGTAACATCCACTAATGATTGTACTTCATCGTCCTGAATGTCAAAACCAATGATATTTAGAACTGTTTCGATGCTCTCATCTTCTGGAAGGTCTTGAACAGCTGCGACAGGATCTCCATTACAAGTCTCCTGTCCATCACTGACAACGTAAATTGTATGACTGCCAGTAGATTCACTATTTTTAATCACCTTACCTACTTCTTCAATCGCAAGTGCTAACGGTGTAAAACCTTCACTGCCATATTGATTTAGAGCTTCATTAAATTCGTTCTCTTCATACTCACCAATTGGGAAGGTCTCTTCAACTGCAGAACATGAATCATCTTCCCCATTGTTGTCTTTACTGAAACCATAGTTAATCAGACTCACTTGAGTACCATTTGGCATATCTTCAACAAATTGATTAACGGATTCTTTTGCCGCATCCATCTTAGTCTTGCCATCTATTTCATCAGCCATGCTGCCACTTTTATCCATTAAAATATAGACATTGTTTCTAAGAGACAACTCACCATCCTCAACCTTTAAACCACCGGGCTGGTCAGTTAAGTCAACTAACTCAGCAGAGAAGTCTTGAAAGTACTTAATTCCTTCTTGCATGTCAGGGTGACCACCTAACATTTCCAGTAACTTCTCATAGACCATCTCATCTGTGACATCACCATCATTTTCTTCAATGAATGCCGTTAACTCATCTTCAATTTCCTGCCTAGAGGCGTCTATCATTGTCCCTTCTTCTTCCTCAAGAACAGATTCTAAAGAAATTTCCATCTCAATATTTTCTGATTCATTTGATGCCGTGCTTTCTTCTGTAGTTTCATTTTCTTCAGAGCTGGCCTCTGCTTCTGCAGATTCGTCTTCTGTACTTTCCCCTGTATTCCCTACTTTCTCATTCGATTCATCTGAGTTTTCTTCCGTTGTGCTGCACGCGGTAAGTATCATAAACAGGCCCATAAGCAAAAATACTCTCATCATTAACTCCTTGTAAATTTCTAATTTTATTTAAGTATAGCCTATAATTTTTTTGAAAACCTGAAATTCTGGATTTTAATTGTAAAAATTCTGTAAATTTATTTTTTGACAGGAATAGAAATAAACCGTAATTAAAAGCAGGGAATACATTTATTACTTGCATAGAATGTTATTCATTAGAGATAAGATATATATTGAATTGAAGAACATTGAACTGCATGCTATAAAGTACACCCCCATGGCTTGGTTCCAAAACCAGTCATGGGGGCGTACTCACGTATATTGAGTTTTGAAAATCCCTTAGTCTGCCTGCATACCACCGTCAACATTATAAAGTGAGCCGGTAACGAATGAAGCATCTTCAGAACCCAGGAAGTAAGCAACTTTTGCAACTTCGGCTGGTGTTCCGAAGCGACCGAATGGTATGCCCTGTTTCAGAGCTTCACCTGATTTTTCTGGTTCACCAGGAGACAGATTATTACGAATATCGGTCAGCATATCTGTATCTATCGCGGCAGGAGCAATAGCATTGACTCTGATATTCTTATCTCCGACTTCCAGTGCGGCAGTCTTAGTCAACCCGGCGACTGCATGTTTGGAGGCAATATATCCGGGCATGCCCGCGGAGCCAATGTACGCAGCGTTTGAAGCAGTGTTGACAACATTACCAAATCCTTGTTTCTCCATTTGTGGAAGAACAAATTTCAGCCCAAGAAACACACCTGTAGTATTGATAGCCATGATTTTTTCAAATTCATTTTTATCTAAATCTTTTATTGGCTTGAATGGGCCATTAACACCGGCATTATTATAGAAAATATCGACACGGCTAAATTTCTCAACTGTTTTATCTACATAATTTTTAACGTCCCCTTCGTCAGTGACATCGCCAACAATTATTTCGATATTGTTACCACCCAGGTTTTCCTTAGCTATGTTCAACGAATCTTCTTTTAAATCTACAAGTACAACAGTATTACCGTTATCTAAATGTTCTTTCGCAATAGCTTGACCAATACCACCAGCGCCACCTGTAATGAGCACAATCTTATTTGTCATTATTTCAGGTCTCCTTTCTCATTCAGTAATTCAAGCATAGTAATAATAAACGGAATAATCAAAATATTGACTTATCAGGAAGGCGGTACTATATCAGTATGTGATTTTAAGTGAGGTAATTCCTTCTGACGCTAGTACTGAATACTGAGACTAGGAATAAGGAAAGATATTGCGGTTACAGAACCGTCATTTAATCATTTTCACGTGTGTTTCTCCAATATCGGTATGATACCCAAGTCGATACCAATACTACTATCCAGGCGCTGACAAGGATGACACCGTTAAAGAGGGACTGATTGGCTGCGAAAGCGCCCAGTGCAACTAATGAGATCTGCCCTGGAATGGAAGCGATGAAGGTTGCTGATAAAAAGGTATACTGATTGATGCCCAGTGCACCAGCACCATAGTTGATTGGCCAATATGGTAAGCCTGGCATGAGTCTTGCTGTACACATGGCCAAGAAGCCGGCGTTACTCAAATATTTTTTGACAGTGCTGCCATGACGCCCAAGTAGTTTGAATGTAAGTTCCTGGCCGGTAAGTCGGGCCAACCAATAACCTAGCCATGAACCAATCAGCACGCCTGTAAAGGAGAATAAGCTGCCTGCAATGATGCCGTATAAAGAACCTGCAACTAGTGTTGGAATCGTTACTGGAATGGGTGTAATGGCAATCAATGCCGTGATTCCAATGAAGACCAGCCAACCTGCCCAACCATAGCTTTGAATCATATTCCTTAACACTTCAGGTTCAGGGACATCAACATTAAAACTCAGCCATATTAAGGTCCCAATGACAATTACTAAAGATAATAATGAAAGTATTGATCGTGGGGAAAATGCATCTGCATGATCTTTATCTGAGCGCATAGTGTTTCCTCTTTCCTGTGTATTTTATTAGCTGTTATGATTACTTTAACTTTAACTATGTCAAAATTAAAAGGGAAAGATTGGCGAAGCGGTCAAAAGACGAAGTGACCAAGAAATCAACTTCGATCCCCTTGCCTACCTCAACTAAATGATGAAAGTCATGCTTTTGAGGAGGTATTCAAGGGAAACAAGATGAGGAGGGAGCAATATTATAAGTAACTTCAAAAACTCGTGTAATTACGATGAGAACTAATTAGCAGGAACAGATATAATTTCTCCAGAACACGTAAAATGTTATCAAATAAATAAAAGTATACATTTGGAAAAAGTCTTGGAGACATTTACACAGAAAGAGTTGGCAGAATGGGCTGTGACAAATGCCAAAAGATATACGGGCTATATAGATATTGGAGACAATGACTTAAAAAACGAAATCATTTCAGGTGCAGAAAAAACTTTAAATGAGAGAAAGGAAGGAGTTGCGAGTGCTTATGATTTAAGACAAGCTGGCTTCCTGGCAAATAAGTTATCCCAGAAATCACAGTCAGAAATCAGTAAGTATGCAGCACGTGTTTTTGCACAAGCTATTGCTACAGGCCATATGCGCGGTCATGCTATTGCTTCTTCTGATTATGCAATACGTGTAGTGAATTTAGAAGACGAGAATGAACGTAATTCAATTATTAAAGAACGGGATAAGCAAATTGGTTTGGCATATAAAATGAAAAACTAAAAATACTGCACATCTCTTTCGATGTAATTAGTTATGGTTCATACCGTTTTTCTTTGTGTTGAATACATTCTTCCAATAATTTTCTCTTTCAATAACAACCTCACTCTTTGTTTTTGTATCAAAAATCTCAAGAATAGAATACTGGAAGTGTTTTTGAATGTGATCCTTGCCTTTCTCTAATAGAATATCTTTGAATTCTTTATTTCCCCCTGTCAAGTTCCCTAAGTGGGCATACCCTGACCATCGTTGCCATATCCCCTCAGTATTACCAGAAGCAGAACCAATATATAGTTTGCCATTACTTAAATCAGAAATTACATACACACCTTTAACATAGCTAAGAGCAGATTTCCAACTGGGATCTTCTCTTAAGAGGACTTGTTGCATCTCTTTATGGTTCATACGGACATTTTGATAACCAGGGAAATGTCCTAGCTTAATATTAGGGGCGATTTCATATACTTCAGGGTTTAATTGGTCTTGAATTGTATGGTATCGACGATTGTACACATCTCTGCCGATGGGTTTGTCAATTTTAATAATCAATCTTTTTATATATTCTTGATACTCTTCCATTAAGGTTAATTTATAACCTATATCATTAAAAACTTCAGGAAGTTTCTTTTCAACCTTATAGAGTCCACCAAAAGCAAAGTATTCTGGTCCATAAGGATAATATTGAGCCATTGCAATTAAGTATTCGGCATGATTAAGATTATTATTAGGTTGCTTTGTCTTCCAACTATTCATAGTGAGCCATTCAGGGTCATCTTCTAATAATAGATTCCAAGCCCTTAGATTTGGATCGGCAGGATTCATGTTAAATTTTATTTTTGCATGCGCATCATTTGGAGTTTTGATAAATTCTGATAGTTTTATCATTGTTCCACCTCATATTTTATTAGTAAAGTTCTATCCTGTTCATTCTTGTACTGACGAATCGTCAATTTAAGTGCAATGCTTGAATTAAGGTATAAAAAACACCCATGACAATTTCGTGTAGAATGTAGATAACCTACCTAGCATCGACACGTAGGGACTGTCATGAGCTAGCCAACATCTTACCACATTCGAACGGACGTGTATAGAAACGCTGTGTGCTGCCGGCCTGTCCATTTGGGCCATTGCCGGGGAGCCTACCGGAGTGTATCCATGGTTTCCCGGGAAATCAGACGCAATGCCACCGGACATCAATATAGAGCTGAGAACGCAGAATTCTCCTATCAGAAACGAAGAACACACTGCGATCGGCAAAGGTCGCCGTAACAAATCACTGGCCTGCGTTTTCAAGTTTATATGGTTACTGGAAGGCTCCAACTGAATTGTGGAATGATATTGTCTTTGATGCCCGAGGGTTTTTCAGAAATGAAGTGTTTATCATATAAGTGTTGTTACGCGGAGGAAGGGGTGCTCTATGGAATTAAGAAATTTACGATATTTTTGGACTGTAGCTGAAGAGGGATCTATATCCAAAGCTGCATCAGAATTAAGTATTACGCAGCCGACCTTAAGTCGACAGTTAAAAAAATTAGAAATGGAACTGAGTGTAGAATTGTTTAAAAGAGATCAGAAGGGATTGATATTGACACCTGAGGGAATATTTTTAAAGAATAGAGCGGAAGAGATTTTAGCATTGACGAATAAGACACAGCAGGAATTCGAGCATAAGAAGAATAAAATAATAAGCGGAAATATCTCTATAGGGTGTGTAGAAGCGGATAATTCAGATACGCTATCGATGATCCTGGAAGAATTGATTAAAGACTATCCATTAGTTACGTTTCATATTAACAGTGGCACCAGCGACGAAATTACAAATAAGCTGGACCAGGGATTGATCGATATCGCGATTTTGTTGGAACCCATTTCGGTAGATAAATATGAAAAGATATCACTTCCGCGTTCAGAGCGCTGGGGATTGCTTGTATCTCGTGATTCGGACCTTGCACAGAATGAATACATAGTGCCGGGAGATTTAAGGAAGACGCGCTTGATGATTTCCGGGAGAGAAGAAGTACAGAAAATGATCTCAAATTGGTGTCAATTTGACGTGAGCGGATTGAAGATTGTCGGAACATATAATTTGATTTTTAATACATTTTCATTAGTTGAGAATGGCGTGGGGTCAGCAGTCGTCATTGAAGGGGCGATTGCAAATAGAAAAGCAGAGGAATATTTGAAGTTTATCCCACTGCAGCCGGAGTTACAGACACATTGCGTTCTCGCCTGGAAGAGGAATCGCATCCTGACCTCATTATTAGAAGAATTCATCAAACGTTTCAGGGAAATGGCAAATTGATCAAAGGAAGTATGACTTCATCTGCTGAATTTATATTGCAACACGTAACTCCCCATATGCCCTGAAGGCATATGGGGGTTGTTTTTGAGCATTGGACGTATATGTTTAGAAGGGCTACGATGAATGGTATATAAATTATACAGATGCTGTAAAGAGGAGATGTAAAATGACTAAAAAACAAACAGCCGGCAGAGACGCTCTGGGTGAATTTGCACCTAAGTTTGCAGAGTTGAATGATGATGTATTGTTTGGCGAGGTATGGTCTAGAGAGAAGAATCTTGCACCTTATAAGAGGAGTCTTATTACAATTTCAGCATTGATTACAGCTGGTAACTATGAACAACTGTCTGCCCATCTGAACATGGGGAAAGCGAACGGTATTACTCAGGAAGAAATATCTGAAGTGATTACACACTTAGCTTTTTATGTTGGCTGGCCAAAAGCATGGTCTGCATTCAATATTGCTAAGGAAGTATACAAAGACTAGAAGACCCTGCATATAAAAAACTAAGGAGGCAGGATAATGGTTAAAAATCAAGATGTTAAGAATGGTACAATCTTTTCAAGCGGTGAGCCAAATAACGCATTTGCAGATTTCTTTACGGGACAAAGCTATTTGAACGTGTTAGTCAACGAGCGTGATGTAAATGTAGTTGTCGGTAACGTGACATTTGAACCAGCTTGTCGTAATAATTGGCATATTCATACAGACGGTTATCAGATTTTACTTGTAACAGGTGGTGAAGGCTGGTATCAAGAAGATGGACAGGAAGCCCGGAAACTTGTTCCGGGGTCTGTCGTTGTTACACATCAAGGTGTTAAACACTGGCACGGGGCTACTGAAAACAGTTGGTTTGAACACATCGCTATTACAGCCGGACCATCTGAATTTTTAGAGCCTGTAAGCGATGAACAATACAATAATTTATAGAATGGGGAAACGGCCATGGCTCAAAATATAAAGGATAAAGTCATCGTTATTACTGGCGCAACAAGTGGTATAGGTGAAGCTTCGGCACAATTACTACACGAGAAGGGCGCCAAGCTTGTTCTGGGCGCAAGAAGAATTGAAAAATTAGAAACTGTACAATCAGATTTAAAGGACCGCGTAGTTATACAGAAGACAGACGTTACAAAGCCTGAAGAGGTAGAAAGCCTGATACAATTAGCTTTAAGCGAATACGGCAGAATTGATGTCCTGATTAATAATGCAGGTTTGATGCCTCAATCATTCTTGGGAGACAATCAAATTGAAGAATGGAATCAAACGATTGATGTGAACCTTAAAGGCGTACTTTATGGTATTGGTGCAGCAGTTCCAGCTATGAGAGAAAATAAGTCCGGACACATTATTAATATCGCTTCAATTGCAGGTCATCAGGTGAATCCTGGCGGCGCAGTATATTGTGCAACTAAATACGGTGTCCGTGCGTTGACAGAAGCCTTAAGACAGGAAGAAGCGATCTTGGGTACAAACATTCGTACAACAATCGTTTCGCCAGGTGCAATTGACACAGAACTATTAGATCACATCACAAATGATGAATTGAAAGAAGGCATGGCATCTGTGTATGAAGATGCCATTAAGCCGGAAGAAATTGCGCAAACAATCGTTACAGCAATCGATACAGATGAATCAACAGCTATTAATGAACTTGTGATTCGACCTACACGCCAAATACCTTAAGCAGATAGTAATGAAGAACAGAAAGGATGTTAAATATGTCTGAACAGTTGTGGCGAACAGAACAATTGGAACAATTTAAAGAGGCAGACGATATGCATGTCTCCCCCTTTTACAATGACGGACGAACGTTGGGGACACCTACTTGGATCTGGTCGGTAGTCGTTGAGGGGCATTTATATGTGAGAGCGTATAATGGACAGGACTCAAGATGGTATCAATCAGCAAAAGTTCAGCAAGCTGGCCAGATACAGTTAGCTCAGCAAACTTTCGATGTGAAATTCAAACCTGTTGAAAATGATAAGACATTGGATGAGGAAATCAATCGGGCCTATCAGGACAAGTATGGGGAAAGTCCATATCTTCCGCCCATGCTTAAAGAAGGTCCCGTAAGCGCAACAGTTGAAATCCTGCCACAATAGAATGCTTGCAAATTATAAGCTGCTGCCCTGTTTACACGCAGGGCAGTAGTTTTCTTTATTGTTGAAGACCTATCAAAGTGAATTATTGTAATACCTATACTTGTAGAAGCTGTTGAGTCTGGTTTAGATTTTAATTGTATTCATAGCCTGACCAGAAAGTGCAGACTATTAAACCTTGAATTTTCATGAAATAGTAAGAGTGCATCAGCGAATTAACCTGATGCACTCTTACTGTTATATATCACATTATTTAAGTTCATTAAGAGCATCTTTTATTTCAGTATTTCCTGATTTTATGAAGATGGCTTCACGCTTTAATGAATCAACTTGTAATGCATTAATCAGTACGTTAGCTACATCCTCACGTGGTATAGTGTAGCTATTAGGATCTCCTTCTATTGTAAGGGATGCTTCGATTTTACCCGTTCCAACATCATCTTGTAATGGACCTGGATGAACGATTGTATAATCCAGATTAGAGTTTTTAATATAATAATCAGATACGTGTTTTGCTACAGCATATGGCCGCATCACATCTGATTCACCGTCCGGATTAGGGCTGTCTGTGGCACTTAGTTGAATGAACCTTCTGACATTGTTTTTCTCTGCCAAGTCCACCGATTTCTTAGAGCCCCATAAGTCAACGAGGATTGTCTTGTCAGCGCCTGTCTTTCCTCCTGAACCTGCTGTAAATATAACGCTATCTGCACCTTCAAAAGCATGAGAAAAATCACTTTCCAGATCTCCGATTACAACCTTGTCAGCACCTATATCTTCAAGATCCGATACCTGTTCTTCCTTGCGCACTAATGCAATAGATGTATGCTCAGTATCTTTCAGTTGGCTGATTACTTTTTTACCTACAGCACCATTTGCGCCAATAACTAAAATATTAATAATATAACCCCCTTTCTGAAATATATGAACATTCATATTAGCAATTTTAAAAGCCCTCTTCAATATTTTTGATTGTACGAAGTTATTAGGTTACGTTTGATAGGAGACACTTTGCTTATTTACCATTTCCGCAAGTTGTTCTAACCATCCCTATTCATTACTTTTACGCAGGTAATCTTTCACAAACTTCATAAAGGCTTGAGATGCCTCTGAGAAATAGTGGTCTTTCTGATAAGCGATGCCGATCACTCTTTCGCATTTAGGGTATCCGATGCGTATCGCCTTCACATCATCTCCAAAGGCGGGCAGACTCTGACCCGGGGTCAGTGAAATACCATAATTCTGATGAACTAACTGCAAAATTGAAGATGACTCTTCCAGTTCTATGAAGTAATCAGGCTTGATACCAGCTGTTTCAAAATACTGGTCTGTCAATGTTCTGAATGAGTAGTTTTCTACAAGGCCAATCAATTTTTCATCAGCGATATCCTCCAGGTTCAAGCTGTTTCTATTTGCCAGGGGATGCTGTTTGGATACAGTGATGAATATTTCATCTTCTAAAATCGGCTCCCACATGATATTAGGACGCCCTATCTCAACAGTTGATATTGCAAAATCAATTTGCTGACCTTCCAGAGAACTGATCACTTGATCCTCTGGGCATTGTATCTGCTTAATTTTTACTTCCGGAAAATCTTTGACAAATTTGGAGAGGAGTTTCGGAAATACATGTGGAAATGTCACTGCCATTCTAATTTCGCCAGTCTTCAGCCCCGACTTGTCCTGAATAATTCGAGTACCTTCTTCAATTTCTAAAAATGCCCTGTTCACATGTTTATACAAAATTTCACCATATTCATTCAGAGTGATTTTTCTGCCCTTCCTGTCAAAGAGTTTCACACCTGATGATTCTTCCAGCTGCTTAATAGCCTTTGTTAAAGCAGGCTGTGAAATATGTAATTTTTCTGCTGCTTTAGTCATATGCTCCATCTCAGCAACGACTTGAAAGTATTCCAATTTATATAAATCCATTCTCATCACTCATAACCTGAAGTTATTTATAAATCATTTATTAGTATTATACATTATTGTTTAAAGGTTATACACTTAAAGTAACTTAAGAAATAGGGAGAGGATTAGTCTATGTCCAATAGGTTTGAAGGTCAGGTTGTCATCATCACTGGCGGCTCCGGTGGCATTGGTAAGCAAACAGCTCTTCAATTTTTACAGGAAGGCGCTAAAGTCACCATTGTTGATATCAATGAAGAATCTTTAACATCTGCCCGGGAAGAACTGAGCAGACAAGGTGAAGTCTTAGCTGTCCAGGCAGATGTGAGTGACGAAGCAGACGTTGAAAACTATATCAGAGCGACTGTTGAAAAGTTCGGAAAAGTAGATGTCCTCTTCAACAATGCCGGTATCATCGGTAAAGTCGGATCACTTGTTGATCAGGAGTATGATAACTTCAAGGCCGTTACCGGTGTGAATATGAATGGAGTATTCCTTGGCTTGAAACATGCCATCAAACAAATGATAAAACAGGGAACGCCAGGTTCGATCATTAATACAGGCTCTGTGGATTCGTTCAGGGGTTCCCCGGAACAGTCAGCATACTCTGCAACTAAGCACGCCGTCGTCGGATTGACTAAAACAGCAGCTGTGGAGGCTGCCGGGCATAATATCAGAGTGAATTCAATTCATCCTGCACCAGTAGATACGCCGATGATGGCACATGTTGAAGAAAGCAGGGATAAGAAGAATTCGGCTTCAGTTCGTGAGAAATTCACGTCGGGTATCCCATTGAACCGTTATGCGGACTCCTCTGACATAGCAGATCTGGTATTGTTCCTTGCATCAGATGACAGCAAGTTTGTGACAGGAAGTCAGTATTCTATTGATGGTGGGATGATGGCTTAGGCATCCTGCACTGTTGCTTGATGACCATAGGGGAAATACGCCAGAGAACACGGGAAGTGGCCCTGTACTCTAAAGGCATGTCTACTGTATCTTACAGTAGACATGCCTTTTAATTTTTCAGGGTACTGATGTATTTAAGACGATTTTCTGCAGAGACGGCGTGTTTTTTGCATGAGGATAAAGTTGTCCGGTCTGTTGTCTATATCAAAAGCTAAATAAGAATCAATCCAACGAAAAGTGGGAGTACCAAACCTAATATGAAAAGGGATGAATTACCGGTTTCGTTACCTTCGGGACCAGCCAATTTTTTCAGTATTGGATTTGCAACCGCTCTGATCAATGCTAGGCAGATTAAGATGCTTATGATAAATATAATATTGTTGTCATTGAGGTAAGCTATGGAAATGAAAAATATAATTGAGAATGGAATGCCCAATAAGAAGGAATATAAATAATTCATAAAGATCACCTTTCAACAGTGCTGATTGACATATTAAGTTAAATGCAGTGTTAATCTTTTTTTAAAAGAAAACAGTAAGAATATGTGCGCCTCTATGGCCACACTATCACAGTCTAATTGCCAATTAAAACTCCATTTTTTAAAGTGATTATGATATAAATATTTTTGTATGTCATAAAATACATATGAATGCTATAATGTTATAAATCGAAGTTATCTTTTAATAAGGGGATAAATATGGAGAATGTCTCAAGTAACATCAGCAGTAACCTCCAATCATTACGACAGGAGCGCGGTCTCAGCCTTGATAAAACTTCTGAAATCACCGGAGTGAGTAAAGGCATGCTTGCTCAGATTGAACGCGGTGACTCGGTGCCGACAATTACAACTGTATGGAAAATTGCCGCTGGATTCAAAGTTTCCTTTTCATCATTGATCTATGATCAAAAGGGAGAAGCCCAGGTGATCAGAAAGGACGAGGGTGTTCTGATCACTGAAAACGATCAGAACTACAGGGTGAGGAATATTGTTCCCTTTTCACCTGAAAGGCATTTTGAAGTATTCTCTGTTGAATTGACAGAGGGGGCAGTCCATGTGGCAGAACCGCATGGCCCGGAAGTGGAAGAACATATTTTTGTAAATTCCGGCACTCTGGAAATGACTATAGACGGGCAGTTAATACTGCTGGACAGGGATGATGCGGTCATATTCGACGGCAATCAGCCGCATACCTACAAAAATGCCGGAAATGGTACGGCGCAGTTTAAAGACATACTATTTTACAGGAAATAGTTTCCCGATGGAGGTGTTTTCTATGACATTTGACAACCATATCGCAACACTGAAATATGCCTTTCCTAAAACAATACCGATACTGGCAGGTTTCATGTTCCTCGGTATATCCTATGGTATTTATATGAACTCTCTGGGTTTTGGACCGGCATATGCAATATTGATGAGCATATTCATTTTCGCGGGTTCAATGGAATTTGTAGCCGGAAGCCTGCTTCTGGGACCGTTCAGTCCGCTGAGTGCGTTTTTTCTGACTTTGATGATTAATGCGAGGCACCTTTTTTACGGCATTGCCATGTTGGATAAATTCAAAGATACAGGAAGGAAAAAAACTTACCTGATATATGGCATGTGCGATGAATCATTCGTCATAAACAGTACGACAGATGTGCCTGCATACATAAACAAGGGCTGGTTCATGTTTTATGTCACATTTCTCAACCAGATCTACTGGGTGGGCGGTACAACACTCGGCAGCCTTTTCAGTTCGGCAATTTCATTTAACACCGACGGACTCGAATTCGTCATGGTTGCTCTTTTTGTCGTCATTTTTTTGGATCAGTGGATGAAGGAACGTTATCATGTGAGTTCAGTCATAGGTGTGACCTCGTCGGTTTTATGCCTGGCTTTATTCGGCCCGGACAATTTCATCATACCGGCCATGATACTGATACTGGTTGCATTATCCGCCATTAAAAGAATACTGGAAAAGCGGGAGGTGATTTCCTGAGATGTCGGTAACACAGCAGATTCTCATTATCGTCGTGGTTGTAGCCGGGACAATGATCACAAGATTTTTGCCGTTTCTTATTTTCTCTCAGGATAAAGAGACACCGCAGTATATCAAATATCTGGGTTATGTGCTCCCCTCTGCAGTATTTGGTCTCCTTGTCGTCTATGCTTTAAGAAATGTTTCCTTTACCGGTTTTGGAAGTTTTTTACCTGAATCTCTTGCAGTCGGACTGATCGTCATCCTGCACTACTGGAAGAAAAATATGCTTATTTCAATAGCAGGCGGCACGATTTTCTACATGATTCTGGTACAGTTTGTTTTCATATATTGATCCCGCATGGAAAATTTGTACAAGCATGATGTTGTTTCTGTTCCTGCCACAGTAATGACTGAAACACATCCCTATAACTCAGCCGGTTCCCTTGTTAAACTGGTATGTGTATCGTAAACACATACTTTCCAAAAGGAGCATATGTATGAAGGACGCTAAACAACTTGAAGCTGTACTGAATAAATTGGACGGACAGAAATACGGTGCCTACAAGCAGTTGAAGGGTATTTACCAGTTCAAACGTTTCAAACTGGCGATTGATCATATACAGGTCGACCCATATGCCCCGCCATCCAAGATGCGGGTCATCATGAACCGGGAAACGGCCGGGATCCCGGCTGAACTGCTGGATTCAAAAGAGAAGATCACGGCAGTGGCAGATTTTTTGACACGTGCATTTGGAGAAAGCATTCAAAAGCAGAAGAATGCCGCTAAAACGAACAGTAAAAATATCAAAATTTTGATTGACCGCCCCGGCCAGGAAATTTTGGAGCGGACATCCGTTGTCATTGGCGAAAGTGAACTGGAGGTACGATTCGAAGTCGGTCTGCCTGCTGCAGGCCGGCAGATTCTTGGTAAAGCGGCAGCCGGCACCATGATCGGCATACTTCCTGAAATTGCCGATGATGCACTGCTCTACCAGAACCTCGATCAGAATGGGCTTAAGGAACAGGTGGCTCTCATGCTGGACCAGGTGCATATCCGCAGGGAACTGGAGCAGAGGAATCTCGTCGCATTCGTTGCAGACGGTGCAATCCTTCCCCGCCACAGTGGTGTGTCGGATAAACCCATGGAAGATGCCGTTCCATTTTCGAGTCCTGACAATCTCAAAACCGACATCAGCCTGCCAAGCGGGCGGACAGTCTCAGGTATGGGACTTGCTGAGGGGATTACCCTGATCGTCGGCGGCGGCTATCACGGCAAATCCACACTGCTTCAGGCTTTGGAACGCGGTGTCTACAACCATATTCCGGGTGACGGCCGTGATTTGGTCATCGTACGGGACAATGCTTCGAAGATCCGGGCTGAGGATGGTCGTAATATTGAAAAAGTGAATATCAGCACATTCATCAATAATCTGCCGGCAAAGAAAGACACCGTTAAGTTTTCGACAGAAAATGCGAGCGGCAGTACATCGCAGGCAGCAAATGTGATGGAGGCGCTGGAATCCGGTTCCAGACTTATGCTGATTGACGAAGATACTTCAGCGACCAACTTCATGATACGGGATGCCCGCATGCAGCAACTCATCGCACCCGACAAGGAACCTATCACACCATTCTCGGAGAAGGTGAAGCCCCTGTATGATGACAAGGGTGTTTCAACAATCCTGATTGTCGGCGGATCCGGAGATTATTTCGATGTCGCCGACCGCATCCTGATGATGGATGAATACAGGCTGAAGGATGTAACCACTGCTGCCAAGGAAATTGCCGATACTGATGTACACAGAAAAGAAGGTAAGTCAGGCCGCATATTCGGAGACATTACACCGAGAATCCCTTTGAAATCCGGGTTCCGGAAGTCAGGCAAAGATGCAAGACTGAAGGCAAAGGGCCGGACTGTCATCATGTACGGTCGGGAACCGATTGAAATCGCTGGCCTGGAACAGCTTGTCGACGACAGCCAGACCAATTGCATCTCGGTGATGATAGACTATCTGAAAAATGAAGTCCTGGATGACAGACTGACATTATCCCAGGCGGCGGACCGAATATATGACTATATAGATAAGAACGGTATGGATTCCATTTCACCCCACTCCGGCCATCCCGGCAATATGGCGCTGCCGAGGAAACAGGATTTCATGGGTGCGCTCAACCGTTATCGCGGATTCAGGATAATGTGATGCTGTCAGACATGCTTACCTGCTATTAGACTGTATGAATAACAGAATGATGACGTTAACAAAGCACTCTCCGATCAGATTCGAAGAGTGCTTTGTTGATATGCTATTTCTCTTTTAATTTTTCATTGATTTTCCTGCTGTCTAGCAGAGAGAGAAGATAGAATGCGAAAAAGATGATGAGCATAATGACAAATATTGCACCGGCATAGAAGAAGATATCCGACGGATCGATTGTTATCCATCCATTCAGCAATGCAACGGCTGTAAATGCCGTGATGCCCACCCCAAACTGGATTACTGTAACGAGTAACTCTGAAATTTTTGTATAGTACAGCGTAGATGCAACACCTATAAGTGCGGATGCAATCCATACGGAAATGATTTCTTCCGGCTGAATCTCATTAAGTGGACCGAAAACACCATTCAATAGATAGATAAAGCTCCCGATACCTATTGATAGAGCGAGACTTTTCAATAGATTCTGTAACATCATATTCCCAGCCTTTCCTTCAGTTTTGAAACGTAGCGTCTTGAAATACTGACTTTCCTACCGTTTTTCATACGTGCAATTAAATTCCCTGAAAATGAAGGCTCTACACGGTCGATCATCTGGGTGTTTAACATTTCTGCTTTTGACACTTTCAAAAACGTTTCAGATTTCATTTCCTCCATAAAGGCACTCAAACTTTTTGAGGTCACGATCCGGTCCGTCTTCGTGTAGACTGTCAACGTCTTATCCCGTACTTCTGCACAGATGACATCGGACTTCTGTATCATCAGAAACTCTTCCTCTGAGCGGATGACCAGGTTTTCCTTATCCGTCGTAAAGTGATCTATATAAGATAAAATCCGTGCACCGGTTGTTGCAGTTTTAGTGTGGATTTTGACCTCATCATCATTTAACTGTTCATCAATAATCAATTCGGTATTCATAATCAGCCTCCCCTCTGAGTTGTTTTTTACAGTATATAACGAATCAATTATCCAGTGGGTGGTTTTTCCGCAAGTGGTCTATGATCCATCGCAACCGGTGATTTTGTATCGTTCAAAAAAACCTTGTCAAAGGGTGACAAGGTTTAAGTGTTCTTATATAGAACCAGGCTATTTATCCGGAAGTGAATCCACATCTTTCTGTCCCGCTTCGGCCTGCTGGACTTCGTGCAACATGCTTCCTACAGATGAGACACGGCCGCGGTCATCTTTGTAGGCCAGATGTTTCCGTTCCAGTTTTGTCGGCGAATCGACACCGGCGGCTGCGGCAACATTGAACAGACCGGCACGGAGTGATGTCACATAATTGGTGACCCGGTAAAGTTTTTCATCCACTATTAAACCGCTCTGAAGTTCGGGGTCTGTCGTTGCGACACCAACCGGGCATGTATTCGTATGGCACACTTCAGCCATGATGCAGCCGACGCTGATCATAAAACCCCGGGCGATAT
This sequence comes from Salinicoccus carnicancri Crm, assembly GCF_000330705.1. Classification (GTDB taxonomy): domain Bacteria; phylum Bacillota; class Bacilli; order Staphylococcales; family Salinicoccaceae; genus Salinicoccus; species Salinicoccus carnicancri. Next base: position 114,227 of record NZ_ANAM01000001.1, read on the forward strand.
TGATGAGATCCGCCCCCATGCCAAGTGCGATTGCCGCTTTGTCCGGAGTGATCAGTTTGCCGGAGGCGATCAGTTTGACACGATCCCTGATATCATGCTGTCGGAGCAGTTCATCCACGATTGGCAAAGCTGTCATAACTGGCAGGCCGACAGAATCTGCAAGTTCCTGATAAGTGGCGCCTGTACCGCCTTCACTGCCGTCAATTGTGATGAAGTCCGGTCCCTTACCGGAATCTCTCATGTACTTCACCATCTCATCAAGTTTTTCAACATCTCCGACCACTATTTTCATTCCCACCGGTTTTCCACCGACTTCCCGCAGTTCCTCTATAAAATCGAACAATGATGAAAAAGAATCATAGTCGACGAAACGATTCGGGCTGTTGACTGTCTTCCCGGGTTCAATCAAGCGTATTTTTGCGATTTCTTCAGTGACTTTCTGTCCTTCGAGATGGCCACCGCGGGTCTTGGCGCCCTGTGCAAGTTTGACTTCGAAGGCCTTCACCTGTTTCATTTCAGATTTTTCTTTGAATGCCTCCCACGAGAATTCACCGGAAAGTGTCCGGACACCAAACAATCCCGGTCCGATCTGCATGATCAGATCGGCATTACCGGCCAGGTGGTGGTCGGATATACCGCCTTCCCCCGTATTCATCCATGTGCCGCCGGCAGCAGCAAGCCCTTTTGACAGTGCTGTAATCGCCCGTTCCCCAAGGGCACCATAGCTCATCGCAGACATTCCCACCTGACCTTTGGCATGGAACGGCTCGCGGCATTTTCCTTCCCCCAGTACAACCGCATCTTCATCGCGTAGAAAATACGGATCAATCTGTGCTTCCTCGTGGTGTTCTTTGCGGGAAAACAGCCCTTCATTATCGACGACATATTTATAGGAATTTGTTTTCTGTGTATTGTCGACTCTCATTTCAGTGGCAAGTTTCGGGAACAGGCTGTTCCGTATATAATAGCCATTCTCCTCAAAAATACGATTGGAACCAAAACCCAGAAGCCGTTCATTGTATTTCCCGGCTTTCACGACGTCCTGGTACTGCAGTCTTGAAAATGGTTTTCCCTCATTGTCGTCCGAGAACAGATATTGTCTCAGTTCCGGGCCAACATGTTCTGCCATGTACCTTACACGTCCAAGCAGTGGAAAGTTACGCAGGATTGCATGCTGTTTCTGACGGTCATCCTTCCGGTAGATATAGGCAATGTAAGCAAGCGGCGCCGCCACCGAAGTGCTCATAATGGCTGACGGCAGATATTTTGAAATTTTCCCCATGGGAACCACCTTTCAGTTTTGTCATTATTGTATTTCAAAGTGAGTCCAGGGCGTCTTTTATCGAAGATTTGCCTTCGGTTATATCGAATGATTTCCTGAATGTATTCTGATTGTTGATTGCAGCAACAAGAACCGAAGCGACATCTTCATGAGGAATCTCGTCATCAGCTGCAGCAATCGTTTCTGCTGCTTTTATCGTCCCTTTTCCCGGCTTGCTGACTTTCTTGGCCGTGCGGATTATTGTGTAGATCAGTTGGCTTTTCCTGATCCACTCCTCGGCTTTATACTTTCCACCGGTTTCTTTGGATTCCTCTGATTCATCCGTACGCACAGGACTCAAGTAGACGACACGTTCGGTTTTCCGGTGCTGCGCTTCTTCAAGCGATTTTATCACTGCTTCGTAATCAACCAGTATTTCCTGGTCTTCCCCTGCACCGAAACTGGATCCCGCAATGTAGATGATTGCATCGGAGCCATCGATGCCCCCGGTGAAATTTTCATTCTTCTCTGAAACGACTACATCAGTCGCCCCCAGCATCCTCAGTGCCTCTGCTCTGTTGTCAGTTTCCGCAACAGTCACGGTTTCATGCCCTTCTGCAGCAAGCTGCTTAAAAACATGTTCCCCTACACCTTCGATGCCGCCAAAAACAAATACCTTCATCCAATCCCCCTCCATCTGATACATTTATATCCTCTGTTTCCCTATTCAGTCTGGTTGAAACCCTGCGTGGGGAACCAGGCATTAACGTGCAGAAAGTTGTATCCAAAGCAGCCGGAATCTGCTATGCTAACGGAAATACTTCTGTATAAGAGGCTTAGCCCTTTATCCATCAGGAAGAAAAGGATGTGTATATATGTATAAGAAGATTCTGCTGCCGTATGATTTCACGAATACATTCGACAACGTGCCTGACCAGCTGGTAAAACTGACGGAAAATAATGACGATGCTGTAATCACTGTTCTTAATATTGTTACAGATGGCGAAATGTCCGGAGATGTCAGATTCAATGGTAAATCTTTCAGTGGAATCACCAAAGAAAGAGCCGACAAGCTTAAACCGTTCACGGACAAACTTGATGAACGGGGCTTGAATTATGAAGTGCGCTTCGAGGCAGGGCGTGTAATTACAGAACTGCTGAAAGAGATAAGAGAAAACGAATACGACATCGTCCTGATGAGTAACAGACGCTCGAAAAGAGAAATTAAGCACGTGCTTGGGCATGTGACGCATAAAATTGCCAAACGGGTGAATACACCTGTAATGATCATTAAATAATAAGGATTTATGTAATAGAAAAGCCCTGCATTGTCCGGATTTCCCGGGCAATACAGGGCTTTAATTCAGATGGCAAAGATCTTACCACCAGTTATTCGCTTCACGGAACTGAATGGCTTCTTCAACTGAACCATAACGCTCTTGAGCATAGTTGATCATGCCTTCTGTCTGTTTCTCAACAGAGCCAGTGCCCCATGATTCTTTAGTCTGTCCGAGGCCTTGGTAGCCCAGTTCATTGACTGCATTCGGGTCACCGCTTGATTCAGGCATCACGATACTTTGCCACATGGCTTCTGTACCACCGGCATTGAGGAATTGCTCCTTAGTGGAGCCGCCGGCTGATTCGGATGACTGAGTATTTTCTGCAGGTGCAGCTGCCTGGATATCTTCAGTTTGCTGTTCAGTGTTTTCAGCAGGCTGCTGAGTCTGCTCTGCGTTTTCCTCGGTTACCTGAGGTGCAGCTTCCTGCTGCACAGTGTTCTCTGCAGGCTGCTGAGCCTGTTCCGTATTTTCTTCGGTTACCTGAGGTGCTTCCTGTGTCTGTTCTGTTTGAGCAGTTTCATTCTGCGGCATTTCAACACTGTAGCCACCATATGACCATGTGTAGTAAGTGCCGTCGGATTCGAAATTATAGTTAACGCCGTCGACCGTGAAGTTGTAGCTGTACTCCCCTTCATGGATTGGCGCGTTATTCAATTCGCTTGAATTGGACTGAGCCATCTGTGCAAGCTCGTCTTTATTGATTTCCGATGCTTCTGCGTTCTGGTCTGCTGCGACACCAGTTACTCCCAAACCTAATGCCAGTGTCGTAGTTAAGATTGTTTTCTTCATAAATTCTAATTCCTCCAGATAATCTATAATGATCTTGGATGTTTTGGTTCGTTATAAGCTGTACATTTCAAAGCCTTGCTTTTTCAAGACAGTGCCTAATATATCACATACATTTCCTCTGTAGGTTACACTCAAATAATAATGCAATTACATAGACCTGCATTGGTTGTAAAGGTGTGTAATATTGGTAAACTGCTGTATTATTTCTGAAAATTGTTTTTAGTGGCAGGTGTATCCAATTTTGAGGATAAGAAAAACCCGTACGATCCGGGCTGACCGGATAATACGGGTTTGTATATCAGCTGGCTGATCTTACCACCAGTTGTTTGCTTCACGGAATTGGATGGCAGCATCAACTGAACCATAACGCTCTTTAGCGTAGTTGAGCATACCTTGAGTCTGCTCCTGGACGGAACCAGTACCCCATGATTCTTTAGTCTGTCCGAGGCCTTGGTAGCCATTCGGACTTACAGCGTTCGGGTTACCTGTTGATTCAGGCATAACGATGCTTTGCCACATAGCTTCTGTGCCGCCGGCATTAAGGAATTGTTCCTTAGTGGAGCCGCCAGTTGACTGTGTGCTTTCTGCAGGCGCAGCTGCCTGTACGTCTTCTTGCTGAGCTGGCTCTTCATAGCTTTCTTCAACCTGAGGTGCCTCCTGAGTCTGCTCTTGCTGCTTTACTTCTTCAGTTACCTGAGGTGCTTCTTCAACCTGTTCTGTTTGAGCAGGTTCATTTTGTGGTAGTTCATTACTATAGCCGCCATAAGACCATGTGTAGTTATAGCCATCGGATTCGAAGCTATAATTGACACCGTCAACTGTGAAGTTATAGCTGTACTCCCCTTCATGGATTGGCGCGTTATTCAATTCGCTTGAATTGGACTGGGCCATCTGAGCAAGCTCGGCCTTATTGATTTCGGATGCTTCTGCGTTTTGGTCTGCTACGACACCGGTTACTCCCAAACCTAATGCAAGTGTTGTAGTTAAGATTGTTTTCTTCATAACTTTTACTTCCTCCAGTAATTGTACTTTATATAATAGTTATTGTTTTTTATATCGTGATGTGCAAGAACACGTTTAAGCTTTACTTTTTTCAAGACAATGAACAATATATCATAAAAAAATACATAGTGTGTTACAGCCTAATAATAAAGAAGTTACAAAACCCGGTTACTTATGTAATATTGAGATATTCTTGTATTATTTCCGTATTATTTCTGAAAATTCGTCATATTGCAGGGGTTTTCTTTGAATTGAGGTGTATACTCAGTTTGACTATCCTTTATAGCAAAAGACCGTATCTTTGTCGGATACGGTCTTTTGTTTTAATATATTCTAATATGAAAGTTATATAAAGTGGAAGAACCAGGGAGGAACACATGGAGATACTATCAATCATTGCTGTATTGCTCGTGGGTGTAGTAGTCGGCTTCATCAATATTGTCTCAGCCGGCGGCTCGATGCTCACGCTGCCGTTGCTTATCTTTTTCGGTCTGCCGTCGAACGTTGCAAATGGAACGAACAGAATCGCAATCATGGTCCAGAATGTGTTTGCCCTGTATCAGTTTCAGAAAAAGGGCCACCTGAACTGGCGGTTGGGTCTGCTGCTTGCTCTTCCAGCAACGGTCGCTTCAATATATGGTGCCAGGCTTGCTGTTGACATCGCTCATAACACGTTCGATACACTGCTTGCGACTTTTATGTTCATATTCGCAGTGCTGCTCATCCTTAAACCCCAGCGTTACATTAAAAGTAGATTCAACCCGAAAATATCTATAGTACTACTATTTCTTGCCTTCGTGTTTATAGGTATATACGGCGGAGCACTGCAGGCTGGTGTCGGTTTCTTTATCATCCTTACGCTGCTTTTACTGGTACCGCAGATTCCAATGGGTGAGATGCATGGCATCAAGACCCTGGTTGTGACAATCTATATCTCTGTTTCAACCTTTGTCTTCATATTCAACGGACTGGTCGATTGGAAGTTTGCTGTGGCTCTCTCACTCGGCTCAGCCATAGGGGGTTCCCTGGGTGGTAAGTATGCGAGTGTGCTTCCGGATAAGCTGCTGCAGAGGATATTGATTGTTGCCATCATTTTCTTTGCCTTAATATTGTTCGCAAGATAGGCATGAAATACTGCGTTGGAACCCTCTACTGAGGGCTGTTCTTTTTCGGTCCGGGCATCTCCATATTCACAAATGGACTGTCATACCGGAGCATGCCTTTTATACGTGTAACGTTGACATCGTCTCCACGCAGCCATCTGGCGAAGTCTAAAATGACCGGTGCCCTGTCAGGCCCGATGACAAACCATGCTTTCAGTTCTCGGGGGAGGTATACGGAGGTGTGTATTGTCCCGGCTGCGGCATCATATTTTTCTGAGAATACACCTTCTGCGGTACTATTCATCACTTTAAATGCCTGATAGGCATTCGTGGAACTCTCCTGCCGGGTCTGTATCGTCTGCTCTCTGCGCCTTGTCTCTTCCTGGCGGTAGCGATTTTCTTCATTAAGTATATGAAAATGGTTCGTGCATACATTGGACTGCCTGACTGCAACTTTTCGCGGTGAAGCTTCGACGATGTAGGTTTCACCACCCGGATCCAGAAGGACATAGCTGAATGAGTGCCGGTGGGGAATGCTTTCCAATAAAGAAATGGCTTCTTTTACATCTGCACATGTCTCGAGTATGAGCCGGGCAATCATGCTGCACATGAAGCCATCACCCGCCATCTTGCTGTGGGTGAAGTTGTATCCCGTCACCAATCCTTTTTCGTTCATGCCGTCTATACGTCCCGTAATCTGCATGGAGGGTGCTATAAAGGCATAGCCCCCATCACTTGGCTCATAGAATACATAACGGCCTTCATACGCCCGCGGATGGCTGTCATAATTGCGTATCATGTAGTCTGAATCTGTGAAAATGGAGCAGCCGCTCCTTTTGAAATCCAGATAATATCCGCCAAATGAACGGAATGCCCTTTCCATATCCATATCGAGTGCGTCGGCAAGGCCGTGAATTTCATCGAGGATGGCGGGAGCAATCTCCTTTATAATCCTTAAATATCTTTCCGGATCGATGATGAAATGCCTGTCTCTTTTAGGTCCCCATTGCTTTTCACGATTGGGCAAAATCGGACTGTCTCTTAATATCTCACCCTGGTAATAACCAAAATCATAATGGGTGCCCCTGAACTGAATGATATCACTGTAAAACTGCTTCATTGTACTTACCTCCTCTGGCCGTCCTTGTTGAAAAGGCCAGGGGCAGTCCTCATTAACAATGAAGCTGCCCCTGGCTGGAAGTTGTTCCTGATACTATTTTACATCATCGATATCATCATGGTTGTCATTATCTCCGGTGAATTTATCCCCGGATGGTTCCTGATCTTTTTCTTCTGCTTCATCCACTTCACTGAAATCCGCTTCTTCATCGTCGGAGAGATTTCCCAGGAAATTTTCCAGGTCGAATCCTGTCATCTGGCCCATGCTCTCCTGCAGTTTTGCCATTGTTCCGGTGACAGTATTCGGCAGTGATTTCAACTGGTCGCCGCTGCCGCCGTCCAGGATGCGGATGGATTCAACGTTGCTCATGGAGTCGCTGACAGCCTTGGCGAATTCCGGCATGATTCCGATGAGCTTTTCAAGGATGATGACGTCTTTGTGTTCCGCCATTGCCTTGGCACGGCGTTCGATCGCTTCAGCCTCGGCCAGGCTTTTCTCCCTGATGACTTCCGCTTCCGCTTTACCTTCAGCCATGCGGGATTCGGCTTTTGCTTCGGCATCTTTAGTCTGGGCGTAGTAATCCGCCTCTGCCTGCTGCCTGCGTACTTCAACCTGCTGTTTCTCGAGCTGAACGTCATTTTCACGTTCCATCTGCCGCAGCTTCAATTCGTTCTGTTTCTCCTGCTCGCGTATTTCCAGACGCTGCCGCTCGACTTCAAGCCGGCGCTCTTCTTCTTCGAGTTCTCCGGCTGCTCTTGCTGCTGCATTCTCCTTCTCGGTCTCAGCGAGGATGCGGGCATCCTTCAGGTCTTTCTCTTTACGGCTGTCGGCAATATTCATTTCCCGTTTATATTGCTCATTTGAGATGGTCTCGTTGTCTTTGGCCTGCTGGATTTCGGTCTCACGTCTGTTTTCGGACTCGGCAATTTCTGCTTCTTTCTTCACCCGGGCAATTTGCGGACGTCCCAGGTTTTCCAGGTAATTCTCGTCATCCCTCAAGTCGGACAGGCCAAGTGAGGTAATCTTGAACCCCATCCTGTTCAGCTGATCCTGTGCAATCTCCCGGACCTGTTCGTTGAAACTCTCCCGATCCTTGTTGATCTGCTCCACCGTCATCTTGGAGAGGATTGCACGGAGATTCGAATTCAGGACTTCAGAAATTTCATGTTCAATATCTTTCTGGTCCTTGCCCAGGAACTGTTCGGCATATTTGACGATGCCGTCGAGATCGTCAGCCACTTTTACCGTAGCCACGGCCTCACCGTAAATTCCAACACCTTCAAGCGTGTAGACTTTCGGGGTGGAAATTTGCAGCTGGAATGATTTGAGCGACACCCTCGTGCCGGTCTGGAACAGCTTGAGCCTGTGGCCGCCGCCCCGTATGACCTTCATGTAACGTCCCTGGTCATCCTTGTAGATGTTTGTTTCCTTCGTCTCATCACCCAGATTCGGGCCCGTGACGATAAGCGCTTCGTTGGAAGGAACCGTACGGTATCTGGCCTTCATGAACAAGTACCAGCCGACAGCGGCGATAATGAGCACAGCGATAACGAAGATTATCGCAAGTAAAGTACCTGTAATCTCAAACATATGTAGCCTCCTGTTCATTTTCGTTTTTGCGCAACTGCTGAATAGTAAGGTCAAACCTGCCCTCCCCCAAGTATTCTATAAAGGGGAAGCGACTGCAATGATAAATGCGTAATTTTATATATATCCTTACTATCATCCATTACTTTATTCCGTGCAGTATAAAAAGCACTCATGATGGATGAGTGATTTAAAACGAGGTCATTTCAATTGCTGCTGCCCGTCAGCCCGCGGAAGCGGATAGAAACCGTTGTAAAGTTGTTTCCACAGAGGTTCCGGCAGTTCAGCAGGGGACTCGTAATAAAACAGAGTTTCACGTAAAACAATACATATAAAGCGCAGGCACAACAGTGCTACCGAACCTATCGGCACCGTGGAATCATGTGTGGATGCCATATCCTGGAGCAGCTCACAAGGTCATAGAACGGTTTCTTGTCCCTGATATATGGTTCGGACCAGACTTCGCCCTGACGTGTGCCCGGATGCGCTTTCCGATGACTCGTAATTTTGCCGGTCAAAAGCCCTTCCCCGAGCGGTGATTGTATCTTATTACCGATGCCGAACTTCTTTCCTGTCTGCGGCTTATGTGAAACACAAATGAAATTCCGGAGAACTTGATTCTCTTTAATTCGTATAGATGTTATATTGGATGTTAAAGTTTTTCCAGTGTCCGGCGCAATCTGTTGCGGCCGGGCATTAACTATGTGCATATATAAAATAGGAGTGAATCAAGTGCATATCAATGTACTTTATGAGGATAATCACCTGCTGATTATTGAGAAACCGGTCAATGTTCCGGTGCAGGGCGACAGTTCAAAAGATAAAGACCTTCTGACCATCCTGAAGCAGTATATAAAAGAGAAGTATAATAAACCGGGTGACGTCTATCTGGGGCTGGTACACCGGCTTGACCGTCCTGTCGGCGGTGCGATGGTGTTTGCAAGGACTTCGAAAGCTGCTTCCCGTCTGGCGGATGAACTGAGGAAGCATGAGATCTACAGAAAGTATCTTGCTGTAACGAGAGGGCATCTGCAAAAGGAGAACGGAAGACTGGCGGATTATCTGAGAAAAGATCGCAGAAAGAACATCGTCAGCGTAGTGAAACAGAATGAAAAAGACGCCCAAAAAGCGGTGTTGGATTATCAAGTACTGAAAAATAATGACACCGGGAGCCTTGTGGAAATTGAACTTCAGACCGGTCGTTCACACCAGATCAGGGTTCAGCTTTCCAATCAGGGGACGCCTCTCTACGGAGACCAGAAATATGGGCAGCATGTAAATAAGCCCGGACAGCAGATTGCTCTCTGGGCATCACGTCTGAGTCTCAAACATCCGACCAAAAAAGAGAGGGTCACTGTCGACTGTCCGCCGCCGGACAAATATCCGTGGTCGGCATTTATCTGAACCGCATATCAATTCAGAAAGCCCATCCGGGACTTTTGGATGGGCTTTCTGATCAGTTGAACAAACGATACAGGTTGTTGCACGCTTTGGCAGCTGCGATGTCTTTTTCAGTCAGTGCATTTTTGGAATGTGTCGTCCATGAAACGGTGACCGTTGTATAATCGATTGAAATGAAAGGATGGTGCTGCACGCTTTCGGCATAGGTACCGATCTTTTCTGCAAAAGAAATGCCATCAAGATATTTAACGAATTTGAACTTCCTGATGACCATTTCATTTTCGACGGACCATCCATCCATTTTTTCCGCCTGTGCCTTTACATCTTCCATAAGCAATCCTCCTCAAATGTCCTGTAATCCTCTCTACCCCGTTTCAAGTGCAGTCAATCTGTCGCATCCAGGAATAACGCCGGGCGTTACATAGGCTGTTATAATTTTACTGAATGCTTTCATATCAACGGTTTGGATGAATAACGCATGGCATTATAATGTGTTTTAATCAAAAACAGGACTGATTTGTATCAGCCCTGTTTCAGTAACATATTATTTTTCAAATACTGCATCCACAACTTTTTCTGATGACCTTCCGTCATCCCAGCTGCAGAATCTTTCGTGGAATTTCTCATATCGCTCCTTGTATTTCTCGCTGACTTCATCGATATTTTCAATCGCATCCATTACGTCGTCATTATTCATTAGCAGCGGCCCGGGGAGCTCTGTCTCCATATCGATGTAGAAGCCGCGCAACTGTCCCTGGTATTTTTCAATGTCGTAAGTGTAGAACAGTATCGGACGTTTCAGATTGGCATAATCAAAGAATACCGATGAATAGTCTGTGATGAGAATATCGGACATCAGATACAGTTCGCTGACATCACTGTATTTTGATACATCATATGCGAAGCCTTCCAGATCTGTCAGATCGATATTGGAAGCGACGACATAATGCATCCTGAGCAGGATGATGTATTCATCCCCGAATTGCTCTTTCATCCTGTGCAGGTCGAGGTTCAGATCGAATCTGTACTTTCCGACTTTGTAATATTCGTCATCACGCCATGTTGGTGCGTAAAGGATGATTTTCTTGTTGGTCGGCAAGTAGATCCTTCTTTTAAGTTTCTTGATGGTTTCATCATCATTGCGGTTCGTCAAAATGTCGTTTCTCGGATATCCGGTCTGGAGCATCGTGTTGTTGAACCAGAACGCTCTTCTGAAAATATCAGAAGAATACTGGTTGGGAGCAATCAGATAATCCCATTTATCGGTTTCACGGTTGAAGTTCCTCTTATACCGGGCAGAATTTGTGCCGGGCATATGGACATCGGCCATGTCTCCCGCAAGTCTTTTCAGTGGTGTGCCGTGCCATGTCTGGAGATATGACTGGCCATCCCTTTTGATGTAGCTGTTAGGCATCCTGACGTTGCTGACGACATATTTCGCCCTCGCAAGGTAGTAGTAATACTTGAGGGAGAAACGTTTAACAGTTTCAGGGTTTCCTGGTATTTTGACCGGCTTGTTCATCACCCAGATGAATTTATAGTCCTTTTTGTTTTCAAGCATGTACTCATATATATATTTAGGACTGTCGGAATAGGATTTACCCTGGAAACTTTCAAAAACGACGAGATTGTCTTGGAAATCCATATTTTTAAATACGCGTTTATAAAGCAGTTCCTTGCGGCCTTTTTTGGAAGCCATGCCTTTTTTGATGTCCCTCAGCAGATGGTTGAAGTTGCTCAGTTTCCGGAAGATGCTTTTTTTGTTCGATTGTATCGCCTTTACATCATTTTTCAGTATGAAGTCTTTATTTTCCAGTCGTTCCGGATCAATTTTCTTTATACTTTCCACCAGGCCTTCAAAATATCGATCGATGGTGGAATCGTCCTTGAATTCTGGCACCAGCCGTTTCCTGTAGAAGTTGAGGAGTTTGTCATCCAGGTATTTCTGGGCTTCCTCACTGAGTTCCTCTGTCCTCAGCTGATTATATATACCGAAGAGGTCAGGTGTCAGCTGTTCCAGGGGAGATTGCCTGAGTGACGGATTGTTGATTGGATCATTCCTTCTCCTTCTGAAGTATATTGCTTCATAGGAATAGGGTATCATTTCAATCTCTTCCATCAGCGGAATCATGAAAGTCAGATCTGAATACGTTTTGAATTCTTCGGAAAACCGCAGGTTCATGCCATCGATGACTGCTTTTGAAATCATGAAGTTGATGGCCGAGTTTGTCCTGAGCAGGTTGTATCTTCTTGTCGAATACATCTTTATCTTGTTCGTACCCGGCAGTATGATTACAGAGCTTGAACTGAAGTCCGTCGATTTCATCCTGCCGCGGATCATTGGGAATTCACCGATGTTATCGCTGAGGAGCTGCAGCATGTTCTCGGATATATAATCGTCACTGTCCAGGAAGTATACGTAATCTCCCTTTGCTTCTTCGATACCGATATTGCGCGCAGCGCCCACATTCAGATCTGCAGGTGTATCGATGAACCTGTATCTGTCATCATCCAGGTATGCATCGTCAGTCACTTTTTTCAATGATTCTGTATCTGAATGGAGGACCAGTACTTCAAAGTTTGTGTATGCCTGTTTTCTCAATGATTCCAAGGCAGTATTGATATACTCCTCATTTTTTTCTGCCGGCGTGATTACAGAAATCAAATTATTATTCATAGATATTGCTCCTTTCTCCTTCTTCCAGCAGCTTATCCGCGAGCGAGAACCATAGATCCTGATAGTTTTCTTTGCTGAATTTCGTCTGCATTGTCCTGCCTGCCTCACTGCCCATACGCCTTGTTTCTTCAGGGTTTTTCAGCATATGGATGATTCTTTCTGATAAGGCATCTATGTCCCCTTTTTCTATGAGGAAACCGTTTGTCCCGTCCTCAATCATATCAGAAGGGCCATATCTTATGTCATAACTGACAACGGGAGTATTATTCGCCATGCTTTCCATGACGGAAAGGGAGAAGCCTTCGGCGTTGGAGGTAACGACGGATAAGGCAGCATCCTGGTATACTTTTTCAGGGTTCTGGGTATATCCCTTGATCAGTACATTATTTCCGAGGTCAAGTGAGTCTATCAAATCGGCATACTCTTCCTTTTTATCTCCGGACCCCCATATTTCCAATCTGGCTTCTGGTACTTCCCTGACGACATTTTTGAATGCCCTGATGGTGTGGTCGATGTTTTTGACACTTGAGAATCTTGAGACTACTGACACTTTGGACATGTCCCTTCCGCTTTGACCGCTGTAATGTTTTACATTGGCGACAAAGGACCTTACACCTCTGATTTTCGGGACATTCACTTCATAATAGTTTGGGATGACAAACACTTTATCCTCATGGCCGAAACGGCTGGCTATGTCATCTTTCTGTTTTTCTGTCAGAACGATGAGTGCGTCGACATTTCCTATATTCTCCACCGCATATCTGTTCCGTTTATTCAGTTCGGAATCAGGATCATCCGGATTTCTCAGGTGGTTGCTGTGAGGGCGTAGTGCAGTTTTTGCGAGTGGATGATCCAGTTTGACGAGCAGCTCATCGGTGGTGCGTGTGTCTGAAATTGCCACGACTCTGGAATCCGCTTCGTTTATGACACTTTTCAGCCAGTGCAGTTTATGGGGCACCGCATCGCCGGTCGTTTCACTGAGCACTTCCTTATTCGAACCGAAATGGGTGATCCGGCTGACTTTCCCAGTGGAGGGTTCATGCCAGAAATTCAGAAAGGCGGTGCCTGATTTATCAAAGAATACTTCCTGTCTGACCTTATTCTCTTCAAAGCTGAAGTACTGCACCCTGCTCACCTGTCCGTAGTAGTTGCGGTTCTCCCGCCGTATCCTGTACCGATTCTCATTGAAGTAGTCTGTGAAATCGAGAGTGTCATCATCCCGGAGCGCGATGTATTTTTCATATATACCGTTGTTATAAAGTCTGTAGGCATTGTAATTCTTTCTCTGGATTACAGCATATCGCCCCGTATAATCGGAAAGATCTATTTTCATTTTGCGGATATTGATCTTATCTTTTCTCCCGTATAATGCCAAATCCTCAAACATGTTACGTATGACCACTTTACTGCTGACTTTGCCCATTTTCTTGAGTTTCTGACAGATGATGGGGAAGCGTGGTTCATAGCTGAATGTCAGTATCTGGGTATCATAGCCTGCATCAGCAAAAGTGCTTGCCTGTCTCAAGGATGCATGTGTGAGCCCGCCCTTGTTGACATCTATGGAGTTAAGTAGAAAAATAATCCTGGGTTTCATAAAATCATCCTTGTCTTAGCCTCATTCATTTGAGGATTATACTATATTATATTACTTTAAGTATATACTAAAAGAAAAACGATAAACGTACAGGTGGTTAAAAACCTGGGAAAGGGCGAATACATGATTAATGAGACGGACAGGGTCTATTTGAAACGCTGTGTGGAACTGGCTGAGGAGGCGCTTGAAAAGGGCAATGCCCCCTTCGGCTCGCTGCTCTTATCCCGTGACGGTGAAGTTCTCTTTGAGGATCATAACAGAAACGCCGGAGGTGACGAGACTCGGCATCCGGAATTCGAGATTGCCAGGTGGGCTGCTTCGAATCTGAGCGAAGAGGAACGGTGTGGTGCAACGGTCTACACTTCGGGGGAACACTGCTCGATGTGTGCATCCGCCCACGGGCTCGCTTCTCTTGGCCGCATAGTATATGCCAGTTCATCAGAACAGCTGAAACACTGGCATGAGGATCTGGGTGTCGAGTCGGGAAATCTCCGGGGGCTCTCGATACCTGAAGTGATACGCGGTGTGGAAGTTGATGGTCCCGATGAAGAATTATCGGAAGCAGTACGGAAATTACAGTACACTTATCAGAAATCATAGGAACAGAAAAAGAGGTCCCGTTTCGGGACCTCTTTTACTTTCTCAGCAATACGAGGGGAATCATCATCAGAGCACCGGCACCGGCCGCCAAAGCGTAGCCATACGGCTTTTTTTTATCTTCTTCATAATTACTTTTCTGTTCATCCACTTCACGTTCGGAGTTCTGTACCCGTTCAGTCTGGGGCCTTATGTTCTCCCCTTCATCCACCCCGGTTCCCAGGCCTTTCAATATCTGAAGTAGGACATTGACGCCTTCCACCACTTCCGGGTCCTTCAATGCCCCGAGGAGGCCTCTATAACCTGCTTTCTTATTACTGTGTTCGTATTCCGCCGCTTTTGAAACCCCGGTGTTGATCTTAAGTACGAGCGGTTCAATCTCAGTCATATTCACAGTGCCGAGAAGCTGGAACAAAAGAAGTGTATTCTTGATGGACTGTGGTGTCTCGGAATCATTCAGGGCGGTCACTATCCGGTGGATGATCCTGTCACTCTGGCCGAGACCGCTATCCATCATATCCAGCAAGTCGCGGTCCTTCATCTTGTCCGCTATCGACAGGATATCTCCGAGGACTTCCTTATGCTTCGTCAGAAGTTGCTCCAGCTCCCGGATTTCACGTTCGTGCTGCACTTCGGGGTCGGTTTCCATTCTATGGATCACTTTCGTTGCTTTGGCCATTATTTATCCCCCCTTCTCGCCTTGACGATGTCTCCCGGGAAGATATAGTCGGGGCGTGCCCATTTCTCTTCCACGTTTACACCGATTTGCGGCTGCGGGTTGCCGTAACGGTGATTGGTTTTTGGAAGCGGGCTTTTGCCTTTGGGTTCCAACACTTCCATTTTTACGGAGACCTCTTTGTATGCAGGCGTATCCGTGTCTTTATCGGAGTGGGAGCTTGTAAGGTAGTTGATCGCTCCTTCACCGGCTGTGTTCATCGGCAGATACAGCTGTTTGCCGAATACGCGGTCTGTGACAATGCAACTCACTTTGACACTGCCGTAAGGGGAGGTCAGGCGGACTTTGGTGCCGTCTTCAAGTTTGCGCTCCCCGGCAAGCTGCGGTGATACTTCAAGAAATACTTCAGGAGTCTTCCCTGTAATGGCATCGGATTTGTATGTCATGTTCCCTTCGTGGAAATGCTCCAGAATTCTGCCGTTGTTGACGTGCAGGTCATACTGGTCTTCAAATTCGAGCGGTTTTGTCCACTCGACCGGCCAGAGTTGCGCTTTGCCTCCAGGCAGTGGGAATTCCTTTTCAAACAGAAGCGGCGTATCCGTACCATCTTCAGCGACCGGCCACTGCAGGCTGTCATATCCTTCAAGACGGTCATAGCTTACCCCTGCAAAAAGCGGTGTCAGGGAAGCCGCTTCATCCATGATTTCACCCGGATGGCTGTAGTCCCATCCTGCCCCCATGCGGTTGGCGATTTCCTGTATGATCTCCCAGTCCGGTCTCGATTGGCCGAGTGGGTCCATCACCTTATAAAGACGCTGGAACCTCCTTTCCGTATTCACGAATGTGCCGTCTTTTTCCAGGCTCGGACTGGCAGGCAGTACCACATCGGCGTACTGGCATGTTTTAGAGAAGAAAATGTCCTGCACCACGAAAAATTTCAGCTTTTCAAATGCGGACTGGACATAGTTGATATTGGAGTCCACGATGCCCATGTCCTCGCCCTTCAGGTACAGTACATCGAGGTTACCCTCGTGGATGGCATCGACCATTTCATGGTTGTTCAGTCCGGGTTCTGTTGGTATTTCTGCGCTCCAGTTCTCTTCAAAACGTGCGCGTACGTCATCATCCGTCACAAACTGGTAGCCTGGGAAACGGTCGGGCATGCTCCCGAAGTCGCTTGCCCCCTGGACGTTGTTATGTCCGCGGAGCGGATATGCGCCGGCACCAGGCTTCATATAGTTCCCGGTTACCAGCAGCAGGTTGGAGATTGCGGTACTCGCATCACTGCCGCCGCCATGCTGTGTAATCCCCATCGCCCACAGGATGGATGTCGTCCTTGCTTCATGTATCGATGTTGCGATTTCAATCAGTTCCTCTTTCGTCATTCCTGTAATGTCAGAAGCATACTCCAGTGTGTATTTTTCAAGGCTTGCCATGTACTCATCGACGTCGTTCACATGGTCGCGGAGGAATGCCTTATCATCCCAGCCCTGGTCGATGATGTACTTCGTCACGGCTGACAGCCACACCAGGTCGCTTCCCGGCGCGGGTCTGACGAAGAGGTCTGCACGGCTTGCCAGTTCATTTTCACGTAGATCGGCAACGATGACTTTCTGTCCGTGGAGTTTCTGCGCACGTTTCACACGTGTCGCAAGCACCGGGTGGGATTCTGCGGTGTTGGACCCTACAGAAATGACGAGATCCGCCTGTGCGATGTCACCGATGCCGCCGGAGTCCCCGCCGTACCCGACGGTGCGCCATAATCCCATTGTTGCCGGGGACTGGCAGTATCTTGAACAGTTGTCGATGTTGTTGGTTCCGATGACACCTCTTGCAAGTTTCTGCATCAGGTAGGATTCTTCATTCGTACATTTAGAAGATGAGATGAAAGCGAGTGAGTCCGGTCCTTTTTCCCTCCGGTTTTCCTTGAATTTCTTTTCGATGAGATAGAGGGCTTCTTCCCATTCCGCCTCACGGAATTCATCACCTTCGCGGATCAGCGGCTTTGTCAGACGTTCCTCGCTGTTTACGAAGTCCCAGCCGAACTTGCCTTTGACGCAGGTGGAAATCCCGTTTGCCGGGGCCTCTTCCTGCGGTTCGATCTTCAGGATCTCACGGTCTTTCGTCCATACATCGAATGAACAGCCGACACCGCAGTATGTGCAGACGGTTTTCGTCTTTTTGATCCGTTCTTCGCGCATTGTCGCTTCGACATCCGAGACGGCCATGAGCGAGCCGTATCCCGTTTCGATATCCTTTGTAATATCGACCATCGGGCGGAATGTCTCTTCAGCCATTCCGGTCAGGAAACCGGCCTCCCCTTCCATGCCGACTTCCATCATCGCGTTACACGGGCACACTGTGGAGCAATGACCGCAGTTCACACATGATGATTCATCTATCGTAGTATCGTTATCCCAGATGACGCGCGGCCGTTCAAGTGTCCAGTCAATCAGGAGGGTCTCATTCACCTGGAGGTCCTGGCATGCCTCGACGCACCGCCCGCACAGGATACACTGGTCAGGGTCATAGCGGTAGAATGCATTCCGCTGCACTTCATGGTCCTTTCCTGTGTGCGGCGTATCCTGGTGGCTGATCCTCATCTCTTTCACCGTGTTATGTATTTCACAGTTTCCGTTGTTGAAATCGCACACCGTACAATAGAGTTCGTGATTGCCTAAAATACGGTCCATGGCGATGAGCTGCGCTTCGTGGATATCATCCCCGACAGTCTCCACCACATCCCCTTCATTTATGGTAGTGGAACAGGAACGGACGTATTCACCGTTGACCTTGACGATACATGCATCACATGTTTCAAGGGCACCGAGGCTTTCGTGGTAGCAAAGGTGCGGCGGCTCTGTCCCATTCTCCTTCAGATGACTCAAAAGCATAACGTCATTCTGAACGCTCTGCTTTGTTCCGTTCAGCGTAATTTCAAGATGGTCATTCATGTCTATATCTCCTTTCCCGAGTCTTTATCTTTCATGTTTCCCCTTTTGCATCCGTTTAAATCATCAATATCAGATTATTCAGAGATTAAGTGAGAATAATAAAGGAAACGGACGTTTTAGCCCGTTTCCTTCATTCACTGATGTACCTGCCGAGGTGTTTTGCCGTGGGCGAGCCGCTGATGCCGGGAAGTCCGCCCGGGAATCCGCTGTACATCACGCTGCCGCCGCGTGCGCCGGGTCCCGGGCCGACGTCGACAATCCAGTCCGCATGGGTCATCATTGTGAGATTATGCTCGATCAGTATGACTGTATTGCCCTGTGAGATCAGCTGTTCGAAACATGCGAGCAGTCTCGGGATATCATCCTCATGAAGCCCGGTCGTAGGTTCATCGAAGATGAAAATCTGCCCTGTTGCCTCGCTGTCCATATATCTGCTGAGTTTAATGCGTTGGATCTCCCCGCCGGATAGCGTATCAAGTGACTGTCCCAGTGTCATATAATGAAGGCCTGTCGCTTCGAGGTGTCTGAGACGGGTAATGACACCGATGTTTTGCCTGAACACTGTCAATGCCTCTTCGACGGTCAATGCCAGCACATCTGCGATGGAATATCCTTCCACTTTCGCTTCAAGGACCTCCGGACGGTAACGTGTACCGCCGCAGACTTCGCAGATTTGGGAGAAATCCGGCATGAATGCAAGCTCGGTCCTGATGACACCCCTGCCACCGCATTCCGGACATGCCCCTTCCGAGTTATAGCTGAACTTGGCTTTTTTCAGGCCGGTCCGCCGGCTGAAGAAAGAACGGATGTCGTCGAAGAGGTCCATGTATGTCAGCAGGTTGGAACGGCTTGAAGCGTGCACCGGCTTCTGATTGATGAATATGCTTTCCGGTGAACGGCTGAGTCCTGCGGCAAGCAGTGTGCTCTTTCCGGAACCGGCAACACCCGTGATGACGGACAGCGCCTCTTTGGGGATATCCACTGATACATCCGTCAGATTGTTGCGCGTGATATTTTCAAGACTGATGAAACTATCCGGCTGCCGCGGAGTATCCTTCAGCCGGTGACTCCGTCTCAGCGCTTCACCGGTAGGTGTTTCCGACTCTGTCAGTTCCTGATACGTGCCGCTGAAGATGACTTCTCCCCCGTGCCTTCCCGCGCCGGGCCCGATATCGATGACATGGTCTGCAATGCGTATGACGTCAGGATCGTGTTCGACAACGAGGACGGTATTTCCCTTATCCCGTATCGAACACATGATGCCATTGATCTTCTCAATGTCCTCCGGGTGCAGTCCGACGCTCGGCTCATCGATGATGTAGACAAGATCTGTAAGCGGACTGTTCAGATGACGGATCAGTTTTATCCGCTGTGACTCACCGCCCGACAGTGTCGGTGTTTCCCGGTCGAGCGTCAAATAGTTCAGACCCACATAGGAAAGGGACCGGAGCTGTTCGAGCAGCGGTTTGATGATGAATACCGCCTTCTCATCTTTCAGCGTTTCAAGGAATGAAATGGCATCATCAATGGACAGGGCGGTAAATTCGGCAATGTCCAGGTCTGCTACTTTACAGCCGAGTACTTTGGGATTGAGTCTTTTACCATCGCATGCAGGACATTTACGGGAGCTGACGACCCGATCCACATCCTCCAGGAAGCGCTTCTTTTCGAAGTTGTCATTCAAGAGGAAAGAGCGCCTGAAACGGTGGATGAGTCCTTCGAATTTTGCGGTCCGCGGCCAGTTTTCAGGCGGGTTCTTCAGTTTCCTCGGTTTGGTGTGGAGGAAAGTTTCCATCTCCTCCTCTGTATAGTCTCTGAGTTTCTTGTCGTTATCAAAGAGACCGCTGTATAAATAACGTTTTCCCCGCCAGCTGTCCGGCCTGAAAGATGGAAATCTGATGGCATCCTCATTGAGTGAACGGTCAAAATCCAGCAGCTCGGAAAGATCGATGTCCTCCACATAGCCGAGCCCCTGGCATTTTTCACACATGCCGACCGGGTTGTTAAATGAAAATACATTGGAATAGCCGACGAACGGTTCTCCGATGCGGGACCAGAGCAGCCTGACCGTGGAGTATATATCCGAAATGGTGCCCACCGTCGATCTGGAGTTACCCCCCAGCCTTTTCTGGTTTATGATCATTGCCACCGGCAGATTTTCTATATGGTCGACATCCGCCTTTTCGAAGCGGGTCAGCTGATACTGCATATAGCTGGAATATGTCTCATTCAACAGGCGTTCTGATTCGGCTGCGAGTGTGCTGAATACAAGGGATGATTTTCCGGAACCGGAACGGCCGGTGAACACTGTGAGACGATGCTTTGGTATATCCACTGACACATTTTTTAAATTGTTCTGTTTGGCGCCGATTATGCGTATCTCTGACATGGGGATTCACCTCTTTGATGTATTTTCCCATCCGGCAAAAATCTATGCGGATTCTCCGCCGCCATGGGGATTTTCTTTCGGATGGATGTATCGGTACTGATCCGTATCGCCGGCATCGATTGTCCGACTGGTGACTTCATATGCTTCAGCGAAGTTCATCTCGGAAATCTCAATTGAACCGTCATCATTCACAGTCTCGATATAGGCGACATGCCCGAGCTCCCCCCGTTCAGTCTGGAGGATCGCCCCTTCAGCCGGCTCTGCATTGACCATATAGCCGTCTTCTGCGGCCTTCTCCGCCCAATGTTCTGCGTCACTCCAGCTTTTTTCTATCATGTTTCCATCAGTTTTCACCTGTTCGAAAATATAATGGGTGCACTGGCCTTCATCATATCTGTTGTACTTCATCGGGTCGGGGGTAATGGTATATTGAATCTCTTTTACAAACCCTTCTTCAGAATGGTCATTGAAGGCGATGAACCCTGTCACCAAAAGAATCAGTATGGTTGCTGTAAGAATTGTCCTTTTCATTCATTTTCCTGCCCTTATATTTTACTGGCTGATATTATACACGGGTAAGCACGGTATTTTAATCTATCTGCTCATGCGGCTTTGAACCACTTTCATAACTTCCATCATGATGACGGACAGGAGGGCAAGTCCTGTTGCATACAGCCATTCCATGATGCCGAATTCCGGCGGGATATTGAAGATTTCCCTCACGAGAGGCAGTGTTGTCATACCATAGAGGGCAAATCCGAGTATCACCGCACCGATGACATATCTGTTATGGAAAAATCCGGCGCCGAACGCCGTCTGTGTATTGGACCTTGCCGCAAATGTCTGGAGAGTCCTGGACAGGATCAGAGTCGTAAATGCCATTGCCACGCCGATTTCCACAGAGGAACCGAGTCCGGTATGGAAGGAGATGATGACGGCGAGAGCGATCAGGATGCCTCGGGTGACGACGGCTTTCATCGTTCCGCCTGCGAAAATTCCCTCGTCGACATCCCGCGGTTTGCGGTTCATCACATCCGGTTCGGATTTTTCCATGCCGAGTGCAATCGCCGGCAGTGAATCATTGACCAGGTTGATGAAAAGCAGTTGCAGCGCCGTGAATGGATTCGGCATGTTAAGCGTTACAGCATACAGTATGGCGATGATGGCGCCCAGGTTCCCCGCGAATAAATAGCCGATGGATTTTTTAATGTTATCGAACACTGTCCGGCCGACGCCGACGGCATTTACGATCGAGACGAAATTATCATCTGTCAGTATCATCGCAGAAGAGTCCTTGGCGACTTCAGTGCCGCTGCCCATGGCAATGCCTATATCTGCCTGCTTCAGTGCCGGGGCGTCATTGACGCCGTCACCGGTCATGGCTGTAATGACATCCCTGCGCTGCCATGCCCGGACGATGCGTATTTTATTCTCCGGTGATACACGGGCGTATACAGAGATGCTTTCCAGTTTATCTTCAAGCTCCTCTTCTGTCATATCGTCGAGTTCCCTGCCTGTAACGGCGATATCACCTTCCTGCATCAGACCGATTTCACGGGCGATTGCCTGGGCGGTGATTTTATGGTCACCCGTTATCATGACGGTACGGATGCCGGCCTTCCTGGATTCTTCGATGGAGCCGTATACCGCTTCGCGCGGGGGATCCATCATGGCCATAAGACCGGTAAGCACTATGTCAGTTTCATCATCATGAGTGATTGCGGCATCTTTGGAGTCGAGTCTCCTGTAGCCGAACGCAAGCCCCCTCAGTGCCTGCTCTGAAAATGATTCATATGCATCCTGGAACTTCTGCAGCATATTTCCGTCAAGCGGGCGTTCCTCGCCGTCGATGAGGACATATCCCGCACGTTCGAATATGACATCCGGTCCGCCCTTGACGAGCATCATCGGGATGCTGTCGATCTCATGGACCGTGGACATGAGCTTACGGTCGGAGTCAAACGGCAGTTCCGACTCTCTCGGGTATCTGTTTCGTATCTCTTCATAATCCCCGTTTTTGGCATTTGCAAAGTTGATCAGTGCGACCTCGGTCGGATCGCCGATCGGGTCGCCAGCTTTGTTGATATATGAGTCGTTGCAGAGTACGCCGATATTGACAAGCAGCCTTTCGGACGTGCTCCAGTCTTCAGGATTATCCGTCAGGCTGTCCCTGGAGCTGCCCGGTATGAAGAGGTCCGTCACTGTCATCTTATTCTGTGTCAGTGTTCCTGTCTTGTCCGTGCAGATGATGCTCGTTGAACCCAGTGTTTCAACCGCCGGCAGCTTTCTGATGATGGCATGCTGTTTTGCCATCTTGTTCGTTCCCACTGAGAGTACGATGGTCACTATGGACTGCAGTGCCTCCGGTATGGCGGCAACGGCTATGGCCACAGAGAACATCAGGGCGTTGAGCAATGCCGTTGTTGTATCGACGTTACTATCGCCAAACCAGATGCGTGCAGCCTGTACGGCGAAAATCAATATACAGAGCATAAGTATGCCAATGCCGAGCTTTTTACTGAAGCTGTTCAGCTTAAGCTGCAGCGGTGTCTGTTTTTGTTCCGCAGTGGAGAGCATGTCAGCAATCTTGCCGATCTCGGTCTGTTCGGCAGTGCCGGTAACGACGAAGGTGCCGCGACCGTATACGACCAGGGAACTCGAAAACAGCATGTTGTGCCTGTCTCCGAGCACAGCCTCTTCCCGGATGGTTTCTATGCCTTTTTCAACTGCTTCGGACTCACCGGTGAGCATTCCCTCGTTCACTTTGAGTGAGCCGCTCTCGATGATCCGGCCATCGGCAGGCACATAGTCGCCCGCCTCCAGGAATACGATATCCCCCGGCACGAGCTCTTTTGACGGCAATGTCATCTTTGTGCCGTCCCGGAGGACATTTGCCTCCGGAGCAGACATGTCCTGCAATGCCTCGAGTGAGTTTTCCGCCTTTTTTGTCTGGACGACGCTGATGACGGCATTGATAAGCAGCACCAGGAAGATGATTGCGGATTCCGCAATTTCACCGAGTGCAATCTGGACACCTGCTGCAACAAGGAGCACGATGACCATCGCATCCTTGAAAGTCTCCAGGAAGAGTTTCAGGGTAGAAGCCTTCTCCTTTTCTTTGATTTCGTTATAGCCGTATTCTTCGAGCCGGTCTGAAGCTTCCGGTTTCGACAGACCTTTTTCTGATGTATCCACTTCATCGAAAACTGCTTCAATGCTTTTCTGGTAAATGGTCATTTATGATTGTTTCCTCCTTTTGGGATATGGGAAGAGTGACAAAAAGCGAGACCTTCACCCCGGGGGGCAAAGGTCTCGCTGAGCAATATCTGCCAATAAAACCGATGGAATCCTCCATGAAATGACGGCTTTATTTTGAAAAAGGATACACCTTTTCCAACGCTACTCCCCTTTGACGGTCAGTCAAAGAATAATATTATTAATTGGATTATAACACGTCCATCTTCAAATTGATAAAATAGCGACTGCCCTGCATTATTCGATATACCTGTAGGACATCAGCTTTTTGAGCATCCTGATTTCCTCCTGCAGTTTTTCGCCGATATTGGTGTCGCGTACTTTCTTCCTTTCCAGCTCCTCATCGACAACACGTCTTACAGAGAGCACATCGGCACCGTCAAGCAGGACATTCTTCTTGGAGTTGAAATGCTGGTGGGCGACAAGCTGCATACCGAAAGAGTTATAGAGCAGTGTATAGCCGGCTATTCCCGTAGTCGACTGGTAGGCTTTGGAAAAGCCGCCATCGATGACGATCATCTTGCCGTTCGCCTTGATGGGATCCTCCCCGTCTATTTCCTTCACCGGCGTGTGGCCGTTGATGATCCTGCCCTGGTCCGGGTCAAGATCGAACTCTGCGAGCATCTTGCGGCACATGGTGCTATCTTCCCGCAGATGGTAGTATGGGTTCTTTTCCTCCTTATGGGATGCTTTGTCCTTGATGAAATAGCGTTCAAATGTGGTCATTGCGCGCTTGCCGAAAAGGGAGGAGTATTTCCCGGTCCAGAGGTACCAGACAAGGTCGGTCGCCAGGTCATCTGTCGTCTCTTTGTCCTGGAAAGACTTGCGGAGATAATCCTCGAACTGGTCCAGCAGCTCCCGGCCCCCGTATATCCTACCGTCGATCTCCATCTGTTCCATCTCACCGTTCTCATCCACAGGGATGCAGCCGTGGATGAGAAGGTTGCCGTTATACTTCAGGTACAGGCTTCCCTTTTTCATCAGGAAATTCATATGGCGCCTGAGCTTTTCGGACTGCTGTACGGAAAGCAGGAGCTTGTTGATGACCTCTTCCTCCTCCGGAAGCATCCTGGCCGGGTCTTCCCGGTCCACGGTGGCAAAGCAGGTGTTTTCAAGCGGATACGTCTTGTTGTAGACGGTGATCTCCTGCCTGTCGTAATCGACTTTCTCCAGTACAAGCCTTTCCTCCATGTCGAAGTACGGCCGGCGCTTGATGATCGGGCTTTCCAGCTTGAACTGGATCATGGCGATCGCCTGATGTATTTTTGTAATCTGTAGCTTCTCCACATCCGAAAGCTCCTGATCGGCGGTTTTCTTCGGGTGGAAGGCAGGGTTGTCACCATAGTATTTTTCCGCCAGGTTGACCAGCGGCCGCAGATTGATGCCGTATGCATCCTCGATGATATCCAGATTGTCATAGCGGGCGCATATTCTGAGGATGTTGGCCAGGCAGACTTTGGAACCCGCATATGCGCCGATCCAGAGCACGTCATGATTCCCCCATTGTATATCAAGGGAGTGGTAATCGATCAGGGTCTCCATGATCTTGTCCGGCTCCGGCCCTCTGTCATATATGTCACCGACGACATGAAGGTGGTTGACGACGAGACGCTGGGTCGTGTATGACATGCCGATGATCAGCTTGTCGGCCTGGCCGAGTGCGATGATCTGCTGGACAAGTTTTTCGTAGTATGGTTTTTTATTGCTGAACTCGTCGCTCTTATAGAGCAGCTCCTCGATGATGAAGACGAACTGCTCCGGAAGCGCCTTGCGGAGTTTGGAGCGGGTGTATTTGGACGAAGCATACGCAATCAGTTCGATCATCTGATCAATCTTCGTGACGTACCACGCATCCAAGTCTTTTTTCGATTCGAACTGGTTTCTGATCAGTTGGAGCTTTTCTTCAGGATAGTAGACCAGCGCCGCAAACTGGCTGATCTCTTCCTCGCTGAGTGTGTCTTTGAAAATATCAGTGATCTTCTGCCTGACATTCCCGGAGCCATTTCTTAAAACATGCTGGAATGCCTGGAACTCCCCGTGCAGGTCGCTGACGAAATGCTCAGTCCCCTTGGGGAGATCGAGAATGGCTTCCAAATTGATTATTTCCGTGGCCACTTTTTCTTCCTGGTCAAATTTTTCAGCAAGTAAATCCAAATACTTTGTTTCCAAGACTGCATATCCTCCTCTGATTGACGGCCGGGGTGAATTCTCAGGCGGCCGAATATGATGTATCACTAACATTATACTAGATTTAGTCAATCAAACGCTTCCATAATAAGAATAACATCTATTCTCATGTGAATTAACAGGTATGGAATCAAAAAAGCACAGACCGGGGGTCTGTGCTCATTCGACTATATACCTTTTGTTTCATCTTCTTTTTCTTCAACGTATGTCTCAATATCTTCCTGGTGTTCTTCGGGGGTACTTTCCAGGTAAGCCTGCATGCGCTTTTTATTCGGTGTGATGGAAAGACCAAGGTATTTTCTTTCAGTATTGGCATCTTTGTAAAATGCGACAACCATCAGAATGACCACGATACTGAAAGGCAGTGCGGAAATGATGGCAGCCGACTGAAGGGCATTGAGCCCAGTCTCCCCTCCGGCTAACAGAAGGATGTAGGCAATTGAAGAGAGCGAAATACCCCATACGATCTTGACAATGGCAGGCGGCGTGAGTGACCCGAATGTCGTCTGCATGCCGAGAACGAAAGTAGCGGAATCTGCAGATGTGATGAAGAATACTGAGACAAGTATTATGGCGACAATGGAAAGCAGTGATCCCACAGGCATTTCATTGAATATCGCAAAGAGCTGTGTTTCAGGAGCCATGTCGAAGATGCCCGGTGTATCCTGTCCGACTGTGATGCCGGTCATGCCGAACACGCTGAACCAGATGATGCTGACAATCGTCGGGACGAAAAGCACGGCACCGACGAATTCACGGATGGTGCGTCCGCGAGAGATTCTGGCGATGAAAATGCCGACAAACGGACTCCAGCTCATCCACCAGCCCCAGTAATATATGGTCCAGTCCTTGAGCCATGCGCTCTTCTGTTCATTCAGCGTTGCGACATCAAAGCTGTTTTCCAGGAATGTCTGCAGATAGAGGCCTGTGGATTGGGTCATCATGTTGAGGATGATCATTGTCGGACCGACTATCAGTACGGTCGCAAATAATATGCCGGCAAAGACCATGTTGGTGTTACTTAAATACTGGATGCCCTTGCTCAGACCGCTCCATGCACTGATCAGGAACAGACAGGTGACGACAGCGATGATGACGCCCTGTACGATGATGTTATTCGGCAGACCGAACAGGTAATTGAGGCCGCCATTGATCTGCAGCGCGCCAACGCCGAGTGATACGGCGACCCCGATGATGGTGGCGAATACTGCCAGGACATCAACAACGGTGCCCAGGACGCCATCGACCCGGTTCCCGAATATCGGACGGAGTGTCTTGGAAAGAAGTCCGCTTTCCCCTTTTCTGAACTGGGAGTATGCAAGCGCCAGTGCCACAACACCATACATCGCCCAGGCGTGGAAGCCGTAGTGCAGGAATGTGGAGCGCATAGATTCCAGAACAGCTGCATTCGTCTGTGGATCGGCGGAAGGCGGTGCTATGAAGTGCGATACCGGTTCTGATGCCCCGTAGAAGACGAGGCCGATACCCATACCTGCGCTGAACAGCATGGCAAACCAGGAAATCGTCCGGAATTCCGGCTTGTCATCCGGTTTTCCCAATTTCAGCTTGCCAATCGGGCTCAGCATCAGGAAAACGCAGAAGAATACCAGCAGCGTGGTCAGGATCATGTAGTACCAGCCGAAATATTCAGTGACCCAGGTCGAGATTGAGCCGGAAATGTCACCGAATTGATTCGGGAATACAGCACCGAGCACCACCAGTATGCCGACGATGACTGCAGAGTATGTGAATACGTTGGAGACAGTGCGTTTACGGTCTTTCGGATTATTGTTCATCATTTTCTCCCCTTAGTTGAATTGCATCAAAATTACTGAATTTTTATAAAGTAATTTACAAACATTA
This sequence comes from Salinicoccus carnicancri Crm, assembly GCF_000330705.1. Classification (GTDB taxonomy): domain Bacteria; phylum Bacillota; class Bacilli; order Staphylococcales; family Salinicoccaceae; genus Salinicoccus; species Salinicoccus carnicancri. The sequence goes on from NZ_ANAM01000001.1 coordinate 142,022, forward strand.
AGAGAATAACAATATTAGCGTTCCATTTCAAGTGCCCATTTCCGGAAAAACTCATAAAAAAAGGGTCCATGGCATTAACCATGACCCCATCAGCGATACTCTATTATCTTCTGTAATGATCATTTCCCGGGAAATCCCTGTCTTCGTCGTCGATGTTACCCTCGGAATCCCGGTCCTCCGCTTCTTTACGCTCACTGCCGCCGATTTCACTGTCCCTGATCTCGCTTTCATCGTAATCATAGCCATCATCCGTACCGCCTTCAAGGCCGCTGCCGGTGTTCAGTGCCCTTTCATCGACGCTGTAGCCGCCTTCCTTGGCTCCGGCCGGATCGTCCCTGTGTGTATCCATCACATCTTGCTCATGCTGCTCTTCTGCAGCTTCGCCTTTGCCGACGTCCGGGCTGTCGCCGGTCGTATGCAGTGTCTCATCATCTTCAAGAGCATCATCTTTTGCATAGATTCCTGTGGTGTGCTCAGCTTCAGCGTTTTCAGCGGGGTCATCTTTGGGATAGAAGCCTCTGCCGCGTTCCGGATATATGCCTGTGCCACGATCTGTGCCATTTTTGACATGAAGGAGGATATCGCCCCGGTCCAGTGCTTCCTTGTATCCCGCTTCTTCGCGTGAGTCCACATCCAGATCTGTCAGGACGCGGTCTTCCGGCGTTTCATCGGAGAACCACGAGACAATCTTATCCCAGGCATTCCCTTCCGATGTTCTGAAGTTGACGCCTGTATATCCGACTGCACTGCCTGAAAGCCCCTCCCTGGATACGACTGTTATATCATCTTCGTTGACGCCTTCTGCTTTCAGCTGTTCAATTCTGCCGTTCAATTCTTCTTCGGTGGCAAACGTTTCAATATTACGCATAATCAATGCCTCCTTTTATCTGAATTCTCTATAGCTCATTGTTTTTTGTTTGATGTATTACTTCTGCATGTATTAGGGGTATACCCGCACATTTTTTTAATAAACTTTTCCCCCGGAGATGATGGAAAGATACTTATTATTTACTATGGAGGAATATTTTAAGAAGAAGATGGAGACGTGGCTGATAAACATCAGACCGAGTTTACCGGAGGTGGGATGCTGAAACCTCTTATACTGTTTCCAGAGCCGTCATCCTGGATGATCCCCAAGGAAATACAGACATGAAAAAATCCCCGGACTGCGGGGATTGCACTGTACATCAGCTGATGATGGCGTTGTTCACTACGGTGTCCTCACCGGCACCAAGTATCAGGAGGAATATTTCCGGAGCGTCAGCATGATCATTGTCATTCAGGATCTTCAGGAACACTTCGAACTGCGGCATTGCTTTCAACTTACCGACCTCCACAATCAGCAGTTCAAGGACGGAGGCCTTGATGAATTTCGGTTCCGGCTCGATGGATTCTCCGGTCATCAGATCCGCCAGGTACCTGTACTTCACCTGAAGCTGCCTGGCAAAGCTTGTTACGTGCTGAATACGGGCGTAAAGCTCGGGGTATTCGTGACTTATATAGTCCAGTTCCTGCTGCATTACGTGTACTGTCTTCTGGCTGGCATACATGAAAACCACTCCTTTCGTCTACTTGTCCCATGGTTTATCGACACTGATTTTTTGTGTGAGCTCCTTGCTGTGTACGCGCCTTTCCCTTCGCATCGCCGCCCTTTGTGTGCCGGACTGGTAAAGGTATTTCTCTTCGTCGGTCTCCGGTGCAACACCGGGCACTTGTATCGGCTGCTTGGAGTCATCCAGCGCCACAAATGTCAGGAAAGCTGTTGCGGCGACCTTCCTGTTCTCGGTAATCATATCTTCGGTGACCACTTTGCAGAAAACTTCCATGCTCTTATTCCCTGTCGAAGAGACGAAGGCCTCTATGCATACCGATTCCGACTGGGTAATCGGATGGAGGAAATCGATGGAATCGATTGAAGCGGTCACGCATTCACGGACTCTCGCATGTCGTCTGGCCGCAAGGGATGCAACATTGTCGATACGCTTCATCAGTACACCGCCGAAAAGCGTATCATAGTTATTCAGGTCGTTTGCAAACACCTGGTCGATACTGGTTACTCTGCTGTCTCTGGGGTTTTTTGTTTCTGCCACTTTGCTCTACCTTTCTTTCGTCTGATAAAGCCAGTATGGGGGATGCAGCGGATTAAGAAAAATAGCGGTATTTCATGGGAAGTATGCATAAAAACTATGAAAGCGGCGCCAATCCATCAGGTATAGTGATGCTGAAAAAATCTGAGCCACTCCTTGGTGATGAAATTTATATATTTATCTTTGTTCCAGATGAGACCGAGACGCCAATTCAGCGGAGGATCGTCAATCTCCACTGTGACAGAGGAGCTTTTGAGAAGCCCCGCGACACTTTGAGGCATGATGCATATACCCAGCTCCCGGTCGATCATTTCCTCGATGAAATTCCATTGGGAAGTCTTCGATATTATGTCAGGTACGAAGCCGGCATTTTTACATGCGGAGGTGATGATCTCATTCAGATAGAAGTCCTCGCTGAACATGATGAAACTCTCATGTTTCAACTCTCTCAAATGTACAGACTGTCTTGGGGCCAGCGTATGGTTCTCATGTACTACAAGGCATAGTGATTCACTGATGAAATTGAAATTGTCAAAGTGGTCACTTTCTGTCGGCAGGACGGTTATGCCGACATCGATTTCATTTTGGATCAGGCGGGACTCGATTGTCCGGCTGCCGCTTTCTATGAGTTGGAAAGTGATTTTTGGATACAGGTCGTGAAAATCCCTGATGATTGCCATCAGTTTGCCTGCATCCATGATGGGGGGCAGGCCGATTTTTATATGGCCCTGCCGCATCCCCACCATATTTTTAAGGTCGTTTGGCAACTCTGCATGGAGCCGGAGGATCTCCTCGCACTGGTCGAAGAAGATTCTGCCGGCATCAGTCAGGGCGATTTTCTTTTTGTTGCGGTCGAACAAAGACATGCCGAGTTCTGTTTCAATGTCCTGTATCGCTTTGCTGATCGTCGGCTGGGATATGTAGAGCCGTTGTGAAGCTTCGGTCATGCTGCCGTATTTTACAATAGCCACGAAATACCGCATATGTTTGATATCGATGGCAATCACTTCCTTTCAGGCCGGTGTCAGTACCATTATAGACTGAAGCACCGATTTTTGATAAAAAACAGCAGAGCCACCGGCTGGATGGCTCTGCTGTTTGAGTTACAATGCATCTTCAATGGCAGTGTCCCCACCGATCAGGTAGTAGGTCTGGCCGGACAGGTTGTTCCTGTCGACAATCTGCGCAAGGACTTCGGCTACGTCCTGTCGCGGCACTCTGCCGTCAGTCGACTCGGATGACGCATTGGCATGCTCATCTATCCGGACTTTACCGGTCTCAGCATCATCTGTCAGACGGCCAGGCCGTAATATTGCAAAGTTCAGGTCGGTGCCCTTCAAGTATTCGTCCGCCCTGTGTTTGGCGTAATAATAGTGCTTCATATTGTCTGAAGTGTTTTTCGGACCATCTGACGGCAGGCCGCTCAGCATGACAAAGTTTTTGATACCTTTCGCGACCGTGTTATCGATGGTCTCGATTGCACCTTCCTGATCGATGATGATTGTTTTATCCGGTCCTGTGTGCGGGCCGGATCCGGCCGCAAAGACAACAGTATCCACATTGTCAAATGCGTGTGAGAAATCCTTCTCAAGATCTGCGAGCACCGTTTCGATTCCATTTTTCTCAAAATGGGAAACCTGGTCCTCTTTCCTCACCATGGCTACAGGATCAAGGCCTTTTTCTTTGAGCTTTTCAGTCAGGTGTCTGGCCACCTGGCCATTTGCACCGACTACGAGCACTCTTGTCATAATGCATTCCTCCCCATTGCTGTATAAAGAATATGCTATCACGGGACACGGGAACGGCAAAGGAAGTTGTTTTACAGGGCCAACCTGTCGAAAGTTTCCCGGGAAATAACCCCGTATTATTCATCCATGTCCGCCACGACCGTCTGCTGATAGTCGATCAGGATGATGGACCGGACACCTGTATCCTCCGGTCCGTCGCCTTTCTCTACGGGACTTACGTAATGGCTGACTTTGGAATCGTAGACGCCATATGATTCAAGAGGATTTTCCAGTTCGAAGATTTCATGAATGTCTTCCCTGGAAACATCTTCCGGCCTGCTGCCCCTGGCCGCAGGAATGCCGATTGCATTCGTACCACCTTTTACATTCTCCCGCTTTACGAGATGGGCAAAAGTGAATGGCTCTCCGTCCTGATGGAGACAGTCGGGTGATGATACGGCTTTCTCGGCATCCTGGCTGACCAGAAGCTTTACAAAATGGACACCGACATGGATCGGCATGATCTTTTCTTCCTCTTTCCAGAAAGTTTCGTGGTAGTTCGCCATGATGATTTCCCGGAGCAATCTATTATTACGGATATTTTCATCGATGGAATGGAACTCCCTGTAGGAGCCGCTGTGCTCGGGGTTGAATTTGCCCTGGAAATAGGCGGCATACTCGGTGCCATTCCGTTTTACGGTCGGCAGCCATTCGATGCCGCCCGATGATGGCAGGACAAGCGCCCTTGAATATCGTCTGTATCTATTTAAGCCCGGGGCATAGTCATCCTCCGGCAGATTTTCGAAATAATTGAGTATCTCACTGTAGTCTTCCTCAATACCGTCGTAATGCAGACTGTGCATCATATCATATTTTTCATAACCGTTTTCTTTCAAATTACCCATTAAAGTTCCCTCACCTTTTGTCGTATAAGAATTATTATCGAATCCATTCTCCATTTTATCACAGACACTGGATATTGCTGTACAAGTGCCGTTACTAGAAGTATTGTATAAACAGAATGAACTTACTGGGGGGATGAGCATGGCAAATTTTCATTACAGGGAGAACTTTTTTGATTCATCAACAAAAGCGATAGATGTCTATGATGACAGGGAGGCCCCACAATATTCTCTCAGCCTCTACTATACTTCTGAAAGGCAGAAGACGTTCGCCTATCTGGGCCGGCAGAAGCATAACTTTAAAATCGAAGGCGGAAATGCCGGATACGCCACAAAACAGGAGAAATCCTTTGAAGGAAAGTTCAGGACTCCCTTCAGGACCGTCTGGAACGTGATGAAAGACGGCGGGGTGATCGGTGAATTCACGACTAAGATGGCATTCCGTCCGAAAATGACATTCGAAAGTGATGACGGGAACCGTCTTTTTTTCCAGTCCGGTTTCTTTTCGCGTTCAGTTACCGTCACAGACCGTGGCGGGCGTGAAATAATGACGACGAAGTCCGAGTTTTTCAAGCTCGCTTCGAGACATGATATAGAAATTACAGACGACAGCCTTGACCCTGCACTTTTAATTCTGCTCTTCCAGGTGTTTTACGAATACCAGGAGCATATGAGAAAGAAATCCAATTGATGCCGTGCAAAAACGCCACCCAGCATTCGAATTGAATACATGGTGGAACAACCGCATTTACTCTATCATAATGGGTGCATAGTCACATATGAAAACAGGAGGATACGAAATGATCAAAGCTGTAAATACCATACGTCTTAAAAAAGGCATGGCGGATGAAGTAGCCGAAAAGTTCAATCAGGCCAAATCCGTTCACACGTTCGACGGCTTCGTGTTTATGGAAGTACTCATTAAGGAAAATACCGGGGAATTCGATGAAATCCAGGTTTGCACAACGTGGGAAGACCATTCTTCCTTTGAAGCATGGCGGGATAGCAGGGCCACAAGGAAAGCGCATGAATCCCAAAATAACCCGAAAGACGGAAAAGCGGAAAGCCCGATCCTCGGTACAGAGCTGACCACATATGAAGTTCATGTACAGCATCATCCGGCAGAATGACTGTAAGACACCATTCCATGTTGGAGTGGTGTCTTAATATGTAATATTCAAGGATGGTATATTTAAGTTTCCAGGAGGGCAGATTTATGACAGCAGCACTTATACACGGTATCATTCTGGCATTTGGGCTGATTCTCCCGCTCGGTGCCCAGAATGTCTTCGTCTTCAATCAGGGCGCATCACAGCCAAAATTCAGGGGAGCGGTCCCCGTCATCATCACCGCTTCGCTGTGTGATGCCCTGCTCATACTTCTCGCCGTTTTGGGTGTTTCGGTCATTGTACTCACTGTCCCGGTGCTCCAGATGGTCATCTTCTCTGTTGGCATCATCTTTCTGCTTTACATGGGCTGGTCGATATGGAACAGCGCCCCTCCCGGCTTCGATAAAGAAGAAGCGGCGTTCCCGACCGGAAAACAGATACTGTTCGCCATGTCTGTCTCCCTTCTCAATCCCCATGCGATTCTGGATACGATCGGAGTAATCGGTACGAGCTCACTTAGTTATGCAGGTGGCGAAAGGGTTCTCTTTACAGCTTCCTGTATCGCCGTTTCCTGCCTGTGGTTCATCGGGCTTGCAGTTGCGGGAAGGGCAGTCGGCAATTTCGATACCGAGGGGAGGCTTCTTCTGGGGATAAACAAAATATCGGCACTCATCATCTGGGGGGTTGCCATCTACCTGGGACTCCAGCTTTATGACGTTTGAAATATGTTCAACAAGTTGAAAGATCTGCATGGCAATTTACTGGTATAATACATATAAAAGTCATAACAGGAAAGAAGGAAGAGGGATGTCGGCGAGGAGAGTTTCAGGGATACTGGCAGTACTCATGCTTTTCTTGACAGCGTGCGGCAATGAAGGAGTGGATGGCTCCGGGTCGGAAGAGACCGTTGAAGGGACTGTCACCATCTCAGCAGCGGCAAGCCTGACGGATGCGATGGATGAGATTGCTGAAAAATTCATGGAAGAATATCCGGAAGTCCAGGTGGACTATAATTTCGGCGGTTCGGGTGCCCTGAGCCAGCAGATTGTCCAGGGTGCACCGGCAGACCTGTTCCTATCGGCGTCGCAGGAACATTTCCAGGCGGCGATGGATGAAGGCTTTATAGACGAGGAAAACTCAACGGAGCTGCTCAGGAATGAGCTGGTGCTTATTACTCCGGAAGGAAGCGATGCGGTGACATCATTTGATGGGCTCAGTGAAGCGGAACAGATAGCCATAGGTACTCCTGAATCCGTCCCGGCGGGCGCATACGGTGCCGAGGCCCTTGAATCCATGGGACTGATGGAAAATCTGGAAGGGGCCTTTGTCTATGCTGAAGATGTCCGGGCGGTGCTTACCTATGTGGAAACAGGCAATGTGGACGCCGGACTCGTATACAGGACAGATGCTGAAACGAGTGATAAAGTGGAAATCATAGAGACAGCGCCGGACGATACCCATGACCCGATCGTTTATCCCGCAGGCATGATTACAGAGTCGCAAAACCCGGGAGCTGCCGGAAAGTTCTATGACTACCTTCAATCTGAAGAGGCATTAGAGGTATTTAAAGATTATGGTTTTGTTATTGAGTAACTTAACAGCTGAACAATTCATAACGCCGGTACTGTTATCACTTCAGGTTGCGGCAATTGCCCTCCTGATTGTTTTTGTACTTGCAACCGCAGCCGCACGATTCATGGCAAGGGCGGAATTCAGGGGCAAGGTCATAATCGAGACACTGTTGATGCTGCCTCTGGTGCTGCCGCCGACAGTCGTGGGTTTTCTGCTTATAATGATATTCGGAAATAATGGTTTCACCGGTAATCTATATCAGACTCTCTTTGGCAGTACCATCATGTTCACATGGTATGCAGCCGTCATCGCCAGCACAGTCGTCGCTTTTCCGCTGATGTACCAGTCGGCGAAAGCGGGTTTTTTGAATGTGGATGCAGATATCGAGAGCGCCGCAAAAGTCGACGGGGCAAACAGCCTGCAGACATTCATAAAAGTAACCCTGCCCCTGTCAACAACTTCACTTATAACAGGGGCGATACTGAGCTTTGCCCGTGCAATCGGTGAATTCGGTGCCACACTTATGGTGGCAGGCAATATCCCCGGCCGTACACAGACGATGCCGACAGCGATATACACAGCGTTACAATCCGGGAATATGGCCCTCGCCTGGGCATGGGTCATCACAATCATTGTAATATCCTTTCTGATGCTGATGTTCATAAGAGTAAAAGCCAACTCATGATAATAAGTGCCCCCGGGAATTCCCGGGAGCACTTATTTGTGCGTGAAAAATATCAGAAGGGGTATTCTTCCCTGCTGTGTAACTCAAGGAGTGAAACCTGAAATATAAGAATAGTGATAAATGTCAGAGCAGCTAAAGGGATATGAATCTGCCATGGAACATTAAAAAATAGTGGAATGAAGAAGACGAATGTCATTATAAAAGTTGTTGAAACACTTCTCTCTCTATAACTCGGCGAAACAAATTGATCTGCCCCGCAATATGGACAGGGCATTGCCGGAGAAAAAGAGGCCGATTTTTTTGCTTTGTCTTTAAAAGTCCATTCAGTCTCACAATTTGTACATGTAGCCATGATTATCCGCTCCTGATGAAATGTCTTAAGAATCCTGTTTCTTTTCTTTCTGCCTTTTATGCTTATCCAGGACGATTGCAGCGATGAATAACAAGATGATCGTTCCTGTCCATGCGGCTGTGGAAAAGCTTTCCGGTATGGCCGGTATGAAGTTTACTGCCAGAGGCAGGAGTCCTGCTGCCGACATCAGTATTATTACTATGGTTACTTTCATTTATTGTTCTCCCAAAAAGTTGATTTGCATCAATTGTCTCATGATTTTATTTCAATTCAATATTGTAATGTTCGAGAATGTACCGTGGAACGAAGAACCGTGCGGTTTTCTTCGGATCGACGACCTGGTTGATCTGTGTCTGGCCGGCGAGGCTCATGAGCATGGTCAGTTCTGACAATGGCAGATTGGTGTGGGGCTGCAGCAAATCTGTCATCTTATGGACGGACTGGTCGACGGCGAGGTTGAGGTCTTTGTCTGACACCATCATGTAGATGCCGTCTTGGTCTGTGATGACGGGGTGATAGGTTTTGAGTGTTTCCGCTTTTTCGAGCTTTACTGTAACATCCGCTTCGACTTCCAACCCTGATACGCTGATTTCCCCGTCCCCCATGGCGGCATGCACGTCTCCGAGCCCGAAGAGTGCACCTTCGTGATACACGGGAAGATAGAGTACTGCCCCCTCCGTCACTTTTACAGAGTCCATATTCCCGCCATGCGTATCGGGTGTACCGTTGTTGACGGCAGTATTGGGCGGTGCGACTCCGATGACCCCGATCATTTTATTGACCGGTAATTGGAGACCGTCAAAATCCACCGTGCCTTTCTCATTATCCACATCGAATTTCCGTACATTCATGTCTCTGAGCCTGTTCCCCATGACCCCCATACCGGGTCCTGTCACCATGACGCCGGCATCTGCGATATCGATTGTTTCTATCGTGACTTTCAGCACGTCACCCGGCTTTACATCATTGACGTAGATGGGGCCGGAAGCGGGGTTGATCCTGTCCCAGGAAAATCCTTCGAATGCATTTTCCTCGGAAGTGATCTGACCGGTGAAGCAATCGTGGGAACTTATTTTGACAGTATCACCAATATCCACTTTCAGTTTCGGTTCATTATCTTTTGACATGGCATAGAAATAGTTGTCCTTGCTGAGTTCATGGAACATGTTAACACCCTCCACTAAAATTATTGTCATCTCAATTGTTATGCATAAGCCCGGAAAGTGCAATTAAAAGCTCCAATCATAATAAAAGGCACCGGGAGGTCCCGATGCCTGACGGTGTGGATTAAAGTTCCCGTTCATCCACACCTGCTTCTTTTTGCTCCCTGTACTCTTTCTCCTCTTTATCTAGATATTCCTGCATGCGGTGCTTGTTCGGAGTGATAGTGAGTCCAAGGTACTTCCTCTCTTCGTTCGCATCCTTATAGAACGAAATCATCATCAGTATGATGACGAAACTGAATGGCAGAGCTGCAATGATGGCAGCGGACTGCAATGCTTCAAGTCCGGTCTCCCCACCTGACAGGAGGAGGACATAGGCGATGGATGAAAGGGCTATCCCCCAGATGATTTTCGTTCTTCTGGATGGGTGGAGCGACCCATTTGATGTCTGCATGCCCAGCACGAATGTTGCAGAATCAGCAGATGTGATGAAGAATGACGATACGAGAATGATTGCTAAAATAGATAGCGGTATACTCAGCGGCATCTCGTCAAAGATTGCAAACAGTTGTGTTTCCGGTCCGAAATTGAATATCTCCGGCGTGCGGCTGGCAACTTCTATACCTGTGACGCCGAATATAGTAAACCAGATGATGCCGATTGTAGTCGGCACAATCAGGAGTGCCATGACGAATTCACGGACGGTACGGCCTCTGGATACACGGGCGATGAAGATGCCGACGAATGGGCTCCAGCTCAGCCACCATGCCCAGTAGTATATGGTCCACGATTGCAGCCAGTCATTTTTCTGCTGATTCAGAGGTGCTGCATCCAGTGTACTCGCAACAAATGTATTGAGGTAGTCCCCTGCTGCTGTCGGCAGCATGTTCAATATAAGCATCGTCGGGCCTAGTATCAGGACACAGGTGAGCAGTATCGATGCCAGTACCATATTTATATTGCTGAGATATTTGATGCCTTTGCTGAGACCGCTCCAGGCACTGGCAAGGAACAATATCGTGACCACAGTGATGATCAGCCCCTGGGCTGTCAGGCTGATTGGCACACCGAATAAGTAATTCAGTCCCCCATTGATTTGTGTCGTACCGACACCAAGTGATACTGCGACCCCTATAACGGTAGCGAACACTGTGAGTATATCCACGAGTATGCCGATCGGGCCGTCAACTTTACTACCAAGTATCGGCCGCAGAGTTTTGGAAAGCAGTCCGCTTTCGCCTTTCCTGAACTGGGTGTAGGCAAGCGCCAGTGCTACAGCACCGTACATGCCCCATGCATGTGCGCCCCAATGGAAAATGGTGGCCCTGATGGACTCGAGTATGGCTTCCTCGGTCTCGGGATCGGCTGTAGCCGGTGCGATAAAGTGTGAAATAGGTTCGGAGGTACTGTAGAAAACGACCCCGATTCCCATGCCGGCACTGAATAGCATGGTAAGCCAGGAACGCGTGCTGAACTCCGGTTCATGATGCGGTTTGCCGAGCTTCAGTTTCCCTATGGGGCTGAAGACAAGGAAGATGCAGAAGAACACCATGGCGGAGGTGATGATCAGATAGTACCACCCGAAATAATTGCTGACCCAGTTTGAAATGGAGCCGGCCACAGCTCCGAAGCTGTCCGGATTGATCGCTCCGATGACTACAAGCAGTCCGACTACGATTACTGAATACATAAAGACTTTTGAGGATTTGTTACCGGTGGTATTTGAAGGATCCTTCATTGATCTGCTCCTTAATATTTACAGGATACCGTGTGATACCCATTATTTATATTTGCCTGTAAAAGAATAACCTATTGAGAATACCAAACTTACACCCCGAGTGCAATTTGTGTTTTGGAATTCAGGGGGTTAAATACGTAAAAAAGAGCGTTGCCCATTCGCTCCGTTGAACTGTTTGGGTACCGGCCCCAAAGGTTTTATATAGCATCGCATACCGTTATTAAATTATAGGCCTATGTTGTCGTGATATATCTTTTTATTTATGATACATTATAATGTGACAGCTTACATATCAACTTTAAGAAAAGACATCCATGTCATTGATAATCGCAAAACAGCTTACAGAGCAATGCAGGAGGCAGAGATGGAGAAAAGCACTTCAATTCTAATCATTTTCGGAGCAGTACTTGCACTGATTTTCCTGACACCGATACTTGGTGCAGTATCGCTGATCTTTATCATTCCGCCGGTGTTCATAGTTTCTGTGAACGCACTGTCGGATAAACTTTCAGATTTTCTAAGTTCCAATGAGTGACCTGCGGGTCACTTTTTTCTGCAATATCATATTATATCATCGCGACCTTGTCAGGTCATTTCCCGGCAGTGCGGAAACTGCACCCCGAGCGTTATACTGGCGTTATGTTATGTGTTTTAAACACTGCCCTGTCAACGTTCTTGTTATATCGCCAGGCGTTATGACATGGTGCGTCAGGAAGTCATATACTGATGCTTTCCCCCAGAAGAGGCACTGCGTTTTTGATGAACTCCCTCGGGTCGGTTTTGTGCAAATGTCTCTTCCATTCTTCGGAGGCTCCGTACAGTGCCCAGCTGAACATGACTGCAACGCTCCCCAGTTCCCCGTCATGTCCCCCATTCTGATTGAGCAGCATATCATATATTATGACCTCAATCTGATCTCTTCATATCCCCTGTGGCATCTGCTGGACAGTGACTCCTGGAAATCTGTGACTGCCTGGAAGATGTCCGCAATCGTGCTGCTTTCCACAATGCTGTCTTCATAGGCTTTCCGCCCGAGGTTTACCATGAGGACTTCGGTCAGGGCCATCTCAAGCAGGTCGTATATATCTTCAAAATGATAATAGAATGTCGCCCTGTTTATCATCGCTTTTTCTGTAATGTCTTTGACGGTGATGTTCTTGAATTCTTTTTCTCCCGAGAGTGATATGAAGGAATCCGTGATGAGTTTTCTCGTCCGCATTACACGCGGGTCGATCTTTTCTTTTGCCATGCTGTTCCCTCCCTTCAGAAATTTTCCTGATTCTCATATCTTTGATTTTACAACACATTCATGAAATCAATTGGTATTAATTCCTTGTATCATGGCTTACCATTGAATCAGGTAGAGAAATATTGAGGAGGAAACATGGATGAACGATAACAAAAACATGGTTTGTGATATGGAGACAGGCATATGTGGTCCTGCGGATGGCGCTGCAGAAAGTGGCGCGCTTGAAATGATGGATTTTAACAAGCCACAGAAGAAGATCGACCTTTATTATGTGACGGACCCGATGTGTTCACACTGCTGGGCGATAGAGCCGGTCTTCAATAAGTTCATTGAGCTGTACGGCGGATATCTGAATGTGAACAAAGTTATGGGCGGCCTGCTTGAGAAATGGCACGACGGCCCCATCGACCCGGCAAACGGTATATACAAGCCAGCGGATGTGGCTCCGCACTGGAGGGAAGTCGGGGAACATTCCAGAATGCCGATTGACGGGAGCGTAATGATCGATGACCCTGTACAGTCGTCCTTCCCCGCGTCCAGAGTCTTCAAAGTGATCCAGAAGGAGCATGGAAACGCATTGGCAACCGAATATCTTCGTCGTACAAGAGAGGCAGTATTCGTACTCAATAAAAATATCTCAAGAGATGAGGTACTGTCCGGGATCGTGGATGGAATCGGGCTTTCAGGTCGATCGATAGTTGAAAAATCAGCGGATGCACAAACCCTGCTGGATGAGGATTTCAGTCAGGCAGCAAACCTTGGTGTCAGTGGGTTTCCGACGGTTGTCATGATCAATGAAGATAACCAGGATGTTAAAATTGCCGGGGCACGTCCGCTGGAAACTTATGTCGAAGGTTTGGAGCGTATGCTTGAAGAGAAAGTGAAACCCGGAGCCATTCCTTCCCTTACCGGTGTTCTCAAACGGGAAAAAGTGATTTTCTCCAAAGAGATCGAGGAACTTTACGGATTGGAGCAATCCGAAGTTGAACCATTCATCGAGAGTGAACTGGAGGATGGAAAATATGAAAGGAAAGAAGCCCTGGGCGAACTTTATATCACGTTGAAATAAGGAGGAAGCCAGATGTCTGTTATACTTCAGGTGGATTTCAGCATGGAGGGGCCTTTTGGCTCGGAAATGGCATCGCAATTCGAAGAGCTTGCAGAAAGTATCAATGAAGAGCGCGGCTTCCAGTGGAAAATCTGGACAGAGGATGCAGATAACAAAGAGGCGGGCGGTATCTATGTGTTTGATACGAAGGAAAACGCACAGAAATATCTGGATATGCATGCGAAGAGGCTCAAATCTTTCGGTATCGATGAAGTGAATGCCAAAATATTTGATATCAATCGGCAACTGACAAAAATTACAGATGGTCCGGCAGTTTAGACCGGATAAAACAAGGCGGCTGGGATCCCGGCCGCCTCATATTATTTTGGGACACTGTAAGTGAGGTTCCGCATCAATTTCTCCAAGGGACCTGCCATCTGTCTTTTTCCATGATGTGGGCGAGGACAAGCGTTGCACTCCATATGCCCATGTAGACTGATGGGATGATCGGGAGGAAAAGATGCGTTTCATGATCTTACCGTTGGACTTTTTGAGACTGCCTGTTTGCGATACGTACATATTGTCTCCCATTTTTATCTTTGATCACTATGCCGATTTCCATCAGATCCCGCCTCAAAAGATTTGATGATGGAAATTACGGGAAAAGGCTATAGATATATTATTCACAAGTGTCTGAATCAATGCAAAAGACAGCCATTTACAGGAGGGGTATCAGGTGAGGATCGTTACGGGCGGAGAGATGAAAAACGCAGATCAATATACGACGGATCATATCGGGTTGGACGGCAGGATTTTGATGGAAAATGCGGGACGTGCTGCTGCACGCAGGCTGATGGAAGATTATGCAGGGCGGCAATTTACTGTCCTGATCGGCAGTGGAAACAATGGAGGAGATGGTTTCGTAATTTCCCGCACGTTGCTTGAAGCTGGGTTTGAGGTGACGGTATGCATCATTTCCGGTGAAGACAGGTTCAGCGAAGATGCCGTGTATCATAAGATGATATTGGAAAAGTCGGGTTTTGGATGGAAGCGGTATGAGAGGGAGGACCTGGAAAAGGCGGATATCATCGTGGATGCGATGCTCGGTACCGGATTATACGGTGAAATCAGGGAGCCGTACTTAGCTGTCATCAGAGATGTCACAAGTTCAGGAAAACGGGTCGTTTCCATCGATCTTCCAAGCGGTGTTCCCGCAGCAGAAGGACAGGTTCCGGCATCTGCGCTCAGGGCAGATCATACAATCATACTCCAGCAGCCGAAACTGAGCTTTTACCTCTATCCTGCGCGTGATTATTACGGTGACAGTGAAGTCGTGCAGGTCGGAATTCCCAAAAGAGCGATCGATGCGGTGGCACACCGTTACAGATTTGAATGGACTTTGGCCGACACCAGGAAGAAATGGCTGAAACGGTCTGCTTCGTCGCATAAAGGAAACCACGGCAAAGTGGGGCTCATCGCCGGAAATGAAATGATGCCCGGTGCTGCAGGCATATCTGCCGGTGCTGTGGTCAAAAGCGGTGCGGGTCTGACAATGGTCAATACGGTGAAAAGTGCCGTCCCCGTCATTGCTTCCCAGGTGTCTGAAGCAGTCTTCTATGACAGAGGCCAATCACTTGAAGGATTTTATAAAGGGAAAGATGCCGTGGCTGTGGGCCCCGGTATAGGTACAGGCCCTGCGATAAGGGAAATGGTTGTGGAACTGGTCGATAACTTCGATGGACCGCTTCTGATTGATGCAGATGGTCTGAATCAGTTCGGGGACATACTGCCGCTTGTAAGAAGCCGGAAGGCACCGACTGTCATTACACCCCATCCAGGTGAAATGGCGAGGCTGATCGGTTCGACACCGGCCGGGGTAAATGGGGCGAGGTTTGAAACTGCAGAAAAATATGCCCGGAATAATGGCATCTACGTTGTCCTGAAGGGCCCATATACAATCGTCGCAACACCAGATGGAAGAACATTCGTCAACGGCACGGGCAATTCAGGGCTGGCAAAAGGTGGGACAGGAGACGTACTTACAGGTATCATCCTCTCTTTCCTGGCACAGTATGATGATGTACAGCCCGCGGTTTCGAGCGCGGTCTTTATGCATGGCTATACTGCTGATCATCTCCTTGAACGTGGTATTGCCGCATCATCCATGACCGCTTCCGGGATCATCGATCACATGGAAACGACTTTTAACATCCTTGATGGTATGTATGGACAGTAAAAAAGCATGATGCAGGTATGCATCATGCTCTGGTCATTTAACTATGATCACCGGTATTTTCGCTCTTCTGGCTGCTTTGTGGCTGACACTGCCGAGCACCATTTCCTGAAAATTATTCAGTCCTCTTGAACCCAGGACCAAAGCCTGGTAGTCACCGCTGTTGGCATAGTTCACTACTGTTTCTTTGGGGACTCCGCGTTCAAACTGGATTTCATAGGAAATTCCTTCATCTGAAAACAATTTTTCCAGCCTGGCCAACCGCTCTTTCCTGTCAGAAGACATCCCTTCCGGGACACCGCTTGTGTGCATCTCCTGATCAACATCGTCTGCATCGACAACATTCAAAACGGTTACGGTCGTCTGTTCATCTACGAAGTTCAAACACTCTTTCGCCGCTCTGAAGCTGTTGTCAGAACCATCGGTTGCGAACAATAGGGTTTCATACATAAATGGTCCTCCTTTATAAATATTAAGCGGGCATTTTCGTCTGACCCTGTCGCCTCATCCGCATTTTTGAAGCTTTAAGACTGCAGAAGTAAAAACTTCCTCCTCAATATTTATTTACCCTGTACGGTGCAGCCCAACCATCCATTTGCCCTGCTGTAATATCCGGAGGAGCCAAAAGGGCCCCATGCTCCTATTTGACAATCAGTACAGGTATGGTCACACGCTTTGCCGCTTTGTGACTGACACTGCCAAGCATCATTTCCTGGAAATTGTTCAAGCCCCTTGTACCGAGGACGAGGGCATCGAAAGCGCCGTTGTTTGCCACATTGACCACAGTATCGGCGGGCGATCCGTGTTCGAAGACAACTTCATACGTTATTCCGTTTTCTTCGTAAAAGTCGAGGATCCGGGAAAGCTTTTCCTTTCTCCTTGCTGTGACGTTTCCCGACTGGGAACCATGCAACACCTCGTTTTTTACATCATCGGTACCAATAACATTGAGTATGGTGACACGTGTATTCTCATCAATGAAATTCATGCTTTCCTCAGCTGCTCTGAAGCTGTTCTCCGAGCCGTCTGCAGCCAACAGAAGTGTTTTGTACATAAAAGTCCCTCCAACTAATTATTGCATGAGATGCTGCTCGTTTAATCTGCTCAGTTCCCGGACTATTTTTCTGCTGTCAGCGTTCAATTGCTTAACATATACCTTGTTTGACTTTTCCTCAAACTTCTTGACGGCTGTGTCAATCGCCTCCACAGCTGAATCGTCCCAGAGATGCGCACCTGAGAAGTCCAGTTCGATGTTTTTGTCATGGATATTGAAATCGAGCTGATTCATCATCGAATCGATGGATGCAAAGAATATCTGGCCCTGGAAGAGATAATAGATGCTGCTTCCCGCTGTTTCGGTATGAACGTCGACTCTGGAGATTTTTGTGGCGAAGAACAATGCGCTGAATATGACGCCGATGATGACCCCGAGAGCCAGGTTGCTTGTGAACAAGACGATGATGACAGTGAGGATCATGACAAATGCATCAGTCCGCGGTGCTTTCAGTGCATATTTGAACGACCCCCAGTCGAATGTTCCGATGGAAACCATGACCATGATGCCGGCCAGGATCGGCATAGGTATCTGTACCACCAAGTCCCCGAGGACGATGATAAGGAACATCAGGAATGCACCTGCAGTAAATGTGGACAGGCGGGTCGTGGCGCCTGATCTTACATTGATCACAGATTGTCCGATCATCGCACATCCGCCCATGCCCCCGAAGAAGCCGGTGATGAAGTTGGCGATTCCCTGTCCGCGGGATTCCCTGTTTTTATTGCTGAATGAATCAGTGGCATTATCAACAATCCTTGCTGTGAGCAGGCTCTCCACCAGCCCCACTACTGCCATGGACAGCGAGAAGGGAAGGATGATCCGGAGTGTTTCCATAGTAAAGGGCACATCAGGAATGATGAAGCCCGGGAGGGAACGCTCTATCTGCCCCAGGTCCCCTACTGTCCGGACATCCGGACCGAACATCAGATAGGCTGCGGTCAATACGACGAGGGCGACCAAAGGTGCCGGAATCTTTTTGACCAGTCTTGGAAAGATATAGACAATCAGCAGTGTGATGGCCAAATATACGTATGTGTCGAGCGAGATTCCGAAGATGTGTTCAAGCTGGGCCATGAATATCATGATGGCAAGTGCATTGACGAACCCAATCATTACCGAGTTCGGTATGAATTTCATCAGGCGTCCAACTTTCAAAACACCCAGGGTAACTTGGATGATTCCCATCAGTATCGTGGCTGCAAGGAGATATTCCACACCATGTTCCCTGACGAGTGGAGTGACCACTAAAGCGACTGCCCCGGTAGCTGCGGATATCATTGCAGGACGGCCTCCGGTGAAGGATATGACAACCGCGATGATGAAAGAGGCATAAAGCCCCACCATCGGGTCTACTCCCGCGATGATTGAGAAAGCAATCGCTTCAGGGATCAAAGCGAGTGCGACGACGATGCCGGCCAGTATATTGGTACCCGGCTGTGTAAACCATTCTTTTTTGATATTTTCTAACATTTGTACGCTCCTGTTCATAAATTGACTATGGATATTATAACAGAAAAGTTTCATAAGTATACCCCATTTCGGGAATTGTGGTATAATTCCATTGACAGGAGTGTTGGCAGATGAAATATGGTTATATAAGGCCTTTTGACCTTTATGAAACAGAAGCGCAGCAAATGGCAAAAATGTCCGATAGCGATCATATAATTATAGAGGCACACGCACATAATAAAAGGCGCACAGAACTGAAAAGGCTGATTGATGAGGAAGTAACGCCGGGCGATACAATTATCGTGACTGATCTTTGCATATTGGCGGATTCGACAAAGCACCTGCTGGATATCATCGGACAGGCTGAAGAGAACAGTATTGTGATATATGTGATCAATCTCGAACTTGCGATTGATGGATCGGGGAATCTGTCATTTATACAAGTGCTGAAACACATTTCCGATTTCCAGAGCGATGTTGTAAAGTTCAGGACCAGGCAGGGAATGACAGAAGCCGTCGGCAAAGGGAAACAGATGGGACGTCCGAGGCGGAGTGATGAGAATATTAAACGTGCCATTGAGATGTATATGTCGAAGCGGTACACTCTGGACGAGATTAAAGAAGTGACAAATATTAGCCGTGCGACGTTATATCGTCATCTGGATAAATGAAAAGCGCATCCCTGCAGGGATGCGCTTTTCATTTGATGGTTATTTTTTGCGGTAGGTCTCGAGGTAGCTGACAGTGTTCAGACCGAATAGTCTGAGGGCTTTCTTGCTTCCTTCAAATCCATGACCGGCTTTCAGATGTTTGATGATTGCGACACCGAGGACAATGTTCAGCATGATGGTTCCCATTCTGGTGAACGATTTGCCCAGAAACGAGGCCAGGAGAAACAGAGATCCGATTGTCTCCAGATAGCCCGCGACCTTCATCTGGTTTGAGTCGACATTGAAAACCGTTTCGAAGTCTTCCCCCATATGCCCTTCATTCTCGATCTTCTGCATCCCACCTTCAATCATCGATTTACCGATATATGCGTTGAACAGATAGTGAAGCATGATAAAGCACTCCTTTCAAAATGGATGATCCCATTACGGAAATGATGAAAAAACAGCATATTTTTACTGTTTATCCTTGTAATGAGGCATTCAGTTAAAATATATCCCTGTTTCGTGTGTTAAAAACATGGAGGATGGGAAAAAGGTATGTATGTATCAAAATGGAGAGACGTATGGATCACAGAGTGCATGACCTCCCCCTGATTTGAGGGACAGAAGGCAAATGAGGAATATTCAGGAAGAAATTTGTCGATTTATTTCATAAATTATTACGATTAAGTAAAAATTGTATGAACTTTGCTGCTAACGAATTATTAAACACGATATTTTTGTTACAGTAGGACGATACATGAGCTATGAATCTTATTATATTTGTATGTACTTTACTTAACTTGGAGTGATTGGGATGAAAGGAAAGAAAGTTTCATTGCAAAAGAAATGGTTCACTCTACTCCCTGTTCTTTTGGCAATATTGATGACAGGATGCGATAAAATGGCTGTGCTTGACCCTGCGGGCCCTGCAGGTGAAAGCCAGAAGAACCTGATATTGTATGCTGTCATTTTTATGCTGGGAATCATTGTGGTGGTATTTACCATTTTTGCGATTGTGGTTTTCAAATACAGGGCAAACAACCCGAACCGGAAACCGGAGGATTACAGACCGGACCATCATGGTAATGTGAAGCTCGAAGTCGTCTGGTTTGTAATTCCCGTGCTGATTGTCACTGCACTGTCCATTCCGACAGTGACGACGCTGTACGATCTTGAAAAACCTCCGGAATCCAGTCAGGAGAAGGAGCCGCTTGTGGTCTACGCCACGGCAGCTGACTGGAAGTGGATATTCACTTACCCTGAACAGGATATCGAGACGGTGAACTATCTTCATATCCCTACGGACAGGGCGATTGAATTCCGCCTGTCTTCCGCTGACTCCATGGCATCATTCTGGGTGCCGCAGCTCGGTGGGCAGAAATACAACATGGCAGGCATGGAAAATACTCTGTATCTTCAGGCGGATGAGGAAGGCGTCTTCAAAGGCAGGAATGCCAACTTCACCGGTGAAGGCTTCACAGGGCAGACATTCAACGTCACCGCCCAAGCCGAAGATGAATTCGATGACTGGGCCGCATCTGTCAGCAAGGAATCACCGGAACTGACCCAGGATAAATATGATGAAATACTCGCTCCCGGTTTACTGGAGGAAACGATGTCTTTCTCATCCACTCATCTTGAATGGGTCGACCATGGTTCAAACGAAGGCAGGGATTATTCTGTAGAACGCCATGGGGATAAATATGACGAGGGTCTTCATCTGGAAAATGAACCTGGATGGGCTCCTGATGAAATTCAACAATATGGGAAAGAAGGTAGGCAGTGATGCAATTAGACGAATTTTTTGTTACCGGTGAGCCGCTGATCTATGCGGGTATGGTGTCTATTGTACTTGTATCGGCGACAGTAATCTTTCTGCTGACCTATTTCAAAAGATGGAAATGGCTCTGGAATGAATGGCTGACGACGGTCGACCATAAAAAAATCGGTATCATGTATATACTCTCAGCACTCGCAATGTTATTCCGCGGCGGAGTCGATGCACTGATGATGCGAACACAGCTCGCCTTCCCGGATATGAACTTTTTAAATTCACAGCACTATAATGAAGTCTTTACGACACACGGTACGATCATGATCATTTTCATGGCGATGCCGTTTCTGATTGGCCTGATGAATATCATCGTACCGTTGCAGATTGGAGCAAGGGACTTTGCATTTCCATTTCTGAATGCAGTCAGTTTCTGGTCCTTCTTCTTTGGTGCATTGCTGTTCAACCTGTCTTTTGTAATAGGAGGAGCACCTGATGCAGGATGGACGAACTATGCACCGCTCGCAGGTTCGGAACTCAGTCCGGGGCCGGGTATCAACTTCTACCTTCTGGGTCTTCAATTATCAGGTATTGGTACACTGGCAACAGGCATAAACCTGATGGTGACGATACTGAGGATGAGAGCACCGGGGATGACATTGATGAAAATGCCTATTTTCACCTGGTCCACCCTCATTACGACATTCATCATCATTTTCGCCTTCCCGATTCTGACGATCGCTCTGGCATTGATGACCATCGACAGGATATTCGGCTCACACTTCTTCACCCTGACCGGCGAAGGACTGCCGATGATGTGGGCGAATCTGTTCTGGATGTGGGGGCACCCTGAGGTTTATATCGTCATACTTCCTGCATTCGGCATATTTTCGGAAGTTATCGCATCATTCGCCCAGAAGCAGATCTTTGGCTATAAAGCCATGGTGGGAGCAATTGTCATCATCGCCGGCCTCAGCTTCGTAGTCTGGGTGCACCACTTCTTTACGATGGGTGCAGGCGCATTCGTGAACTCCGTGTTCTCGATAACGACCATGATGATTGCGATACCGACCGGGGTGAAGATATTCAACTGGCTGGCGACACTCTATAAGTCCAAGATAATATTTTCGGCACCGATGCTCTGGTCGCTTGCCTTCATCCCGAGTTTCACAATCGGAGGTGTCACGGGAGTAATGCTCGGTATGGCAGCGGCCGACTATCAGTATCACAACACATACTTCCTTGTATCCCACTTCCACTATGTGTTGATTCCGGGAACAGTATTTGCCTGCTTTGCGGGACTGATATTCTGGTATCCGAAGATGTTTGGACACAAACTCAATGAACGTATCGGCAAATGGGCATTCTGGCTGTTCCTTATCGGCTTCCATCTATGCTTCTTCCCTCAGTACTTCCTGGGACTTGATGGAATGGCCAGAAGGATATTCACCGTCGGACCGGAATGGTTCACATTGAACTTCGTATCGACAATGGGTGCATTCTTGATGGGGCTCGGTTTCATCGTATTTGTTCACTGTGTCATCTACAGTTTCCGCTTCAGTCCAAGAAACATCGAAGGGGATTCCTGGGGTTACGGCAGGACACTGGAGTGGGCGACGCCTACACCGATTCCAAAATACAATTTTGCCACTCTGCCCGAGATTGAAAGTCACGATGCCCTGATTGATATGAAGGAAAAAGGACAGACCACTTTCGACAGGGACAAGCTTGAGCCGATCCATATGCCGAGCTACACAGGACAGCCGTTCATCATGGCGGCCATCATGTTCTTTGCAAGTTTCGCGCTGGTGTTCGAATGGATTACACTTGCAGTGATCGGTCTCGCCGGCATCATCGTCATGATGATCATCCGCTCCTTCGATTACGACGAAGGATATCATATTGAAGTGGATGAGGTCATAGAAACCGAAAAGAAAGCGAGGGGGATGACCGATGAGTGAACAAAAAACGGATGATGTAGCTCTCGAGTACAGCACGCACCAGGGACAGATGAATATCGTCGGGTTCTGGATCTTCCTTGCTGCGGAAATCTCGCTGTTCTCCACACTGTTTGCAACATATGCCGTGCTGTTCGGAAGAACCGCAGGCGCACCTGAGCCGGCCGAATTATTTGAAGCCGGTACGGTGCTTATCATGACATTCATCCTGCTTACCAGCAGTTTCACATGCGGCCTCGCCATCCATAATATGCGGGAAGGTTCACTTAAAGGTCTCATGATCTGGCTCGGCATCACATTGCTGCTCGGCCTCGGATTCCTCGGATTTGAAATATACGAATTCGTACATTATGCACATGAAGGTGCAACAATCGGTTCCAGTGCCTTCTGGTCAGGTTTCTTTACGCTGACGGGTACGCACGGTGTCCACGTTACACTGGGTGTCGGCTGGATGATAGCGATTCTTATCCAGCTGAAACAGCGCGGGCTGACTGCTGTGACAACCAGAAAAGTATTCATCGTCGGCCTGTACTGGCACTTCCTTGATGTCATCTGGATTTTCATCTTCACAAGCGTCTACATGATTGGGATGGTGGTCTAAATGGAAAAGAAACAGAATAAATACCCAGTCAATCATATAATCGGCTTTGCCCTGTCCATCACGCTCACCATAGTTGCGGCGTGGACAGCATTATCATCGGACCTGCCTGTCATGTGGATTATCATTGCCATCATGGCGCTGGCAGTCATCCAGGCCGGCATCCAGCTGTTCATGTTCATGCATATCACGGAAAGGGGAGCCACACATGCACCATGGAATATGATGTTCCATGCCTTTGTCATTGCTGCAATCGTTGTGGCGGGCTCCCTCTTCACCATGTCATTCGGCTTCACGCATGATCACGGCGGCGGGGATCACCATGATGAAAGCGGCGCCGAATCACACGAAGAATCACATGACGATCATGAAGGGCATTGATGTATTGCCCGGGAAATAGTTAAGCCGCAATCCAGAAACCGGATTGCGGCTTTTATTGTCGTCTTAAATTCAGAAGTATTGCGGCGATGCATCCTGTGGCGAATCCCCATATGATATTGGTCATGAGCACACTGATAATTGCAAAAGGGCTGGTCAAAGGTCCCTGGAGGGCCCCTGTCAAAATCGGGGACATTACTCCACTGATGATGACTGCAAACACTGCATACGCAACCCCTGCCGAGACAAGTGTAAGTACAGGACGAGCTTCTTTGCGTATGACGGTAGCGGCCACCCAGATGATTGATATGAGGACTGTCGCCGTAACGCTTGCACCAGATCCAATGGCCTCCGAAATGCCCGTTATGCTCATGAATGGCCTGATCAGCGCAATCAGCGCCAGTGTAAGGACCAACCCGGGGTTAAGGTGCTTTGTATTATTGGTCATAGTCTGTTCCTCTTTTCCTGATTATTGACTATGACCAATATACCGTATGAAAATTATCAAATTCTAAAATGAATATTAAATAATTCTTAAATGTCTTCATAAAAATCCCGGATCAATGCGGTCCGGGATTTCCTTTATTTTTTCATCTCATTCAGTTTTTCCAGAATGTATTCCGTCTCGGTGCCCACACTGCTTTCGACCCCTGCCAGAAAGCTCCCTTCCACGAGCGGCGCCTTGGATATGTGTACGGCGTACGGACCGTCATACATTTCGACAGCCATTTCCAGGTTCATCAGACTGGAGCCGATATCATAGAAACAGATGGTATCATTTCCAATTGATCCGAGCATGTTATTGATCTGGTCGATATTTGTACCAATTTCTCCGTCCACTCCGCCGGAAGCATGGATGGTGACATCTTTAGCCATCTGTCCCACCAGGGCCTTCGTCCCTTCGGCAATTTTGCTGCTGTGGCTTATGATAAGAATATCAGCCATTGTCAACACCCTCTCCAAGGGCATGGATGATGTAGACTGCGCTTTGTGCGCCCGGATCAACCGTCCCTTTGGATTTTTCCTTGAAATATGCAGCCCGCCCCTTGGTGGCGATCATATCTTCTGTGTCGTCGGCGAGCTTCTGTACATCCTCCATTTTCAAGCCGCCTGTTTCACGTAAAACGCCGGCGGATTTCGAAATGACGTCATACATGGTTTTCTCTCCGCCTTCGACTTTTCCTTTTTCAGCGACGGTCTCGGTGAAAATATCCAGCATTTGGGCCAGATTGTCCGCATCAATTTCATCAGCGGCAGCATCGCTCATCTTGACGAAACTGAAACCGTACAGCGGTCCGCTTGCCCCGCCGATTGAGCTCATCAATGTCATGCCGGTCTGCTTCAATATCTCTTTTGTACTGCCTTCAGACACCTTTTCATCCACAGCATTGAAGCCGCGCTTCATGTTTACGCCATGGTCGCCGTCACCGATTTCGCGGTCAAGCGCTGTCAGTTCACTTTCCTTTTCATCGAATACTGTCTTTAAGCCATGGAGCTGTGCCAGAAGTTTTTCTGCATCCATATATATCCTTCTTCCTTAAAAGTGTTTTGATTCCACCGGCGCATTGATTGCCTTGACCAGTTCTTCATCATCATCTGCAACCGTCAGTGAAAAGCCCTGCATATCGAGTGCGGTCATATAGTCGCCGACGAGCAGTTTGGATACTTTCCTGTTTCGTTTCTCAAGGGATTCCATCACATACTTTGTCACAATGTTGAGTTCACTGTCAGGCGTGCCGCCCATGCCGTTGATCATGAGAATGAGTGTCTCGCTGTCTGTATACTTGAATAATTCATCCAGCAGCCGGTCTGCGATTTCATTCACAGAAGCGAGTTTTTCCCGGTATATACCTTTCTCGCCGTGGATGCCGATGCCGATTTCCATCTCATCCTCACCAAGTTCGAAACCATATTCGCCGGTCGTCGGGACCATGCATGGCTGTACAGCCATCCCCACGGAATAAAGGGATTCCATCATCTTTTCGACCTGCTCTTTGATTTGGTCAAGGGGGACGTTATGTGATGCCAGGTATCCGGCGTATTTATGGACGATCACCGTGCCCGCCACCCCGCGGCGCTGTTCAACATTCTCTATGGTCACGTCATCCCTGACGATGACCGAGGCAATTTTATGACCTTCTGATTCAGCCATTTCCTGGGCCATTTCGAAATTCATCACGTCACCGGCATAATTTTTGATGATCAGCAGTACGCCGTCACCGTTATCCACGTGTTTGATTGCTGCAAGTACCTTGTCCGGTGTGGGGGAAGTGAACACTTCCCCGCACACTGCGGCATCCAGCATACCCTCGGCCACATAGCCGGCGTGGGCCGGTTCATGCCCGCTTCCGCCTCCCGAGACAAGCGCAGGCCCCTCTTCCTTCTTATGCTTTCTGACGACAACGGTATCCTCGATCACATCCACGCGTCCATTGTGAAACTTCAGGCCGTCCAGCATATCCTTCAGGAAGTGCTCTTTTTCGTTAATGAGTTTTTTCAAAACTGTCTCCTCCTCGTATGATTGTCATAAATGAATCCCCAACCCTGATGGACAGGGTTGGGGTGTGATTATTTCACGGCAACTACTTGAAGTATCCTTTGATCGATTTTACTTCGAGGAATTCATCGATGCCGAAATCGCCCCACTCGCGGCCGATGCCGGATTGCTTGTAACCGCCGAACGGCAGATCGGCTCCGCCTTTGGCATTGTTGATCTCCACAGTGCCCGCCTCAATGGAACGAGCCACTTTTTTGAGTGTTTCAGGATCTTCCCCGAAGACGTATCCCGCGAGGCCGTATTTTGTATCGTTTGCAAGCGCAATAGCTTCATCCAGGTCCTTATAGGTGATGACCGACATGACGGGGCCGAATATTTCCTCCTGGGCGATGGTCATCTTATTATCCA
This sequence comes from Salinicoccus carnicancri Crm, assembly GCF_000330705.1. Taxonomy (GTDB): domain Bacteria; phylum Bacillota; class Bacilli; order Staphylococcales; family Salinicoccaceae; genus Salinicoccus; species Salinicoccus carnicancri. The sequence goes on from NZ_ANAM01000001.1 coordinate 168,656, forward strand.
CGTCGCTGAACACGGTCGGTTTGACATAGAAGCCTTCAGCCAGCCCTTCGGGCTGGTCGGCGCCGCCGTGGTAGAGCGTGGCCCCCTCTTCTACACCTTTATTGATATAGGACTGGACCGTATCATACTGTTTCCTGCTGATGAGAGGTCCCATTTTGACGCCCTCTTCACGCGGATTGCCAACTTTCACATCTTCCATCTTCTCTTTTACTTTCTCCAGGAATTCGTCTTTCATGGATTCCGGGATCAGTGTCCGTGTGCCGGCTGTGCACACCTGTCCGGTGTTATTGACAACTTTCTGTACAGCTGTGAAGGCTGCATCATCCACATTTGCATCATCCAGAATGATCAGCGGCGATTTACCACCGAGTTCAAGGGATACTTTTTTGAAATCGGCGCTTGCTTTCTCCATGATTTTCGCACCGGTCCTGCCGGAGCCGGTGAATGACATCATACGCACTTTGGGATGTTCGCTGAGCGGGTTGCCGACTCCTTCGCCGTCACCGTTCACGAGGTTGAAGACACCTTTCGGAACACCGGCCTTATCGAAGATTTCAGCCAGTATCACAGAGGCAAACGGTGTTTCTTCGGAAGGCTTGAGAATGACCGGGCTGCCAGCCGCGAACGCAGCCGCCAGCTTGAGTGAAGTCTGGTTGGTCGGGAAGTTCCACGGTGTAATCAGGCCGGCAACACCAATTGCTTCCTTGACCACCAGGTTTTCACCGCGCTGTTCCTCGAATTCGAAAGAATCCAGTGCATCACGTGCTGCAGCAAAGTGGTTCAGCCCCATCTGATAATGGACTTTTTCAGATTTATCTATTGGAGAACCGAGTTCATCGGTAATTGCTTCTATCAGATCATCTTTGCGGTTTTCGTACTCATTGACAATTCTGTCGAGCATCTCGCGGCGTTCCTCTACAGGTGTGTTACGAAATTCTATATAAACATCATGGGCCGCATTCACAGCTTTATCCACATCGGCGGCATTCCCTTTGGCAATCCTGCCGAAAGCGTCACCCGTCGCGGGATTGATGACATTGATCGTCTCGCCGCTTGAACTTTCCACCCATTCGCCATTTATATATTGTCTGGTATGATCTTTCATTCATGATTCTCCTTTATTCCGTAATATTATACTGTATCCTTAAACGCCCCTCTTTAATCACAATTGAAGATAAAAATTATCACGTTTGAAAAGACTGTCTGTAGGAACATGGAATTGTTACACAATGAAGAAACCGCACTCTGTCGGAGTGCGGTTCTTTGTGTTCCAAGTATATTAGGTTTTACTCCGTGACATGTGTACCGCCGACTGAAACGGAGGTCACGTAACCGTCGTTGACATTGAACGTAATCTGCATGCCCTTCAGTTGATAATAATGGGTGTTGTCGCCCTGTTCCCCGTAATTGGAGTGGGCAGGGTCACCGTATACGTCAAACACTTCAGCTTCTGTGACTGCGCCGGGGTTGATCGGCATGTCTGCGAAGACTGCGCCTTCACCGACTACATGGATGTGCTGATCATAAACAGCTGTTATTGCTGCTTCATTCCCGTGTTCTAAAAATGCCTCTTCCGTCATATCAATCTGATAGCCGTTCAGTTTGAAGTTATTGCTGGCAATTGCGTTGATGAATGTCTCATCGAGAATAAATCTTCCATCATCGCCATAGCCCGTATAGCCGTTATAATAGTAATATGCTCCCTCTGACTGCTGAGATGTATCTTCAGAGGCTTCGGCAACACCGGCTGCCCCTGCGAATGCGACGAAGGCAACACAGACTGTGAGCAGCATTTTGACTATCTTACTCATTAAACTCACCTCCCTTTTGGGTGGTATTTATGACTGGCTATTCTACTGTTATTGGAATTTTACAACATTTGATATATGAAATCAATTGATTTATAACTTGCACTTACAAGAAATTATATTTACACAAGTGAAAAAGGAGCATTATGCTCCTTATAAGTCGAAGGTCATTTCAGGAAATCGTGGACGATTTCATTTGTTCTGGGTGTTCCATTGAAAGGAGACCTGATTTCCCGGGTAATATTCATTTTGCAGCCGGCATTTCCAGGCTTTTTTGGAGGGTATCGACGGGTGCCAGTGCCTCGATTGTCTGGTGACGCAGTTTTTTATCATTGGTGGGTAGATGGAACATCAGTTCATCTATGCCGTTATTTTCGATATACCATCCAAGTTTCTGCAGCACATCTTCTCTAGTGCCGACGATGATATCCGCCTCCACCCTCTTTGCTGTTACAGGCTCCTCTGAGGCTGCGATTGCACTCGCAGCCCGCACTTCGCCTTTGACCCTCAGTATTTTTCCGCTGTCATGATGCAGTTCATACAGGGTGTTCTCTTCCTTCAGGCGCCTTTGGGCCTCTTTATCGTCAGTGACGACAACGGACAATGCAGCAATGAAGCTGCCTTTACCGTTGTTCTTCCTGTAAGCACTGATGCTGTCTTCAAGTTTCTTTTGGTCATTGCTGATGAAATGTGCGTAAATGAAATTGACATTTTCACGGGCGGCAAAGAGTGCTGAATCCGGGCTGGAGCCGAGAAGGAAAAGTTCCGGTGGATTTGAACTGTCCGGGGAAGTCTTCAAATCTTTGAATTCACCCGTCTGTGTCTGGTTCACAAACCCGGCCAGTGCTTTGAATTTCTCATCAAAGGATGGTCCGTTCTCCGCAAATCCGGATTGCAGCGCAGCCGTGGACAGACGGAGTCCTCCCGGTGCCTTGCCGATACCGAGGTCCACCCTCCCGGGTGCCAGGTGGCTCATAAGTTGGAACTGTTCCGCCACCTTGAAGGGACTGTAATGCTGGAGCATCACACCGCCTGAACCTATATTGATCCGCTTTGTATAAGCCAGCAGATGGGAAATCATGATTTCTGGTGCGGTACCGGCAAGCGGTTCATTGTGATGTTCTGAAACATAATAGCGCCTGTAGCCCCTCTCATCGGCCTTTTGTGCAAGTTCGATTGTATCATTGAGGGAGGAAGAAACATCCCCGCCTTCAAGGACAGGGCTCTGATTTAATATGCTGAACTCCATGACACCACTCCTATGTATTAAATTTTTCTGAATATATGAGTGATTGTATAACTGAGGGCAATCCCCGTCAATCATCCCGACTTGTAAAGTGGGAATTAATTTCTGCAAAGTGCATATTTCCCGGGAGGCAGGGAAGAAGAAATGTGATATCATGATTTCCGGGGATAAAATCCCGTCTAAAATAGAAAATGATGAAGCAATACATAAGGGAAGACGGTGCATTCCATGGCAAAGCTCTATTACAGATACGGCACGATGCAGAGTAATAAAAGCAATCAGATCATAACGACACACCATCAGTATACGACGCAGGGAAAGCAGTGCCTTGCATATACGACACCCATAGATACGCGGAGCGGCTTCAAAAAGATCAGGTCCAGAGTCGGACTTGAACTGGTCTGTGAGTATATACATGAACATATCTATAATGAAGTGAGAGATATAAATGAAACAGCAAGAGTCCATGCCGTTGTGGTGGATGAAGCCCAGTTCCTCTCAAGGGAGGATATCCATAACCTGAGTGATATTGCGGACTACCTGGATATCCCGGTCATTTGCTATGGCCTCAAGACCGACTTCCGGGGAGAGCTTTTTGAAGGCAGCAAAGTGCTGCTGGAGCTTTCGGATGCAATAGACGAGCTGAAGACAATATGCCAGTTCTGCAACAAGAAGGCAACGATGAATATGCGTATGCTGGACGGGGCACCGATCAACGTCGGTGAAACGATAAAGATGGGTGATGAGGAATATGTGCCTGTGTGCCGGAAATGCTACAAAGCCCGGCTCGAACTCGTGAAATGATAGAAGTATTCGAACGGTTAAAGAAAACACTCCATTCTTTAACCGTTTTTTAATTTTTCATTAACCCTCCTTTAGCTGCTGCTTCCTATAATGAAATTAACAAATAACACAGGAGGCGTTAAAATGATGAACAAGAAATATTTACTGGCAGGCGGTATCGTATCAGCACTGCTATTGGGAGCATGTTCAAGCGTCAGTGCGGATACGGATATGGACTGGGAAGCAGACGGCAAAGAGGGGACGGCTGAAGTAACCTCCGGGCAAGTGGAGACGGATAAGGTGGAGCAGAATGCGCAGAAGGCAGTGGAAGAGGCGAAGAAGAATTTTGACGGCAAAGTTATAGATGTCGAACTGGATGAAGAAGACGGGATATACTACTACGAAATAGAGATGAAAAACGGGAAAGAAGAATATGAAGTGGACATCAATGCAGAAACATTGGAAATTCTTGAAGAAGATTTCGACCGTGATGAAGACGGAGATGATGCGGAAGAACGTGATGAAGAAGACGGGGAAGACGCTGAAGGCAGTGACGATGACAAAAATGATCAGGACAGAGCAGACAGCAGTATGATCTCCTCTGAAGAAGCGGTTCAGATCGCAGAAGAAAAAACCGGGGGACAGGCTGTCGAATGGGACTTTGACGATGACGATGCTGAATATGAAGTGGAACTGGAAGCGGATGGCGAAGAGGTTGAAGTTGAACTGGATGCGAAAACCGGGGAGATTGTTGACACAGATGACTAGTACCCGCCTCGAACGCTGAATCCGGGAGTCATGCTCCCGGATTTTTTAATTGAATTTTAATAATTCTCTGGCGAAGTTCCATGTTCCCGTCATGCTATAATCGGTGTAATGGTATTCATAAACACAGTGACTGTCATAAGGAGAATCACATATGGGTAAGATATTGATTGTTGAAGATGACGAAAAGATTGCACGCGTCATCCAGCTGGAGCTGGAGTTTGAAGAGTATGAAGTGGCAGTTGCCTACACGGGAAAGGAAGCGCTGGAGCGTTATGAGGGCGATACATTCGATCTGATACTGCTTGATGTCATGATACCGGAACTGAATGGCCTGGAAGTGCTCCGCAGGGTAAGACAGAAGGATGAAAATACGAGAATCATAATGCTCACGGCAAGGGATGCTGTAATGGATAAAGTCAGCGGACTGGATTCCGGTGCCAACGACTATATGACGAAGCCGTTTGAGATTGAAGAGCTGCTTGCCCGCATACGCACGCAGTTGAAACAGAAGTCTGCGGTTTCGGAGCCGGTGCTGGAGGATATCGAATACCGTCATCTCAGAGTTGTTCCGATGGCGCGGGAAGTTTATATCGGTGAGGAACTGGTCTATCTGACCCAGAAAGAATATAATCTGCTGTATTTTCTGATCGAGCATAAAAATCAGGCACTCTCACGTGAACAGATAATTGAAGCGGTATGGGGCTTTGATTATTATGGAGATACGAATACCGTTGATGTCTATGTAAGATACATCCGTAAAAAGCTCGACCGTGAAAAACCATCCATTATCGCGAGTGTCAGGGGTATTGGATATATGGTGAAGGACTGACAGGATGAAACTGGGGACGAAGATACAATTATATACGACGGTCATGACAGTCATTGTCGTCATACTGATCAATCTGTTCGTTTATTATTCCTATAAGAACTTTTCGTTGAATGCGGAAATGGACCAGCTCGAAAACCGCGGAGCGAATATCATGGAGGAACTCCAGAAAGCCAATGCAAATAATGTCAACAGTGAAGCGGTGCTGCAGGCGTTCCTGCTGTCGGACGGCTATGTCAGGGTCGTTGACAGCGAAGGGAATCCCGTGGTCCGTATCGCGACCGAGACAGAATATGCAGGTCTGGCTGAACCTTACAGCACGAGCCAGTATAAAAAGTCCGTATCCCATGAGGGCATGGAGTTTGTCATGGTCTCCCTGCCTGTCATATGGGATGACGGACAGGTGCACAGCCTTCAGATCTATGAAAATGTATATTTCCTTTATGACACGTTCGAAGTGCTGAAATGGATATTGGTAGTTTCGACACTCATCATACTGACCGTGATTTTCCTCCTGAACCGGGTCATCACCAATGCCATCCTGAAACCGGTCAACAAGCTGATCGACAAGATGAAGAAAACCGATGATACAAGTAAATATACGATGATCGATATAAACCAAAAAGACACGAAAGAGCTCAGGGAACTGTCCGAGGCATTCAATGAAATGATGTTGGATCTGAAAACGCATGACGAGAACCAGCAGGCATTCATCATGAATGCCTCCCACGAACTGAAGACGCCGATCACCGTCATCAGTTCGTACAGCCAGATGCTCAAACGTTTCGGCAAAACGCGTGAGGACATATTGGATGAAAGTATCCATGCCATCAGCGATGAAACACAAAGGATGCAATATCTGACTGAGCAGCTTCTCAGTTTTGCGAAGGTGAGCCGGGAGGATGAATCGTTTCAATTGGAGCCGATCCGTATCGTGAAACTGATCGGGAATGTGACAGCGCGTCTTGAAAAGGTATACGACAGACCGATGGAACTTGCCTTCGACAATAGAGGGGTACTGGCTCTCGTGGATGTGGAGACATTCGACCAGCTGTTAAAGATATTCCTGGATAATGCCTACAAATACAGTTCGGATAATATATCCATCAATATCCGGGAACTGGAAAATAATGTCGAAGTAACGATAGCTGACAAAGGCATAGGCATACCGGCAGAGGATATCGATCATATATTCACAAGGTTTTACCGCGTGGACAAGGCACGGGCACGGAAAACGGGCGGCTCCGGTCTTGGTCTGTCCATTGCACAGGAACTGGCAAAATTAAATGATATCACCATTGACGTTACAAGCCGGATGAATGTGGGGACAACGTTCAAATTGACGATTAAAAAGGTGAAGAAAAATGAAGAGACTGAGTAAGCTTCTGATAGCGGCTGTCATTGCCGGGATTGCTGTCGGCATTCTGCTGGTAAGTCGCTCAGGCGGTGATAGTATCGGTGAAGAAGAAGTGAGTGCCATGGTCACGGACCGTTACGGCGGAGAAATCGAAAATATTTCCCAGACGGAGGACGGGCAATCCTATATTGTAACCCTGGCGAATGAGGAATACCGGTATGAGATTACAGTAAGCGCCGAAGATGCCGGCATTGAGGGTATCGTAACTGAAAAAAATGAAGATGGGAATAGAGATACGGCATCTGGCAGCGAGGAAGATGCTTCCACGGAGACATCTGAAGAAAAGCCTGCCGGAGAAAAAACAGACACCAAAAAAGACAGGGACCAGCAAGAGGAAGAAAAGACAGATGCACTGATTACAGAAGATGAGGCGAAAAATATTGCATCTGGTGAAGTGGGCGGACAATTCGTTCATCTGACGCTGAATCAGGAGACGCATCCGCAGCAGTATCAGATCATCCAGCTGGTCGAGGATGATGACGAAGGTGCACTTGTGACGGTGGATGCAATGGATGGGAAAGCGATGAACATTTTATGGTTTCAGGCAGATTTCAATGAAATCGCTGATATTGAAGCATTTGCCCGCCAGCTCCAGGAGTACAGCACGCAGTATCAGAACAACCATTATATAGAATTTGACGACGACAGTGAAGATGGAAGCTCTGGAGAAGATGACGACGAAGACGACAATGACGATGATTAGAATTTTATGAGGACCCGGTTTGCGAAATTCATACTTTCGGCCGGGTATTTTCTGTCTGTGGAGTGACCGCAAAGTAATCGGATGTGATATTATAAATGATACTGAGTATCAATTGGATAACAGTAACGGAAGGTGGTTGTGGTTTGATTGATATTAAAGCGGCAACAAAATCTTTTGCCGGTAAAAACGGAGATTTTAAAGCAGTCGACAGCATTACACTGTCGATACAAAACAAGGAGATATTCGGTATAATCGGTGAGAGTGGTGCCGGGAAGTCTACGCTGATGCGGTTCATCAACGCACTTGAAACCCCGGATTCGGGACAGGTGATCGTAGACGGTACAGATGTCGTTACGCTCGGTAAAAAAGACCTGCGGAAGCACCAGAAGGATATAAGCATGATCTTCCAGCATTTCAATCTGCTGGGCAACAAGACAGTCGAGGATAATATCAGGCTGCCTCTCACACTCCACAAATATAAAACACCCCTGTCAGTCGATGAGGTGATCGAGTTTGTCGGCCTGGACGACAAGCGGGACAGCTACCCGGCGGAATTGTCCGGTGGACAGAAACAGCGCGTGGGGATCGCCCGGGCTCTGGTGACACGGCCGAAAATACTGCTATGTGACGAACCCACTTCAGCCCTCGATGAAAATACAACCGATGAGATTGTGGATGTTCTGGGACGGGCACAGGAGGAGTTTGATATGACGGTGGTCATCGTTACGCATGAACTTGGGGTGATCAAGCAGCTGTGCAGGCGGGCAGCGGTAATGGAGCGTGGCAGATTGATTGACACCATTGACGTGAACCGATCGGTGAGAGGCCGTCCGGAATTGTCCTACCATGAACGTGTATTGGAAGTGCTGAAGGATGGCTGAAGCGATACAAGTCTACATAGAACGCATCATCGAATACACCCCCCGGCTTGTCGAAAGCCTCTACGAGACAGGTATAATGATGATATTTGCCATGGTCGCTGCAATTATCCTCGGACTGCCTCTCGGCACCCTGCTCTATCTGGCATCCAAAGGCAAGCCGCTTGAAAATAAATTCCTGTATCAGGCTGCGAACATCTTCGTCAATATCGTCCGTTCATTTCCGTTCCTGCTGCTTGTAGTGGTCATGCAGCCGCTGATCCGCTATTTTTACGGACGCGCTACAGGCGATCCTGTGGCCGCATCATTCCCGATGATGCTCATTGCGATTGCATTATATGCAAGATTCGTGGAACAGTCCCTCCATGATATTCCGAAAGGAGTGCTTGAAACGGCAAGATCCATGGGTGTGACAACGCCACAGCTCGTCTGGAAATTCCTTTATGTGGAGGCCAGGAGCTCCCTTATTATCGGTTTTACCACTGCATTCGTCAGTTTCATATCCTACTCCACCATCATGGGTGTAGTCGGCGGCGGCGGTATCGGTGATTTTGCGATCCGCTACGGCTACCAGCGCTATGAGACGGATATCATGTACAGCGCCATCGCCGTCATCATCGTATTTGTAATCATTGCCCAGTGGCTGGGGCTCAAACTCGCAGCCATGCTGGATAAAAGATAAATCAAATTTAAAGAGGAGAATTATATATGTTGAAAAAAGGATTGTTTTTCACAGGAGTTGCACTATTGCTGGCAGGTTGCGGCGGAGGCGGGGAAGAGGATGTCTCCGAAGAGGATAATGTGGTAAAAGTCGCGTCACACCTTCCGCCGATGACGGATGTTGTTGAGATTGCAGGTGATGCGATCGAGGAGCCTTACGAGATTGAACTTGTTGAAGTATCCGACAACATTCAATACAATGAGGCACTTCTGAATGAAGAGGTGGATGCAAGTTTTGCCCAGCACGAGCCTTTCATGGAAGTCTTCAATGATGAAAAAGACGGGAACCTTGTTGCACTGCAGCCGATCTATAATGCGATTGTAGGCTATTACTCACCTGTATATGATTCCATCGAGGATATCGAGGACGGTGCCGAGGTGGCGATTCCGGCTGATGCAACGAATGAAGCACGTGCACTGATGATACTTGAACAGCATGATCTGATCACCCTGTCTGCGGATGTCAGCCATGAGGCGACGGTGGATGATATTGAAGAGAACCCACATAATCTTGAATTCACACATATCGATCTTCTTAACCTGACAGGAGCATACGAAGACGGGGTCGAGCTTGTGTTCAACTATCCCACCTATATAGAAAGTGTCGGACTGACACCGGATGACGCCGTCTTCCTTGAGGAAGATGAGGATAATACATTCGCAATACAGCTTGTGGCCCGTGAAGATAATCAGGACAGCGAAGCGGTCCAGGCAGCGAAAGAAGCGTTCACGTCGCAGGAAGTCTACGACTTCCTTTCCGAGCTTGAAGAGGAAGGGCATTTGGAGCCTGCATTTGAAATTGAATAGAGATAAACGATGGCCGGGGATGAAAATCTCCGGCTTTTTTGTATGATGTTTTTCATTATCATTTTTAACCGTTTTCTCTGATATAAAATTTCATATTTAAGAATTTTTTGTATTTTTACTGTATTTATAGGCTGGACTTTGATATTGTTGTTTACATTGATGTCGAAAGTTTTGCTTTAGAACTAAATTATTTATTAATATGTATTAGAAAAGGGATAATCATAAGGTTGGAGGGAGTTTAATGATGCTTGGAAAGCTGTTGGAGCGACTGAAGGAAAAGGAAGATCGTATGATCGGCATACGGAGGCATCTGCATGAAAATCCTGAACTTTCATTTCAGGAAACTGAAACTGCCAGATATATCGCTGATTTTTACAAGGATAAAGATGCCGAAGTCGAGACAGGGGTCGGCGGCAATGGAATCAAGGTGACGGTAGATACCGGAAAACCCGGCAGGACACTTGCTCTCAGGGCAGATTTTGATGCATTGCCAATCGTTGAAGATACCGGCCTGGGTTTCGCCTCCAAAAATGAAGGTGTCATGCATGCATGCGGACATGATGCACATACCGCATATATGCTCATACTGGGAGAGACTCTGATAGAAATGAAGGATGAACTTCATGGCAGGATCGTCATCATCCATCAGCATGCCGAGGAACTTCCGCCGGGCGGGGCCCAGCAGATGATTGCCGACGGTGTATTGGATGGTGTGGACAATGTGCTTGGAGCCCATGTAATGAGTAACATGGAAACTGGGAAAGTTCTATACCGGGAAGAGGAATCGATGACGGGACGCGGATTTTTCAAGCTTACGATAAAGGGGTCCGGGGGCCATGGCTCTTCGCCGCATCTTGCCAATGACCCGATTGTAGCAGGGGCCCATTTTGTGTCTGAAATCCAGACGATCGTCTCAAGGAGACTGAATCCCTTCGAGTCCGGTGTGGTGACCATCGGATCATTTGATGGTAAAGGTGTTTTCAATGTCATCAAGGATCAGGTGGTGCTTGAAGGTGATGTCCGGGCAATGGGGGATAGGACTAAGAAAACCATAGAGGGTGAAATCAAAAGGATCTCTTCTGGCCTGGAAGAGACTTTCGGTGTTACGAATGTACTCGAGTATAAGGATGACTACCCTACTCTTTACAATGATCCGGCACTTACACGTCAGATTGCTTCGGCGATAAAAGCGGCAGATCTGCCCACTGTCACTTCTGTGGAGGAATGTGAGCCGCAGCCGCCATCTGAGGATTTTGCCTATTATACGAAAGAACTGCCTTCCTGCTTCATTTACATTGGTGCGGCACCGGACGGCGACGTATACCCGCATCATCATCCGAAATTCGACATCAACGAGGATGCATTGCTCATTGCAGCACAGGCGGTTGGAAGTGCCGCGATAAATTACTTGAATGGTGACAGCAAAGAATAATCCTTCTTTGCTGTATGCTTTTTCGATAGGGGAACATTAATGGAACAGATAACCGGAATATTATTGCTTCTTGTGATACTTGTGTTCTTTACCATATTTACTTATTACGCACCTTACGGGTCGGATGTCATGGGGGCACTGGCCGGAGCCGCAATTGCGACGTTTCTGGTCGAGGCTCTGCAGAGATTCGTCATTGGAGATATTTTCGGGATTGAATTCTTCCAGGAGACAGGGCTTGAAGCAGGACTTCTCAGCGGGGTGATTGTTGCATTCCTTGTCGCGCTGACCATGAAGGTCAATGCGCAGAATTCCGCCATAATTGCGGTGTCCATGGGGGGACTCGGACTCATTCCGGGTTTGATTGCCTCATACATAGTTTCATTCGCGGCTAAATTTTTTGAAAAGAAGATTCCAAACGGTCTGGATTTCATATTGGTCGTCATTTTACTGGTGCCGCTTACACGTCTGATCGGGATGGGCATCTCGCCATTGGTGGATGCTTCCCTGCTCCAGATCGGCAGCATCATTGAAACAGCCACCGATACAAGTCCGCTCATCATGGGGCTGATGCTCGGCGGTATCATCACCGTCGTCGGTACCTCGCCGCTCAGTTCGATGGCACTTACCGCCCTGCTCGGTCTTACAGGCATACCTATGGCCGTCGGCAGCCTTGCGGCGTTCGGTTCTGCATTCATGAATAGCGTGATTTTCCATAAGCTGAAAATCGGTGATTTGAAATCTGTCATTTCCGTAGCCATAGAACCTCTGTCCAAGGCGGATCTTGTCAGTGCGAACCCGGTTCCGGTTTATGCAACGAATTTCATAGGGGGAGCCTTAAGCGGCATGGTCATCGCCTATTCCGGCCTCATCAACGATGCGCCGGGTACAGCGACTCCGACTGCGGGACTGCTTGTCCTGTTCGGTTTCAATCCGGCTTCACAGGTGGTGTTATACGCTGTCATTGTCGCAGTCATTTCGGGAATAACCGGTCTTGCAGGCAGCTATATCTTCAGAAATTACCGGGTCCGTAAAAGTGACTTTGACACAACAGGTAAAATTTAGAACCGCTCGATGAGCGGTTTTTAAATTACTGGGATTAATAGAGATCTCTTCCTTTAACACAAGGGATTAATTTTATATTGACTTTATCAGAAAATTCATATAAATTTTAAGCATATTGTAAAATAAAGGGAGGGAAAACATTGGGTGCATGGTTTACGGATTTTACAGCAGATGTCAGCAGCTTTGTATGGGGGCTTCCCCTTATCATCTTTCTTGTGGGAACTGGTCTGTTCCTGACTATCAGATTGACATTCTTTTCTTTCAGGATGCTGCCCTATTCGCTGAAAATGGCTTTCAGCAAGTCGGACGATAAGAGTGAGGGGGATATATCACACTTCCAGGCACTGATGACCGCTCTTGCGGCAACAGTGGGTACCGGTAACGTCGTCGGGGTAGCGACGGCTGTCGTCCTCGGTGGCCCTGGGGCGGTATTCTGGATGTGGATGACTGCGCTGGTTGGGATGGCGACGAAGTATTCGGAAGGGGTTCTGGGGGTAAAATACCGTCAGAGGAACGACAAGGGTGAAATGTCCGGTGGACCGATGTATTATTTGGAACACGGTCTCGGACAGAAGTGGCTCGGTGTCCTGTTCGCCTTCTTTGCAGTATTCGCAGCGATATTCGGTATCGGCAACATGATCCAGGCCAATGCAGCGTCTGATGTTGCACTTGATGTATTCAGCATACCGACATGGGTGACAGGAGTGGTGATGGCTGTCCTTGTCGGAATGGTCATACTCGGCGGGGTCAAGAGCATCGGACGGACAGCGGGCATACTCGTACCATTCATGGTCGCATTTTACTTAATTGCAGGTATTGCCATACTCATTCTTCATTTTGATAAAGTCCCGGCTGCTTTCGGACTTATTTTCACAGATGCATTTACAGGACAGGCCGTTGCCGGCGGTGCACTTGGTACTGTAATCCGCATGGGCGTCGCCCGCGGTCTCTTCTCGAACGAAGCGGGACTCGGCACCGGCGGTATAGCAGCGGCATCTGCACGTACGGATGTACCTGCACGCCAGGCGCTCGTATCGATGACCCAGGTTTTCATTGATACCATAGTGGTATGTTCCATAACCGGCGTATCGCTGACGATGGCCGACATGTATACATCTGGTGCAGAAGGGGCAGCACTCACAGCGCAGTCATTTGAAATGCTGCTGCCGGGGGGATACGGCGACCTTATAGTGGCCGTCACACTGCTTACATTCATCTTCTCAACGATCCTTGGCTGGGGGTACTTTGGTGAAAAGTGCTTCACCTATCTAGTCGGGGATAAATTCACATATCTATACCGTCTGATTTTTGTACTGGCGATAATACCGGGAGCGACGATGTCTCTTCAGACCGTCTGGAATCTGGGCGATATATTCAACGCTATGATGGCGATACCGAACCTCATCGGCCTGCTCGGCCTGTCAGGTGTGGTTGTAGCAGAGACGAAGATATTCATCGATATAAGGAAGAAAGAAAAACAGCAGCTTGGCTGACAGGAAAGACCATAAATGCCGAAGGCAGATGCCTTCGGCATTTGTACGATTTCAGTCCTGGATGATGTAGCCGTGTTCAATCAGATCACGGACGGCATTATCCAGGATTTTTTTTGTGTCTGCAGATATTCTGTGCAGATGGATGTTATCGGTGAGGTTGGCGAGCATCCTGCTTTTCTCTTTATGCATTTGGGTGAGGAACATGGTCATCTCCTCGTTTGTCGCAATCATCAGTTCGCCGGTCATCTCCCCGTACACAGGATGATCGATGGATACATTATCTATCATCGCACCGTTATCGAGGATGATCTGCAGTTCCTCTGCCATGTGTTCAAAGTTATGCTGACAGGCAATCGTGCGTTTGAAAGGCTTGCCCGTCCGTTCAGCCGGCCGGAGCACATATCCCCTGCTTGTGGAAACGATGGGATGGCCGTCGGCCTTCAATATTGAAATATCCCTGACGATTATCTGCCTGGAAACATCATATTGTTCAGCCAGTTTTGTCCCACTGATGGAACCGCCGGTGTTATTTAGCTGTTTCAGTATTTCCGCCCTTCTCTTTTCTGCTGTGGTCATTGTCTTACCTCCTGTAGTATATGGTCCATATGGGAAGCGAGTGTATCAATCTCATCCCGTGTCGTATTTTTTGAAATCGATATCCTTATATAATGATTTTCTGATGTTTCGTATCTGCCCCCAAGCAATTCTTCAAGGCCGCTACTTATCATCCTGCCCTGGCCGCATGCTGTTCCGGTGGACACGTATATGTTCTTGCTCGACAGGCCCTGCATTACATACTGCCCCTCAATCGAAGGTGTTATACATGCAAGGATATGCGGTGCATTGGCATCGAAATCCAGCGTTATAACGCCGATGCTTTCCATTTTTTCTTTCAGATACTGTCTGACGTTCTGCATCCGTTCTATGCAAGGGGCGGAGGACAGGCACATAGTCATCACCCCAATGGCCGGAACATTCAGGGTGCCGTTCTGTGTGCCCGATTCGTGATGGAAATGACTGTTGATCACATTCATATACCGGTAGTCGACCATCAGCACACCGGTTCCTTTCGTGCCATGGATCTTATGGGAGGAAAAGCTGTAGCTGCCGGGAATCCGGTCGATACCTACTTCATCTTTGTGTGCGCCCTGGACACCATCTGTGTGAAGGGGTACATTCCGGGCAACGCACATTTCCCCCACGTCTTCCACAGGCAGCCGGTATCCTGTTTCGGAATTCACATGCTGCATGATGACAAGTGCAACGTAGCCCTCCATCATTTTCTCAAGTCTGTCCAGGTCGATGTGCCCGTCCCGATCGAGCGGCATCATGGTGAGACTGTAAATATCATTATATGGTTCCAGGGCTGCTTCGATGGAAAGATGTTCATACGGAGAGACCAGGATGCAGCCCGGTCTCCTCTCTTTCAATAACAATTGTATCGCAATTTCATTCGCATGTGAGCCGCTTCTTGTGAAAATAACCTGTTTACTGCTGTCAAAATAGTTCTTTATATAATTTCTCGCCTGTTCCAGGAGACTGTTCGCATCAAGACCTCCTCCATGGAGGCTTTCGCTGTTATAGAACATATCCTCAGACAGTTTTGCATATGCCTCCAATATATGTGTATCCGGTTTTGTAGTTGCTGCATTATCCAAATAAATCATTATATTTTCTCCTTTGGTATTGTAATCAACATCATTTAGTGTCAATATTAATGTAAAATATAATGTAAATAAAGGTGTAAATATATGTATGATGTAATTGTTGTTGGGTCCGGGCTTGCGGCACTCAGTTTCATCGACGCCCTTGATGAAAATAGAACGGTACTCCTCTTTACAAAGGACAGAGTTGATGATCATAACAGCAGGCTCGCACAAGGCGGCATCTGCTATTCATTCCATGAAGATGATCATGGTGGAAGCCACATGTCGGATACATACGAAGCAGGTTCCTGTATGGGTGACAGGGAAATCATCCGGCGGATGATTGAAAAAAGTCATGGGCTCATAAAGAGTTACATGAATGATGGCATGAGTTTTGACCGCAATGGACAAAGTGAACTGGCATATGGGCTGGAGGGCGCACACAGTATACCCAGAATTCTTCATGCCGGCGGTGACAGGACCGGCGAGATGATGACCCGCTTCTTTTTGGACAGGCTCAAAAACCGTGCTGTGAAAATATGTGCCGGACATACTGTGGTCGATATTATGACAGATGGAGGGGACGGTATAAAAGGCGTTGTATCAATGGATGCGTATGGTAACGCCCGGCGTTATACTTCACGGGATATAGTACTGGCGACCGGGGGGTACAGCGGCTTGTTCACCCCGAATTCCGGTGCCTCGGAAACGATGGGCACCGGGCATATTTTGGCACTGCGTGCCGGCGCGAGGCTCCGCCATATGGAAATGGTCCAATTCCACCCGACTCTGCTCGGGTCACGGAACCGGACTTACGGACTCGTCAGTGAAGCGGTCAGAGGGGCCGGTGCGGTGATTGTCAATGATAAGGGCAGGCGCATCATGGATACTGTGCACCCTTTGAAGGACCTGGCCCCCCGGGACGTCACAAGCATTGAAGTATACCGGCAGGAGGGGGAAGGACATCTGTGCCATTTGGATATAAGCAGTATTGCGGATTTCAAAAACAGATTCCCCGGCATATATAGGGCGGCAAAGAAGCATTTCCCGCGCGAGCTGAGTGACTCGGAAATACCCATTACAACAGGGGCGCACTATACGATGGGAGGGGTCATGGCCGGTATCGACGGGCACACCGGTATTCCGGGGCTAAGGGTCATTGGCGAGGCGGCCAGCACGAACTTCCACGGTGCGAACAGACTCGCCAGCAATTCCCTGCTCGAGGCTTTGGTCACCGGTAACGAAGCGGCATTGGCCGTCAATGGGACAAAGCGGCATGTACACGGTGATATTGCTCCGATGCTTCCGGAGATTCCATATTTGGAGCCGTCGCTGTGTGATGCAATATTGAATGAAGTGACAGAAACAATCGGTTTTGAGAGAACCGGGGAAGAACTGGAGAAGATGTTTGATAAAGTGCAGGCACTTCTTGAACAGGCGGAGTCCCGCAGGACAGATCTGTACGGATGGGAACGCTATTGTAAAATCATGACCATTTACAGTATGCTTCATGGATGTTTACAGAGGCGGGAGACCCGGGGCAGCCATAACCGCATAGATTTCCCGGGAAAGAATGAAGAATTGAGAAATCAAGAAATCCGGCTATTCATGAAAGGAGGAAGACTCGTTGCTGAACGTGTTGAAAATCAGAGAGAAGCTCAGAAACTTTTATATTGAAGACAATCATTACGGGGATCTTGCATCAGGGATTTTTGACAGTGACGCCGTGGGGACTGCGACCCTGATCGCCAAATCTGATGGTATATTCTGCGGAGGTTTGATCATTGAAGAAGGTTTTAGGCTGACAGGCCAGAAAATGACCGTCGAACTGTTGACCGCCGACGGAACAGAAATCAGAAAGGGTGATGAAATTGCCCGAATCCGGGGCAATGTGCGCGCCATTCTCACTTCGGAACGTATCGTTCTGAATCTGGTGCAGCGTATGTCCGGTATCGCGACAATGACAAAAAGGCTGAATGACATCACTGCAGGTACAGAGGCTGTTGTCATAGACACCCGGAAGACGACACCGGGTCTTGGCATGTTCGAGAAATATGCAGTGACCGCAGGGGGTGGGAAGAACCATAGGAGGACATTGAATGACGGCATCATGCTGAAGGACAATCATATTTCCTTCATGGGATCGATGACACGGGCAGTGGAAAGGTCGAGAGAGATCCAGGGGCCGATGGACAGGATCGAAGTTGAAATAGAAGACACCCGGATGCTTGAGGAGGCAATCAGGAACGAAGTGGACATCATCATGTTTGACAACTGCTCTCCGGAGTGGATCAAAGCGCACATCGGCAAAGTCCCTGACACAATCAGCACCGAAGCATCCGGAGGTATAACTGAAGATGGACTGCGGGCATATGCGGAATCGGGGGTCGATTATATTTCAGTCGGTGCCCTCTTCCATCAGCAGCAGGCACTAGATATTTCATTAAAGGTGGTATATTGAATGTTCAATCCAACAGAAACAATTCCGAGAAGAATTCCGGAGTATTACATACAGGCAGCGAATGAAGAACTGGAAGCAAGAATCAGGGAGATAAAAAAGGAAATGGGAGACAGACTTTTCATGCCCACGCACCACTACCAAAAAGATGAGGTGGCACAGTTCGCCGATATAATGGGTGACTCCCTGCAGCTGGCACGCATCAGCAGGGATAATAAAGAGGCGGAGCATATCGTTTTTAACGGTGTCCACTTCATGGCCGAAACGGCGGATATACTGACGGGTGATGACCAGAAGGTGTACCTGCCCGACTTGAACGCAGGCTGCTCCATGGCCGACATGGCGGACATCGATCAGGCTGTTCTGGCTTATGAAAGACTTTCAGCAAGGCTGGAAGAAGGCATATTGCCGGTGACATATGTCAATTCGACCGCTGCAATAAAGTCATTCGTCGGGGAGCAGGGTGGTTCGTGTGTGACCAGCGGCAATGCCAAAAAAGTCATCAAGTGGGCGCTTGAACAAGGACGGCGGATTTTATTCCTCCCGGACCAGCATCTTGGCAGGAACACAGCATATGATCTTGGAGTGCCACTGGAGCAGATGGCAGTCTGGGATCCGATCCATAAGGAGCTAGAGTATGAAGGCAACGATGAAGACCTGCGCATCATCCTCTGGAAGGGGCATTGTTCAGTTCATGAGAAATTCTTCCCCGCCCATATCGACCAGATTCGCCAAAAGAAGCCGGATGTGAATGTGCTGGTGCATCCGGAGTGCACTTTTGAAGTCGTTCAGAAAGCGGATTACAGCGGCTCTACGAAATACATCATCGATATGCTGGAGAATGCCCCGGCGGGATCGAAATGGGCTATCGGGACCGAGATGAACCTTGTCAGCAGGTTGAAGGATACTTACACCCATCTGGAAGTGGAATCGCTCAACCCGATCATGTGCCCGTGCCTGACGATGAACCGCATCGACCTGCCGCACCTTGCGTGGTGTCTGGATAAGGTTGTACAGGGGGACCGGGCGAACATCATCAAAGTGGACGACCGCACCGCCCACTACTCAAAGGTTAGTCTGGAGCGCATGCTGTCAATCGTATAAAAAGAAAAAAAGCAACCGTCAGGTTGCTTTTTTCTTTAAACCAGTCTTTTTACGACCAGACTTCATGTGCAATTTTAACGATATGTTCAAGTTTTTGCCACTGCTCATCCTCCGTCAGCAGGTTCCCCTCTTCAGTCGAGGCGAAACCGCACTGTGGACTGAGGGCGAGCTGTTCCAGGGGCACATATTCTGCCGCTTCATCAATGCGTTTCTTCACTTCCTCCTTATCCTCCAATTTCCCATGTTTGGAGGTGACAAGTCCCAGTATGACTGTGAGGTCATCCCTGTCAACATGGCGCAGGGGTTCGAAGCCGCCGGCACGTTCAGTGTCGTACTCCAGGAAGAACCCGTCAATGTTGAGACTGCCGAAGATATGAGCGGCAACCGGCTCATATCCGCCGGAGGAAATCCATGTTGAACGGAAGTTTCCGCGGCATATATGCATTGTGATTCTAAGGTCATCGGGCCGGTCGGAAACTGCCTCATTGATCGTTTCCAGGTACTTTCGAACCAGATAGTCGGGGTCCATCCCCTTTTCCCTCAGCTGATATTTTTGTTCGTCGGAGCAGAGATACGCCCAGGCTGTGTCATCAAGCTGGAGATATCTGCATCCCGCATCGTAGAACGAACGGATGGCTTTTTTATATGCTGCAGCCAGATCGCTGAAGAAGTCATTTTCATCAGGGTAGACCTGTCTGTCGATTTCACCCCGGAAATGAAGCATGCTCGGACTGGGAATAGTGAACTTCGCTGTGTGGCTTCCTGCCTGCCCCTTGAGATATTTGAAATCCGCAAGGAAAGGGTGGTCGCTGAAATCCAGCTTTCCATCCACTTTGATGCCCCGGGATTTCGTCTCCTGTTCCTTGAACTGTATGCCGCCCCCAGTCCAGTATCCTTTGACACCAACCAGATTTTCAAGGAAGTCGAAATGCCACCAGGCACGGCGGAATTCCCCGTCTGTCACCGCTTCGAGGCCGATGTCCTTTTGTTTCTGGACGATTCTTGCAATCTCTTCGTCCTCCACCTGCCTCAGGCCTTCCGCGGAAAGCTCACCCGATTCGTGCAGCCTGCGGGCTTCCCTGATCTTTTCAGAACGGAGCAGACTGCCCACATGATCGGCCCTGTATACTTTTTTTGACTGCGTTACTGCCATCAGAATCCCCTCCTCTTTAATATTGTTTAAATGCTATCATGTATGTAAGATATAGTCTAACTGTTAAATGGCATAGGATGCCATAACAAAAATCTATAACGGAAAAGGAGGGAAGCGATGAAACTGCATCAGCTGAAATATTTTATAGAAGTCGTATCGAGCGGCTCCATCAATGAAGCGGCACGCCGGCTGTACATATCCCAGCCGACACTGTCGAAAGCGATCAGGGAATTGGAAAAGGAAGTGGGTTTTACTTTGTTCACAAGAACCTCCACCGGCATCTCGCTGTCACAGGACGGAGCGGAATTTTTGAGTTATGCCCGTCAGATCAACGAACAGGTGGAACTTCTCGAGAGCAGGTATTTCAATAAACAGCCTTCACAGCAGTTGTTTTCTGTATCCTCCCAGCATTATTCATTCGTAGTGGATGCTTTCGTCGAGACGATCCGCAAATACGGCGGGGATAAATACCAGTTTACAATCAGGGAGACACGGACGTATGAAATCATCGATGATGTGAAAAATCTGACCAGTGAGATTGGTATCATGTATATCAGTGCTTTCAATGAGAAGGTGCTGCTGCAGCTCATGAAGGACAAGGGGCTTTTGTTCAATGAACTCTTTGAGGCAATGCCGCATATTTTCATCAGCCAGAAAAATCCGCTGGCCAAAAAGGATGCGGTGACAATCGAGGAACTTGAAGCTTATCCGAGGCTGACATTTGAGCAGGGACAGTTCAATTCGTTCTATTATTCCGAGGAGATTTTCAGCACCTTGCCGAGTCCGAAAAGTATACAGGTCAGCGACAGGGCCACGCTCTTCAATCTGCTGATTGGACTTAACGGCTATACCATCTCCACCGGTATCCTGAGTGATGATCTGGATGACTCTGAAATTGTACAGGTGCCGCTTGTGGCCGAGGATACGATCAAGGTCGGATGGGTGGTCAACAAAAAAACAGAGCTCAGCACGATGGCCAAGCTCTTTTTGGAAGAATTGAAGCATACGATCCGTCATATGCGCTGATCATTTATAAATGTATTCAAGGATTTCCATTGCCTGATCCACTGTCGAGACCGTTACATTCGCCTTGTTCGACAGTTCTTTGAGCGGGTGGATCAGCTCTTCCGGACGGACGAGGATCAACGGTTTGGCAAGTGCAACGGCAGTGCTTGCATCCATTGCGGTGTTCCACTGTTTATATTTTTCGCCGAACAGTGCAATGACAACGTCGGACTTCTGCATCAGCACCTGGGTACGCAGATTATTGATGGCAGAAGCAGCATCGTCCTTATAATAACTTCCGGGCTGCTCGCCGAGAATATTTTCACCGATATTATCGGAAAGGTCGTGGTCCGTCTGGGGTCCTGTGAAGGTCAGTGGCAGGTCCTTTTCCTTTGCTTTCTGTACGACCGTATCCCGCCAATCATCGTGGATCTGTCCAGCCAAATATACTGTAAGTTCCATCTTTCTTTTCCCTCCCATATAGTTGTTAATTCAATCATATATAAAAGTGCAGCGTTTTCATAATAAATTGACCAGGCAATGATATATTGGGAATAATGGTTTTGTGATAAAATACTAACTGTATACCAGTGTTTTGTACAGGATGATTACGATTAGGAAAGGAACATCGAATATGAAAGTTGCCCTATTTGATTTCGATGGCACACTGTATCCGCATGAAACATTCACGATTCTGATGGAGCGTCTGAAACACCATCCGAAATTCGGCAAGAACTACGGGAGGTTCATCAGAAAGTTTGCTCCTTTCTATATAGGCTATAAATTGAAACTTGTCAAAAAGACGAAGATGCAGCATAAGGCGATGGAATATTATATCCGTTCCTTCAAGCATAACTCCAAACCGGAAATAGAGCAGTTCTTCAGTGATGTCGCCAGTGACATGGCTCTGGAGTTAAGGGACTCCCTGGTCCGGAAAATCAGGCAGCTGCAGAAGGACCACTACTACATCATGCTGATATCCGGTGCATTTGTACCGTTGCTTGAAGCGATATTCAAAGGTTTCAACATTGACTGCATCGTCGGCTCTGAAGTGCACTACAAAGACGGCAGGCTGGATGTCAAGCCGCAGTTCGAACGCGTTCACGCAGAGAGGAAAATAGATATCATCAGAGATCACTTCAGGGGCAGGGAGGTCGACTGGAATAGCAGCGAGGCCTACAGTGACAGCTACTCGGACCTGAAGATGCTCGAGCTGGTGGGAAGGCCGGTGGCAGTGAAACCCGATCCCGAGCTGCTTGCTGTCGCAGCCAAAAATAACTGGACGATCCACCGGGACTAGCCGGTTCTTTTATTAGCTCCTGTCTGTCTGGAATGGTAAAATGGATGAATAAGGAAAATAATGGAGGCGTTTCATATGAGTCTTATTGACATAGATGAAAATGAGCTGTACCCGACGGAGAAAATCGGTCCGGCCGTGGAGGGAACGATCATCTACAAAGTTGGTGAGCAGACACATTTTAAAGGTGCCTACATCACCACGAATGAGAGAATGATCATGAGTGTGGATATGAACGGTGAACCGTACAGGCGGGTGTTCAGTTATCAGGATATTGTACGGGCGCTCGTTGAGGAGAACACCCTGTATATTGAATTCCCCGAAGGTATGGGCAAAGTGGCCATGGTTGACGTTACAGAGGGCAATCTGCAGGAGTTTGCGGATTACGTCAATGAAAAAGTGAAATAAAGGTCAAATGACCAGCATCGGAGAAACTTTACCGGTGCTGGTCATTTTCTGCTTTTGCCCTTTTGTATTTCTCATAAGCCCTGCTTGCGAGCATGACGAGATAGAATATCAGTACACCGCCGGCCGCGTTTGCAGCATCAGTGATGAAGAGCAGGAAGATAAGCAGGAATATCGGGGCGATGATGAATACGGTTAGATTTCTCATTAAAGAAGCTCCTTGTTTAATATAATGTCAGTTTAACAGATTAGTGTCTTTTATACCCATTGCTTCTGACTGGGTGATATTGCCTCCCTCTCTGATTGGTATGACACATTTTTAAATTGTATGTCATACTTAATGAGAATATTCTTTTATATCTCAGTGAAAAGGAGTATAATTAAGAGTAATAAATATTTTTGAAACTTCAATATACGCTATACTAATTCTGGTATGGTGTCTATTGATTGTAGAAACAGAGGTTCTTGCGGTCTGATTTGTGATTTCTGTAACGTTTATGAGCTTCTGGTCTTGATTATATATACAAGGGAGCATTGTGGTTATTATGAACAGTGTATTGAACAAAACGGATGTCATCCTGGTCGGTGGCGGGATAATGAGTGCCACCCTGGGGACATTGCTTAAAGAATTGAAACCGGAATGGGATATCAAAGTGTTCGAGAAACTTGACAGGACCGCCCAGGAAAGTTCGGATGCGATGAATAATGCAGGGACTGGTCACTCTGCTCTATGTGAGATGAACTATACGCCCGAGATGGCGGACGGTTCGCTGGATATTACGAAAGCGATCAGAATCAATGAGCAGTTCCAGCTTTCCAAGCAGTTTTGGTCCTATCTGGTTGACCGAGGACTGATTGAAAAGCCGAATGATTTCATCATGCCCGTGCCCCACTTAAGCTTCGTTGAAGGAGACAAAAATGTCGAATTTCTGAAAAAGCGCGTAAAAGCGCTCACTGGCAGCCCTCTTTTCGAAGGCATGGAATTTGCCGACGATGAGGCGACACTGGAGAAATGGATTCCATTGATGATGGAAGGCCGCGGCACGGAAGAACCGATTGCAGCGACTAAAATTGAATCGGGTACGGATATCAACTTTGGCAACCTGACACGCAAGCTGTTTGACGTGCTCCAGGGAGAAAAGGAAGTCGATATCCATTTTGAACACAGCGTCGAGGATATCCGCAGGACAGAAGGTGGAGAGTGGCAGGTCAAGGTCAAAAACCTGAAGACCGGGAAACATGAATACCATACTTCAAGGTTCGTATTCATCGGTGCGGGAGGCGGCAGCCTTCCACTTCTGCAGAAGACCGGTATACCGGAATCAAAAAATGTAGGTGGCTTCCCTGTAAGCGGTCTGTTCATGGTGTGTCAGAACCCTGAGGTTGTTGAGAAGCATAATGCCAAGGTATACGGTAAAGCGAAAGTGGGTGCACCGCCGATGTCCGTGCCCCACCTTGATACACGTTATATCGACGGTAAGAGGTCTCTTCTTTTCGGACCATTCGCGGGGTTCTCGCCCAAGTTCCTGAAAACGGGCTCCAATATGGATCTTCTGGGCTCGGTGAAGCCGTATAACGTTTTGACAATGCTTTCTGCAGGTGCCAAGGAGATGGGTCTGACGAAGTATCTGATTCAGCAGCTGCTGTTGTCCGAAGAAGAGAGGATGGAAGATCTGCGTGAATTCATTCCGGAAGCCAGAAGCGGTGAATGGGATGTGGTGACCGCCGGACAGCGTGTACAGGTTATCAAAGACACGGACAAAGGCGGTAAAGGCACATTGCAGTTCGGTACTGAAGTCATCACTTCAGAAGATGGTTCCATTGCCGCACTGCTCGGAGCGTCGCCGGGTGCCTCTGTGTCAGTTGATGTAATGCTTGATGTAATGAGCAGATGCTTCAAGGAAGATTTCCCGGAGTGGAAAGATAAGATTAAAGAGATGATTCCTTCATTCGGCATTTCACTGACCGACAACCCGGAATATTTCAGGGAAATTGACGAAAAGATTTCGAGAAATCTCGGCCTGAATACACATGAGGAAGGTGTCCTTCTCAGCTGATTGACGAAGCCCGGCAGTTCATTCGAACTGCCGGGTGTTTTTAGTTATATACCGGTTCCTTCTCTTCGTTTTTCTGCTCAGGCGCAATGTGCCCGTCCTCAAGTGTATAGATCCTGTCGGCGTAGTCGAAAAGTCTTTCGTCGTGGGTGATCATCAACCCAACAGAGTTGTTGACTCTGATATTGTCACGTATCATTCCCATCACTTCTGTGGCCCTTTTGGCATCGAGACTTGCTGTCGGTTCATCGGCAAGAATCATTACTGGTGCGTTCATCCAGGCCCTCATTATTGCGACGCGCTGCTTCTCTCCGCTGGACAGGACATTCGGATAAGCTTTCAACCTGTGACCGAGCCCGATTTCCTTCAAAAGTTTTTCCGCCCTCTGTCTGGCATCCTTTGAAGTCAGCCCGGCCTGCTCCCCTACGAACGCCAGTTGATCAATGACTTTCATATAAGGGATCAGGTGGGAGGATTGGAATATGAATCCGATCCCTTTGAGTCTCATTGAAGTGAGGTCCTTCTGTTTTATGTCAAGATAATCTTCATTGTTCAGGGATACATTACCACCGGAGCGGCTGAGCAGCCCGCCGATAATTGAAAGCAGTGTCGTCTTACCGGAACCGGAGGCACCTTTCAGTATGACCAGCTCCCCTTGACCCACTTCCATATCGATTCCTTTCAGCACTTGCGTTTCTATATCCCCTTTTCCGAATGATTTCGTCAGGTTATTTATGACTAATCCCATCTTATTCTCCTCCTATAGCATCTAATGGATCGATTTTGATGATACGTACGAGTGACAGTATGGCACCAAGTAATGCCACCACAAGGAACAGTCCAGAAGCGATCACCATGAGACTGGTGTTGAGGTAGAACGGCATGGATACAGGGATGACGTTATTTAGTACGAACATGATGACCACAGACAGGACGACTCCGATGAGTGTGATGAGCATGACTTGTATGAGTATCACTTTAACCAACTCACTGTTTTTGGTTCCTATCGCTTTCAGAATGCCGATCTGTGATGACTTCTGTATCGTTATGACGTAGAAGAAAGCAGACAGCACAATCGCTGAAATGATGAACAGGAAGACAATCATGAGGTTTAGTGGCTGCTGCTCAGCCTGATAGCTTGGTATCGCCTGTTTGATGTCAGCTTCACTGACCATTTTTACATCTTTGATATCATTGATATCATCGGAAATATCGCTCGTATTTTCAGACAGCGCAACGGCGGCGATACTGGTACGTTCGAGTCTGTCCATACCGTCGTCTGTAACGTATGCCATGGAAGTGTGGGAATACATGATGTCGTCAGTGAAGCCTGTAATTTCGAATGTCACATCCGTATCTTTCAGTTCTACGGTATCCCCGATACTGTATCCTTCATCAGTCAATTTATAATTCAATAGAATTTCATCGGAATTCTCAGGGAGCCGTCCTTCGTCAGCCTGAGGAACAATACTTTCATCCGTATTGGTAAATATCACATCAGTGGTTGAGTCCGGTGTGATCAGGCTGTCTGCTGAAAACTCTATGCTGTGCCCTTCATCTGTTATTCCTTCAATCTGCTCTTCGATATTTGATTGTGTCAATGAATCATCGACACCCTCTGAGATTACAAAATATTCCTGGCTCCAGGCTTCGACGCCCGAGACATTTTCTTTGGCCAACCCTTGAGCAAGGGCGGAGATGAACAGTACCAGAAACGCGAGCAGGAAAAGGATCAGTGTAACAAGTACATATTTGAATTTGTAAAACTTAAGTTCTCTTAATGCGAGCTTCATATTCAGGGTTCCTTTCTCAATGTTTGAACCCTACTGTACACCCGTGGTATAAAGCGAATATAAAAATAGGATAAACTGTATATAAACTTTTCAGTGATATGATGGTTATCACATTCATGTTTCAACTGTTGTGCAGGTGGTATAGACAAGTAGCTCCAATAATTACTAAAAAGCAGACCTTCCGTAATGAATCTCATTACGGAGGTCTGCTTTTTGTATCGGTATGTGCTATTTATTTCTGTATCGCCCGGCGTTTTTTTCAGGCTTGAAAAGCAGGCAGAGTCCCGATGCCGACAGGATAATGCCAAGCAGTACAGGAATCCAAAGACTCATTTCGAGTGACGGGCCAATATCGATGGCATTTTTCAAAAACCCCGGGATCATGAGAATCAAAAAAGAGATTGCGCCACCGATGAAAACCAATCCATATTCTTTCCATGCGGGCCAATTCCTGAACAAGGTATACTGTATTGCATGGAAAATGAGGAATACAAATCCGACTCCGGCCAGGGACATGATGACAATGTAAAAAATCTCTGCTGTAACATCGATTGTGACGGATAACGGTGCATCATCAATAATGTTGAAAGCCAGACTCATCAAATATGAAAACAGATATAATATTCCAAGGTAAGTCAATGCTATCTTTCCGGCAAGTTTCCATACATTCCTCCTGGGCAGTTCCTCGATGATGCTGTCGGCATATGTCCTATAGTCTTTTCCGGTAACTTCTTCGATTTTTTTGCCATTCCTCTGAGCTTCTATTATGTGGGTAAGAAGGTCGTTCAGTATTTCCTCGGTCTCTTCATTTTTGGAAGTGTAATTCAGTCTGATATAGACCAGTATATCCTCGTAGACTTCTTTGTTGTGCTGATTCAGTTTTTCCCTCAGCCTATTGTTCTCTTTTATCAGTGGTTTTTCTGACATGCTGTGTGTCCTCCTTGAGTATCGAATCGATTGGACCGAGGATTCTATCCCACTCTTCAGTCATGAGCTTCAGTGCGTTTTTTCCTTCCTCGGTAATGAAGTAGTATTTTCTTTTTGGTCCGAAATCAGATGTGCGTTTCTCACTGTAAATATAATTGTTTCTCTGGAGTCTCAGCAGTATGGGATAGATTGTCCCTTCGCTTACATCGGCAAGGCCAAGGTTCTGAAGCTTTTCCGATAATTCATATCCGTATACGATATCATCATGGATTATCTTAAGGATGCAGGCTTCCATGAGGCCTTTTAGAATCTGGGTTCTGTTCACGTCTTCACCTACTTTGCATTACATGATAGCGAGGTGGAATAAAAGCTATTTTGTTATGCAAAATAGCTTGGGTACACTTTACTATACCTTGTGGGATGTGTCAAATGGTATATTCCGCTACGTCTTCATCTGTTTTTTGTTCTTTATGAACAATATTGTGAAGACAAGGTCTGTGATGAGCAATGCAATGATTGCATAGACCAGGCTGTCAGTCAGCAGCAATAAGGTGATGAAGGCAAGTACCGGCAGTACCAGGAATGAAATGAAAAACATATTCATGTTTCTGCTCCTAATCAGATTTAAATTTTCAGGTTGAAGTATTTTTCTGCTAGTTCGTAGAATTGCCCGGGCAGGACTTCTGTTTTGTCAACATGACCATCCGCCCAGATCGTATAATTTTTATCGGTAAGCGTGTGTCTGCCAGCTTCTGTGAATGCTGTAATAAGCGGCTCTTTATTGAACGGGGAAGTTTCGCTCTCTTTTATGATCTTCTGGACACGATCCAGTTCCCCGATTCCCGCTACTGGATCGTTGAGGTAGAACTTATAACCGGGTGTCCACCCTTTTTGAGATGTGGCAAGGTTCATCATCAGAACATGGCCGTCTGACACTTCAGTGACTTTAAACGATCCGTTTCTGGAATGCACAGTGTCACCATTCATAGGAACCGGTCTGAGCGGCAGGTTCCCACCGAAACCTGTATCGATGAGATAGGCTCTCCTCCCATGTTTCACAAGAAACATGACATGTGTTTTAGTACCGAAGTCCGTGCCGTTATGAACTCTGCCGTAATACATTGCAGAATCGAAGCCGTTTTCCGATAAAAACAAGTGCAACAGTGGATTCAGTTCATAGCAGAGTCCCCCTTCGTTCTGTATGAGCATCTTTTCAATCAGGTTATCCCGGCTGATGGCATTCGTCCGGTTGAACATGACGGCAGTGTTTTCAAATGGTATTGCCTTTGCCGTCAGTTCAAGAACATTTTCAAGGTTCTCGAATGCAATCTGGAAATTTGTCTGTAAACAGATCCGCTTGCGGAACATCGTGTTAAGGTCATTCATGGTATGGCCTCCCTGAGGCAGATTATAACATTATACAAGTGTACAGGACAGAATCATGGTTACGCCGTACAATGCATCCAGCCATGAAAATTTCGTTTAGGAGAGAGGTTCTGAAAGGTCAGATCAAGACGTCAGTCGGTTCGACCATACAGGGCAGCATGAAGCATGAGGAGGAAGGCTTCAGGAAAATTGTCATGCAGCTGTCAATGATGTGAAAGAGATATAAAAATGGACCGGCAGTGCCGGTCCATTTTTTGACGCCTACGCTTCATTGAAATCCCGCTTCCCAAGCTCTCTTTCATAAATGAACAGAGCATTGGCATCATCTTTGATCCTTTCGATATAGTCGATATGGCGTTCGAATGTCGCCTCTTCCTCCACCTGCTCATCAAGGAACCATCGGATGAAGGATAATGTTGCGTACTCCTTTTCATCAGTGGCGATATCAGAGATGTTATAGAATGATTTCGTCACTTCCTTCTCCTGTGCAAGCCCGGCCTTGAAAGTATCAAGGATGGAATTATAGTCAGTTGCAGGTGCCGGGATTTCCTTGAAAATCGCGTGAACACCCCGGTCATTCAGGTAGTCATAAAGTTTTGTGCCATGGAATCGTTCCTCTTTGGCCTGCTGGATATAAAAATTGGCAAAACCATCATAGCTTCTGGACTCACAATATGCTGCCATTGCCATATATTCATGCGCGGCTGCAAATTCATTGTTCATCTGGTTATTCAAAGCTTCTTTCAATTTCTCAGATAACATTTTGAATTCCTCCTTCTATAAAGCCTACTTGATAAATACCCTCTTATCATCAAATATACCATATTGCTACTGATTTAAAAAAATCAAACTGTTTACACTTTTAATTCCTAT
This sequence comes from Salinicoccus carnicancri Crm, assembly GCF_000330705.1. Taxonomy (GTDB): domain Bacteria; phylum Bacillota; class Bacilli; order Staphylococcales; family Salinicoccaceae; genus Salinicoccus; species Salinicoccus carnicancri. The sequence continues at coordinate 198,700 of NZ_ANAM01000001.1, forward strand.
TTATATAATATGATATCAATGTGGATACAAAACCTGTAGAGAATTATTGAGGAGGCGTCGCTATGAATATAGAAAATCTGGAAGCATTTGTACATGTCAATCATTTCGGAAGTATCAACAAAGCTTCCAAAGTACTCTTTCTGTCACAGCCTTCTGTTAGCTCAAGAATAAAATCACTTGAACGTGAACTTGGTGCACAGCTGTTTGAGCGCAGTGGACGCCGGCTGATACTGACTGAAAAAGGTTCGGGATTTCTGCCTTTTGCAGAAAATATGGTGGATACTCTGAAAAAAGGAAAAGCCTATCTGGATGACAGCAGGAATGACAACAGGCTCACTGTCGCCAGTTCCAGTCTGGCTTCCTGTTATCTTCTTCCAGACATTCTTGCCGCAGTTAAAAAAGAGCTTCCTGAATTGAATGTAAAGATAATTACTGCACCGAGTGAAGAGGTCGTACGCATGGTTTCGCGAGGAGAAGCCGAACTCGGTTTTGCAAGCAATGTATCAGCACCCGGATTGAGCATACACAGAGCCTTGGAGAGTCCAATAAGGCTCATTGTGCCACAGGGACATGGATTCATAGGAAGTAAGCCGGATGCAGAGAAGCTCAGTGGGCACACAATCGTATTTTTTGCCTGCGGATCGATGGATTGGACAATGGTGAATAATCTGTTTATGAAACTGGAAAGACAGCCTGATATCAAATATGAAGTGGACAGCATGGAGACAGCCAAAGGCATCATTTTGAACCACTCGGCCATTGGGTTTTTACCGGAACTCAGTGTCCGGAGGGAAATTGAGGGAGGATTACTGCATGCAATCGACATACCTCAATTGACCGACGTTGCACTGAAGACGGATATGATCTATCGGGAGAACTCAGACTCAGCCAGCATAAAGGAAGTCATCAGCATCATCGGGGAAACCGCTTATGACGTGCCAGCCGAAACAGCAATTATAGACACTCTCTATAAGTGAAAATGAAAAAACTATAATACGGCATCTTGTCCCTCAGCAAGCAGGGTGGTATACTTGGTATCATTAATCATACTTTTCAGGTAGGAATTTGGAGGGGTTCTGTGATCAAAGTCTCGGGTCTTAAGAAAGCATTCAACAATATCGAGGTGCTGAAGGATATCAATTTTGAAGTGAATGACGGAGAAACGGTAGCCATAATCGGTCCGTCTGGATCGGGGAAGTCAACTCTGCTCAGATGCCTGAACTATTTGGAGAAACCTGATGCAGGGCTCATAAGCATAGGCGGGGTCACGGCTGAGACAAAAAAAGTGAAGAAGTCGACAATCAACAGACTGAGAATGGAGACCGCAATGGTCTTCCAGCATTACAATCTGTTCAAAAACAAAACGGCTTTGGATAATATCACCTACCCCCTGGCAGCTTCAAAAAAAGCAGGCTCGGAAGAAGCTGTGAAAATCGGTGAAAGACTGCTCAGACAGGTGGGCATCCTGGACAAAGCAAAACATTATCCGGTGTCTTTATCCGGCGGTCAGCAGCAAAGGGTTGGCATAGCAAGGGCACTGGCTGTGGACCCTCATGCATTATTGTTTGATGAACCTACATCCTCGCTTGATCCTGAGTGGGTGGGCGAAGTGCTGAAGGTGATTTCGGATATATCCAAAAATGACAAGACGATGATCATAGTGACACATGAAATGGATTTTGCCAGGGAAATCGCTGACAGGGTGATATTCATGGCAGACGGCAACATCGTCGAAGAAGGACATCCGGCGGAAGTATTCGACAATCCTCAGAATGAGCGGACCAGGAAATTTCTGAAGAAATATATGCAACGGGCAGCAGACAGTCAGGAAAGAACTGAACTGGAACTGTTAACAGTTTAAAAAGGAGGTATCCCATGAATTTTGATATCGGGTATATGATTGAAATAATACCTGAACTGCTTGTGTATATTCCAATCACTCTGTACCTTGCAATAGTATCCATGCTCATTGCAGTCATCATCGGCGTAGCGCTGTCGCTGATCCTCGTCAATAAGATCCCTGCGGCAGTACAGTTGTCAAAACTGTATATCTCTTTCTTCCGGGGTACACCTGTTCTTGTACAGCTCCTGATGATCTACTTCGGGCTGCCGCAGCTCTTCCCATGGCTGAATTCAATATCGGCAGTGAATGCCGCAATCATCGCGTTCAGCCTGAATACTTCAGCCTATCTCGCAGAGATATTCAGGGCGGCGCTTACATCGGTGGATAAAGGGCAGACCGAAGCTGCAATATCTACCGGTCTTACATATCGCCAGGCGGTATGGGGCATTGTGCTCCCCCAGGCAATAAGAAATGCAGTCCCGGCTACCGGAAACATGTTCATAGGTCTGATAAAGAACTCTTCCCTGGCCTTCACAATCGGTGTTACAGAACTGCTGGCACAGGGGAAACTCCTCGCTACGGCAACGTTACAATTTTTTGAAGCGTATCTTGCAGTCGGCATAATATATTGGTGTATGACCATACTCTACAGCTGGCTTCAGAAATGGTATGAAGCAAAAATCAACAAACCCTATGAAGCATAGTGGTAAAGAGCAGGAAAAATTATGAATGGGAAGTGATTCAAGTATGAGCAGAAAACAGATAAAATTAGGCCTTCTCATCCAGGGACCGGGTTCTCACCCTTATTCCTGGAGGGCGGATGACGCCGTTATAGACGGCAGTATAAATTTTGAATACTATCTGGACGTTACAAGAAGAGCAGAAGCGGCAGGTTTTGAATTTCTGTTTATAGCGGACGGCGTCCATATCAATGAGAAGTCGATACCTCATTTCCTCAACCGTTTCGAACCTCTGACACTATTGTCTGCACTTGCCCCGCTCACTTCGAGGATAGGACTGGCAGGTACCGTATCGACCACATACAGCGAACCTTATAATGTTTCAAGACAGCTGGCAACAATCGACCAGATAAGCCGTGGGCGCGCAGGGTGGAACGTCGTTACAACGCCTCTTGAAGGCAGCGCCGGCAACTTCAGCAAAGGGAATCATCCGGAGCATTCGACCAGATATAAAATGGCCGGTGAATATATAGAAGTCGCCCAGGGGCTTTGGGATTCATGGGAGGATGATGCCTTTGTCAGGAATCGTGAGACCGGCGAATTCTTTGATAGGGACAAACTTCATACGTTGGACTACAGAGGGGAATTCTTCAATATCAAAGGGCCGCTGAACATTCAAAGATCCAGGCAGGGACAGCCGGTAATCTTTCAGGCGGGTGCTTCAAAAACGGGAAGAGAGTTTGCAGCAAAGTATGGCGAAGCCGTCTTCACACATGCGCAATCGTTCGAAACCAACAAGGAGTACTATGATGACATCAAAGAGCAGGCTGTTAAGAATGGCCGCAAGAAAGAAGATGTGCTGATTCTACCCTCGCTGTCCCCGATTATCGGTGAAACCGAAGAAATCGTTGCAGCGAGACATGAGGAGATCAAAAATCTGATTACCATCGACAAGGCACTGGAAGTGCTGGGAAGATTCTTCGATCATTATGACTTCAGTGTGCATCCATTGGATGAGCCTTTTCCTGATATCGGGGATATCGGTAAGAACAGTTTCCGGTCCACTACTGACAATATAAAAAGGAAAGCTTTTGAACATGCTTCCACGCTTCGGGAGGTGGCGCTGGAAACAGCGTCTCCGAAAGATGTTTTTTCCGGGACCTACCGGCAGGTGGCAGATAAAATGATTGAATGGGTAGAAAATGGAGCGGCAGATGGCTTTGTGTTTACACCTCAGATATTCGGCAGCCAGTATGATGAATTTCTGGCACATGTCATACCTTTGCTGGAAGAGGAAGGCAGCTATACACGTGCATATGCCGGAGAGACGCTCAGAGAAAATCTGGGGCTTGATTTCAGGGAAAACCGTTATACAAAAGAAAAAGCCGGAAATGTAAAGGCATAAGGCTGATTATTGGTCAGAAAGGAAGATTTCATGCATGATATTGTAATCATTTCAGGCAGCCCGTCGGTTGACTCCAGATCTCAGAAAGTACTCGGGTACATTGGTGACAGGCTCAATGAGAAAGGTCTGTCCATCGGTCATATATCAGTGAGGGATATTCCCGGAGAAGACCTGATGTTTGGAAATTTCAACAGCCCCGAAGTAACCGGTACTTCAGAAAAAATCCGCAATGCAAAAGGGATCATAGTTGGCTCCCCGGTGTACAAGGCAGCCTACTCCGGAGTGCTGAAAAGTCTGTTTGATATCCTTCCGAAGGATATCATGAAAGACAAGCCGGTGCTCCCGGTAATGTCGGGAGGCAGTATATCCCATCTGCTGGCCCTGGAGTATGCACTTAAACCGCTGATTTCGACGCTGAAAGGCACTACACTGAAGGGTGTGTATTATCTGGACAGCCAGATTGATAAAACTTCAGCCTTTCCTATACAGGATGAGGAACTGATACAGCGTACAGAAGTTCAGGTGGAAGAGCTGCTTGGAAAAATGGGAGTTGAAGGAGTTTTCCCATGAAACATATAATAAAAACGGCATCCGGTCAATTGACCGGATGCCGTTTTTATATGCTGTCGAGTGCCTGTCTTATGTCTGCAATGAGATCGTCAGACTTCTCAATGCCAACTGAAAGTCTGAATAATCCCTGGGTAATGCCCCTGTCCTGTCTCTCATCTTCAGTGAGTGCCAGGTGACTGGAGGTCCTCGGATGGGACAATATGGATTCTACCCCTCCCAGACTTACAGAAACGAGGGGAATATTCAGTTTATCCACGAATTCCTGCGCCTTCGACTCGTCTTTTATCCGGAAGCTTATTACAGCTCCTCCGTGACTTGCCTGGGACAGATGAAGTGGGTCTCTCCCTGGATAGTAGATATCGCCGACACCTTCATGAGAGTCGAAGAACTGATAAAGCTTTTCCGTGTTTTCCGTGGACTGCTTCCAGCGGATTGCCAGTGTTTTCAAATGCTGGCCCAGTGTCCAGCAATCATACGTCCCGAGTCCAGTGCCCATGACGACCTGCATTTCCTGGACACTCGTCTTAAGGTTTTCGTCATTTAAAATGACTGCGCCTGCCAGCACATCGCTGTGCCCCCCGAGAAATTTTGTGGCACTGTGGACGACAATATCAGCACCGAGACTGAGCGGATTCTGTCCAAGAGGCGTCATGAATGTATTATCCACTATGGTGATCAGGTTGTTCTTACGTGCTATTTCAATGATTTTTCTGATGTCGGTCACCTTTAATGTAGGATTGGAAGGTGTTTCAATATATATTGCTTTCGTATTTTCTGTAATGGCGTCTGTAACGTTATCGGGAAAGGTTTGATCAACTTCTGAAAAGCTCAGTTTATAACGTTTCAATATGGTTTTGCTCAGTTCATAAGTGCCGCCGTACATATCTACAGGCATTATGATATGGTCTCCCGGGGAGCATGTCATCAGTGATGCGGCAATTGCCGACATTCCTGAATTGAATGCGAACCCGTATTTTCCATTTTCAAGCCGTGCAAGCTTCTCCTCCAATTTCTCTCTGTTCGGATTGCTGTTCCTTACATAAAGATGGGCTTCTTCATCATCAAGGCTCTTGCGTATGAATGCGGTTGAATAATAAAGCGGCTGGTTGGCAGTGTCATATTCACGACCGCGTTTATTGTCGATGATCATGTCTGTTTCAATTGAGTTCTCCATGTCTATCCCCTTTTCGATTTATTTATTGCCTGTATCAGATCGGCTTTGATATCTCCCACATTTTCAACGCCTGTTGAAACCCTCAGCAACTGCTCATCAATGCCTCTTTTGACCTTCTCCTCATCAGGCATATCAGCATGAGTCTGTGTGAACGGAAAAGTGATGAATGTTTCTGTGCCGCCCAGACTTTCTGCAAATGTACAGACGTTGATATGTTCAAGCACCCTGGCCGCACTGTATGCCTCATTAAGACGCAGGCTCAGCATACCTGTTTGGCCCGAATATAACACTTTGTCTACTGTTTGATCTGCAGTAAAGTACTCGGCAAGAATTTTGGCATTCTCTGTTGCACGTTCCATGCGGAGATGAAGTGTTTTCATCCCTCTCAACAGCAGATAACTGTCAAAAGGCGATAATGTTGCCCCTGTCATATTGTGGTGTGCTGCAAGCGTTTCTGCGAGTTGTGCATTCTTTACTGTAACGACGCCAGCAAGTACATCGTTATGGCCGCCGATATACTTGGTTGCAGAGTGGAGTACGATATCCGCCCCATCCCTGAGAGGTGTATAGTAATATGGCGTCAGAAAAGTGTTATCCAGTATCGTCAATATGCCCCGGTTGTATGCCAGTTCATATAACGGTTTAAGAGGAACTTCTATCATCGACGGATTTGTCAAGGGTTCGATGAAGAATGCCTTTGTATTTCTATTAATCTCCTCTTCAATTGCAGGAAGATCGGCAAAATCCACATATTTGAATTTCACGCCATACTGGGATTCATAAAAATCAAAAATCCTGAAAGTACCACCGTATAAGTCAAAACTGACCAATACTTCATCACCGGGCCGGAAAAGACCGCACACAAGCTGAATCGCAGCCATACCGCTGGATGTAGCAAATGAAGCAATTCCTTCCTCAAGTTCTGCAAATGCCTCCTCGAAATGCGAACGTGTCGGGTTACCGGTCCTGGTATAGTCATAGCCTGTGGATGCCCCGACACTTCTGTGTTCGTATGCTGTAGCAGTGTAAATTGGATTGGTGGTTGCCCCTGTGGGGTCAGTGTTAAGCCCTATTTGTGCCAATTTCGTTTCCATTATCACGACCTCCTTTATATAAAAAGCCTTCGACATCCCTACTGCTTTCAAACAGGATCAGGAGGACGAAAGCCCATCGCGGTACCACCTCATATTCACTGGAACATCACTGTTCCAGCCTCACACAGTATCAATCAGTACTGTACCGCTGTATTGGGCGGACCCGCGGCATAATCAGCTGCAGCTCAGGGACCATGTTCATTTCCGCGACAATGCTGCATTTCAGCCTTAGGCAGCTCTCTGTGAATTGTCCCGGCAACTACTCATCCCATCTATGCCGTTTAAGTTTATATTTAAACTGTAAGTTTAGATTAATATACAAATTAAAATAGATAAAGTCAATGGTATTATCTGATAAATTCAAATTATCCGAAACGAAAGAATATAATGCCATGCGCACAATGAAAAACGGCAAAAATCATTTTTTTCGGCAACATATCCAATGCTTAACAAACATTACAAAAGCAACTGTAAAATATTTTTTTGAAACCTTTTATATCGTCCTTAAAAACCTTCATAAAGGGTTTGTATCGAAATAAGCAACGCCGGTCGCACTATCATAACAACATCATTATAAACTGAGTTATATTATGATTTTAATAAAAGGTGGAAAAGACTGCTTATAAAAGTTATAATATTAAATAACGATAAAATAATGGGAGACTGGTTACATATGAGAGAAACTAATCACGCAGTATATTACACAACAGCTCAAGTAAAAGATATGGTGGAACTTTCCGATCAGAATGTTCGTAAATATGTAAGAATGCTCGAAGAGAGAAAATATGAAGTCGCAAAAGATGAACATAACAGACGCCTTTTTTCACAGGAAGATATCGCTGTGCTGAAAGAATTCATAAAGCTTGCAAAACAGCCCGGCTATACACTGGAGACAGCAGCCGATGAAATCATTGAGAAAGTACCGCATATTGTTTATGAGAAAGGGGAAAATGCGCCTGCGAGCGTTACTAATAACGATATAAACAGAATGATCGGTGCTGTGATGGACAAACTCGAAACAATGCAGCAGGAAAACCGTGAACTGAAGCATAATGTAAATCATCTTGTTGAAAGGCTCGAAGCCTACAGTAAATATAACGAACCTTTATCCCTTGAATATCGCAGCAGTTCTGATGGAGAACAGTTCCCGGACTGGGAAGACGCAGAGGTTTCAACGGAACTGGGTGAGAGCCGTTCCATGGGGGAAATGCCGGAGGAAAAAAATCCTGTACAGGAGGAAGCTGAGGAGGTTGCTCAGGAAGAAACTGAAAGTGAAGATATTCCGGATGAAGCACCGGATATGGCTGCAGATTCCAAAAATTCAAATATTGATATGAGCAGCTATGCCAATGACGAGGGACAAAACAATAGAGAGAACAACGATCGTGAAGAAGGTACAGCTGCCGGAAAAGAAGAAGAGAAAGGCGGATACTTCAGTAAGTTATTCAGCATCTTCAAGAAATAGAAGGTGAATGGGATTGGTCATGCAATTTCAATGATGGAAGCAGGTCATAAGATGGATAAGAATTAGCTTCAGAGAGGAACGGCGATATTAATCACACTGGCGATCGTGCTCTGACGATACAGATCCGATCGATATCCCAGGCAGATGGGTGGTAATATAAGCAACGCCCAACGTTATGATCGGCAACGCCTTTTACACAGTAGTCAAATCAGATGTAAAGGACATATGACGTTACAGAATCAGTATTTAAAAAGCATTGTCCGGCAGAGCATGATTATTGGCGAACGTCCTTTTGTTAAAAGAGGGCGTTTTAATTTTCAACGGGGAGGAGAACTGGAAATGAAAAAGGTAATCTGGATAACCGGTGCCTCGAGTGGTTTTGGCATGGCAACTGCACTGCAACTTCTGAGGAATACGGAACATAAAATTTGTGTCAGTGCCAGAAGGCATGAATTGTTGGATATCCTTGTCGAAGAAGGGGGATATGCCTTTCCATTGGATGTAACGGACAGTGTTGAGGTGCACTCGGTCAGACGAAAGATAGAAGATGAGGTGGGGGAGATAGACGCTGTGCTCGTCAATGCAGGTTACGGGGTGTATGGCCCTGTGGAGGCAGTTCCAAAGGAAGCCGCCCTCCGGCAGTTTGAAGTCAATGTTTTCGGTGCGTTGGAGACCATTCGTGCTGTACTGCCCGGCATGAGAAAGAATAAGGGAGGACGCATCGTCATTACGAGTTCAACGGCTGCTCATGTATCGAGTGCGGGGATGGGGTACTATGCTGCAACAAAGCACAGCATCAAAGCTTTGGGTATTGCATTGCGACAGGAAGTGAAGTCATTCGGCATAGATGTCGTAATGATCGAGCCGGGGGTGGTGGATACACCTTTCGGCAATGTAGCCCTTGACAAAAACTATATCAATACAAAGGATGGGGCGTATGCCCCCCTGATGAAAGAAGTGAAGCAGTACATGCTTAGTGCATTACAGCGGGCACCGGGGCCTGAAGAGACACGGGATGTCATGGTCAGGGCGCTTGTCGGGGAAAAGGTCAAGCCCATATACAGGACGACGAAAGGGTCACTCGGTCTGACAGCTCTGAGCAGGCTGCTTCCTGCCGCGGCTTACGACTTTATAATACAAGAAGGTATGAAGCGGTTGAAATAGGTGTGTGCATACTGCTTTATTTCAGAGCGGGATAATGTCATCATGTATGAGACGTCATCACTTTCGGATAGGACGGATATAATGCTTGAATCATTTACAATAGGATCCTTTGAAATTCCATCTATGTATGTCGCTCTGGCAGCGGCGTTCCTGATCTCCTATATGATGATATGGAATTCGGAAGAAAAGAAACATCTGTTCAGTCATTGGCTGAATGCAGCAATCATCCTTTTTCTGATATATAAATTCTCCTATATCATCTTCAATTGGAATGCATTCATTGGGGAGCCTTTAAGTGTATTTTATTATAACGGTGGCCAGCCGGGACTGCTGATGGGGATGATTGTCATGTTCATCTATATGGCATACCGTTCCAACAGCCTGTTCTATGCAGAGTCATACAGCATTTTCAGTGTTGCATTCATAACGTTATATGGAGTGTTTGAACTCAGGCTGATCACGCAGCCGCCGTATATCATCATGGCTGTCGCATCGCTTGCGGCCCTGATTGCAATCTACTTTACCTGGAACAGGTTCAGGGCAATACTGATGGTGTTCATAACGCTTTTCATCGCGCAGATGGTCATCCGCTTCTTCATTTTCAACGGAGAGAGCATACTGGCATTGACACTTATGCAGTGGTGGATTCTCGGCAGCATCTTCTATGTACTGCTTACAACGGAAAAAGGCATGAGGGATGAAAATGGACCGCAGCTCCCATAAGGGACACGGTCCATTTTTGTATTCTTATGGAAGTTATTCTAATAAACCTCTCCACATGTTACGGCCATCAAAGCTTTGATTGTATGCATACGGTTTTCCGCCTGTTCAAAGACTTTGGAGTATCCGGCTCTGAATACTTCGTCAGTAACTTCAAAACCACTTTCCCCGAATTTCTCATATACCATCTTCCCGATGTCGGTTTCAGTGTTATGGATGGCCGGGAGACAGTGCAGAAAAATAGTATCTGATTTACCGGTCATATCAATCATGTCCTGGTTGACCTGATACGTGTTCAGAAGTCTATATCTTTCATCCAGCTGTTCCTCTTCACCCATTGAACACCAGACATCGGTATAGATTACATCGCTGCCTATGATGCCCGCTTCGACATTCGCGGTGATCAGTGATTTACTGCCGGAGATTTGCTGAAGCTCTTTTGCCAGATTTTGAACGGAAATTTCGGGCTGCAGGGAATCGGGCGCCACAATATTGATATCCACACCGAGTATCGCTCCGGTAACGAGCAGGGAATGTGCTACGTTATTTCTGCCGTCGCCCACAAATGTGACAGTTTTACCCTGGTAAGTACCAAGATGCTCCTTGATTGTCAGGAAATCAGCGAGCATCTGTGTCGGATGCCAGTCATTGGTCAGTGCATTCCAGACAGGGATGCCGGAATGTTCTCCAAGCGCTTCGACCGTCTGCTGTTCAAAGCCTCTGAAGGCAATGCCGTCGAACATGGAACCCAGTACTTTTGCCGTATCCTCTACGGACTCCTTGGCTCCAAGCTGTAAGTCATTCTTATTAAGGTATTCAACAGTGGCCCCGAGCTTTCCGGCAGCTACAGTGAAAGCGGATCTGGTCCTCGTGGACTGTTTTTCAAAAATAAGTGCAATTTGCTTCCCGCTCATGAATCGCTGCGGGATACCGTGCTTCTCTTTAGTTTTAAGATGTTCCGCGAAGTCGATAAGCGTCTCAAGCTCTTCTTTATCAAAGTCATATTCCTTTAAAAAGTTTCTGCTTTGAAAGTTAACCAGTTTTAATTGTTTTGCCGCCCCAAGAAATCATCTCCTAAAAAAGTAATTAAAAATTATTATACAATAAAAACACTGAAAATCAAATAAATATTTAAAATATTGCATAAAAATTATATTAAAAACTGGGAATAATTATATATATGCTATGGATTGACTTTATCCTGGAAATGACCTAAAATACCGAATGGCGAACAAATATTAATGATTATAGCCATAATATTCGTATTAAAGGGGTAAAAACCATGGATAATGTATTTGATTATGAAGATATTCAGCTGATTCCTAATAAGTGTATCGTAAACAGCCGTTCGGAATGTGATACATCCATAACGCTTGGAAACCATACTTTCAAACTTCCTGTCGTGCCGGCAAATATGCAGACCATCATTGATGAAAAGATTGCCCTGACCCTGGCTGAAAAAGGCTATTTCTATATAATGCACCGTTTCCAGCCGGAGGATCGCATCAATTTTATAAATGATATGCACTCCAAAAATCTGATAGCCTCAATCAGTGTAGGCGTCAAAGAAGAGGAGTATGCATTTATCGATCAGCTTCAATCGGAAGGACTCGTCCCTGAGTATATGACAATAGATATCGCACACGGCCATTCGAATGCTGTAATCAGGATGATCGAATACATCAAAGAACACATACCGGAAACATTCCTCATTGCCGGAAATGTCGGCACACCTGAAGCGGTACGTGAGCTGGAACATGCAGGTGCGGATGCGACAAAAGTAGGCATTGGACCGGGCAAAGTGTGTATTACCAAGGTCAAAACCGGTTTTGGCACGGGTGGATGGCAACTTGCTGCCCTGCGCTGGTGTGCAAAGGCTGCCACAAAACCGATCATTGCCGACGGGGGCATAAGGACACATGGGGATATCGCCAAGTCGGTCCGCTTCGGTGCTTCGATGGTCATGATAGGCTCTCTGTTTGCAGGCCATGAGGAATCGCCGGGAGAGACTGTTGAAAGGGATGGCAGGAAATACAAAGAATATTTCGGTTCAGCATCTGAATTCCAAAAAGGCGAGAAGAAAAACGTCGAAGGGAAAAAGATGTTCGTGGATTATAAAGGGCCCCTCAAAGATACACTGGTTGAAATGCAGCAGGATCTGCAGTCATCGATTTCCTATGCAGGGGGAAACACCCTTGAGGCGATCCGTACGGTGGATTATGTAATGGTTAAAAACTCCATTTTCAATGGGGATAAAGTCTATTGATATGAAGAAACGGGGACTGGCTTTAGCCAATCCCCGTTTCTTATGTCCAGTCTGATTCATCCAGGTTATGAAGGTCATGATAGCGGTGCCGTGATTCTATCATCATTTCCTGCATCGTCTCCACATCTTCGTTTTCAATGGCTTTTGTCAGCTGGTCGAGCTGCTCTTTGAAGCCGTCGATATGATTGAGAAGATGGTCTTTATTCATGATGAAGAGCTCTGGCCATAATTTCTCATTGATGTTGGTGATGCGTGTAAGATCCCTGTAGCTGTCCCCGGTATACGCTTTCGTATCCCGGTTCGTATCATCACTGTTGATGAGGGATACTGCGATGACATGCGCCAGCTGGCTGGTAAAGCCGATAACTTCATCGTGAAAGTCCGGCGTAATGGATGTCACATTCCTAAAACCGATTTCCCTGACGAATGAAGATAGCATTTCAATGTTTTCCGGTTTGTTCCCGGGCGTGGGTGTGAACAGGTAGTTCGCGCCCCGGAATACTTCACCGCTTGCGAATGAAAGACCTCTGTTCTCCCGGCCTGCCATGGGATGTCCAAAGACAAAATCGGCATTATCAGACAGTAGTGGTTCGATTTCTTCAATGATGGAGCGCTTGACTCCCGTTACATCCGTCAGTATGACATTTTCCTTGAAATAGGGAGCATATTCGGCGACCAGGGATTTCAGGATCATGGGATAGACTGAAAAAATGACCAGGTCGGCATGCGGGATGATTGATTCGGGCGTTTCATAGCCTTTTTTGATCAACCCGCTGTCTTCAGCATTCCTGAGCGATTCAGCATCGATATCAATGGCATATACTTCATGTTCAGGTGCATTCGATTTTATGGCAAGGGCGAATGAGCCCCCGATGTTTCCGAGTCCTGCAATTACTATTTTCATGAATGAACCTCCACTTCCAATGTATTAGATTAGTATAAACGTAAACAAATTTATGCGCAATGCAATATTTCTGACAATTCTGCATTGACAAAGCAATATGGCTGCTATATAATTGCTCTCAACACATCTCAAAAGAGGCGATTATATATGTTACTCACTAAACAACAACAGCATAATCGATTTTACTTTAGCTATTTTTGATACCGTTTGTACCCATCACATTGAGTACAAACGTAAAACGAACCTTTATGTTTGTATCAAGTGATGGCTAAAGCATTTTGTGATGTCTAGCCATTTATCCTAAATAAGTGGCTAGAGTACCTGTATATTATTTTATAAACTCCACCGCCACTTATTTAAGATATAAGTGGCGGTTTTATTATTATCAAAATTTAATGGGAGGTTTTATTTTATGATTATTCACGTAAAGCAGGGCGCACGGGAACAAGAGATTCAGGAGTTGACGGCAAATATTGAGGAGGCAGGTTTCGAGGTCCATCGTTCAGACGGTAAGAACCGTACCATCATCGGGCTGATCGGCGATACTTCGAAAATTACAGAAAACGACATGAAGAGATTCCAGATAGTAGAGGATGCACACCGTATTTCGGCACCGTACAAAAAGGCGAATCGCCATTTTCATGAAGACGACAGCATAATCGATATAGATGGTGTGAAAGTAGGGGCTGAGAATTTCATGGTATGTGCTGGCCCATGTTCAGTAGAGAATGAAGAAGATACGGTGGCTCTCGCAAAACGCCTGAAAGCTGCCGGAGCGAATACATTAAGAGGCGGTGCATTCAAACCGAGGACATCCCCTTATGCTTTCCAGGGACTTGGAGTTGAAGGCCTGCGCATTCTTCAGACTGCCAAGCAGGAAACAGGTCTGCCGGTAGTATCTGAGTTGATGTCAACGGAGTACCTCGATGATTTTGTCGAAATGGTGGATGTCATCCAGATCGGTGCACGCAATATGCAGAATTTCGACCTGCTGAAGGCAATAGGTAAGACGGATAAACCGGTCCTGTTGAAGCGCGGCATGTCAGCAACGATGAAAGAGTGGCTGATGTCCGCCGAGTACGTCATGGCGGGCGGAAATGAAAATGTCATCTTCTGTGAGCGCGGAATCCGTACATTTGAAACGGCAACAAGAAACACGCTCGATTTGCAGACAGTGCCGGTAATCCAGAAAGAATCCCACCTTCCCATAGTGATAGATCCATCCCATGCTGCGGGAATCAGACACATCATCCCTTCCATGGCGAAGGCAGCAGTGATGTCCGGTGCGAATGGCCTGCAGATAGAAGTGCACCAGGATCCTGAAAATGCATGGAGTGACGGCCAGCAGTGCCTGACACCTGATGAGTTCGATGAACTGATGACAACCATCAACATGCTTCTTGAAATCGAGAAAAAGAAGACCGGTATGGAAGCGATCGTTCAGAAATAGGAATTGAAGGAGGGATGCCAATGGAATCGCATGACAAACTCAGGACCAGGATTGATGACATCGACCGGGAACTTGTGGAGCTGTTTGAGGCCAGAATGCGTGTATCTTCGGAGATAGCGGAGTATAAACAGAAGAATGATATTCCAATCTTCGATGAAGCAAGGGAAGAGGAAGTCGTTGAGAAGAATGTGGGAAGACTGACAGACAAAACTCTGGAACGGCATGCAGATTCATTTTTCAGACATCTGATGGCACTCTCCAGGAAAAGACAGCATGAAAATCACAAAAATTACAAATCTCCCATTAACAATATATAGTGAGGAAGCCGGGCCGAGCCCGGCTTTTTAATATACAAAAACACCTTCGGACGGGTACATGGACATTGTACAGCAACGAAGGTGTTGTCATATCGGGGTATCTTTTTTCATTCTATCATGGCCAGTGTTTCTGCTTTACCATATTCTCAAGGTCGTAATACGTATTCTGGTATGTTTCATTTATCCAATTGTTGAACAGTATATGGCCATGGCTTTTCCAGTTGAATACGGGATGGCGGGAGGATTCATCCCCAGGGAAATAATTGTGGGGGAGGTCTATATGCTGACCGTCTGATATATCACGTTCGTATTCCTGTTTCAAAGTATCTCGTTCATATTCGAGATGGCCGAATATGAACAGATCCCTTCTCTCCTTTGATGCAGTGATGTCCGGTCCGAATTCGGGGTGTTCAGTAAGGACGTCGAGGTCCGGTGTATTTCTGAGAGCATTCCAATCCACCGTTGTATGCCGTGATTGCGGAACGCTGTATATATCATCAAATCCCCGGAGCAGAGGATGATCCGGATAAATATTGCTGTATTCAAAAATACCGAACAGCTTGGCGGGGAGTTCCTGTTTGCCAATGCCGAAATAGTGGTTTAGTGCAAACTGTGCACCCCAGCATATGAAGAAGCGGGAATATACATGGGTCTGTGCCCAGTTGATGATATCTTTTAATTCATCGATATAATCCACTTGTTCGTATTCCAGTTTTTCAACCGGCGCACCGGTGACGATCATACCGTCGAATTTCTGATTCCTGATTTCATCAAAGGAATTATAATATTTCTGAAGATGACTTGTCGGTGTGTTGCGGCTCCGGTGGGTGGACATATACAGGAATTCGACATCAATCTGCAGAGGAGTATTTCCCAGGAGACGGAGGAGGTGCAGTTCGGTCTCCTCCTTTTTGGGCATAAGGTTCAATATGAGCATCCGGAGCGGACGGATGTCCTGGGTGTGCGCTCTAGACGCCCCAATGGTATAGACATCTTCTTTTTTGAGGAGCTCCCTTACAGGCAACCCCTCGATTACTTTAATAGGCATTTATATCGCATCCAGACCTTTTCTTAGATCATCCAGAATGTCGTCGATGTGTTCCAAACCGACGGAAAGGCGCACTGTTTCAGGTTTTACTCCACCTTTTTGCTGCTCATCTTCCGTCAGCTGTGAGTGCGTCGTTGAAGCGGGGTGGATAACAAGTGATTTAGCATCCCCTACATTGGCAAGCATGGAGAAGAGCTCCAGTGATTCTATGAATTTTATGCCTGCATCATACCCGCCGCTGACACCGAATGTGAAAACTGCTCCGGCTCCTTTGGGAAGGTATTCCTTTTGCAGTTCATGGTACGGGCTGGATTGAAGTCCTGCATAATCGACCCATTCCACTTTTGCATGCTGCTCGAGGAATTCGGCCACCTTCTGTGAATTTTCAACATGGCGTTCCATGCGCAGTGAGAGTGTTTCAATGCCCTGGGTCAGAAGGAAGGCATTGAATGGTGAAAGGGCGGCCCCTGTGTCACGGAGCAGAGTGGTCCTGATCTTGTAAGCAAGCGCCGCAGGACCAAATGCTTCTGTAAACACGAGACCATGATATGAAGGGTCCGGTTCCGTGAGTCCCGGAAACTTGCCGTTAGACCAGTCAAAGTTGCCGCCATCAACGATGACACCGCCGATGGAAGTTCCGTGGCCACCGAGGAATTTGGTGGCAGAGTGTACAACAACATGTGCGCCGTGCTCAATAGGCCGGCAGAGATAAGGGGTGGCGAAAGTATTGTCTACGATAAGGATGATGCCGTTATCATCTGCAATTTTGGCGAGTGCTTTGATGTCTTCTACGTTACCTTCAGGATTTCCGATGGTCTCGACGAATATCGCTTTAGTATTCTCCTTTATTTCACGTGAAACATTCTCCGGGTCTTTAGTGTCTGTGAGTGTGGTTTCTACGCCGAATTTTCTGAGTGTGTGTGTAAACAATGTGTGGGTGCCGCCGTACAGGCTGGATGTTGAAATGACATGGTCCCCGGCTATTGCAACAGCCTGCACGGCATAGGTGATTGCAGCCATACCCGATGCAACACCTACCCCTGCAACGCCGCCTTCAAGTTCTGCAACGCGTACTTCAAGTGCATTTGTTGTCGGGTTCATAAGCCTTGTATATATATTTCCTGCATCTTTCAAACCGAACAGATCGGCTGCATGTTTGGTATCATCAAAAGTGTAGGATGTCGTCTGATAGATTGGAAGGGCACGTGAATTTGTAGCGGGGTCCACTTCCTGGCCGGAATGCAGTTGCTTGGTTTCAAAACGGAAATCTTCAGTCATCATTAACGCCTCCATATAATTTTAAATAATAAAAAAGAGCCTTCCTTTTTAAAGATAAGGAGACTCCCGTGTCACTCATCTTTCAGGAAAAAACCTGCTGGAGTTAGCACCTTACTGAAAAGGTTGCCGGGTTTCTCAGGGCCAGTCCCTCCACCGCTCTTGATAAGTAATTATTTAATTGAATATCATCTTACTAACTTCTTTCAGATTTGTCAAACACTTTTAAACATTAAGACAAATGAGTTTTGTGTAAGTTTACAGAGGGAGACGATATGGAAAATCTGGATTTTATAATCATTCTGCTCATGTTACTCGTAATAGTCCTGTTTATATTCAGCCGGGGAGTGCTGGCAAACATCAGGAAGTCTTCAACAAGAAAAGATCGTCTCGGTGAAATGATCAGGAAGGTTTGGGAGTATGACAGGCAAGGTAAAGGAAAGTATGAAACAATTGAGAAATTGATGCAGGATTTCAATCTCGGAAAGCGGGAAGCGGCATACCTGCTTGATAGAGCGATGAAAGAGAAGGAGGAAAACAGATGAAAATAACACAGCCTGACCCGGTATACCTGGAGGAGGGGGATAAAGCAGTCATTCTACTGCATTCCTTTACCGGTACTACAAGAGACATGAAAGAGCTTGGGGAATACCTGAATACGAACGGTTACGCAGTGTCCATACCGATATTTGAAGGTCATGGCATGGGGCCGGATGCCCTTGTTGAATCAAGCCCTTCCGAATGGTGGGATAACGTTGTCGAAAGTTATGAAAAGCTGAAGGATGAAGGGTATGAAAGAATTTTCATCGCCGGTGTATCGCTCGGCGGTATATTGTCCCTGAAGGCGGCCTACTCACTGGACGATATAAATGGTGCTGTTGTGATGTCTGTACCGCAGGGCAAGGATATCGAAGACCTCAATAAGAGGGTGGTATCCTATACAGAAAATTTCATGGAATTCGTCGGCAGAAATGATGCAGAGATCGATGCGCGACTGAAGGAACTGGAAAGGGAACCCATGGCATCCCTGCCGGAATTTGAATCACTGATTGAGGAAGTGCACAGCAGGCTTGGCGAAATCACAGTGCCACTGGCAGTGAAATATGGCGGTAAGGATGCTCCATTGTATGAAGAGAGTGCAGATCATATATACGAAAATACTGGTTCAGAGGCGAAGGATATGAAAGTATATCCGAATACCGGTCATCTTATGACGAAAGGGAAGGATAAAAAACTGCTGTTTAAAGATATACTGCATTTCCTGGATTCCATAGAAGCATAGCACTGCTGCAGGCAGTGCTATTTTTTAGTTTGATATTTGTAAAGTTTAGTAAAGAAGTGTACCATTAAATTATTATTTAAAAAATTCTAATTTCATACGGAGTGGTTATTTTGGCGAATGTTAAGGATGTCCTTAAAATAGGTTTTGCCTACACCGGTGTTGTGGTCGGGGCAGGCTTTTCCACCGGACAGGAGATTCTCCAATTCTTTACGAATAATGGTTATATCAGTATTATTGCTGTTCTTTTATCAGGATTCCTCATACTGTTCACGGGAAAATGGACGGCTGACGTAGGTTACGACCTCGAAGCCGAATCCCATGTGGATTCAATCATGAACACATTCGGCCCTTTCTTCGGCCGTCTCATAGATTACATACTGGCGTTTTTCCTTTACGGAGTGGCGGTCATAATGATTGCCGGAGCCGGATCTACCTTTTATGAAAGTTTCGGCACGCCTCCATGGCTGGGCTCACTCATACTTGTTATTGCTGTATATATCACATTGAATTTGAATTTCAATAAAATTGTAATCGCTTTAGGTGTTGTCACACCGTATCTTCTGGTGGTCGTCATCATCATCGCGCTGGTCACATATTTCAACTCTCCGATGCCTTTATCCGAAGCGGACCGGTTTGCAAAACCGGAGCTTACCGTCGACGGTGCCTGGTGGTGGGATGCAATCACCTACAGCGGATTCACCATCGCGGTTGCCTTCAGCTTCCTGACGATGATGGGCGCTGACTCCAAATCGCGCAAGGTGGCCGGCTATGGCGGTATCGCAGGCAGCATCATAATCCTTGTACTGATGCTTATGATCAATCTGGGGATACTGTCACGGCTTGACGCTGTAAATGACGTCGAGCTGCCTATGCTTCTGCTGGGTGGCGAAATACATCCTGCACTCGGCATTCTGCTGGGCATAGCGATGCTGCTTGTCATCTATAATACAGCTGTTGGGATGCTGTACCCATTCCTGATCAGGTTTCTTGCCCCCAAAAGCAGAGGTTACAGCATCCTCCTGCCCGTGTCGCTTGTTCTTGGGTATATTCTGAGCTTTGCCGGCTTTGCGGATCTGGTGGGGACAGTCTATCCGGTCATGGGATATGTTGGACTTCTGCTGGGCGCCGGATTGTTCGTCAAATGGATTGCCCTTCTCGGCAATAAAAAGAACAGAACCAGAGTCTGATCCGGGCACACCTTCCGGGTGTGACTCATTTTATGGTTATGTGCATGTTGGAAAGTATTTCAAGGGTCATATCATGGAGATACGAATTCGAGCTGGCGACAAGTCCTTTATCGATAGTGATATCTGCATGAGGAAATATATTCTGTATGACCATGATATTGGCGAGTATGCAAATATTTGTTTCGACCCCGACAAATTCAATGATGTGATTGGCTTCCACTTCCTCAATATATGTTTCCTGTATTTTCTTTGATTCCTCCGGCGGGATTCCGTAGAAGGTCTTTACGTATTCATCTCCGTATTTATCGAGAAGGGCAGAAAAGTCGGAATGGATTTCCTCATCAAACCGTATGCTCCCTGTTGTCCTGTTGCCATGCTCGAATTCGGGATAGAGATTCTTAGTGTAGATTATGGATTCATTCTCAGCAATCGCCTTTTGTATGCGTTCAGTTATCCCGGACTTTATCCGGGTCGTCCACTCACTGTAGCTTGAGCCGGATTCGTCAAATGTGTCATTCTGCAAATCTATGGCAATAAGCATCTATATATCACTCCTGTTTATATGCGTTCTTAATATAAGGTACCCGTTATCTTGTATTTCTAAAGAAAATATATTAAGATGAAACTAAGTGAATACCAAATGTCCCCTAGGGTTCCGCTGCTTCTGCAGGCCAGGTCCGAGAGGGGGCTCATGGCATGCTGCCATGTCACGGAGGGAAAAAAGCCCGGGAGAGAATTATATTCTCATCCCGGGCTTTTTATATTATTATGGAGGGTCTTTATGAATATGCAATGGATAAAAGTCGTCACTGCAAGCATCTTCGAAGTCGGCTGGGTCATCGGCCTGACCCATGCAGGCAGCTGGTATGAATGGGTTTTCACACTTGTCGCAATATACGCCAGTTTCTATCTGATGATCGACGCCGGGAAATACCTGCCGGTTGGTACAGTCTATGCAGTGTTCGTCGGTCTTGGGGCATTCGGCACAGTATTGTCTGAAATTATATTGTTCGGCGAGCCGTTCAGACCGCTGAAGATAATATTGATAGCGTTGATTCTTGCGGGTGTAATCGGACTTAAGATGGTCACGGATGACAACGAAAGTGAGGTACAGTAATCATGGCATGGTTCTCATTGGTCATTGCAGGATTGTTTGAGGTCACCGGTGTATTATCGATCAATAAACTTCACAGGGATAAAAATATTTCTTCGCTGCTGATATTGCTCACAAGCTTCGGTCTGTCTTTCCTGTTCCTTGCCTATGCGCTCCAGACATTGCCGATGGGGACTGCCTACGCAGTCTGGACAGGTATCGGTGCATCCGGCGGGGCGCTTCTGGGCATGTTCTTCTATGATGAATCCAGGGATTGGAAGCGGGTTGCATTCATCCTGCTCATCATTTTCGCAGTCGTCGGGCTGAAATTGATTTCATGATTTGAAATGATGGGTTTCTATGCTGTCCTCATTGAACATATCAACCAGCGTGCGCGTACTTTTGGAATGGAATTTGACATCCGGAGTAAGCAGATGAAAATAACGGGAGAGCTCCGTGCTTTCCCGGTTTATGATCTTGAGAGAACCTGTTTTCAGCTCTTCTCCGATGGTGTGGTGTGAAAGCAGGGTAAGGCCGAGGCCGTTCGTCACGGAACTTTTTACAGCCTGGGTACTGCTCAGGGTGATGGTTTTTGGGCTGATGCCGAGTGAGGTGAACAGCTGATCCTGATAGCTTCTTGTGCCGGAACCATCTTCCCTGACAATCCAGGTGGCCGCCCCGAGTGCTTTATCATCAAGGGAGTCCGGCATGTCACAGTTGCCTATGATATACATCCGGTCCCTGATAAGCCGGGTGATGTTGAGGTTTTTATCGGTCTCACGCTCTTCATCTTCTATGATACCGATATCCAGATCGTGCGAATTGACCATCCTGATGATTGACGATGAGTTGCTTATCGATACTTCAGGTTTGATTCGCGGATATTTTCCAATCAGCTGTGCAATGATTTTGGGAAGGATGTATTCGCCGTATGTATAACTGGCGCCGATGTGTACAGGGCCCCTGGACTCATTCTGCAGGTCCTGTATAAGATGCTGCATCCTTTCATCGATGCCGATCATCTCTTTGGCATAATGGTAATAGATTTCTCCGGCAGGATTCAATCTGACCATTTTCCCTGATCTGTCGATGAGCGTGACGCCGAATTCCTCTTCCAGTTTCCTGATATATTTTGAGACGGCAGGCTGGGTCATATGCAGCGATTCTGCGGCAAGGGTGAAACTTTTCTTATCGACGACCGTCACGAATACTTTAAGTGTCTGGTTTATCATCTGCATGCCCCTTTCATAACTTAACGGTTATAGATGTCATTATTATATACTATTTAACTTATCTTTCATATGGCGCTATCATGAATTATGGAGGTGCTATTATGATGAGAACTGTTAAATCAAAAGGTTTCATAGCGGGTGTATCATTCACACTGATGATTGCCGTATTCGGAATCCTGCTTGCCGAACTGCCTGTTTTCGAGTACATCGGACCTTTGGCAACCGCAATAATACTTGCATTTCTGTACCGTCAGATCTTTGGATATCCGTATAAAATTGCATCCGGAGTGCAATTTTCTTCAAAAATCCTGCTTCGGGCGGCCATCATACTATATGGTCTCAAGCTGAATATAGATGTCATACTTTCAGAGGGGCTGACGCTGCTTGCCCAGTCTGTCATCGTCATCATCTTCTCAATTGTAATGTCATTCATTCTGGCGAAGATGATGAGGGCAGACATGAATATCTCCATGCTGCTGGGGATCGGTACAGGGGTTTGCGGTGCGGCGGCAATAGCCGCTGTCGCCCCGATACTCAAATCCAAGGATGAGGATACAGCAATCAGCATCGGCATCATAGCACTGATGGGAACGCTTTTTTCAATCGCCTACATTTTCCTGAGACCCTACCTCCCGTTGGCAGCGGAAGATTACGGTTCTTGGGCAGGTCTCAGTCTGCATGAGCTTGCCCATGTTGCCCTCGCAGCAGAACCTGCCGGGACCGACGCATTAGCCATCGCATTGCTTGCAAAGTTATCGAGGGTATTTCTGCTGATTCCACTGTGTTTCGTACTGATTTTCGTCATGAGAAAAAGGGAGGGGGAAGAGAGTGTCAAAAAACTCCCATTCCCTTATTTCCTCATCGGTTTTGTGCTGATGAGCATTTTGAACAGCTATGTACTGGGGGGCTACATCACAATCCCCGAAAAGGTCATGGAGAGCATTTCAGGCATAACCTCGCTGCTGCTTGCCATGGCAATGACCGCTCTCGGGCTGAACATCGATCTGAAGGATACGGTACACCGTGCCTCAAAACCTTTTGCAGTGATACTGGCTGTATCTGTCATGCTGTCAATATTTGTTTTCGTGATGATATAAAAAATCCGCTCCCGGTTTTGGGGAGCGGCCTTTGATACTGTCACTTATCTAAGGTACTGTTCAACATTTTCATTGTTTGTCATGATAAGGAACACTTTGCCTTTATCCATTGCATATTCATATTTTTTGAGATTGACAAATGGCCCCTGAATAATTAGTATTACAATATTATGCTTGAATTAAAATGGAAGGTGGAAACATCATGAATGCAGTATTAATCGCTGTTCTGGTCATGATTGTCCTGAGTCTGCTCAGGCTGAATGTAGTGCTTGCCCTGTTCATCGGTGCGCTCGCAGGAGGGCTCACGGCGGGTATGCCGGTTGCGGATGTCATCACTACATTCACCGGGGGCATTGTCGGTGGTGCTGAAATTGCGCTGAGCTATGCACTCCTCGGTGGATTTGCAGCACTGATTGCATACAGTGGCATCACTGAAGTACTGGTCGATTTCATCATCGGTGCTTTGAATAAAGACCGGTCGAAAAAAGCGAGGATTATCGCCAAGGTCTCCATCATTGCCGCACTGCTCACAGTTGCGGTGATGAGCCAGAATCTGATTCCGGTACACATTGCCTTTATACCCATCCTCATACCTCCGATACTCAGTCTGATGAATGAACTGGAAATCGACAGGCGTCTGATTGCCATCGTTCTGACATTCGGACTGACATTTCCGTATGTCTTACTGCCGGTCGGTTTCGGTCAGATATTCCAAAATACGATAGTGACGAGTTTTGATACAGTCGGGGTAGACATTGCATTCGGTGATGTCGCCCCGAACCTGATCCTTCCCGCCAGCGGCTTTGTTATCGGTCTCGTCATTGCTCTGTTTTATTATAGGAAGAAAAGGAATTATGAAACGATTCAGCTTGCCACGCACCAGAAAAGGGAAGTCAGTACCGCAACAGTCATTACGGCAGTGTTGTCCATACTGGCAACATTCACCGTCCAGATTATGACGGATTCAATGATATTCGGGGCGCTCGCCGGAATCATGATATTCTTCCTGTCGTTCAGGTTTAAGTGGAAAAGTCTGGATGCCGAACTGATAAACGGCATACAGATGATGGCATATATAGGCATAGTAATGCTTGCAGCCAACGGTTTTGCCACAGTCATTACTGAAACGGGACATGTCATGTCACTGGTGGAAGGGATAGCGGAAGCCCTGGCCGGCCAGAAAATAATGATTGTCATTTCCATGCTGCTGGTCGGACTGGTAGTAACGATGGGAATCGGTTCATCTTTTGCGACGATACCGATCATTGCAAGTATATTCGTTCCCATGGGCATAGAGCTGGAACTTTCTATTCCGGCAATCATTGCAATCATCGGTACGGCAGGAGCTCTCGGGGATGCAGGTTCCCCGGCATCCGATTCCACCCTTGGCCCGACAGCCGGTCTCGATGCGGATGGACAACATGATCATATTTGGGACACATGTGTCCCAACCTTCATATTTTTGAATATTCCTGTACTGGTGACTGGTTTCATAGCAGGGATTGTCCTATGATCGGACATACAGATCCATTACCGCGGTAATGGATCTATTAGTGAAAAATACCGGAACGGAGCAGAAAAATGTATCATACAGATTCAAAAAGGGAAATGTACGCCATTCTTATGCGTATACTATGGCCCATACTCATCACCCAGATACTCCTTTATTCCATGAATATGATCGATACGATGATGTCCGGCCGTGCAAGTGTCGAAGACCTTGCAGGAGTTGCCATAGGGTCCAGTTTCTGGGCGCCGGTTTCCACAGGCATCAACGGCATACTGCTTGCGGTGACAGCAATCGTTGCAAATCTGATGGGGGCGGATGAGAAAGAGAAGGTGCACAATACTGTAACGCAGGCGATGTATATTGCAGTGGCCATTGCAGTGATCGTACTGCTCTCGGGATTGTTCTTCCTTGATGACCTGCTCAGGATGATGGATCTTGCTGCGGACGTACATGATATCTCCTATCATTATCTCATTGGACTGTCCACCGGTATAATACCGTTATTCCTGTTCAGTGTGCTGCGGAATTTCATTGATGCGCAGGGGCTTACAAGAGTATCGCTATACGTTATTTCCATGTCTCTTCCGCTCAATGTCTTCTTCAATTATTCATTGATTTTCGGGAACTTCGGGTTCCCGGAACTCGGTGGTATCGGAGCGGGATATGCGACAGCCATCACATACTGGCTCATTTTTTTCATCGCCGTATTCATGACTTTCAAAGTTGAAATGCTTGCGGCATTTAAACTGTTCAGGAGGATGGCAGTGCCATCACCGGAAGTGATGATCCACCATCTGAAGATCGGCATCCCGATCGGTGTGCTTCTATTTGTGGAAACGAGCATTTTTTCACTGATGACACTTCTCATCGGCATCATGTTCACAACTGATATCATTGCCGCGAACCAGATTGTCCTCAACTTCACGACAATGCTTTTCATGCTGCCGCTGAGTATATCGATGGCAATGACCATCGTGATCGGTTTCAGTGCAGGAGGGGGCAGGTTCCATGATGCCAGGCGTTATAAAATGATGGGGCTCGCAACAAGCCTCGCCTTGATTTCTGCCTCTTCCCTGCTGCTGTACATCTTCAGGGAGCAGATTTCATATTTCTACACTGATGATCCGGCAGTGGTGGCCATTGCTTCACCGCTGTTTCTATTCGCCATCATCTACCAGGTGTCGGATGCTCTTCAGGCCCTGTTCCACGGTGTGCTCCGAGGATATAAGGATGTCATCATCCCGTCCGTTATTGCGGTCGTCTCATATTGGCCCGTCGGCCTCACCGCAGGATATCTCCTGGCGGCATACACAGCACTTGGGGTGTATGGTTTCTGGATTGGCATTTCACTCGGCCTGACATGTGCAGCTGCCGGATTTTTCATGCGGCTCTTTACCATTGAGAAAAGAAATATGTTTGGACAGGGGGAAAGCGCGCAATAGTAGAGTACTCTGTATCATATAGGAGGGATACTTGAATGGCTGAAATGAGTAACCCTTTATATAAGCATTACGATGGCAAGTTTGAAAAGCAGGAACAGCCATATCCGGGTGTGCAGAATAAAATGCATCCGGTGCCCGACTGCGGCGAGGAGTCATATGCTGTTCGCGTTGGACAGTGCGAGTTTCACGACAGGGCAGGTGTATGGTATTACAGGCGGGACACCGATCAATCAGTAACGAAAGAATCCTCCAACTTCTTGTTGGAGGATTCTTCTATCTCATCATCAACCGAATGAGCTTCCTGAAGATTTTTGCATCAGGATATCTGAAGGGTATATCAAACCGTGTGGTCTGCTTCAGTATGCTTTTATCATGGGTGAATGTGTCGAACGAATATTTGCCGTGATATTTTCCCATCCCGCTGTTACCGCGTCCGCCGAACGGCAGGTATGGTGTGGCCAGGTGGAACATGGCATCATTCACTGCACCGCCGCCGAACGGTACATCCTTGATGACGGTTTCGATTTCAGATTCATTTTCGCTGAAAATGTATAATGCAAGCGGATCCTGCATGTCACGCAGATCCAGCACTGCTTTATCCAGACTGCCGTAGGAAAGGACAGGCAGTACAGGACCGAAAATCTCTTCCTGCATTGACGGATGGTCGAATTCCACATTGTCAATTATCGCGGGTTCGATTCTACGGTTTACGGCATCTGTGCGGCCACCGTATACGATATCCCCTTGAATCAGCCGTTTGATCCTGTCGAAATGACTGCCGTTCACTATGCTCATATATCTGCCGTGCCGGAAATCCTCATTGTAGAATCTGTGAGTATAGTACTTCAAGTGCTCCAGCAGTGCATTTTTTATGGATTCTTCGGCATACACGAAGTCCGGTGCCACACAGGTCTGGCCGGCATTGGAAAATTTTGCCCAGGCAATCCGCTTGGCCGCAAGTTTCAAATCCGCATTCGCAGTGACGATCGCCGGCGATTTTCCACCGAGTTCAAGCGTGACGGGAATGAGGTTTTCTGCAGCATTTTTCATTACAATCTTACCAACATGGGTGCTGCCTGTGTAGAATATATAGTCAAAAGGCAGTTTGAGCAATGCCTGGTTGGTTTCTATGCCGCCTTCGGCAGCATATATATATTCGGAAGGAAAGATGCGTTCCATGATCCTGGTGATGACTTCTGCGACCATGGGCGTGTGTTCGGAAGGTTTCAGAACGGCAGTATTTCCTGCACTGATGGCACCAATCAGAGGTGAAATTGTCAGATTGAACGGATAGTTCCATGGTGCGATGATCAGGGTCACCCCGTAGGGTTCTTTATATATAGCCGATGTTGAGCCGATGTGGGTGATGGGAGTCTTCACTTTCGTTGTTCCAGCCCAGTCTTCCAGGTGCTTTACTGCGTGGTTGATTTCAGTGTAGACGATGCCAATTTCAGTCATGTATGTGTCGGGTTTCTGTTTGTTGAAATCAGCAAGCATAGCTTCGGCCAGTTCATTCTCATAGTATTTAATTCCGCGCTTCAGCTGTTTCAGGGCATCTATCCTGAACTTTACATCCTTTGATTTTCCTGATTGATAGAATTGCTTTTGTCTGGCATAGATTGATTCATACATCATTTACCACTCCTCACAGTAAACTGGTACCCATTTCTTCTGCTTTTAATGTTGTAAAATACCTTTGGTTTGCATGTGTTGCAAGTCACCGTTCCCGTCAGAGGGCAGAAAAACCTTCAATGCCGGGGTATAAGACAGGTTTAGTGAAAAAACATTGCAAATTTTCCGTTTCTCCATATAACTGAATTATGTATGTGAAGCGGGTGATGTGATGGAGACGGAATCCAGGATTACAGAGGGCAGGCTGACGGCGTATCAGATCAGTGAGGCACTGGGGATATGCATTGAGACGGCAAGCGATCTGTTGGAAGAAAAACTGAAAATCGATGATTTGGATCAGGAGGTAAGAGACAGGGCCAAAATGCTGGAACAGGCATTGTTCGGCCAGTAAAGTCCCGCTTTTCGAAAGGGGGACATGTGGTTTCTGATCTGGGTAGCAGTCCCTTGTTTTCGTTTTCATTGTCAATAATTCATCATGTGGTATAATTGAACTTGCTTCAGGAGAATTGATTGGGGGAAGGTGAAATTATGGATACAGGTTTGAATTTAGAATTGCTGACTGAAAAACTGACAGCATATCAGATCAGTCGTGCGGTGGATATTTCCATAGATGACGCTCAATCAATCATCGATAAAGAAATAGATCATGAAGAGTTGGATAAAGAAACAGTTGAAAAACTCAAGACGTTAAGTGATAAATTGAACAACTGATCAGCTGGGCCGGGGGCTCAGCTTTTTTATTACGACTTTAGATGGTTTTAAAGCCAACTGCGGGATGATACGATTGATTTAATCAGCAACCTATGAAAAGGAGACTTTCAATGAACCTGCTTGTCATATCCGGGAGCGCCTTTCCCGGCTCCCACACCAATGCGGTTGCCCGTCTTATAGAATCCCTGGTTGAACAGCCTGAACATAAAGTGACCTTGGTCGATCTATGCGGCTGGGACATCCCGGTTCTCGGCCAGGGGAAAACAGTGGATGTCGGGGAACTGAAGCGTCTTGCATATGAAGCGGACGCAATGATGATTGGAACACCGAATTATCATACTTCCTATTCGGGCATTTTAAAGAATGCTCTGGATCATCTTTCGATAAATGAATTTGAAATGAAACCGGTCGGCCTCTTCTGCAACAGCGGCGGCATGAGGAATTCCGATCCACTTACGCAGCTGAGAATGGTGATGAGAGGCGTCCATGCAATGGTGATACCCACCCAGGCTTCGACGTGCGACTCGGATTTTGTGAAAACGGACGAGGGGCTTATCCTCGAAAATGAGCAGATTAGAGAACGTCTGAGCATAATGATAGACACACTTGTAAAACAGACATATTCGGAAACGGTAAGCATCTGAACAGGGTGCTTACTTTTTTTAGGGTTATGGGCTAGAATGGTGTAATGAGTGAACTTAAAATAAGGGAAAATGAAAAATGAAACAAAAAACGAAGCAGGATATTCCGATCCTTATATTGTTGGGTGTGATGGTGGTGTTCTTCGTCGCCTTCCTGATTTCTGAGACGACTCTTATGGACAGGGAGGAAAAATATATCCATAGCTTTGAATCGGCGGTGGATGCTCAGCTGGAGAGCAGTACTCAGGATGTGAAGCTTGAGGGTGACGGTGCAGTCGAAGCAGATGAGGAGGATATCAGAAATGCAATGGATATCGGACGGAGCAGCACCGATTTCCAGTTCCTGAAACTGGATGAAACAGCGGATCTGACACCTGAACAGCTGAATGAATCCCTTGAGGGCAAGGGAATCCTCGAAGGACTGGGAGAGACCTTCCACGCTGCACAGGAACAATATGGCCTGAATGCCCTGTATCTGATCAGCCATGCGCAGATAGAAACCGGGAATGGCAGGTCCTCCCTTGCAGGAGGGATCGAAGTGGGGGATACCACTTATTACAATTTCTTCGGCATAGGTGCATTTGATAAAAAAGCTGTGTCGGAAGGCTCCGGTTATGCAGCTGAATCTGACTGGTCAACCCCTGAGAAGGCTATCATGGGAGGTGCCCGTTTCATAAGTGAAAATTATGTGTCGAACGGGCAGGATACACTTTACACGATGCGGTGGAATCCTGAAAATCCGGGGGAGCACCTGTACGCCACGGATATACACTGGGCGGTCAAAATCGGAAATATCATGGAGAGTCACTATAATGCACGCGGATTGTCAGCGGGTGAATTCCACAAGGATTATTATACAAAAGAGTAAAAAGCACTCCAGACGGAGTGCTTTTCTATATGCTGTCACCGGTTGGGACAACGCGCCACGGATGACTGTAAATATTGAATGAACTGCCCCGTATGAAGCCGACTGCCGTAATGTTCAGGTCTTCTGCAAGCCTGATGGCAAGGTCTGTAGGTGCCGATTTGCTGAGGACGATGCCCACACCGATTTTGGCTGCTTTTGTCAGCACCTCTGAAGAGATGCGCCCGCTGAATACGAGTATCTTGTCAGAGACGGGTATCCTGTTTTCAATGCAGTAGCCGTACAGTTTGTCCAGTGCGTTATGCCTGCCGATATCTCCGCGGTGCACAATCATCTCCCGGGCGGTACCAAGGCTTGCATTGTGTATGCCTCCGGTCTTCTTGAAAATGGTGCTGGTGTCCTGCATTTCCTTCATCAGTGCAGTGCATTGCTCCGGCGTTACGGTTGTTTTTGACATCGATACTTTGGCGGTATCGACATCGCTCTGGAAATAGAACTGCCGGCTCTTCCCGCAGCAGGATCCGAGTATTCTCCTGGAATACGTAAAATGATCGGTCGGGACATGGCTGCTCAGTTCTATATGACAGAATCCCCCGTGGTCATCCAGGTTCATCGACTTGATGTCACTGTATTTTCGGATGGCGCCTTCAGATGCCAAAAAGCCCATGATGAGTTCCTCCAAATGGTCGGGAGAACAGACAAGTGTAGCGAACTCGATATTATTTATATAGATCGTCATAGGGAATTCTTCAGCAATTGCATCGTTCGTCTCCTCGAATGCCCCGTTGTCATATCTGACGATTTTCCTTTCTGAAGTGATGTCCAAAATAACGACCTCCTTTTTTGCAGATTATATATTGAAAGCGCTTTATTTGTTCAATATAATATTCATTAACCGAACTTCAGCATATGACCGCGCATATATTATAGCATGATTCAGTGTTTGTTACGTCAATAAATTAAAACGGGGGAAATGATTTGAAAACAAAGAAAAATCGCTGGCTTATTGCATTGGCAGGAGTGGGGATACATATTTCGATAGGTTCCGTATATGCCTGGAGTGTATTTACAGTACCGTTGCAGAGTGAGATGGGATGGAGTCTGAGCAATGTCTCCTTCACGTTCAGTCTTGCGATTTTATTCCTTGGCCTCTCTGCAGCTTTCATGGGGCATTTTGTGGAAGCCAGGGGACCAAGGGTGTCAGGTCTTGTTTCAACATTGTTCTTCGCTTCGGGGATGGCGCTTTCAGGGGTGGGGGTACAGCTGGAGAGCCTTGCACTAATGTACGCCGGCTATGGGGTGCTTGGCGGGATCGGGCTTGGAATCGGCTATATAACACCGGTCTCAACACTCGTCAAATGGTTTCCTGACAGGCGCGGCATGGCCACCGGACTTGCCATCATGGGATTTGGATTCGCCGCTATGATCGCCAGCCCGGCAATGGAATGGTTAATTGTGAATGTCAGCATTTCCGGAACTTTCTATATTCTTGCCGCCATCTATTTTGCAGTGATGTTTGCGTCAAGCCACTACCTGGAACGTCCGCCCGAAGGCTACACGCCACCCGGTGTGGACCTGGATAAGAAAATGACAGCCAAAAAAGATGTGGTACAGTTGACGGCGAATGAAGCAGTCAGGACACGGCGCTTTTATTTCCTGTGGATAATGCTGTTTTTGAATGTGACGTGCGGCATAGCGATACTTGCAGTAGCGAGTCCAATGGCACAGGAAATTGCCGGACTTTCTGCAGGCGCTGCGGCTGTAATGGTGGGCATAATGGGCGTATTCAATGGCGGCGGGCGCCTGGTGTGGGCATCGATTTCCGATTACATCGGCAGGCCCAATCTATACTCGCTGTTCTTCATCATCCAGATTGTCCTGTTCCTGCTTCTGCCGTCTGCAGGCCATGCACTCTTGTTCCAGGCGATGCTCTTTATCATCATCTCATGTTATGGCGGTGGATTCTCAGCAATTCCTGCGTATATCGGAGACATTTTCGGGACGAAACAACTGGGTGCAATCCACGGGTATATATTGACGGCGTGGGCTGCAGCCGGACTTGCCGGACCATTTATATCCTCAACAGTATATGAAGCTACCCGGAACTACACGCTGACGCTGTATATATTTGGAGCATTGTTCGTCGCCGCACTGGCAATCTCCATAATGATCAGAAAAGATACAAGGAGGTTAGAAGCGGAGAATTCAGATCAGAGTGAGTTGATAAAGCCGGGCTTTGAGGTACAATAGTTATATAATATCAATAAGGAAGTGTAAATATGGGAAAAACGCTGCACCCGGGACCGATGAGCAAGACGAAAAAATGGGACCCTGCCCTCTGGGCAAGTCCTGTACCTTTCGGTCTGACCAAAGTGAAACCCCGCCATATAAGGGATACAGCCAAAATCGCATGGGATAACAAAGACAACCTGAACTATGCGAAGAATATCATTACCAAGGGTGTATGCGATGGTTGTGCACTCGGTGTGGGGGGGCTCCAGGACCAGACCCTCAAAGGTCCGCATATGTGCACGACCCGCTTCAATGTGCTCAGGTTGAACACGGCCCCGCCAATCAGACCGGAAATCCTGCACCAGGATATCGATGAGCTGCGCAAACTCTCGAGCAGGGAACTCAGGGAATTGGGGCGTGTTCCTTATCCGATGATGCGGCGCAAAGGAGACCGTAAATTCATCCGCATTTCATGGGATGAAGCGATGGATAAAATTGCAGAAAAGATGAGGAAACTTGATCCGAAACAGTATGCATTTTACCTTACGAGCCGTGGAATCACGAATGAATCCTATTATACGGCAGCAAAAGTATCGAGATTCCTGGGCACAAATAATATCGACAATGCTTCAAGAATCTGTCATTCTCCGAGTAAAACAGCGATGAAACGTTCCGTGGGGGTAGGCGCCTCCACCTGCAACTATCAGGACTGGATGGGCACGGATGTCCTTGTGTTCTGGGGCAGTGTCGCTGCAAACTCGAGTCCGGTTTCCACCAAATATATGATGGAAGCCAAGAAACGCGGAACCAAAATCATCGTGATTAATCCGTACAAAGAGCCTTCCATGGAGAAATACTGGGTCCCGTCGGTAACAGAGTCCGCATTGTTCGGCACCAGGATTGCAGATGACTTCTATGAAGTGAACATCGGCGGAGACATCGCAATGATGCACGGAATCATGAAACACTGGTTTGGAATGGAAGCGGAAGCGGAAGGTTCCGCCATCAACCATGAATTCGTACATAATCACGTGAATAACTATGAAGAACTGAAGGAGACTGTCAGCCGCCAGTCCTGGGAGGAAATTGAGCAGTCTTCAGGCATCAGCCGCGAACGCATAGGTGAGCTTGCCGGGCTTATGGCCCGCTCTGAAAATGGGGTGATGGTGTGGGCGCTCGGCCTGACTATGCATAAGCATGCCACCGATAATATTTCACAGGTCTGTAACCTCTCTCTCCTCCGTGGATGGCTCGGCCGGAAGTACAACGGTCTGATGCCGCTCAGAGGACATTCAAGTGTCCAGGGGTCAGGTGAAATGGGTGCCGATCCGTTTGTGCTCCCGGGTGGTGATTATGATGAGGCCAACCGTGAAAGGATTGAAGATGTCTGGAATTTCAAACTGCCTCAATGGCCTGGCGACTCCGTCGGCATCACCATCGAAAATGCCATGCTTCCGGATGATAACGAGCGGAAGCTGAAACTTTATTATATGTCCGGGGGAAATTTCCTGGAGACGATGCCGGACCCGGATTTTGTGGCAGAAGCACTGGCCAATCTGGAAATCCGTGTCCATCAGGATATCATCCTGAATACTTCCACGCTGCTGGATGCCAAAGAGACGGTCATCGTGCTCCCTGCCAAGACGCGTTACGAGCAGGATGGGGGGGGATTGTCGACTTCAACTGAACGGATGATCTATTTCTCGCCTGAGATTGAAGGGAACCGCAACCGCATCAAAGAGGCGCGGAGTGAATGGCAGATCTACGTCGACCTTGCCAGGCGGGTGAAACCCGATGAGGCGCATCTGGTCGGCTTCAACTCCGGGCAGGAGATCCGCGAGGAGATTGCGAAAGCCAATCCGCAGTATGACGGTGTTCAGTATCTGAAAAATTCCGGTGATGTGTACCAATACGGCGGGGCATGGCTTTGTGAGGGCGGGGTCTGTCCGACACCTGATGGACGGGCGAATCTGATCAGCATCGATATCCCGGACAACAATAGGAAAGCCGGCGAGTTCAAGCTGCTTATGAGACGCGGTAAACAATTTAATTCCATGGTGTACGGCGACCATGATGCATTCAACGAGATGGGCCGGTACGATGCCCTGATCAGCGAAGAGGATGCCAGATCACAGGGGATCCAGGAAGGCGAACCGGTTGTCATCTATAACGTAAACGGAGTATTCCAGGGGTTTGCAAGGCTGGCGGACATCAAACCTGGGAACATCGGGATACAGTTCCCCGAGGGGAATTATCTGGTACCTAAAGGGATATATGAAAACTTCGCAGAAATGCCGGACTATACTGTGGATGTGAAACTTGAAAAGGCGGATCATTTCAATGCGAACAAAGACAGACAGTATTATGAAAAGCCGGTGGCGGACCTTGAGGATAATCCGAACTGATGGTTGAAGAGGTGGAGGGAAGCACTGCTTTTCCTGTCATAACGCCTGAATGGCCTGTTTGAAGTATTCAAACAGGCGGTTATTGTGCTAAAATACTAAAAAGTCTCAATATAAAAGGGGAAATATTATGGAAAGATCACAATGGGGGAGTAAACTGGGATTTGTACTTGCTGCGGCAGGTTCTGCGATCGGCCTTGGAGCGTTGTGGCGCTTTCCTTACATGACAGCGGAACATGGCGGCGGGGCTTTTCTTCTTGTATTCCTGATTCTTACTTTGTTTGTCGGCATGCCGCTGCTGCTCTCTGAATTCGTCATCGGACGCGCGGGCCAGAGGAACCCGATAGAAGGATTTGAATATCTCGGAAATAAGAAAGCATACAGAGTGTTCGGCTGGCTGGGGAATATTGCAGTTTTTCTGCTTTTGTCATTTTACAGCGTCATCGGCGGATGGATTCTCATCTATATTATTGTCGCAATCGGGGAAATGATGAATCTCCTGCAGATAGACAACTACGGCTCTGCATTTGAAATGATCATAGCCAATCCTCTGTACGCACTGCTGGCGCAGGGTGCATTCATATTCCTGACCGCCTTCATTGTGGCGCAGGGAGTGCAGAAAGGCCTGGAACGTGCATCTAAAGTGATGATGCCGCTCCTGTTCGCTCTGTTCCTGATTGTCATCATCCGTTCTGTCACACTGCCGGGAGCGGTGGAAGGGATACAATTCTTCCTCACACCCGATTTCTCAATGATAAGTTCAGAAGGCCTTCTGTATGCATTGGGGCAGTCGTTCTTTGCACTCAGTATCGGTGCCACAACGATGATTACATATGCATCATATCTCGGGAAAGAGCAGAATCTCACACAATCTGCATTTTCAATCGTCATCATGAACGTTGCGATTTCAATCATGGCGGGTCTGGCAATATTCCCGGCCATCGCTTCGCTGGATATGGAAGCCGCAGAAGGGCCGGGTCTTGTATTCATCGTTCTCCCGCAGGTATTTGGTGCAATTCCGTTCGGGATGCTCTTCTATATATTGTTCCTTGGTGCATTCCTGTTTGCTACATTTACTTCATCCATTTCGATGATTGAAATAAACGTTGCAAACACGATAAAGGGCAATGAGAACAGACGCAGAAAAATGGCGTATATATTCGGACTGCTTGTCTTCCTGGCCGGGATTCCTTCAGCATTGTCCTACGGTGTGCTGAGTGATGTCATCATTTTCGGCCGATCCATATTCGACAATGTTGACTTCCTGGTATCGAACGTTATGCTCCCGACAGGGGCTTTCATCTCGACAATATTCGTCGGTTATATCATCGACCGCCGTGTGACGATGGGGCAGCTGAATGTGGATGAGAACAGCAGCATGTTCGGATTCTTCAGATTCTGGCTCTTCATGCTCAGGTTTGTGCTGCCGGTCATCATTTTAATAGTGTTTGCGGTAAGCATCTTTGGATGACCGCAGGAAGAGAAGGGTAGCTTATCCTTCTCTTTTTTCATTTGAATGAAGTGTAAAAAAGTATAGAATTAAAACATGTCAGATTTTCTGACATCGATTAGGAAATCAGGAAAAGCTGTGCTAATATTTTTACATGATTTGAGGTGATCGTTTTGGATAATGATCAATTGAGAAGGAGTACTCCTGTTTTCCCCATGTCCTCTGCCATGAAATTGACCGGTTTATCAGCGAGACAGATCAGGTATTATGAATCACTGTCCCTCATCGTGCCCGAACGCAGTGAGGGTAACCACCGTCTCTTTTCAATGAATGATCTGGATGTGCTGCTGAACATCAGAAATTACATGGAGAAGGGGTTCACCATGAAAAGGATCGGGGAGATTCTCAATGACTCTCAAACATATGACACACCGGAAGTCCTGAAGCACAGAGAGCATCAAAGGCCGCTTTTAAACCGCGGTGATCTATCGAGATTTTTCAATAATTAACGGGAGCGTGAGCTATGAAAAAATTTACGAGAGAAGACATCAAGCGTATTGCCGAAGAGGAAAACGTCAGATATTTGAGACTCCAGTTCTCGGATATTCTGGGAACGATCAAGAATGTTGAGGTACCGATCAGTCAGATCGATAAAGCATTGGACGGGGAAATGATGTTCGATGGTTCTTCAATCGAAGGCTTCGTGCGTATTGAAGAGTCCGACATGTATCTGGTACCTGATTTGAGCACGTGGACAATTTTTCCCTGGAGTGCCGGCAACGCCAAAGTAGCCAGGCTGATCTGCGATATCTATGACGTTGATGGAAAACCATTTGACGGCGATCCAAGATCCAATCTGAAACGGGTCCTCAAAGAGATGGAGGACATGGGATATTCCGCTTTTAATCTCGGGCCTGAACCGGAATTTTTCCTTTTCAAGCTTGATGAAAACGGCAACCCGACAACAGAACTGAACGACCAGGGCGGCTATTTCGATCTTGCGCCTACAGACCTTGGGGAAAACTGCCGCAGGGACATAGTGCTGGAACTTGAGGATATGGGATTTGAAATCGAAGCATCCCACCACGAAGTCGCCCAGGGACAGCACGAAATTGACTTCAAGTATGAAGATGCGATTTCGGCGTGTGATAATATCCAGACATTCAAGCTTGTCGTCAAAACTGTGGCAAGGAAGCATAATTTGCATGCGACATTCATGCCAAAACCATTGTACGGCATCAACGGCAATGGGATGCATTTCAACGTCTCCCTGTTCAAAGGCAAAGAAAATGCCTTCTATGATGAGGATGATGCCATCGGCCTGAGCCAGGATATGAGATATTTCATGGCGGGTATCCTGAAGCATGCACGAGGTTTCACCGCCGTCTGCAATCCGCTTGTGAACTCCTACAAGCGTCTGGTGCCAGGCTATGAAGCACCGAGTTATATCGCCTGGAGCGGCAAAAACCGTTCACCGCTGCTCAGGATTCCAACATCAAGGGGACTTTCCACACGTGCCGAAGTCAGATCTGTGGATCCTTCTGCAAACCCTTATATGGCACTTGCAGTCATCTTGAAAGCAGG
The DNA here is from genome assembly GCF_000330705.1 of Salinicoccus carnicancri Crm. Taxonomy (GTDB): domain Bacteria; phylum Bacillota; class Bacilli; order Staphylococcales; family Salinicoccaceae; genus Salinicoccus; species Salinicoccus carnicancri. The sequence goes on from NZ_ANAM01000001.1 coordinate 236,435, forward strand.
CCTGGAAGGAATCAAACATAAAATTGGTCTCCCTTCACCGGTCAATGAAAACATCTACGAAATGACACGCGAAGAACGTGAAGCGGTAGGTGTGGAGGACCTGCCGTCCACCCTTTATACTGCGCTCAAGGCGCTAAGGGAAGATGAAGTCATACAGGATGCTCTCGGCGCCCATATATACAGGCAGTTCAACAGCAATAAGAGTGTGGAGTGGGACATGTACCGCTCCCAGGTTTCCGAGTGGGAGCTTAACCAGTATCTGAACCAATATTAGAAAAACTTGCGGGAATCATTCCCGCAAGTTTTTTTGCTTTTCTTTAAGATATTCATTAATCTCTTTTTTCATCATCTTTATATTCTCCTTATATATATGGTAGTCTCTGTCGGCTGTTTTCGTATCACTGTAGCGCGTCTCGATATAAGTTGTGAGCCTCTGCTTATCAATGATGTCAGTCAATCCCAGTCGGGTGATCCATTCCGGGATTGTCTCGTTTTGGTAACGACCCATATTTTTTCCCGCCAGCCATTTTTCAAACTCAAAATAGACTTTTCTGACCCGGTCCTCCGGAACGTCGGCTCTTACCAGCCTTTTTTTCTGTGGGGCAGTGGGGGGTGAAGTGGAAATTGTCTGTTCTATTTCTCTCTTGTCAGTCTGAGGCGGATTTCTCCTTTTATAATAGATGTACAGTCCTGTAATGACTGCAATGATGAACAGTACAGCCATTATCGTGTCGACAGGAAGCTGTGCCACAGCGGGATCCTGGTCGAATTCCGGTCTGGTCTCATCCTCGCCGTCTGAATCGGGAATCGTTCCTTTCTCCAGTGCGGGACGTTCAAATTCGACATTTTCCAATATATGAAAAAAAGGCCGGAGCAGGAATATGAAGCCATTCAGCAGCAGTAAGACAATATATTTTGCGATAAATACAATATAGTGATAGACCAGTCCCAAAGAAATGCCAAGGAGAATGAAGAGCCCTGAAAGTGTGATGAATATATAAGAATTCTTCCCCATCGGCCAGGCATTGCCAACCAGGAGGATGAATATCCTGCCAATGAAAAAGAATAGGACAAGGCTGAGAAATATCATGTGAAAATGCAGGGCATGGGCGACTGTCTCCTCTGTCGTCAAAATATTTGTACCGATAAGCAGCAGAAAAGTAACGATGAGCGTTATGTTGGAGAATGTGGTCTCGACATCATCATGCAGATATTCAAGCCTCAGTAGCGGCAGATAGGCAAGCAGCAGTGCTGCCAGCCAGTGGAAGCCGGACAGGAGAGCGATGATGATGACAAATGGCAGCATGTAATAGATCCTGTTCAGCCTGCAGTGCCTCACGATCAGGAAGCTCGCTGTCATCACGGCGAGGACAATGAAGATGAACGGCATGATCAACGTCTCTTTGCCGTTATGGACATTGATTATCAACACAATGAACAGCAGCAGGAACATGTCAGTGAGGTATGTATGGGCGAACAGTAGTGTATATTTGAACCTGCTCATCTTCTCGCCTCCCCGGTTTTTGTGGATTCAAAGGGGATTATGCCGTAATCATCCAGCTGGAATACATGGGCACCTTTTGCTTCAAGGACAGAGAGACTTTGTGAGATCGGGTCATCAGCCACGCCGGTAAAAATGACATGGGTCGGTATTTCTTCATGCATCTGTACATGCCTGAGCAGCCGTTCGAAATGGAGTGTATATGTGACGGTATCCGTGCGTGCGAGTGTCTCCAGTGTGCGTCTGTAGTGCAGACTGCCAGTACTTTTCTCAAGACTGAAAAAGGAACGGCTGTTCAGCATCACCATGTTCGTAATGATCTTGTATGGTATGCCCGCTTCAGCCGCTTTGCCGGTGACAAAGGCAACCTTTTCAAATATGGTCTCGATGTTTCCGGGTGGCGCATATGAATTTTCAGAACGGAGGTTGATAAGTATGAGCCAGGACACCCGTGTCATCTTGTCATACAGTCTGGTCTGCAGTTCACCGGTCTTTGCAGATGCCTTCCAGTGGATGTCGCGCATACTGTCTTCCGGGATATAGCCACGTGTACCATTTGTCATCAGAGGATCGGAGAACAGCGCATTCCTTTCTGTGAATCCCCCGGGCATCATACGGTTCTCCATTTCCCTGTTGTGGAGGGCATGACGGTCTGGATAGATGATGATTTCATGGTCGGTTTTACCGTACTGTTCAAGGTCTATTGAGCCGAACCCGAAAATTCTGGGGATTTTCAACTCCGATCTGACGATTTTGCTCACCCCTCTTGAATATCCGCTGAAAGGGATTGTGATAAGTGTCCGGCTTTTCGGCATTACAGTGAAGGTGACGGCTGTGATGGTATGCTGTCTTACACCGGTTGAGATATCATCCTGAAAACGGATGTCGTCCCCGGCGGAGATCGTGAGCCTGCCGGCCAGAATCGGCATCATCCCGTCCTGCGAGATTCTTATGCGAAGGAGATCATTCTGGTTTTTAAACATCCGGGTCTCTTTATCGATGATTTCGAATCTGAGCTTTTTGGCCACATTCCTTTCATACAGATAGTTCAGCACAGCGGACGATATGAACAGGCCAAGGGAAACGGCAATCAGCCTGTTTAACTGGATTCCATAGAAAATGTTCAGGGTGAACAAAATGATTACAGCCCCTGTGAAAAAGTTCATCGTCTTTGAGTCGCTGAAGACAGATTTAAACTTCATCGCGCAAAACCCCGTATTCGACAGGAACTTCTGCAGAATTGATGATGTCAAAGGCTACAGCATCTGCCTCTGTCAGTGCCATGCCCTCGATATTCAGCACAAGGCGGTGGCTGATGACAAAAGGAGCAATATATTTGATATCGTCGGGCGTTACATAATGCCTGCCTCTGATAAGTGCAATCCCTTTGGCGGCCTGCAACAGGGCGATGGTACCGCGTGGCGATACACCGGTGTCGACATGTTCATGGTTCCTGGAACTATGTATGATATCGAGTGCATACTCCTGTACCGCATCATTGACTTCAACTGATGACAACCGGCTCTGAAGTTCAATGATTTCATCTTTGGAAAATACAGGCCGGACACCATCCAGTGCATTTTGGGCACCATGGGTATCGAGCATCAATTTCTCTTCCTCCCTCGAAGGATATCCGAGGTCTATTTTCATCAGAAAACGGTCCATCTGGGCTTCGGGCAGATCGAATGTGCCCTGCCTGGACTCTATCGGATTCTGTGTGGCAAGGACGATGAATGGTTCATCCACCGGGATGCGCACTCCGTCTATCGTCACCTGTTTCTCCTCCATCACCTCAAGCAGGGCTGACTGGGTTCTCGGCGTCGCCCTGTTGATTTCATCTGCAAGAAGTATATCGGTATCAACCGGCCCTTTGCGAAGTTCAAACTCCTGAGTTTTGGGGTTGTATATATTGAGGCCGGTTATATCAGAAGGCAGTATGTCCGGCGTAAACTGGATCCTTGTAAAGGTTCCTCCTATCGCCCGTGCGACAGATTTTGACAGCATGGTCTTTCCTGTTCCGGGAACGCTTTCAAAAAGGATATGACCTTTCTGAAGCAGGCTCACGAAGATGAGTTCAATCACTTTCTCCTTGCCGATAATCACTTTGCCCATCTCATCTTTAAAATGACCCAGTTTTTCCTGGATATCCATAAAACTCCCCCTTTTCCTTTATTCTAATATTACAGGGGAAAATGTACAATGCTGTGTTGATGAATGAAATAACCATCCGTGGGCAATGGGGTATAAAAGAGAGGTGTGTTATGGAAAATTACAGGCCTGTCATTCCGGGCGACGGTGCCTGGAGCATCCCGACAGCTGCCAGAATTTCGAATATGCAGTCGTGTTCAGTGAGGCAATAGGAAAATCCCGATGCAGACGCATCGGGATTTCATCTTTATTCATAGATTACAGTGTCTTCGGAAAGTTCGTCGTAGTCTTCATCAAGGTTGGTTTCGGAAATGTTACGGGCATTATAACCGATCCGCTCGAGGTTGCTGATGAGGTCTACATACAGCAGACCGCCGTCCGTGGAGCATGTTCCCTTGTTCAGGCGTTTGACGTGCTGTTTTCTGAGCTTGTTCTCAATCTTATAGGATTTCTGGCTGAGTCTGATGACTTCCTCCAGTTCCTGCGGACTGTAGATGTCGAGTGTATCGATGGCCTTCTTGAATGATTTGTATACATGTTCGTAAAGGTTCTGGAGGCCTTCTTTTGCTTCGTCGGAAATCTCGATCTTTTCTCTGAATTTCTTGTTGTAGGATTCGGTGTACTCATTGATCTGTATGCTTACCTTGTACAGTATGCGTGTGATTTCAAGCAATGTCGCCTGTCTTTCAATATCTTCATCACTGATGTCATATTTCGAGGCATCGATGAGATATTTCTTGATGCTGTCCTGCAGTGTATCCACGACATTGATTTTTTCTTTGATCTCTTTATATTTCTTGCTGTCTCCTGATTTGCTGAAGCTCTGGGAATCATCGAGAATACTGAGCGTCAGGTTTCCAAGGTTTTTAACTTCGGCCTGGGCACCCTGCAATGCAATGCCCGGAGAGCGTTTCAACAGCAGTGGATCAAGCTGGTTCGGCTGGAATTCCTCTGAAAAATCCTTGCCTGGAATAAGCTTGGTTACAATCCAGGCGAGCGCGAAGACGAAAGGAAGGTGTATCAGAGTATTCGTGATGTTGAAGAATCCGTGGCCGAAGGCAATCGTCATCTCAGGATTCAGTTCGAATGCTCCCTGCAGGTAAGTGATAAGTCTTGTGAACAGGGGAAGGCCGATCAAGAATATTGTGGCGCCAATCACGTTGAAGACCACATGTACAGCAGCAGCCCGCTTGGCTGCGATGGATCCGACAAGTGCTGCAAGTATAGCTGTGACAGTAGTGCCGATGTTATCCCCCAGGAGGATTGGCAACGCAGCATCGAGCTCTACAAGGTTATTTGCATAGAAGCCCTGCAGTATTGCAATGGTTGCACTTGAACTCTGAACGATGACTGTAAGTACAGTTCCTACAGCAATGCCGAGCAGAGGGTTATGGGAAACATCCAGCATCAGATTTGAGAATGATTCCAGGTCTGCGAGAGGTTTTACCCCGTCGCCCATCAACTCAAGTCCATAGAAGAGAGCACCAAAACCGAACAGGACCCTTCCGAGATTATTTGCCTGCGGTCTGCTGCCCAGGAAGAAAATCATGAATGCCCCAAGGGCAAGAATAGGGAGTGAATAGGCACCGATATCAAGACCGATGATGAAAGCCGTGACAGTAGTGCCGATGTTGGCTCCCATTATGACTCCAATGGATTGTCTGAGGGTCATAAAACCGGCGGAGACAAGCCCGATGGTAATGGCAGTCGTACCTGAACTGCTCTGTATCAGTATAGTAACAATGATTCCTGCAAGAACCCCCAGCAATGGATTGGAAGTCATCCGGTTCAGGATTTCTCTGAGGCGGTCGCCGGCAGCTGCCTGGAGTCCGTCACCCATCATTTTAAGTCCATAAAGAAAAATACCTAGCCCGCCTAAAAATAGGAAGATGACCTCCATCGGACTGAGTTCCATAAATATTCCCCCAATTAGGCACCTTGGCGCCTTTACGTTAATTTAATTGATTTTACTTGAAATTTACATGCGATGTTACGGTTTTCATTATAGGACGGAATATAATAAAATGCATTAAAATAAATAATTTAACCCGGGTTAAATTCTTACATTTGCAATAATATGGCTTTTGATGAAATTTTAAAAATTTTTTAACAGACCCTTAACAATATGACATGGGCTGCCATTCTGGTATGCAGGTGAATATATTGAATTATGTAAAAGTTCAGTCGACATACGGGGGCTGGTGTGAGACACTGGTATTTAACCCAAAACAACTGCGAACAGGAGGAAATCGGCTGTGACTGTGGTACTATTCGATGTTGACGGGGTGTTTCTCAGTGAGGAAAGATGCTTTGATGTGTCTGCCCTCGCAGTGCACGAAATGCTGTACAGCCCCAGATACTTAAATTTGAAGAAGGAAAAGTTCAAGATTGATTATACAGATGAGGAGATAGACGACATACGGGCATCTGTTTTCAGCAATGACGAAGTGCTTGAAAGGTTCAAGAAAATGGGGCTCAATTCCAATTGGGATATGCTGTTTGTTACCTTTTCCGTCCTCTATATAAATCTGATCAGGCATTCCGGTATCAACGTGGATAATGTGGACATTTCCGATATCTACACAGTCGGCGAGATGCTGGCTGATGTGGATGTGGATTACAGCCATGTTGTGGATTTCCTGAAAGAAGGGGACTATACGAAAGATACGATCTATACGGAACTGATTGAATATGCCCGTCGCAGAATCGGACTTTCAGATCCTGGAATATTCGATATGCACGGCCCGGTATGGACGACCGGGCAATACAAGTACCAGGAATGGTACCTTGGGAGCACTGATGTCAAAACGTCGACCGGTATGGAGGCTGAAGAGGAAGGAAAGAAAGGTTTCATCAATGATGAGGAATGGATCCGCCCCCCCGGGGAAATCAAAGCCATGCTGAAACGGCTCATTGAATCAGGTGTGGAGATCGGAGTGGCCACCGGCAGGCCGAGACAGGAAACACTGATTCCTTTCCATCAGCAGAGTTTCATGGATGTTTTCAGGAACAACAGAGTCTCCACGGCATCGGAGGTCCTTGCAGCCGAAGGAGTGGAAGGTGTTGATGTCTCCCTTGCAAAACCGCATCCCTACAGTTATCTGTGGAGTCTTTACGGCCATGATGAAACGCATTTTGAAGACGCGGTCAATAAACGTAACGTATCAGGAGAAAAAATTTTCATCATCGGCGATTCCATTGCTGACTTCTACTGCGCTGATGCAGTCGGTGCGGATTTCATCGCTACTCTGACGGGACTGACCGGCCGGGAAATCATACCGGACTTCGAAGCCCTTGGGGTGACAGACATGGTAGAGTCCGTTTTGGAAACCGAAGAAATCATATTAAAAAACCATCACAAATGATTGTGATGGTTTTTTGCTGTTTACGAAAGGTCGACCTGCTTCAGGCCGTTAAAACCTTTGATTTTGCTCAGTTCCTCCATTGCTTCATCGTTCACGGCCTGGTCAAGTGAGAGGGAAAGGAGTGCATTTCCCCCTTCGTCGTGCCTGCCGAGCTGCATGCTCGCAATGTTGACTCTGTGGGTGCCGAGTGTGATGCCCATCTCCCCGATGATACCCGGTCGGTCCTGATGGTCTATGAACAGGAGGTGTTTCGTCGGTTTGATATCCACCTGGAACTCATTGATCTTGACTATGCGTTCGCCGTAGCCGTTAAGCACACTTGCGCCGAGGACAAGTGTCTCTTCATCATTGATCAGTTCAGCCTCCAGATAGTTGCTGTATCCGTGGGCCTTTCCCTTCTTTTCAACTTTATAGACGACATCCTGTTCCTGGAGCAGGTAGAGTGCGTTGATGATATTGACGTTCTCCCCGAGGTGGGGTTTGAGCATGCTGGAGACGAATGAGCGTGTCAGCATGCTCGTATCATCGATTGCAAGCTCCCCGTGGTATTTAAGCTTGATTTCGGAAGGGGGACGGTTCATCAGCTGGATGCCGACTTCCCCCATGTGGCTTGAAATGTTGATATACGGCTTGAGTTCTTTATTGATATTCTCGCTGATGCGCGGAGCGTTGACGGCATGGACAATTGTGTTGTTTTCAAGGATATCGATTATTTCCCGGGAAACACTGATGGCGACTTTCTCCTGTGCTTCCACTGTGGAGGCGCCGAGGTGTGGCGTGACCACCACGTTTGGATGATTCAGCAGTTTCATGTCTGTGGGAGGCTCCTCCTCGAAGACATCAAGGGCAGCTCCGTCCGCCCTGCCCCCGTCCAGTGCTTTGAGCAGTGCATCTTCGTCGATAATCCCCCCGCGGGCAACATTGACGATTTTCAAGCCCGGTTTCGTCTTGCCGAAGAAGTCTTCACCCACAATCCCTTTTGTCTGGGGGGTGAGAGGAGTGTGGACGGTGAGGAAATCCGCCCGGGCGGCAATTTCATCGACTTCCATCTTTTCGATTTCTGCTTCCTGTGCTTTATCGTCCGACAGATAAGGGTCGAAGGCGATGATTCTCATACCGAAACTCTGCGCACGTTTGGCCACACCCAATCCGATTTTCCCGACGCCGATGATGCCGAGCGTCTTGCCGTACATTTCCGTTCCCTTGTGCCCTTTTCTGTTCCATGTACCTTCTGAAAGTTCTTTGTGTGCAGCGGGGATGTCCCGTGTGAGTGACAGCATCATGGCCATCGTATGTTCAGTCGCACTGATCGTATTGCCGTCAGGTGCATTTATGACTATGACACCATGCTTCGTTGCAGCATCGATATCGATGTTGTCCACACCGACACCGGCACGTGCGATGACTTTGAGCTGTCTCGCATATCGGATGATTTCTTCAGTTACGGTCGTCTGGCTCCTGACGATCAGTGCATGGTATTCGTGGACCGTTTCCAGAATCTCCTCTTCACTGAGCCCGGTGTTTACATCCACATCATAATTGGGATGGTCGAGGAGTTCCTTGATGCCGTCTTCGCTTACAGGGTCGAGCACGAGTATTCTATAGTTCTCCATAATACGCCTCCTGTGCGGCAGCGACTGCTCTGCCATAGTAATTTTCATTTCTGTAATCAGTGAGTATCGCTTCGATTGCGGTGAGCACCCTGATCATATCGTGGGGGAACATATAACCCATGTGCCCGATGCGGAGTATTTTGCCTTTGAGATCCTTCTGCCCACCTGCGATCGTGATCTGATGCTCACTTTTAAGCTTATTCTTGATCACTTTCAGCTCATCTTCACTCGATTGGAAAGCAGTGACGGTCGGCGAGGCATGTTCATCGGCCACCAGCATAGTGAGGTCCAGTGCCCTGAGCCCGGCCCGGAGCATATCCCGCATATTTCTGTGGCGTTCAAATACATTTTCGATGCCTTCCTCTCGATAAGTTTCCAGCACCTTCTCAAGCCCCTGGATCAGGGAGACTGCAGGTGTGAATGGTGTGGAGTGCTCCTCCAGGGCTTTGAAATACCGGTTGATATCGAGATAGAAACGTGGCAGGTCGTTGTCCGACGCCTTCTGCCTCGCTGTATCATTCATCGCAACAAATGCGAGTCCCGGCGGAAGCATCAGTGCTTTCTGGCTGCCTGTTACAAGACAATCGATATTATCCTGCTCCATGTCGAATGTCATACCTCCGACGATGCTTACCCCGTCGACGATGAACAGCGTTTCGCTGCTGTAGGATTTAACGGCTTCACCGAGTTCATTGAGCGGATGGATTACCGCTGTCGAGGTTTCACATGACTGTGAAAATACTGCTTTGACATTTTCTTTTGTGTCCAGAAATTCTTTGAATCTTCCTGGATCTGCCGCTTGGCCCCATTCGACATCGTACACATGGACCTCGAAAGGATATGTTTTTGCAATATTCCTGAAGCGGTCGCCGAATGAACCACTCACTATGATGACAATGGATTCGTCCGGCCTGACGAGGTTCACCATCGCAGTTTCAAGTGCACTTGTACCGCTTGAAGAAAGGATGGCAACAGGGTTTTTTGTGCCGAGTATCGCTTTCAATCCGGGCTGGATATTTTCCATCAGCTTATTGAAGTCGTTTGAACGGTGGCCGATCATGCCTTCGGCCATACGGCTTGAAACCTCGGGGGGGATGGGTGTAGGACCAGGTGTAAGCAACAATTTTTGTTCCATGAAATCTTCCTCCATTAAATAGATGATAACAATGATAACAAAGTTTTCTGTATTTTCCATCAATATATGGATGAGACGGCTTCAAATGTGTAAATTTACAAATAAATGCGTTTTCATTCAATTGTCCTTGCCGTCTTTCAGAATCTCATCCACGAGGCTGTGCGCCTCCTGATACTGATCCCTGTAGGAGTCCCCGCCTAATGTATGGGTAACATCATTCAGTCCCTGAAGTTCCAGTTCTTCCAGAATCATCTGGTGCATGGCTGCGGAATATTCGCTCATGTCATTCTCCCGGGGCGGCATCACAAGGATGAGGGACCAGTTCTGCAGGTCTATGAAGTAGTCGAATACCGCCTTCAACTGATGGAATTCATGCCCCACAGCGTGCATCTTCATATAGATTTTCGTCATCATCACATCAGTATCCGCAAAGAACACTTTCCGTGTCCCCGGAGAGTGAATGTTCCTTTTATTATTCTCGAACTGTCCGATGCCCACTGCGTGAAGATCCTTCACATCCAGTTCGTCGGCGGCGACATGCTGCGCAGCGCGGTATTCCTTTGCATATTCTGTGGAATAGCTGGTGGAATATCTGCGGGCAAGGTCCTGGACCAGTGATGATTTTCCTGTAGCCGGGGCGCCCAGTACAAGGACATTCTGAACGAAAAATCGTCTGAACGGCCGGGTAACATAATCCCAGTTCAGTATGGGCTCTTCCCGTATGCTTGTCCCGCTGATGCCCAGGATCTTACGGTCCACCATTGTGATACGCGTATCTATTCCGCTCCATTTCTCATCAAAGAAATTACTGAGAGGATCGACATATTCTTCCTCGCCTACATAATAGGTCATTTTCCCGACCTTGAAATCCAGTCCATCGAACCCCTGCCCAATCTTCTCTGCAAGCATTTCCAGCCATGGCTTCCAGCCGTGGGGATATCTCGGGATATCCGTTTCATCCAGTTTGATGACCGACACGTTTTCATCATTTCGCAGCAGCTGACGCATCGCCTTCACCCTGTTATCCAGTGACATTCCGTATGTATTGCCGCGGTCTCCTTCATATCCGCTGACGATGACGAGTGCATGCCTGTTTTCACGTTTGGCACGCACGATCTGTTCAAAATGTCCGACATGGCACGGGGCGAATGTTCCAAAATATATACCAAGGTCTCTCATATCAGCATCTCCCATCGATTGATCTGTTAGACTAGTTATAACAATATGAAAACGTATTATCAAACCGGTGCACTTTCTGGAGTACGATGAAAAATGAAAATTATGCTACAATCGTATGGTAATAAACTACGTAAAAATGGAAGGTAAATTAAAACATGTTGAAATGGGTAAATATATTTAAAGGTTTTCTGATGGGGATATGCGAGCTCATCCCGGGTGTGAGCAGCGGTACGATGGCGCTTCTGCTCGGCATCTATGACCAGTTCCTTGGGGCAATCAGCAGAATTGTCTCCAGACACTGGAAAAAGGCTGTCCTATTTCTGCTTCCTCTCGTCATCGGCATGGGCCTGGCGATAGTGACAATGTCATCGCTTATCGATTATCTGCTCAGAAACCACACGATGGCAGTGCATTGGTTCTTCATCGGACTGATCCTGGGTGTGGTGCCGATGATGCTCAGAATAGCCAATTATAAAGTGGAATTCAGATGGCCGCATTATATGCTTGTCGCCATTGTTGTGGCCGGACTCTTCATAATGGGGATGCTGCGGGCGGAAGAGATGCCGGCAGAGGGGGTACCGGTTACAGCGCCGCTCCTCATCAAACTGTTCTTCAGCGGAATGCTGGCTTCAGCAACGATGCTGCTGCCGGGGATTTCAGGCTCGCTTGTCCTCCTGCTTCTCGGTTCGTATTCCATCATCATCTACTCACTGAGTGAGCTGACATCTCTGAATCTCGCTGTGCTTCCCATGCTGATTGCTGCAGGGCTTGGAATTCTTTCGGGACTGCTCGTGGCGAGCCGGATCATCCAGTATATGCTGCGCCATTACACATATCTGACATATGCGGCGATACTCGGTCTGGTCCTTGGATCCGTCTTTGCAATCTATCCGGGACTGCCCGCGACACCGCTGACCTGGCTGACTACGATCGCCGTATTCATCGCAGGTCTCATGATAAGCTATTACATGGGTAAGGAGAACGAAGACACTATTTAACTAGAGAGGTGAGTATTATGTCCGGAGGACATCCACTGGTCAAGGCTTTCCATAAATATATCGAGGGCACAATCGACTACCGCATCGGAGTGATGGGCCAGGTAGACGCCGGAAAAAGCGCGCTGGTCAGTGCACTGGCCGGGGCCGATACACACATTTCCACCCGGACCGATGCCACGCGTACGATCTCTTCCCATAAATACGGAAAACGGGGGCAAATCCTCGATTTTCCCGGTGTAGGCACGACTGAATACTCCCCGAAACAATATAAGAAACTGATCCGCAAAGCAGATCTCGGCCATGTCCTGTATGTCTTCTCATCAAAAATCAGGGAAGCGGATGAGGAAATCATCCGCTTCCTTGCAAAAAGGAAGACGGGTATCACCTTCATCTACAGCAAATCCGACACACTGGTCGACGTATCAGGAGCGAGGGAGCAGAAGATGCTCATGCATGACAAAGACACGGAACTGCATGTCACATTCAAAAAGCACCTCTCCCAGCCGCTCAATTATCATTTCGTCAGCGTCAGGGACAATATCGGAATCGAAGGGCTCCAAGCCGCCCTGCAGCCGATATTCGAAGCGAAGGACAAAGAGTTCGCCAGGCGGGTGCACAGTGCGGAGTACATGGAGAAATTTTTGAATAAAAGACTCAATACCCTTGCGTCTAAACTATTATCGCCGGGGTTGAAGGATATCATTCTCCAGAGAGCATATCGCTCCATAGAGGAGATGACAGAAGCACATTTCGAAGTCACCCCCGAAGATGGCGAAACAATCGTCAGGGCGATACCCAGGGCCGCAGACTACATCAACAAGGCCAAAAAGACGGATAACACAGGGATGAAATCGAAGGAGTACCTCAGCCAGCTGGCAACGCTGTTCGGTACAGTATTCAAACTGAGGAAGCTGAACATCATATCATTCATAGTATCCACCCTTGGTGAAGCCGGTATCAAAAACATATATCCGGTACTGAAAGGTATATTCGAGTACGTCGGGGATATGAACGACTTTGCACGGGAAATACTGAAGCATTACAGCAGGGAACAAAAAGAGACATCTGAATGAAACCTGAAAAATAACCCGAAATCCATGGCCGGTGGAATTCGGGTTTTTTAATTGAATGATAAAATGGAGGAGTGAACACTCTGACGCAATCGTTTGCAATAAAAACTTTATAATACAATTTATAATCACCTTAAACATTGTCAAATATGCATATAATACTATGCAATCGTTTGCAAAAATATCTTGACTTATATGTTTTCTAAATATAAAATCATCTGTACAAGCGTTTGATAACGCTTACATAACCGAGGAGGTACTCAAATGTCTAAAACAAAGTGGGGTTGTTCGTTATTGCTGTCATTGACGCTTCTGCTGGGTGCATGTGGAAACAGTGGCGATGGTGGTGGCTCTGTTTCAGAAGGCAGTGACGGAGAAGGGGGCAGCGGTGACGGAGAAGTGACAATCGACGTTTACCAGTTCAAAGTTGAATTTCGTGAGCAGTTCGAAGAACTCATTGCACAGTACGAAGAAGAGAATCCTGATGTAACTATCAACGTTGAGACTGTAGGCGGAGGAAATGATTACGGTGCTACACTCAAATCCAAAATCGCATCAGGAGAAGAGCCGGATATCTTTAACATTGGCGGACCACAGGATTATGAGGACCACAAGGACCGTATCGCACCAATTGAAGATTCAGAAGCCGTAGATACTGCTTTGGATGGAACTTTAGATGCGGTTACCATTGATGATCAGGTATACGGTATCCCATACAACCTTGAAGGTTACGGGCTGATCTATAACAAACAGATACTCGATGAAGCGGGTATAAACCCTGAAGAGCTGACTACAATGGAAGACCTTCAGGCGGCTACAGAAAAACTGGATAGTATGAAGGAGGAGCTTGGTCTTGATGCAGTCTATGCATTCCCGGGCAAAGAAAGGTGGGTTTACGGCAACCACACCAGCAGTTCCTTCCTTGCTCCTGAATTCAATAATAACGTAATGGATGCATTTGCAGCTGACACTGTTGAATTTGAACTTTCTGAAGAACTTAAGACATACATTGATATGCAGGCGGAATATTCTGTGACACCTGTTCTGAGCCTGGATTATTCCCAGCAGGTTGAGGCGCTTTATTCCATGGGGAAAGTAGCCATGATCCAACAGGGCAACTGGGCATATCCTTCTGTAGAGCAGATTGCACCGGAAGTGGCGGAAAATTCCGGAATCTTGCCGATTCCGGTTGATGGTGAATCCAAAATGCCGGTCGGGGTTCCCCAGTACTGGGTGGTAAACTCAGGTGCGGACGAAGAAGTACAGACAGCGGCTGTAGAATTCCTGGACTGGATGTACACATCGGACGCGGGCAAGGAGATTGTCCTGAATGAATTCAACTTCATTCCTGCATTTGAAAATTACGATACTTCTCAAATATCAGATCCACTATCAAAAGAGATTTATGAATATACCGAAGAAGGTAATACAAGCGGATGGGTCTTCCTTGGATACCCGACCGGATTCTCTGAAGATGTATTTGGAAACAATGTCCAGCAATACCTTTCCGATGAAATTACCTGGGATGAAGCCATGGAGAATTCGAAAGAATATTGGGAAGAGAATCGATAATAGAAAGATGGGGGCAGGAGCAGAATTTTTGCTCCTCCCTTTCATAAAAGAGGTGTTAATATATGAAAACCAAAAGTCTGATGTATTGGATATTTCTTGCGCCGGTATTGGCTGCTTTGCTAATAGTGGTCGTTGTTCCTTTCGTATGGGGAATCTATTACTCACTGACTGAATGGTCAGGTGATATGGCACAGACTCCTGTATTCAAGGGTTTTGATAATTACGCAAATCTTCTGAGTGATCCAACCTTCCTCAGCTCGTTATGGTTCACTTTCAAATATGCGATTGTAACAGTCGTGATCATCAATATCGTCGGCTTTTCTTTAGCTTTGATTGTTACGAGCTACATAAAATCGAAAAATATTCTGAGGACAATATTCTTCATGCCCAACCTTATCGGCGGTCTAATACTCGGGTTTATATGGCAGTTCATCTTTACAAACATTTTTAATGCAATCGGGAGTGCAATGGGTGTAGAAATGCTCCAGGGATGGCTGGCAACACCAGCGACCGGTTTTTGGGGAATGGTTATCCTTCATGTATGGCAGATGGCCGGCTATATCATGATCATTTATATCGCATACCTTCAGAGCATACCGGACGAACTGCTGGAGGCTGCGGATATGGACGGTGCGAACTACATGCAGAAGCTGAAAAACGTCATTGCGCCTCTTGTTGCACCGGCATTTACAGTCAGCATGTTCCTCACTCTTTCGGGGTCATTTAAAATCTATGATCAGAACCTTTCTCTTACAGGCGGTGGACCGGGCGGCTCTACAAAAATGATCGCGATGGATATTGTTGATACGGCCTTTGCCATGAATACGATGGGCATGGCCCAGGCAAAAGCAGTAGTATTTTTCATCATCGTGGCAATCCTGAGTCTCACCCAGGTTTACTACAATAAGAAGAAGGAGGTGGAGCTGTAATGAAAAAGAAAAAATCAAGAGGCCGCATCATATTGGAAATTATAGGGATAGCTCTTGGTTTACTATGGCTTTCACCTTTCTATATAATGCTTGTTAACGCCTTCAAATCAAAAAGGGAAATGTTTGAGAATACACTTGCGCCTCCAAAAGAACCCATCTTTGATAATTTCATCAATGCTTTTCAGGGATTGGACTTTTTAAGAACATTTTTCAATTCTTTTCTGATTACTACTGTGAGCATAGTCTGTATCGTCTTTTTCTCTGCAATGGCGGCATACGCATTGTCAAGGAATAAAAGTAAGATCAGCGGATTCGTGTTCTTTTTGTTTGTTGCTTCAATGCTTATACCGTTCCAGGCTGTCATGATTCCGCTCATTAAGATATTCAGTGAATTGCAGAGCCTAAATAAAGGTGGCCTGATTTTCATGTATATCGGTTTCGGGTCGGGGCTTTCACTGTTCCTTTACCATGGTGCGCTGAAAAATATTCCTGTTTCACTGGATGAGGCAGCGAAGATTGACGGGGCTACAAAATGGCAGACTTTCTGGCATGTAATCTTCCCATTGCTTCGGCCGATAGGCGTTACAGTAGCCATACTCAACGTTATCTGGATATGGAATGACTTCCTCCTTCCAAGTCTGGTGCTGGGAAGAGGAGATGAAACGATTCCGTTGAAATTATTCCTGTTCTTTGGCCAGTACACCAAACAGTGGACATTGGCGCTCGCAGGGCTGACAATATCAATCATTCCGGTGGTTATCGGATATTTCATCGCCCAGAAGCATATCATCAAAGGAGTATCCGATGGCGCAGTGAAGTAGACAGGAGGAGTAACACATAATGGTAACGATTAAAGATGTAGCTAAACTAGCTGGTGTTTCACCCTCCACAGTTTCGAGAGTGATAAAAGATCATGATGGTATAAGCGGTGCAACAAAGAAAAAAGTGAGAAAGATCATGGAAGAAATAGGTTATTCACCCAACATTGCAGCAAGGAATCTGGTTACGAACCAATCCTATACGATTGGATTGGTGCTGAAAAGCGGCATTCATGAAGTTAATCTGAATCCGTTCTTTTCAGATGTCAACCTGGGAGTATCTGAAGCATGCAGGGAGCATGGCTTCTCGACATTGACGACTTCCACTACCGATGATGACTCTCTGCTGCATGAAGTGAAGGAGCTTATCAATTCGAGACAGGTTGACGGTTTCATTCTGCTGTATTCAAAAAAGGAAGATCCTGTCGTTGCTTATCTGCATGAAATAGATTTTCCATTTGTTGTCATTGGTAAGAATATCTTTGATATGAACAATGGCATTTACGTGGATAATAATAATGTGAATGCTGCAAAAACCATGACAGAGCTACTTGTTAAAAACGGCTACAGAGACATCAGAATGATAGTGGACAACGAAGTGTTCGCTGTCTCACATGACCGGGTTGAAGGTTTTAAAACAGCGCTCGATGAAGCGGGTATTTCTGCAGAAGATAAGATTATAAACTCTGATAATGACAGCAGGCCATTGAAGAAGCTGATTGCTGATGTACTGGAAGAAGGCCGGCCGGAAGCAATATTGACTTTGGATGCAGTACTCAATGCAAAAGTGATTTCCGCATTATATCAGTTGGAAGTCCGTATTCCGGAAGATGTTGCAACTGCAACTTTCAATGATTCATTGTTAACGAAGTTCGCTTCTCCGCCCCAGACGACGGTGGATATATTCCCGGGTGAACTTGGCAGGGAAGCCGGAAACGAAATTATCGATTTAATAAGAAACCCTGACAAACTGAAGAAGAATATCATTATCCCGACTTCGATTATCGAACGTCAATCTACTAAAAGGAGGATGCCTGATGAAAGTGACGGTATGGAACGAGTATAGGCATGAGAATGAGTCTGACGTGGTGCGCGGGGTCTATCCTGACGGCATCCATGCGCAGATTGCCTCTTTCCTGAACGGGCATGAGGTGACAACGGCTACGCTGGATGATGAGGAGCACGGTCTTACTGATGAAGTACTGGATAGGACGGATGTCCTGGTATGGTGGGGGCATAAGGCACATGATGAGGTGTCGGATGAGATTGCGGAAAAGGTCCGTCAGCATGTCCTTCGGGGCATGGGGCTTGTGGTGCTCCATTCGGCGCATTTTTCCAAACCATTCAAGCTGCTCATGGGTACTTCATGCGACCTTAAGTGGCGTGAGGCGAATGAGAAGGAACGGATCTGGATAGTGGATCCTGCGCATCCGATTGCCTCTGGGCTGGGGGAGTATTTTGAGCTGTCTGAAGAGGAGATGTACGGGGAGCACTTTGATATTCCGGCCCCGGATGAACTGATCATGCTCAGCTGGTTTGAGGGCGGAGAGGTGTTCAGAAGCGCCTGTACCTTCAAGCGCGGCAACGGCAAGATTTTCTATTTCCGCCCGGGACATGAAACGCACCCGACCTACTATGATGAAAATGTGCAGAAGGTCATACAAAATGGTGTGGAATGGGTCGGATCGTCCAAAGGAACGCGCCACTATTATGGAAATTATCAACCACTAGAGGATATAAAGGGGAATCATAATGATTAATGTCGGAGTCATCGGATGTGGCAGCATCGGTGTTAAACGCCACATCGCGGAATACAGTGGAAACGTAGATGTCAGACTTGTCGCTTTTTGTGACAGGGTGTATTCGCGTGCAGAGGAGCAGAAGGTGCTGCATGGCGGTGCCGCCTATGAAGATTACCGGGAACTCATTGCCGACCGTAATGTGGATGCGGTCAGTGTATGCACCCCGAACCATATGCACGCCGAAATTGCGATTGCGGCGCTTGAAGCGGGCAAGCATGTGCTTTGCGAGAAGCCGATGGGTGTGACGCTTCCGGAAATGGACGCGATGATTGAAGCTGAGAAGCGTTCGGCGGGCCAGCTCATGATCGGACATAACCAGCGTTTTGTCAAAGAGCATGAAGTGGCGAGGGAATGGATTACTTCCGGCAGGCTGGG
The DNA here is from genome assembly GCF_000330705.1 of Salinicoccus carnicancri Crm. Taxonomy (GTDB): domain Bacteria; phylum Bacillota; class Bacilli; order Staphylococcales; family Salinicoccaceae; genus Salinicoccus; species Salinicoccus carnicancri. The sequence goes on from NZ_ANAM01000001.1 coordinate 254,940, forward strand.
TAAAATTTATTCTTTCCGTACGACTTTCGGCCATGGCGGGCCTGAAGGATGGAGCGTGGACGGCAGGGATAGCTGGTTCTTCAAAGAGAGTCAGGCGGCCATGGGCGCGATGGGAGATCTCGGAGTCCATAAGGCCGATCTGATCAGGTTCCTGTTGGGCGAAGAGGTGACAGAGGTCGGCGGTATGATTTCGAAAAAGGCCAAAGATTTTTCGGATGTCGATGACAACGCGGTATGTGTGCTGCGCACGGAATCCGGGATTATCGGGACACTGCAGGCGAGCTGGTCGTTCTACGGAGCAGAGGATAACTCGACTGTGATATACGGCGAGAAGGGTGTGCTCCGGCTGCTCAATGATGACAGGCATTCATTCATCTTTACAGGGACGGACGGTGAAGTGCTGAAAGAAAATTATGGCGGCATCCAGACGAATGATGATGCCGGACAGAGCAAGTCATCACAGGTCATGGACCGCTTCATCTCGGCTCTTAAAGGCGGAGAACGTGTCCCTGTGACGGCGGAGGATGCTAAAAATTCTGTACGCATCATACTGGACGCATTCGAATCGGACAGGAAAGATAAAATTATTACTGGGGAACAGGTGTTGTAGATGTCTAGAGTAAGACTGGGTTTCATCGGTGTCGGCGGTATTGCGACCGGCCGTCACATCCCGACTTTCCGAACATTGGATGAAGTCGAAATAACAGCGGTGCAGGACATCGACCGGGAACGGGCGGTGAAGGTGGCGGAAGAACTCGGAATATCCGGAGTTTACACGGCCATCGAAGATATGTACCCGCACGTCGATGCGGTGGTGATCTGCACGCCGAATAAATTTCATGCGTCTATCAGCATCGATGCGATGAACCACGGAAAGCACGTCCTCTGCGAAAAACCGATGGCCCTTACGGCCGAGGAGTGCCGCCGGATGATCGAAGCGGAGCAGCGCAATGGTGTCAAACTGCATATCGCCTATCACTACCGTTTCATGAAGGAGGCGATCGCCTCTAAAAAGATTATTGAGAGGGGCATCATCGGCGCTCCGATCGTTGTGCGTGTCAAAGGCCTTAGACGCCGTAAAGTCCCGGGATGGGGCGTATTCACCAACCAGGAACTTCAGGGCGGAGGGGCACTGATCGATTACGGCTGCCATCTGCTGGATCTGGCGATGTATCTCATGGGGGATGTGAAACCGGTGGAAGTGTCCAGTTCCACATACAATCATCTCAGCAGGACGAATACGGTGAACGAATGGGGACATTTCAACAGGGATACATTTGAAGTCGAGGATCATGTGAGTGCATTCATCCGTTTCGACAACGGTGCATCGATGCTGTTTGAAACGAGCTGGGCTGCGAATATACCCGAGGATGAGAATCATATCAGCATCTCTGGTGTCGATGCCGGCCTCGACGTTTTTGATATGAAAGTCAACCAGGCGGATGAAGACCTGATGACGACGATGCGCATTGACTATATAAAGGTCGATGAACCATACAGCAGACTGCAGGCGCAGGATTTCATTTCGGCAGTGAAAAACGGCACTCCGCTGCGGGTGAAGTCACATGAAGCGATGGAAGTGTCGAAAATCATTGAAGCGATATACAAAAGTTCACAAGAACAGCGCAGTGTAAGACTTTAGGAGGTTTAATATATGAAACTGGGAGTTTTTAATCCATTGTTCCAAAACATGGAATTTCTGGAGATGCTGGATTATGTGAAGGCATCGGGGCTTGATGCAGTGGAAGTGGGGACAGGCGGCTACCCGGGCAGTGCCCACTGTAATGTGGACAAACTGCTCGGCTCCGAAGAGGCGCGCAGTGAATATTTGTCCGAATTTGAAAAGCGGGGGCTTTCAATCAGTGGATTCAGCTGCCACGGCAACCCGATTTCGCCGGATGATGCATTCAGGAAAGAATCTGATGAAGTGCTCAGGAAGACGATTGAACTGGCTGCCATGATGGGCGTCCCGGTGGTCAATGCGTTCAGCGGTACACCGGCCGGAAACGAAACGGACACTTCAGTGAACTGGCCCGTGACCCCATGGCCACAAGAGTATTCCGAAATCAAGGAATGGCAGTGGGAGAACCGTCTCGTGCCATACTGGAAGGGAATTGCTGAACTGGCTGAGGTGCACGATGTGAAAATCGGGCTGGAACTGCACGGTGGGTTCCTGGTGCATTCGCCGCATACGATGCTTGAGCTCAGGAGGAGGACAAATACGTACATCGGGGCAAATCTCGATCCAAGCCACATGTGGTGGCAGGGAATCGATCCTGTGGTGGCCATCAAAATACTCGGCCGTGAGGGTGCAATCCATCATTTCCATGCCAAGGATACTTACATCGACCCGGAAAATCTGAACATGTACGGATATCTGGATATGAATCCGTACGGTAAGATCAGTGACAGGAGCTGGACGTTCAGGAGTGTCGGTCTTGGCCACAGCATGGATGAATGGTCAAATATGATGAGTGCGCTCAGGACGTACGGGTATGACCATGTTGTCTCCATAGAACATGAAGACGGGCTGATGTCCATTGAAGAGGGATTCCGGACAGCGGTCCGGAATCTGCAGGGTGTAATCATAAAAGAAGAGCCGGCCGATATGTGGTGGGCTTAGAGGAGTGGTCTAATGGCTGAAATGAAACTCGAAAGCATAAAGAAGACGTATGATAACGGTCCTGCAGTCGTACACGACTTCAACCTGGAAATATATGATGGTGAATTCATCGTGCTCGTCGGGCCCTCGGGGTGCGGGAAATCCACGACTCTCCGCATGATTGCAGGGCTTGAGGATATTACTGATGGGGACTTTTACATCGCCGGCAAACGGATGAATGATGTGGAGCCGAAAAACAGGGATATCGCAATGGTATTCCAGAATTATGCTCTCTATCCGCATATGAGCGTGTACGATAATATGGCTTTCGGACTCAAACTCAGAAAGGTACCTAAGCCGGAAATCAAAGAGCGGGTGGAAAAAGCGGCTGAAATCCTCGGTCTGACAGACTTTCTGGACAGGAAGCCTAAAGCGCTGTCCGGCGGACAGCGGCAGCGCGTCGCCCTGGGACGTGCAATCGTCCGCGAAGCGAATGTCTTCCTGATGGATGAGCCGCTCTCCAACCTTGATGCCAAACTCAGAGTTCAAATGCGTGCGGAAATTACCAAGCTGCACAAACGCCTGAAAACGACGACGATCTATGTCACTCATGACCAGACGGAGGCGCTCACCATGGCGACCAGGATCGTCGTCATGAACGAGGGGGATATCATGCAGGTGGGCACGCCCAAGGAAGTTTATGATTTCCCGGAAAATGTCTTTGTGGCACAGTTCATCGGCTCGCCGGCAATGAACATATTTGATGCCGAAATCAAAGACGGAAAGCTCGTGATCGGCAATACGGAAATCACCATACCGGAAGCGAAACGCCGCATGCTCATCGATGAAGGATACGACAACAAAGCCTTGAAATTCGGCATCCGGCCGGAGGATATAAGGGAAGAGGCAGTATTCGTGGAATCGGCGCTCGCATCTGCATTCAAAGCAGAAGTCAAAGTGAGTGAACTGCTTGGTTCCGAAATCATGCTCTACTCCGAACTGGAAGGTCAGGAGTTCATCTCCCGTGTCGATGCGAGGAACGAACTCAACCCGGGAGATGTTGTGAAATTCGCCTTCGATATGAATAAAGGCCATTTTTTCGATATGTATTCTGGTGAGCGCATCTCTACAAAAGAAGTACGTGAAAAAGAGCGGGGGCAGATGGAAGCTGACGGCCCGGACGTTATAAAAGCATAGAGCGAGACAGCCCCTTCCTATGCGGAAGGGGCTGTTTTTCGCTGCAGTATATTTCGTGGAGCAGGCGTGATATTATGATATAGTTAAAAAAAGAGGTGACTGGAATGGTGAAATTCGATCATATCATACACTATGTCAATCAGCTGAAGGAAGTGGAGGAGGACCCCGTTCTGCCCATCCACTCGGGCGGCAGGCATGAGCGTTTCGGTACTGCCAATCTGCTGTCATATTTTGATTACAGGTATGTGGAATATCTGGCGATTGAAGACAAGGAAGCATTCTGCACGCACCTGGAAGAGGGCGGGGGATCTTTTGCGGCTACGATTGACACGCTGGATTATGAAGAAGGCTTTATCCGCTATGCTTTAAGCACTGATGACATCAAAGGTCTGGCCGAGCGTTTTCTGGCCCGTGGTTTTACTGTCCATGGCCCGGTTGAAATGGAGCGCGTGACAAAAGGGGAGGCCATCAGCTGGAAATTGCTGTATGTTGGAAGCGGCGCTGAGATATTCCCCTTTTTCATCCAGTGGGATGAGCCGGAACAGGACCGGATGAAGCGGATTGAAGCGTTTCGTGGCAAATCCCCCCATCCCGCCATCACCATACGGCAGGAAGTTGCGGATATCCATGTATGGGAGGCGTTCTATGATGTGCTCGGCATCTGGGAGGGGGAAATCGACTCCCGTACACGTGTTGAACTTTCGCAGAACGAAAAACCATCCATCACCCTGGAAGTGGGGATGGACGGCGAGTCTGCAATATACAAAGGGGCAATCTACAAGTTCATATAGACAATCAATCCGATGTGGGTAAGGGCGATCAGTGCAGTTATGATGCTCATTATGATCATCGGGCGGGTGCCCCTTACGAGAACATATGCGAGGCTCAGCATGAATGTGATGACGGCAAGAATGATGCGCACGCTCATCAGCGCAATCAGATCGCCGCTGGAATATGCACTCAGCTGGAAACTGCTGAAAATGTTTAAAGCTGCAAGAACAGCCAGAATGGTAAGTCTCATTCATCTGCCCCCTTTCTTTCCAGCCAATTATATCAGATATTATTGAAATGGAGACTATTATGCTTAAACTATTGAATATTATTAATAAAGAACACAACAGATTCGTCGAGTCCCACCCCTTCGGTGATTTACTGCAACTGACGGATTGGGCACAGTCCAAACGCTTGACCGGATGGTACTCCAGACGGATTGCCGTCGGTGATGAAACGGGGGAGGTACTCGGAACGGCAATGCTCCTGTTCAAGAAAGTTCCGAAGACCGGGAGCACACTGTGTTATATTTCCCGCGGATTCGTCTGCGATTTTAACAACAGGCCGCTCGTTGAATTCATGCTGAAGGAGGCTCTGAAGATTGCAGGGGATGAAAATGCCTATGCCATCAAGATCGATCCGGACCTGCCGCTTGACAAGCATCGCAGCACCATAAAATTCCTGAAGTCGCTCGGCTTCCGCCACCGCGGCCTGCAGGATGGCATGAGCAAAGATAACATCCAGCCCCGCCAGACCATGGTGGCAGACATCGACAAAGATGACAAGGAACTTCTGCAGAGTTTTGAACGCAATAACCGGACAAAAGTCCGGAACGCATCCCGCCGGGGAACAGTGGTGTATAAGGCGGGCCGTGCAGAGCTCGGTACATTTGTGGAACTGATGAAAGAAACAGGGGAGCGTGACGGTTTCCTGACACGTGATATCACCTATTTTGAATCTATGTATGATCATCTGAACCCGAACGGCCATTTGGAACTGTTCCTGGTGAAACTCATCCCCGAAGATGTATCCGCATCTCTTCAGGAGGACCTTGTGAAAGTGGAGAAGGATATCGAGAAGACAGGCAGAAAAAAAGACAGCGGCAAAAAGGATAACCAGCTGGCAGATCTTTGGAACCGCAGGGAGAAACTCTCGAAACAGCTCGTCGAAATCGAGGTTATCAAACAGGAGCATCCGGATGGCATCATACTCTCCGGGGCATTGCTCGCTCAGTCGGGTCACAAATCCTACTATCTTTACGGGGCATCATCCGACAGCTACAGAGAGTATCTGCCGAACCACAACATGCAGTTTGAAATGATGAAATATGCCCGTGACAACGGTGCGAAAACCTACGATTTCGGCGGGGTCAGTGTTTCCCCGACTCAGGATTCCCCGCATTTTGGATTATGGCAGTTCAAAAAAGTCTGGGGGACAGAAGTCAGTGAAAAGATCGGTGAATTTGACTATGTGATCAATCAGCCGCTGTATACACTGGCGGAAGTCGGTGTGCCGATGTTCCAGAAAGGAAAAGTCAAATTGAACCAGCTGATAAGGAACAGAAGGAAAGGCCGCTGAGAATTCAGCGGTTTTTTAAATTTCTGCACAACATTCTTCTATAAGCAGACCATCAAAGTTCTATAACTGGCATCCTTGTCCGTATGTTTCCGGCATGATAGAATCAAATCTAATTCCTATTATGTTGATATGATTTAAGCGGAGGAGGGTTTCAATGAAAAAATGGACATTTTTACTTTTGGTTTTCATGCTGATTCTTACAGGCTGTAACAATGGGGACGGTGCTTCTGCATCGGGGGGTGACAAAGTGATAAAAATCGGTTCGTCACCTGATGGTTATCCAACCTCTTACCAGCAGGACGGTGAGATGAAAGGGTTCAATGTGGACATTTACAACGCAATTTTTGATGAGCTCGGGTATGAAATAGAATGGGTGCTCACCGACTGGACCGGTGTACTTGCCAATTTGGATACCGGCAACGTGGACACGGCGAGCAATTTTGCGCTCACCCCGGAACGGGGCGAAAAGTACATATTCACTGATCCTTATTACAACTCAAAGGCGGCCATTGCTGCTGCCCCGGGCAATGAAGAGATACAATCGGTCGAAGACATCGAAGGGAAGGATGTTGGAACGATACTCGGGACCAACTTCCAGAATGTGCTGGAGGACCAGTATCCGGAACACGGCGGAAATATTGTCGACTATGAAAATAACGAGGTGGTCTACAGGGATGTTGGGAGCGGCAAGCTTGATGCATATATCTACGGCCGCGAACAGCTGCTGGCGATGATCAATGATAAGGATATTCCACTGAAAATTGCAGGGGAACCATTCGGCAGTCAGCCGGTCGGTCTTCCCTTCAAGGATACAGAAGAGAACAGGGCACTGATTGAAGATATAAATGAAGTCATCGGTCAGCTGAAGCAGGAAGGCACCCTGACCCGCATTTCAGAAGACTGGTACGGCGAGGACATCTTTACGGAAGACTGATAAAAATCGAAAGGTTATTTTCAGGCGGTATCTATGAAGGTATGCTGGTGTCAACTGGCGCCACAGCCGTGATGAAGAGAAATATTTGCCCGGGGAATCATGATTGTCTCCGGAACAGAGAAGCGGGACCGCGTGAGCGGTCCCGCTTTTCTACCCCGTTATAATATGAAGGAAGTAGGGCTTGGTGAAAACGATGAGCAGTATGAAGAGGAACGAAGCAATCGAAAGGATGAACAGGGTAAGGGAGAGGCCGGAGTGCACCCTCCGGTTCTCATAGAGGTTGGGGCCGACTTTTACGGCCCGCCACCCTGTAACCAGGGAAATGCCTCCCAGGACGGACCATACATATATGTTGAAGAATATTATGCCGTCGTTAATGATGTAATTGATGAAAAACATAAGCTGCATCAATATCAGCAATGTCAGTATGACCCGTCTCATGGAACACCTCCTGTCCGCCGGGGTTATGCTGTGAACAGTACAATTATATAGGCAGCAGCCAGCATGATTGTAAATGCATGGATCATGAACAGGCGGTCCACATCTCCCCTGTATTGCTTGAAGCCGGTAATTTCGACCGAAATGAATACGCACAGTGCAAGTGCGAATGTCAGGATACTGGCAGGGTTGCTCATGTTGAGGGAAGTGACGGTCGCCAGAAGCAAAAAGGCAATGCCGGCGAGCACCCTCAGAATGTCAAGTGTCCGGCTGCGCAGGACCAGTATGGTCGCTGCACTGACGATGAGATACATCAGGAGCATCAGAATCGGCAGAATCATGCCATTCTCCTCCTTTTCCGATAGTATTGGAATATGAAGTATGTTGAGAATATCGTGAGGGCGGCTCCCACCCAGAACGGAAGGCCGGCTGTAATCACGAACAGATAGTTGAATACGAGCGGACCGAAAATCCTGCCCAGGCTGTCGAGTGAATATGTCGTTGAGGTCAGCCGTCCCATCTCGTGCTGTTCTCCTTCTTTGGTGATCTGGGAAGTCAGCAGTGTTTTAACGAATGCATTACCCGACATCAACAGTACGATACATACTCCTGCATAGAGCAGGTTCGGCATGAAAGGCAGCATGACGAAAGCAAGCAGCGCCATCGCCTGCCCGATGATCATGACCGGGTATTCCTGGCCGTCCTTCAGCCTCCCGATGATGCCCCCCTGTACACCTGCATTGAAAATTCCTCCGATGAAGAATAAAATTCCCATCTGAGTCGGAGTGATGTCGATGCGCTCTATGCCGAGGAGCTGGAATGTACTCTCCATACCACTCATCGTCAGCATTACAAAGAACGTACAGATGAGAAGGATGCCGACCGGCTGGATAAAGTAATCGCCGGCAAGTGCGATCCGTTTTTTGGTGTAGGCTCCCGGCCGGTATGTTTCCTGCACTTTGATGATGCTGAACAGAAGGGCTCCGATGATGACAACGGTCGTCGTGTAGTAGGCAAAGCTCAGACTGATGCCGGCCAAAAACCCGCCGACGCCCGGTCCGAATATGAAGCCGAGCCCTATGCACATACCGACAAGGCCCATGTACCTGGTGCGCTCCTCTCGTGTAGTAATGTCGGCAACCATGCTCGTGGTCGCCGTATAAAGCGCACCCGCGGCGGCGCCTCCTATTAAGCGGCTAACATACAGTACCCAAAGTACATCGATGAACATACCGAAGATGAGAAAGCTGAAACTGAAGGCGAGCAGTCCGTATAAAAGAAGCGGACGACGGCCGAAACGGTCACTCAGCCTGCCGAAAAAGGGGGCGGACAAAAAGCTTGCCAGTGAATAGACCGCAAGCAGCCAGCCCATATGTGTCGTGGATACGCCAAGGTCCGTCACCAGCTGAGGGATGACGGGGATGATCATGCTGAATCCGAAATATATTAAAAACTGAATGATCATGATAAGCGAAATCATATTTTTCATGTCGCGCACTTCCTATACTTTATTTCTGGTTTCTGAGAGCAGCTTTGGTTTCAGAGATCTCCTGCTCAATCACGGCAAGACGTTCTTCCATCTTGGAAGTATTGTTGCCAGTGGATTCCAGCTTTTCCAAATCACCCTGGATACGGACGTATTCATTCTTCAGTTCGAGAAGTTTATAATCTAAATCCATGAATATCACCACCTTGAATTATAGTTGTATCATATCATAATCACATTGATATGCATAAATGAGTCGTTACATTTTATTTACATAAATAAGAACCGGAATCAGGCTCTCTGATTCCGGTCTGCTTCCATCATGAAATCATCAGTCGCTGTCATCATCGCCGTTATCATAATCTGTGCTGGTGACCTCCCCCGACTCAGCATCGATTGTAATGTCGGCATCACCATCATCTGTATTCTTCAGCTCTATTTCATACTCCAGCGCACCGTCGTCCCTGTCGAGCGACCATCCTTCAATATCTCCGCTGCCCCCCGCTTCATCAATGGCTGTCTGGACTGCCTCTTCAGCAGTCATGGCATCACCGTATTCAAACTGGTCTTCTGAATCTTTATCATCGTCCGTTTCGGCCTGTTCATTGATGACCGACAGGTCGTCGACTGAGAGACTGGTTTCGTATTCTTCGCTGTTCTGTTCCATATCTAACTTATATACCCACTGGCCTTCTTCATGATCAAGCTCGATTTGGGTGAGTCTGCCGTCATAGTTCTCCATGGCGGCATCCACGGCCTCCCGGGCCTCATGATTGATGTCCTCCTGCGAAATCGTTTCAGAAGAACTGCTGCCGGAAGAATCGGGCTGATCGTCTGATGTATCGTTTCCGCCGCCTGCATCTTCATTGTCTTCTTCCATGTTTTGCATTCCTTCATCTGCGGAAGTGTCCTCTGCATCACCGTTTCCGCCCGGGTCTTCTCCATCACCGCCGCAAGCAGCCATGATGAGACCTGCTGAAAGCAGGATGCCTGCCAGTTTAAATCTATGTGACATCATTACCACCTCTTCACTATATCGTTGGTTCCCAGCTTCCCGTTATGGCATGATTTAAACCCTTCATGTGAAGGCGGGCACGTATTGCATTTTTTCTCTCAAAAGCGTAAACTGTTTGAGATATGATAGGTGAGGAAGGTGTGTAATTGAAACAGAATCTTGCAAAACGCTGGCTTTTTTATGTCGTTGGTCTGATCATTCTTGCCCTGGGCATCGCCCTTACAATCAAAGGCCGCCTTCTGGGACTTGGTTCCTGGGATGTCCTGCACTATGGACTCTGGCAGACATTCGGTCTGACAATCGGTTCCTGGGCGATTATTACAGGCGCTGTAATTGTTCTGCTGACTGCCATCGGAATGCGGCGCCGGCCTAAAGTCGGCGTCTATATAAATATGCTTGCAATCGGTGTGTTCATAGATATATTCAACTGGCTGATCCCCGACGTGGAGGGCTGGTTTGCACATTCTCTGATTTTTGCACTCGGTCTCTTTGTCATGGCATTCGGTGTCGCGTTCTACATCACACCCAACCTCGGGGCGGGCCCGCGGGATACCCTGATGCTTGTGCTGGTGGAAAAATTCAATATGAAGCTTTCGATGGCGCGCAATGTCATGGAACTTGGAGCCGCAGTTGCCGGCTTTCTGCTCGGCGGACCGGTATTCATCGGTACGCTGATCATCATCCTTGGTCTCGGCAGGCTGATAGAGGCATTTCTGCCCCTCACACGGAAGCTTATGGTCCGGTTTCTCGGGGGAGAAGACTCTGACATCATTAAGGTTATATAGCCGCTCAGTCATCCTAATGAAAGAATGGAGATACTCATGAAAAAATATTTTGATTTTGAAGGAAATGGAACGAGCTACCGCCGGGAAATCATCGGCGGTCTAACGACATTCCTGTCGATGGCATACATACTCGCAGTCAACCCGTCTGTCCTTTCCCTGCAGGGTGTGGAAGGCATACCTGACTCCATGAAGATGGATATGGGCGCCGTTTTCGTAGCTACTGCCCTTGCAGCGTTTATCGGCTGCATGATCATGGGGCTGTATGCGAGATACCCGATCGCACTCGCCCCGGGCATGGGGCTCAATGCATTCTTCGCATTTACAGTCGTCCTCACCATGGGGATCCCGTGGCAGACAGCGCTGACAGGGGTTCTGTTTTCGGGGATAATCTTTGCGATTCTTACTGTTACCGGCCTGCGGGAGTATGTCATAAATTCCATACCGATGGAAATGAAAATGGCGGTCAGTGCCGGAATCGGCTTCTTCATTACATTCGTCGGCCTGCAGAGTGCGGGAATCATCACAATGGACGAAGCGACCCTGGTCGGACTGGGAGCCATCCACGACCCGAAGGTACTTCTTACTCTTTCCGGGCTGGTGATTACAGTCATACTGATGGCGAGGAAAGTGCCGGCGGCGATATTCATCGGAATGATCATCACTGCTGTAATCGGCCTGTTCTTCGGCCTTGTTCCCATGCCTGAAGGTATTGTAGGCTCAGTCCCGAGCATCGAGCCGACCTTCGGCGTCGCATTTGATGCATTCAAAGACCCGGCGGCGTTTTTCAACATGCAGTTCCTGATCGTCGTCCTGACATTCCTGTTTGTGGATTTCTTCGACACTGCCGGAACCCTGGTCGGTGTCGCCAGCCAGGCGAACATGATTAAGGATAATAAACTTCCGCGCGCAGACCGGGCTCTCCTTTCCGATTCCATTGCCACCATTGCAGGATCGATATTCGGTACATCGACGACAACATCTTATGTAGAGTCCACAGCAGGTGTCGCGGCCGGAGCCCGGACGGGTTTCGCGAGTGTCGTCACCGGGGTGCTGTTTCTGCTCGCAATCTTCGTATCCCCGCTGATTGTGACGTTTACGTCAGAAGTGACTGCCCCGGCACTCATCATTGTCGGCGCCCTGATGGTGTCCAACCTGTCCAAAGTCAGATGGGACCAGTTCGAAGTGGCAGTGCCTGCTTTCCTTACCATGTTCATGATGCCGTTGACATACAGCATTGCTACAGGAATCGCCATCGGCTTCGTATTCTACCCGATCACCATGATCATGGCGGGCAGGAGAAAAGAAGTACATCCGATGATGTACGCACTGTTCGTGATATTCGTCCTGTACTTCGTTTTCATTACGGAATAGCGAAATTCATATTGTAATATGTAACTGAATATTGTATAATGGACCAGGTTAAGAGGAGTCCGTGTAAAAGAGTGGAAAAATCTTGTGTTTACTGTTGATTTTTTCACTTTTTTCATGTATTATATCTAACGTTGGACTTAAATGAGCGACATGTGTGTCCTCATGTTAAAAACACGCCATTCTACATAGGTGGCAGGGTTTTTAGTATCGAAGAAGCGAGAGGTTACTGACACGCCCGGCCGCTTTGCCATGGCTTGCGTGTAAAGAGAATTTTCGTGGAGAAAGTCTATCAATCAATGATGACGACCAGAAGGAGGTAAAATAATGGCAAAACAAAAAATTCGTATTCGTTTGAAAGCTTACGATCACAGAGTGCTTGATCAGTCAGCGGAGAAAATTGTAGAAACAGCTAAACGTTCAGGTGCGGACGTATCAGGTCCAATCCCGTTGCCGACTGAGAAGACTGTTTACACAATCATCCGTGCGGTGCACAAATACAAAGACTCACGCGAGCAGTTTGAGCAGCGTACACACAAACGTCTCATCGACATTCTCAACCCTACACCAAAAACAGTTGATGCTCTTATGGGGCTTAACCTGCCATCAGGTGTGGACATCGAAATTAAACTATAATATAGCAGGAGGTGCGACTTTCGATGACCAAAGGAATCTTAGGTAAAAAAGTGGGTATGACTCAGGTTTTCGGTGAAAACGGCGAGCTCATACCGGTAACAGTAGTAGAAGCAGCAGGCAACGTCGTGTTGCAGAAGAAAACGGAAGAAACTGATGGCTACAATGCAGTGCAGATCGGTTTCGACGACAAGCGTGAATTCTTTGAAGGCGCGAGATCAAAGAAATATGCAAACAAGGCTGAGACTGGCCATGCAAAAGCATCAGGTGCAGCCCCTAAGCGCTTCGTACGCGAATTCAAAAATCTCGAAGCAGATGAATTCGAAGTAGGTCAAGAAGTCACTGTAGATACATTTGAAGCAGGCGACTTTGTGGACGTGACAGCAACATCAAAAGGTAAAGGCTTCCAGGGTAACATCAAACGGCACAACCAAAGCCGCGGGCCAATGAGCCACGGTTCCCGTTTCCACAGAGCTCCCGGCTCAATCGGACAGATGAGTGACCCGGCCCGCGTTTTCAAAGGCAAAGACATGCCTGGGCGCATGGGTGGAGAGACGGTCACGCTTCAAAACCTTGAAATCGTCAAAGTGGACACTGAGCGCAACGTCCTACTCGTTAAAGGTAACGTGCCAGGTCCTCGCAAAGGATATCTCAAAATCGCAGCAGCATTTAAAAAAGGTGTTAAATAATAGATAAGGAAGGAGGATTTAACACATGGCAAGCTTAGATGTTTTATCAAAAGAAGGAACTAAGGTTAATTCTATAGATCTCAACCAGGAGATTTTCGGCATCGAACCCAACCAGCATGTCCTGTTCGAAGCTGTAAACCTACAACGCGCGTCACTCCGCCGCGGAACTCATTCCGTTAAGAACCGTTCGGCAGTACGTGGCGGCGGCAAAAAACCTTTTAGACAAAAAGGTACAGGCAACGCACGTCAGGGTACAATCCGTGCCCCTCACTACCGCGGCGGCGGAGTAGTATTCGGACCGACTCCAAGGAGCTACTCCTACAAAATGCCTAGGAAAATGCGCCGTCTGGCACTTCGTTCAGCCCTTTCCGCTAAAGTGAACGAGGAAGCATTCACGGTGGTTGAAGACTTCACCATGGATGCGCCAAAAACAAAAGATTTCCTTACAATCCTGGAAAATCTTGAAGCGAGCAAAAAGGTACTGCTTGTACTCGGAAGCGAAGATGTAAATATCGAACTTTCATCCCGTAACCTGCAGGGTGTCACTATCCTGACTCCTCAGCAACTCAACGTACTCGACATCCTTTCTGCTGACCGTGTTATCTTCACTGAAGGTGCTATCAATAAAGCAGAGGAGGTGCTTCTGTAATGGATGCACGCGATATCATTCAACGCCCGGTGATCACTGAGCGTTCTGCTGATCTGATGTCTTCTGACAAGTACACTTTTGACGTGGATGTCAGGGCAAACAAGACACAGGTGAAATATGCAATTGAAGAAATTTTCGATGTCAAAGTCGAAAAAGTGAATATCATGAACTACAAGCCGAAGAAAAAACGCATGGGGCGTTACAGCGGCTACACTAAGAGAAGAAGAAAAGCAATCGTAACACTTAAAGAAGGCTCTATTGAAATCTTCTAAATAGAAGAGCCGATATACCATTAAGGAGGTAAAACGAGATGGCGATTAAAAAATATAAGCCGACCACGAACGCTCGTCGTAATATGAGTGGTTCCGACTTTGCAGAAATTACATCAACAACGCCGGAACGCACATTATTACAGCCGCTTCCGAAAAAAGCGGGACGCAACAACCAGGGTAGAATGACAGTTCGTCATAAAGGTGGCGGGCACAAGCGTCAATACAGAGTAATCGACTTCAAACGTATCAAAGATGGCGTGCCAGGCCGTATTGCAACAATAGAATACGATCCGAACCGTTCAGCGAACATTGCACTTGTTGTATATGCAGACGGTGCGAAAAGCTACATCCTTGCACCTAAAGGCGTGAAGGTTGGCCATGAAATCATGAGCGGCCCGGATGCGGATATCAAAACGGGCAACGCAATGGCACTCAAGGACATCCCTGTAGGTACTACTATCCATAATATCGAACTTAAACCGGGAAGAGGCGGCCAGCTTGTAAGGTCTGCCGGTGCGAACGCGCAGGTCCTTGGTAAAGAAGGTAAATATGTGCTTGTAAGACTCCGTTCAGGTGAGGTCCGCATGATCCTTGCTACTTGCCGTGCAACAATCGGTTCTGTGGGCAACGAACAGCACGAACTGATCAATGTCGGTAAAGCCGGCCGTTCCAGATGGAAGAGACAGCGACCTACAGTCCGCGGTTCTGTAATGAACCCTAACGATCACCCACACGGTGGTGGTGAAGGCCGCGCTCCAATCGGACGTCCATCACCAATGTCACCTTGGGGCAAACCGACGCTCGGTAAGAAAACCCGCAGAGGTAAAAACCGCTCTGACAAGCTGATTGTAAGAAAGCGTAAGAACAAGAAATAAAGTAACCATAGTGTGCGGATGACATATCCGCACGCATTATTGGAAGGAGGCGCCTAAATGGCTCGCAGTCTTAAAAAAGGACCTTTCGTTGACGGACACCTCATGAAAAAGGTTGAAGCGAATAACGAAAGCAACAAAAAAAGTGTAATCAAAACATGGTCACGCCGTTCCACAATCTTCCCTAACTTCATCGGTCAGACAATCGCCGTATATGACGGACGCAAACATGTGCCGGTATATGTTACAGAAGACATGGTCGGACACAAACTCGGAGAATTCGCTCCAACGAGAACCTACAGAGGTCATGGGAACGACGACAAGAAAACAAGAAGATAAGTTAAAGACGGTATAAAAGGAGGAACGAAAGATGCAAGCGAAAGCAGTTGCTAAAACAGTTAGAATTGCTCCACGCAAAGCGAGAATGGTACTTGACCTTATCCGCGGCAAAGAAGTTGGAGAAGCAATCGCAATTCTTAACCTGACTAATAAAAGAACTTCGCCGGTAGTTGAGAAAGTACTCAAATCAGCCGTAGCGAACGCTGAACATAACTATGACATGGATATCGACAGCCTTGTAGTATCTGAAGCATACGCTGACGAAGGTCCGACATTGAAACGTTTCCGTCCACGTGCACAAGGACGCGCAACAAAAATCAACAAGCGTACAAGCCACATTACAGTTGTAGTTTCTGAGGCTGTGTCTGAAGAACCGGCTGCAGAAGAAACTGAAGAAAACAAAGTGGAAGAAAACGCATAAAACCACAAGGAGGGAATTAATTTGGGTCAGAAGATAAATCCTATTGGACTTCGTACAGGTGTCATCCGTGACTGGGAAGCAAAATGGTATGCAGACAAAGACTTTGCAGATCTCTTGCACGAAGACCTTAAAATCCGTGAATATATCGAAAACAACCTTAAAGACGCAGCAGTTTCCAAAGTGGAAATTGAACGCGCTGCTAACCGTGTGAACATTGCGCTTCATACTGGCAAACCAGGCATGGTAATTGGTAAAGGTGGTAGCGAGATCGACAAACTCCGCACTGCTCTCAACAAACTTACCGGCAAAAAAGTACACATAAATGTAATAGAAGTTAAAAAAGTGGATATGGATGCTAAATTGGTAGCAGAAAGTATCGCACGTCAGCTTGAGAACCGCGTATCTTTCCGAAGAGCTCAAAAACAGGCGCTTGGAAGAGCGATCAAAGCTGGAGCAAAGGGTATCAAAACACAAGTTTCTGGTCGTCTTGGCGGCGCAGACATCGCACGTTCTGAAGGTTACAGTGAAGGAACAGTTCCACTGCATACACTTCGTGCTGACATTGATTATGCACATGAAGAAGCAGATACGACATACGGAAAACTCGGTGTCAAAGTATGGATCTACCGTGGAGAAGTTCTTCCTGTTAAGACTGACAACAAGTAAAGGAGGAAATTGACAAATGCTATTACCAAAAAGAGTAAAATACCGTCGTCAACACCGTCCGGACACAAAAGGACGCGCTAAAGGCGGAACTGAAGTATCATTCGGTGAATACGGACTGCAGGCTACAACAACATCATGGATCACTTCAAGACAGATTGAAGCAGCGCGTATCGCGATGACCCGTTATATGAAACGTGGCGGTAAAGTGTGGATTAACATCTTCCCTCACACTCCATATACCAAAAAGCCGTTGGAAGTACGTATGGGTTCAGGTAAAGGTGCAGTGGAAGGCTGGATCGCAGTAGTAAAACCTGGCCGTGTCATGTTCGAAGTTGCAGGTGTAGAAGAAGATGTAGCTAAAGAGGCGCTTCGCCTTGCTGCTCATAAACTGCCTGTAAAAACAAAAATCGTAAGACGTGAAGAATTAGGTGGTGATACGAATGAAAGCTAAAGAAATCCGTGATCTGACAACTTCCGAAATCGAAACAAACGTTAAAGAACTCAAGGAAGAACTCTTCAACCTACGCTTTCAGCTAGCAACAGGCCAGCTAGAGAACACTGCTCGTATCAAAGAGGTTAGAAAAACTATCGCAAGAATGAAAACAACTATCCGCGAGAGAGAGCTCAGCGAAGCGAAAGCAAACCAGTAATTTATAAGGGAGGTTTACACAGTGGAAGGTAAAAACGAACGCAAGACTTACCGCGGCCGTGTTGTATCCGACAAGATGGACAAAACAATTACGGTAGTGGTAGAGACTCAAAAAAGACACCCTATCATTGGCAAACGTGTTAAATATTCTAAAAAATATAAAACTCATGATGAAAACAATTCAGCGAAAATGGGCGACATCGTAAGAATCGAAGAGACACGTCCGTTGTCCAAGACTAAACGTTTCCGTCTCGTGGAAATCGTTGAAGAATCAGTCATCATCTAAACAATCGAAGGTAAAGGAGGTCCATTCGCATGATTCAACAGGAATCCCGCTTAAAAGTGGCAGATAACTCAGGTGCACGTGAAGTGCTCACTATCAAAGTACTGGGTGGTACAGGCCGTAAAACAGCGAATATCGGTGATGTAATCGTTGCTACTGTAAAAAATGCAACGCCAGGTGGCGTTGTTAAAAAAGGTGAAGTAGTCAGAGCTGTAATCGTAAGAACTAAATCGGGCGTACGTCGTGAAGATGGTTCATACATCAAGTTTGACGAAAACGCATGTGTAATCATCCGCGATGACAAAGGTCCAAGAGGTACACGTATCTTCGGTCCAGTGGCGCGTGAACTCCGTGAAGGCAACTTCATGAAGATCGTTTCACTTGCACCTGAAGTACTATAATCCACATTTAAATAAGGAGGTGCGATTCCCATGCACGTAAGAACCGGAGACAAAGTCGTTGTAATCAGCGGTAAAGATAAAGGTAAAGAGGGCACAGTCCTCAAAGCAATCCCTGCAAAAGACCGTGTGGTTGTTGAAAATGTCAACATGATCAAGAAACACATGAAACCTTCCCAGATGAACCCTGAAGGCGGCATCCTCGAAACAGAGGCGGCAATCCATGTATCCAACGTAATGCACGTTGACCCTGAAACAGGCGAACGCACTCGTATCCGTCATGATTTCAAAGAAGACGGAACTAAAGTGAGAATAGCTGTAAAGTCCGGAAAAGAGATACCGGCTGTAAAATACGAAAAGAACTAATCAGTTAATGGAAGGAGGTCCATCCAATGGCACGTTTGAAAGACCGTTACAATGAACAAATCAAAAGCGAACTTGTTAATAAATTCAATTATACATCTGTGATGCAGACACCGAAAATCGAGAAGATTGTTGTGAACATGGGTGTTGGTGATGCAGTTCAAAATGCAAAAGTACTGGATACTGCAGTTGAAGAGCTTGAAGCAATCACTGGTCAGAAACCGGTAATCACAAAAGCTAAAAAATCCATCGCTACATTCAGGTTGCGTGAAGGAATGCCTATCGGAGCGAAAGTTACACTCCGCGGTGAAAGAATGTACGATTTCCTGGATAAACTGATCTCGGTATCCCTCCCGCGCGTAAGAGACTTCAGAGGTATTTCGAAGAAAGCATTCGACGGACGCGGTAACTACACACTCGGTGTGAAAGAGCAATTGATCTTCCCTGAAATCGACTACGATAAAGTATCCAAAGTCAGAGGCATGGATATCGTCATCGTTACAACTGCGAATACAGACGAAGAAGCTCGTGAACTGCTTACCCAGTTCGGAATGCCATTTCAAAAGTAAGTTATAAGGAGGCGAAATTGTGGCTAAAAAATCAATGATTGCTAAACAGCAAAAAGAACAAAAGTTCAAAGTAAGAGAATATACACGCTGCGAAAGATGCGGAAGACCACATTCAGTAATTCGCAAATTCAAGCTTTGCCGTATTTGTTTCCGTGAACTTGCTTACAAAGGTCAGATCCCTGGCGTTAAAAAAGCAAGCTGGTAAGCGCCATAAATTGAAAGGAGGCACTTTAAATGACAATCTCAGATCCAATTGCAGACATGCTGACACGCATTAGAAATGCGAACATCGTCAGACATGAAACACTAGAAATCCCTGCTTCTAACATCAAGAAGGAAATCGCTGAAATCCTGAAAGCAGAGGGTTATGTCAAAAATGTAGAATACATCGAAGATGACAAGCAAGGCGTTATCCGTGTATTCCTTAAATACAGCAGTAAAAACGAAAGAGTCATCACTGGCCTGAAGCGTATCTCCAAGCCTGGACTCAGAGTATATGCACAGAGGGAAGAACTTCCTAAAGTCCTTAACGGTCTTGGAATTGCTCTTATCTCAACATCAGAAGGTGTGCTTACTGATAAAGAAGCACGCAAAAGAAATATTGGCGGGGAAGTACTCGCATACGTTTGGTAATGAATTAACAGGAGGTGCAAACTAATGAGCCGTGTAGGTAAACGTATTATTGAAATTCCAAGTGATGTAACAGTCGCAATTGACGGATCTACTGTCACAGTAAAGGGTCCCAAAGGTGAGCTTGTAAATACATTTAACGAAGATATGACTTATAACATGGAAGATAATACACTTGAAGTCGTCAGACCAAGTGATTCCAAAGAACACCGTACTGTCCATGGTACAACCCGTGCACTCATCAACAACATGGTTGTAGGCGTGTCACAGGGCTTCACCAAAGAGCTTGAGCTGGTTGGTGTAGGTTACCGTGCGCAAATGCAGGGCAGCAAACTTGTCCTGAGTGTTGGACTTTCTCACCCGGTTGAATTTGAACCTTCCGAGGACCTTTCCATCTCAGTGGAGGGTAACACGAATGTGAAAATCGAAGGCATCAACAAGGAATATGTTGGAGCACTCGCTTCAAAAATCCGTGCTGTACGTCCACCTGAACCTTACAAAGGAAAAGGTATCCGTTACAAAGATGAACTCGTTCGTAGTAAAGAAGGAAAAACTGGTAAATAATAATTAAAGTGAGGAGTGAACATCAATGATCGCTAAAATTGACAAGAATAAAGTGCGTCAAAAAAGACATCAGCGAGTGCGTAACAAGCTTTCCGGCACAGCCGAAAGACCACGTTTGAACGTCTACCGTTCCAACCAGCACATCTATGCACAAGTGATTGATGACAGCCAGCAGGCTACACTTGCAAGTGCTTCTACAACTGACCCCGATTTCAAAGGTGAAAACGGCTCTAACGTAGATGCTGCTGCTGAAGTAGGCGCACTCATAGCAAAACGTGCTAAAGATAAAAATGTAGAAACTGTAGTATTTGACCGCGGAGGCTATCTCTATCACGGACGCATTAAAGCGTTGGCAGAAGCCGCACGTGAAAACGGTCTGCAATTCTAATCGAAGGAGGGAAATTCATTTATGGCTCGTAGAGAAGAGAAAGTACAAGAATTCGAAGAGCGTGTGGTTACGATCAACCGTATCGCTAAAGTTGTAAAAGGTGGACGTAAGTTCCGTTTCTCAGCACTTGTTGTTGTCGGGGACAAAAAAGGCCGCGTAGGGTTCGGTTCAGGCAAAGCCCAAGAGGTACCTGAAGCGATCAAAAAAGCAATCGAAGCTGCTAAAAAAGATCTTATCGAAGTACCACTTGTTGACGGTACTGTTCCACATGAAATCATCGGACGCTTCAGCTCCGGCAGAGTATTCATGAAACCAGCCGCTCCTGGTACAGGTGTTATCGCAGGCGGACCGGTCCGTGCGGTACTTGAGCTTGCAGGTGTTACAGATATCCTGAGTAAATCACTGGGTGCGAACACTCCAATCAACGTTGTACGCGCAACGATCACAGGACTCACTGAACTGAAGAGTGCAGAAGAAGTTGCTGAATTGCGTGGTAAATCAGTAGAAGAGCTACGAAACTAAGGAGGGAAACACAGATATGGCAAAGATTAAAATCACCCTCAAAAAAAGCTTGATCGGCAAGCCTGAATCTCAGAGGAAAACAGTTGCTTCACTCGGTTTGAAGAAAACAAACTCAACTGTAGAACATGAAGATACACCTCAGATCAGAGGTCAGGTTGCAAAAATCAGCCACTTGGTTACAGTCGAAGAAAAATAATGATATTATAAAATAGGAGGTGCGAAGATGAAATTACATGAGATGAAGCCTGTAGAAGGCGCTCGTAAAAATCGCAACCGTGTAGGGCGCGGTATGTCTTCCGGTAACGGTAAAACATCCGGACGTGGACACGATGGACAAAACTCCCGTTCTGGTGGCGGTGTTGGTCTGACATTCGAAGGTGGACAGCTTCCACTGTTCCGCAGAATTCCTAAACGCGGGTTCACGAACATCAACCGTAAAGAATACGCTGTTGTAAATTTGAGCGATCTTAACCGTTTCGAAGAAGGCGCTGAAGTTACACCGGCTATGCTGAAAGAAAATGGCATTGTTAAAAATGAAAAATCTGGTATCAAAGTCTTAGGCAATGGTGCTCTGGAGAAAAAATTAACAATTAAAGCTCATAAGTTTTCTGCTTCAGCTGCTAAAGCAATTGAGGAACAGGGCGGAAGCTACGAGGTGATCTAATGATTGGCACGATCTCCAATTTCTTCAGAATCAAAGAGATCCGCAGTAAGATTCTTTTTACTCTGGCAATGCTAATCATCTTCAAAATCGGCACGTATATCCCGGTTCCCGGTGTGGATCCGAGCGTGTTTGAAATGGGAGGCGGTCAGCAGGGCGTACTTGATCTGATGAACACCTTCGGTGGTGGAGCATTGATGAACTTCTCTATCCTTGCCATGGGCATCATGCCCTACATTACAGCATCAATCGTGGTACAACTCCTGCAGATGGATGTTGTGCCGAAGTTTGCTGAATGGGCGAAACAGGGAGAAGTTGGTCGTCGTAAGCTGACTCAATTCACCCGTTATTTCACTATAGTCCTCGCTTTTATACAATCCATCGGTATGTCATATGCATTCAACCAGATGTTCCAGGGTATGCTTATTGAAGAAAGCAATATCGGATCATATCTGTTGATTGCACTTGTACTTACAACAGGTACTGCATTCCTGATGTGGCTGGGAGAGCAGATTACCACACACGGTGTTGGTAACGGCATCTCCATAATTATCTTTGCAGGTATCCTGGGTGTGATTCCAAATGCAATCATCCAACTTTACCAGCAGAGATTTGTCGGCGCTGATGACACGACGATGGCTGTTTTGCAGATGGCTGCACTTTTCATATTCCTGCTCCTGATTACGGCATTTGCCGTGTTCATCCTGCAGGCGGTGCGTAAAATTCCAGTCCAGTATGCGAAACGCCAGAGAACTTCGTCCACTTTGGCACCGCAATCGACATTTCTGCCTCTGAAAGTCAACCCGGCCGGGGTAATACCAGTAATCTTTGCGATGGCATTCTTCATGCTTCCGCAGACGCTGACGTTATTCTTCCCCGATCAGAACTGGGCCCAGACAGTGGCGAGATTTGCTGATCCGTCAGATTGGTTTGGCATGATATTCTATGTTGCCCTGATCATAGCATTCACGTACTTCTATTCATTCGTCCAGGTCAATCCTGAAAAGATGGCAGATAACCTTAAGAAACAGGGGAGTTACGTACCCGGCATACGGCCGGGCAGAAACACCCAGGATTACATCACTTCTGTGCTGTATCGCCTGGTGTTTGTAGGTTCACTGTTCTTAGCCGGAATATCCATCTTGCCGCTTCTTATAACGAAGTTCATGGATCTGCCGCAGGCGATTCAAATTGGAGGTACAAGCTTACTGATTGTTATCGGTGTTGCACTTGAAACAATGAAACAATTGGAAGCACAGGCAAACCAAAGAGAATACCGCGGTTTCAGAAAACGCAGGTAGGAGGAAAAGCGTATGAATATTATATTAATGGGACTCCCTGGTGCCGGCAAAGGTACTCAGGCTTCCAAGATTATAAAGAAATACCCGATCCCTCATATTTCAACCGGAGACATGTTCCGTCTTGCAATCAAGAATGGAACAGAGCTCGGCAATGAAGCCAAATCCTATATGGACAGAGGCGAACTTGTCCCGGATGAAGTGACAGTCGGTATCGTCAAAGAACGCCTGAGTCAGAGTGATGCCAAGGAAGGCTTCCTGCTGGATGGTTTCCCCCGCACGGTGGAACAGGCTGAAGCGCTCAACAGGATCATGGATGAACTTGATACGAAGATTGACAGAACAATCAACGTGGAAGTGCCTGAAGAAGAGCTGATGAACCGTCTGACCGGCCGCCGCATCTGTGAAGTATGCGGAACCACTTACCATCTTGTTTTCAACCCTCCTAAACAGGAAGGCGTATGTGATCTGGATGGCGGAAAACTGTATCAAAGAGAAGACGATAATCCTGAAACAGTTGCAAATCGTCTTGAAGTGAACATTAAGCAAACAGCACCATTACTTGACTTCTATGAGGACCAGGGTGCATTGGTCAATGTTGACGGAGCCCGCGATATTGATGAAGTGTTCAATGATATTGATGAAATTTTGCAGAATCTATAAGGATATTCACCTCTTCAGACACTTTGGGTGAATCCAGCTCGTCTCACTACGAAAAATATCCGGGTTCAATATTTAACGTTAAGAGTATGTCCAAACTTCACCTGAAGTGAATTTCTAATAGGAATTAGAAGACTGTAAAGGGGGAATTTATAATGAGTAAACAGGATGTTATTGAACTGGAAGGTACCGTACTCGATACTTTACCGAACGCCATGTTCAAAGTTGAACTTGAAAATGGACATGAGATACTCGCTCATGTTTCAGGTAAAATCCGTATGAACTATATACGTATTCTTCCTGGCGATAAAGTAACAGTTGAAATGTCACCGTATGATCTGACTCGGGGCAGAATCACTTATCGTTTCAAATAATGGACTCCATATTCTAAGGAGGTAATACACATGAAAGTAAGACCATCAGTAAAACCGATCTGTGAAAAATGCAAAGTCATCCGCAGAAACGGTAAAGTCATGGTAATCTGTGAGAACCCTAAGCATAAACAGAAGCAAGGCTAAAATTATAAACGGAGGTGTAATAATATGGCTCGTATTGCAGGAGTAGACGTACCACGTGAAAAACGTGTCGTAATCTCACTGACTTATATTTACGGAATTGGTCATTCCAGATCTGCAGAAATCCTGGAAAAAGCGGGTGTTGCAGAAAGCACACGCGTAAGGGATCTTACTGAAGACGAATTGAAAAAAATCCGTGAGGTTGTTGACAGCTACAAGATCGAAGGTGATCTTCGCCGTGAACAGAACCTTAACGTTAAACGTCTGATGGAAATCGCATCTTACAGAGGTATTCGCCACCGTCGTGGACTCCCGGTTCGTGGACAGAAGACTAAAAACAATGCCCGCACCCGTAAAGGTCCAGTTAAAACAGTTGCGAATAAGAAAAAATAAGTAGGGAAAAGGAGGAATAATAATGGCTCGTAGACAACAAACTCGTAAACGTAAAGTGAAAAAGAATATTGAGTCCGGTGTGGCTCACATCCGTTCAACATTCAATAACACAATCGTAACAATTACAGATGATTTCGGTAATGCATTGTCTTGGTCATCAGCAGGTGCACTCGGTTTCAAAGGATCCAAGAAATCAACACCTTTCGCTGCACAAATGGCTTCTGAAACTGCTTCTAAAGCAGCTATGGAACATGGCCTGAAAACTGTTGAAGTTACAGTAAAAGGACCTGGTGCAGGTCGTGAAGCAGCTATCCGTGCGCTCCAGTCTGCAGGGTTGGAAATCACAGCAATCAAAGATGTAACTCCTGTACCGCACAATGGCTGCCGTCCACCTAAACGTCGCCGCGTATAATTGCTGGTTACAGGAACGCCATTCATGTAATGTAAACACATGGTTGCATATTATTTCCGACGTTTAAAGGGAGGAAAAGTAAACAAATGATAGAAATCGAAAAACCTAGAATTGAAACAGTTGAAGTATCGGAAGATTCTAAGTTTGGTAAGTTTGTTGTTGAACCTCTTGAACGAGGCTATGGAACAACACTTGGGAACTCCTTACGTCGCATTCTGTTATCTTCATTACCTGGTGCGGCTGTCAAAACGATAGAAATAGAAAATGTACTGCATGAGTTTTCAACAATCGAAAACGTTGTTGAAGATGTTACAACGATCGTTACGAACATTAAGAAGCTCGCACTGAAAATCTACTCTGAAGATGAGAAGACACTTGAGATAGATGTCAGCGGTGATGGTGTAGTGACGGCTGCGGACATTACCCACGACAGTGATGTCGAGATTTTGAACCGCGACCTTAAAATCGCCACTGTTTCCAAAGGCGGACAGCTTAAAATCCGTATGATTGCCAACCGCGGCAGAGGCTACACTCTTGCTGAAGGCAACAACAAAAGCGATCTGGCAATAGGTGTGATTCCAGTGGATTCAATTTATACGCCAATCGAGCAGGTGAACTATACAGTAGAAGACACCCGTGTGGGACAGATGACCAATTTCGATAAACTCACTTTGGATGTCTGGACAGATGGATCCATCAGCCCGCAGGAAGGTGTGTCACTGGCTGCCAAGATTATGAATGAGCATCTGAATATCTTTATCGGTCTTACTGATGAGGCGCAAAATGCTGAAATCATGATAGAAAAAGAAGAAGATCAGAAAGAAAAAGTTCTGGAGATGTCAATCGAGGAACTTGATCTGTCAGTACGATCCTACAACTGTCTCAAACGTGCAGGAATCAATTCTGTACAGGAACTCACTGATAAGTCAGAGGCTGACATGATGAAAGTAAGAAATCTGGGACGCAAGTCTCTTGAAGAAGTCAAATTCAAACTTGAAGACCTCGGGTTGGGGCTTCGTAAAGAAGATTGATAAAGGAGGTAAATTTCAATGGGCTACAGAAAACTCGGACGTACGTCTGATCAAAGAAAAGCGATGCTGCGTGATCTGGCTACATCCCTTATCGTGAGTGAACGCATTACAACAACTGAAAAAAGAGCGAAGGAGCTCCGTAAAGTTGCTGATAAACTCGTTACACTTGGTAAAAAAGGAGATCTTGCTGCAAGACGCCGTGCAGGCCAGACAGTACGTAACGTTGAAATCACTAACGAAGATGGAACGACTCAAGATGCGCTCCAAAAACTCTTCAACGATATCGCTCCGCGATTTGAAGATCGTCAGGGCGGATACACAAGCATCAAAAAGCTTGGAGAACGCCGCGGTGACGGTGCTGAACTCGTAATCATCGAATTCGTGCAAGGCGCTGTAACTGCTTCAGAAGAAGCATAATCTATAAAAGCAGACTGAGTGTCACGATGGTCCGGCCAAAGTGCCGTATTGTCTAGCTCATCGTACCCTGCAGGCAATACATGAATAATCGCGCTACTCCGAACGCAGGGTACGCGCTTTTTTATTACATAAATTCAGGTGGTGAGAGATATGATTGAATTTAACGATGTCACATACAGTTACAGAGAAGAAGATCACAATGCATTGGATCATATCTCCCTGAAATTCCGGAGGGGTGAATGGACGTCTGTAATCGGGCATAACGGTTCCGGCAAGAGTACGCTGGTGAAGCTTCTGATGGGCGTGCTGGAAGGCTACACGGGCGAAATCAGGATAGACGGAGAGGTTCTGACGGAAGAGAACCTTCAGGATATCAGGCGGCGCTTTGCGATAGTGTTCCAAAATCCGGATAACCAGTTTGTCGGCGCCACCGTAGAAGATGATGTGGCGTTCGGGTTGGAAAACAACGGTGTGGAAAGAGACGAAATGGTGAGGAAAGTCGAGGAAGCACTGCGGGCAGTCAATATGTTGGAGTTCCGCACCCATGAACCGTCGAGGCTCTCAGGCGGACAGAAGCAGCGCGTGGCGATTGCGGGTGCACTTGCGATGGAACCGGACCTTCTCATCCTTGATGAGGCGACATCAATGCTCGACCCCCAGGGCAGGCGGGATGTGCTAGAGATACTCGGCCAGATCCATAAGGATAAGATGACTACAATCATATATATCACCCATGATCTTGCAGAAATCGGGGTCAGTGACCATGCCGTGGTCATGAAGGACGGAAGTGTGATCAATGAAGGTACTGTAGACGAAATCTACCATGATACGGAAGCGCTCATTTCAAGCCGGCTTGTCCTCCCCTTTACGATTTGGATGGCGGACCGGCTGCTTGAGGGATGCTATATGTTATACGATGAACTGGTGGAACGCCTATGAATATCAGACTGGAAAAGCTGACAAGCATCTATCAGGAAAACACGCCGTTTGAACACCTGGCATTGAACAGGATCAGCACAGAGTTCGAAGAAGGAAAATACTATGGAATCATCGGACAGACCGGCAGCGGGAAGTCGACGATGATCCAGAATCTGAACGGGCTTTTGCTTCCGAGCTACGGGGAAGTGCACGTCGGGGATATTACACTCAGACGCAGGACGAAACAGAAGATCATCCATCAGGCTAAAAAGCGGGTGGGCATGGTCTTCCAGTTCCCCGAACACCAGCTTTTTGAGGAATCGGTCATAAGGGATGTGATGTTCGGGCCGAAAAATATCGGCATGGGTGAAGATGAAGCCAGGGAGAAGGCGGAATATTATCTGAAGCTGCTGAATGTCGATGAAGCTCTGTTTGATAAACAACCCTTCGATTTGTCCGGAGGACAGATGAGGAAGGTTGCCATTGCGGGAATACTGGCAATGGAACCCGATGTCCTCATCCTGGATGAACCGACAGCGGGACTCGATCCACTCAGCCATATAGAGACGATGGAACTGTTTGGGAAAATACAGAAGGAGATGGGCATCACCGTCATACTGATCACCCATGATATGAACGATGTATACGAGTATACAGATGAAGTGAAGCTTCTGAATCAGGGAAACCTCATCCGTTCAGGCAGTACAAAAGATATTCTGACAGATGAAGCGCTTCTCAGGGAGTACGAACTCGAAGTGCCGGATATAGTAAGACTCACCTTTGACCTTGAACGAAAGGGCATAAAGTTCGAAAAGATGCCCGGGACCAAAGAGGAATTCATCGGGCTCTATACGAAATGGAGGGATGGCCATGCTGAGTAAGATGCTGCTCGGGCGGTATATTCCCGGCACCAGCCTGGTCCACAGAATCGATCCCAGGGCAAAGATCATCGCGGTGCTGCTCTTCATGATCATTGTGTTTTTTGCGAACCACTGGACAGGATATCTGTTGCTGATTCTTTTTGTCCTCAGTCTGACGAAACTTGCGGGGCTCTCTCTCATATTCCTGTTCAATGGATTGAAGCTGATCCTGCTGTTGATCATATTTACATTCATGATGCACCTCTTCTTCACAAAAGGGGGGACGGTGCTGGTCGATGCGGGATGGTTCACCATAGAAACCGAAGGCATCATACGCGGTGTCTACATTACCATACGCCTTGCAATGCTCATCCTCATCACGACACTGCTTACGCTGACTACCAGTCCACTGTCCCTGACAGATGCAATTGAGCGCATCTGCCGACCGCTTAAAGCGCTGAGGGTGCCTGTACATGAAATTGCGATGATGATGTCAATCAGCCTGCGTTTCATACCGACACTCATGGACGAAACGGAGAAGATCATCAAGGCACAGAGCGCGAGGGGGTCCACGTTCATGACAGGCAGTCTCAGAGCACGTCTCAACGCACTTACACCCATATTCATCCCGCTGTTCATATCCGCCTTCAAAAGAGCGGAGGAGATGGCGGTGGCGATGGAAGTCAGGGGCTACCATGGTGAAAAGGGACGGACAAGCTATCGTGTACTGGACTGGCAGTTCAAAGATACAGCCGTCATAATAATGATGGTCCTGTTTGGAATCGTCCTGTTCATGATCAGGCAGTAAGGAGCATCATCAATGCGATATTTAGTAAAAGTGAGTTATAACGGCGGCAGGTTCCACGGCTTTCAGTATCAGAAGGACACCCGTACTGTACAGGGTGAAATCGAGCAGGTCCTCCGCCGCATGCATAAGGAGTTCATCCGCATCCATCCTGCGAGCCGGACCGACGCGGGAGTCCACGCAATCGAGCAGTACTTCCATTTCGATTCCCACATCGGCATTCCGGAGGATAAATGGAAATTCGCACTGAATTCAGGCCTGCCGAAAGATATACTCGTGCGCGAAGTCACAGAGATCAGTGACGAATACCATGTGAGGTACCATTCAAAGGGCAAGGCCTATAGGTACAGGATATACCAGGGCGAAGACAGGAACCCGTTCCAGGACGGCCTCAAATCCTTCTACCCCTATGTGCTCGATGAGAGGCTCATGCGTAAAACCATGCAGCACTTCGTTGGCACACATGATTTCACCAGCTTTTCGAGTGCCAAATCCGAAATCGAGAACAAAGTGAGGCATATCCACCGCTTCGACCTCATCAGGACAGAAGACGGATACGATTTCGTCATCATCGGCTCCGGCTTCCTCTACAATATGGTGAGGATACTTGTTGCATACGTACTCGAAGTCGGCCAGGGCAGATGGGACGGCACGAAAACAACGGAAATACTCGGGGCGCGTGACAGGAAGCTCGTGCCCAAGACGGCACCCGCTGAAGGCCTGTATCTGGAACGCGTGTTCCTCGATGAAAAAGCCCTCCAGGAAACATTGCTGGAAATGAAAAATAACCTTGAAAAACATTGACAAAATGCACTTATAGGGTTATCATAGACAACGGTATAATTTTATATCACCCGCGATAAGCCCCGGAAACTTATTGTAGACTAGATATAATGACATGAAGAAGCTTTTTTTATTTTAGAGCATAAAAACGAGCATATTACTGATAAACTAGGAGGACAAAAAATGCGTCAAACATTTATGGCCAACGAAGCTAACATTGAGCGTAAATGGTATGTTGTCGATGCAGAGGGAGAGACACTCGGCCGTCTTTCCTCAGAAGTTGCAGCGATTCTTCGCGGCAAGAACAAACCGACATTCACACCGCACGTTGATACAGGTGACAACGTAATCATCATCAACGCTGAGAAAATCGAATTGAGTGGTAACAAAGCACAGGATAAAATGTACTACAGACACTCCGGACACGTAGGTGGAATCAAATCCATCTCAGCAGGAGACCTTAGGGATACAAACCCTGTACGCCTCTTGGAGAACTCCATCAAAGGCATGCTGCCGAAGAACCCACTCGGTCGCGCAACAGGCAAGAAACTTCACGTGTATGCTGGAAGCGAGCATCCGCATGAAGCACAAAAACCAGAAAAATACGAACTTCGCGGTTAAGGAATAGGAGGTTAATTCATTGGCTAAAGTAGAATATGCAGGAACAGGTCGTCGTAAACACTCAGTAGCACGCGTACGCTTAGTACCAGGTGAAGGTAATGTCACAGTCAACGGTCGTGACATGAGAGAATACCTTCCATTCGAAAGTCTGATCCTTGACTTGAACCAGCCTTTCGCAGTTACAGAAACAGAAGGTAACTACGATGTATTGGTAAACGTCAAAGGCGGAGGCTTCACAGGACAGGCCCAGGCAATCCGTCACGGAATTGCAAGAGCACTTCTGGAGGCAGATCCTGAAAACCGTGGACCACTTAAGAGAGCAGGACTCCTTACACGTGACCCACGTATGAAAGAACGTTACAAATACGGCTTCAAGAAAGCCCGTCGTTCTCCACAGTTCTCAAAACGTTAATAGTTCGAATGATACAAAATCCCCCAACCATTTATGGCTGGGGGATTTTATCATGTTCATTGATGAAAAAAGTAACAGGGGGTATCATATTGATAACATAGTTTTTACAGTCACCGAAAATGGGGATGCCTTGAGGAGGGGATGTTGGACCATTGATACACTGTAGGGCTTATCCGTCAACTTGGCTTGCACCGTGTCTTCAGCCTGTTCGGTTTCTATACCTTCAATATGATCGGGACATCTAAATTTATATGGATTTTCACATTTGGGAGAAAAGAGTAAAACATTAAGCACGGAGGGGACATTATGAAACGGGTTTTGGTCGCCGGTGCCACGGGTTATTTGGGAAGATACGTTGTAAAGGAACTGAAGAGGCAGGGTTTCCATATTAAGGCTCTGGTTCGGAGTCCGCAGAAGCTGAACCGTGCCGGGGAATTCTCTGACCCTGTAATTGGTCGGGACGTTGATGAAGTTGTCGAAGGTGATATTACAAAACCGGATACTTTAAAGCATGTTTGTGATGATGTAGATTACGTTTTCTCATCTGTTGGAATTACCCGGAAAAGTAATGGTCTCACCTTCAACGATGTTGATTACAAGGGTAATCTCAACTTATTGAAAGAGGCGGAATATAGTGATGTGGCCAAATTCATGTATATTCATGTGTATGCGAATGATGATTGGAAAGATCCCGGACCTTTGATCGAAGCAAAGAACCGCTTTGTGAAAGTTCTGCGAACATCAAATGTCGATCATATCATCATCAGGCCGACCGGGTACTTTTCCGATTTAACTCAGTTTATGAAAATGGCGAGAAAAGGGAGGGTTTACTTGATCGGAAACGGCAGGGCGAGCATGAATCCGATTCATGGTGAAGATCTTGCGCAATTTTGCGTCAAGTCCCTCTCAGAGGTGAACAGCACATTGGATGTTGGCGGTCCCGAAACACTCACATATAGACAAATTGCCCAGACGGCATTTGATGTACTGGGTGAGGAAGAACACATCACACACATTCCGGCCGGTTTAATAAGCTCCGTCTCCATGGTGATGAAAGTGATCAGTAGACATAATTATGGAATACTCCGCTTCTTTATAAACGTAATGACTCATGATGTGACCGCACCGATGTACGGGAAACATAAGGTTCGGGAGATATTTCATCACATCAGTTAGAAAGACATGTTCTGTTGCCCGGAAATCTTTAACGGTAAGGGAATCATTATTATGAATACGAAAAAAGTGTCATGCACAGTTTTCCTGATTGCCGGAACACTCCATTCAATCGCCACTTTTTACTGGTCGTTCGGAGGGGAGATCGGTTTGCTGACAGTCGGGCAATGGACTCTCGGGATGAAGGAGCGGTATGGCTATACAGTATTGGCGGGCTTGTTCGTATTGGGTCTGTTCAAACTGGCTGCAGCATGGATGCCATTCATTTTATACAATAATGATAATAAACTGCTGGAAATCATATCGTATGTTGGTGGCGGTATACTGGTTATCCACGGCGGGGTCAATACTGTGGCCGGCTGGTTGAAAATCTTGGGTGTACTTCCGAGGCAATACGCCCTCAGCGAAATCGGCCAGGCTTTTATCTGGGATCCTCTATTTTTGTTGTGGGGAGCGGGGCTGATTGTATTCTTAGTGAACAGGGAATGAACAGGAATCATGGCGGACGCTGTTCGATGTCCTGCCGCACACATTTCTGTTATTCGCATAGCAGGCAGTGGAGGGGGAATTGGTATGAAGGTCATAGTGGATGCGGATGCATGTCCGGTGAAGGATATCATTATAGAAGAAACAAAGCATAAGGGCGTCTCTCTGGTACTGGTCTCGAGTCTGTCACACTATTCCGGCAGGGAGCTGCCGCTGCATGTGGAGACGGTCTTTGTCGAGGCGGGAGCGGATGCGGCGGATTTCAGGGTCGTCAAGCTGGCCAAAAAGGGTGATGTTGTTGTCACCCAGGACTATGGTCTCGCTTCACTGCTTCTGCCGAAAGGGTGCACGGTCATCCATCATAAGGGCTTCGAGTACAGTAATGAAAACATCAACCATCTTCTTGAGACGAGATACATGGGCAGTATGATACGTAAAGGCGGCGGACGGACGAAGGGGCCGAAACCTTTTTCCAGAGAAGACCACCGGGCTTTTTCAGCACTGTTCCGCCGGAAACTTGACGCGGGTATATAGATCCAAACATTTTACATCTCCGTGCTTATCGGATATGTTGAATGGTGGCACAGAAAATAATCTAGTATAGAAAAGGAGCATGACAATGGATGTGAAATTTCCTATCGGTCAATTGGATGTCCCTGAAAATGTAACGCTTGCTGACATTGAGGAATGGCTGGACCGGATTGAAACATACACTCTCAGGTTGAGGGCGGCTGTTGATTCACTGAGTGACGAGGAATTGGCGAAAACATACCGCGGGGGCAGTTTCAATGTCCGCCAGCTTGTCCATCATATTGCAGACTCACAGCTGAACATGTACCAGCGGCTGAAACTCGCCCTGACGGATGATGCGCCGACAGTGCCCGGTTTCGTCCAGGACGAATGGGCTCAGCTGCCGGATGCGGAAACCCCTGTGGAAAGTTCAGTGAAAATGCTGGAAGGCATCAATGAACGCATTGTGGCTTTGGGAAAAACTCTGACGGAAAGTCAGCTGGACAGATATTTCGTGCATGAAGCCAATGGCAGGATTACAGTGGCCACAAAGATTGCCAAACTGGCCTGGCATGAAGAGCATCACCTGGAGCATATAAAGATTGCGCTATCCAACTAATTGAATTAGAGAGTGATATGATGAAGCCGGTTTCCCTATGGGGCCGGCTTTTCATCGTTCTGTCACATATTTCTTTACTTCCGAGGCATTATATTTGTTTTAATATACCCCTATAGGGTATATTAAATGTGTGTTGGGATAATAGAAAACTTTGGAGGTATTAGAGATGAGATTCAGAATTTTAGCGGTATTACTTACAGCAGTCGGTCTTGTGTTGGCAGCGTGCGGTACGGATGACGGAAGTTCAGAAGACGGCGGTGAGATGGATCATGCCGAAATGGACCATTCCAGTTCAGGTGAAGTCCCGGACGACCTTTCACGAGCGGAGAATCCTGAATATCCTGTGGACAGTCAGGCCGTAATCAACGCAGAGCATATGAAGGGAATGGACGGTGCGGAGGCAACTGTCACGGGAGCCTTCGATACCACAGCCTACAGTGTGACCTATACACCGACGACTGGCGGTGAGCCTGTCGAGGATCATAAATGGGTCATTCACGAGGAAATAGAGGATGCGGCTGATGCACCTTTTGAAGCCGGTGATGAAGTCGTGCTGGAAGCTGCGCATATGGAAGGCATGGAAGGCGCCGGGGCGACAGTCGATTCAGCAGAAGATACGACTGTCTATATGGTGAGTTATACAGATACGGAAAGTGGTGATGAGGTCGAAAACCATAAATGGGTGACCGAAGAGGAATTGACGCCGGCGGAATAACACAATTTGAACAGGAAAGAGGGATGAATCATGGCAGAACATGACCATAATCATCATGATCACGACGGTCATGATGGTCACAATACGCATCAGCATGATGGCGCGGGACATGAAGGGCACCATCATCACGGGGATTTCAGGAAGAAGTTTTTCATATCCCTGATCCTTGCGGTACCTATCATCTTCCTTTCTCCGATGATGGGGATCGACCTGCCCTTCCAGTTCACTTTCCCGGGTTCCAGCTGGCTTGTGCTGGTTCTTGCCACTGTACTTTATATTTATGGCGGCCAGCCTTTCCTGGGCGGAGCGAAGGGTGAGATTAAGGCACGCAAACCAGGGATGATGACGCTGATTTCACTGGGGATATCGGTTGCGTATTTCTACAGCCTCTATGCATTTTATATGAATCATTTCGGGGCGCCTGATGCACACACGATGGATTTCTTCTGGGAACTGGCTACACTGATTGTCGTCATGCTGCTTGGACACTGGATTGAGATGAAGGCGGTTGGCAATGCCGGAGATGCCCTCGAGAAGATGGCGGAATTGCTGCCGAGCACTGCGGTTGTCCTGGATGAAAATGGAGAAGGCAGGGAAGTTGAACTTTCTGAAGTGGGCGAGGGCGACACTGTACAGGTTAAAGCCGGGGACAATATACCGGTGGATGGTGTAATCATATCCGGCCGTACGACTGTGGACGAAGCGCTCGTTACAGGGGAGTCGCGCAATATCGAAAAGGTTCCGGACGATGACGTGATCGGCGGCTCGGTGAACGGGTCGGGGACGATTGATGTGAAAGTTACCGGGACCGGTGAAAGCAGCTATCTCACGCAGGTGATGGATCTGGTCAGCGAGGCACAGAGTGATAAATCGCGGTCGGAACTCCTGTCTAACCGGATTGCGGGATATTTATTCTACTTTGCCCTGATCACCGGACTGCTGGCATTCATCATCTGGCTGATGGTTTCAGGGACAATGGACTTTGCGCTTGAACGCCTGGTGACAGTGCTCATCATCGCCTGTCCACATGCACTCGGACTTGCAATTCCGCTGGTTACTGCAAGGTCGACATCACTCGGTGCGAAAAATGGCCTCATCGTCAAAAACCGGGAATCTCTCGAGACGGCCCGTCATCTGGATGTGGTCATGATGGACAAGACAGGTACATTGACTGAAGGGAATTTTGCGGTGAATCATTACAAAAGCTTCACCGACGAATATACTGATGATGAAGTGCTCGGCTTCATGGCGGGAATCGAACAGAGTTCCAGCCATCCCCTGGCAGCCGGCATACTTGATAAGGCCCGTGCTGATAAGGTGGAAGCTGCAAAGGCCGAAGACGTCAACAACATACCTGGTGTTGGTCTCGAAGCGCAGGTTGCAGGCAAGGATATGAAAGTTACAAGCGTCTCCTACCTTGAAGATAATGGCATTTCCTATGACAAAAAAGAGTTCGAGACCCTGGCAGGCCAGGGCAACTCCGTCAGTTTCCTTATCATAGAAGGTGAAAACAGCGGCATAGTTGCCCAGGGCGACCAGATCAAACCGGGTTCCCAAAAGATGATTGAGGGGCTGCTTGAACGTGATATCACGCCTGTCATGCTGACGGGGGACAACAGACAGGTTGCAGAGTCCGTCGCATCGGAGCTCGGCATCAAGGATGTGCACGGTCAGCTGATGCCTGAAGACAAGGAACGCATCATCAGGGAGTATCAGGAGGAAGGCAGCAAAGTGATGATGGTGGGTGACGGAATCAACGATGCACCGAGCCTTGTGAGGGCGGATATAGGTGTTGCCATCGGTGCCGGTACAGACGTTGCGGTGGAGTCCGGGGATGTCATACTCGTCAAAAGTGAACCGTCCGACATCATCCACTTCCTTTCATTGTCAGAGAACACGATGAAAAAGACGGTGCAGAACCTATGGTGGGGCGCCGGCTACAACATTCTGGCAGTGCCTCTTGCGGCAGGAATCCTCGCTTCCATCGGCATACTGCTGTCACCGGCTGTGGGAGCTGTGCTGATGTCTCTAAGCACAATAATCGTCGCCTTGAATGCAATGACGCTCAAATTGGATTGATGATGCGCGAAAGGATGTGCCGGACCGGTGCATCCTTCATTTTATTGTTATAATAAAAAGAAAAGCGCAGGTGTAAATTCATGATATCAACAACGAGTATAGTGCTCATGGGTATATCGGGATTGTTTTCGATACTGTTGCCTTTCATCTTCATACTGATTCTGCGCCGGCGGTTCAGTATCCGGTGGATCCCGATCCTTATCGGTGCGGCGACGTTCATCATCTTTGCGATGGTCCTGGAACAGATTTCCCACCTCCTTGTCCTGAGGCCTGGGGAGGGAGGAGAAGTGCATACGCTGGTCGACTCGCCGTGGCTGTATGTACTCTATGGTGTGCTGGCTGCGGGAATATTTGAAGAGACGGGGCGGCTGACGGCTTTCCTGCTGATGAAAAAGAAATACAGGCAGGTGGACTCGGCCATCTCCTACGGCATCGGTCACGGCGGCATCGAAGCGGTCATCGTCCTGGGTCTCGGCATGCTGAATACGATCATTTTCAGTTTCATGATCAACAGCGGCAGCAGCATCGTGGACACCCTGCCCCAAGCGACAGTCGAGTCGATTGTCGGAACACCGGCCGTTGCATACGCACTCGGTATTGTTGAACGCATCTTTGCGATCGGTGTACATCTCGGTCTGTCCGTCATCGTCTTTGCTGCGGTAATGAAGGGACGGTGGCGGCTGTTTCCGCTGGCGATCGTCCTTCATGCATTGACGAACATGACAGCCGCAATGATGCAGGCCGGCCTCATCACAAGCATGTGGGTGATGTATGCCGGGTTCATAGCAATGACCCTGGTGACATTGTGGGTTGCCTATAATGTCGGCATCAGAAACAGAAGAATCGATGGGGATATGGAAACTTGAAAAGCGCTGCAGAAATGTCTGCAGCGCTTTTCTCATGCTTTCCAGCTGTCATATTCTTTTTTGGAACAGTACACAAGATGATTGTTGCCGAAATCCCTGAGTTCCAGTTCTTCGTCTTCAGTATACTCATGCATGTCTGCATCGTAACTGATCCTGCGGCGATCCTTCTCGGAATGAGGGTCCGGCTGTGGAACGGCTGAAAGCAGTGATTTGGTATATGGATGGACCGGCCGCTCATATAAATCGGCCGCGTCCCCAATTTCCATGATCTTGCCTTTATACATGACGGCAATCCTGTCGGAAATGTATTTGACCATCGAAAGGTCGTGGGCGATGAAGAGATACGCGAGCCCGCGTTCCTTCTGAATATTCTTCATCATGTTTACGACCTGTGCCTGGATTGAAACATCCAGTGCTGAAATCGGTTCGTCGGCAATAATCAGCTTCGGATCGAAACTGAGTGCCCGCGCAATGCCTATCCTCTGCCGCTGTCCGCCAGAGAATTCGTGCGGATAGCGGTTTGCATGTTCTCTGTTCAGGCCGACGGACTCGAGCAGTCCGTATATCCTCTCCCGTCTTTCTTTTTTCTTTTTATAAAGTTTATGGATGTCATACCCTTCTTCGAGTATTTCAAAGACAGTCATTCTCGGATTGAGTGACGCATATGGATCCTGGAAGATCATCTGCAGTTTCTGGTGGAACTGCTTTTGTTCCTTCCTGGACAGTCTGTCATTGTTTCTGCCGTCGAATTCCACCTCTCCGCCCGTCTTGTCATAAAGGTTTATGATAGTACGTCCCGTCGTGGATTTTCCGCACCCTGATTCCCCCACCAGACCGAGCGTTTCACCCGGCATGACATGGAAGGAGATATCATCAACAGCTTTGAGCGGATTATTTTTGGCGCCAAAATGCTTCTGCAGGTTCTTCACTGTCAAAATCGGTTCTGCCATCACTGATCACCGCCGTTGTATTGCATATATCTGTTCCTGATGATTTCAGGGACTTCAGTTTTCGGAGCGGCCGGATGCAGGCGCCATGTTTTTGCATAGTGGTCTTTGCCCGCTTCGAACATTGGGGGGCTCTTCTCGAAATCGATCTTCATCGCACGGGGATTCCTCGCAGCGAAAGCATCACCACGGGGCGGATCGACCAGATTTGGCGGAGAGCCCGGGATCGTTCTCAATTCTTCTTTTTTATCTGCATTCATATCAGGCATTGAACCGAGCAGCCCCCATGTATAAGGGTGCTGCGGGTTGTAGAAGATATCATCGACCGAGCCGATCTCGACTATTTCACCCGCATACATGACTGCCACACGGTCAGCCACGTTCGCTACCACACCGAGGTCGTGTGTGATGAAGATGATCGATGTACGGGAGTTTTTCTGTACATCTTTCATGACTTCAAGTATCTGTGCCTGGATGGTCACATCAAGGGCGGTCGTGGGTTCATCCGCGATCAGCAGCCTGGGATCAGCAGCCAGTGCAATTGCGATGACAACCCTCTGCCTCATGCCTCCCGAAAATTCATGTGGATACTGATTAAGACGTTTTTTTGGATTGGGTATGCCTACCAGATCCATGAGTTCCAGTGCACGTTTTTTTGCATCACCGGATGATATTTTCTTATGTTTCAGCATGACTTCTGTAATTTGTTTACCGATTTTCATGGTCGGGTTCAGCGATGTCATCGGATCCTGGAATATCATGCTGATTTCATTGCCCCGTATTCTTTCCATCTGTTTTTCCGATTTCTCAAGAATATTGCTTCCTCCAAAGAGGATTTCCCCGCCGGCATAGATCGCAGGCGGCTGGGGAAGCAGCTTCATGATGGCCTGGTTGGTCACACTTTTGCCTGACCCGGATTCACCCACGATAGCGAGTGTTTCTCCTTCAAATACATCAAAACTGACCTTGCGGACCGCTTTCACAGTGCCGGCATAAGTCTTAAAATCAATTTCAAGGTTTTTCATCTGCAGTATCGGTTCATTCATCATAGTCACTTCCTTAACTTAGGGTCCAGTGCATCTCTCAAGCCGTCACCGACAGCATTGAATGCAAAAATAGTCAGACAGATCAGTACTCCGGGGAAGAAAAGCCGCCACGGCGCATTAGCCAGTGCCGGATAGCCGTCATTGGCCATCGTTCCCCAGCTGGCGAGCGGTGCAGGGACACCAAGCCCCAGGTAGCTCAGGAATGCTTCCGTGAATATTGCGGTAGGAATCGTCAGTGTCATGGTGACGAGAATTGCACCGAGTGCATTCGGCAGAAGGTGCCGTTTGATCAGATGGAGATTGTTCGCCCCCAGTGTTCTTGCTGCAAGGACGTATTCCTGGTTTTTCAGCTTCAGTATTTCAGAGCGTGTAATCCTCGCCATGTTGACCCAGCCCGTGAGTGACAGCGCAATGATCATCGGGAA
This sequence comes from Salinicoccus carnicancri Crm, assembly GCF_000330705.1. Taxonomy (GTDB): domain Bacteria; phylum Bacillota; class Bacilli; order Staphylococcales; family Salinicoccaceae; genus Salinicoccus; species Salinicoccus carnicancri. The sequence goes on from NZ_ANAM01000001.1 coordinate 294,673, forward strand.
CAGTCCCGGCTGCATCACAACAAGCAGTATGATGACAACGAGAAGGTACGGGATGGCGGTCAGTATATCGGCGATGCGCATCATGATCTCATCTGTACGCCCGCCGGTAAGGCCGGCCACCGCACCCCAGGCGACACCGATGATCAGGTCAATGATGGCTGCGGCAAAACCGATGAAGATGGAAATGCGTGCACCTATCCAGACTCGCGTGAAAATGTCCCTTCCAAGATCGTCGGTGCCGAACCAGTATGTACCGTTCGGTGCCATGTTATAATCACCGTTCTGCTGCCGGTACGTGAATTCGGAAATCCATGGACCGCATATTGCACCGATGATGATGATCGCGAGTGTAATGAAGCCGATGAGCGCCAGTTTGTTCTTTATGAACCTGCGGGACACTTCTCCCCAGAAGGAAATTGATTTCCTGGCAAGGGTTTCCGTCTCTGACGTCTTGTTTCCAACGATTTCAAAATCGGAAGGTTGAAGTTCGGATACGTTCTTATCTGCCATTTGATTTCCCTCCCTTCAGGCTGATGCGCGGATCGATGAAGCTGTAGAGAATATCCACGATCAGAACAGCCAGCAGCAGGATTACAGAATAGAATACGGTGGTTCCCATGATGACTGTGTAATCCCGGTTTGAAATACTCGTAACAAAATATTTGCCTATGCCGGGGATGGCGAATATCTCTTCGATTACGAAGCTGCCGGTAATGATTCCGGCAGTCAGCGGAGCAAGATATGTGACCACCGGAAGCAGGGCATTTCTCAGGGCATGCTTGAATACCACAACCCAGCGGGAAATCCCTTTGGCTTTTGCCATTTTGACATATTCACTGTTTGTCTCTTCCAGCATGCTGGAACGGGTCAGCTTCGCAATGAATGCCATCGGTGTCGAAGCGAGGGCGACTGCCGGCAGTATGCTGTAGATGAAGCCGTTCCATCCGGCAATCGGAAACCATCCTGCCTGCAGGGCGAGATAGTACTGCAGTACTGCCGCCATGACGAATGACGGTACTGATATTCCTATGACTGCCAGCACGCTCATCAGGTAGTCCGGCCATTTATTGTGGAACAGCGCAGCGATGGTGCCGATCAGCACACCGAAGCCGACGGCGATGAACATCGCTTCGAGGCCGAGCGTCATCGAGATCGGGAAACCTTCGGCGATCATGTCGTTCGTTTCCCTGTATTTATACTTCATCGAGGTTCCGAAGTCGCCTGTCGCACTGTTTATGAGATAGTCTTTGTACTGTATATACCACGGGTTGTCGAGCCCGTATTTTTCATTGAGACTTTCCTGTATCGCAGGCGGCAGTGCCCTTTCGGAAGCGAAAGGGTTTCCCGGAGCCATGCGCATCAGGAAAAATGTTGCTGTAATGATCAGGAATAATGCAATGACGATATAGATCAGACGCTGACCAAGATATTTGATCATGGTTGTATGCTCCTTTTTCAAAAATGACAGGTGAGTATTATATACTCACCTGACAAAAGAATTTCCTATTGTTCGATATCTACATATTTCAGCTGTACATTTCCAAGTGGATCGGATTTCATGTTTTTAACCTTCTCATCATGGACTGAGAGATTCGTGTAGAAGTAGATTGGTGCAATCGGGAACTCACTCATGAATATCTCTTCTGCATCTTTCAGCATCTGCGTCCGTGCTGCTGGATCTGTTTCCTTGGCTGCGTCATTCAGCAGCTGAGTATACTCTTCATTTGTCCAGTTGGTGTTGTTGTTGCCGCCTTTGGCTTTGTAGATTTCAAGGAAGTTTACCGGGTCGTTGAAGTCGCCGAGCCAGCCGTAACGGCCCACCTGGTGGTTCCCGGCATCAAGTTCTTCAAGGTAGACCTGCCATTCGGAATTGTTCATCGATACATCGATGCCCAGGTCTTCTTTCCAGCCCTGCTGTATGAACTGTGCGATGGCGGCATGTGCCTCACTAGTGTTATAGGAAAGGCTGATTTTGAGTTCGGATGGATCGCTCAGGCCAAGTTCATCGAGCCCCTTATCCAGTGCTTCCTTCGCTGCTTCGATATCGTTGGAAGGGAAATATTCCGTCGGCTCCTCGAAACCTTCCATTGTCAGCGGAACAAGCCCGGTACCCGGCTTCTGTTCACCTTTGGTAACGTTCTCGATCAGTCCTTCGCGGTCGATTGCAATAGTCAGCGCTTTACGGATATTTTCATTCTGCATTATTTCATCTTCCACGTTGAACACGTACATGTAGGTTCCCGCCTGGTCGCGGACATTAAGTGTACCGTCTTCTTTGAACTGGTTCAGGGCGTTGAGGTCGATCGTGTTGAACGGAGAGCCAAGGTAATCCAGGTCCCCGGCCTGATACATCTTCAAAGCAGTCGCTTCACTTTCAACCATGTCGACGTTTACTGTGTTGAGTGCGACATTGTCTGCATCCCAGTATGAGTCATTCTTCTTAAGTACGATTGAATCCGAGCTCGTGAAACTGTCAAGAGTGAACGGGCCGTTTCCAACGTAGTTCTCTCCGTTTGGATCTGTGTGCCAGTCCGGATTTTCTTCAGCCACTTTGGAATTCACAGGGTAGTAGGTATAGAATGCTGTGAGCTCATCAAAAAATGGCGTCGGGTTGTTCAGGGTCACTTCCAGAGTCTTTTCATCCACTGCTGTGACAGCTACATCCTCTGCACTGCCTTCACCCGTGTTATAAGCTTCGGCTCCTTGAATGTAGTAAAGCTGGTAGGCATAGTCGGAAGCGTTTTCGGGGTTAAGCGCCCATTTCCATGCAAATTCGAAATCCTGTGCTGTGACCGGGTCTCCATTCGACCATTCAGCATCCCGCAAAGTGTAAGTATAAGTAAGCTCATCTTCACTCACTTCAATGTTCTCTGCCATTGCCGGTTCGGGGTTGCCTTCCGGATCGAGGCGTGTCAGCCCCTCAAATACACTGGCCATGATTGCGCCGGATGTCGTATCGGTTGCCAGCGCCGGGTGGAATGACGGCGGATCTGATGTTATGGACAGATTGATGGATTTTTCCGGTTCTCCCTCTTCTCCTGCGCTGTCGGCTTCGCCGCCGCCTGAGTCTCCGCCGAAATTACAGGCTGCAAGAGCAAAAACGAGGACAGAGAGGGTCAATAAAATTCTAAAACTTTTCATAAAGCAAGTCACTTCTTTCTCCCTTTTGTAATGTAATTCCGTTTTATGCAGAATTACATCCCTTTGTTCTTATTGAAAAACATACCCCTTATAAAATGAAAACGCTTTCGACTTTAAATTATCTACAATATTCACAGAAAAGTCAATATTATTTTTAATATTTTGATGATATTTGAAAAAATGGAGCCCTTTACCGGTATGGAAAATGTATTTACCATGCATATATGAATTACAGAAAAACAACCTTTTGTGTAATTTGATTTCATCGGTCGCGAATTGGTCATAGCGGGTATGGTGCTATGCAGAGACATTTAAAGTAAACCTTTCTTTACATAAACTTAAAACTGCGTATACATTCATGTTTTACGATATAAATGCAATCATATTATTGTGAAAAAAATAGGAGGCATTACGAGAATGGGTTTTAATCTACTGAACAAAAAAAGGTTTACAACGGTGATCATTACAACTATGATCCTTGCAATAATCGCATCCATGCTTCTGAGTCTGCCGGTTTCTGCAGCAGGCGGCGGGGGTCCGGCCGGCGGTCCGTCTGCGGAGGCTTCCGAAGAATCAGAGTTCGATCCTGTCCTGTCAGAGGCAAAGCCGGAAGTTGCGGAGGTTCAGGCCAATAACCAGCCGAACCGTATCATTACAACAATCAATGGGGACAGTTCAGGTGAAATGGGATTCAGCTGGTATACGACCGACCATTTTGAAGATTCCAAAGTATGGGTTTCAAAAACGGGTGAATTTGATGACGCCATTGAATTTGATGCTGAAGCAAAAGAAGTGACTTCCAGCTATGGGGAACGTGATGAAAATGGAAACTACATATTTGGCGAAGTGGAGGAAGACAGTGAAGGTGAGCCTGTCGAAGATGAGAATGGCGATCCTGTCATTAACGGATACTACACGGATGCCCAGGCACATGGAGATGAGTGGATGTCCGGCGACTACGGACATATAGAACTGACGGATGTCACAGAGTATTCATATAAGGCGAAGGCAACTGACCTGGAGCCTGACACGACCTACCATTATAAAGTGGGGAGTGAATCGGGTGAAGTGAGCGAGAGCGGGCAATTTAAAACGTCAGGTGAAAAGGGTGAGCCGTTCAAGTTTGTCCATTATACAGACACACAAAATGCGTTCTGGAATGAAAACGTGAGAAATGAAGCGGCATATGGCGCGGATACATTGAAGCAGGCCCTTGAAACGGCCGAGGATGCCGATTTCACCCTCCACACAGGTGATGTTGTGGAAGTTGCTGAAGTAGAGGATGAATGGGTGGATCTGTACGAACAGTCGCGTCCCTATTTCATGCAGACGGCCATGGCTGTGGCGCCGGGCAACCACGATGAGTATGCACTGGAATACGGGGATGATCCGCTCACTGAAAAATTCAATGAGCACGCCAATGTGCCGGTAACGAATGAAGCTGTATCAGGGGGCTCCTACTATTCCTTCGACTACAATGGTGTACACTTTGTAACATTGAATACGAATGACAACAAGAAGTCTGAAGACAACCCGGATGAAAAGGCGATCGGCGAGGAACAGATGGAGTGGATAAAAGAGGATGTAAAAAAGGCGCGGGAAAATGGTGCTGAATGGATTGTACTGAACTATCACAAGCCGCTCTACTCCAAATCGTATCATTCACTTCAGGATGAGGATGTCCAGAAAGTAAGGGAAGAGCTTACAGCATTGATAGACGATCTGGACATTGATCTTGCACTGCAGGGACATGATCATGTCATTTCAAGGACACATTCTCTTACCCATGTCCCGACAGATGAGAATTTTTCCAACGCTGAAGTTGAAGATGTAGAAACGCATGTCGGGGAAAACGGTGTCGAATACATGGAACAGCCGGACGGCACGGTATATGTTCTGCCGAATACCGGCGGTACAAAAGAGTATGATGATGTTTATTCCAAAGGGCTCGAGCATCTGCATGAAGTCAGGCCGGATCTCGACTGGATGACACAGGGGGATTTGGATCACTACAACAGCCTGTTCGGATTCGGCGGGCAGCCGCAGGAAACGGATGCGTTTGAAGAATCCCACTCCAATAACCGCGACTCATCCACCCAGAACTTTGCAGTGTATGAAGTGGACGGCGGTGAAATGACCGTGCGCATGTATCAGATCAGCGGAGATCTGGAATCCGGTGAGGAACGCACTGTGGAGCTCATCGATGAATTCGGCATCTCCAAAGATGCAGAGGACGGAGATGCACAGGAAGATGATGAGGCAGCATAGCCTGGAAGAGGGAGTCTGTTTATCCGCTCTGCTCTTTGATTGATAATATTACTGAATTGTACATTAAAGTGTATAATGTAAATGTAAAAACAATTAATCAAAGGGGATGTTGCAATGTTCAATGCAATCCAGTATTTCAATTATTCCAATGCCCTGGAAGCTCTGGAGTTTTACGAAAGGAATTTCGGTGCTGAAGTGACCGGAAAGGTCATGGCAGATAATGATATGTTCAAAGGTTCTTTGGAACATATGGGGATGAATGAAGCGGAAGCAGCGACTTTTGTGATGAATGCAGAATTCGAGATATTCGACCAGAAATTCATGGCGAGTTCTACATGGAAGCAAAAAGAGATCGATAACGAAGGCGCAAGTGTCTGCTTTGTTTTTGACGGTAAAGATACAGAAGCGGTACAGAAGGCGAGGGCTTTCTATGATCAGGCGGTTGAAGCGGGGTGTCGCGTTGATATGGAGCTCGGCCCCACTGAATGGACCGGGCTGTTCGCAAGCATCACTGATCCATACGGGGTTTCGTGGATGCTGAGTGCGGAATGATCTGCAGAAGCCGAAGGTATTGAGTTATATGGTGGGGGTCGAGCCGGACGGAAGCAAAGTGCGGGAGGAGAGGAACGCAAAGTCCTGTTTCACGGAACAGCCGGGATTGTTCCAGCTTGCAGTGACACTCATGCCAGAGCTCTCTCCCGGGAAGAGAGTGGCGAGTACCGCCTTTATCACACTGTCTTCTAGTATTGCATTCATCGTCATCCCCTATGTGACAGGTCTTATCGCCAGGTACATCGGGGTGTTCAATTTAGCGACCCGTAAAAGGATGATGGATGTAAACACTGCCCGATGCATAAATAGCATCAGGCAGTGTTTTTTAGTTTTGATTGGAAATATGTTATAACAGGGCTACATGAGTTTTAAATCTGGTGTAAAGGGATGATTTCGTGGTTAAGGAAATGAAGCTGAATGATCATACGTTTGAATTGACCGGTTTTGAGGAGAGGGAAGAGAACGGCAGGCTGGTTGTTTCAGTGAAATTCAATGTGACAAGTGAAGATTATCATGATGTGACCACGCTGTTATACGAGGAAGTTTTCAATGTCTCTGTGCCCGAAAAAGATATGAGATTCAAAGGTGTCATCACAAACTATCTAACATCCCTTGATAACCTGTATGAAGAAGGTCAGGTGGGGGAGTATCAGGTGACGTTCACTGAAATTGAATAATTGGAGAATCACAATATGAAATTGAGTATATTGGACCAGTCCCCCATATCTGATGACCAGACACCGCGTGAAGCCCTGGAAGCCACAATGAAACTCGCACAGACGGCAGAAGCACTGGGGTACACACGCTTCTGGATAGCTGAACACCATGGCCTCCCGGGACTCGCTTCGAGTGTTCCTGAAGTGATGCTCGGCTATATCGGTGCCAATACAGATACAATAAGAATCGGATCCGGCGCAGTTCTTTTGCCGTACTATAAACCCTATAAAGTGGCGGAGACGTATAATATGCTCGGCACCCTGTTTCCCGGCCGTGTGGATATCGGTGTCGGCAGGGCACCGGGAGGTCCCGCCGAGGTTTCTGAAGTGCTGTCCGACAACTTCCTGCAGGGTGTATTCAGCATGCCTTATCTGCTCGAAAATCTGATCAGGTATATCGATGATGCAGACGAGAAGATAAAAGCCGGCCCGTTGCCGCCTGTGAAACCTGATATATGGATGCTCGGCACAAGTGGAAAAAGTGCAAAAGCAGCGGCTGAGAACGGCCTTTATTATGCGTTCGGACAGTTCATGAGTGATGCAGAGGGTAAAGGTGCCATTGACGAATACCGAAAGTCCTTCAAGCTCCGCTCCGAAGGACAAGTCCCGCATGCCATCGTGACACTGTCAGTCATCTGTGCGGAAACGGCCGAAAAGGCGGCGCAACTCGCAAACAGCTATCTTGTCTGGCAAGTGAAGAAGGACCGGGAAGATGTATTTGAATATCTGCCTTCTTTGAAAACGGCCGAAGCGGCGACCTTTTCCCCGGACGAGAAGAAACAGATGGATGACATGAAAGCTCAGATGATTATCGGTGATCCGGCGTCAGTGAAACAGGAACTGGAAAAGATACATGAAGAAACAGGAGCGGATGAAATCATGATTGTTACCATCACACATTCGCCCAGGGACAAACGGGAATCCTACAGACTGATTGCAGAACAGTTCGATCTGGATCAGTATGATATATAAAGAAACGCATCTTTCCTGCTGTGTGTACAGTATTGGAAAGATGCGATTTTTAATTAAGCGGAGGTATTCAAATGCACCTGCGGCAATTATGTTGTTTTACCCACATATTTTAATAGTGGATATATTGCAGTTTTTCCAGAAAATCCAGCCCGACATTGCCGCCGGAGATAACGAGGCACACCTTATCTTCGGGAGAGACATCCAGTGAACCTTCCAGCAGGGCGCCGGCGGTGATGGCCGAGGAGGGTTCTGCAACAATCTTCGCCTCCATCATCAGGAGCTTGATCCCCTTTAGGATGAACTCCTCAGAGACGGTCATCATCCCATCCACGTATTCCTGAACTATCGGGAAATTCCTTGTCCCCGGCTGGGAGGTGACGAGTGCATCCGCCACCGTTTCTTTTCTGGTCACTGCAGTGACCTCTCCTTTTGCCAGGCTTTTTGTGTATCTCGGAAGGTTTGCGGGTTCTGCGCCGTATACTTTCATGTCAGGTGCTGTGAGTTTGATTGCGGTGGAACTGCTTGAGAGCAGTCCGCCACCGCTTGCCGGCATGATGACATGGTCGAGCAGCTTGTTTTGTGATGTGATTTCAAGGCCGACTGTCCCCTGGCCGGCCATGACACCGTAATCATCGAACGGCGGGATATAGGTATAATCATATTTTTCAGCGAGCGCTTCGGTCACTTCGAACCTTTCTCTTACGTCACAGCGGATGAGATCGGCGCCAAGCGCTTCGATTGCATCGGCTTTGAATATGGAGCCGCTTTCCGGGACGACCACTGTGGCATGGATGCCGAGCTGCTTTGCGGCAAATGCAACAGCCCGGCCGTGGTTGCCGGAGGAGGTCGTGATGATCCCCCTTTCCAGGTCGCTTTCCGGCAGCTGGAGGATCTTGTTCATCGCGCCGCGGATTTTGAAAGCGTTCGTCTTCTGCATGCTCTCCATTTTGAGATATACTTCGCAGCCAAGAAACGGGTCCAGATTGTTCATACGCAGAAGTGGTGTCTCCTGGATGTACGGAGCAATCCTTTCAGAGGCTTCTTCTATACGATTCAATGTCAAAGTCATAATTGCAACCTCCCTGATAATGAACTTTACGGCACAGATAATCCCGGTCCATCCGTTGTCCATTCCATAAGTTGATGTGGTTTCATTATAGAACAGATAACTGTTTGATTCAGGTATAATGAATCCATATCAGATGAAAGGGGGAGGAAATGTGATGCATCGTATAACACTGATGCAGGCATATGCGATCGAAACACTGCGGAGCACTGGCTACACCAATGAAACAATTCTGGAAAAAGTGAGAAATGATGAAATGGCGGATTTCAAATCTGCAGACAGCAGCATGGATTACAGCGGGCTCTGCGAGCTTGAATCAGAAAATTTCCTGGGAAATATACTGGAGGAAGGGTATCAGGTGAAATTCCTGACGATCAACGGACTGACGAATCTCATCCGGATGAAATACGGGAAGAAGGAAGATGAAGATTACAGACTCGAAGGGTTTAAAGTGTCGGGGCTTGAGCTCGATGACAAAGAGGCGGATGAACTCGGCAATCTGCTTTCCACGAACTGGGAGATCGATAAGTCCCGGAGAGGCGTCATCATTGCACCGGCCGGGTAAAATATCAGGAGCCGAATGTTTGCGGCTTGCATGGATTTCAATCTATGATGGCTGTATCAGCATAATACCAAACAAAACTTACAGGAGGTATATCCAATGAAAGCAGTGCTTCATGAAGGTGTATCAGGAATGGAAGGTTTGAAATACGATGAAATGGAAAAACCGGAGCCGAAGGCGGGAGAAGTGAGAGTCAGGCTGAAGATCGCGGGCCTGAACCACCGCGACCTCTTCGTACCACACCGGCATAGCGTAGAAGATCCGGCACTGGTCCCTGGTTCTGACGGCGCCGGTATAGTGGATGCTGCAGGTGAGGGAGTGGAGAATGTAAAATCGGGGGATGAAGTCATCATCAACCCGTCACTCGGGTGGCAGAAGAACAGCGATGCGCCGCCGGAAGGTTTTGAAATAGTGGGTATGCCCTTTGATGGCACATTCGCCCAATATATCACGCTCCCAGCTGAAAATGCCGTGCCTAAGCCGGAGTATCTCTCGTGGGAAGAAGCCGGGGTCCTGGCGCTGTCAGCCATGACTGCATACCGGGCGCTCTTTACAAGGGCAAAAGTCAAAGAAGGGATGACAGTCCTCATCCCCGGCGCCACAGGCGGCGCCGGCACATTCCTGATCCAGTTCGCAAAGTCCGCCGGCGCGAGAGTGTATGTGACATCAAGGTCCGAAGACAAGCGCAGGCAGGCTCTGGAAGTCGGAGCACACAAGGCGATAGACAGTGAAACGGACTGGAACGAGGAGCTTTCCGGCGAAAAGGTGGATGTCGTGATTGAAAGTGTCGGAGCGGCGACATTCAACAAATCGGTCGGCCAATTGCGCCGCGGCGGCACACTCACAGCATTCGGGGCATCGGCCGGGGATACAGTGGATTTCGACCTGAGGAAATTCTTCTATGGGCAGTACAATCTTCTCGGCTCCACCATGGCGAGTGCAGAGGAGCTGGAAGAGATGCTTGAATTCATTGAAAGGCATGAAATCAGGCCCGTCATGGATAAGTCCTATCCGCTCTCCGATTTCAAAGAGGCATTCGACCGCCTGGAGAATGCGGGGATGATGGGCAAGATAGTATTCAATATCGAATGATGAGGCTTTCTGTGTAAATGTGACTCTGTAATTGAATTAAGCTCCAGAGCAGAGGTCATCGTAATCTGGTTTGTAATAGGGAGTGTATTCTTTCTCTTTCACTCGACGATGATGGCCGGTACGATTTTCTTCATCCTGGGCAGTCTGCAGCTGCTTGCCCGGCCGATTTTGAAACTGCTTCATGATTCTTCATAAGGAAAGAGACAGAGCGGGAAATGAAAGATGACAGGCCTTCGAAAATCATGGGTGAACTGACAGATCATGATGGACGATGAAGCATACAAAGCCCGGGGCGGAGAAATTCCGCATCGGGCTTCAATATCGGAAAATATCAAAAGTAGAGCGGTTTGCCGTCTGTACTTGTGATAGAATCCATATATGACATATACAGAGCCGGAGGGTTCCGATGAATTGGTTTTGGGATGAAGCTGTTCCATACATACAGCCGGGTGGAGCGGGACACATTACATATATAATACTTCTCATCATTGTTTTCATCATCGTCTTTTGTAACAGGGAGAAGTTCAGCGGCAGGGAAAGCAGGGTGTACCTGATTTTGGCCGTCATCGGCCTGCTCCATCAGCTGATGATCACCAGCTGGTACATTTTTGAGACCGGCTACGATCTGAGGGATGCCATGCCGCTCCACATCTGCAGGGTGGTCGTCTGGTTCATCATCTTCCAGGGTGTCGTCAGACAGCGCTGGATGCATGATCTCATATTCTATTTCGGGCTCTATGCCTACGGTTCCTTTGCACTGCCGATTGCCATCCACCCCCCGCATCATTTCGTGGGATGGACATTTGTGCTCCTGCATACCGTCATCATCATCTATCCCTTCATCATCCACTGGATGACGGGGTGGGTGCCTGCGTTCAAAGGCGCGATACGCTGCTTTGGGGTATTCCTCGTGTACTTCGCAGTAATACTGGCTGTCAATGCACTCGTAGACGGAAACTATTTCTATATGGATGACAGGCCTTTCCTGCATCTTATGGATGACCTTCCTTATATTATACTGAATATCGCAGGCACGTTCGGTGTTTTCATGATCGGACTCATGCTTTCCAAAATAATGCTCAAATTTGAAAAACAGAGTTATCCTGCAGAGTAAAGGCGGATTTTGTGCTTTTTATACTTGTGTGGCATAATTTCGGGAGGAGGTAACTGCATGATAATTACGATTGCTTTCATACTTTTCGCAGGGCAGCTTATCAAATCGTTCTATACGCATTACATATCAGAAAAACGGAAGTATTTCAGTTTTGACGACCGGCGGTTTACAGATGATGATTACCTGAAGGTCCAGGATTTGAATATCGACAGGCTGGAGCGCACTTTCCTCTATATAATGCTCGCCGTCTATGTGGCGGCTCTGCTGGCACATCTTTTCCTGAACCCGATCCTGAGCATATGGCTGCTGGGAGCTTTTTTCTCCTGCATCCTTCTGCTGAGCATGATTGTCGATCTGAAGCTGTATACAATCGGCCATGACAGGACGCATATCATCATGGCTGTCATCTGGCTGGCAATGATCATCGGCATATTCGGTTTCCTGACGATGGCAAGTGTCAAAGACAGCGACATCTCTTTTGAAGCGGATGAATTCACTCTGGCATCACTCGACTATGGCATTCCATATGGCGATATTGAAAGTGTGGAGATGACAGATGGTGTTCCTGAAATTCCGTCCAACCATCTTGTAATGGGTGCGGGCGGACACCTGCACGGCACTTTCATCGAAGGCGGAGCGAATATGTCCAGGCTGGATATCGAAGATAAAGGCCAGCCGATCGTCCACATAAAGACGGTGCATATGGATATTTATATAAACGACAGTGATGCCGGGAAGACCGAGACGTGGTTTGAAGAACTGTCTTCACGGACAGAGTGATGATCAGTGTTGACATGAAAGGCGTTTCATAGGGTAGACTTGCTGTAATCTTTAAAAATATGACTAGAGGTGCAGAGAAATGAAGGAACAGAGTATTATTTTCTTTGATATTGACGGTACGCTGCTGGATACGGATAAAAATCTTCCGGAGTCCGCCAAAAAGTCGGTGGCCCGGCTGAAAGAGGACGGGCATATCGTGGCGATTGCCACAGGCCGCGCACCTTTCATGTACGAGGAGCTGCGCAAAGAACTCGACATCGATACGTTCGTCAGCTGTAATGGCCAGTACGTCGTGCTGGAAGGGGAAGTGATCTACCAGAACCCGCTCCACAAGGAGGATCTTGTAGCACTGACCAAAGAGGCACTCGGCAATGACCACCCGGTCGTCTATCTCAGTGAAGAGGATATGATGTCGAATGTTCCGGAACATGAGTACATTAATGAGGGCATCGCTTCGCTGAAACTTGGAATTATGCCGGGCCACGATCCCGAGTATCTTCACGGCCGCGACCTGTATCAGACGCTGCTGTTCGTACCCGAAGGGGAAGAGGGGCAGTACATCGATAAATATGACAACTTCGATTTTATCAGATGGCATCCGGTTTCAATGGACGTCATTCCGAAAGGGGCATCAAAGGCCGAAGGCATTGCCAAGGTAATCGATGAACTGGGTCTGCCTGCGGAAAGGCAGTATGCCTTCGGCGACGGCCCGAACGATCTTGAGATGCTGAGCACCGTCCACCACAGCTTTGCCATGGGCAACGCCAAGGATGAAGTGAAGTCAAAAGCCAGGCATATTACGAAGCATGTGAATGACAATGGTGTCGAACATGGTCTGAGGATGGCCGGGCTGATTCAATAGGGATATCTGCTGGGAACTGTGGTACTGCCACAGTTCTTTTTTATTGCCGTAATATTGATCCCGGTCAATTTTTTGTCTGGGAATCCATCATATAATAATAGGTGAAGAAAGGGCTAAGGCCCAAAAAAACCGAAGGAAGAGGTAATCAATATGAAAACGAAACTTCAGACAGAAACGTTCACATGTCCGAGCTGCATCAAAAAAATCGAAGATAACCTGAAAAAGCGGGAAGGAATCGAGGCGGCAAAAGTGCTGTTCAATTCCAGCAAAGTGAAAGTGGAACATGATGCAGGCGAGATCAGTCCCGATGAAATCAAAGATATTGTGGAAAAACTGGGCTATCCGGTACTAGATATGAAATCCGTATAATCAGATAGAATGGGGAGAGGTGAAAGAAGATGAACAAGTGGTTTAACCGTCATCTGAACACACTGATGTATACATCGGGAATACTGATTGTCACCGGTCTCATTTTCAGGTTTGCCGGATACACTGAAGTCATGAACGTCACATTCATACTCGCAACGTTGGCTGCCATAGGTCCGATCATGCAGAAGGCGTGGATGGCGCTTTCCATGAAGAGCTTCAGCATAGAGCTGTTGATTACGATTGCAGTAATCGGTGCGCTGTTCATTCAGGAGTATACAGAGGCGGCAATCGTTACATTCCTGTTTTTGTTCGGGGCATATCTTGAAAAACGGACGCTCAGGAAGACACGGAGTTCCATCCAGTCACTGGTGGATATGGCGCCTTCGGCCGCTTCGGTCGTGAGGGATGGAGCAGAACTGGAAGTCGACATCGATGACGTTGAGGAAGGCGACCGTGTCATTGTCAGGCCGGGCGGCAAAGTTCCGGTTGACGGGGTCATCGTCAAAGGCCGGGCGAATATAAATGAAGCGGCGATCACCGGTGAATCCAACCTCAAATTCAAAACAGCGGCAGCGGAAATCTTCAGCGGCAGCGTGCTGGACAGTGGATACATCGAACTCGAAGCGACAAAAGTCGGCGAGGATACGACGTTTGCGAAGATCATCGAACTTGTGGAGGATGCGCAGGAGAAAAAGAGCGGTACTGAAAAGTTCCTGAACAAATTTGCGAATTACTATACCCCTTCCATCGCAGTGATTGCAATTCTTGTGTATTTGCTGACACGCAACCTGCACCTGGCGATTACATTCCTTGTCATCGCATGCCCTGGTGCCCTGGTAATCGGCGCACCGGTCGCATATGTGGCAGGTATCGGCAACGGCGCCCGGAAAGGTGTGCTCATCAAGGGCGGGGAAATAGTAGATAACTTTGCAAAAATAGATACTGTGATCTTCGACAAGACAGGGACACTGACAGAAGGCAGGCCGTCTGTAACAAACATCCAGATTTTCGATGATACAGATGAAGATGAATTCATGAAGGATGTCGCGGAAATCGAGATGGTAAGTGAGCATCACCTTGGTCAGACCATCGTCACGGAAGCCGGAAGCCGTAATCTGCATCCGGACAAAGGGAACGTCAGTGACGCCGAAGCAATAAAAGGTAAAGGTGTCAGCGGTGCGCTTGGGAATGACAACTACATCATCGGCAATCAGAAACTGATGGATGACTATGATATCGCCATATCAAGGGATATCCGCGTGCGTTATGTAAGAGAGCAGAAAGAGGGCAACACGGCAATATTCGTAGCGAAGAACGGCAAAATTACCGGTATCGTGTCCATCATGGATAAGATCAGGAACGATGCCGCCGCGACCATACGGGCTTTCCGCGGCAGGGGCGTGAAAAACCTGGTCATGCTGACAGGCGACAACAGACATGCTGCAAAAAGAGTGAGCGACATACTTGGACTGGACGGCTTCCAGGCAGAACTCATGCCCGATGACAAGATGAAGTACATCGAGGAAGAGAAAGCGGCCGGCCGGAGAGTGATGATGGTCGGGGATGGCATCAATGATGCGCCGGCGCTGGCCTTTGCTGATGTGGGCATTGCGATGGGGCACGGAGGTACGGATATCGCAATGGAAACAGCTGATGTAGTACTGATGGGATCGAGTATGGAGCAGCTCGCCCATGGTTTCAACATTTCAAAAGCGTCATACCGGGTGATGCTACAGAACACTGCCATCGCACTCCTCACAGTAGCATTGCTGCTTGCGGGAGTATTATATGGATATATCCATCTCGCATCTGGTATGCTGATTCATGAAGTGAGTGTCCTCCTTGTCATAGTGAATGCCATGAGGCTGATCAGGCTGAAGGACAGGCGGACCATAGCGGCGGAGCTCCGGGAAGGAGTGGGCTGATTAGCAGGGTATGGGGGAAGAGAAGTGAAAAATCATCCAGGTCAGAAACTTTGTGTAAGGAACGTTCCTATTTTCAATCATCTGACAGACGGGGAAATGAATGAAGTGTTCAGCAAGGTCCATTCCACAGATTACAGAAAGAATGAACATCTTTATATGGCCGGGGATCTTGAACAGTCGCTGTATGTTCTTCACCAGGGCAAGATAAGGATCTACAGGCTGACTGATGAAGGCAGAGAACAGCTGATAAGGGTGCTGAAGCCCGGGGAGTTCACCGGGGAACTTTCCCTCTTCGGGACCGACAAGCCGCATGAATCATATGCGGAAATGATGGAGAAATCACAGGTCTGTGAAATCACCAAAGACGATATATACGGGTTGATGAAGGAATATCCTGATATCGGCATAAAGATAGTTGAGGAATTTTCAGAACGTCTTGAAGCGGCGGAACAGCAGACGACGAACATATCCCTGCTCAGCAGTGAAGAACGTCTGCTGGAATATATCAGGGGGCATGTGGATCAGGACGACTATGTGCAGCTTGAGATGACCAAAAGAGACCTGTCATCATACCTCAGTATGCAGCCCGAGACGCTGACACGCCTGTTTAAAAAGCTCGAGGCCCGGGGGGATGTTGAAAAACTGGACAATAAGACCTACAGGGTGCGCAACTATTCAATACTCTGAGTGTCTGAGAGTTTCAGCAGTATGGTTTATGCATGACAGCACCGGGTAGATTCATAATGATACTGACTATATTGGGAGAGGTGATAATGAATGGCTAAAACGAAAGACGGCAAGAAGACGGACAGGAAGAATGAGGTCAAAAAGTCACTGAACAAACAGGTGGCGAACTTTACCGTGCTATGGACGAAACTCCACAACTATCACTGGTATGTAAAGGGCCCCAATTTCTTTTCCCTGCATGAGAAATTCGAGGAACTCTACACCACTGCGGGCACCTATGTCGATGAACTGGCGGAAAGGCTGCTCGCCATCGGCGGTGAACCGATCGGCAGACAATCCGATGCCATTGAGGCAGCCAGTGTAAAAGAGGCGGAGTATGACACAGAAGCCGACGATATGGTGAAGCAGCTGGTCAAGGATTACAGTACTGTGATCAAAGAGCTTGATAAAGGTAAGAAGGCAGCAGAGGATGCAGGGGATGATCGCACGGCCGATATCTTCATCGGCATGATTACGGAAGTTGAGAAGAACAACTGGATGCTGAAATCCTTCCTCGGAAAGGATGTATAGATGAGGGCGAAAAAAGTGGCTGGTACACCAGCCACTTTTTTTGGTTCACGTATTTTTATTTGTCAGGTTTTCTGATGTTATACTTCCACGCTTCATCTTCATCCATCATTTTCTTGGCGGCATAGATCATGAGGAACTGGATGAAAATGATCGGGATGCCCATGATGCCCGAAACGACTTCGAGTGGTGCAAGACCGCCAATCTGCATGAGTACCAGGGCAAGTGCCGTTATGACGAAAGCCACAAAGATTCTGAGAAATTTTGACGGTTCCATCCTGCTCATGTCATTTCTGCTCGTGTAGGTGGCAATGGTGAATGTAGTGGAGTCGAGCGTCGTCGTCAGGAAAATCAATGCAATGATGATGAAGAGCACCATCATCAACCCTGACAGGGGCAGTGTCTGCAGTATAGCCGGTATGAGCTGTACGGCCTCGTTATCCCCGAGCATCCCCAGGACATCGGTGCCGCCGTTCAGCTGCGCATTTACGCCAACACCTCCGAGGATTCCTGTCGCAACCCATGATATTGCCGTCGGTGCGAGCAGATATGTCAGGATCATCTCCTTGACGGTCCGGCCCCTGGAAATTTTGGCGGCGAATACACTGTGGAGCATCGCCCATGTTGCATTGTATGCCATCCAGAATATCAGGTGGTTTCTGATGAAAGTCGTCTGCTCTGTGGCCACTGAATCAGTGTAGAATGAGAACGTGAAATAGTTTGTGAGCAGATGGCCTATGGTCTCGGTGAAAAAGTCCATTATAAAGACACCTGGTCCGATGACCAGTATGAGCAGTGCCAAAAAGGCTGCCATGTAGATATTGAAGACACTGAGCTTCTTAATCCCCTTCTCGATACCCCGGTAGGCGCTCAGCGAGAACAGCGCCACCCAGACGACGGTTACAATCATGGTCATTGTAAAGGTGACTTCTGTGTTGAGAAGTTCTGCAAGGTTGGTCGTGATGATGGGCGTACCGAGTCCGAGAGTGACTGCTGCTCCTGAAAGGATGCTCATGAGAAACAATATGTCCAGTATGATGCCGCCCGCGCCATCTGTGAACCGATCGCCGAATATGACGCGGGTCGCTTCGGATATTCGCATCATCGGCCGTTTCTTCACATGAATGATATAAGCCATCGCGGGTGCGGCCATTACGAAAACGGAGAATACCTGGAAACTCCATATATACATCGCATAGGAATTGCCCCAGAGGAGTGCTTCGGCGGAACCCGCCTCCACGCCGAGCGGCGGGTTGTCCGCAACACCCGCCCACTGTACCATGCCGGTTCTCATTATTGTCGAGCCCAGACCCATTGCAATCAGCAGCGATGCATATTCAAACAGCGTGAACTGCGGTCTTTCATCCGGTGCTCCGAGAACTACCTTGCCGTATTTTGAGAAGGACAGGTAAAGCCCTGCAGCCAGCAGTATATTTGCATACCAGATATATCCCCATCCGAACTGGGCAACGATCTGGTCGAATATATTATTGAGGATTGCAAGGGATTCCGATTCATACAGTGCCAAAGGAATACTGATCAGCACTATGATGATGACGGCGGGCAGGAATATTTTATGATCGACAGTTTTCAATCCTCCGCGTCCCGGTTTCTCTTCCATGATCAAATCTCCTCCTTCAACATTTGAGTAAAAGTTCTGGAATTTTAAATATACGGACAGTCTAACATATACCCAAAAGTTAATATGATATACTCATCTAAAAATGTAATTGTATAATAAAAGTATATTTTGATGGAAAAGAATAATGGGAAAGAACAGAAGGAGGATGAAGATGTCGGAAGAACACGATGACCGACAGCTGTCACTGAAACTGTATATAGTCATGCACCATGCTTTCAATTCGATGCAGGACCAGTCGTTCAAAGACATGAAAAGGTATGGGCTGAACCCGACTGAATTCGCTGTGATGGAGCTGCTTTACAATAAAGGCCCCCAGCAGATACGGGAGATAGGCAGCCGGGTGCTGCTTGCCTCCGGATCCATTACGTACGTTGTGGACAAACTGGTGAATGAAGGGTATGCAGTAAAGGAACGTTACGAGATGGACAGGCGGATAACGTATGTGTCGCTCAGGCCCAGAGGCAGGAAGCTGATGGATGAAATCTTCCCGCAGCATGCAGAACAGATGGAGAGGATAACGAGCGGACTGACTGTAATAGAGAAGAGAAGGCTGACAGAGCTTCTGAAAAAACTGGGGAAGAATGTTGAGTGATACGGATGGCAGTATGGAAGGCCGATGTCAAAAAGCGTTTCCCGGGAAATTTCCCGGGAAACGCTTTTTGACATCATATATGCTCGACGAACAAGTATTGGGCAATTGTCTGGCTGATCTGTATCTCCTTATCCGTGGTACCGTGATTCAAGGTGAGGAGGTCGAGGCCTGAATCCCTGCCGGTCACTGTGACCCGGTCCCCGATTTTGAGGTCATGGTTTTCAAAATATCGGAGCAGCCTGTCTTCATCAACAATACGGGAAATGCGAACCGGTACCCCGAGCACTGCTTCAGTCAGGTGCACTGTCATGTCTTCCTGCTCCTCCATCAAATCGGTGGATATGGCGCCTCCGTGCGGACAGTACTCCGGAAATTCCAGGTAGGCCTCCAGCCTGTCGGCGAGTTCGGCACTGGTAGAGTGTTCCAGAAGTTCCGCCTCAGGATGGACTTCATTGATGTTGAAGCCGAGATGTTTCACAAGGAACACTTCCCACAACCTGTGCTTGCGGATCAGTTTTTTTGCATAGTCGGTGCCCTCCTGGGTCAGCTTGCTCCCTTTGTACGGCGTATAAACCACCCATCCCGCTTTGACCAGGCTGTTCATCATTTCCGTCACGGTGGGCGGGGAGATGCTCAGCCGGTTGGCTATTTCCTTATTCGGCACCTGTTCGGTCCGGCCGCCGAGTTCAAACAGTATTTTTAAATAATCTTCCTTCGTTGGGCTCATGGGTCTCACTCCATTTTGAATTAATTACTATTATGAAGAAAAACATCTATATCGGCAATTCATATTTGCTCCGGGTGTAATGTGTGTATTCCTCGCCCCGTTCTGTAAGGGTGTACTGTCCATTCTTCTTTTCGATGTAGTCATTGATGAGCAGATGCTCCATATGATTATCGAACTGTTTTTGGTTCAGGTTGAAGTGGGATGTGATTTCGCCGGCTGTAAGACGCGTATGCCCGTGTTCATTCATGAGCATCAGTATCATCGCCCGGGTGAAGGTGCGCTTTTGCCTGAGTGCCCTGAGTTTGCCGTTTAGCCAGCCATCGGGACTGAATATGAACACTGCCATGAAAGTGACGAGCGCCGTAAATGAAGTGACACCGGCAATGGACAGGTCATAGCTGAAACCGATTATATATCCGATCACACTGTTCCAGACTGCAAAAAGCATCGACAGCCAGATCATCGCACTGAGTCGCCTCACAAGCAGGTAGGCCGTGAGGGCGGGGGCCACGAAGAAGTTGATCACAAGTATGGAGCCGACCGCATCAAATGCAGCCACTGCAGTGACGGAAACGAGTGTCATGAGCGCGTAATAGATTAAGGTGGCTGAAAAACCTGCGATGAACGCGAATTTCGGGTCAAAGGTCGTAAGCTTGAGCTCTTTATAGAACAGTGCGATGAAAGCAAAGTTCACAAACATTATGATCGACAGCTGCCACAGGGCGGCGGGGATGCTGAAGCCGAAGACATCTATCCGGTTGAATGGTGCGAAGAGGACTTCCCCCATCAGGACAACATCCATATCCAGGTGGGCGTTCCCCGAGTATTTGGAAATCAGTACGATGGCAGCTGCAAACAGTGCAGTGAAGACCAGACCGATGGCTGCATCCTGACGCACCAGCTGCGTTCTTGAGACCAGTTCGATGATATAGACAGTGGCGATGCCGATGATGCTCGCTGCGATGATCAGCCATGGCGAGCGTATATCATTCGTCATGAAGAAGGCAAGGACGATGCCGAGCAGGATCGTATGGCTGATGGCGTCAGTTGTCATCGACAGCCCGCGGAGTACGAGGAATACACCGGGTACACTCGTGGCAAGTGCTGTCACGATGAGGACAAGCAGAACTTCAATCATGATACACCACCCATTCTTCTTTTATATATGTTTCTCCTGATGATACCTTTCGGCGCGCAGAATAAAGAGAGTGCCATCAAGAAAGAGAGCGTAAGGATGATGGCGGGCCCCGTCGCTAT
Organism: Salinicoccus carnicancri Crm; assembly: GCF_000330705.1. Taxonomy (GTDB): domain Bacteria; phylum Bacillota; class Bacilli; order Staphylococcales; family Salinicoccaceae; genus Salinicoccus; species Salinicoccus carnicancri. The sequence goes on from NZ_ANAM01000001.1 coordinate 315,564, forward strand.
GTTTTCCCCTGCGGTACTGATATATGTACCGGTAAAGGCGGCAAATGCACCTGAAGACCCGGCAATCAGAAGCACGGTGGAAAAACGGCTGGACCATAACTGTCCAATGACGGCCGGGGCGATCAGAAGGTTGACGATAAGTATCGCCCCGACCGCCTTCAGACCGACTGAAATCAGCAGTATGGTGATGATGAGAATGATGAAATTCATCAGGGTGTTGTTGATTCCCGCCGTCCTGCTGAAGACGGGGTCGAATATATAGATTCTGATCTGTATATAGAATGCTGCGAGTATGAACAGGCTGATGACGGAGGCGGCAGTGATAAGGTAGACATCGCTTCTCAACATATAGGCAGCCTGTCCGAATATATAGTCATTGAGCCCCTGAGTACCTTCAAAATCCGGATTTCCCTGTACAAAACTCATAAGGGCCATGCCAAGTCCGAAAAATGACGAGAGGACCAGGGCGAGCGCACCATCCAGTGTGACCTTGGAATGATTCGTTATCATCTGGATGGTGAGGAAAGCGATGATGCCGAACAGGACAGCGCCAAGTGCCAGCGTATACGTTTCCTTTACGCCGATGAGCATGAATGCGAGTACTATGCCGGGGAAAGTGGCATGTCCGACGGCATCCCCTATCAGGCTCTGGCCTTTCATCACACTGATAGCCCCCACCATGCCGCCGGCGAATGCAAGGATCATTGTGCCTGCTGCGACAACGATGAACGTGAAGCTGGTCAGTACTTCCATCATACGCCGACGCCTTTCTCCCGGTAGGCTTTTTCTATGTTGTCCCCGGTGAATACTGCGTCTGTCGGGCCATCGGCAATGATGGTTTTGTTCATGATTACAACATGATCGAAATACTCCTTGACGGTGTTCAGCTGGTGATGGACGACGATGAATGTTTTGCCCTCCGCCTGCAGTTTTCTGATGACGTCCATTATCAGATTTTCAGTGGTGATGTCAATGCCCTGGAGCGGCTCATCCATTACATATATATCTGCATCCTGTGCAATTGCGCGGGCAAGGAATGCCCTCTGGCGCTGGCCGCCTGACAACTCTGAAATCTGCCGGTCGCAAAACGCCTCCATTTTCATGGTTTTCAATGCTTCCAGTGCAATATCCCTGTCCTTTTTTTGAGTGCGTTTGACCCAGCCCTTATGGACATACCGTCCCATCAGGACGACATCCAGCACCGTTGCCGGGAAGTCCCAGTTCACCTCCCCTTTCTGGGGAACATAGGCAATGTTCTTCAACACACCCTTGTCGGTGCGGCCGTCGATCTCAATACTTCCGGATACGGGGCGGATCAGTTTCATCATCGTCTTGATCATCGTTGACTTGCCGGCACCGTTGGGTCCGACGATGGCGGTGCGGCTATTCTTTCTGATATCCAGATTGATGTGCCACAGGGCGGGTTTATCCTGATATGCGACATTCAGGTCTTTGATTGTAATGATAGTGCCATCCATTTTCAGGACCTCCTCATTTCAGGTTTTCTACGATCGTGTCGATATTGTGCCGGTACATGCCGATATAAGTGTCCCCGGGCTCTCCCGCTTCTCCGAGGGAATCGGAGTAGAGTGCCTCGTCGGCACTGCCGATGACATTCACCGTACCGCCCCGGGTCGAAACGATCTCCTCAAGCCGCCGCATCTGATCGGGGTTGGTCGTCGTTTCCACGAATACAGATTTGACATCACGTTCCATGATGATGTCCGCGGTCATGCTGATCGTGTTATTGGATACTTCTGATGCAGTGGAAAAGCCCTGGGGTGCATGCACATCCAGGTCATATGAAGCGCTCAGATATCCGAATGCATCGTGCGGTGTAATCAGAATCCTGGATTCGGCGGGGACTTCAGAGAGTCGCTCCCGGACATAGGACTCCAGCTCGTCGAGTTCTCTGAAGTATGCTTCCATATTGGCCTGGAATTTCTCTTCGTGGTCGGGCGACGCTTTGGAAAGTTCCGTTTTGACAATTGTCATCGCCTCCTTGTAAAGTTCGATGTTGAACCAGAAATGGGGATCCGTCTCCCCTTCCTCTTCAGTTTCAAGAGAGGCGCTGTCAAAGCTCTCGGCAACGGGGATGCCGTCTGTCAGTACATCAGCCATGCGTCCTTCGAAGTTGAGCCCCTGATAGAATAGAATATCCGACTCCAAAATCGTTGTCAGATTGCTCGCCTTCGGCTGATAGGTATGTGGATCGACGCCTGCGGGTATGATCAGTTCGGTGTCGAAGGCATCGGCACCTTCATCCAGAACTTCCACCATATCCAGAAGGAATGTCGTCGTAACCGCGACATCCTGCCTTTTGTCGTCGGTGGCGGACTCATCTCCGCCGTTTCCCGAGCACCCGGCGGCTGTGACCATGAATATCATCATGATGGAGAATAGTGCGGTCTTTTTCATAATCTGTCCTCCGATGTTGAAAGTTGATATTTAGGTTACCCTAATATATAAATTTAGTCAACCCAAATAAAAAAGACCGGTGTCACCGGTCTAGAATACGGAACAGTTCATTCAGCTGCCTGATTTCAAAATCCGCTTTGAATCCAAAAGGGTTCTCTTTGGCATCGGGGTTGTACCAGCACGTATCAATTCCGCTATTGATACCGCCGAGTATGTCTGAAGTCAGTGAATCTCCTATGATGAGTGCATCATTGGGCGTGAATCCGTCGATACAGGCGGCCACATGTTCGAAGAATTCCTTCATGGGTTTCTGGAACCCTGTGTCTTCGCTGATGAAGACATCCTGAAAATAAGGATTTATCCCGGCATTTTCGAGTCTCATTTCCTGAGTTGCCTTCACGCCGTTTGTAATGATATACAAAGGAAAGGCTTCAGACAGGATGCGAAGGACATCAAGGGCGCCGTCAAACATCCGGTGTCCGTGTTCTGCGATCTGTGCCATATACATTTCATTGATAAGCGCACCATCCACACTGTGTCCAAGTTCATCGAAGAAGACTTCATGCCTCTTTGCCAGCGCACGCTCTTTTGTCAGTTCATTCCTTTCAAGCATTTCCCAGTGCGCCTGGTTGATTGTCTTATACCGGTCATAGAGTTCCGGGGAATTGTCAACACTCTGGCTCTCAAGGACAAATTCGAGCGCCCTGTTTTCAGCAGCACCGAAGTCAAGGATGGTGTCATCAAGATCAAACAGCAGGTACTTGTAATTTTTCATGGATCAAACCTCTTTCCTGATACTGCAAATACTCATGGACCTATCATATCATTCTGACATGGAGAGGGAATATGATATAATGAAAGCGTATCAGTGCAAACGTTTGCACCAAAGGGGAGGATGTCTATGAAAAAGCGGTCCAGCGGAGTGCTTCTGCATGTTTCTTCATTGCCAGGGAAATACGGCATCGGGGATTTTGGAAAAAAGGCCTATAAGTTTGTCAGGCTGCTTGCACGCTCCAATACTAAGTACTGGCAGATACTGCCGCTCGGCGTCACCGGTTTTGGAGATTCACCATATCAGAATTTTTCCGCATTTGCCGGCAATCCGTATCTCATCGATCTGGATGAACTGATTGAGAAGGGATGGCTGTCAGAAGAGGAGGCTGCGGGAGCGGATCTGGGTGATGATCCTGAAAAAGTGGATTTTTCAAAACTTTATACGCATAAGATGCCGCTGCTTGAATCAGCATACCGCCGCGCGGCAAAAGAGATTGGCAGTGAATTGGAGGTTTTTCTCGCCAGGCACAGTGGGTGGCTCCATGATTTTGCGTTGTACATGTCGATAAAAAAGGTGCATGGCGGTGATTCCTGGATGGAGTGGCCTGATGAGTACAGGCTGAGGGAGAGAGGTGCCCTTGATGCATTTTATGAGAAGCATAAAAACGAATTTTTCTTCTGGGTGTTTACCCAGTACCTGTTTTTCGGGCAATGGGGGAGGCTCAAGAAGTATGCAAATGATCGTGGCATACGGATCATGGGGGATATCCCGATCTATGTGGCGGAAGACGGGGCGGATATCTGGTCACAGCCGGAGCTGTACAAGCTGGATGCGGATCTGAGGCCGACGGTCGTCGCAGGTGTGCCGCCGGATATGATGAGTGGCACGGGGCAGCTGTGGGGAAACCCGATATACGACTGGGATGCGATGGCACGTGATGGCTACCGATGGTGGATCAGGAGGATAGAGGAAAGCTTCAATCTGTATGATACGGTCAGAATCGACCATTTCAGGGGGTTTGAGTCGTACTGGGAGATCCCCGCCGGGAGCCCGACGGCCGAAAACGGCAACTGGGTGAAAGGTCCGGGCATGGATCTTTTCAGTGCTGTGAAGGAAGTGCTTGGAGATCGGGACATTGTGGCTGAAGACCTCGGATTCCTGACGGAGAAAGTGTATAAGCTGATTGAGGATACGGGGTACCCGGGTATGAAAATACTGCAGTTCGGATTCGCCCCTGGGGAGGATTCGGAATATCTGCCTCACAATTACGGACGGCATACCATCGCCTATACCGGGAATCATGATACACAGACGATGCGGGGGTGGCTCGACTCCTCTGACAGGGAGACATACAAAAAAGCGGAGGCATACCTGAACCTGACAGAAGAGGAGGGGCTGACTGAAGGATGCATCAGGGGTGTATTTGCCTCACATTCGTACCTTGCCGTCATTCCCATGCAGGATCTTCTCGGACTGGGAGAGAAGGCGCGGTTCAATACACCATCCACCATCGGGGGTAACTGGGAGTGGCGCATGCCCAAAGATGCTCTGAAAAAGCACACGCTAAAAAAGCTGAAACGATTGAACAGACTTTACGGGAGGTCACTATGAAATCAATTGACTTGAAAACAAGGATTGAAGCCCAGGCGCATAGAAGCTATGGCCGGTCATTTTATGAGCTGCATGAAAAAGAACAGTTCGTCGCAGTGGGAAATGCAGTGATGGAGTACCTTGTACCTGAATGGATACAATCCAAAAAGAAGTTCAGGGATCAGAAACAGGCGTACTATTTTTCGGCTGAATTTTTGCTGGGGCGGGCGTTAAGTAACAACCTGGCCAATCTGGAAATAGAAAAAGAAGTGAAGGAAACACTCAGTGAAATGGGTGTCGACTACAATGCCCTGGAGGATGCCGAAGATGATGCCGGTCTGGGGAATGGCGGACTGGGCCGTCTGGCTGCCTGTTTCCTCGATTCCGGAGCAACGCTCGACTATCCGCTGTCTGGATACGGAATACTGTACCAGTACGGCATTTTCAAACAGAATTTCGTCAACGGCTTCCAGGTTGAAGAGGGTGACCCATGGCTGGAATACGAAAACCCCTGGCTCGTCAAGGACAGCAATGATGCGGTCATTGTAGAATTCAGCGAAGAAGACAAGGTTGAGGCTGTTCCATATGATATGCCGATAGTCGGATACAGAGGGCAAACGATCAATACGCTCAGGCTCTGGAGCGCCGAAGCGATAGAGAAATTCGATTTCAAAACTTTTGATGAAGGGAACTATATTGATTCCGTAAAGGCCCAGAATGAAGCGGAGACGATTTCACGGATACTGTACCCGAATGACTCCACGGATGAAGGGAAGCGTCTCAGACTCAAACAGCAGTACTTCTTCACATCAGCGTCGCTTCAGGACCTGATTCGGAAATTCAGGAAAGATGGGCATAAGAGCTTTGACGACTTTGCCAGGCTGCACTCCATCCAGCTGAATGATACCCATCCGTCGCTTGCGATACCGGAACTCATCCGTTTATTGGAAATGGAAGGTGTGGAATTTGAGAGGGCATTTGATATTGTGCAGAAGACGATGGCGTATACAAACCATACACTCATGGCTGAGGCACTGGAAGTATGGAATGAAGAACTTTTCATATCCGTGCTTCCGAACCTGATGCCGTATATCAAAAAAATCAACGAAAGGCTCATCGGGGAACTTGAGGAATGGAAGGTGGACAAATCCCTGTGGGATAAGTTCCTCATCCTCCAGAATGAATCCGTGCATATGGCATTCATGTCAATCTATGTATCACGTGCGGTGAACGGTGTGGCTGCAATCCATACCAATCTGCTGAAATCGGAAGTGATCCGTGAGTGGGATGAGCTGTTCCCGGGACGGATCGTCAATAAGACCAACGGCATCACCCAGCGGAGATGGCTGCTCCAGGCCAACCCCGGGCTCAGCAACATGATTACAGAACTGCTCGGTGGTGATGAATGGATCACAGATCTGGGCCTGCTCAAAAATCTTGAGGGCAGGTGTGAGGATGATGGGATAATCGAGCGGTTCATCGGCATCAAAAATGAGAAGAAGCAGGAACTTGCAGAGTATATCCGGTTCCATGAAGATGTGGATATCGATCCGGAATCGATTTTCGACATACAGATCAAAAGGCTGCATGAGTACAAGAGGCAGCTGATGATGACATTTTACATCGCCGACCTGTTCAACCGTATAAAAGAAAATCCCGGGGCGGAGTGGGCAAAGCGCACATTCATCTTCGGAGCCAAGGCGGCGCCGGGATACTACATGGCGAAAGCGATCATCAAATTCATCAATGAACTCGCCGGCCGGGTAAATACGGATGACGATACGAAAGACATCATCAAGGTGGTGTTTGTTGAAAACTACGGAGTATCATATGCAGAAAAACTCTTCCCGGCGGCCGATGTATCGGAACAGATTTCAACTGCCGGCAAAGAAGCCTCCGGGACGGGCAATATGAAATTCATGCTGAACGGTGCAGTGACGGTCGGTACGATGGACGGCGCAAATGTTGAGATTGTCGAAGAAGCGGGGAGAGAAAATAACTATATCTTTGGTATGGAGGTCGGCGAGGTCGCGGCAAAACGGGGGGAATATGACCCGGAAATACCGATGCGGGAAACAGAGGGACTCGGAGCAGTTGTTGCATCACTTGTTGACGGCACCTATCAGGATAACGGCACCGGGATGCTGCGTGATCTGTATGACAGCATTGTCGGGAGGGACGAGTACTTTGTGCTGGAGGACTTTGCCTCCTACAGAGAAACGCAGGACAGAATTGCACATGACTACAGGGACAAAAAAACCTTCTATAAAAAAGGTTATATGAACATGGCGAACGCAGGCATATTCTCCTCAGACAGAACAATCGAAGAATATGCCGAGGAAATCTGGCATATCAGTAGAAGACAATGACAGGAAAACAGCCGTTACGGGGCGATATCGCCCCGTAACGGCTGTTGTTTGAGTGTGCATATCATTATTACTCACTGCCGCCGAGCAGGAGATTTTCTTCATCTCTCGAGTGGAGTTCATCCACGAGGATTATGGAGACGGAGTGATCGATGAGCTTCTGGAAGTCGACTTCATCTTTCGAGAGTTCCTCTTTCATGCGGTCGATCATCATTCTGATGAGTTCATGATCCCGCTTCAGTCCCTGCACTTTATCGTGCAGGGCGGGTTCGCGCCCGACGACCCTGTCGTACAGGCCACTGCTTGTTTCCTCTTCATCGAAATGGCCGAGGACGCGCTCCTCGACATATTCAATGAAGGATTCCATCTCATCTGCAAGTTCATTGTGTTCCAGTTTGTTGAGCAGGGTTTTCATAGATTCGAGCTGTTCCTCTGCACCTCCCAGTATTTCGTCATGCAAATTCCCGTGTGCGGAATAATCATCGAGCGGCAGGTTGTCCATCTGATTCACCGCCTCCTTACATCAAAGCTGTCATTTTTCTTTCGGAATCGGATTAGTCGCCCACATCTGGCTCGTTTTGATGAATGTTCTATGATTCAGCTTCAGCTGGCTCACGATGATGTCGGCGATATCCTCTGCGTGTGTCATCGAATCTTCCTCGAGTTTTGCCTCACCAATCAGATCTGTCAGCACTGCCGAAGGGGTGAGATAGGACACTCTGATGTTATGTTTCCGCATCTCCTGCATGATGCCCTCAGTCATGCCGATGACTGCAAATTTAGTGGCTGAATAAAGTGACGATCCGGGGGTCCCTTTGAGTCCGGACATGGAGGAGATGTTGATGACGTCCCCTTTCTTCTGTGCTGTCATCTGCGGCAGCACAGACTGCATCGTGTAGTAGGGGCCGAAGACGTTGACATCCATCATCTTTCTGAATTCATCTTCGCTGGATTCAAGGAAAGGTGTATGTCCCATGATGCCGGCGTTGTTGATCAGGATGTCGATGGTGGGGAATGTCTCATTGATGGAGGCGATCATGCTCCCGACCTCTTCACGGCTGGATACATCACCGTTCGCCCCGATGACCTGTACGCTGTATTTGCCCAGTTCCTCCACGGCGTTATCAAGTGTTTCCCGGTTGCGGCCGATGATGGCTACATTGACGCCTTCATTTGCCAGTGCATGGGCTGTTGCAAGGCCGATCCCCCGTGTGCCGCCTGTGATGACTGCATTCTTGCCTTTGATATTCTGCATAATTAGCGCTCCTCTTTTTATGATGTTATATTCATTGTAGCAAGAGAGGCGGATAGTATCATCGATGATGCTTTTTATTTGCGGGAATCGTTGTATAATGAAAATAGAAAAGGCTTACAATCGTGATGTTAACATAGGAGGTATTTGATGGAGAAATGGTTGCAGGAAGCGAAAAGAAAAGATGGTGCGGATGTGCTCGGACACTTCAGGGACGAGTTTTATATCGGAGAGGGTGTCTATTATATGGACGGCAATTCCCTGGGGCTGATGTCCAAGCGGGCGGAGCAGTCACTCCTTGAAGTGATGGATGACTGGAAGCACCATGGCATAGACGGCTGGGTAAAAGGAGAGCGGCCATGGTTCTACATGAGTGAGGCCATCGGGGAGAAGATGGCTCAGCTTGTCGGTGCCGGTGCCCATGAAGTACTGGCGACGAACTCGACTACGAACAATATACATCAGACCGTGAGGACACTTTACGAGCCGGCAGGGGAGCGTTACAGGATCATGGCGGATGACTTGAACTTCCCGTCAGATATATATGCCCTCCAGTCCGTCCTGGATGATCATGGTTACAGCGATGGGATGGTGAAGGTGTCGTCAGAAGACGGGCATCTCCTTGATACTGAAACGATCATCAGCATGATGGATGAAAGCATCGCACTCATGCTGCTTCCATCCGTCCTCTACCGGAGCGGGCAGGTGCTGGAGATGCAGAAGATTACGGAGGCCGCCCATGAAAAAGGAATCATTGTCGGATTTGACCTGTGCCACTCCATTGGTGCACTCCAGCATCAGCTGAAAGAATGGGACGTGGATTTCGCCGTCTGGTGCACATATAAACATTTAAGCGGTGGGCCGGGGTCGGTTGCGGGATTATATGTTCATGAAAGGCACCATCATAAGAGTGTGAGTCTCAAAGGCTGGTTCGGCAACAACAAGGAAACGCAGTTCGATATGGCACACGATTTTGATCAGGCGGCGGATATCAGCCAGTACCAGGTGGGGACACCTCACATCCTCTCCATGGCGCCGCTTTATGGTGCCCTGGAGATATTCGGGGAGGCGGGCATTGGAAACGTCCGTGAAAAGTCCCTCGGTCTGACCGATTTCATGATTGCGATGATTGAAGACGTGCTCGCCGGCTATGATATTGATATCGTTACGCCGAAAGCGCATGAATCACGCGGCGGACACATCCTGATCGGACATGAGAAGGCCGCCGGCATCAATCAAGCCCTGAAATCCAAAGGGGTGATACCTGACTTCAGGGCACCGAGTTATGTCAGAATTGCCCCGGTGGCACTGTATAATTCATTCGAAGATGTATATCACGCAGTCATGATCCTCAAAGAGATAATGGATGACCGGCTGTACGATAAATTTGATAACAGACGGGGAGTCGTTGCCTGATGTGGATTGATATTTCTCAGACACTTGAATGCTCCATCGCCCATTGGCCGGAAGATACACCGTTCAGTTACACGACACCTGTGACGAAAGCACAGAGCGGCTCCGTCAATATCGGCAAGATTGAGACGAGCACTCATATCGGCACCCATATCGATGCGCCTTTCCATTTCGATGACGCCGGCGCGAAAGTGGATGAACTGGATATTAACCGGTATATCGGTGATGCAACAGTCATAGAAGTGAGGAACAGGGAAATCATCACGAAAGAGGAACTTGAGAGTTTTGACATCAGGGGCACGGTACTGCTTGTAAAGACAAAAGAGCGTGCGGAGCAGGATGTTTTTCCGGAGACCGTACCCGTGCTTGATGAGGAGGCGGTAGAATATATTGCCGGAAAGGGAGTCCGTCTTTTCGGTGTGGATGTAACATCGGTCGATCCGGTGGACTCGAAGACGTTAGACATCCACCATAAGCTGCATGAGAACGATATAATGATCATTGAAAACACGGTGCTTGAAGCGGTCGGCGGAGGCTATTACGACTTCATAGCACTGCCTCTGAAAATCAGGGGCGCTGACGGCTCTCCGGTGCGTGCTGTACTCAGGGTAAAGGAGGAGATGGACCATGAATGAATATCAGGATCATACGCTGGCCGGTGAGAATGTCAAAACGGATTTTCTGAAGGACATGACGTACAGTGAATACCTGAATCTGGATCAGATACTTACGGCACAGAGTCCGTTGACGGACCAGCATGATGAAAAACTGTTCATCATCATCCATCAGGTTTCGGAACTGTGGATGAAGCTGATCATCCATGAACTGAATTCCGCCATGGAGGATATAAAACACGATGATTTCAGGCTGGCTTTCAAGAAGCTTGCACGGGTGACGAACATCCAGAACCAGCTGATCAACTCCTGGAGTGTGCTGGCAACGATGACACCGAGCGACTATCTCAATTTCCGGGACGAACTCGGCAATGCATCCGGATTCCAGTCCTATCAGAACCGCATGATGGAGTACTGCCTGGGTTATAAGACCACGCATGCCCTGAGCATCTATGAAAAGGATCCGGGCATCCACAGCCGGCTCAAAGCACAGCTCGGGACACCGAGTATTTATGACGAGGCCATCCGTGCCGTTGCGAGACAGGGCTTCCATATCGATCGGGAAGTGTTATCGCGCGATGTAACTGAAAACTATGTGCCGAACGAATCGGTCAAGGAAGCATTCAGGCAGATTTACCTCAATACGGAGGAGTATTTTGAACTGTACGAGATGCTTGAAAAACTTGTTGATGTTGAAGATCTGTACAGCCAGTGGCGTTTCAGGCACATGAAGACGGTTGAACGCATCATCGGCTTCAAGAAGGGGACCGGCGGCAGCTCGGGCGTCAATTATCTGAAGCGGGTGATTGATGACTATTTCTTCAGGGAGCTTTGGGAGCTGCGCACAGAACTATAATGGGACAGGAGAGGTGTGGCATGAGGGATTACGGTCAGACGAACATATTTGATGATGTAATGAAGGAGGACGAATCCTTCGTCATCGTCGTGCAGGAAGTGACTGAACAGGCGGGACAGCTCCAGAAGCGGGTGCTCAGGGAATATCCCGGCCTGCAGATGGAAGGTATGAGGAACCTGTTTGAACATCTGAAGGATGTCTACCTGTCGGAAAATTTTTCCGACAGGGGTAAATACTTCGATCTCACAGTATATACGAATGAGGACTATGCGGCGGAAAATATATACGCCCATGTAAAAAGATACCGGAACAGCAAAGAATGGACCACAACTGCAAAATGACAGAGGAAGCACCTGGAATTCCAGGTGCTTTTTGATGTAGAAGAACTTAAAATAAATCAGAAAATTCCGTTTATTGGGAGCGTTTATATGTTACAATATGGTGTAAGTAAGGAAAAAAATTGAAAGGGGACTTGTAAATGAAGAAACTCTCTTGGTTTTTAGTACTTGTGTTCGCGATGGCTATGTTCTTGGCAGCATGTGGAGGAGGCGGGGGAGATTCAGGTTCCTCGGAAGAATCCGAAGATGCAGCTTCCAATGAAGGATGGGTGGAGAACATAACGCTGCTTACCGGCGGTGAAGCAGGTGTCTACTTTCCGCTCGGGGTTGCACTTGCTGATGTCATCGATGCCAATGTGGACGGGGTTACTGCGACCGGAGTGTCCTCGGGGGCATCGGTTTCGAATGCTGAGCAGCTGAATAACGGTGAGGCGCAGTTGGCGCTTGTGCAGAATGATATCGCCTATTATGGTGCAGAAGGGATGAACATGTTCGAGGAAACATTGGATAATTACGGCGGTGTATTCACTATTTACAATGAGACGATCCAACTGGTAACACTTGCTGATTCAGGTATCGAATCTGTTGCGGACCTGGAGGGCAAAAGGGTTGCAATCGGTGATGTAGGCTCAGGCACAGAGGCGAATGCGACACAGATTCTGGAAGCGCACGGGTTGAGTGTGGATGATATCAACGCCCAGGCGCTGGATTTTGCAGACGCTTCAACCAACCTTCAGGACGGTAATGTGGATGCGGCATTCGTTACAGCCGGTACACCAACCGGGGCGATTCAGGAGCTGAGTGCGAGTGCGGATGTAAGGATTGTCAGTCTGGATCAGGATGCCATCGATTCTCTGATGGAGGAATACACATATTATGTCCAGGAGGATATCCCATCCGATGCCTATGACAATTTTGACAGTACGGCGACAACAGTTGCAGTACAGGCGATGCTCATCGCTTCCAATGATATTCCTGAAGACCAGATGCAGGAGATTACCAGTGCTATTTTCGATAACCTGGATGAAATCGCCAATGCGCATGTAAGGGGGGAAGAACTGTCAGTGGATACTGCGCAGGATGGCATGTCCATCGATCTTCACCCGGGTGCAGCAGCGTACTACGATGAACAATAAAAATTTGCAGGGAACGGGCAGTAAAAAGACATTGTTTTCACGCAATGTCTTTTTAGCCCTTATCGGGGGCACAGTCATCGGAATTGTGGTGGCCCTTTATGTCTGCAGGCCCACATATCTGATCCTGGCGGAGCTGGAATCAGGAGAGATACTCCACCGGACAAGGGTGGAGGATGGTGAGCGCTTTGCCGTCACCTATATACATTCCGTGGAACGGTCTCCGGTAAAGGAAATTTTCGAAGTCAGGGGTGAGGCAGTCTACACGATGGAAAGTCATACTGAATCCTTCGGCGCGGGAATGCCTTATGAAGGGGATGATGTGGAAATCGAGGACGGGAAATTCATCATCCGGAATATCGATCGCAAAGTGCATGGCGGCAGTCTCAAAGTGAGGCCGTCATCAGTATTTCCCCATCATGTAAGAGTCGGCGGGGAGGTAATCACAATATCGGAGCCGCCGTATGCAGAAAAAAATCTCGAAATTAGAATAGTCAGGGGCTATTTTAAGGGGGGAGGAAATATTGGACGATAAAGCGCAGCAGAAGATGATACAGGAATTGGAAGGAAGTGACAGGGAGCTTGGCAGAAACCTGGCTCTGCTTGTAAGCACTGTGGCCATAGGTCTGGCGCTGTTCCATCTGTATGTAGCCGGTTTCGGTCTTCCGGGAATCGGGTCCAGGACATTCCTGATCATACACCTGATACTTGGCATGACACTGGTTTTTCTTATTTTTCCGATCAGGAAAGGGTTAAAGCAGAGAACGATACCCTGGTATGACTTCCTGATAGCTGCGATAACATTTGCAGCTGGGGTATATCTCATAGAAAGGCAGGAGGCGGAAGCCATACTTTCTGCCCGCCCGACTGAAATAGACCTTGTGGTCGGCACGCTTTTTATAATTCTGGTGATTGAAGCGACCCGGAGGGTAGTCGGTCTTCCTCTGGTGATCATTGCAGGTTTCTTCATCCTCTATTTTTTCGTCGGTGAATTCATGCCCGGCCAGTTTTATCATAATCGTGGTGATTTTTCACGGTTCATATATGAAATAGTGTATCGCAGTAATGGAATTTTTGGTACGCCGATATATGCATCTGCCCAATTCGTCTTCATCTTCATACTTTTCGGAGCCATATTGGAATCGACGGGGGCAGGAAAGATGTTCATCAACCTAGCTATGCGTGCAGTGGGGAAATATAAAGGGGGACCGGCGAAAGCCAGTGTTGTTGCAAGCGGTATGATGGGCAGTATTTCAGGGAGTTCCACGGCAAATGCAGTGACGACGGGCACCTTCACAATCCCTCTGATGAAAAAAGTTGGTTACCCTCCGCATGTATCGGGCGGTGTTGAAGTCGCTTCATCATCGAGCGGCCAGTTCCTGCCGCCGGTTATGGGCGCAGCAGCCTTCATCATGGTGGAATTCACCGGAATTCCTTATTATGAAATCATTACCAGTGCTTTCATACCGGCATTGCTTGCCTATGTCGGCATACTGTTCATGGTGCATTTTGAAGCGAGCAAGCGCAACATCAAAGGTATAGACAGGTCGGAGATGTCTTCCGGCAGGAAACTGCTCATCAACCAGGGGTATCTCATGATTCCGGTCTTCATCCTGCTGTATTATCTGGTTATTGAAAGGACTTCGGTCAACGCCGCCGCTTTCTATTCCATCACAGCGATGATCGTAATCGCGCTTTTTGCCTACCAGTTCAAAAAGAGTCTGGGCAGGGGGTTGCTGTATGCAGCAATCCTGCTGGCAGTCACATTGTCGATGCAGTTCCTGATAGGGCTTGTCAATCAGGGACTCATGGGGTTGAATGATCTGATTGGAATCAGTCTCTTCAGCCCAGAGATGATACGCTGGCGCGACCCGATCTTTACGATGGTTCTTGGAGGAATCATTGTCTCCCTCATATTCGCCGTTTTCAGAAAATCCGCCAATTATGGCTCGGATGCTGAGAAATACGGCATGAAAGAGCTGGTGTCAGGTCTGGATAATGCCTCCCGCAATGCACTCAGTATCATCGTTGCCTGTGCCACGGCCGGTATACTGATCGGTGTTATCACAACAAGCGGTCTTTCCACTAAATTTACGCGCATAGTCATTGATTTTTCAGGCAGGATTGAGTCGTGGCTGCCGGGCTTCATGATTACGGATAACACCCAGGTTTATATTGCACTTGTCCTGACAGTGTTTGCCTGTCTGTTTCTGGGAATGGGACTGCCGACGACTGCCACATACGTAGTTCTTGCAGCGGTAATCGCACCGGTACTTACAGGCCTTGGCCTGCCGGTCATTGTCGCACATCTGTTTGTTCTGTACTACGGGGTGCTGGCTGATGATACACCGCCGATCAATCTGCCTGCCTACGCCACGGCCGGCATAGCCAACGCTGGACCGATACGGACCGGGGTTCAGGGGTTCAAATATGACTCTGCGGCACTGCTGCTCCCTTTCATGTTCGCAATCAATCCGACCATACTGCTAATCACCGAAGCCTCGGCATTTGAGATGGTCTGGTCAGTTGTTACGGCTGGTATCGGCATGGCAACTTTTGCGGCATTCATCCAGGGATATATGTTCGCCAGGCTGAATATAGTTGAGAGGGTGGCCACAGTTGTTACGGCACTATTGTTCATACAGAGTGATTTTGTCACTGATGCGGTGGCATTCAGCCTGTTCATCATTATTGTCCTTTTTCAAATGTACAAAAAGAAAAAGGGAGCAGCTCAGGCTGCATAGTGAACTGCCGGCACCTGTAAAATCAGGTGCCGGTTTTGATTTGAATCCTTTACATTCCTGCCACAATTTATCTGGTATAAAATCATAAAAATTTGTGACATTCAGTAAACATCTTTATAATGTTATATGTATACTAGCGGTATACTATGTATAAATTAACTAATACTGAAGCGGAGGATGTTCAAATGAGAATTATTGTAGCTGGGGGAGACGGTTTCTGCGGATGGCCGACTGCACTCTATCTATCTGAAAAGGGTCACGAAGTGACTATCCTGGATAACATGGTACGTCGTAAAATAGATAATGAATTGCATTCCAACTCTGTTACGCCGATTGCCTCTTTGGAGGATCGTGTAGAGAAATGGAAGGAATTGACAGGAAAAGAGATTAAAATCTATGAAGGCGACCTCAACCACTATGACTTCCTGAGTCTCGTATTCAAAAACGAACGCCCGGAAGCATTCGTGCATTTCGCAGAACAGCGTTCAGCACCTTATTCCATGATCGATCGTGAACATGCGGTCTATACGCAGCAGAACAACGTATTGGGCAACCTCAACGTTCTATATGCAATCAAGGAATTCGAACCTGACTGTCATCTGATCAAGCTCGGTACGATGGGTGAGTACGGTCAGCCGAATATCGACATCGAAGAAGGTTACATTGAAATTGAACATAAAGGACGGAAAGATACGCTGCCGTTCCCTAAACAGCCGGGTTCCTTCTATCACCTGACGAAAGTGCATGATACGCACAATATCATGTTCGCATGTAAGATTTGGGGCATCCGTGCAACGGACCTGAACCAGGGCATCGTTTACGGACTCAACACCGAAGAAACGAAAAAAGACCCTGCGCTTGCGAACAGGCTGGACTATGACGGCGTATTTGGAACCGCACTCAACCGTTTCCTCATCCAGGCAGCAATCGGCCACGATATGACAGTGTATGGTTCAGGCGGCCAGACGCGTGCATTCCTGCACATCAAAGACACAGTGCGCTGCATTGAGATCGCAGCGGAAAACCCCGCCGATCAGGGCGAATTCCGCGTGTTCAACCAATTCACGGAATCCTTCTCTGTACAGGATCTCGCTGAAAAGACAAGGGATGCCGCAAAGGAGCTCGGCATCGATGCCAACGTTGCGAATATCGAAAATCCGCGTGTTGAAAATGAAGACCATTACTATAATGCGGTCAACACCAACCTGATCGATCTTGGTCTTGAGCCGCATCTCCTGACCCAGGACGTCCTGAAGGAAATTCTTCAGGAAGCAATCGAACATAAGGACCGCATCATCGTGGACAATGTGCTGCCGACAGTTACGTGGAAGTAAAGAAAGAGGTAATGGCATGAAGATTGCGATTGTCACCGAAACATTTTTGCCGTCGACAGACGGTATTGTTACAAGATTGACAAAAGCCATTGACTACTTCATGCGGGAGGGGCATGAGGTCCTGGTCATCGCGCCTGACCTCGGCGTGCATGATTATAAGGGGGCAAGAGTGGTCGGTATCAAACCGGTCACTTTCCCTTTTTACAGATACCGCAAATGGGGTTTTCCTTCCCGCAGGGTATATCATATACTGAAAGATTTTGAACCGGATGTCGTGCATGCAGTCAATCCTGTCCTGCTTGCGACAAGTGCTGTCAGGGCAGCACAGAAGCTCAATATACCGCTCGTTTCTTCATACCATACGCACCTGCCGAAGTACCTGGATTACTATACAGTCTATAAACCCGCTAAACCTCTGCTCTGGTGGTACATCAGACGCAACCATAAAAATGCAGACCTCAATCTGGTCACCTCCCGCGCAATCAGGGATGAACTGGATGCCGAAGGTATAAAACGCCTGGATATCATTCCCCGCGGAGTGGATGTGATAAACCGTCATCCCGGTTTCAGGGACAATGAGATGCGCAACAGGCTGAGCGGCGGCAAACCGGAAAACAAACTGCTTGTGTTCATAGGAAGGCTTGCCGTGGAAAAAGAAATCCATAAGCTTCTGCCGCTACTCGATGCCCGGGAGGATATCAGCCTGGCAATTGTCGGCGATGGCCCCGCACGTAATGAAATCGAGAAGAAGTTTGAAGGCACGAATACCGTGTTCACCGGTTTCATGCACGGTGAAGAACTGTCGAAGGCATTCGCCTCCGGCGATGCTTTCATATTCCCGTCCGTGTCGGAGACGCTGGGACTTGTCATACTTGAATCCATGGCTTCAGGCCTGCCTGTCATCGCCGCCAAGAGCGGACCGACAAACGAACAGGTCACTGATGGAGTGAACGGCATGCTTTTTGAGAACGAGGACCTGAAGAGCATGATCAGAGCCGTGGAAGTATTGGAAGATGAAGATAAGCTTGCCGAGATGAAACAGAACGCCCGCAGGGAAGCGATGGGCTACGCCTGGGACAAGACGTCCCAGAGACTGATTGATTTTTACATGGATGCGAGAGACAGGCATTCGACGGGTGACAAAAAGGCTTGATAAAGGATGTGTAAGTGATGAGAATGGTGGATTTGATAGCAAAGAAGCGCGATGGCGGAGTTTTGACGAAAGAGGAGATCGATTTCTTCATCAAAGGCTACACGGCTGGGGATATACCTGATTACCAGGTATCCAGTCTGATGATGGCTTTATTCTTCCGGGATATGACCGAGGATGAGCGGGCGGATCTGACGATGGCAATGGTCAGATCGGGGGATGAAATCGACCTTTCATCAATTGAAGGTATAAAAGTGGACAAGCATTCCACGGGCGGTGTAGGTGATACAACCACACTCGTCCTGGCCCCGCTCGTGGCGGCACTCGATGTGCCTGTTGCGAAAATGAGCGGCCGCGGACTCGGTCATACCGGCGGTACCATCGACAAGCTCGAGGCAGTGGAGGGGTTCCATGTCGAGATTACTGAGAAGGAATTCGCAGATATCGTCAACCGGGACAAGGTGGCGGTGATCGGCCAGTCCGGCAATCTGACACCAGCCGACAAAAAACTTTATGCCCTGCGTGATGTGACGGCGACGGTTAACTCTATCCCACTGATTGCAAGCTCGATCATGAGCAAGAAGATCGCTGCCGGGGCCGATGCAATCGTCCTCGACGTCAAAACAGGCGACGGTGCATTCATGAAGAGCGAAGAGGATGCTGTTGAACTTGCCAGGGCGATGGTATCCATCGGCAACAACGTGGGCAGAAAGACGATGGCGATCATTTCAAGCATGGCGGAACCGCTCGGCCATGCCATCGGTAACGCCCTTGAAGTGAAAGAGGCGATTGAAACGCTCCGCGGGGAAGGGCCTGAAGATCTGACTGCCCTCTGCATGGAGCTCGGCGCCCAGATGACGGTGCTCGGCGGCAAGGCGGAAACGCTCGACGAAGCGAAAGAAAAGCTGCATCAGGTCATCGATGACGGCAGTGCGCTTGAAAAATTCAAAGTGTTCCTGTCCAACCAGGGCGGTGACGCATCTGTTGCGGATGATGTTTCAAAACTGCCGCAGGCACAGTATAAAATTGAAGTGAAGGCGGAGTATTCAGGATACGTCGAAGAGATTGCCGCTGAGGAGCTTGGTGTTGCTTCGGCGATGCTTGGTGCCGGACGGCAGACAAAAGATGATGTCATCGACCTTGCGGTCGGTCTGATGCTCGAGAAGAAAGTCGGCGACCGTGTGGAGGAAGGCGAGACACTGGCTGTTATCCACTCAAACCGGGAAAATGTAGGGGATGTCAAAGATAAAATCCTCGATAACTACAAAATAGGCGATAAAGAAGTGAACATCTCACTCATCAAACAGGTGATCACTGAATAGAGAGGCGTGTGAAGTACCGGAATTTCCGGTACTTTTTTAATGCGGCTTATTTTTTACAGGGCGTGCACAATTGGATTATAATGAAAGAAATAGAAGTATGGAGGCAGAGCAATGATAACAGAATGGATACCCCAGTTTGACAGGCTGGCGGAAAACTACCAGCAGAAAGTGGAGGAGCAGTTTGGAACACTGCCGCTTGATGAAATCCGTGAGGCATATGAAGAGGTATATGTGAATCCGGAGCCGGTGGACATGACGACCGTAGAAGAAGTTCCTTTTGTAAGAAGGGAGGAACTGGATACAGAGCACCTGACAGATACGGCAAAAGAAGCGATTAAAAACGGTGAAGTGGCTGTGCTCCTCATGGCGGGCGGCCAGGGCACACGTCTTGAACATCCCGGGCCGAAAGGCACGTTTTCCTTTGACGGGCTTTCTCTTTTTGAATTGCAGGCGAAACAGATCAAAGCGGCCGGACATGCTTATGGACGGCCTGTCCACTGGTACATCATGACAAGTGATATCAATCATACAGAGACACTTGATTTTTTCCGGGAACACAACAACTTCGGATTTGAAGAGGACAATATCCATTTCTTCCGACAGGAGCATTTCCCGGCCCTGTCCAAAGACGGCGGGCTGCTTCTGACGGAAAACAAGGATATCATGCTTACTCCAAACGGCAACGGAGGCATCTTCAGCGCGCTCAAAAAAAGCGGCATGCTTGAAGACATGAAGGACCGTGGCATCAGGCATGTGTTCATGAACAACGTGGACAATGCAGTGGTCAAAGTGCTTGATCCGATTCTTGTCGGACTGCATGTCAGGGAGGACAACGATGTGACTTCAAAATCGATTCTCCCGAAACCAGGTGAGAGTGTCGGCCGTCTGAGTCTCGTCAACGGAGAAAAGAGTGTCGTAGAATATACAGAACTGCCCGAAGGTATCGGGGAAAAATTCCAGAACGGCAACATCGGCATCCACGTGTTCGGCATGGACTATCTCGACAGAGCGGCTGCGGCGAAAGTGCCTTATCATCTTGCTGTGAAAAAACTGGAGCATATGAATGAAAATCTGCTGCTCGTCAAAGATGAGGTGCTGAAATTCGAGAAGTTCTACTTCGACGCATTCCGTCACGCGCGTAAACACAAGACATTGCAGGTGGACCGTAAAGGTGAATTCTCGCCTCTTAAGAACAAAGTGGGTAAAGACAGCATCGAAACAGCATACAATGATCTGAAAGACGAAGGGATTGTATGACGGAGAAAAAACACCGGTATAGAGGAGACATCCTCATGGAAAAGGAAAAGATGACCAGGAAACTGGAAGGGTCTCTGAGAAATATCGTCCCCCTCTCTTTCGGAGAAGAAGTCGGTAACAGTGTCAGCCACGGTGTGGCCGCACTCCTGTTCATCTTCATGCTGCCATTCACCGCCGTATATATGTATGCAGACGGCGGCGCGCTCCATGCATTGGGAGGTTCGGTGTTCGTCATCAGCATCCTGCTGATGTTCCTTACGTCGACGCTCTACCATTCGATGGCGCATAACACCCAGCATAAATACATCATGAGGCTGCTTGACCACAGCCTGATATATATAGCGATCGCCGGTACATACACTCCCGTGGCACTTTCCGTTATCGGCGGCACATGGGGGATCATCACCCTCATAGTGCAGTGGGCTGCAGCAGTCCTCGGTATCCTGTACAAAGTGCTGAGCCCGAAAGTGAATTCGAAGGTCAGCCTGACCTTCTATCTTGTAATGGGGTGGATGGCAGTGATTTTCTTCCCGGCCATCATTGTCAATACACACTGGATGTTCCTGCTTATGCTCGCCCTGGGAGGGGTGGCATACACAGTGGGCGCCTGGTTCTATGCGCAGAAAAACCGCAGGTACTTCCATATGATATGGCATTTCTTCATAATCGCCGGAAGCACATTGCATTATATCGGCATTGTATTTTTCATCCATGCCTGAATATTTATCGATTTTTGATTTTTTTATTCAGTTTGTTATGATAGGAACTGTTGCGCAAAAAAATAAATGGAGTTGATTCGATGAAAATTGTCTTTTATGGTGCGGGGAACATGGCGAGTGCCATCTTTATCGGAATGATTGAAAATCGCGTCGTCAAGCCGGAACAGATTTACCTTACGAGCAGAAGCCAGAAAGAGAAGATCATGTTCTTCAAGGAAAACCTCGGTGTGAATATTTCATATGATGATATGGAACTGCTCGAGGGGGCGGACTATGTCATTCTTGCCAGCAAGCCGCAAAGTTTCCCGGATGTTGCGAAAAGGATCCGGCCGCACCTTGAGGAAAAGACAAAGATCGTATCTGTTATGGCCGGCACCCAGATAAAGACGATCAGACGCGAACTTAAGACTGAAAATCCGATCGCCAGGATCATGCCGAACACGAATGCCATGGTGCAGCATTCCGTCAGCGGAATCACCTATTCTGAAAATTTCCCGAATAAGGATGAATTGGTCGAATTGATGAAAAGCTTCGGTACGACAGTTGTGGTCGAAGAGGAAGAGGAGATGCACAACATCACTGCAGCGACGGGGTCGGGTTCTGCGTTCCTTTATTATATATATGAAAAATATGCGGAAAGCCTCATGGATCTCGGATTCAGCGAAGAGGAAGCAATGTTCCTGACAACGAACCTCGTGATCGGCGCAGGTAAGATGGTTGAGGATTCCGAATTGCCATTCAGCCAGCTCCGCAGGAACATCACTTCAAAACGGGGTACGACAGAAGCGGGGCTTGATGCACTGGACGGAGAAGGGATCAAGGAAATCCTGTCCAGGACGCTCAATGCAGCTGCAACCCGGAGTCAGGAACTCAGCAAAGACGACGCGGACGAATAAAAGAGTTAAGGAATAGTGGTACTTCATATAAGCTATATATGAAGTATTTTTTTCTAGGAGGGGTCTTGTGAAAACACTGTATTATAACGGCATCATATATACGATGAACCGCGAAGGGGAGACGGCAGAAGCGGTTCTGGCGGATAAGGGACGGATTGTCAGGACCGGCGGCCACGGCGAACTGGAGGCGGAGGCTGATTTTAAAATCGATCTCGATGGTCAGACGATGCTGCCCGCCCTCACGGATGCACATATCCATCTCATCATGCTCGGCAAGAAGCTGAAATCCCTGGCGCTGCATCATACAGATGATATCACCGAGATGAAGCGCCTGATCGGTGAATTCAGGACGGATCAGCAATGGAATCTGATTCTTGGATATGATGAAAACAATCTCTCGGATAAATACCGCATGGACCGTTTTGAACTCGACCGTCTGACGGATAAGCCGACACTTGTCACACGTGTCTGCCATCACGCCGGATTCGTGAATACAATGGCCCTGGAATTTCTGGGCATCGACCAAAGCGTAAAAGATCCGGAAGGCGGCTATTTTGAAAGGGACGGGAACGGGGAACTCACCGGCTGGGTGTATGATACAGCGTTTGACCTCATAAGGGATCGGACGGTGGATGATGATGTCAGGTCATTGTCGAGTGACCTCGCCACAGCCATTGATCATATGTACAGTTACGGCATCGCCGGCGCACACACGGAGGATATGTCCAACTACGGACCTTATGAAATGCCGTTCAAGGCCTATCTTGAGACCATCGGCCCGGACAGGAAGAAATTCAGGGTCAATCTGCTGAGAAATGAAAAAGTGTACCCTCAGATGGTCCGGGACGACCCTGACTATCTCGAAGACTGGATTGAAAAGGATGCAATGAAGATTTTCATGGACGGTGCTTTCGGTGGCAGCACGGCCCTTCTCAAAGCACCTTATGTTGGCACGGAGGACTGCGGGCTGCAGATCCATTCCAGGGAAGCACTTTTGACAATGGTGAAGCGTGCAAGGGAAAACAATGATGCGATTGCGGTCCACATGATCGGCGATAAGGCATGCGAACTGGTGCTCGATGCGATTGAGGAATATCCGGCACCCGAAGGGAAGCATGACCGGCTGATTCACTGCAGCCTGCTTGATGCAGGGCTCATTCAGCGCATGAAGGCGCTGGATGTCATATGTGATATCCAGCCCACCTTCCTGACTTCGGATATGCCATGGGTAATGGAACATCTTGGAGAGGGACGTGCACAATATCTGTACGCCTTCAAAACGATGCAGGATAACGGGCTTATCCTTGGCGGCTCGTCGGATGCGCCAATAGAAGACGTCAACCCTCTGCTTGGCATCCATACACTGGTAACGCGCAAGGGCAGCAGCGGAGTGTACAATGAAGCTGAACGGGTAAACCGTTTCGAAGCATTTAAAATGTATACGGTAAACCCTGCGGAGATTGCCTATAAAACAGACAGGGCCGGCAGGATAAGTGCCGGGTATTATGCGGACTTTGCCGTCTTCGACAGGGATGTCATGCAGATTGACGCTGACGAACTGCTTGATGCACGGGTGACAAGGACTGTAATAGATGGTGATACAGTATATCAGATCAATGAATAGGGGGATCAAGTATGGCACTTAAAATCAGTATTTTCGGAGCCGGAAACGGTGGTATTACTGCAGCTGCTGATATGACGGCAAAAGGACATGAGGTCACTTTGCACCAGTCGGGGAATTCACAGAGGGACCTCACCAGCATTGCGGAGACCGGCATAATCAAATTCAACGGCAAACCGGTCAAAATCCATAAGTTTACCAGAGAGGTGGAGGAAGCGGTGCGCGGCAGAGATGTCATCATGCTGACGATACCGGCAACAGCCGTTGAGCCGATTGCCGAAAAACTCGCCCCTTATCTTGAAGATGGCCAGTATGTATTTATAAACAGTGCGAGTGCAATGAGCAGCCTGAGATTCAAACGTGTGCTGAATAATATGAAAAGGGATATCGATGTCAAAGTCGGTGAAACGATGTCACTCACATATGCATCCAGATATGATCAGGAGACGAATGAAGCGACGCTGCTCTCATACAATGAACACAACCTTTTTGCGGCATATCCTTCACGGTTCACAGAAGAAATGCTGGAGGTCCTGGGACGGATGTATGATCATCTGAAGCCGGCGAAAAGTATCATAGAAACGACACTGAACAACGGCAATCCGGAAAGCCATCCCGGACCGTCTATTCTCAATGCCGGCCGCATCGACGCTGCCGGTGATGACTTCTATCTGTATAAAGAGGGGATTACCGAGCATACAGTGAACGTCATACACAAAATCGATGCGGAGCGGCAGCAGATATGCAGGATGCTGGGTTTTGAAGCGATGTCAAAATCGGAGCGCAGCGTGAGGAGCGGCTACTTCGAAAAGTCAGGACTGCTTCGGGAACAGTATAATCATTCCCCGGTGCTCGCGGATATAAAAGGACCGGGAGATCTTGAAAGCAGATATGTGACTGAAGATGTGTCCAACGGGCTCGTCCTCTGGGCGAGCATCGGTGATGCATCCGGTGTGGAGACCCCTGTGATGGATGCTGTCATCACACTGGCCGGTGTACTGCTCGGAAGGGATTATTTCAGCGAAGGCGTCACGCTCAAGAAACTGGGCATTGAAGATGCGGATGCTGCCCGGCTCAATGCATTGATGGAATATGATCATACCAAATAGGGCACGGGCCGCATGGCCCGTTTTTTAAAACCATCTTTTTCCCGTATACGCTCACAGGCGGGCTGTGTGCATAAAATACTCCGCTCCCCTCTTCGTCGATTATAATTTCGTCAGGACGATTTTCGGTGTGATCCACCCGTATTTCCCCCGTATGTGTTTCGCCGACATGCATCTTTTTATACCCTTCCTCCAATCCAGTGGAGATGACAACGGCACATCCCGAACCTGGGATGTCCTCAGTGCCGAAACGGACCCAGCCGATTGTATCCGGGTGGTCAAAATAATCTTCCTGATTGCCGTAAGCAAGATTTTTCCGGGCGCCGGGCAGAACACCGAGTTCATCTTTTTTCCGTCAATCTTATGTTCACCGTTAATGCCGTGGCAGTCTTCGTATTATCCACGAATGTCACAGAATTCCACGGGTTTTACGCGACCATTGACCGGTCGAATATATGTGGCAGACCGAATGCTGCTTTCCCAAGCCCCGCTGTGTAGAAATTATAATGGAGCCTGACATCGGTCCTTCTGAAATTATTATGCTATGTATATCCGTTATCAGACTATTTAACCTTCTCCCCTCCGCACGGATGAAAATTTTTGACATCATACAGAAAAAAATTATGATATCCTGTTTATCGCAATTGTACTTAGGTTATAAGAAAATAGACTACAAATAAGGAGGAGTTATACATGAATAGCATCGGAGACCAATTCATGTCCGTGTTGAACAGTATTATTAACTTTATTCCAAATCTTATCAGTGCAATTCTGTTCTTACTTTTAGCATGGATCATCGCAGTAATCGTCAAGAACATTATCGTGAAAGGACTCAAAGCAGTCGGTTTCGACAAATGGCTTGAGAAGAAAGGGCTGAGCAGCCCGGATGAAGCGAAGCGGGAGTCGGAAGGACTGATAGCGACGCTTGGCAAACTTGCCTACTTCCTAGTCTTCATTCTGTTCCTTCCGCCGGTATTTGATGCTCTGAACATGCAGTCCGTTTCAGATCCCATAAGGGAAATGATGACTGCAGTGCTGAACTTCATTCCGAGGTTCTTTGTTGCAGCCGTGCTGGTTCTGCTCGGGCTGTACCTGGCTAAAATACTGGGGAAACTTGTCACGAATCTGCTTAAGAGCCTGAACGCAGGCAAATTCAATTCCTATGTGAATTTCGGCGACAAATCCAAAGAGGGCATAGATATTCCAAGCGCTCTTGGATGGGTTGTTGCAGTACTGATCGGCCTGTTCTTCGTGGTGCAGGCGCTGAGTGTACTTAACCTTGAAGTGTTCAATACGATTGGAACGGCAATCATCGCCTATATTCCATTGGTGATTTCGGCACTCATAATCCTCGCACTCGGTTTTATCGGGGGCAACCTGCTGTCCACTGTCATCACTAAAAGTACAGGAAATGCATTCGTTGGTGAAATCGCAAAATACCTTATCATCATCGTGGCAGTATTCATGACACTCGATCAGCTGAATTTTGCACAAAGCATTGTCAACCTCGCCTTCCTGTTCATCCTGGGCGCAGCGGCCATCGCCTTTGCAATCAGTTTTGGCATCGGTGGCAGAACATTCGCCGAAAAACAGCTGCATAAATTTGAAGACAAAGTACAAAAAGAAGACCGTGGCAACCAGTAACAGAATGTGATTGAATTTAATTCGAATCCAAACACTTTATACATAAAGTGTTTGGATTTTTTTGATTATATAAATAGTATGTTGTGTTATCATGAATATATTAACCATAGGCGTAAAGGAGAATTTTTGAATGATCACCAGAGATCAAGTTGAAGAAATCGTTGGAAATATAAATGATCCGATACTGAATGTACCGATTGCAGAGACAGAAGGCATTCAGGAGATCAGCATCAAAGAAGAAAAGAACCACGTAAGCATCAAGGTTGCAATCGGCCGTCTGGGAGGGCAGGAGCAGCTGGACCTTCAGATGAAGATTGTAAATGCTGTCAAAGAAGCGGGGGCTGATTCAGTCGGGCTCAGGTTCGGAGAACTGGATGAAGAAACGATCGAACGCCACCGCGGGACTGCAGGCAGCGAAGTTGAGAACCGTTTCAAGGAAAGCGATACGGAATTCATCTCCATCGCCTCCGGTAAAGGCGGGGTCGGAAAATCGACAGTTGCGGTAAACCTTGCAGTTGCGCTTGCCAATCAAGGGAAGAAAGTCGGCCTGATCGATGCAGATATATATGGTTTCAGTGTTCCGGACATGATGGGCATCACTGACAAACCGGCAATCGAGGATAAAACACTCATCCCCGTGGAACGCTTTGGGGTCAAAGTGATTTCAATGGCTTTTTTTGTAGAGGAAAACACGCCTGTCATATGGAGAGGGCCGATGCTCGGCAAGATGATCAACAGCTTCTTTGACGAAGTGAGGTGGGGGGAGCTCGACTATTTGCTTCTCGACCTGCCTCCGGGTACGGGAGATGTGGCATTGGATGTCCATCAGCTGCTGCCGCACAGTAAGGAAATCATCGTTACCACACCGCACCCGACGGCTGCCTTTGTAGCTGCAAGGGCCGGGGCGATGGCACAGCATACAGATCATGAAATCATCGGAGTCATAGAAAATATGAGTTATTTCGAAAGCAAAAATACCGGTGAGAAAGAATTCATCTTTGGCAAAGGCGGTGGCGAGAAGCTCGCCAGGGAACTGGGTGTACCGATGCTCGGACAGCTTCCTCTCGGTCAGCCGGAATGGGATGAATCTGATTTCGCACCTTCTGTCTATGGAGATGATGAAATCGGAAAAGTGTATCAGAGCATTGCAGAAAATGTAATCCGGGAAAGTGAATAGGCGGGGAAGTAGAACATGACATCAAAATATCTAGTTAAGTTTTACTTCAGGACACTCCTGCTCGGGATGATCATCACTGCAGCAGTCAGCCTGATCACTGAGTACCAGAATGTCACACGGTATCTGTTCGAAGGACAGATCGGCGAATTCCTGGCAGGACTTGTATGGTTCCTCGGCTACGGACTGCTCATTGCAACAGTCAGCCAGGTTGCTTTCTTCATATACTTGTTCCTCCATCCACTCGGCATGGGGATATTCGGGAGAATATGGCCGTATGTCCAGCTCCTGCTTGTGATGTACGCAATCTTCGACCTTTTCTATTTGAGATTCTACAGGTTTGGCCTTGAATCCGGTCAGGTCTGGAGCTTCATCTGGATTCCGGTCCTTGTCGTTGCAGCGGGCTTTATTGTAGCGGGAATGAAGAACAAATACTCGGAAGGTACGAACATCTTCATCCCGGCTCTCTTCTATATGATATTTATGACTTCAATAACACTCATTCCGTTTTTGAGTGTGGAAGATACGTCATGGATATACAGATCAGTATTCACACTCATCATATGTAATGCAGCCCAGCTTCTGACATTGCCGTCTTATATAGAGGCCTCTGAAAAAGAGAAGGAAGAGCGGGGCAGAGTGACAAAAAGTGATATCAATGAACAAAAGAGAGCTGAATTAAAACACCAGGAAGCAGCGCAGAAGAAAAAGGAAGAGTCCCAGACAAAGAAAAGAAAGAACATGAAGTATAAAAATGAGACCCGCATGGCGGAAAATCGCAAAAAGAAGAAGAAATAAATTGGGGTGAAACCCTGACATGCAGCGCTTTTGCGCTGCTTTTTCTTTATCCGGTGTAAAACTCCAATATATTTATCAATCAAATCGTTGACAC
Organism: Salinicoccus carnicancri Crm; assembly: GCF_000330705.1. GTDB lineage: Bacteria > Bacillota > Bacilli > Staphylococcales > Salinicoccaceae > Salinicoccus > Salinicoccus carnicancri. The sequence continues at coordinate 344,178 of NZ_ANAM01000001.1, forward strand.
TAAACCACACGCTTGGTAAGATATATCTTGTCGCTGAAACACGGCGTCCGAAAAAACAAAAGCACAGCACACATCATGAAAAACAAATTTCAAAAAGTGCTTGCAATCAAGTTGCTGGAATGGTAATATAATAAGGCAACGCAAAAAGAGAACATTGAAAACTGAATGACAATATGTCAACGTTAATTCCGAGAAAGCGACACACACAGTGTGTCACAGATTGAGGCGGACAATATAAACGCAGTGCGGTGCCGGAGACGGCACGGCAGGAGCTCGAGATGGGCTTTCCAATTATGGAGAGTTTGATCCTGGCTCAGGATGAACGCTGGCGGCGTGCCTAATACATGCAAGTCGAACGCGAGAAGAGGGAGCTTGCTCCCTCGGATCGAGTGGCGGACGGGTGAGTAACACGTAGGCAACCTGCCCATCAGCCGGGGATAACTGCGGGAAACCGTGGCTAATACCGGATAATCCTTTCCACCGCGGGGTGGAGAGTTGAAAGACGGTTTCGGCTGTCGCTGATGGATGGGCCTGCGGCGCATTAGCTGGTTGGTGGGGTAACGGCCCACCAAGGCGACGATGCGTAGCCGACCTGAGAGGGTGATCGGCCACACTGGGACTGAGACACGGCCCAGACTCCTACGGGAGGCAGCAGTAGGGAATCTTCCGCAATGGACGCAAGTCTGACGGAGCAACGCCGCGTGAGTGAAGAAGGGTTTCGGCTCGTAAAACTCTGTTGTTGAGGAAGAACGACAGGTAGAGTAACTGCTACCTGTGTGACGGTACTCAACCAGAAAGCCACGGCTAACTACGTGCCAGCAGCCGCGGTAATACGTAGGTGGCAAGCGTTATCCGGAATTATTGGGCGTAAAGCGCGCGTAGGCGGTCTGTTAAGTCTGATGTGAAAGCCCCCGGCTCAACCGGGGAGGGTCATTGGAAACTGGGAGACTTGAGTGCAGAAGAGGAGAGTGGAATTCCATGTGTAGCGGTGAAATGCGCAGAGATATGGAGGAACACCAGTGGCGAAGGCGGCTCTCTGGTCTGTAACTGACGCTGATGTGCGAAAGCGTGGGGATCAAACAGGATTAGATACCCTGGTAGTCCACGCCGTAAACGATGAGTGCTAAGTGTTAGGGGGTTTCCGCCCCTTAGTGCTGCAGCAAACGCATTAAGCACTCCGCCTGGGGAGTACGGCCGCAAGGCTGAAACTCAAAGGAATTGACGGGGACCCGCACAAGCGGTGGAGCATGTGGTTTAATTCGAAGCAACGCGAAGAACCTTACCAAATCTTGACATCCTCTGACCGCCCTGGAGACAGGGCTTCCCTTCGGGGCAGAGTGACAGGTGGTGCATGGTTGTCGTCAGCTCGTGTCGTGAGATGTTGGGTTAAGTCCCGCAACGAGCGCAACCCTTATGACTAGTTGCCAGCATTGAGTTGGGCACTCTAGTGAGACTGCCGGTGACAAACCGGAGGAAGGTGGGGATGACGTCAAATCATCATGCCCCTTATGATTTGGGCTACACACGTGCTACAATGGACAGGAACAAAGGGCAGCGAGACCGCGAGGTTGAGCGAATCCCATAAAACTGTTCTCAGTTCGGATTGGAGTCTGCAACTCGACTCCATGAAGCTGGAATCGCTAGTAATCGTGGATCAGAATGCCACGGTGAATACGTTCCCGGGTCTTGTACACACCGCCCGTCACACCACGAAAGTCAGTAACACCTGAAGCCGGTGGGCCAACCCTTACGGGAGGCAGCCGTCGAAGGTGGGACCGATGATTGGGGTGAAGTCGTAACAAGGTAGCCGTATCGGAAGGTGCGGCTGGATCACCTCCTTTCTAAGGATAATTACGGAACGGAATGGTTGACATATTGTATTCAGTATCATGTACATTGAAAACCGGATAGAGAAGCAATAAATGATTTTTAACCGAAAATCAAAGCGTAGAAAACCGAGAACTGAAATTAAAAAGAGTTCACACAAACACGCGTTGTGCCGCTTTCGGGCGGCACACTCACAAATTCATTGCGATTAAGTAATGAAGGGCGCACGGTGGATGCCTTGGCACTAAGAGCCGATGAAGGACGGAACCAACACCGATATGCTTCGGGGAGCTGTAAGTAAGCGTTGAACCGGAGATTTCCGAATGGGGGAACCCAGCACATGATTATGTGTTGCCGGCCAGTGAATCAATAGCTGGCGCGGCGGTAGACCCGGGGAACTGAAACATCTCAGTACCCGGAGGAAGAGAAAGAAAAATCGATTCCCTGAGTAGCGGCGAGCGAAACGGGAAGAGCCCAAACCAGCTTCGGCTGGGGTTGTAGGACACCGAGACGCGAGACAATGCGGAGCCGAACGGCCTGGAAAGGCCGGCCGTAGGGGGTAACAGTCCCGTAGGCGAAGGGCATTGTCTGGCACGGTGGATCCTGAGTACGGCGGAACACGAGGAATTCCGTCGGAATCCGGGAGGCCCATCTCCCAAGGCTAAATACTCCTTAGTGACCGATAGCGAACCAGTACCGTGAGGGAAAGGTGAAAAGCACCCCGGAAGGGGAGTGAAAGAGAACCTGAAACCGTGTGCCTACAAGTAGTCAGAGCCCGTTAATGGGTGATGGCGTGCCTTTTGTAGAATGAACCGGCGAGTTGTGATCTCATGCAAGGTTAAGCAGCGAATGCGGAGCCGCAGCGAAAGCGAGTCTGAAGCGGGCGACAGAGTATGGGGTTGCAGACCCGAAACCAGGTGATCTACCCATGTCCAGGCTGAAGTCCAGGTAACACTGGATGGAGGGCCGAACCGACTTACGTTGAAAAGTGACCGGATGAGGTGTGGGTAGCGGAGAAATTCCAATCGAACCTGGAGATAGCTGGTTCTCTCCGAAATATATTTAGGTATAGCCTCATGAGAGCATCGTGGAGGTAGAGCACTGTTTGGACGAGGGGCCCATCCCGGGTTACCGAATTCAGACAAACTCCGAATGCCATCGATGTGCTTCATGGGAGTCAGACAGTGGGTGATAAGGTCCATTGTCGAGAGGGAAACAGCCCAGACCACCAGTTAAGGTCCCCAAATATATGTTGAGTGGAAAAGGATGTGGCGTTGCACAGACAACTAGTATGTTGGCTTAGAAGCAGCCATCATTTAAAGAGTGCGTAATAGCTCACTAGTCAAGTGACGCTGCGCCGAAAATGTACCGGGGCTAAACATATTACCGAAACTGTGGATTAATACGAAGTATTAATGGTAGGAGAGCGTTCCAATGGCGGGGAAGCATGACCGTGAGGACATGTGGAGCGATTGGAAGTGAGAATGCCGGTGTGAGTAGCGAAAGACGGGTGGGAATCCCGTCCACCGAATGACTAAGGTTTCCAGAGGAAGGCTCGTCCGCTCTGGGTTAGTCGGGACCTAAGCCGAGGCAGAGATGCGTAGGCGATGGGCAACAGGTCGAAATTCCTGTACCGGTGATGTCCGTTTGAGTGATGTGGTGACGCAGTAGGATAGATGGAGCGTGCGACCGGAAGGGCACGTCCAAGCAGTGAGTGGTCAGGGCAGGCAAATCCGCCCTGTGTAACCATGGGCTGTGACGGGGAGCCGAAAAGAGTAGGCGAAGCCATTGATTTCACACTGCCGAGAAAAGCCGCTGGCAAGGACAGCCACCGCCCGTACCGTAAACCGACACAGGTAGTTGGGAAGAGAATTCTAAGGTGAGCGAGCGAACTCTCGTTAAGGAACTCGGCAAAATGACCCCGTAACTTCGGGAGAAGGGGTGCTCATAGAGATATGAGCCGCAGTGAATAGGCCCAAGCGACTGTTTACCAAAAACACAGGTCTCTGCCAAACCGAAAGGTGACGTATAGGGGCTGACGCCTGCCCGGTGCTGGAAGGTTAAGAGGAGCGCTCAGCGTAAGCGAAGGTGCGAATCGAAGCCCCAGTAAACGGCGGCCGTAACTATAACGGTCCTAAGGTAGCGAAATTCCTTGTCAGGTAAGTTCTGACCCGCACGAAAGGCGCAACGATTTGGGCACTGTCTCAACGAGAGGCTCGGTGAAATCATAGTACCTGTGAAGATGCAGGTTACCCGCGACAGGACGGAAAGACCCCGTGGAGCTTTACTGTAACCTGATATTGAATCTTGACCTCACCTGTACAGGATAGGTGGGAGCCGAGGAAGTGTGGACGCCAGTCTACACGGAGGCAGTGGTGGGATACCACCCTGGTGTGGTTGGGATTCTAACCCGCGCCCGTGATCCGGGCGGGAGACAGTGTCAGGTGGACAGTTTGACTGGGGCGGTCGCCTCCCAAAGAGTAACGGAGGCGCTCAAAGGTTCCCTCAGAATGGTTGGAAATCATTCCCAGAGTGTAAAGGTATAAGGGAGCTTGACTGCGAGACATACAGGTCGAGCAGGGTCGAAAGACGGACTTAGTGATCCGGTGGTTCCGCATGGAAGGGCCATCGCTCAACGGATAAAAGCTACCCCGGGGATAACAGGCTTATCTCCCCCAAGAGTTCACATCGACGGGGAGGTTTGGCACCTCGATGTCGGCTCATCGCATCCTGGGGCTGTAGTCGGTCCCAAGGGTTGGGCTGTTCGCCCATTAAAGCGGTACGCGAGCTGGGTTCAGAACGTCGTGAGACAGTTCGGTCCCTATCCGTCGTGGGCGCAGGAAATTTGAGAGGCGCTGTCCTTAGTACGAGAGGACCGGGATGGACATACCCCTGGTGTACCAGTTGTCGTGCCAACGGCATTGCTGGGTAGCTATGTATGGACGGGATAAGTGCTGAAAGCATCTAAGCATGAAGCCCCCCTCAAGATGAGATTTCCCCATCAGATCCCTCAGAGATGATGAGGTGGATAGGTTCGGCGTGTACGTGTGGCAACACATTCAGCGGACGAATACTAATCGATCGATGACTTATTCAAGAATGATGAAGAAACCGTGTTTCGGTTTATGCGCAATCTATTGCTTCTATCCGGTTTTGAATGTGACATGAAACGGGGCACTGCAGATGTTTATGCAGTGACACTGGATCTGACACATTCGCATATGACATTGTCCGGCGGCGATGGCGGAGAGGCCACACCTGTTCCCATGCCGAACACAGCAGTTAAGCTCTCCAGCGCCGATGGTAGTTGGACTGACGTCCCGCAAGAGTAGGACGCTGCCGGGCAGTGTGTTTTTGTTTTAAATTTATTAGTTTTCCACAGTAGCTCAGTGGTAGAGCTATCGGCTGTTAACCGATCGGTCGTAGGTTCGAATCCTACCTGTGGAGCCATTTTTTGTTTTAGGCATATATTTTATACTGGCCCGTTGGTCAAGCGGTTAAGACACCGCCCTTTCACGGCGGTAACACGGGTTCGAGTCCCGTACGGGTCATATTTTGGAGAATTAGCTCAGCTGGGAGAGCATCTGCCTTACAAGCAGAGGGTCGGCGGTTCGAACCCGTCATTCTCCACCATGGAGGGGTAGCGAAGTGGCTAAACGCGGCGGACTGTAAATCCGCTCCTTCGGGTTCGGCAGTTCGAATCTGCCCCCCTCCACCATTTTTATATCATTGGGCTATAGCCAAGCGGTAAGGCAACGGGTTTTGGTCTCGTCATGCGAAGGTTCGAATCCTTCTAGCCCAGCCATCATGAGCCATTAGCTCAGTCGGTAGAGCATCTGACTTTTAATCAGAGGGTCAGAGGTTCGAATCCTCTATGGCTCACTTATGGACATCTTCTTCGGAAGGTGTCTTTTTTTAATTTTTATGCATATAAACGGTTGTTTTTACATTTTTATAAATCGTTGCATAAAAATCCAATGTTGTATAATATGAAGTTATACTTGATTTGAAAAGGGGATATTTTTATGAATCATAAGGTAGATATTATCGGCGCTTCCACATGCTTCGGCCAGCCGAAACTTGGAGTGGATTTTGGACCGGATGCGATACGTTACGCCGGCCTTGTCAAAGCATTGGAAATACAGGGGATGAATGTTGAAGATAAAGGGAACATCACGGGCCAGTATAAAGTGGACCCAACACTCCATTCCGCAAAAGAGGAGATGGGGCTTCTCAATTTCGAACAGGTGAAAGATTTCAGTACTGAACTGGCGGAAGAGGTCGAAAGTTCGGTAAAACTTGGGCGCTTTCCGCTGATACTCGGAGGGGATCATTCGCTTTCGATTGGTTCCATAGCTGGAATCAGTCCGAATTACGAAAACCTTGGCGTCATATGGTATGATGCCCACGGGGATCTCAACGACAGTGAGACTTCGCCATCAGGCAATATACATGGCATGCCGCTTGCTGTGGCATGCGGCGTTGGACATGAGAGTTTGGTGAATCTTCACCAGCCCGGGGTGAAGGTGAAACCGGAAAATGTTGTTTTAATAGGCATGAGAGATCTTGATGTGGGTGAGAGGGAGTACATCAAAGAAAATGATATTCTTACTTTCACTGCAACTGACGTCAGGGAAAAAGGCATGGCCGATGTCATGGATGAGGCGATTGCCTACCTGAGAGGCAAAGTTGATGGTTTGCATCTCTCCCTTGATGTCGATGGGCTCGACCCGATGGAAACGCCGGGGACAGGTACGCCTGTTGACGGTGGTATGTCGCTTTCTGAAACACAGCTTGCGATGCGCATGCTGAATGAATCAGACCTGGTGACTTCGATGGATCTTGTAGAGGTGAATCCATTGCTTGACGAGAAGAATATTACTGCAGAGAAGGCAGTGGAGATTGCTTCATTCCTGTTTGGGAAAAAACAGCTGTAAATATAATTGTCCATATAAAAAGGGATATCATCTGTAATGGATGCTATCCCTTAAAATATTGCATTTAAACTTCATTATCATTGCTATCATCTCCCAAAGGCATGAGCTGAACCTTGTATTCATCAGTTCCTTTGGTGTTTTTCTTTTCTGAGTGCTTCTTCACAAAATTCTTGAGATCTTTTTTGAACTGTTTCAGGTCTTCCTCTTCAATGTTCAGGTTATAGGACATGCTGTCTTTCTTCTTTTCATCGGGGATATACTTCAAAAGGTCGAGATTCGGCACCACTTTTTTTGCCACGGGGGCATAAAATTTCTGGATGATACTGTTCTTCTCCTCGGTCTTTACCACATGGATGATTTCATTTTTCAGCAGTTCATTGAGATGATAGTGGATCTTTGCACGGGGAATATCCAATTCATCCGCAAGGTTCTGGCCCGTTTTAGGTTTTTCACCAAGCATGGTGAGGAGTTCGATCCGGAATGGGTCACTGACACTTTTCAGTTGGGCCAGATTATCAATAACCAGTAATTTTTTCATGAAGAAACACCCCTTATGAGATATATTTATAGTATGATTAACTGTAAATAGCTTGTCAATCAAATAAACATCTATTTACAAAAGTTGAACGCCTTTTAATCATTTGTTGCATAATTGCGAATTTGGTATGATGTAACTGTACTACAGTGAAAGGGGCAACATTATGATCGGGCAGAGAATCAAGGAAATACGCAACAATAACAATCTGACACAGGAAGAATTGGCGGACGGCATCATTTCCAGGACCTATCTCAGTTTGATAGAGAAGGGCAGCGTGCATCCTTCGACCAACGTCCTCATAAAACTGAGCGAACGACTGAACTGCTCTGTCAACGATTTTATGCAGGAAGTGTCCCATTTCAGGTATAATGATGTTGAGATACTGAGGGAGATTGCCTATTATGAACAGAAAATTGAAAGCGATGATTTCCCATCTGTAATCTCTTTCATAGAAAAAGAATATGAAATGGTCGAGCAGGTCCCACCGCAGGACAGCGGGCGGATCCATCTGATCTATGCCAAGTATTATAATAAAACAGGCGAGCCGGTAAAAGAGAAGCATCATGTGGATCAGGCGCTCAGGCTGCTTTCCACGGTTTCGGTCAACCAGTCCTACATAGATGCAATAATTTTAAAAACACACATACTGGTTTCCCAGGATGAAGTGGAAGAGGCGCTGGACCTTCTGGAGGACACGCTGTATATCATTTTAAGGCTTACTGAACTTGATCTCGGAACCATCAGGGTCATGTTTGAAATCGCTTCATGTTATCATATCAAGAAGGAGTATTTTACGTCTGAGCGGATTCTTCTGAGACTGAAAAAACAGTCGGAAATCCTTCATATAGACTACAAAAGGGACACATTCAATCTTCTCGAGGCAAAAAACATGGCAATGCTGGAGTCTTTCGAAAAATTGGAAAAAATGACCGAACATGAAGATTCGCCGTCAATGGTGCTTCTGAACTGCTATGCAAGTTTCAATAATGGCAATATCAAAGAATGCAAGAGCAGGTTCAAAAGCATGGGGATTGAGAAAAGCATGTTCAGAGGAGATGTGGTTTTAACCGGCATATATGACATGCTGGATAAGCGTTTGGATTTTATTTGAAATATTGAGAGAGGGACGGCAATATGCAGACAGATAATTTTTTTGAGAACGTCACAACGGCAGCCATAATTTCGAGCATTGTCGATTTGCTGATTGTCTGGTACGTACTTTATCTTCTGATTACCGTAATGAAAGGTACGAAAGCCATCCAGCTGATCAAAGGGATATTCTTCATCCTGATCGGCCGGGCGATCAGTAATTTTTTCGATCTTGCGACGACGACACAGATGTTCGATACAGTTTTGGAGTGGGGTTTTTTGGCGATTATTGTGATATTCCAGCCGGAACTCAGACGGGCGCTTGAACAGCTCGGCCGCGGGAGCCTCTTCCGTACCAGCAGTACAGCAGCAAGTTCGGAACATGATAAGATGCGGGAAGCCATGGTGAAATCCATCAGATACATGGCAAAACGCCGCATCGGGGCGCTGATCGTCTTTGAAAAGGAGACGGGGCTGAAGGATTACATCGAAACGGGAATACCCATAAACGGAAACATATCATCAGAGCTTCTGATCAATATATTTATCCCGAACACTCCGCTGCATGACGGGGCCATGATTATACAGGGGGATAGGATTGCCACAGCTGCCAGTTACCTGCCACTGTCCGACAGCAGCAAGATTGCCAAAAATCTTGGAACAAGGCACAGGGCGGCTGTCGGTGTATCGGAAGTGACCGATGCATTCACTATAGTGGTCTCCGAAGAAACAGGCAACATCTCAGTGACTTATGACAGTAAGCTTACGCGCGAAATATCACTTGAAGAGCTTGATTCCATGCTGAAAACACATTGGAGTCTGCTCCCTGAATTGAAGGAAGGAGGTGGACTCTTTGCTAGAAAGTAAATGGGGACTCAGATTTGTGGCCCTGGTTCTTGCATTGTTCATGTTCCTTTCTGTAAATGACGTTTTTGAAAATCTGTTCAATGATGACGGTGAAAATCCCGAATCACAGATGATTGAGGGTGTGCCGGTGGAGTTGCAGTATGACAAGGAGAACTACTATGTCTCCGGTGCTCCGTCAGAGGTCAATGTCCAGCTGTTTGGAAACAATTCCAATGTGAAAAGGCTCCAGACAACAAGGGATTTCAATGTTTCCCTCGACCTCCGGAACCGGGATGTGGGAGAATATGAGGAGCACTTCACAGTGGAGGGACTGCCTGAGAATGTCACGGCTGAAGTTGTTCCTCAGACTGCAAACATCAACATACAGGATCTTGTTACAAGAACATTCGAGGTGCAGGCTGAGGTGAGTGAAAGCCGGGTGGGACCGAACCACCAGCTCTCCGAGGTCAACGTCATACCGTCCACGGTCACTGTGATGGGTGGCGAAAGTGAAATGAATCGTATACAATATGTGCGTGCCACACTGAATGACAGCTCAAGGATCACAGAGGACCGCGTCGAAGAGGCGGAAGTAAGTGTATTCGACTCACAATTCAACAAGCTTGATGTGCGGATCGATCCAACCGACGTAAGGGTCGAAATCTCGGTGGACGAGCGCAGCAAGGAAGTCCCGGTGGAATTTGAAGTGAACGGTGAAGTTGCTGAGGGCCATACGCTGGAAGATGTTCAGCTCAACTATGAAAATGTGACGGTATTCGGCAGCGAAGAAGTGCTCGCAAATATCGATTCTGTCAATGTTGAAGTGAATGTGGACGGCATGGAAAATTCAGAAACGAAAGACATAGAAATGGAACTGCCTGAAGATGTCAGTAAAACAGAGCCGGCAGTGCTGCAGGCAGAAATAGAAATAACCGAAAGTTGACTGACATAAGACTACACAATGAAAAAGGAGAAAGACATGGGTAAATATTTTGGTACTGATGGAGTAAGAGGCGTTGCAAATACGGAGCTGACTCCGGAACTGGCTTTTAAACTGGGAAGGCTTGGCGGATATGTACTATCCGGGCAAAAAGAGGAGGATAAACCGACCGTGCTGGTCGGACGCGACACACGCATTTCCGGTGAGATGCTGGAATCAGCGCTCGTTGCCGGGCTGCTTTCCATGGGAGCGGAAGTGATGCGCCTCGGAATCATCTCCACCCCGGGTGTAGCATACCTTACGAAAGAGATGGAGGCAGATGCGGGTGTAATGATATCCGCATCCCACAATCCGGTGGCGGATAACGGCATCAAATTCTTTGGTTCAGACGGTTTCAAACTCTCTGATGCGCAGGAAGAGGAAATTGAAAAACTCCTCGATGCAGAGGAAGATACGCTGCCAAGACCGAGTGGTACCGCGCTTGGCCATAAATCCGACTACTTTGAAGGCAGCCAGAAATATGTGAGCTATCTCAAGTCCACAATTGATACGGACCTGGAAGGTTTGAAGATTGCGCTGGACGGTGCCCATGGTTCCACATACTCGCTTGCTCCTTATCTCTTTGGTGATCTCGAGGCGGATACAGTGACGGTCGGGTGTAACCCGGACGGCACCAACATCAATGATGGCGTCGGTTCTACACATCCGGGCAAACTGGTTGAACTCGTGAAAGAACAGGAAGCGGATTTCGGGCTTGCCTTCGACGGTGATGGGGACCGCATCATTGCAGTGGATGAGAATGGAGAGATCGTCGACGGCGATAAGATCATGTTCATCCTTGCCCAGCACCTGAAGTCCATAGATATGCTGAAGGATGACATGGTCGTCTCCACAGTGATGAGCAATCTGGGATTCTATAAAGCTCTGGAAGCCCATGGCCTGAACAGTGACAAGACCAAAGTCGGCGACCGCTATGTAGTGGAGGAGATGCGCTCAGGTGGATACTCACTCGGCGGCGAGCAGTCCGGACATATCATCATGATGGACTACAATACTACAGGTGACGGCCTGCTGACAGGCGTCCATCTTGCTGCAATCGTCAAGGAATCCGGCAAAAAGCTCAGTGAACTGGCAGCGCAGGTGGAAACATTCCCACAGGAGCTCGTAAACGTACGTGTGACAGATAAATACAACGTAGTGAACAACGATAAGGTTTCTGCGAAAATTGATGAGGTAGAGGCGGATATGGACGGTAATGGACGAATCCTCGTCCGTGCCTCCGGTACAGAACCTCTGGTCCGTGTCATGGTGGAAGCTGAAACTGAAGAATTAGCCGAGCAGTACAGCAATGATATTGCTGAGGTCGTCAAGGCTGAAATGGGTCTCGACAAATAATGGAAGAGCAATCCTGCCGGTCCGGATATCCCGGGCCGGCAGTTTTTTATGACCATACCTCCAAAAATGTCGGTTTGAGTCAGTTTAATACGAAATTTTTCTGTTGCAGTATATACATATTTCCCTTACAATGTGAATGTTGACTAAAAGGAGGGCAGGATATCAAAAACAATCGGAATAGCGCCTGAGCAGATGGGAGCCATCTGCTGACGAGGAGGACAGCCATCGAATTTCGGCGGATGCTGTCCCGGATACTGAAGTATTCGTGAGACCGGATGTTAAAACTGACAAGTGATTGTCAGCACAGAGCATCGGAACTTATACCTTAAATGGAAAGGAAGTCAGTATATGTGCGGAATAGTTGGTTATATCGGCAATGACAATGTCTTGGAGATACTGCTCAAAGGTCTTGAGAAAATGGAGTACCGAGGCTATGACTCTGCAGGAATCGGGGTCAGGAATGATGAAGAGGTGAAGGTGTTCAAAGAGAAGGGGCGCATCAGGGACCTCAGGGAAAAAGTGGAGACGGACTTCGATGCGACAGTGGGTATCGGACACACAAGATGGGCGACACACGGTGTGCCGAACGTGGTCAATGCCCACCCGCACCAGAGTACTAACGGCCGTTTTACACTGGTCCATAACGGTGTCATCGAGAACTATGAACAGCTTAAGAATGATTACCTTGGAGACGTTGAACTGGTTTCCAGCACGGATACTGAAATCATCGTCGAAGTGATTGCGAAGCTGGCAGATGAGGGTATGACAACAGAAGAGGCTTTCAACAGGGCACTTGGTGAAATGCATGGTTCCTACGCGCTCGGATTACTGGATGAAGAGGATCCTGATGTAATCTATGTGGCCAAGAATAAATCCCCGTTGCTTCTCGGTAAAGGGGAGGATTTCAATGTCATCACTTCAGATGCGATGGCAATGCTGCAGATCACGAATGAATTCGTGGAACTGATGGACGGCGAAGTCGTACTCCTCAAAAAAGATGATATCGTCATCAAGGATAAAGAGGGGAATGCAGTGGAAAGGGATTCCTACATTGCGGAAATCGATGCAGGAGATATAGAAAAAGGTACGTATGACCACTACATGCTGAAAGAGATCAATGACCAGCCGGCGGCAATGAGGAAGATTATCCAGGAATACCAGGATGAAGATGGGAATCTTAAGATCGATCCATCGATCATCAAACAGCTGAGGGATGCCGACAGACTCTATGTCATTGCTGCAGGAACGAGCTATCATGCGGGTCTCATCGGCAAGGAGTATTTCGAGAAATGGGCAGGCGTGCCGACAGAAGTCCACGTGGCTTCAGAATTCGTATACAATACACCGATGCTGTCCGAGAAGCCACTGTTCATCTTCATCTCACAGTCCGGAGAAACAGCGGACAGCCGCGCCGTACTTGTTGAAATCAAGAAACTCGGACACCAGTCTCTGACAGTGACGAATGTACCCGGATCAACACTTTCACGCGAAGCGGATCAGACGCTCATCCTGCATGCAGGACCTGAGATTGCCGTTGCCTCGACGAAAGCATATACAGCACAGATTGCGGTCCTTTCCATCCTGGCACAGGTCGCAGCCCGCGAGCTTGGAAAAGATACGGGCATCAACCTGATGACAGAGCTTGCGAAAGTTACAACAGCGATCACGGCAATCATCGATGATGCGCCCGCCATCGAGCAGATTGTGAACGAGTACCTCGAAACGACCAGAAATGCCTTCTTCATCGGCAGGACGATGGATTACTACGTCGGCCTGGAAGGTGCGCTGAAGCTGAAAGAGATTTCCTATATCCAGGCGGAAGGATTCGCCGGCGGGGAACTCAAGCACGGTACCATCGCCCTGATAGAAGAGAATACGCCGGTATTCGCACTGGCAACCCAGGATAAGATCAACCTGAACATCCGTGGGAATGCGCAGGAAGTCGAAGCACGCGGAGCCAAAGTGTGCATGATCACCATGGAGGGGCTCGAGCAGGACGGAGATACGTATGTGATACCGCATGTGCATGAAATGCTTACACCGCTCGTATCCGTAGTCGTGTACCAGTTCATCGCATACTATGCAGCACTGCACCGCGGAAACGATGTGGACAAGCCAAGGAACCTTGCGAAGTCGGTAACAGTAGAATAAAAGCACAATGGAATATTGAAATTTGCAGCAGGGTGCTCCGTTTCATCGGAATGATGAACGGGGCTTTTACTGTGTGAAGGAATAAATCAGAATATAATACGGTGAATATTATGAACTATGGAAAAGGTGAAGGAAAATTGATTACATTGGCAGGAACAATCGGCGTAGGAAAAACGGAATGGGGTAAAGTGATCGCCAAACATTTTGGTGTTGAATTGCTGGAGGAAAAAGTGGAAGGTAATCCGTTTCTTGCGAAATATTATGAAGATCCGCAGAGGTACAGCTTCCATCTGCAGATATTCTTCCTGAACCACAGGTTCAGTGCCATAAAGGAAGCCATGGCACACCCGAATTCAGTGCTCGATCGCTCCATTTACGAAGATGCGATGATATTTGCAAGGCTCCAGTATGAGAATGGCTCAATGGATGAAGCGGAGTATGCTACATACCTTGAGCTGCATGAAAACATGATGCAGGAGCTGGCGGATCTATATAAGCAGCAGGTTTTATTCAAAAAATCACCGGATCTTATGGTGATGGTGCATGGTTCTTTCGAAGAGATCATGAGGAGGATCAAAAAGCGCGGAAGGTCATATGAGCAGATCGATGGTAATCCGGAACTGTACAAGTATTACCAGGATATATATGAAATGTATGACAGGGACTTCAAGAAGAATTACCTGGATAAGAATATATCCCCTGTCTATGTCATAGATATTGACAAGATGGATATTTTCAACCCGCGAGATGTCAAGGCTGTACTGGATGGAATTGAAGAAACATTGGAGCGAAACAGGGGGTTTGTACTGCCTGAAGAGCTGGAGTAGGGCCCAATGTGAATACATGCAACAGCAGGATGGTCCGCCGAAAAAGGCGGGCCATCTTTTTTATGCGCACGGTCAGGTTGAGTCTCGATACATATTATGGAAAAAGTATTTATATTATGATGCGGGAGTGATAAGGTGATATTAGGGTTGTTCAGATTTCTGGACAGTAACCATACATATCAAAAGCAACAGCGGTAAGGAGTATGTACATGAAAAAAAAGAATATTGTAATCGTTGCAATCATCGGATTTGCAGTTATCCTGTTAACAGCCACCGCTTTTTATGGTAATGACGGCGGAGCAGAGCCGGAGGAATCAGATGAGACTGGGGAACAGCCGGATACTGAGGTTGCAGAGGAGGAAGCCGCAGAAGCGGATTATGACTACCCGCCGGAAAAGGCGGAGCAGGTGCTTGCAGAACAGGAGGAACTGGAGTCTGAGATGCTTGCCGAAAGTGAGGGGAGTACCCTCGACAATCCGTATGTGAATGTTGACCCATATAATCGGAGCCCCCTGTCCGCCCTTGTGATTTTCGATACGGAAGAACGGGCAAAGGTCACTTTCACAGTAAAGGGAAAGGATGACAGGGCGGACATTTCGGAAACCGTAAAGGAATACAGGAGCCACCATGAACTGCCTGTCCTGGGGTTGTATCCAGGGTATACGAACACGATAGAGATTTCCGCAGAAACTGAATCCGGGGAAGTGTTGAAACATACCTTTACAGTGACTACGGAAGACCTGCCGGAAGAAATGCCGGAGATTGAAATCAAAGAAGCCCAGCCTGAAAAAATGAAACTCGGAGAAAGTGAACTGACTTTCTATATTCCGAGTACGAGATATGCGTTTGCATTTGATGTAAATGGCGATGTCCGCTGGTATGGTTCGGGGTTCAACAGCCATGTTCTGCAGGAGCTGGATAATGGGAACCTGCTCTATCTGGGTAAGGATGATAACAGTGGAAGTGCTTATAACCGTCTGCTTGAAACAACCTATATAGGTAAAATCCACAATGCCTTCAGGATAAGTGAAGGGGCTGCGGAAAGTGAAGTTGAGGGGTTTGAATCGACACTGATCCATCATGACGTGGCGGAACTCCCCTCGGGGAATCTGCTCCTCACTGTCAATGACGGAAGTGATGTTTACATGGAGGATACCATGATAGAGATGGACAGGGAGACAGGGGAAGTCGTAAAAGTACTGGACCTGAAAGATCTTTTCCCGAAGGAAGTCTATGAAAAGTATGAGCCGAGGGAAGACAACGGCCTTATAGACTGGTTCCATCAGAACTCCGTCGTGTATGATGAGAGTGATGACAGCATCATCATTTCGGGAAGGCATCAGGATACAGTGATGAAAATCGATTATGGGACAGGCGAGATAAAGTGGATCCTGGCTCATCCCGAGGGATGGAATGAAGAGATGGAAGAATATGTCGTGGATGGGGACGGCGGGGATTTCAAATATCCGGCAGCCCAGCATGACGCCACCATCCTTCCTGATTTCGACGATGACCCGGAAACGGTCGATGTATTACTGCTTGATAACAATACAGTGGTCACCCGCGGGAACGAAAAGGTTTCGGAACAATACAGTGCCGGAACACACTACCGCATCAACGAGGAAACATTGGATGCAGAAATAATATGGACTTATGGGGAAGAGCTCGGCGAGGATTACTTTACAAATATCATTAGCAGTGCAAGATACCGTGAAGCCAGCGGCAATGTACTGCTTGATTTTGGCCACACGGATGGAGGAGAGAGAAGTTCATTCGTGGAGGTCACACATGATGAACAGTCTGAAATCGTGTTCGAAGCCGAAATGACAGGTTTCCGTACAGGTGCCTGGGCATACCGCTCTTCAAGGAATGCTTTATATAATGACAAATGGGAGGAGAGATTCTCCCTGGGCGGGGAAAGCTGATTCACATCCCCGTCTGTCCTGCATCTTCAGGATGGACTTTTGATACCGGGAAGTTCCTCATGAGGACTGATATCCTGTCATGGAATGTTCAATTTTTTCATATGGATTTTCCATCCCGGCACACGATGAGTGGACATTGGAATATGATGTGTTAGAATGACGGACAATAACGCATTGTAAGGAGAATCAATTATGAAAAAATGGTTAACAGGATTATCAATCGCCTCTTCGATGCTGGTACTCGGTGCCTGCGGCGGCGGGGATGATTCGGGTGAAGATACAGGAAACGCGGAAAATCAGCAGGAGTCCCAGGGACAGACGGCTTCTGGCAGCGGTGAAGAAGGAGGCCAGTCTGCCGAAGGAGGCGGTGAAGGCCAGCAGCAGGAAATGCCTGAACCCGACATGGAGGGTGTGCCTGATGTCGTCGCTGAAGTGAACGGGGAAGAAGTTACGAAAGATGAATTCCAGCAGGCTTACGAGAGCCAGTTCCAGCAGGCCGCCATGCAGCAGCAGATGTCCGGTCAGGAAGTGAATCAGGATGAACTGAAAAAGCAGGTTGCCGATGGCATGGTTTCACAGGAACTTCTGATACAGGAAACTGAAAACCGCGGAATCGAAGCACCTGAGGACGAGGTCAACAAAACACTGGACGATATTGTCAAACAAAATCAGATGGAATCCCAGGATGAGTTCTTCACTACAATGGAAGAGCAAGGCATGAAAAAGGATGAAGTGATGTCCCAGATTGAAACGCGGGTCAGGATGGATCAGCTTATCGCTGAAGAGACCGGTGATATCGAACCATCCGATGATGAGCTGAAAGAGATCTATGACCAGCAGAAAGAACAGATGTCACAGATGCAGGGTGAAGAAGGCGGCTCGGAGATGCCATCCTTCGACGAGATGAAACCGCAGCTTAAAGAGCAGGTTGTAATGCAGAAAGAGAGTGAAGCTACACAGACACTTGCCGAAGATCTGAAAGAAAAATCGGATGTAACAATAAATCTGTAATTGAATGGATGGGGTGATCGCCGTTTTGGATGTATGTCCAAAACGGCGATTTTTATAAGCAGGTTTGTTGTATGCTGGAAGTATGCAAAATGTTGAAGATCATTGAAATGAAAGGAGCGGTAATATGGCCGGGCATAAAATATACACCATGGCATTTTCAAACGTCTATCCCCACTATGTCACCAAGGCTGAAAGGAAGGGACGAACGAAGGAGGAAGTGGATGAAATCGTCCTCTGGCTGACGGGCTACAATCAGAGTCAGCTTGAAGAACATCTGGAGAAGGATACTGATTTTGAAAATTTCTTTGCCGGAGCACCGGATATGAACCCGTCGAGAGATATGATCACAGGCGTGATATGCGGAGTGCGTGTCGAAGAAATCGAAGAGCCGCTTATGCAGGAGATCCGTTATATGGATAAACTGATAGATGAGCTGGCCAGAGGCAAAGCGATGGAGAAGATTCTGCGGAAATGATGGGATGAAATTATCCAGGCCTGTTGAAAGGAATACTTTCAATGGGTTTTTACTTTGCTGCATCTGCGGAGATTTTTATCATGCCAAGTTCATGCAATGAGGAGTTTTTTACATCCTGATAAAGGGAATCTGTTTGGAAGAGTATTAAAAACACGCTGAAGGAGCTGGATAGGATGAAGACTTTGTATTTCTCTGCCGGCAATTCACTCTACGAAATAAAAGAAGAAAAAGGCGGATGGGTGATGACAGAAAAGCCTGCACCGAATGTCCTGCTGTGTCTTGCGGCCGATCCGGATAATCCGGGCCGGCTGTACGGGGGCACATTTGATGACGGGCTCTTTATCAGCGATGACGGCGGCGGGACATGGGAGCCTGCCGGGGCCGGCATTACACATAACCGGGTGATGAGCCTAGCTGTCAGTCCCACTGAGAATATACACGGCTACAGAGTCGTGTGGGCCGGTACGGAACCGAGCGGCCTCTTCCGATCGGAGGACGGCGGGCGGACGTGGACGGATTGCCCGGCGCTCTTGGATCTGCCATCAAAGTCAACATGGAGTTTCCCGCCCCGGCCTGAGACACATCATGTGCGTTTCATCGAGCCGGATATTCATGATGCAGAACGTATTTTCGCGGGAATAGAACTCGGCGGTGTCATGAGAAGCGAGGATAAGGGACGGAGCTTCGAAGACCGTAAACCGGGGTCGCAGCATGACAGCCATACGCTGGCGACCCATCCGGAAGTTACGGGACGTGTGTATGAAGCGGCAGGCGGGGGATATGCGGAAAGCTTCGATTCGGGCTCTACATGGGAGACATTCAACGATGGCCTTGACCCGTACAGCTATCTGGTCGGCATCGCTGCGGACAGCGGGAATGCAGACATCACCATTGTGTCGGCGGCAAAAAGTCCGATGACGGCATATAAACCATCAAATGCGGAAACGATTCTGATGCGTCGTGAAAATGGAGGAAGATGGGAACGGGTCCATGAAGGTCTGCCGGACCCCGACGGCTCTGCAATTTTCTCTCTCGCCTCAGACAGAGTGGCGGCAGGAGTGTTCTATGCTTTGAACAACACCGGTTTCTATATTTCCAGAGATTCAGGGGAAACATGGAACAAAGTGAATGTTGAATGGCCGGGCCATCTCAAGGATAAGGGAGTAAACTGGATGACGCTCGTATAACAGAGGGAGGGGGGGGGCATCTGAGGATGCCTCTTTTTTTCGTAATCATATTAAAAAAGTAACAAAAAACACTTGAAAGTCAAATAAGGTCAATGTATAATATAGTTAAAGGTCAAACTTAGTCAAATGGCAACAAGGTATGTGAGCATCATGATTGAAAATCTGAATGGAGACCTTTATACTGTATTTATAGTCAAAGATAGTCAAGGTCAAATTGGGCTATCATCACGAATAGGAGGAATCTACGCATGAAATGTCAAAACTGTGGTGTTAATGAAGCAAATGTCAATCTTGCGATGAATGTTAACAACCAGAAAATGCAAGTACATTTATGTGATGAATGTTTCCGTGAAATACAAGGTCAAATGATGAATTCCAACGATTTCTTTTCTGGATCACCTTTTGAAAATACAAACTCCAACAATAAATATTTCCAGGGAAACGGAGGAAGCGCTACGGGAACGAAAGTAAAAGAGAAACAAAACGGCGGGAACGGCCTGCTTGATCAGTTAGGTAAAAATATATCTGATGAAGCCAGGTCCGGCAACGTTGACCCGGTCATCGGCCGTGATATGGAGGTCAAGCGTGTCGTTGAGACTCTGAACAGAAGGAACAAGAACAACCCGGTACTGATCGGTGAGCCTGGTGTCGGTAAAACTGCCATTGCAGAAGGGCTGGCTCTTAAAATCGTCGAAGGGACTGTCCCGTCCAAGCTGATGGATAAGGAAATATATATCCTTGACGTGGCTTCCCTTGTGGCAAATACAAGTATGCGCGGTCAGTTTGAAGAGCGCATGAAACAGCTGATCAGTGAACTGCAGGAACGTAAAGACGTCATCCTGTTCATTGATGAAATCCACCAGATCGTAGGTGCGGGTACGGCAGAGAGCTCCCAGATGGATGCAGGTAACATACTGAAACCTGCATTGGCACGCGGCGAGCTGCAGATCATCGGTGCTACGACCCTGAAGGAATACCGCCAGATTGAAAAAGACGCAGCACTTGAACGCCGTCTGCAGCCGATCATTGTGAAAGAACCGTCATTGGAGGAAGCGGAACTGATACTGCAGGGTATTAAAGACCGTTACGAAGCATTCCATGAAGTACGCTACTCCGATGAGGCAATCCGTGCATTCGTCGGCCTGTCAAACAGATATATACAGGATCGTTTCCTGCCGGATAAGGCAATTGACCTTATGGATGAAGTCGGTTCCCGTCTGAACCTGTCCAACGCAGAGAACGACTCCGGCTCAATCAGGCAGAAGCTTGAAAAGATAGCGAAGGAAAAAGATGAAGCTGCTGAACAGGAAGATTATGAAAAGGCGGCAAACTTGAAATATCAGGAACTTCAGCTTGAAAAACAGCTCGAAAAAGCTGAGGACACAGCGCAGATCATTGATGTGGACGTTTCCGATATCCAGTTGATAGTGGAAGAAAAAACAGGTATTCCTGTGACGAAGCTCCAGGCGGATGAGCAGGAGAAAATGCGCGATCTCCAGGGTCAGCTGGGCGCGAAAGTCATAGGTCAGGGAGAAGCCGTGGGCAAAGTGGCAAAAGCCATCCGACGCAGCCGCGCGGGCCTTAAATCCAAATACCGCCCAATCGGTTCATTCCTGTTCGTCGGACCGACCGGTGTCGGCAAGACAGAGCTGACAAAAGCACTTGCCGAGGAAATGTTCGGTTCACGTGAATCACTTATCCGTCTTGACATGAGTGAGTACATGGAAAAACATGCTGTTTCCAAGATCATCGGTTCACCTCCAGGCTATGTCGGCCATGAGGAAGCAGGGCAGCTGACGGAAAAAGTCCGTCACAACCCTTATAACATCATACTGCTCGATGAAATAGAGAAAGCACATCCGGATGTACAGAACATGTTCCTGCAGATCATGGAAGATGGCCACCTCACGGATTCACATGGCCGTACGGTAAGTTTCAAAGAAACAGTCATCATCATGACAAGTAATGCCGGTACAGGTGTGAATACTGCAAGTGTCGGCTTTGGCCCGGAAAAACATGATTCAGTATCCACGCTGGATAACCTGAGTGACTACTTCAAACCGGAATTCCTGAACCGTTTCGACTCCATCATCAACTTCAATGAACTGTCAGAAGAGGATCTGCTGCAAATTGTGGATCTGATGCTTGCAGAACTTCAGGAAACAGTGGAAGAAAATGAACTCAGCATCACAATCACGGATGAAGCAAAACAGATACTGGTAAAACTCGGCTATGACAAACGCTTCGGTGCAAGACCGCTCCGCAGGGTAATCCAGGATAAGATCGAAGATCAGCTTACAGATCTGATCCTCGAAGAAGAAACTCTGGAAAACGTCAAAGTCGAAGTACAGGATGAAGAGATACAGGTGGTAAAAGCATAAACATGAACAAAAAAGGCTCTGGATCCTCAAAGGATTCAGAGCCTTCTTTAATTCAGACAGTAATATCGGCATATTGTCCGCCGGTGATTCTGAGCAGTTCAGCCGGAGAAAGTTCCATCTGCATGCCTCTTTTTCCGGCGGAGACCACGATGGATTCCATGGAGGCAGCTTCTGAAGAAACATATGTGGGGAACTGTCTTTTCATACCTACAGGAGAACAGCCGCCGCGTATATAACCTGTCGTCTTTTCCAGGTCTTTCATATGCAGCATTTCCACTTTTTTGTTGCCGCTTTGCTTGGCGAGACGTTTCAGATCGAGTGACTGTCCGGCCGGGATGCAGACGACAACTTCCCCTGTAGTGCCGCCTGTGGCGACAAGTGTCTTATATATCGTCTCAAGCGGCATCTCCACTTCATCCGCAGTACTTTTCGCGTCCAGGTGGTCTTCATCCCATGGGTACTCATGAATCTTATAATCAACCTTATTGTTCTCGAGAATCCTCATCGCATTTGTCTTCTGCATTTTCTTCTTCACGTCGATACCTCCCGGTGGCGATGATATAATAATCATATTAGCATATTAAGGGGTGAAGGGAATGATGATTTTCGGTCATACGGTCGACAGGGAGACACGATGCATCCACTATCGCGGCACACGGGATATCATTGCTATAAAATTCAGGTGTTGCGGTAGATACTATCCATGCTACAAATGCCACGATGAGTGCGAAAGGCATGAAACTGGAACATGGAAGGTCCATGAATTCGATGAGAAAGCGATATTATGCGGAGTGTGCGATACTGAGCATACAATTGCAGAGTATATGGATACAGGCAGATGCAAAAACTGTGATTCGGAATTCAACCAGAACTGCCGTCTCCACCATCATCTGTATTTTGACATCGGCAGATGAAGCCGATATGTTGAAAGGCGGTGCTTCTTCGGATATGATTTCCGGAGAAGTATTTTTTATATTCGGAAAACTATCGGAGGTAATATCATGTCAGAAGAAAGCCTGTACCAGAAATCGAACCTTGAAAGACTGCCTGAATTATCAAAGCTTGCCCCTGAAGCCTTTAAGGGTTTCGGTCAATTCGATAAAGCGGCACTGGCTGACGGAGTGATTCCGCAGAAGACGAAAGAGCTCATAGCAATTGCAGTGGCACATGTTACAGGATGCCCGTACTGCATCGATATCCATGTGAACAATGCAAAAGGCCTGGAAGTTTCCAGAGAGGAAATGGGGGAAGCCATCCTTGTGGCCACTGCACTTAAAGCGGGGTCTGCGATGGCCCATGGTGTGAATGCCCTCGAAGCATATGATGGCAGCAATGAGGGGGATCTTTACAAGAAATCCAACATCAGCAGACTGAAGGAATTTTCAAAACTTGCCCCCGAAGCATTCAAAGCCTTCACACAGCTGGACAGGGAAGCAATGCAGCCGGGAGAGATTTCACAAAAAGACAAGGAACTGATCGCCGTTGCAGTGGCGCATGTTACAGGATGCCCGTACTGCATAGAAATCCATACAAACAACGCCAAAGACCTGGATGTTACCAAAGAAGAGATGGCGGAAGCCATCCTGGTCGGCACAGCATTGAAGGCAGGCTCTGCCGTCGCCCACAGCGTCAATGCACTCAATGCGTATGATGCATAAATAAGAAAAGATGAATCGGGGCCGATTCATCTTTTTTGCGTTTCGAAAAGTCAATGAACAGGTTTTTCATGGATTTCCTGATTGAATGAAGTGAACTGCTCGATGCCGTTTTCTGTGACCAGGATGGATTCTGTTATTGCGACCCCGAATCCATCGAACCACAGCCCCGGCATGAGATGGAAGGTCATATCGGGTTCGAGTATCGTGTGGTCGCCTTCCCGGAAGCTGATGGTGTGCTCACCCCAGTCGGGCGGATAGCTCATGCCGATTGAGTAGCCGATGCGTGAATTCTTTTCATAGCCGTGTCTGGCGATGGCCCGGCTCCACGTGCTGTTGACTTCTGCTGCTGTGATGCCGGGTTTCATGATTGCCATGGTTTCATGGATGCCGTCGATGATGACTTTCCCGGCTTCCCTGATGTAGTCTGGTATCCGGCCGATGGATACGGTTCTTGCCATGGGCACATGATACCTGTGGTAGCATCCGGCAATCTCTATCGTCAGTGAGTCGCCCTCGGTGTACCTTTTGTCACTCCAATTCAGATGGGGGCTGGCGGTGTATTTTCCGGTCGGTATCATGGGGACGATGGATGTATAATCCCCGCCGAATGTGTCGCTGCCGTATATCTGTGCATGCGTGATGGCGGCAGCGACCTCATTTTCACGCACGCCGGCACCGACCGTGTCGTATGCTGCCTGCATTGCATTGCCGACGATCTCTGCTGCATTACGCATACAGTCTATCTCCGCTTCACTTTTATACACCCTTACCCAGTTCACCAGCCCGCTCGCATCTTTGAGCTCCGAATCAGGAAGTCCGACTGTGAGGCGTTCGTGGCACATGGCGGTATAATAGAATGCATCCATTTCAACGCCTGTTTTCCTGTCGCCCTTGCCCCGGCACAGGAGTTCCGCGGCGATGAAATCCATCGGATGTTTGATGGTGGACTGTACATAATCATCGGGATAGTAGATGATATTCGATGTGCTCATCCATGTGGTCAACTCGGCCCCTCTGGCGTCCATACCACGGCCGATCCACAGCGGCTCCTTTTCATCGATGAAGACGATGACCGCCTGATGGACATAGAAGCTCCATGCATCATAGCCGGTGAGGTAACAGATATTGGAGGGGTTGGAGAGTATCAGCACTTCCACGCCATATTCCAGCATCTTCTGTTTTGTCCTGTTCATCCTTGTTTCGTATTCCTGTCTGGAGAACATCATATCTCCCCTTTCCCTGTATGTTTGAATGAAGAATGCCTATGACTCTTCCAGAATTGCCAGGGCATTTTCCAGATCATTTTTAAGGTCTTCGAAAGATTCGATCCCTGCTGAATATCTTACGAGACTCTCGGGGATGCCGAGGGCCTCGAGCTCCTCTGGCGTCGACTCCACGTGACTCGTGGTGTTTGCCGGTCCAACCGTCGTCTCTACAGCGCCGAGGTTGGCTGCACGGTTGGCGAATTCAAGGCGGGGGAGTACTTTTTTGACAGCCTCCATGCCGCCGGCGAGTGCGAAACTGAGTACTCCGCCATAACGCTTCATCTGTCTCCTGGCAATATCATGGTTCGGGTGATCGGCAAGACCCGGATAGAAAACTTTGGAAACTGCCGGATGTGAAGAAAGGTATTCAGCAACCTTCTCAGCATTATCACACTGCTTTTGAACCCTCAAATCGAGTGTCTTCATCCCCCTGATCATAAGATAGGCCCCGTTCGGATCCATTGTTGCCCCATTGATTTCACGGTAGTGGAACACCTGGTCCACCAGGTGTTTGGCACCGCACAGCGTTCCGCCGAGTGCATCCGCATGTCCGCCGAGGAATTTCGTTGCACTGTGGATGACAAGGTCGGCCCCTGATTCAAGCGGATTCTGCAGTATCGGCGTGGCGAAAGTGTTGTCCACAACGAGCAGCGCATCCGATTCTTTTGAAACTTTCGCAATCCGTTCGAGGTCGGTGATCTTCAGGGTGGGGTTCGTCGGTGTCTCCAGGTGTACGACTTTACAGCCTTTCCTGATTTCTTCCTCCAGAGCCTCATGATCCCCTGTTTCACAGAGAGTCACTTTGATGTTCATATGCGGCAGGAAGTCACTGAAAATCCTGTTTGTCCCGCCATATGTGTCCTTGATGCTCACAATCCGGTCACCGGGACGTAAAAATGTGTACATGGTGTTGCTGATTGCCGCCATGCCCGTGGAAAAGCTTGTGGCAGCTTCTGCGCCCTCCAGGCGGCAGATCTTGTCTTCAAAAGATGCGAGGGTCGGATTGGTATTCCTGCCGTATATGTGCCCGTATGCCCGGCCTTTGGCAACATCATACCAGTGGTCCAGATCCCTATATTCATAAGCAACACTGTTCACTACAGGCACCTGGCTCGCACCATGCGCCCGGTAATCCTTTTCACCCGCCCACACAGTCTCTGTAGAGAGCTCCGTCCTCTTGTTCATAATCATCACTCCCGATATGTTATAATTTATTTGTAAGCGATTTCATTAGACGGGAATAAAAAACACTCCCCCGAATATACAGTCAATCCAACGGGGAGTAAAATTACTCCTTAATGACACTGTACCATCTGAAGCATGCTTTGATAAATGAAAATGAATTATTGGAGTGGAATATATGACAAAGCAGTCAATGAGCCGGAAGTTTGACCGCCAGGCAAAGTCATATGAAAAAAGGCGCAACAGAGATAAAGCATTCAAATACAGAGAAAAATATTTTCTATGTCAGAAGTGGATTATTTTTTTTACCCTCATTCAGCTGGTTAAATAAAGTTTACTTTTAAATTTAAAGGGAATCAAAACATTAACTACGATTGAAAGGGGTATTCGATGAAACGCTGGATGTTCCTGATGCTGACTGTTGCGCTGATCGGAGTTCTTGCAGCCTGCAGTGGAAATAACGAAGAGTACCAGGGGGACGAAGAAGAAACAGAGTCATTTGGTGAAACGGGCGATTCCGAAGTGATTGTCGATCTGATGGACACCAATGAAGAACAGGTGGCCACAGCGACGCTGACTGAAGGGGAATCCGGAGTCAACATCGTCCTTGAAGGTGAAAATCTCCCGCCGGGCGAACACGGATTCCATTTCCATGAGACCGGCTCTTGTGAACTCCCCGACTTCGAGTCGGCGGGCGGCCATTATAATCCGACAGATGCAAATCACGGCATGAACGACCCTGATGGCCCCCATGCAGGTGATATGGAAAATATAGAAGTGAGTGAGGACGGTACAGTGGATACTGAAGTCACAGCAGATATGGTTACACTTGAGGAAGGGCAGGATAACACGCTCTTTACTGAAGAGGGAACGGCACTCATGATCCATTCTGAAGCGGATGACTATGAGTCTCAGCCGTCAGGTGATGCGGGCGACCGTATCGCATGCGGTGTAGTGGGTGAATAGGCATATTCCGGAGAAGGCCGCCAGATGGACGGTCTTCTCCATTTTGACATTGAGCTCAAATTTATGACATCATGTAATATTAAATGAGATAATGAATCCGGAGGTTAATGCACGAAAGAAAGAGGTATTTGATGAAAAAGAGGAGTATATTTGTGCTGGTCATGGTCCTGGTCTTATCCGCATGCGGCATGAACAACAATGACGAATCGGAATTCGATCAGCAGCAGACGATCAATGATACGAACTACCAGGACAGTGATGGCAGCCCGGATAATGGTGACTGATTTTTTAAGATGTATGGACCAAAGCAGACAAAAGATCCATCCGGCAGTTTACGCCGGCATGGATTTTTATGTAGGAACAGGTATGAAAACATTGAAAAAATATTTTAACGGATCCCGTTTAAATAATTGATGGATGTGAATACTATAGTTAGAATAGTTACTGTCGAATACAGAGAATATTCAGTAATATAATTGACGGAAAAGATTCCGCGAAGGGGAGAAATATGATGGAAAACAGCGCACTGGATTGGGACTTTGAAGCTGCAAGGGCAAGTGCCCCCCATGCTCTCATCATGGTGGGATTCACAGTGGCATTTTCAATCTGGTTCGGCTTTGCCTGGGGCATAGCCGGGTGGATACTGTTTGCAGCGGTGATGGTCGGCGCTGCCTATATATTGGTCGGCAGTCTCAGGAACCGGGAGCTTTCAAAATCCGCCGGCAATGACAGGACCTCTGATGTCGTACGTATAGAACGGTCGATCGGCTTTCTCGTCGGTGTCACTTACGCTACAATTCTTATTGTTGTCATACTTATGTTCGCACTTGAAGTAGCCATGTTCATCGTCCCGTTCATCACGCTGGTCATGGGTATACACTTCCTTCTGCAGGCACCGATCATGAACCGGAGATTCGATTACTACATCGCGCCACTGCCTTTGATATCGAGCTGTATCGCTGCCTATTTTGCATTCCAGCCGGACGCATCGATTTATACGGTCTACGCAATTGCGGGTGTTGGGGGGGTGGCGGCCGCACTCATTTATGGCTACTATGTCATAGATACCTACAGGAAACTCGTCAAAAGCAGAAAGGCTGCCTGATGGGCAGCCGGTTTAAAGGCGCCGGAGGAAACCGTTCTCCGGCGCCTTTTATAGCCTCAGTGTACAGGTTGACCTAAGATATAATCCTGCAATGTCAAAGCAATTGTATGAGAGATGGTATACTGTGATGCATACCATGATTGTGAGGAAGGATAGCATTGAAGAAGAGTAATATATATTTCATCCCTCTGTATGCCGCACTGTTTGCCATACTGGCCATCAGTATCAGACTGGGTTTCACGGATGGTGCTGACAGATTGGCGTATCTGTTTCTGAGGAAATTTGCAGATGCCGGGTGGCTGGAAGGATACCTGTCATCCCTCTCCCGTATCTTCAAGCCCTTCCATGCGACAATCATATTCATCATTGTGACTGTGATATATTATTTCAAAAAGGATCCTCATTTCTGGCTGTATACGATCGGCGCCGGAGCAAGCCTCGCAATCGGGACCGCAATGAAATATACCTTCCAGAGGGCGCGGCCGGATGTTGAACATGCGGCATTCGATGGTTACAGTTTTCCGAGTATGCATGTGCTGTCGTTCATGGTCCTTGTCACTCTGATGTTCCGGCTCAGCCGGAACATCTATATCAGGGCAGTCCTGGTCTTCCTTGTCATTTCAATGATGATTTCCCGTATCTACCTTGGTGCCCACTACCTTTCGGATACAGTGGCCAGTGTCATTGTCATTGCGCTGATCCTCCATGTGATGGAGGAAGTCAAAACAAGGTATTCAGGGTGACAGCATACTCTGTATGAGAAGATATAAGCCTGTGCCGCTTAGGAGAACATAGGTGAAAATCCTGAATGCATCCTGATTGATCCACTTGTAGATATACCGGCCGATTACAAGGCCTGAGAGCACAGCGGGTACCGCATAAAGGCTGTATTTCCAAATCAGTACGCTGGTCCCGGTAAAAATGATCTGTGTGACGAGGCTGACGGAATAGATGAACAGGTAGAATGCAAGTGTCGTAGCACGCACCCTGTCCTTGTCCATGCTGGTGCCGGTGAAATAGACCAGTATCGGTGGGCCGGGCATACCGATGCTTGTGGTGAACAGTCCGGACAGCCCGCCGGTCAGATTATCCCGGGCCGGTGTCTGATTGATCCTGAAATTCAAAATGAGCAATAAAGTAAGCATGAGCAGCAGAACGCCAACAGAAAGCTTGAAAGCCTCTATGTTGATCGTCATATGGATTGCTATGCCGAAAGGGATGCCGGCCAGACTTGCTGCTATCAGCCGCTTCAGGAGGGTGAAGTCGACCGAGGGCATGATGGAACGGATGATTGATATTGAAATGACGAGGGACAGGATGATATTTATCTGGATCGCTTCCTGTGGATGAAACAGCACCAGAAACAGCGGGGTGGCCATTATGGAGAAGCCGAACCCTGTACTTGTCTGCAGTATGGAAGCGATGAGCGCTATGCATAAGAAGAATATAAAAGCGGACATGGTATCATCCTTTCTGGGGGACAGGTTACATAATGACCATGATACCATGTAGAGAAAAGCTGCGAGGAGGATTTTGATGAAGAGATGCCAGTGGGCGGGAGAGGATCCGCTCATGCAGCAATATCATGACAGAGAGTGGTGTGTGCCATCCCGCGATGACCGGTACATTTTTGAAATGCTGTCGCTGGAAGGGGCGCAGGCGGGTCTTTCGTGGAAACAGGTCCTGCATAAGAGGACAGCCTACAGGACAGCCTTCCACGATTTTGATATCGTCCGCTGTGCGAATCTTACGGACGAGGAGCTCAGCGGTATCAAAATGAATCACGGTGTCATCAGACACATGGGAAAGCTGGAGTCGGTGCGGACGAATGCCGGGGCGGTGCTTGAAATCCGGAAGGAGTTCGGAACCTTTGCGGGTTACCTGTGGGGCTATGTTGATCATGCACCGATTGTGAACAGGCATAAGACGGATGATGATATTCCCGCATCCACCGAACTGTCGGAGAGGCTGAGCAAAGATCTTAAAAAGCGTGGTTTCAAATTTACGGGTCCGGTCATCATCTATTCATTCATGCAGGCCATCGGGATGGTCAACGACCATGTCGAGGCATGTGGATGCCATCCGGGAATTTAAATTTGAAAGATGTGCAGGGGGATGGGTAAAGAGAAAAATATTCCTTCAGACCTCCTGCCCCTATCTTGCCGATTCATACATTTCGATCCACTCGTCGACTGTCATCTTTTCGGCCAGTTCACCGAGCAGTTTGTACGGAATTTTATCAGGATTGGTAAACCGGATGCAGCTTTTGCCCATGTTCAGCTTTGTCGTCATATGATTGGGGTATTCGCGGGTGAACCAGTCATAGAGATCCCGGTCCCGGTACATCCCCAAGTGATAGACTGCGAGGTGCCTTTTCTGTGAAGCGACGCTTATGAAAGGAAGCGGTTCGTTATCCACATGGTAACCTTCAGGGTATCTGTCCTTCGGTACGGCAAACACCGGCATACCATGCTGGATGCCTGCCTCGAATCCCTCCGGGAGATGTTCATTGATCACATCCCATGTTCTTATGAAACTCTCCCGCCATTTTTCATCAATTTTATCCACATATTCATCAAATGTCATTTGCACAAGCCCCTTTCCGGGTATTCATTAACTATATTAAACCATAAAGCAAAGAAATGCAGAAGGGTGTCTTCTAATGCCAGGCGTAAAAAGGAGAATAAAAAGATGGGTCTTTTAAAAGATGCAGCAGCTGTTTTTAAAAAGAAAGAACTGATTTTCAAAGAAAGGCGTCAGATTTCAGTGGATATATATACTTTCAGTTTTGAAAGGCCGGAGGGTCTGAGCTGGCAGGCGGGGCAGCATGGGCTTTTCACAATCACCCACCGGAAAGTCAAACCGCCTACGAAACCATTTACAATCTCCTCATCCCCGCGGGAAGACGTGATTGAAGTAACGACCAGGATAGACGATAGGCCCAGTGATTATAAACAGGCGCTCCTTGAACTTGAGCCTGGCATGAAGGTGACTATGAGCGGCCCTGCCGGCTCTTTTCATGCGGATGACGGGGAGCGGGTGGTATTCATTGCCGGTGGGATCGGCATCACACCTTTCCATGCGATGCTCAGCGAACTGGCTGATGAGGATATCAGAGTGGAAGCGCCGCCCGTACTGCTGTATGTTGATGGGGAGGGGAAATTTACGTACAGAGGGGAACTTTCGGAAATCAGTGACAGAGGGACTGCAGCAGTGCGTTTCATAGAGTCGAGCGAAGGGCTGCACAAGGAGCTTGAGCTGCTTGAAGGGGCAGACGTGGAAAAATACCTTATCGCCGGACCTTATTCCATGGTCGAATCGGTAAGCAAGCATCTGATCGGCACCGGGGTGCCGAAAAAGAACATTAGAAAAGAGACATTCATCGGATATTAGACAGGGGGATGATCAGTTATGCGAGCAAAAAAACTGAACACGGATGAAATGAAAAGGCAGCTGGAGGTATCCAGGGAGCGATTTCAAGCCAATATGACCAGGCATGCAGGAATCGAATGGAAACGGGTCGAAGAGAAGTTGGAATCCAATCCGGAAAAACTATGGTCGCTTTCAGAAATGGAGCGTACAGAAGGGGAACCTGATGTTGTCGGGGAAGAAGACGGGGAATTCATCTTCTTCGACTGTTCGAAAGAAAGTCCTACGGGGAGGAAGAGCGTATGCTACGACCGTGCAGCATGGGAGGCACGTAAGAAGAATAAGCCTGAAACCAGTGCAATGGAACTTGCAGAAAAAATGGGCATCACGATGCTTGATGAAAATCAGTACCGCTTCCTGCAGGAACTCGGTGATTTCGATACCAGGACATCATCGTGGCTCAGTACACCGGATGGGATCAGGGAGCGCGGCGGCGCCATTTTTGGTGATTTCCGCTACAATACGGTATTCATCTACCATAACGGCGCGGAATCCTATTATGGTGCACGAAGGTTCCGGGGCGCCCTCAGAGTGTAAAAGAAGCATCTGCCGCGGCAGATGCTTCTTTTACAAGAGTCCGCCGATGATGAAAAGCCGGGTGGATAACCGTATTATGTTGAGCACTGAAAAAGCTGTGACTGAACACTTTTTTCATCCGATGTGTATACAGGTAGCCAGCCAGGGTACAGGGTACTATTATGGTTTGGAAATTAAGGAAGGAGACTGTTATATGAATATTGGTTTGATCGGTGCAGGTGCAATCGGAAAATTTCTGCTGGAGGAGATCAATGAAAGTGCCCACGAAAGCCTGAGGGTCACGAGTGTGCTGGTCAGGAACAGGGAGAAGTATGCGTCACTGGCATCTGACTACGGTGTGGAGCTTTTTACCCGGGCCGGCGAATTCCTGTCATCCGATATCGATATTGTGGTTGAAGCGGCAACGGTGGAGGCGGCCAAAGAGCTGCTGCCCGGGGTCATCAAAGAAAAAGATGTTCTGCTGATCAGCACCGGTGCACTCGCAGATGAGGATCTGGTGGCAGATGTCACCCGGAACGCGAATGAATATGATCATGCATTGCATCTGCCTTCAGGTGCAATCGGCGGACTGGATCTGCTGCAGAATGCACAGACATTCGGGAAACTTGACAGCGTCTCCCTTGAAACACGTAAACCGGCCGCTTCCCTGACTGAGGAAAGTCTCGACCGGGAAAAAATGATGTTTGAAGGAACTGCGGCGGAAGCGATCGATAAATATCCGAAAAGCATGAATATCTCCATCATTCTTGCCTTTGCAGGCGTCGGCATGAAAAATACGGAAGTCGTCATCATCGCCGATCCGGAAATCGACAGGAACGTCCATAATGTGAAAGTGACGGGTGATTTCGGTGAGGCTGAATTCACTTTCAGGAACAATCCGATGCCGGACAATCCGAAGACAAGCTATCTTGCTGCACTGAGTGTATGCGGTACGCTCGAGCGCATCTACAAGAATGTGAAGATCGGCAGCTGATTTTTACACTAATAGGATAAATGAAGTCCCGGATATGACAAATGTCATGTCATAATGCTGACAGATTCATCTGTTATGCCGCGCCCTCAGCCGTCATAATATATATTGATAAAATAACGGGAAGAGGGTAGCATTATGACCAGAGAAAAACAGGCGCAACTCAGGAAATCTGTGATGCCCTATGCGAACGCCGAGACGCGGGCGAGCATCATACAGCTGTTGAATACGATACTTCCGTTCTTTGTATTCTGGTTTTTGGCATATCAGACATTGAGCATCTCGTTCTGGCTGAGCCTGCCTTTCAGCGTAATCACGGCCGGTTTCATGATCCGTTCGTTCATCATATTCCATGACTGCACACACGGTTCATTTTTCAGGAATAAAAAGCTCAATGACTTTTTCGGCACATTCACAGGCGTAATTACACATTTCGCCTACGAGAAATGGAAGCGCGAGCATTCGATCCATCATGCAACAAGCGGCAATCTCGATAAGCGCGGCATCGGCGACATATGGGTGATGACGGTGAAGGAATATGAGCAGGCGGATAAATGGGAGCGGCTGAAGTACCGCCTCTATCGCAATCCGCTTGTCATGTTCGGGCTGGGCCCCTTCCTTCTGTTCCTGTATTCCAACCGCTTCAACCGGAAGGGCCCGAAACGAAAAGAGCGTCTGAACACGTATCTCATCAATGCGGTACTTGTTTCAGCATACTGTCTCATCGGGTTCACACTCGGCTGGCATGTCATATTGCTGGTCCAGCTGCCGGTCATCTATATCGCAGGGGCACTCGGAATATGGCTCTTCTACGTGCAGCACCAGTTTGAAGATTCCTATTTTGAAAACGAGTCGGAATGGGATTTCGTAAAAGCTGCAGTTGACGGAAGCTCCTACTACAAACTGCCCAAATGGCTGGAGTGGATGACGGGTAATATCGGTTATCATCATGTGCACCATCTTGCACCGCGCGTGCCGAACTATCATCTGGAAAAGGCGCATGAAAACACACCGCCGCTTCATAAGGCGACGACGATCACTTTGAAGACGAGCCTCGAATCCATAAAATTCCGACTGTATGATGAAGAAAACAAGACCTTCGTCAGCTTCAGGGACATGAGAAAGCGTCTAAAGAACAATATCGCCCACCGGGCGACAACACATTAATGATGGCAGTATCCCCCTGAAGATCAGGGGGATATTTTTGCCTATTGATACTCTGGTGTATTTGAAACTGATACAATGAAGCAAAAGAGCCGGAAGGGGGAGGGCGGATGCGTGACTGGTATCATATTTTTCCGAAGAACACAGGGCTGAGCCTGTACATATGGATCATCTTCTGCGTGCTTCCATTCTATTTTATATTCCGTTCCATCTCCCCCTGGGAAATCGGTGTGGGCGTCGTCATAACGATACTCTTTTTTGCAGTCTACTGGCTGACATTCAATTCCAGGGGTGCATTGATATATATCGGGATCAGTCTCCAGTTCATTATCAATATTTTGATGACGGTCCTGTTCGGATATGTATATTTTGCACTGTTCATCGCCTTTTATGTGGGTAATTTAAGAAGCAGGGCCGGGTTCATCTCCATGTATGTCATCCATCTGGTGCTGACGGCGGCCGCAATCATATTTGCGTTTTTCATAAATTATGTACTCTTCCTGAGCCACCTCCCGTTTCTGGTCATGACGATCCTGGGTGTCATACTGATTCCTCTGAATAAATACAACAGGCTCAAGCAGGAAGAGCTGGAAGTGAAGCTGGAGGATGCGAACCAGAGGATAGCTGAACTTGCCATCGTGGAAGAACGTCACAGGATTGCGCGGGATCTCCATGATACGCTGGGGCAGAAACTGTCGATGGTCGGACTGAAGGCGGAGCTGTCCCAAAAACTCATCGACAGGGAACCGGACAAAGCCAAAGTGGAACTTCAGGATATACAGAATACTGCGAGACATGCGCTTAAAGAAGTGCGCGAGATGATCAGTGACATGAAAAATGCAAGTCTGACGGATGAACTCTCCCATGTCAGAATGCTGCTCGATGCAGCAGGCATCAGTTATGAGATCCATAATGGGGCGGACTCGTCGGAACTCCCCATGCTGACGGAGAGTGTACTCAGCATGAGCCTGAAAGAAGCGGTGACCAATGTAGTGAAACACAGTAATGCCCGCCGCTGCCTCATCACCCTGACCGAATCGGACAGGGATATATTCCTGAAAATCACAGATGACGGGAATGCTGCCCCCGAAGTCGATTTCGGCAATGGACTTCAGGGTATGAGGGAACGCCTGACATTTGTAAATGGGGAGTGCCAGGTATTCAGCTCTGAAAATGGATTTGAAGTCAATATAACAGTACCCAAAGTTTTGAGGCAGATTGAGGAGGGATAGATGTGATCAGGATTGTAATCGCCGAAGACCAGAATATGCTGCTCGGGGCACTCGGGACACTCCTCGACATGGAAGAGGACATTGAAGTTTGCGGCAAGGCATCAAACGGCAGGGAAGCACTCGATCTGGTCCGTGATATTTCACCGGATATCTGCCTGATGGATATAGAGATGCCGGTGATGACGGGACTTGACGCAGCTGAAGTGCTCAAGGGTAAAGACTGCAAAGTAATAATACTCACCACATTTGCGCGTCCGGGTTATTTCGAAAGGGCCAAGAAGGCTGATGTGAGGGGGTATTTGTTGAAAGACAGTCCGAGTGAAGCCCTCGCGAATTCAATACGCCAGATCATGGAAGGAAAACGTATCTACTCACCGGAACTCATAGATGTCGTCTTCGAATCCCGGAACCCCCTCACCGCCCGGGAGATGGAAATCATGCAGCTGCTTGCAGAAGGAGGAAGGACGAAGGCTGTTGCGAGGGAGCTGCACCTGTCGGACGGTACCGTCAGGAATTATGTTTCCATCATTTTGGATAAACTTGAAGTGGACAACAGGATCGAAGCGATAACAAAAGCCCGGAACAAGGGATGGCTGGAATGAATGAGGACTGAAGATTCGGCTGGTTTTGTGTGAAGAACCAGCATATATTTCTACAATGGGGATGAGGTGGTTATATGGCAACATCGGAACCGAGTGTGTCGGTCCGAAACGTTTCGAAACGTTTCGGCCGTAATGAAGTGTTGAAAAATATCGATATGGAAATCGAAAAGGGGGAGATTTTCGGTCTTCTGGGACCATCCGGCGCCGGAAAAACCACGCTGGTCAGGGCACTTGCGGGGCTCGACACGCCCACAGACGGTGAGACACGTGTGTTCGGGGAGAAGATGCCCGACCTGAAGCTGATGAAGAGAATTGGTTATATGGCCCAGGCGGATGCATTGTATGAAGAGCTGTCCGCCCTTGAGAACCTGGAGTTTTTTGCCAGCCTGTACGGGATCGGAGGAACGCGCCGGAAGGAGCGCATACATGAACTGATGGCGCTGATGGATCTTTCTGACCACCTGAATGTGAAGGCAGCCAAATTTTCCGGTGGTATGAAACGCCGGTTGTCGCTGGTCATCGCACTGCTTCATGCCCCTGATATGCTGCTCCTCGATGAACCGACTGTCGGCATCGATCCGGTGCTTCGGAGGAGCATATGGAATTTCTTCTATGAACTGAACAGGGGGGGCACGACGATAATAATCACGACCCACGTGATGGACGAGGCGGCAAAGTGCTCAAGGCTTGCCATGATGCAGAGAGGGGAAATAGTCGCTGCCGGTACGCCCGGCCAGCTGAAAGAAGACACGGGGGCGGGAACGCTGGAAGAGGCATTCCTCGTGTATGGGGGGGATTGAGATGAGGGTATTCGCCCTGTCGAAAAGGATTCTGCAGCAGCTGATCCGCGATAAACGGACATTGGCCCTGATCATATTTGCACCTATCCTCGTGTTGACGATGCTTTACCTTGTTTTTGACGGGGAGGAGTACGTTCCTGAGATTGGGCTGGTGAATGTGCCGGAACAGGTGGCCGAGCAGATGGAGGACTCCGATGCCGAAGTGACGGTATATGCTAATCAGGTCGAGGCGTACCACGGTGTTGTCTCCGGCAGCCTTGATGCATATGTCCAGTTCGAAGACGGCAGCCCGCTTGTCTTTCTGGAAGGCAGCGATCCTTCGGTGAACAGCGAAGCCATCCGGTGGATTCAGTCGACCCTGTCTGCACTCCAGGAAAACAGCCACGCCGCAAACCTTGAGATTGAGTATCTGCACGGTTCGGAGAATATAGGAATCTTCGATTACTACGGTCCGGTGCTTCTTGGCTTTTTTGTCTTCCTGTTCGTCTTTCTGGTCTCCGGCGTCTCTTTCATCAGGGAGCGAACGACCGGTACATTGGAACGGCTTCTGTCGACTCCAATCAGGAAATGGGAGATTGTAATGGGGTATCTGCTGGGCTTTGCCCTTGTGACCGTACTGCAGTCGGCCATCATAGCATGGTACAGCATATACATCCTCGATATGATGATGGCCGGCAGTTTCACAGCAGTGCTTGCCATTACACTCCTTTTGGCACTGACGGCACTGACGCTCGGCATCCTGGTATCATCATTTGCAAACAGCGAGTTCCAGATGATCCAGTTCATCCCAATCGTCGTCATCCCGCAGATTTTCTTCTCGGGACTCTTCAATCTGGAGACCATATCAGATCTGCTGAGCTGGATAGGGCCGCTCACGCCGCTGTATTATGCAGCAGAGTCCCTGAGGGATGTAATGGTCCGCGGCTACGGGTGGAGGGACATATATGACAATCTCCTGGTCCTTCTCGGCTTCTCCGCAATATTCGTCATACTGAACATCCTCGTCCTCCGCAGATACCGGAAAATCTAAACAATGATCAGGCTTTTTCCAAGGCCTGATTTTTTTTGCGAAATACAGAACACTTCATTTGACTGAAAATTCCGACTGGAATATGATGGATATGAAGCGGTGCAAAAACAAAGTACAGACATAGTTTCAATGATTCGCCAAATACAGAGGCAGAAATGACATTTAGCCCGGGTGAGGCTTCTAATATCATCACTTTATCAAAAAGGAGAATTCTTTATGAGCAAAGTGAATTTGGAAGTAGCAAAGCAGATTATCGCAGGTGCTGAAGAGGAGGCTTCGAATATCGGGGTCCAGATGGTGATTTCTGTATTGGATGAAGGGGGGAATCTTATCGCCACACACCGTATGGATGATGCATGGCTGGCAAGCATTGATATAGCGCAGAACAAGGCATGGACTTCAGTAGCACTGAAGATGCCGACGTCGAATCTTGAAGAGGCTACAGTGCCGAATGCCGAACTGTATGGATTGAACACCACAAACCAGGGGCGCATCGTCGTCTTTGGCGGTGGCTTGCCGCTGGAAGTTGATGGTAAGGTCGTTGGTGCAGTCGGTGTAAGTGGAAGCAGCGTTGAAAATGATGTGAAAGTTGCAGAAGCGGGTGCAAAGGCTTTTAACGGGACATCTTAAAATAAGCAGTGGTTTTACACTGTGAGGAGGGGTACAGATGGAAGGAAACCGTGGTGTAGTCTATACAGGAGGCGGCAGTGTTGAAGTCCAGGATATCGAATTCCCGGATCTGGTATTGAAGGATGGTCCGGGTGTGCCAAAAGCGAACGTTGGGCGCAAATGTGAACATGGCGTAATACTTAAAGTAATTACGACAAACATTTGCGGCAGTGACCAGCACATGGTGCGCGGCCGCACCACTGCGCCGGAAGGTCTGGTGCTCGGCCATGAAATTACAGGGGAAGTGATTGAAGTAGGACGCGATGTCGAGTTTGTCAAAAAAGGGGATATCGCATCCGTCCCGTTCAACATTGCCTGTGGACGCTGTGAAATGTGCCGTGAACAGAAGACGCATATCTGTACGAACGTAAACCCTGATAGGCCGGGTGCGGCATATGGTTATGTGGACATGGGCGGCTGGGTCGGCGGCCAGTCGGAGTATGTAATGGTGCCTTATGCGGATTTCCAGCTTCTTGTGTTCCCGGATAAGGAACGGGCCATGGAAAAGATACTCGATCTGACCATGCTGTCGGATATTTTCCCGACAGGCTATCACGGGGCGCTGACGGCCGGGGTCAGAACCGGGTCCACAGTCTATGTGGCAGGCGCAGGACCGGTCGGACTTGCAGCAGCACATTCAGCCCAGCTTCTCGGAGCTTCGCGGGTGATTGTAGGCGACATGAAGGCTGAGAGGCTGAAACAGGCTGAGAGTTTCGGCTGTGATACAGTGGATCTGACCAAACATGACAGGCTCGGAGAGCAGATTGAACAGCTTCTCGGCGTGCCGGAAGTGGACAGTTCCATCGATGCGGTCGGCTTCGAAGCATCGGGCCACGGCAAGGACGGTGGAGAAAAGCCGGCAGCCGTGCTGAATACCATCATGGATGTGACACGGGCAGGCGGCAGCCTCGGTATTCCGGGTCTGTATGTAACGGAGGATCCGGGGGCAACGGACAAGGATGCACAGACCGGTTCGCTGAAAGTGCGTTTCGGCCAGGGCTGGGCAAAAGCGCATCACTTCACAACGGGCCAGACACCTGCCATGAAGTATAACAGGGACCTCATGAAATCCATCCTTTCCGGCAATGCGCAGATCGCCAAGGCGGTGAATGCCACAGTCATCGGTCTGGATGAAGCACCGGACGGCTATAAGGACTTCGACAGTGGTGTGGCGAAGAAATTCGTCATCGATCCGCACGGTATGCTCAAATGATATGACCAAATGACCAATGACCAATGACGGAATTACATGAATGCCCCTCTACCTCCATGTAGAGGGGCATTTCAGGTTCAGTCTGTAAAGCAATCAGCAAAGGCACGGCTCGTGGGAACACTCATCCGCAGCCCTTCTGTCGGCACTCCCCGGTGCAAGGCCATCGGCAACACAAAAGGATGCGCTAATGCTGTTAATATACCATCCGGCGGGTAAAGTAAGGTACAGGAAAATGATCACTTATGATAAAACGGAGGAATATAAATGGTATTAGCAGTCATAACACTGGTCATCCTCATTCTGATCAATGCCTTTTTCGCAGCATCGGAGATCGCTCTGATCGGACTGAATGATAACAAAGTGAAAAAGCAGGCGAATGAAGGCGATAAAAAAGCCATTCAGCTGAACAACCTCATTACCGAACCGGGGCGGTTTCTGAGCACCATACAGATCGGCATTACGCTGGCCGGATTTCTGGCAAGTGCGTTTGCTGCGGATTTTTTCGCCCGGCCGCTGGCATCTTTTCTTACAGGTATCGGAGTGCCGCTTTCTGAATCACTGCTCCAGACGGTCTCAGTGGTTGTAATCACACTTGTGCTGTCCTACTTTACTCTCGTATTTGGTGAACTCGTGCCGAAGCAG
The DNA here is from genome assembly GCF_000330705.1 of Salinicoccus carnicancri Crm. GTDB lineage: Bacteria > Bacillota > Bacilli > Staphylococcales > Salinicoccaceae > Salinicoccus > Salinicoccus carnicancri. The sequence continues at coordinate 384,171 of NZ_ANAM01000001.1, forward strand.
CTTGCGCTGCAGAAGGCGGAAGGCATTTCAAATGTTGCGGCCGGCCCGCTCACGATATTGTTCAAGATCACCTTGCCCATCGTCAAGTTTCTGACGTTTTCGACAAACACGATCGTACGCCTTTTCGGACTGGACCCCAATGCAAGGAACGATGAAGCGTCGGAAGAGGACATAAGGATGATGGTCGAGCTCGGCGGAGAGAAAGGGAGTATAAGGCAGACCGAAAGCATGATGATCAATAACATCTTTGAACTGGATGATACGAAGGTGACCGGCATCAGTACACACAGGACTGAAATGGCCGCCATCCCGCTCGATGCGGATTTCGGTGAAGTCGTTTCCACCGTGAACAGTAAGAAGTATACGAGGTTTCCGGTCTATGATGGGGATATAGACAATATCATCGGTATACTGCGGGCAAAAGATCTGCTGGAACTCATGGAGGATGGAACAGAGAAGACGTTCAATCTGCCGGAATTATGCCATGAGCCGTTCTTTACGTCATCAAGCCGGAGCATCGATCGCCTTCTTCGCGATATGCAAAAAAGCAATGCCCATATCGCCATCATCCTGGATGAATTCGGCGGCACCGAAGGTCTCGTCACGATCGAGGATGTCATCGAAGAAGTCGTGGGAGAGATCCTGTCGGAACACAATGATGTCGTGAAAGAGGAACCGATCAGAAAAATTTCCCCTGGTAAATACCGTATGAAGGCAACCATCCATCTGCTTGATGTGGGGGATTTCTTCGAAAAAGAGCTGCCGGTCGGTGAATATGAAACGCTGAACGGTTTCATTATCGGACTTCTGGGATACTTCCCGGAACCCGGCGAGCAGCCGGAACTCACATATAAAGGCCTCCACTTTAAAGTAGAGGAGGCAGGGGAGAGGCGCATAGAGGAAATAACGGTGTCGGTAAACCAGGGAAGTGAATAGACAGTGGACAAAGCTTCGGGCACACAGGATGCCCGGAGCTTTATCCGTTCAGATCATGTATTTCGCGGGCTACGGCTTCAAGCGCATGCATGACGGGAATCTGTGTGGTGATGTTGGCATTTTCAAGCCACTCTTCAGTAATGTAATACGAAATATTCACATCTGATATTTTGGCGATGGTCGAATGTTTATGAATCTTTATGCTGATGATGGTAATGCCCTCCTGTTTACGCTGGTTGAGGTGCCTGACCGTGGAATCATTTTCACCGGGTACGGAGAGTGCAATCGTCATACTGTTATTCCTCAAATTCGAATGAAAGGGGAACAGGGGTCCCTGATGTACATGTGACACCGTCCGATAAGATTGCGAAAGCCATCGTCGATGAAATGATGCCAGTCCATAAAGAGTATCTGCCGCAGTTTTTCCAAGCTGTAAAATAGAGGGAATCCAGGTATAATGGAGCACAGATGCGCTAGTCGAGGAGGATTACATTGACAGTAAAATTGATTGCTGTGGACATGGACGGGACATTCCTCGATGATACGAAGGAATATGACCGGGAAAGGTTCGCAGAACTTTATGGAAAGATGAAGGCTGCAGGGATTAAATTCGTCGTGGCAAGCGGCAACCAATATTATCAGCTGAAATCATATTACGGGGATATCCAGGACGAGATCAGCTATGTCGCTGAAAATGGTGCATTTGTCGTGGACAGGGGCGAGGAAGTGTCCTCTGTAAGCATACCGAAGGCACATGTTGAAGTGGTGACCGGTGAAATTGCCAAACACGACAAACTCGAAACAATAGTCTGCGGCAAAGAAAGTGCCTATGTACTGGATTATGTGACGGATGAATATTTCGAAATGATCCGGAAGTTCTACCGGCGTCTCAGGCGGGTGGCAAGTTTTGACGACATAGATGATCAGATATTGAAATTTGCCCTCTCATGTCCGGCGGAGGATACTGACGGGCTGAAGGATTTTCTTGGGGACATACTGGGAGATTATGTGACGCCTGCATCCAGCGGCCACGGCAGCATCGATCTGATTGTGCCGGGGCATCACAAGGCAAGCGGTATAAAAGCGCTGCAGGAGCGGTGGAACATCAAAGACAGCGAGACAATGGCATTCGGTGACGGGGGCAATGATCTGGAGATGCTGGCTCACGTGGAGTACAGTTTCGCCATGGAAAACGCACCGGATGATGTGAAATATGCGGCAAAATACACTGCCCCGCATAATAACATGGGCGGTGTGCTTGAAACAATCGACCAGTACTTTAAAAAAGAAGGTCCGTTCAGGTAGAAACCAAGAGCTCCTTTGGGTATGATTGCCCAAAGGGGTTTTTTATATGTAGTAGCCCAGAACCTGCCACCCGAAATAGAATGAAACGAGTGCCAGGGCGCTGAATATGAGGTTTTCAGCCAGGCTTCCAGTGCGTATCGTCACCGGGAACCTGACTTTGAAGCTGATCGGAAAGAACAGCTGGATTCCGCTCCTGGTCGCCATATCAAGTAAGAGATGGCTGATCATACCGACCATCAGTCCGTTTTTAAGCGCCTCGTATGGCAGGATCCTGTCCATAAGGAATGAGATGATCACCAAAAAAAGCAGGCTGTGTGTGAATGAACGGTGACCGAATATCAGGTTTATCAATTTTGATATCATGGGCAGTGCCCTGCCCATCCTGCTGCCGCCATGGCAGATGTCGGGGACCAGGGCGCCAATGATGCCGGCACCGACCATGATGACGGGATCCAGTCCCGTTAATTGTGCGGACGCAAGGCTTGAGGCGATGCCTCCGATGATATGTGTTTTACCTGTCATGGTGTCTCCTCCTCCAGTCTGTATATGATATCATGGCATGCCTGCCAATTACAGGAGATGTGTAATATTGATATAAAACGAGTGACTGAAAACAAAAAACAGTATCTTCATCTGCTGCTGCTTGCAGATGAAGAGGAGGAGATGATCGACCGCTACCTCGACCGGGGGGATATGTTCATCATGGAAGCCGGCGGGGTGAAGGGGGTCTGTGTCGTGACGCATGAAGACGGCGGCGCATTTGAAATAAAGAATATTGCCGTGGCTCCCGGCGAACAGGGGAAAGGATACGGCAAGAAACTGCTCCATCATATACTGCATTTATATAAGGGCAGGGGTGATGTCATGTACGTCGGCACGGGCGACAGCCCGCTGACCCTCCCGTTTTATGAAGCGTGCGGATTTGAGAAGTCGCATCAGATCGATAATTTCTTCACCCACAATTACAAAGAACCGATATTCGAAGCGGGGAAGCAGCTGAGACATATGATTGTATTGAAGAAAAGTCTGCATTAGCAGTCCATTCTTCCGGATCCTGTATCCACCTCAAAATCAGATCATATTAAATTTAATATATCACATATTTTATTCTGGAGGGGCCGTATGAGCAGTATCATCTGGGAAGTGAACAGGTTCAAAAATGAGGTGGGGGTCAGAGCGGCTTCCGCTGATCATGATACCGATGAAATGAAAAAGGCGGAGAGTTTCCACAAGTCAATGCCGGGATATGACAGGACACCGCTGGCCGAACTGAAAAATCTATCCGATGTACTCGGACTCGGCAGCATTTATGTAAAAGACGAATCTGAACGTTTTGGTCTGAACGCTTTCAAAGGTCTCGGGGCTTCCTACGCCATGGCAAAGTATTTTGCAGGGAGGCTTGACATTGAACTGGCTGATTTCACTTTCGATGAGCTGCTCGGGAGGATACCGGGTCACCCTCCGGTCATTTTTTCGACGGCCACGGATGGCAATCATGGTAAAGGTGTGGCCTGGGCGTCAGAACTGTTCAAGCAGAAAAGCAGAGTATACATGCCGGAAGGTACAGCAGATTCCCGGCTCGATGCCGTCCTGGAATACGGTGCTGGAGGGGCGGTCACTGAGATGAACTATGAAGACACGGTTGAATACGTACGGGAGATTTCCCGCAAAAACGGCTGGGTCCATATTCAGGATACCTCCTGGGAGGGTTACACAGAGCTGCCGATGTACATAATGCAGGGATATATGACCATCATTGCTGAAATAGAAGGGCAGCTGCAGGGGCGAAGGCTTTCTGGAGTGTCCCACATCATCCTCCAGGCGGGCGTTGGCTCATTCGCCGGAGCAATGGCTGCTGCCGTATACAATCTGACAGACGGTCGCCCGCCCCACATCATTGTGGTTGAACCCCAAAGAGCGGATTGCCTGCATCGGTCAGCGAAGAGTGAAGACGGCAGACCGGTCCGTGTACACGGCAGTCTGGATTCGATGATGGCGGGTTTGTCATGCGGAGCCCCCAACCCGGCCGACTGGGAAATATTGAAGTCCGTCGCTGACGGCTTCGCTTCGTGTGCCGATTCCATAAGTGCAACAGGCATGCGCATACTTGGAAACCCGGCAGGGGAGGACAGTAAAGTGATCTCTGGCGAATCCGGTGCGCTCCCTCTCGGCTTTCTGTATGAAGTGATGACGAATGAAGAATATGGAAACCTGAAAGAAGAGCTTGGCCTGGATGCAGGTTCAAGCGTGCTGACCATCAGTACAGAAGGCGATACGGATCCCGTCAATTACAGAAGTGTTGTGTGGGGGGAAAGGACGGGTACTGACAAAATGGACGGTGGAAAATATATGACGGAAATCAAAGGAGAATGAATATGCAGGGAACGAGAAGAGCAGACATAAAACCGGGACAGATGGTAAAAGTTGTCCAGAAACAGGATCAGCGGACGGGGAAACTGACCGAAGGTGTTGTGGTAAGGATACTGACGAATTCACCGCAGCATCATCACGGCATCAAAGTGAAGCTTGAGGATGGTACTGTCGGCAGAGTGAAGGAAATCATGGATTAGACATAAAAAAACTTCCCGGAAATTTTTCGGGAAGCTTTTTATCATGGCTGTATATCTGGCTGTTGCATCTTCATGCTGTCAGTAGGTTTGGCACGGTAGACGAAAAGCGACATGATTACAGCAACGATGGAAATGGTGAAGGCGATGAAATATACGAGTTCGACGCCTGCCACCATTGCCTGGTCTATTGTGGCAGGATCATCTGGATTCGATGCATTCCCCAGGAAGTTCATCTGTCTGGCATTCATGATGCTGATGAAGACGGACACACCGATGGCGCCTGCCACAGGCTGCAGAGTTGAAACGACGGCGGTGCCATGCGGGTAGAGCCTTTTCGGCAGCTGATTGAGTCCGTTCGTCTGTGCAGGCATCATTGTTGCAGAGACTGAGATCATCAGCAGCATGAACCCGACGAGGATGACCCACGGCTGGCTGTCTGTATCCAGGCGGCTCATTAGGAACATCGTGCCGCTCAGTATGAGCGTTGCGGGTATCATGAGCGGGCGGGGGCCGAGCTTATCGAACAGCGCCCCCATGAAAGGGGAGAGTGCCCCGTTCAGAAGACTGCCGGGCAAAAGCAGTATGCCGGCAGCGGCCGCGCTCAGCGCAAGTGGCCCCTGCATGTAGATCGGCAGGATGATCTCTGATGCGAACATCGTCATGATGATTATCAGGAACAGGATTACTGCATGGGCATACATCGGGTACTTGAACACGCGCAGGTCCATGATCGGCTCATCCAGTCTGAGCTGTCTGAAGGCGAACAGGGCGATGCCGATCCCCCCTGCTGTGATTGCAACCATCACTTCAGGGTTCATGAATCCGGCGTCACTTTTACCGACGGAACTGAATCCGTAGATCGTGCCGCCGAATCCGATTGTGGAGAAGATGATGGACGGAATATCAATCTTCGGTTTCGTCACTTCAGATACATTCACCAGGAAGATGAAGGCGAATATGATCGAGAAAAGTGAGAACGGGATGACCGTGATGAACAAAAATCTCCATCCGAGATATTCGACGATTACTCCTGATAGTGTAGGGCCGATTGCCGGTGCGAACATGATGACCAGACCGACGAGGCCCATGATCTTACCGCGCTTCTCCGGCGGGTAGAGCAGCAGGAATACGTTGAACATGATCGGCATCAGCATTCCGGTACCGATTGCCTGTATCAGACGGCCGGACAGGAGTACAGGGAACGTCGGTGCCATTGCACAGATGGCCGTACCGACTGTGAATATGATCATCGTTCCCAAAAACAGCTGTCTGGTCGTAAACCACTGGAGCAGCAGGGCCGAGACAGGGATGACGATGCCCATGACAAGCATGAAGCCCGTCGCCATCCACTGTACCGTCGGCAGTGTGATATCAAATTCATGCATCAGAGTTGTCAGTGCAATATTCAACAGCGTTTCATTCAGAATGGCGAAAAATGTACCGATGATCAGCGACAGCATGATAGGGAGTGTTTTTACGTTCGAGTTTTCGGATAAGTATTCGTATTTGGTGGTATTATCCATATATGTTACCTCGATTCAATGATTATCGGCTGTAAAGGACGGCGGCTTAAATCAGCCGACATTAGATTATAATATGCGCATAAAATAAAAACAACAGAATAACGCTGAGAATGAAAAATACTGTGAAACACAAGTGATAATGTCCTAAGTAATCACAAATGAAAATGTCCCGCTGGTATACACTAAGATAGAAAGTACATACCAGGAGGCGACATCATGAAGGAGTATCTAACCATGAGAGAACAGGACAAGTATCGCATCATTAAAGCGGTCGTGAATGGACAGAAAACAAAGACGAGAGCGGAGATTGAATTGAATCTCACCCGGAGACAGATCAACCGATTGGTCCAGACCTATCATGAGAAAGGCAGGAAGGGATTCCGGCACGGGAACACCGGCCGAAAACCGGCCACAACCCTTGACCCGGATCTGAGACGGACCATCATCCGGCTGTACCGGACAAAATATGATGGGTATAACTTTAAGCATTTTCATGAAAAACTGAGAGAGACCGACGGCATCTCCATTTCCTATACCGCCCTGCGGACCCTCATGGACCGGACCAATACATTGTCTCCCAAATCAACGCGGCAGACAAAGCGGATGATGAAAGACCGGCTGAAACAGAAGGCCCGGTCCGCCAACCATATGACCCGGCGGGAAGAAGCATTACTGGTGGAAGTAAGCCTGGTCGATCCGGTCAAAGCCCATCCGACACGCCCCCGGGCCAAAGCATTTGGAGAGCTCCTCCAGATGGATGCCTCCATGCACAAGTGGTTTGGTGAACGGCATGACTATGCCCATCTGCACATCGCCATCGATGATTGTACCCGTCAGATCGTCGGCGCCTGGTTTGATCATCAGGAGACATTGAACGGCTACTATGCGATTACCGAACAGTGCTTAACCCAATACGGTCTCCCGTACCGCCTGTTGACGGATAACCGTACCGTTTTTAACTATGAAACGAAAAGAGGCTCCCGGGACAACACCCCGAGAGCCAACACCCAATATGGATATGCCTGTCAAACGCTGGGGATCGAGCTTTCGACGACTTCCATCCCCCAGGCCAAAGGCCGCGTAGAGCGGGCCTTCGGTACGTTACAAGACCGGCTAGTGAAAGCACTAGCTGAACATCATATTACCTCTATTCCGGCGGCAAATCAATTTTTGGAAACCTATGTCCCCCGGTTTAACAGACAGTTTGCCTTTAAGCCGGAATCCTATCCATCCGTGTTTGAAGCACTCCCCGCTGGCATTGATCTGGACCGGATTCTCGCCCGGTTCGAGTTCCGGACGATCGACAACGGCCATGCGATCCAGTATAAGAACAAGAAATACCGATTGATCACAGAGACCGGAAAGGTCATCTATTTAAACAGAAAGACCAAAGTTATGGTGATTGAAACCCGCACAGGTCAACTGTTTGTATCGCATCAGGAGCAGGTTTACGCTCTGGAGGAGATTCCGGCCGTCGATGCACACTCCGCTGCATTCGAGCCGGTGCCCCAGAAAACGCTCCGCAGTGTTTGGATTCCACCCCTGTCGCATCCATGGAAGCAACGCTCCTATGAACAGTACCTGCAGCGCCTGGAACGCAGACAAAACAAACGCCGGCATCCCCAGTGAGAGACACAGGGGATGCCGGCCAAATAGTAAACGCTAAATTTTAAATTCCCGGGACATTTTCATTTGTGGTTGACACAGAATAACGCTGAGAATGAAAAATACTTTTTCTGAGCTTCATGGCGGGTCGGCCCTGTTCTAAATTGGGCAAAGCTTATGTACAATGAATATATGGACAGGAGTGAAGGGCTGGAAACGGTTGATGTTGACGGCCGGAATAATTATATATTCAGGAAAAGGAATGTCTGATATGAGATGCGGGACAAAATGCTTCATCGTTACAATTGAGCGGGGTGATGGACGGACTGTAAAGGAAGTGGCGGCACGTTCACAGGTGGATGCGAGAAAAATGGTGCGGAGGTTTTTCGGTGAAGATATGATAATCAGATCTGTAAGAAGAAAGTGACTTGGCCGGTTGTCTTAAGCGGGTCATTTTATATAAGGATATCAGTTTTTAGTAAATTAAATTTTTGTTACTCTTGTATATGACAAGAAAATAAGGAGGGGTCAACTTGGCTGAAACAGCGATGGAACTCACGGGACTTACGAAGAAGATCGGTTCCAAAAAGATCATCAAAGAACTGGATTTTGAAATACATAAGGGAGAAGTGTTCGGTTTTCTCGGCCCGAATGGGGCGGGGAAGACTACGACGATCAGAATGATGGTCGGATTGATGGGTATTACGGGTGGTGATGTGCGGATTCTCGGCAAGAGTGTCAAATCGGATTTCAAGGATGCTATCCGGGAAGTGGGTGCGATTGTGGAGAATCCCGAAATGTACCCGTTCATGACCGGTATGCAGAACCTGAAGCATTTTGCGCGGATGAGTCCGGGAGTGACAAAAGAACGCATCAGCCAGGTGATCAAGCTCGTCGGGCTTGAAAATGCAATTAAAACGAAAGTCGGGAGATATTCCCTCGGCATGCGCCAGCGACTGGGAATTGCACAGGCGCTGCTCCACAATCCATCGGTGCTGATACTTGATGAGCCGACCAACGGCCTCGATCCTGCCGGCATACGTGAGATAAGGAAGTATATCAGAAAGCTTGCCGACGAGGATAATGTTGCGGTGATCATATCCAGCCACCTGCTGTCTGAGATCGAATTGATGTGCGACAGGATCGGCGTCATAAAAAACGGGGAGCTGATCGGCATCCAGTCTGTACATGAACAGCAGACAGAGGAGGATCCCGTGCGTGAAGTCCGGGTGGAGGCCGACCCGGCGGACTCAGCGCTCCGGGTGCTGAAAGCACATCATGGCATTGAAGCTGCGGGTGATGAGGGGTTCATCACATTCAGTGCGAAGAAATCACTGATGCCCAGCATCGTGGCCAGCCTGGTCTCAGCCGATGTACTGGTGTACAGGGTCGAAGTATCAAGCGCATCACTCGAAGATAAATTCTTCGATCTGATTGGAGAGAATGTCATTGGGTAAAATATTCAGCCTGGTTTGGAATGAAGTTTCGAAAATATTCATACAGAAGTCAACGTGGATCATGTATATCTTCCTCGCACTGCTTGTGATTGCTGTTGCCGTCATCACGACAACAACTGATATGTCGGGCAAGGAGTACGGTGCGGACTGGAAGGAGGAACTCAGAGCCGAAAACGAACAACTGACAGAAGAGATGCAGGAAGAGGAATTTCTGACTGAAGTGAACACACAGGAGATTGAGATGAACCAGTATCACATCGACAATGATATCAAGCCCGTGACATATGATGCGTGGCAGTTCGTCATCGACAACGCCATGCTTGCGTCGGTGATCAGCCTGCTGACAATCATCGTGGCCGGCGGTATTGTTGCGAATGAATTCAGATGGGGGACAGTCAAGCAGCTTCTCATCCGTCCAATCCCAAGGAGTATGATCCTTCTATCCAAATATATCGCTGTGCTGATATTCGCCCTGATCACTCTCGTCCTCCTGCTCGTCCTTTCATGGCTGACGGGTGCACTTGTTTTTGGTGTGGCAGGAAGCAACCCTGAACTGGTGGTCAGAAACTATGAAGGCATCGTAAGTGTATCCGCGATCGCTGAAGTGGCGAGCGGATATGGATTCAAACTGGTCAACCTGTTCATGATGGCGACATTCGCATTCATGATTTCAAGTATTTTCAGGAACAGCGCACTGGCAATCGGTACTGCTGTTTTCCTGATGATGGCGGGTACTTCAATTGTCCAGTTCTTCGCAGATAGGGAATGGTCGAAATATATACTGTTCGCGAACACGGATCTGACAGTCTATGATTCCCAGATGGGGCCTGTCCAAGAAGAGATGACGATGGGTTTTTCAATAGGTGTACTTGCCGTCTACTGGATTGTATTCATGGTCGCATCCTGGCTCTTCTTCACAAAGCGGGATGTTGCAGGGCAGTAATGGGCAATGACGGACCGGCGCTTTGGCGCCGGTTTTTTGATTCCATCAACAATTTTTGCGGAACTGCCATGGGTGGGGGTTAAGCAGATACCCTGTTCAGGTGCTCCTGTGATGAAAGAGTGTCCGGGCAATGGCGGGCCCGCCGGCTTACGGATGCAATTTGCATTTAATCATGCTATGCGTTATGATAACGGACATAACATTTTATCAAATATTCAGAATTTGATATCTGATAAAATGTTATAAATAAAAGTACCATAAATTATGGAGGAGATTTATTTACATGTCCAAACTTTGGAGCGCTGTGGACGATTATTTCAACGCAGAATTGAATGCCGATGACGAAGTGATGACCGGCATTCCCGCACAGAATGAGCACGGAGAGGAGGAATTCGCCGGCCAGAGTAAACACCTTCATCTGCTTGCCAAGATCAAAGAGGCAAAATCGATCCTTGAAATCGGATCTTTGGGAGGCTACAGTACTTTGTGGCTCGGTAAATCACTTCCTGAAGAAGGAAAGATGGCGTCGCTCGAATCCAACGCGGAATATGCAGAAATTGCTGAAAGGAATATCACAGCAGCCGGACTTGAAGACAAAGTTGAAGTGATTCATGCACCTGCAGAGGACACACTGCCGAGGTTGCTTGAAAAAGGATATCCGCGCTTTGATTTCATCTATATAGATGCAAACCAGGCACTCTACCCGGACTATCTGGAAGCGGCAATCGATATGGCAAAATGCGGATCTGTCATCATAACAGAGCGCAAGATCGAAGACAGGTTCGAAGAGGAGGCAAACAGGCCTGAGATGCAGCGGTTCCTGAAAATCTTAAAAGACGAACCACGCATCGATGCAACTGCATTACAGACAGTAGGTGCCAAAGGACATGACGGATTCATAATGGCAGTATTGGATTAGATATAAAGAGGAAGCGGACGGAGATCGATTCTCCGCCCGCTTTTTTAGGGTATATGGACATCTTCCTGTCGAATGGGTCCGGACCCCGCTATCCTCCATCAGACGGGCTGTTGGCGGAGATGGTGAACGCCATGGCTGTATGACCGACGTTCTCTGAAACATTGCTGAAGGATTTTTCAATTATCCTGAATATATCTCCCGCCTCCCCGTCGAGGCGTGTCGCACCCAGGGCGGGTTTGACATCGATGGCCGGTTCAGCCGACAGATCGATCTGTGATTCGATTTTCTTCATATAATCCGTATCACCGAGCGGGTAGATTGAGAATTTGGCTCCTGCCTTCTGACCGACTTGTGCAGGCATCTCCCGGTTCAGCTTCCCACCCTGCCGGGCATCTGTTTCTGCCAAGGAACCACCCGGGCATCCGATGGCCGCAGTTCCGCTCAGAGCAACGTGCTCACCGGTGCCTGCCGCATGCAGGAATATCGACTGAATCACATCGAAGATGCTGTCGATGGATCCCCTGATTTCTGTGCTGACGCTGTCGGTCTCGATTTCCACATTGCGTGTGTCGGTCGCATCCAGTGCGCCGAGTATGATGTCCACAAAGTTACCTGACATGGGAAACAGCGTGAACTGTGCGCCTGCCTGTCCTGCCCCTGTTGTCATATGAATCCCTCCAGTAATTTTTGGAATAAAAAAACTGCAGCCCGGGAGGGTGCAGCCATCTATAGCGAAGCGGATCACAGCGTGTACTGCACTTCCCCACGCTGGTGTTATCCAGATCGGGTGATAGGGGTCCGGTCTCCCGTCTCAGCCATTTTGGCGCCCCCAGTGTCTTCGGGTATGCAATTTTTATTCCCCCCAATCATAACAGCAGAAGCGTCCGGCAGTAAAGCGGGCATGTACCGGCAGCCCGTCTGCCGATACAGCCTAATGCATATGTATTATAATGGGGATAATATATTAATGGAAAGGGCGGATATATGCATGGATCGTTTTAAAGCGCTGGTAGTGGATAAAGTGGATGAGAAGATGGAGATGGAAGTGAAGGAGATTGGACTTGATGACCTTTCGGAAGGGGAAGTGACGATAAGAGTTGCATACTCGAGTGTCAACTATAAGGATGGTATGGTCGCGGTCAAGGGAGACCTGGCAGAAATACTGCCGCTTGTGCCCGGCATAGATCTGGCGGGTACTGTCATCACTTCCGGGGACGACCGGTTCAAAGAGGGGGATGAAGTCATTGCCACAAGCTATTTCATCGGCACACGCCATACGGGGGGATTCAGCGAAGTGGCCCGGATTCCGGCGGAATGGGTTGTCCCGCTCCCGGAGGGCCTTACGATGGAGGAGTCGATGAAGCTTGGAACGGCGGGGTTTACCGCTGCCCTGAGCATCCAGCGGCTGGAGGATAACGGTCTCACACCTGAGAAGGGCAGGGTGCTGGTCGACGGTGCGAGCGGTGGTGTCGGAAGCATCGCTGTGAACATGCTGCATGACCGTGGATACGAAGTCGTTGCGAGCACAGGCAGGACAGAAGAGGCGGAATACCTGAAATCCCTTGGGGCATCGAAAGTCATCCACCGCGACCAGGTGACGGATTTCAGGGGCCGGGCGACCCGTACAAGGCAGTGGGCGGCTGCAATCGATCCGGTCGGCGGCAAGACACTGCAGTATATACTGAGCAGCCTGGATTACGGGGGCTCAGTGGCGACATGCGGACTGGCAGGCGGCATCGAAGTCCAGACAACTGTACTGCCGTTCATTTCACGCAACATAAACTGGCTCGGCATCGATTCGGTGAAGCATCCGATGGAGCATCGGCTCAAAGTGTGGGACAGGCTCGCAGGTGATATGAAACCATCGGCCCTTGAGACTGATATTTCACATCAGATCGGCCTTGATGATCTGCCTGGGACCCTGAACGATATTCTGAAAGGGAAAATACGCGGCAGAATCATAGTCAAGATGTAAAAAACGCACCAATCCGGTCCGGATTGGTGCGTTCAGTCTTATCTGGCGTAATATTCCTCTTCAAGTTCCCGAATTCGTTCCTGAACGAATTCAGAGGACAGTTTGTTGTCAATGACATATCTGTTTCTCGGGCTCTTTGTGCACTCGATGCTGCAGCCGCCAAGATGCCTGTCTTCGTTTTCCTTTGAAGCGAGGATCTGTGCATTGCAATCCGGATCGGCACAGTTGATGTAGCGTTCACACGGAGTACCGTCGAAATGGTCTTTGCCGACCACTGTGTGCTCGACCTGGTTGACCGGTACTGTCAGCCTTTCATCGAAGACATACATCATGCCGTCCCAGTTCTGGCCTTTTGCGACAGGATCCTTGCCGTATGTGGCAATGCCGCCGTGGAGCTGTCCGACATCATCGAATCCTTCGCGTTTCAGCCATCCTGAGAATTTCTCACAGCGGATGCCGCCGGTGCAGTATGTCAGTATGCGTTTGCCCTCAAGCATTTCACGGTTCTCCTCAACCCATTCCGGCAGGTCGCGGAACGTTTCCACATCCGGACGGATGGCGCCCCTGAAATGGCCTACGTCATATTCATAAGTGTTTCTGGCATCAAGGACAATCGTATCGTGATCCTGCATCTGGCGCAGAAATTCAGCAGGTTCAAGATATTCTCCGGTCAGTTCCCGCGGATCGATGTCATTTTCCAGGCTCAGGTTGACAAGTTCCGGTCGCGGACGCACATGCATCTTCTTGAAAGCATGGCCGTCCGCCGGATCGATCTTGAAAGTGATGCCTTCGAACAGCGGATGGTTCTCCATATATTCCCTGTACTTTTCAGTATTTTCGACAGTACCCGAAACGGTACCGTTGATACCTTCCCCAGCGACAAGAATCCTCCCTTTGAGGTTCATGTCCTTGCAGAGTTCAAGATGCTCACGGGAAAACTCCTCAGGGTCTTCAATGTCTGTGTAGTAGTAGTAGAGTAATACTTGATATTCCATATTCGGTTTCCACCTATCATTTATATTTGCAGGATATACCTGATAGAACGCATGAAACATCTTTCATGCAATATTATATTATATCAAGTTCAAGGGAACATTTAAAGAGTTTTTACATCTTTCGACATTGCATCCCCCGGCGCTGAGGGTTGTGCAATGGCACTGGTGACCATGAGGTCACGGCCGGCACCCTTTGTTTTCATTGTCCATCCTATATTTTTTCTGAGATTTGAATATGTTTTCAAGACCCGGTATCTGTATCACTCTTTCTCTGTATTGAAGGCTGGTCATCTCTTAATCACCTTCCTGTCAACCTATTGGACGGACTCATATATTTTATGCGCCGGCCGGACTGTGCGGTGGAAATGGACGGGGAAAATTGTTAAACTCATATAATTACCATTGAATTGCTGGGGGACACTATAAGATGAGAGAGAAAAAAGCACTGGTAGTATTTTCAGGCGGCCAGGACAGCACGACATGCATGTTCCACGCGATGGCGCATTACGATGAAGTGGAGCTTGTGACATTTGAATATGGGCAGAGGCACAGCCTTGAAATTAGTGTGGCAAAACAGATTGCAGCTGAACACGGTCTCAGGCATCATGTGCTGGACATGTCGCTGCTCGGTCAGCTGAGCCCGAATGCTCTGACCCGTCATGATATGGAGATCAGCGGGGAAGATACGGAGATGCCGAACACATTCGTGCCGGCACGGAACATGCTTTTCCTGTCGTTCGCTTTTGCACTGGCCTACCAGACAGGGGCGAAAACAATCATTACAGGCGTGTGTGAAACTGACTTCAGCGGCTATCCGGACTGCCGGGATATTTTCGTCAAATCCATGAATGTTACGGCCAACCTCGCCATGGATAAGGATTTCGTCATTGACACGCCTTTGATGTGGCTGGACAAGAAAGAGACCTGGGCGCTTGCCGACCGCTACGGGAAGCTAGATTACATAAGGGAGAGGACTCTGACATGCTACGAGGGTGTAATCGGTGACGGATGCGGCGAGTGCCCGGCGTGCAGGCTGCGGAGTGACGGGCTGAGCGCATATATTGAGGAAAGGGAGGGGGATTCATGATGTACCAGACACCTGTGCATGACTTTGAATACGAGCTCAATAAAGATCTCAACTTTTCGGCTGCACACCATATTCCCAATCGCCGGGCAGGGAAGTGTGCCAATATACACGGGCATACCTATTTCGTGAATATGACCATAGCAGGTGACATGCTGGATGACCTCGGGTTCCTGGTGAACTTTTCGGATGTCAAGAAACTGATCGATGAAGCTTTCGATCATACATTGCTGAACGACCACCCGCGATTTCTGGATATACCGCCGACTTCGGAAACTCTGGCGAAGACGATCCATGAAATGGTCAGTGAATATTTGGCGACGCTGGATAACCGACCTGTATGCCTTCAGGTTTTTCTGAGGGAGACCCCCTCGAGCTATGTAATCTATCGTCCAAAGGAGTTCAGGAAATGATGAAAGTGCCGGTACTTGAAATATTCGGACCTACATTCCAGGGAGAGGGTGCAGTCATCGGGCAGAAGACGATGTTTGTGCGGACTGCCGGCTGCGACTACAGCTGCAGCTGGTGCGATTCGGCTTTTACATGGGACGGATCCCAGAAGGAGAACATCCGGATGATGACGTCCGAAGATATTTTCCGCTCACTGGATGGATTGGCGGCAGGGAACTATAATCACGTCACGATTTCAGGCGGCAACCCGGCTCTCCTTAAAAATCTGGAGCCGTTTGTGACGGCTGCGAAAGACAGGGGGATTGCACTCGCCATGGAGACCCAGGGAACAGTATTCCAGGAATGGATGGGCCGGGTGGATGACGTCACCGTCAGTCCCAAGCCGCCGAGCTCGGGTATGGAAACGGATTTTGGCCGGCTTGGCCGCGTCCTTGCAGGACTTGAGGCGGGTTGCGGATCTTACAACCTCAAAGTGGTGGTCTTCGACAAAAGGGATTTTGAATACGCGGCATATGTCCACATGAAATATCCGTCGGTTCCGTTCTACCTCCAGACGGGTAACCCGTATCTCGGGGAAAATGTTGTGAACCATACGGAAAAGCTTCTCGGACGCTATGGTGAACTGGTGGAGATGACGATGGGTGATGCGCGCATGAATGACGCGCGGGTGCTGCCTCAGCTCCATACGCTGCTGTGGAGCAACAAGCAGGGGGTCTGAGCGAGGCAGACAACAGGATAAAGGCCGCCCGGCCTGTTACAATATACATAAATAACCGGTTTTTACAAACCGGCAGGGAGGCATGTATATGAAAGTGGAGATCTGGTCGGATATCGGCTGCCCGTTCTGCTATATCGGCAAGAGGAATTTTGAAGCGGGAGTAGAGGAGTTTGCCGGGAAGGATGACCTGGAGGTTGTCTACCGCAGTTTCCAGCTCGACCCGACCGCAGAGAAGGAACCGGATGAGACCATGGCGGAGCTGCTCGCCAAAAAATACAACAAGAGTGTCAAGGAAGCGGAAATCATGAACAGTCAGGTCGCTGATACAGCAAAAGCTGCCGGACTTGAGTTCAATATGGAGAAAGTGGTGCCGTCAAACTCGAGGGATGCCCACCGCCTTGTCAAATTTGCCCGGGAGGAAGGGCTGGATGCCGAAGCGATGGACCGTCTCTACAAAGCGTATTTCACAGACGGCGTCAATGTCGCTGATACAGAAGAGCTGGTCGAGATCGGCACCGGTCTCGGACTTGAGGAGGAAAAAATCCGTGAAATGCTTGATAGCGATTTGTATAAGGAGCAGGTGATCGAAGATCAGAATGTGGCGAACAAACTCGGTGCACAGGGTGTGCCGCTCTTTGTCATCAACAGGAAGTACGGCATTTCTGGCGCACAGCCGCCCCAGGCATTCAAAGAAGCGCTGACCAAGGCCTACGAGGAGTAGGCAAAGCGTTCTTCCAATTGATGTGGGGATATAGTATAATAAGTCAGGTGCAAATGAATAGTGAAGAGGTTCTTAGCCCAAACCCTCTATAAAAAACTAAGACGCGGATCGATCATTGATGCCATGTGCCTTAGACGGGGTGCATGGCGTTTTTTTGTTGCAAAATGCATATATCTGAAAAGGAGAATCGTGATGAGTGAAGATTATACAAAAGATTTGAGCCTGCTCGGCAGCCAGGAGGTCAAATATGATTTTGACTATAACCCGGATGTGCTGGAAACTTTCGAGAATAAGCATCAGGACCGGGACTACTTCGTAAAATTCAACTGTCCGGAATTTACGACGCTGTGCCCGATAACGAACCAGCCCGATTTCGCAACGCTGTACATCAGCTACATACCGGACATCAGAATGGTGGAGAGCAAAGCTCTGAAGCTGTATCTTTTCAGCTTCAGGAATCACGGCGGCTTCCATGAAAACAGTGTGAACATGATCATGGATGATCTGATAGAACTGATGGACCCGAAATATATCGAGATATGGGGCAAATTCACGCCGCGGGGCGGTATCTCGATCGACCCCTTCTGCAACTACGGGCGCGCCGGGACGAAATATGAGCGCATGGCCGAACACCGCATGATGAATCATGACATGTACCCAGAGCACGTGGACAACCGCTGAGTTTTTAGAGGGCTGATAAGGATTTCTTCCTGAAGATATGAGGAGGAAATGATATATGTTATTTTATTTGACCGCACTTTTCTCAGGACTGCTGGTCGTCTCCAACATCCTGGGAGTCAAGCTTTTCGCGGTGGGGGAGTTCATGCTTCCTGCTGCAGTCATCGTCTACATGGCAACGTTTCTGATCACCGATGTCGTCGGGGAGGTATACGGCAAAAGAAACGCAAGGCGGATGGTACAGGCGGGGTTCCTTACGCAGCTCGTCGTTCTATTGTTCATCTACCTGGCGATAGAGCTGCCGCCGGCCCCCGCCTTCACCATGCAGGCGGAATATGAAATGATACTTGGCGGGAGCTTCCAGGTCATCGCCGCCAGCCTCGTTTCGTACATGGTTAGCCAGCATCTCGACGTATCGATATTCCACAGGCTGAAAGCCCGCCACGGCAAGCGCAGGCTGTGGCTCAGGAACAATGTGTCGGCGGTTGTCACGCAACTCGTGGATACGGTCATATTCATCACCATCGCCTTCTTTGGCACAGTGCCTTTTGAAGCGATGGTCGGGATGATTGCGGCGCAGTACGCCGCCAAGATGGTCATTGTACTTTTTGATACACCGATAGTCTATCTGCTTGTCAGGATGGCACGTGTCAGGGAACAGGGAGATGCGGGTTATGAAACCCGGGTCCAGATGTGAATTATCGGTCAACAAAGAAGAGCCGGCGCCAAGATGCGCCGGCTCTTCCTTCATTTATATCAGTTTTCCGCAGTTTCCGGATGCTTACCGAATGCAGCGGCTTTATACAGGTGATAGGCTGCCCCGAACAGTACCATGAGCGGCACGATTATGAGCACCAGGAAGAACAGTGATCCCCCGAATTCACGCAGTCCGAACGTTGCGAAAAAGTCTCCTGATGTCACTTCGGCAATGGGCGGATAGAAGCCGTATACGTAGATCAGACCGATCACAACCAGTGTGAACAGGTAGAAAATCATGTTTGAGATGTGGTAGGCCCTCGTATACTTATCGAATTTGAACATTTTACAAAACCCCTCTGTATTAATTCTCAATCACATTATACACTATTGATATGCACATATGAACAGTAAAATAGTGAAAATAGAGATTTGTGAGAAAATTGAAGGAGAGGTCAATATGACTTTGAGGAAAGCGGAAAGAAACGATCTGGCGCGCGTGATGGAAATAACAAGGGCGGTCGTGCCATTGATGCAGGCTGCGGGCAATACGCAGTGGAGTGATGCATACCCCGGGCTGCCGCGTTTTGAGCAGGACTGTAATAACGGCTCCCTCCATGTATACGAAGAGAAAGGGGGGATAATGGGTTTCGTCGTGGTTGATGATGAACATCCGGAAGCCTATGGCAAGATTGGATGGGAGGTTCCGCAGTCGAAAAGCGCAGCGATGCACAGGATGGCGGTGGACCCGCAAAGCCAGGGGAAAGGATTTGCAGGACATATGGTGAAAAGTGTAGAATCCATGTTGGTGGATGCAGGGTATGCTGGTATTCACACCGATACATCGTTGGAAAATGAAAAAATGCAGCACCAGTTTGAAAAGCGGGGCTTTGAATTCAGAGGCCGGCTTCATCTGGATGAAAATGAAGACGATTGGTACGTTGCGTATGAAAAGGTTTTCAAAATGGACAAATAGTGTACAATTTAAACCTTCTGTTATCCATGCCAATGAGGTAATATGGAATCATTACATAAGTAGGGGGAATTTTAGGTGAAGTTATTACTTAAGCTGATTGCTGGTATCATCGTCGGTATCACGGTCGGTTCACTGTATTATGGGGTGGATGCAACAGGGGGGCTGGAAACATTCCTTACGCTGCTTGCAAGGTTGTTCGTAACGATAGAATCACTGCTCGGCGGATTCATATTCTTCATGATTCCACTGATCATCCTGTTCTTCATCACGAACGGTATTTCAAAAATCGGGGAAGGATCGGGCAAAGTTGTCGGTGCGACGCTGGGTACGGCGTACCTGTCAACTTTGGGAGCCGGTACATTGGCCTATCTCGTGGCGATGTTCGTAATGCCAAAAATCACGGACGGCGGCAGTGTGCCGGAAGAGTCCGGCGGACTTGAACCATTTTTTGAATTTGAAATCGCGCCGCTGATGGATATTCTGACAGCGCTTGTGCTGGCATTTGCGTTCGGCATCGTCATCACACTTACGAAGTCACAGCTGATGGCAAAATGGTTCGAAGAAGGGAAGAACATCACCGAGTTCCTCATCGAGAAAGTGGTCATCCCAATCCTGCCGTTCTACATCGCGGGAGTGTTCGCGGGAATGGCTTCAGAAGGGACAATCTTTACCACACTTGCAGTCTTCGGTGTCGTCCTGCTTGTAGCTGTACTCCTGCACTGGGTATGGATCATTGTCCAGTACTCGATTGCGGGTGCCGCACTGGGCAAGAACCCGCTCAGAATGATCAGGAACATGATTCCGGCCTATTTCACAGCCCTGGGCACGATGAGCAGTGCTGCAACAATTCCGGTAACGCTCAAACAGACCAAACAGAACGGCATCCGCAACAGGATTGCGGACTTTGTTGTTCCGCTCTGTGCAAACATCCATCTCTCGGGAAGTACGATCACGATCGTCAGCTGCTCAATCGCAGTGATGTCGGTGCTTCCGGAATATGAGCTGCCAGGATTCGGAGCCATGTTCGGCACGATCATGCTGCTCGGTGTCGTAATGATTGCTGCACCGGGGGTGCCGGGCGGCGCAATCATGGCTGCGAGCGGCATACTGATGTCGAACCTCGGATTCAGTGAGGCGGCGGTTGCATTCATGATTGCGCTCTACATGGCGCAGGACAGCTTCGGCACAGCTGCAAACATTACAGGCGACGGCGCTGTCAGCGCAATCATCGATGCATATGAACAAAAATTGAATAAGAAGGCGTGAATGACACAGCCGCCGGGTGACATACAGTTACCCGGCGGCTGGTTTATTTTCACACCTTTACAAAATGAGTGTCATCGCCTGAGCCATCCAGTCCCTCCTGCGTTGAAAAATTGTTATAATACAGAGTGGCAGTAAAAATCAGTTAAAGGAAAATTCAAATGCACAAATTTTTATATATCATTATTGTAATATGCTTCCTGGATCTGTTCATCCAGCTTCCGATCATCACACCGTTCGCGATTTCCCTCGGAGCGAGTGAATATACAGCCGGTATCATTGTTGCTGTATATTCACTGTTCAACATGGCGGGAAACGTTTTCGGCGGGTATTTTTCAGATAAGATCGGCCGGAAGAATATGCTGGTGTCCGGCATGGCGCTTCAGGTGCTGATCATCCTGACGTACACGATTGTGCCGTCAGTGAGCCTGCTGCTCCTCATACGGGTGGTCCACGGGTTTTCAAGCGGTCTTTTGACACCGGCTGCATTCAGCCTGGTGGCGGACATATCCAAAAAGGCGACAATCGGCCGTTCCATGGCGCTGACCGGTGTCTCGATCGGCACAGCAGCGGTAGCAGGCCCCGCCCTTGGCGGAATCATCTCGAGCCAGGCCGGCTACCAGATGGTCTATCTTGTCCTCGCCTGCATATTTATCTTTGGGCTGCTCCTTCTGCTGCTGACGGTGAAGGAAAGTACGACAGAGGAGACGAGAGAAATCCACTATTCCACAAATTACTGGGAAATCATCAAAAGGCCGTCACTCATCGTGGCATATGTCTCAGCGTTCACGCTGATGATCTCCAATGGTTCCCTGGCTTTCGGCCTGCCGCTGAAGACCGCGGCCCTCGGTCTGTCCGACCAGTCCACGGGGGTGATGCTGAGCGTCTTCGGCATCACGGCCATCATCGTATTTGCCACGCCGTTCAACCGGATCTACAGCAGATACAGTCCGGTCGTCCTCGTAAGCACGGGCATTTTCATTGTTGGCATATCGATGATACTGCTGCATTTCATCCCTTCGGCAGCACTGGTGTATATGACCATGGTGATATATGGCGCAGGGTTCAGCCTGATCTTCCCATCAATGAATAAGATCATCGGACAGAATACGGAGATGCACGAGCGTGGCAAAGCGAACGGAATATTCTATTCCTACTTTTCGATCGGTTCCGTGGCAGGATCGTTCCTGTCAGGGATTTTTGCCACTTATTTCGAAACGCCCTTCCTGTTCATCGGCGTCACAATTATCCTGCTGCTCAGCCTCATCTTCATCGCCCACAGGAAATCGATGGGGAATGTTGAAGCACTGTAATGGTGTTTTTATATGCTGCACATGCGGGTAATCAGTACTAAGTAAGGAAGTGAGAATATGGAAAACCTGCTTTTGATGGGGATACATGGCAGAATCGGCCGGCATCTGTACCATGAACTGAAAGACACTTATAACCTGTTCGCCTTTTCCAGCCCCAATCAGGATGACAGCAATCTTGACATCACGCTGTTGAAAAACGATCTGTTCATCCTCCCGGAAGTGGAAAAGGCACTTTCGGATATAGATGCCGTCGTCTTTTTCGAAGACCCGATCATGCGTCTGAACCGTCTGACACAGGGGCGCTTCGAAGATCTGTATGTGCTGATCGCGGATAATATCGCACGGGCGTGTGAGATGAATGAAGTCCATCAGATCATATTTGTGGAGGATGAAGTCAGCCCGGATTACATGAAGGAGGTACTGGGTGCATACGGCGCGGATGTAAATGTCACTTCCACACCGGTGAAAAGATATGGGAAGAACCTGTCCTACAAGACTTCGGATTACAACAATGTGAGGAGTGTGCAGCGGGCGCCGCTGCCGCCGGGCTGGACGGTGAAGGATGTCGGGCGGTACTATTTCGAATGGCTGGATGAGATACTGTACGGCATGATCAATGTGGAATTTTCCGGCAGGCTCATAAAAGTGAATTTTGCCAAAATCAGCCGTCCCGTCCTGATCATCGAGTATGATGGGGAGGCAAGCTACAACGGCGTGGAAATATACCGCATAAAAGGCGGCGGACTGTCGAAAAGGGAACCGAACAAAACACCGAGACTCGAGTTCCGTGCACTTACAGGAAGAAACGAATTCATCATAGCACTGCACGATTTTGAGCCCAAACTGCCGTGGGCAGTCTACATGATGACACAGGCGCCTATACACAGTCTCGTCAACCGTATATACCAGGTGGAAATGATCATCAACACCGAAGCGCCGAGGAGCGGATCAAAACAGCGCAAAAACGGACCGGGACACTAAAGAATCCCCCTCAGACTGATCCTGAGGGGGATTTGTCATTAATGGATGAAGTTGTGCCCGGACACCTGGGAGGAGCTGATTGTCCTGAAAGTCTTGACACCCTGGCCGCTGCCAAAGTTCATCTCAGAAACAAGGATGGAGCCGTCGGAATTGATTCTCTCAACGATCGCAACATGGCCCATGCCCCATGCGGAGTTTGTCCATGCATTCGCCTGCAGGATTGCGCCCACTGAAGGTCTGCTGCTGACTGAATAGCCCTGGCTTCTTGCCGCGTTATCCCAGTTGGATGCATTGCCCCAGTTGTTGCCGACCGGTTTGCCGAGCTGCTGTCGGCGTTCAAAGACGTACCATGTGCAGTCTCCCCAGTAGTAGTAGTTCTTACCGTAGGATACATTGGACGGTGATGGAGCAGATACTGACGGGCTCTTCGGCTCTTCTTTCTTCTCAGATGCAGAAGAGCTGTCTGAAGAAGACTGGGAACTGCTGGAACTTGATGAAGAACTGCCGTTCACAGTAAGCTTCTGACCCGGGTAGATCAGGTGTGATGAAATATTGTTGCTGTTCATCAGAGTCCTGTAATTCATGCCGTGGGCCCTTGCAATGCTGCTGAGTGTGTCGCCGGCTTTTACAGTGTATGTACCGCCTGTCTGACTGTCAGAGCTGCTGGAATCTGATGAGGAACTGCCGGAGCTCTCTGAGCTGCTGGATGACGAAGATGAATCTGCGGAGCCGCTTTTGCTCACTGTCAGCGTCTGGTTCACCAGGATCAGATCTGAGGACAGGTTATTCCATGATTTAAGCTGTGAAACGGATACACCGTTTTCCTGGGAGATTTTCCAGAGCGTGTCCCCGCCTTGTACTTTATATGTAGATGATGCTTCAGCGTCGTCCGCCATGCCGTAGGCAGCAAAAGCAGCTGTTGCTGTGAGTGCTGTGATGACTTTTTTCATTTGATTTGTTATCCTCCCTGAATTCTAATAAGATTATATGTAGTCCATTATGTTTATGTTCAAAAACTTTCAGATGTCTGTAGTTCACTTTGAATATGATAGCAGATAGAGGAAGATAATGGTGTTTTGTAATGCAATTGTAATATAAATAAAATATTTGGTATATAATCTGAAAATTACAGCAATATAAATGCTGCGCTGAAACGTTAACAGAGGAAATTTCAGGGTAGTTAAATATATATGAATGGAGGCATTGGATGGCCAACTCAAAAAACCTTAAGCTCGTATGGCTGTATTTTGCCTATTACTGGGTGATTTTCGGCATCGGCACCTATTTCGGCCAGTATCTGCCCGATGCATGGCGGCCGACGGCGTCCATGGTGGTATTCGGCATCCTGATGATTTCGCTGTTCGTACGCGGATTCAACCGCAGCGGCCCGGTCATCAGCCATATTTATGCAATCCTGATCGGGGTGGTCTCCTATGGCCTGTTCGAATCGTTCATCAGGGATTTCGGCCCCGGGGTATTCTACCGCATCGTACTGCTCGGGATACTTGTCTTCCTGTTCTTTGGGGTCATCGGCTATTTTTTCCTGCGGGATATCACACACTGGGGAAGGTATTTATTCGTTGCGCTGCTGGTACTGATCTTTGCATCACTGATGAGCTTTTTCATCGATCTGCCGTATCTCCATCTGGGCATAACGGTTGTGGGTCTCATCCTGTACGTGCTGTTCACGATGTATGACTTCAACAGGATGAAGAACAGGAAATTTTCCGAAAGGGAAATGGGATTCAATCTGTTCATCAATCTGCTCATCATCATCAAACGCATGCTGAGACTGTACCGCTACATGAATAAAAACCGTTGAGATGATATATTATATAAAAGAAAACTGATTTGAAGGAAGATGAGAACATGGGAAGAAAGTGGAATAACATTAAAGAGAAAAAAGCTCAGAAAGATCAGAGCACAAGCCGGGTGAATGCAAAATTCGGCCGTGAGATATACGTGGCGGCCAAAAAGGGCGAGCCGGATCCTGAGAGCAACCAGGCACTCAAAGCGGTGCTGGACCGCGCGAAGACCTATTCTGTGCCCAAGCACATAATCGACAAGGCGATTGACAAGGCAAAAGGCAGTGATGATGAGTCATTCGATGAACTGCGCTACGAAGGTTTCGGTCCTGAGGGCTCCATGCTGATAGTGGATGCACTGACGAATAACGTCAACCGGACAGCCTCTGATGTACGGGCTGCCTTCGGAAAAAACGGCGGCAACATGGGTGTCAGCGGAGCAGTCAGCTATATGTTCGAATCTAGGGCGGTATTCGTCTTTGAAGGGTTTGATTCAGAAGAGACGATGATGTATCTGATGGAGAACGATGTGGACGTAGAGGATGTCACTGAAGAGAACGGGTATACAGTTGTATATGCAAATGCCCAGAGTTTTCATGAAGTGAAACGGGCGCTCGATGAAATGGGTGTCGATGAATATGAGGTTGCGGAACATACAATGATTGCCCAGAACGAAGTGAACTTGGACGATGAAGCATTGGAGCAGTTTGAAAAGCTGATCGAAGCACTGGATGATCTTGAAGATGTATCTAATATTCATCACAACGTTAACCTGGGTGCTTAAAGTATAAGAGGGGGGAGAATTCATGGATTTTGGATATGAAGGAAAGGCAGTCGTCATTACAGGATCGAGTAAAGGGATCGGGCGCAAAACAGCCGAACAGATGGTAAAACTCGGTGCAAAAGTGATGCTTGTGGCCAGGGGCGAGGAAGACCTCATCAAGGCGAAAGATGA
Source organism: Salinicoccus carnicancri Crm (assembly GCF_000330705.1). Classification (GTDB taxonomy): domain Bacteria; phylum Bacillota; class Bacilli; order Staphylococcales; family Salinicoccaceae; genus Salinicoccus; species Salinicoccus carnicancri. Next base: position 410,000 of record NZ_ANAM01000001.1, read on the forward strand.
GATTTCCCGACATGGCGAAGTGGACTATGTCCAAATGGATGTGACTGAGGAAGATGCAGCAGATAAAATCATCGATGCCACCGTCAGCAGGTTCGGCAGGGTCGATATACTCATCAATAACGCCGGCGGATCATTCGCCAAAGCGTTTGAAGATGTGGAAATATCCGACTGGGAACAGGACATCGACCTCAAGCTGATGGCGGCGGTCAGAGTATCAAAAGCAGCTTTGCCGCATCTGAAAGAGAACGGCGGAGCGATATTGAACATGACGGCTGTACTTGGAAAAACCCCGCCTCCTTCCTCTCTGCCGACCACAGTTTCCCGTGCAGCTGGTATGGCAATGACAAAAGCGATGAGCAAAGACCTGGGTCAATACAACATTCGGGTGAATGCTGTATGTATCGGTCTGATAAAGAGCGACCAGATTATGAAGAAGTGGAAATCGGATGCGCCGGATTTAAGCTGGGAAGAATACGCACGGCTGGATGAACACAACATCCCGCTCGGCCGCATTGGTGATACAGAGGAAGCGGCCAATGTCATTACGTTCCTGTGTTCCGACCTTGCATCATACGTCAGCGGAGTTGCCGTCAATGTCGACGGCGGTTCTGGCCATGCGCTCTAGAAAAAATATTTTGATTGAATTCCCCGGAATGCAAGATGCCTGATTTAATCTGCATTCTGGGGAATTTTTTGTCAAAAACCTATTGTCAAAAAACTGTACTAACTGTATTATATAAAACGATACAGTTAGTGTAGGGGGGTGTGCATGTGTTTAAACTGGATTTTAAGAGCAGGATTCCAATATATGAGCAACTGGTACAGAGGATAAGGCAGCTGATCATACAGGACGTTTTGAGGTCTGGAGAAAAGCTTCCTTCTGTAAGAAGCCTGGCACAGGAATTGACAATCAATCCGAATACGATTCAAAAAGCGTATCGGGAACTGGAAAGAGAAGGATATATCTATTCGTTGCCCGGTAAGGGGAGTTTTGTAAACGAAATGAGAACAGAAATCAATCAAAAACAAATTAAAATGCTGTCAGATGAATTGGAAAAAATCATCCAGAAACTGCTTAAAATGAATGTCCCCAAAGAATATTTAAAAAATCTTGTAGAACATGCGGACCAGGGAAAGGAGGATATCAATGAGAATGGAAACTAAAGCGCTCGATAAATCATTTGGCAGCCAAAAGGCGATCAGCAATGCAGCTCTTTCGATTGAACCAGGGACGATTCATGGACTGCTCGGATCCAACGGAGCGGGCAAAACAACGTTTATGAAGCTGCTGGCGGGTGTCTACAAACCGGATGCGGGAGACGTTTTATATGATGGGCAAGAAATATTTGAAAACCCTGATATTAAAGATGATGTACTGTTTATCCATGACGTGCCTTATTTCTTCAGCGGAGTCAGTTTGAATGATATGGCGGCATTCTATAAGGGGATGTACTCAAACTGGTCCGATAAACGGTTTGCCCAACTGACCGCGCATTTTAAACTGGATTCCAAAAAAGCTCTTTCACAACTATCTAAAGGAATGAAGCGGCAGGCCTCTTTCGTACTTGCTTTCTCCGCCTGTCCGAAGGTGATGCTGCTCGATGAACCATTTGACGGACTGGATCCAATCGTAAGGCATCAGGTAAAAAACATCATGGTGCAGGATATTGCCAATCACGGGATGACGGTCATTGCTTCAAGCCACAATTTACGGGAAATGGAAGACCTATGTGATTCCGTCTCCATAATGCACAAAGGTGAGTTACTGTTCCATAGGGACCTCATAGAAATCAAAGGGACGCACTGCAAAATCCAGATTGCCTTCAACACCTTGCCCGATCAGGCATTCTATGAACACCTGGGAGTCGTCCATCATGAAGCGAAAGGAAGGATAGTCACATGCATCGTCAAAGGTGATCTAGAGAACATAGAGAAGAAAGTGACGCAATATAACCCGCTAATGTATGATATCCTGCCGCTGACACTTGAAGAACTATTTACTTACGAAATGGGGGAAAAAGGGTATGAAATCAGCAACATCATTGTTGAATAGAACATTACTCATCCATTTCATGGGACGCGTCTTCTGGCTTACTGTCCTCTACCTGATCGGAAATATCCTGGTACAGCCGTTCGTATTGTGGGTCCAATCCGTCAATATGAATAATACGGTTCAGGGGGACGGAGGGGATATTCCGGATAACCCGCTCGAATTAACTGCGGAATTCCAACTTGCCGGCGGCATGATCTATGCCGTACTGCTGGTGCTCTTCTTATTCAACTACCGCAACAGGGAAGATTCGGTCGACTTCATGCACAGCCTGCCTGTAAAAAGACACAGGATGATGAGCCATCTGATTGTGGCCGGTCTGATCCACATTACTGTACCGCTCCTAATCACAGCGGTCATCCTGTTCTTTGAAAGATACATTCTGAGTTTTGACATCGCACTGCAGGACCTGCTCCTGTGGCTGGTTTATTCACTGTTTGTACTTTATGTGATTTTTGCGATTTCGCTGTTTGCAGGATTGCTTGTAAACAGTATTTTCAACCATCTGCAGGTGGTTATCATCATGTTTTTCCTGCCGGTGATTTTTTGGAATCTCAACGTTTCCACGGCCGGCATTTTATTCGACGGCATTGCAAACGGACCGTCTTCCGCAGTCCCTGGAGATGGCGGAGTGACGAGTGTTGTCATAGACAATACTTTCCCGATATTTGCAGTGCAGCAGATTTCGATGGGCTTTGAATTATGGAAGATGATCATATGGTTTGCCACAGGCATGGTGTTCATCATTTTGTCCTACGTCCTGTACAACAGAAGTAAAAATGAAAATGTCCATTATAATTTCAATCATAAATGGGTGAGGAACCTGCTGGTCGCCCTCCTTTCAATCACGGGCATGCTGATGGTCGGGCTGGTGATTTCATTTGCCCTGCCCGTTTCAATTGTCGTCACGATGCTTGCATTAGGCATCGGCCTGATATTCTCGTACATCGTCACGGAGATGTTTTTCCAGGGCGCAGCCAGAATCAGTTTGAATACCAGATCCATCATCACAACACTGATATTGATGGCTGTGTTCTGGATCGTCTTCCTTACGGGATGGAACCAGTATGTCTCCCATGTGCCTGACGCTGAAGAGGTGGAGAGTGTCAATATTAGCAGCGATTATACAGGCAGTGATTACGGTACGTACCGCGGAGCGGCGGATGCGGTGAGTGACGATTTCCTCTATATTGACGACAGGGAGTTGATTGAGCGCACGGTCGCATTCCACCGGGCTGCGGTAGACGGCGAGAAGACTTCGAACCAGGATGCACAAAGAGATGTGCTGGAAATCAGCTATAAGATGAAAGACGGCAGCTATATCGAGCGACAGTTCAGCAGGCTCGAAATGGAGGAGGACATGCGTGCAGTCATGGCGGATATGCTTGACGGCAGACGGTTTGCCAACGCCTACGATATCCTGTTTAATATCGAGAAGCCGGAGGCAGTCTCTTCTATAGAAATAAACGGACTGAATGGATTTTTACAGTTCAATGAAAAAGAGGAAGTAGAAGCTTTCATCAAAGATTACCAGACAGCGGCCCATCAGATGCCCGAATCGGCGACGATGAGAGACGTCCGGAATGCCTCCCTTGCCTGGACGAATGTGCGTTTCCCGGAGACGAATTACTACGGCGATGCCTCCATCTATAATGAAGCACTGCAGGAGCGCATCATGGACACGAGCAGCCTTGCGGAATTCCTGGGGATATCGGATGTAGGGGAGCTGTATACTGTGTCTCTCTCTCCTGAAGAAAAAGAGGAATTTCTGGATGATTACAACCTTTTGACATTTGATCAGCTGGAAAGTGAATATGATCTGCAGGTTGTTGAGCCGGAAGGCCGGGCCTCTCTTTCTGAATCTATTAATGCAGGGAATCTGGATGCAGACGGGGGTGAAATACTGTTATACAGAGCAGCGAATACAGGGGCGCATAACCCTGAAAATGAAGAAGGGACTTACGATACAAAGGCTTCAGAGACACATATCATACTCGGTATTGACTAACGGGTTCCATCCGGTCCATATTCCTTCACATTTTCCCCGGAATTTCTGTATAATCAGGGGAAGGAGATGAGTGTGATGAAGACCAAGTATCTCGATAAAAGAGGGTGGAGACGTCTCCTCCAATCCGATTACCATGAAAAGATCATTCAATATGAAGGTGAAAAAATACTGACCGGCATTATAGAAATAAGAAAAGTCAGATCACCGCTAACGGTGCCGATACTTAATCAGACGGTGCTTGTGTGTGATGACGGGTTCCGGTGGCTGCAGATACTGCCTCAAAACCGGAACTACAGTCTTACAGTGATGTATGATGAACACGGACAGGCAGTCCAGTATTATTTCGACATCAATATCAAACATTTTCTGGAACCCGGAAAGGCGAGAAGGGTTGATGTATACCTGGATGTGCTTGCACTGCCTGACGGCCGCTATGAGCTGGTGGATGAATTTGATATCAGACGGGCAAAAAAGCGAGGGGAAGTATCAAAAAAACAGTTTGATTTCGCTTATCGGGTCGCCGATGAGGTCATGGGGGGATTGGAGAAGGATTTCAATCAATTCGAGAGAATGGCGTCACACTGCTTAAAACAATTGGATATGAAAAAATAAACGCCAGTCGACTGACTGGCGTTTAGTGATGTACGGATATTTAGCTGGTCATATAGTCTCCACCGTTTATGTGCATGACCTGGCCGGTCATATAGTTTGCGTCCGGGGAGGCGAGGAAGACATAGGCTGGCCCGAGTTCCGACGGCTGGCCGCGGCGTCCCATCGGCGAAGTGCCACCATGATGTTCCACTTTTTCGGCGCTGAAACTTGCCGGAATCAGCGGTGTATAGATGGGACCGGGGGCAACTGCGTTTACGCGGATGCCTTTTTCTGCAAGATTACCGGCGAGTGAACGTGTAAGCGAAGTGATGGCCCCGTTGGTTGCTGCATAATCCATGAGGTCAGGCGAGCCGTTGTATGCTGTAATGCTCGTCGTATTGATGATGCTGTCGCCTTTTCCGAGGTGCGGGAGGGCAGCCTGTGTCAGGAAGATAATGCCGTAGATGTTGGTTTCGAATGTCTCCCTTACCTGTTCCTCCGAAATATCCAGGAAATCCGTCGTCGGATACTGGACGCCTGCATGGTTGACAAGGATGTTCAGCTTCCCGAACTTCTGGAGAGTGAAATCTACAAGTGCACCGCATTCCTCTTTCTTCTTCACATCAAATGGATAGATGGCACATCTGGCACCGTGGGCTTCGACCATTTTCTTCGTATCTTCAGCATCTTTGTGCTCGTCAAGGTAGCCGATGACGACATCCGCCCCTTCCTTTGCATAGAGCAGTGCCACAGCACGGCCGATACCGGAGTCTCCCCCGGTGATTATGGCTGTCTTATCCTGCAGTTTCCCGCTGCCTTTGTAGTACTCCGCATGGTATAGGGGCTTAGGATCCATTTCCCGTTCAACGCCCGGTTGCCGGTCCAGCGTGTAGCCGTCAATCTGCTCGTCTATTTTCTCAAATTTGTTCTTCTCGGCCATCTTTAATATCAACTCCCGTTTTATTGTATGTGTATGGTATATACCCAGACAGTACTTAAGCCACACAAATTACAGTCTGAATATTGAATGTGGTGGAATTTATGATAAGATTTCCTTATGTATGAAAGGATGTTGGCCATGAAAGTCGATGATTATAAATTGCTGGTAACACTGGATGAAACGAAAACATTGAGGCGTGCTGCTGAAAAGCTGTTCATTTCCCAGCCGGCGGTCAGTCAGAGATTGAAATCGATCGAGGATGAATGGGGAGTGAAAATTTTTGTCAGGACAAAAAAGGAACTTTATGTCACGGGCGAAGGGGAAAAGATCATTGAACACGCAAGAAGTGTGGTGGAGAAGGAATCGCTCGTAAAAGAATATATAAGGATAAATCAGAACTCTATACAGGGTAATCTGTCCATCGGCGTTTCCTCCCTTATCGGACATACCATATTGCCGGAGATTGTTGCGCAGTATCTGAATCTCTATCCGAACGTCAACATCAAGATCAAAGTGGGCTCTTCGCAGCAGATCATTGAAGAGCAGAATGACTTCCATATCGCGATTGTGCGCGGGAACCGCATGATGAACAAGCAGAATGAACTGCTGTTCATCGACAAGCATTACCTCGTGACGCCGAAATCGAATGAAGGGGACAGAGCCCTCCCGATCATCGAGTTCCAGGCGGACCCCATCTATCTGAGTGAAATAGAACAGTTTTTCGAGCAGCGTTTCAATCGGAAATATGATCCGCAGATCAAAGTCGATCAGATTGCAACATGCAGGGCCCTGCTGCTTGAAGGCATCGGTGTGACAGTACTTCCCGAAATTGTGTTGGACGATTTTGATGAGGACAAGTTCAATCTCGATGAAGTGCTCTTTGACGGCCGGCCGATTACAAGGGACACCTATATCGCATTTGATAACAGTGTGCTCGAACTGCCGCAGGTCAAAGCATTCCTGACGCTCGTCCGGACTTTTGTCAACGCTTCCTGAGCAAAACTTAATGAAAGAATGGTATAAATGATCAGAGACCTTTTTCAAATACAGAACTATAAACTGTTCCTGTTCAACATGACACTCCTTGGCATGGCCGTCTCCCTGACCGCACCGTTCCTGGTCATATTCATGACAGAGACACACGGCATGCCCACTTCCACGTACGGTATTTTCATGGCGTTTGTTGCCATCGGCAGCTTCTGCATGAATACGATCATAGGGAGGAAGAGTGACACCCTGAACTTCGATCGTAAATACCTGATACTCGCAGCGCTTGTGATGATGGTCATCGCTTTCTCGACCTTCCTCTTCATCGGTAATGTCTGGCTGCTCGCTCCGGCGTACATACTGTTCGCTGCACTCGGGGCCCCCGCCATGCCCCAGCTGTACGCCTCAGCGCGGGAATCCATAAATGCCTACCGCTCGAGCCTTGCTGTGATGGCCAATACAGTGCTCCGTTCGATGTTTTCGTTCGGCTTCCTGTTCGGACCGCTGATAGGTTCGGTGCTGCTTGGCATATACGGATTCAAGGGGCTGTTTTCCGGTACGGTGCTCATGTTCATCATCGTACTGGGCCTGTCATTCCTCATCCGGCCGGCCGCCGGGAGAGAAGTGCCGGAAACGACGCTTGAGGTCATGAATTATGAAGAGCCAAAAGCGCCGAATCTGATGAAGAACATGATGCTTCTGATTCCGTTTGCAGCATTTACCATGCTTCATGTGGGACAATGGATGTATCTGCTCAATATGCCGCTCTACGTGACGAACTATCTGGGCGAACCGGAAAGTGCGGTGGGTATACTCGCAAGCCTTTGCGCAGGGCTTGAAGTGCCTTTCATGATATTCATCGGTTATACAGCCGGTAAGATAAGCACGAAATCGCTGTTGATTGCCGCCGGATTTTTAGGAAGCATGTACTTTCTCTCCATCGGCATTTTCAACGACTTCACCATGATGGTGATCGGGCAGGTGCCGCTGGCTCTGTTCCTTGCGGTGCTCCTCGGCCTCGGGATCAGCTACTTCCAGGATCTGCTGCCGCAGTTCCCGGGCTATGCATCGACACTGTTTGCGAATGCCATGATCATCGGACAGCTGCTCGGCAACCTGCTCGGCGGGGTCGCGGGTGACATGGTTGGGGTGGAGAACTCGTTCTTCATCTCCGGCGCATTTTTATGCGTGGCATTCATATTGTTTTTCTTCACTAAAACAGAAATTAGAAAAGGAGAAGTTTGATGGACATACTTTGGTGGATTATTATTGCTGCTTCTATCATTCTTGGTTTTGCGGGACTGGTGTTCCCCGTCCTGCCTTCAATACTCATGTTCTGGGTCGGTTTTCTGGTGTTCCACTTCGCCGTGGACCCGGAGGGGCTGTCATGGATGTTCTGGATCATTGTGTTTATTCTGACGCTGCTCGTCCTGTTCAGTGACTTCATAGCAAACAGCTACTTTGTCAAACGCTACGGCGGTACAAAACGCGGAGAATATGCGGCGGTCGCCGGTGTCATCATCGGGATGTTCGTATACCCGCCGTTCGGTGTCATCTTCGTGCCGTTTGTCTTCGTGCTGATTGTCGAGCTGATCGGCTCCAGGGATATGGACCAGGCGTTCAAAGCCTCCCTCGGCTCACTGCTTGCCTTTTTGTCCAGTACGATATTCAACGCACTGATCTATCTGTTCATGACGATCTGGTTCCTGCTGGATGTACTGGTCTTCTGATAATGAAAATACCGCCTGCACAGCCGATGTGTACAGGCGGTATTTTTCAGTTTTTGGAATCTTCTTGTTCCTTCACCATACTATCATTGCCCATGTCCTATTCATTAAGAGCTTTGCGGACGTTCGTCATTTCGTATTTCGCTTCATGTTTACCGGCCTGGATATCAAGGGCATAGTGGCATGCCACTGTATGTTTGCCCTCATAGATTTCATCCTTTGCTTCCAGTACAGGCGTTTCTTCACGGCATTTGTCCGTGGCGAATGGGCACCTTGTATGGAATCTGCAGCCAGACGGCGGGTCGATCGGTGACGGTACATCCCCGCGCAGGAAAATGCGTTCTGATTTCTTTTTCGGGTTCGGTACCGGTATCGCCGACAGCAGTGCCTTCGTATACGGATGCTGAGGGTTTTCGAAGATGCTTTTCGTTTCACCCATCTCAACGATCTTACCGAGGTACATGACGATGATCCTGTCGGAAATGTGCCGTACGACACCGAGGTCGTGTGCGATGAACAGGAAGGTCAGATCCATTTCACTCTGCAGCCTTTTCAGCAGGTTCAGCACCTGCGCCTGAATGGATACGTCCAGTGCACTGACCGCTTCGTCACAGATGATGAGCTTTGGATTTACGGACAGCGCCCTTGCGATACCGATTCTCTGACGCTGACCGCCTGAGAACTCATGGGGGAAGCGGTCGATCTGGTGCTTTTGGAGCCCTACCGTCTCCATCAGTTCGATGATCTTGTCGTTACGTTCTCTTTTCGGTACGACGCTCTGGATCTCCATAGCTTCATTCAGTGTCTGTCTCACCGTTTTACGCGGGTTGAGGGATGCGTAAGGGTCCTGGAAGATGATTTGCATATCCGACCTCATTTTGCGCATTTCGGCTTTGCTCAGTCCGAGCACATCCTGTCCATCAAATTCGACGGTTCCTTCTGTCGGTTCGTCCAGCCGCAGGATGGCGCGGCCGGTGGTTGATTTGCCGCAGCCCGACTCTCCGACGACCGATAAGGTCTCCCCTTTGTTGAGGGTGAATGAAATATCATCCACAGCTTTGACATGGTTGACAGTACGACCGAGGAAGCCGCCTTTGATCGGGAAGTATTGTTTAAGGTTCTCCACCTTAAGAAGTTGTTTCGTTGTCATAGACTTTTACTCCCTTCTCTCCATCCCACTGTTCAGTATAGATCCAGCATCTTACGTCATTGCCGTCTTCCTGGGTTTCCAGTTCGGGCAGTTCTCTGCATATGTCCGATGCATGTGGACAGCGCGGTGCGAAACGGCAGCCGGAAGGCATTTCGTCCGGAGCCGGCACACTCCCTTTGATAGGCACGAGTTCATCCTGGTCGATATCATGGCGGGGAAGTGAGTTGAGCAGCCCGACAGTATATGGGTGTCTGGGATTTTCGAATAAAGTTTCGATGTCCGCAAATTCAACAACTTTGCCGCAGTACATGACCGCAACGTAGTCGCATGTCTCTGCAACAACACCAAGGTCGTGTGTAATCATGACCACACTCATTCCGATTTCTTCCTGAAGGTTCTTGATGAGTTCAAGTATCTGCGCCTGGATTGTGACATCAAGCGCTGTAGTCGGTTCATCCGCGATAAGCAGTTCAGGCTTGCAGGCGAGTGCCATCGCTATCATGACACGCTGTCTCATCCCGCCTGAAAGTTCATACGGGTATTGGTCCACCCGTTTTTCAGGGGAAGGGATGCCGACAAGCTCAAGCATTTCAATGGCGCGTTTCGTCCCTTCCCTTTTGCCGAGTCCCTGGTGGATCTTATATGCCTCCCTGAGTTGCTGGCCGATGGTATATACAGGGTTAAGTGAAGTCATCGGCTCCTGGAAGATCATCGAGATTTCATTCCCTCTTATGTTTCTCATCCTTGAGCCTTTTGCTGTTGTAAGCTCTTCGTCTTTGAAGCGGATGCTGCCCCCGACGATCTTACCCGGATCGTCAATGAGTTGAAGGATGGACAGTGCGGAGATGCTTTTCCCCGATCCGGACTCACCGACAATGCCGAGCGTTTTGCCTTTTGGCACTTGGAAAGTTACTCCGTCCACCGCTTTGATTTCATTGCCTTCCACGAAGAAGGAAGTCCTGAGATCATTTATATCGAGTATATTTTCTGACACGTATGTCACTCCCAACTTAGTTTAAATCTACGCGTTTGTTGAGGAACCTGTAGGAAATGTCCACGACCAGGTTCACTACTACGAAACTGACAGAGATGACAAGTATTGCGCCCTGCACGACAGGGAAGTCCCTCTGCAGTATGGAATCGATGATCAGACGGCCCAGGCCGTTGATCGCGAATACACTTTCGGTCAGTATGGAACCGCCGAGGAAATAGCCGAACTGGAGCCCGATTACTGTTACGACCGGAATCATGGCGTTTTTGAGCGCATGGCGGAAAATGACGATGCGTTCTTTGACACCTTTGGCACGGGCGGTCCTTATATAGTCCTGGGACAGTACATCCAGCATGCTGCTCCGTGTCATACGGGCAATGATTGCGGCACCGGCTGTTCCCAGGGCGATGACCGGAAGGGCAATCTGATTCGGGTCCCCCCAGCCTGTCGGTGCAAACCAGCGCAGTTCTATGGCGAACCATTGGATGAGCATGAGTCCGAGCCAGAAGTTTGGCATGGAGAGGCCGAACAGTGCAACGACCATCAGTGCAACATCGGAGAAGGAGTACTGGCGTGCGGCGGAAACAATGCCTGCCAGAAGTCCGACCACGACTGCGAAAATTGTTCCGTAGATGGCAAGTTCCATTGTGATGAAGAACCGTGGTCTTATATGGTCGAATACCGGAATGTTGTCACGGATGGACACCCCGAAATCGAGCTGCAGGGCACTGCCCAGGAAATTGAAGTATTGTATATGAAGCGGATCATTCAGTCCGAGACGCGCTTCGATGGCCCTTACTGTTGCTTCCGGCGCACTTTCGCCGGCCATGATTACAGCCGGATTGCCCGGAGTCAGGTGCATCAGACTGAATACGAGTATCGTCACACCAAGAAGTACAGGAATGAGCTGTAAAAGTCTTCGGATTATAAAAGTAGTCATGTAATGCCTCCTATTTCTTCATTTTCGGATCGAGAGCGTCTCTCAGACCATCCCCGAATAAGTTGAATGCGAGTACGACAATAACGATCATCATACCAGGGAAGAATGTGATATGGCTTGCCTGGTACATATAGTTTCTACCGTCGTTGAGCATGGCACCCCATTCAGGAGTTGGAGGCTGTACGCCAAGACCGAGGAATGAAAGTCCGGCAGCAGACAATATTGCCGTAGCGATGAACAGCGTCGTATTTACAATGATCGGTGACATGATGTTCGGAAGGATATGCTGGAAGATGATCTTTCCGTTTTTCGCCCCGAGTGCGCGGATCGCATCCACATACTCGAGTTTTTTCGTCGTCAGTGTGGAACCGCGTACAATTCTGGCAAACTGGGGAACAGCCCCGATTGCGATGGCGATTGTCACATTTATAGTGCTGCCGCCGAGTACACTGACAATTGCAAGTGCGAGCAGGATGCCCGGGAATGCGAGCAGGATATCCATAATCCTCATGATGACCGTATCCACCCAGCCGCCGAAGTAGCCAGAGATGATGCCCAGAGGGACACCCACGAGACCGGCGAGGAAAGTGGCTGCAAAGCCGACACCCAATGTTATGTACATGCCGTGGAGTACACGTATGAATATGTCACGTCCGAGATGATCGGTTCCGAACCAGTACTCGGCTGACGGCCCCTGAAGTTTGGCTGTCAGGTTCGTAGCGTTTGAACTGACGCCGGTTATACCATAATTTGCATCTATTGCGCCGAATATTGAGACGAAAAAGAAGAATAATAGCACGTAGAAACCTACGAGGGCAGACTTATTCTTTTTAAGGCGCTTATAGAAATCTTTCATGCTTTTCACCCTGGGATTGACCGGTTTGGTCTCCAGGGCGGTTTCTTTGGAAACGACTGCCATTTGTTGACCCCCTAATAATTCTGAATGAATTTAAGAAAAATTCTAAAATGTCCTTTAGTAATAATAACGTTACAGGGGGGAGATAGCAATACAGTTTCAGTAAATTCTGAATGGGTCAACATTACTAATTATGCAAAAACTTAAATTTAGTGTAATAAGTTTTTATTAGCTCTATGTATAAGGTATTGTAAAGTTAAATATTAAACTATTTTATATGGTAGAAACACGGCCAGAGATGGCGGGGAAATACTTTTTAATATTTCTGAATATTTGGTATTGCGGGAATACTCGGTCTGATATAATATAGCATTATCCATGCAGGGTTTATTTTACAATTCAGTCGATGGGATCAAATGGATTCATAGTTCAGAAGGGGGAAAATCATGAAGCATTTCTGGAAGATATTGTTGATGGGCATTTTCGTACTGGCGCTGGCAGCATGTACGGATGACAGCGAGGTCGAACCTGAAGGTGGTGAAGGCGGTGAGACTGCAGACGGCGGGGATATGACCCTGGCATTCCCGAGTGATGCTGTATCGATGGATCCGCACGGCAGCAACGATGTGCCGTCGGAACAGGTCCGTGATACCATCTATGAACCGCTGGTGACACAGGATGAAAACCTTGAGATCGTACCGGCGCTTGCGAGTGAGTGGGAGCAGAAAGATGATACGACATGGGAGTTTACATTGCAGGAAGGTGTCAAATTCCATGATGGTTCTGATTTTAATGCAGAAGCGGTCAAGGCGAACATCGACCGTCTGCTGGATCCGGCGACGGCTTCGGCCCGGGCATTCCTGCTTGAAATGGTTTCTGAAGTGAATGTGATTGATGAACATACAGTGGAAATTGTTACGGAATATCCGTTCGCACCTCTCCCGGGCCATCTTTCCCATGGTGCGGGCAAAATGATCAGCAAGGAACTCATTGATGAGGACTATCAGAATGCGATTGATGAAGCCGGTCTAGATATGACACCGGAGGAATATTACGAGCTCCGTGCCGACGGGGGATCGGAACACGAAGAAGCGGCTGATGCAATGGGGCAGCACATAGGTACAGCCGTTGAGCAGAATCCGGTGGGGACCGGATATATGAAGTTTGAGAGCAGGACACCAGGCGAAAGCACAAGCCTTGTTGCCAATGAAGACTATTGGGGCGGTGCACCGAATATCGATTCGGCAACGTTCAAAGTGGTATCCGAAACCGGTTCAAGACTCGCCGAGCTTGAAACTGGTTCATCCGACTTCATCGCACAGGTTGAGTCCAGCAATATCCAGAGGGTGGAAGAGAATGAAGATGTAACACTGGAACGTACGGATTCAGTTTCCATCGACTACATCGGATTCAATACCCAGAAAGAGCCGTTTGATGATAAACGCATCAGACAGGCAATCACCCATGCATTCGACAAGGAGGCAGTGCTTTCAGGAGTATACAATGATTCAGGCACCCCGGCTGCTGCACCGCTTGCCCCGGGGGTGCTGGGTTATGATGAAAACCTGGAAGGCCCTGAATATGATATGGATAAAGCCAGGGAACTGCTTGCAGAAGCAGGATATGAGGACGGGTTTGATGTGAACCTGATGGTGAACGATGACAACCCTGAGCGGGTCGACATGGCTGTCTGGCTGCAGGAGTCACTCGCAGAACTGGACATCAACGTCACAATCGAGCAGGTTGAGTGGGGCGCATATCTTGAAATGACGGGCAGTGGAGAACATGACATGTTCATCCTTGGCTGGTCGAACTCCACAGGCGATCCGGACAATGGCATCTCGCCGTTGTTCCATTCCGATATGGTCGGTGCCCCGGGCAACCGTTCATTCTTTGAGAATGATGAACTGGATGCCCTGCTCGATGAAGGGAAGCGCGAATCGGACCAGGATGCGAGAGAGGAAATCTACAAAGATGCCCAGGAACTACTTGTAGAAGAAGCGCCCGCCATCTTCGTCAGACACTCTGAAAACCTGAATGCCTATCAGAATTCTGTGGAAGATCTCGGTATCGACAGCTACAACATCTTTGACCTCAGAGACGCATCGGTGGAATAATTTCAATTTATCTGAGAAAAAAATGAAAGTTAAAAAAAGGCTGGACCCCTTGTGCCAGAAGGCATAGGGGAATAGTCTTTTTTTTGTTATGGTTTGCATTATTGTAAAAAGTTAGAAAATTCACCTTGAAGCGCTTTCCTGCTTCAGGTATTATGGGGGTAATTAAATACATAATATTTAATTAAAAATTATTAGGAGGAAAGAAAATGAAAAATTTAAAACTGCTTCTTATGCTGAGCATGGTTTTAATTTTGTCATTTGCTCTTGCAGCCTGTACGGACGACAGCGAAGTCGAGCCTGAAGGCGATTCAGCCGAATCCGGTGAGGGTAACGGGGAAGAAGCGGCTGACGGAGGCGAAGGTGGAGAAGGCGGAGATCTGGTCATTTCCGAGACGAGCGATATCGTCAGCCTGGATCCACACGGAAACAATGACGTACCGTCAAGTAACGTGCGTTCCAACATCTATGATACGCTGACAGTACTTGATGAGAATATGGAAGTCCAGCCGGGACTTGCGACGGAATGGGAAGAGGTTGACGATACTACATGGAGGTTCACCCTCAAGGAAGGTGTCACTTTCCATGACGGAAGTGATTTCACCGCTTCCGATGTGGCAGCCAACTTCAACCGTATTCTGGATCCTGCAATGGCGTCACCACGTATGTTCCTGTATGAAATGATCACGAATGTGGAGGCCGTTGACGATTATACTGTCGAAATTACGACGGAATATCCTTTCGGGCCGCTGCTTGCGCACCTGGCGCATGACGCCGGCGGTATGCTGAGTGAGGAAGTCATCGATGCAGACTATGAACAGGCGCTCGCGGATGAAGACATGACAGTAGAGGAATACTATGAACTCCGCAGCGAAGGCGGGGAAGAACACGAAGAAGTTGCGAATGCAATCTCTGATAATATGGGGCAGCATGTCTCTGATAATGCGATAGGTACGGGGCCGTTTAAAGTCCAGTCCCGCGCTCCGGGTGAAAATGTAGTGCTTGAAAGAAATGACGAATACCATGAAGATCCGGTTGCACTTGATACTGTAACTTTCAAAGTAATACCTGAGACGGCAGCACGTATTGCCGAAATCGAAACAGGTGCAAGTCATATTGCAGGGCAGGTCGGCTCAAGCAATATGGAGCGTGTGGAATCCAACCCGGATACAACGCTCGATAATACTGAATCATTGTCCCTTTCATATATCGGCTTCAACGTTGAGAAAGAGCCGCTGAATGACGAAAAAGTGCGTCAGGCTATTTCTCATGCGATTGACCGCGAGGCCATCATCGATGGTGTCTATGAAGGTGTAGGCACTCCTGCGAAAGGGCCGCTCGCACCTGATGTCTTCGGTTATGATGAAGATGTTGAGGGCATTGAATATGACCTTGACCGTGCAAAAGAACTCATGGCGGAGGCCGGTTATGAAGATGGCTTCTCCATCGATCTATGGACAAATGACGAGCAGCAGCGTATAGATACTGCGGTATACCTCCAGGAGGCGCTCAAAGAAATCAACATCGACGTGAATGTTGAACAGCTTGAGTGGGGTGCGTACCTTGAAAGGACTGCGCAGGGCGACCATGATATGTTCATCCTTGGCTGGTCCACTGTAACGGGTGATGCTGACTACGGCATGTATCCACTGTTCCATTCAGAGATGGTCGGGGATCCGGGTAACCGTTCATTCCTCGAGAATGAAGAGCTCGATGCACTGCTTGAGGAAGGACGTATGTCCACAGATCCTGATGAAAGACTTGAAATATACAGAGAAGCACAGGAAATGCTGGTGGACATTGCTCCGATGGCGTATATCCACCATCAGAACTACCTGACAGGCGTGCACAATTCGGTTCAGAACTTTGAAGTGGATGCACTGGGTATCTATCAGCTGGATGAAGTGACTATGAGTGAATGATAAATTCAGGGCTTTCCGCACTTGCGGAGAGCCCTATTTTTATTGTCTGAAGTTTCTCAAGTATCCAATGAAGTGCTATAATGTTAGGGAAGATGCGTGAAGGGTGATTGGATGAAAAGATTGGCAGGTGCAGCGCTGGTGCTGACACTCGTACTTGCAGGATGCGGCGGGGAGGAGAACCAGGCTGAGAAGGATCTGGATAAGATCAATAATCAGATCGGGGACCTCGAGAATAAGATCAAGAATCTCAAGAGCGAGAACGATCAGCTGGAAAAGAACATTCAGATAAAGGAAGAAGAACTGCAGAAGCTGCAGGAAACGGAACGAAGCGGTCAAACAGGCGGCAGCGACACTTCCGAAGATGAATCCAGCGAGGAAGAGGACCCGGAACCTTAAACGATTACACTACTGTCTGAGAGGGAATGCAGTATATAGGAAACCATGAGAGTGAGGAGATTTGAATGCATGAGAACAAATTCAACATCGTGGAAGGCGGGGTCATGTCACTTGAAGAGCTGGGACATGAAATCGGAGAGATTACCGGCATGCGGGTGAAGCGGTTTGAAGGCATGGAGTCCAGGGTGGTCGCCCAGAAACCGGGCACTGATCAGGAGTTTGAAACATTCAATATCAGATTCGATTTTGAAGAATCAGACGATTTCGTGGATGTAGTCTTTACTGCGGACAAGAAAAGCCGTATCGAGGATTACGACTTCAAAAAGGACAGGGTCAAAGTTCAGCTTATGTCGTACAAAAGGATGGACGCGCCAAAAGAGAACGAAAGCAGCAAGGTGGAAGAGTAGGAGAGTGAATTCTTCTTTCTCTTTCATTTTTAGTTTGAAGCTGGCGGAGGAATCAATAATATACAGTAGAGAGTGGCTGAGAGCGTCATGAAATATATCAAGACAAAAAGGCTGATAATGAGAGATTGGAAGAAGAGTGACATCCCGGAATTCGTCAGGATGAACATGGATCGGGATGTCAGAAGATATTTTCCGAATGTCCTGTCAGCCGGAGTTTCGGAGAAGCTGGCCGTGGAAATACAAAAGGATATCGAGGACAGGGGCTTCGGACTGTTTGCTGTGGAACGCCGTGATACCGGTGAGTTCATAGGCTTCACGGGTCTGCAGGTACTGGAGGAGGATGGGCCATTCCGCCTGGAAATGCTGCCGGGAATCGAGATCGGCTGGCGGTTTTCGAAGAAGCATTGGAACCGTGGGTTTGCCACAGAAGCTGCCCGCGGCGTCCTGAAGTTTGCCGAACGCCATACCGACATAAAGGAAATATATGCACTTGCAGCAGAGCGCAATCTGCCGTCCATAAACATCATGAAGAAGATTGGAATGGAAAAGATGGATGAATTCGATCATCCGCTGATCGTTGACGGCCATTCTTTGAAAAAACATGTAATCTATCATATAGAATTGGAAAAACGCCGACGATTCCCCTTGTGATCATCGGCGTTTTATATCGTCATAGGTCCTGACTTCCACAGGCGTAAAACCTTTGAATTTAAGGAGCAGCTCGCTGCCGCTTTGTCCTGCGAAAAGCTGACCCATGTATTTTTCGTGGAGAAATCCTTCATCAATCAATTTCCCGAACAATCGAAGCAGCTCATCATAGAAGCCACCTGCATTCAGAAGGCCGATTGGCTTTTCATGAAGGCCGATCTGTCCCCAGGTAAATACCTCAAAAAACTCTTCAAGTGTGCCGGCACCGCCGGGAAGCGAAATGACCGCATCCCCGAGCGCCTCCATCAGTTCTTTACGCTTATGCATTGTCTGTACTACTTCCATGTGCTGGACTTTCTCATGTGCCATCTCCCGGTCCACGAGAAACTGGGGGATGACACCGGTCACTTTTCCCCCGTTGTCAAGGGCACCATCGGCGACAGCGCCCATGAGACCGACGGCACCGCCGCCGTATACGACACCGATGCCGCTTTTCGCAAGATACGCTCCAAGTTCATAGGCCGATTTGATGTAGATGGGATCATTCCCCGTACGTGCGCCGCAGAATACAGTGATGTTCTTAATCTCCATTCAGCAAACTCCTGTCATTATTAAAGGTGCCATCCGCTCAGGAATGATGTTTATCCAGATGCCTGTCTATTTTCCTGTCTAGTTTCTGCTGATACTTCGACCTGGACATTGCACTGTCGAGCCCCGTTTTACGGCCATGTTCAGTCACCTTCTGCTCCTGCATCGCACGATGCCTGTTGAACAGGGAATTTTCAGCTTCAGTCTGCTGCACCTTATTATATGAAGTGCCGCGCGGATCAAGTGCCTGCTTATGCTCCCTGTGGAGCGCGCCGCTTTCATAGCTTTCCTCCGGATGACCTTTCACTTTTTCTTCGATATATGGATTGATACTGTCCGTCATACTGCCCATTCCTTTTTCAGTGTTATTTTCTTCGATATAATTCTCTTCTGAATACTCGCTGTTGTCAAGACCAAGGCGTTCCTCATCATGTTTGCTGAGACTGGAACGGCTTTCTGGATGAGCTGCCTCATAGGATCTGGCTATGCCGTAGTTGTCGGGAAGCGATTTTTTCTCTGCATAGACCCCGGGGTCGGGTGAAAAGGCTTTAACATGTTCACTGTCCACCGTCATCAGATCCGATTTCTCATCATTGTCCGGTTGGCTGTGGGACTGCATGATTTTCGGCACTTTGATCTCCGCGCTGTCAGACAGCCGTTTCCTGCGGTGCTTCTCTTTTTCTTTTTCAAACTTCCTGAGAAGGGAATCCTCTTCCTTTACACTTTTGCTGTAGGATTTCATCTCTTTTTTGTAGGCCGTCATGCGGCGTCTGTCGGAAATTGCCCCGCCAACTGTGGAAATTGCGGATTTTCCTGTATTGTATGTGTTCGTGCCTGCATTTTTGACAGCCCGGGCAGCAGTCGTGCCACTGTCTTTGGCTGTGTGGTATGCATCTGCAGATGCGGACCCGATTTTCTGTATATCCGGATGTTCTTTTATCCGGTTCCGCTCATTG
Source organism: Salinicoccus carnicancri Crm (assembly GCF_000330705.1). Lineage (GTDB taxonomy): Bacteria > Bacillota > Bacilli > Staphylococcales > Salinicoccaceae > Salinicoccus > Salinicoccus carnicancri. Next base: position 429,271 of record NZ_ANAM01000001.1, read on the forward strand.
AAAAGGGGGACAAGTATGACAGGTAACAGTGTTACCGCCATTCTCACTTTATCATTCATCACTTCTACCTCCAACGTTACTTATATCATGATTATAATATACCCATGCAAATGTTGCATTAAACTGTGTGGAGCCACATGGTGCCCTGTTTAATTTTCCTGTGATTAAGGTATTAGGAATAATAAATGAGGAGGAATGCATAGTGAAAACGATAACTGGAAATATGACGCTGGGGGAAACGGTGACCGAAGTGCCAAAGGCAGGGGCTATACTGAGGGAAATGCATATAGATTTTGTCAACGGCGGAGACCGGAAGCTTTCCGATGCCGCATTTGAACAGGGTGTCCCGCTGGAGAACATCCTCTATGAAGTGAACGGGCTCGATACAGAGAATACCGACGGCATCGACATAAAATATATGGATGAGCTGAGCATCATCAAATATATACAGAGGCGCTACCATGAAGACCTTAAGGATGAACTGCCGGTGCTTGCCCCATATGTGGAGAAGGTGGCGGATCAGAACAAATCACTTTCAGAAGTGGGGGAAATATTCAAAAGCCTGAGAAAATCGATGGAGGAGCACTGCGGGGAAGAGGATGTCAACGTCTTCCCGCTGCTCGAATCCTATATCGGCAATCCGTCGGAAAGTAAGCGCGAAGCACTCAAACCACGCGTGGAGAAAATCAGGAATGAGCATAGGGACATCACCGACTTCTTCCACAGACTGCGTGAAATCACGAATGACTTCACTCCATATACGAAAGCCACCGGGGTGCTGAGGCTGGTTTATGACAGACTGGAGAGGCTCGAGAGGGACACGCTCGATCACATCCATCTCGAGAACAATATACTGTTCCGGAGGGTGAAATCAAAAGTTCAGGGATGACGTATAAGGCTGGGCCCCGGGACTTTTTCATGACTTCATCCACTTAATGCCTTGTCCGCCTGTAATTTCTCCAGAATGGTATCCAAAAATGAACGGGGCTGGGACAAAACTATTCCCGTCATAAATAAATAAGACGGACGTTAGCTTTTCCGGGGCATCGCGTGAGCCTGTAGTCTCACGCAGATGCTATTCCCAGAGAAGTCCAACGTCCGTCTTTTGAAGTATAATCGATTATATATATCTTCAGGGCTTATGTCCCGGCCTCGTTGTGAATCTACTTGTCCTGGTCCTGTGTTTTCGGCAGGATGACGGTGATGGTTGTGCCTTCTCCCTCGGTGCTCTCGATTTCGATGCGCCCCTTATGTGATTCGATGAGGTGCTTTACGATTGCAAGTCCGAGGCCGGTGCCTCCTGAATGGCGCGTGCGTGCTTTATCCACTCTGTAGAAGCGTTCGAAAATACGGTCGAGGCTCTCCTCGGGGATGCCGATGCCGTTGTCAGCCACGATCATCCTGACTTCGTAGAGGTTCTCCCGGAGACTCACGTGGACAGTGCCGCTTTCCGGCGTATAGTTGATGCCGTTGGCGATAAGGTTCAGTATGATCTGGCGCAGCCGGTCGCGGTCCGCTTCGAGCATGACCGGACGGTCTTCCCCGGGCAGCACGAGCTGTGTCTGTTTCTGTTCTGCCGCCCCTTCGAGGGTGACTGCTGTTTCATGGATCAGTTCTGCAATATCCACCCGGTCGATGTTCAGCGGGATTTCCTTCCTCTCTATTTTGGAGAGGTTGAGAAGGTCCCTGATCAGACGGTCAAGCCGCTGGCTTTCATCATGGATAATCTTCAGGAACTGTCTTTTTGTCGCTTCATCTTTGACCTCGCCGGATAGGAGCGTCTCTGAAAATCCCTTGACACTGGTCACCGGTGTCTTGAGCTCGTGAGATACATTGGCGACAAAATCACTGCGCATTTTTTCAAGACGCCGTATATCCGTTATATCATGCAGTACGATGATGACACCCTTTTTCTGCCAGCCCTGACCGTAATACGGGGCCAGGTGGGCATCCATGATGCGTTCCTCCGGATAGTACGAATGGACTTCGTCATGCACTTTCCTGTTGCTTTCGAACACCTGGCGAATCAGTTCGCCGATGCCGATGCCCTCTCCGACTTTGTCGAACTGCTGCCCGATGATGTTTTCCGAATGCTGTGAGAAGAACCTTTCCATCGCTGAGTTGACCAGCTCGACCCTGCCGTTCTGATTGACGAGCATGACACCGCTGACCATGTTGGACATGATGCTGGTGAGCTGCTGTTCGTTTTCCTGGATTTCCGTCATCTGGCGCTGCAGACTGGAGGCGAGCGTGTTCACAGCCGTCGAGAGTTCGCCGATTTCACCGCTGACTTTCGTGTTCACGCGGCTGCTGTAGTCTTTTTCACTGAGGCGTCTGGTGACATCCATGACCCTGTCAATCGGTTTCGTAATGCCACGTGCGATGAGGATGCCGGCTATGGTCGTCAGCACGAGCATGATGCCGAGGACGAGAGTGAGCGACAGCCAGAGCCTGTTCATGGTCTGGTCGATGATCTGCAGGGAGAGGGAAGTGCGGATTGCCCCGACGGTCTCCCCGCCCCTCGCTACAGGAGTTGCAATATACATCATGTTCAAATCCTGTGTCTCGCTGTAGCGGATGGTCTCTCCGTATTCATCTCCGGATTCAAGCACAGCTTCGAATTCCGGGCGGTTCCGGTGGTTGTCCATCGTGGCGGGGTCATTCTCCGAATCAGCAATAACTTCACCCCGTTCGTCAATGACCGTAAACCGCATTTCGATGGGCGCATCAAAATTGCTCACCCAATCCTGCAGCCGCTCCCCGTCTTCGATTGCCTCTGTAGCAATGATGATCTGTGACACCATCTCCGCATTTTCAATCAGATGTTCCCTTGTGGTTTCCGTATAGGCATTCTGCATTATTGATGCCAGAAGGAACCAGAGCACCAGGGTGAGCGCGAGTATGAGCCCGAAAAACGCCAGGGAGATTTTCAGCCAGAGACTTTTCATTCCGCCGGTCCTTCGAGTTTGTATCCGAAGCCCCGTATTGTACGGATGTATTCGGGCCGTTTCGAGTCCTCTTCGATCTTTTCCCTGAGATGGCTGATATGTACATCCACGATGCGCGTATCCCCGTCATAATGGAAGTCCCAGACACCGTTCAGAAGCTGGTCACGGCTCAGGACCCTGCCCTTGTGATTCGCCAGGTAGAGCAGGAGTTCGAATTCTTTCGGTGTGAGGACGAGCAGCTCGCCTTTATGATAGACATAATACTTATCCAGGTGGATTTCCAGGTCGCCGATGGTGATTACTTTCTCCTCCGCTTTCTCGGCAAGCACCTCCACCTGGCTCCTTCTCAGTATCGCTTTGACGCGGGCAACGACTTCCCGCGGACTGAAAGGTTTTGTCATGTAGTCATCGGCGCCGAGTTCGAGACCCAGAATCTTATCGAACTCCTCATCTTTTGCCGTAAGCATGAGGATGGGGGTATTCATCTTCTCCTGCCTCAGGGTTTTGCAGACGTCCATGCCGTCCATACCGGGAAGCATCAGATCGAGAACGATGAGGTCCGGCTTTTCATCAAGTGCAAGATCAAGGCCTGTGTTGCCGTCCTCTGCAGTCAGCACCGAATAGCCGGACTGCTCCAAATTGAACTTCAAAAGCGTTACGATTGATGGTTCATCATCAACTACCAGTATCTTTCGCATGCCAGTGGCTCCTTTCATATTGGGGAATCATTTTATTATGTACTTCACCTGTTTCAGTTTATCATAGCTTAACGGAAGTATACGAAATCTTTACAGTACTGTAACATACTCTTAAAAGCGGGCGTTCAGGACTCCGGCAGGTGACGAATATCAAACTTTTTTGATTCCATTTATAATGGTTTATAATGGAGTTTGAAGGCATCAATAAATTTACACAAATGAGTGTGATGAAGTGAAACAGTATTCAAGGCAGATTCTATACAGAAATATAGGCGCTGAAGGGCAGAGGCGGGTCATGGAGGCGACGGTACTGATCATAGGTGCCGGGGCCCTTGGTTCGGTATCATCGGAAATGCTGGCACGTGCCGGGGTGAAAAAGATCATCCTGGTGGACAGGGACTATGTCGAGGTATCGAACCTGCAGCGGCAGACGCTGTTCTCCCGCCGCCATGCCCGGGAAAAGACACCGAAAGCGGTGGGGGCGAAGGAGCGGCTCCTCGAGATACGTCCGGACCTCGAACTCGATGTCCATATCGGGCATTGTGACGGCCCGCTTCTCGAGTCCCTTGCAGAAGGGGCGGACATCATCCTGGATGGGACGGATAACTTCGATACCCGTCTCCTCATCAATGATGTGGCCTGGAAGCTTGGGCTCCCGTGGGTGTTTGCGGCATGTGTCGAGGCTTCATACAGCAGCTGCGGCTTCGTGCCGGAAGTAACGCCCTGCTACCGCTGCCTGGTGCCGGTCCTGCCGTCTTCCACCCTGACGTGCGATACAGCAGGCATCATTGCTCCGGCGGTCCAGATGGCGGTATCGGAACAGGTGACGACGGCGCTCAAAATACTGACCGGTCAGTATCATGCGCCGCATTACATGCGGATCGGCGATATATGGGAAAATGAGCACAGCCGATTTTGCATCGACCGGATGAAGGAGGAAACGTGTCAGACATGCGGCGGGTATCCTTCTTATCCTGCACTCAGCGAACCTTCCGGCCAGACTTTGAAACTTTGCGGCCGTGACACGGTTCAGGTGATGGATGCGCGCATCACCAAAGCGTCAGTGGATGAAACAGTGGATAAGATGGGTATTAAAGTCAACCGGACGCCGTACTTCAGTGAGTTCTACTATGATGATGCACGGCTGGTCTGCTTCAACAACGGCCGGATATTGATTCATGATACCGGCGGTATCGACCGGGCACGAACGCTGGTCGATCAGCTGTTCGGCTAGACATACAGGGAGGGATGATCATGAGCATCATAGACAGGGTTGAAGGCACCATCAAGACGGCCGTCATTACCGTCAGCGATACGCGGACGAAGGAGACGGACAAAGGCGGCCGGAAAGTGCTTGAATATTTGCGGGAAATGAACGCGGAAGTGGCTCCGGCGGACTATATCATCGTCACGGATGACATGGAGGAAATCAGCCGGGCTGTAGAGGCTCTTGCCGCAAGGGGCATCGACGCCATCATCACGACGGGAGGCACCGGCATTGCGGCGCGTGATGTGACGATAGAGGCGGTGCGGCCTTTATTCGACAAGGAGATTGAAGGATTCGGTGAAATATTCCGCATGCTCAGTTTCACTGAAGACATCGGTTCAAGGAGTATATTATCAAGGGCGGTGGCCGGCACCATCGGAAGCACTGTGGTCTTCACACTGCCGGGTTCATCCGGGGCCGTGACTCTCGCAATGGAACGGCTCGTCGCCCCTGAGCTGAACCATTGTGTGCACGAGCTGCATAAATGATTCAGTCCCGTCTGTAATGACCCGACTTTCCGCCGGTTTTCTCCATCAGCTGTGTTTCCCTGATGACCATGCCCTTGTCCAGGGCCTTGCACATATCGTAGATGGTGAGTGCGGCAGCCGAAGCGGCTGTCAGTGCTTCCATTTCGACGCCGGTTTGGCCTGTGGTCTTCACTGCTGCCGTAATGTGCAGCAAATATGAACCGCCTGTTTCCCATGTGAATGAGACATCAATGCCCGACAGGGGCAGCGGATGGCACATCGGGATGATCTGGGCAGTGTTTTTCGCAGCCATGACTGCAGACACCTGTGCAACCGCAAGCACATCCCCCTTTTTGACAGTGCCTTCTGTAATTCCCCGGTAAATTTCCGGAGTGACTTCAAGTATGCTTTTGGCGACGGCAGTCCGAGCGGTTATATCCTTATCCGAGACATCGACCATGCGGGCCCTGCCTTCCTGGTTGAAATGACTGAATTCTGACATTTATAACACCCTTTCCATTATAATGAGTATAACAAAATAATTGTGATGAAAGTAGGGATAGAATGACGATCAACCGTACACCAATCAGCGTCCGGGAAGCCCTCGGCCGAGTAATTGACAATATCGGGCGGCTGCCGCAAGAGAGGGTTCCCTATACTGAGAGCTACGGGCGCATACTGGCGGCCGGTCTTACAGCGACAGACGATGTGCCGCTGTTCACCAAGTCCGCGATGGACGGGTTCGCCATCCGTTCGGAAGACAGTACCGGGGCATCCGGCGAGTGCCGGATCGCCTTCAAAGTGGTGGAGGAAATCCCGGCAGGCGCAAGCAGCGACTACGTGCTCGCACCGAATGAGGCGTTCAGGATCATGACCGGGGCGGAAGTGCCCAGGAGCGCGGATGCGGTCGTCATGTTCGAACAGGCGAAAGAGACAGAGGGCGGGTTCACTGTCAGGAAAACGTTCAGCCCGGATGAAAATATTGCGCTGCAGGGTGAGGAGTGCAAAACCGGTGATGTAATCGTACCGGAGGGGACATTCGTCAATCCGGGGACCGTCGCCACACTCGCCACTTTCGGCTACAGCAGCGTGGAAGTATACCGCCGGCCGGTGGTCGGCATCATGTCGACGGGCAGTGAACTGCTTGATGTCGATGACCCGCCTGAGCGCGGGAAGATCCGCAATTCGAACGGGCCGATGATCCAGAGTCAGCTGAAGCGCATGAATATCGACGGCCGGCTGTATAAACTTGAGGCGGATGACCTGGATACGCTGACGGCGCGCGTCCGTGAGATGCTTTCGGAAGTCGATGCGGTCATTACGACCGGCGGCGTGTCCGTCGGGGATTACGATCATCTGCCGGCATTGTACAAAAATCTCGGGGCGGTCGAGCTGTTCAACAAGGTCGGCATGCGTCCCGGAAGCGTGACGACGGTCAGTGTCCTTGGCGATAAGCCTCTGTTCGGTTTGAGCGGCAACCCTTCGGCCTGCTATTCGGGGTTTGAGCTGTTCGTGCGTCCGGCGCTTCTTAAGATGATGGGGCATGACAAAATCTATGCGCCGGTGGTGGAGGGTGTCCTGGATGAGGGCTTCAGCAAAGCGAATCCGTTCACCCGCTTCATCCGGGCGGAGATCGAATACCGTGACGGCCGGGTCATGGCGCGTCCATCCGGCTTCAACAAATCCAATGCCGTGACCTCAATCGCCAAAAGCAACGGTATCATCGTGCTGCCGGGCGGTACACGCGGCTTTGAAAAAGGGGATGCCGTCAGGGTGATGATGACTGATATGACGACGGGAACGGACCGTTTTGACATATGAAGATCCTCCAGATTACAGGATACAAGGACTCCGGAAAGACAGCCGTGGTCAACCGCATGGTTGAAAGCCTCAAGGCAGAGGGGCACAGAGTCGCGGTCATCAAAAGTCATCATGATGACGATGTGGTCATGGCAAGCAGGACCGACAGTGAATCCTTCACCCGTTCGGGTGCCGACTACAGCATACTGAACACCCCCGGGATGTCGATGCAGGTGAAAAGGGAGGTGCCCGAGCTGAAATGGCAGCTCGCGCATCTCGAGGGTGAGGGCGTCGATTGCGTACTGATCGAAGGCTACAAAGCACTTGGCTGTCCCAAGATCTTTCTGAGCCATTCATTCCGGCACGGTCATACAAATGTTGATAATATCGGCCTTCAGAATGTATTAAAGACCTTTGATATAAGGTATGATGAAGAGAGAATAATGGATTGGTTCAGGGAATGGAGTTCTGACATATGAAACAATATGAAATTACAGAAGAGCCGCTCGATATCAGTAAATATCATTCATATGCAATCAACGGGAGCCAGGGGGCGGTCTGCATGTTCACTGGCCATGTCAGGGAATGGACGAAAGGTACGCGCACCGTGCACCTGGATTATGAAGCCTACAAGCCGATGGCGGAGAAGAAACTTGCCGAGATCGGTGAGGAGATCAGTGAAAGATGGCCGGGTGTGATCACGACGATCGCCCACCGCACAGGCAAGCTTGAAATATCCGACATCGCGGTGGTGATCGTCACGAGCGCTCCGCACCGCGAGGACAGCTACCGCGCCAATGAATATGCCATCGAGCGCATCAAGGAAACCGTACCGATATGGAAAAAGGAAATATGGGAAGACGGCGAAGAATGGATCGGGGATTCGCGCCGGTATCATTCCAGTCTGGAGGAGGATAAGTGATGAATGTACTGCTTTTTGCCGGCCTGAAGGAAAAGATCGGAAACAGCCGCATCACACTGCCTGTTGAGGAAACGATTACGGCAGGGAACCTGAGAAAACTCATGTATGAAGAATTTCCGCAGATAACAGGAGATGTGTTCCAGATTGCCTGCAATGAATCATTTGTCAAAGATGCCCATATTATTTCACCGGCTGACGAAGTGGCACTGATCCCGCCTGTGAGCGGCGGATGATGAAAACCGTCGGAGTGATCCTGGCGGGAGGGAACTCCACCAGATTCGGTGAAGATAAGGCACTTTATGAACTTCGGGGGAAACCGATGTATGAACATATTGCAGAGGCGATGAAGGAATCGGGCACAGTCAAGGAGATCATGGTGAGCACCAACAGGAGGCTCGCCGGCTCATTCAGCTACGAGACAGTGACGGACTTGCCCGGGTTCCTGGATAAAGGGCCGCTCGGCGGAATATATGCGGCTGCAAAACACCGCCCCGGCTGCAGGCTCATGGTAGTTTCGTGCGATACGCCCTATGTGCCGGCCGGATGGCTTCTGAAACTGCACGGGGTGGCACAGGCTTATGAGGAGACGCTCATACTTACTGAGGAAGCAGGGCAGATCCATCCTCTGATCGGAATCTATCAGGGGGAGGGTCTCGCCGGGGCACTGAGAACACAGCTTGAAACGCACAGGCTGAGCATGCGTGCATTTCTTGAAAACAGGCAAACGGCAACACTGGACGCAACGGCGCATGGAGTGCATGGGGACGCACTGGTAAATATAAACCGGAGGATGGACATCCTCTAGGGAGGGGGAACTATGGTCGAATCAATTACAGATAAATTCGGCAGACCGATCAGGGATCTGCGCATATCGGTCACTGACCGGTGCAATTTCAGGTGCAGATACTGCATGCCGAAAGAGATTTTCGGTGATGATTTTGAGTTCATGAAAAGAGAGGAACTCCTGTCATTCGAAGAACTGGAACGTATCGCCCGTATATATGCGGAACTGGGTGTGAAAAAACTGAGGATCACAGGTGGTGAACCGCTGCTCAGAAAAGACCTCCACGAACTGATTGCAAAACTTGCCGATATTCCGGGAATTGAAGATATCGGCATGACGACCAACGGCATGCTGTTGAAAAAGCACGGACAGAAACTGTATGATGCCGGGCTGAGGCGCCTGAACATCAGCCTGGATGCGATGGATGACGAGCTGTTCGGTGCAATCAACGACCGGGGCATCGGAACATCACGCATCATAGAACAGATAGAATATGCGATATCCATCGGCTTTAAGATAAAGATCAACATGGTCGTGCAAAAGGGGCTGAACGAACATGAAATACTGCCGATGGCGCGGTTCTTCAAAACGCTGCCGGTAACGCTCCGCTTCATAGAATTCATGGATGTCGGAAATGACAACGGCTGGAACTTCGATAAAGTGGTGACAAAAAAAGAGATACTTGAAACACTGCAGGACGAATTCGACCTGGAACCGCTTGAGCCGGCGTATTACGGCGAAGTGGCGAAAGTGTACCGCCACAGGGATGCAGAGTCCCACCTGGGCTTCATCACAAGTGTTTCGGAAAGCTTCTGTTCAACCTGCACACGGGCACGGCTGTCATCCGACGGCAAGTTCTACGGCTGCCTGTTTGCAACCGACGGTTTCGATATACGGACGCTGCTCAGAGAAGGGATATCGGATCGCCGGCTCAAAGAGACGCTGACGGGTGTATGGAACAGAAGGGATGACCGTTATTCGGATCTGCGGACGGAGATTACCGCCGAACGCCGCAGACAACGCAAAAAAATCAATATGAGTTATATCGGGGGATAAACGTGGAGGCAACTTCACGTTTTTTGTAACTGGAAAGGAATGTTATGAAAATCAATATACCCGTAAGACAACTGGTACTGTATGTGCTGCTATGCCTCGGTGCAGTCGGTGCATTCATATTATTCGGGCATAATATTTCAAAGGTGCTGTCGGATATCGTGATCGGGGGCAATCCCCCCGGGGCGGCCGATGTCATGTGGATGGCCGGATTCTTTGCGCTGTCTGCCCTGCTTACGTTTCTGTACAGGGTCGTGAGCCGGCGGACGGCGAATGCGCGCATTGAAAGGCTCGGGCAGAAGGTGCTCGGAAAAATTGACGACAGGACCGTGAAATATTCGGAATCCATGATGAATGCCGTCTTTGTGCACCTTGAAAAATATCGTCCGTTCGAGAAAGTGTTCATCCCGACGATCATCCAGACCCTGGTGCGGCTTTGTACCATAATAATCGCCATGTTCTTCATCCACAGGGCTGCGGCTTTCATCATGCTGTTCACCGCCCCCTTTGTGCCACTGTACTACGTGCTTGTCGGGCTCAGGACGGCAGACGAATCAAAGGACCGTGCCACCCAGTTCGATGCGCTCGGCACTTTATTCCTCAACCTGATCCGCGGGAAGAACACGGTGAGGGACACGCAGTCGGGACAGACTGTGGCGGAGCGCCTCAGGGCGTTCAATGAAAGATATGTCAAAGACACGATGGCCATTTTGAAGTATGCGTTCCAGTCCACCCTGATGCTTGAGTTCATCACAATACTCGGCATCGGGCTGATTGCGCTTGAAGTGGGGCTCGAGATCATCATCTTCGAAAGCATCACTTTCTACGCAGCCTTCTTTACGCTGCTTCTTGCCCCTGAATTTTATAACGCACTGAAAGTGCTCGGCATAGAATTCCACAACGGCAAGCTCGCACAGGGGCATCTGGAAGTGATTGAGGAATGGCTCGAAAAAGAGGGCGGGGAGACGGATTACCGACTGATCGGTACAGATGGAAATGCTGTGGAACTGAAGAACATCAGCATCGGGCACAACACCACCACTCTCCTTGCTCAGACGGACCTGAAAGTGCCGTCCGCCGGGTTTACAGCGATTACGGGACCTTCGGGGATAGGCAAGACGACACTGCTCAGAACCATTCTGGGACTGCACCGTCCTGAAGAGGGCGAAGTGTGGGTCAGAAGTGATGATATCGGCTATATATCCGACCAGGTGTATTTCTCGGATACCACCATATATGATTATGTGTCGGAAGGTAATTACGAAGAGGCGGAGGTTTCGGCCATACTCGATGAACTTGGCATGACAAAAAGCATCAATAACCTGGATGAAGGCATCCATACGCGGATTGTGAACCACAGCATCCCCCTGTCCGGCGGTGAAATCGTCCGGCTCAAAATGGCACGGGTGCTGATACGGCGGCCGGGGATCATCCTGATGGATGAACCCACCGAGTTCCTGGACGCCAGAACTGAGCAACTCGTCATGGACCACCTCGAAAAACTCAAACAAGACGCTGCAATCATCGCCGTCGTCCACCGCAGGCAACTGCTGAAGATAGCAGACCGGCATTACACCTTGAGCGACGGGCGGATCGTACCGCAGGAAGGAGGGCACTGATGGGATATCTTACAGGAGAAAGGAAACAGGTCTTCTACAGCATCCTGCTCGGCCTTGCCGGCGGACTCGTCGGTGTGGCGCTGTTCGGCCTCAGCGGCTATATGATCAGTCTGAGTTTCTTCGAGCCGCCGTTTTTCGTCATAATACTGATCATTGCGGTCATCAAGCTGTTCGGCATGATGAAGGGGGCCTTCAGGTATATCGAACGGCTCCTGTCACACGAAGCAACATTCCAGATGATCGGCAGGCTCCGGCTGAACTATTTCAGGAAGTCTCTTGCACTCGATGAAGACACGCACAGCGCCAGATTCATCCAGCGGCTGAACCAGCATTTCGACCGCGTGGAGGACTACTACATCAGGATCATCTACCCGTATATCACAGCAGCGCTGCTCACGCTCATCCTCATCATGCTCGCCGGCTATATCAATATTGAGAGCGTTCTCCTGATGACGGGGGCATCGCTCCTCCTCCTTTTTGCGGTTCCGAAGCTTTTTGAAAGGCTGAACCATGAGGAAGCCGGACGGAGGGAGGAGACGGACAGCACATTCTATATGAAACTCTATCACTATATCCATGACTATACCGACCTTTTCGTGACAAAAAGGGCAAAAAGCCATAAAGTGAAGCTGGACGGCTATCTGTCCCGGATCAGGCATAGTGAAGACCGTCAGGACCTATTTGACAGCCTGATGGTCCTTGCTGCGAATATCATCCAAATTGCCGTACTGACCCTGATCATCTTCACCATGTACCGGGAAATACCAATGCTCGTTCCTATGGTCATGCTGCTCGCACTGAGCTACTTCGACCAGGTGATTCCTGTCATGCAGCCGGCGAGCAGATATCGGTCGGTGAAAGATGCAGTCGGGGAACTGGATGCCGAAGATACCACCCGGGATCCTGCAACGGAGGCATCTGAAGGCATCGGAAGGATATATATAAAAGGTCTCCGTTATAAGTACCGGGGCACGGCTGCTGATGTATTGAAGGATGTCACTGCGGTCTTTGACGCAGGGCAGAAACACGCGCTCATCGGCAGCAGCGGATCGGGCAAGACGACGCTCCTTAACAGCATCATAGAGGGTGGTGGCAGCGTCCATCTTTACGGAGGGGACGGCGAAACAGCAGGCACAATCCGGCAGGATGCGTCGATCATGCCCCAGCACCTCGATTTCTACAATGCCACTGTAGAAGACAACATCACGATGTTCGGACATATGGATGTCTCCCCTGAAACCATACGGCATCATCTCGAAACACTGGAGATGGCATATTATGCACCGGAGACGATGATCACCCATACAGGCAGGCTCTCGGGCGGTGAGGAGAAGCGCCTTCATTTCATCCGCATGATGGTGGAAAACCGGAAATGGTGGATCATGGATGAACCGACCGCGCGCCTTGACGACAGGCTGAAACAGAAGATTTGGGACCGGGTCATGGCACAGGATACTGTCATCGTCAGTACCCATGACCTCAGCAGACTGGATGAATTCGACCAGATCCATTATATGGAAGAGGGCCGCATCATCGAATCCGGGAACTACAGCAGTCTGATGGTCCGCGGGGGTGCCGTATATGAGGCTGTCATGCGGTATGCCGATAAATTATAGTAAACGGGAGCCTTAAATGCTAAACTTGGAGTAAATCAGAATGATTTCGGAAAGAGTGATTTAATGAATAGAATCGCAATTGTTACAGACTCTGCCGCAGGTCTGTCAAAGGAATATATCGACCGGCATGATATCAGGGTGCTGCCGATGTCAGTGATCATTGACGGGAAAGCCTACAGGGAAGGTGCTGATGCAACGACCGGTGAGATCTATGACATGCTGAAAGACAGCGGGGAAGGGGCGAAGACATCACAGCCCCTGTTCGGTGAGTTCATGGAAGTATATGAATCACTCGATAAGGATGAGGCGTACGACTCCATCGTGGCGATCCATGCTTCAAGCGAACTTACCGGCACATACCAGAGTTCGCTCAGCGCTTCGGCCGAGGTCCAAAAGACATTGCACGTTATAGATTCACGCATCGGAAGCTACCCGCTCGGAAAAATGATAGATACCGTGGTTGAAGCGCGCAGTTCCGGCGAATCTCTGCCTGGTGTGGTACAGAGAGTGAAGGATATGGCGCAACAGGCACAACTGTATCTGCTTCCCCAGAGTTTCGGCCAGCTGAGGAAGAGCGGGCGTGTATCCGCGTCACAGTCCATGCTGGCGTCGCTCCTTAATATCCATCTGAAACTGATGTTCGAAGACGGCAAAGTCATCGTCGGTGAAAAGGTCCGTACGAAAAAGAAACTCATCAACGCCGTGATGAACAGCCTGGAAGAGCATGTGAAAGAAGATGCGGTGCGTACGCTCGCCATTGTCCATGCGGGCAATGAATCGCTGATCCATGACTGGAAAGAGCGCATCGAATCCCGTCTTGAAAACCTGGAACTCATCGTAGAACCGCTTGTCCCGGTTGCTGGTGTGCATACCGGACATGGTACAGTCGGGTTTGGATTCATAAAAGGATACTGACTCAAAGATCCGGTGGCGACCGGATCTTTTTCATCCATGAAATATTTATGAATGTTATGTATATAGGTGGTAAAAGTGCATGAAATTATGATAGAATACCCTTAATTATTATGGCAAAAGTGGAGGTGACTACAATTGGGAAGGCGAATTTGAAAGCTGATATGCAGAATCAAGTGTTGATGCGCAATATTGACAGCAGGAAAGAAGTCAGAGTAGAAAGCGCTTTTATGGAAAATTGTAGTCAAAATTACCGGAGGTGAATCCCTTTATATAAAGGGAACTAATTGGACATATCCACTTTAATAAATTTAGTATTATTTACATTGCTCATACTGCTTACAATGCTCTTTGTAGGCTCTGAGTTTTCATTGGTAAAGTCAAGGAAGTCACGCATAGACCACCTTGTGGAGGAAGGGAGCAGGCCGGCAAAGCGTGTGCAGGGTATGACCGCAAAGCTGGACTACTACCTGTCCGCCTGCCAGCTCGGAATCACAGTGACAGCCCTTGGACTCGGGTGGATCGGTGAATCGACATTCGAAGTCATTCTGCATCCCCTGTTTTCGTTCTTCGGCCTGCCCCAGGAACTCAATACAGTGTTCACTGTAGCGGCTGCATTTTTCATCGTGACATTCATACACGTCGTCGTCGGTGAACTTGCGCCGAAGACCGTCGCCATACAGTATGCAGAAAAGATGGCCATGGCATTTTCAGGGCCGCTGTATTTCTTCGGTGTCATCATGAAGCCGCTCATCTGGTCCATGAACGGTACATCCAGACTGCTGCTCAGGATCATCGGCTTCAAAGACGTACCGACAGAACAGGCCCACTCGGAAGATGAACTCAAGATCATCATGACCCAGAGCTATCAGAGCGGGGAAATCAACCAGACGGAACTGGCATACATGCAGAACATCTTCTCATTCGACGAAAGGCTTGCCAAAGACATCATGGTGCCTAGAACACAGATGATCACCCTGACAGATCCGGTGAATATCGATGACGTCCTGGAAACCGTCAAGGAGCATAACTTCACAAGGTACCCCGTTGCAGATTCAACCGGCGACAAAGACCAGATTCTCGGATTCATCAACGTAAGAGAGTTCCTTACCAACCACGTATCCGATGAAGACGTCACACCGGAAGAATACATGCACGAACTGCCACTCATAACAGAAGTGTCACGCATCAGCGATGCACTCGTCAAAATGCAGAGAGAGCGCGTCCATATCGCACTCATCATAGATGAATACGGCGGCACGGCAGGCATGATAACGATGGAGGACATCCTCGAGGAGATCGTCGGCGAAATCCGGGATGAGTTCGATGAAGACGAAGAACCCGAATTGGTCAAAGTCGAAGATAACATCTACCACATCAACGGCCGCGTGCTGCTCGATGACCTGGAAGAAAAATTCGACATCACATTCGACAAGAGCGAGGACATCGATACGATCGGCGGCTGGATACAGAGCATCAACACAGACATCGAAGTCGACGACTATGTAAACACAGAAAACGACAAGTGGATCGTGCTTGATATGGAAAACCACCTCATCAAGCAGGTCGCATTGCTGAAAGACCATAACCGGGATAACCCGGACGATGAAGACGAGAACGGAGAATAAGATGAAAAACGAGTTGCGGATCATTTTCCGCAACTCGTTTTTTAGTGGGTATGTGCCTCGAGGTATCTGTAGATATCATAATCCAGAGCATGCTCCATCATCATGTTCATGGTGACCACGGGCTTGAGGCCGTTCATCGTTGTCTCTTCAACGGTTTCATAGTCGATCTCCGCTTTTCCAAGATAGTAGAAATCTTTTCCGTCGTCATCATCCTTTTTGACGAAGATATAGATCGGGAGCCCATGTTCCCGATGGTCATCCAAAATATCCCTGATCTCTTTGGAATCCAACCTTCGATTGCTCCGTGTAAACCATCTCAGCGTATGCTGGTCGAGGAACTGATCCTCATATTTTATCGTCTCTTCGATTTCATCGTCTTTATGGTAGGTGATGAAGATGGGGCAAGTCCCATGCTTATACTTATAACCGTACATGGTGGACGCTTCATCCTTGTCCCAGTTCAGTAGACGGCAGGCATCCTTCCGGCCATATTTACTGTTCAATGAGAGTTCCTCTGACTGATCATAGTCCTCCGAGTTGAGCAGCGCCAGCTGGAGCACATCTTCAACCTGTTTCTTCATGATGTCCTCTTCCAACATTTCAGAAAATTCAGGGGTGAGGTAAAGCGTCCCATCATCCACATCCACAAGTGGATAGCCGTATTTGTCCTGCTCCTGCTTTTTGAAGAATCGATGGGTCAGGACACCTATGATTGATTTCATTGTCAAGTCTGTCATGTGGTAGCCTGCCTTGGCCATCTTCAGTTGGAATTCCCGTACATTGACCGGACCTTGCATCGCTTCAAATATCAACAGTGTTTCCTGGACCCGTTTACCTTCGGATATTTCCTGGGAAATGAATGTCAGTATACGATGATGGCTGTCGGGTATGGTAACGTCGACCTCTTTCATCTTCTGGAGGAATTCGATGTAGTGATTGAATTTGCTGAAGATGATGAGCGGGTCCATCGTATCTTTGTCCCTTTTGAAGTCTGTCAGGTTTGGACGGTGGCCGATCTTATTTTTCAAATAGACATACATCTCGCGCATGAACTTCTGGGAATTCAAGGTGGAGGTGTTGATCGATCTATAGATCTTCTCTTTGGCAATCTTTTCGAAGTTGATTGTTGAAACCCCGGATATCGGATTACGTGCATTGATCGCTTTTCTGAGCCGGTCTTTGTCGTAGGATTTATCACCTGTGAGTGCGATCGGTATCATGTAGTTGTTCTTATAGTTGCCGATGAAATCTATGACAGTCAGATAATCTTTATGTTCATGCTTCCTGAGTCCGCGTCCTAGCTGTTGGACGAATATGATGCTGGACTGTGTCTGTCTCAGCATGACAACTTGGTTGATCGAAGGGATATCAACCCCTTCGTTGAATATATCCACCGTGATGATATAATCCAGCTGATTGGACTCGAGTCTTCGGACAGCTTTGCGTCGTTCCTCTTGCGAATTCTTTCCGGTAAGGGGGATGGTCCTGTAGCCACGTGCATTCAGCATATGGCTCATTTCAGCAGCTTCCTGCCTGTTGGAGACGAACATGAGCCCACGGCGCTCTTCTCCGGATTGGCCGTAGTATTCGATTTTTTCTGTGATGTGATCGATGCGTTCGCCATTTACCAGTTGGGAAAGTGATGCAGTTTCATCGATTGTGATTCCGTCCTGTTCAAAGTCTGTGACACCGAAGTAGTGGAATGGTGAGAGTATCTCCTCTTCGAGTGCCTGCTGCAGCCTGATTTCATAGGCGATGTTATAGTCGAATAAAGAGAATATATCCATATCATCAGTCCTCTCGGGAGTGGCGGTCATTCCCAGGAGGAAACCGGGGCGCAGGTAATCGATGATATCCTTGTATGTAGCAGCACCGGAGCGATGTGCTTCATCGATGATGATGTAGTCAAAATCACTCGGATTGAACTGTTTCAGATTATGTTCCTTTGAAAGCGTCTGTACCGTTGCGAAAAGATATTTGGCATCGGTGTCCTTCTGATTCCCACTATAGATGCCAAAAGCGGAAGATGGTTCGTCGATCAGGGAAGAGAAATCCTTCCTGGATTTATCCAGTATCTGCTCTCGGTGGGCGAGGAACAGCATCCTTTTCGGCTTGTACTGTTTTACATCGAAAGCTGAAAGGTAGGTCTTTCCTGTCCCTGTCGCTGAGATGACAAGCCCCTTGTTTTCATTTGCCTCCCGCAGGTTCCTGAGCTGCGTCAGGGCTTCCTTTTGCATCAGGTTCGGCTCGATCCTGTCTTTGATGATGGATTTATATTCATATTTGGACTGGTCTTCAATAATCTGGATGATCTTCCGGCGCTCCGGTTCTTCTTCGTAGTCCGCCTCGTACTTTTCAATCCATGACTCATCCACAGGGGAGGCATCGTCCCAAAGTGCTTCGAAATTCTCATTGAAATGATTGATGACTTCCCCGTTTTCCAGGCTGGTGAGTTTCAGATTATACTCATAATTTTTCTTCAGGGCAGTGTCAGTCAGGTTGGAGCTGCCGATGAACATCGCACTGTATTTTCTGTTGTTGAATATGTAACCTTTCGCATGGAAACCTTCCTGGTCTGTCACTTTCACATCGACATTCTTCAGTTTAATGAGTTCCCGGAAGACTTTGGGCTTGTTGAAGTTTAAATAGGTGGAAGTCACTATCCGTCCCCTGACATTCCTCCTGCCAAGTTCGTACAGTGTTGACTTCAAAGTGGCAAGCCCGCCTTCAGTGATGAAAGCGACAGAGATGATGAAGGAATCACATATTTCCATTTCATCGAGGATCGGGGAAAGGATATTTTCTTCATTGGAGTTGATGATCAGCTTGGGAGGGTGATGTGACACCTTGTTGGTGTTCCTGTCCAAAAACCCTCTTTCATACGCATTCAAAAGATTGTCCGGATTCACTTGCATCTAAACGCCCACTTTCTAAATGATGGTTATATCAATTATAAGTAAAGGGGATATCAATTTAAAGATCCGGCTACATATTCATGGAAATCTAGGCATCGGGATGGATGAATATGGTAAAATATTACTAACAGGATAAGAGGTGGGAGATGTGGGCATATTGGAATTTCTGGTCGCTACAATTCCGGTCGTGATGGTGTTTTCCATACCGTTGTATGCAATCAGCCGTACATTTAACCAGAAGGACAAGAAGCTTGAACTGAAGGAGCTTGAGGAGAAGAAAGAATTAGAGCGATTGAAACAGGAGAATTATATCCTGGAGAACAAACAGATGCAGATAGAACTGGATAAGCTGAAAAAGGAACGGGAAGAGCGTGCACTTTCAGATTCCAAAAAGGATCGTTGGCTGATTGAAGAAACCCGCAAAGAGGAACGTTTCTGAACAACAAAGAAATTCCCTCCGGGACTTTTGTCCCGGAGGGAATTCTTCGTTCGTACTATGCTTTGCTTCCGCCCATCGCTTTCATGATGAATGACACAATCAGAATCAGGATGATTGCACCAATCAGTCCGCCGATGATGCTTATGCCGCCGAGTGTCGGTCCGAAGCTGAGACCGAGGGCGTTTGCAATGGATGCGCCGACGAGTCCTGCGATAATGTTGCCGATGATGCCGAACGGTACATCTTTACCTAGAATAAGACCTGCGAGCCAACCGATGATACCGCCTACGATCAACGTTATAATCCAACCCATTATCAATTCCTCCCTGGTTAATAAAGAATGGATACTCATAAACTCCTGTTCTAGTAAATAAGTTCCCCCTTATCAAGAGGGATAAACTAAAAAGGGCGGATTTATATGCCGGGTGCATTGGATTGTTCTTTGTTTAATCTGTTCATCATGATGATGAACAGGATGAGGGACAGTGTGACGCTGAACGCGCTGGTGAAATAGATGGTGCTGTAGCCGAATGCTTCTGCGATGAATCCGTACATCATCGCCCCGAACCCGACGCCGAGGTCGAAGGCTGAGAAGTATGTGGCGTTTGCCATGCCGCGCCTGTTGTTCTCTGAACGGTTGACGGCCCATGCCTGCAGTGCGGGCTGTACGCACCCGAAGCCGAATCCGTAGAGTGCGGCTGCGATGAACAGGTATGCAGGGTTCGGCAGGAAACCGAGCATGATCATGGCGGCGATGATGGACAGTGACCCCGGTACGAAGACGACGGCGATGCCGCGCCTGTCATAGAGCCTGCCGGCAAAGAGCCTTGAGAGCATCAGGAATGCTGCGTAGATTACGAAGTAGAACTGGATGTACTGTGAATCGAATCCTTTTTGGAACGTGTACACGGGGAGGAATGTGGCGATGCCCCCGAATGTGACGGTGATGAAGAACAGGAGGGATGCCGCCGGCAGTGCCCGTTTTTCAACAATGTCGAAATGCGGGACATATGTGTCTTTGGTCTTCGGATCCTGTTCCGGTTTCTCCCCTTTTTTGTATCTGATGTTAAGTGCGAGCATGAGTGCGGTGAAACCGAGTATGCCGCAGATTGAAAAAAGCATCGTGAATGATATATGGTCTGTCAAAAAGAGTCCGAGGGCCGGACCGAAGGCGAGCGCGATATTACCGCTCAAACCGTAGTATCCCAGCCCCTCTCCGCGACGTTCTTTCGGCACCAGGTCCGTTGCGATCGTACCGGAGGATGTGCTGGAAAGCCCCCAGCCGGCGCCCTGCATGATACGGACCAGCAGCAGGATGGCAATCGTGTAACTGGCCGCCAGCGAGAACATGGAGATGACGAAGATGACGAGGCCGGTCAGGAAGACGGGCGCCCGTCCTTTCGTATCGAGCATCTTGCCCGCCGTCGGTCGGATGAGGAGCGCAGAGAATGTGAATATGCCGACGACGATGCCGATCCAGCGGTCGCTTGCACCGATTTCCTGGACGAACAAAGGCAGGGTCGGAAGCGTCATCTGAAACGCGGCAAAGATGAAGAAATTGGCGATGACGATGAGGGTGAAGTCCTTTGTCCATATTTTCTGTTTTGTTTCTGACATTAAATTTCAACCTTCTTCTTAAGATTTTATATATTCCGGAACATTTTATTTCGATTTCCGAAAAGGTGCTGCTATCCATTGTACAATACTGTAAATATTTTTTCATCCATCATAGGACTGATAGGGGACATATTTTTGCATGATGCCATTCTGTGGTAAAATGTAGAAAATAAAAGCAAAGGAAACCTGTGAAGCAATGAATATTCTCATGATAGACAACCATGACTCGTTTACATACAATCTGGTCCACTATATGGAGGATAGCGCCTGGGATATTGAAGTGATCGTCACAAAACCGGAGGCGCTCCATGGGGGGATGATGGAGGAACTGGATATTTCAGGGATCGTCATTTCGCCGGGGCCCTCCCATCCGGCGGACAGGCCGGAAGTGATTGATTTCATAAAGGATGCATGGGGTACTGTGCCGATCCTGGGAATATGCCTCGGCCATCAGATGATCTGGCACATGGCGGGCGGGACTGTCGGACGCGGTGCGCGTCCCGTCCACGGGCATATCTCGGCCGCTATCCATGACGGCGGGTGGATGTTCGGGGATATTCCCTCGCCGTTCAATGTGACGCGCTACCATTCACTGGTGGCGGAGGGGGAAGTCCCGCCGGGCTTTGAGGTTTCCGCCTGGACCGGGGACGGTGTGGTGATGGCCATCCGCCATAAGGAATATGATATTGCCGGGCTCCAGTACCATCCGGAAGCGATCCTGTCCGAGCATGGCAAAAAGCAGCTGGAGTCATTCATCAGGACGGTAATGGAAGGTGGACATCATGTACGTACACACGAAATTCAAAAGAAATGACAGGGTAGAAGACTTTTATTTCATCAATCCATTGGAAGTGATGACACCTGAGCGGCATACATACGATGCGGCGCTCCGCCGGGCTGCGGAGTATTCAGCGGAAGGCAGATATGTGATTTTGGCACTGTCCTATGAAGCGGAGTCCGGTGACTTCATCATCGGGGTCTTTGACAAACCTGTGGACAGGGGCAGGTTTCTGGAGCAGTATGCGGGCACGGGCTTCTACCGGATGGGGGAAGCCGGATTCCTTGAGAGCCGCGAGTCTTTCATGGAGAGTGTCGGGAAGATCCGCGAATATATAAAGGAAGGCCACACATATCAGGTGAACTATACGACACGTCTCGGCGGTGATTTTGAAGGGGACCCGCACGGGTTGTTCCAGCAGCTCACCGCGGGTGACAACGGAGACTATGCAATGTTCATCACGTGGGAAGGGAAGGCAATTGTCAGCTGTTCCCCGGAACTGTTCTTTGAAGTGGATGAAGACCGGCACATAAGGACGCGGCCGATGAAGGGCACTTCTAAGCGTCACAGTGATCCGGTGTCTGACGGGGAAAGCTTCCGGTTTCTGAAAGAGTCCGGAAAGGACCGGGCGGAGAATGTGATGATTGTGGACCTTCTGCGGAATGACCTGTCCAAAGTCGCCAAAAGGGGGACGGTTTCGGTGCCGCACCTGTTCACAATCGAAAAGTATGAGACGGTCTATCAGATGACTTCAACGGTTGAAGCGAAGCTTGCGGATGAAGCGGGGCTGCCTGAAATCATGAAAGCCTTGTTCCCCTGCGGCTCCATCACCGGTGCGCCCAAGATGATCACCATGGACATCATCGAAGATCTGGAAAGCACACCGAGAGGGTTCTACTGCGGCACGCTCGGAATCATGTTCCCGGGAGGTGCATCGGTGTTCAACGTGCCGATCCGGACGCTCTATATGGAAGACGGACGCTTCACATACGGCGCCGGCGGAGGCATCACATATGATTCCGATCCTGCTGCGGAGTATGAAGAGATGGTCGCGAAAACAAGATTTCTCGCTTCCGGCGTGTACCGCCTAATCGAAACCATGAGCCTGCGGAATGGCATAATCAGGCGTTTTGATCTCCATGAATCGCGCATCAGGGATTCTGCTGCTGCGTTCTCGTGGCAGGCGCCCGAGTTCAAAAAGGCTGTCCTTTCCTATCTGGAAGATAATGGACTTGCAGCCGGGGATTTCAAACTGCGTGCCGAAGCCGACAGCTCCGGCAGGGTGTCTCTCAGCCATGCGACGCTTGAAGAAATGGAGGCGGCTCACGCGAAACTTGCGGCCGCGCCAATCATTGCACCGGCGGAATTCCTCCGCCACAAGACGACGGTGCGTCATCACTATGACAGTGTGGACGATGAATTCCCCATCGTTTTGTATTATAATGAGAATCATCGTATCACAGAATTTAATATCGGCAGCCTGGTCGTGGAGGAAGCGGGGACTTTCCATACTCCGCCGCTGTCCGAGGGACTGCTCGGCGGTGTGATGCGCCGCTCCCTGATGCGTGCAGGGGTGATTTCGGAACGCAGCTATACAAAGGAAGAGCTTGTCACCAAATATGCAGCCGGGGCTGTACAGATATATATGATCAACAGTCTGAGGGAATGGGTTAAAATCAGTTTGGATGTTTCGGGGTGAAACCATGATAACTATACTATTAATATTGCTCGTCATCGCCATCGTGCTGTTCACGCATTTTGTCGTGACATATCTCATTGAGAACGACATCAAGATCGTGGGCGTACTGTTCGCTTTTGTCGGTGTCATCGCCGCGATTGTCGTCATGGAGTTCATAATCAGCGGCATGGCGGAGTTCGTTTCAGGGGAACTCGCGATATTCTACAGGGATAACTAGGCGTAAATAGGAGGAAGAAAGATGATTTTTGCAAATGGAGACTGCCACATCACGTACCAGCAGGAAAAGCCCATCAGCGATTCCGAAAGGGCGAGGATCGCTGATGGATTTCTAAAGGGAACACATGAATACTTGAAAGAACTGCAGACGACCGAACACACGCTCACATTCCTTTATTCGCCAGTCAAAGTGATGGAGGCGCACAATACAATAGAGCCGTGTGACCTGGTGATAGAGGAAGTCAGGGCATTCCTTGGCAGAATGGAGGTGGCGGCATGAGCATCATAGTACAGGACAGCGGGCTGCTCACGATCCTGCAGACCCTGGATCCGGAACCGTCCGCCAAAGGCAATGAATATAACGGCGCGTGCGACCGGCTGGCGCACCAGCTGGCAAACCAGCTGGTCGGCAACGACAAGGCGGCGCCGACTGTGGAAATGACACACCAGCATTCAATCATTAAATTTACGGAACCGACAGTGATCGCCTTCAGCGGTGCCGGGTTCAAGGCGAAGTCCGGCGGCCGGGAAATATTCCTCAACCGCATCTATCTTTTCGACCGCGGGGATGAACTGGAATTCATCCCGCAGAAAAAGGGCAACCGCATCTATCTTGCTGTAGCGGGCGGATTGAAAACCGAAGGCTCGAACGTCATGAAATCCGGTGACGAAATCATCATGTGCCGTGACTATACGGCACACCATGATGAGCTGTTCAACATGATGAAACGGCGGAGCGAGGTGAACTGGGGTGTCGATACTTACGCGCTTGTCGAAGTCTATCTTTCGGATGTCTACCATATCGTCAGGCGTCCCGATGTTCCGGATGAAATATATGAGAAGCTTGAAAGCGGAGAGTATACGGTGAGGAATGAAAAGAACAGGGTGGCACTTTATGTGGATGGCCCTGAAATCGCGCTTCAGGATACCGGCATTGAACACGCCGGGGTCAAGGGTGGTGTGCATATTGCGGACAGCCAGCCGGTGCTGGCGCTGAATGATTTCAACAAAGTGACGACGGCACCGCAGGTCGGCACGATTCCTTCCTACCATCTGCACAAGCTCTCACAAAAGAGCACAGGTTCTAAAATCCAGTTCAAAGCCATCGATGCAGCAGATGCACATGCGAACCTGTACGCCCATCACCTGTGGATGAAGAGCCTCTTCAAAGCGATAGACTACAAACTGTCAAAAGAGCTTGTCAAAGAAAAGATGTAAAATGAAACTTCGTCCGGAACAGGCATGTTCCGGGCTTTTTTTCATTGGTGCAACAAAAATTTCATACTGGAAAATGATTGTGGAAACAACAAAATACTCCGGAAATAATGTATAATTATATATCAGTAAAAACGAACGCCGGCATCGGCCGGTATATGGTGGGAATGGTTTTGACATGAGAAATATTCTAAAACAGTATTTTGGATTCGATACATTCAGGCCAAGACAGGAGGAGATCATCGGCTCGGTGCTGGCCGGCAACAATACACTGGGCATACTGCCGACTGGGTCGGGGAAATCAATCTGTTTCCAGGTGCCGGGTCTGAAACACTCCGGACTCACACTGGTCATCTCTCCGCTGATTTCACTGATGCGGGACCAGGTGGAATCATTGAACAGCCAGGGCATTCCTGCTGCCTACCTGAATTCCACACTGAAAAAGAGGGAAATAGATTCACTGATGGTGAACCTGGAACGCGGAGACTACCAGTTCCTCTACGTTGCCCCTGAACGCTTCAACAGCGAAGCATTCAGGAATCTGATCCTGCGTCTTGATGTGCCGCTCGTGGCATTTGATGAAGCGCATTGTATTTCCAAATGGGGGCATGATTTCAGGCCGAGCTATCAGAGCATCATACCGGTACTGAAAAAGCTCCTCCCGGAGGCAGTGACCATTGGCTTGACCGCCACCGCCACACTTGAGGTACAGGAAAACATCCAGGAACTTCTCGGAATCGACACGGACAATGTCTTCACCACCAGTGTGGCGCGGGAGAACCTGCACCTCAGTGTGAACAGGACGTATCAGAGGGAACAGTTCATCCTGTCATATATAGAGGACCATCCAGGCGGAGCCGGAATCATCTATGCGGCCACACGGGCGGAAGTGGAGAAGATTTCTTTGTTCCTTGCCGACAATGGTGTGGATAACGTCATATATCACGGAGGGCTTGGCAAAGAGGAACGCAACGCCAACCAGCGCGAGTTCGTATCGGGCGGCAGAAGGATTGTCGTTGCAACCAACGCTTTCGGCATGGGGATAGACAAGCCGGATATCCGGTTCATCATCCACCATAACCTGCCGGGTGATGTCGAAAGTTATTATCAGGAAATCGGCCGTGCCGGACGGGACGGGAGAGTGAGCGAATGCATCCTCCTGTCCAGTCCGCGTGATGTCAACCTCCACCAGTTTTTCATCGACCGTTCCAGTTCATCCGACCAGTACAAGGATCATATGCGGGCAAAACTGGACAGGATGATCCAGTACAACCGGACATCGAAATGCCTGAGCAGCTTCATCACGAAATATTTTGATCCGGACGAATATGTGGAGGAATGCCTCACCTGCTCCAACTGCACGGATGAAGGTCGTGATTATGATATGACGCCCGAAGCAGCTGAAGTGATTAAGCTCATCAAAGAGTGTACGCTGCCGCTGACCCGTGAGCAGACGATTCAGGTCCTGAGGGGTGAGATGAGTGAGAATGTCACTTCCCACAGCCTTGAGGAACTGGAATCCTTCGGCAATATGGAGAGCTATCTGACAGGGGAAATCAGCCATGTGCTTGATGAGCTGATATTGCGGGGGTATCTCCATATAGAGGAGGAACACCTCCATACTGTCCAAAAAAGCGAAGTGGTGCTCGATGGAGATGCCGTAATCATGACAGTGCCGTTCAGAAAGCATTTCAATGAGAAAGTGGATATCAGCACAGCCTCCTCCCCGAATGAACTGCTGTTTGGCAAGCTTGCAGATACAAGGGAGCGGCTGGCGGATAAATACGGGGTGGGCCAGGAGGATATCTTTACGGATGCAACCCTCAGGGAATTTGCCAAAAAGATGCCCCGGAGCAAACAGGATATGGTGAACATCCAGGGTGTCGGCAACTATAAGCTGAAGCATTACTGTCCTCACTTCCTTGAAACGATTGAAGCGCACAGGGAAGGGGTCTTTGTGACAGAATGAAGCCGTAAAAAATAAGCCGGTCCAACGAATCCTTTGGGCCGGCTTGCCTGTTTGCGGTATCATGTTCTGCCCGGTTTGTTTTTCATGTACATATAGTAGCTCGCGGCAAAAATGATGATGTATCCGATGACTGACAATGTGTCCGGAACATCTCCGAAGACGGCGATGCTGAAAACGGCTGTGAACAGTATTGTCGAATAGAAGAATATGGATATCTCCCTGGCGGGTGCGAAACTGTAGGCGATTGTGAGTCCGAACTGGCCGATGGCCGCGAATACGCCGGAGAGGATCAGCGCCCAGAACTGGATTGTGGTCATGGGTTCGTACTGCCAGATGAAAAACGGCAGCAGGACGGCGCATGAGAAGAACGAGAAATAGAACACTGTCGTATAGAACTTCTCCCGGCTGCCCAGGACGCGGAGCACCGTGTATGCCCCGGCTGCAAACAGCGCGCCCAGAACACCGATCAGTCCGTACACCGTATCGCTCGACATCGACGGCTTGATGATGAAGATGGCGCCGGCAAAGGCGATGACGATGGAGATTATCTGGTATTTGCGCACATATTCCTTCAGAAATATCGCACAGAGGATGATTGTGAAAAAGGGGCTGAGTTTGTTAAGTATGTCAGCATCGCTGAGGACCATCCTGTCGATGACGAAGAAGTTGAGCACGACACCGATGACGCCGAAAGCCGAACGGGTGATGAGAAGGAGCTGGTTCTCCCTGTGTCCGAAAAACTTCTCCCTGTAGTAGATGACAAAACCGAGTGCCATCAGCATGGACACGATGTTCCTGAAAAACACCTTCTGGACGGTGGGCAGATCACCGCTGTATTTGACGAAAACCGCCATCAGGCTGAAACCGAGGGAGGAAATGACCAGGGCTATGATTCCCTTGACTGTGCTGTTCATTAAAAGTGGCCTCCAATTGAAAATATAAAGTTTCATACTTTATCATATAAAGAATTTTACTAAAAATATTTTTATGAATCATGGATACAGTCTAACATATGAGTGGAGGGACTTCGGAACGTTTTATGTGAATACGGCCTCATGAAATTACAAATCTTTCCTTTGCCTAAACAGATTATGTATGGCATCATAGTAGATGGAAAACAGTACATATGGTGTTTAACTTTACAACTGAACACAAGATATAGTGTTTAGTTCCTCGACTATGTGTGTATTTATAAAATGAAGGCAAAAGATCTAATCGAACGTCAGTTCGTTTATTTTATTTTGGCCAGCATGATGGAAGGGGGGATGGCATGATAATCGCATTCTATTCCATGACAGGGAACGTGCGGCGGTTCATCAAAAATTCAAAGGCCGGCGAACACTTCGGAACATACGAAATCCGTGCCGCGAACAAAGATGAGCCGGTAGACGAACCGTTCATCCTGGTGACGAGCACCTACGGTTACGGGGGCGTGCCGTCGCAAGTCAAATCCTTCCTCCGTGTCAACCACCGGAGGATGGTGGCGGTGGCATCAAGCGGGAACCGCAACTGGGGTGCCAATTATGCAATGGCCGGAGAGCATATTAGCAATGAGTACAGTGTGCCGCTCCTGATGAAATTCGAGCTGCATGGTACTCCCGGACAAAGAGAAGAATTCATTGAAAAGGCAGGGGCTATACATGAAAGTATTAGACGAGAAGAAATACAATCACATTGAGCTGAATAACGAAGTCACAAAGCGCGACGAAACGGGATTCTACCAATTGGACAAGGACCAGGAGGCACTTCAGGTATTCAAAGAGGAAGTGGGGGACAAGACGATCCATTTCGGAAGCGAGCTTGAGCGTCTCCATTACCTCGTGGACAATGACTTCTACTATGACCTGTTCGAAGAGTATTCCGAGGACGCTGTGATGGAAATCGTTGAATACGCCGAGTCCATCCCCTTCGAATTCAAAAGCTATATGGCTGCGAGCAAATTTTTCAAGGACTATACGCTTAAGACGAACGACAAAAAGCAGTACCTTGAAGACTACAAGCAGCATGTTGTCATCGTGAGCCTGTATCTTTCAAAAGGGGATGTGGAACAGGCGAAACGACTCGTCCTCTCAATGCTTGAACAGCGCTATCAGCCGGCGACACCGACATTCCTGAACGCAGGGCGTGCACGCCGCGGAGAGATGGTTTCATGCTTCCTGCTTGAAGTGGATGACAGCCTGAACTCCATCAACTACATTGACTCCACTGCAAAACAGCTGTCCAAGATCGGAGGCGGCGTCGCGATCAACCTGTCAAAACTGCGCGCCCGCGGTGAAGCGATCAAGGGCATCGAAGGTGTGGCCAAAGGTGTGCTGCCTGTTGCCAAGGCGCTTGAGGGCGGCTTCGGCTATGCCGACCAGCTCGGCCAGAGGCCGGGTGCGGGTGCTGTCTACCTGAACATCTTCCATTACGATCTGCCGGAATTCCTGGACACTAAAAAAGTGAATGCGGACGAAGACATCCGCCTGGCAACGATTTCCACGGGCCTTGTCGTCCCGTCCAAGTTCTTCGACCTGGCGAAAAACGATGAACCATTCTATCTGTTCGCACCGCACACTGTGGAACGTGAATACGGCCAGACGCTCGATGACATGAACCTGGATGAGATGTATGACGAGCTCGTGGCCAACGACAAAGTGAAAAAGCGCAAGTTCGAGGCGAGGGAAATGCTGAACACGATTGCGCAGACACAGCTCCAGTCCGGCTATCCTTATATCATGTTCAAGGACAATGCCAACAAGGTGCACCCTCTGAAGGAAGTCGGCCAGATCAAAATAAGCAACCTGTGCACTGAAATTTTCCAGCTGCAGGAAACATCCACGATCAATGACTACGGCACGGACGATGAAATCCGCCGTGACATTTCCTGCAACCTGGGATCGCTCAACATTGCGAACGTAATGGAGTCTGGCAAAGTCCGTGAATCCGTCCATGAAGGCATAGAAGCGCTGACGGTGGTCAGCGATGATACGGCAATTGCGAATGCGCCGGGCGTCAAAAAGGCGAATGATGAGCTGCACTCGGTCGGTCTCGGGGCGATGAACCTGCACGGCTACCTGGCCAAGAACAAGATCAACTATGAATCCCGTGAGGCACGCGACTTCGCCAACGTATTCTTCATGCTGCTCAACTACTACTCGCTTGAGAAATCCATGATGATCGCCAAAGAACGCGGCCGTACATTCAAGGATTTCGAACGGTCAGACTATGCAACAGGTGAATATTTTGAAAAGTATACAGCCCGGGCTGTGGAACCGGAATCGGATAAAGTGGCTGCCCTGTTCTCGGATATCCACATCCCGACGACGGAAGACTGGAAGGCGCTCTCAGAAGAGGTGAAGGCACACGGTCTGTTCCATGCATACCGTCTGGCAATCGCGCCGACACAGAGCATATCCTATGTACAGAATGCGACAAGTTCCGTCATGCCGATCGTCGATATGATCGAACGCAGGACTTACGGCAACTCCGAAACATTCTATCCGATGCCGTTCCTGTGCCCGGAGACAATGTGGTACTACAAGAGTGCATTCAACACGGATCAGATGAGACTCATCGACATGATCGCAACAATCCAGCAGCATGTGGACCAGGGCATCAGTACAATCCTGTATGTGAACTCTGAAATCTCCACAAGGGAACTTGCGAGACTCTATATCTACGCACACCACAAAGGGCTGAAATCCCTGTACTACACAAGGAACAAACTGCTCAGCGTGGAAGAGTGCACAAGCTGCTCCGTATAATCTAAACGATCTATGGCAAAGGAGTCATTAAAATGATTGCAGTAAACTGGAACAAAGAAGATGACATGACCAACGTATTCTGGCGTCAGAACATTTCACAGATGTGGGTGGAGACGGAATTCAAAGTCTCAAAGGACCTTGCATCATGGGAAGGCATGTCGGATGATGAAAAAGATACATTCAAGAAAGTCCTGGCCGGTCTGACCGGCCTCGACACCCACCAGGCGGACGACGGCATGCCGCTCATCATGCTGCATACCGAAGATCTCAGGAAAAAAGCGGTGTATTCATTCATGGGAATGATGGAGCAGGTCCACGCCAAATCATACTCCCATATCTTTACGACGCTGCTGCCGTCCAAAGAGACCGATGATCTGCTGGATAACTGGGTTCTTGAAAACGAAGAGCTCAAATTCAAGGCGGACAAGATCGTGAGCCGCTACCATGAGCTGTACGGCAGGAACCCGTCCCTGTATGACCAGTACATGGCGCGTGTTGCAAGCGTATTTCTGGAATCTTTCCTCTTCTACTCAGGATTCTATTACCCGCTGTACCTGGCCGGACAGGGCAGGATGACAACAAGCGGTGAAATTATCAGGAAGATCCTGCTGGATGAATCCATCCACGGAGTATTCACCGGCCTTGATGCGCAGATGATGAAAGCGGAACTGACGGACGAGGAGCAGGAGCGTGCGGATAAAGAGATGTACGAACTGCTCAAAGAACTGTACGCCAATGAAGAGAAGTACACGAAGGATCTGTACGACAAACTCGGCCTGACAGAAGATGTGCTGAATTATGTCCAGTACAACGCGAATAAAGCGCTCGCGAATCTGGGTTATGATGCATACTTCGAAGAGAAGTCATTCAACCCGATCATTGAAAACGCACTGGATACGACGACGAAGAACCACGATTTCTTCAGCGTCAAAGGTGACGGCTATGTGCTCGCGCTCAATGTCGAGCCGATCCAGGATGAGGATTTCGTCTTTGAT
The DNA here is from genome assembly GCF_000330705.1 of Salinicoccus carnicancri Crm. Lineage (GTDB taxonomy): Bacteria > Bacillota > Bacilli > Staphylococcales > Salinicoccaceae > Salinicoccus > Salinicoccus carnicancri. Next base: position 460,574 of record NZ_ANAM01000001.1, read on the forward strand.
GAAGTAAAATAAAAAGATTCACAGGCCCCTGTATGCCGCCGGCATGCAGGGGCTTTTCTGCCGCCCGGCCAGCGGCCGGAGCAATTGGGTTGACTTTTCATATATATGTCATATGATTAAGGTAGAGTTTTTCAACTGAATACTATGATTCTTTCGGGGCAGGGTGGAATTCCCAACCGGCGGTAAGCTTTGAAGCGAGCCCGCGACCCGTACTGTTTCTACGGTACGGCTGATTCAGTGCAAGTCTGAAGCCGACAGTCAGAGTCTGGATGGGAGAGAGAAGACATGCAGCGTATATCGGGAGGCGCTTATTTGCGTTACCCGGAAATGGTACGTTATGTTTGGTATTGCTTTTTTGCAATGCTTATTTCTGCATACATTAATCGACGCCGGAGGATATGATGATATCCTCCGGCGTTTTCATATTCAGGAGGGAAAAACTTGAATCGATATATGAAGATGGCACTTGACCTTGCCGGAATGACCCAGGGCCAGACAGGAAAGAACCCGCCGGTAGGTGCAGTCGTCGTCAAAGACGGCAGTATCATAGGCATGGGGGCGCATTTCGGCTACGGCCAGCCGCATGCCGAAAGGCAGGCGCTCGCATCATGCAGCGTGGACCCTGCGGGCGCCGACATCTACGTGACGCTGGAGCCGTGTTCCCATCACGGGAAGACGCCGCCGTGCACCGATGCGATCATCGGGGCGGGGATCAGGAATGTTTTCTATGCTGAACGAGACCTTAATCCCAAAGTGAGCGGGCATGAGGTATTGGCCCGTGCAGGGCTCCATGTGGAACATACGCCGTCGGATGGAGCCCGGGCGCTCTACAGGGAATTCTTCAATCACCTGGAGCGGGGCCGGCCGAACATCACGCTGAAATGCGCGGTGAGCGCGGACGGCAGGCTGGCACTGGGGGACGGCACAAGCAGGTGGATCACAGGGGAGGCGGCGCGGACGGATGTCCATTACGAGCGCAATGTGCACGACGCGATACTTGTTGGGGCGCATACACTGCTCCGTGATGATCCGCTGCTGACCACACGGCTCGAGGGTGGCGGCCGGTCGCCCAGGCCGGTCGTCCTGCTCGGCAGCGGGGCGCTCAGGGAGGACCTTGGAATTTTCCATCACCCCAGGCGGCCTGTCATCTACACGACGAATGAGGAAAATTTGAAATATGGAGACCGGTGTGATGTGAAAATCGGTGACTGGAGCCTTGAAGGTGTGCTCCGTGACCTTTATGAAATGAAGTTGACATCACTTTTTGTCGAGGGTGGTGCTTCTGTCCTCACATCGTTCATAAAAGAAGGGTTGTATGACCAGATATTTTTATACGTTGCCCCGAAAATATTTGGAGAATCGAAGCACAGTCTGTTCAAGGAGGGCATACCTTCCATGGACAGGGCGGTGCAGCTGGAACTGGTTGATGTTGAGAAGCTCGGGCCGGATTTGAAAATAACCTACAGAAAGGCTTGAGCAATATGTTTACAGGAATAATCGAACAGGTTGGCAGAGTTGAGAGGACGACGGATACAGGTGAGCTTACGGCATTTGAGATTGAAACAGGAATCTTCGGTGACATCGCACTCGGGGATTCCATCAGCGTGAACGGCACGTGCCTGACGGTAACGGAGATAAAAGAGGGGTTATTCACAGTGGAAATGGTGAACGCGACGAAACGCATCACGAGCCTCGGCTCTGTTACCGACGGCGACGAAGTGAACCTGGAGCGTGCCCTGACCCTGTCGACACGTCTCGGCGGCCACATGGTGTCCGGGCATGTTGACGGCACCGGTGAAGTGACGGATATCAGCCATGACGGGGAGGCGATGGTCATGCGGATCAGAGTGCCGGACCGCCTGATGAAGTACATGCCGGAAAAGGGGTCGGTGGCGGTGGACGGCATCAGCCTGACACTGTTCGACACTGCGGCGGACTCATCTGAAATCATATTGAATCTGATCCCGGGGACGCGCGGACGGACGACGCTTGCCAATAAAGGGCGGGGCGACATTGTAAATATTGAAGCGGATATGCTGATGAAGCATGTTGAGCATCTGCTTGGGGCGGGTGCTGGGCATGTTTGATTCCATAGAAGATGCAGTCCGCGAGCTGAAACAGGGCAGACTGGTGATTGTAGTGGATGATGAAACCCGTGAAAATGAGGGGGATCTCATCGGCATTGCGGATTTTATTACAGCGGATGAAGTGAATTTCATGGCGACATATGCGCGTGGGCTGATCTGCACGCCCGTGACGTCTGAAATCGCCCGCCGGGCCGGGCTCACACCGATGGCCGCACAAAACAGCGATCCCTACAGCACAGCTTTCACCGTATCGGTGGATCATGTGTCGGGGACGACGGGCATAAGCGCCCATGAGCGGTTCGACACGATCCGTGCCCTGGCGGACACGGATATGAAACAGACGGATTTCAATACGCCCGGTCACGTCTTCCCGCTCGTTGCGAAAGACGGCGGCGTCATCGAGCGCATGGGGCACACGGAAGCGGCTGTGGATCTGGCAAAACTTGCCGGCGGTTCACCGGTCGGTGTCATCTGTGAAATCATGAATGATGACGGCACGATGGCGCGGGTCGATGACCTCGAAGTGTATAAAGAGAGGCATGGCCTGAAAATGATCACGATTGAAGATCTGCAGAAATATATGAAGAAACACTCCGGTGTGACGCTTGAGAGCACGGTCAAACTGCCGACGGATTTCGGGGATTTCAAAATGTACGGCTTCGTGGACAACACCACCGGCAAGGAGCATCTGGCTCTTGTGCACGGCACTTTATCCCCGGAAATGAACGTCCGGATCCATTCGGAATGCCTGACGGGTGACGTCTTCCACAGTCAAAGATGCGACTGCGGGGACCAGCTCAAGCGCGCAATGAAGATCATGAGCAGTGAAGGTGGTGTCATCCTCTATATGAGACAGGAAGGCCGCGGCATCGGGCTTATCAACAAACTGAAGGCCTACGAACTGATAGAGCAGGGATACGACACCGTCAGTGCCAACCAACATCTCGGCTTCGATGCCGATCTCAGGGAGTATGACGTTGCGGCTGAGATGCTGAAACAGCTCGGCATCCGCACCGTCACACTGCTTAGCAACAATCCGCGGAAGATCAGAGGCCTCGAAGCCGAAGGGCTCACTGTCAACCGCCGCAGCCATATCGTTAAAGCCAACGTCGTAAATAAGGATTATCTGAAAACGAAAAAAGATAAACTTGGACATCTACTCTAGGAGGCAGCCTCAAATGAATAGGATAGAAACGAAAATAATCGGTACAGACTTGAAAATTGCGATAGTCGCAGGAAGGTTCAACGATTTCATCACCTCGCAGCTGGTGGACGGTGCGGAAGGCATGCTCGTCAGTCATGATGTGAAATCCGAGGATATAGACCTTGTGTACGTTCCGGGAGCATTTGAAATCCCGCTCGCGGCACAAACACTTGCCGAAAGCGGCAAGTACGATGCAGTCATCGGACTCGGCTGTGTCATCCGCGGCAGCACAACCCATTATGACTACGTCTGCAACGAAGCGGCAAAAGGCATTTCCCAGGCAGGCATGAAAACAGGGGTGCCGGTCATGTTCGGGGTCATCACGACAGAGAACATCGAGCAGGCCATCGAGCGCGCCGGTACAAAAGCAGGCAACAAAGGCGCCGATGCCGCAGCCGGCGCCATCGAAATGGCAAACCTGATGGCACATATCAGGAAGTAAGTGACCGGGAGGCTGCAGGAGACAGCTTCCCGGCTTTTTGGTGAGCCCGGCTCTTATCATCGAAAGTGTATCGGCCATAAGAGAACGGCCTGCCTTATCATCGAAATGGAATCGAAGGCAGGAGCGGCATGGGCGCTTATCATCGGTTCTCGATCGAAAATAAGAGAACCGGTTGTCTTATTTTCGAAGTGAAGTCGTTAATAAGAGGAGGCCGGCTCTTATCATCGAAAGTGGATCGACCATAAGAGAACGGGTTGTCTTATCATCGAAATGGAATCGAAGACAGGAGCGGCATGGGGGCTTATCATCGGTTCTCGATCGACAATAAGAGCCACTCCTGAAAAAAGCCGTTCTGCACACATCTGTCAAAATTATTTCAACCAACTTTCATATATCGGTCAAATTCTGGTATATCATACATGCTAAAATGGATATCAGGTCTTTGGAATGTAACCGGGACAGAATAGCGGGAGGAGATTGGATTATGAAATCAAGATTATGGATGACGGCTATGCTCGCAGGTGTGATTCTGCTGGGAGCATGCGGGAATGATGCCGATTCAGAGAGCAGGGACCATGGCTCACACGAAGAGGCGGACGAAGAAGTGAGGTCCCTGGAAGTGGATCTTGAAGTTCCCGGGACAGCAAAAGCGGGTGAGAAAGAAAGTTTCACTGCACATGTCACTTCGAATGAAGAGGATGTGACTGATGCGGACAAGGTCAGGTTCGAGATGCTTGATGCTGACGGCAACTCCCTGGACATGATTGAAGCGGAGCATTCTGAAAATGGCCTCTACACCATAGGCTATACTTTCGAAGAGGGCGGGGAGTATTCCGTAATTTCCCATGTGGATGCCTACCAGCTTCACACAATGCCTGAAAAACAGATCACCGTCGAATAAAATCCTCCGGCCTGAGTGTGTTTAAACAGCGGGTCATAATTGTATTGTGGATCGTTAAGGTTTACAATGTATATATAATTCATTGTAGAAATTCAGGAGGTAGCCATGGAGTTGCAGGATAAGACGTATGTTGTGTCAAACGCCGCGAAATCACTGGGCAGAGAGCTGTCGATGGATTTGGCGGAACAGGGTGCGAACGTGATTTTGGCCGGCGTCGACCATATTGAGCTGGACAACCTCCTGGAAGAACTTCAGGAAAGTTCGGAAGGGAACCATAAGGTGGTCATGCTTGAGCAGTCGAAGGAGATAGACTGGATGGCCATCATGGAGGAAATACAGGAAGAGTACAGTACACTGAACGGCATCATACTTGTACATACGATTTTCACTGAGAACCGTTCGGTGTATGATGTTTCTTTCGACGAGTTCAACCAGGTGATGTATGAACATGTCTGGGGGACATATCTCGGCATCCGCACGCTCCGTCCGATGCTGAAGGATGAACGCGATGCCAAGATCATCAATGTCATAGAACCTTCGTTTGAAGATGTGTTCGAAAGGAATCTGTACTATACAGTGACGGGCGCAATCGAAGCACTCACGCATTCCACGGCTATTGAACTCAGGAAAGAGGATGTGGATGTTTATGCACTCAGCTACCGTCCCTCGATCAGAGAAGGGGAGTCGCCGGAGCGTTCCAATCCGGAGGCGCTCCGCACAGTGATGTCCATCCTGTCCGGCGGGGGGAGTGCACCGACGGGGGAAACGATCATCATCAACTAGACAATTGTTAATGTTTTGTGAACAAAACCGGCCGTCTGTGATGACGGCCGGTTTTTTTATATGTAAATATTCAAACTTCAGTTGAAAATCAAATATTTCACTGTATAATTGGAACCATGGTTATCATTGATAATCATTATCAGTTAAGGTGGCTTTCTATGATAGGAAAATTATTCAGATTAGACGTACTTATAGTATTACTTTTTCTTTTATCGGTCCTGTCTATGTTTGTAGGCGTTGTTGAACTGCATCCGAGAGATATATTCAGCCTGAGTGAAGATCAGCAGAGCATACTTCTGAACAGCCGGCTGCCCCGTACTGTATCGATTATCATTGCCGGGGCATCGCTTGCAGTCTGCGGACTGATCATGCAGCAGCTGACACGCAACAAATTCGTCTCTCCGACGACAGCAGGAACGATGGACTGGGCACAGCTCGGCATCCTTATCGGCCTGGTATTTTTTCCGGGAGTGAGCATGCTGGGCAGACTTGCATTCGCGTCAATTCTGGCGGTCGTGGGCACGCTGCTCTTCATGCAGATTATCAACAGGATAAAGTTCAAGGATATCATATTCGTCCCGCTCATCGGTCTGATGCTTGGCGGTGTGATTTCAAGCATAAGCACATTCATCGCGCTCCGGACGAATATGCTCCAGGCGATTTCCGGCTGGATGCACGGCAGTTTTTCCACACTGGTTGCCGGCAAGTATGAAATTCTCTACATAAGCATCCCGTTGTTCATACTGGCGCTGCTGTACGCAAACCAGTTCACTGTTGCCGGCATGGGAGAGGATTTCTCCAAGAATCTGGGTCTCAATTACCAGAGAGTACTTTACATAGGCTTGTTCATCACAGCAGTCATCACAGCACTGGTCGTCGTATCAGTCGGTATGCTCCCGTTCCTCGGGCTTATCGTGCCGAATGTCGTCTCGGTATTCAGGGGCGACCACCTCCGGAGCACCATTTTCCTGACAGCGGTACTAGGGGCGGTGTTCGTCATGATATGTGATGTAATAGGCCGTGTCGTCATCTACCCTTATGAAATCTCAGTGGGGCTGACAATTGCGATCATCGGCGGTTTTGTTTTCCTATTCCTGATATTCAGGAGGGCCGGGGCAAATGCTTAGAATGACGAATAATAAGTTGTTATTGATATTGACCGCGGGCGCCATCGGTGCTGTGGCACTGTACATGCTCTATGATCTGAATCCGGCAATCTACTTCTATCAGCTGCCGTCGCGGACGAAGCGGGTTGTTGCGATTGTCATCGTGGGTGTTGCGATTGCGGTATCGACGGTGATATTTCAGACGATAGTCAAAAACAGGATCCTGACGCCATCCATAATGGGGCTGGACTCCGTTTATGTATTCATACAGACATCCATGATATTTTTCGGCGGCGCATCTTCAGCAATTGTGCTGAACAGCAAGGCGAATTATTTTGTCAGCATGCTGCTGCTTGTAATCTTCACGTTGTTTGTCTTCAGGTATTTATTCAGATTCACGAAGAACAATGTGTTCCTGCTGCTGCTTATCGGTATCATTCTCGGTACCCTGTTCGGCAACCTGGCCACATTCATGCAGATGATGATCAGCCCCGAGGACTTCCTGATCCTGCAGAACAGCCTGTTCGGCTCATTCAGTGCAGTTGATGAGTCACTGCTCGGGATCACGGGCGTCATCGTCCTGTTGTGCGTTCTGTTTGTGCTCAGAGATTTCAATTCACTCGATGTCATGTCGCTCGGCCGGGACCATGCCATGAACCTTGGTGTGGACTACGACAGGAAAGTATCCCAGCTGCTCATCGTCATTGCGATCCTTGTTTCGGCGGCAACAGCGCTTGTCGGTCCGATGATGTTCCTGGGGCTTCTGGTTGTAAACATCGCCCACGAGCTGTTCAGCACATACCGGCACTTCTATCTGATCATCGGTTCAGTGCTGATCAGTGTCATCACGCTTGTGCTCGGTCAGATGACGATACAGTTCATGTTCGACGGCGGTGTCGAACTGAGTGTCATCATCAACCTGGTTGGTGGTGTATACTTCATTTATCTAATGCTTAGGAGGAGTAAAGTATGATAAAAGTAAGAGATATTGCTAAGTCATATGGTGAGAAGAAAGTAGTCGACGACGTGTCACTGTCAATCGAAAAAGGCAAGATCACTTCTTTGATCGGTCCGAACGGCGCAGGTAAAAGTACTGTCATTTCAATGGTCACCAGGCTGCTCGATAAAGACAGCGGCGAAGTGCTGATCGAAGGTGACAACATATTCACCCAGCCGAACAATGCGTTGGCTAAACGGATATCCATACTTAAGCAGACGAATCATCTCGAGCTGAAAATCACGGTGCGCGAACTTGTCAGCTTCGGCCGCTATCCATATTCCAAGGGCCGCCTGAAGGACGAGGATCACAGGATAATAGATGAAGCGATCGAATATATGGAACTCGGGGAACTTGAGGATCGCCATATCGATGAGCTATCCGGCGGACAGAGGCAGCGTGCGTACATTGCGATGACAATTGTCCAGGATACTGAATACATCTTCCTGGACGAGCCGCTCAATAACCTTGATATGAAGCACTCTGTGCAGATTATGCAGATTTTGAGGAGGCTCGTGCGCGAAAAGGGCAAGACGATCATCATCGTCATCCATGATATCAATTTCGCCTCCTGCTATTCCGACAATATCATAGCACTGAAGAACGGCAGGGTTGCCGTCAGCGGGACGAAGCATGAAGTGATCAAGAAAAGCATACTCGAGGAAATATACGAAATGGAAATCAATATACAGTGTATATTCGGTCATAATATCTGCATATATTTCGATGACCAGGCAGGTGACGTCACAGAAGATGACGCACAGGAATATGCACAGACGGTGGCTCATGAACAGCTGAGAGCATGATACGCCTGACCTTAAAGGAGGTGGTGGCAGCTTTAATCGGATGTATTTATAGTTTTAGCGGGGGCTGAAAATATACTTAACGGGAGAGGTATTACAATGGATTTTAAGAAATTTTACTTAATGTCCGCCATGGCCATGGTACTTGTACTTGCAGCATGCGGCGGAGAATCATCAGGAGAAGGCGCTGAAACTGACGAAGCAGGTTCGGAGGAAGGTTCAGGTGAGACGATCACTTATGAGAACAGCTATGAAAGTGGACCTCCGCGCGGCGAAGAAGGCGATACAACAGAAGTAAATGAAACGGTTGAGCTTCCAAAGAATTCCGATAAAGTTGCCATCTACGATCTCGGTGTGGCATCAACTTTCAAGGCACTGGGAATTGAAGAGAACATCATCGGTCTGCCGAAAGGCGACAACAATGCATCACTTTCCGAGGTGAATGAAGAGTTCGAATCCGATGAGTATGCCAATCTCGGGGGTCTCAAACCGGATGAATTCGAGACACTTGCGGAACTGCAGCCGGAAGTGATCATGATCCACGGCCGACAGTCAAATACCCAGACTGTCGAAGAGATGAAAGCTGCGGCGCCTGATGCGCAGATCGTATTCGTAGCTGCCGACAGCAACAACTATTTCCAGGACATCATGGAGATGACAGAATTCCTCGGAGAAATGTATGATGTCGAGGATGAAGCCGACGAACTGGTCTCTGACATGCAGATGAAACTCGATGAAGTGAACCAGACAGTGACCGAAGCGGACAAAGAAATGCTGTTCATACAGACGAACGGCGGGGATCTTTCATTCCATGGTGTGGGCGGCCGTTACGGCTTCCTGTATGAAGACCTCGGCTTCAAATCCGCAGGTGAACAGGAGGAAGGCGAAGTGACGGATGACCACGGCAACCAGGTCAGCTTTGAATTCATCGCTGAAACCAACCCGGGCGTGATGCTTGTGATGGACCGGGGGGCCGCTGTTTCGGAAGGTGAGGCGACACCGGTTGATGTTGTCAAAAATGACGTCACACAGGACGTTGATGCTGTTGAGAACGATAATATCATCGAACTCAATCCGCAGTCATGGTATCTGAACTCAGGCGGCTACCTGAGCGGTATGGCACAGCTTGAAGAAATTGAAGCGGGCATGGCTGAAATGAAATAGCTGAACACATTGAACCACCCCGTCCGGGTCTCCGGACGGGGTGGTTTGCTCTATGCATATCACTTATGCCTGTCTGCACGTTTGTATACAGGGTCGCCGATGATACGGACTTCCCGGTTCAGCTGTACACCGAACTCATCCAGTATGACTTGCTGGACATGCCGGATCAGGTCTTCATAGTCACCGGCTGTACCGCTGTCGACATTGACCATGAAACCGGCATGTTTCGTCGAGACTTCAACACCGCCGATGCGGTGTCCCTGGAGCCCGGCCTCCTGGATCAGCTTCCCGGCGAAATTGCCTGGCGGGCGCTGGAACACGCTGCCGCATGATGGGAATTCCAGGGGCTGCTTTGATTCCCGGCGGTATGTGAGGTCATCCATGATGGATTTTATGTCCGCAGCATCGCCCGGTTTCAGTGCAAATTTTGCTTCCACTACGACATAGTCGTTCTCCTGGACTATGCTTTTGCGGTAGCCGAGACCGAGCTCCTCATTTTTGAGAGTGATGATTTCCCCCTCCCTGTCGATTGCAGTGACTTCGAGGAGGCAGTCTTTCACTTCCCCGCCGTATGCGCCCGCATTCATATAGACCGCTCCGCCGACACTTCCGGGTATGCCGCAGGCGAACTCCAGGCCGGCGAGCGCCCGCTCGTATGCGAAATTGGAAACTTCGATTATCGCCCTGCCGCTGCCTGCAGTGATGATTCCCGCCTCTTCCTCAAGGTGATCCAGTTCGAGCAGATTGAGGACGATGCCCCTGATGCCGCCGTCGCGGATGATGATGTTGGAGCCGTTGCCGAGGTATGTGACCGGTATGTGTTTCTGCGCACTGTAGCGGAGCACCCGGCAGGCATCTTCGACATTATGGACCGTGACGTAGTAGTCGGCGGGTCCGCCCGTCTCTGTATAGGTGTAGTTTTTTAATGGTTCATATACTTTGATATCAGGATCCAGAAGGAGTGCCTTCAGATCTTTTTCGGTTTGCGTAGTATTCACCGTAGTAATTCCTTTCGAGTGGGATTGACTATGTATATTATAATGGAAGTGGCCCATTTTTGGAAATGGGATGATAAATTAAGCGCATTGTACACTAATCTGATGTGTGCTATATTTTGTTTAGCCACTGACAGCCAGTGTAACACAACGATACTAGAACAAGGGTGTGACACCTTTTGCATCATTCTTTGAAAAATATGTCGGGACTTGTCATCGTGGCCGGCCTGACTGTCCTCTCCGGGTGTTCGAATGCACTCGCGGAAGATATGGAGAAATACATGGCGGATATGGAAGAAGTCCATGCGCTTGATGAAGAATTTACATCAGCGGCCGACTCACTTGATTACGAATATCTGCCTGAAGAGCTGTCCTCGAGAAGTGTGGATGTCGACACAGAACGTCTGGAGTCGATCAGCACGAAGCTGGAGGAGGACATACTGCCGGTCACTGAGCAGATGTCGGAAGAAATCGAAGCCGTTGAAGTGAATAACGAAGAACTGGCCGAAATGCATGATTCGTTTCGGGAAAGTGTGGAAATCAAACGGGATTTTGCGCGCCAGCTGGATGAGTATGTAAAAGCTTATCTGATGTCTGTCAGATCAAATGAGGAACTCATAGAGCTGAGCCAGTCCTTTATGGAGAATCAGAAAGAGCGGGACGAAATCATAGAAAACACCGACGGGAGGGAAGCGGTCCGTGAAATCGACGGTCTCATAGAACAGATCAATGAGAACAGCGAATCGCTGGAATCCGAATCACAGCTGCTCCAGGGGGACGAATCCATCGATGAAAAACAGAGGCATATCGATGAGGAGATGATGCCCGCCATTGAAGCGCATATCAAATCACTCAACCAGATGAACTTGGAGACGGAAAGCGCAATCCGCATCCGGAGCCTGTCGCTTGAAATGTACTATGGGTTTGAAAAGTATTATCAGGAGCGAAAGAATACCATGACTTACAATGATACTCTCCAGGGCCTGCAGCTGCAGAGCATCATACCCATGAAGGAGACGTACCAGAAGCTGGATGAGAATTATTACGGCCGCATAGACGAAATTGAGAGTGAACTCGAATAGTCCACTCTCATTCTTTGGTGTTATCCTTTTGTGCGGCCTGATCCGGATGCATGGGGTGATTCGGGTCGTTCATGACTTTCGTGATGAAGACGTTTCTCAGTATGACCGTCACAGCCCAGAATGCAAACACTGCCAGCAGAATCCAGGAGACAGTCGCATTATTCTGGAAATCGAGCATGAACAGTATGACCACGATGAGCAGTGCAGCATTTATCGTATCGAGGAAAGTCCAGCGTTTGAGCGATTTGTTATTCATGGGTAATACCTCCAATCCCTGTCATTATAACATATGGGAAAAGACAGATTTGCTTATTTTCAGGATAAATGATAAATTAGTAAAAGTTTACTGAGAAGGTGATGAAATGTTAACCAAGACGACAACGATTGACTCTTTTCAAAAGCTGTTGGATGGAAAGAAGACCTTCTTTTTCATGAAGCACAGCAGCACCTGTCCGATTTCGGCGGCTGCATTCGAAGAGTTCCAGAAGTTCCATTATGAAAGGGACATGGACGGTTACTATCTGGTCGTCCAGGATCACCGGAAGCTTTCCGATTATATAAGTGAAACTTTCGGCATCAGGCATGAATCCCCGCAGGCCTTTTATTTTGTGGACGGGGAGCCGAAATGGAATGGTTCCCATCAGAAAATCACACTGAGCACTTTATCATCCGTAGAAGATTAAAGCCAATCCCGCCCGGGATTGGCTTTTTAACTTAGATAGGGGATGAACATCACTCTGTTCTGTCCCTGTTTTTTTGCTGCATGGAGCATATCGTCGGCATCTGTGAACATCCTCCCCTTCGTAACATCGGCTTCATCCTTGTAGCCCACGCCGATCGACACGGTGAGGCTGATGGTCTCCTCTTCACTGATATGGAAGCGCGCCTGCTCCACACTGTTGCGGATCGCCTCGCCAAGCCGCACCGTCTTATCGAATGACAGGTTCGGTATGACCATGGCAAATTCTTCCCCGCTGTTGCGGAATAAAGACCCGCCGCCCGGAACATGGTTATCAAGCAGGTTTGCCATCTGCCTGATTAGGGCATCTCCTGAAACATAGCTGTGCGTATCGTTGACGACTTTGAAATTATCGATGTCGATGAGCAGGAGGCTGAGTGTCTCACTTTCGTCTATCAGCAGGTTGACTTCCTCATCAAATGATTTGATGTTGCCGAGCTGGGTCAGGTAATCCTTGTATTCGTCTTCCTCATAGCGTTTCAGAAGCTTCAGTATTGCATTGATGTCTTCGTACATCATCATTGCAAAAAACATGACAGTGGTGCTTGTGCCGATGAATATGAGCATCTGCCACAGGGTCAGGTCACTGATCAGCAGATTGATGCCGAGTACATACAGGATCGAGAAGACGATGCACGCAGAGGTCAGGGTCCTGAGCTTCTCAAACTTCAGAAACGGCAGTATTGCCATGACGACAATGTACAGTACAGAGAAGATTACATAGACCTGCCAGCCGTAGCCGAATATCAGATGATGGAACAGATATACGACAACGAGTGAGCCGAGCATATAGTAGGGTACACTGTACTTGACCAGTATGATCAGCGGTATGAAGTAAAGGCTGAAAGTGATGCCGGATACATGGATGGGCACCATCAAAAGGAGCACCGCAAGCGTCGTCATGAGCAGTGCCTGGAAGATGCCGGAATCGATGAGCCGTCTATCTTCCGTATACTGCAGGCGATGGAATAGATATATGCCGCTTATCGTCAGCGATATGTTGAGCACAAAATCAATCAGCATATACTATCCCTCCCTGTCTGCTGTTATTCTTCGAGTTCCAGATTCTGACGCAGTTCTGTTCTCACACCATTGTAGGACTGGTCATCCGGGAAGAAGTACCAGAGGCCGTCCTGACCGCGGTCGTCGATTCCTTCAAGAGTCAGGCGTTCGACATTCTGTGCCGGATTCTGGTAGTTGGAGCGGAGTGCATTCATTTCCCCGAACGGGATGTTTGTCCGTATGTTGTCGCTCAGTACATCCAGTATCGAATTGAAGTTGGTAATGGTCTGGAGGCTCACCATTTCGCTGGTAATCGCCTGGACCACCTGCTGCTGTCGCATCTGTCTGCCGGAGTCGCCGCCTGCACCTGCGGATTTCCTGCTTCTTGAGAAAGCAAGGGCTTCCTCACCGTCCATATCGTATGTCTGTCCTTCCGTGAACGAATAGCCGGACTGCTCGAAAGTATCCTGACTGGTAATCGTTACCCCGCCGACAGCATCGACGATGTTTTCAAATCCGTCCATGTCAATTGAAACGAAATAATCCATAGGGGTATCCAGGAAATTCTCGACCGTCCGTTTGGCGAGTTCCGGTCCGCCGTATGCATAGGCATGGTTGATCTTTTCAACAGAGCCCCGGTCGGCGATTTCCGCCTGTGTATCCCTCGGGATGCTCACTATTTTCCCTTCATCTGCATTCGGGTTCAGGGTGACCACCATGATTGTGTCCGAACGCTGGCCCATGGATTGTGATTCACGTTCTGCGTCGCTGTCCGTACCGAACAGCACGACGGAGATCGGGTCGCCGTCCTTGACGTTGACCTCGGTCTCCCTCATCTCTGATGAGGAGTCGGAGAAGTCATCGTCATACATTTTGTCGGCCGCACCTTTAAGATTGATGTAGACGTAAGCTATGATTCCTGCGAAAATCAGTACCGAAATAATCAAAAACGCAAGTAGCACTTTGAGTGCGGGATGCATTCGTTTTTTGTCAGTTCTTTTCATTATGAATCTCCTTTTTCATATTGATACAATTATACAACGAAACGGACGACATGAAAATTATTATTGTGCAAAATACAATATACATTCCATATTTAAACAGTAATGTGATATAGTAAATTGGAAATCTTACAGATGGTGATGATATGTATACTTTATTTTTACTCACGGTGTCTTTCTTAATAACGCTGATTCTGATGCCGATATTCATATGGGGCAGCCGCAAATTTGGATTTGTCGACTACCCGAACTTCCGGAAGGTCCACGCCAAACCGATACCATATCTCGGGGGCGTGGCAATTCTGATTTCCATGGTGATCGGCATCATGATCGCGCGCCCGATAGAGGCGGAATATAAATCCATCATCATCGGCGGCACCATCATTGTCATCGTAGGTATTATCGATGACAAATATGACCTCAAGCCGCTTCTGAAACTCATTGGACAGCTGCTTGCAAGCAGTGTGCCGATCTATTACGGCATCGTAATCGACAATATCACCCCGTTCGGCGTGTCAATCGACTTCGGGATGATGACGATACCGATAACGCTGATCTGGATGATTGCCATCATCAACGCAATCAATATCATCGACGGGCTCGACGGCCTGGCGACGGGCGTATCTGTCATCGCGCTGTCAAGCATCGGGCTGATTACGATACTGCAGGGAAATCTGTTCGTCATGATGATCTGTGTCATACTGATCGGGTCCTGTCTCGGGTTCCTGGTCTACAACTTCCATCCGGCAAAAATATTCCTCGGGGATAACGGTGCGATGCTGCTCGGCTTTGTGCTGGCGGTCGTTTCACTGATGGGGTTCAAGAACATCACGCTCATATCCCTGTTCTTTCCGATCATCATCCTGGCGGTGCCATTCATCGACATGGCATTTTCCGCCCTGCGGCGGTACCGCAGCAAAGTGTCCCTTTTCAAGGCGGATAAAAGCCATATACACCACCGGCTCAGAAACCTCGGCTATTCTCATATGGAGAGCGTGATCCTGATCTATTTCATCGCTCTGCTGTATGCGGGCGGCAGTATCATATTGTATCTGTCGACGATTCCGGGCTCGGTGATCATCGTGCTGCTGCTGGTCTTTACGACAGAAATCGTCGTAGAGGCGATCGATCTTGCGGAATCGGACCGGAAACCTGTGCTCAATTTTGTGCGGCGGTTCGTGCATAAAATATTTTCATAAGAATCAGAC
Organism: Salinicoccus carnicancri Crm; assembly: GCF_000330705.1. Lineage (GTDB taxonomy): Bacteria > Bacillota > Bacilli > Staphylococcales > Salinicoccaceae > Salinicoccus > Salinicoccus carnicancri. Next base: position 476,088 of record NZ_ANAM01000001.1, read on the forward strand.
TGCACCCTCGGCCTGGATGATATCGTGTTCATCAAGGTCGTGGGTGTTCTTTGTGATTTCCTGAAGACGCTCTGTGAAGGCATTCCTGTCATTTTCCTTCACATGGAGGAGATAGGTGACTTTGTCCGTATACCGGGTGTCCCTGATTTCAATATCAGTCTCGCCGAGATAATGCTCGAAGCGGCTGGTGTTCGTGTAATCCATTGTCACTTCCATCGGGACCACCGGTATTTTCACCACTTTACCAGATGCTTTTACGGCACTTGAAGCGGCACCGGAATATGCCCGGATCAGTCCGCCGCCCCCGAGTTTGATCCCCCCGAAGTACCGGGTCACGACGATGGTGGTATCATACATGCCCTCCTGCTTCAGCACTTCAAGTATCGGCACGCCGGCAGTCCCGCCGGGTTCGCCGTCATCGTCCGCCTTCTGGATCAGGGCACTTTCGCCGATTATGTAGGCGCTGCAGTTATGGTTGGCATTTTTGTGCAGTGATTTTATGTCGCCGATGAACGCTTTCGCCTCCTCTTCTGTCGGTGTGCGCCGGATGTATGCAATGAAGCGTGATTTGCTGATGATGGTCTCCGTATCTGTATCGAGTCTGTTCAAATACTGCTGTTCCATTAGATTCACCTCTCCATTGTATTTTAACACATGGCCCGACGTGGACGGAAACAGGTAGTGTGTAGTAGAATATTTTTAAGTGTGAATGAAGAATTGGAGGAACCCATATGAAGATTGCAGTCGTGGTGGATTCGACATCCTATCTGCCTGATGGATTGAAGGAGAAATACGATATCCGCACAATTCCTCTCAGCGTAGTCATCGGTGATGAATCGTACAAGGAGGACGAAGAGATAACGCCCGATGAATTTTATGGCAGGATACGCAATATGGAGGAGCTGCCACGGACGAGCCAGCCTTCGATCGGAGATTATATACTGCTGCTTGAAACATTGCGGCGTGAAGGATACACGGATGTTATAGGCGTCCATCTTTCGAGCAAGATCAGCGGCACCTACCAGAATGCGATTGCCGCCGGCCAGAGTGTCCAGGGGATAGAAGTCCATGCCGTGGACTCCGAAGTGGCATGCTATGTCCAGGGTTTCCTTGCTTTGTATGCAGCACAGCACAAAGACGACATGGATCTTGAGCATCTGCTTAGGGAACTCGATGAAATGAAACGCAAGAAAAATACGAATGCGTACTTCATCGTGGATACATTGACGAATCTCCAAAAGGGCGGCCGCCTGACGAATGCCCAGGCAATGATCGGCAGTCTTCTGAAAGTGAAACCGATCCTTGAGTTCCAGGAGGCACAGATTGTGCCGTATGAGAAGATACGTACAAAGAAAAAGGCGATGAAGAAAGTGGAGGACGTTTTTGAAACGGAGATGGAACTCCACAAAGGCAAGCCGGTCACAGCCGTCGTGATCCATTCCAATGCCGAAGCGGAGGCAAAAGAGTGGCTCGCCGCGCTTCGCGAAAAGCATCCCGGAATAACCTTCAGGCTGAGCTATTTCGGGCCCGTCATCGGGACGCATCTTGGTGAGGGTGCGCTCGGGCTCGGATATACGACATATGAAGTGGACACACAAGTATGATAAAACCGGATATTCATGACGCAGCTTATTTGGCTGCGTCTTTTTTATGAGGAGGTGGAGACATGATAATCAAACATATGGAAGGTGAAATCTACATGGAGCGGGGAGTGGACCCGGATAAGTATATTTGTCACCGCTGCAGCAATGATGTGAAACGGTATTTCTATAAATATCACTCCGCATATCACGGCATGGACATCGTCTATTGCCTGAAGTGTGTAAGCATCGGCCGCTCCGACAGCGTGACGCCGCTGCGGGCGATCCAGACGGCAAAGAAACCTGAGGCTTGCCGCTATCATCTTGACTTTGAGCTCACCGAAGCGCAGCAGGCTGCCTCAGACCGGATTGTCAAAGCACTTTTTGCACATTCAGACATGCTGCTCTATGCTGTGACGGGTGCGGGCAAGACAGAGATCGTTTTCGAGGCGATATCACTTGCCCGCCGGCAGGGGATGAATGTCGCGTTCGTCTCGCCGCGCATCGATGTGGTCAAGGAAGTGCATCTCCGGCTGAGTGGTGCCTTCAGGGATTCTGACATCGACCTGCTCTATACCGGGGTGAAGGAGACATTCGAACATAGATTTACCGTCTGCACTGTGCAGCAGCTTTATAATTACATCGACCATTTCGGTCTGATCATCGTGGACGAGACGGATGCATTTCCGATGTCCTCGGACAGGCAGCTGTTGAATGCCGTCCGTCGGGCCGCAGCCGCATCGTCCACCACTGTACTGATGACAGCGACACCAAACAGGAGCATGATCGAATTTGCGGGGGAGGAGAATGTGGTCACTCTTACACGGAGATATCACGGGCATGACCTGGCCATACCGAAGGTCGTGTGGCAGGGCATTGCAAAAGATGTCAACAGGCGCAGGCTGCCTGCCGGGCTGGAAGGACTGATAGCCGGCATACTCGAAAAAGGGCGCAGGGTCCTTGTATTTGTGCCGGAAATCAGCCTGATGGAGAAGCTGCAGCCGCTCGTGGCCGAAAAATTCCCGGGTGCCGACTCGGTCTACAGTGGAGATGAGCAGAGGTATGGGAAAGTGGACAGCATGCGCAGCGGCCGGGCGCGGGTACTGCTTACGACTACCATACTGGAGCGGGGTGTGACGTTCAAAAATCTGGATGTGATTGTTGTGGGAGCTGAGACATTCAATTCAGACAGCCTGGTCCAGATATGCGGCCGGACCGGGCGTAAAAAGGATGATCCTGTGGGGAACATCTGGTTCATGGCTGCATACAATACCGGACATATCCGCCGGACGATCAGAATCATCAAGAAATTCAATGCCGGCAGGGCGGCATTATGATCTGTCTGTACTGCCACTCGCGTATCAGGGAGGAAGCCGATCTCATCACGATGTTCAAACGTCAAAAACCGCTCTGCATGCCGTGCAGGAAAAAGCTTTCCCTGTGGCGCCCCGGGGAACGGTGCGCCTCCTGCCATCGTCTCATGGACAGGGATGAGTGTCCGGACTGCCGCTTTCTCGCGGAAAATTACAGGCGCCCGGGGAAGATCATGTGCATGATGGATTACACGGGGGAAGTGAAAATGCTTTTCCACAGGTACAAATTTACAAAAGATGCGGCACTCAGTGAAGTCATTGCAATGTTTTTGAAATGCCGCTTCGGGGAATATGATATGTCCATACCGATTCCTGTATCTGCCGCAAGGATGGAGGAACGGGGGTACAATCAGACTTCCATGGTGCTTCGTGCGGCAAAGGTCCCGTACCGGGATATCCTTGCCACAGACAAAGCAGAACGGCAGTCCGAACACAGCAGGCGCGCACGTCTCACGGCCCCCAACCCATTTCATCTCAAGGATGACTGGGCCGTTTCAAGCCTTGCGGGGAAACGGGTTCTGGTCGTGGATGATATCTATACTACCGGTATCACTGTGCATCAGGCACTTGAGAAAATTTACACCCTGAAGCCCTGCGCGGCGGATGTGTTAACGTTTTCAAAAGCCTGAATACTCTGATATAATGAAGGCAGGAAGTATAACGCATTGAAGGAGGGGGTTTCACTATGATCAGATGTGAAATTCGAGGAGAGAATATTGAGGTAACAGATGCAATCAGGAACCACATCGAGGAAAAGGTCAGCAAGCTGGAACGTTACTTTACAAATGCTCCGAACACACATGCACACGTCAATATCAAGACTTACAGTAACAAGCAGGGCAAAGTTGAAATTACAATTCCGATGAAAAACCTGACCCTGAGGGCGGAAGAAAAGCACGAGGATCTGTATGCGGCGGTCGACCTGATCGTGGACAAGCTCGAGAGGCAGATCAGGAAGCATAAGACGAAGATCAACCGCAAGTTCAGGGAAAAGAATCCTGAGCAGGACTTCTTCGCCAAACTGGAAATGGATGCGAGTCATGAATTCCGGGAGGAAGAGGACGACAAAGCCGATACCGGAAGCTATATCGTCCGCTCCAAAAAGTTCCAGCTGAAACCGATGGATTCTGAAGAGGCAGTATTGCAGATGAACATGCTCGGCCATGATTTCTTCGTTTTCAATGACAGGGAGACGGAGGGCACAAGCATTGTATATAAACGCAACGACGGCAAGTACGGACTCATCGAGACGGATCAGGACATATAAAGTTCCCACAGGGTGGGATATGATCCCCGGCTGAAGGCAGCCGGGGATCATTTGTAGGTTCCCGGTGATGCCTACATATTTTATTTTGCGTTGTTTAGTGGTATTATAATGAGATGAATTCATAGTGAGATATAACGAGGGAGAGAAATCCATGGGTATTTTGGACAAAGTCTTTGACGGTAACAAAAGGGAGCTGCGCTCCCTCCGGAAAATCGCTGAAAAGGTCGAGGGCTACAAGGAAACGATGGCCGGTCTGGATGATGCGGCACTGCAGGCCAAAACCGACGGGTTCAAGGAAAAACTTGCCGGCGCGGAAGATGACAAGGCAGAAGAGAAGCTGCTGGATCAGATTCTGCCTGAAGCTTTTGCCGTCGTCCGGGAAGCCTCCAAAAGAACGCTAGGCCTCGAGCCGTACCCAGTACAGATAATGGGCGGGGCCGCACTTCATAAAGGTGACATTTCCGAAATGAAAACCGGCGAAGGTAAGACGCTGACGGCAACACTCCCGGTCTATCTGAATGCCCTGACGGGGAAAGGCGTCCATGTCATCACGGTCAATGAGTACCTTTCTGCCACCCAGATGGAGGAAATGTCGGTGCTCTACAACTTCCTGAAGCTGACTGTCGGGCTGAACCTGAACGCCAAGAGCAGCGAGGAGAAAAGGGAAGCGTACGCGGCTGATATCACGTATACGACAAACAATGAACTCGGCTTCGACTACTTGAGGGATAACATGGTGACCTACAAGAAGGACCGGGTGCTGCGCGGGCTCAACTATGCAATCATCGATGAAGTCGACTCCATACTGATTGACGAGGCGCGTACGCCGCTGATCATCTCGGGCAAAGCGAGCCAGACGAATACACAGTATATACAGGCCAACCAGTTCGTCAAGATGCTCAAGGAAGACGAGGATTTCACCTATGATATAAAAACGAAGAATATCCAGCTCAATGATGACGGCATGGAGAAGGCGGAGAAATGGTTCAAGGTGGATAATTTGTATGATGTGAAACATGTCAACCTGCTCCACCACATCAACCAGGCGCTGAAGGCGCACTTCTCGATGCAGCGTGACATCGACTATGTCGTCGAGGAAGAAAAGATCGTCATCGTTGACCAGTTTACCGGCCGTAAGATGAAAGGCCGCCGTTTCTCGGATGGACTTCACCAGGCGATTGAGGCGAAGGAAGGTGTGGAGATCCAGAACGAATCCCGCACGATGGCATCGATCACTTTCCAGAACTTCTTCAGGCAGTACAATAAGCTCTCCGGCATGACCGGTACCGCCAAAACCGAGGAAGAGGAATTCATCAACATATACAACATGAAGGTGACGGTCATCCCGACAAACCTTCCGATTGCACGGGAGGACAGGACGGACAGGATCTATGCGACAAAGGATATCAAGTTCAAGAACGTCGTGGATGAAGTGGTGGAACGCCATCGCAGCGGACAGCCGGTGCTGATCGGTACGGTGGCGGTGGAAACAAGTGAATATATCGCGGATCTTCTCAGCAAGAAAGGCATCCGCCACAACGTGCTGAACGCGAAGAACCATGAAAGGGAAGCGGACATCATCATGAATGCAGGCAGGAAGGGTGCCGTGACGATTGCAACCAACATGGCAGGGCGCGGTACGGATATCAAACTCGGCGAAGGTGTCAAAGAAGCGGGCGGCCTCGCCGTAATCGGTACGGAGCGGCATGAATCGAGACGTATCGACGACCAGCTCCGCGGCCGTTCCGGCCGTCAGGGTGATGTCGGCATCAGTACGTTCTACCTGTCACTGGAAGATGATCTCATGAAGCGTTTCGGTTCGGAACGCATGCAGGGCATGATGGGGCGGCTTGGAATGCAGGAGGAGGAAATCACATCCAAGATGATTTCGAGGGCGGTCGAATCTTCCCAGAAACGTGTCGAGGGCAACAACTTCGATTCGCGTAAGAAACTGCTGGAATATGATGATGTACTGAGGCGCCAGCGTGAGATCATCTATCAGGAGCGCAATGACATCATCGATCAGGATGATGTGCGTGAGCAGCTGATGGGCATGATCGAGGCATCGGTGGAACGCACGGTCAACTACTACATCCTGGATGATGACGAGCTGATCGACTACGAACAGTTCGTCAAGACGGTCGAGGATATGTACCTGTCAGAAGAATCCATTTCGGTGCCGGATGTACGGGGCAGGGAAAATGAAGAAATCTCGTCACTCATCCTGGAAAAGATAAAGGATGAACTTGAACAGAAGGAAGAGAAGCTTACCAGTGAGAAGATGAGGCTGTTCGAGCGGATGATGATGCTCCGCACCATCGACCAGAAATGGGTGGAGCACATAGACAGCATGGACCAGCTGAGGACGGGCATACATCTCCGTTCATACGGCCAGATCAATCCGCTCCGCGAATATCAGAACGAAGGACTTCAGATGTTCGAGGACATGCTCGTGTCCATTGAAGATGATACTGCGAAATACGTCATGAAGACCGAGCTGAAATCCGACGAAGAGATCAAGCGTGAGCAGGTCGTCAGGAAAAATGAGATGCAGACGGGCGACGGCAAGGAAAAAGTCAAAAAGGGACCGGTCAAAAAAGAAGTGAGGGTCGGCCGCAACGATCCCTGTCCATGCGGATCGGGCAAGAAATACAAAAACTGTCACGGACAATAAAGAAAGAAGGAAATTTTATGGAATTGCATGAAGTGAAAAATTTCGTCCAGGATATGCACGGTAAATTGGACGATTTCAGGGGGTCTCTTTGACCTCGAGGAAAAAGAGACCCAGATAAGGGAGTATGAAGAACGGATGGCGGACCCTGAGTTCTGGAATGACCAGGGGAAAGCCCAGGAAGTCATTGACGAGAACAATCATCTGAAAAAGATCGTCGAGGGCTTCCGCGAGATAGAAGCAGATGTTGAGGATATCGAAGTTTCCCACGAACTGCTCAAGGAAGAGAATGACGAAGACATGAGGGAAATGATCGAGGAGAGCGTCCGCGAGACTCAGAAAAAGATCGATGCTTATGAACTCAATATTCTTCTCGATGATGAACATGATCATCTGAGTGCCATACTCGAGCTGCATCCCGGCGCAGGCGGTACAGAGTCCCAGGATTGGGCAGAAATGCTGCTCCGCATGTATCAGAGGTATGCAGAAGGGCAGGGATGGAAAGTTGAGACGCTCGATTACCAGGATGGAGATGAAGCCGGCGTGAAAAGCGTGACACTCTCCATCAGGGGTGTGAATGCATACGGACTGCTGAAGGCGGAAAAAGGTGTCCACCGCCTCGTGCGGATATCGCCTTTCGATTCATCCGGCAGGCGCCACACTTCATTTGTCTCATGCGAAGTGACACCGCAGTTCGACAACACGGAGATCCAGATTGAAGTGAAGAATGAAGATATAACGATCGACACGTACCGTGCCAGCGGCGCCGGCGGGCAGCACGTCAACACCACCGATTCCGCCGTAAGGATTACCCACCATCCGACAGGTATCGTCGTCACATGCCAGAACGAACGTTCACAGATCAAAAACCGTGAACAGGCGATGAATATGCTGAAATCCAAGCTCTACCAGAAAGAGCTCGAAGATCAGAAGGCGGAAATCGCGGCGATCAAGGGCGAGCAGAAAGAGATCGGCTGGGGCAGCCAGATCCGGTCCTATGTGTTCCACCCGTATTCCATGGTCAAGGATCACAGGACCAACTACGAGGTCGGCAACACAGACAAAGTCATGGACGGGGGACTGTCCCCGTTCATAGAGGCCTATCTCAGGCTTAATATGTAATATATGATGAAGGATGCCTCTTTTGAGGCGTCCTTCATTTTGTGACAAATGTCCTGAAGCTGTTTGACTGTTACGGGTTTAGGGGTATGGTATATGTGTATCTTATATAACACCAAGTCGGGGGGTTAATTATGAAGAAGTTCTGGTTACTTATGAGTTTCGCCCTGGTGCTCGTACTCGGCGCTTGCGGCGGAGACGGTGAGGGCGGCGAAGACGAATCCGGCCAGCCGGCGGATGAAGGTGTCACTACTGAAGAGGACGGGGATGAAGGCGATGATGCAGACTCATCAGATACCGCACTGGCTGAGCAGACATACGAGCAGAACAACTGCATGGGCTGCCACGGTGAAGATCTGTCAGGCGGTTCCGGACCACCGCTCACAAATGTGGGAAGCGAGTATTCCGAAGATGAAATCCGCACCCAGATCGAAGAAGGCGGCGACGGCATGCCGGCCGGTCTGGTGACGGACGAAGAAAAGCTCGATGCACTTGTGACATGGTTGGCATCACAGAAATCTGAATAGGTTAGTGAAAGTCACGGACGCAAAATCCAACAGGATTTTGCGTTTTTTTATTGTTTGAATAAGGCTCATCGCCTGTGTTTCGTCAGGGTGAGAGGTTGAGGCCCCGTCGTTTTGCAATCGTCGATGGGGATTCTGTCCTCCTGTTCACCCCGGCAATCCGGCAGAAACAGCCTGTAATCTATTTTGAATTAAATTCCATGTAAAATGACACGCAGGAAAGCATAACCCCGCCACAGAAAGCATCGCACGGGTGTAAAATTAAACTTCAATATTACGGAAGCCATAATGTCATTTCCTTTCGTTTACAAGTCAGTTACATCCCACAAAAAAGAAGTGCTGTGTGCTATAGTTCTGGACATGGTCAAAGAGGCATGCACTTTGATCGACTTTAAAAGTGAATACCACATAAGTGGAATCATTAAAATTACTCAATGCAGAGATATAGAGAAATGACTTGAACTTTGGGTGCAGGGAAAAACAGGAGGATTTACTTACTATGAAGAAAACGTTGTTTTCATTGGCGACAGTCACAGCGATTACAGGAGTGGCGACAGGAAATGCAGAAGCGGGCGGATACAGTGAAGGAAATGACAACGCTGTAAACAATACGGAACAAGCGGCAGCTTCGGCAGTTTCAGAATATGAAAACTATTCATATACCTATGATGAAAATGGATATACTTATTCTTATGGAAACCAGGCTTCCGGGGAAAAGGAAGAGGCGGCATATGAAGCACCGGCTGTGCAGGAAGAGGCACCGGCAGTCGAGGAATACCAGGCTCCGGCCGCACCTGCGCCACAGGCTGCGGAATATGAAGAACCGTCAGCACCGGCGCCTGCCTCCCACACAGCAGCTTCCGCTGCGAACCATTATACCGAAGGAGACTGCACATGGCACGTATATGAGCGTCTGAATGAGATGGGAATATCCATCGACAACAGCTGGGGCAATGCATCCAACTGGGATAGTGCAGCCCTTGGTTCCGGTATGACTGTGAGCAATTCACCATCAGCCGGAGCAATCATGCAGCTTGATCCAGGCCAGGGCGGCGCCGGCGGCATGGGACACGTCGCAGTCGTTGAATCGGTCAATGCCGACGGTTCCATCCAGGTTTCAGAAATGAACTGGAACGGCGGATTTGGTGTAGAATCAACGAGAACAATAAGTGCAGATGCCGCTGCATCATATGATTTCATAAAATAATCTGTTCCGGCCGTCATCATCCCCTGATGTGAGTGATGACGGCTTTCTTTTGTCCTCGATTTTGAAACGATAATAAGGCAGAGCGTTCTCCTGCCTTCGAACCCGGATCGATAATAAGGCAAGGCGTTCTCCTGCCTTCGATCCCGAATCGATAATAAGGCAAGGCGTTCTCCTGCCTTCGATCCCGAATCGATAATAAGGCAGAGCGTTCTCCTGTCTTCGAACCCGGATCGATAATAAGGCAGAGCGTTCTCCTGCCTTCGAACCCGGATCGATAATAAGGCAAGGTGTCCTCCTGCCTTCGAACCCGGATCGATAATAAGGCAAGGCGTTCTCCTGTATTCGAACCCGGATCGATAATAAGGCAAGGTGTTCTCCTGCCTTCGATCTAGAAACGATACTAAGCGGTAATACGCTCTTATCATCGAAATGAAATCGACAATCAGACGAATAATCATTCTCAAATAACCGCAAAAACGCGGTTTACATAATAATTTCATATGTAATCTTGAGCCACCGCGAAAGGCGTAAAAAATATATGCATGGCTGTATATCCCCCGTCACACCGGACGATCCAGCATTCCATCTGAATTGTCTCATCTTTTACAGCGCATTTCAGTTTTTTCGTTTAGGTTACAAGTGGGTTACAAAGGGACAAATCATGTTCCATGTGTGCTATAGTGTTGATCGTGGTCGAAAGGAGATTCCTTTCATGACTGTTTGAAACTGAATATCAATTAAATAATCAATAATGAGATTCACCCAATCAAGATACATAGAGAGACAAGAGTTGCGTTTTGGGACAAGGAAAATTAGGAGGATATTTTTATTATGAAGAAGACATTATTTTCTATAGCGACAGTTACGGCATTGACGGGAGTGGCGGCAGGTAATGTGGACGCTGCGGCATACGGCGGCGGAAATGACAGCACGGCGGATTACTCCGGACAGTCAAACTCAACTTCAGTATCGAATTATGAGAGCTACTCTTATACTTATGATGAAAATGGATACGATTATTCATACGGCAATGAAGCTTCCCAGTCTGTGGAAACTGAACAGTCCTATGAAGCGCCGGCGCCTGCGGTCGAGGAAGAGGCACAGGCACCTGCGGTCGAGGAATATGATGAGCCGGCTGCACCGGCTCCGGCTGAAAGCACAAATGTGTCAGGCGGTAATGCGGTATCCGTTGCCCAGTCTGTCGCGGCGGGCAAATCCTACGTATACGGCGGAAACTCCGCAACAGCGGTTGACTGCTCAGCCCTGACCCAGCAGTTCATGAAACAGTTCAGCGGCAAGGATATCCCGAGGACTGCTGCAGCGCAAAAAGCGGCAGGTACACCGACTTCAAATCCACAGCCGGGTGACCTCGTATTCTTCAATAATGGGTCCCATGTGGGCATCTACATCGGCAACGGCCAGATGATCGATGCACTGAACCCTTCTGAAGGTGTCGGAGAGCGTGCTGTAAGCTACGTAAGCGGCACAGTGGACGGCTACTTCACTTACTAATAAACCGGTATTCAGAACGTCCGGCATCCTGCACAATGTGCAGGATGCCTTTTTGTGCGCAAAAAAGTGGATACTTATGGCACTTATGTTAAAATGGTTGAAATAATAGAGTTAGGTATGTTGTTTCCATGAAAAAGAAAAATATCATCATAATAATTGCACTGGCGGCTTTCGTCATACTGGTCGGCGCAGGTATCCGGGCGGTACTCAATGTTTCGGATGAGCGTCTCGAACAGCAGTCGCTGGAGACGCTGAAGAGTTCGGAGGGCCGGGACAACCACCATGCCGTGGGACGGAACATCCTTGACAGGGAATTCACCGGGGTGGCGAACGGCGACGGCTCATTGCGTGAGACAATCACCTCCAACGAGGTCACGGTGATCAATTTCTTCGCCTCCTGGTGCGACCCATGCCGCCGGGAGACGCCGGAGCTGATAGAATATCAGGCATCCCGCGGCGGCGGGTCACTTGATGTCGTCGGCATCAACATCGACGACAGCGACGGCAACCGGGACAAGTTCCTCGAGGAGTTCGGGGTTACATATCCGGTCTACGAGTTCTCGGATGAGCCTGCGGCAATCGAATCATACAAGATCCATCTGATGCCGACGACATTTTTCGTCGACAGTGAAGGCACGATTGTACGCGCCTATATCGGCGAGGTCGGCACAGATTTGATAGACAGCTATGTCAACTATGTGAAGGAGGAGTCATAATGGGTGTACATCAGTATTTTAAAAGCCTGAACGACCTTGAGAAGCTGGTCCGCTGCCCGGGTAAGTTCAAGTACCAGGAACATAACGTCGCCGCGCATTCCTTCAAGGTGACGAAGATCGCCCAGTATCTGGGGACTGTCGAGGAATACCACGGCAATGAGGTCAACTGGAAGGACCTTTACGAAAAGGCACTGAACCATGACTATCCTGAAATCTTTACAGGGGACATCAAGACGCCGGTGAAATATGCGTCCGGCGAACTCAATATGCTGTTCATGGAAGTGGAGGAGACGATGACCTCCCGTTTCATCGAGGAGGAATTCCCGGAGCAGTACCAGGAGATCTACAAGCGCCGTCTGAAAGAGGGGAAGGATGAGACGCTGGAAGGTCAGATCCTCTCCGTGGCGGATAAGATCGACCTGCTGTATGAATCGTTCGGTGAGATACAGAAACGGAACCCGGAGCCTTTATTCTTCGAAATATATGAAATGTCGCTTGTGACCATAAAGAAATTCTCGCATCTGGCATGTGTGCAGGATTTCCTTGGAAATATACTGTCGGATATGCTCAAGGAGCGCTTCATCCCCCGTACGGAACTCATGGAAATCACCGAATCGATAATGGACAAGGAGATATAGGGCCTGTGGACCTTTACTGGTATATGATGGCCATGGTCGTACCGGCTGTGACCGTCGTGTTCTTCACCCGTATGACGCGGAACAAATACGTTGCGGTAATACTGACGTTCATCATTTTCGGCGTTTCCATATACCGGGGATTCTATCCTTCCGAGTGGGTGATTTTCATCGACTCGATGTCAATCGTCATCGGCTACATGCTTGTAGAATTATATAATCTGGATAAAGTGGAAGATGAGTAGAAATGACCGAACAAATGTTTGTTATTTCTATTTTTTTTTTGATAGAATGATAAAGTACAGAATAAGATGGGGGGAAGAGAATATGGCACAATTTGAGATCGTCTCTAAATTCGAACCCGCCGGCGATCAGCCCAAGGCGATCAGGGAACTGACCGAACAGATACGTTCCGGCAGCCGCCACCAGACGCTGCTCGGTGCGACCGGCACCGGGAAGACATATACGATGAGCCAGGTGATCAGGGAAATCGGCAAACCGACCCTGATCATCGCACACAATAAAACGCTGGCAGGACAGCTGTACAGTGAATTCAAGGAATTCTTTCCGAATAACAGGGTAGAGTATTTTGTCAGCTATTACGACTACTATCAGCCGGAGGCATACGTCCCGCAGACGGACACATTCATAGAGAAGGACGCACAGATCAACGAGGAGATCGACAAGCTGCGCCACTCTGCAACGAGTGCGCTTTTTGAACGTGATGATGTAATCATCATCTCCTCCGTCAGCTGCATCTACGGCCTCGGTAACCCGGAGGAGTACAGGGAAATGGTCGTGAGCGCGCGTGTCGGCATGCAGTTGGACCGCAATGAATTCCTGCGCCAGCTGGTCGATATACAGTACACGCGGAACGACATCGATTTCAGGCGGGGGACGTTCCGCGTGCGGGGCGACATCGTCGAAGTGTTCCCGGCATCAGAAGATGAACAGTGCATACGTGTGGAGTTCTTCGGGGACGAGATCGACCGCATCAGGGAGGTCAACTACCTGACGGGTGAAGTGCTCGTCGAGCGCGAGCATACTGCAATCTTCCCGGCCTCCCACTTCGTCACGCGTGACGAGAAGATGAAGGTGGCCATCGAACGCATTGAAAAGGAACTTGAAGAACAGCTTGAGAAACTGCGTGCGGACGAGAAACTCCTCGAGGCCCAGAGGCTCGAACAGCGCACGAACTATGACCTTGAAATGATGCGGGAGATGGGATTCTGTTCAGGAATCGAGAACTATTCCGTCCATCTTACGCTGAGGCCGATGGGATCCACACCCTATACCCTGCTTGACTATTTCGATGATTTCCTCATCATGATCGATGAATCCCACGTCACACTGCCGCAGGTCCGCGGCATGTACAACGGTGACCAGGCGCGTAAGCAGGTGCTCGTCGACCATGGTTTCAGGCTGCCGAGTGCACTGGATAACCGGCCGCTGCAGTTTGAGGAGTTCGAATCCAAAGCGCAGCAGCTGCTCTATGTGTCGGCTACACCGGGGCCATATGAGCTTGAACATACAGAGAAGATGGTCGAGCAGATCATCCGTCCGACGGGGCTTCTTGACCCTGAAATCGATGTCCGGCAGAGCGAGCATCAGATTGATGACCTTCTTGAAGAGATCGTTGCCCGGGCCGAAAGGAATGAACGGGTGCTGATCACCACATTGACAAAGAAGATGTCGGAGGATCTGACGGATTATCTGAAGGAGGCTGGGGTCAAAGTACAGTACCTTCACTCTGAGATAAAGACGCTTGAACGCATTGAAATCATCCGGGATCTGCGCATGGGGACATTCGATGTGCTCGTGGGGATCAACCTCCTGAGGGAGGGGCTCGACATTCCGGAAGTCTCGCTGGTGGCGATACTGGATGCGGACAAGGAAGGGTTCCTGCGCTCGGGCCGCTCCCTCGTCCAGACCATCGGCCGCGCGGCGCGTAACAGCGAGGGCAAGGTGATCATGTATGCGGACAAGATTACGGATTCCATGCGCTATGCACTGGATGAAACGGCGCGCCGACGCGAAACGCAGATGGCATTCAACGAGGCGCACGGTATCACACCGACGACCATCACCAAGGAAATCCGCGATTCCATCAGTGCCGAAGTGGAGATCAAGGAGGACGCACACAAGGAAGACGTCAAGCCGTCCAAAAAGATGACGAAGAAAGAACGCGAAAAGACCATCGAACAGCTGGAGAAGGACATGAAGCAGGCAGCAAAAGACCTCGATTTCGAAACGGCCTCGGAACTGAGGGATGCATTATTCGAACTGAAAGCAGAAGGGTGATTCAATCGTGAGAAATACTCATATCAGCATCAGAGGTGCAAAACAGCACAATTTGAAAGACATAAATGTGGACATCCCGAGGGACAAGCTGATCGTCATGACCGGCCTGTCCGGCTCCGGCAAGTCTTCGCTCGCCTTTGACACGATCTACGCAGAAGGACAGAGGCGCTATGTGGAGTCGCTCAGTGCATATGCCAGACAGTTCCTCGGCAACATGGAGAAGCCGGATGTGGATTCGATCGAGGGTCTGTCGCCCGCCATTTCCATAGATCAGAAGACGACGAGCAACAATCCGCGTTCGACCGTCTCTACAATTACAGAAATCTATGATTACCTGCGCCTGCTCTATGCCCGCGCAGGTACACCGTATTGTCCGATACATGGTGTTGAAATTACATCCCAGACAATCCAGGAAATGACGGACCGGGTGATGAAGCTTCCGGAACGGACAAAAGTGCAGCTTTTTGCACCGGTCATCCGCGGTAAAAAGGGCCGGCATGAGAAGCTGCTCGAAGATCTGGGCAGAGAAGGCTACGCCCGCATTGTGGTGGACGGCGAGATGCACGATATCGAAGCGGTGCCGGAGTTGAACAAGAACAAAAAGCACAACATAGATGTCGTCATCGACCGCCTGGCAGTGCGCGAAGGTGTCGAGGCACGGCTCAGCGACTCCCTTCAGACGACGCTTGACAAGGGGGGCGGCAATGTAGTCGTCAACGTGATCGACGGCGAGGATATGCACTTCTCCGAGAACTTCTCCTGTCCCGAATGCGGCTTCACGATATCCGAGATGGAGCCGAGGCTCTTCTCCTTCAATGCGCCGTACGGCGCCTGTCCCGATTGTGACGGTCTCGGCATGAAGATGGCCGTCGACGAGCGTCTCGTCGTGCCGGATCCCGGCCTGACGCTCGAGGAAGGGGCGCTCCAGCCATGGCAGCCGATCAGTTCCAACTACTATCCGACACTGCTGCGTCAGACATGCGCACATTTCAACATCGATATGGATGTTCCGTTCGAAGAGCTGCCGGCGTCTTCCCGGAAACTTGTGCTGCACGGTTCAAAGGGCGAGACCGTCGACTATGTGTTCGAACAGGACAACGGTGTCACCCGCCGCAGGACGATGCCTTATGAAGGAATCATCAACAACATCGAACGCAGGTACAAGGAGAGCCCCTCTGAATACACAAGGGATCTAATGAGCAGATACATGCGTGAAATCACATGCAAGACGTGCGATGGCTACAGGCTGAACGAAGAGGCGAGGGCTGTAAAAATCGACGGCAGGCATGTGGGCGAAGCTGTCGATCAGTCCGTCAGAGAGGCTGTGGAGTTCTTCGAATCCCCGTCACTCTCCGAACAGAACAGGCAGATTGCTGCGCCGGTATTGAAGGAAATCAACGAGCGCCTGATGTTTTTATTCAACGTGGGGCTGGATTACCTGACGCTGAACCGCCGGAGCGGGACGCTCTCCGGCGGGGAGGCGCAGCGGATCAGGCTGGCCACCCAGATCGGCTCACGCCTTTCCGGTGTGCTCTATATACTGGATGAACCGTCGATCGGCCTCCATCAGCGCGACAACGACCGCCTGATCGGGACGCTCAAGAGCATGCGGGATATCGGCAATACACTGATTGTCGTCGAGCACGACGAGGATACGATGCTTGCGAGTGACTACCTCATCGATATCGGCCCCGGCGCCGGCGAGCACGGCGGACGGATCATTTCCCAGGGAACACCCGGGGAAGTGATGAAGGACGAGAACTCCATCACCGGCCAGTATCTGAGCGGCAGGCGGGAAATCCCTCTTCCTGAAGAATACAGGAAGCCGGACATGTCCCGTGCACTGGAAGTACGCGGTGCCAGGGAGAACAATCTCAAAAATGTGAATGTCAAAGTGCCGCTGTCCGTGCTGAATGTGGTGACAGGGGTCTCAGGCTCCGGGAAGAGTACACTGATCAATGAAATCCTCTACAAGGGGCTGCATACGAATCTCTACAAATCCAAGCAGATCCCTGGTGAACACAAGGAGATCAGGGGTGCGGAAAACATCGAGAAGATCATCGACATCGACCAGTCACCGATCGGACGTACGCCGCGGAGCAATCCGGCGACATATACAGGCGTCTTCGACAGCATCCGCGATGTGTTCGCCCAGACGAATGAAGCAAAAGTCCGCGGCTATCAGAAAGGCCGCTTCAGCTTCAATGTCAAAGGAGGGCGCTGTGAAGCCTGCAAAGGCGACGGCATCATAAAGATCGAAATGCATTTTCTGCCGGATGTATTCGTACCATGTGAAGTGTGCGACGGAAAACGTTATAATAGGGAGACACTGGAAGTGAAATACAAGGACAAAAGCATTGCGGATGTCCTGGCGATGACTGTAGAGGAATCCTATTATTTCTTTGAAAACCTGCCCAAGATCAAACGGAGGATAAAGACACTGCTCGATGTGGGCCTGGGCTACGTCAGGCTCGGACAGCCGGCAACGACGCTCTCAGGCGGTGAGGCACAGCGTGTCAAGCTCGCATCCGAACTGCACAGGCGCTCAGACGGCAGGTCGCTCTATATACTGGATGAACCGACAACCGGCCTCCACTCGGAGGACATAAGGAAACTCATCGATGTCATCCAGCGTCTCGTGGATAACGGGGATACGGTCATCGTCATCGAGCACAACCTGGATGTCATCAAGGTGGCAGATCACATCATCGACCTCGGTCCTGAAGGCGGAGACGGCGGCGGCACAATCGTTGCAGCCGGCACTGTCGGCGATGTGATGGCAGAGACGCAGAGCTATACGGGGTATCACCTAAAAAAATGGTTGGAACGAAACCATCAGGAGGTTTGAAATGGACAATAAAGACCGCATACTGAAAATGCTCGAGGAAGGCAAGATCAGTTCAGAAGAAGCCATCAGGCTGATGGAGGCGATGGATCAGAAAGAGGATGCCGGAAGGCAGGAACAAAAAGATGAACCGGGCACCGGACATTCAGGCGGCCAGACCGGCCGCAGCACAAAGTCGTCCGGTAATTTTGCCAGTGCATCGGAGGCATGGGACCAGCTTGTCGGGGAGTTCCAGAAGTATATCAACCCAGACAAGGCGAATGAAACATACAGCAGCGTCAAAAATAAATTTGAAAACCAGAAGTACGCCTCCCAGGTGTTCGGTTCACTTGAGAAAGCTTTTGACAGCGTCAAAAATTCAAACATCGACTCCATGTTCTCCTCAGGCGGCAAGAACCGCCTGATCGAGACTGTCGATGAAGACTTCTCCAACATTTCCGTGGACATCACCAACGGCAACATCACCATCGTGCCGACAGACAGGGTGACGACGGCGAAATTCGAAGTGACATCCTTCTACCGCAAGCTGGATAAGAAGCGCAACTATTTCCAGGACATCATCTGCGAAGTGAAGAACAACGAACTGATGATCGTCTCGGATATCCGCTCGGCACGCGTGAATGTCGAACTGCAGGTCAATCCCGCGCTGGTCAACCGGCTCATCGTCTCAAGCTCCAACGGCAATGTGACGGTGGAAAACGAAGAGTTCGGCGATCTGACCGTGGACATACTGAACGGCAGCATCACGCTGGAGAATGTTTCTGCAAAGAGTGCGTTCGCAAGGACGTCCCGCGGCAACGTAAAAGTCGGGGGCGGCGGATACGGAGCGCTCGAACTCGTTTCCATGGTCGGCACGGTGGACACGGACAGGCTGAATGCGAAAGACCTGACGGTATCATCCAACGGTTCTGTCAACCTGTCGCTCAAAGAGGAGACGGAATCGGCGTCCATCAATACGAACATGGGCAGCATCAATATCAGCGTGCCGAAGGACCGTGCGCTGGAAGGCAGGATAAGCACCGTGGTGGGACAGCTGAATTATCCGCCGGATATCAATGTGAGGTTCATGAAGCATCAGGATATCGGACTGAAGGAGCTCATGCTTGTCAATGATACAGATGAGCGCGGGATGATCCTCGAAGTCGGCACCAAATTCGGCAGTGTGACACTCCACCGCCATTAACAGGATAAACGGACTCTTGGCCCGGCCGGCGTAATTACGGCCGGGCCGTTATTTGTACCGTCACAGGTCTGACATATACATTAAATTATCATTTCATTCCATTTCGGATGATTGAAAATACACATGCATTTCTTTATAGTTGAATTATTAAAGAGCCGAGGTGACGATATGCTCACAGTAGAAGCATTGGTAGATACATTTGACCTGACGGTCAAAGCCGGAAAAGACGGTCTCGGCAAAGAGATCGTCAACATAGACGTTTCACGTCCCGGCCTGGAAGTGGCGGGATATTTTTCACACTATTCATCCGACCGTGTTCAGGTCCTCGGGATGAGTGAGACTTCATTCTTTGAAAGGATGCTGACGGATGAGGAGCGCGAAGACCGCTGCAAGCGGCTCTGCCGCAGGGAGACGCCCTGCATCATCATCACCCGCGGCCTGTATGCGCCGCTTGAGCTGATCGAAGCGTGCAATCAGACGCAAACCCCATTGCTCATCACAGAGGACAATACGACGAACTTCATCGGCAGGGTCTCCAATTTCCTGGAGAAGGCGCTGGCTCCGGAAACAAACCTGCACGGCGTGCTTGTCGACATATACGGTATCGGCGTGCTGATCACGGGTGAGAGCGGTGTAGGCAAGAGTGAGACCGCCCTTGAACTCGTCAAAAACGGCCACAGGCTGGTGGCGGATGACAACGTGGAAATCAAGCAGGTGAGCAAGAACGTGCTGATGGGCTCGGCCCCTTCACTGATCCGGAACCTGCTCGAGATCCGGGGCCTGGGCATCATCAATGTGATGACCCTCTTCGGAGCGGGGAGCATACTCGAGGAAAAACGGGTCATGCTGAACGTCAACCTTGAGCCCTGGGAGGCGGGCAAGACGTATGAACGACTCGGTCTCAATCAGGAGAAGATAAAAATCCTGGATACGGAAATCGACCAGAAGACGATTCCGATCCGTCCGGGACGGAGTCTCGCCGGCATCATCGAAGTAGCTGCAATGAACCACCGCATGCAGTACATGGGATATAATGCGGCAGAGGAATTCAACGATCGGCTGAATGCACAGATCATGGCAGACGGCCGTCAGGGGGGACAGCAATGATATTCAGTACCACTCCGCTCAGTCCGGTTGCACTTGATCTGGGCCCGCTCGAAATCCACTGGTACGGCATCATCATCGCCGCGGGCATGCTGCTCGGATTCTATCTTGCAGATCGTGAGGCGAACAGGCGCGGCCTCCCGGAAGGCATGTTCATGGACCTGATGTTCTATATCATCATATTCTCCATCATCGGAGCGAGGCTGTACTATGTCATATTCCAGTGGGAATACTACAGCAGCAACCCGATTGACATCATCATGATCAACGAAGGCGGCATGGCAATCCACGGCGGTCTGATCGGCGGGGCTCTCGCCGGTTTCATATTTTGCCGTGTGAAGGGCTACAGCTTTTTCAGGATAGCGGATATTGCCGCGCCCAGCCTGATCCTCGGGCAGGCCATCGGCCGCTGGGGAAACTTCATGAACCAGGAGGCGCACGGCGGTGAAGTGACACGGGGCTTCCTCGAGTCCCTCAGACTTCCGGAGTTCATCATCAACCAGATGTACATCGACGGCGCCTACTACCATCCGACGTTTCTGTACGAGTCACTGTGGAATCTGCTGGGTTTTGTCATCCTCCTCATGCTGCGGCCGAAACTTAAAGTGGGGCAGACGATCCTGCTCTATCTCATCTTTTATTCAGCAGGCAGGTTCTTCATAGAAGGAATGCGCACGGACAGCCTGATGATCGGCGACGTCCTCCGCACGGCACAGGTCATCTCGATCCTGCTCATCATTTTGGCAGCTGCAGTGTGGATCTATCGCGAGATGAAATACGATCTGCCGAAATACGGCAGTGTACAGGGCATATACGGCCCCGGGCGCGCTGAAGCCGCCCGGGGGAAAAGAAAGCAGGCCGGTCAGACCGTCAAGAAAAAGCAGGGTCACAAAAAGGGTAAAAACCGTAAAAAGAGGAGATAGCGATGAGAAGGCTCGAGATCACAAAAGCAGGGAAAGTCAATCCGCTGTGGAATATGTACAGGACCATCTCCAGGTTCAAAGTGATTAAAAACTTCATTTTCATCGAGCTCGGACGCTACGCACCTTCCACAAAGATCAAGCATGTACTGTACAGGAAGGCGCTCGGCATGAAGCTCGGGGCCAACGTATCCCTCGCATTCCGTGCCATGCCGGATCTCATGTATCCCGAGCGCATCAATATTGGCAAAAATAGTATAATCGGGTATAATACAGTAATATTGACCCACGAATATCTGGTCGACGAATACCGCATCGGTGATGTCAGGATCGGCCATGATACGATGGTGGGTGCGAACGTGACGATTCTGCCGGGTGTGGTGATTGGAAATCACGCGGTTGTCGGTGCAGGGGCCGTCGTTTCAAAAGATGTCCCCGACCATTCAACCTGCTACGGGAACCCGCTTGTTATAAGGAGCAGGAATGATGAATGACAATAGGAAAGTAATCCCCTTCAACCAGGGTGGAGAGTTCCATTTCAATCAGGGGATGAAAAAATCAGGACAAAACAATAAGCATGATGCTCTGAGGAGTTTCCAGAAGGCGATTGAACTCGAGGGGAACAATCTTGCGTACCTGTCCCAGTATGCCTATCTTCTTGCTGAGGTGGGCCGCGGGACGGAAGCCGAACATATTCTGATCAATGAGTTCATTCAGCATCAGTACGATGCTGAATTTTATTTTATACTGAGCCAGCTGTACATCATCATGAATGATCCCAACAAGGCGTTCCTCTTCGGTGTGCAGTATGTGAAGCATGAACCGGACTCCGGGTATGATGAAGAGCTCGAAAACATGTTTGAAGTGAGCATCGATGATGAGGAGGAAGTGGAGAAGGAGGCGGTCCGGTTCACAGGCCAGCACCTGTTCCAGCATCTCTTCATGAATGCCCGCATCGAAGAGGCGCTCGAGCTGCTTTCCACACTGCCGGTGGACATACAGGAGGAGCGGGAGTTCAGGAACATGAAGGCGATGGGGGCTCTATTCCTGAACCGCTACGAGGAAGCGCATGCCCTGCTCGAAGAGCTGCTGAAGGAAGACCGGACGGACATGCATGCTCTGAGCCATATGACGCTGCTCTATTATCACACGGGGGAAACAAAGAAATACCGTGACTACCTGAAGAAGATGGAAGTCGTCCAGCCCCTTGATGACGATGCACGTTTCAAAGTGGGGCTGGTACTCAATTTCCTGAAGAAATACGAGCGTTCATATGAGCTGCTCTATCCGCTGTACAGGAAGCAGGCGTTCGTCAGCTTCCAGCTGCTCCATGCGCTGAGCCATTCGAGCTACCATATGGGCAGCCGGGCGGAAGCGGAGATGTTCTGGGACAGGATGCAGCTGTTCCATAAGGTGGATGAAGCCTACAGTCCTTGGAAGAAGGATGAGGCATCACAGCAGATCACGGATCTTGAAATGAAGTATCTGAAAAGCGATGATGCATATATGCGGCTGCTCGGGATATACAGGATCTATAACGTCAAACCGCGCGATGCGATTCTGGGACATGAAGTATGGGATACGATTGAATCTCTCGAAGATTACGAAAAACTGTACATTTCCCATCTGTTCCAGGGGCTGAACCTGGTCCGGCTCGGACGCATGCACAAAGGCCTTGAGGCCCTGAGGGTGGCAGGCTACACCGGTGAGGAGGACCAGCTGGCGTGGATTGAGACGTTCCATGGCCTGTATGACAGAAAAGAGGATGTCGAGGATACTGATGCACTTGCGGCTGCAACGCTGCACTTCCATAAGCGCGACAGGAAGATGACGAAGAAGGCGCTGGTGGAGGCGTTCGATACCACACTCTACCGGCTGAACAAGGCGATTGAGAAAATCAGGCACATTTGATGAAATATTGCACAGGAGCATTTATAATATATAAGAATGATTAAGAGACAAAGGAGTAATGATCATGGCTGAAGAAACTATTTATGATGTCGTCATCATAGGTGCAGGTCCGGCGGGAATGACGGCTGCGGTATACGCATCGCGTGCAAACCTGAAAACAGTGATGCTCGAGCGCGGCATGCCGGGCGGACAGATGGCGAACACCGAAGAGGTCGAGAACTTCCCGGGATTCGATTTCATCACCGGGCCGGAACTCTCCACCAAGATGTTCGAGCACTCCCAGAAATTCGGGGCTGAATATAAATACGGTGATATAAAATCCGTTGAGATCGACGGGGATATCAAGATTCTGAGAACGGGTACCGAAGACATCAGGACCAAAACGGTGATCATCGCGACAGGCGCGGAATACAAGAAGGTCGGCGTCGATGGTGAAGACACACTCGGCGGGCGCGGCGTGAGCTACTGTGCAGTGTGTGACGGCGCGTTCTTCAAAGAGAAGGAACTGGTTGTCATCGGCGGCGGGGATTCCGCAGTCGAGGAGGGTGTATTCCTCACCAAATTCGCAAGCAAGGTGACGATCGTCCACAGAAGGGACGAGCTGAGGGCGCAGAAGATCCTGCAGGACCGTGCCTTCAAGAACGATAAGATCGACTTCATCTGGGATACGGAAATTCAAGCCATCAATGGCGACAGCAGGGTGGAGAGCGTCACACTGCTCAACAAGAACGACGGTTCAATCTATGATTTCGATGCGGATGGAGTATTCGTCTATGTCGGCATGAAGCCGCTGACGTCACCGTTCGAGTCCCTGGGCATACTGAACGACCTGGGGTATGTCAATGCAAACGACGAAATGGAGACGCCTATACCGGGAATCTTCGCAGCAGGCGATGTCCGTGACAAGACGCTCCGCCAGATTGTCACAGCGACGGGCGACGGAAGCATAGCGGCGCAGAATGCGCAGCATTATATTGAAAAACTTGCAGATATGCAGGAATCCAGATAACAGACGGCAGACCCTCCGGAGCGCATCCGGAGGGTCTGTTCCGTGGCGGGGGAGCTGAGCCCCTCCATTGAAAAGGGAGCTTCCGGATAGTATCATAATATATTGCCATAATCTTTTTAAAAGACGGGAATTAGTGTAAAGTAGCCTTAAGAATATCAGGAGGGTGTGGGATGAGTGAAAGAACTTAAAATTTTGACCGGGATGAGCGGTGCGGGTAAATCCGTCGGCATCGAGGCACTGGAGGATATGGGGTATTTCTGTATCGACAATCTGCCGCCGATCCTGCTGCCGAAAGTAGTGGAGCTCATGGAGACTGCGGATGGCCACATGTCCCGTGTGGCACTTGGCATCGATCTTCGTGGCAAGGAGTTTTTTGAAAGTCTCATTTCAGAAATCGAAGAACTCCGGGACAACAATGAGATTGCACTCGAAATCATTTTCATCGATGCCTCGGATGAGACGCTTGTGAAGAGATACAAGGAAACAAGGCGTGCCCATCCGATTGATAATACATTGAATGTACTCGATGCCATCCATGTCGAACGCCGCCTCCTTTCCGAGTTGAAAGGCCGTGCGAACAAAATCATCGACACGTCTGAGACGACTGAAAAAGAACTCAGGAATAAAATATTCGAGCACGGCAGTGGGGAAAACCAGTCTCCGTTCAACGTCAATATCATGAGTTTCGGCTTCAAGAACGGCATCCCGATCGATGCGGACCTTGTATTCGACGTACGCTTCCTGCCGAATCCCCACTATGTAGATGCGCTCAGGCCGCTGACCGGGCTGGACAAGCCGGTTTCCGATTATGTGATGAAGTGGAAGGAAACGCGGACATTCTACACCAAACTGCTCGATCTGTTGAAATATATGCTGCCGCAGTTCATGAAAGAGGGTAAATCCCAGGTGGTCATTGCCATCGGCTGCACAGGGGGACAGCACCGTTCAGTCACTCTTGCTGAACAGCTTGCAAAGGACCTCTCTGAGCCTTTCGACTTTAAAATGAAGGCGGTGCACAGGGATGCGCCGGTTGAGAGCAAACCTTATGAAGAAGATTAAAATCACCCTGGTCGGCGGCGGCACCGGCCTCAGCGTACTGGCAAGAGGACTCAGACAGTACCCTGTGGACATTTCGGCAATCGTTTCGGTGGCGGATGACGGCGGATCGACGGGCATCATCCGCGATCAGATCGATATGCCGGCGCCGGGGGATATCAGGAACGTAATGAGCGCTCTCAGTGACGTGGAGACGAAGCTTGAGAATCTGTTCACCTACCGGTTCAACAAGGATGCCCTCGGCGGCCATGCACTCGGTAACCTGATGCTGGCTGCAATGTACGACATGACCGGCGACTTCGCCGTGGCTGTTGAGGAACTGAGCAAAATACTGAACGTCAAGGGGACCGTCATCCCGTCAACGAACATCAGTCCGAAGCTTGCGGCCCGCATGAAGGACAACTCCATCATCGTGGGTGAGAGCTACATCCCGGAAGTCCAGCAGAAAATCGAGGAAGTCTATCTGATTCCGAACGACACTGTCGCAACCCCGGAAGCGATAGAGGCAGTGTGGGAATCCGATGTCATCGTCTTCGGTCCCGGCAGCCTCTACACAAGCATCATGCCGAACCTCATACCCGCCGGAATGAAAGAGGCGATCATCAATTCAAGCGGTATAAAGGTCTATGTATCGAACATCATGACCCAGGTGGGAGAAACCGTGGAGTACACCGCGGCTGATCATCTCGAAGCGATCAATTTCCATATGGGCGAGCGTGTAATGGACTTCATCATACTGAACAATCAGAATATCAAAGGCCGTATATCCGGCTACTATGACAGGAACGGCATGACTGTTGTGGACAGCGACAGCCGCCGCCTTGAAGAGATGGGCGTCAAGATAATAACCGATTACCGGCTGGTTCATATTGATGATCAGGGTGCGGTGAGACACAATAACAAAGTGCTTGCAGAGAAAATCTATGACATCGCTTTGAAGGAGATAAGCACTTTGCAGTACAGGAAATGAGATAATATTTAAGGGCGTGATTGCATGTCATTTGCTTCTGACATGAAGAACGAATTGACAAGGATTGAAGTGGATACGTGCTGCATGAAAAGTGAGCTTTCCTCATTGATCAAGATGAACGGCGCGCTCAGTCATTTTGACGGGGACTGGATCATCAACATCCAGACTGAAAATGCGGCGATCGCTAGAAGGATATTCAGTCTCATCAAAAATGTGTACGGGGTGGAAATAGAACTGCTGGTGCGCCGGAAGATGAAGCTGAAGAAAAACAATGTATATATATGCCGGATCAAAAAGGACAGCCGGATGGTGCTCGAGGATCTCGATATCATGCATGCAGGCAAACTCTCCCACGAAATCAGCAAAGAGATCAAGTCGAAGGAATGCTGCATCAGAAGCTACCTCCGCGGTGCGTTTCTTGCGGGCGGCTCCGTAAACAATCCGGAAACCTCGGCGTACCATCTTGAGATCTTTTCGATGTATGAGGAGCATGCGGAAAGTCTCGCCGAGCTGATGAACGGCTATGAGCTGAATGCTAAATGCATCGAACGCAAGCGCGGGTTCATAACATATCTGAAGGAAGCGGAGAAGATTGCGGAATTCCTCAGTCTGATCGGCGGCTACCAGGCCCTTCTGAAATTCGAAGACGTCCGCATCGTGCGCGATATGCGCAACTCGGTGAACCGGCTGGTCAACTGCGAGACCGCCAACCTCAACAAAACCATCGGTGCCGCGATGAGGCAGGTGGAGAACATCCAGTTCATCGATTCGGAGATCGGACTGGAGGAACTCCCTGACCGGCTGCGGGAGATAGCCAGGCTGCGCGTGGAGCATCAGGAGGTTTCTTTGAAGGAGCTCGGTGAGATGATGTCCACCGGTGCAATCTCAAAATCGGGTGTGAACCACAGGCTGAGAAAGCTTGACAAGATTGCGGAAAAGCTGAAAAAAGGTGAAGCTGTCACATTTTGATGCCGGCATGAAGAACCACCCCGGGCGTATGTATACCCGGGGTGGTTCTGCTTTACGCCTTGGCCGCCGCCCCCTCTTCGAACAAGTCTTCAAGGGCGATTTCAAGCGTCGGAAAGATGAATTTGAAGTCATGTTCCATCAATACTTCCGGCTTGACATACTGGCCTTTCAATATCAGCATGGACTGCTCGCCCAGCACTTTCTCGATGAGGAATCCGGGGACTTTGACGAAACTGGGTCTGCCCAGCGCTGCAGCCAGGTATACGGAGAACTGCTTCTGCCTGTGCGGCGTCGGTGCAGTCATGTTCACAGGGCCTTCGATGTCTTTATTGACGCCGGCGAAGAGCAGCGCGTTCAACAGATCATCGACATGGATCCAGCTGTACCACTGGTTTCCGCTGCCGAGCGTGCCGCCGGCGCCCAACCTGTATGGCATAGCCATTTTCGGCAGGGCGCCCTGTTCGCTGTCGAGGATCAGGCCGAACCTTGCCAGCACCACACGCACGCCGTGTTTGGAACACTTCTGCGCCTCCCTCTCCCATGCGGTGACGACAGAAGACAGGAAATCGTGGGGGGCGAAGGCATCCTCTTCGTCAAAACGGGCACTTTCACTCACCGGATAATAGCCGATTGCACTCGCATTCACGAGGACATCTGGCGTGGTCTCAGCCTGTTCGACCCATCTGTTGAGCATGCGGGTCACATCGATCCTCGAATCGAGGATTTCCTGCTTATGGGCGTCCGTCCACCTGTGCTGGAGAGATGCCCCCGCAAAATTATAGATGATGTCGATATGCTTCGGCATGTCCGCCATCCATGTATCATCATCCGGATTATACTTTATATAGTGCAGGTAGGGATGTTCGGAAGTGTGATTCCCACGGGAAAGTATATATACATGATCATGTTCCTCCTTGAGAATTTCAATCAGCTTCCCGCCGATGAAGCCGGTACCGCCTGTAATCAGTACATTCATAATATAACGCCTCCTCTTACATACAGTATAACCCCGATGATAATCCGGTAATCAGGAAATGATGAAAAAATTGACGGAGAGGACGGTATGCTGTCCGGGCGGAGGTTTTCAATATGCGATGAAACCGGCGGCGCCCGCACAGATACATAAAAAGAGCAGACCCCCGAAAGGGGATCTGCTCTGTCCGGAAATGAAAAGCTTATTTGCTGTCGAGTGCTTCCGGTTCCATCACTTCGTCGACGAGGCCGTATTCTGCGGCTTCTTCGGCTGTCATGAAGTTGTCACGGTCCGTGTCTCTTTCGATTTTATCGAGTGGCTGACCTGTGCGTTCTGCAAGTATCTTGTTGAGTTTTTCGCGTGTTCTCAGGATGTGCTTGGCGGCGATTTCGATTTCTGTCGCCTGACCCTGTGCACCGCCGAGCGGCTGGTGGATCATGACTTCTGCGTTAGGCAGTGCGAAGCGCTTGCCTTTTGCACCGGCTGCGAGCAGGAATGATCCCATTGATGCCGCCATGCCGAGGCAGATTGTCTGTACGTCAGGCTTGATGTGCTGGATGGTGTCATAGATTGCCATGCCTGCTGTTACACTGCCGCCCGGCGAGTTGATATAAAGGTAAATATCCTTCTCCGAGTCCTGGGCCTGCAGGAAGAGCAGCTGGCTGACTACTGAGTTTGCAACGTTATCATCAATGCCTGTACCGATCATGATGATCCTGTCTTTAAGCAGCCTCGAGTAGATGTCATAGGCGCGTTCACCGCGGTTTGTCTGTTCAATGACTGTAGGAATTAAATTCATTTATTCTACCTCCTGAAAATATTCATATCACTAATGCGCTAATTATGTTATACCATATTAGTCAAATAAGGTCAAAAGAAAATGCTCGGAATGAACATTGCAGAAAGGGTAAATTTATCTCTTTCATTCAAGTGGAATTATTGCTATACTGTATATGTTTTCATTGCTTATAAAAACGTACCCCCGTGGTGTAATGGATAACACGTAAGATTCCGGTTCTTAAAATGGGAGTTCGATTCTCTCCGGGGGTGTAATTGAATCGAGGTGGGCCGTGTGAATGGCGAACTTGAGATCATTGAAGCTCCAGACAGAGTCTACAGTGAAGACTTTGTACGGGATGTATTTTACATTGCGATAAACAGTGGGAAAATACTGCTGGAAAATGGAGCGGAGACCTATCGTATCGAAGACACGATGCTGCGCATCGCGTCAAGCTACGGTATTGAAAATGCTCAGGTGTTCGTCACTCCCACGGTCATTATTTTTTCTATGAACGATTATGCGCTGACACAGACGGTCCGCATAGAGGAGCGTGCGAACAATTTGGAGAAGGTGGACAGCATCAACAACCTTTCCCGCAGTATATCAGACGGTCTGCCGCTCAAAGCGGCCATAGAGCAGCTGGAGACGATCCATGAAGCGCGGATGTTCCCGTTCTGGCTTGTCGTACTCTCGGGCGGCATCATCGGTGTCATGTTCCTCTATCTGTTTGAAGGTGTATTGGCCGATGTGCCGGCGGCCTTCCTCGGAGGCGCCGGCGGTGTGCTGATATTGGAGGGCATACTCCGGTATACAAAGCTCAAATTCTTCATCGAGTTCTTTGCCGCATTGTTCATCGGCATCGTGAGCGTCCTCTATGTGGGAGCCGGGCCCGGGCAGATGCTGGATACGATCGTCATCGCCAGCGTCATGCCGCTCGTGCCGGGTGTGCTGATTACAAATGCGATACGTGAGATGATCCGCGGACATCTGCTTGCCGGCATCGTCAAAGGTGCGGAAGCGGCGCTTACGGCGATTGCAATCGGTGCCGGCGTCGGCCTTGTATTCATGCTGTCATAGGAGGGGGACGAATGATTTATATCTATCAGCTGATTGCCAGTTTCTTCGCTTCAGCCGGCTTCGGGATACTGTTCAATGCGCCGAGGCGCGCACTCATAAGCTGCGGTGCCACCGGGGCGGTCGGCTGGATCGCATTCTATCTCTTCCAGGAGGGTGGGACGGATGCAGTCCTTGCGTCATATATGGGAGCCCTCTTCCTGACGGCTGTGTCCCTTTTCAATTCCAGGAGGATGAAAATGCCCGTCATCATCTTCATCACCTGCGGCATCATTCCGCTTGTGCCGGGCGGTACGGCATATGAAGCGATGCGGCACGTGGTCATGAACCGGTATATAGAGGCACAGGAGTACGCATTCCAGGCGGCACTCGTGTCAGGTGCGATAGCGCTTGGCATCATCAGTACGGAAATGGCCGACCAGGTCTTCCGCACGGTGAAAAACAAATTCGGCAGGAAAGGGGCTTAGGCATGATAGAGCTCGTTTATTATACAAGGAAGAATTGTCAGCTCTGCGATGATGGACGTGAACAGATCAAACTGGCATTGTCGGAACTCAGGTACAATAAAGTGAAACTGACATCATTCGACATAGATGAGAATGACCAGCTCCAGGAGGAGTATATGGTGCGTGTACCCGTGCTCAAACATGAGGGCGAAGTCGTGCAGGAAGGTCTCATCGACTTTGTTCAGGTCTATGATTACTTAAAGGAATATTTGGGTAAAAGGTGAATGTGAATCAAAGTTGCCCGGGCAGAAATAATTGCATTTTTTAATATATGTGCTATATTAAACATGTAGTTATTTTTTTGTCCCTGGTGGGACGAAATAAGTCTCACAGTGGCGAGAGGTGTTGATGCCCATGTGGCAGAGATTGTTGGATATTCAAAGACGCATCGCTCCCGAAGCCATAGATGAGCTTTTAAAACGTTTTGAGCTATTGAAGCGGATAGAAGCGAATCAGCCAATCGGCAGGCGTACGCTTGCCAGGAAGTTGGACCTGACTGAGAGAATACTGCGCAGGGAAGTGGACACGCTCCAGTCCCTCGGACTGATCCTGATTGATAAAAGGGGCATAACCGTGTCGCAGGCGGGTATTGATGTAATGGACGAACTGTCCCCCTACATCACGACGATTGACCGCCGCAGCGATCTTGCACGCGGTCTTCGGGAAAAGTTCGGGCTTAAGGACTTTTTCATCGTGAACGGAGATGCGGACCAGAGTCCCGAACTGCAAAAGGAATTGTCCAAAATGATGGCCGAAGAACTTCAGAAGATATTTTTCGACGGTGCAGTCATATCCGTCGCAGGCGGATCCACGATGGCGAATGTGGGAAACTACCTGATGCCGGCGGTTGAAAAACTGCTGTTTGTACCGGCAAGAGGCGGACTTGGAGAGGAAGTGGGCAATCAGGCCAACTCCATAGCAAGCCGTCTGGCAACCGCAACAGGCGGCGGCCACAAAGTGCTGTACGCCCCGGATAATGTCGGGGAGAACGTGCTGGAATCACTTAAGCTCGAGCCGGCGGTGAAGGAAGTGACGGAACTGAACCAGGCATCCGATTTTGTGCTCCATGGCATCGGCGAGGCATTTACGATGGCCAGGCGACGCAACGTCTCAGAGGATGTACTTGACCAGCTCCGTGAAAAGAGGGCTGTCGGTGAGGCATTCGGCTATTATTTCAATGCTGAAGGTGACATTTTGCGCAAAGTGAAGACCATCGGCCTTCAACTTGAAGATCTTGAAAGCAAGCAGTCGGTTCTCGCAGTTGCAGGTGGCAGCAGCAAGAAAGAGGCAGTGCGGGCATACATGAAGATTGCCCCGAAAAATACACTGCTGTTCATCGATGAGACAATCGCAGAGTATTTGTTAAATAGCTAAACAGCTTATATATAATCAAGGAGGCCATATATTATGGTAAGAGTAGCAATTAATGGATTTGGACGTATCGGAAGACTTGCAGCCAGGGTGATTCAGAATTACGACGACATCGAAGTGGTAGCGGTCAATGATCTGACTGATGACGATTTCCTCGCACATCTCATGAAATATGATACAACTCAGGGACGTTTCGAAGGTGAGCTCGAACAGATCGAGGGCGGATTCAAGATCAACGGCCAGGAAGTGAAATCATTCAACCAGAAAGATCCTGCACAGCTTCCATGGGGTGACCTGGACATCGATATCGTGCTTGAGTGTACAGGTTTCTTCACAGATGAGGAAGGTGCAAGGAAACACATCGAGGCAGGCGCCAAGAAAGTGCTTGTATCCGCACCTGGTAAAGGCAACATGAAGACAATCGTCTTCGGCGTGAATGAAGATGTGCTTGATGGTTCCGAAGAGATCGTCTCAGCAGCTTCATGTACGACAAACTGCCTTGCACCTGTAGTCAAAGTCCTGAATGACAAATTCGGACTCAATCATGGTCTCATGACAACAATCCACGCATACACCGGCGACCAGAACACATTGGATGCACCGCATCCGAAAGGCGACTACCGCCGTGCGCGTGCTGCAGCGATGAACATCGTTCCAAACTCAACAGGTGCGGCGAAAGCGATCGGACAGGTCATCCCTGAACTCGACGGGAAGCTTGACGGCGGTGCCCAGCGTGTACCGGTGGCAACCGGCTCACTCACTGAAGTGACAGCTGTCCTTGATAAAAACGTAACAGTGGATGAAGTGAACGAAGCGATGGCAGCGGCGAAAAACCCTTCATTCGGCTACACTGAGGATCAGATTGTTTCTGCTGACATCATCGGAATCACTGAAGGTTCCCTGTTTGACGCGACCC
Organism: Salinicoccus carnicancri Crm; assembly: GCF_000330705.1. GTDB lineage: Bacteria > Bacillota > Bacilli > Staphylococcales > Salinicoccaceae > Salinicoccus > Salinicoccus carnicancri. The sequence continues at coordinate 508,581 of NZ_ANAM01000001.1, forward strand.
AGACACGCGTAATGGATGTGGACGGAAAACAACTTGTACGTGCCGTTGCATGGTACGATAACGAAATGTCTTACACTTCCCAGCTTGTAAGGACACTTCATCACCTGGTGACGAACAAATAATTCTTTAATCCAGAACGGGCGGGGAACCGCCCGTTTTTATTTTATTTAGATTTGTACAATGGGTATAATGGAAGAGAATAAAAGTATTGGAGGCAAGACGATGAAGAAAACTGTAGAAGATGTAGAACTGAAGGGCAGGAAGGTATTGCTCCGTGCAGACCTCAACGTCCCTATGTCAGACGGAGACATCACGAACGACAACCGCATTGTTCAGGCACTCCCGACGATTGAATACGTGCTCGATCAGGGTGGACAGGTCATTTTATTCTCCCACCTCGGCAAAGTGAAGGCGGAAGAGGACAAAAAGGAGCTTACGCTCCAGCCTGTTGCCGAAAAACTTTCCGAGAAGCTGGGCAAAGAGGTGGTGTTCGTCCCCCACACGCGGGGAGAAGAGCTTGAGAATGCAGTCAGTGCGCTCCGTGACGGGGAAATCCTGCTCTTTGAGAACACCCGTTTTGAAGACCTCGACGGAAAGAAGGAAAGCGGCAATGATCCGGAGCTCGGAAAATACTGGGCTTCCCTCGGGGATGTTTTCGTAAACGATGCATTCGGTACAGCACACCGCAGCCATGCATCCAACGTCGGAGTCGGCTCCAACATCGAAACTGTTTCCGGCTATCTCATGCAGAAGGAAATTGATTTCATCGGTGGTGCCATTGATGCACCTGAGCGTCCGTTCGTGGCAATTCTCGGCGGCGCAAAAGTTTCGGACAAGATCGGGGTCATCGAAAATGTACTCTCCAAGGCGGACAAAGTGGTCATCGGCGGCGGGATGGCCTACACATTCCTCAAAACACAGGGGAAAGAGATCGGCAAGTCACTGCTTGAGGAAGACAAGATCGAGCTCGCCGGCTCCCTGCTTGAGAAGGCGGGGGATAAGATTGTCCTGCCTTTGGATGTTGTAGCAGCGGACGACTTTGCACCGGATGCAGCACACGCAACGGTTTCCGTCGATGAAATCCCTGCGGATAAAGAATGTCTGGACATCGGTGAAGGCAGCATCAATGCATTCAGGAAAGTGCTCGCCGGCGCCCGCACAGTCGTCTGGAACGGGCCGATGGGGGTATTTGAAATGGAAGCATTTGCGAAAGGCACAATCGGCGTATGCAGGGCAATTGCCGAACTCGAAAGTGCGACGACGATCATCGGCGGCGGTGATTCCGCAGCAGCGGCGATGGAACTCGGATATGCGGATGATTTCTCCCATATTTCAACCGGCGGCGGCGCTTCACTGGAGTATCTTGAAGGCAGGGAGCTGCCGGGACTAACGGTCATAGATGACAAATAGCAGCAAATGGAATCAAATGATACTAGGAGGATGTATATGAGAACGCCATTTATAGCAGGTAACTGGAAGATGAACAAAACAGTTTCAGAAGGTGATGCATTCATTGACGCACTCGGCACACTGCCGAAGAAGGACGAAGTGGAAAGTGCCATCTGTGCACCGTTCATCCACCTCCCTTCACTCGTGGCAAAAACTGAGGGTTCAGAGCTCGGCATCGGTGCAGAGAACAGCCATTTCGAGGACAGCGGTGCATTCACAGGGGAAGTATCCCCGGCAATGCTTGAAGACCTGGGTGTGAAATATGTCATCGTCGGCCACTCCGAACGCCGTGAACATTTTGCTGAAACGGACGCAACTGTCAATAAGAAAGCGCATGCCCTGCATGCGAAAGGACTTGTACCGATCATCTGCTGTGGTGAAACGGACGAGGAACGGGAAGGCGGCAATGCCGAGTCCCGCGTGAAAGACCAGGTGGCCAAAGCGCTCGAGGGCCTGTCCTCAGAACAGGTCAAAGCATCTGTCATCGCATATGAGCCGATCTGGGCGATCGGTACTGGCAAATCGGCCACAAGTGCTGATGCGAATGAAATGTGCGGTCATGTCCGCGCAACTGTTGCCTCCCTCTATGATCAGGAGACAGCGGATCGGATCCGCATACAGTACGGCGGTTCCGTGAAACCCGCAAACGTTGAAGAATACATGGCGCAGGAGCATATTGACGGTGCACTTGTCGGCGGTGCCTCCCTCGAGCCTGAATCCTTCATGGCGCTCGTTGCAGGTGCCAGGCAATGACCGGACCGGTTGGACTGATCATCCTTGACGGCTTCGCCAACAGGGATGAAGTGAAGGGGAATGCGGTCAAGGCTGCCGACAAGCCGAATTTCGACCGCTTCTTTGAGAAATACCCGCATAATGAATTGTCTGCATGCGGCCTTGACGTCGGCCTTCCGGAGGGTCAGATGGGCAACTCGGAAGTCGGTCACCTCAATATCGGGGCCGGGCGCATCGTCTATCAAAGTCTGACACGCATCAACAAGTCCATCGCAGATGGCGATTTCTTCGATAATAGAGTCCTGCTCGATGCCATGGATCATGTGAATGACAACGACAGCTCGCTGCACGTGATGGGACTTCTGAGTGACGGCGGTGTCCATTCCCATTATGAGCATATGTTTGCGATCCTCAAAATGGCGAAGGAGAAGGGGCTTGAACGTGTCTATGTCCATGCCTTCCTCGACGGACGTGATGTGAACCAGGAATCAGCACTGGAATATGTCGAAGAGTCGGAAAAGCAATTCCGGGAAATCGGTATCGGCGAGTTCGCAACAGTCAGCGGCCGCTACTATGCAATGGACCGCGACCAGAGATGGGACCGTGAGGAAGTTGCCTACCAGGCAATTTCCAATGGTAAAGGTCCGCGTTTCGACTCTGCTGCAGAAGGTATCCAGGCGAGCTACGATGAAGGCATCTCTGATGAATTCGTCAAGCCGTTCGTCATCTTCGATCACAGCGGGGACTATGACCACGGCGTGATGAGTAATGATGCCGTCATCTTCTATAATTTCCGTCCGGATCGCGCAGCCCAGCTGTCCGAAGTCTATACGAACGAAGACTTCATGGGTTTTGAAATCGACAGGAAATATTCCGATCTGAAGTTCGTCACATTTACAAAATACAGTGACAATGTGCGTGCTGATGTCGTATTCGAGAAAGAGGACATCAATAATACCATCGGTGAAGTGGCCGCAAAAGCCGGCAAAAATCAGCTCCGCATCGCTGAAACTGAAAAATATCCACACGTGACCTATTTCATGAGCGGCGGCCGTTATGATGAATTCGACGGTGAGCGCAGGGTGCTTGTGGATTCACCAAAAGTGCCGACATATGATCTGCAGCCGGAAATGAGCGCATATGAAGTCAGAGACAGATGCATGGAGGAACTTGCCAAAAAGGACCTTGATCTCATACTTCTGAACTTTGCCAACCCCGATATGGTGGGGCACAGCGGCAAGCTCGAACCGACCGTCAAGGCCATTGAAGCAGTGGATGAGTGCCTCGGGCCGATCGTTGATGAAATCATCGGCCAGGGCGGCACGGTGATCATTACAGCCGACCACGGCAACTCGGATGAAGTCACGTCTGCCGACGGCAATCCGATGACGGCGCATACGACAAATCCGGTGCCTGTCATTGTCACGAAGGAAGGTGCTGAATTAAGGGGCGGCGGCAGACTTGCCGACCTTGCACCGACACTTCTCGACCTGATGGACCTTGAAAAACCCGGAGAGATGGACGGCGAGAGCCTGATCATATAAAGTTTGTAATATCTTTATCAATCCCGGATAATAAAACTATAAAACCAATTAAAAGGAGATCTGGATATGCCATTAATTACAGATGTTTATGCACGCGAAGTACTCGACTCCCGCGGGAATCCGACAGTTGAGGTGGAAGTTCTTACAGAAAGTGGTGCTTTCGGCCGCGCACTGGTACCATCCGGCGCCTCTACTGGTGAATATGAAGCAGTGGAACTCCGCGACGCAGATGAAACGCGCTACCTTGGAAAAGGTGTGGAGAAAGCTGTTGAGAACGTCAACGAAAAAATTGGACCGGAGCTTGTGGACGGTGACTTCAGCGTACTCGAGCAGGTTTCCATAGACAAGATGATGATCGCGCTTGACGGCACGGACAACAAGGGCGAGCTCGGCGCGAACGCCATCCTTGGCGTCTCCATGGCTGTTGCCAAGGCGGCGGCGGACTTCATGGGTCAGCCGCTCTATAAATATCTCGGCGGATTCAACGCAGTACAGCTCCCTGTACCGATGATGAATATCATCAACGGCGGAGAGCACGCCGACAACAACGTGGATATTCAGGAGTTCATGATTATGCCGGTAGGGGCGGAATCCTTCAAGGAAGCCCTCCGCATGGGTGCCGAGATCTTCCACAGCCTCAAGAAAGTGTTGAACGAAAAAGGCTACAACACAGGTGTGGGCGACGAAGGCGGCTTCGCTCCGAACCTCGGTTCCAACGAAGAGGCTCTCTCCACGATCATCGAGGCAGTGGAGAAGGCGGGATACAAGCCGGGCGAAGAGATCCGTCTTGCAATGGATGCGGCATCAAGTGAATTCTATGATGCAGATACAGGCAAATACGAACTCAAAGGTGAGGGCAAATCGTATTCTTCGGAAGAAATGGTCAACTGGTATGCGGAAATGATCGACAAATATCCGATCATCTCCATCGAGGACGGGCTGGATGAAAACGACTGGGAAGGAACAAGGCTCCTTACAGAGAAACTTGGATCCAAAGTGCAGCTCGTTGGTGACGACCTGTTCGTTACAAACACGGAAAAACTCGCACGTGCAATCGAAGAGGGTGTCGGCAACTCCATCCTCATCAAAGTGAACCAGATCGGTACGCTTACAGAAACTTTCGAAGCGATCGAAATGGCCAAGCGCGCAGGCTACACTGCAGTCATCTCACACCGTTCAGGTGAAACTGAAGATACGACGATCGCAGATATTGCAGTTGCAGTCAACGCCGGCCAGATCAAAACAGGTGCACCATCCCGTACAGACCGTGTTGCCAAATACAACCAGCTGCTCCGCATCGAAGACGAACTCTTCGAAACAGCAAAATATGACGGAATCTCCTCCTTCTACAACCTGGATGAGAAGTAACCGTTCTGATACTCTGGACACACCGGCTGCGGCCGGTGTGTCTTTTGCGTTATCCGGACATCGCAGGCAGCGGCGGCAGTCATCGAAATACCGCTGTATCGACTGTGCGGGAAGGTCTGGGGGAGGTTTGCAAAAATACTCTAAATCTGTTAATATTCTTAGTGTTAATATTTATGGAGGGATTACCACATGCAAACAGTTCTCATTGTGCTACTGATCATCGTTTGTATATCTTTAATTGCAGTGGTATTGCTACAGTCAGGGAAAAGCGCCGGCCTCTCAGGTGCAATCAGTGGCGGTGCAGAGCAATTATTCGGTAAACAAAAAGCGCGTGGCATGGATCTTGTGCTTCACAGGGCGACAGTCATCCTGTCACTTTTGTTCTTCATGATCATGCTGCTGCTGACATATTTAGGCTGATGGATCCACCCCCTAGCAATAGGGGGTTTTTATTTTATAAGTGGGTAATTTGACGTACAATGAAATTAACGAAGTGAAAGTAGGGTATAACTATGAAGATACAATTGCCAAAACCGTTTTTCTTTGAGGAGGGAGAGAAAGCTGTGCTTTTGCTCCATGGATTCACAGGGAATTCATCGGATGTGAGGCAGCTCGGACGGTACCTCCAGAAACAGGGTATCACTTCCTATGCCCCGCATTACGAAGGCCACGCCGAACCTCCTGAAAACCTTCTCCAGTCGAGTCCCCATGTGTGGTGGTCCCAGGTGCTCGAGGCGTATGATTTCCTGAGGGAAAAGGGATATGAAAACATTTTCGTTGCGGGACTCTCCATCGGCGGTGTGTTTGCACTGCGTCTTGCGACTGAGCGGGAAGTGATGGGTGTAGCCACCATCTGCAGCCCGATGTATCTCAAGGACCGTGAGACGATGTATGAGGGTGTGCTCGAGTACGCGCGCGGCTTCAAAGAGATGGAAGGGAAGGCGGCGGACGTCGTGGACAAGGAAATGTCCCGCTTCGAGCCGACCGGCATGCTGGATGAAATACGTGACATGATCAGCCTAGTGGACGGGAAATTGGATGATGTGTTCGATCCGCTTTTCATCGCCCAGTCGGAAAAGGATGAAATGATCAACCCGGATTCGGCGAATATCATCTATGATGGGACATCGACTGACGAAAGTGAGAAGGAATTGAAGTGGTACCCCGAGTCGGGCCACGTATTGACGATAGATGTAGAGAAGAAGGAGTTATTCGAGGATCTGCATCACTTTATGAACCAGTTGGACTGGAATTGAAACAGGAGGCGAATCCATGGGTAACTACAGAGAACAGATAATGGGAATCATACGGGCGGATGACTACAAGCCGATGACAATGGATGGTTTCCAAAAAGAGCTTTCTGCATATGAATCGGAGGATTTCAAGGAAATGGTGAAGGACATGGTTTCGCTTGAAGAATCCGGGGAAGTATTCAGGACGAAGAAAGATAAATATATGAAGACAAGTGAAACGAATCTTGTAAAAGGCAGGCTCTCGATGCACAAGAGGGGATTCGGGTTCCTCCGTCCCGAAGATGGGGAACTTGAGGATGTTTTCATCCCCCCGAACGCGATAAACGGTGCACTCGACGGCGACACGGTGCTCGTTGAAGTGCACAAATCAACACGCGCGGGTGACGAGAGCGACAAGCAGGAAGGAACAATTTCGAGCATACTGACGCGCGGCATCACGCGTGTGGTCGGTGAGTACAAACCGAGCAGGAATTTCGGCTTCGTGGTGCCTGACTCCCAGAAGATCATCGATGACATCTTCATCCCGAAAAAGCAGAATCTGGGCGCAGTAGACGGCCACAAAGTGCTTGTGGAAATCACGAAATACCGTGAAGGCGAGGATAATCCGGAAGGCCATGTCATCCAGATCCTCGGCCACAAGAACGATCCCGGTGTGGATATACTGTCGATCATCTATCAGCACGGCATCGAAATCGACTTCCCGGAAGAGGTGCTGAAGGAAGCTGAAGAGGTGCCGGAGACGATAGAAACCGGAGAACTCGGGGGACGCACGGATCTGCGCGATGAATTCACCATCACCATCGACGGTGCGGATGCGAAGGACCTTGATGATGCCGTGGCTGTGAAGAAACTTGGCAACGGCAATCATGAGCTGACAGTCAGCATTGCTGACGTCAGCTATTATGTCAAAGAGGGGTCTGCACTCGATACGGAGGCCTATGACCGTGCGACGAGTGTCTATCTGGTGGACCGGGTCATACCGATGATCCCCCACCGTCTGTCGAACGGCATCTGCTCGCTGAATCCGCATGAAGACCGTCTGACGATGAGCTGCCGTATGGAGATTGACCGGAACGGGAAAGTGGTGAATCATGAAATTTTCCAGAGTGTCATCCACTCCGACCGCAGGATGACATATGATGCGGTCAATAAAATGCTCGTGGACGAAGATCAGGCAGTGATCAGCATGTTCGAGGATGTATACCCGATGCTCCGGGAGGCCGAAGAACTTGCACAGATACTGAGGAACCGCAGGGAAGCCCGGGGCGCGATAGATTTCGACTTCAACGAGGCACAGGTGCTTGTCAATGAGGACGGCTCCACGGGTGATATCGTCCTCAGGACACGTTCGGTCGGCGAGAAGATGATCGAGGAGTTCATGCTCGCTGCCAACGAGACGGTCGCGGAGCACTTCCGCTGGATGGAAGTGCCGTTCCTGTATCGTGTTCACGAAGATCCGAAAGAGGAGAAACTCAGACAGTTCTTCGAATTCATCACGAATTTCGGCATCGTCGTAAAAGGCAAGGGAAATGAAATCCATCCGAGGGCGCTCCAGGAAATCTTGGAAGAGGTGGAAGGACGTCCGGAGGAAATGGTCATCAGTACGCTGATGCTCCGCTCCATGCAGCAGGCGCGCTATGCAGAGGACAACCTGGGCCACTTCGGCCTGTCCGCCGAGTTTTATACGCACTTCACATCACCGATCAGACGTTATCCCGATCTGATCGTACACCGGCTGATCAGACAGTATCTGATCGAAGGCAGGACGGACAGGAAGACGATAGACAGGACAGCGGAATACTTGCCGGATGCGGCAGAACACACATCCGACAGGGAACGCCGAGCCCAGGACGCGGAACGTGATACGGATGATCTGAAGAAGGCGGAGTATATGCTTGAGCATGTCGGTGAGACTTTCGAAGGCGTCATATCCGGCGTAATGAACTTCGGCATGTTCGTCGAACTGCCGAATACGATTGAAGGACTGGTCCATGTGTCGAACCTGACAGATGATCATTACCAGTATCAGGAGAGGCACCTTGCACTCATCGGGGACCGCACAGGGAAGGTTTACCGCATCGGTGACCCGGTGGAAATCGAAGTGATGGATGTGAATCTTGCGGAAAAACTCATCGACTTCAAAGTGGTCGGCATGCCTGAGCGCGCACCGAGGGAAAAACGCAGCCGCCCTGTTGAAATCAAGGCCAAAACCAAACCGGAAGGCAAGGGAAAAAACGGGAACAAGGAAGGAAAGAAACGCTCTGATAAAGGGAATACCAATAAAAAACCTTTCTACAAAGGTGCAAAACATGCGGCAAAAAAACGCAAGGGAAAGAAGTAATGGGCAATGAAAAAGACAAATGACAGACCGCTTGCTCAGAACAGGAAGGCAAGCCACGATTATACGATAGAAGAGACGATTGAAGCAGGGATTGAACTGAAGGGAACGGAGATCAAGTCGATCCGGCGCGGTTCTGCCAATCTGAAGGATGCCTATGCCCGTGTCTACAAAGGGGAGATGTATGTGTACAACATGCACATCGCCCCTTACGAGGAGGGTAACCGCTACAATCATGATCCGCTCAGAACAAGGAAACTCCTTCTGAAAAGAAAGCAGATTGACAAGCTTTACGGCATTTCCAAGGAAACGGGCTATGCGCTCATCCCACTGAAGCTGTATATAAAGAACGGCTTCTGCAAAGTGCTGCTCGGTGTTGCAAAGGGTAAGAAGAAGTATGACAAGCGTGAAGATCTCAAGCAGAAACAGATGAAGCGGGATATCGCCCGTGCCATGAAGGACCGCAGCCGGTAGAGCAGGTTTGATTTCTCTCCTTGAATCTGTTATAATGGCTGTCACGCCTTATAAGGAGGCGACCCTTTTAAATCCGGGGACGTTCCGGATTCGACAGGGGCTGTTTGGGCATTTTAAGCGTGCCGGAGGTTTCGTCTCCGCAAAAACGATACTCAGTTTATAATAACTGGCAAACAAAACAACTTCGCAGTAGCTGCGTAATAGCGCTCTGCATCATCCCCTGTCGTCTCCTGTGCGACCTGACTGGATGATTCAACCTTAGCAGGATACGCACCCGGTCTTCCGTCTGCAGACTGGGTGAAGAGATTAATCAGACTAGCATGGTATGTGGTTCGTCCATTACCGTCAGCCATGCGAAATTAAAATATGGACTACGCACGTAGAAAGAAATGTATCAAGGTCTCTGGACGCGGGTTCGACTCCCGCCGTCTCCATCAGATGATGCTTAACCCGAGCGGTTAGGCATTTTTATTTTCTGCTGTCTTCTAGGGTTCAGGGTCTGCAGATCGATACATATCTTTTTTCAAATCGCATTAAGCCGGAGGTAAGATCATGGAGAGTAACCTGAAACGTGCTCAAAAGGGTGCATATCTGAGCCTGTTTACATACATCATCCTTTCCGCTGTAAAATTCACAGCGGGTGTCCAGTTCAATTCTGCCGCACTGCAGGCGGATGCATTCAATAACATGACTGACATACTGGTATCTGTCGCGGTCCTCATCGGGCTGAAGATTTCATTGAAACCCGCGGACAGGAACCATCCGTACGGCCATATGAAGTCGGAGAACATCTCGACGCTGCTCGTGTCCTTCATCATCATGTTCGTCGGTCTCCAGGTCATCATGGATAACTTTCCCAAACTGACTGCAGGGGAGTACACCACGCCGGATTCCCTGACACTGTGGATCAGCTTCCTCAGCGGGTTCATCATGCTGATGGTATATCTGTACAATAACAATCTCGCCAAAAAGACGAAGAGCAGTTCCCTCAAGTCTGCGGCGATCGACAACCTGTCCGACGGCATGGTCAGCATCGGCACAGGGCTTGGACTGATCTTCACACAGATCGGCTATCCCATTGCCGATCCGATACTTGCGCTCATACTGGGTGCACTGATTGCCTGGACCGGCTTCAAAATATGCAAAGATGCGATCTTCACACTGAGTGACGGCTTCCATGAGGAGGACCTCGAGTTCTACATCAACGATGTCATGAAGATCGACGGTGTGAAAGGGGTCTCCTCGGTCAAGGGAAGATATCACGGGGACAGCGTATTCCTCGATGTAACAATCTTCGTAGACAGGACCATCACGCTGGATGAAGCGCATGACATATGCGACAAAGTTGAAAGGTCGCTCGCCGACGAGGGAGTCTATTCTTCCTATGTCCATCCCGAACCGTATGAGGAGGACTGAAAAAGCAGATGCCCGGGCATCTGCTTTTTCAATATCTACATCTTTTCAATATATTCTTTTATGGCGATTGCCTGGTTATATTTCTCATCCTTGGCGCTGTAAAGCAGTGTCACATTGTGACCGTCACTCTCCTCTTTTATATCCTTGAGCAGGTCTTCATGCACACTGAGCTCCCTGAAATATTTCTTCCTGAATTCATCCCATCTGCCGGCGTCATGATTGAACCATTTGCGCAGATCCGATGAAGGGGACAGTTCCCTGTACCATTCGTCGTGCTTCAGATCCTCTTTTTTGATCCCCCGCGGCCAGACCCCGTCAACCAGATATCTTTTTCCATCCTGCTGCGACTCCTCATCATATACTCTTTTTATTTTTAGCATATCATTCACCTCTCCATCTTTATGCCCTATAATGAAATAAACAAACAGTCGAAACAGTGTACCTCTATACTGATTCTATTGAAATCTATGCCGGCATTCTATAGTGTATATAAATAAAACGGAAAAAACGGAGGCGCTGAGTATGAATATTAAGGATGTAACAATCGGTGAGGGACAGCCAAAAGTTGTGGTCTCCTTTACAGGACATACCCCTGAAGAGATACGGGCGGAAATCGCAGAAGCGAGGACGAACAGTGATAAATTTGATATCGTGGAAATCAGGAGTGACTCTTTTGATGCGATGAACCATGAAGACCATTTTGCCGTTGTCGATCATATTTCCCGGGAAATGGGGGATTACCCGATCATCTATACTTACCGTACAAACGGTGAGGGTGGGAATGGTACAAAATCCGCCGCGGAGTACCAGTCCCTCCTCTCCCATGCAATCGATCACTCAGAGATCGATATCGTGGATATAGAATTTTTCATGTATGAGGAGATCGTCGACCAGCTGGTCGCCCGGGCGAAAGAGAAAGGGGTCGCGGTGCTCTTAAGCCAGCATGATTTCCGGGATACCCCGCATTTTGAGGATATGATGGCGACGTATAAAAATATGTACGAACGCGGCGGGGACATACTGAAGCTTGCATATCAGCCGGCGGACGGACGTGATGTATTGAGCGTGCTGAGTGCGGTGCATGATGCGCGGAGGAAATTCAACTGCCAGGTTGTCGGGATTGCCATGGGTGAGGCCGGCAAGATCACACGTGTGGCCGGCGGGGTATTCGGTTCATGTCTGACATACGGTCATCTTGTGAATCAGGCAGCCCCGGGCCAGATCAACGCCGGGATACTGAAAGAATACCTCAACATATTCGAGGAAGAGGGGCTGGGACATTAAGTCCTGAAGGTATATAAAAATAATCGATTACACTTTAAAAGCCGGATGTTGGACTTCTTGGGGAATAGCATCTGCGTGAGACTACAGGCTCACGCGATGCCCCAGAAAAGCCAACGTCCGGCTTATTTATGACGGGAATAGTTTTGTCCCGGCCTCATCAGGCGTTCTCTTTGAGGAATTCCGTGACGGACTCCGGTGTTTTGGCATTGGCTGAATGCAGATGCGCGAGTTTTTCGCCGTTCTGGAAAATGAGCAGGCTCGGAATGCCCATCACTTCATTCTCCTCTGCTGCCTCAGGGACATCGTCACGGTTCAGTTCATACCAGTCAATGTGATTGTATTCTTCCATGATCGGATCGATGAACATGTTCATCGCTGTACAGTCCGGGCACCAGCCGGCGAAGAATTTGACGATGATTTTATCATCGCCCTCAGTCTTTGCTTTAAAATCCTCATATTTTTTGATCGGTTCCATTGCCATATCGGATAACTCCTTTTTCATTTCATAATCAAACATATTCTATCATCTTTCTTCCATTATATAAAATAACCGGCTTGTATTTCTGTATTTGCATAACAAGTACATATAAAGGTATATTATAAGTAAGACTGAATCTGGAGGATATTTGATGATCACACTTTACGAATACCCTAAATGTACGACGTGCCGCAAAGGCCGTAAGTTTCTGGAGGAGAATGATGTCGATTTCCAGGCACACGATATGGTACAGGCACCGCCATCAAAGGAGAAGCTCAAAGAAATCATTTCAAAATCGGGCAATGATATCGACGATTTCTTCAATAAGCGGGGGAAAAAGTTCAAGGAGCTGGAACTCAGGGACCGCCTGCCGTCCATGTCGGATGACGAAAAGGTCGATATGCTCTCAAGTGATGGCATGCTTATCAGAAGGCCCCTCGCCTATGACGGTGAACAGGTGCTTCTCGGCTTCAGGGAGGACGTCTGGCAAAAGGCTTTCACCGGTTAGATTTGCCTTGCTTAAACGGTGTGAACTGTGAGATTATATAGTTGTAAAGTCAAAGGAGGTTATTATCGTGTCAACACCAAAAGATTTGAAGTACTCAGAAGATCATGAATGGGTGAAACAGGAAGACGGTAAAGTCAGACTTGGAATCACTGAATTTGCACAGTCCGAACTGGGCGACATCGTTTTCGTCGAACTGCCTGCCGAAGGGGATGAAATTACTAAAGGTGAGTCATTCGGAAGCGTGGAATCCGTCAAGACGGTCTCTGAGCTTTATGCACCTTTGAGCGGTACAGTAGTGGAAGTGAACGAGGAACTTGAGGACAGCCCTGAGCTTGTCAACGAATCTCCGTACGAAGGCGCCTGGATGGTTGTCATCGAAGTGTCGGACGAATCACAATTGGATAGCCTTATGGATGCAGACGCATACGATGAAATGGTGGATGCATAAACTGATGAACTCTGGACACTGTCTGGAGTTTTTTTGAAAATACGATACCAAGGGTGATAAAAATGTATTTTTCCGATAAAGTGCTCATAGTTGAAGGCAAGACTGATAAGCGACGAATCGAGGAAGTATTGATTGAACCTGTACAGATCATCTGCACCCATGGTACGATGGGAGTCTCAAAATTGGACGAGATCCTTGACCAGCTCAATGGTTCCGACATCTATATCCTGTCCGACGCGGATAAGGAAGGGCGGAAAATCAGGAAATGGTTCAAAAAACACCTCAGTGAAAGCACCCACATCTATATCGACCCGAAATTCGGCGAAGTCGGCCGCTGTCCGAGGGACTATCTGGCAAATCTGCTGATGAGACACGAGTTCTACGTGGATACCGGCCTCATTATGAAAGGTAAGTTTGGTAATGATGAAAGAAGAGATAAGCTCCCTGGATATTACCAGTCATATCCAGTCTGAAGATAAATTCATACTGTACTGCTACGCACCCATCTGTGCGAACTGTACAATTGCAGAGCGCATGCTCGGCATCGTCTCGGAAATGAAGGGATTCGAATATACGTCCATCAACCTGAATTTCCACAAGGATCTGATCGAGGAGTATGAAATCAGATCTGCCCCTGCCCTCCTGCTTTTCGTCCATGGGAAACTGGTCCGGGAAGTCTACGCCTTCCGGTCCGTCACCTACCTCACGGAAGTGATGGAGGAATTTATGGTTGACCGATAGGTTTTAAAATGATACCATTGATGACAATCTAATAAGGTAATACTCTTATCAAGAGTGGTGGAGGGATAGTGCCCTTGGAAGCCACGGCAACCGTCTTTGATGACAAGGTGCCAATTCACTGGTCACAAGATCGCAGATGAGAGGCCTGTAGCGAATAACCGGCCTGCTCCTAAATGAGCGGGCCTTTATTTTTTACGAAGTCAGGATGATACGCAGATGATTGATATAAGGAATGTAACGAAAATATTCAAAACAAAAAGCACTGATATCCGGGCTGTGGATGACGTCAGCATGAATGTCACCCAGGGTGAGATCTTCGGCGTCATAGGCTATTCGGGGGCTGGAAAATCAACACTCATAAGGCTCTTCAACGGTCTTGAAATGCCGTCATCAGGTGATGTTGTCATCGGTGCGGACGTCATCAGCAGCATGTCGAAGCCCGCACTGCGCAAAAAACGTCAGAAAGTCTCCATGATATTCCAGCACTTCAATCTGCTCTGGTCCCGCACTGTTGCGGAAAATATCAGCTTCCCGCTGGAAATTGCTGGTGTGCCGAAAAAAGAGCGGCAGAAAAAGGTGAAGGAACTGGTGGATTTGGTCGGACTTGCGGGGCGCGAGGACAACTATCCGAGCCAGCTTTCCGGCGGTCAGAAACAGCGTGTCGGCATCGCGCGTGCCCTGTCAAATGAGCCGAATGTGCTTCTCTGCGATGAAGCGACAAGTGCCCTGGATCCGGAAACGACAGATGAAGTGCTCGATCTGCTGGTGAAGATCCGTGATGAAATGAACCTCACGATAGTGCTCATCACCCATGAAATGCATGTCATCCGCAAAATATGCGACCGTGCCGCAGTGATGGAGAACGGGCGGATCGTCGAGACGGGGCCCGTATTGAAACTGTTCCAGAATCCGGAGCACAGTGTGACGAAACGCTTCGTCAAAGATGATATCAATGATGAGGAAACCGCCCTTTCCTTCGATGAAGTGCGGGAGCTGTTCCCGACATCGAAGATCCTGAAATTCGGTTTTGTCGGTTCACAGTCGAAAGCACCGATCGTATCACAGATCGTCAAGAAATACGACCTGGATCTGAACATACTGTCGGGCAACATCAAACGGACGAACAACGAGTCATACGGCCACCTGTTTGTCGCAATCGATGTGAATGACGAGACACTTCAAAAACTGGAAGCAGAACTTTCCGACCACGACGTTACTGTGGAGGTGGAAGACCAATGAATGAACTGATCAAGGAATTCACGACCATGTTCTCCTTTGAAAATGTAAGGTGGGATGCAGTCTGGGAGGCGACATATGAGACGGTCTATATGACCGCCATCGCCACAGCGTTCACGTTCATATTCGGTATCGTGCTCGGTATCATCCTGTTCCTGGCTTCAAAAAGTGAAATCAAAGCGAGCAAGCCGATATACGGCATCACCGCTTTCCTGGTAAATCTGTTCAGGGCGATCCCGTTCATCATACTGATCATCCTCCTGATCCCGTTCACGAAGGTGATGATGGGGACCATCATGGGGCCGAACGGTGCGATACCGGCACTTATCATCGGGTCTGCGCCGTTCTACGCCAGACTGGTGGAAATCGGGCTCAAGGAAATCGACAAGGGCGTCATCGAGGCGGCGGAATCCATGGGGGCAGATACATGGACCATCATCTGGAAAGTGCTCCTTCCGGAATCCATGCCGGCACTCATCTCCGGAATAACCGTCACGGCCATCATGCTCGTCGGTTCAACCGCCATCGCCGGCGTCATCGGAGCAGGCGGGCTCGGCAACCTTGCATATATGGTCGGCTTCACAAGGAATCAGAGCGATGTCACACTGGTTGCAACAATAGTAATACTGGTTATCGTCTTTATCATACAGATTGCGGGGGATTTCTTCTCCAAAACTGTGGATAAACGCTGACCTCCATATAAAAAAACAATTGAGGAAGAGGGTTTTGTCTTATGAAAAAGTTCTTATTGCTACTTACCATGTCAGTATTTGCAGCTGTACTTGCCGCCTGCGGAGGCGGCGGCTCAGAAAGTGAAGAGGGCGGTGAAACTGCCGAGAATGAAGAGGGCGACGGTACCATCTCCATCGCAGCATCACCGTCACCACATGCTGAAATCCTAGAAGAAGCGGCAACCATCCTTGAAGAGGAAGGCATCGAGCTCGACATCTCAATCGTCAATGACTATACGACACCGAACCGCCTCCTTGCAGATGAAGAAGTAGACGCAAACTTCTTCCAGCATACACCATATCTGAACACTGAATCGGAGTCCCACGGCTATGAACTTGCCAGTGCAGGCAATGTCCATATAGAGCCGATGGCCGTCTACTCTCAGGACTATGATTCACTTGAGGATATTCCAGACGGATCGACCATCCTCGTATCCAACAATCCGGCAGAAGAGGGCCGTTTCCTGTCATTCTTCGTCAACGCCGGCCTGATTGAAATCGAGGAGGGCGTCAATATAGAAGATGCGACATTCGACGATATTACAGAAAATCCGAAGAACTTCGAATTCAACAATGAAACCGCACCGGAAATGCTCGTCCAGATGTATCAGAACAATGAAGCACCGGCAGTCATCATCAACTCCAACTTCGCACTCGACGGCGGACTGAATCCACAGGAAGATTCAATTGCACTGGAGGACAGTGAATCGCCTTACGCCAACCTGGTCGCTGTACGTGAAGGGGATGAGGACCGCGACGACATCAAGAAACTGATGGAAGTGCTTCAGGGCGATCAAATCAGGCAGTTCATAGAAGAGAACTATGACGGAGCCGTCATCCCGGCGGAATAAAGTATCATAGGTTCCGACCGCAGGGATTTTTCCACTAATAAAACGATGATTTCACATGATTCTTTCATATGAAATCATCGTTTTTTATATTAAGGATGCATATACATATTAAAAGTGTAAAATTGCCCTAAAAGTTTGAGCTGCTGGATGATATTCCCCGATATCAGAATTTCTGTATAAAATCAAAGAAAACGAATTTTTTGTGGTTTGAAACTTTGCATGATTATATCAGGGGAATCTTACAATGAATCCTATCTTTAAAGTAAATAACCATGTTATATGTGAAATTAATATAAATAGAATAATGTCATTATATTTCTTACGGATTGAAATGAATTACTTTTTTTAACAGTGATATATTCAATTTTCATCAATATTGACGTGTTTTTTGGGAAAATTATTTGACGTAATTTTGACAAATAAACAATTGATGTGTATCTTAAAGCTTATAATTTTCAATTAATTAAATTTCATAAAGTAAAATCACTTACATAAAATAACTTGCTTTTATCACCTGCTCTTTAGCGTTTTTTTAATGTCTGATTATTTATTAATCTTATCCAGAATATATATTATCGAATGGCGGGACAGTTATGCAGAAAATCAAAGTGGTATTGCTATCCACTGACACTGAATACATAAATTTGTTTGAGACATACTTATTGGACAATGAGTACAATAATAAGCTGGAGGTTGAAATTTTCACTGACTTCACGATAATGAGTGAATCAGTGAAAAATTCCAGCCGCAATATCCTGCTCACTGAAATCTATCCGACGGAAGATGAATTGCAGATGGCGGAAAAGGTATTTGACAGGGTTGTTCTGCTTTCGGAAATGGGCCGGGACTTTGAAGAGGAAATCTTCAAATACCAGCCTTTTGATAGAATTGTAGAAACTTTACTGATGTATTATTACGACAATGACGGCCGTCTCCTGGAATCGAATAATGAAAGAAACACCAGCACGGTCGCATTTGCAAGTGCGAATGGCGGAACGGGGAAGACACTGCTCTCCCTTATGCTTGGTAAAGTGCTATCCAAACATTCCCGGAAAGTGTTCTATCTTTCGATGGAACAGTTGCTGTCAGCATCATGCTACCTCGAAGCCAGTAAGCCGAAAAGTTCTGAACTCTTCTATTTCCTCAAGGATGATCCATACAGACTGGTGTCTAAATTCCATAAGCTGAAAGATACTGATGCAGAGACGGGAATAGATTTTTTCCCTATAAATATGAATTTTGATGAAGTGGACTCCCTCAACACATTGGATGTTGAGAATCTGGTTAAAACAATCACTTCTTTGAATGAATATGATTTCCTGATCATCGATATGGATTCAAGGCTGAATGAAATCAATTCAGAAATCCTCCGTCTGAGCAATGACATTTTCTGGGTGCTGGAATCGAACGAAACCAGCTTCATGAAAACCGGGACAATCATGGAGAGGAATGCTTTGCAAATTGAAATAGACAATAAAAAAATGCATTACATAGTCAATAAATTCGGTGAAAATCTATTCGCAGGCCATGCCGGCTATAACTTCAACATTGAATCCAAAATCAAATTCAATCCTGAATGGCTGAATTACAATGAAAAGGAGAAGGTGCTTGAGGATAGTGAAATCGGTCATGAGCTTCTGAAATCACTGAGTAAAATATCTCTGTCGATGGAGGTATCAAATGAAAAGTAAAGAAACCGGCAATATTGAAGAAATAGCCAATTATAAATTTGAGGAACAGGATAGTGAAGATGCAATAGTCGATCACCTGACAAACAAGCTGAGGGATGTATTGGACTTCATGTATTCAGTGTCCAACGATGAGTTGAGGCAGTATGTCGAAGAATTTGTCATCACTTACGCAAAGCAATATCAGATAAGTTCCGGGCAGATGAGTGTAATTGTCGAGCGGATGTATAATTCATTCCGTGGCCTGGGAGTACTGCAGCCTCTGCTGGATGATAAGGATATTACAGAAATAATGGTGAACAACTACTTGGAGATATTCGTTGAAAAGCACGGCGAAGTATTCAAGTCGGATGTCAGGTTCGAGTCCCAGCAAAAACTGGAAGATACAATACAGTCCATTGTTTCCAAAGTGAACAGGGTGGTTAATGAATCGACCCCGATAGTGGATGCAAGACTGGAGGATGGTTCCAGGGTAAATGTGGTACTGCCGCCAGTGGCACTGAAAGGTGCAGCAATGACAATACGTAAATTCCCCGAACATGCCCTGACCATAGATGACCTCATAAGATTCAAAGCCCTCAACAAAGAAGTATCACAATTCCTTAAACACCTCGTTGAGGCCAAATACAATATTTTCATAGGCGGGGGCACCGGTTCCGGTAAAACCACGTTTCTCAATGTATTGTCGAACTTCATACCCAAAAGCGAAAGAATAGTGACGATAGAAGACTCGGCTGAACTTCAGCTGAAAAGTATTCCAAACCTCATAAGTCTTGAAACCCGTAATGCGAATACCCAGGGTGAAGGTGAAATCACCATAAGAGACCTGATCCGTACCTCGTTGAGGATGCGTCCGTCACGGGTCATAGTAGGAGAAGTAAGGGGTGCAGAAGCACTTGATATGCTTCAGGCCATGAACACAGGGCATGATGGCTCTTTGTCCACAGGTCACGCCAACTCTGTAAAAGACATGCTGAGCAGGATCGAGACGATGGTGCTCAGCGGAGCTGAACTGCCGATTGATGTCATCAGAAAGCAGATTACATCAGCGATAGATATAATGATCCATTTATCAAGGTTCAGGGATCACTCGAGGAAGGTTGTGGAGATATCTGAAGTTACCGGTTTTGAGAATGGAGAGATCCAGTTGAATCCATTGTTTGTTTTCCAGGAAACTAGAGAGGACAAGGAAGGCAGGATCATGGGAGATCTTGTCCCGACAGGCAATAAACTTCATTCCACCATGAAGCTCGAAATATCAGGAAAGCACGATATTGAGAAGCTCTATGGCCAGGAGGATGAGGAAACGGGAGTGATGTAATGGATTTGTTCCAGGTCTTCGGGCTTGTAATCATTGTGCTGGCCATATTCGGCATAGTCTA
This sequence comes from Salinicoccus carnicancri Crm, assembly GCF_000330705.1. GTDB lineage: Bacteria > Bacillota > Bacilli > Staphylococcales > Salinicoccaceae > Salinicoccus > Salinicoccus carnicancri. The sequence continues at coordinate 528,502 of NZ_ANAM01000001.1, forward strand.
TAAAAGGATTACAAACACTGATCTAAAAAAGAAGAAAAAGCACCTGAAGCGCGAGGAAGAGCGCAGAAGGCGTTCCATTGCAGCTATAAACTCCCGAAGTACCTCTGATAATCAGCTCGTTGATTATGGTGACTACAAGATGAATTTGTGGGAGATCATCTCTGCAGTAATGGTCGTATTCCTGATAATCCTGCTGGTCGGTGAGCTGTTCTATGATAATCTGATCATTTCACTCCTCCTCGGCCTCATTGCCCTCTTTGCACCAAAAGTACGGAAGAACCAATTGAAGGAGAAGCGGAAGAACATCCTGTCGCTGCAATTCAAGGAAGCGGCTGCCTCCCTTTCCTCTTCACTGGCAGCAGGACAGTCAATCGAAAATGCATTCAGAGATGCCTTGAAAGACTTGAAACTCCTGTACCCGAATGAAGATACATATATCATCAAAGAATTCTCGATAATCAACAGACGTGTCGAAAATGGTGAAAGTATCGAGAGAGCATTCGATGACTTTGCCAAACGTTCGGATGTAGAAGACATAAAGAACTTTTCGGACGTTTTCATAACCTGCAAACGCAGCGGCGGAAACCTTGTGGACGTCATCAAGAGAACTGTCGACATCATCAACGAAAAAATCGAAATCCAGCAGGACATAAAAGTGCTGGTATCCCAAAAAAAATTCGAATCAAGGATCATTGCAGTAATGCCTCTTGGCATGATTGCATTCTTGAAATATACATCAGGAGATTTTGTGAGGCCGCTCTATGAATTTGGTACCCCGGGCCCCATTGTTATGACAGTTGTGCTGGGGTGTACGATTCTCAGCATGGTAATAAGTCAGAAATTGATGAAAATCGAAATGTAGGTAATAGGAATGGAAATGATCATTTTAATACTTGTGATATGTATCCTGATCACAACGATAATTCAAAAGAAGAATTACAAAGCTTTTATAGAGGCATATAAAGGGAGCATACTCCTGCCTATCCTTGCCCCTTACTCACTATTCCTTGTGGATAAACTGGACCTGTATAGAAAGTTCCCTTCGATAGTAGCGCCTGTTCACCAGAAGATGATCATTCTACGGGGATCCAGACTGAGCCAGACATTCACGAGAATACATCTGGCCAAAATAGTCACTGTTTTCACTATTTGTGCTCTGGTGACATTTGCAGCATTTGTGTCAGTGGAATCCGGTGACTACACGCTTCCGATATTTTGTGTGGTGATGACTGTGATATTGGTGTATGCACAGATGAAGGAGCTGGATACGAAAGTTAGGAAAAGGAAAGAATCAATACTTCTTGAACTTCCTGAATTCACCAACAAGCTAATACTTCTGGTGAATGCCGGGGAAACGGTTCAGGGTGCAATTAATAAATCGGTACAGCAAAACATGAACAGGATCTATGATTCACCGCTGTATTATGAATTGAATGAAGCAATGAACAAGCTTCAATCCAATTCATCATTTCAGGATACTATGAAAGACTTCAGTCAGCGATGTGGCATACAGGAAGTTTCAGTTTTAACAACAACGATAATGATGAACTATCGCAGAGGCGGAAAGCAATTGGCTGAGTCACTGAAAGATCTGTCGAAGTCATTATGGGACAAGCGTAAAACCCTGACGAGGATCAAAGGTGAAGAAGCTTCGTCAAAACTGATATTCCCTATGATCTTTGTTTTTGCAGCAGTATTGCTCGTAATCATCTATCCCGCGATTACGATGTTCAACTTTTAGGCGGGATCTTACCACTTTGGTATAACGCAAGGTTTCTTGCTTTATATATAAACTTGAAAAATATTAAGGAGAGATATCATGGCACAGTTTTGGCTGGATTTTTGGAACGATGAGGAAGGCCTGGAAGTAGTTGAGGTACTTCTGATCTTGGCGGTACTGATCGGAATTGCGATCATGTTCAAGGGCAGGATCGAAACCTGGGCAGGCAATCTGTTTGATGCTATAGAAGGAAACCTTGGAACATTCGGCGGGTGATATAATGCGGCGGTTCTTTAAGGGGGAAAGGGGCAGCATGTCGATGGAAGCTACCCTCGTTTTCCCTTTTGTTATGGTTTTCGTCCTCATGACAGTTTTTTTATGCATCATAGTTTTTCAGTCAGGCATGACAAATTACGTGGCATACCAGTCATCAAATCTGGTTGCCTACAATTATGACAACAGTAATAAAACATATGCCGGAGAGATAAAAAATACGAGCCAGTATACAGGAAATGAAGCCGGTGACGGGCTTTACTGGAGGATTGGCGAAGGCGCAGGCGATCTCTTTGACAGTTTGGGCATCGGCGGTTTCGGCGGCGGCTCCGGCGGAATATCCCAGAGCAAGAAGGCGGTTGTGACCAATAACTACGCCGGACCGATTTCCATAGAAATTGCCGACGGCGGAGGAAATATATTAATTTATAAAAAAATCAGGGTCACTACCGAGTCAGGACTCTATATGCCTGACATGTTCAAAAATCTGCTGGGAGTTTCAAATGTGACTGGTGAGTCGACAAGCATTATTACCGAGTCAACTGAAATGGTGAGGACTTATAATTTTGCGAAATTCCTGATGAGTTTCACACCACTTGAAGACGCAGGGAGTATTACAGAAGCAGTAGAGCAATGGGTTGGAGGTTAGAACACCAATGAAAAAAATCAAACAGTTTATAAAACCTCTGATCTTTGGTAATGGCGGTTCAGTTTCCATCTTCGCCATATGTATCATACTGCCCATCTTTATCATCAATGCTCTTCTGATTGATATGGTGCGGATAATGTCGGCAGAAAGACAGCTTGATAACGCTGTTGAATCAGCTGTCAGGTCGACAATGTCACAATATGACAGTTCACTCGCTGATTACGGGATTTTTGTTACCGGCAATGATTCGCTTCCGATTTTTGAGAAGACACTCGAAGAGCAGCTCTTTACCCCGGGAGAATTGGAAGGGTACTCCAATCTATCCCAAGTATCCATTAGCTCGAGTTCAGCTTCCTTTGACACTGACAGGGACATATTGAATCCGGATATATTCAAATATCAGATCAATGAAACGATGAAGTATCAGGCTCCCATTCAGATGGCCGGGGTTTTTGCAGACCTCCTGAAGAAAGCTGATGGTACTGTAGACCCGAGCGAAGTAGAAGATATGGAAGAAACACAGGAATTCCTCGAGAAATTTGATGAAGTTATGGAACTTGTCAAAAAACGGAATGCTGAACTGAAAAAAGCTGACGAGGAAGTTAAAAGTCTAAAAGAAGATGTTACATCAAGATATAATTCCAAAATCGTAGGTAAAGAGTCATCATCTGAGAAAATCCCTGAATCTATAAAGTCGAACATGGCGGATCTTTCAAAATATTACCCAAGATACCTTGAATTGAAAAACAAGCATGAGGAAGAAGATTCCGAAGATGAAGAGTCAGAAGAAGAATTAAGCGATGAAGAAAAAGAAGATAAAGAAAAGAAGCGTGACGATGAAGAAGATGAGCTCGGGTACTTTGAGGATGCCAGATCTAAATTCAACACAGAAACATTACCAACAGAAGGTCTGATTCAGACCAATTACGCCAGTTATAAAGAGGATATTCTCAAAGCACTTTTCGGTTCCGGAAATTCAAGTTCACCCAGCAATAATTCAGCAATGGATTACAACAATGAAATTAAAGAAATGGTCGGATCTACAGACGGATTGGAAGAAATCAACAAGTTGATTCTGGACAATGAATTTTTTACTTCGATAGAAAATGATTTTGAAAGTCTGGACGATTATGTACTGGGGAAGGCTGACGCACCGGGGACCATGACCAGCTTTGGGAATTTACAAAGGTATGGACTGCTTTCACAAGCGTCAATTTTCAAATTGGCAGTCAACTCTGAAACAAAAGAGGCGCCTGGTTATGTCGAGACAGCAGCATCTGAGCTTATTTCCGATGCTGACACCAATATTGATTCTATAACAACAAGCTGGAAAAAGTATGAGGAGTCAGAAGAGATACTTCAGAAAGATGAAAGATATGATCAGACTTATGATGAAGTAGAAGAAGAAGCGGATGAATCTTTCGGAAAACTTTTAGAGACGCTGAATGATACATTGGGCATGGCCGAATCATATTCCGCTGACCAGGAAATCTACAATACATTGGAAATGTATAACAGCAAATACTCTGGTGCCGGGTCTGATGGCGAATTGATTGCCGAGGAAGACAGGAAAGAATTCATAACTAAAGCATTTGATAAACTTAAAAACCTTTTTGAACTAATGTCAAACCCTTATGCTATCCGATCAGAAATCTATATGAATGAATACATCATGGCCAACTTTGGAGTTTCCAAACCTTTTGAAATCAAACAGGAAAGTTTCAATTATGATACTAAACAAGCAATGTATATGATATATGGTCACCATCAATCAGGAGCAAATTATGGACAGTTTCTACTTGAGATGGCAGGTATTATCCTCGCTATTAATATATTTGATACTTTAGTGAAAAATCCTCTCAGTAAATTGGGATGGATAGGAGTTGCGATTGCTCTCGTAGTTGCAATTACACAAACTGTGACGGATTTTAATGATTTTTTAAATAAAGATCGCGGTATAGAATTAAAGATTTTAGGCAAGAAAAGATCTGGAGTTAATGTAACGCCGGATCTTATGACTAGATTATTCTTGAGTTTGCGGTCCTTGAATGAAACTTTTAATGCACAAAAAAGAATAAGAATACAATCTGCATTGTCCCAGGCTACTAGTGTTGATTTCACTCAAACAGGCGAAACCTACTTGAATAGTAATGTTAGGGGCGAAGTTAATCTTTTATTCTTACCTACTTTTTTCCCCGGAAAAGTAGAAGGTAACAATTATATATTTAATAAGGAAAAACATTATTCATATTAATATGGAGGGTCTATAATGAAAAAATATTTAGGGATTATAAGCATTTTTGGGTTGATATTTATACTGGGCGCCTGCTCTGACAGTAATGAATCCGAAGGAGAAACAACTGAAGAAAACACAGAAGAAGAAACATCGGAAGACACAGATGAAGAATCCACGGAAGATTCAGAGTCTGAAGATGGAGAAATACATGAGATTGGCGATACTGTAGAAGTAGAGAGTTTTGAATGGGAAATCCCTTACGAAGTAACTGTGAATTCTTTTGAGCAAGTACAAGAATACGACGGTGAACCATTAGAGTCATATTTAATGAACGCACATGAAACGAATTTCTTAGGTGTGGTAAATATGACGGTGAAAAATTTAGCTGATGAACCAATTGTAATTGGGGAATATGTTGCCCCTGACATTGTGCAAGGTGGAACAGACGGTGGCGAGCAATTTATTTTTGATGTGTCTGAAGAAGATCTATCACAAGAGTTACAGCCGGATGAAGAAGCAACATTTGATTTGGTTTATACAATGAGTACTGATATAGATAGTGGTTACTACGAATTAAAGTTTCAAAATATGTTTCCAACAGAACAATCATACAGATTACCTTTAGAATAATACCAAAGGGTAACATTTATATTTTCGGTAAAGATAAAATAATCATACTAAGATAGAGGATTTGTAATGAAAAAATACTTGGGAATACTAAGCATTTTGAGTCTGTTTCTGATATTGGGTGCCTGCTCTGGCAGCAATGAATCAGAAGGTGAAACGACCGAGGAAAGTACAGAAGAGACAACGGATAATCAGGAAGAAAGCACCGAAGAAGAATCAGACGGAAGTATGTATGAAATAGGCGACACAGCTGAAATTGAAAGTTTTGAATGGGAAGTCCCGTATCAAGTGACAGTAAACTCTTTTGATCAGGCCCAGGAATATGATGGTAATAGTTTGGATTCACTGGTATCTAATGCAGGTGATTCACATTTCTTAGGTATTGTGAATATGACTGTGAAAAACATTGCTGATGAACCTATAGTGATAGGAGAATATGTCTATCCAAATATGGTTAAAGGTGGCAGTTCTGGTGGAGAGCAGTACGTTTATGATTTATCCGAAGAAGATGTCTCACAGGAACTTCAGCCAGATGAAGAAGCTACGATTGATCTAGTGTATATATTGAGCGAGTATGGGGACAATGAACATTTTGAACTGACATTTGAACAAATGTCTCCTAATGAAACAGCATTCAGATTACCTTTGGAATAGTATTAAAAGATAATACTTATATTTTTGGTAAAGATAAAATATTCATACTAAGATAGAGGATTTGCAATGAAAAAATACTTGGAAATATTAAGCACTTTGAGCCTGATTCTGATATTGGGCGCCTGCTCGGACAGTAATGAGTCCGAAGGAGAAACTACAGAAGAAAACACAGACGAGGAAACTGCAGAAGATACTAACGAGGAGGCATCTGAGGATTCAGAATCCGAAGATGGAGAAATCCATGAAATAGGCGATACGGTTGAAGTGGAGAGTTTCGAATGGGAACTTCCTTATGAAGTTACAGTTAATTCTTTTGAGCAATCACAGGAGTACAATGGAGAGCCTATTGATACATTTGTTATGAATGCAGGTGAATCTCATTTTTTAGGTATTGTTAATTTGACAGTTAAAAATACAGGTGAAGAAGCGATTGTAATTGGTGAATATGTTCATCCTGATATTGTCCAAGGTGGAGAAATGGGAGGAGAACAATTTATTTTTGATGTGTCAGAAGAGGATTTATCTCAAGAACTTCAAGCTGATGAAGAAGCGACTTTTGATCTGGTTTATATCATGACTGATGCAATAGATAGTGACTATTATGAATTGAAGTTTGAAAATAATGCCCCAACAGAACAATCATACAGATTGCCTTTAGAATAGTATCAAGGAGTGACTGGCGTGTTCAAACGTTTACGGGAAAATGAAGATGGAGTGATTACGATTGAAGCCGCGCTGGTCATTCCTATCATGGTTACTTTTATACTCATGCTCATGTGCATTGTTCAGATAGCCATTGCTGAAATGGCATTGCAGGAGTCTGTATCTGAGAGTACCCAGACCATGGCACATTATGGCTACCTGGCTCAGGAGGCTGAGGGGCTTCTTGAGAATGAGTCGGGTGCCATGATGGATGTCATCAAGGAAAAGGGCGGCAGTGTTACTGAAAACAATGTTGTCGATTTTCTTGTTGAGAAAGTAGGGAGTCATGCTGAAGGCAAGATCGGGGAGTTCATCTCCAATATGAGCGTTTCTGCTCAAACGAGCATAACCGAAGGTCTGGTGAAGGAGCTTTATACAGACCGGGTGGGTGATGGTAAATTTTTCAATGCAGAAGGCGTTAAAGTGGAACCTGCTGTGAACCGGGAGACTATTGAAGTAGTTGCCGAAGTGCCTCTTGAGATCAACCTGCCCTTTTTCAGCAGGACGATAACAATCAAGAAAAAATCTGTTGAATATATTTGGAATGGAGCTTAATTATGGAAATACACTTTATCATTTTGGGGATATTCCTGTGCATTGTTTTCTATTATGATGCAATCAGACAAATCATTCCAAATTGGCTGAATGTCTCAGGAGCTGTTGTTGGTGTGGGTTATCATTCCCTGAGTGCAGGTGTGGACGGTTTCATCCAATCTTTTGGCGGGGGTCTGGTATGCGGCATAATACTGTTGGTGCTTTATGTTTTCAAAGCCATTGGTGCCGGTGATGTGAAGCTGTTTTTTGCAATTGGTACGATGACAGGGATACTTTTTGGCCTGTATTCAATAATGTACGCGATTATATGTGCAGGAATCATTGGCCTTCTATATTTATTGTTTACACGGACATTTTTAATCCAGCTCACTTTAAGCATTATACATATGAAGGAAAGCATACAGAAAAAATCTTTGACCCCTATGGAAGAGTTTAAAAGAAACCGGGCAACCAGATTTCCTTTCATTTATGCAGTAATACCAGGTGTTTTGATCACTTTCTACTATATGGTTGTATTGGGAGGGTAAATATTTGAATATTTCAGGATATGATATCGAAGTGAAAGATAATAAAAAGCAAAGATCATTGAAATATGATGAAAATGGAAAAAGGCTGACCATTGATGATTTGAACGAAACTGAATATAAGATGTTCCTCCATAACGAAATAGACAGGACACTGCCCATGAATTTCGTTAAAGAGGACAATGATCAGACACTGCATTTCAATACGGAAAATTATGCCTCCCTGTGGGAGAGACTGGAATATGATGAATTCAGGTTCGAGGATTTTTACCATCTGATCGTTGAAATATGCAATACGCTCAGAAGATCCGGTAATAACCTGCTGAACATTGAGAAATACTGCATCAGTGAAGAATCAATATTTGTTGGAGAAGGCTATTATGATATCAAATTGATGTATATGCCGCTCCGAAGGTTTGAAAAGGATGAATCGACAGAGGATGAATTGAAACGTCTGATATTCAATGTATCAAAACGAATTTCAGATATGGACAGGGAAGACTACATAAATTTGTGCCAGTATTTGAAACACCCCAATTTCAGCATTGAAAACATCAAGAACCATCTTCTTGATATAAAGGATTCAGGCATTTCTCTCCAGGGCGATGTGCCACATGGCAGCTCAGATAAATTCAAGGTTGAAAGAATCCGCACAATGCCTCCTTTAAACAGGAAAGAGAAATTGTATTCTTCACTGATTGCCATTGTGCTGCTTGCAGTCATCTGGAGTCAGATGCCGCTTGGCAGCAACATATTGCTCGGGACTGCCTTCCTGCTGACCGTCGGAGTGGCGGGTACCCTGTATGTTTACTGGAAAAAGTGGCGTCCGGGTGTGGAGCCGGTTGTTGTGGAAAAGAAAGTGAGGAAGAAGGTCAAAAAAAGTGCAGTTGAAGCAGAAGAGCTTGAAAATGACCACAGAACCAAAATGTCCGATGCATTGAGAGCCATGGATTATGATGCGTTCATTTCTGCAAACCAAATCGTCCAGACAAAAGATGATAGTGACTTCACTGAAGGGGATGTGTATGCTGTCCCTGGAGAAACGTCCTCCAAACAGGAAAGCACCGACGGTGAAGGGCGGGAAACTGCTGACGAAGTTGAATCTTTCGAGCTCACTGATAAAACGACGCTCCTGGAAGATGAAGATGATGAAGAACTGAAAAGGAATGTCAGACTGGAACAGGGGAAAGCAAAGGATTTTCTGGTTCCATTTGACGGGAAGAATGATATTGGTGAGGCAGTCTCCATACTTGGAGAAAATTTCCTGATAGGAAGAAGCAGGGAAGAATCTGATCACCATGTAGATGACTCCAATGTTTCAAGGAAGCATGCGATGCTCATCAAGAACGATGACTGTTACTCATTCAAGGATATTGGTTCCGTAAACGGCTCTAAAATCAATGAGGCTGACCTGGTGCCCTATAAACTTTACGAACTTAAGCCGGACGATGTAATCACATTAGGCGGATTGTCATTCAGATACAGAGTGAAAGAAGTATGAGCATGTCCAGGAAAGATATCGGTGTGATAAATGCCAAAGGCCGTGGGAAAGAGGCAAATGAAGATTATCATTTTGGTACAGGCGGGCAGTTGTTCGGAGGCCATGATGTCCACTTCCTCGTCATAGCTGATGGCATGGGCGGCCACAGCAATGCTGAATCGGCAAGTCATCATGCGGTTGAAAGCCAGGAAAAATGGTGGAATGACACCATCGCTGCTTCCTCGGGTATCCAGGAGGTCATCGAGGCGTTCGAGAATGAGCAGATGGATGAGTTCCGTCGCCTGAATCAGGAATTGATTGATATGGGCAGTAAGGATGACGTGAAGATGGGAACAACATTATCTACGGTGCTGGTGATAGATAATATGTACATGATCCATCATGTCGGGGATGCCAGGGTGTATAGATACAGTTTCAGCAATAATGGCAGGGAGGAAACATCCGAACTGGATGGACTGAGGGGTCTTGTCCAACTGACGGAAGACCATACATTGGTCAACCGGAAAGTCAGTCAGGGCACGATTTCAAAGGAGGTTAGCTCCTCCCGCCGGATAGCGGGTGTACTGACGCAGTGTCTTGGGGTGAAAGGGGAGGTGCAGCCCTTTGTCACTTTCGGGACCATCAGAGATGAAGACATTATTTTCCTGTGTACGGACGGTGTCTATAAAGCCGTCAAGGATGAAAAGCTCCGCAGTATCATTCGGGGGTCATCGAAGAAAAATGCACAGGACATTGTAGATCTAGTATATGAAGAAGTTAAAAAATCGGACTTCAGTGATGATATTTGCATATTATTGATGAAATGATCTGGGTGGTGAAGGAATGCTCTTGGATAATTGGCAGCATGAGAATTACAGTATTATCAAGCATGTTACTAACGGCGGAACCTCCAAGATTTTTCTGATCGAGCTTAAGGACAGCACGAGGGCGATCCTCAAAGTTGCCAAAGACCCTGTATTCATAAATAATAAACAGCTGGATAATGAGGCATCTCTCCTGCAAAAATTGAATCATCCTGCCATCCCCACCTTAATAGATTATCTGAGTGTGGATGAATATAAAGCAATAGTTATGACGCTCATGGAGGGGAGAAATCTTAAGCATGTAATCGATGTGAAAGATTATCGATATAATTGGCAGGAAACATTGTATATAGGCAAACAGCTCGCCGGTATCATCAAATACTTCCATCGGCAGGAACCTGAAATTGTCATCCGTGACATCAAACCGTCGAATGTGGTCATAGATAAGAAGCTCACAGTCAAGCTCGTTGACTTTGGAACATCTTCAGATGATACCAGCATCATACATAACAAAGCTTTTGGTACCGTCGGTTTTGCAGCTCCTGAGCAATTTGAAAATGGGGTAGTGGACAAAAGGTCCGATATTTTTGCACTTGGGGCAACACTTTATTATCTCCTGTCGAATGGGGGCAATATCTATACGGAGAGTACATTGTTTGACGGGGGATATACACCGGGCAGATTCAAAGAATTCATCTGTAAATGTACTAAATCTACTATGGGTCAGCGTTATCAAACAATAGATGAAGTGATTTCAGCATTGGAAAATATCAACGAAACACCGTGGGAAAAAATCAAGCGCTATTTTAATAGTAAAAGTTAGGACGGCAGTTATTATGAAGAATTGGTTGAAGGTGATTCCGCCGGGAATCCTCCTTGTGGTTTTAGCAGCATGTGGAAACGAAGCGGAGAGTGTTGTCTCTGAGTATGAAGAGGCAGTGATAAATGAGGATTACGGAGCGCTCCGGGAGATTCTCAGCGATGAGGACATACAGGTCACAGAAGATGAGGCGGCTGGGCATGTCAGGCTCATCAAGGATGAGTATTCAGAGGAATCTTTCAGAAGGGCACTCGAAAATATGGCCGAATCAGCAGGAGAATCTGATGGTGACATGGAGTCGGATCTCCTGGGAGAGGGAGGTGCCATCTCAACACTTGAAAAGGAAGATGGTGAAATTTCAATGGAAGTTGAAAGGCATGAGGTTTTCGCCGATCTGCAGCGTGCAGCATTTACATATAGTTTCGATGGTGAGGAATATACAATCGGTTCCCCGGAGGAAGAAACGACGCTGCTCGATAATTTCATCCCCGGCATTTATGAAATCAGGGGTGAAGGTGAGATGAATGGTGAAACGTTCGACATGACTTTGCTCGTTAACTTCAACGGGTCTTCCCAAAAGACTGTGACGGTCAAAGATGACATGGGAATTCTTTACACCAACATAGCAAGTGATCAGGGCCTGGATAATCTGAAGGTTTACGCAAACGGCACAGATGTAACCGGGCTCGAATTCGAGCGTGGCGGATACGGGCCGGTCAGTGCGAAAGACCCTGTTGAAGTGCATGCTGAAGGAGAAATCGAGGGACAGGTTATACAGACTGATACAGTTGAAGTCGGGCCGCGCGGGGAAAGTGAAAGAACGTTGCGGGCGGACCTTGAATTTGATCACGAAGAAATAGAAGCAATACAGGATGAAGCAAGAGAAGAAGAGCAGGCCGCAAAAGACAGCGAGCATGCGAAAGAGAAAACCGAAGAGGAAATCTCCAAATTCTATGAGGAACTGGAGAAATCCTTCAATGCTGATTCTGAAATGACGCAGACAAGTTCGTTAAGGTTCAGCTTTTCTGATACAACCGTTCCGGATAATGTACTGGAACTTGTAAGACCTGCACTTGAGACTGAAACAGAGTATGAAATCGAAGCCGGCAATCTTGAGCTTATCGAGCACAAAGAAGACAATTCGGAGCTCACCTATGAAGTGGACGTAAACATCAAAGAAGACGGTTCCGCCAATAAACAGACCCACAGGGTCACCTTCAATGATGACAATGGGGTCTACCGTATTTCTGATACAGAAGTAAATTGATTATTACAAGTTATTGCTGTTATTCACTGCCCGGTATAGGGTAGAATTATAATAGAAGAATATTTAATAATTGGAGGTGTTTCAAATGAATGAACAAAGTACACAGGGCTTCGATAAATCAATGGTCATGGTATCATACATCGTATCTGCATTCACTGCAGTTGTCGGTCCGCTGATTCTGTGGGTATTGAAGAAAGATGAGCATCCTGCAACTGCGGAAGCGCTCAGGCACGTTGTCAACTTCGGTCTTTCATACACGATCTACCTGTTCGTTGCATGGCTGACTTCTTTCATCCTGATCGGCCTGGTAATCGGTCCGATCATCACGGTTGCATTCTATGTATTCCTGATCCTGGGTGCAATCAAAGCGAACAACGGCGAGATGTACAAGCCGCCGTTTACGCTGGACATCATCAAATAAGGGATTTTCATTTACCCTGCCGCTGTTATCAGTCGCAGGGCTGTTTTTTATGGAGAGACTTTGACAAAGCGGTCCGAAAGGTTTAAAGTGTTCTGCGTTTAATGTATAATATAGTGGTAATTGGAATGCTGTGCCAGCCTTTGACTATTATTTAGAATTATTATAAACTGGTATAGTAAAATATTATCCAAAAAATTCTGTTGGAGGGTTATAAATGGCTTCTGTTCTAGAAATCAAGGATCTACATGTCGAAATAGACGGCAAAGAAATTTTAAAGGGTGTCGACCTCACTCTTAAACAAGGTGAAATCCATGCGGTCATGGGGCCGAATGGTACAGGTAAATCCACGCTTGCACAGGCAATCATGGGTCATCCAAGATATGAAGTGACAGGCGGGGAAGTACTTCTTGATGGAGAAAGCGTACTTGATATGGAAGTTGACGAGCGTGCGCAGGCCGGACTGTTCCTCGGCATGCAGTATCCGTCAGAGATTTCCGGAGTGACGAACTCCGACTTCCTTCGTTCTGCAATCAATGCACAGCGCGAAGAGGGCGATGAGATCAACCTGATGCAGTTCATCAAGAAATTGGATAAGAACATGAACTATCTTGAAATGGACCTCGACATGTCCACACGTTACCTCAACGAAGGCTTCTCCGGCGGCGAGAAGAAACGTAACGAAATTTTGCAGCTCATGATGCTCGAGCCTAAATTCGGTATTCTTGACGAAATCGACTCCGGTCTTGACATCGATGCGCTGAAAGTTGTCTCCAAAGGCATCAATGGACTTCGCGGCGATGACTTCGGCGCGCTTATCATCACTCACTACCAGCGTCTTTTGAACTACATCACACCTGATAATGTTCACGTTATGATGCAGGGCCGCGTTGTTAAATCCGGCGGCAAAGAGCTTGCTGAACGCCTTGAGAACGAAGGTTACGACTGGATCAAGGAAGAGCTCGGCATCGAAGACGAAACTATTGGCGCGGACGCTTAATAAGACAGGAGGATGACAATGGCTACTGATGTAAATGAATTTGTGATCAATGCTGACGAAGTTATCGCAAGGGCAAAAGAGCGCGGTGAGTCAGAACTTCTGATCAGCAAAAAACAGGAAGCACTTGATAAGATTGAAAGTCTTGAAATGCCCAAGCCTGACAAGACCAAGCTCAACAGGTGGGACTTCTTCACTGCAGCGCAGCCAGTTACGGACAGCTCTGTCTATGGCAGCCTCGAGGAACTTCCGGAAGCGGTCAGGAACCTGCTTGATATCGAACATACGAAAAATATTTATGTACAGCACAACAATACGCCTGCATATCTCCAGGTATCCGAAGACCTTCTGGATAAAGGCGTAATCATAGAGAATATCATCGAAGCGAGTGCGAATCACCCTGAACTCGTTGAAAAATACTTCATGACAGATGGCGTCAAAGTGGATGAGCATAAACTGGCTGCATTCCATACTGCCATGCTGAACGGCGGATTGTTCGTCTATGTACCTAAAAACGTTCAGATTGAAGACCCTGTGCAGATGGTCGTGCTCCACGATGATGAGAAGGCTTCCCTGTTCAACCACGTGCTGATTGTTGCAGATGAAGGTTCCGAACTGACTTATGTTGAGAACTATCTGTCCGGCGTGGATAAATCAGAAGAACAGGTGAACATCGTATCCGAAGTCATTGCGAAAGATAACGCAAAAGTGAAATACGGTGCAGTGGACTTCCTTGCGGAAGGTTTCACAGGCTACATCAACCGACGCGGCGTAACCGGCAGGGATGCTGACATCGACTGGGCACTTGGTCTCATGAACGACTCCCACGTCATCTACGACAATACGACTTACCTGATCGGTGACAACTCCCAGTCAGATCTTAAGATCGTCGTAGTCGGACGCGGGGAGCAGAAGATGAACTTCACTTCCCAGATCATCCACTACGGTAAAGACACTAATGGACATATCCTGAAGCACGGCGTCATGAAAGATGCGGCTTCAAGCATATTCAACGGTGTCGGACTGATCAAGCATGGTGCGACGCGCTCAGATGCTCAGCAGGAATCCCGTGTGCTGATGCTCAGCGAAAAGGCGCGCGGCGATGCGAACCCGATTCTCCTCATCGACGAGGATGATGTGACAGCAGGACACGCAGCTTCAGTCGGACGTGTGGATCCGATCCAGCTGTTCTACCTGATGAGCCGCGGTATTTCACAAAAAGAAGCGGAAAGGCTTGTCATCCACGGATTCCTCGATCCGGTAGTAAGCGCACTTCCGATTGAATCCGTCAAGAATCAGCTCAGGGAAGTCATTGAGATGAAAGTTCTTTCAAAATAAGTTTTAAAGGGGTTTTCCCGAATGAATGCAATCGATATCAGAAAGGATTTCCCAATCCTGGACCAGAAGGTAAACGGGAAAGACCTCATATACTTTGACACTTCTGCAACCAGCCAGACTCCGGCAAAAGTCATCGATGCGATGAATGATTACTACCGTGAGTACAATTCAAATGTACACCGCGGGGTACACACACTTGGAACTAAAGCGACAGATGGTTATGAACAGGCGCGTATGAAGGTTAAGAACTTCATCAATGCTAAGAGGTATGAGGAAATAGTATTCACGCGGGGAACCACTGCAGCAATCAACCTGGTGGCACGAAGCTTCGGTGACATGATTGTCGGCGAGGGCGATGAGATTGTGGTGACTGAAATGGAACACCATGCAAACATCGTCCCATGGCAGCAGCTTGCCAGGCGCACCGGTGCAGAGCTTGTCTTCATCCCGATGGAGGCGGATGGCACCCTCAAGCCTGAAAGTGTTGAAGCGGTCATTTCGGAGCGTACTAAGATTGTTGCGATTACACACGTGTCCAATGTTTTGGGCACAATCAATGATATCAGGGCAATCGCTGAAACAGCCCACCGGAATGGTGCATATATCTCTGTCGACGGGGCTCAGGCTGTGCCGCACATGTCGGTGGATGTCCAGGATCTGGATGTCGATTTCTACGCATTCAGCGGACATAAGATGCTGGGTCCGACGGGCATCGGTGTACTCTATGGAAAAAGCGGCCTGCTTGATAAAATGGAGCCTATCGAATACGGTGGAGATATGATAGATTTCGTTGATCTGAGGGAGTCCACATGGACGGACCTGCCTGTGAAATTCGAAGCGGGTACGCCGATGATTGCAGAAGCGATCGGCCTCTCAGCAGCGATTGATTACATCACGGAGATTGGTCCGGATGCGATTTTGGACCATGAACAGGAACTGGTGAACTATGCTTACGCGCGCATGAGTGAAGTTGAAGGCATCGAAATCTACGGTCCGAAAGAACGTGCCGGACTCATCACCTTCAACATGGAGGACGTCCACCCGCACGACCTTGCGACAGCACTCGATACGGAGGGCATTGCCGTCCGTGCCGGCCATCACTGCGCACAGCCACTGATGAAATGGCTTGATGTTTCATCAACAGCAAGAGCCAGCTTTTATGTATATAACACCAAAGAGGAAATAGATGGTTTCATAGAAAGCCTTAAACGTACGAAGGAGTTTTTCTCTTATGAATTTTAACAATCTGGATCAGCTCTACCGCTCAGTAATCATGGACCACTACAAGAACCCGAGGAACAAGGGGGTCATTGAAGATGGTACTCTGACTGTAGATATGAACAACCCGACTTGCGGAGACAGGATCAGGCTTACTTTGAATGTAGTGGATGATGTTGTCGAAGATGTTAAATTCGAAGGGGAAGGTTGCTCCATTTCTATGGCCAGCGCTTCGATGATGACTGAAGCGATCACTGGTCAGAAGCTTGAAAAGGCCCTGTCAATGGGCGATGAATTCAGCAATATGATGCTGGGCGAAGATTATGATATCACCGACGATATGGGTGATATCGAGGCGCTGGCCGGCGTGAACCAGTTCCCTGCGCGCATCAAGTGTGCAACACTGACGTGGAAAGCACTTGAAAAAGGCGTCAGGGAATCCGCCAGCGAATAAAAAAAGGAGTGATTGATATGGCTAAGAAAGCACCAGAAGTCGGCGATTACAAATACGGTTTCCATGATGAAGACGTATCGATTTTCCGTTCTGACCGCGGTCTGACAGAAGATATTGTCCGCGAAATTTCCAATATGAAAGAAGAGCCGCAGTGGATGCTTGACTTCCGTCTCAAATCCCTGAAGCATTTCTATAAAATGCCAATGCCAATGTGGGGCGGCGACCTTTCAGAGCTTGATTTTGATGAAATTACGTACTACGTAAAACCATCAGAAATGGCAGAACGTTCATGGGATGAGGTGCCTGACGAAATCAAACGCACATTTGATAAACTGGGTATCCCGGAAGCCGAGCAAAAATACCTTGCAGGTGTTTCTGCACAGTATGAATCCGAGGTTGTATACCACAACATGGAACAGGACCTCGAAGAGAAAGGTGTAATCTTCAAGGATACGGATTCCGCGCTCCGTGAAAATGAAGATCTGTTCAAAGAGCACTGGGCAACAGTGATTCCGCCTACAGACAACAAATTCGCTGCACTCAACTCGGCAGTATGGTCCGGCGGATCATTCATCTACTGCCCTCCGGGCGTAAAACTGGATACACCGCTGCAGGCGTATTTCCGCATCAACTCTGAAAACATGGGACAGTTTGAACGTACACTCATCATCTGTGATGAAGGGTCAAGCGTCCACTATGTAGAGGGTTGTACAGCACCGGTCTATACAACGAATTCACTGCACTCTGCAATCGTTGAGATCATTGTCAAGAAAGACGCATACTGCCGCTATACTACAATCCAGAACTGGGCAAACAACGTTTATAACCTTGTTACGAAACGTACGTTTGTCGAAGAGAACGGTACGATGGAATGGGTTGACGGCAACATCGGTTCGAAACTGACGATGAAGTATCCGTCCGTATTCCTAAAAGGCGAAGGTGCACGTGGAATGACGCTTTCCATTGCGCTTGCAGGCAAAGGTCAGCACCAGGATGCAGGTGCGAAAATGATGCACCTTGCACCGAATACCTCATCTACGATCGTGTCGAAATCCATCTCTAAAAATGGTGGTAAAGTATCCTACCGCGGCATTGTCCACTTCGGCCGAAAAGCTGAAGGCGCACGGTCAAACATCGAGTGTGACACTCTGATCATGGATAATGAATCCACTTCGGACACGATTCCGTACAACGAGATTCTGAACGACAACATCTCGCTAGAACACGAAGCGAAAGTCTCCAAAGTATCCGAAGAGCAGCTCTTCTATCTGATGAGCCGCGGTCTTGGTGAGGAAGAAGCGACAGAAATGATTGTCATGGGCTTCATCGAGCCATTCACAAAAGAACTGCCAATGGAATATGCGGTCGAAATGAACCGTCTGATCTCCTTCGAAATGGAAGGTTCCATCGGCTAATATATTTCTCAGCTCCTGTCCCGGTTCCGGGACAGGAGTTTTTTATGGCATTGAAAAAGGACTTCTCCAGGAGAAGTCCTCAGGCGATATCAGTATACAATCGGAGCGGTCAGCATGATCATCGTAAGAGAGATGGTTACGAGGTAGATGATGGAAAAACGCAGGTTCACCTGTGCCCAGTTCCCGAGCCTTGTCGTTCTCAGGCCTGCGGCGACAAGTATGATCCAGACGATGGTCATGAAGAGCACAACGGTGAAGAAGATGCCGCCCATGCTGTTGAGCAGCAGGAAAGGGAAGGGCAGCAGCGCGACCGTATAGATCAGCATCTGCCGGATGGTCGTCTTCGTACCGGAAACCACCGGGAGCATCGGCACGCCGGCGCGCGTGTAATCTTCAAGCCTTTTTATAGCAATTGCCAGTGTATGCGGCACCTGCCAGATGAACAGCAGATAGGCAAGGGCAATCGGGATGATATGGGTTGCGGGTGCAATCACCGCCCAGCCGATAAGCGGGGTGAATGCACCGGAGATGCTGCCGATGATCGTATTTATGGTGTATTTGCGCTTTGACCAGAATGTGTAGAGGACGACGTAGAAAAACCAGCCGAGAAAAGAGTAGATGAAAGCTTCGAAAGTCGTGAGCAGCATCATGCCCATCCCGATGGCGGATGTTATGCTTCCTGCCCAAAGTACTGATTTCAGTGAAAACGCACCGGTGACAGTCGGGCGGTTCCTGGTGCGGTCCATCTTTAGATCGAGGTCTGCCTCATACCAATTGTTGAGCATCAGCGCACCGGATATGACGATCGTACTCCCCATGATGGTCAGCAGGAACAGTGTGATATGTTCTGTGAAACTTTCGCCGCTGAAGTAAAGGGCAAGCCAGTAGGCGGTGAAGACCGGCAGCACATTCGCCACCAGCACCTTGCCTTTCAGCAGATATTTGATATTGATTAAAAATCCGGAAATCGTTTTTGTTCTCTGTCCGGATATCTTCTGTCCATTCTTCAAGAATATTCCCTCATTCGATTCTTTATAAAAAGCTCTGTTTTTCATTATAACAGTTGGGGCATAGGGCTGGAATGGATAATTTGTGAATGATGCCGCGTGGACAACCAGGGAATAACGGATGGATGAAGATTGAGGGACTCGAGTATATGTTTTGTCCGGCCCACAGAGGGTAGATTATATGAAACTTGATTTTTTCATGTAAACTGCCCCGCTCCTGCCCCACGTGAATACGAAGAGGAGGAACCATGCATATGTCTGTAGTCGAAAACATTAAGAAGATCAAAGCAAAAAATGATGATACGGGGATTCTGTCGCTATACCTGAATACCGACGTCACGGATCGTAACCAGGCCAATGGAGAGTGGAAAATCCACCTGAAGAACGGGATGAAGGAACTGAAGGAACAGGTGAAGAACAAGGGTGACCAAGAAGAGCTGAAAGCGCTGAAGAATCTCCTGGATAAAGCTGAAACGGAGATCTATGCGAAGCAGAAGGAGATGCAGCGGGGGCTCATTCTCATAGCTTCTGCGGACGGTGAACTCTGGCGTGAGCGCATACTCCAGGTGCCGGTGATGACTTCCATCAGGTGGGACCACACTGCGGATACACAGCAGGTGGAGGAACTGGAGCAGAAATTCCCTGAAACGGCGATCATCGTCGTCCAGCAGGCTGATGTCACTTTCCTCGAGACGGAACTTGGCACGATCCAGGACGAAAAGTATTTCAGTTGGAATCTGGAACGGCAGAGCTGGGTGGATTACCAGGAAGCTGTGCAGCCGGGCGAGAGGGGCCACGGCAAGGATGAATTCCAGAGGCGCTTTGATGAGAATCAGCACCGCTGGTACAGGGATCTCGCACAGGAGCTCTCCAAGGAGCTGAAAGGACGTAAACTGAAAGGTGCCTACCTGGTCGGCAGCAAGGAGTCCGTCGCCGAGCTCGAAAACCATATGAGCGAATCATATGTCAGGGGTACCATCGCCAAAAACCTGGGTTCAAAGCCGAATCATGAAATCCTCAAAGAGGTATATGATACCCTGATCTAAAATATATCGAACAATGGTCCGCACCGGTCTTTATTTATAAACCGGTGCGTTTTTTTGATATAGTTGGCCTGTAACATCACTGAAAGGGGATATGATACATGATCGACGGAAAGACGCTGGAACAGTGGCAGGCCGAGTATCCCCACCTTGAACTGATAAGGGGGTATGAACCTGTACTATGGGAAAGCGGCAAGGCTTACGGAGCAGATGAAGTCATCAGGGCATTGCCATTCGGCAAGGAAGATATACTGGCAGCAGAAGCGCGCCTCAGGCGTTTTGCTCCTTACATTGCCCGGGTCTTCCCGGAAACAGAAAGTGGGGGCGGCATCATCGAATCTCCTCTGACGGCGGCGCCGGACATGCAGAAGGCACTTGAAGAAATGTCCAGGGTACCGTTGGAAGGAGCGCTCTTTGTAAAAGAGGATGACAAGCTGGCGGTATCAGGCTCAATCAAGGCACGGGGCGGTATTTATGAAGTGCTGAAGAGGGCTGAAGACCTGGCGCTTTCTGCCGGCATGATCAGTGAGGACGATGACTACAGCGTATTCGCCGAAGACAGGTTCAAAGAGTATTTTTCACAGTACTCGATCGTCTGCGGCTCCACGGGGAATCTCGGCCTCAGCATCGGCATCATGAGTGCGGAACTCGGATTCAATGTGACAATCCACATGTCCGATGATGCCAGAGCCTGGAAAAAGGATATGCTCCGTTCAAAAGGTGTCAATGTAGTCGAGCACAGCGATGACTACAGCAAAGCTGTGGAACAGGGCAGGATTGAAAGTGAACGGGATCCAAAAAGTTATTTCGTGGATGATGAGAATTCGAAGACATTGTTCTTCGGCTACGCTGTTGCGGCGGCGAGACTGGAAGAGCAGCTCGCTGAACAGAATATTACGGTGGATGTAAACCATCCCCTCAACGTCTATCTGCCATGCGGTGTGGGCGGCGGTCCCGGAGGCATCGCCTTCGGACTGAAAGTCATTTTCGGGGATGATGTCCATTGCTATTTTGCCGAACCGGCGCATTCCCCGTGCATGCTGATCGGCATGATGACCGGTTACCATGACCGTCTGTCGGTGGCTGACTTCGGGCTCGACAACAAGACGGCAGCAGACGGCCTTGCGGTCGGCAGGCCCTCCGGTTTCGTCGGCAGACTGCTTGAAGGGCTGGTCGCAGGAGTATATACAGTAAGTGACGACCAACTGTTCAGGATGCTTGCCCTGGCCCGTATTACAGAAGGGTTCAAACTGGAGCCGTCTGCGCTTGCCGGCTTCATGGGCCCGGCTGTCGTCCGGAACGGCAGCAGACATACCGTTCATATTGCATGGAGCACCGGAGGAGAGATGATGCCCGAATCGGTCTGGCGGGAATATTATGAAACAGGACAAGCCATGCTGTAATCAAAAGGCTCCCTCAAATTGACTGAGGGAGCCTGAATGTTGCTTTTAAGAATTGAAGTAGTGGTTGTATCCCGGCAGATATCCATTTTGGAGATCTGAGAGGGACAGACCGAATTCCATCTGAAGATGAGGGTAGTCTTTAAAGTTTTCCCAGTCTCCCCCCCATGTAAAGCCGAACTCCTTGGCCATATCTCCAACTTCAAACCAATCCGGTTTACTGTTACCATTTCCATCGTATTCGAGGTTCCATGTGACATCACCGTTGCCGTTCTCTACTGCATAATCCACAGCAAGCCCGTAGTTATGGTATGATTCTCCGCCTTTGGCATAAGTAATGATATTTCCCGGCTCGCTTCTGCCCTGTTCATAGAGTGCATCCTGCTGCTCAAAAGAGCGGAAGCCTTCGGTGAAGCGGATGACGATTCCTTGCCTGGCAGCTTTCTGCTTCAGCGCTTCAGCGTTTGCTTCGATGGTCGGGTGCAGATCTTCCGGCAGAGAATCTTTATGTGAGCCGTTCGCTGAGGCAGTATTCGCATTGGCACTCAAAAATAGTACTGAGGGCACGACTGCGAGTGTAAAAAGTGCTGCAGACAATGATTTGATTGTGTTCCTCATAGGTCGTAATGTCTCTCCTTTATAGTTTTTGATAAAAAATGGTACGGCCCAACGTTAACACTTTGTACAAATATTTTCAGTTCAATTTAGCCTTCAGATCAATTCTTAACATGCTGTTAATCAGACTGAAAAATAAATGTAATATTATTGGGAATATTTATGAAACTCGATTTACTTATTATGTTAATTAGTGAGTCAAGTGTTTTATGCCGGTGGCTGAGTCTCATTTAACAAAAACATCCTGAATCGATTATAATTAAGAGGGAATATTCTAACAATTGGAGGGGTTTCATGCATTACACTGAACTGGATACGCCGGCACTCCTGATCGACAAGAGTATCATGGAGGAGAATATTGACAGCATGCAGAGTTTTGCGGACAGGAACGCAGTCAGGATCCGGCCGCATACGAAGACGCACAAGATGTCTTCACTCGCCAAAATGCAGGAGGCGGCCGGTGCAGCAGGCATCACTGTCGCGAAAGTGGGGGAAGCGGAAGTGATGGCATCGGCTGGTCTGTCCGACATATTCATCGCCAATGAAATCGTCGGTGAACAGAAGCTGTCAAAAATACGCGCACTTGCTGGATCCATTAATATATCTTTCGGCATCGATTCGATTTTTCAGGTGGATGAAATTGAGCGTGTCTTTGAAGGGGCACCCAAAAAGGCACAGGTGCTGATTGAGATCGAAGTGGGTGAGAAGCGTTCCGGCGTCATAGAGGAAAAGTATTACAGCGCGTTGCTCGAGGCGGTAAGACAGAGCAGGAATGTGGAATTCAGAGGAGTATTCTCCCATGACGGGCATACATACAAGGCAAAAACAGCTGATGAAGTGAGATATCTCTATGAAGAAGCCGCACAGAGAACAATCCGCTTTGCGAGCATGGCATCCGAGGCGGGATTTGAAGTGGATACAGTCAGTATCGGCTCTACGCCACCCTTTATACTCGGGTTCGATATTCCGGACGGCGTGACTGAAATCCGGCCCGGGACATACATTCTCATGGACGCGGGCCAGTCGAATGTCATCGGTAATTTCGATTCCAGTGCGGCGACTGTGCTTACGACCATCATCAGCAAACCGACTCACGCGCGTGTAATCACTGATGTCGGTGCGAAAGGTATTACGATGCAGACGCGTACGAAGGGGATTACGGCGACGGAGGGGCTCGGGGTGATCAGAGAGTTCGAGGGAGTGTACATCGACAGTGTGTTCGATGAACATGCGATCATTTATGATGAATCGTTCAGCAGGCAGGTTGAAATCGGGGATAAGGTAAGGATCATTCCAAACCATATATGCCCGGTCTCCAATCTGCACGAGAGCGCCTTCCTTATAGAAGATGGAGAAGTGGTGCGTGAACTGGAAATCGACTGCAGGGGGAAGGTTAAATGAGGACACGATATATTTGCGCCAGCTGCGGTACTGTGCATGAGATCAAGTTATCCAGGTGGAAGTGCGGCTGCGGCGGCATGCTTGACCTCGACTTTGACAGGGGGAATATAGACCCGGCTGCATGGCCGGAATATCCGGCTTCCATCTTCAGGTATGCAGAAACCATGCCGCTTGAGCATGGGGAATGGAGCCCTGTTACATTGGGCGAGGGACAGACGCCGCTTATTGTGCTGGATGACACGCCAGGGGTCACATATGTAAAAGTGGATTATATGATGCCGACATTGTCGTTCAAGGATCGTGGTGCGGCGGTACTGATGGCAAAGGCGAATGCGCTCGGGGCATGTAAGGTCATTGCAGACAGCAGCGGAAATGCCGGTACCGCCATAGCTGCATATGCCGCCCGCTGCAACATCGCCTGTGATATATATTTGAGTGATGCCACGTCACCGAAGAAAGTGGCCCAGATGAAGGCACACGGAGCCGGGATCAGACAGATAAACGGCACCCGTGAGGACATTGCTGCAGCTGCACAGCAGGCGGTGGCCGGCGAGGGTGTTTTCTATGCGAGCCATGTATACAACCCATACTTCTATGAAGGGACGAAAACATATGCATTTGAAATTTTCGAAGAGCTCAGGGGAGCACCTGACACACTGATTGTCCCCGTAGGCAACGGCACTTTGCTGCTCGGTGCATATTACGGGTTCAAAGAGCTCATGGACAGCGGTGTGATAGAAAGGCTGCCGAAAATAGTGGCTGTCCAGGCTGCAAATTGTGCGCCGCTTGCACAGGCTTTCGAATGCGGTGAGAGTGTGGCGGCACCTGTGCAGAATTCCGGTACGCTTGCAGAAGGTATCGCGATTGCTGCCCCTGCCCGCGCGCCGCAGATACTTGAAGCAGTGCGGGAAACCGGCGGTGAATTCATATCAGTGGAGGAAAGTGAGATTGCCGGGGCCCGCCGGGAAATGAGCGAAAAGGGATTCTATGTCGAAGTGACCAGCGCGGCAAATTATGCCGGATATTTGAAATACGGGAAAACGGAAGATGAGACACTGGTCATCCCGCTTTGCGGGGCAGGTATCAAGTCAGAATGACCGGAGCAGGGCGGAAGTGCTCCGTCCGCAGTTGTGCCGGAGACTTTTTTGTGCGTATAATTGGCTTAAGTTAATTTTGACTCGGAGGAACTTATCATATGGAATCTAAAACTTTGAAAGCCGGCAACGGAAATCTGTGGAAAGGACTGCGGCCGATTCCGGGAAAACTGTATCTGACCGGGACGGCGCTGCATCATGTACCCAATTTTTCAGCATTCCACAGGACGGAGCGCACAGTGGAACTTGAAGATATTGATAATGTCGAAATCAGTACTACGATGGCGTACGGCTTCATTCCGTTGCCGAATGAGGTCAGAGTGACACTGAATGATGGGGAAGTGCTGAAATATATAGTCAACGGCAGGAAAAAGTGGAAGAAGGCGATTGATGAAGCGGCGGGCTTAACAAAAGTGGTGCTGCATGATAAGTCAGTTTAGAAGGGGCTGCATGGTATGACCGGAGAGAATGCTTCAGGTTTCAAAGGGGTGGGGATGCTCCTGCGGGTGGTGGCGGTGGCTGCATCGAGTGTGGTGACGGTCATTTCAACATGGCTGCCTCTTCTTATCCATTATGAGTTTTCCATGTGGAGGCTGCTGTTTCTTCTCGCGCTGCTCATGCTCGGGGCCTTTTTGATACACGGGGCACTGACGCATGTATTCAATGACATCACCGATTTTGAATCCGGCACAGATCAGCACAGCCCGGCGCTTTTGTCCGGCGGCAGCAGGGTGATCCAGTCGGGTGTCATGAGTGTGGGACAGCTCAGGAAGATCGCCCTGACCCTTACAGTTTCCCTCGCGGGCCTTGCACTTCTGCTCGCAATCCTGGGACAGGCGGAACTGGCGATACTCATCACGGTCGGCATATGGGGCGCGGCATCGTATTCACTCCGGCCGTTCAGATTTGCCTACATACCGCTGGCCGGAGAGTGGCTGAGCCTGTTCCCTTCGATGCTGCTGCTCGGCGTTGCCGCTCCGTGGCTGATGCTGGAGGCGATTCCGGCATGGGGATGGCAGAACGCATTCATCAACGCCCTGTGGTGTTTGAGCTGGGTGATGGTGCATCACATTCCGGACATGGAAGCGGATCAAAAGGCCACCCCGGTCAAAAGGACGAGTGTTGTATGGTCGTCGGATATGTTCGGCTTGCGTGGGGCACGCTATCCGGCGATATTGTATCTCGCGTTCATCGGCTTGTTCGCACTCCCGATGATGTTGACGCGACCGGTTGCAGGTATCATGGTGATCGTCCTTGCTGCATCCGGCATCTACATGATTGTGAAGATGGACCTTTCAGATCCGGAGGCGGTGACTGCTGTCGAGAAGAAGCTGCTGCTCCTGGCGATGACAACGGCAGTTGGACTTGGGATCTTCATATGATCCGACACGAATCCACCCGCCTGGTTCCCGGATGGATTCTAACCTTTGCGGCCGGTTGAGATGTATATGGCAATGCCGAGTATGATGATGATCCCGGTGACCTGGTAAATGCCCATACTGACATCAAGCCATATGACAGAGCTTAGGACGGCGGAGGCCGGCTCGATGATGCCGAGTATTCCGGCTTCCCTGGAGGACAGATGCTTCAGGCTGCTGATGTAGAGCAGGAAGGCGAGTGTCGTTCCAAGAAGGACGGAGAGTATCAGTATGGCTGCGAGGCTGAATGTCCAGTCGAAATCCAGGTCGAAATCCCACAGCGGATGGATGAAGTTCATGGTGATGCCGCCGATCAGCATCGAACCGCCGACCAGCTGGAGCGGGTGGAGGCGGTACAGGAGTTTTTGTGCATGCAGTGTGTAGTAGGCGAGCGCAATACCTGAAATCAGGCCCCAGATGAGGGCGGCCGGGGAGACGGCCATCCTGCTGAGATCGCCGCCTGTTGCGAGCAGTACGACGCCCGTGATCATGCCGATGATGATCAATCCGTCGGCACGGGACCATTTTGAGTATTTGCGGATGATAAGCCACAGGATGATGTATATCGGCCCGGTATACTGCAGTACCGTCGCGATGGCGGCGTTGCCGTGGCCGATTGCGGCCATGAAGGAATATTGGACCATCGTCATCCCGAGCAGGCTGTAGACGAACAGCATGCCGAATGTCTTCCGGTCCATCCGGACGGGCTGCTGTTTCCTCGAGAAGAGGGCATAGGCAAAAAGCAGTATGATGCCGCTCGCTGTCAGACGGAAAGTGACATACCAGTCGACAGCTACAGGTGTATGCCTGAATATGTAATCCGCTGCAGTGCCGCCGATACCCCACAGCGCCGCGCCTATGATGACGAAGATCAGGCCCTGTATATGTCTGGAATTATCGTGCAAGCGACTCCCTCCTTTTCTGTGTTTATTCAAGGTTAGGATATAAATGTGAAAAACACAACATGAAATTATGCCAAAAGCAAAACCGGCCGTAAGAAGCCGCTGATATGATAGGGTTGAACTGATGAAAGAATATACAGTTGGAGGTATTGTGATGACAGAACTGGATGACTGGTTTGACAAGGCGATGAGCGCAGAGACCTATATCAGCAGCATGGAAAAGCATAAGGAGAATCTGGAGAACGTCTTCAATAATTTTGCGATACCCGATGACGGGGATTTCTTCAGAAGGATTGAGGATAAAAACCTGCGCGCCATCGTGATCACAGAAGACTGGTGCGGCGATGCGATGATGAATACACCGGTGCTTCTGCATCTGGCGGAGAAGAGTGATATGGAAGTCCGCATGCTGATGAGGGATGACAACCTGGAGCTCATGGACCAGTATTTGACCGATGGCAAATCCCGCTCCATCCCGATTGTCATCTTCATCGATGAAAATGGGGAGGAAGTCACACACTGGGGGCCGCGCTCAGAATTCGTGCAGAAGGAGGTCGATGCTGTCATGTCAGGTCTGCCGGATAAAGAAAATCCTGACTACAAAGACAGCTTCATCAAAAAGGTCTCGACATTGACCGCAAGGTTCTCCACCGAAGCGGAGCTGTGGCAGTCCGCCTACCGGAGCATGAAACAAAAACTGGAAGCGAATATTTGAGGAAACGCCCTGATGGGAGCGAGGAGACTGCTCCCATCAGGGCGTTTGAGCGCTTATATGGATGTTATCGGAAGTTGTGGCTCCACAATGGCCGGCAAACGGACTACCCGGGCATTAGGAGAGCTACTCGGTTTCTATCTTCTCTTTGGAACCGTAGACTTCAAGGGAATTGAAATCCACGGCTTCTGTCTTGATGAAGGATGTCGTCGGTACGGCAACTTCAGCGCATGTGACGTCCTCCGGATCTTCACCGCTCTCTACTACAGGGGTGAGTTCGAACATGAATCGCAGGGTGCCGTCTTCATTCACGAGGTCTTCCAGCAGGTACCCGCAGCCGTTTTCGATCATGGACACCTGGAAGAGATGCTCTGAATCGAAATCGACCGCATCCGGATCGATATCCGCCCCCGTTTGTTCTATGGCCATGCCAAGCATCTCCTTATCGGTGATCTGCTGGATGGAACTCGCGAAAGCGCCGGAATCTCCGGACTCTGTCTTGCCTATCACTTCGTAATCGATGCTGCTGCCGGTATCATCGCAGGCTGACAGGACTGCCGCGCTGCACAAAAGCAATGAGCATAAAATAAAATGTCTTATATTAATCATATTTCAACCCCACGAACTGCAATTTTTTATTGAACAGTTTCGGATACGCCATGTAGCCGACCATGACGGATGCCATCGCTGCGTTGTTCAGTATAAGGAAGAGTATCAGGAGCTGGTACATCACGGCTTCGAGCGGATCTGCGCCACCGATGATCAGGCCGCTCATCATGCCGGGAAGCTGCACGAGTCCCATGGTCTTCTGCCCTTCGATTGTTGGAATCATACTCGTCTGGATGGCGGAGCGGAGCGTTCTCTTTATAGCCATCTCGGGCCTGCCGCCCATGGACAGGATGAGCTCGATGGTTTCATCACTGCGTTCGACTTCGTCCTTGAATTTATTCAGGAAAAGAAGGGAGAGCACCATGCAGTTGCCGATGACCATGCCGCTGATCGGAATGATCTGCTCCGGTTCACGGGGGATGATTCCAAAGCCCAATAATATCAGCATTGAGAGTGATTCTACAGCAATAAGGGTAAAGAATACCATCCAGGTGATCCCGGGAATCCCCTCCCCTTTTTTGATGACGTTCTGGGTGGCGGCCCCGATCATGAGCATGATCATCAGGATGATATACACGGGATGGTCGGCTTCGAAGACGAATGTCAGTATGTAACCGATGATCAGGAGCTGTATGATCGACCGGGCCGTTGCGATGATGATATCCTTTTCAAGCTTGAGTTTCAGCCACAGTGTGAGTGAAAGAGGGATGGCGACGAATATGAGTGACAGGGCGAGCTGTGAAAATGTCATAGGGCTTCACCCCTTACGAACTGTCTTATTTCTTCATTACCAGTTTCGTCTATGAATGAGGCATCGCCGAACTCGAGGAGTTCGCCGGCGCGTAAGAACCACATGTCATCACTCACACGCCTTGCCTGGTCGAGGTCGTGGGTGATCCAGACCACCGTGACATTCTCTTCGCGCTGGAGCCTGACGACAAGACGTTCCATCTCCTTTACCAGTGTATAATCAAGGCTTGATGTCACCTCGTCCAGCAGCAGGACGCGCGGCCGGTTGACGAAAGTCCGGGCAATCGAGACACGGCTCCGCTCACCGCCGGACAGGGATTTTACATTCTGGGTGAGCGGGATCTCTTCAAGATCCACCATCTCAAGCAGGGATTTTGCACGTTCCCCGCTTAATGTATCCCCGAATATTTCACGGGGAAGATTGAGGTTGTCGAACACGGTACCTGCAATCATCGGTGAGCTCTGGAATGCCATGCCGACCTCTTTG
Organism: Salinicoccus carnicancri Crm; assembly: GCF_000330705.1. Classification (GTDB taxonomy): domain Bacteria; phylum Bacillota; class Bacilli; order Staphylococcales; family Salinicoccaceae; genus Salinicoccus; species Salinicoccus carnicancri. The sequence goes on from NZ_ANAM01000001.1 coordinate 558,111, forward strand.
CGGAGTTCTATGATATCGATATCCGCAAGGTTTTCACCCCGGTAGTATACGGCGCCCCCGTCCGGTGAGAGCAGTCCGTTTATGTGTTTCAGGCAGGTCGTCTTCCCGGCGCCGCTGGGCCCCACGAATGTGGTGATGCGGCTTTCCCGGAAATCGCCCGTAATATTATGGAGAATGCCGCCGTGGCTGACATTGTTGAATTTTATGATGCTCATGAGTACATGCCCCCCTTTAAAATTGTGTTACAATAAAGTAAGGTGATTTTAATGATTTATGCAGGACTGACTGGGTGGGGAGATCACCATGATCTCTACACAGATATTACCAATAAAAAAGATAAACTTGCTACATATTCATCCAATTTTCCGATTGTGGAGCTGGATGCGACCTATTATGCCATCCAGCGTACTTCAACCATCGAAAAATGGTGCAGTGAGACGCCGGAGAAATTCAGGTTCGTAGTCAAGGCCCATCAGTACATGACGGGCCACAGTGACTACCGTGACCATTACGACTCCATAAAGGAAGTATTTGCCGCCTACCGCGACATGCTTCTGCCGATGGAGAAGGCGGGGAAGCTCGCTTTTGTACTGTTGCAGTTTCCGCCGTGGTTCGATTGTACAAACAAAAATATCCGCTATGTAAAATATGCCATTACGCAGCTCGTACCATACAAGGTAGCCGTCGAGTTCAGGAACCAAACATGGTTTTCCGAAAATTATCGTGAGGAGACCCTCGCTTTCCTCCACGCAAACGGTGCCATACACAGTATCTGTGATGAACCGCAGGCCGGCGTGGGCAGCATCCCCTTCGTTGCACGGGTGACCGACAGGACGGCCTTCATCAGGCTCCACGGCCGCAACACCCACGGTTGGACCCAAAAGGACAGAACGAGCGAGGAATGGCGCAATGTGAGGTATCTCTATGATTATAACAGAACTGAACTGGAATGGCTGAAGCGTCAGGTTGAAATCCTGGCCCACAAGACAAAGGACATATACATCGTCTTCAACAACAATTCCGGCGGCCACGCCGCCGGAAACGCACAGGATTTTCTGAAGATGATGAATATCAGATATGAAGGACTTTCGCCCAAGCAATTGAGATTGTTTTGATATCGGGACATCCTCCTGATGTACAAGCGGAGCCCTGTCTCCAGGCAGGACTTTAAAGGAGAAAAGCCTATGGAATATCTCATATTGATTTTAATCGGGCTGATGGCGGCGGCACTGGGTGCACTGATCGGCATCGGCGGCGGAGTGATCATCGTCCCGCTCCTCATCTTCTTCGGCATTGATATGGGAGTGCTGGACCGCATCACTCCGCAGACGGCTGTCGGGACATCGAGCCTTGTACTGATTGTCATCGGCCTGTCGGCAATGATGTCATATGGCCGCAGTAATCAGCTGGACAGGAAGAACGGCATGCTCTTCCTTATAGGAATCATGCCCGGTGCATTCGCGGGATCCTATGCAAGCCGGCTGTTCACAACAGACAGCTTCAATCTGTATTTCGGACTGTTCCTGATATTCCTGAGCATGATCCTCATCCTGAGGAACAGGATCCGGCCGATTACAATATTCCAGGATGAACGCTATGTGAAACCGCACGTGGACCATATGGGGGAAGTGCACCATTACGGTTTTGCACCGTGGATTGCGGTCACCTCCACATTCATCGTCGGTTTCTTCACAGGCCTTTTCGGCATCGGCGGCGGGGCATTGATGACACCGCTCATGCTGATCGCATTCCGGATGCCGGCCTCGATTGCCATCGGCACGAGCATGATGATGGTGTTCTTCTCGGGACTCTCGGCAGCCTCCGGGCATGTGCTGCAGGGCAACGTCGACTACTGGTATGCAGCATTTATATTGCCGGCGGCTTTCCTGGGTGCGAAAATCGGAGTGTGGATCAACCAGAAGTTCAAATCCGATTCCCTTGTCGTTGTGCTGCGGACAGTGCTCATGCTGCTCGGAATATATATGATTTTACAGACAATCCTATAGAGGTGATCAGATGGAGATAAAACTTTTCCATACCAACGATGTGCACAGCCATCTGTACAACTATTTAAAAATAATGTCTTTTTTGAAGAATAAAAAGCGCCAGCACGGAGATAACATGGTCTATGTCGACCTCGGCGACCATGTCGACCGCTCCCACCCCTATACCGAAGCGACACTCGGCAAAGGGAATATAGAGCTCCTCAATGAGGCGGGATGCGAGGTGGCTACGATCGGCAACAACGAAGGCATCACGCTGCAGAAGGAAGACCTGCAGACACTCTACGATGATGCGGATTTCGACGTCATCTGTGCCAACCTGCGTGAAGTGGGGAGCACCGATCCGTTCTTCAGACCATATGTCATAAAGAAGATCCGGGGCATCAAATTCGGCTTCATCGCTGCGACAGTGGAATTCACACCCTTCTACAAGGCGCTCGGCTGGGAAGTATCCGAAGCTTTCGACTGGGTTCTTGATGCCATCCGGGAAATCAATACGGAAGTCGACTGCATTGTGATGATGAGCCATCTCGGCCGATATGATGACGAGTCTCTTGCGATGATGTTCCCTGAGATAGACGTCATCCTGAGTTCACATACCCATCACTATCTGCCTGAAGGCGAGTGGGTGGGCGATACGCTGCTTGCGGCTGCCGGGCGTTTCGGCGATTTCACCGGGGAGGTCACACTCAATTTCGAGGGCTCGGTGCTGACCCGGAAATCTGCAAAACTGTACGAGACCGACCTGCTCTCAAGCGTTGATGACAACTATTATGATATCGGCAGGGAGAAGCTCCGGGGAGTGGTCGAAGAGGAGGCAAAACCGATTCCGCGCAGGCTTTATTCGGCAAGTGAGTTTGTCACACGTCTCGCCGCCATGGTGCAGGAATTTACAAAGAGCGATGCAGGGCTGGTGCACACGGGGCTCGTCGTGAAACCATTCCGGGGCGGGGATCTCACGGACTATGATCTCCACAAAGTACTGCCGCACGCCATAAATGCGGTGCAGATAGAGCTGACCGGGCGCGAGCTGAAGGAAGTGTTCAACCAGGCGGCCAAACACGAATTCAAAGATGAGATCATCCGCGGGCTCGGATTCAGGGGGGATATCTTCGGATGCTTCGTGCCCCATGGCATCAGCTATATCCAGTCCGAACGTGAATACTATGTCGGCGGCCGTCTTGTCGAGGACCGCGGAACATACACTCTCGGGACGCTCGACATGTATACATTCGGCCGCATATTCCCGCAGTTCAGGTACTCCAGGAAGACATACATGATGCCGGAATTCCTGCGGGACATCTATAAGAAGTACAACGGCAAAATCTAGTGTCAACCACAAATGAAAATGTCCCGGGAATTTAAAATTTAGCGTTTACTATTTGGCCGGCATCCCCTGTGTCTCTCACTGGGGATGCCGGCGTTTGTTTTGTCTGCGTTCCAGGCGCTGCAGGTACTGTTCATAGGAGCGTTGCTTCCATGGATGCGACAGGGGTGGAATCCAAACACTGCGGAGCGTTTTCTGGGGCACCGGCTCGAATGCAGCGGAGTGTGCATCGACGGCCGGAATCTCCTCCAGAGCGTAAACCTGCTCCTGATGCGATACAAACAGTTGACCTGTGCGGGTTTCAATCACCATAACTTTGGTCTTTCTGTTTAAATAGATGACCTTTCCGGTCTCTGTGATCAATCGGTATTTCTTGTTCTTATACTGGATCGCATGGCCGTTGTCGATCGTCCGGAACTCGAACCGGGCGAGAATCCGGTCCAGATCAATGCCAGCGGGGAGTGCTTCAAACACGGATGGATAGGATTCCGGCTTAAAGGCAAACTGTCTGTTAAACCGGGGGACATAGGTTTCCAAAAATTGATTTGCCGCCGGAATAGAGGTAATATGATGTTCAGCTAGTGCTTTCACTAGCCGGTCTTGTAACGTACCGAAGGCCCGCTCTACGCGGCCTTTGGCCTGGGGGATGGAAGTCGTCGAAAGCTCGATCCCCAGCGTTTGACAGGCATATCCATATTGGGTGTTGGCTCTCGGGGTGTTGTCCCGGGAGCCTCTTTTCGTTTCATAGTTAAAAACGGTACGGTTATCCGTCAACAGGCGGTACGGGAGACCGTATTGGGTTAAGCACTGTTCGGTAATCGCATAGTAGCCGTTCAATGTCTCCTGATGATCAAACCAGGCGCCGACGATCTGACGGGTACAATCATCGATGGCGATGTGCAGATGGGCATAGTCATGCCGTTCACCAAACCACTTGTGCATGGAGGCATCCATCTGGAGGAGCTCTCCAAATGCTTTGGCCCGGGGGCGTGTCGGATGGGCTTTGACCGGATCGACCAGGCTTACTTCCACCAGTAATGCTTCTTCCCGCCGGGTCATATGGTTGGCGGACCGGGCCTTCTGTTTCAGCCGGTCTTTCATCATCCGCTTTGTCTGCCGCGTTGATTTGGGAGACAATGTATTGGTCCGGTCCATGAGGGTCCGCAGGGCGGTATAGGAAATGGAGATGCCGTCGGTCTCTCTCAGTTTTTCATGAAAATGCTTAAAGTTATACCCATCATATTTTGTCCGGTACAGCCGGATGATGGTCCGTCTCAGATCCGGGTCAAGGGTTGTGGCCGGTTTTCGGCCGGTGTTCCCGTGCCGGAATCCCTTCCTGCCTTTCTCATGATAGGTCTGGACCAATCGGTTGATCTGTCTCCGGGTGAGATTCAATTCAATCTCCGCTCTCGTCTTTGTTTTCTGTCCATTCACGACCGCTTTAATGATGCGATACTTGTCCTGTTCTCTCATGGTTAGATACTCCTTCATGATGTCGCCTCCTGGTATGTACTTTCTATCTTAGTGTATACCAGCGGGACATTTTCATTTGTGATTACTTAGGACATTATCACTTGTGTTTCACACTATAAGAAGTACAACGGCAAAATCTAGTTGCGAAGTTTGAGGAATACTGCTATAATATCCATGTCAATTGAAGAATGAAAGTAGAGGTTGCACCTTTCAGGAGTACCCGGTGGAGCAGGCATGCTCTGAAGCCGCGGAAAAGGGGAAGCTGCCGAAGATCACCGTCCGGCGGGACGCTGATCTGGGACCGGGTTTAACAGATCCGGTACTGTCATTACGGTGATGCGCTACATTAATGTGATCCTGGACGTCACAGTGGCTGATTCTGTAATGCTGCTGTGGCGTCTTTTATTATTGAAAATATTCAACGGAGGTAAATAGATGGATACTATATTGAACTGGGAATACATATCGCTTGTTCCACCGCTGCTCACACTGCTGCTGGTGCTGGCGACCCGTAAAGTCGGAATCAGTCTCGGCATCGGGATCATCACTTCGGCTTTTCTTGTTGCAGAGGGCGGCATCGGGGGGATGATCCGGACTGTGTGGGAATCGTTCGCGATGATTTTCGTTGTGGACGGTGCGATCAATACCTGGAATGCATTCATCCTCATCTTTCTGACTTTCCTCGGCATGATGACTGCATTCATGAATATGTCAGGCGGCGCAAAGGCATTTACTGCCTGGGCGCTCACTAAAGTGAAGAAAAGGGGGCAGGCGAACTTCGCGACGGCCCTGCTCGGCATCGTCGTCTTCATCGATGACTATTTCAGTGCGCTGATCGTCGGCCAGGTCGCAAAGCCGCTGACTGACAAGTATCAGGTGTCGCGGGCGAAACTTGCCTATTTCATCGATACGACCGCTTCCCCTGTGTCGGTGATCGCACCGGTTTCAAGCTGGGGTGCGGGAATCATGGGCCTGGTTGCACCGCTTCTCGCAGCCGGCGGCCTGGTCGCAGTGACACCGTTCCAGGCCTTCATCTACATGATTCCGATGAACCTCTACGTCCTGACTGCGCTCGCGATGATGTTCATCGTCATCGCCACACGGTTCGACATCGGGCCGATGCGCAAGCAGGAAAGGCGGGCCATCGAAGACGGTGTGCTCGTTGAGAATGCGATGGAGGCGCCGGGGGCGACGGATGAGGAACTGCCCGTACATGAAGAGAGTTCTCCCAAAGCGCTGATCGTGCCGATACTCGGACTTGCAGTAACGGTCGTCATCGCAATGCTTATCACCGGTGGTATCGAGGGCGGGGAGTGGACACTTCTCAGCATGTTTGAGAATACACTGGTCACCCATTCGCTCCTGCTCGGCGGCGTGGTCGGTTTTGTCCTCAGTCTGTTCTATTTCTTCAGCTATACGCGCAGAAACAACGAATTCGGCAAAACGGAAGTTTGGCTCGGCGTCAAAACGGGATTCCTGGCAATGTTTCCGGCAATGCTTGTGTTGACACTGGCATGGATGATTGGTGAACTGATTTCAGCCATCGGAACCGGTGAACTGCTCGGCGACATGGTCCAGCAGTCCAGCCTGCCGGTGAGTCTGCTGCCTGCTGTCGTATTTGCAGTGGCCTGCCTTATGGCGGTAGCGACGGGGACAAGCTGGGGATCCTTCGGCATACTGATCCCGATTGCCGGAGAGATCATGATTTCAATCGGTCAGACTGACCTTCTGCTGCCTGCGATTGCAGCGATTCTCGCGGGGTCGGTGTTCGGTGACCACTGTTCACCGATCTCGGATTCCACTATCCTGTCATCGACGGGGGCGGGCTGTAACCATATTGTACATGTCATGACCCAGCTGCCCTATGCATTGCTGTCAGCGACGATTGCACTGGCCGGGTACATCGTACTCGGAATCACGACAAGCGTATGGCTTGCGCTTGGCACGATTATCGTACTGCTCGCAGTTGTGACGGTCATATCAAAATTTGTCTATTCACCGATTGTCAAAAAAGTTTAATAATTTCATGATTCCCCGCATGGCAGCTGCCATGCGGGGTTTAAAATTAAAATCCATCTTGAAAATGAGGGATATAGCCATATATTGAAATTCTTTGTCTCATGAAAGTGCCAAGTATGCTAATATGGGGATAACTTTTCTTATGGGGGGCTTAACTGCATGGCTACTAAAAATGAAGAAATTCTGAGAAAACCGGATTGGCTTAAAATAAGACTGAATACGAACAAGAACTACACCGGCCTGAAGAAAATGATGAGAGAGAAGGGCTTACATACTGTATGCGAAGAAGCGAAGTGTCCGAACATCCACGAATGCTGGGCTGAAAGGCGTACTGCGACATTCATGATCCTGGGTGCAGTCTGCACCCGTGCCTGCAGATTTTGTGCAGTCAAGACGGGTCTGCCGAACGAACTGGATTGGGATGAACCGAACCGGGTGGCTGAATCAGTCAAACTGATGAACCTTAAGCACGTTGTCATCACAGCTGTTGCAAGGGATGACCTGAAAGACGCAGGGTCAAGAGTGTATGCTGAAACTGTCAAACGTGTAAGAGAAGAGAATCCATATACGACCATTGAAGTGCTGCCGTCCGATATGGGTGGTGAATTCGATAACCTGAAGACCCTGATGGATGCAAAACCGGATATCATGAACCATAATATCGAAACAGTCGAACGCCTGACACCGAAAGTGAGGGCAAAGGCGAAATACTGGAGAACGATGGAGTTCCTGAAACGGGCCAAAGAGATCAACCCCGACATCCCGACGAAATCAAGCATCATGGTCGGCCTCGGTGAAACTGTCGAGGAACTCCATCAGACGATGGATGACCTGAGAGCGCACAATGTGGATATACTGACAATCGGACAGTATCTGCAGCCGTCCAGGAAACATCTGAACGTACAGAAGTACTACACGCCGCTTGAGTTCGGCAAATTGAGGAAAGCAGCCATGGAAAAAGGCTTCAAACACTGTGAGGCAGGTCCTATGGTCCGTTCAAGCTACCATGCAGACGAACAAGTCAATGCGGCAGCACGGGCCAAGCAGGCTAAAGGTGATGAACTGTTGAAAGGTGAGTAACACTATGATTACGATAGATCATATGCATTTTGAGGTCATTGAGAACTACAGGGACGCATTCGACCCGGAGCAGTTCCGGGATAAATACAGCGAAGTTCTTAACAAATATGATTATATCGTCGGGGACATCGGCTACGAAAAGCTGAGGCTGGCCGGCTTTTTCAGGGATGACAAGGCGAAAGCCGACCGTGACAAGAAATTCAGTGCCATCCAGGATTACCTGTATGAATACTGTAACTTCGGATGCGCCTATTTCGTGCTGAGAAAAGTGCCGAAGTCCGAAATCAAAGAGATGAAGGAACAGGGCAGATTCGAAGAGCCGGAAACAGGTGCAGAACCGGTGGCGGGGGAGGCCCCTGTTTCAGACCGTGAGGCATCCGGGGGGGAAGTGACGGATGCCGACAGGCCCGAAGGTGCCGGCGGTGAAGGTGCTGCATCCAGGGGGCGGAAGGAGGTCCCGCAAGACCAGGACAGAGGGAACAGGCAGCCCAGACGCAAAAAAACATCCCGCGGCAAAAAGAAGCCTGGACAGCAGAAAGGAAAGCAAAACAGCAGCCAGATGCCTTCGGGGAAAACACTGGCAGAACATCAGTCACCCAAAAAACCGGATTAAGAGAAGCGGCGCCATGCAATTTCGCATGGCGCCGCTTCTCTTATAGTCGTGCTTTCCGGGCATGGCGGAAGCCGGGGTGTGCGTCAGGAACACTCCAGACCGGCCTAGACGATTATCTCGTTCAGGAAACCTTCGACTTCCGCCGCTTCATCGTCACCGAGCCCGAGGATGTGGGCGATGTAGCCTTCCTCTTCCAGGTCATCGGGGCCGATGATGCCGAATCTGCTGCTCTGTGTATTGAGCACCAGGCTTTTGCCGAAGTAGCGGTCTGATTTTATTATTGCGAGGTCGTAGCGGCCGTGTTCGCCGACGAATCCGACGAATCGTGTCTGCGTGTCTTCTGTATCATCATATAGATAAAAGTCGATCAAAGAGTTCGCCTCCAGTTCAAGTATGTTTAAATTATGCTATCATATAATTATACTATACTAAAGAACACTGGAATAGGAGTGGCAGCAATGTATTTCGTAGATAAAGAGGTGCTCCTCGGGCGCCTCGGATATATCGACGGTCTGACTGAAGAATACGGCCGGACCGAAGGCCTTGCGCTGGAGCGCGCCTCCCAGATGCTGATCGAAGCGGTGGTTGATGTGGGGAACATGATCATCGACGGGTTCATACTCCGCGATCCGGGAAGTTACCAGGATGTGATGGATATCATGGAGACTGAAGGTGTCATCCCCGCAGAAGATAATGAAAGGTTCAAGGCGACGTTCAGATGGCGCGTGGAGCTGACGCGCAATTATACTTCCATTGACCATGCCGGGATGAAGGGGGATTTCAAAGAAAATCTCTCGGCGTACCGCAACTTCAGGAAGAATGTCTATGCTTTCTTCGAGAATGAAGGCCAGGCGATCACTGCCTTCAAGGGGGATCAGCACGATGTATAAGGGCTATCTCATCGACCTTGACGGTACGATGTACAACGGAACGGCCGTCATTGACGGTGCTGTGGATTTTATTGACCGGCTTAATAAAGAGAGCATCCCCTACGTGTTCCTGACGAACAATGCGACCAAGACGCAGGTGGAAGCGGCGCAGAAACTGCTGGATATGGGGTTTGACATCCAGCCCGAGACGCTCTATACGTCCTCGATGGCGACAGCAGCCTATCTCAGAGAGACGGCCCCGGGTGCGTCGGTCTATGTCATCGGCACAAAGGGTCTGAAAGGGACGCTTGAAGCATCAGGTCTCACGGTCACTGACAGTGATGCGGACTATGTAGTGATGGGTCTCGATCCTGAGATCAACTACGAAAAGCTTTCGAAAGGGACGCTCATGATCAATGCCGGCGCCCGGTTCATTGCCACGAACCCGGACAAAAAGTTCCCGACTGAAAAAGGGTTCGTGCCGGGCAACGGTTCGCTTGTGTCCGTACTGACTGTTGCAACAGGCATCGAGCCTGTCATCATCGGCAAGCCGGAGGGCATCATACTGGAATCCGCAGTCTCTGAGCTGGGCCTGCCTAAAGAGGACGTCCTCATGATCGGCGACAATTACGATACGGATATATTGACAGGGATCAACGGCGGAGTGGATACTTTACATGTCAATACGGGTGTCACCCCGAGAGAGGATGTGGAAGGGAAGACGCATCCGCCGACATATATGATTGATAACTTAAAGGAATGGAGTGTCGGATAGTTGAAAAAGATAGTCATAACAAGAAACATCAACCCTGATATTGTAGACAAGCTGCGTAAAGATTTCGAGGTGTCGGTCTGGGAAGAGGACCAGAAACCGATGCCGCGTGAAAAATTCCTTGAAGAGACGAGAGATGCCCATGCGGTGCTCACGATGCTGAGCGATAAAGTCGACGAAGAATTCCTGTCGAATGCGCCGGAGCTGAAGGTTGTTGCCAATCTTGCGGTGGGCTTTGACAACATAGACCTTGACGCAGCCCGGCGGCATGAGGTAGTGATCACCAACACACCGGACGTGCTCACCGAAACGACAGCCGAGCTCGCATTCACGCTGATGCTTGTTTCAGCACGCAAAGTGCTCGCGGCCAACAACGAGCTCATGGAAGGCAACTGGTCCGGCTGGAGTCCGTACCACATGGCCGGTACCGATGTCTTCGGCAAGACAGTCGGAATCTTCGGCATGGGCTCCATCGGCGCCGCCTTTGCAAGACGTCTCGCCGGATTCAGGTCGAACATCCTGTACCACAACAGATCAGAATCAGAGGCGGCGAATGACCTCGGCGCGAAACTGGTCAGCTTCGATGAGCTGCTCAGCCAGTCGGACTTCGTACTGTGTGCAGCACCGCTGACTGAAGAGACGAAACACAAATTCGATGCGGAGGCCTTCGGCAAGATGAAGGATACGGCGCACTTCATCAACATCGGCCGCGGTGCCCATGTGGTCGAGGACGATCTGGCGGAAGCCGTCAGCTCCGGAGTGATTGCCGGCGCAGCGCTTGATGTGTTTGAAAATGAACCGATCGGCGCGGATCATCAGTTCGTCGGGCTGGACAACATGACGCTGCTGCCCCATATCGGCAGTGCGTCGGTTGCAACCCGCAACAACATGATGAACCTGTGCGTAAACAATATCATGGAGGTGCTGAACGGCGGCAGGCCGATCACACCGGTAGGATGAAGAGGCCCCCGGTGGCGGGGGCTTTATTCAAAGATTAATTGTCAACCTTTAATATAAAATAGTTAACAATAGGCCGTGGACGTGATATGATATGGATATCATACATAAAAAGGGGTTCATCATATGAAGACGAAACATCTGATTTATGCTGCGTTGTTTGCAGCACTGATAGCAGTAGGGGCGCAGATCAGGATTCCGATCGGCCCGGTGCCTGTCACATTCCAGGTGCCGATGGTGCTGCTTGCGGGTTTCCTGCTCGGTCCGAAGCTCGCGGCGCTGAGCACAACCGTATACATGCTTGTGGGGCTCGCCGGGGTCCCGGTATTTGCAGGATCCGGAGGCATCGGTTCACTCGTGTCGCCGTCATTCGGCTTTGTCATCGGGTATATCCCGGCAGCATTCATCGCCGGTTTCGGTGCGGGGGATGACAAGGGGCTCGGGAAGACGGCAGCCTTCGGAATGCTGTCGCTTTTCGTCATCTATGTATCCGGATTCCTTTACTTCGTATTCATCATGAACCAGGTGATCGGCACGCCTGTCGGCCTTCGGGAAGCACTCATGCTGACCGTGGTGCCTTTTGTCATCAAGGATACGATCATCACCGTGCTTACGGCCATGTTCGGCAAAACGCTCCACAGGCGGGGGCTCAGGCCGGCAATATGAAAAAAGATCCTCCGGGCACTGCACCGGAGGATCTTTCTATGCCGTGTTGCTGTCCATCCACTTCTGTATCGGTTTCAGCTGGACGTAGCCGTCCTGCACGATTTCATCATTGATGGCGACGAGGGGGTAGAAAAGCTCGTCATCGTTGATGCGCCCGATGATTTCCTCATCGTAGTCAGACAGGTTTTCATCACGGTCCATATCGATATAGTTGAAGTGCAGGTCATGGTCCGGATACTTCCGTCCGAGCACTGCCTCGAGCCAGTCATACGTATCTTTTGAACCCGGCGCATTGACGCAGCTTGCACAGATGACATCGCGGCCATAGACATTGACAACATATTTCATTTGAAACTACTCCTTTCAGATGATGGATTTTTTCTTCTGTATCCATTATAATATAGATACAAGATTTTGCGTAAGAATTGATAGGGAGTGAACTGTAATGACAACTGGACAGGATACAATGTTTGAACAGGTTGATGACGTTTTAGATAAATTGCGCCCGTTTCTGCTTAGGGACGGTGGAGACTGCGAACTCGTGGATGTGGAGGACGGCATCGTGAAACTCCGCCTTCTCGGTGCATGCGGTACATGCCCGAGTTCCACAATCACACTCAAAGCAGGCATCGAGCGTGCCCTGCTTGAAGAAGTTCCGGGCTTCGTCGAAGTCGAACAGGTTTTCTAGAATATCATTTTTGACATAACAAGAGCCCTCGGCAGAAACTGCCCGGGCTCTTTTCTTTACGTGTCTTCAATTATTTCCGAGTTTGTACATCCAGAGTACACCGCTTTTCAGCATGCGGGCAATGCGCCCTGTGACCGTGCGTTCCTTGAGGTAGGCGAAGCCTTCCTTTGAACCGAGAGAGCCGAGTATCCCCTGCATTTTGATCTCGGGCATCTCTCCCGGCAGCTCCCTGCCTTTTAAGATGTCATCGATCACTTCGGCAATCTGCTCGGCCTGGCCTTCCGCCACCTGGGCGGAAGGTGCATGCTCAAGTGCCGCACAGTCACCGACGACGTAGACATTACGGTGGCCGGGGATCTGATGATACTGGTTGAGCTCCACCCGGCCGCCGGGTCCGAAGTCGGCCGGCAGGCTGCGCACGACTTCTACGGGCTGCACACCTGCAGTCCAGATGCACATGTCGACATCATGGGAATCATTGTTGTTGTAGACTTTATCCGCTTCGACCTTGACGATGTTCGAGTTCGGTATGACTTCGACGTCATTCTCATCGAACCATCTTTTGACATAGGCGCTGAGGCGGGCGGGGTACATCGGCAGTATGCGTTCCCCGCGGTCGAAGAGTTTGATCCTGAGGTCACTCCGCGATTCGCGGAGTTCACTTGCGATTTCTATGCCGCTCAATCCGGCACCGACGATGCCGACTGCGGCATTCGGCTTGAGCTGGCCGATCTGTTCATATGTGGCGCGTGATTTCCTGAGTGTCTGGATGCTGAAAGTATACTCGGCTGCGCCGGGTACGCCGTGGTATTTGTCTTCACAGCCGAGGCCGATGATGAGTTTGTCGTAATCCAGGGAACCGTGTTCGAGAGTGACCCTGCCGTCCTCGATGTCAATCTCCCTGATCGTATCGAAAAGGACTTCGACCCTGTCATCATCAGGAAAGTCAACACGGACTTTCTTTTCGCTTTTAGTACCTGCAGCGAGCGCATAGTACTCGGTTTTAAGTCCGTGATATGGATTCATATCGACGAGGGTGATGCTATAGTTGGGTGGCAATTTTGGAAGCATGCGCTGGATGAAGCGCATGTTACCGTAGCCGCCGCCGAGGCAAACTATTTTCTTCATATCAGTACCGCCTTGTTTAGAAATTCTCTTATATACAGTATAATAGTTAAAGCCTTAAACTACAATGGAAGTTGTAATAATGCGTACGGGAGGTGACCGCAATGCTTACACTTGTAGAATTCTGTTCTTCGAATATGCTGAAGGGGACCGAAGAGGTGTACCGGACACTCGAGGAGGATCCGGGAATCGATGTTCTGGATTACGGATGCCTGGGCCACTGCGGTCTTTGCAGCAAGGCATTCTTCGTCCTGGTGGAGGGTAAGATCGTCAGTGCCACGACACCTGAAAAACTGCTTGAGAAGATATACAAAAGAATAGATAAATTGAAGATTGAACAGGAATCCTGGTTCGAAGATTTGAGTTAGGGGGCCGGGTTGATATATAATGAACTAAATGGAGGATTGATATTATGGCAATTGAATTGACTGAAAGTGCAGCACACGAAGTCAAGGACATGCTCAAACAGAATGATATGCCGGATGGATTCCTCAGGTTCAAAGTCCAGGGCGGCGGATGCACAGGCCTGACTTACGGCATGGCGGCTGAGACAGAAAAACAGGAACGCGATGATGAATACGAATTCCACGGCGTCAGGGTCCTTGTTGATAAATATGATCTGCCGGTGATTGACGGTACTGTGATCGATTTCAAGCAGTCCCTCATGGGCGGCGGTTTTACAATTGATAATCCGAAGGCATCGCTCTCATGCGGATGTGGTTCATCATTCCGTACGAAAGAGGTTGCCGGACAGCCTGGGGATTGTTAATTATTCATCTTAAATGGCTTGAAATATGTGAAGAAAATCGCTAATATTAGTAGTGACTAATATTAGCGATTTTTAAGTATGGCGTAAAAATCACTAAACCACTATTAATCGGAGAGAAAAGGTGACATATAATGAGTTTTGAGCGAAAGAAAATCCTCGTGCTTGGTGCAGGATATGCAGGTCTTCAGGCAGTTTCCAAACTGCAGAAATCACTGGGCCATCAGGATGCGGACATCACACTCATCAACAAGAATGAATACCACTACGAAGCGACATGGCTCCATGAAACAGCAGCCGGAACAATCGATTGGGAAGACGGCGTATATCCGATCAGCAAAGTCGTGGATGCGTCAAAAGTCAAGTTCATCCCCGCAGAAGTGACTGCGATCCACAAAGATGAAAAACGTGTGGAAACGAACCAGGGCGATTTTGAGTATGACATCCTCATCACTGCGCTCGGCTTTGAAAGTGAGACGTTCGGCATCGACGGCATGGCTGAACATGCACACTCCATCGTCAGCCCGCAGACTGCACTTGCTGCGCGCCATGAAATCGAAAAGAACTTTGCCAACTACAAAACTTCGGGAGCTGACAAGGATATTGCCATTCTTGTAGGCGGCGCCGGCTTCACCGGTGTCGAATTCCTCGGAGAACTTGTGGAGAGTGTTCCTGGGCTGTGCGAGAAATACGGCATCGATTACAGCAAAGTGAAGATTACATGTGTGGAAGCAGCTCCGTCCATGCTGCCGATGTTCCCTGAAGACCTGACGGACTATGCGGTCAAGTATCTTGAGGACCGCGGCGCCAAATTCATGATCGGCACACCGATTGTGGCTGCAAACGAAGATGGCTTCGTCGTCAAGATCGATGATAAGGAACAGCAGCTTGAGGCGAGCAGTGTAATCTGGACTGCCGGCGTGCGCGGCAGCAGTCTGATGGAAGAGTCATTCGACGGTGTAAAACGCGGACGCATCATCGTGAAACCGGACCTTACGATCGAAGGCTATGAAGACATCTACGCAATCGGGGATGTTTCAGCAGTGATGAACGGCGAAGGTGATGATGCACGTCCTTACCCGACAACTGCACAGATTGCGATGCAGGCCGGCGAACATGTGGCGAAGAACATCGAGCTTACACTCAAAGGAGACAAGAAGGAACCATTCAGGTACGATGATAAAGGTACTGTATGCTCCCTTGGTTCCAAAGACGGTATCGGCATCGTCATGGGCCGTGAGATCAAAGGCAAGAAGGCTGCCTTCATGAAACGCGTCATCGATACGCGGGCGGTCTTCAAGATCGGCGGACCGATGCTTGCTTACTCCAAAGGTAAATTCCTGTAATTCAAATGATAAGAGCGGCATGGGTATTGATTCAATGCCCATGCCTTTTTAATATGGAGGCAACATATTTATGTCAATAGTTCAACTGGTAATATCCATGCTTCTGTTCTTTGTCCTGTTCTACGGCATCAGCTTTTTATTGAACATGATTCTGAAAGTGACATGGCTCATGGTCGGGGTCTATCCATTCATCGTACTTCTGATTGTAGACGGGATTTCGACCGCGGAATATTTTACGGATACAAAAGAGGCATTCAATACACTGCTCTCAAAATTTGCAAACCTTTACACTGCAGACATACTCATGCTCTCCGGCGGGCTTGTCGGCACGATACTTGCAGGGATGACGATACGCTATCTCCGCAAGGCCGGATATCAGATGTTCTAAGGGGGAATAACCATGAAATTCGACTACCGTGAAAGCTACGGGGCCACCAGGGCACCGCTCATCATCGGCCTGCCGGATAATTTCAGGCAGATGGATAACTTCGAGGAAGTGGATACACTGCTGAACGGCATGACGGAGAAGATCGTCGAGCAGAAAGTCCTGTCGCCAGAGGCCGGTAAGATCACGACGACGGGGATGATGATCCAGACAGAATACCGGAAAGTGATCGCTCTCGGACTCGGAAAGGCAGACAGCCTGGATCAGCCGGCCGTCCAGGAGCTCTTCGGGAAACTGTTCCAATATCTGCAGGATACGGATACAGGGCAAGGGCAGCTGCTGCTCGATACAATCCCCTATGACAAGACGCTTCTTGCAGAGGCGATCGGGCTCATGTCCGTCGTCAGCATCTATGAATTTGAGTCCTACAGGGCGGACAGAGCCGGTTCTTTCTCTGATCGGGCTGAACTTCTGATTACAGGAGTTGTGGATGTAAAAGGAGCGGTGGAGCGCGGGGAAGCGCTCGGACGCGGCATAGCGATGGCACGGAGCTTCAGCGAAACGCCGCCGAACATCATGACGCCTGAACATATGGCGGAGAAGGTGGCGGAAATTTTCAGGGACCGCAAATACGTCTCCGGCAGGGTGAAGGACGAGGGGACGCTTGCCGGGGAGGGCTACGGCCTGATCACCGCGGTGGGCAAGGCATCCAAAGCTGCACCAAGACTCGTGACCATCGAGTACAAGCATCCATCTGCAGAATCCAGAAAGCCTGTGGCACTGGTCGGCAAAGGGATCACTTATGACACCGGCGGCTATTCCATCAAGAGCAAGACGGGAATGCCGGAGATGAAGTATGACATGAGCGGCGCTGCGAACGTCGTCGGCATGATGCATGCGATAAGCGCACTCGAGCTGCCGGTCCATGTAGTCGGCGTGATTGCCCTTGCTGAAAATATGATTGACGGCAACGGAATGCGCCCGGATGATGTATATACGTCATACAGCGGCACCACTGTCGAAGTGAAGAATACCGATGCAGAAGGCCGCCTTGTCCTTGCGGATGCGGTATTCCATGCATCGCAGTATTCCCCGGGTCTGATCATGGACTTCGCCACGCTTACAGGAGCTGTCGTAGCGGCACTCGGGACAGAGCGCACCGGCATTTTCACCAATAAAAAGCCCGGTTTCCTCGAGCCTTTCTTTGAAATCGCGAAAACGACCGGGGAGGAGGTCTGGCAGCTGCCGATTACGGAAATCGAAGAGAAAAATGTGAAATCATCTGCCATCGCCGACCTCACGAACCATGTGGAGCAGCCGGGCAGGGCATCGTTCGCAGCATGCTTCATCAAACAGTTCACGAACGGCACGCCGTGGATCCACTTTGACATCGCAGGTACCGGAACGGTATCAAAACGCACACCGTACGGCCCGAAAGGGGCGACGGGGGTCATGATCCATTCAATCGTGAAGTATCTGGAAACGGGTGATATGCATGAGTGACATGGAAGGACTCATCGATGTGCTCGGCATCCGTATCGTGCATGAGGAGGCGGGAGTGATGGTCATGGAGATGCCGGTGACAGAGAAGGTGCTGCAGCCGTACGGGTATCTCCATGGCGGCGCCAGCGTCGTGCTCGCGGAATCGGCGGCCAGCCTCGGCGCCGCCCGACAGATTATGGACGATGAGGTCACATTCGGCATGGAGATCAATGCCAACCATATAAAAACCAAGCAGGACGGCGTGATCACAGCCACAGCCAGCTGCCGTCACCAAGGCCGTTCATCACAGATATGGGAAATCGAACTTACGGATGAAGCGGGCGATCTGGTGTGTCTTTCAAGGTGTACGATGGCGGTAAAGAAAAAGAGATGATCCTGTACAGATGTGAAAGGGGGGTTCCGGCGGGAACCCCCTTTTTTAGCATGAAAATCCCCGGTCCAGTGAGGTTCACCTCACAGTTGGACCGGGGATGCTTTCATTTCTCAGGTTCTCTGTTTTCAAGGTCTGGTCTGCGTTTGCCTTCGATGATTACGCGTTCTCCGTGGCTGCCGTCCGGTGCCCCCGTCTCATCACGTTTCAGCTCGTTCAATATCGTCAGCTGATAGGGTTCCACATCCGCATGGAAGGCGCTCCTTGCGAGAAGGTGTGCAGCTACCGGTGCGGTGATGAAGATGAAGAGGACAGCAAGCACAAGTTCGGTATCCACATAGCCTTCCACATACCAGAAATAGAGGAAGGTGCCGGTCATCATCATCATGACACCGAGTGTCGAGCTTTTGGATGCGGCATGAAGTCTTGTGTACACATCCGGCAGACGGATCACACCGATGGCGGCGACAACACCGAAGAATGCACCGCCGAGTATGAAGAATGCGATAATGCTACTCATCACTATTTCTATCATATTGGATGATCACGCCTTTCTCTAGGAATTTCGCAAAAGCGATTGTGGCAATGAAGGCAAGAATGCCGATGAGCAGTACCACGACAAGCAGGTGGGTCGTACCGAGCATCATCGCCGTCAGGGCAATCATGGCCATTAGCAATACCCCGAATGCATCGAGTGCCACAAGTTTGTCATGCAGCGTCGGACCTTTCAGCATGCGGTAGACCATGCCGAGCATGGCAAACGCCAGGACGATGACAGAGAATATGATGACGACATCAAGGAATGTATTCATGGTTTCGCCACCTCTTTTATTTCATTTTCAAATGCAGATTTTATATTTTGGATCTCTTCTTCCGCACTTTTCATATCGACGCCGTGTATATAGATCGTCGAGTGGTCATCTGATATCGCCACAACAACCGTCCCCGGTGTAAGGGTGATGAGGGATGACAGCAGGACGACTTCCCAGTCTTCCTCAAGATCACATGGGTAGGCGTAGAAACCGGGATGGACATCGATCTTCGGGCTCAGCACGATTTTGACCACATCGATGTTCGCCTTCACCATTTCGATGATGAAGATGAAGAACAGTCTGACGATGCGCCAGACACGTCTGAGATAGAAGGAGCCCGGGAGGAACCTGCGCAGCAGGAATACTGCGGCAAGTCCCATGATATAACCTGTGGTGAAGGATGCTACGCTGAATTCAGAACCCATGAACATCCACAGTACGGCAAGGAGCAGGTTGATCAGTATTTGTAATGGCATCTATTCCACCTCCGTTAAATAACCGGCATAAGTCGCCGGGTCATGGAATGACAGGGCCGCCATCTCGAATAATGGATAAAGGAGGTCGGCGGCGAGTCCGAACGCCACGGAGATGATGACAAGTCCGATGGAAGAGAACAGAAGTTTGTCGCTCTTGATGGCCCGGAGACCGCCTGCTGCAGGACTTTCCCTCCAGAATACGTTCATGAAGATCCTGACCACTGAAATCAGCACCGCAAGACTTGACAGCAGTACGATGAGGCCGGCGATGTAAAGGTCATTGCCGAAGGCGGACTGGACGATGAAGAGTTTGCCGTAGAATCCGGACAACGGCGGTACTCCCGCAAGTGCAAAACCTGCTACGAGGAACATCCAGCCTGTGACCGGATGGCTTCTGATCAGTCCGCCGAGCCGTCCGGTATCCGATTCACCCGTCCGGTATATGATGAAACCGACAAGCATGAACAGTGCAGCCTTGATGATCATATCGTGAATCAGATAGTAGATTGCACCAATGGTACCCGTCTCATCCATCAGGGAGAAGCCGACGATGATGATGCCGACTGCAATCAGTATGTTGTATATGATTATCTTTTTCATGTCCGTATAGGCAAGCGCCCCGATTGAACCCATTATGATGGTGAGAAGTGCCATAAGCAGCAGTACCTGATGGGTAAATGCCTGGTTTTCAATGAAGAAAAGGCTGTATGTCCTGGCAATCGCGTAGACGCCGACTTTGGTCAAAAGTGCACCGAACAGTGCGATGATCGGCATCGGGGGCGCATAATATGAACCCGGGAGCCAGAAGAACAGCGGGAAAAGTCCGGCTTTCGTAGCAAACACGAACAGGAAAACGACAGCAAGGACCGTCATGATTACCATGTTGCCATCATAATCTTCGAGCTTCAGGTAGATATCCGCCATGTTGAGTGAGCCTGTCACGGAATAGAGATAGGCGAGACCGAGAACGAAGAAGTTCGAAGAAATAAGATTGACCAGCAGGTATTTGAACCCTTCCTGAAGCTGTACTCTGGTCCCGCCCATCGTAATCAGTACATAGGATGCAAGCAGGAAGACCTCAAAGAATACGAACATGTTGAATATGTCCCCGGTCGAGAAAGCGCCATTGACGCCGGCGATCATGAACAGCACCATGGGATAGTAGAAGTACTTCTCCCGTTCGATGCCGATCGACTGGAACGAATAGACCACGATCAGGAATGCAATGATCGTGGTGGTCAGAAGGAGCAGTGCTGCCGCCATGTCGATGACGATACTGATTCCGAATGGTGCCATCCAGTCACCCAGAAATGTCACGATCGTCCCGTTCCGGTAGATGGATATGACCAGCCAGACGGCTGAAAGCATCATAAGGAGTCCTGAAATTCCTGAGACAACTCTGTGCCAGACTGGACGCTTTCCCATGAATAACATGATGATCCCGGCGAAAAAGGGGATCATTATAGGTAATAGGGGCAGTATGTTAGTCGTCATGTGGAACTCCTTTCATTTCTTCTACATTATCTGTACCAAGCTCCCTGTACATCCTTAACGCAAGTACGAGAATGTAGGACGTAAGTGCAAAAGCGATGACGATCGCCGTCAGGATCAGCGCCTGGGGCAGGGGATCGGTGTATGAGGATACCTCCGGGTCGAGGACGGGGACGTTCCCCTGTTTAAGCCGTCCCATTGTCAGGAGCATCAGATGGACTCCGTGTGACAGCAGGGCTGTGCCGATGATGATCCTGATTATACTTTTTGAGAGCATCATGTATACCGATGAACCGATCAGTATACCGCTCAGTATGATGGTTATCAGTTCCATCAATCGTCCTCCTCTGCAATGAGTTTGATGATGAGGAGCGCTGTCCCTGCAACTGTCAGGAACACTCCGACATCGAAGATCACTGCGGAGTGCAGTGCAACTTCACCAAACACCGGCACAGTGATGTATGTGTGCTGGTGTGTGAAGAACGGTGTGCCGAACAGAAATGAAAGAGTCGGCAGGCCGGCCGCAAGGACAAGGCCGGTCGCAATCAGGATCCTGAAATCGATCGGCAGCATTTTCTCAACCGTTTTTTGATCAAAGGCGATCAGAAGGAGGATGATGGCCGCTGCTGCCAGCAGGCCACCGACAAAGCCGCCGCCCGGAGTATAGTGACCCGCAAAAAACAATTTGAAGGCGAACAGGATGATGATGAAGAAGATCACTTTGGAAGTGAACTGCAGGAAGACATCATGGACCTGTTTCTGTACCTTGCTATACCCTGCTTTCTTCAGAGTGCTCTTCATTGTCTTCATCCTTTCTGGTTAGTTTCAGTTTCATCAATGTGTAAATGCCGATGCCGGCGATGCCGAACACAAGTGTCTCAAACAATGTATCAAAACCACGGAAGTCGACAAGTATGACGTTGACCATGTTGCCGCCTGCAGCGAGTTCATACACATTCTCGATGTGGAATTCGCTGATCGGTTCGAATACCCTTCCGGAGAAGGCGGAGATGCCGAACAGGATGACGAGGATCCCGACTCCTGCCGAAACGATGAAGTTTGTGAACTTGAACCGCATGCGTTCTTCGTGCCTGCTCTTCTTGGGAAGATGATAGAAGCAGACCAGGAAAAGGGCTGTCGTCACCGTTTCTATCGCAAGCTGCGTCAGGGCAAGGTCAGGTGCCCTGAAGAATACAAAGAAGAGTGCCATCGAGAAACCGATGGACCCGAGCATTATGATGGACACCATGCGCGAGCGCGTTATGAGGATGACTGCTGTTGCAATGAGTATTATGAGGCTTATGATGACTTCCTGTATGCCTACAGGTGCAAAGCCGCTGAAGTCCATATTGAAGCCTGAATTCATGAGCGTTATGATGCCCATCACGATGAAGAAGCCGAATATATAGACCAGATAGTTGCGGATGTAGCCTGTCATATAGCCGTCAGTGACTTTCTCCGATCCGATGCGGCTGTACAGAAGCCCCTGATCGTAAAGGAAATTGAGTGTAAATGCTTCTTTATGATAATTGTAGATGAACATCCATCTGTCCCTGAAATAGAACATCACAGAGCCGATGATGACAACGGCTACTGTCGCCCAGAGTGCAGGGTTGGCAAAACCATGCCACATCGCAAGATGTGTGCCGAGCGGTTCTGCACTGTCCATGATGCCCATGGCTGCCGGGTCGATGATTGTTGCCGACAGCACGTTCGGGAACAGTCCGAAGATGATGACAAGCAGCGACAGAATTGCCGGGGAAATCAGCATCAGCACCGGAGGATCGTGCGGTTCTTTCGGCGTATCGTGCGTCCGTTTACCGAGGAAGATGCCGTAGATGATCAGTATGGAATAGATGAATGTAAAAATGCTTCCGATAACCGCAACAAGCGGGATGAGGAAGTCCGTGCTCGCCATGGCTCCGAAGTCGGCTTTCAGCACAGTGATCATGGCTTCCAGGAACAGTTCCTTGGAAAGGAAGCCGTTGAATGGCGGCAGGCCGGCCATCGACAGTGCAGTAATGACTGTCAGGGTGAACGAAACCGGCATGATGGTAAGGAGGCCGCCGAGGCGTTTCATGCTCCTTGTGCCGGTTTCATGATCGATGATGCCGGTGATCATGAACAGTGCACCCTTGAATGTTGCATGGTTGATCGTATGGAACACAGCTGCAACGACAGCGACTGTGAACAGTTCGTCATTTGCACCTGTTGCAAGGCTCAGCGCCCCGAGTCCGAGAAGGCTCATGATGAGGCCAAGCTGTGAAACGGTGGAGAATGCGAGTATCGCTTTAAGGTCATCTTTCTTGATGGCATTGAAGGACGCCCAGGCCATCGTAAACAGGCCCACGATAAGGATTGTCCATACCCAGAGGTTTGAAAAGGCAAACAGCGGGGTAAAACGTGCGACAAGATAGATTCCCGCCTTGACCATCGTGGCTGAGTGCAGATATGCACTGACCGGGGTTGGCGCCTCCATGGCATCCGGCAGCCAGATGTAGAACGGGAACTGTGCGGATTTCGTGAATGCGCCGAACAGGATGAGTACGATTGCGAAAGGTGCAAGCGGGCTTTCCTGGATCTGCGGCAGGGCTTCGATCATCCCTCTGATGCTGAATGTGCCTGTGATCAGGTAGAGGGTGATGAATCCACCGAGCATGAGGAAGCCGCCGAACATCGTGATGATCATCGACTTCAGGGCACCGTACAGCGAGCGGTCACGGGTGTACCAGAATGCGATGAGCAGGAAACTGGAGATTGATGTCAGTTCCCAGAAAAGATAGAGCATGATCACGTTGTCATTGAGCACGATGCCGAGCATCGCGGTCATGAACATGAGCAGAAAGACATAGAAGTTACCGAGGTTCTCCTTTTCGGAGAGGTAACCGATTGAATATAGGACGACGAGCGCCCCGATTCCTGATATCAGTATGGCGAACAGCAGTCCGAGACCATCTATGTAAACATCGAAATTCATACCGATTCTCGGCATGAACTGCATTGTTTCATGAATCACCTGTCCGTTCATCGCCCGGGGAATCAGGGTAAACAGATAGATGACGATCAGGAGTGGTACAGGCAGGACGAACCAGCCCAGGTGTATACGTCTGTAATACCTGTAGAGCGTGCCGATGAAAACGGCGGCAATGACAGGCAGCAGAATCGCCAGATGTATTAACGTCACTGTGTGACCTCCTTCGTCGTTGTACAAATTTTTGCACATTATATAGCAAATTATACATGAAACATCAGGTTAAATAAATGTATAGGGATTGAAAATAAATAAAATCACTGTATAGTATAAATAGGAATAAAAGGAATTGGTGTCACAGAATTTTCATATTTTTAACCATGAAATTGAAACGTTTGAAACTTTAGGAGGATTAGAATGGCATTCCCACAGTTGAACAATGAAGTGCAGGAAAATGAAGTGCGGGCGGTCATCCATACAAACCATGGAGACGTAACCGTCAAACTCTTCAAGGATATCGCCCCGAAAACGGTGGAAAATTTCACGACACACGCGGGAAATGGTTACTACGACGGCCAGATTTTCCATCGTGTCATCAAAGATTTCATGATCCAGGGCGGCGACCCGACAGGAACAGGAATGGGCGGAGAAAGCATCTACGGCGGCTCATTCGAGGATGAATTCTCCACAGAGGCATTCAACCTCTACGGTGCCCTTTCAATGGCGAACGCAGGCCCGGGTACGAACGGCAGCCAGTTCTTCATCGTACAGCTGAAAGAGGTCCCTTCCCAGATGCTGTCACAGCTCGAAGGAGCCGGCTACCCGTCGGAAATCATCGATGCGTATACCGAGCATGGCGGCACACCGTGGCTCGACCAGCGCCACACGGTTTTCGGCCACGTCATAGACGGCATGGACATCGTCGAGAAGATTGCAGATGTTGAAACAGGCGCACAGGATCGTCCTGTCGAAGATGTGGTCATCGAAAATATTGAAGTGAAGTGATGGTTGAATAGTTTGATCAGGGGGCGGAGCCGGAAGGTTCTGTCCCCTGTTTTATGCTGGCCGTACGGATTTTCAGTGTTTTCCGGCCACGGCGGCAGTCGCGGTGTCCGCCAAAGGGGTTTTTCGGCCACGGTGGAAATCGCGGTTTCCGCCAAAGGGGTTTTCCGGCCACGGTGGCAGTCGCGGTGTCCGCCAAAGGGGTTTTCCGGCCACGGCGGCATTCGCGGTGTCCGCCAAAGGGGTTTTCCGGCCACGGCGGCATTCGCGGTGTCCGCCAAAGGGGTTTTCCGGCCACGGCGGCATTCGCTGTGTCCGCCAGAAGAACCTGAGGCCTGTATCTCCGCATCACATTTCTTCCCGGATTTCAACAGTTAAGTCTGAAACGCTCACAAAATAGTCATTAATAGGGTGGGACATGGCGGGATATTCTTTGTTATAATCTATTGAGATAAAGGTGAGTGATTAACTATGATGGAGTTTCTTTATTTCCCGGAAGATAAGACTGAATATATCCCGGCTTTCCTGACGCTGGCCATCTGTATCCTGCTGGCCTATATCGTATTCCGCCTGGTCAGAAAGTATTCCCGCAAGCAGGAAGAGAAGATGAAGGCGTTTGAGCAGCAGGTGCTGAAACAACTGGATGAGAAAGACCATGATGAGTCCCGAAGGTAATGTCGAGCTGTACAGGCTTCTTGGAAGATGGTGTCCTTCGGCCGCCGGTATGCCGGACGGGGCGGATTTCGACTTTGACAGTGAAATCTACGACAGCATGGATGTGATTTTCAGGCACAGGGAAGATGTGGAAAAAGCGAGCGCCGGAATACAGGATGTGTTCCGCTTTTCATTTGAAAGGACGGTGCCTCTTGGGGAAATCAGGCCCGTTGTAATTGAAGCTTTTGAAATCATCGAACTTTATAAAGAACCGTGACGCAGGCAGTGCTCCCGTGATGAAGTGCTGGCTGCGTTTTTCATATGCCGCCTTCCCCGTCAATGATTAGATAATCGTCATTCAATATGATAAAATAATCATTGCGTATGTACTACCGAAAGTAAGCGGGGTAATATAAGTGGCAAAAAATTATCGGAAAGGCCAGTTCGTCAAAGTGAAAGTGACTGGCATCCAGCCGTATGGCGCTTTTGTCAAAACCCCTGATAATCAAGAAGGACTCATTCATATTTCGGAAGTGATGAACGATTATGTCCATGATGTAAACCAGTTTCTGTCGAAGGGCCAGATTGTAAAAGCGAAGATATTGAGCGTGGACAAGCATGGCAAACTGAACCTTACATTGAAGGAGAATGAATACTTCAAACGCGAGGAAAGGAAACGGGACAGGCGGTCTGTTCTGGAACAGATCCGTGAGACGGAGAAATATGGATTCGAATCCATCAGACAAAAGATGCCGGAATGGATTGAAGAGGCAAAGAAATACCTTAAGGATAAGTGATGAGGTCTTCCATTTTAAAACACGGCTTGAACATAAAAGGACTGCGGCATGGGCTGTGGTCTTTTTATTTTGGAAGTTTGCCGGATTGATTGGAAGCGTTTCAACATGTTTTTAAAACCGCTTACATAATTTTTTGTGAATAGCGTTTTCATCAGTCAGCTATGGAAAGGCTGATGCGGTAGTGAAATAAATTCTGTCAATTGAATAGATATTAAACTGTATGAATAGGTTTACAATACTTTTCATTCTGCGCTGTGCCGCAGTTATCAAAAGGGTTGAAAAAGTCTGATAAAACGTTCATTATAATCTTTAGATTCAATACTTTAAGGAGGTTATCTGTAATGATACCGTACAAACACGAACCGTTTACGGACTTTTCCATCGAGGAAAACCGGACAAAGCTTCAAGAGGGATTAAAGACAGTAAAATCTTATCTGGGCAAGGACTACCCCCTGATCATTGGCGGAGAACGCATCATGACCGATGAAAAGAAAGAGTCATATAACCCGTCTGAAAAGACGGAAATGATTGGGCACATGTCCCAGGCCAACCAGGAACATGCCCAGCGGGCGATGGATGCAGCCCTTGAAACATTCGAATCCTGGAGGAAATCCACATTCGAGTTCCGGTCAGACGTGCTGTTCAAAGCGGCGGCGATCATTCGTAAGCGCAAGTTTGAATTTACAGCCCTCCTTGTAAAGGAAGCCGGCAAACCGTGGAAAGAGGCGGATGCGGATACGGCGGAAGCCATTGATTTCCTTGAGTATTACGGACGGAATAACCTCAAGATCAAAGACGGTGATCACGTCGAATCCCGTCCGGGCGAATACAACCAGTTCCACTACATACCGCTCGGTGTCGGACTTGTCATCTCTCCATGGAACTTCGCTTTCGCCATCATGGCCGGCACGACGGCTGCTGCACTCGTCACAGGGAATACTGTGCTGCTCAAACCGTCTTCCCGCACACCGATCGTGGCGTACAAGTTCATGGAAGTGCTGGAAGAGGCGGGAATGCCAAAAGGAGCAGTAAACTTCATTCCGGGCTCGAGCCGTGACATCGGCGACTATCTGGTGGAACATAAAGATACGCGATTCGTTTCCTTCACGGGTTCACGCGATGTCGGCACACGTATCTATGAAAAAGCTGCCATCGTCCAGGACGGCCAGACACATCTCAAGCGTGTCATCGCAGAAATGGGCGGCAAGGACACGATCGTCGTCGATTCCGATGCCGACCTTGAACTTGCGGCCGAAGCAATCACCTATTCAGCATTCGGTTTCAGCGGCCAGAAATGTTCGGCGTGCTCCCGTGTAATCGCGCTCGAGGACATCCATGATGAACTGCTTGCCAAAGTGGTCGAGAAGACGAGGCAGCTCAAAGTGGGCAACCCGGAATCCGATGTCAATGTCGGGCCGGTCATCGATGATGCATCACTTGAGAAAATCGGGAAGTACATTGAAATCGGCAAGTCGGAAGGTAAGCTTGAAACCGGCGGTACGACGGAGAATGACACGGGTCATTTCGTACATCCGACGATTTTCTCAGGTCTCAGGCATGATGACCGCATCATGCAGGAAGAAATTTTCGGACCAGTCGTCGGATTTGCTACAGCGAAGGACTTCGATCAGGCAATTGAATATGCCAACGCGACGGACTACGGCCTGACAGGTGCTGTCATTACACAGAACCGTGAACACATCGAACAGGCCCGCCGCGATTTCATGGTCGGCAACCTGTACTTCAACCGCGGCTGTACAGCAGCGATTGTCGGCTACCAGCCGTTCGGCGGCTTCAAGATGTCCGGTACTGACTCAAAAGCCGGCGGCCCGGATTACCTGACGCTGCATATGCAGGGTAAAACATCTTCAGAACAGTTGTAGGAACAGAAACCATAAAATATTATCAGGACAGCGGGAGGTCTCAGCCTGCTGTCTTTTTGGAAAGGGTGTCATTATGACAAAATCACAGGAAATCATTGAACAGACAAACCAATACGGAGCACCGAACTACAATCCGCTGCCAATCGTCATCTCGGAAGCGGAGGGCGTATGGGTGAAAGACCCGGAGGGCAACAAATACCTTGATATGCTGAGTGCATATTCTGCGGTGAACCAGGGCCACAGGCATCCGAAAATCATCCAGGCGCTCAAAGATCAGGCGGACAAGCTTACATTGACTTCCCGCGCATTCCACTCGGACCGTCTCGGCCCGTGGTATGAAAAGATATGCAGGCTGGCCGGCAAAGAGATGGCACTGCCGATGAATACCGGTGCCGAAGCCGTGGAAACGGCCATCAAGGCAGTGCGCCGCTGGGCGTATGATGTCAAAGGCGTGGCGGAAGACAAAGCGGAAATCATCGCGATGAACCAGAACTTCCACGGCCGTACACTGGCTGCCGTCTCCCTGTCATCGGAAGCGGAATACCGTCGCGGCTACGGCCCGCTGCTTGAGGGCATCAAGCTCGTGGACTTCGGTGATATCGAACAGATCAAGGCTCAGATCAATGAAAATACAGCGGCTGTCCTCCTGGAGCCGATCCAGGGCGAGGCCGGCATCAACATTCCGCCGGAAGGCTTTCTGAAAGAAGTGCGCGACCTGTGTGATGAGCACAATGTGCTGTTTGTAGCGGATGAAATCCAGGCGGGGCTCGGCCGCTCCGGCAAACTGTTTGCAACGGACTGGGATAATGTCAAACCGGATGTCTATATCCTGGGCAAGGCACTCGGCGGCGGCGTGTTCCCGATTTCAGCGGTCGTTGCCGACAGGGAAGTGCTCGAGGTATTCAACCCGGGCTCCCACGGTTCCACGTTCGGCGGCAACCCGCTGGCCTGTGCCGTATCGGAAGCGGCGCTTGATGTCATGATCGATGAGAATCTGGTGGAACGCTCCAACGAATTGGGCGAATACTTCAAGGCGGAACTCAAGAAGATCGACAACCAGGCCATCAAGGAAATCCGCGGCCGCGGCCTGTTCATCGGTGTGGAGCTGACGGAGCCGGCGCGTCCGTACTGTGAAGAGCTGAAAGAACTTGGCATCCTCTGCAAGGAGACGCACGAAACGGTCATCCGCTTTGCCCCGCCGCTTATCATTTCAAAAGAAGACCTCGACTGGGCGCTTGAAAAAGTGAAGTCAGTGCTGTCCAAATAACGCTTTAAAAAAAGATTTAGTATGATACAATGAAGTTGAAAACAGTTTCATAAAAAGAGGCGGATAAAAAATGTCAGAGAAATCAAATCTTATCACTTCTACACAGGCGATCATTCATGAAGCCCTGGACAAACTCGGCTTCGATGAGGGCATGTATGAACTCATCAAAGAACCGATGCGCCTGTTGACCGTACGTATCCCTGTACGTATGGATGACGGTTCTGTAAAAGTGTTCACGGGATACCGGGCGCAGCATAATGATGCGGTCGGGCCGACCAAAGGCGGTGTACGTTTCCATCCTGATGTAAACGAGGAGGAAGTCGTGGCGCTTTCCATGTGGATGACTTTGAAGGCGGGAATCGTCGATCTCCCATACGGCGGAGGCAAAGGCGGAATTGTTTGTGATCCGCGTGAGATGAGCATTGAGGAAGTAGAGCGTCTGAGCCGCGGTTACGTCCGTGCAATCTCGCAGATTGTCGGACCGACCAAGGATATACCGGCACCGGATGTGTTCACGAACTCGCAGATCATGGCGTGGATGATGGATGAGTACAGCATGATTGACGAATTCAACTCTCCGGGATTCATTACAGGTAAACCACTCGTGCTGGGCGGCTCCCAGGGGCGTGACCGTGCAACAGCGATGGGCGTTGTCCTATGCCTTGAGCAGGCAATGGAAAAACGCGGTATGAAGATGGAAGATGTCCGCATCGTAATACAAGGATTCGGAAATGCAGGAAGTTTCCTGTCCAAAATCCTGTCGGACAGAGGGGCCAGAATTGTAGGGGTCTCAGATGCGAACGGGGCGCTGCATGATCCGAACGGGCTCGACATCGACTACCTGCTGGATCGTCGTGACAGCTTTGGCATGGTGACAAATCTGTTCGATGATGTCCTGAGCAACCATGAACTGTTTGAAATCGACTGTGACATCCTGATCCCGGCCGCAATAGCCAACCAGATTACAGAAGAGAACGCAAATGATATCAAAGCGGATATTATCTGTGAGGCGGCAAATGGTCCTACTACTAAAGAAGCCACAAAAATCCTCACCGATAACGGAAAGCTCATCGTGCCTGATGTGCTTGCATCGGCAGGCGGTGTGACAGTGTCCTACTTCGAGTGGGTACAGAACAACCAGGGCTACTACTGGGATGAGGACGAAGTCAATGAGAAACTTCAGCTCAAACTCAGAAAGGCCTTCGATGAGATTTATGACCTCCATGACAAACGTCAGATTGATATGCGGCTTGCAGCGTACATCATCGGCATCAAGCGTACAGCAGAAGCGGCAAGATACAGAGGCTGGGCATAAAATCAGAACAGACGACCCGGAAATCCCATGGATTTCCGGGTCTTTCATATGGTCTAAAGGCTGACGGCTGTTCAAAAGCGTATTCGCCGGCCGTTAAAGTGTTAATGTATGCCTCCTGCAGGAGGCGCATGTTCAATTCAACTGCATTTCCATTCTGTGATTTTCTTGCATTATGCGAACTTTTGTATTATTATAAATATTTAAATTGCGAAAATTTTAACATTATGCAAAAAGGACAGGCTGAAGCGGGTTCCTACTCTGTACGGGAAAGGATCTACCAGGCAGATTCAATTTATCATGCCGTGTCCCGAGGAAATCTTATGAGGGTGGTAAAAATTATGGGGAAGACTTCGAATCTTATTTCATCAACACAATCTGTAATTCATGAAGCGCTGGATATGCTCGGCTTTGATGAGGGCATGTACGACCTGATCAAAGAACCTGAAAGGCTGCTCAAAGTGCGCATTCCGGTACATATGGATGACGGCTCTGTGAAAGTTTTTACGGGCTTCCGCGCCCAGCACAGTGATGCTGCCGGACCGACCAAAGGGGGCATCCGCTTCCACCCTGATGTGACGGAGGAGGAAGTGATCGCACTTTCGATGTGGATGACGCTGAAGGCCGGCATCGTCGGGCTCCCGTACGGCGGGGGCAAGGGCGGCGTCATCTGTAACCCGAAAGAGCTGAGTGACAAGGAACTGGAGGGGATTTCAAGGGGATATGTCAGGGCAATTTCACAGATTGTGGGTCCGGCCAAGGACATTCCGGCGCCCGATGTATATACCAATGCCCAGGTGATGGCCTGGATGATGGATGAGTACAGCGTGAAGCATTCAGATAACGCATTCGAATTCATCACGGGCAAGCCGATTGTGCTGGGCGGCTCCCAGGGACGCAACACCGCAACTGCGATGGGGGCGGTAATCTGTGTCGAACAGGCACTTCTGAAGCGCGGCATCAAGATCGAGGATGCACGTGTCGTGGTCCAGGGCTTTGGCAACGCCGGCAGCTTCATCTCCAAGATTCTCTACGACAAAGGGGCGAAAATCGTGGGTGTATCGAGATCCACGCGTGCGCTCTATAATCCGGATGGCATCGATATCGACTATATCATAGAGCATAAGGACAAAGTGGATGTTCCGAAGGAACTGGGCCTTGCAGAGGTGACGAATGAAGAACTGCTCGAACTGGAATGTGATCTCCTGATTCCGGCGGCGATCGCCAACCAGATCACTGAGGAAAATGCAGGACGCATCAAGGCCGGTATCATCTGCGAGGCGGCGAACGGTCCGACGACCCAGGAGGCGACTGCCATCCTGACCGAAAACGGCAAGCTGATCGTGCCTGATGTGCTGGCATCCGCAGGCGGTGTGACCGTCTCGTACTTCGAATGGGTACAGAATAAGCAGGGCTACTACTGGAACGATGAGGAAATCCATGAGCTCCTCGTCAGGAAGATGAGGGAGTCGTTCGACGAAGTGTACAGAGTCCATGATACCCGCCGTGTCGACATGCGCCTTGCTGCTTATGTGGTCGGCATCAAACGCACGGCCGAGGCGATCAGATACCGCCACTGGGCATAGAGAAATCCAACTTTTCTGAAAAAACTTTCATTTTAAGCTTGCATTATCCTTTTTCATGTATTAGTATGGGATACAATCATTTAAATAGCATATGATCAGGAAGAGGAGTAGCATATCCTTAATGTCAAAGAGAGCCGGTGGTCGGTGCGAACCGGTGCATGGGGCGTGTGAATGGACTTCCGTCAGAACCAGAAGCTGAAATTACTTTAAGATTAGGCTCTGGCGCCCGTCCCGCGTTACAGGGATTTGCAGCCTGGATTCAGGCTGCAGCCAGAGTGGACCGTTCAGTCGGTCAATAAAGGTGGTACCACGGCTCCCCGTCCTTTTATATAGAGACAGGGGAGCTTTTTTATATACGCAGGCAGCAGCGCAAAATTCATACAGATCCGTATTCCAGAACAAGTAGGTACAGTGGGCATGTGGCAGAGAGCCGGGGTGGTGGAAACCGGTACATGCAGCTGTTCTGAATGGGCCTGGGTCAACCATACGGATGCCGGCCGTGCATTATACGGTGAGAGAGAATGCCCCTGGCGGCATTAATACGAGGTGGCACCGCGGTGATATCGTCCTCCACAGACAGAACGTCTGTGGAGGACTTTTTTATTCGAAAGGAGAAATGGACAATGAACACAAACCAGGCATTCAAAATACAGGTGGAAAAACGAAGCATACGCACTCATCTCATAAAGCTGTCCGCACGTGAAAATCTGGAGTTCGAAGAGATGGCGGAGGCGATGGAGATCATCCTGAACGACACCGTGAGCGACTCCGAAGTGGCGGCATTCCTCATGGCACTGAAGGCGAAGGGCGAGACGGTGGAAGAGATCGCCGCACTCGTCGAAGTGCTGAGGGAAAATGCGCTGCCGATCAGACGCACGATGACGAATGTGATGGACAACTGCGGCACCGGCGGTGACGGCTCGCACAGCTTCAATATCTCAACAACGTCGGCGTTCGTCCTTGCAGGGGCGAATGTGACAGTCGCAAAGCACGGCAACAGGAGCGTGACGAGCAGGACGGGCAGTTCGGATGTCCTGTCTGAACTGGGTGTGGCACTCGATTTCGGGCCGGAGGACACGGACCTGATGCTCCAGGAGAACAACATCGCATTCCTCTTTGCACCGCACGTGCATCCGAAGCTCCGTCAGATCATGAAGGTCAGGCAGGATCTCAGGGTGCCGACGATTTTCAATCTCATCGGACCGCTCATCAATCCGGTGGAGCTGGACCATCAGTTCCTCGGCATCTATGACCGCAGCCAGCTCGTGATGATGGCGACCGTAATGAAGCGGCTCGGACGCAAAAGAGCGATTGTGATCAATGGTGCCGGCCATATGGACGAGGCGTCACTTGCCGGAGAGAACCATATGGCCCTGCTTGAGAAAGGCGCCATCTATGAAATGAAATTCACGCCGGAGTCCGTCGGGCTCCCCACGTATCCCCTCGAGGAGATCGCCGGCGGGGACAGCTGTGAAAACGCGGAAATACTGAAAAACGTACTCGAGGGCACCGCGGCGC
Organism: Salinicoccus carnicancri Crm; assembly: GCF_000330705.1. Classification (GTDB taxonomy): domain Bacteria; phylum Bacillota; class Bacilli; order Staphylococcales; family Salinicoccaceae; genus Salinicoccus; species Salinicoccus carnicancri. The sequence goes on from NZ_ANAM01000001.1 coordinate 591,842, forward strand.
CGGCCCAGAGGGATACGGTACTGCTGAATGCCGGCCTTGGCATGTATGCAGCAGGGGCCGCAGACTCGATCGAGGCCGGCATCGAGCTTGCGAGGGAAAGCATCGAAACGGGCAACGCACTGGCCAAGCTCAGGAACATGGTCAAATACTCGGACGAAAGAGTGATATAGATGGGAACAATACTGGATGATATCATCACACAGAAAAAACTGGAACTGGACAGCCTGCCGAGCATAACGCCCAAAGTGGACAGAAAGCCGGTTTCGCTGGCGGAAAAGCTGAAATTTTCAAGTACGATGGCGGTCATCTCCGAGGTGAAGCGCGCTTCACCGTCCAGGGGGGATATCAATCAGAGTATCAACCCGGCGGAGCAGGCGGCAAAATATACTGGCGGGGGAGCAGATGCGATTTCGGTCCTCACGGATGAGAAATTCTTCTCCGGTACGATGGAGGACCTGGAGCAGGTAAAAAGCATTGTCGACGTGCCGGTACTCAATAAGGATTTCGTCATTGATGCGCGCCAGATCGACAACGCCTGCCGGCATGGTGCGGATGTCATACTGCTCATCGTGGCGGCACTCGATGACGCCACACTCACAAACCTGTACGGTCATGCAGAGTCACTCGGCCTCGATGTGCTGGTCGAAGTCCATGATGAAGCGGAGATGGAACGTGCCCTCAGGATAGGACCGGAAATCATCGGCATCAACAACCGCGATTTGAAGACTTTCACGGTGGATATTGCCAACACGGAAAAATTGCTCGGGAAATACCGGGACTCCGGTCCGTTGTTCATAGCGGAGAGCGGTATCCGGACGCGGGAGGATGCCCTCAGGATGCAGCATGCCGGCGCCAAAGGACTGTTGGTGGGTGAGACGCTGATGACGGCGGATGACCCGGCTGAAAAGATAGCGGAACTCAAGGTGCCGGTATAGATGAAAGTGAAAATATGCGGTGTACAGACGGTCGAAGCGGCAAAAGCAATAGAAGAGAGCGGTGCGGATATGATCGGGTTTTTATTCGCCGACAGCCGCCGCCGGGTGACAGTCGGGGAAGCTGAGGAAATTGCCGGGGCACTGGGTCCGGGCATCAGAAAGGTTGGCGTGTTCGTGAATGCCGGCAAGGATGAAATCGATGAAGCCATCCGGCGCGCCGGACTCGACTATGTCCAGCTGCACGGTGATGAGGACGGAGATTTTGCCATGTCGCTCGATGCATGCATCATCAAGGTGTTTTCACATGAATCAGCCTGTACTTTCAGGGAGATGTTCAGCTTCCCGGCAGACTTCATCCTGATCGACAGCGGCAGCAGCGGGGCCCGCGGCGGCACCGGCAGAGTGTTCGACTGGTCGGCCCTTGATCATCCTGACATAGACAAAGAACGGCTGATACTTGCCGGCGGGCTCAATGCAGGCAACATCAGAGCAGCCTACAGCGCAGTGGCCCCGTACGCAGTGGACCTCTCAAGCGGTGCGGAAACAGACGGAACCAAGGATCCGGAAAAGATAAAGGATATCATGAGTGAAGTGAGGAGTGTAAATGATGGAGAAGACTTATAGACAGCCGGATGCCCGCGGGTATTACGGGGAGTTCGGCGGCAGATATGTACCCGAGACTCTCATGAGCGCGGTCAAGGAGCTTGCGGCCGCGTACAGTGAAGCGAAGGCGGACCAGGAATTCCAGCATGAACTGGAGGCGTACCTGAAGGACTATGTCGGCAGGGAGACGCCGCTTTACCTGGCCGAAAACCTGACAGAACAGTGCGGCGGTGCAAAGATCTATCTAAAGCGGGAGGACCTGAACCATACGGGAGCGCATAAGATCAACAATACTATCGGACAGGCACTGCTGGCCCGCCGCATGGGCAAGCGGAAGATCGTTGCCGAGACGGGCGCCGGCCAGCACGGCGTGGCGACTGCCACCGTCTGTGCGCTGCTGGACCTGGATTGTGTGGTATTCATGGGGAAAGAGGATGTGAGGCGCCAGGAACTGAATGTCTTCCGCATGGAACTTTTGGGCGCCCGGGTCGTCAGCGTGGACCAGGGACGCGGTACGCTGAAGGATGCGGTGAATGAGGCACTCCGCTACTGGGTGGCGAATGTCGACGACACCCACTATATTCTGGGCTCGGCGCTCGGGCCGCACCCGTTCCCGGAAATCGTGCGTGATCTGCAGTCGGTCATCGGAAGGGAAACGAAGCGTCAGATGATGGACATTGAAGGCAGTCTGCCCGATGCAGTCGTTGCATGCATCGGCGGCGGCAGCAATGCCATCGGCATGTTCCATCCGTTCATTGAAGAGAGATCGGTAAGGATGGTTGGTGTCGAGGCATCCGGCCGCGGCATTGAGACGGGCGAGCATGCATCTTCGCTCACAAACGGACACATCGGTGTCCTCCACGGTGCAAAGATGCACCTGTTGCAGGATGAAGCGGGACAGATCCAGGAGGCCTATTCGATATCAGCGGGGCTCGATTATCCGGGGATAGGACCGGAGCACAGCCATCTCGAAGCAATCGGCCGTGCAGAATATGCCCATGTCACCGATGAGGAGGCGCTCGGTGCCTTCGAAGTTCTGTCACGGGCCGAGGGCATCATCCCGGCACTTGAAAGTGCCCATGCCGTCGCCCATGCGCTGAAGATGGCACCGGAGATGGAAAAGGGACAGAGTCTCGTCATATGTCTGTCGGGCCGAGGGGACAAAGATGTTGCCGAAATCAAGGAGCGGCTGAAGGGGGACGGTGGATATGAGTAAATTCAAGATAGAAGACACATTCAACAGACTGGGGGAAACGGGTGAAAAAGCCTTCATCGCCTATATCATGGCCGGTGACGGCGGGCTGTCTGATCTCGGACGCCGGATTCGGGAACTTGAGTCTGCGGGTGTATCGATTGTGGAACTCGGCATTCCATTCTCGGACCCTGTAGCGGATGGTCCGGCAATCCAGGCGGCGGGCCGGCGTGCACTGGCTGAAGGCGTGACGCTTGAAGCCGTGCTTTTGGAACTCGCCCGCATAAAGTCGGAAATCAGTATTCCCGTCGTCATCATGTCATATGCGAACCCTGTACTCAGGCTTGGGGCGGAGAAGTTTGCCGGCCTGGCGCATGAAGCGGGCGTCGCAGGCGTCATCCTTCCGGATGTGCCGTTCGAACAGGAGTACGAATTCGCTGCGCCGCTTGCCAAGTACGACATCGCAAACATCCGCTTCGTCACACTGACGAGCAGTTCGGAGCGGATCCGGGAAGTGACTGAGACCGCGGAAGGCTTCGTCTACGCTGTGACGGTCAACGGCACAACGGGCGTCCGCGACGATTTTGATGAGTCCCTCTATGACCATCTGTCACACATCAGCGAAGTGAGCAATGCGCCCGTGTGCGCGGGGTTCGGTATCAGCACGCGGGACCAGGCGGCGCGGGTTGGTGCGGCATGTGACGGTGTGATCGTCGGCAGCCGCATCGTCAATCTGCTGCATGAAGGGAAGGCGGATGAGATCAGCGGAATAATCCCGCAGAAAAACGTGTTGAAAAAAGTGACGTCGAAAATATTTGATTAGTCATGCCCTTTTTATCTACAATATAGAAGATAGATAAACTATTTGGAGGATGCCATGACACACATCAAATTCGATTATAGTAACGTTTCAACATTTCTGGATGAAGAAGAACTGGACAACATGAAGCCGTTCGTCTCAGCTGCCCACTCGCTGATCCGTGAAGGCACCGGTGCAGGCAGTGATTATCTCGGCTGGGTCGATCTGCCCAAAAACCATGACAGGGAAGAGTTTTCCCGCGTGGGAAAAGCAGCGGACAAAATCAGGGGAGACTCCGATGTCCTGGTTGTAATCGGCATCGGCGGCTCCTACCTCGGAGCAAAGGCGGCAATTGAAATGATGGCGCCGGCTTTTGGTCAGAACGGCCCGGAAATCATCTTCGCCGGCCATCACCTTTCCAGCCATTACATGAATGAACTCAAAGACCACCTGAAGGACAGGGACTTCTCCATCAATGTCATAAGCAAATCGGGTACGACGACGGAACCGGCCATCGCGTTCCGCGTATTCAAGAAGCTGCTCGAGGAAAAGTATGAGAATCCGGCAGACCGCATCTATGTAACAACAGACCGGGAGAAGGGGGCACTGAACACACTCGCCAAAGAGCGGGGGTATGAAATGTTCGTAGTGCCGGACGATGTCGGCGGCAGATATTCCGTGCTGACCGCTGTGGGACTCCTGCCGATCGCCGCTTCCGGCATCGACATCAGCCGGATGATGGAAGGTGCACATGCGGCAATGGATGATCTGGCGGAAGAGGGACTGGAAGACAATCCGGCCTATCAGTATGCAGCGGTGCGGAACGCCCTCCTTGCCAAGGGGTACGATGTCGAGATGCTCATCAACTATGACGAGCGCCTCAAGTATTTCGGTGAATGGTGGAAGCAGCTGTTCGGGGAAAGTGAAGGCAAGGACAATAAGGGTATCCTTCCCCACAGTGCCAACTTCACTACAGACCTGCATTCACTGGGCCAGTATATCCAGGAAGGCAGAAGGATGCTGATGGAGACGGTCATCGATGTGGAAACACCGCTCTCCGATCTGGAGATCGGAGAGGAGGAGGCAGATCTTGACGGTCTCAACTATCTGGCGGGGATGACAGTCGATGCTGTCAACCACCAGGCGATGACGGGCACGATCCTTGCCCACGTGGACGGCGGTGTGCCGAACATGGTCGTGCAGATTCCGAGGATGGATGCCTATACATTCGGCTATATGGTCTACTTCTTCGAAATCGCATGTGCAATGAGTGGTTATCTTCTCGGTGTCAACCCGTTCAACCAGCCCGGTGTGGAAGCATACAAGCAGAATATGTTCGCATTGCTCGGGAAATCCGGGTATGAGGAATTGCGGGAGCAATTGAATGACAGACTCCGCTAAAAATTATATAATTGTATAGAACTTAAGGCTATATTACAGTGTAATATAGCCTTTCTTAAATAGGACGGGGTTATTAATTTGGAAGCAATTTTTGAAAGACTGATGACGCAGGAAGGGCTTGAACAGCTGTTCAGGGAAGTCGAACAGCTCGGACTCATCGTTGGGTTCCTGCTTGTATTCATGGAGTCATTCCTGCCGTTTCTGCCGCTGTTCATCATCGTGGTGGTCAACATAAATTCATACGGGTTCATACTGGGCTCCCTGTCAAGCTATTCCGGGACGGTGCTCGGCAGCTATCTCGTGTTCCTGCTCATAAGGTATTTTTTCAGGCGGTCCGCACAGAAATATATCAGGAAGCACAAACGGCTCGGGCAGATGCTGTCGTTCATCGACCGGCGTGGTTTCGTGTTCCTGTTCGTACTGCTGTCACTGCCTTTTACACCGACATCGGTGATCAATGTCATTGCGGCTTTATCGAATCTTAAAAAAGTCGTATACTTGTATATATTACTTGCGGCAAAAGCGATCATGATATTGACGATGTCTCTCGTGGGGTACGATGTCACATCATTCTTCACTTCCCCGCTGCGGCTTACACTGTCAATTGCCGGTCTGGTGCTCATCTATTTCTTTTCGAAAGGATACCAGAAGTACATCAACAGAAAAATGGATAAATAGGGGTGTGGCATTATGCTGAAAGAGATAAAAGAATGGCTCATTGCGATAGTGGTCGCAGTGGTCCTCATATTGATAATCAGACAGTTCCTGTTCGTATCGTTCACGGTGGATGGTCTGAGCATGGATCCGACATTCGAGGACGGTGACAAAGTGGTGGTCAACAAATTCATTGATAATTTCAGTGATTATGAGACGGATGATGTGATCGTCTTCAATTCCGAAAAGGGTCCGGCCTATGTGAAACGTGTAATCGGCACCCCGGGGGATACCGTCAGGATGGAAGACAAGCAGGTCTATGTGAACGGCGAACCGCTCAATCAGGACTACGTGACCCATACGGAGGATTCATACATGGACAATTTCACACTGGAGGAACTTGGTGTCGAAGAGGAGACGATTCCGGAAGGGACACTGCTCGTTCTGGGCGACAACCGCCCGGTGAGCCGGGACAGCCGCGATTTCGGGCTGGTTGACCAGTCGGAAGTGATCGGGGAAGTCCAGCTCCGCTTCTGGCCTCTCAATGAAATATCCATCAATTTTGACTGAATGGCAAAGACACCCGGATGAAGGGTGTCTTTTGTCTACTCTCGAGGAGTGAAATATTATGACATTAAAGATTTGGACCGGTGTCAGCGGTACCGGCAAGACGGGGCGGATGTTCGAGGACATACAGGCGGAAACGAAAGGGAAACCGCTCGGTGCCCCCATCTATATCATCACGCCGACGCAGAATACGCTGAGATATGAAAACATCATCACGGGTGCCCGGGACGGCGGAAGCGGCAGCCTCAGGACCGCCGTATTCAGCTTTTCACGCTTCATGTGGCATGTCTTCAACGAGACCGGCCACTCCACGAGGGATGCCCTGTCGGAAAGCGGGCATATCATGCTGCTCCACAAGATGATGACGGAGATGAAGGAGCAGCTGTCCTTCTACAGGGACAGCTCACAGTACATAAAATTTTCCCAGAAAGTGCTCGATATGCTCAAAGAGCTGAGTGCCTACCGGGTGGCGCCTGACGACCTGAGACGGGCACAGCCTGAGGCCGGCCGCATGAAGGACAAGTTTTCCGACCTGCAGCTCATCTATGACCAGTGGCTGCTGAGGGCAGCGGAACTCCAGATAGAGGATTTGAACCTGACCGGCCAGTTCATCGATCTCCTCTACTCCGGCAGGACAATCAGATCTCTCGAGGATGCGGTCATCTATATCGACGGCTTCCACAATTTCACCGAAGTGGAATATGCGCTCATCCAGGCGCTTCACACACGCGTGAGGGAGATAAACATCCTCCTTACGCATCAGGGGACGAACAAGGAACTGTTCAGGAAGACCGATGCCGTCATCGAAAGGCTCCGTTTCTTCATGGGGGATGACAGCCTCGAATTCGAACATTTCGGACAGGACTTCAAACGCTCTGAAAAGAAAGGGCTCATCCAGATTGAATCGCATTTCGCAGAACAGGAGACGATGTACGACTATGAAGGGGTGACGATCACCGAAGCGCCGAACGCCCTTGAGGAGATCACTGAAACGGCGCGGGAGATAGAACGCCTCGTGGCAGACGGCAGCGCCTACTACAGTGATATCGGGATCCTCTACAGGGACGCGTCCTATGAACCGCTCATCCGTTCCGTTTTCAGGAGGTTCGATATTTCATACCATATCGACAGGAAAGTCCAGATGTACTCCCATCCGTTCATCCAGTTCATCATGGCGCTGCTCGACTGCTATACGAAAAATTACGAATTCAACGCATTCATGAACGTGCTGAAGACAGGATACCTGTGTGAGGATACAGACAGGATGTACATCGATCAGCTGGAGAACTTTGCGCTGGAGCGCGGCCTCGGCGGCGCTGCCCTGTTCGATGATGACAAATTCCGCTACATCACCGTGCCGGACGAAAACGGTGTGCTCCACACCGTAGACAAGAGCGGGCAGTATCAGGACATGATCGAATTCAAGAATAAAATCCTGTCGCGCCTTGAGGTGCTCTTTGCCGAATTCAGGGCAGAGCGGACGGTGCGCGAGTACATCGGCATCATCTATGATTTCCTGATGGCGGAAGGGATAGTGGAGAAAATCACAGAGGAGATGGTGCATCAGGATGAGAACGACCAGATCCGGGAAAGGGATGAAACGGAGCAGGCATACAATCTGTTCATCCGCCTGCTCGATGATGCCTATGTGGTCTATGATGACGGGGCTGTCCGTTTCCAGGTCTTCTATGAAGCTTTCATGGACGGGCTTAAGAATGCGGAGTTCAGCCTCCTCCCCTCCACAATAGATCAGGTGATGGTCGGCTCACTCGACCTGTCCAAAGTGGAGAACAAGAAATATATTTTCCTGATTGGTGTGAACCGCGATGCGATGCCCCGGGAAACACGCAACAGGGACATCATCTCCGATGAGGAAAAGGCGCTTTTCGAACGGGCGGACATCGAACTGTCGCCGAGCTCGAGGACGCTTGCCCAGGACGAGCGCTTCGTATTCTATCTTGCCATCACCCGCGCGACCGAGGGGCTGTACCTCAGCTGGAGTGTCACACTGCCTTCAGGCGATGTGACAAAGCGCAGCCCGTTCCTCGATGAAGTGATGCCGCAGCGGCCGGAGCAGGTGCGGAATTATGAGTACAGGCGGGTAAGTGAATACAGCCGTTTCAATCCGGAACGTCTGATATCATCGGCTGCGAGCATGGAGCCGCTGCTCCACCTGAAGATGCGCGAGATGATGACATCCCAGGTGGATGACCCTTCGGATTTCCTCAGGATTCCGGAATACCGTCCGTGGGTCGAAACGTTCCAGGTGCTCATGAAAGACAGCTGGCATGATTTCTATCCGAGATTGAGGCGCAATCTGACACACGACAACCGCGCCCGGCCGCTGTCAAAAGAAGCGGCGCAGGCGCTGTACGGCGGAGAGATGAATGCGAGCGTATCGCGTTTTGAGACGTTCCACCGCTGCCAGTTCCAGCATTTCAGCTCCTACGGACTCAGGCTCAATGTACGGAAACCGTATCAGGTCGCCCCGCTTGAGCTGGGGAACCTGTACCACGAAGTGCTCTATGACACAGTGGCGAAGCTTGGCTTCACACTCCTCCACGATACAGAGAAGATACGGATGCAGGTGGAGGATTCCATCGAGCGTTTCGCCCGGGCGATCCAGTTCGGCATCTTCGATCATACGGGCTACTATCAGTCGCTGAAACGGCGCGCAGGGGATGCGATCGTCCGCCTGCTCGTGTTCATGCGGGATATCGAGGAACTGGGTGACTACAGGATTGCGGAAGCCGAGCTGTCATTCGGCTTCGTGAAAAGTCCGATCGATGAAGTGACACTGACGAGCGGGGACGGCCACACGATCCATCTGCGGGGCAAAATCGACCGCGTGGATATGTATGAGACGGGGGAGGACGCGTATGTGAACCTGATCGATTACAAGTCGAGTGCACGGTCCATCTCGAAAGCGGGCATATTGAACGGACTTGAACTGCAGATGATGACATACATGCATGTGCTGGTGGAGAAGGGTCCGGAGTATTTCGGCAAAGGGCGTATCATGCCGAACAGCATGCTCTTCTTCCCGGTCAGGGATCCGCTCATCTCGCTCGCCGGCGAGGAGTCGCTGGAACACGCTGAAGAGGAGCAGAAGAAACGCATGCGCCCGGACGGGGCGTTCATCAATGAAAATGCCGAATACGACGGCATGATCGATGAAACTTCGGCCGGTATTACGGGCATGCTCTCAAAACTCGATGATTACAAGATGTACAGCGCCTACTACCCGATCTCCGTCACCAGTGCAGGCAAAATAAACAAAGCAACCCGGCACAGGTACTACAGCCCGCTCCTGTTTGAACATTATGCGGATCATATCATGCAGATGTACCGGGATACGACGGACCGCATGTACCGGGGCGAGGTGCTGGCTTCACCGATATCCCTGGATCCGTCGAACACGAGACTGGCATGTGAAATGTGCGATTTCAAATCCGCCTGCCGCATCGATCCGCTGATGAACCGGCGGGACATCAGGATGAATACGGTGGATGACGAAACGATAGAGAATTTTGAAAGAGGGGTGGGAGACCATGGTCCAGTGGACGGATAAGCAGCTCGAAGCCATTGAATATGAAGGTTCCGATGTACTGGTGGCGGCTGCTGCCGGAAGCGGAAAGACGACGGTTCTGGTCGAACGCATCATCCGGAAGATACTGGAGGAGAAGTATTCGATCGATGAAGTCCTCGTCGCAACCTTCACCAACATGAGCGCACGCGATATGAAGGAGAAGATCGAGAAGGCGCTCAAGACCGCATTTCTTGAAAAGAGGGATCCGAGAATATACAGGGAGTCCCTGAAGCTTAAAGAGGCACATATATCGACGCTGCACAGCTTCTGTCTGCACCTCATACAGATGCACTATAATGTGATCGGGCTGTCCCCGGATATGCGCACACTCGGCGATATCGAGATGAAGCTCCGCCTGGAAAATGTGATTTCCGGCGTGCTCGAATCCTATTACATGGCGCCGGATGAAGATTTCCGGCATGTTTCCACCATGCTGTCGACGGATAAGAGCAACGAGGGGCTGCTCGGTGCCATACGGGATCTTTATTATACGGCGGTTGCAAGCCCCGATCCACAGGGGTTCCTCGAAGGGAACAGGGACCAGTATATCGATGTGGACCGTCTCGAAGCCATACTCTCTGAGCACAACCACAACCTCAGGCTGAAGCTTGATGCGCTTTTTGCAGACCTTGGATTGCTCCGCACCCATTACAGGACGGCGGTGCATGAATCGATCAAGGAGGCCCAGGTGGTGGAAGCCTACGATGCGCTTGAATCAGCCGTCATGTCTGTCGAGCGGGCGGGTGGTGATGTGATGGAGGGACGGCCGGTGGAACTGCCGGCATTCCCGCTCAAGGACGGCCGTTCGGCCTTCATCAAAAATATTGCCGACCCCGATCGGAAAGCGGCGCTGCTTGCCGTGCACAAGCGCGTCCGCGACCGCTACAATGAGGTGCGGGATGCACCGGCGTATGATCTCGGGCGCGTAAAGGCGGAGCTCGCACCGATGAACGGGGCCAATAACGTACTCATCGATATCGCGCTCAAGGTGATAGAGAGGTTCAGGCAGCAGAAGCGCACGCGGAATGAAATGGACTTTTCGGATTATGAACATTATGCGCTCGGGATACTGAACGCCGGGGACGGGGCGGTCGGGGAGCGCTACCGCCGCCAGTTCAAGGAGATCATGATTGATGAGTATCAGGATATCAACCGTGTACAGGAGGCCATCATCCAGGTGCTTAAGACCGGCGGTGAATCGGATGGCAACCTTTTCATGGTGGGCGATGTCAAACAGTCCATCTACAAGTTCCGCCAGGCAGACCCGTCCCTGTTCATCACCAAGTCTGAGCGCTTCAAGACAGGGGGCAGCGGGCGGCTGATCAGCCTGAACCACAATTTCCGCTCGCGCGGGGAAGTGCTCGGCCTTACGAACACCGTATTCGAGAAGATCATGGACCGTGAAGTCGGTGAAATCACGTATGATGACACGCACCGGCTTGTGCAGGGGAACTATCTCGAGGAGGCGCCGCTGCATTCGGAGTGCCATATCATCGAAAACAAGGCTGAATATGGCGGGGATGCAGAGATAAAGCATATCATCGATGTGGTCAGGGACCTTGTACGGAAAGGTGTGGCCTACAGGGATATCGTCATCCTGACGCGCAACACGCGGGATAATGAATCCTACCGCCGGCTGCTCGGTGAAGCTGAACTGCCGGTGTTCGTCAACAACCGCTCGGGCTATCTCGATACGCTTGAGATCCGTACGATGATCAGCATCCTTTCCGTCATCGACAATCCGCTTCAGGACGATCATCTTGTCGGCATGATGCGGCTGCCGATGTTCGGTTTCACAGAAGATGAGATTGCGCGGATCCGTGCATCGTCGGATGCGGATTACATGTACGGTGCACTGATCGAATATGATGGCCCGGCGGTGGTCATGAAGAAGCTCCACGAATTCCGGGATGCACTCCGGTCGCTCCAGGAATATGCGCGGTATATGAGTGTGCCGGAGCTGATTGATGAAATCTATCTCGAATTCAGCATCCTGGAATACTTCGCCGGTCAGAAAGGCGGCAGGTCAAGGCGTGCGAACCTGAACGGCTTCATAGAAAAAGCGCGTGAATTCGAAGCCATGTCACAGCTTTCACTGTATGAATTCATCTCATACATCCACCGCATGATCGATGACGGACAGGACTTCGGCGAAGAGAACACCGTGTCGCCGGACGATGACACGCTCCGTGTCATGACGATCCATGCCTCCAAGGGGCTTGAATTCAATTATGTGATATATGCAGGGCTGCACCGCCGCCTGAACATGATGGACGTTTCGAAAAAGATCAGTGTCCACCCTGGGCAGGGCATTGCGATGAAGCGGTTCCTGCCGGAGGCACTTGCAGTGATGCCGAGCATCCACTCGGAAGTCGCATCCAGACAGGTACTCCGGGAGCTGATCAGCGAGGAGATGCGGCTTGTGTATGTAGCGATGACCCGTGCGATCGACAAGCTCATCATGCCGCTGGTCTACGACGGGGAGTATAAGGAGAAATATTCCTATGAACCGGGGTTGATCAATGCCGATGACAGGCTGAACGCCCGGACCATACAGGACCTCATCGCACCGATCTTCATCAATGAGGATATGCCGTTCCTCACGCTGGAGTATGCTGAACCTCCGGAGGAGACCGGAACGGATGACAGGCGCTACGCATCGCTTTCTGAACTCGAAGGGCTGAAGGTGCCGGACAATGAACCGCTGAAGGAGAGGCTGTTCTATAAATACCCGCATCAGGCCGAGGCCCGTACCGTATTCAAGGAGTCCGTGACGGAAATCAAGCGGCGCAATGAAACGCCGCCGGACGACAGTGCAGTCATCCGCCATGACCGGACGCCAAACCTGAAACTGCCGAACTTCCGCAGCGAGACGCTCGATGCCCCGGTCTTCGGTACTGTGATGCACCAGATGATGATGCACATGATGAACCGCTACGAAGAAGTACGCGGGCTCGGAGCTGTGGAACGTGCCGCGTACGTCAGGCGCCTGGTTGAAGACAACACCCTGGAAGACATGCTCATCACCGATATGCACAGGGAGAAGATGGTGGAGAACATCGAACAGTTCCTGTCAGACAGTGTGATGGCCGAACTGCTGGCGCGCCAGGAATCCATCCATACCGAGATTCCGTTCATCATGAACCAGAAGGCGATCGGCTACTCGCAATACGAGGACCAGATGGTTCAGGGGATCATGGATGCCCTGCTCGAGATCGACGGCAGCTACGTCATACTGGATTACAAGACGGACCGCGTGGCAGGGACCGGACTCGGACCGTCGGATCTCGTGGAAAGATACGGTACACAGATGGATATCTACAGGCGCTCTGCGATGCAGGCCCTCGGAAAAGATGTTACTGTTTACCTATATTTCTTTGATTATGGAGCGATTAAAATTGAAAACTGAAGAAGGCAGCATCAGATTCATCCTGGCCATCACACTGTTCCCGGTACTTCTCATGAACGGGATGCACTACATGATGCCGTATGATGCGATAAATGTATATGAATATCTGAGCGGTGACTCGCTCAGCTCATACCATCTTGTCAACATATTCACCGGCAGCGCCGTCATGCCTCTGGTCGCTCTCATCACCGGCTACATGCTGAACCATTGGCGCGACAGGGGGATTTTGGACCTTGGCAAAATAACAATCACCATCTTCCTTGCGGGCTCACTCCAGTCGGTGTTCGTCTTTGCCTGGGATTTCCTGCCGGGACTTGCCCTGACCGCGCTTGTGGGACTCATATTCCTGAAATCGAAATGGTTCGTGCCCATGATTTCGGCGGTTCTCCTGTTCGCATTCCACATGGCCGCGAACGTCCTGCCGGATATTTTGGAGAATATCGGTTCGCCGACGGATAAGATGTATTCGGCCATCCAGACGGTGAACGAACAGACGAGTGTGTACAGGAGCAGCGACTACTTCGCGATCATCAGCAAAAATATCGAGATATTCACAGGCGACATCCCGGGCATGGTGTATACCCTCCTGTTCACTGTCCTGCCGTGGCTGCTCTTTGGCATGGCGCTGTCCAAAGTCGGTATCAAAGACCTGCTCGCTGCAAATCATATACTCGCAGTAGCGATGTTCATCACCCTTGCGGGCGGCGGGCTTGCCCTGAAGCTGATCCAGGTCGTCACGCTCGGGACCTACAGCGGCACGCTGCTGGCTGACAATTTCGGCGGTCCCGTCCTCGCCCTCGGATACTTCATCCTGCTCCTGTTCATATCAGCCGTCATTCCGGAAAAGGCCGTGGCGCTGTTTGCACCGCTCGGCGGCAGGGTACTGACGATGTATATAGCCGGCAACATCCTGCTGATATTCATCTTCTACGGAATCGGATTCACGGCGTACGGCGACGTCAGCATACTTTCGATGGTGCTGATCATGACGGCGGTCTACGTGCTGTCAGTCGCCGTCGGGTTTTTATTCCGGAAAGCTGGGGCAGGGGGCATCGAAACACTATTTGCGGATAATTCAGATAAATGCGGGGAAAATTGACCGGTTGTCTGTTATAATGGATAAAACAACAAAAGGAGCGTAATCCATGAAATTTTTGACATTTGACTACGGAAACCAGACTTACTACGGGGTTAAGGTAAAGCGCGAGGAAAGTGCATGGATACTGCCGAAGCTGTTCGAGGATTTCGGCAGTGATGCGGGCTATCCGAAGACGCTGCTCGAGGGGATATCAACATACAATACTCTGGATTTCCAGGAAATCGTAAGAAAATTAGTGGAGAAGGCGGACCGGTCCGGCAATGCGGATCAGTATAAAGCACCGTTTGCGGACATAGAATTCCTTGCGCCGGTGACACCGCCGAACAACGTGATTGCGTTCGGACGCAACTACAAAAAGCACGCAGAGGAGCTGGACAACGAAGTTGAGAGCCTCTATGTATTCACGAAGGCTGCAACAAGCCTCGTCGGGGATGAAGCTGTCATTCCGGACCATGGGGAGGTAACCAGCGCGCTCGACTATGAAGGGGAGCTTGGCGTTGTCATCGGCAAGCGTGCGGACAGGATAGAAAGCTCGATGGCACTCGATTACATCTACGGCTATACGATCATCAACGATATCACGGCACGCGACCTGCAGAAGAAGCACCTCCTGCCGTTCCTGTCGAAAAGCCTGAAGGGCGGCTGCCCGATGGGGCCGTTCATCGTCACGAAGGATGAGCTGCCGAATCCGGAGCAGACATCCATCGTCACGAAGGTGAATGAGGAGATCCGCCAGGACGGCAGTACATCAGAGATGGTGCTGAAGCTTGATGAACTGATTGCGGAAGTTTCCAAGTACGTCGTTCTTGAGCCGGGTGACATCATCGCAACCGGCACACCGGGGGGTGTCGGCGCCGGAATGACCCCGCCGCAATTTTTGAAAAAGGGTGACGAAGTCCGTATTTCCATCAATGGAATCGGCACACTTACGACATATATCGGTGAATGAAAATCCGGGCGGATATGTTAGAATGGTAAGTGATTCACAATAGAAAGGGAGATTTCATGATACACTTGCACCTTACAGCAATTGTCCTTGCAGTTGTGTTCTTCTTCATCACTTACTTTTCAATTAAAAATCCGGGGGATCCGGATGCAAAGTACGCAAAAGTTCCCCATATGATTGCAAGACTGTTTTACGTCATCGTCCTTGTATCAGGCCTTGTTCTGTTCATCCAGGCGATGGGCATCAACGGTATGCTGTACGGCCTCAAATTCCTTGCCGGCCTGTTTACGCTCGGCCTGATGGAAATGGCAGTGATAAGGAAGAGGAAGGGTACCGGACAGCCGCTGTTCATCATATTCCTCGTGCTTGCAGTCATCACGATCGGGCTCGGCATCTATCTGCCGATGGGACCGGTCACTGCGCTGTTCAGATAACACTGGTGGAATCAGACACTCTTTTTAAGGGAGTGTCTTTTTCATGGGATTTTGTGAACATTCTTTGAAAATATGATATTTTTATTTTTTATCTAGTATACTTGGGATATTAGACAAGAAGGTAGGGTCACAATGCAGAAATTATTGAAATACATAGTGGTGGTGCTGGTAGTGGGCGGCATGTTCCAGCAGGATGCATCAGCCCGGGAAAAGCCGCACGACCGCATCTATACAGTTGTCGTCGACCGATTCCTCAATGCGGATGAATCAAATGATGTCAATGTGACGGATGACGAGACAGAGCCGCTCCCGTTCGGCGGGGATTTTCGCGGCATACAGGAAAATCTGGAATACATACATGACATGGGATTCGACACACTCATGCTGTCGCCGGTCTTTGAAAGGTCGGCTGAGGACTATCTCGGCTACGATGTAGAAAGCTATGGGGAGATTGAGGAATCGTTCGGCGGAGCGGAAGGGTTCCAGTCCCTTGTCGATGCGGCACATGAGATGGATATGAAAGTCGTTGTCGACATGCCGGCGAGTGCGGTGGAGGGCTACGAAACCCTGCAGGACCCCGAGCTCAATCAACTCCAGCAGGAATACTATTCTGAGATCGGCGATGTGGAGTTCATCGATCTGAGCGTGCCGGAGAACCAGGACGCGTACAGGGAGATGGCGCAGTCCTTCGTTGATGAATTCGGCATCGACGGCCTCAGCATGAACGTGGTACAGGATGGCGTGGACGCCCGCGAATTCATGCCGGAGGGCGTGACGACATACGGAATTCTCGGCAGCGAACCGGTCGGGGCGGAAGGGTTTGACCATGTCGCTTCAGAATCCATGAGGCAGGATGTCGCAGAGGCCTTCAGCACGACGGATAAGGCGATACCATCCTATCCGGAAGATGGACAGATGCTGCTTGCAGACCACTGGTTCACCGAGCGCTTCACAATGCATGCAGCCGGGGAAAATATGTTTCCGGGCACCCGCATACAGCAGCTCACCGCGTACCTGTACGGCTACCCGGGTCCCATCAGCTTCCAGTACGGGACGGAAGTCGCGCTGAACGGTGATACCATCCCTGCGGTGCACAGGCAGATGGACCTTTGGACAGACCAGGAAGTGGTTGACTACATCAAGCAGATCAACACTGTATTTACGCAGCACAAACAGCTGCTCGGCGGTGAGATGACGGAATTGAAAGCAGATGGGAGCGGCCACTATGTCGTCCGGTACGACACCGCCGACATCGATTTCATACTGAACATCAACGACACCTCAAGGACTGAAAACTTCAACGTCCCGCTTGAAGCCGATGACAGGGGCAAGATGATGAGCGGCATGCTCATCGGAGACAAGCTCAGAGCCGCTGAAGGACAGGACAGCTACAACGCCGTTCTCGACCGGGAGGAGGCGGAACTCTACGCCATCACTGAAGAGACCGGTCTCAATAACGGTTACGTCTACGCCGGACTCATCATCTTCGGCGGATTCGGAATATTCATCTGGATCGTAGCCAAACGCCGTAAGCCAAAAGAAGATATGTAATGATTTTTGTGAGAGAGGCCGGTGTGGCCTCTTTTTTGATGGGACGACGTCCGTATAGCTGAACTGAAATTCCAAATGGCGGCCGGCAGACTCATTTGATGGCCATGGTCCGATTCACGGAGGCCGATAAGCATTGTTGCCGGCCTCCGTTTTGTAGATTTGTAATATTTTCCGGACACGGCGCCGCCCGCGGTGTCCGCCACAAGCGTTTTCCGGACACGGCGCCATCCGCGGTGTCCGCCATGAGCGTTTTCCGGACACGGCGCCGCCCGCGGTGTCCGCCATGAGCGTTTTCCGGACACGGCGCCGCCTGCGGTGTCCGCCATGAGCGCTTTCCGGACACGGCGCCGCCTGCGGTGTCCGCCATGAGCGCTTTCCGGACACGGCGCCATCCGCGGTGTCCGCCATGGGCGTTTTCCGGACACGGCGTCATCCGCGGTGTCCGCCATGAGCGCTTTCCGGACACGGCGCCGCCTGCGGTGTCCGCCACACACCCGCCCTGCCGCAAAAGAACCGCCGTTCCCGCTCCTATAGGAGGCGGCACGGCGGTTCTCAATCGACCGATCGGTCATTCATCGAGCTTCTTCATTTTTTCAATCGTTTTGTAGCCGAGCATGTTGAGCACACTTTTCGGGCTGGAGTACGGCGGGGAGTATGCGACTTCGATGTTGGCGAGGTCGGCCGCCGTCCCGCCGAGCCGGATATGTGCGGCGAGTATGTCGATGCGTTTGTCGACGCCTTCGGTGCCGACGACGGCGGCGCGCAGAATCTTGCCGTCTGCTTTTGACACATAGATCCGCACCCGGATGGGGACGCTGCCGTCCATGTATCCGGCTTTGTTCCGCTGCCGGTGGTCGACGATGAAGTGGTCGTACCCGGTGACTTCGTGCTGCCCGAGTCCAAGCGTCGCGATATCATAGCCGAAGAACCGCATGATGTTGGTGCCGAGCAGTCCCTCGAACACGACGTCTCCATTTCCGCTGATCTGGCTGGCGATGACGTATGCCATGCGGTGGGCACCCCAGGCGAGGGCGACCGTCGTCTTCCCGCCCGTATGCTGGTAGAATGTCTCGATGGCGTCCCCCAGCGCATAGACGGACTC
Organism: Salinicoccus carnicancri Crm; assembly: GCF_000330705.1. Classification (GTDB taxonomy): domain Bacteria; phylum Bacillota; class Bacilli; order Staphylococcales; family Salinicoccaceae; genus Salinicoccus; species Salinicoccus carnicancri. The sequence continues at coordinate 610,123 of NZ_ANAM01000001.1, forward strand.
GGCGCTCGTACGGCCTGTCTCACCGGTGCAGATGAATCCATCATCGTTCAATTCAATGCCGGAGCCCTGCAGGAATTCCGTCCGCGGCAGTATGCCGATGCCTGCAACGATCATCGGGGCATCGATTTCCTCGCCATTATCAAGCGTCGCGACATTGCCGTCGACTTCCACGATTTCGGTGTTGAGCCTGACATCGACCCCCTGGCGTTCCATCTCCTCGATGAAGAAATCCCCCATATCGTCTTCAAGAGGACGGTAGACTTCATCGCTCCGGTGGATAAAGGTCACGTGCATGCCGCGTCTGACAAAGTTCTCGATCAGTTCGAGACCGATGTATCCGGCACCGATGACGACGACCTTATCCACATCATGCCTGTCGATATGAGATTTGATGCCGTCCAGATCCTCGAGGTTGTGCAGGACGAATGCCTGCGGAACATCGAGCAACGCGGACAGAGTCTTCGGTGCCCCGCCCGGGGAGAGGATCAGGTAGTCATAGTCCTCTTCGAACGTATCATTCCCGTTGATATCCTTCACGGTGACTTTCTTCGTTCCGCTGTCCACACGGGTCACTTCATGATGCGTCATCACAGTGATATCCCGTTCGGCCATGCTCTCAGGCGTTGCGGCGACGAGCTTGTCCCGGTCGCTCACCTCGCCGCCGATGTTATATGGCAGGCCGCAGTTGCCGAAGCTGATGTCGCGGCCCTTTTCATAGATTGTTATGCGGATTTCGGGATTTATCCTGCGGAGCTGTGCAGCGGCGGTTGCGCCGCCGGCCACGCCTCCCACGATAATACAATGCTTCATATTACACACCTTCATTGAAGTAGAATAGTGCAACCGTACCGTTGCCTGTATGGCTGCTGATCGTCGGGCCGATCATGCTGATTTTGACACTGCCGGCGTCCGTCTCCTCCATAATCTTCTTCTGGAGCTGCTCAGCCTGCTTCTGGGCATTCGCATGGGTGATGTGGACCTCGCCGGTAACGTTGTCCGCCTGCATGTGTCTGACCATGCTTGAGTGGACTTTTTTGGTGCCTCTGTGCTTTTCCAGGGGAACGAGTCTGCCATCCTCGACATGGAGCAGTGGCTTGATGTTGAGCAGTCCGCCGAGGAATGCCTGGCCCTTGGACAGGCGCCCGCCTTTGGCGAGGTAGTCCAGGTCATCCACCGTAAAGAAGTGACGGATGCTTTTTACATCGTTTTCGATTTTCGCGAGGAGCTCCTCTTTCTGGATGCCCCTTTCCAGGTAGCTGTGGGCGCGTTCGACGATGAGGCCGAGCCCGTAGCTCGCCGCCTTCGTATCGATGATTGTGATGTCCGCATCGGTATGCTCATCAAGGATCGTATCCCGTGCAATGACAGCACTCTGGTAGGTGCCGGAAAGTTCGCTTGAAAATGCGATGTAGAGGACAGACTCCCCCTTCTCAACATACGGCATGAACATGTCGGTGAACTGTTCAGGATTCGCCTGACTGGTAAGCGGACGTTTACCGTCTGCGATTTCATCAAGCACTTCCTGGCTCGATATCTCAATCTGATCCAGGTACTCCTTGTCATCGATGGTAATTTTCAGCGGGACGAACTCAATTTCCTTCTCCTTGAAGTCCTGCTGGGATATATCAGAACAGCTGTCTGCGAATAACTGCATATCAATCGCTCCTCTCGGTTATGGTTGTATATTCAATTCGAAATGCGCATTCAGAAACTTGCCGATGCCGTCGGTTTCGTTCGAATCCGTCACATGGTCGGCGGCCTCTTTGACCTCTTCGATGGCATTGCCCATGGCCACACCATGTTTGACATATTTAATCATTTCAGTGTCATTGTCCTCATCGCCGAACGCGATGGTATGCTCCTGGCTGATGCCGAGGTAGCCGCGCGCATAATCGACGCCGACCGCCTTGTTGATTCCTTTCTTGACGATTTCGATGACCGGGTAGGGCGCACCCCAGCGGCGGTGTTCGATCGTTTCGGCGAACAGGTCATCGAGCGCTTTGCGGATGCCCGGAACTTCCGGTTCATCCGCCTGGATCAGTATGGAAGTCGGCCCCGATTCCATGTTCTGCACCAGGTTGCCGATTTTCACCCGGGGGTTTCCCATGCTGAATGCCTCGAACAGCACTTCGTCGTGGTAGTGGATGTAGACGTTGTCCTTCACCTCGGCAATGATGTTCTGTATGTTCAAGTCCGGCACCCGGGCCACAATCTCCTTCGCCACTTCAAGGTCCAGTTCTTCATGGACCGTCTTGAAATAAAGATCCTGTGGATGGTGGACGAACGCCCCGTTGAAATTGACGACAGGCGTCGACATTTCAAGTTCACGGTAGTAGGGCTCACTCGCCCTGTACGGGCGACCGGTGGAGATCATGATTTCATGACCCATCTCTTTCAAGTGCATCAGCACTTTCTTTGTATATGGACTGATCTTCTTCTCATCTGTGAGAAGTGTACCGTCCAGGTCCAGGCATATTAAATGTTTGTGCATCAGTTGTATACTCCTTGTTAATCATTCATAAAACTATCATATCATTTATATTTTAATAGTGTAATTTTTTTGGTATATTAATGGTATATACTCTAAAAAGGAGTGATATTGATGGACAAAGCGATGGAAGAAAGCATGATGGGTGCGCTTGAGAATGTAATCGACCCTGAACTTGGCATAGACATTGTGAACCTTGGACTTGTGTACGGTGTGCATCTCGATGAAGACGGCAAAGCCGGCGTCGAAATGACACTCACATCCATGGGCTGCCCGATGGGGCCGCAGATTGTTGAACAGGTTGAAACTGCACTCGGCGAACTGCCTGAAGTGAAAGAGACCGAAGTCAACATCGTCTGGAACCCGCCATGGGGCAAAGACAAGATGAGCCGCTACGCAAAGATCGCCCTTGGCGTGAGCTGAGGTCATATAAAGGCGCCTGCTTCTGCAGGCGCCTTTTTAATGCGAAAATTCCCGGATCTGGGAGGATCCGGGAATTTCACTTATACGAAGATATAATAGTAGAGTATGGAAAATGTTCCAAGTGCGAAACAGTAGTAGCTGAAGATCGCGAGGTTGCCGTTCTGCATGACGTTCTGCAGCCATTTTACAGCGAAGTACGTGGCGGCGAGTGTCGCCACGAAGCTGAGTGCATACGGCAGGGCGAGTGCAGCGATTTCCGGATCGTTCACGATGTCGCCGGCTGAGATGAGTGCTGTGCCGAGTGATACCGGAATGTAGAGCAGGAACACGAAGCGGAGTGCGCTCTTCTGGTTGAGGCCGACCGCCATCGAGCCGACGAGGGCTGCACCGCTCCGGCTGATGCCGGGAGTGAGGGCGATACACTGTGCAAGCCCGACGATGATGGAGTCGCGCACAGTCAGTTCGCCGTCGCGCTTCTGGCCGCGCCTGTTCTTGATGAACCAGAGCGCCGCTCCGGTCACGAGCAGCATGACGCCGACAAAGCCCATTGAGATATTGTCGCCGATCACATCCTTGAGCAGCACGCCAAGAATGCCGACGGGGATTGTCGCGATGATGAGATACATGATGTATTTGAAATCCTTTACTGCCTCTTCATCCCTGGCACGCTTGAAGAAATATCTGTACAGGTTGGAGAGTATCGCCATAATATCGTTCCTGTATACCATCAGGATGGCAAGCAGTGATGCGGTATTCAGAAAAATTTCAAACGACAGTCCGCTGGCTTCGATGTTGAACAGTTCCCGTGCTATGACAAGGTGGCCGCTTGATGAGACGGGTATCGGTTCAGTGATCCCCTGCAAGAGCCCCAAAAATACATATTTTATGATAAGTATGATGTCCAAAGTAAGACCTCCTAAAATCCCTAAGATATAATATAAATTAATTTGATTTGAAAAGCCATCAATTACTTGAAAACGCGTGTGAAAAGTGTATAATTAAATTATGGTCAAAAAAGGTCAAACTCTATTGAATCATTTTTATCAAAGGAGTGACATACATGGATATAAACAAAATGACGTATACCGTACAGTCGATCATCGAACGGGCGCAGTCGATTTCCGTGGAACTCAAACTGCAGTCCATCGAAATCGAAGCCGTGATGAAAGCGATGCTCGAAATGGACGACAGCATGGCATCTGATGTCCTTGAGCGCGCGAAGGTTGACGTTCGGGCGCTTCTTGGGGCGTATGATGAAAAGCTTGCGAAATACAATACCGTAACCGGCGACAATGTCCAGTACGGACAGTACATGTCGAACGGGTTCACAAAACTGATTTCGAGGGCAGAGAAGCTGATGGCCGAAATGAGTGACGAATATGTATCTGTCGAACACCTGATACTCTCCGCAGTCGAAACGGAAGAGATCATGCGGGAAACCGCAGGCAGTAAAGACCGGGTGATCAGGGAGATCATCAACAAAGTAAGAGGAGGAAATCATGTGACAACACAGAATCCGGAAGTACAATATGAAGTATTGGAAAAATACGGCCGCGATCTCGTTGAGGAAGTGCGGAACGGCAACATCGACCCTGTCATCGGACGGGATGAGGAAATCCGCAACTCGATCCGCATACTGAGCCGGAAGCGGAAGAACAACCCGGTGCTGATCGGAGAACCAGGTGTCGGCAAGACTGCAATCGTCGAAGGGCTCGCACAGCGCATCGTGCGCCGGGATGTGCCGGACAGCCTGAGGGACAAGACAATTTTCGAACTGGACCTGTCCGCACTTGTGGCCGGTGCAAAATACCGCGGTGAGTTCGAGGAACGGCTGAAGGCTGTCTTAAAAGAAGTCAGGGAATCGGACGGCCGGATCATCCTGTTCATCGATGAAATACACATGCTTGTCGGTGCCGGCAAGACAGAGGGCGCAATGGATGCCGGCAACATGCTGAAACCGATGCTCTCACGCGGCGAACTGCACTGCATCGGTGCCACGACGCTCAATGAATACCGTGAATACATCGAGAAGGATTCAGCACTGGAACGCCGCTTCCAGAAGGTTCAGATTCCCGAGCCGGATGTGGAGGATACCATTTCCATACTGCGCGGCCTGAAGGAGCGCTATGAGGTGCACCACGGCGTCAGGATCACCGACCGCGCACTGGTTGCAGCGGCGGAACTGTCCGACCGCTATATATCGGACAGGTTCCTGCCGGATAAGGCGATCGACCTGATGGACCAGGCGAGTGCGACCATCCGCACGGAGATGGGCTCCAATCCGACGGAACTGGATCAGATCAACCGTCGTGTCATGCAGCTCGAGATCGAGGAGCAGGCGCTTAAATCGGAAGATGATTCAGTGTCCAGAAACAGGCTCGGCGAGCTGCAGAAGGAATTGTCCGAAGCACGTGAGGCACAGCATACGCTGGCCCAGCGCGTCGAGAAGGAAAAAGGGCAGATCCAGAAAGTGACCGGCAAGCGTGAAGAGCTCGACCGGGTGCGCCAGGAACTGGAGGATGCGGAAAACAACTATGAACTGGAACGGGCGGCCGAACTGAGGCACGGCAGACTGCCGGCACTTGAGAAGGAGCTTGGCGAACTTGAGGAGAAGCTGCAGGAGGAAAGTGCAGGAGAGAACCGCATCATCCGCGAAGTCGTGACGGAGGATGAAATCGGCTATATCGTCAGCCAGTGGACCGGCATACCGGTCACAAAACTGGTCGAAACCGAAAAGGACAAGCTGTTGAAACTTGCGGATATACTTCATGAACGCGTAGTGGGTCAGGACGAGGCAGTCGACCTCGTCTCGGATGCGGTCATCCGCGCGAGGGCCGGCATCAAAGACCCGGACCGTCCGATCGGGAGCTTTTTATTCCTCGGGCCGACCGGGGTCGGCAAGACAGAGCTTGCGAAGACACTTGCTGCGACGATGTTCGATTCTGAAAAGCACATGATCCGGATAGATATGAGCGAGTACATGGAAAAACACGCGGTGTCCAGATTGATTGGCGCCCCTCCGGGCTACGTCGGACACGAAGAGGGCGGTCAGCTGACAGAGGCCATCCGCAGGCAGCCATATTCCGTCATCCTGCTGGATGAAGTGGAGAAGGCCCATTCCGATGTGTTCAACATCCTGCTCCAGCTGCTCGATGAAGGACGCCTCACAGATTCCAAAGGGCGTTCCGTCGACTTCAGGAACACGATCATCATCATGACATCCAACATCGGTTCCCATCATCTGCTCGATTCGATGACAGAAGGCGGCGAAATCACTGACGAAGTCCGCGACACTGTCATGAGCGAAGTACACATGTACTTCAAGCCGGAAATCATCAACCGCATGGACGACATCGTCATGTTCAGTCCGCTGTCCAAGGACAACATGAAGATGATCACCGATAAGCTCATCCACGACCTGAACCGCAGACTGATGGACCAGCACATGACCGTCGAAGTGACAGAAGCAGTCAAAGACTGGATTTCAGACGAAGCATACGAACCCCAATTCGGCGCCCGTCCGCTGAAACGGTTCATCCAGCGCCATATCGAAACCCCGCTGGCAAAAGAACTCATCGCCCGTGACAAGGAAGACGGCCTGAAGATCAGGGTCGACTACAGAGACGGTGAGCTCAAATTCGATATGGACTGATCGAGATGAAAAAAACCTCCCATCGGGGAGGTGCCCCCCTAAAGATGAACTTTGAAGTTCATCTTTAGGGGGATTTTTTTGTGGCCGGCAGAGGTGTTTTGGAAACGGCAGCCGTCAAATAAGGTTGCGGGCCTGCAGCTTTGAGCTGGCGGCCACGGTGCGATCCGCGGTGGCCCTGGCCAAAAACCGGCCCCATCTGCACAAAGAGGGAATCCTCTATGCTACATGTTCGTCCGCTCAACAGGGTTGGCGAAGAATTTCTGTGTTTCTGTTCGGATCACTTTATAAAGGAAGAGCAGCCCGATCAGGTTGGGTATCATCATGAGTGCATTCGCTGTATCGGCGAACGCCCACACGGTGGAAAGGTCCATCACTGTGCCAAGGAATGTGGCGGTGATGTAGATGACTCCGTATACCGCTACATATTTCAGACCGAAAAGGTATTCGAAGCATTTGGTTCCGTAAACGTACCATGCGATGATTGTCGAGAATCCGAAGAATATGACGGATATGGACACGATATATTCCCCCACAATCCCGAGGCCCGCCCCGAATGCTGCGCTGGTCAGAGCGCCGGCTTCGAGTCCCGGGTCATGTTCGACTCCGGACAGGAGGCCGCCTGATGCATCCCAGAAACCGGTAACGATCAGCACGAGACCGGTCATTGTACACACGACGATTGTGACGATGAATGTACCGGTCATCGCGACCAGGGCCTGTTTCACCGGATGGGTGGTCCGGGCATTTCCTGCAATCAGTGCAACGGTACCGAGTCCGGCTTCGTTGGAGAAGACGCCTTTTGATACGCCGTGCTGCATCGCCTGGGCGACGACTACGCCTGAAAAGCCGCCTGCAGCAGACACCGGAGTGAAGGCATGTTTGAAGATGAGTTCGAATGCAGGGATGATCTGGTCATAGTTCAACAGGAGTATCAGGATGGAACTGCTGATATAAAGTACTGCCATGACCGGTACGAATACGCCGGCAACACTGCTGATGCGTCTGATGCCTCCGAAGACGATCAGACCAGTGAGTGTCACGAGGATGACACCCGTCACCCAGCCGGGTACAAAGAAGCTGTTCTCCATGACATCGGCGATCGTGTTGGACTGGACGCCGTTGCCGATGCCAAGCGCTGCGAATGCAGCGAAGAAGGCAAACAGCAAAGCAAGCCATTTGAACTTCGGGCCGATCCCCCTTTCTATATAGTACATCGGACCGCTGGAGTACTCACCGTCCGCATTCTTCACTCTGTAGATCTGGGCGAGCAGGGCTTCCGCGTATTTCGTGGCCATGCCGACGAGGCCCACGAGCCACATCCAGAAGAGAGCACCAGGTCCACCGAGTGTGATGGCGGTCGCCACGCCGGCAATATTTCCGTTGCCTATCATACCGGCAAGGGAAGTCATGAGCGCCTTGAAGTTGCTGACATCACCCTCAGCACCGGCATCTTCCTTGTCCCTGGTGAACACCAGCCTGAAAGCATACCTTAGTTTCGAGAACTGCAGCCCCCTCAGCTGAAATGTTAAAAAGAGACCTGTCCCGGCGAGCAGTACCAGGCTGGGTGGCCCCCAGAGCACTGCGTTGATACGATTTAAAATCTCTAACATAATTCCACTCCCATTTTTATGAAAACGCTGTCAAATAGTGCCAAAAAAAATTAAATGAAATAAATTGTGGTTTTTACAATATAACAAAGAAAATTATTTTCGGTATTGTAATAGTTCATGTTTAAACCGTATTTTTTCATTTAGGGTACAATGTATCATTTTTTTGGGAGCGGGTTTTTTCGCAACAAAAATCCACCCGATACTCTTGACCGGATGGATATATGATACTACTCACCGCGGAATCTGCGCAGGAAGTCCTGCAGCCGCGGATTCTCGGATCTGTTTATGACTTCTTCAGCGGTGCCGGATTCGGCGATTACACCATCATCGAGGAACAGAACCCGGTCCGCGACTTCAAGTGCGAAATCCATTTCATGTGTGACGAGCACCATCGCCATATCCTCGTTATCCGCGAGGTCCCGGATGACTTCGAGCACTTCGCCGACGAGCTCGGGATCGAGAGCGGATGTGACTTCATCGAAGAGCATGATCTTCGGCTTCATCACGAGTGCCCGCGCCATGGCGACGCGCTGTTTCTGCCCGCCTGAGAGCTGGGTCGGATAAGACTCGTATTTATCACCGAGCCCCACACGGTCCAGCATCTGCTTCGACAGTTCTACCGCCTCATCCTTTTTCATCTTCCTTACATTGACGAGCGGCACAACGCAGTTGTCCAGAATCGTCTTATGGGGAAACAGGTTGAAATGCTGGAACACCATGCCGATGTCATTCCTCACGATGCCAAGATGCTTTTCACTGGCTTTCTTCATTCCTTTTCCCGATTCCATCTTCCACAGGTTCTGCCCGTCGACGATGATGTCGCCTTCCGTCGGTTCCTCGAGCGTCATCAGCAGACGGATGATCGTCGTCTTGCCGGAGCCGCTGGGTCCGATGATGGCGATTTTCTCCGTGGGGCGGATATCCAGGTTGATCCCCTTCAGGACATGGACGTCACCGAATGATTTATGGATATCCTTGTATTGAACGATCGGTTCCATTATTCTGTCACCTTCACTTTCGTATTCTTTTTGTCGAATCTGCGGTTCACCTTATCCTCGAGCTTCCTGATGAGTACGGCGGAAGGGTAGCTGAGCAGAAGGAACAGCAGGGCGACGATTGTCAGCGGTTCGATGTATGACCACGTATTTGCGCCGTACGTTCTTCCCAGGCTCAGTATGCCGACCACGCCGATCGTCGCCGCAAGCGGCACTTCCTTGAACAGGATGATGAGATAGTTGCCGAGCATCGGTATGGTGGGCGGGAGTGCCTGTGGCAGTACGATTTTCATCCATGTATCTTTCCTGGAGAAATTGAGCGCCTTTGAAGCCTCCCACTGGCCTTTATCGACACTCTCTATGCCCGAACGGTACACTTCCGCTATATATGTCGAGAAGTGGACTCCGAGGGCGATCATCGCCGCGATGAACGGCGTGAAGGATGTCCCGATATACGGCACCATCGGCCAGGCGAAGTACAGGAAGAATATCTGTACAATCGGCGGTGTCGACCGTATGAACTCACGGATCCAGTAGATTACGAAATTGAATGGCCTGAGCGGCGTCGATTCGAGAGCGAGCCAGATGAAGCCGGCGGCAAGTGCAAGCACGTAGCTCGTGAATGTCAGGCCGAGTGTCACGTTTATCCCTTTTATGATGAAGGGGAACGCATCAATGAAGGTTTCCCAGCTCCACATCAGCTTGCCACCCCTTTCCTGGCGATCTTCTCACCTTTTTTGGACATCCAGATCAATGGCAGTGCAATGATGAAGTACATGATGAGTACCATCAGGTATGCCATCGGCCCTTCTGAAAGATTCGTCGAACGGTAGATGTCGCCGTAGTAGAGTATATCTGTGAGACCTATCAGCGATACAAGTGCAGTCCCTTTGAGTATCTGTATGGAATAGTTTCCGAATTCCGGCAGCATCAGCCTGAGCGCCTGCGGCAGGATGATGTGCCTCATGCGCTGCACCGGGCTCAGGTTCAGTGCGATGGCGGCTTCCGTCTGTCCCTTGTCCACAGCAAGGATGGAAGTCCTGACAACCTCTGACATATAGGCACCGTAGTTCAGGCCGATGGCGATCACACCGACGATCCAGTTGCTGCCGAGCTGGATGTCAAACAGTATCGGCACTGCATAATACAGCCAGAAAAGCTGCACGATGAGTGATGTGCCCCGGAAAACTTCCACATAGAATGCCGTAGCGCCCCGGATGATGGGATTCTTCACCATTCTTGTAAGTCCGGCGACAAACGCCATGATATATGAAAAGAGTGCTGCTGCTAAAAAGATGCTGACTGTCGTCCAGAGTCCCTGACCCAGATAGGACAGTATGTTAAAGGCGGAATCTAACATGTGCTCCCTCCTTCATGGAAAAATGAAAAGGTCCAGTCTTTCCTGCAGGATAACTGGACCAAAGCATGAATATTAACCTTCACTTCCACCTTCACATAGTTCTGCAGCTGTTACTGTGCCTGCCTCCACGCGGTTTTCCTCAGCGGTGAAACCTTCGGAATTATCCAGGATTTCATCTATGGTTCCGTCTTCTATCAATGTTGCGAGTGCTTCATTATAGGCATCGCGGAGTTCTTCGTCCTCCAGGTTGAATGCGGCGGCACCGAAGCTCGGGATGCCTTCGATATCAGGCTGTTCGAAGTCTTCGACGATTTCCACCGCATCGCTGCCCAGTGATTCATAGGCGGAGCGGAGTGTCGGACCGGTTGCGGCAGCCACATCGGCGTTGCCGGATTGTACGGCTGAGAGCTGCCCCGGTATGTCGGCAACCGACATGAACTGTTCTGAATCCACGCCTTCGCTTTCAAGGAATTCGAACTGTGTCGTACCTTCCATGAGCGCTGCAGTGACATCCGGATTGTCTGCGATGTCAGCGTAGCTGTGCAGGTCGTGCGGATTGTCTGCAGCGACTACGAGCCCTTCACCATACTGCATCTCAGGCTCTGCAAACAGCGCGTTTTCACATCTGTCCGGCTGTATCGCCATAGCTGCCGTGATGACATCATACTGGCCGGCCTGTACGCCCGGGATCAGCTCGCCCCAGTCAGTCAGATGGCCTTCCACGTTTTCAACACCCATTTCTTCGAATACAGCAGTCGCAATATCAATTGCCGCACCCTCGAGTTCCCCTGTTTCGGAATTTTCATATGCATAAGGCGGTTCATTGGCAAACCCGATGTTTACCGTACCGGATTCCTGAAGTTCGGCTACCCGGTCTTCACCACCGCCACCGCCGCATGCGCTCAGTACAAGCGCTGCCGCGAAAGTGAGTAAAATCGAAATTTTCCTCAAAGTATTCTCCTCCTAGCAAGTATTTTTCCTTAAATTGGAACATCGTACACGCTCAGTATACCGAAGTGATATTCTATGTCAAATTCATGTTGAAAAGGATAAAAATGGGTGTGGAAGCGCAGGAAGGCTGCTTCTCCAATGAAAAGCGCATTGAAAAGGTAATCCTGCACTTTATTCTACTATAGTTTACAGATAATTCAAACTGCTATGGGGATAAATTACACTCACTCTAATAAAAAAGTTGTATAAATACACCATATTTTCGCAGGAAAATATCCCGCACCTCACAAAAGAAGTACGGGATATGGATCGGATCATTCTATTTTTCCACGACGGGCCGGGTCGCTTCAAGGTAGGAGCGGTCAAGTTCCGCTTCATACCGGAGACGCGTCTCTTCATCCCAGCCGAGTATGCTGTTCATCAGTCCAATGACGCCATCGCGGTACTGGTTGACTTTATCGATGGAGAAGTACATGTCGCTGCTCCTTCTCACGAAATAGTCCGTCGGCTTATACACCATCTCATGCTGGATGGAGTAGAGTACCTGTGCTTGGACGGCAGGCGGCAGACCGTAACGCTCAGATGCCGCATCATTAAGGTTGCCGGCGATTTCAAATATCTTATCTGTGTTGCTGCCGTATTTTTGCGCAATCTCACGTCCGTCCTCTTTTGTGAGGCCGAACGATGGGGCACGGTCCGCCATCTGCTGGACGTACGCTTCGAATTTTTCACTGCCGCCGACGTCACCGCCTGAAATCGGCTGATGTTTCGTATCACTCGGCTTGAATTTCAGCCCATAGTCGGATTCTAGGCGCCTGGTGACGAGATCCACGATCTCTTCTGCCATGTGGCGGTAGCCGGTCAGTTTGCCGCCTGCGATAGTAATCAGGTTGCTGTCCGCCTCCCAGATCTCGTCCTTTCTGGAAATATCCGACGGATCCTTGCCTTCCTCAAGGATCAGCGGCCTGAAACCGGCCCATGTGGACTCGATGCTGCTGTCGGTGAGGTCGAGGCCGGGGAACATGTGATTAGCCGCATCCAGAAGGTAATGGCGGTCTTCTGATGTCACAGACGGCATCTCTTTTTCATCCCCGTTGTAGAAAGTGTCCGTCGTACCGACATATGTCTTGCCGCTGCGCGGTATGGCGAAGATCATGCGGCCGTCGGATTCCGCATCGAAATAGACCGCCTGGCCGAGCGGGAAGTCATTATGGTCGAACACGATATGGACCCCTTTTGAAAGCTGGAGCTGCTTTTTGCCTTTCTTCGCTTCAGGATCGTGCGAACGGACATCATCAACCCACGGTCCCGTAGCGTTTATGACACGCCTGCCGAGCAGCTGGTACTCCTCACCGTCCAGCTGGTCCTCGGCACGGATGCCGACGATCTTCCCTTTATCATAGACGAAGGCGCTGGCCTTTACATGGTTCACCGGATCGGCGCCGAATTCGGCAGCCCGCTTCATCACTTCAATCGTCATGCGCGCATCATCCGTCTTGTATTCCACATAGTAGCCGCCGCCCTTGAGACCATCACGCCTGACCAGCGGCTCTTTTTCAAGCACCTGATCAATCGACAGCATGCGGCGGCGTTCGTTTTTCTTCACCTCTGCAAGCATATCGTACACACGCAGGCCGATGCTTGTCGTGAAGTGGCCGAAAGTGCCCCCCTTATGGAAAGGCAGCAGCATCCATTCAGGCGTCGTCACGTGCGGTCCGTTCTCATAGACGATCGCACGCTCAAGGCCGGTCTCACGCACCACGCCGACCTGGAACTGCTTCAGGTAGCGCAGCCCCCCGTGTACAAGCTTCGTACTTCTACTGCTCGTCCCCTCGGCGAAGTCCTGCATCTCGACCAGCGCAACCTTCATCCCGCGCTTCGATGCATCAAGGGCAATCCCGGCACCGGTGATGCCCCCTCCGATGACAACGATATCGTAATCCACTTCCTGCATATGCTTAAGCTGATCTTTCCTGGTTAATGTGTTCAGCATGATGTCCCTCCTAATATTTTTGGACAATAAAGGGCACCAGTCCTTTATTGGTTTTCGTCTTCAGTGTGTTTCGTTTTGGGTTTGAATGCCTGCGTGGCGCCGACGGCAGCCTGCCAGCCATCGTAGAGTTCCCCGCGGCGGGCATCCTCCATTTCCGGTTTGAACTCCGTATCAGTGTCGCTGACACGCTTCAGCTCATCGGTGGACTTCCAGAAGCCGACGGCGAGTCCTGCGAGATATGCAGAGCCGAGTGCGGTGGTTTCGATGACCTCGGGCCGTTCGACTTTCGTATTGAGCAGATCAGCCTGGAATTGCATCAGGAAGTCATTGGCCACTGCGCCGCCGTCGACCCGGAGTGTTTCAAGGCTGATGCCTGAGTCCTTCTGCATGGCATCCAGTACATCCTTCGTCTGATAGGCGAGGGATTCGAGCGTCGCCCTGACGAAATGCTCCTTTTCAGTGCCGCGGCTCAGGCCGAATACGGCACCGCGCGCCTCGGAATCCCAGTAGGGGGCGCCAAGGCCTGTAAAGGCCGGCACAACGTAGACGCCGTCAGTCGAATCGACCCGGCTGGCATATTCCTCGGATTTTGGAGAAGATGAGAACATGCGCAGGCCGTCACGCAGCCACTGGATGGCGGATCCGGCAACGAAGATGGAACCTTCGAGAGCGTATTTCACTTCGCCGTCCATGCCGTAGGCGATGGTCGTGAGCAGACCGTTATCACTGGTGATCGCTTCTGTTCCGGTGTTCATGAGCAGGAAGCAGCCGGTGCCGTACGTGTTCTTCGCATCACCTTCATTGAAGCATGTCTGACCGAACAGTGCCGCCTGCTGGTCGCCTGCGACGCCGGCGATCGGCACGTTGCGTCCGAAGAAGTGGGACTGTGTCGTTTCCCCGTATACTTCACTGGAGGACTTCACTTCCGGCAGCATGGATTTTGGCACATCTAGCTTGTCGAGCAGTTCGTCGTCCCATTCCAGATCATGGATATTGTACATGAGTGTACGGCTCGCGTTCGTGTAATCCGTGACATGGGCTTTGCCCTCGGTGAAGCGCCAGATGAGCCATGTATCGATGGTGCCGAAGAGCAGTTCGCCGTTTTCCGCCTTTTCCCGTGCACCGTCTACATTGTCGAGGATCCATTTCACTTTCGTCCCCGCGAAATAAGGGTCGAGCAGCAGGCCTGTCTTTTTGCGGAAAACATCTTCGTAGCCCCTGCTTTTCAATTCTTCACAAATATCAGCTGTCTGCCTCGACTGCCAGACAATCGCGTTATAGACAGGTTTCCCGGTGTTCTTGTCCCATACAACCGTCGTTTCACGCTGATTCGTGATGCCGATGGCTTCAACCTGCTCTGCAGAAATATCATTCTCTGTCAGGGCGCCGGCGATGACGGCAAGTACAGAGCTCCAGATTTCGTTGGCGTTGTGCTCCACCCAGCCGGATTCAGGGAAGTACTGTCTGAACTCCCTCTGGCTGTCCGCCACGATATTGCTGTCATGGTCAAAGAGTATGGCACGGGAACTCGTCGTTCCCTGATCGATTGACATGATATACTTTTCCATGGATTTCATTCCCCTTTTCAAATTGATATGTGTTACATGAGTTTCGATGTATCTTCCTTAAGAACGCTCTTATTTAGGAATACCCCGAGCAACAGAACTAAAACGGTGGCGGCAATGGTGACAATCAGGAATATGTCTGATTTTCCGGTGAATACAACGTTGTAGACAGCAGCACCGAGTGCTCCGCCTGTCAGCGGGCCGACGAAAGGCACGACTGCATATTTGAAGTTGGAAATGCCCTTGCCGGGTATCGGCAGGAAGAAATGCGCGAGCCGCGGGCCGAAGTCACGGGCCGGATTGATCGCATATCCCGTAGTACCACCGAGGGAGAGACCGATCGCTGTAATGAGGAAACCGACGATGAGCGGGTTCAGCCCTTCGGTGAATTCATTCGCCCCGATGAAGAGGAGGCCCATCACCAGGATGAACGTACCGATGATCTCACTGGCGAAGTTGGAAACATAGTTCGGGTATGACGGTGCTGTGGAGAAAACCCCGAGTTTCGTCCCTTCATCCTCCTCAGCTTTGAAATGTGGCATGAAGTGCAGCCAGACGATGGCGGCACCAAGGAAGCCGCCTGAAATCTGTGCAATAATGTACGGGATCACTTTCGCCCATTCGAAATCACCCGCGACTGCAAAGCCGAGTGTGACAGCCGGGTTGATATGCGCCCCTGAAAACTGTCCGATGGCGTAGACGGCAAATGTAACAGCAAATCCCCAGCCGAACGCGACGACTACCCAGTCGGATCCTTTGGCGAGGGACCCCTTCAGGTTGACGTTGGCAACGACACCGCACCCGAACAGGGTCAGGATGGCCGTACCAACGAATTCTGCAAGGTAAATATTCATTGCAAATCACTCCTTTGTTTGATTGAATGCGCCGATAAAACTTAAAAAAGCCCACACTCATAGCTATGTACAGCTATAAATGCGGGCTCTAAATCTCCGTGTCCTATCAACTTACTTTCTAATTTATACCATTTTGATAACGCTGTCAACTTGTTTTATCCGTGTATTTCCAGAAGCGTATATTTTATTCATCCGCCTGTTGGCTGAACCACAGCTCCCGGTTGGAGGTCGTCACGAACTTCGCGCCGGCGGAAATCGCATTCCGGACTTCGTCCTCCGTTTCGATCAGGCCGCCGGCAATCACATCTGCATCCACTTCACGATTGAAGAGGTGGATGACTTTGGGGACGACCCCCGGCAGGATTTCAATGAGGTCCGGCTCCGTCTGCCTGACGAGTTCGATGCTCTTTTCGATTGCAGAGGAATCGATGACGAATATGCGGAGGACCGTCCTGAGCCCGAGGCTGTTGGCTTTTTTGATCAGCCTGCCGCGTGTCGTGATGATGCCCGTGGGCCTGAAACGCTGGTGGATGTATTCGAGGGCGGCGATGTCAGTGGACAATCCCCTGATCAGATCAAGGTGCAGATAGACTTCAAATCCGTGTTGCTTCATGAAGGATATGTGGCTCTCCAGATGTCCTATATGGATGTCCAGGACGACGCACTCCCTGTATCCGCTCCCTGTGAGTTTTTCGAAATCCTTCATCGACCGTACAGCCGGCAGTATTTTAACCATAGTGTTGCTCCATTCGTATTTTATTATAGTACTAGTCATGATAGAGGAAGCGGCGCATTTTGTATAGTCGGTCCAAAAAAGTGTATAGAAACGTGTCAGTTGGGGTATAGGGTTTATGGAAGAAGACCAGAGCCAAACCGGAATGCGGGCCCGGGCGGATCAGGTCTGTATTGTGGTTCAATCGTTTATCATGTATCAATGTATTATAATAGAAGGAATTGGTAGGACCACTAAACGTGATACATATTTCAGGAGGGATTCATGTTGGAATCGAAAAGGGTAAGGGAGCTGCTCGGGGTGGACCGGGCAATCATACAGGCACCGATGGCAGGCGGCATCACGACACCGGATCTCGTGGCTGAAGTGTCGGCTGCCGGCGGCCTCGGTATGATCGCCGGCGGCAGTCTGGCACCGGATGATCTGCGCAGCCTGATACGTGAAACGAGGGGGAGGACAGGCAGGAACTTCGGCGTCAACCTCTTCATTCCGCGGAACTTTGAAGTCACGGACAGTGACATCGAAAATGCCTTCCGCCTGCTCCGGCCGGCGTATGATGCATTTGGACTGGAACAGGGTCCCGTCACGCCGGCCGCACCGGGAGACGTCCGTGAAAAATTCGACAGGCAGCTGGATGTGGTCGTAGAGGAGGGGGTCCCGGTCGTCTCCTTCATCTTCGGTATACCGGATGCGGATCAGCTCAGCCGTTTGAAGTCGTATGGCATCGTGACACTTGCGACCGCAACGACGGCAGCGGAGGCGGCGGATATCGCGGCCGCCGGCCTGGATGCAGTCATCCTCCAGGGTGCTGAAGCCGGCGGCCACCGCGGGGCGCACCCCGGCACGACCGAAGACAGCCTGACCGGGCTCATGCCCCTCATATCTGAGAGCGTGAAACGCATGGATATCCCCGTCATTGCAGCCGGCGGCATCATGACGGGCAGGGGAATCGTGTCCGCCGGTATCCTCGGCTCAGAAGGCGTGCAGATGGGTACCGCTTTTCTCGCAGCCCTTGAGAGCGGTGCGCATCCGCTCCATAAAAGAATACTGACGGAATCGGCAGACATCCCCGCTGTACTGACGAAATTGTTCACCGGCCGGCAGGCGCGTGCTGTAAAGAACAGGTTCATATCGGAGTTCGGCATGTTCGAAGATGAAATGACGGCCTATCCGGTGCAGCGCAGCCTGACGCAGCCGTTCCAGGATGCCTCAAAGAACGCCGGCTCTCCCGATTATGCCATGCTTCTTGCGGGACAGGGGAAGCAGCACGCGCGCCATATGCCCGCGGCGGAGCTGATTGAGGTCCTCTCTTTGGAAGTGGGCGAGCTTGGATACGACATTTAGAAAGATGTAATGGAGACAGGCTTTTCCACTCCCCGGGTTTTATTTCTAACTGGAAAAGTATTTTAGAATGGAAATTGTTATAATCAGAAAACCGGAATTTAATCCAGTGTTTCCCGGCAGGGCAGGGGTGCGGCAGAAAAGGGGGAGCGCACCCGCTGTGATTCACGGGCAAAGAAAATCCATATGATCACAGCCGGGAGGATTGTGCCGCCAGGCATTCTGTGAATCTGTCCGGCGTCCGCTGAAGTTTCAATATTTCAATGTAAAAAATGAAAGAAAAACCCGCAGCCAATATTGGCTGCGGGTTTAAAACGTATCGGCGGTTATGCCTGCGTTTCGCTTTCTTCATCCGGGTGCTTGAGCATAACATCAAAGATGGCAATCGTTGCCGTGATCAGTACCGCCAGTGCGACACCGCTCCAGAACATGTAAGGGCTGCCGCCGCCAAGGCTGTTCAGGACAAAGTTCACCATCTGTGTCAGCATGAATGCCCAGATAAAGCTGATAACGTATCTCATGGTCCTGCCTCCACTGCATAAGTATATGAATCAATAATAACTTAAAATGCTTTATATGTATAGTGGCAATCCGCATGATTGATGTATAAAAGGAAAAAGCAAACAAAATAATATTTTCACAAAATCACATTATAACCCCGGAGCTGTAAAGATTTCATTTGTAAGCGATTACAAATGTCAGAAAAAATTTCCTCCAAAGTATTGAATTGCCCTATGCAATGGTGTATATTTAACTTCTGAAAAATATGCTAAGTATTGTCACAATTCGAAAAATGGAGTTGCAAACGACAACTTCCGGAACTACAATATATATAGGATATATTGTTTTGAATTGTCCTACAACTAATGCTTATACAGTCATATGTGAAATTCTGTTATATACCGTCCGGTGCGGTAAACATCCGGGGGGAGGGCATCACGGTTTACATAAAACGCAGAGGAGCACAAAACAAAGGGTTGCTAAGAGTAAGGAAAGAATGGGTGATTGTTAATGTCCGATAAGTTACTTGAGGTCAATGATCTTACGACCTCATTCAAGATCAAGGGTGAGTACTATCCGGCGGTCGACCATGTGTCGTTCAGCATCAAACCGAATGAGGTGCTGGCGCTTGTGGGAGAGTCGGGTTCAGGGAAGAGTGCCACGGCGTTCTCACTGATGGGACTTCATACGAAGGCCCGCATAACGGGGGAAGTCCAGTTCATGGAAAAGGAGCTGACATCCCTTGGTACAGGCAGGATGAATAAGATACGCGGCGGGGATATGGCCATGATCTTCCAGGATCCGATGACCGCCCTGAATCCGCTGATGAAGATAAGGCAGCAGATTACGGAAACATTGAAGCTCCACGGCAAAAAATCGAAGAATGAACGTGAATCCTATGCTGTCGAACTGCTGGACAGGGTGGGGATACCCCGCCCAGAACGGGTTGCGGAAGCATTCCCGCACGAACTCTCCGGCGGTATGCGCCAGCGTGTCGTCATCGCGATAGCGATCGCCAACAGGCCGAAACTGCTGATTGCCGATGAACCGACGACTGCACTGGATGTGACAATCCAGGCGCAGATACTGGACCTGATCCGTGAACTGCAGAATGACCTGGGCTCAGGCGTGCTCCTGATCACGCATGACCTGGGTGTTGTGGCAGAGATGGCCGACAGGGTGGCTGTGATGTACGCCGGGCAGGTCGTGGAAATCGCTCCGGTGCGTGAGTTGTTCAAGAACCCTCAGCATCCCTACACGCGTTCGCTGCTGAATTCCCTGCCGTCCGAAGACATGCTCGGCAGCAGGCTGCATGTAATCGAAGGTGTCGTCCCGCCCCTTGACAAGATGGACAGGACAGGCTGCAGGTTCGCACCGCGCATTCCGTGGGTGCCTGAAGAGGAGCATGAAGACAATCCGGAGCTCCGGGAAATTTCAGAGGGCCACTTTGTGAGATGCACATGCTATAAGAATTTCCATCTGAACAATGACGGGGACGCCGCGGCTTCAGTGGAAGCGGCAAGGGAAACTTTTAGCGGAGGTAGAGCCTGATGACACTGCTTGAGATAAAGGACCTTAAAGTGCATTATCCGATCAAGGGAGGATTCTTCAATACGGTAAAAGATCATGTCAAAGCGGTCGACGGGGTGAGCATCAATATCCCGGAAGGAACGACGTACGGCCTCGTAGGCGAGTCCGGTTCGGGCAAGACCACGACCGGAAAGGCGGTCATGGGATTGAACCACATCACCGCAGGGGACATACTGTTCGACGGCCGGAAGCTGAACGCATCCGGTAAGAAAGTGGATGTCCGCGATGACATCCAGATGATCTTCCAGGATCCGTACTCTTCGCTCAATGCGCGTAAGCGTGTATTAGACATCGTCGCAGAACCGATCCGGAACTACCACCGGAAACCGAAAGGGGAACTGACGGAGGAAGTGCTCGATCTTCTCGACCGTGTAGGACTCCCGAGGGATGCACTGTACAAATATCCGCATGAGTTTTCAGGCGGGCAGCGCCAGCGGATCGGCGTGGCAAGGGCCATTGCGCTTAATCCGAAACTGATTATTGCCGATGAGCCGGTGTCTGCACTGGATGTGTCCGTCCAGGCACAGGTGCTGAACTTCATGCAGGAGATACAGAAGGATATGAACCTTACGATGATGTTCATCGCCCACGATCTCGGTGTCGTCCGGCACATGTGCCAGCACATCGGTATCATGTATCAGGGGCGCCTCGTGGAAGAGGGGACTGCCGAGGATATATTCTCAAATCCCCAGCACATATATACGAAGCGTCTGATAGCAGCCATCCCTGATACGAACGTGGATAAAATTGAACGCAATCTGGAAGTGAGGCAGACGGTCAAGACGGAATATGACCAGAACTTCTCAGAATCCCTCGACGATGAGGGAAGGGCGTTCCCGCTGCAATCCATTTCGGAGACGCACAGAGTTGCGCTTCCGGTGAAAGGTTGATGAACTTATGCTGAAATTTACAATCAGACGTCTCTTGGTCACATTCCCGCAGCTGGTCGTGCTCAGTGTCCTCGTATTCATCATGGGCTCCATGATGCCCGGGGATGCACTGTCGGGTCTGATCGATCCGACGATTCCGAGAGAGGCGATCGAAGCGAGGCGTGAAGCGCTCGGTCTCAACAATCCATGGTATATACAGTACAGGGACTGGGTATTCGCAATGTTCCAGGGTGATTTCGGGAACTCGATCTTCCACCAGCGGCCGGTGCTCGATGTCATAGGTGACAGGCTTATGAACACAATCTGGCTGTCACTGTTCTCGACAGTCCTGATATACCTGCTCGGACTGCCGCTCGGACTTGTTTCCGGACGCTACAACGACTCACTGCTCGATACGACGATCACGGGGTATACATACCTTGGTTTTGCGACACCGCAGTTCATCTTCGGACTGGTGATCCTGTGGGTATTCGGCTATAACCTGGACTTGTTCCCGACCGGCGGTTCCGTTGGTCCCGGCATAGAACCGGGGACACTCGACTTCGTACTCAGCAAGATCAATCACCTGGTGCTGCCGAGTTTCGCCATTGCCCTGATCGGGCTGGTGGGTACGGTCCAGTATCTCAGAAGCGGCATCATTGAAACGAAACAGAAGGATTTCATCGTCCTGGCACGGGCCAAAGGCGTGAAGGAGTCTTCCGTATACAGCAAGCACATATTCAGAAATTCCATACTTCCAATTGCGGCTTTCTTCGGTTATGAAATCGTGGCACTGCTCGGCGGTTCCATCTTTATAGAAATGATCTACAGCTACCCGGGCATGGGCAGGCTGTTCCTGGATTCCATATCGACACGTGACTTCAGTGTGGCGAACATCCTGATCCTGTTCTACGGTTTCATGGCAATCGTCGGCGCACTGCTGTCCGATATCATTCTGAGCATCGTGGATCCAAGGATACGGATCAAGTAAGGGGGGCGGAAAAAATGGATAATAAAGATAACAACGGCAGACTGGGCCGGGAACATGAAGAGGAAAATTCAGAAGGGGTGAGCGAGCAGGAGCGTATGCGCCGCCAGGAAGAACTGGACGACCGTGCGTCGGCAAGCGACGGCAGGCCGAGAAGCGGCGATCCGTTCGAGGCAAGAAGCAGGGACACCCACAGGTATGAAAAAGGGGACATGGACATGAGCGTCAAGGCGGACATTCCGCACGGCGCTTCCGGCCATGGTGCCCTGGATTCAAAAAATCTGCCGAAAAGTACACCGGGATGGAGGATCCTGATCCAGGAGC
This sequence comes from Salinicoccus carnicancri Crm, assembly GCF_000330705.1. Taxonomy (GTDB): domain Bacteria; phylum Bacillota; class Bacilli; order Staphylococcales; family Salinicoccaceae; genus Salinicoccus; species Salinicoccus carnicancri. The sequence goes on from NZ_ANAM01000001.1 coordinate 632,360, forward strand.
TCATTGCAGATAAGCTTGCACTGTTCTCACTCATCATCTTCGTCCTGATCACTTCGTACGTCTTCGGGCTTACGATGTTCCTTGACCGTCAGACGATTGTCGCGGTGGACCTGTTCGCCATCAACGAGCCGCCGAGTGAAGACTTCAGGCTGGGGACGGACTACGGGGGCCGTGACATATTCGGCCAGCTGATCATCGGTACAAGGAACTCCCTTGCAATCGGTATTCTGGTCACCGCGATGAGCGTCGGGTTCGGCATCGCCTACGGGGTCGTATCCGGCTACTTCGGCGGTCAGATCGACAACATGATGATGCGTGTCGTGGACTTCTTCATGGTGCTTCCGTTCCTCATGGTCATCATCGTTTTCGTAACGATTTCACCATCTTATAATATTTTCACCTTCTCGCTCATCATGGCGGCATTCCTGTGGACGGGTACAGCAAGGCTTGTACGCTCACTTGCCATACAGGAGAAGGAACTGGATTACATCAATGCATCGAGGACGATGGGAAGCTCCCATCTCAAAATAGTATTCACACAGATGATGCCGAACCTCATCGGGATCATCATCGTCAACAGTACATTGTCACTGGCTGCGAACATTGGCATCGAATCCGGACTGTCATTCATCGGTTTCGGTTTCCCGGAGGACTATCCGTCACTCGGGACACTTATGGCCTATGCGACGAACTCGCAGACACTCCAGCACAGATGGTGGATCTGGGTACCTGCAGCTGTACTGATCCTGCTGATGATGCTCTGTGTGCGCAATATCGGTGAAGCACTCCGGCGCGCAGGTGACGCAAGACAGAGACAGGCATAATTTCAGGCGAATTCCGTGGCATAAAATATGAAACGGAATTCCGCTTTTAAAACTTTTTGTAATCGCTTTCAATGAAACTGCCGGAAGGTTGACTTCTATGTATAATAAAACCATAAAAATACAATTTTTGGTTGAATTTTCTTGAAAAAGCGATTGATATTTCAGATAATTGTGATAATATTATGTATATACATAATTATATATTCAACTTAGGGGCATAATATTTACTAATTTTTGGTACTAAGTTTCGGTTTACTGCTGAACTTAAGTATATATATCAGTTTAAATATTATTTTAGGGGAGGAAATATTATGACTAAATATTCGTGGTCGAAGCTGATGTTTTTCATGACGCTGATCATGGTATTGGCGCTTGCTGCATGCGGCGGCGGTTCATCCGAAGAAGGAGAATCGGATGAGGGCTCCGGAGAATCAGGCGGCGAAGAAGGCTCTGAAGGCGGTGAAGATTCGGCTTCGGGGGAAGATATCTACAACTATGAGGACTACAATACAGTGGTTGCCAACGATGCAGAACCGACTGGGGAAGGCACTCTGAAAGTGGGCCTTACATCCGATACTCCGTTTGAAGGTACGCTCAACTTCAACCTTTACCAGGGGAATCCGGACTTCGAGGTGATCAGTCTCTTCGACGAGCCTGTGTTTACGATGGACGAGGATTTCCAGTACACGAATGACGGGGCAATGCAGTATGAAGTGAACGAAGAGGACAGCACAATCACGTTCACTCTGCAGGAAGGCATTACATGGCATGACGGTGAAGAGATGACGATCGATGATTACGTTTATGCGTATGAAGTCATCGGGCATCCTGACTACCCGGGCATCCGCGGTGCCACTGACGGATTCACGCTGCTCGAAGGGTACAATGAATACAAGGCGGGGGAAGCGGATGAAATTTCCGGCATCGAAGTTGTGGATGACCATACCGCAGTGTTCACGTACACTGAACTTGCACCTTCACTGACTAACGGCGGAGTCTGGGCATACGCCATGCCGGAGCATCATTACGAAGGGGTAGAGATCGCAGATATGGCGGAAGCGCCTGAGACACGTGAAAATCCGCTCGGTTTCGGACCTTACAAAGTGGAGTCCATCACGCCGGGAGAAGCGGTTGTCATGACGAAATTCGAGGACTACTGGAGAGGCGAGCCGCAGCTTGACGGCATTGAACTTTCAGTCGTGTCACCGTCCTCCATAGCAAATGCCATGGAAACAGGTGAAACGGATGTCGCCATCAACTTCCCGACGGACCAGTTCCCGGATGTTTCCGAGATGGAAGGTGTGGAATGGCTTGCAAACATTGAAGGTTCCTACACCTACATCGGATTCAAGCTCGGTGAGTGGAACGAAGAGGAAGGCCGCGTTGATTACAAGCCGGATGAGATGAAGATGGGCGACAAGGAACTCCGCCGCGCAATGTGGCATGCAATGGATAACGATGCAGTCGGCAACCGTTTCTACAACGGTCTGCGCTGGAAAGCGACGACTCTGATTACACCGTATCATGAAGCATGGCACAATGAGGATGTCGAAGTACCGGACTACGATCCTGAAATGGCGAAACAGATCCTTGATGAAGCCGGCTACGAAGATACGGACGGCGACGGATTCCGTGAAGATCCCGACGGCGAGCCGCTTGAAATCAACTTTGCATCCATGTCCGGCGGTGACATCGCTGAACCGCTGACCAACTACTACATCCAGGCGTGGAAAGAAATCGGCCTGAATGTACAGCTGACAAACGGCAGATTGATCGAGTTCAACACATTCTATGACATGGTTGAGAACGATGATGAAGCAATCGACATCTACCAGGGAGCATGGAGTGTAGGTTCCGATGTGGATCCATACGGCCTGTATGGTCCGGATGTACCATTCAACTACCCGCGCTATGCGACTGAAGAGAGCACGGAACTCATGGAAAGAGGTAACTCAGAGGAAGCGCTCGATGTTGAGACAAGGCAGGATATATACAACGAATGGCAGGAACTCATGGTTGAGGAGATGCCTGTAATTCCGACACTCTACAGATCCGAAGTTGAACCTGTGAACGAAAGGGTTGTAAACTACGGCATCGAAATCGGCCATAATGAAGAGACACTCCCTTACCAGTGGGGTGTAAGCGAGTAATCGCACTTCATGGAAGCACCTATGCAAAACTGCATAGGTGCTTTTCTTATTGTGGAAGTTCTCCATTTATGATAAATTAGTACCTAGTTATAATATGAGATTATAAGGTGTGGTCAAATGAATAATGTAGGTGTTCTGGGGCTTGGAACCTATGTGCCCGAGAAAGTGTTTACGAACGAAGACTTCGAAAAGATACTGGATACATCCGATGAATGGATCACAGAGATGACGGGGATAAAAGAGCGGCGTTTTGCCGACGATGATATGGATACGAGTGATCTTGCATACGAAGCGGCGAAAGAGGCAATCGACAATTCCGGCGTCGCCAAAGAGGATATAGACCTTGTCATCGTCGCCACTTCCACCGGGGACATGCAGTTCCCGACGGTCGCAACGATGCTCCAGGACCGGCTGGGGCTCCGGAATGTCCCGTCCATGGACCAGCTCGCAGCATGCACCGGTTTCATATATGGTGTCGTGACAGGCGCGCAGTTCATCCAGACAGGGACGTACAGGCACGTCCTTGTCGTCGGTGCCGACAAACTGTCCAAAATCACCGACTTCAGTGACCGTTCAACGGCAGTTTTATTCGGTGACGGAGCCGGGGCGGTCGTGCTCGGGGAAGTGGAAGAGGGATACGGTGTAAGATCATTCGATCTCGGCAGCAACGGACAGGGCGGACCATATCTCTACGGTGATGAGAGTGACGGCGGCAACATCCGTATGAATGGCCGTGAAGTGTTCAAATTCGCCGTGCGCCAGATGGGTGAATCGAGTGTCATTGCGACAGAGAAGGCGGGGTTGTCCACAGATGACATCGACCGCCTCGTGCCGCACCAGGCAAATATACGCATAATGAATGCGGCGCGCGAGCGCATGGACCTGCCTCCGGAAAAGATGAGTTCGACGATAGATAAATACGGCAATACTTCTGCTGCGTCCATACCACTTAGTATCCATCACGACGTGAAAAATGGTAGAATAAAATCAGGAGACAACCTTATTTTAGTCGGCTTCGGCGGCGGGCTCACTTGGGGTTCAATCTGTCTGACCTGGGGAAGCAATAAGGAGGAGACACATGGATAAAAGAAGAGTAGTAGTTACAGGGGTCGGCGCGCTTACACCTATCGGCAACACAGCGCCCGACACATGGGAGAATGCACTGAATGGTGTAAATGGTATAGGCAAGATCACCCGCATTGATAACAGTGATTACAATATTCATGTTGCCGGTGAACTGAAAGATTTCGATATTGAAGATTACATGGATAAGAAGGAAGCACGCCGCATGGACCGCTTCACCCAATACGCGATGGTGGCGGCGGATGAAGCGGTTGCCGACAGCGGACTTGAGATAAATGATGACAATGCTGAGCGCGTCGGTGTATGGATCGGTTCCGGAATCGGCGGCATCCAGGCACTCGAAGACGGCTTCAAAGTACTTTACGAGCGCGGTCCGCGCCGCGTGAGTCCGTTTTTCGTACCGATGATGATTCCGGATATGGCCAGCGGCCAGGTATCCATCAAGCACGGTGCGAAAGGCCCAAACGGTGCAACGGTGACAGCATGTGCGACAGGCACGAACTCGATCGGTGAAGCCTTCAAATTCATCGCAAGGGGACAGGCTGATGCCATGATCACCGGGGGGACGGAAGCGCCGATCACAAGGATGGGGGTTGCCGGTTTCCAGGCAAACAAGGCACTCTCGACTGCGGAAGACCCAGGCAAGGCATCCCGCCCGTATTCGGCGGACCGCGACGGCTTCGTAATCGGTGAAGGCTCCGGCATCGTCATGCTCGAGGAACTTGAGCATGCCAAAGCACGCGGTGCGAAAATCTATGCTGAGATCGTCGGCTACGGCTCAACAGGAGATGCGCACCATATCACAGCTCCGGCAGAAGATGGCGAAGGCGGTGCGCGTGCGATGAGGGAAGCGCTGAAAGACGGCGGCATCGATCCCGATGAAGTCGGCTACGTCAACGGACACGGCACGAGTACACCGTACAATGACCTGTTCGAGACAAAGGCGATCAAGACAGTGTTTGGCGATCATGCATACAAAATGGCTGTCAACTCGACAAAGTCCATGACAGGACATCTCCTCGGCGGCGGTGGCGGCATGGAGCTCATCATCACCGCGTTCAGTCTGAGGGACGGCAAAGTCCATCCGACCATAGGACTCGAGAACCCCGATCCCGACTGTGACCTGAACTACGTGCCGGACGGAGCCATCGAGCGCGATCTGAAGTACGCCATCACGAACAGCCTCGGTTTCGGCGGCCATAATGCTACACTATTATTGAAGAAATACGAAGACTGATATATATGAAGGCACCCCCATCCGCTGAGGCGGATGGGGGTGCCTTTGGGTCGCGCTGATGAGAAAGACGCCCGGTAATGCCATCAGGCGGCCACCGTGAGACCCGCGGTGTCCGCCAAAGCGGGATTTCGGCCACCGCGAGATCCGCCGTGTCCGCCAAGGCGGGATGCCGGACACCGCAGAATCCGCCGTGTCCGCCAAGGCGGGATACCGGACACCGCAGAATCCGCCGTGTCCGTCAAAGCGGGATACCGGACACCGCAG
>NZ_ANAM01000002.1 GCF_000330705.1 Salinicoccus carnicancri Crm
ACCGGACACCGCAGAATCCGCCGTGTCCGCCAAGGCGGGATACCGGACACCGCAGAATCCGCCGTGTCCGTCAAGGCGGGATTCCGGCCGCACTCCATAAAAAAACGCACTCACGACCGGTGAGTGCGTCCGCATATATACGGATATTACTTTCTCTTGCGCCCGAGTCCCATCGCGCGCTCCATCTTTTCTACCATCCTGTCCGCTTTTCTCGCTGCGCGTTCTGCGCCTCTGTCGAGAATATCATCGAGGGCGCCGCTCTCGAGATAATGGCTGACCCTGTCCTGGAATCTGGTGAGGAATGCTTCGACGACTTCGCTGAGGTCTGTCTTGAATTCGCCGTAGCTTTTGCCGTCGTAGTCGAGCTCGAGGTCTGACACGCTCCTGTCGGTCAGGCTGGAGTAGATGTCCAGCAGATTGGAGACTCCCGGCTTTTCTTCCTTGTCATAGCGGATTTCACTGCCCGAATCCGTGACGGCGCTGCGGATTTTCTTCGCAGCGGCTTTTGGATCGTCGAGGAGTGAGATATAGCCTTTCTGGTTGTCGTCACTCTTCGACATTTTCTTCGTCGGGTCGTTCAGGCTCATGATGCGTCCGCCGGTTTCAGGGTGTTTGACTTCCGGTATTGTCATGATGTCGTTGTATTTGGCATTGAATCGTTCTGCAAGTGTGCGGGTGAGCTCGAGGTGCTGCGCCTGGTCTTCGCCGACCGGGACGACGTCCGCACTGTAAATCAGGATGTCGGCGGCCATCAGTGACGGGTATGTGAGCAGTCCCACGCTGATGCCCTCCCTCTGGTTCTGCCTGCGTGCCTTGTCCTTGTACTGGGTCATGCGCTCGAGCTCTCCGATGTACCCGACGCACTGCAGCATCCATGCCGCCTTGGAGTGCGCCGCGACTTCACTCTGGATGAAAAGCGTGATCTTTTCGGGATCGAGCCCTGAAGCGAGGTAGATTGCTGCAAGTTTCTTCGTATTTTCACGCAGTTTGAGCCTGTCCTGTGGTACGGTTATCGCATGCTGGTCGACGATGCAGAAATATGAATCGTATTCGTGCTGCATTTCGACGAACTGCTTATACGCTCCGATATAGTTCCCAATGGTCGGGATGCCGCTGGGCTGAACACCCGAGAATAATGTTTTCATGTCGTAATCACCTTTTATTATGTCATTATTTATATGATAATAAACTTCCTGAGTCCTTGCAATAACGGTGCAGATGGGACCATCTTCAAAATATCTTAACAATTTTCCTGAAATTTTGCGAGATTATTAGAGTTTTCTCATTTTATTTTAATGTTCAGGGGTTATAATTATAACTGTAAATGAGTCATACAAACGTTTTAAGTTAAATCATACCTATCTGGTTTATGTTTTAACTGTACGGGTACAGACTACTATTACAAATCTTTTGAAATTGGAGTGTGAGCGATATGGTAACACTTTTTACTTCTCCAAGCTGCACATCATGCCGTAAAGCAAAAGCATGGTTACAAGAAAACGATATTCCCTACACTGAAAGAAATATATTCTCTGAACCACTGACACTTGATGAGGTGAAGTCCATTCTAAGAATGACTGAAGATGGTACGGATGAGATTATTTCCACAAGGTCCAAAACTTTCCAAAAACTTGCTGTTGATATCGACAGCCTGCCTATGCATGAACTGTACACATTGATCATGGAAAATCCGGGGCTTCTCAGAAGGCCGATCATCATGGACGACAAGCGTCTGCAGGTGGGGTACAACGAAGATGAAATTCGCCGTTTCCTCCCGAGGACTGTAAGGACGTTCCATCTTAAAGAGGCAAAACGCTTAGCTGAAATGTAAGTTTCTTCCCTTAAACTGATATAATACTTACGTTGGAAACACCTGCGGATATCTTGATATCCGCGGGTGTTTTGGCGTATAATGGATTACAATTCCAAAATTGGTATTACCCTGAGTGTATGGGGTATAATATATATAGAAGCCATTCTCGGTGAAAAGGAGTGAGAAGGATGAGAATTGAAAGAGTGAATGATTCGACGATCAAGTTTTTCATAACCTATCAGGATATCGAAAAACGCGGCTTTGACCGGGACGATCTCTGGATGAACAGAAAACGCGGCGAAGAATTCTTCTGGTCGATCATGGATGAAGTGAACCATGAGCAGGAAGACGACTTTACGATGGAAGGCCCGCTCTGGATTCAGGTGCATGCCTATGACAAAGGAGTGGAAGTAGTAGTTTCCAAGTCACGTGATGAAGACGATCCTTTCTCAATGGAGCAGACGCCTATGAATATAAATAACAATGATATAGAAAACTTCCTTGAGGGGGCGGCCGAGGACAATAAGGGGACAGTTCCGGTGACGAAGGAACCTGTGATGGTCCATTTCGATGATATAGAAGACCTGATCAAGTATACCCACGAAGTGGAACTGGACGAAACTCAGTATGAAGATCTGCTGTTTACGTATGGCGGCAAGTATTACTATCAGATTTTCTTCGACTACCGCCTGGACTATATGGATATCGAGCGTGTCGAAGCGAAGCTGCTCGAGTACAGTACACCGGCGGAAATTGCTTCAATGGTGATAGAGGAATACGGCACGATCATCATGAGCAGCAACGTCAGGGCCCAGGTAAGAAAATATTTTAAAGTAAAATAATTTATCTGACAGAAAAAATAATCAAAAACCTCCTTTTCCAGCATATATATAGAAAAGGAGGTTTTTTATATGTTTTTAGCATTGGATGAAAACGGCAGCCAGATCACGGCCGCGGATGCACTGAAGAACAGGAAGTATTTCTGTCCGGTCTGTGATGCCCCTGTCACATTCAAATCGGGGAATATCAAACTGCCTCACTTCTCACACCACAGAATACTGGACTGCATCCGGTACCTCTACAAGAAAGAGTCGATGGAGCATCTGCAGGCAAAGCATGATCTGTATCTGAAATTGAGGGAAACCGACCCCGTTGCCATGGAGTACTATCTGCCAGCCATCGAGCAGATCCCGGACCTTCTGGTGGACGAAAGGCTCGCGCTGGAAGTTCAGTTTTCCACGATATCCGCCGACCTGATCGGCGAACGGTCGAAAGGGTATCATTCGCTCGGCATGGAGGTCATCTGGCTGCTTGACGAAGAGAGCATCCGCATGGAATCGGACAGGTGCATGCCAACGAGTTTCCAGCTGTCGACGCAGTACATGAGATCTTTATTCACCTACAATGTGAAAACCAAAAAAGTCCACAGAATCATGCTCCATCACAACCACGGCTGCCGCAGGTGGTCTTATGTGAAAAGTGAACTCGATGCGTCCGGACTCCTTGAGGTAAAGCCATTCCATCCGCAAAAAATGAGGCGGCTGACCCGGAGCGAAATCAGACAGATGATCCAGCGGGAAAAACAGCAGCGGAGTGTCCTGAATCCTACCTTGTCTTTCATGTATCATCTGGGGCTCGATGACAGCGGGATTCCGTCCCATCTATGCTGGACGATAGAGGCTGAGCGCTGGATACTGAATCCGCCGCTTGAATGGAAGCTGTTTTTGTACCTTCATATAAAAAGGGGGACATTCCATATGGATATGTTCGAGCAGTTCATACGGATGCGTACCGTGCAGGACGCCCCGGCGAAGAAGCAGGTGATGGAGGAACTGCTGTACGGCTACTATATGTTATTTAATTCACAATAAGTTTCGGCACTTGAAATTCCGGTCGAATATTGAGAAAATTATATTATCTTGATACTGGAGGGGTAAGGATGGCAAAAGTCATTACAAGGGATGAACAGCAGACAGAAAACACGTGGGATCTGACGACGATTTTCGAGTCGGACGAAGCGTTTGAGCAGAAATATAAAGCACTTGAGGAACGTCTCGGCGAAGAGGAGAAATTCAAAGGAGCGATTGATTCCGCAGACTCGCTCGCAGACGCCCTGGAGACGGAGCGGGAAATCGACATCGAAGTCAGCAAACTCTATGTCTACGCCCACCTGAAGCATGATCAGGACACATCGGATGATACGTACAGCGCGATGGAGGCGAAAGCAAGGACGCTCGCCGTCAAATTCAGCACGGCCTGGAGCTTCCTCGTCCCGGAAATCATGAATATCGATGAGTCGGAACTGAAATCCTGGACGAGGGACGGACGTCTGTCCGAATTCGCCTTCGATCTTGAAAAACTGAACGCCAAGCGGGCCCATGTACTCAGTGACAAAGAGGAGAAGCTCATGGCCCAGGCGGGGGAAGTCCTGGCAGGACCATCGTCCACATACGGCATGTTCAATAATGCGGACCTCGAATTCCCCGATGCGATCGATTCAGAAGGCAACAGGCACGCCCTGACCCAGGGGACATACATTGATCTGCTCAAGTCGCCGGACCGTGAACTGCGCAGATCTGCCTATGAAAATCTGTATACGAGATATGGCGACTTCAAAAATACACTGAGCCAGACGCTCCAGGGTGTCGTCAACACGCACGTATTCCAGGCACAGGCGAGAGGCTATGATTCGGCGCGGCATCTGGCGCTGTCCAATAACTTCATTCCCGAAAAGGTGTACGATCAGCTGGTGGAGACGGTGAATCGGAACCTCCACCTCATGCACCGATACACAGAGCTCCGCAAGCGGCTGCTCGGCCTGGATGAGCTCAGGATGTACGATGTCTATGTACCGATGGTCGGGGACATCGATTTCGAGATGAGCTACGAAGAGGCGAAGGAATGGATGCTGAACTCGCTCGAGCCGATGGGTGAGGAATATGTCGGCATCATCCGCGAAGGGCTCGAGAACCGCTGGGTCGACATCTACGAGAATAAAGGGAAGAGAAGCGGTGCGTATTCCTCGGGCACATACGGCACCAACCCGTTCATATTGATGAACTGGCAGGATAACGTGAACAATCTGTTCACACTGACACACGAGTTCGGTCACAGTGTGCACAGCTACTACAGCCGTCAGAATCAGCCGTCGAACATGTCCGGCTATTCCATTTTCGTGGCGGAAGTGGCGAGCAATTTCAACGAGGCGCTGCTCGCTGACTACATGTTCAGGAATCTCGAGGACAACAGGAAGAAACTCTATCTTCTGAATGAACAGCTCGAAGGCTTCAAGGGCTCTGTCTTCAGACAGACGATGTTCGCAGAGTTCGAACACAGGATCCATTCCATGAAAGAAGCGGGAGAGCCGCTCACAGCGGGCGGACTCAATGAGATCTACGGAGAGCTCAACCGCAAGTACTTCGGGGATGCAGTGGAATATGACGACTACATCGATGTGGAATGGGCGAGGATCCCGCATTTCTACATGAACTATTACGTGTACCAGTATTCAACAGGATATGCTGCTGCAGCCAGCCTGTCGAAACAGGTGCTCGAAGAGGGCAGCGAAACTGCAGAGCGGTACATCAGGGAATTCCTGAAAAAAGGTTCCTCCGACTATCCGATAGAGGTGCTGAAAAATGCGGGCGTCGATATGACCACATCCGAGCCGGTGGAAAACGCCATGAAAGTGTTCGAAAGCCAGCTCGACCAGTTCGAAGCGCTGCTTGAGGAGACCGGGCTGTAAAACAGGGCAGGCAGATCCCGATAACGGATCTGCCTTTTTTTGATATTCAGTTTAATGGATGGACTGACTGTGCATGCCTTTAGAATATCCGGTTCAAGTTGTATGCATTCATATGATTATTTATGAATATTTATTCATAAAAGAGGTATAAGAAAAAGGAATTGACAGTGATTAATATCTCTTATCGTGTATCATTACACCTTGGAGCAGGAGTTATTGGTCAAAGATCAGGGAAGGAATTTTCATGACAAAATGGGTATAAACCGCATGAAATCAATATTTTTTCAAGTTATATAAGGTCAGTATGAGAAAAAAGAATGTGAATACGTTTTCATTGTGTCAGTATTGTGAAAAGTAGTTCAAACTGTTGCATAACCTTGTTGACCGTGATATAGTTTAGACATGAAATTTTTATCACTGAAACATACCCCTTTGTTAAAACAGTGAAAAATTTCTCCCATCCCCTTTGTTTGAGCAGCACACTACAGAAGGTGTGCTGCTTTTTTATTTTTGATTAGATCTCTCTTTATAACGGTTGCGCATGGCGCAGTCGGATTCCAAAATGACGATATTAGGCAGGCCCGCCAGGGTCTGCCTCTTTTATGTCCGGAACCCGTCTTTGGCGGACACGGCGGATTGTGCGGTGTCCGGAACCCGTCTTTGTCGGACACGGTGGATTGTGCGGTGTCCGGAACCCGTCTTTGCCGGACACGGCAGGCAACACAAAGAAACCCGGCCGACAGGCCGGGTTTCTATATCCGATACATATAAATACTATTTCCCGAGACTCGACGTCCCCCCGAATATCTGGTAATAGGTGCCTTCGTCGGTCTCTACCTCTTCGATCAGGCGCTGCAGGCGGAGTTTTTTCAATTCGTTCAGCAGCAGGCCGCTGCGCCATTCGAACACTGTTTTCAGTTCGTGGAAGCTGACGACTTCGAATGATTCGATGTAGTCATGGATGCTCGGAAGCTGATGTTTCTCTATCTCTGCATCGACAAGCTCGTTGATGATATATGTGTATATATGGTAGGGGTAGACGCCCTCCACCTTTACACCTTCAGCATGCACATCACCTGAGAAGAAAACCATGGCGGGCAGTGTATCGACGTCCATCTCCCGGTAGACGGAGAGATCGCGTCGGAGCATTGTCCGCGCTGCTTCGGAGCGCGCGTCGTTGAAAAATGTGGATATATCAAGACCGGCGAGACGCGCGCTCGCCTCCATGTGTTCGACGGTGCAGATGCTGCGCGTCGGTGCGATGCGGTTCAGCACGTAGCGGATGAAGGCGCGCGCCTTGTTGCGCCCCTGTATTTCGGCCGCCTTGTAGGCGAGTGCGATGTTATCGATGTCCGATGTGGATTGTGCCTGACACTTGGTCAGGACGGTCAGTGACGGTGCAAGGATCTTGGTGATGGAAACGTGTCCACGATATTCGATCAGGAGCTTGTTGATGATGGGTTCCATCTCGCGGCAGCTTTCTGAAAATGGATCGAAAAAGTAGAAGATCTCAACATGGCGGGTTGTCGGCTCAAGTACAAGTGACTGTTCGCGGGAATTATTCATGTCCTCACCCTGCTTAATCTGTTGAATTCACCATATGGTTCGCGGTCATTGTGTAGCGGGCCATGAGGTATTCACGCATTTCCTCTTCAAGCCCGACATCATCCATCGCTTTTCCCATATTTTCCAGCCACGCCTCTTTCGCATGCGGTGTAATGCGGAACGGCATGTGCCTCATCTTCATCATCGGATGTCCGTATTCCTGGTTGTACAGATTCGGACCGCCGAGGAACTGTGTCTGGAACAGCTTCTGTTTGTAGGCAGTCTCGCTAAGGTCATCCGGGAAAAGGAAGTTCATCCTGTCATCCTCGGCAACGTAGGAGTAGAAGGTGTCAATCATCCGGTAGAGCTTCTCTTCGCCGATCTCCTTAAATGGTATAGGCATAGTTATCACCCGTCCTGATGCTTGCGAGCTTGTTGTAGAAACGCTCGCTTTTCGTGACCTCACCGCGGCGTTCTATGCCGGCTTCCTCAAGGAGGTGCAGGAAGCGGGTCTCCCCTTTATCATAGTTGTCCACTTCATACTCCAACTCGAAATCCTCCTCGTCCAAAAACGTATTGCGGTCGAGTACCAGGAGCCCTTCCCTGTAGGTGACCTGACGCCGCTCGGTGGACAGGGCACCGTATACCCTGAGCTGTGATGTATCGATGTCATAGCGTGCGAGCTCACCCCGGATGATTTCAGGCAGCTCGCCGGGGCGGATATCACGGTCGAAATTCAGTTCGCCTGAGACTTCGCCGTGGTATTCCATCACGCCTTTTTCAGTCGGCTCCTTCAATGTCATCATCTGGACGCCCTCGGCGTCGCGGATGCGGAGCAGTATCCTGTTCTTTCTCATATCGAGATCCGGTGTATCTATATAGAAATTCGTCTGCACAACCGGCTTTTGGCCGCTGAAATATTTCTCTTCGAGCCGTCCGTATTCCTGGCCGTTCAGCATGTTCTTGAATTCTATTTCCAACTCTTTCATTATGGAATCCACTCCTTGACTACATTATCTATAAATTGAAATGGACTGTAAAGCAAACAGGTCTAAGCGTTATCAAAAATGCTGTACTGTGGTAGAATAAAGTGCGCAAGGAGTGAATAATTTGGATATATACGTAGACGAAATCAAATTTGAAGAAGAAATATTGAAATGCCATGCTGACGCAGATCTCACGGGGATGTCGGCTGCCTCACGCATGATCGTGGACTCCGACAACATGAGTTTCATCTATCTGCTGGATGATGGGGATGCATTCCGGAGAGTGCACTTCGTAAAGGAGACATGGTCCATGCTGAACGATTACAGGAATAAGGAAATCATGCTGAACGGCAGAATCACACTCGCCGATTTCTGGGAAGAGATGGACTTCCTGCTTGATAACATCGTTGACAACAATAACTACGGCAGGGAATTCGAAAGTGCCGTCAGGGAACAATTCAGAATATAGTACGATAACTGACTGGGGTGTTTTTGATGGAAGAATGGGAGAAGTTTCTGAGGCCGTACAAACAGGCTGTCGAAGAACTCAAAGTTAAGCTGAAGGGAATGCGCAAAGACTATCAGTTGAAGCGCCAGTCCTCTCCGGTCGAATTTGTGACCGCACGCGTCAAGCCGGTACAGAGCATCATAGAGAAGGCGAGTACCCGTGATATCCCGTATGACCAGCTGCGTGCCGGGATGTACGATATCGCGGGCATCCGCATCATGTGCCAGTTCGTCGATGACATCAAAGTCATCACGGAACTGATCCGCGCACGTTCGGACATGTCGGTGGTCGAAGAGCGTGACTACATCGAAAATACGAAGGAGAGCGGCTACCGTTCCTACCATCTCATCGTCGAATATCCGGTGGAGACCACCGAAGGGACGGTGGACATCCTGGCTGAAATACAGATCCGTACACTGGCGATGAACTTCTGGGCGACAATCGAGCATACGCTGAACTACAAGTACAGCGGTGAATACCCGCCCGAAATCAAAAAGCGGCTCCAGAATGCGGCGGAGGCGGCATACCTCCTCGATCAGGAAATGTCTGAAATCCGCGAGGAGATCCAGGACGCACAGAAATACTACACTAAAAAGCGCAACATATAGACAAGGGACATACGGTTTTTATTCTCAGGAAGGAAGGGCGGATGCAGATGAAATTCTTCATCGTCTCCAAAGGGGACACGAAATCGAACGCACTGAAAGACAAGATGATGAACTATATGGTCGACATGGGGATGACGCCGGATGAAAAGGCTCCGGAGATCGTCATTTCGGTCGGCGGGGACGGGACGCTGCTGCAGGCGTTCCACAGCTACCAGCATCTGATGGATCACACGGCTTTCGTCGGTGTCCATACGGGGCACCTCGGGTTCTATGCGGACTGGCTGCCGCACGAGGTGGAGCGGCTTATCATTTCGATCCAGAACGACGAGTTCCAGGTGATCGAATATCCGCTGCTTGAGACGATTGTGCGGTATGGGACCGCGGGTACCGAGACGCGCTATCTCGCGCTGAACGAAGCGACGCTCCGTACGAACAACGGCACGACGCTCGTGATGGATGTAGATATCCGCAACCAGCATTTCGAGCGGTTCCGCGGAGACGGCCTCTGCATCTCGACTCCGTCAGGATCGACGGCCTACAACAAGGCTCTGGGTGGTGCACTGATCCATCCATCGCTCGAAGCGATACAGATCACAGAGATCGCCTCGATCAACAACCGCGTGTTCCGGACGGTCGGCTCGCCGCTTGTGCTGCCGAAGCACCATACATGCCACGTCAACCCGGTGAACAGTGAAATATACAATCTGACGATCGATCATATCAACCTCGTACATAAAGGGGTGAAATCCATCCAGTTCCGGGTAGCGGATGAGAAGATCCGTTTTGCGAGATTCAGGCCGTTCCCGTTCTGGAGAAGAGTCCATGACTCATTCATCTCCGCTGAGTAAAAAGCACTTGAGAAAGTGCTTTTTGTAGTTGGATATGTAAAGATTCCCGCTCCCGGGAAGATGAGTATAAAGAAATAATGACAGGTGGTGGCAGAGTTGGCAGAGTTCAACGAAAACGCAGATGAAATGGTGATGCACAGGACATTGCGCTCCATGCTCAAAGATGATAATATAGACGACTTCCGGAAAGAGTTCCTCGCGCTCCACAGCTATGAGCAGAGCGAATTCTACCTGGAGATCGGGGATGATGAGCGCACACGCCTCTATCATTTCCTGGATCCTGAAGAGGTGTCCGATTTCTTCGACAATCTCGAGCTCGAAGCGGATGAGTTCGAGGAGATCTTCGACGGGATGGACGCGCGCTATGCGGCACACATGCTCGGGGCGATGCAGTATGATAATGCCGTCGATATACTGAACGAGGTATCAAGGGAGAAGCTGACTTCGTTCCTCACGCTGATGGACAGGGAGGATGCGCGTGAAATACGCACCCTCATGAACTATGAGGAGGATACCGCCGGTGGTATCATGACGACCGAATTCGTCAGCGTGACCTCGCTCATGACAGTCCGGGAGGCCATGCGTCATCTGAAAGAGAAGGCACCGGGCTCGGAGACGATCTATTACGTTTTCGTGGTCGACGAAGAGCGGCGCCTTGCCGGCATCATGTCACTCCGCGAACTCATCATCGCCGACGATGACGAGTATATCGGGGATATCATGACAGATCGTGTCGTATCAGTACGCGTGTCGGACGACCAGGAGGATGTCGCGCAGATCATGCGGGATTACGATTTCCTGGCCGTGCCGGTCGTCGATTATCAGGATCATCTGGTCGGCATCATCACAGCCGATGACATCATGGATGTCATCCACGAAGAGGCGGGGGAGGACTACTCCAGGCTCGCCGGTATGAGCGAGATCGAACCGACTACGGATTCTTCGGTCTCGACAGCCAAAAAGCGGCTGCCGTGGCTTGTCGGCCTGACGTTCATGGGAATGATTACGGCGACGATGCTGACCACATTCGAAGATACACTGGCCCAGGTGGCAATACTTGGAGCCTTCATCCCCATCATCGGCGGGATGGCCGGCAACACCGGCACTCAATCCCTCGCCGTTGCCGTCCGCGGTATCGCGACAGGGGAAATACAGGAAGCAAGCAAGGTGAAGCTCGCCCTGCGTGAGATGGGCTCCGGTGTCATCACCGGTGTCGTCTGCGGGGCGGTGCTGTTCACCATCATCGTGCTGATGTACCAGTCTCCGGTGCTCGGCATGATCGTGAGCGCAAGCCTCATGATCGCGATGACGCTCGCGACGCTGCTCGGCACACTGGTGCCGCTTGCGATGGCGCGAGTGGGCATCGATCCTGCGGTGGCAAGCGGCCCGTTCATCACGACGGCGAATGACATCATCAGCCTTCTGATCTACTTCTCGCTTGCCAACACATTTATGTCTTACCTGATCTAAGGAGAAACTATGGAACATGGACCATCCGTATTATCGCTCGCCATCGTGGTGCTCGCAGCGCTGCTCACACCTATACTGGTCAACCGGCTCAAAATCAGCTTTCTGCCGGTAGTGGTTGCAGAGATCATCATCGGTGTCGTCATCGGTAATTCGTTTTTGAATATCGTGGATCCGAACGATCCATGGCTCAACATCCTGTCAACTCTCGGGTTCATATTCCTCATGTTCCTGAGCGGCCTGGAGATAGACTTCGACGCATTCATCCAGAAATCCGGGCAGCAAAAAAAATCAAAGATACTGAAGCGTCCGCTGCCGAACTTACTGGTGCTCACGCTGTCGATATTCGCAGGCATACTGCTGCTCAGCCTGCTGTTTGCCCTCATGATGAGCTGGGCGGGCATCTTTGATGACGTGTTC
Organism: Salinicoccus carnicancri Crm; assembly: GCF_000330705.1. Taxonomy (GTDB): domain Bacteria; phylum Bacillota; class Bacilli; order Staphylococcales; family Salinicoccaceae; genus Salinicoccus; species Salinicoccus carnicancri. Next base: position 11,941 of record NZ_ANAM01000002.1, read on the forward strand.
CTGCTCGTCATCATCATCTCCACCATCTCGCTCGGCGTCGTTGTGCCGACCCTGAAGGAGACGAACCTGATAACAAGGCAGATGGGGCAGGTCATCCTGCTGGTCGCGGTCATTGCGGATCTAGTGACGATGATCATGCTCGCGTTCTATTCCCAGCTCTATGCGGATTCCAGCCAGCCGATATGGCTGATGGGCATACTGGTCGTCTTCGCCATACTGTTCTATTTCCTGGGGCGCGTCATGCACCATGCGCAGTTCCTCAAGCAGATGGACAACGGCACGATGCAGATCGGCATCCGGGGCGTGTTCGCGCTGATCATCATGCTTGCGGCACTCGCCGAAGGTGTCGGTGCCGAGAATATCCTCGGTGCCTTCATCGCCGGCTGTATCGTCAGCCTGCTGAAACCCGAGAAGGACATGCACACGAAACTGGATTCTTTCGGCTACGGATTCTTCATCCCGATCTTCTTCATCATGGTCGGTGTGGACCTTGACCTGCCGTCGATGTTCCAGGACAGCCGTGTGTTCATCATGATTCCGGTGCTGCTCGCGGCATACTTCCTGAGCAAGGTGATTCCGGTTGCCGTGCTGCTGCGCTATTTCGACGTGAAGCGCGTGTCGGCGGCGAGCTTCCTTTTGACGTCCACGCTGTCACTCGTCATCGCCGCCGCGGTCATCGCCGAGCAGATCGGCATGATTTCGGATGTCGAGAGGGGCATGTTCATCCTCAGTGCAGTGATCGCCTGCATAATCACGCCGGTGCTCTTCAAGCAGCTCTATCCGGTGCATGAAGAGGTGGACAAAGTCATCAACGTGACCATCATCGGGAACAACCAGCTGACTGTGCCGGTGGCAAAAGCCATCGCCGGCGGCCTCTACAATGTGAAACTCATCTTCCACAGGAACTTCTCGAACTCACGGGGGTCGAACAAGGAAAGCCTGACGTTCCATGAAATACCTGAGTATTCGAAAGAGACGCTTTCGGAGCTGGACGCATTCGATACGGATATTCTGGTCGTCGGCGCCAACGACTCCTCGCTCAACTGGCAGGTCGCCAGCCTCGCCAAGGAGGCGGGCGTCGAACGGATCATCTACCGCGTGGACGATCCGAGGCAGGAGGAGGAGGTCAAGAAGCTGGGCTATGAACTCTTCTCCACGATGCTCAGCTCGAAGACACTGCTGAGAGGCCTCATCGAATCGCCGAACATGATCGAACTCCTCTCGGACGAGGAGACGTCAATCTACGAAATACACATGAACAACTACATGTACGACGGCATGATCCTGCGCAGCTTCCCCTTTGCGGGCGACATCATCTTCCTGCGCATACTCCGCGGCCAGGAATCGATCGTCCCGCACGGGGACACGCCTCTCGAAGTCGACGACAAGATTTTCGTCACCGGGGAGACGGATTATGTCGAGGAGCTGAAAAGAGAGCTGGAACTGTACTGATGAGGAAGCTGCCGCACTGCGGCGGCTTTTTCTGACCCGGCGTTTTTTTGGCTGCGGACGGGCACGCCCGAGCCGGAGGGTTTTATCCGCGAAACGCATTTTTTAGTTGCAATCGGGGATGAAAAACTGTAGATTAGGAGTAGGTACTAATAACAAACTATAAACTGTTTTGGCGGGGGGCTGCGGCTCTGTGCGCCAAATCCGAAAAGGGAGTTAATCATTTATGAATCTCGAAGGTAGAACCTATGTCATCATGGGTGTTGCAAATAAGCGCAGTATTGCGTGGGGCGCTGCACGTGCACTCGATAAAATGGGTGCGAAACTTGTCTTCACGATCCTGAACGAGCGTTTCCGCCGTGAGCTTGAGAAGCTTCTGGACGAGCTTGAGGGCAACCACGACATCGTTGTGGAATGTGATGTTCAGGACGATGCGCAGATCGAGTCTGCGTTCAAAGAAATCGGTGAGAAGACAGGCGGCATCGACGGCCTGCTGCACGCGATCGCTTTCGCCGGCAAGGATGAGCTGCAGGGCGGCTACAGCGAAACTTCCCGCGAAGGTTTCAAGAATGCGCTCGATATCAGCACCTACTCGCTGACAGTCGTTGCCAAGCATGCGAAGAAGATCATGAATGAAGGCGGCAGCCTCGTGACGATGACATACCTCGGCGGCGAGCGTGCAATGCCGAACTATAACGTGATGGGCGTTGCCAAGGCGGCACTCGACGCAAGCGTGCGCTATCTCGCATACGACCTCGGTGAAGATGGATTCCGCGTCAACGCAGTATCCGCCGGACCAATCCGTACACTCAGCTCTTCAGCGGTGGGCGAGTTCAAGTCCATCCTGAAGGAAATCGAAGAACGTGCACCACTCCGCAGGAACGTCGACCAGCTCGAAGTCGGAAACACTGTCGCGTTCCTCCTGAGCGATTTCGCAAGCGGCATCACAGGCGAAGTAGTCCACGTCGACTCCGGCTACCACATCATGGCGTAGAAACAGGCTGTTGATTTCCGGGCCCGGGCCCTCCTTTTGGAGGCGCCCGGGTTTTTTGCGTGGGGGAGGCTGGAAAGGGTGTCCACGCGGCCTCCGTTATTTAAAACAGTACTTTTACACGAAAGTGTAATATCACCATTATTATTTGCTTGATAAAAAATCAAATCAGCAGTTTTTATACATATATATGGTAAGAGGATTTTTATTTAAGGAGGTATAATGCATGTTTTTAAATGACAGGATGAAACCGAAGGAGCTGAAGTTTTTAGAGACGCTTTCCCGCAGATGTGAATTGACGGCTCCGGAAGTGAGGAAATTGTCTATTTTGAAAAGGGGGTTCGAGGGTGAGTAGGAGTATGACAGCATATTTGAAGAATCTGGACATGACAACCTGCTGATCTACAGGGACCTGTGGCTGAAGATAGAGGGGAGTACTCTGCAGATCGACTCGTTGATCATTACCGGAAATAAGCTGATGGTGAACGAAATAAAAAATTACAGCGGCCTTTATTCCTACAAAGATAGCGGATGGTTCATAAACGGTACACAGATTTCCGAGGATCCCCTGGCGCAGGCCGCCCGGACGGGAAATAAGTTATTGAAGCTGCGGGCGCTGCTCCAACTTAATTTTGAGCGTGAATACAAAGTGGTATTTGTAAATCCGAATTTCAATCTGAATATCGCACCGGAGGATGAGAAGAATATTGTACAGCGGTCAATGCTGCGGCACTATATGAAAGAGTTGAATAAAATACACATCGACGCACGTGCCCGTGGTATTTCATTGAAGCTGAAGGATTACTTTATAGATGACCCGATGGCATTACCGGAAGTGGATGCCGCGAGAGTAAAGTGCGGCAGCTACTGCAGCAGGTGTGGATCTTTTGAAATGAATGCAAGAAATTATATTGCTGTATGCGGGGGATGTGGCTATAAGGAATCCCTGGAGAAAATGTTCGTAAGGGGAATCATTGATTACTCAGTATTGTTTTTTAATGAGAGGATGACAACCCGGAGTATAAGACTTTTCCTTGGAGATATTCTTCACATAAGAAGCGTAAGGAGACTTTTAAACAAGTATTGTGTCAAAGTTGGGCAGGGGAAATCCACATATTACATCATTAAAAATCAGGACATAGACAAGTTGCTTCTAGATAATAATTATATATCCCGTTACGGTTCAAACACCCACTGATAAGTATGTGTTGCGGACACGGTGGAATCACCGGCGTCCGCCAAAGCGGGTTTCCGGCCACCGCGAGATTCGCCGTGTCCGACAAAGCGGGTTTCCGGCCACCGCAGAATCCGCCGTGTCCGCCAAAGCGGGTTTCCGGCCACCGCAGAATCCGCCGTGTCCGTCAAAGCGGGTTTCCGGCCACCGCAGAATCCGCCGTGTCCGCCAAAGCGGGTTTCCGGCCACCGCAGAATCCGCCGCGTCCGCCAAAGCGGGTTTCCGGCCACCGCAGAATCCGCCGTGTTCGCCAAAGACGGTTTCCGGCCACCGCAGAATCCGCCGCGTCCGCCAACCACAACCATCCCCGGCCGCCAATCACATCCCACACAAAAAACCCCTTCCACACTGTGGAGGGGCTTCCAAACACAAATAAAACGCAGAGTCATTCACCTGTGCCGAGGCGGAATGTCTCGGATACCTGCCACATGCCGTTCTCGAGCTGGAAGCAGAGGCTGATCTTATTGAGTGTTTCCGAGTGGTCGATGCCGATCATGCTCAGATGGCCGAACATGTCTTCATATTCCTGGGACGTCTGTCCCTGTGCGATGGTGAAGTGAGGCACGAACGGATGCTGATTTTCGCCGTAGAAATCCCCATTGTTGAGATCGTCATGGATGGCTTTCAGCGGTTCGTTCTTCTCCACTTTGAAGTAGATAACCTGTGAGTTCGGCACGAAGCTGGAGACTTTCTTGATTTCAATATCTACAGGATTATGATTTTTGGCAACATCTTTAAGATATTCGATGATTTTCTCTTTATCGGACTCATCCGCTTCGAAGCTTTCTTTCACCGTGATATGAGGCGGGATGAGTGCATAATGCGCATCATATCTTTTTCTGTACTGGTTTACTTTGTCCTGAAGTTGTTTGGATGGAAACATTGCTACCCCAAAATTCATCTTGATTCCTCCTGTGTATTTTAATTCAATTATATCAGACTTTTTGCAAAAATCCATAATATCTAATTCAGATAGTGTTTCAGTATGCTGCCAAGTTCCGGCTTCCACGTTTTCCAGATGTGGCCGCCATCCAGTTCCCGGTACTCATATTCGAGCGGTTCCCCCTCGAGATATTCGTTCAGTCTGCGGTTTGGTGTCAGGAAATCGGCCTGCTCGCCGGAAATTGTCGTAAAGTCGTCCTCCCCGAGCCCGATCGTATGATACAAATCAAGGTGCATGAGCATCGGCTGTGATTCAAACCTGCCAATAAAATCCTCGTCGACAAACGGGCTGAAGGCGGCCGCCTGCGAGAATGTCGCCGGATAGGCCGCGGCGACCGAGAAAGCAAAGCTCCCAGCCAGTGACTCGCCCATCAATACGCGTGACGTACCGACCTTCAACGTCGGGAAGGTATTGTCAATCCAGTGGATCAGCTCGCGGGAGACGAACGACACGAATAGGTCGTGATGTTCGCCATTCGGACTGAAATAATCATTCCGCCACCCGACCGACGGATACGGTACGCCGACGATGATGGCGCGTTCGGCTTCGCCCGCTTCCCACAGCTTCTCATACTGCCTTTCGATCTGGCCGTATTTGAAGAAATCCTGCGAATCGAAAGTCAGCACGACATGATGCTTGTAGAGATCAGAAAAATTTTTAGGAAGATAGTATTGAATTTCATATGTGTCACCCAGTGTCTCCGACTGGAAATCGATCGTGTGCACCTTTCCTGGTGTCATATCCATAAGTAAAACCCCCTCATGATGATTCTACCAATAAGGGGGCAATCGTTAAACAATTATTATTTCTTAGGGATGTCCTCCCCGGGATACTGATAGTCTTCCTGTCTGAGCCGTTCCGGATAGTCGTGATGCCAGAACCCGGCATTTTTGACTTCGCCTTCATCCGGCCGGTAGATTGCGAATTTTCCGGAGCCCTTCTGTTTCTTCTGCTGCTCGAAATCCTTCAGCGCCCGGAGTGCAGGCTTCTGAAGGATCAGTATGGCGATCACGTTGAGCCATGCCATCAGGCCGACACCGAGGTCGCCCATATCCCATGCGAGCCCGGCGGTGCTCACGGTACCGTAGAAGGCTGACAGGACCAGCATCAGTCCGAGCAGTGTCTTCATGATGGGCCAGCGTCCGCGGGTGATGTATACAAGATTGGTCTCTGCAATGTAGTAGTAGGCAAGTATCGTGGTGTAGCAGAAGAACAACAGTGCAAACGTGATGAAGTAGGAGCCGAATCCGACAAAGTCGGGATTGAATGTCTCCTGGCCGTGGAATGTATTATCCAGTCCGGCCTGCGTATAGGCGACGGTTCCCGAGTAGTTCCGCTCACCGCCCGGGGATTCCTGGTAGACACCTGAATCCACGATGAATCCGTCTCCGCCGTCAGACACATTGTACATGCCCGTCATGAGGATCATCAGTGCTGTCGCCGTACACACGAAAAGCGTGTCCACATAGACCGAGAACGACTGGACAAGCCCCTGCTTGGCAGGGTGGGAGACTTCAGCGGCACCCGCTGCATGCGGCCCGGTCCCCTGTCCGGCTTCGTTGGAATAGATGCCGCGCTGGACACCGATGGCAATCATGCCGCCGACGATGCCGCCGAACTGCTGCTCCATACCGAATGCGCTCCTGAAGATGAGGCCGAACATCGCCGGCACATCCTGGATATTGATGATCACGACGATGATTGCAACGATGACGTATACGACCGCCATGAAAGGCACCACAGCCGTAGCGACGTTGGCGATCGACTTGATGCCGCCGAAGATGACGATGCCGACAAGCAGGACAAGCCCGGCACCGACGACCCAGTGCGGCATAGGGAATGAATTGGTCATGGATCCCGCGATGGAGTTGGACTGGATGCCCGGCAGCAGGAAGCCTGTGGCAAGTATGGTAACAAGAGCGAATATGACAGCATATATCTTGCCGATTTTACCGCCGATCCCCTTTTCGATGTAGTATGCTGGACCTCCGCGGTACTGGTTGTCTTCATTCTGCTTGTAGATCTGTGCAAGTGTGGATTCCACGAACGCGCTCCCGGCGCCGAGGAAGGCAATGAGCCACATCCAGAAAATGGCGCCCGGGCCACCTATGAAAATCGCGGTTGCCACGCCGACGATGTTGCCGGTACCGACGCGTCCCGAGAGGGAGACGGCGATAGCCTGGAAACTGGATATTCCGACAGGTGACTTCTCACCCTGGAACATCAGGCGGATCATTTCCTTGAAATGCCTTATCTGGAAGAACCGCATCCTCAGGCTGAAGTACAGTCCGACGGCAAGCAGTCCGTAGACAAGCGGCGGACTCCAGACGAGTCCATTGAAAAAATCAACGATATTCTGCATATTAAGTTTTCCCCTTTCCCCTTTGTCTGGTTATTCAGACATTATCATTCTAATGGAAGCGTTTTCATTTGTCCACATATTTTTTATCAATGTTTGTTTTCTGGAAAGATAAAATCTGTGATACACTTGTATCATCTTCAAATTGAACGAGAAGGGAAAAATGTGCATGACAAGAAAAGTTTGGTTCCAGACCGGCATTGCAATCATCATCACCCTGCTGATCATCATGCTTGCGATCAGGGTGCAGGTGGTTTTCCAGCCGTTCTTTACAATCATAGCAACAGTATTCATCCCGCTTCTGATCGGCGGCCTGCTGTACTACATTACTGAACCCATACAGCGTTTCCTTGAGAAACGGAAAGCGGGGCGGCTCATAAGCACCCTTGCGATCATCATCATCATACTGCTTGTCATTACGCTCCTGTCGATGATCATCGTACCAATGGTGACGACGCAGACGCAGAACCTCGTATCGAGGGCGCCGGTGATCCAGAGGGAAATGGAGGAACTGTTCAACTACCTGCTTTCCCAGCGCGACAGGCTGCCGTTCGATCCGCAGTCCTATGTGCAGGATGCGCTTGACCAGGGATCCCAGATGGTTTCGAACCTCCTGGGGAATGCGGTCACGATCGTCTCGGGCACTGTGAGCGTACTGGTGACACTGATTCTCATACCGTTCTTCTACTTTTTCCTGCTGAAGGACCATGAGAAGTTCATCCCGGCGATGACTTCACCGTTCAAGGGAACGTTCAAGCAGTTCCTGTCCGAGCTCATGAATGACATTGACAATACGCTCCGGGCATTCATCCAGGGACAGATGCTTGTGAGCTTCATCCTGTGCATCATCCTCTACATCGGATATGCAATCATCGGGCTCGATTATGCGCTGCTGCTTGCGATCTTCGCGCTGTTCATGAACCTGATCCCGTTCATCGGACCGTGGGTCGCGTTCATCCCGGCGGCACTCCTTGCACTCATCCAGGACCCGATCATGTTCGTTTGGGTATCGCTCATCACGCTCATCGCACAGCAGATCGAAAGTAACCTCATCACGCCGAACGTCATGGGGCAGACGCTGAAGCTGCACCCGCTCACGGTCATCACGGTCGTGCTGGCAGCGGGGAACATCGCCGGTTTCATCGGCATGCTGATCGCCATCCCGACATATGCCGTCATCAAGACGGTCATACAGAACATCTGGAGATACAGGGGCAACATCGGCAAATCGATGTTCGCAGAAGCCGGGAGCCCCCCTTCCGAATAACAGAAAAATTCCGCAGCCTTCGTGACAGGTCTGCGGAATTTTTATTTAGCCGATATCCCTTCTTCCGAATAAAAGTGCGCCAGCCGCACCAAGTGCCGCCCCGATCAGGGTGACGATCAGCCATGCCATCCAGTCGATTTCTTCAGCCGGCATCTCGGCCAGGTAATAAAATGGTGTCACCATCCGCCATTCGTCATCCAGCCCGATGATGAGCCCCAGGTAGTTGACGAAGAATGCATAGATGAAGTAGAGCCAGATCAGCGTACTCAGCTTCCTCGATATGCCGGTCGCAAGCATCGACAATCCGGTGAACAGGATGACTGCAGCCGCATAGTTCAGTGCGGTCATCATATAGTCGCCGGGGGACAGTCCGATACCCTCCACGCCGATGCTCGCTGCGTACATGCCGAGTACGGAGAGCATCAGGCCAAACGCGCCGGTGATGGTTCCGAGCACCCCGTGGGTGATGAGCATGTGGACGCGGCTGATGCCAGCGCTCGCAAGTACTTCCAGACGTCCGGATTTCTCTTCACGGAGTATGCGTGCAGACACCATCAGTGCAGGAATGACGCCGACGATCACGGTGACCATCATCAGAGTGCTGATGAACTGCAGGATCGGATCGGTGCCGGAGTCACTCTCCATCGCCTGTGCCAGGAGTTCGTTATCACCGATGAATGTGTCAAGATCGCCGAAGATCGCGCCGTAGGACAGGCCGATGAGCAGCATGCCCAAAAGCCAGCTTGTGATCAGCATCTTCATCCCTGACAGCTGAAGGCGGGGATAGCTGCCGATTTTGCGGGCCCTCCCCTTGAAATCGGGTGTGATGTAGGCATCATCAAGATCACGCTTCCTGAACAGCACCCATGCAAGCCAGATGAACAGCAGGATGACTGCAAACGGCAGCAGCCAGACATAGTTATCCGTACCGAAAGGTTCCATGCGGGTCAGCCAGTGGTATGGGAATGCCACCGAATAGTCCGTATTGATGACATCCGTCACCGCACGCCCGACATACAGGAGCAGCAGGATTGCCAGTGCGGTGCCGAAAGACCAGTCGGACGACGGCAGCAGCTGCGCGAGCACCAGGGTGAAAGTGTAGAACAGGATGCCGAACAGTGCGGTGCCGAGCGCATAGAGCAGATTGCCCGCGGCATCGAAGGATTCGATGTTCATCAAACCGAGACCTGCGAAGATGACTGCTCCAAGCACGATGTTCATGATGAAACCGATCAGGAGCTGTGCCCGGAAGATGCTGCCGCGGGTGAATCCTGCGCTGCTGACATATTCAAGCAGGCCGTTGTCCTCCATCTTCCGGCTTACGGCGTTGGCGATCATGATGCCGAAAAGGCCGTGCACGATTGCCATGAATACGATCATCTCATGGACGAACATGACAGCGATGGTGTACGTACCCTCAGGCACAGGGCCGACAATCGCAACCATCGCCGGGTTGCTGAGCGTCTCCTTCAGCAGTTCTCGTTCAGCCGGGTCGCCGTAGAGTCCTTCGAAAGCGGGCGGGACGACGAGTGTCAGTGCCGAGATGCCGATGATCCACATGAGCATGCGGAAGCTGACATCGCGCAGCACGATTTTAAGGAAATGTGTCATGACTCATCACTCCGGCCTTCATAGTAGCGCATGAATATGTCTTCAAGCCGCGGCGGCAGCGTCTCGAGGTGGGTCGGACCGATCGGATGGAGTGCCTCGAGGAATTCGGCGGCCTTGTCGTTGTCCACGCGCATATGGGTGTTCTCCTCCCCTTCGGTGAAGTCATGGACGTACGGGAGATCTTTCAAAAGCCCCAGGTCGCCCTCTGCCTGAACGACATACTCGATCCGTGTGATGTGGCGCAGTTCTTCGAGGCGGCCGGTTTCGATGATTTCCCCTTCCCGGATGATGGCGAGCCGGTCGGCGAGCTTTTCCACTTCTGATAAAATGTGGCTCGACAGCAGTATGCTCTTCCCTTCGGCACGGGCACGCATGACCTCCTCGTGGAAGGAGCGCTCCATGAGCGGGTCCAGCCCGGAGGTCGGCTCATCGAAGATCAGCAGTTCTGCATCCGAAAGGAATGCACTGATGAGCGCGACTTTCTGCCGGTTCCCCTTGGAGTACGTCTTGCATTTCTTTTTCGGGTCCAGCCTGAATTTTTCAATCAGCTCCGCTTTGCGTTCCTTGTTGCTGTAGCCCCGTGTCTTCATGAAAAAGTTGATCACTTCATCCCCTGTAAGGTTGCCCCACAGGTTGACATCCCCCGGTACATAGGTGAGTTTATCCTTGTAGTGCGGATCCTTTGTGACGGGTGTGCCGTCCATGAGTATCTTTCCGGAATCGGGTGTCAATGCTCCGATGATCATGCGGATCGTCGTGGACTTGCCCGCACCGTTCGGTCCGATGAAACCGAAGATTTCCCCTTTCTCAATGTTGAATGATACATCCTTTGCGGCTACGGTTTTGCCGAAAGTCTTGGTCAGGCCGTCCAGTTCAAGTACGCTCATTGGTATTCCTCCTTGTAATAAAGTTTGCGCAGTGCGGCGAGATAGTGGTCGAATTGTTCAAAATATTCGTCGAAGTGGTCGAAAGCCATCCCTTCTGTCTCCATCATGGTTTCCATCTCCCGGGTATATCCATTGATCGTCCAGGCGATGAGCTTCATGGAGGTCCGGTGATCGATATCATCGCGGAACCGCCCGAGGTCGATATTGTCGAATATGATCCTTTCGCGGTTTTTGAGGATGTGATCTCTCCGTTTTTTCTGGTCTGTGTCCAGTTCTTCGGAAAAGTAGGCGGATGTGATGAATCTTGCAATTTCGGGATACTGGTTGAAATACACCTGCTTTTTATGAGAGAGCCTAGCACACCTTTCGATGAAGCCTTCTGTTCCCGTCGAGATATCCCTGAGCATGTGCGATTCGATGTGATCGAGTGCGAAATCCAGAGTATCGTCGAAAAGGGTCTGCTTGTTTTCGAAATAGTAGTAGAGCATCCCTTTGCTCATGCCGGCGCGCTTGACGATGCGGTTCGTCGATGCCCGTTTGAAGCCGTGTTCGGCAAATTCATCCATCGCGGCGGCCAGTATTTCATATTGACGATTTTCATCCAGGGATATGAAAGCTTCTTTCATCATGACACCTCCCGTGCGTGTTATTGACCACCCTGGTCAATTGTATTCTAACGCGTTTGACCAGGGTGGTCAATGTCTTTTCCCGGAATTTTTCCGATATATCAGGTGGACCAGAAATTCATGGGAGGTAAATGTTATGAATCCGATTGACTATCTTAAAAACAGGGGTTTCCGTGTGACATCGGACCCGACGAAGTACCCCGGCGGCATATGGGGGAAGCGGAACTACACGGTCGGCGGCTACAATTACGACACATACTGCAGTGGCTACCACCGGGCGTATGACATGGCGAAGCAGCATCTCGCGCCGGTACCGTCGGTTTGCGACGGCGAAGTGGTGGCGGGAACGCATGCATACGGCAATTTCGGGGGCACGGTGGTCGTGGCCAGTGAAGCCCTGGGCATCCAGGTGATCTACGGGCATCTTGCGAGAAATCTGCCGGTCGGAATCGGCCGGCGTGTACGGCAGGGGGACACTGTCGGATACCAGTCCAACACCAACTATGACAATGTCCGGATGGCATCCCACCTCCATATCCAGTTCCAGAAATACGGGTATATCCCGGGCGAGCGGGCATTCGTCTGCACGGGTATCAGCCCGCTCGGGATAGACGTCGGTGGGGGAGGGCCCCTTGCCCGGAAGACCAGTTATGAGGCTGCCTGGCTGTGGCGCGGGAAATTCCGCACCACGGCCAGGGTGAAAAAGCGGGATTTCCCGTCTTTGAAAGGGGAAGTCGAAGGCGTGGCCGCCCCTGCAGTGTTCAGTTTCGACAAACTGTATTACAACGACGGCCACTGGTGGCTCAGGGTCACAGACGGCGGCCGCAGCCGTTTCATCGCAGCCGGCAGGAAGGAAAAGGGCGTCACTTTCAAGGATGCGGCCTCCCGCGGAAGACTGTGGGGCGCAGTCACGGAACTCGATACGAAGGGCGGCAGGGAGCAGACGCAAAAAGCGCTGTAGGGCGGCCACCGCTGATTTCGCCGTGTCCGGTATCCCGCTTTGTCGGCCACCGCTGATTTCGCCGTGTCCGGTATCCCGCTTTGTCGGCCACCGCTGATCTCGCCGTGTCCGGTATCCCGCATTGTCGGCCACCGCTGATTT
>NZ_ANAM01000003.1 GCF_000330705.1 Salinicoccus carnicancri Crm
GCTGATTTCGCCGTGTCCGGTATCCCGCTTTGACGGACACCGTCATTTTCGCCGTGTCCGGTGTACATCCCCGAAAAAGAAGACAAAAAACCGCTGCACCCGGTATGCCGGGCGCAGCGGTTTTCAATTTCTAATATCCGCCGAGCTGCTGATCCATCTTGTAGAGGAGTCTGTTGATCTCGACCTGGTTGATGGCTTCGACCACGAAATAGGCGAAGATGGTGAAGACGAAAATGCCGCCGAGGAGCAGAACGTTATCCTGGAATACGCTGATCAGGATGGCCGGCAGGAAGACGAAGACCATGTAGAGGATCAGCATGATAAGCCGGTTGCCGTTGATGGAACGCTGGGCGTCCCTCAGCGCGTCACGGTACTCTTTGTTGACGGCTTCCATGTCGACTTCGGGGCCGTCTTCATAGACTTTTGTAATGGTGGGTTTTGCATCATACTTGTTTTCTGTGTACCGGAGATCCATGTGCCTGTTGTCCCAGACGAGATACTTGAAAAAAGCCAAATGAATCACATCCCCTTCTTTAATATTCCAAATATTATGATATCATTATATAATGAAAGTATATTTTATTCAAAGGGGGAGTATCAGATGGCTGACAAAGATCAGAAAGAAAAGAAGTTTTCAAGGCGTGATTTCCTGAAGACGACCGGTGCGGCCACCGGGGGAATCATAGGTGGTTCGCTCCTCGGCGGATCGATCGGCATGAATTTCGGTTCGGACATGTCCACTGAAGAGGAAGAATCACAGCAGACCGGAGAGAGCGGCGGAGAGGAGTCCGGCGGGACGGAAAACCCCGGCAGGATCTTCTTCCATAATGATGCGGATTTCGAGACGATTTCCCAGGCGATGGAACGGATATTCCCCGAGGATGACCACGGCCCGGGCGCCATCAAGCTCGGTGTCCCGTATTTCCTTGACATGCAGCTTGCGGGTGCCTACGGCAACAACTCGAAGGAGTACATGCAGGGGCCGTTCCGCGAAGGAGAGGCGACGCAGGGCTATCAGTCCCGTCTGACACGTGCGGAGCTGTTCACGATCGGCATCGAGGCGCTGAACAGCGAATCGCAGAATGATTACGACAATGGTTTCGCAGACCTCGAAGACGATCAGAAGGATGAGATCCTTACCAAATTCGAGGGTGGGGATGCGGATTTCGGCATTCCGAGGGCGGCCGGCAAACCGGAGGATTTTTTCGGGCTGCTGCGCTCCGCCACTCTGCAGGGGGCGTATGCGGACCCGATGTACCGCGGAAACCGCGGCATGGAAGGCTGGAAGATGAAGGGTTTCCCGGGCCACCAGCACGCATACATCCAGCAGATCGATACGGACAGCTTCCAGGAAATAGAGCCACAATCACTTTACGGGGGGAAATAGCATATGGTAACAGAGTTGGATAAGGTAGATGTTGTAACCGTCGGCGTCGGCTGGACCGGCGGGATCATTGCCGCAGAGGCGGCGAAGGCGGGCCTCAAGGTGATGGGGCTTGAACGCGGCCATGAACGCGGGACGGATGACTACCAGAATGTGCACGATGAATACAAATACGCCATCCGCTATGAACTGATGCAGGATATGTCGAAGGAGACCATCACTTTCAGGAACACGCGTGACCAGAGGGCGCTGCCGATGCGCGAGATGGGCTCGTTCCTGCTCGGGGACAACCTCGGGGGTGCGGGGACGCACTGGAACGGACAGACGTGGCGCTTCCTGCCGTATGACTTCGAAATCCGTTCGATGACGGAAGAACGCTACGGTGCTGAAAAACTGAAGGATGATGAGGGCTACCGGATACAGGACTGGGGCATCACATACGATGAGCTTGAACCTTACTTCGACAAATTCGAGAAGACCGCCGGCATCTCCGGTGAGCCAAACCCGCTCGGGGGCGACCGTTCCGATGACTATCCGACCCCGCCGATGATCAAGACAAGGTCGCTCAAGATGTTCGAGGATGCAGCGAACTCACTCGGTTACAGCCCGATCATGATGCCTTCGGCCAACCTGAGCGAAGCGTTCGAGAATCCGGACGGGCAGACGATCCAGGCATGCCAGTACTGTGCATTCTGTGAACGTTTCGGCTGTGAATACGGTGCAAAGTCCTCGCCTGAGGTGACCGTCATCCCCGCCGCCCGCGACACCGGAAACTTCGAGGTGCGTCCGCATTCCAACGTCGTCGAGGTCATGAAGGACGATGATGACGACAGCAAGGTGACGGGCGTGCGCTTCATCGATACACGGAGCGGCGAGGAGTTCATCCAGCCGGCGGATGTCGTCGTGCTCACGAGCTATCTGTTCAACAACTACAAGCTGCTCAGAGTGTCCGAAATCGGCGAGCAGTACGATCCGGAGACCGAAGAGGGCACGCTCGGCCGCAACTACTGCTACCAGGTCTTCGGCGGCGCGGTCGGGTTCTTCGATGAGCAGTTCAATACATTCATGGGGGCGGGCGCACTCGGCATGGCGTTTGATGACTTCAACGGCGACAACTACGACCATTCCGATCTCGACTTCCTCCACGGCGGCAACATGGCGATCACCCAGACCGGTGCGCGTCCGATTGCGACCAATACGACACGCGAAGGGACACCGTCATGGGGCGCCCGGTTCAAGAAGGAATCCATAGAAAACTATACACGCACGCTGCGCGTCCAGGCACAGTGTGCAACACTGCCGCACCGGGACAACTACCTGGACCTCGACGAAGAGTATACCGATGCATACGATGTTCCGCTCGTGCAGCTGACATACAACTTCACCGACCAGGACAGGAACGTGCAGGGATATACCATCGACCGCGCGGCTGAAGTGGTCGAGGAGATGGGCGCGGGCGAAGTCAAGAAGGACACCGTTGTCGAAGACTACGACATCGTGCCGTACCAGTCCACCCACAACACCGGCGGCACCATCATGGGCGACGATCCCGAGACGAGTGTCGTGAACAACTACCTGCAGCACTGGGACCGTGACAATCTTTTCGTTGTCGGCGCAGGGAATTTCGCGCATAATGGAGGCTACAATCCGACAGCAACCGTCGGTGCGCTTGCCTACCGCTGCGCAGAAGGCGTCATCGAGTATGCGGAGGACAACAGGCGTCTTGAATAGGAACAGGTGATTTAAATGGATCCATTGCAGAAGCGGAATTCCGGATTTGGGGATGAAGACCCGGCGGCCGGCCAAAAGGGTGCCGCCCCAAAAGGGGGCGGGAAGCCGGGGAGCCCGTCAGAGGATCCGTTCGAACCGCTCGAGGACCAGCTCCTGGCTGTGCGCAGCCTGCTGATCAAGTCGGCTGTTGCGGCAGCCCTCTGGTTCATCATCATCTTCTTCACTGTTGAATGGTGGTTCTCGTTCGTTTCGAAAGGCTTTGAAATCGTCGTGATGGGGCCGTTCGAAGTCATCCGCTTCTATGTGCGGACCTCGGCGGCCATTGCGCTCGGCCTGTCGGTGCCGTTCATACTGTATTTCCTGTGGCAGTACGTACAGAAGGTGATGGGGCTCCGCGGCGTGAACGTCTCCATGCTGCGCGGCATGGTGCCCCTCATGATCGGGCTGTTCTTTCTGGGGCTCGTCTTCGGCTATTTCGTCGTGCACCCCGTGAGCTATTACTTCCTGATCCAGATGGGCGAGCAGAACTTCGATGTGCTGGTGACGGCGGACGAATACATGTCGTTCCTCCTGATGTCATCCATCCCGATGGGGCTCATCTTCCAGCTGCCGATGGCGGTTCTATTCCTCAATCACATTGAACTGCTGGATGCGGCGCTGATGGTGAAAGCACGCAAGTATTCCTATTTCGCACTCATCGTGCTCACCGCGCTGATTGCACCGCCGGACCTGTTTTCACACCTCATCGTGCTTGCGCCGATGATCGTGCTGTATGAGGTCAGCATCCATATTGTAAAAAGGAAAGA
This sequence comes from Salinicoccus carnicancri Crm, assembly GCF_000330705.1. GTDB lineage: Bacteria > Bacillota > Bacilli > Staphylococcales > Salinicoccaceae > Salinicoccus > Salinicoccus carnicancri. The sequence goes on from NZ_ANAM01000003.1 coordinate 3,922, forward strand.
AAAAAAAGAGGCAGGACTCGGGGGCCGGGAGTAGATTCCGGCCCTCTTTTTGTTATAGTGGAACTTATAGATCAGTAGGAGGAGAATTTATGCAGAAAGTGAAGAAAGCAGTCATTCCGGCGGCGGGCCTCGGCACCCGCTTTCTGCCTGCCACGAAAGCGATGCCGAAGGAGATGCTGCCGATTTTGGACAAGCCGACGATCCAGTATATCGTGGAGGAGGCCGTCGCGGCGGGCATAGAGGACATCATCATCGTCACCGGCAAGCACAAGCGGGCAATCGAGGACCATTTCGACCAGTCGATGGAACTCGAAACCATCCTTGAGAACAAGGGGCAGGATGACCTTCTCGAAAAAGTCGAGCATGCCACCGGCCTCGCCAATATTTTCTACGTCAGGCAGAAGAAGCCGAAGGGGCTCGGCCATGCGATACATACAGCCAGGCAGTTCATCGGGGACGAGCCGTTTGCGGTGCTGCTCGGCGATGACATCGTCGACAACGGGGACGGCCCGCCCGCAATCGGCCAGCTGATCGAGCACTATGAAAGGCACCACAGTTCGGTCGTCGGCGTAAAAAGCGTGCCGGCGGATGCCACCTCGAGGTATGGCATCGTCGAATACGACAGCCACGAGGGCAACTGCTACCATCTCAACAACATGTATGAAAAACCGGCGCCGGGCGTGACCGATTCGCGGCTTGCCATCATGGGACGCTATGTGCTGACGCCGTCGGTGTTCAGCCACCTCGCCAGGGGCGAGGTCGGGGCCGGCGGCGAAATCCAGCTGACCGACGCCATCCGCGGCATCGCCCGATCCGGAGAGGACGTCTATGCAGTCGATTTCGAAGGCCGCCGGCATGACGTGGGCGCCAAACGCGGATTCGTGAAGACGACGATCGAATACGCCCTGAAGTCGGACATGAAAGAAGAGCTCCTCGATTTCATGGAAGAGCTGACCCGCAGGCACCGCAAAGAACCGGAAGATGGAGCGGAGACGGACGGGAAAATCAAATAGAGTATCTTTACACCTCCTGTCATTGATGTATAAGGGGTTGTGTGTCGCCGGTATTATGTTACACCATTTAAAAAATCAGATCGGCGATATTCATCCATATATAGTGAAGGAGGTTTTTTTAATGTTTTCTTCGCATATAAAAGCACCCCTGAAGTTGAATTTTGGAGTTCAACTTCAGGGGTGCATCACAAAGGATCCGGGGTCATCTTATTCGGCCGCTTTTTTGGCCCGCTTCGCCGCACGCCGTTCACGGATCCTCACGATGTAGATGCTGATCTCGTACAGCACGATCATCGGGCTGATGGTGATGAGGTGTGTGAAGAAGTCGGGCGGGGCGATCAGCGCGGTGATCACCAGCAGTGCGAAATAGACGTATTTGCGCACTTTTCTCATAAGCGCCGCATCCAGCAGTTCGATATGGTGCAGAAACAGCACGATGACCGGCAGCTGGAAGATGAGTCCCATCGGCATCGTCGATATCAGCAGGAACGACATGTATTCATCCGCCGTCACCAGTACGTCGAAGTTCTGCTCGCCCATCTGGATCAGGAAATAATAGCTCACGGGGTGCACGACGAAATAGCCGAATGACAATCCGCCGAGGAAGAGCAGGAACATCAGCGGGAAATAGGATTTCAAAAACTGTGTCTCCTTGTCGACGAGCCCCGGCCTCATGAACTGCCACAGGAACCGGCAGATGAACGGCAGGCTGAGGCCGATGCCGAGCGCTCCGGCAGTCCGTATGTAGAAGCGGATGACTTCGAACGGCCCCCGCACGATCAGGTCATGGCCCTTCGACAGATAGGGGAACCAGTACTGGATGGTCAGGAATATGAGCATGAAGAAAATTACGAACACGACCGCCGACTTTATCAGCATGCCGCGCAGATCATCCAGGTGCTCGACAAGCGTCGCATCCGGATCCTCTACCGTCACCCTGCTCCGCTTTGTCTCTTCATATCCGTCGTCGCTGATGGCTTTTATCGTATCTTTTCTGTCATTGTCATTGTCATTCGATGCCATCACGTTCACCTTCTTTTTCCGTTGATCCGCCAAAAGACATACACGGAAAATTTTCGTATATGTCCCACTATACACTATTTTCTGCCACCAAATAAAGTTAAGCGCCAGCAAGCGCGCCCGAACCATTTCGAAGACCGGCTCTGCGAAGAATTCCAAACAGAATATTCAGAGTGAATCTACACCTACCGCTGCTGATATGAAAGGCTTTGGGTGCGCCCGATTTCCTTTTACACTATTTTGTAAAATCAAATCGGCGCATTTTAAGCATATACAGTATAGGAGGTGTTTTTATGTTTCTGAACATACGGCAGAAACCGCAGGAACTGATCTATCATGAAGCATTGTCAAACCGTTCCATACTGTCGGATAAAGAGCAGCGGAAGCTTGCGGCGCTCTCCAGCGGTCATGCGGGCGAGTGCGAGTATGACAGGCTGTTCGATGCCGCCGGCCACGGGGGTTTATTAATCTACCGGGATATTTGGATGAAAGTCGATGAAGCCGTCATTCAGGCAGACAGCCTAATCGTCGCCGATGGAGTGGTTGCTGTGGATGAAGTGAAGAATTTCAGCGGGGACTACAAGTATGCAGGCGGCGAGTGGACAGTCCGCGGCCGTCCGGGCTATGAAGATCCGCTCGCCCAGGTCTCACGCACCGCCGGCAGACTGGTGCGGCTCGGCGGCAGGATGCCGTACCGTTTCGATGTGCAAAAAAAGGTGGTATTTGTAAATCCTGACATGAATCTAGAATTCAATTCGGAAGAGAATCAGCGTTTCATCGTCGGGCGGTCCCGGCTCCGGGACCATTTCAAAGCGCTCGGGCGGCTCAGTGCCGGACCCGCCGCCCATGAAAACGCCCGGGCGTTCCGCAGATTCTTCATCCGTAATCCGATGCCGCTGCCCGTGACGGATTTCAAACGGATACGGATGGGAAACTATTGTTATGCGTGTGGTGTGTTTGATCTTCATGTGGGGAAGTATAAAGTGGTGTGCCGCAGATGCGGCTATACGGAGACGACCGAGCGGATGTTCGTGCGTTCACTCATCGATTTCTCCGTGCTGTTTCATGATCGCAAGATGACCAGCGCCGGGATGTCTTTATTTGTCAGCCACGTGCTGAAGCCGCGGACGGTGCGCAAGTATTTAAGTAAGTATTGCCATGTGAGAGGGAGCAACAGGGCGACATATTATGTCATAAAGTCAATCCATCTGAAAAAGTTATTATCAGAGAATGGTTATGCATCAAAATATGAAACGGATGAGCGGTTTAGAGCGGCCGATGTTTGAGCCCGTGCCATGAAACTCATTTGGTGGCACCCGTTCAGCGCACCTGTGCCATGAAACACGTTTGGTGGCACCCTCGCACAAAGAGCACCCCCGCACAAAAAACCCGGAATCCCGTCAAAACGGGGGTTCCGGGTTTTACGCGCGGCGCCATCTGAACGCGAACAGCACGGCGTAATAGGCGAACAGCACGACGAAGATCAGGCCGCTCGCAAGCAGCGTGGCGTCGACGGTGCCGAACAGGTCGGCCGTCAGCCCGCCCAGGGCGGGGCCGATCATCGCGCCGATGCCCTGCACGGAGCTGATGACGCCCCATGATTCGGCGCGGCGGCCCTCCGCAATCGTGCCGGCGAGGTATTTATTCCACGCGGGCAGCATGATGCCGTAGGACAGCCCGATGAAGCTGGCGATCGCGAAGATGAGCCAGATCGTCTCGAGTGTCGAGAACCATATGATGCCGGCGGCATAGATGAAGAAACCGGCGCAGATGACGGCGGCCGTCAGCCGCATCGAATACGTATCGAGGCCGCGGCTCAGCACGGTCATGCTGAAAGCGACGAGGCCGAACACGATGAGGATGAAGAATGTGTACTGGAAATAGTTCAATGACAGCCCGGATGTGATATATGTCGGCAGCACGGGCAGCAGCATGCCGACGCCGAGCCCCTGCAGCATGATTCCCGGCATGTTCTTCATGTGGCGTTTCAGTATATGCCATGTATCACGGAGCGGCAGCCGCTTCTTCACGCCGCTCCTGTCGCGCCGCTTCGAGGACGACCCGCCCGCCTCACCTGTACTGTACACTTCCCGGCCGACCTTCTCCCCGACGGTCTCGGGGTCGCCGCCGACCGCGTCAACCAGCTCTTTCCGGTTGCCCGGCAGCACAAGGAAGGCCATCAGGTTCACGATGAACACGCCGGCCATCGCAAACACGGACTCCTCTGCGAATATCCCGATCAGGAAGTTCATCGCGACCATGCCGGCGCCGAGGCCGCTCAGCCACGAGAAGAACACGAGCCCCATGTCGCGGCCGCGGTTCTTCTCCTCGATGTTCGAGAGCGCCATGATCCATATCGGACAGACGCTTACACCGAGCAGGCAGGATGCAGCCGCGAGCGTCCAGAAGCTCTGGTCGAAGCCGACCGCCACCATTGCGCCGATGCCCAGAAGGTAGCTCAGCAGCATCGTCCACACCTCGCCGATCTTGCGTATCAGGAACCCGAGCCAGACATTGGTCACCGCATCGAGCACGTAGTGCATCGTGATCACAATCGAGCTCAGACCGATCGAAATCAGGCCGATCGTCGGCAGGGCGGGCAGATAGCTCAGTATGAACATCCCCCGGACCATCTCGGTCAGGAATAATATGAGAGCGAGTTTCCAAAATCGCTTCTTCTTCAAGTCATTTGTCATCATTTTCACCTTCGCCAATCAGAATCGACACCTAGGTCAGAACATGTATAACCATACTTTCCATAAAGTGCCACTGTCAATTATCTCTGTCAAACACTCCATTATTATTGTATAATATAAAAGTTGAAAGGTGGCAGGAAACATGAATTCGAGGACGCTGATTTCCCAGCTGAAAATAAAAACCGCATATGGCAATTTCCCGGAAAATGTTACGGATATCACGACGGATTCGCGCGAAGCGGGGCCCGCGTCCGTGTTCGTCGCGCTGCGCGGGCACCAGGTCGACGGGTACAGCTTCATCCCGCAGGCAGTCGAAGCGGGATGCCGGTTCATCGTCACGGACCGCTACATCGAACTCCCGGAAGACGCGGGGCTGCTCATCGTCAAAGACCCTTCCAAAGTGGCGTCGCTGTTCTCAGGGTACATATACGATTTCCCGCACGACAGCCAGACGATGATCGGTGTGACCGGCACCAACGGCAAGACGACGGTCGCGACGATGATCCACAACCTGAGCCGTTCTCTCGGCAAGAACAGCGCCTATCTCGGGACGAACGGATTCATGATCAATGAAGACCGCTACGACAGCATCAATACGACACCGGAGACGACGAAGCTCCACAAGCGGCTGAAAGAGGCGAACGATGCCGAGACGGAAGTCTTCACGATGGAAGTGTCATCCCACGCGCTGAAGCTCGGACGGACATTCGGCATCGACTATGACATAACGATATTCACGAATCTCACCCAGGACCATCTCGACTTCCATAACACGATGGATGAATACGGCTATGTCAAGGGGCTCCTGTTCTCTCAGATGGGCCAGGATGTGCGTGACCGTAAATACATCGTGCTGAACAACGATGATGGGTGGTCACAGCGCTACAGCGGCATGACGCCGCACGAGGTCATCACATACGGTTTCGACGCTACGGCGGATTTCTGGCCGTCGGACATCGAGGGGACGCTCGAAGGGTTCAACTTTACACTCAATACCCCGGACGGCCCTTTCCGAATCAATTCACCGTTCATCGGGTACTTCAACATACAGAACCTGATGTGCGCCATCATCAGCGAGTGGCTGCAGGGCTACAGCCTGGAACGCATTGCCGCCGCCGTATCCGCCATGGAACCGGTCGAGGGCAGGCTCGAAGTGCTCGATCCGCACCTCCCGGTCGACATCATCATCGATTTCGCCCATACACCGGACGCGCTCGAAAAGATCATCGATACTGTCGAGCCGTTCGTCACCGGACGGATGATCTTCCTGGTCGGTATGACCGGGGAGCGTGATATGACGAAAGCGGCCGAGATGGGGCGGATCTCAACCCGCGCGGACTACGCGATATTCACCCCCGACAATCCGGCCAACGACGATCCGCGGATGCTTGTCGAGGCACTCGAACAGGGGGCCTCACATGAAAATCACCGTTCATTCATCGACCGGGCCGAAGGCATCCAGCACGCCGTCGACATCTCGCGTCCCGGCGATACGATCGTGCTCGCATGCAAGGGCCGCGAACCATACCAGATCATGGCGGATTACGTCAAAGTGCCGCACCGCGACGACCTGCTCGCACTCGATGCCGCATACCGCAAGTACAGGAGCGAAGAATATGATTACGACGGGGATTGACGTCGGGGAACACACTGCCACAGCCTATATATACGACACCGGGACCGCATACATCATCAGCATCCCGTACATCAACTTCAGCCTGGAGCTCGATTGCTCCCTGCCGGCAGAAGACAGGGAGGATGAGATCATCGCCCATCTCTTCCACATGATGGACGAGGCGGGATGTGCCCGGGTCGCCCGCAGGATCACGGAAGCAACAGATAAACAGTAAGGAGATTTTTATGAATCTGACACAGGAAATAGAGAAAAGGAAGACGTTCGCCATCATCTCCCACCCGGACGCAGGGAAGACGACGCTCACCGAGAAGCTGCTGCTCTTCGGCGGCGCCATCCGCGAGGCGGGTACCGTCAAGGGTAAGAAATCGAGCAAATTCGCCACATCCGACTGGATGAAAGTCGAGCAGGAGCGCGGCATCAGCGTGACGAGCTCCGTCATGCAGTTCGACTTCGACGGCTACAAGATCAACATACTCGATACCCCGGGGCACGAGGACTTCTCCGAGGATACCTACCGTACACTCATGGCCGTCGACTCCGCCGTCATGGTCATCGATGCCGCGAAGGGCATCGAACCGCAGACACTCAAACTCTTCAAGGTGTGCCGCATGCGGGGCATCCCGATCTTCACGTTCATCAACAAACTCGACCGCGTCGGCAAAGAGCCGTTCGAACTGCTCGAGGAGATCGAATCCACACTCGAGATCGAAACATATCCGATGACGTGGCCCGTGGGCATGGGCCAGAGCTTCTTCGGCATCATCAACCGCAAGGACCGCACCATAAACCCCTACAGGGAAGAAGAAAGGCTCCAGTTGACGGATGACTACGAACTCAGGGACAATCATCCTATCGAAGCGGACGAAGCATTCCAGACAGCGGTCGAGGAGTTCATGCTCGTCGAGGAGGCGGGCGACGACTTCGACCGTGAGAAGATCGCAACAGGCGACCTCACACCGGTGTTCTTCGGCTCCGCACTGTCCACGTTCGGCATCGAGGAGTTCCTTGACACATATGTCGACTTCGCACCGATGCCGACATCGAGGCGGGCGACGGACGGCACGGAAATCGAGCCGACCGATGACGCCTTCCGCGGCTTCATCTTCAAGATCCAGGCCAACATGGACCCGCGACACCGCGACCGCCTGGCCTTCATGAGGGTCGTGTCGGGGAAATTCACGCGCGGCATGGATGCAACACTCGCCCGGACCGGCAGGAAGTCGAAAGTCACGCGCGCCACGATGTTCATGGCCGATGATACCGAGACGGTGAACGAAGCCTATGCCGGCGACATCATCGGCCTCTACGATACGGGCACCTACCAGATCGGCGACACGCTGCACAGTCCGGATGCCAGGAAGTTCGAGTTCGAGGCGCTGCCGCAGTTCACGCCCGAACTGTTCATGAAAGTGTCCGCCAGGAACGTCATGAAGCAGAAGCACTTCTACAAGGGCATCGAGCAGCTGGTGCAGGAGGGGACGATCCAGTACTACAAGACAACCCACACCAACCAGCCGATCCTGGGCGCCGTCGGGCAGCTCCAGTTCGAAGTGTTCGAACACCGCATGAAGAACGAGTACAACACGGACGTCATCATGGAGCCGATCGGCAAGAAGATCGCCCGCTGGATCGAAAACGAGGAGGACATCACGGAAGCGATGAACTCGCCGAGATCCAATCTGGTGCTGGACCGCTACGGCCGGAAGGTGTTTTTATTCGAAAATGAGTTTGCCACCAGATGGTTCACGGACAAATTCCCGGAAATAAGGCTTTACAGCATGCTGTAAGGATCCGCTTTACTTTTCCGGCCGGATGCTTTATATTTAATGATGACTTATGAAAAGAATGCTGCCTTTCCCGGCCCCCAGAGGCGGCCGAAGCGGAAAAGGGGAGTAACGAATGGGGCGACCCATCAATGCATCGTCACTACGGAGAAATCCCGGTGCATTGAGCAATGGCATCACATTGTATCGTGAGACCTTGACCGGATCTGTGTGCGTCACGGATCCTGGATCGGGGTCTCTTTTTGTTTTGTCAAAACAAACTTCAGGAGGAATTTTTATGGATTTTGCTGTTTTGCTCGAGTACTCATGGGTGCTCATCGTACTCATCGTGCTCGAAGGCCTGCTTGCAGCCGACAACGCTGTCGTGCTCGCAGTCATGGTCAAACACCTTGACCCGAAGAGGCGCAAGAGGGCGCTCTTCTACGGTCTGCTCGGCGCATTCGTCTTCCGCATGATCGCCATCCTGCTGCTCGTCTTCCTCGTCCAGTGGTGGTGGATGCAGGCGCTTGGTGCAATATACCTCTTCTACGTGTCGATTTCGCACCTCATCAAGATAAGGCAGGGGCAGAGCGAGGAGGAGGACCTGGAAAAGATGGAGAAGAAGCAGAAGGGCAGCGGCTTCTGGATGACGGTATTCAAAGTCGAGCTGGCCGACATCGCGTTTGCCATCGACTCGATACTCGCAGCGGCCGCAATCGCGCTCGCACTGCCTGAGATCGGCGGCGACTTCTTCGGTGTCAATGCCGGACAGTATACAGTGATGCTCATCGGCGGCCTGATCGGCGTCATCATCATGCGGTTCTTCGCGACGTGGTTCGTCGAGATCCTCCAGCAGAAGCCGGGACTCGAAGTGGCGGCTTTCGTCATCGTCGGCTGGGTCGGCGTAAAACTCGCCGTACTCACGCTTGCACACGACCAGATCGGCGTCATTCCGCACGAGTTCCCGCATTCGACAACATGGAAACTGATCTTCTGGGCAGTCATGGTCGTGGTCATCCTCATCGGCTGGTTCTCCAGTAAAAACACGGATGGACACGGCGGCAAAAGAGTGGAAAGCAACTATTAAAATCTCTATAATATAGTATAAGTTCATTTTTTGACAGGAGGCGTCGCACTTGGATAAGGGAGAGAAACATATCATTCCGAGGGAACAGTACCGCCGCAAACGCAGAGTCTTTTCGTCGGAAGACAGTGGCAGCAGGCGTGAATTTGCGCCTGATTCCGCGCGTCAGCAGGCAGAGCGCCAGCAGGAGGCAGAGCGCACACGTGAATTCCAGAACGGCCCCGAAGCCCGGCGGGCATCGTCCGGCGGGCATCCTCCGGAGTCCCACACCGATCCCGGCCTGAATCCGGACCAGAATCCCGCGCCGGCCGCGGCCGAAGATTCCGGCCGCGGCGCGGGCACAGACCCGGCGGAAAATGCTGCGCCGACACCGGCACCGAACCAGCCGGCCGGGGAACAGAAGGAAGATGCTGCGCCGGAGCGGGACCATCACCCGGGCGGAGGCGGCAGCACCGGTCCGGACGAACCGGACAGCCGTGGCGGCCCGCCCGGTGATGACGGTGGCCGGAAGGGGCGCGGGTGCCTGTTCTGGCTGGTGCCCCTCATCATGGGCGCAATCGGCGCCCTGGCCATGCTCCTCCTCTTCAGCGTCTTCGGAAATGATGACGAAGGCACCGGCATCCAGGAAGGCGAAGAGACGGCGGTCGAATCGGACCAGGAGGCCGTGCCGGAGGATGCCCGCAATGAGCTTGAAGACATCAAGCAGCAGCTCGAGGAAAACAGCGGGAACTCCGCAGAAGGCATCACCGATACGACCGCAGCCATCCAGAAGGCCAAAAAATCCGTAGTATCCGTCATCAACCTGCAGAAGGCGGAATCATTCATGCCGGGTACGGTAGAGAGCCCGGAAGCGGAACCTGAGGAAGCGGGCACCGGTTCCGGTGTCATCTACAAGCTGACGGACGACAAGGCATACATCGTCACGAACAACCACGTCGTGGAAGGGGCCGAAGAGCTCCAGATAAATCTTGAGTCCGGTGAACAGCTCACAGCCTCCATCGTCGGTGCGGATGTCTGGACCGACCTTGCCGTGCTTGAAGTCGACCGGGGTGACATCGGCAGTGCCATCGAATTTGCCGACAGCGATGAGCTGCTCGTCGGCGAGACGGCAATCGCCATCGGTTCACCGCTAGGGGAAGCATTCTCCGGCTCCGTGTCGCGCGGCATCGTCTCCGGCCTCGACCGCAGCGTGCCTGTCGACATCGACGGCGACGGGAACTACGACTGGGAATCCAATGTCATCCAGACTGATGCCGCCATCAACCCGGGCAATTCCGGGGGCGCACTCGTCAACGCGTCAGGCAACCTGATCGGCATCAACTCCATGAAGATCAGCATGCCGACCGTTGAAGGCATCGGCTTTGCAATACCGGCGAACGAAGTCAGGGAAATCGTGACACAGCTCGAGGAGAACGGCGAAGTCACAAGGCCATACCTCGGCATCCAGCTGCAGGACCTCTACACGGTGCCGACCGAAATACTGACCAGTGAGATGAACCTGCCGGAAGATGTCACAGAGGGCGTCATCGTCAGCAATGTGCAGCAGGGCACACCGGCTGCGGACGGCGGCCTCGAGCAGTACGACGTCATCGTGTCCCTCGACGGCGAGCCGATCCGGAACATGCTCGAGCTGCGCCAGTACCTGTACTATGAAAAGGAACAGGGCGAAGAGATGACAGTGGAATTCTACAGAAACGGCGAATCCCGGGAGACGACAGTCACCCTGGAGTAGCATTTTTGCCGGCCTTACGGGCCGGCTTTTTCTTTTGGGGATGAAAGTCTTATCCCCTCCTGAAAACGGGTATGGATGATGGCACGCGGATGTCCATGCGTATACAAAAAATGGGATGCCAACTGAAATGATTTTTTGTATACTGGTAGTAATTGAAAGAAGGTGCATTGATGCTTAGATGGCTGAAAGATTTTTTACACAAAATGAGTCCACAGCGTTGGATATTCGTCTACTACCTGCTGGCATTGTCCATTGCGACACTGCTGCTCAGCTTTCCTCTGTTCTACCGGGGAGACAAGGAAATACCGTTGATCGACGTGATATTCGTCGCCGCCTCAGCGCTGTCGGTCACCGGCCTCACACCGGTCGGCATTGCAGAGACGTTCAACACGGGCGGCTATATCATGATCATGCTGATCATGAACCTCGGCGGCATCGGCATCATGGCCCTCGGCACACTGGTCTGGGTGTTTTTCGGGTTCCGGATCGGCCTCCGCGAGCGCATGCAGATCATGGTGGACAACAACCAGACCAAGCTGTCCGGCGTCGTCCGTCTCGTCGTCGAAATTTTCAAGACGCTGATAGTCATAGAAATCGTCGGTGCATTCATATATATCATCTATTTCATGGCACAGGGCGGCAGCATCAGCCATTCGCTCATGACGGGAATCTTCCTGTCCGTCTCAGCGACGACAAATGCGGGGATGGACCTGTTCGGCAACTCGCTGCTTGACTACACGGAGAGCTATTTTCTGCAGTTCGTGGTCATGCTGCAGATCATGCTCGGGGCCATCGGCTTCCCGGTGCTGCTGGAAGCCCGCGACTATCTGAGCCGGCGGGAGAAGAATTTCCGCTTCTCGCTGTTCACCAAAGTGACGACATCGACCTACGGACTCCTGCTCGCAGTCGGCACATTCTTCATATTCGTCATGGAGTCCCAGAACTATTTCAGGAATGACACGTGGTTCAAGACGCTCTCGAACAGTTTCTTCGCATCTTCGACCACGCGGAGCGGCGGGCTCACCACCGTCGACCCCGCACAATTTGCCGACGGTACACAGGTTGTCATGAGCGGCCTCATGTTCATCGGCGCGAGCCCAAGTTCAGCAGGCGGCGGCATCCGGACGACGACACTCGCGCTCGTCATACTGTTCCTAGTCGCATTCAGCCGCGGGCGTGACCGGGTCAACGTCTTCAACCGCGAAATCGTGCGGGAGGACCTGTACCGGGCATTTGCCGTCATTTCGCTCGCCGTCGTGCTGGTATTTTCCGGCATCGTATCGATCACCGTTATCGAGGATAGCCGCTTCGACCTGCTCGACATCATATTCGAAGTGACCAGCGCCTTCGGCACATGCGGCCTGTCGACCGGAATCACGGATGATCTGAGTGCCCCGAGCAAAGTCATCATCATGATGTTCATGTTCATCGGACGCATCGGTTTCATCTCGTTCCTGTTCAGTATCGGCGGGCGCCATCAGGAGCTGCCATACCGCTTCCCGAAAGAGCGTCTGCTGATCGGCTAGGGGTTTTTATCCGCACGGTCCGTTTGAAGTTGAATTTCGTCTGATTTGATAGATTTTCGGAAAGGAAGGGGAATTCCATGCAGGAGTTTTTCAGCATCAGTCTCATCATCACCCAGCATCTGAACCGGTCGCTCGGCGGGCGGGCGGGGGTCAGCCTGTCGAAGGTGTCCAAATACAAGCGCGGGCTGTCGCTTGAGGAGAACACGCACATTCTGCTGTCGGACCTCGGCGGCTCGATGGGCATCGATCAGGATTTCTCGCAGCCGCGCAATCCGGCAATCACATGCATGAACTACATGCTGTATGATTTCGGCGTCTTCAACCACCAGGATCTTTCCAACGTGTCGAAACTGCGCCGTGCGCTGAGCTTTTCGAATTTCCCGTGGATGAACTGCAACGTCACCCATCCGATGACAAAGGAGCCGTTCTTCGGCGAGCCGTACCAGGTGTTTAAGATCAACGGCATGAAGCTCGTCGTTGTGAGCGGCTACGGCGGGGACTTCATCCCCGAGGAGGGCGACCGGGATTCGACACTTTACATCTCGGGGCTCGGCAGCTCGGTGAAACGCTGGCTGCGCTATATATACGATTCCGTCGACCCCGATTACGTCATCGTCTGCATCTCCGACTGGGACGATGAAGCAGCCGCCGTCCTCCAGGATATGGAAGGTGTCGGGCTGGTCGTCACCGGCAGCCCCGAGCAGGAGGCAGGTGACGGTGAGGCGGATGGAGCGGATGCGGGCAGTGCCAGCGCCGTTCTGGGGCCGCGCATTTCAGACTCGAAATACGAGACGTTCAGTGTGCCGGAAGACGGCCGCGTGCCGATGTACCATCACCACCACAACAGCCAGGTGATGCACATCTCCCTGAACTTCAAAACCCGCACCAGCACATACGAATATCTCGGCCACTCGGTCGCCTGTATCGATCAGGAAGTCTCCCGGCTCAGCGAAGACTACAACCTCCTGGATCTGGTGCACTATCATCTGTAAGACACCCCCGCCGGGGTGTCTTTTTGTTAATAAAAGCCGGGCGGCGGGGGGCCGCTCTTATCATCGATTGCGGATCGGGAATAAGCGACGGTCCGCTCTTATCATCGATCGCGGATCGGGAACAAGCGGCGGTCCGCTCTTATCATCGATCGCAGATCGGGAACAAGCAACGGGCCGGCTCTTATCGTCGATCGCGGATCGAGAACAAGCGACGGGCCGGCTCTTATCGTCGATCGCGGATCGAGAACAAGCGACGGTCCGCTCTTATCATCGATTGCGGATCGGGAATAAGCAAACGCCGGCTCTTATCATCGTTTTCGGATCGAGAACAAGCGGCGGCCGGCTCTTATCATCGATTCCAAAACAACAATAAGCAAACGCCGGCTCTTATCATCGATTCCAAAACAACAATAAGCAAACGCCGCCTCTTACAGATAATTCGCCTGCAGTTTATGCCTCCTTGGATGCGTTTCAAACATAAATTCCGGATCGTGTTCGTAATGTGAAGAATAGCCTCCGGCTTTTAAAGTTTTGACTGGATTATTATCAGCTATCCGGTAGTGGGTACGGGAACTGTTTGGGACAATGGGGAAATACTTTTTCATCAGCCGCTGGACCCTCTGCAGATCCACTGATCCATCGAGAAAGTCGGAAATCTTCTTTTTCGTCACCTCCTCACCCGGGAACAGCACTGCGAAATCGACCACGGTGCGGACGACCAGCCTTTCGACGGTCTCGGCATAGCCGCATCCGCGGCATATGGACACGAACCGTTTCATCTCCACGTCGAAACTTCCGCACCTAAAGCAGTTCACGCCCAGTCTGAGCCGCCCGTAATCAGTTTCCGGAACCGGATAGGGATCGGCGATGATGCGCCCCGCTATCTCCTCTGACAGGACTTTTGCGGAACGGCCGGATGTATGGTTGCCGAGGCTGCGGAAGTACTGCTTCAGACGGTTCCGCATGATGAAATGCCTGGAGCCGCCGGCACCATCACTATCCCCACCCTCACCACCCCCGAAAATGAAATACGGATTGATGAAGACGATCTCCTTCTCAATATCGAATGGGAACCCCGACTCATTGCGGAGTTTCACAAGTTTCCCGGCAGCGCGGCTGAGCTGACTGACGGGATCCTCGGAAATCTGCTGGCCGCGCACCCTCCAGACCCCGTTCTCATACGAATAATTGCCGCTGTAATTTTTGATCTCATTCACGGCCAAAACATTATCCGCCACGATCAGCGCATCGAACTGGACCTCACCGCCGCCGATCCGCAGCCATATATCCCGGAAAACGAAAAGATTGTCATGCCCGACCGCATCAAGCACCGCATCATATTCACACTCGCCCGAATATCCCGACCGGTGCCGCCTGAGGTCTGCCGACTCCTTCCTATCAAGCTCCGCACGTCCCGACAAAGTTTCAAAGTATACATGGTGCTTCGACCTGTTTCTCTCAGTAACGAACATATCTGCCTCCAAACTTCATGATAAAAAGCTCTTCACCCTATATATGCCTGAAAACGGCCGGTTTGATCTTTTCAGAATTAAAAAGGCAGATTTCGCAAAACCGGCACCGTTTCACTCCCATATCCCCGAATAATAGAAAAAATTGCCAAAACACACCGGAAATCCACCCTTGACACGAAAAAAATCCCGGCACCCTCACAACAGAGGGGCCGGGTCTCAACGCCAATATAAGAAATACTATTCTTCTATGATCGTGTACCGTTTGTGGTTGACCACCGTCTTCTCGAACATCTCATGCTCGTCGAAGCTGTCGTTGATCGTGATGTCGACAATGACGGAATTGTCATTCACCTTCTCAACCTTGCCTTTCATGCCGTCAAACGATACGATGTTGCCGACTTTCGCCGCAACTACTTCTTCATCTACATCTGCCATGCGTCATACCTCCACAACAATGATGTAAGACATTATACTACTTTTTGCAGCGTTTGTAATCAACATTCCGTCCGATTTACAAAATAATTGTTAACCGCTTACACCAATCCGGCGGGATGAAAACCCGCATCCGCTCGAAATACCGCCACCTGTCACCCGCGCAGCGCACCAAGCTTCGCCCGGGCACTCCGGCGCCAGTTCTTCACGCTCGACACGCTGAACCCGGAGGCTGCTGCTATTTCGACAACGGTGTAGCCGTCAAGTGTCAGCAGCAGCCACTGCCGTTCGCGCAAATCGAGCGTGCCCAGCATGTCGCGGAGTTCGCCGAGGAGCACCGCCTCATTCCCGGATGCACCCGTATTCTCCATCAGGACGTCGTCATCGGTCGCACTGACGTTGTTCGTATAGCGCGACACGCGGCGGATCTCATCGATCATCCGCTGGTAGATGCGGGTGTAGACGAACTGCGACTCGGTTGCGCCGCGGGCGGCGATGTCGTCAAAAGTGGATAATGCGTTGTACACCGCGAGCCGCCCGACCTGCATGTAGTCGTCCTGGTCGAAGCGGACATTCAGCCGTCCGATGATGCTCTGGATCATGGGTTCATACTCCATGATGCGCCGGTCGAACGCGCGGTCGTCCGCATCCATGTATTCTATGCCTTTATTATCAAAATCTGTCATCACAATCTCCTGTGATGTATCGATACATCTGAAAGTATTTCCGGATGCACCCATCATAGCGCCGCCGGACGCCGGAAACGAATGTCACAGCCGTCCGGAATGGTCCCCCGGATGCTAATGAGTTAACTATTTAAAATATTTTGTTAATTATATGTTAAATAACTTGGAGTTGGGTTATAATTATCCTGAGTAACGGGCTAGACATAATAACATTGAGGTGAACCATGAATCCTGAAAATCCGCTGAATGCCGGCGTGTTCTACATCGAACCGGTGCAGCATCCCGAGTTCCTCTGTCACATGGTATACAAGAACGGCCGCACACTGCCTTCGGCCAAACCGTCCGAATCACTGATCGATGCACTGCTGCTCCATACATACGGCTCGACCATCAAGGCGCGCCGCACCCACCTGAAAAAGGCGCATGAAATCCACAGGCAGGGGCCGATCATCCTCGATGAACAGCTGCAGTTCGTCCTGTTCCCGATTACGGTGAGCCGGCAGAGAAATCAGTTCTGGGTGAACCTGTACCACTTCCTGCGCTTCACGCCGGGGTCAGCCCCCGGCACGACCGTCATCCATTTCAGTGACGGGACGCGTGTGGACGTGCATGCGGATTTCGCATTTTGCGAGAAGCAGTACAGCAAGGCGCTTGTCGTCAACGACCGGCTGATCAAGATCAAGGAGCAGAACGCGATGTACGCCATCCGGCGAAGCTATACATGAAGCTGCCCCGAAGTCACGAAACTTTCTGTAAATTATGGGCAATCGCTTTTATTTTCACGGCCAGTTTAGGATAATGGGTACAGGTGAGGGGGTGGCGCGATGAAGATACTGGCGGCCGGCGGCATTTATATCGATATGGAAAACACGGACCACATCGAAACTGCCGGCGGATTCAAGATTGCATCACTCATCGGGCGATACTCCCGCAACGAAACTCATATACATACGAATTTCAGCACTGAAGAGACGAAGATCACAGGCGCCGTAAAGAAATCGCTGCATGCGGACGGTGTCGATACGCGGCGGGCCGGCAAGGTGTCGGCGGCATACGGACGCCTGTATGACAGCGGGTTTGACGCCGGCAGCAACAATTACGAAACGGTGAAGTCGGACCGGCGGTACGGCCACTGGTTCCGGGATGCCGATGTGTTCGTGCTGTCGACGGACATCGCCGAGCGGGATTTCCGGGTACTCATGGCCGTCGCAAACAACAACGATATCGAAACACATGTCTTCACATGCGGCGAGTACCCGGTCACAGGCCGGCGGGGAAATGTCCATATCCATGCGCTTGACGGCACGGAACACAAGAAACCGGACTACCACAACCAGCTCGACGCCATAATGGCCGTTCTGGCAGGTGCCGGCATCATCGGCCGGACCCCCGTTGAACGCGGCCCGGACGACATGCCGGGCACAGCGCTCCATGACGCGGGCCGCTTCTTTCTGCAGATTGTGTCCCTCGCCGTAGCCGCCGCCCTCGTCATACTCAGCGGGATGATGCTGCTCGAGCTGGGCGGGCCGGGGGAAGAATATGAAACCGACATTGACTGGCAGCAGCCGGTGGAGCATGCGGACTGTGCAACCATAGAAGAATGTAAGGAGACCGGCGACCGGTACCTGGATGATCTGTCGGAGTACATCGACATCGATGAGGAGCCGCATATCTTCATCGAGAACAGAAGCCGCACAGACTACATCACATACAGAGTGGACGACGAGCTGAGACTCGCGGATCCGGCGCATGAAAACACCCTGCCTGTCGGCACAGAGGAGGAATTCCGGGAGATCTGGGACATGTTCACGGCGATCATTCCGCCGGAACGCCTGGCCACGGTCACGGGCTTCGACCTGTTCTCGGACGGCGAGGGCAACACGCTCGCCTACGTCGACATACAAACAGACGGCACGACGCTCGGCGTCGATATCCGGGACAACACCAGCCGGGCGGCCCAGTACCGTACGCTGATCCATGAGTACGGGCATATCCATTCGCTCCCGGCCGGGGATTTCACGGACGGCTGCGGCACGGAACTAGACTGCCTGGAGCGGGACGCACTGCTCGGTGCCTACATCGAACGCTTCTGGAGCCAGTACGACGAAAAGTGGCTTGAGAACAAATACAAGTCGGATCCCGAAAAAGAGGCATTCTTCAACAACAACGCAGAAGACTTCTACGTGCCGTACCAGGCGCTGAACCCGAAAGAGGACTATGCAGTGACATTCACGGCATTCATCACAGGGACCATGCCGGAGACATCCCGGCCCGCGGACGTCAAAGTCCGGTCATTCTATGAAGACCCGGATCTCGCGGCGCTCCGGGTCGACATACTCAAAAACCTGTTAGCATACGAGGAAGAGAGGGCATCAGATGAAACTTAAAGTGAAGATCAGAGACACGAAGCTCACGATAGAGAAAGTGACCATCGGCACGGACAGTACAGTGGATGCACTCATCACGGCACTCGCCCGGAAAAATCTCGTGAACGAAAGTTTCACCGGCGGTCTCAGAGTGAAGGGGGCGGAGGATGAAGATCTCATGTCCGTGACCCTGCACCACCTGTTCGGGGAAAGTGGGCGGGCCGAGATATACAACTCGGATATGTCGATTACACTGACCGAGAGCCGGGCGGAAGAGAATAACCTTGCCGGCCGCAAGCTTCTGGACTACTCCATGTTCATGGAGACGGTGGACAGGTTCCATGAACTCACCCGGACGACATCCGTGGGGCCGGGGACCCTGTTCTACGTCCAGCAGCAGCAGAGGCAGTACTTCGTGCGTATGGATGGCACCGGGCTCGAGTTCTTCCATTTCAGGAACCAGTATGAGGATGCCTTCCGGAAATCGGACAGGCGGCCGTTCCTTGCGGTCGAACTGAAGACGCGTGAAGCACTGTCGCCGGATGAGCTCAGGTGGATCCGCTCCATCACTTTTCCGGCGAAGGAGAAGAAAAATCCGGTGATCCATTTTGACCCGGAGCGACTGAGCCAGGAAGTCATCGATGACATCAATGTGCTCATCCACCGGATTGTCGTCATCATCGGCCGTTTCAGGACCCGCGGCGAGGCGCTGGATGCTGCAACACCCCATATCCCCGCCTATGTGCAGGTCGGGGAGGAATGTTCGGTGGGCTATATCCCAAAGGCGCAGCTTGAGCAGATCAGGAAGTGAAAGAATTCAAAAATTCAAATCATTTTTCCCTAAAATGTTTTTTTGTGCATACAGGTTGTGTATAATGATAGTAGAGTTATCACGAGTAAAATGTAAAGAAAGTCGGGAAGCCTATGGACGTTACTATCGACACACGTAATCTGTGCAGATACATCTATCTGCTCAATGCGAAAATTGACCATCTTGCAGAGTTTGAAACCGACAGGGGAAACATCTCAAGGGATCAGCTGTACATCATAGAGATGATTTCAGAAGAACCTGGTATCACCCAGAAAAAGCTTGTGGAATGCTTCAAGAAGAAACAGACTTCCGTTTCCCGGGCGATTACGAGACTCACAGAGCGTGGTTTCATCGAGAAAGAGTCCAATCCACAGGACAAGCGTGCCACACACCTCAATCTGACGGGTCTGGGAAAAAGGACGCTTGAAAATCTCGAGGGGGAAATATGCAAGCTGTCCGACCGTATCGTCGAAGACCTCGATGATGAGGAGAAGGCGGCCTTCATCAGGGCGCTTAAGAAGATCCATATATAGGGAGCGGGAAAAGACTCCGGGGACTGTGTTCCCGGAGTCTTCTGATTCCGGAGCGATTGTAAAGATTACGTAAAGAAGCGCGTTCCGGCCGGCTTTTAAATGACAGCCGGTGATGAAAGATGGTAAGATTTATCAAGTCGAAAGTAAAAATAATTCATCATCTGGATGGGCGGGGTGAAGCGCATGGCGTCAAAAAGGATAGAGTGGCTGGACATCGCAAAGGCGCTCTCCATCATACTCGTCGTGCTGGGGCATGCAGGCCACCAGTACCTGGATGTCTATCTGGGATGGTTCAGGATCCCGCTGTTCTTCTTCCTGTCGGGCGTACTGTTCAAGCCGGTCTGGATCCGTGACTTCTTCAGCTGGGCTGCAGCCAAGATGCGCCGGCTGATGGTGCCCTATTTCGCATACGGCATACTCATATTCGCCGTATTCAACCTACATAACATGGACATGATATTCGAGCATATCGCCACGCTCCTCTACGGGGGCCGGGTGCTGCAGGGCCCTTACGGCGTGTTCTGGTTCATCACCGTGCTGCTCATGACGCAGCTGCTCCTGGGCCTCATGAGCCCGCTCAGAAGAGGGGTGCAGGTGGCGCTCATCCTGGCGCTGTTCATCATCGGGCACACTCCGGTGCTTTCATCCTACGACTTCTTCTGGAACGTGGACACTGTGCCGGTTGCGGTCTTTTATTATTCGCTCGGGTATTATGCGAAGGATTTCATCGTCAAATACAACAATTCCTTCTGGCTGGCGGTGTCATCCGCACTCATTGCGGCATTTTTCATCGTGCTTGATGCGAACGGCTTCATGACCCACGAAATGAATCTGAAGATGGGCCGGCTCAACAATGTGTTCATGGACATCATCATTCCGCTTTCGTTCTTCATGCCGGTCATCTATGTAAGCACGGTCCTGACCCGCTACAGGATCAAAGAGGTGTTCGAGACCGTGGGCAGATATTCCATCGTCATCATGTATCTGCACCTGCCGGTCAACATATTCTTCCGTACGGTGCTCGGCTACGATGTGACGGTGTTCGAATTCACGTGCTTCGGCGTGGTCATCCCGGTGATGCTCGGCATGCTGATGTCGCGTACGGGCGTCACGAGGAGACTGCTGCTCGGGGAGAAAAACAGAGTGCCGGAAACTGCGGGCTGAAGCGGAGGACCCGCTTTTGTCCGCTTTGTTCTGACGGCCCTGCCCTTTGGCACGCATCGATGGCAATTATGTAATATAATGATGGTTAATCATAAAAATACGCTTTGAGGGAATACAATGAATCATGTACTGAAGTTATTGAATGAGCAATACAGAAGCCTCCACCTGATATGGAAGCTGTCCCTTTACAACATCAAAAGTGAATACTCGAACCATTATCTCGGCTTGTTCTGGAACATACTCCAGCCGCTGATGCAGGCGGCGATATACTACATGATATTCGGCCTCGGGCTGCGCGGTGCCACGGCGCCGGATGCGGATATCCCGTTCATCGTCTACCTGATTTCGGGGCTATTCCCGTGGCTGTTCATCTCCCAGGCGATCAACATCGGCTCGAACGCGATCTATGCCCAGCTCGGGCTGGTGACCAAGATGCGGTTCCCGTCGAGTGTACTGCTGTCGATTTCCTACACGAACAGCCTGATCAACCTGTTCTTCATGACGGTCATCATCGGGCTGATCTCGCTTGCCGGCCAGTACAGCAACCCGCTCTATTTCCTGGGACTGCTCTATTTCCTGGTGGCATCATTTGCGCTGATCTTTGCGATCACGCTTGTGATGAGTACGCTCATCATACTGGTGCGCGACTTCAGGAATGTGCTGCAGAACCTCATCCGGATGGGCTTCTTCCTCACGCCGATCTTCTGGCAGGCGGGGGAGCGCGGCGGACTGCTGCAGGTGGTGTCGGATCTCAATCCGTTCGCCTATCTCGTCCAGACGTTCCGCAACGCTCTCATCTATGACGACGGGTTCCTATACGGCGACGGCATCGACCATCTGTATTTCTGGAGCATGACGTTCTTCCTGCTCATCATAGGGAGCTATCTGCATATGAAATTCAGATATAAACTGATCGATTACTTATAAAGGTGGTATTTTCATGCAGAAATATCTGCTGATCTGCAATGCATATCCGACTGTGGAAAAAGTCTATGCCAACGGCTTCCTCCACAGGCGCGTCAAGTCCTACCAGAGGGCGGGGCTTGACGTCGATGTCATCGTCATCACGACGAAGGTGCTGAAGGATAAGTTCTACGACGGCGTCCACATAAAATACATGGATGAATACCAGATTGCATCACATATGAAAGAGAATCACTACGGCACGGTGCTGTTCCATTTCATCAACCCGAAAATGTTTTACGGCGTGAGTGAGCTGCCGGAAGGGCAGCGGCCGAACATCGTCGTCTGGCTGCACGGCTTCGAAGCGGAAGCATGGCACCGGCGGTACTACAATTTCCTTGAGGACATCAAAAAGCTCGACACCCAGCTCGAAAAGAAGGATACGGCCTATGAGGCGCAGCGGCAATTCCTGCGTGAGATCATGACAGGCGGCTACAACATCAAATTCGTCTATGTATCCCGGGCATTCAAGGAGCTGTACGCCGATCCGTTTACAGGTGTCGTGCCGGAGCGCTTCTACATCATCCCGAACATCGTGGATGAGACACTGTTCCCGTATCACCGGAAGGAAAAGCGGGACCGGCTCAACATATGCAGCATACGGCCGTACACCGCACGGAACTACGCCAACGACCTGACGGCTGAATTCATACAGAAGATCAGCAGCAAGCGCTATTTCAAGAAGCTGACGTTCAACCTGTACGGCGACGGGCCTTTATTCGACAGGATCAACCAGCCGCTTAAAAAATACGATAATGTCCATCTGCACAAACGGTTCGTGCCGCAGGGCGAAATCCCTGAAATCCACCGGGCGCACGGCGTCTTCCTCGGCCCGTCCCGGCATGACTCCCAGGGGGTATCGATCGGGGAGGCGATGAGTAGCGGCCTCGTGCCGATCTCAAATGCCATCGGCGGCATCCCCGAATTCGTGGATCACGATAAGACCGGCATGCTTGCCGGGCGGGATGATGTAGACGCGATGGTCGCATACTACGACAGGCTGTACAGGGACCCGAAGAGATTTTTGAACATGTCAAAAAGGGCCTCTGCCGAAATAAAGCGGCAGGCGGGGGCTGATACAGTGATCAGAAAGGAACTGGAGGTGATTACAAGTGACTGGAGTTGACTGGGAAAAAGCATACCGGGACCTTGAAAGCCATATCGGACAGATCATGGAGGAGACGAGTGCGCTTGTAAACAACGCATCGCCGAAACTCCGCATCAACGACGTCCATGTCAGGGATGCGGGAGGCACGCTCGAAGTGATCATCGACGCCACCGGCAACCGGATGACCTACGCGGTCTATGTGACCGACCGCAAGGGCAGGATGGAGACGCTCAAACTGCCGTACCAGCTGTCCAACACATTCAACCTGGATGTGCCAAAAGGCAGGTATACCGTGCAGGGCTTTGCCCGCCAGCATGAGAACGACCTTGATATCGTGAGCGAAAAGGTGAGCATCAATTTCAAAAAGGATGATGGATCATGAGCAGACTGATCCGGGTCACGGACCTTGAAGGCGGCGGCACACGCCATATACTGGAAGCCGACAATGCGGCAACTTTCTGCAAAGATGTAAACTTGGCACTCGGCGAAGCGGACATGCTCCATGTCGATGTGGACAATCTTACCCACGGGGAGATCGGGGCAGCCATGGAGCAGATTCCACCGGAAGAGAGAGTGCGCATAAGGATCATGATCAGTCCGGATCACCTCAGTGAAGCCCTGCTCGAGTCGCTTGGGGCAGGTGACATCGCGGTGGAGGGCGGACGGTTCATCCTCGGAACCGGTACAGCCGGCCCGGACGTGAAAGAACGCTTCAGGATACTCTCACACAACCTCAGGCTCAAAAGCAGGACGTATGAGATGGAAATCATAGAGAGCCTGCTGAGTGATGCGGATGCTGAAACCCGGAAATATCAGGAACTGAAGTCGCGGTACGACAATCTGAAGGCTGTCTCGGGCATCAAACAGGATGAGGATCTCGCCAGCCGCTATCTGAATGTGATGGATAAGTACAAACAGGCGCTCGACCGCCTGGACCGGCTCCGCAAGTCGAAGCTCGGCCGCCTGCAGATGGCGTATTGGAACAGAAAGGGGAGGCATTAGATGAAGATTGATTTCAAGATTAACATGCAGGATGTCAACTCCGACTATATCAACAAAGAAATCGAGGCCTTCGGTGCCCCCCTCCCCCCCGGCGTCTCCGTCATCCAGCAGGTGGACGGGTGGAATGCATCTCTTGCGCATAATGTCAGCAGGGCGTCAGGCGATGTCCAGCTCATCGTCGCGTCAACAGATGACGAAGTGCTCGCAGGCGTCCCGGCGGATGACAACGTCATCCCCGTCAAGGGGACGGTGGAGGATGCAAAGCTTTATGTGAAGTTTTCGCACTTCATCATACTTGATGGGCATCAGACGCTCCGTTTCGAGGACGGGGGCACGGAATGGAAGCAGACGGACATCATACTGTGCGGCCTGAGCGACCCGAAATCCGTCGACGGTAAAATCTACAGGCATTTCCATCAGACGTTCGACCGGAGGGAGACGGCTGATGATTTCGGCGTCTATGACAAGCTGATCCGGGAGAACACCCTGCTGCTGCCGTCAAGGAAGCTGTTCGTCCACGAATTCGATCGGACCCTGAGTTTCCGCATGAACGCATGGCTCCAGCAGATCTTTGCCATTTCAACGTTCAGAGGCGAACTGAAGCGGACGGAGCGGGTCAGTATCCACGGCGAACCGGCCAGGGGCTTTCCGGACTCCGCCGATGCGCTGCTCACGGTCATCAGCCACATAGACCGGGCACTCGGGAAACGGTATGACACCTCGGCCACTGCGATGCTCGGGCATTTCAACGAACAGTTCACGGTGCCGCTTAAAAATATGCTGGACCGGGGTGAAATCGGCAAGGATGCGCTCATCGGCAGGATGAGGCAGATCGGCATCAAAAACATCCACTACAAGGCACTCAACAAAGGGGACGCCAAAAAACTGGTGCTCGCCTACTGCTTCCCGCCCTACAATGATACGAGCGGCAACGTCATGGCAAAACGCATCCATGAATCGGGCGAAATCGTGGACATCATCTCCAACAATATGGACCGCATACGTACGCGCGATGAAAAACTGCTCAACCTGGTATCCGGACTGCTCGATTCCCAGTTCATGCTGGACGGCCCCCAGGCCTTCAGCAGCTGGGGCAGCATCGAGAGCTATGTGCATGACGGTTACCGGCAGTTCATGAACCATCGCGAAAAGTACGGGGAAATCTATTCCCGGGCGATGTTCACGCAGTCCCATTTCCTGGGCTACGAGATCAAGCGGCACAACCCGGGCATCAAATGGGTGGCGGAGTTCTCGGACCCGCTCCACAAGGACGTGAATGCACTTCAGAGATACGCGCCAATCGAGGATGATGAGTATATAGAGAACCTGAAGCGGGATGTGGCCCCGGAATATCACGGGCTGCTGAGCGACAACGTCTTCAACCTGTGTGAAGTGCTGCCGTTCCTCTACGCCGACGAGCTGATCTTCACGAACACCCATCAGCTCAGATATATGATGGAACGCTTCGATCCGGAACTTCAGGAACGGATCAGAAAGAAGGCCACGGTAAGCCAGCATCCGACACCGCCTGCGGCACTCTACAGTCTGGTGCAGTCGTATTATGCTTTGGATGACACGGTGATCAACCTGGCGTACTTCGGCAACTTCTACGATACCCGCGGATTCAGGCAGATCGAGCTCGTGGCCAGGCAGCTGTATGATAAAGGCATCAACAATTTCAGGATCCACGTGTTCACGAACCTGAACGGCAAAACGATGCAGTTCCACAAAAGCAGCGACTTCAGGGATTACATCGTGCTGAACCCGTATGTGTCGTACTTCGAGTTCCTGAACCTTTCAGGCAGGCTCGATATACTGATGATCTTCGATGCACAGACGATCGGCATCAAGCCGTTCAATCCCTATGTGCCGTCGAAGCTCAGCGACTACCGGGGCAGTTCAAGCTTCGTGT
The DNA here is from genome assembly GCF_000330705.1 of Salinicoccus carnicancri Crm. Lineage (GTDB taxonomy): Bacteria > Bacillota > Bacilli > Staphylococcales > Salinicoccaceae > Salinicoccus > Salinicoccus carnicancri. Next base: position 29,833 of record NZ_ANAM01000003.1, read on the forward strand.
GGGCATTCACGGAACCGGGCAGTGTGCTGGACCAGACAGTCGATGGCAATATTGCCATCACCCGTCAGCATGACTATCACGAATATGCGCAGGCGTTCGGAAATCTTGCCGGAAGGCTCGGCAAAGAGCTGTACAGGGCGGACATGATCACCTGCTCTAAATGACATGGATGTGAGAATATGGAATACAAAGTGCGTGTAGAGAATGTATCAAAAGTCTACAACGTAACCAAGAACAAAAAGAAGCTGTGGAATATGATCCTGCCGTTCATGGAGAAGAAGACGGAGTACTATCAGGCATTGAAAGATGTCTCCTTCGATGTGGAGCCCGGGGATTCCGTCGGCATCGTCGGCCTCAACGGCTCGGGCAAATCCACGCTGTCGAACCTGCTCGGCGGGGTGTCGGAACCTTCGACCGGCAGCATCGAAGTGAACGGGGAGGCATCGCTCATCGCGATTTCGGCAGGGCTCAACATGGAGCTGACCGGCAGGGAGAACATCCGCATGAAATGCCTGATGCACGGCATGAGCGAGCGGGAAATCGACGGGAAGTATGAAGACATTGTAGAATTCAGCGAGCTCGGGGACTTCATGGAGCGGCCGATCAAGAACTATTCGAGCGGCATGCAGTCGCGGCTCGGCTTCTCCATAGCCGTCCACACCGACCCGGATGTGCTCATCGTCGATGAGGCGCTCTCAGTCGGTGACGATACATTTGCGAACAAATGCATACGGCGCATGGAACAGTTCCGCGAAGAGGGCAGGACGATCTTCTTCGTCAGCCACTCCATCGGGCAGATCCAGAAGATGTGCAACAAGGCGCTCTGGATCCATTACGGTGAAGTGCGCGAATACGGCAACTGCATCCCCGTTGTCGGATTGTATGCGAGGTTCGTGCGCGGCTACAACCAGAAGCCCAAACATATCCAGCAGCGGTACAAGAAGGCCATGATCGAAGGGCAGCGGATATTCGAGTTCGAGACGCTGAAGGATGATACGAAATTCGGAATATGGAACAGCCTGGTCCTGGGCGGCGTGACGGTCAGCATGATTGTTGCTGCCTATTTTCAGATCATCGGGCATCTTTAGGCGGAATTTTTCATAATTTTCCCGGATTGACCGGGAATTTTAATCGAATATTAATGTACGTGTATTATACTGAATCTGCAATACGGTACCCGGGTGCCAAAAAAGGATGGAAGTGAGTCAATATGGACCAGTTGAGTTATGAAGAATTGAAGAAGATTGCCCTCGAAAGCCTGGAGCAGGAGGAGCGCGTACTCAGTGAGTTCAAAATAATTGACCAGGAAATGTCGGCCCTGAAGAATGACAATGCCCGATTGAACCGCGAACTCCAGAAATACAAGGAGTTCCTGCCGATAAAAGCCGCTCTGAAGGCGAAAAAGATGATGAAGAAGTAGGGATAAAATGGCTGAACTTAACATTCGAAAGAGATTGCAGGAAATTGAGGAACAAAAACGTGCCATCACTCTGGGGAAAAAAACGGCAGGCCGCCCCGAAAGCCATGAACTCCCTTTATCCGAAGGCATCAGTGTCATCATCCCCGTCCACCGCGGCGAGGAATACATCGAGCGGCTGATCGGCTCGCTCGAGGCACAGACGCTTGAGCGTGAGCAGTTCGAGGTCATCATCATCTTCAACGGGGAATACGTCCGGACCGAGGAGATATTCAACTCTCTCGAAACAAAGAAGCAGTACAGAGTGATCTATACAGAACAGGGCGTGAGCCGGGCGAGGAACGCAGGCATCGATAATGCATCCTATTCCAACATCGCCTTCCTGGATTCGGACGATACGATATCGGCCGACTACCTGGAGAAATCCCTCGAAGCGTGCGAGCCGTTCACCATACTGCTCAACCGGCTGTATGACGTGAAAGGGCAGAAACCGGACGGCGGTGCCAACCATATCAACCGGGAACTTACGGGCCGGGATACCTATCCGGAAAGCTACTACAGTGTCGTCAAAAACCTGTCATTGAACGGCGGCAAGGTGCTTCCGACGCACCTTCTGAAAAAGACGAAGTTCGACGAGACACTGAACAACGGCGAGGACGTGCTGCTCTATATGCAGCTCATCTCAGAGCACAAGCCCATCGTCAAGGTGAATCCGGACGAAGCCGTATACTACAGGCATCTGGTCGACAACTCGCTCTCCCGCACGAAATCCAATTACGAGTTCAGCATCACGGACCGCATTGCGGTACTCGGACGCCTCCAGGACATCCTCAAAGTCGAGGATGATGAGGAAGTGCGGACACTCATCATCGACCGCATGCGTGCCCAGGCCGGCTTCATGAACCGCTATCTGAAAGAGCACATGGAGGACTACGCACTTGTCGCAGGCGAAGTGGCGCACTACACGGATGAATACTTCCCGTATGCACGCATGAACGAGGATCTGGCAAAGCGGCTGTACATCAGCTACTGCTTCCCGCCGTACTCGGATACAAGCGGCATCGTCATGGCCAAGCGCATCGTCGAAAGAGGGGAGCCGTGCGACGTCATCCACAACAACATGTACGACGTGCGCAGCATGGATCTCACACTCGAGCGCCTGGCCGGCCCCTTCATAGCCAGCCGCCGGGAGATAAACACTACATCCTCATTCACCAACAGCAAGTACATCAGCCTGTTCGTCGAACGTGCGATGGAGAAGCTCGATATATACAGATACAGGGAGATCTATTCGAGGGCGCTCTGGCCGGCGTCACATGTCCTTGCCTACGAGATCTTCAAGGAGAGCCGGAATATCAGGTGGATCGCCGAATTCTCGGATCCGCTGTACCGGGATATAAAGAACAACATCCGCCAGGCGGGCTTCTATACAAAGAAGGACATCAAGGAGATAAAGAGGCACACCGCCTCCAACTACCAGAAATATCTCGATGGCAACCTGTTCAACATGGCCGAAGTCATCCCGTTCCTCTTTGCCGAAGAGCTGGTATTCACAAACGAACTGCAGCTTGAGTCGATGATCGAGCGCTTCGATGAGGATTTCAAGGAGATGGTCAGGCAAAAGTCGGTCATCGACCGGCATCCGACGCTTGCACCGGAGTACTACAACTATCAGAAGAACTATGTGGCGCTTGATAAAGACAAGATCAACATCGGCTATTTCGGCAATTTCTACGAGACGCGGAACGCAGAAGAGATCATGAACATCGCGCGCATCATCAAGGCGGAGTCGCTCGATGTGAAAATCCATGTCTTCACCAACAGTACCCGGCAGGTGAAGAGCCAGATATTCTCGAACGGCCTGAAGGACATCGTTGAGGTGAACCCGTACCTCAGATACTTCGAATTCCTGAGTGCATCAAAGGAATTCGACTACCTCATGCTGAGTGATGCACGGACGGGCGGATACAAGAGGCGGAACCCGTATCTGCCGTCGAAGTTCAGTGACTACCTGGGCTCCGGCACGAAAATATGGGTGCAGTATGAGCCCGGGAGCACCCTTGCTTCCATATGCAGTGAGAAAAGCGACAGCATCATCTGCAACCCGCTCAATGACCACGGGGCGATAAAAGAGAATCTGAAGAGAATCACACAAAAAGAGGAGAACCCGGTATAGGCGGGTTCTCCTCTTTTTCTCATAAACTGCGTTCCATATATACGTGCGGAATGCCCGCATCCTCGAATTCATCGGATACTATTTCGTATCCCAGCTTTTCGTAGAAGTCGGCGGCATGGGTCTGTGCACCGAGCCGCGCCTTCTCATAACCGTAGTGGCGGGCGTGTTCATGGACGAATTCCATGAGCCTGCGCCCAAGCTTCATGCCGCGGGCCTCCGGCAGGACGGCCATGCGTTCGACCTTGATGGTCTCCTTGGACAACGGGCGGTACCTGACGGTGCCGAGCGGCGTGTCATCCCGCAAAAGTATATGCGTTGAGAAATCTTCATGTTCATCGATCTCGAGGTCAAGGGGTACATCCTGTTCCTCGACGAATACGCGCTTGCGGATTGCCAGGCACTGTTCGTAAAGCTCTTTTGATTCTGCAACTGTGATTTCCATTGTGTCACCTCTACATTGCATTTTTGCGGCGGATCGCCGTGAACTGCCAGAATGTCTTCAGCTGCGCGATGTTCCAGTAGTTGAGGCCAAGGGACAGGGCGGGCTGTGTGTTGAAGCGGATGTTGCTCGCTTCCGCCGCAGCAAGCGCAATGTACTGCATGTGGGGCTTCAGCTGCTTGAATGAGTCAGAGAGCCTGCCCTCTGAATTCTTCACCCAGTCCATCGGGAACGTCAGCTCGAAGATGTCGACATTTTTGTAGATCTCCGGAATGGCCAGGATATAGCATGCCCCGTCCACTTCGGGATTCACGAGCGACTCGCTGAAATACCCCTTGATGGAGAGGTACATCTCCTTGTGTTCATGGTTGAGATAGAAATACTCATCCTCGATCTTCGGACGGCCGCTGTTTTTAATCTGATCTTCAAGGTAGTCGAACATCTCGTTGATGTTCGTCTCCTTGTCATACGTCTTTCTCATAGCAATCAGCTCCTAAACTCCGTTATAAGAACGACTTCCGCCTTCGAATCCGCCTGTACCCCCATTATACTCTTCTGTCGCCGGCTGTTCATCAAATTGAGCGCCCTGGCCGTCATCCTGGCCTGAGCCGTCATCGTAATATTCCTCGGAAGACTGTTCAGGCTGGGTTTCCCCGGCCGGTTCCCGAGGAACGTCCTCCCCGCCGGATTCCTCATTCTGTGGCTGCTCTTCGGGGCTGGTTTCGATATCCCCCTCTCCCTCTATGCTCTCTTCCGGATTGGATTCAGGGATGTCGAAGCCGTCACCGAACTGCGGCTCGTAGCCTTCCTGCATGAAGTACGGCGGCTGTTCCGGTTCGAATTCCTCGAGGTAATAGTCATCGAGGTACTGATACGGCGTGATGTAGTCCATCAGGCGGACGTTTATCATGTCGTATGGTTCCGGTTCCTCGAGGCCGAGTGTCTCCCGCAGTGTGCTTGAGATCGTATAGAGATGCTCCTCGTTCGCCCAGTAGAAGTAGGCGCCGTTGCCAGGGTTCCAGTAGTCGCTGCCGCGCAGCTGCGTGGAATTGAACTCCAGCTCGTTCGTCGAATAGTAGGCCGCAAGGCTCCGGATCGTCCCGGCTTCCATGTTGTGCTTCGTATTGTCCGCAACCACCTTGATCAGGTCATCGAGCTTTGTCAGTGCACCGGTCGATTTTGCCTTGCTGAGTATCGATTCGACCATCTCGAGCTGTCTCTGTCCGCGCCCGAGGTCTGTATCCACACGGCGGCTCCGGACGACGGCCAGCGCCTCCTCGCCGTTCAGGGTCTGTTTGCCGGCGTCCAGCCTGGTACGGCCGTCATCGTTCAGGTTCGGCTCGTTCATGTCGAACGGTACATCGAACTCCACGCCGCCGAGCGAGTCAACCACATCGACGACCGCCGACATGTTCACCCTCACGTAGAAGTCGACCGGTACATTGAGCAGCGATTCCACCGCCGCCATCGAGTTGTCCGGCCCGCCTTCGCGGTGGGCGTGTGTAATCTTGTCGAAGTAATTCTGTTCGGGGAAGTAGGTGAGCGTATCCCTCGGGATGCCGGTCAGCTTCACTTCATCCGCTTCCTTGTCGAACGTCGCGAGCATCATGGTGTCGGTGCGGAAATCATCAGTATCCATGTTGTTCTTTTCACTGCGGGCATCATTCTCATCTACACCGAGGATGAGCACCGTGAAGCTGTCCATCGAAGGATCGATATCCTCCTCGCGCAGCTCGGAGCCTTCCCGGTCCGTCCCTTCGTACGAACTGTCTACACCGCTCTGGAAAGCGTTGAACAGGTTGAACAGGTAGACACCGATGACAACCAGGGCGATGACCAGAAGGATGATCGCACCGTATAGAAATTTTTTCATAAATGAGTAACCTACTTTGATTGGATTTAGATGTAATGACTTTATACATAACTTTCATTATAATATGAGATAAAGGTAAAATGAAATATTAATGGATGCCAATTACATTTATTTTTGAAAACTGTTGTCCATGATACCGAAAACTGCGGTGAATCACAAGGAATTGTATGTTTACAGTTATGAATTTTTTATGAAAGCGATAGAGGTGCAGTATGAAGCAGATAACGATGTTCGTCTGGAACAACTTTGTAAACGATGCGCGCGTGCTGAGGGAAGCCGCCGCGCTCACCGAAATGGGGTATACAGTCACAGTCATCGCCAAAAAGGAGATGGACGAACGGCAACTCCCGTCGGCCGAAACAATCTCCCCCGGAGTAATCGTCAACCGGCCCCTGAAACTTGAACTGCCCGGGTTCATGCAGAGGAAGATGAAATCCGGTGTCCTGGACAAACACATCCCCAACATGCTCACGATGCTGAAGATGATGGCGCTCGGCAGGCGCCAGGATGCGGACATCTACCATTCCCATGATCTGAACACACTGCTGCAGGGAATCGCCGGTGCGAAACTGAGGCTGGACCGGAAGCCGCTGATCTATGACTCCCACGAAGTGCAGACCAGCCGGACGCACTACAGCTTTGAGAAGATATACAGGATAGAGAAATTCCTGCTCAAGTTCGCCGACCACGTCATCGTCGAGAACGGCACACGGGCCGACTACCACAGGAGGCTGTACAAAAAGCGCCCGACACCGGTACACAACTATTCGGAGTACTATGACATAGATGAAGTGGAAGCCTATCCGATCAGGCAGGAATTCGATATACCTGAAAGTGAGAAAATCGTCCTCTACCAGGGCGGCATGCAGGAGGGCAGGGGACTTTTCAAACTGCTCGATGCCTTCAAGGATACAGAAGGCGCCAGACTCATCATGATCGGCGACGGCAAGGAAAGGCTAAACCTCATCAATTACCATAAGGAGATCGGGCTCGGGCACAAAGTCCATTTCATCCAGAGGGTTCCCTATAAAGAACTCAGGCGCTATACAAAAGCCGCCGACCTCGGCATCCAGTTCCTGGAGAACACGAACTTCAACCATTATTCCGCCTCCAGCAACAAACTGTTCGAGTACATCATGGCGCATGTACCCGTCATCGGATCCAGGCTGCCCGAGATAGAGGCCGTCATCGAAGGGGAGCAGGTCGGGCTCACGGTCGAGCCCGAGAGCACCGGGCAGCTGGAAGAAGCCATCCAGACGCTTGTGGACGACGACGCACTGCGACAAAAATTCCGCGAAAACGCAAAACAGGCAAAAGAGAAGTATAACTGGGATAATGAGAAGGAAGTGTTGAAGCGGGTGTACAGGAAGTTCAGGTAAGACGTTTAGTAAAAGAGAGACAAAGGTGGAACGCTATAATGAAAAGCAGTGATCTGGAGTATCTGTTCAACAATATTCCATATACGGAAAGAAACATGTATCCGCAGGATATCGAAATTGAAAATGTAGCAATGTATAAGGATTATATGAAGAATAACGGATTTCATTATGAATATGAAAGACTGGGCACAGGATTCATGTCGGCGAACCTGTTGAGGCAGGACAATTCGAAGATTGCAGGAGTGAAGAATCCCTACTATCCGACCAATTCGAGACTGAGTTTCAGTATCGCAAGGAATAAGTTCGAGACAGAGAAGTATTTGAAGGCTGCCGGAGTGCCGACTACGAACTCAAAGAAATATACATTGGATCAGCTGGCAACAGCTAAAAGGGAAGCGGCTTCCTTCGCAGGCGATATTGTCATTAAACCGCTTAATCTCGCACTCAGCAAAGGTGTATATTCCAATGTGACTGCGGATACTTTTGAACATTATTGGAAGTTGTGTTCAAATATCATCAAAAAGAGTAAACGCAAAGGAAAACATATTCTTGTACAGGAATACATAGAAGGTTTCGAGGCCAGAGTGACTATACTCGAAGGCAAGGCCGTTTCAGTCATGACCAGGCTTCCCGGTAATGTCACCGGTGATGGACAGAGTACCATAGAAGAATTGATTGACGAGAAAAATGAACAGAAGAAACAGTGCGGATTCATGAGTAAATACCCGATCAAAAAAACCAAAGTGATTGAATCATTTTTAGAGAAGTCCGGGTACAGCTACGATAGTGTACCGGCGAAAAATGAACATGTACTGCTGCTTTCAGTTTCCAACTTGGTAAACGGCGGGGAAATTGTGGATATTTCCGACCTGGTTTCTGAGGAAATCAAAGAAACAGCATTGGATGCTTTGGCAGCGCTGCCAGGAATGAACTGCGGCGGGATTGATATCATGATCAAAGGGTTCGATGATACAACACCTAAAATCATCGAAGTCAATGCGTTTCCCCTGTTATCGCTGACGAAGTATCCGACATACGGAAAGCCTTCAAAGGCCATTGAATATTTCATTGATGCGACAATAGTGCGTGATCAATATTTGAACAACACCGATAATGGCTATGAAATTGTGAATAAAGAGGAGATCCTATCGAACTATTTCAATTTTTTTGAACGAAAACAAAGATTGGCAGTAAATCAGTTCATGGAAAACCGCAAATAACGACTTCAAGGAGATGTACTGACATTATGATTTTCAAATCCAACAATTACAGGAAAGGGTACTTACTAGTCCCTGATGATCTTCAAGTGCAAAGTGTTGAAAATGCTGCGCAAATGGAAATAGGAGAATATCAGTTTTACTTTTCCAACGAATTAACAGTTCATACAAAGTCTGTTGATTCCGGTACTGCGATATTGGCAGGATATGCTTTTGATATCAGGAACCCGAATCTTGCCGAACATGAAATTTTGAACAATATACTGACGTCAGTTGATGTGGTGGAGGAATTAGAGTACATAAATGGCCGGTATTTCGTTGTTATTCATAATACGGAGGGGACACAACTGTATTCAGATGCATCACAGTTGAGGCCACTTGTGTACCATGCAGCGTCAAAAGTGCTTGCCTCTCATGATGCAATGGTCCGGGACCTTCTGTCGGACCATGGGATTCATTTGGACAGAAGATCGAAGTTCAATCATAATGAGCTGGACTTTACAAGATTCCATGATGTTTTCAAATTCAATCCCAGTCTCTCGTTAGAGTTGAGCACTTTTGAATTTGAAAGGATATATCCAAGAACCGAATTAAAAGAAAGAACTCCAGGATACACATTCAGTGAAATGAAAGACTATCTGGACAACAGTATAAAATGGCTTAAGCAAAACCAGCAATATAAATTCTTAAGTATGACCGGTGGTGTGGATTCCCGGGTGTCAGCTGCGCTGACCAGGGAACTGAGCGATGACATCGAATATATGACATATACAAGGTCTCAAAGGAAGCTTAAAACCGAACTGGCAAAATTGATATATTCAAATGATGATAAAATTACTGGTCAGATGCAGAAGAATCTGGCTTGGAATCATACCATCTTCAATCTGGACGAATTTGAACCGGATGAACGTTTCATCGAAGAAAATGAAAAAGCACTCTATTCCAATCATTCCTATAAATTAGCCAACTATTACAGAAACCACAGGAAATTTGATGATGCACTTCATATCAAATCGACTGTGTTCGGTATGGGGAAGGCGGATTTCCCGGAAGATCTGGATAACAAAAGTGACGACTTAAAATTTTATGAGAAATGTATCCATGGGCTTTCTGTAGCATTCAAAAAGCTTTATAAACTTGATGAGGAAGCACCAAAGTATTTTGAAAGGAACCTGGTTACTGAGGGAGTAACCCTCAACCGCCACTATTTCGACCTGTTCCACCTGGAATCCAGGATGGGAAACTGGCACAGTGCACTGACATTGGAGACTGATCCGGAGACTGAGGAATTCATATTCACGAATTCGAGAAAAATGATCGATCTTATACAACAGCCATCCCTCAGGGAAAGGAAAGAGTTCATACTCTATAAGCTGATCATTGATAATTACTGGCCGCTGCTTCTCCATTTCGGCATAAACAAATACCATGACATCGGCCTGGAATTCCTTAAAGATATCAAAGACAGTATAGAAGTGAGAAAAAATATTTTTGTAGAATACAATCCAAGCGAAGCTGTTGTTGAAAGGCAGAAGGGGAAGTTTTATCTGCAGCCGTCTGATGAAAAGGCGTTTGCATCAAAAAACTACGAGTTCATCATCTCAAATGACAGTGAGCAGGGTAGGCTCGGATTGAAAAGCACCTATTCTAATGAAAATGGCCGGGGAAGGATTAAAGTGGTCATACGAGGACATGGATTTTACAAGGAGTATGATGTCCTGGATATGAATAAGGAAATTCTGCTGGATATTTCAGAAAGCCCTTTACTGATCAATATCACTTACGATAAGGATTATAAAAATACTTCCTGGCAATCCGCCGCAGGGTTATATTGTACTTTCAAGTAAAGAGCCATGGGGCGTATCAAAATGATACGCCCCATGGCTTTTCAATCTTAGAAAATGTGTTTTGTGTAGTATTGTCCGCGTATGCCGAGCTGCCTGTAGTAGTTTCTTAAGTTCTGTGCAGTAGCATATGCCCAGTTCACATCAGTGGCATATTGGTAAGTGCCCGGGTTTACCGGATTCCATCTCATGGAATAGAGAGTGGTCTGGCCTCTGTTGAAGTAACTTTGGGAGATGAATCGTGCCCCGCCGACTATTGCCTTAGCAGGTGTATCCCAGCCCATCTGCTGAGCATATCGTGCCCCTGCCAGTACAGCATTGTGATCATATGCGGCAATCCCGTACATATTGTAATATTTCTTGCCGCTTGAGGAGATGTTGCCATTGGAATCAAGTCTGACACCCTGGGCAAGTGTACTTGTGCCATTTCCAGTTTCATGCAAAGCATGGGAAATCAGGTAGACTTCGTTGATGCCATGTGTTTTTGAGGCATTCAGGAATGCACTGCCCTGTTGATTCAGAGTGCCTTTTCCATTTAGCAATTTACTGTTGATGGTTGAGCTCGCAATGTTCTGTGAACGATCAAGGTCAAGGAAAGTGTACATCCAGGTTTCTGAAGTTTGGTGGGATGTATCAAGGAAGTTTGCAACTTCACTTCTTGTCGCATTTCTCCAGCCACCGCCGGAAACCCATGCCTGGGGTTTGGATCTTAAGTTCATTTGAGTGTTCAGGACCTGGTTGAATGACTGATTATATTTTACTGTTTTGACGGAAGGGGATGGCGCAACCGGTGTGTATTCCTTCAGTCTGTTATCCTGGATCCATCCATAATCATTCCCGATCTTACCGTAATGGAAAGTCAGGAGCCCCAATTTTAATGATTTCTGTGCCTGGAATACCTGATTGCCGTATTTGCTCAGTTGTGAAACTCTTTGATATGACGTTCCCCATGGGTTAGTCAAAAGATAGTCGTTCTTTCTTGCGACAGTATATTTTTTGGTGTGATTGGTTGGATTCGTCAGTCTGTATAGAGTAAGGTCTTTTTCCTTAATCCATCCCTGCATGGCACCACCAAGATTTGAATGGACACGGTAGAATGTTGTTCCGTTGTATGTCGCCTTTTGGGTGATGTACAGTGTCTGATCTTCTATGACACCCATTTTTTTACTTGTTTTGCTGGTTACAGGACTGTAAATTCCGGAGTTATTCCCATCATCCACTCTAGCAGCAAACCTTGCAGATGTTACTACAGGAGTAGCATCTTTGATCCTTGTTTCTTCCAACCATCCATAGTCATTGCCAATTTTACCGTAATAGTAGGTCAGGACCCCAAGGTCCAGTTCTTTTTCAGCCTTGAATAGTGAGTTTCCGTAGGCGGACAGTTTTTTGACCGTCTGGGTTGAAGAGCCCCATGGATTTGTCAGCAGATATTCATTTTTACGGGCGATTGAATACTCTTTCCTGTGTGTTTTCGGTTCTCCGAGACTCCACAGATCCAGATCTTCCTTCTGAATCCAACCCTGCATTGCACCATCATAGTTCTGGTGGACGCGATAGAATATTGTGCCGTTATAGTCTGCTTTTTGTGTAATATACAAAGTTTTGTCCTTCAGGAAGTTGAGGCTGTGCGATTCTCTGCTGGTGACAGGGCTGTAGAGCCCGGAATTTTTGTTTGTATTAAGTTTCGCTGCATAGTTTTCCCTGGTAACTTTTGGTGAGGAAGCAGCTTTCAGCCTGGAATCAGCCAGCCAGCCGTAATCATCACCGATTTTACCGTAGTAGAAAGTCAGGGCCCCGAGGTTCAGAGTATCTTCTGCCCTGAAGAGTCTCGTATCATATTTATCAAGGCGTTTGACCATCTGTTCATCAGTTCCCCATGGATTAGTCAATAGGTATTCGTTGTCTCTGCTCACAGCATAGTCCTTGGTATGCTTTCTGGAATCCGAAAGATGGAACAATCTGAGGTCTTTCTCTTTAACCCATCCCTGCATTGCTCCTTCGTAGTTTTTATGGACGCGATAATAAGTGGTTCCATCGTGAACTGCTTTTTGAGTGATATAGACAGTCTTGCCATCCATGAAGTCCAGACTGACTCCTTCAGAGCTTGTAACTGGACTATAAAGGCCTGAATGCTTGCCGTCTGTAAATCTGGCAGCATACTGAGCTTTGGTTACAACGGGCTTATTGTTCTTTGCTTTAGTATCAAAAGAATACATTTTGATTGACTTGTCACTGCTCAATCTGAGTGTCTGTATTTCATGGATACCCGCGTCTTTCGTTTCTTTCTCTTTTTCATTCTCTGCAGTGTCATCTTCGGAAGCATTTGTTTCCGTGTCAGTTTTCTGTTCGTCATTCTCTGCAGAATCATCTTCATCATCGGATATTTCTGTCGATGGATCATCTGAATTTTCTTCCCCTGTGACCGTTGTTTCATTTGCCGCGGATTCTTCCTCAGTATCCTTGTTTACAGGGGCATCGGCTGTATTGACCTTTTGGTCATGATCCTGTTCTTTTTCAGAAACAGTTTCTTCATTATCTTTTGTTACAGGCGCTTTGGTTTCAGAACTGTCCGGAGTGTCCCGGCTTTCGTTTTCATTACCGAGGGATTCTTCTGATGGATCATCTGAATTTTCTTCCCCTGTGACTGTTGTTTCATTTGCCGCGGATTCTTCCTCAGTATCCTTGTTTACAGGGGCATCAGTTGTATTGACCTTTTGGTGATGATCCTGTTCTTTTTCAGAAACAGTTTCTTCAGTGTCTTCTGCCGACGATTCTTTGGATCCAGGTCCGTCTGATATTCCCTGTCCTGCTTCTTCAGATGAATCAAGAGCTTCGGTGTTTTCCTCTACTGCCTCAACAGTGTTATCTGAATCACTGTTATTCCCCGGCGGTGCTGAAGTTTCCTCTGTTGGATTATTCTGCTGTGATGTTTTGGATGGAAGTTCATCAAACTGCTGGTTTTCGGCACTTTCAACACTCTCATCTTCGCTTCCTGTTTCAGAAACTTGTGGCTGCTGTGCAGAAGTTTGGCCATCATATGTATTCTTATCATCCAATTGTGGATTTTCTTCAATGTTGGTATCGGGTGTACTCTCAGCGCCTTCCTCAGCACTGGCTGTTGAAGGGGTGAAAAGGAATACGGAAGTGGCGAGCATGGGAACAAATAAGAATTTGGAATTTTTCATTTGAATTTATGTTAGCCTCCTATTAGCTTACTTATTATAAGTTTAACTGATATTGTTCGGGAAAAGTATAAAATAATTGTAAAAATTTATATGTAATAAGATTGTAATAATTCGCATTACTAATGTGTGATTGGTAGAATGAAAATATCATTTTTGGTACGAATAGGGTAATATGCACACACATGAAATAATGGTACAATAAATAGGTTATAAATATAGTTTTTGTGGACTGAGGCATCATAATGAATAATTTATTTAACTTTTTAAAAGAACAGTGGATACATAGAAGGCTGATCTTCGGCCTGACGATATACAGTTTGAAATCCCAATATGCAAATCACTACCTTGGCCTCTTCTGGAATATTCTCCAGCCTGCAATGCAGGTTGGTCTTTACTATGTGGTTTTCGGACTGGGCTTGAGAGGTGACAGGGGGAATGTCGGTGAGCTGCCATTCATCATACACCTGATAACAGGGCTGTTCCCATGGCTATTCATCGCCGGTAATATAAATGCGGCTTCTGCCGCCATTCAGGGACAGTTGAGCCTGGTGACAAAGATGAAATTTCCATCGAGCACTCTTATTTCTGTGGCGATTGTCAACAACGTGATCAACTTGTTTATCACTTCAGCAATTGTACTGTTCATAAGTCTCGCAAATGGCTATTCATCGCCACTGCATTATCTGGGCTTTTTCTATTTCCTCTTTGCGTCAGTAGCCATCACAACTGCAATCGGCCTGATCATGTCTACGCTAGTAATCCTGATAAGGGATATGAAGAATATTCTGCAGAATGTCATTCGCATGTTCTTCTTTGTAACGCCAATTTTCTGGGCATTAAATGAATCAACTGGATTGATGCAAACAATCTCAGCATTCAATCCATTTGCGTATTTGGTAATGAACTTCAGAACTGCGCTCGTACTGCAGGAAGCACCATTGTACGGTGGCATGTCTGACCACATCTATTTCTGGTCGATCACATTATTCCTGTTTTACGTAGGGGTCAATGTCCATTACCGCTTCAGGGATAAATTGGTTGATTACCTATAGAAGAGCAGTTTATACAGAGCAATAAATGAGTTTAGGGCGTTACCATGTTCATGAAACTGCTTTATACGATATCTTGGTGAAAATTATCTTATTAAACCGGTAAGGACGATTAAAATGGATTATAAAGTCAAAGTTGAAAATGTATCTAAAGTCTATGACCTCAACAGAAGCAAACTTTCAAAAATAAGATCCTTGTTTACATTGGGGCACCTCTATAAGGAAAAAACTTTTTACGCATTAAGGGATATAGATTTCGAAGTGCAGTCAGGAGATTCAGTAGGGATCATCGGTTTGAATGGATCCGGGAAAACAACTCTATCTGATCTGCTCGGTGAAGTGACGGTTCCAACTTCCGGTTCGATAGATATTAATGGTAAAAGCTCATTGATAGCAATCAATGCAGGGCTGAACCAGGACCTCACCGGTGAAGAGAATATACGTATGAAGTGTCTGATGCATGGCATGACCAGGTCTGAGATCAAAGATAAGTATGATGACATAGTGGATTTCAGTGAACTCGGGGAGTACATTGAACAGCCGATAAAATCCTATTCCAGCGGAATGCGGTCCCGCCTGGGTTTTGCAATTGCAATTCATACAGACCCTGATGTACTTATCGTGGATGAAGCATTATCAGTTGGGGATTCCACCTTTGCGGATAAATGTCTGGATAGGATGAAAGACTTTCAAGAACAGGGCAAAACAATTTTCTTTGTCTCGCACTCTGCGGGACAGGTTGAGAAGATGTGCAACAAAGCTGTCTGGATCCAATATGGTGAGATGAAAGAATTTGGTGATGCATTGCCCATTGTTGAAAGCTATAATGAATTTATCAATGAATATAAACTGCTTACCAAAGAAGAGCAGTTACAATATAAAGAAAAAATGATGGAAAAACAGAAAGAAAAATCAAGAAGGGCAAAACCCAAGAAGGATAAAGCGCCAGTATCAAGTCTAGTCCCTGCCTTCATACTTTTTCTACTGGCATTGTTCGGAGTGTTCTTCCAGGTCATTAATCTTTAAAAAATATCAGATAAGTTAGGGTTTTTATGAAAATACTACTAATTACTCAAAATTTCTATCCGGAGATCGGCTCAGGTGCAAACAGGTTTAAAAATTTATATATTCAACTTTCCAAAAAACATGATGTGAAAGTTGTCACAACGATTCCGAGCTATCCGAATGAACGGATGTATAATGATGAAAAGTATTGGAATGATGATGAGATAACGCACTCCAATGATATTTTGAGGATACCAATGAGAATTGACAAGCAATCCAAGAGCATGTATTCCCGAGTCGGTTATTATTTGGAGTTAGCTTACAAAGTAAGGCATTTCATCAAGAGTTATCAGAGAGAATTCGATGTCATCTATGTTACTTCGCCAAACATTTTCCTTCCCTGGGCTACATTCTTTTTCCAAAAGCAAATAAGTTCTGTGACAAAGGTCTTGGAAATCAGAGACTTATGGCCTGATAGCGTTAAGGATATTGAAAAACTGCCTGTAGACCGCTTTTGGGGAACACTGAAATTTTTAGAAAAGCGGATGTATAAGAAGGCGGATAAAATTGTCATTAATAATGAAGGGTTCAGAGAACATATATTGAGCATGACACCCGGGAAACCGATATTTTTCCTACCTAATGCATTTAACAATGGAGAAATAGATTTTCATCCTCCAAGCAGTGATTTTAAAGTTATATATACCGGTAATATTGGTCATGCACAAAGTTACCACCAGTTGACCGAAGTCTCGGAACTTCTGGAAAAAGAACAGATACATTTCAATATTATAGCTTATGGAGCGAATGCACCTGAATTTAAAGAATTCATTGAAGATAACAATTTCAAGTATATAAATGTTTATGGTGAAAAGACCAGGGATGAGTGCCTCCATCTGATAAGGCAGCACAATGTTCAATTATCATTGTTGAAAGAAACTGACGTTTTTCTTAATGTACTCCCGGGAAAGGTGATTGATGGCATTGGATGTGGGGTGCCGGTAGTGACAAACCTGGGCGGTTTTACAAACGCATTGATAAATGATAATGATGTGGGAATTGCTGTTGAAAAAGGATCGTCTGAACAAATTGTAGAAGCGATTATAAAAATCAAAGGGAACTATGAACTTGAGGCACAATTCAGGGAGAATGCCAAAAAGCTTCTCAATGAAAAGTTTCTGTGGGAAAATAATACAGAAGAGCTTTCCCGCTTCATAAGATAGCGCGAGGAATGAAGCAAAAAGATTTCCTTTCAAATCAGAGGAGTCGGCCGACCTTGATTTGAAAGGTGTTTTTATATGTTCGTCAGTTCAAAAATACTGGTCATCTTTTTTGATTTGAGCGTATTGAACCGGGTAATCTCTTTTAAAATCTTTGTTTCTTCTTCCGTTAAAGACAGCCCGTTCCCCGTTTTGTATTTTATCAGGATGGATTGAACAAGGATGTCAAATGGATATTTCGGTTCCCCTTTCAATGGAACATGGTGCATTGTATAGTTTGCGTTCGTATTTATCTCAAGAATCTGCCCACCACCGTTTCTGAAGTCTTCACTCATCATATCAACACCGGCGGAGTATAGCTCGGGAATCGCAGCTGTAGCTTCCAGGGCGGCCTGCTTTATATCATCAGAGACCTCGTCAGTCACATCGATGCTGTCACCGCCAAGTGTCAGGTTTGAGATATCATTGAGGATGAGGACTTCACCTTTCTCAGGAACACTGTCAATGTCTAAGCCATCCTCTGCCAGTCGTTTTTGCAGTTTCAAATCAATGGGTATCAACTTATTTCTAAAGTAGGGCGTCATAGCTCTGATCTTGTTCTTTTGGCCAATCAACGCTTCAATTGATTGTTCTCCATCTCCGACAATATTTGGAGGCAGTCTCAACAAAGCAGAAACGAATCTGCCTTCGATGATGCTTATTCTAATATCGAACCCGTTGATATAAGGCTGTACTATGCAGGAAGGCTGTGCAACATTTTTCTCTTTTTGTATCTTGATGCTGTTGTCCCATGCTTCAGAAAAATTTGCCGAATCAATGTTCAACTCTATGCCGTCTCCTCCGGCAAGACCGACAGGCTTTAGTACATAATTATGTGAATGATCATTGTTTATCAATTCGTAGGCATGGGATTTCTCAAAAATATTCTGAGAGGTCAAAACAGGCAACTGCATGATTCTCAAAAAATTTTCAAGTCTGAATTTGTCGCTGCAGATTTGAAAGGCAATACTGCCTGTGGAAGAGGGCTTCAAACCTGTAAACTTCCCTACTTGTTTACCTCCCGCTAACAGATAGGAAAATTTCTTGCCGTTTACCTGTTTACAAGTAAGGTTATGTTTTTTGGCAGCATCGCCTATAAATCGTTTATAAGATGCAAAGCTTTCTTCGTATGTATTGAAAGGGACATGTTCGTACTTTAAAATTTCCTGTTTTATGAAGTCTTTTCCTTTGCTCATTATTTATGGCTCCCAACGTAGAGTAATTAGTGCTAATGTAAGTATTAGGGTTTCTATGTATATTATAATGTATTATGCTTGTATTATATTTATCTGCAAATAGTTAACAATGTTTCGACTGAGGGGACATACCATGGCATACATAATTGGTTTAATTTCTTATATCACTTTACAATTAAATTTTCAATCCATATCAAAATTCCTACTGCGTAAAAGTCTGACGAAAGAAATGGGCAGTAAAGAAAGCGGTATAAGCATATATTTACGTAAATCAAATCATTCAATGTTATTATATCAGATTAATAACATGAATTTGGACAGCGACTATAAAATGTTCTTGAATGCTCTTATCTTCAGACATGAAAAAAAATATGTCAAAGCATATAGAATGATAGAGAATATTGAAAATCCGAATATTCTAAGTTTGAAAGTGATGCTGCTATATGATTTGAAACTTCTCGACATCATCATCAATCTTTCAAACAAGGGTGTCGATGTACTGAAATATTTGAAGACTGATCAGCAATTCAATCTGGTCAGTTATTTAGTGAGCAGGAATCTTTATGATGAAGCTGAACAGTTGATTCAGATTACAGAGCAGGACAAAGACCATTTGATAGAGCAGTTTGAAGAAGATAAAAGCGATATATACTATAAATATACGTGGCGGCAGTATGCATCAAATTTCCTTGGCTTAAATGATACGAATGATGCAGACCTGCTGGAAGTCAAACGGAAGATTGATCTGTTGAATCTCCAAATGAAAAAACTTGGGTATGTTCTTGCAGTTAATGAATATTACAGTGATGAAAAGAATCTGGATCTGCTTGAACATGAGTATGTTCCATTCATCAAAGACAACAAAGACTTGTTCCAATACCTTGATTTTGAGGCGCTCCATACATTCAATATCACAGACAAATCCAATGATGATAAGAGCATCAAGCTGCAAAGGATATTGAATTATTATCATTCCAATAATTTTTCAAAGCAAATGCTGCAGACCATATATGAGTTGATTCCACAAGTCAACCTGAGCACTCAGCATATCATGTCTCTCAGAAGAATGATCATGGATCGCCAGCTTGATTTGGGAGATGAAAAATTCAACAGATTGCTTAAAAGGGACAGACGCCTCCACATCATATTCCATTATCCCCAATTGTTCATCAATAGTGAATTAAATGGTGAAGTCGATTATTTCATACATCATCAATTTACAAGACGGGAGCAGAAAAGAATTTATAATACAGTGATTAAAAAATTACTGCATTACAACATGAGAATTGACCTGCCGGAGCATTTCATCGAATATCTGAAAGTGACCTCCCCAAAAAGGATGTCCAATTCCCTTGTACTGGGCAGGTATTACTGTTCAAAAAGCGACCAGAAGCACCTTGACCAGCTGGTTAACACCAAACAGCCGGATAAACAGTTTAAACTCAGGATCAATTTTGCGAAATATTACTTTCAGCTCAAAGAATATGAACTGTCTCTGAAAGAGACAGAAAAAGCTGGAAAGATAAAATCATACCACCATGATGTTTTAAGGTCTTATATAAGGAACCACCATGTTGCTGGTAATATTACCGCAAGGTATAAAAACATCAAGCTCATGAAAAAATATTATCCCGCGCGCCTGTTCCCTGGTGAATACCAGATGGCCCTGCAGGAATTCCAGCTATCCAACAGTGAGTGGCAATTGCCAATTTCATTGAGGGAAAGCCATAATATCGATCCTGTCGATAAAAAGGTACTCTTTGTCCTGAACAAGGCGCTGCCTGTTACGAACGGCTATACAATACGTTCCAATGAAATTGTGAAACGCGTAAAAGCGCAAGGGTACGAACCGGTACAGACCACGAGGCTTGGCTGGTCTCCAAAACATGAAGGGTACGATATCCCCGAGAATGCAATCGATGGAATCAAGACGTATTATATCGATAAGTCAGATAAATACTTGACGAATAAGACGCCGATAAATGATTACTTCAATGTCTATGCGGAAGAGATACTCAAAATAGTCAAAGCAGAGCGTCCGCAGATGATCCATGCCGCATCCAATTTCCAGAATGCCCTGCCTGCATTGAGAGTGGGTGAGATGCTGGGACTTAGGACCATATATGAAGTGCGTGGCCTCTGGCATCATACGCAGACATCCAAGAATCCTCTTTTCTATCAGTCCGACCGGTTCAATTTTCAGGATGCATATGAAATACTTTGCTGCAACATTGCAGACGAGGTGTTATGCATCAGTGAGAGCCTGAAATCATATCTGGTGGATAAGGGAGTCGAGGCTGAAAAAATAACAGTTGTTCCAAATGGAGTCGATACAAATAGTATGTCGCCGTCAGAACCGGATTCTGATATTATAGAAAAATATGGACTGGAAGACAGCGTTGTCCTTGGTTTCATCGGCTCCATCACAGTATATGAGGGCATTGATTTTATACTGAGGGCAATTAAAAATATTAATGACTCAAAGAAGCTCAGGAAGAGATTGAAGTTCCTGCTTGTAGGCGAGGGACAGTATCTGCCGCAGCTGCAGGCACTGGTTACAGAGCTTGGAATCAGGGAAGATGTCATCTTCACGGGAAAGATTCCCCATGAGCAGGTCTCGAAATTCTATTCTGTCGTGGATGTTACGCCATTTCCAAGGACCAACGCACTGGTATGCCAGCTGGTCACCCCCATCAAAACCTATGAAGCGATGGCAATGGGCAAGAAGGTCATTGTCAGTGATGTGGCGGCTCTCAAGGAGATGGTGATCGATGGAGAGAACGGCACATACTTTGAAGCAGAGAACCCAGAGGCACTTGAGAAGGCAATTATAGAAATATCACAGAATGAAGAAATAGGAAAGCATGCGCGGGAATGGGTCGAACAGAACCGCGATTGGGAAGTGCTGCTGCAGGACATCGTGGATATATATGAAAAAGAGAGCTGATTGACTATCAGCTCTCTTTATTATTTGACAGATACTTTTCCAGTGTTTGCAGGAAAACCTGTTTCTTTTCAGGTTTTGGCACTGATGAATCATTGCCGCTTTGTTCATCGACCATCCGATTGAAGACATACTCGAACAGTTCTGCCTGATGGAGTGTCAGATCATCACTCGCCTCTGTCGACTGTATGACCGGTACACCGTGGTATCCGTCCGGAAATCTGAATGGATTGCCTATTATGGCTTCAATTGCCTCATGTTCCAATACGTAGTCCAGAAGCCATTGATCATAGGCAGGCGGCATCTCGGCAAAGTTTATCTTTCTTTCCCCAAGGGACGAAAATGGGTTGAATTTATACGTCTGGGTAAACCTTGGATTTACCGACTCATCCGTCAGATTGACACGAATGCGGTATCTGCCTTTTTCTTTTAAGTTGAACTTATAAAACCGCGATGTCGTCGGATCTGACATTTTCCAGGACTGCCCGTCTTTGTAGAGCTCGTAGACATACTCCCTTGGTTCAATATGGTTGATGAAAACAGAGAGTTCATCGTCTTCCAGCTTCTCATCAAACAGCATCTGATCATGATAATTATCTGAAGTGAATTTCTTAAGGTTGAAGTTGACGGAATCATAGTATTCGATCGGTGCATTGAAATAGTCTTTCCCTTCAGGCGGGGCGGGCAGAGTCAGCACGAGATGGTTATGGAACTCCTCCTGTATCATCCCATAGAGAGCATTCAGGAAATCCGCTTCGATATCATCAACGATATCGGGCTTGATGATGATGAGTCTTTCATACTGGTCAAGGAAGTTGAAAACCTCCCTCTGGTTATCCTGAAGTGCACGAAATTTCTGGATGTGTGATAGATTGGTGTAGTCGGGTACATCCCTTAACAGCTCCATCGATGTCTCGTTGAAATAGCCCTGGTTGAACCGGCACACAGTATTGAGTTCACTCAGCAGGTCAAGGATCAATACTTCTGATTCAGAAGTTCTGAAAGCATTGAACTGAGACTTGTTGAAGTCCCGGTATGCGGTTGAGATGATGTGTATGTCGTCCGTTTCAAGGTCCACCATATCTACAGGGTGGGGAGCGGAAATCAGGGACAGCAGACTCTGGCCGCTGACAAAATTATTTATCTTATATGGGAAATTTTTGAATTCGGTAAGCTTTTTGACCAAAGCACTCCCGATAATATCCACTTTCATATTTGCACCTCTTATTTATCGAATACGAATTTTAAAATGACACATATAATAGTATAATATATTATGAATGATGACTAGGGGAGAAATAATATGCACTTTCTGAAAAGGAACTTCAAAACGATCGTACTTTACACGCTGATCCTGGGTACAACGGGCACACTGGTTGCGTATTTTCTGGCCGGCAGTACATATGACTATGAAGAATACTATTCGCTATCGGAGCCGCTTACGACTACACAGGAAGACGAACTTTCGATAGGGCTGAACCAGGAAATCAATTCCCAGTACGAGGGACAGGCGGCTTCTATCGGGTATTCATCTGAATCACAATATTTATCACTTAATGTGGATTCGATGTCACAGAGTGAACTTTCAACTATTAAAACCCAATTCGATTCCATGCTGGAAGAGATGGGGATTCAGTACGAGGACGGGGTGGATGTAACAATCACTGCCGACTCAAATGCTGTTTTCAAACTTGTTATCATTGGAGTTTCACTGCTGGTGGGTGTTATCCTTGGCATAATCCACGGCATTTGGAACCGGCGGGTTGAAACTGATGAAGACGTCAGGTATTACCTGAACGAAAAGACACTGGGAATATTCTAGGAGGCAGATGGATGAAAAGAACAGATGCTATGACAGGAGAAGGCCGTGATCTGGATGCCAGAGCCCTGGATGCTTTATACAATTCTGCCAAGTCAATCCTCAACACAAGCGAAAAGAGAGGCTTGGGCACTGTGTTGTTCAGTTCCGTCAATGATGCAGAAGGAACATTCAAGGCTGCGAGCCACATCAGCTATATACTGACACAACTTGAGAAGAAAGTCCTGCTTGTGAATCTGGACTTGGGACATGTTGACGGCCTGGGCACCTATTTCGAGACTGATGGTGCAAAAACGCTGGTTGAAACAGTGTCCAACTCCTACTATTTGAGTGAGGCCATCCAGCAGACGCAATATGAGAACCTCGATGTCATTGCACTTGAAGAGGTGGGGGAGCCGGAATTCATTGAAGTATTGAATACGAGGGACATCAAATCAAAACTGAACCCTCTCAAAAATTATTATGATCTGGTGCTGATCATCGGACCGGAGGCCGAAAAGTTCGAGCATTATTCAAATATTTTTGAACTTGCTGATGGAACGGTAACGGTTTCAAAGGACAAAACGAGTGATTATAAGGCTTTAAAGCGCCATATCGACAAATTGGGTCTTTTTAATATAGTGTCTTTTGGTATAATTAGAAACAGCAAATAACATTCAGAAAGCAAGGTGTCTTTAAGTGAAACTAACTACTATTGGTCTTGGCTACATAGGTCTTCCAACTTCAATCATGTTTGCCAAACATGGTGTAGATGTACTTGGTGTCGATATCAAACAGGAAGCTGTCGACAGTCTAAACAGCGGCAAAATCCATATCGAAGAACCTGGTCTGCAGGAAGCATTGGAGGAAGTGATCGGGAAAGGTACATTCAAAGCTGCAACCGAGCCTGAAGAAGCTGATGCATACATCATCGCAGTACCTACCCCAAACAAGGACGATGAATTCAAGTCATGCGATATATCAATCGTCATGTCCGGCGTGAAAAGTATTGTTCCGCTGCTCAAAAAAGGAGATACTGTCATCGTCGAGTCGACAATCGCCCCAAGAACGATGGATGATCATGTTGCACCGTATCTTGAAGAGCAAGATTTCAAAATTGGAGAAGACATCTTCCTCGTGCATTGTCCGGAACGTGTGCTTCCGGGGCAGATCATGCATGAGCTGATCTACAATAACCGCATAGTTGGCGGAATGACACCTGCCTGTGTTGAAGCCGGCAAGAAAGTATACGGCACTTTCGTACAGGGTGAAATGATCGAAACAAATGCCAAAACCGCAGAAATGTCCAAATTGATGGAGAACACATATCGTGATGTGAATATCGCCCTGGCCAATGAACTGGCTAAAATCTGTAATGAACTGGATATCAATGTCCATGATGTCATCGAGATGGCAAACAAGCATCCGCGTGTAAACCTCCATACACCGGGACCTGGAGTCGGCGGACACTGCCTGGCGGTAGACCCGTACTTCATCATTGCGGAAGCGCCGGAGAAAGCGCCACTCATCCGGCTTGCACGGGATATCAACGTTTCAATGCCGCAATACGTAGTGGATTACACTAAGGAAATCCTTGATAAGCTTGAAGGGGATAAAGTGACGGTCTTCGGTCTCACGTATAAAGGCGATGTTGATGATATCCGTGAATCTCCTGCATTTGATATTTATGAACTGCTCAGAAAAGATGGCAGCATGAATGTCGTGGCATATGACCCACATGTCAAACTCGACTGGGTGGAGAAGGATGTCAAGAAAGCAGTCGCTGACAGTTCACTCGTACTCGTGCTGAGCGATCACAGTGAATTCAAGGAAATGGATGACTCTGACTTCTCAACTATGAAAGACAAAAATATCTTTGACACGAAGAATGTGATGAAAAACGACTTCAAAGAAGTTCAATACTACAACTACGGCAACATACAAAAACTTTAATTGGGAATTACAGCCTGATAGCATGTTGCTAGGACTGTAGACATGGTCTCGCAAAACATGTCTGCAGTCTTTTTATTATTTTATTATGAGAGGTATGTAGATAAGATGACTGGAGATTTTTTCTCAGAGTATAACAATAATAGTGACGATAATAAAATAGACATTTCCAGGGAGGATGTATTTCCATTATTAAAATACAGAAAGGATACCAAAAAGGTTGCGGATAAGGCGTTGAATAACAGTATTATCCCATTTCCAGGTTTTGATTCTGTACCATTTGATAAAAATTATTGGTATACAGATAAAAAGAAAAAATATGGGGACAGTTATCAGTTGTATCTTCAATCAATGAGGGTATGCGCAGAACTTTTAAATGAATATACAGAATCGGAAAATATAGATTATCTGAAAAAAGCAGAAGAAATTATTCAATCATGGATTAATTTTGTAAACAAAGGAACAAAAGAAAAGATGGTCTGGTATGATCATCCAACAGCCAACCGAACTCAGGTCATCATTCAATTCCTATATTTGGCTAAAAGTGCAGGTTTAAAAATTGATGAAGGACTATTTAAATCGGTGTTGAATAAACATGGGCAAGTCCTTAGCAACGATGCGAAATATAATAATAATAACCATGGTTTGATGATGGATAAAGCGCTAATGGTGCTAGGCAATGTTCTGGGTGATTTGCACTTATTCAGTAAAGGTTACTACCGGGCTATAGACACATTCTGGTACAGTTTCAGTTATTGTGGCATACATATAGAAAATTCTCCGGACTATCATAATATGGTAGTGAGGATGTATGAAGAAATTGAAACTTACCTGAAAAGCTCAGGTAGAACTTTTGGTGCAAATGTAAATGGATATTTGGATTTGGCTAAAATATACCCGCAAGTGTTGTTAAAACCCGATAGAACTTTCCCATCTATTGGTGATTCTGGAGATGGAAAAAGAAAGTTTCATAAACTATATAGTAACTTATATGATGAAGAAGCAGGTATTTCCATACTGCAATATAGGGATCCTAAACCGATCTATATGAGTTTTGTCTGTGGTTACAGCAGCAGAGTGCACAAACATAAAGACGACCTGAGTATTACATTGAATTATAATGGTGTCGACTTTTTTGAAGACCCGGGAAAGTATAATTACAGCAAATCAGAAGAACGCAAGTATATGATATCCAGAAGGGCGCACAGCAGCTTTTTCTTGAAACAATTCGATTACACTATCAGACCGGAAAACCGGTTCGAGAGAAAAGTGAAACTGACAGGATACTATGATAATAAATCTTACTCTCTTGTCCAGGGGGAGAACGGAGATTATGATGGAAGCAACGCTGTTCTATCAAGGAAAGCCGTACTTTTTAAGTCTGCTCCGGTTATCATATTGGTGGATGATGTGGATACAAGGGTCAGGCATAATCTAAAATTTGTTCAGAATTTTAATCTGGCCTCAAGCGTAAGCATCGAGGAGTCGGGTGAAGGCTACAGGTTGACCAACAAAGAGGAAGCCCTTAGCATAAAACAGTTTAATGCAATTGATACCAATGAAATTGTTGAAGGTGACTTTGAAAAGCCGGTGGCGATCAACACGACAGGTTTTGGTAAAGCTGAAAAGACGAACCAGCTAAGATTTGAAAGAGCATCAAACAAAGGCAATGTCTACTGTACTGCAATATATGATGATCGAGTGGTCAAGAATCTTAATATAACAATCGCAAACGATGTAATTAATATTGACATTGGTGGGAAGGCATATCAAATTCATCTGTAACAAAAAACTATTCATAAAGGAGCAAAACCATGAATAACACTTTAGACACATACAATTACTCCAGACAATTTATACTGGTTGAAAACCAGGATAAAAAGATCAGGAAAAGAATCAACTCTGACGTGGAACTTATTGATATCGACGATTATCTTTGGAAAGTTATAACGACAATCTCATTGCAAAGCTTTGAAGGGAAAATGTATCACCTGATACAGCATGAAGATAAGAAACTGGGATGGATCGAACTTGAAGATTCCATACAAATACTCAGATTCCCGGCACAACACTACAAAGTCATAGAGGAAAGATTCAACAATAACGAAATCAACAGCAATATGAATATTGAGAAAGACTTTATCTCACATTTCAAAGGCAAACTTCTGAATATTAAATCTCAAATAATATATAATGACGAAATATACTACAGCGTATTTATAAAGGACAAGTTCCATGGCTTTCACCACCATAGTGTGTTAGATCCAATGAGAGAATGCGATATTGAAATAGATAAGAATCAGTTGGATGATAATATTCAGTTATACAAAGTGAGTAACTTAACAAAGCCAGTCGAAGGTGAGTATGATATTGAAGCCTTGAAGCTGATTTCAGTTTTCCAGGAAACGAAGGTAGGCAAAGCAAGAGTGAATCAGCAGGATAATTTCTGGATAGATTTAGCGAGTATCGACAATTTAACGTTGGATTTAGGAGAAGAAGGGCAGAAATCAATAGAGGAATTAAAATTGGATGATATCTTCTATAGCATAAATTCTGAAAGAAAGAAAAGTAAGGAAATAGTTAAAACCGTGCTGAACGCCAAAGACTTTTTAAACGATAAGAAAAACAAAAAAATCAGTAGCAATCAGCTGAGGGCATCTTCACACCGTGATGAGGAACTGAATAGTAAATATAATGAGTTGAAAAAAGAACATCAGGAACGAGGTAAATTGCTCAGAAAAACTACAGGTGACCTGAAACTTGCTGAAAAAAGGCTGGATCAACAGAAAGACTATAGTTCACGACTGGAAGCCCAGAAAGACAAATATAAAAAACGTATGGAAACGGTAGAGGAAAAGTTGAAGAACCTCGATGCCAAATACAAAGAGCTGAAGGAAAAAACGACACAGAAATAGCAGCTATCGTTAATCAATTCAAACAATTATATTTAAAGGTGATGAACGATATTGGATAGAAAACAATTAAAAGCTAAACTGAAACAATATAACAAAGATCTGGATGATAATTTTTCAGTCACTTTAAATGAGATGATCAATGACCTGAACCCCAGCATCAATATTCACGAATACAGTCCAAACTATCTGTTCAAACAGGATTCCGATCCTTTCTACTATATGAAAGTGGAAGAGTTGAAGCGACATCAAGCTCTTGATGAATTTAAAGAAATCATTGATGAGATCCCCGCGAGCAACGGCAGCAGATTCTATAAAAAGCTGGACTATAAAATCGGAATCATCTCAGATCAATTCCTGTATGAATCTTTCAAGGATGTAGCGGATGTCGAATATATTAACAGGCATGACAGAGATAACATTAAAGATTATGATTTTGTCATCTTTGCAACGACCTGGAAGGGCATCGATCAGTCGTGGATGGGGGCTGCCACACCAAATGGTCCAATCAGACGGCAGATGATTCTATTGGCCGAGGAGTATAACCAACGGGGCATCCCGACTGTGTTCTACTCAAAAGAGGACCCGGTCAACTATAACCTCTTTAAGAGCCTGGCAAAACACTGTAAGTACATATATACAACAGCCCAGGAAGTGGTTCCGTTGTATAAAGAGTATACAGGGAACGAGAATGTAAAAGTGCTGCAGTTCGGTGTGAATCCCGAAATTCACAATCCAGTGGGGAGCAGGACAAAATATGCTGAAAAATATAAGGATAATATTCTGTTTGCAGGAAGCTGGCTGTCCAAATATCCTGTGAGAATGAGTGAGACAAAACGGCTCTTTGATTCAATCCTTTCAGAGAATGCGCCGCTTACTATTATTGACAGGAACCTGGAGTTAAAAGACCCAAGATATCAGTTTCCGTCACAGTTTATAGAGAACCTGACACCACCTGTAAGCCATGATTTCCTCATGAAGCTTCATAAGATAATCCGTTGGAGCATCAATATGAACTCTGTGAAATACTCGGAGACCATGTTCGCAAACAGAGTCTATGAACTGCAGGCATTCGGCAATATTCTGCTATCAAATTACAATACGGGCATCAATAACCAATTCCCTAATGTGCGAATGGTGCATGCGCCGGATGATTTCAAAGTGATCTACAACACCGAAGAAAAAGACTTGAAAGATTTACAGGCACAAGGCATCAGGTCAGTTATGAACGGTCACACGACCTATGAAAGAATACAGACGATTGCAGGCGATCTTGGTTTGGAAGTCAAGGAAGACAAAAACAAGATTCTGGTTGTGCTGGATGATCATTTGGAAGAGACCAGGAAAAGCTTCGACAGGCAGATTTATCATAATAAAACTGCAGTGTCCAAAGACGAACTTGAAAGTATCACGATGTCCGACTATGATTTCATCACGTTCTTTTCTGGCGACTATGTATATGAGGAATATTACCTGGAAGACATGATCAGTGCATTCAAGTATACTGATGTGGATTTTGTGACAAAGGATTCAGATGCTGAAGAGCATAACTTCATAAACCATCTGAGTAATGCTGACCGTTCACTAATCGACATAGAGAGCATCAGTTCTTTGGATGAAATTAAAAATCTTACCAACGGTTATAATCTCGATAGTGTGGAGATAGTCTCATCCCAGGAAAACAAGATGCTCCAAAACAAGACTTTCGGAACAAAAGAACTCAGCGTAATTGTACCTATTCATAATAATGGAACTTATCTCGAAGAAAAATGTTTTGCGAGTTTGAAAAGGTCCAGCAGTTTTGACAAAATGGAAATCATCTTTGTAAATGATGGAAGCACAGACGACACCACTATAAAAATAATCGACAGGCTGAGAAGAAGGCACCCGGATATTGTCTACTTCGAGTTCGACAGCGGTTCAGGAAGTGCATCCAGGCCGCGTAACAAAGGTGTGCATTTGGCGACTACGGAACTAATAACGTATCTTGACCCTGATAATGAAGCTTCTGGTGATGGTTATCATCGAATGCTTGAAGTGATGAAAAAGCAGGATGTTGATATGGTAGTTGGAAATATCATCAAAGAAGATAATCAGAAAAGAACTGCCGGTAAATACAGTGGTACAATCAAGAAGTATAACTTCAACAAATTGTATATATCAGATCCACGGGAGTATCTGATTAGAGCAGCGATGAGGGTGCAGAGTATCCAGGCACTCATAGTCAAAAAATCCGTTATTGTAGATAATGACATTATCATGGTTGAAGGTGCGGCTGGACAGGATACGATGTTCTTCCAGGAACTCGTGTTGAACTGCGATAAGATACAAGGAATAGATAAATTCATCCATATCTACTATGCTGCAGTCGCCGGCAGTGTTACAAACACAATTTCCAAATCATTCTTTGATAAATATTATAAATTGGAGATAGAACGCATACCATATCTGGAAAAGTATGATCTCATGGATGTCTATTTAAAAGAAAGATATAGTTTCTACATCAGGAAGTGGTATATGCCTCGTCTTGAACGCGTTAATCCAGAGCAGCGAAGTGAAGCAGTGAGAAGATTCCTGGATATTATTGAACTGTACGAAAAATATGAACCGGAATATGAATTGGAAGTTCAGGAATTCTTGGATGCTCTATACGAAGAAGTTAACAAGATAAAATAGTATCATATAAATCGAGTTTTAACATTGCCTTAAGTATTTGTTATAAATTACGTGTAGTATATTTATTAGGTATTTAACTTTTATTTATAAAAGATTGACTTCATATGGTTGTATAATAAGCATAAAAGCCGCACTTTCTCCCTACATTATATGTAAGACGGAGACAAGCATGGTTCCAAAAGACCATCAAACAAAATATGCAGTGAGATACTATGAATGAGACTGTTCATGTCTACTACCGTCCGAAGATTCTGTGACGAATGGAACGAAATACGAGATTGTATTCGGTACTCTCGAGTTTGGTTTTGAAGGATTGTTCATTTCATGATGGTACCTGAGTCTCGTTATATTTTATTGACGACGACAAATAAGCATTGAACGTTTCAATGAGGAGAACTAAAGGCTGTATTATAAGACATATAGTACTATATGTCTTATAATACAGAATCATGGAATAAACATGCTAAAATAAGAGCATGTCCTGGATTTGTTTAACTAGTTTGTCCGATATTATGGGCAGGTCTTTCACTATATATAAGAATTTTTTCATTAAATAAATTTTTCCTATGTCAATAAATCATAGTTTTTATAGAAACAATTTTAATTTTACCATTTGTAGAAAAAAGGTGAGATATATGCAAAAACAAACTAATAAAAAAATATTGAATAATATTATAAAGAATATTGATGATGAAAGTAAAATTGAAGAAGTAAAAAAAACCCCTGAAAAATATTACTCATTGGTTGATAATTATGGTATTTCAAATAAATTAAACAAGATTATAGATGATTTTGAAGAGGGAAATCCAGCACAAATAGAACTATATGAAAAACTAGATTTAAATATAGGAATAATCTGTGATGAGTTTTTATATTATTCTTTAAAAGATGCAGCTAATTTTATATATATACCGTATGAGGAGAAATTAGAAATAAATCAGGAAATAGATTTATTTTTGGTAGTGACCAGTTGGAGAGGTTTAGACCATTCATGGGATTATGTGGCTAATCCAAAAGGTAACAAACGTTATAAACTAATTGAGCTGATTCGAATGTATAGAGAAGAAGGTATACCTACTGTATTCTATTCTAAAGAAGATCCTGTCAGTTATAATGAATACCTTTCACTAGCCAAAGAATGTGACTTTATTTTTACTTCAGCACATGAATCTATTGAAAAATATAAAAGAGATACGCAAAACCATAATGTTGATCATTTAGAATTTGGTGTTAACCCGATGTACCATAACCCTGTGGGTAAGGATTTAACAGATAAGTATTTAAAAAAGCAAGTAACTTTTGCAGGTAGTTGGATGAAAAGGTTCCCAGAACGGAATCAAGAGGCTTTGAAGATGTTTGAAGGGGTTAATAAAACTAATTTTGAATTGTGTATTATAGATAGGCAGTATGAAAGACAGATGGAAAGGTACCATTATCCGCCATTTTTATTAAAACAAATATCTGCAACAATTCCTCATGAAAGATTGATGAAATTACATAAAGCAACAATGTGGGGGCTGAATTTGAATTCAGTTAAAAGCTCTAATACTATGTTTGCAAACAGGGTGTATGAATTACAGGCAATGGGAAACGTTGTGATTAGTAATTATAATGTTGGTGTTCATAAAAAGTTCCCTAATATTGTATTAGTGAATTCTCGCAGAGATGTCGAGGATGTTTTAAAAGGAACAACATTTAAAGAGCAAAAAAGACTAATTGCCAATGGATTGAGAAAAGTGATGTTAAACCAAACTTCATATCACAGATTAGCAAAGATAGCTAACGCTATAGGTATTGATTACCAAATTAAAAGGCCAAAAATTTTAGTGGTTGGATCAGGGGAAAACTCTAAGGAATCTTATAATAAACAAATGTATATGAATCTTGATTATATAGATCAAAAAAACTTCAATGAGGATAATATTAATTTAACCAATTACACCTTCATTTCTTTTTTTTCAGATAACATTGACTATGGTGAACATTATATAGAAAATTTATTATCAACTTTTGCATATACTAATGCCGATGTAGTATATATGAACAAAGATAAATTTAATTATACGGATAAAAGTGAATTTATAAAGAGCACATCCATGGTAAAGTCAACTTCATATTCGGGAAATTATAAATTGGATGACTTAAAATATTTCAATATACCGAGGACAGAAATTAAAAAAATTGAAAAGAAAGAATTTGATGATGAAAAAACGAAAGTTTTAACTGCGATAATACCTATTAATGATGACTATGAATACTTAGAAGATAAAATAATAAGCAGCTTAAATAAATATAAGATTAACGAATCGCTAGATGTGATATTAATTGATACAAAAAAACCAGATCCTAAAGAACAAGCAGTAATAAGAAGATTATTACAAAGCTATTCATTTATTAAATATTTTGAGGCAAAGAATGAGGATGATAATCTCTCAAAAGTTAAAAATAGGGCAATAGAACGTATAAAAACTAAGTTTGTTGTATTTCTAAATGCACAAAACCAAGTTTCTTCGTATAATTTTAAATCAATGTTAGAGAAGTTAAAAGTTAATAATGAAGTAGATATTATCCTCGGTAAAATAAGTGAATTATCCAATTCTAATTTTATTGATTCAAATTTTGATAATATCTTGAAAAAATACTATGAACTAAATGAAAGTATAGATTCAGTTATTATCAATAAATCATTTTTAGAAAGAAAAAACATACTATTTGATGAATCTTTAGACGATGACAAAGAGATTTTTACATTAAATGTTCTTTATCAAGCTAAAAATATAATAGAAATGAATAAAGCTGTATATAATAATTTTATTCATGATTATTACCCTGAGAAGTTTTCTGCAGATTATAAGTTAAATAATGAATGTATAATAGAAAGCAAAAAGAAAAAAATCATTGAAGATATAGAGCTCGCGGAATACTATGGTAATCAAATATTTCCGATTCAGTATTTAAATAATTATTTAGATTACTTTAATGATAAAAATATCGATAAAGTTAAGGGATTTATTAATTTACGTTATTTATTCGAACTATATAAACCATATTATAAAAATGTTAATAATGATTTTAATCAAATTATAAAACTAATGTTTGGATATGACATAAATAAAACGGAATAAGAACCTTGAAAATCTAAATAAAGGAAGTGTGAAAATGAAAGTAGATTTATATGGTAGTAGATCATTTCTTATAAATATACTGAAAGTAAAAGCGAAACTGGGTTTAGAGTTGAATGATGCATTTACTGGTACAACAATTGATAGCCAAATGAAAAAGGAGCTTCCTATAGATGAAAATCGTTTTGAAAATTTTATAAGTAATCACGAAGTGTTAGAAATTAAAACAGATTTCTTAAAGAGATTTAGAAAATGTCATTCTTTTACGAAAAGTAATATTCTATTAGTGGACCTTATGCATGAAGGTAAATTACTTATAAGATATAAAGATGGTACTGTGGCGAAACGTCCAGTACTAAATCGATATGGATATAAATGGGAAAATGGGAAAGAACTAACCTATGACGATAAGATTAGTAGAGTGGAAGAGTATGTGGATAACTTCATCAATTATTTATCAAGTTATGACTTAGTCATTATGAATAAAGCAAGAATCCCTAAATATAAACTTGATGAAAATGGTAAGTTAATCTTGAAAGATGGGATAAAAGATATAAATTTTTTGAATTATTATGCTGAAACTTTTGAAGATATACTACTTAGAAAGAAAAAAGATATTATTATTATACCGGAATATAAACGAGTGGATGAACTTCAAGACGATTACCTTAATGCCAAGGAGTATAGAACCTTTTTAACGGAAAACTTAGGACGGTTACTAGTCGATCATACTCAATATATTTAGGTGTTAGCACGTATGTAAGGAGGAAAATTTTTGGGAACAGATATTTTCGATTATAAAAATATAGATCGTAAAAATGTCGGAATAATTACCAATTTCTTTAGCAAACAGTTTTTAGAGAGAGAGTTTATGACATTTCAAATACCTTATGATAATTTCAGAGAATATTTAAAAATAAATAATATTTCAATAGTATTTATAGATAATGAAATTTATGAAACTGATCATGTATGGTTTAATAAAGAGCTTAATGGTTTGATGGCTTATTTAAAGCTTAATAATATTGATATTAGGATAATAAAAAACTCCAATAGAAATATACCTAATAGTTTAATGCAATATCCAATTGTTGAGATTGATATAGATCATAGAGCAAGGTCAGAGAAGAATATGTCTTTGCCTATAATTATAAATGAGAAAAGGTTCAACCCTATCAAGTCTATAAAAAAATTAGACGTATTGTACTTAAGAAAAGGAAAAATAATAAGACCACAATTGATCCAAAAATTTCATGATTCACTTAATCCTGCCAGAGAAGAAGTCGTGTATCATAAAATCACTCGTAAATTCCTTTTGGGATTGTTAGAAAAAATAAAAGAGTCAAAATTTTTGTATATTTATGATGCCCAACAGATGGATCCGGTGTTTCTTAGATACATTGAACTTATTTCGGTACTTCAAAACACAGTTGTTTTTTATACTGGAGAAAAGTTAGTTTCTGAATATGCTTTCACTAATAATATTTCTTACAACATTAATTATATGGCAATAATGAAAGAAGATACTCATTTTATAGACAAACTTCTTCTGCCTTTACAAAGAAAAGTATTTTTGAATCATACCTTCGTAAACCGTGATTCAATAGAAAAATTTCAATATGAGAGTGAAAACACCTTTATAAATAAGGAAATAAGTGTAATAACATCAACAAACCGCAAGAAAAATCTAAGTGATTATATCAAACAAATGAATGAACAAAGATTGGTTAAATTGCAAGTAATATTAGTAACACATGGTTTTACATTAACTGATCTTGAGATGGAGGAACTGAGTAACCAGGGCTTGAATTTTGAACTTGAAGTAATAGAAGCACCTGAACATTTGCCATTGGGATACTGTTTGAATACGGCAATCAGTAAAGTGAGATATCCTTATGTTGCTAAAATGGATGATGATGATTATTATTTTGAAAATTATTTAATTGATTCGTGGATAGCTGCTAAGTATACTGAAGCAGATCTCGTAGGAAAACTTTCGACATATACTTATCTTGAAGGAAGTAAGCTTATAATTAGTAAACATAAGAATACTAGAAGAAAATATAATGATTTCGTCATGGGTGCTACTTTTTTTAGTAAAACTTCACTTATGAAGAAGTATATGTTTTCTTATTTATCAACAGGTGAAGATAGTGACTTTTTAAAAAGAATCAATGAAGACAAAGTTGTAATTTATGCAGACCACCCATATAATTTCTGCATTTATAGATCAAATGATATTTCTGCTCATACTTGGAAAATTTCTGATTTAGAATTCATGAAAAATTCTAAAATAGAATCATATGATATTCCAGAAAAATTCTTATCATTTTAAGGTATTAATAGTATTGTACAGTATCTATGAGAATTATAAACAGGAGGCTACCTATGATTAATAACGCGAAATATTATCCATATGGATACATTTTTTCTGATGAAGAATTAAGCAATATTCCTGATTATTATGAAAAAGTATTAATAAATCGGTATTATTATTATCATGATAAGAATATTGATATCAGTATTTTTGAAGATGATAATAAATTTATTATCATACATGGAGAATTTGTACATGTAGGAATAAATGACCAAATGTCCAAAAAAGAGGTAACTGAAACACTTTTTAATTTATATCAAGAAGATTATCTACAGTTTTTAAACCTCCTTGATTTTATTGCTGGAAGATTTGTAATAATAATTGGAGATGATAATAAAGTATTAGTATATCCAGACGCCACTAATACGAGATCTACTTATTATTCGGAAAATAAGAATATTCTAGCTTCCCATGTTTTTCTTATTAGAGATCAATTGGTGTATAATAGAGTTGCTTTTTCTAAAGCTTTGCCAGATTTAACAAATGGTTTGATAAGTACTCCATTTAATCAAATAAAGAGTGTAGTACCTAACTATTCATTGGAGTTATTCAGTAAGAAGTATAAACGTTTTTTTCCAAGGGAAAATAATAAATATACAAAACTGTCGGAAGAAGAAAAGTTTTCTTTATTCGAAAGGTTCTGGAAAAAACAATTGGATTTTTACTTGAAAAAGTATAAGAACTTTATATTTTCTATCACTGGAGGAGGAGACAGTAGGTTCTCTCTTGCTCTTATAAAGGAACATATTAATGAAATACAATTCTTTACTTATGCAACTAAAGAGGGGATAGATAACAGTTCTTATGCAGGAAAATTATTAACACTTGATTACAAAATTGTAAAACAAATGTTGAATGATATTAACTTGAACCATAAATTTATATACTTTGTGGATGACAAAAAACAATTATCAAATGAAGAACTTAATTTATTAAATAAAAATACCATAGGTAGACATTCATCATTTCTTATACCTCATATTAAAGAAAACTATAATCAAGAAAATTTGAAGCATATTCGAGGTAATTTGTTAGAAATAGGAAAAACACGATATTTTAATAAACAATATAAAGAAAGTAATATTAATGAAGTTAAAAAAATATTTGACAGTCAATATAGAAAGGCTAAAGATGATAAGTACAATGCTTTAGCAGATGAAATGTTTGCTGACTATATTGACCGTTTAAATTATGGTGTGAATATATATGACTACCATATATTAGACTTATATCATTGGGAAGTTAGAATGGGAAGATGGCATCCAGAAATTTTAAATACCCACGATATAATTTTTGATACTATATCACCATTTAATCATAGAGCCATGATTGAGGTAAGCTTATCCTTTTCATATGAAAAAAGACGAGATGAATATTTATTTAAGGAGTTGATAAACCGAAATTATTCAATTTTGAATTTTTATGGTGATAATACTTTGAAAAATCTATATGAACAGAAACGTGATGAAAAGTATGAAAAATAAAGATATGAATTTTGTAATTTTTAAAAAATAAGGAGTTATACATATTGGAGAGTGTGGATTTAGAGTATATTTTCAATAATAGCCCGTTTAGTAGCATGAATATATATCCCCAAAACACTGTATTACATTTACCGGATATTCATTTAAAATTTTTGAAAAATAATAATATAAAATATAATTTCAACAAAGCTGAAGCTAGATATTTAAGATCGATAGATATACTACGGGTAGATGGAAGTATCATTAAGAGAATAGTTCCACCAAGATATCCATCAAACGCGTTAGTGAGTAATAGATTAGTTAGAGATAAGTTAAAAACAGAAGAATACTTAAAAAAATTTAATATAAGGACTCCGATGTCTAAGATTTATGACAAAGATGACTTTGAATTAGCAAAAATAGATGCGTTTAAAGAGTCACGGAACCCAGTTGTTATAAAACCACTTCATGGAACTTTGGGTAATGGTGTGATGGTTAATGTCTTTGAAGATAGGTTTATTGATAATTGGCACGAAATGTGTAATTATTTGCATGGTAGTAGAGAGGTAATGGTGCAGGAGTTTTTGAGAGGTTTTGAGGCGAGGGCTACTGTTATAGAAGGGGAACTTATTTCTATTACTGCGAGAATCCCTCCATATATTATTGGAAATGGTCAAGATAGTATAGAAGAATTGATAGATCAAAAAAATAAAGAGAGAATGAAATGTGGTGTTCTAACAAATTACCCTATTAAAAAGCATTACAATATGAATGAATTCTTACTATCAAATAATATTTCATTGGAACATAGGCCAGCTAAAGAAGAGTATGTTTTACTTGGTTCGGTTTCTAACTTTAGAAATGGTGGAGAACTTATGAATATTACTGAAATTGTACCGGAAGAAGTAAAAGAACTAGCCTTAAATACTATAGCTTCCTTTCCTGGTTTCTTTTCTGGTGGAATTGACATAATGATGGAATCTTTTTTGGATACTGAACCAGTGGTGTTAGAAGTAAATGGTTTTCCAGTATTATCTTTAGCTGCTTTTCCAACCTATGGAAAACAAACGAATCCATCAAAGATTTATATGGAGTCAATCATCACAATGGATCAATATATTAATAAACCAAGATACAAATATCACATAGAAGATCAAGAACGTTATATTGGAAATTATTTGAGTTTCATACAAAGAAGAAATAACTTGCTTGATACAAGCCATCAACAAATTTTTCAAAATCTACTATGAATGAGAATGCCTACAGCTGCTCAAAATTATCATCCTTGTCATCTTTTTGGACTTCTGTCAAGATTACGGACACATTAAATCGGGACAACCCCTCTAATGTGTCCGTATTCTAAATTATTAGACGGGCATCAAGTGCAGCGAAATGGAGATGCATGATTATCATTCCTTTTTACTGATTATACCCCGTTCTCCCCAAATTAGCGTAAGAACCGCTTTATTATTGCTATTTACATCAAGAAATCCTGCTTAATATGAACATGGTACTTTAAATCACGGCGTTTATATTATTGATAGGAAAAGGGATTGCTGGCACTAACCATAAACTTAATATTATTTCTCATTGGTGTTTCTACTTGCGAAACACAATATATGACTATTTGGAGAATAATATGAACAAATTCTTTTAAGTTTTTTATAGTAGCTGTTTTACCTGCTTTTGTTTTTATAGCATGTAATTTGAGAGATACTCAAGATTCTGATAATCTTATCGATTTAAGTAATGCTACAGAAGGTAGTTGGGTTGGATATGAGGGACAGATGTAAAAGATGAGGAAATGCTCACATCTGAATTAACTCCTCATGATGCAAGTATGAATTATGAAATCAATCGATCCAGTTATGTATCTTATTTCAATGGTGATGAGTTTATAGAAACCAAATTATACACTGATGACATACCTGCTCCTATTAAAACTGTCGAGAACGCTGATGGTATTAAAGTAAGCTTTAATCAGTATAATAAGGATGCTATAGAGATTAATGCAATAAACTGATGAATCCTCTGTAATTCTATTATTAATTACGAAGTAGGTTTATTATCTGTTCATTTAATCCGATATTTCTGTCTATTTCAAAATCTATGTACATTTTCTAAAGAGAATTTGGTATTATATATTTATGCTTGTAATTTTATACATATAATAAAGGAAGGGATATACAATATGAAATTTAAAGCTTTTTTACTTTTGGGAACAAGTTTGATGATATTATCTGCATGTAGTGGTGAAAGTTCTGAAGAAAATGCTGATGCAGAAACAGAGGAAACTACGGACTCTGCCGAGACGAGTGAGGGAAGCTCTGAAACAGGCGAAACAAAAGAGTCTGCTGAAGTTGAAGATGGTGGTTTGATTGACAAGGAAAGTACTGAACCGGGATGGATCAATTTTGGCGGAGAGCATGGTGGAAATCCAGAATACTTGACTACAAATACAATTGAATATGACCCATCCAAGCAGTATGAGTTGTCACAAGGGGCATATGTTGCTTACTATAGCGGTGAAGAATTTATAGAAACCTCACAGATGGAACATGGCGGAGAAATTCAAACAGTGGAAAATGCTGATAATATAAGGATAAGCTACCATAAGTCTTTCAATAATAAGATTAATTTATCTGAGCAATAAAATCATATAGCCCAGACACAATTAAAGATAATTGTGTCTGGGTGTTACTTTTGACTCAAGGGAGTTTTATGAATGGAGATAAAGAAACAAT
This sequence comes from Salinicoccus carnicancri Crm, assembly GCF_000330705.1. Lineage (GTDB taxonomy): Bacteria > Bacillota > Bacilli > Staphylococcales > Salinicoccaceae > Salinicoccus > Salinicoccus carnicancri. The sequence goes on from NZ_ANAM01000003.1 coordinate 69,858, forward strand.
ATCGCCCTGAAATAGAAGGGCTGAGATTAGTTGCTGCGTTACTCGTAGCTGTTTACCATATATGGATGATGCGTGTTTCAGGCGGGGTCGATGTATTTTTCGTCGTTTCCGGTTTTCTGATTACAACATCTTTACTATCAAAATATGCACGAAATGGTTACATAAAATTCTTCACATTTATCGGTGGTCTTTTAAAGAGGTTGTTGCCTCAGGCGATAACGGTTCTGCTTTTTATTACAGTTGCAGGTTATTTCATTCTGCCTGAATTCAGGCATGCCGGTACAATCAAGGAAATCTTTGCTTCATTGTTTTATTTTGAAAACTGGCAACTGGCCATAACGGGTACGGACTACCTGGACCAGGATAATGAGAAGAGTCCGGTCCAGCACTTCTGGGCGATGTCAATACAGGGTCAATTCTACATTATATGGTTTCTGATTATCTCAACTGCCATCATCTTGTATCAAAAGACGAAATTTGAACTGAAAAATATACTTCTGACTATTTTGATTGTGCTGTTTGGAGTATCCCTTTCGTATTCAGTCTATTTGACTGAGGTGAATCAACCACTGGCTTATTTCGATACACGCACAAGAGTCTGGGAATTTGCAGTGGGCGGTATACTGATGATTTTCATATTCAAACTAAAATTGCCTCAGTTAGTCAGTACGATAATAGGTTGGCTTGGCCTGGCGGCACTGGTAAGTACTGGTTTGATTATGGATGTTGAATCGAGTTTTCCGAGTTATGTTGCTTTATGGCCGGTTACAGCTGCCATACTGGTAATGTTGGCCGGGCAAAACCCGACTTCATTTGGTGTTGAGAAGTTTCTGGGGAGCAAACCGATGGTATATCTCGGAGGGCTGAGCTATGGTCTGTACTTATGGCATTGGCCATTATTGAGCTTTTATTACGTTATTTTCGGTACTTATGATGTCAGTCTCATACATGGTATTATTATCATCCTGCTGTCTCTGTTCCTCAGCTATTTGACAACTAATCTTGTAGAAAAACCATTGAATAAATTCATAACCTCAAGAAACCTGAATTTAAAATCTTTTACACCAATTATATCGATGGCGATACTGCTTGTTGTTCTTGCTTCGGGATGGTGGGCTTTCAATCAGTATAAGAGTGCCTATTCCATGGATCTGGTTGGAGACGAGGAATATCCTGGTGCAATGGCAAATACTGATGCCATTGACAGTCTCGAAGAAAAAGAACCTATTCCTGACTTGTCAACTGCTCCGAATGACAAAGCGGATTCTTATACAGACGGCTGCCATATTGGCCCCAAAACTACTGATGTGAAAATATGTGAATATGGTGTCGCTGACAACTATGATTATACAGTCGCTGTAGTGGGAGGTTCAAAGTCTGCACATTGGACGCCAAGCATTCAGTCATTTGCTGAAGAGGAATCGATCAGAGTATTGAATGTCACTAAAAGTGGCTGCCGCTTCTATCTTGGACAGGATCATAATGAAGCATGCATCGAATGGAACAAGAACGTAGTCGATGAACTGATGAAAGAAAAACCGGATCTGATTGTAACATTGGCCGATTATGCACGCACGCCGGAAAAAGTGCCAGAAGGATATGTAGAACAGTTTGAAGAAGTTGAAAAACATGATGTTCCTATACTGGCACTAAGAGACACTCCATATTTTAGTGAGGAAATTCCTAAGTGTCTGAGTGAAAATGGATTTGATACCAGTGAATGCGGTGTTGATCGTTCTGAAACATATCCAGAAGTTTCAGCTTGGGAAAAGGTGGAAAACCCACCAGAGAATGTACATTATGCAGACTACACGGATTATTTCTGTAATGAAGAAAAGTGTCCTCCGGTTATTGGTAATGTCGTGGCCTATCTCGATAAAAGCCATATGACCAAGACCTTTTCTGAGAGTTTTGGACCTATCATCCATAAAGATGTAATGGCAATACTATCCGGTAGAGAACCCACAGAATCACAGAATGCAACAGATACAGATGAAGACGGTTCTGAAGAGAAGGATAGTAAGAGTACAGAGCAGCAGGGAAACACTAATTTAATCGATAAAAACAGTACTACTGCAGGCTGGATAAATTCCAAAGGAGAACTTGGAGGCAATCCGGAATACGCAACTACCGATTATATAGAGTATGATTCAGATAAAGAGTATGATTTGAACCAAGGTGGCTACATCGCTTATTATGATGGGGACAAGTTCATCAAGACAGTTCAGGAAGAATTCGCAAGTACAATAGAAAATGTTCCTGAAGCGGATCAGATTCGTATCAGCTATCATACATCATTTGAAAATATGATTAAGCTGACGGAGAAAAATTAATGTGCAGACAAGACCAAACTGGTCTTGTCTGTATTTTTTGAATAAGTTTTCAGTTTCATCTATTTATACCAGAACAGGGCTAAGGGTATAACGACTACAATATGGACGAAATAAAACTTGTAGAGAAGTAATGAGAATGACCACAAAGGTTTTTAAATCTTTGTGGTCATAACATTTACTCACTCAGAAGAAGTATCCGGTACAGATTGTACAATTCCTGATTTATCCTATCCCCATCAAAAAACTGTTTTGCAATCTCATGACCAAACCTGCCGAGGCGATTTATATTGGCCTGGTCATCCAGCAGGTGATTCAGGTCGTACTCTATACTGCCAAGCTCGTAATCGACAAACCGTTTCCCTGCACCGCCGAAGTTGCTGTAAACGGCTGACTGCCAGTTCTGTTGTGTGATCAGGCCGATGTATATCTTGCTGCCGACCGCAATGACGGGTTTGCCGCATGCCATGCCTTCGATGGCGGATCTTCCCGGGGCGATGATGATGTCGCAGTCCAGATAGGCATTTTTCAGCTCTTCATCGACGAGCCAGCCTCTGAATTGGATGGTATGATCGGTGTCTTCAAGCATATTTTGACAAAGTTCCATGAATTCGTCTCTGTGTGTGCCGTCACCGATCATGTGTATATTGATCTTAATATCTGGTCTGGTTTTAATATGGTTCACAGCGAGGAGCAGTATGTCCATGATGAATTGCTTGTCCTTATCAAGGCGTGTGACGAATCCGACGGTGATTTCTTCGGCTTCCCCGTCATGATACTTCGGCTTATCGAACAGGCTGCTGTCGTACCCGTTGGGCATCACGTAGTACTTTTCATAGTGTGCATCAATCCGGTTCTGCAGATGGTTCTTTATCCCTTCCGATACTGTGACGATGGCATCCAGCTGATCGATATGGTCTTCGAGCCCGTCGAGCCATGTGCCGTGATAGGTCTCTATCAGGGGGGCGTTGTACTTTTCAGCGTATTTGAGTGCAGGATATTTGGAAGGCCCCGGATGGAAATGGACGAGATCGAATGCAACATCCACATTCTCTATGCTTTCGAGTGCCTGGTCTGCATCGGAAAAGTCTGTGGTGATTGTGTGTATGCCTTCTGCTTTCATGCGCTGCTCGAGACGTCCCGGCTTCAATACAACATGGACGGTGCAGCCCTGCTTTTTCATATATACTGCCGAAGCATAGACGTTCTCGTGCAGGCCGCCCATCGGCGCATGGAAGTTAACGATATACAGCAGGTTCATCATGATCCCCCCGAGTGGTTATTTGCCCTTGATTATACAGTTAATGCAATTCAAATAAAACTAAACGATGATGTGTTATCATGAAACCGTAAAGTACTCATACATACGGGAGGCAACTATGGATAAATTTTTGAAGCGTTTCATGATTGCAGTTCTATCTGTCTCTGTCCTGGCGGCATGCGGAAACGGAAGTGGCGACTCTGACAATCTCATTGATACCGGCAGTGTGACGAAAGGCAGCTGGGTGGGGTACAACGGTGATGATGTGGAAGATGAGGAGATGGTGACGTCTGAACTGATTCCCTACGATCCGGATGCTGGTTACGAAATCAACCGTTCCAGCTATGTTTCCTATTTCAACGGTGACGAGTTCATTGAAACGAAGTTATACGGGGAGGACCTGCCACTGACGATTGACCCGGTTGAAGAGGCGGACGGTATCAAAGTGAGCTTCAACCAGTACAACAGTGATGCGATTGAGCTGGTGGAAAAATAGTCCCGGCACCGATATATTACCGCTGGCATCCATCCGGTTTGCAGTGGAGCGGAAGACACGCAGGGGCGATGTGCTCGGTGCACACCAGAAGCTGACACGCCTCGAAGCCTACCGGAAAATGACACTGGACGCCGCACGTCTGAATGGCACGGAGGATGAAGCGGGCAGTGTGGAAGCGGGCAAATATGCAGACTTTGTCGTATTGAATGACAATCCGCTTGGATATGATGTAGAGCTGACGGATGATCTGGTGGAGATGACGATCGTGAACGGAAAAATCGTATATGGCAGCAGAAGCGGCGACCAAGGGGCTCCCCGGTCCTGAATATGATGTGCACTTCCTGAAGCAGGCGGCTGAAATATAAACTGCTTTCAGGGGGTGCATTTGTTTTTAAGTCTGCATTTAGGCACAAAGGTGAAAGGGTTAGCGTGCAATGCATATCACAGGATGGGCTGCGCATCCTTTTGCACATGATCATTGACAGTCCACGGTCTTATTGTTAACCTTAATAATTATATGGTTGACAATAATCGGGGAGAATATTCCCTGGACAAGGGGCGTATAGCATTGGACTTTAAAGCATTAGCAGACGAAGTGATAAAAGGTTATGAAATTGCAAATGAAGAAGCGATGCAGATTCTGGAATGTCCGGATGAAGAAATTCTGGAGCTGCTGAACAGTGCGTACATAATCCGGAAGCATTATTATGGAAATGAAGTCAAATTGAATATGATAATCAATACGAAATCCGGGGCATGTCAGGAAAATTGTGGATACTGTGCTCAATCAAGGGATTCTACCAATCCTATCGAGAAGTATCGGATGATGCAGAAAGATGAAATTGTAGAAGGGGCTAAAAGAGCATACCAGCTGCAGTCAGGCACTTACTGCATCGTTGCCAGCGGCCGGGGTCCAACCACCCGTGAACTGCACCAGGTCACGAGTGCCGTCAAAGAGATAAAGGAAAAGTATGATTTGAAAATATGTGCCTGTCTGGGAATACTCAAGCCTGGTCAGGCGGAGCAGCTCATGGAAGCCGGTGTCGACCGTTACAATCATAATATCAACACATCAGAGAACCATCACGATGCGATTACAACCAGTCACAGCTATCAGGACCGTGTTGGGACAGTCGGGAAAGTGAAAGAAGCAGGCATCTCACCGTGCTCCGGTGTGATTGTTGGGATGAAGGAGACGAAGCAGGACGTCATACAGATGGCTTTGGCACTGAAAGAATTGGATGCCGATTCCATACCTGTGAACTTCCTTCATGCGATGGAAGGGACCCTGCTCGAGGGGACTGATGAATTGACCCCGGTGTATTGTTTGAAAGTGCTGAGTCTTTTCCGCTTCATCAATCCAACTAAGGAGATCCGCATTTCAGGGGGCAGGGAAGTGAACCTGCGCAGTCTGCAGCCACTTGGGCTGTATGCAGCAAACTCCGTCTTTATCGGGGACTATCTGACCACAACCGGGCAGGAAGGGACGAAAGATCACCAGATGCTGAAGGATCTGGGGTTTGAAATTGACTATGTGGGCAGTGGCAGGCCGGTTTGACGTTTCGGATCGAAAGCATACCGGGGATATATCATCCAGCGGTTTAATCCGTGAAAGGCCGGCCGTCATTCAGGGCACTTATTTGTAACGCCCCCGGTATTATGATAATGTCTGGGGAGAAGAGACAATAAAATATCGCTGGGGGAGCCGATTGCAGGCTGAGACGGGCAAAGCCCGGACCCTTTGAACCTGAACTAGCTAAAACTAGCGTAGGAAAGTGCGTCACTGATACATACTCGAAGAATGGTGGTACCTGTTCTTAATATGTAACTATTTGTTTATACGCAGCTTTCCCTGGGGAAGGTTGCGTTTTTTATATTCTCTGGCACTTTTTATACGAGTGTCATCAAAATCAGAGACATAGGAGTTGTTATGATGAGTAGGACAGTATTGGTAACGGGCAGCAGCAGGGGTCTGGGAGCAGTTGTCGCAAAGACTTTGGCCGAAAAAGGATTCCGGGTGGTCATCAATTACTACAAAAGTGAAGAAGCTGCTGAAAAGCTTGTTCATGAGATTGGCCGGGAGAATGCTGTTGCAATCCGGGCTGATGTAACAGACCGGGAGGAAGCAGAGGGGCTCATAGCCAAGGGGACGGAATATTTCGGTCAAATTGATGTCGTCGTCAACAATGCCCTGGTGGGCTTCAAATTTAATCCGGACGAACAAAAGGCCTTCACAGAACTCACCTGGGATGATTATCAGAAACAGCTGGACGGTACGTTAAAAGCGGCGTTCAATGTTGTCCAGAGTGTCATGCCGCAATTCATCAGCAGACAGAGCGGAGACATTATAAGTATCGGCACCAATTTATATCAGAATCCCGTTGTACCCTATCATGAATACACGACTGCCAAGGCCGGACTGATCGGCTTCACGCGTAATATTGCTTCTGAACTCGGTGCGTACGGCATAAAAGCGAATGTAGTTTCAGGCGGATTATTGAAGGAGACGGATGCCAGCGCTGTTACGACACCGGAAGTGTTCGATCTCATTGCCCGCTCAACGCCGTTGCGGAGGGTTACGACCCCGCAGGATGTGGCCAATATGGTCGTCCATCTGGCTTCGGAAGATGCGAGCGGTATTACAGGTCAGAATATTACTGTGGATGGCGGTCTGACAATGAACTGACCGGCTGGATTGCCGTGGATAAGCCTTTAGGAAGAGCAGTGATCATAAACAATATATTGAGGTGTAGATAGATGACAGAGGCCAAAGAACAGAAATTGCATCTAGGTGTTTTGCTGTATGGGTGCGGGCATCATCAGGCAGCCTGGCTGATGCCGGATTCCAGCATTGAGCGCATTGGGGATGTTTCCTATTACCAGTATCTGGCCCGGTTGGCGGAGAAAGGCTGCTTTGATGCGGTGTTCTTTGCCGACAGCCAGTCATTCCAGGGTAAAAGCGCCAGTGATATGCCGGCGTTTTGGTTTGACCCTATAGTCAATCTGACCGCCATTTCCCAAGTGACCCGTCATGTAGGTCTGGTTTCAACGATCTCAAGCACTTTTTCCAATCCTTTCACAGCTTCCCGTCAGCTTTTAAGCCTGGACCATATGACAGGCGGGCGTGTGGGATGGAATCTTGTGACGTCAATGACGGACGCAGAAGCATTAAATCATAGCATGGAAAATCTGCCTTGCCATGACAGACGGTACGAAAAGGCAGATGAATTCGCTGCCCTGATGGACAAGCTGTTTCTTTCGTGGGACAGTCGCGGGTTTCTGCATCAGCGGGATGAAAGAAAGCTGATAGATGCTTCAAAAATCCATCCTTTTCATCACGAGGGCAAGTATTTTAAAGTGCGCGGGCCATCCACTACGCCGAAAAGTCCGCAGGGGAAGCCTGTATCAATGCAGGCAGGGGCATCCGGACAAGGTATTTCATTAGCTGTGAAATATGCTGATGCCGTCTATTCTGTTTCCTGGAATTTAAAGCAGGCCCGAAGATTCCGTGAAAAACTGGACGATAGGATCAGGCGGAGCGGGATGGGTGACAGACATATCAAAGTATTCCCGGGCCTGGTCACATTCGTTGGCCGTACTCATGGGGAAGCCCTGGCCAAAAAGGCAGCATTGGATGAGAAACTCCCCGTTGAAACAGCTTTGAAACAACTGGGTTTCTTCCTGCAGCAGGACTGTTCAAATTGGGAACTGGACGAACCGGTACCCAAGCTGCCTCCGGTCGAGGCCTTTAGCGGCCCTGTCGGCCGTTATGAAACGATACTTGAAATCATCAACGATACACAGCCTACTGTAAGGGATCTGCTGGGGTATCTCAATGCAGGGGGCGGCCACTTCACACTGATCGGCACACCTGAAGAGATCGTGGATCAGATGCAGGAGTGGTATAATGCCGGTGTGGCTGACGGATTTAACCTTATGCCGCCTGAACTCCCCGGCAGCCTGGAAGATTTTGTGAGTCTCGTTGTACCTGAACTGCAAAAAAGGGGCTTATTCAGGACAGAGTATGAAGGTGATACTTTGCGTGAACATTTAGGATTGCCATGCCCCGCACTTTAAAATGTCAATGAAGGTAGCCCCCTGTTGTCGAAAAAAGTCCGGCAGCCGGGTGGGCTGACGGACAAGTTTCTACGGGGGACCGGCCTTTTAAACTGGAAGGGCAAGTTCCCCGTTCAGTATTTTGTTGATGATATTCAACGTATCATTTTTACGGATCGGGTTATGCCCGAGCTGTTCGTCGAAATAGCTGATGATGTTGAGCCCTTTTGGATCGATGCCGTATGACTTCAGCGAGGCCATGAACGGATTGAGCTGGTTTTCAATATCACTCTCACAGCTCTGGTTCTGGAAGTAGTAGACCTTTTCGGGGAAGTACCCGTGATGTCTGATCGCTTCCGCGATGTCCAGCCTGTAGAGCAGGGAGTCCTCCACATCTTCAATCTCATCGATGCCGTATGAGTGCCTGACTATGCTTTTGGCATAGGGCCTCAAATAATTGAGCACTTTCGTCTGCGGATTGTTCACGACGGCAGTCGAGCCTTTTATCAGAACGGCGTAGTAGAGTGACATGAATCCGCCGGCGGATGAACCGAAGAAGTATGCGTCTTCAGCCGTGACATTCATCCTGGGCAGCAGGATGTTCAGGATGTCCGCAATCTCCTCCAGGTGGAAAGTTTCACGGCTGCCCTGCCCCCATCCGAGCCTGAGTTTCGTCCCGTGCAGTGTCGGGTCGTCGATGAAAATCGTCGATGCATCAATGTCTTCCGACCAGCTGTTCCGCATGTATACCGGCGGTGAATTCTTTTTTGGGTCCAGGGCGCCATTGCTGAAAATGACGCATTTTTTATGCGCAGGTTTAAAGTGCACTTTCATGCAGTAGGTGTGGTTCCCTCTCTTTATCTTCAGTTCCTGCATTTCATCTTTTTGCAGTGTAATGCCCACAAGGTCTTCATGTTCGTTGATCGTCTGGGATCCAGCCATAAAATTCTCCTTTGTCCGACACAGTCGGTTTCAGTCATGGAGATATATTAACACATCGGCCACCGGATTATGAACTGAAAACCCATTGGTATTTTCTGTATTGGCAGCAGCGGGGCCCTATTCGACCGGAGCGCTGCTCAGTTCTTCGTAGTTCTGGATGTAATAGTGCCCGTCACGTTCCACGACATCGTATTTTACGTATGCATCATGGACGCCGCCGGAATTTTCGTGTGAGTATTCCCTGTATGCATAGACGTTGTATCTGCCGTCCGATACGCTCTCCACCTCTTCGATGAAGACGGAGTAGGTCATGTGGTCCCTGAAGTTTCCTGATGCCTTGTTGTCGACGAGCTGGCTGTATGCATCAGAACCGGGGAGCAGATAGTCAAGCGTCCTTTCATTCGCCCCGTTATAATACTCTGGGAGTGAGAACAGGTAGGTGGTGACGAGGGATTCAGGGCTGCCGGTGTAGGTCTTTCCATCCTGCGGCACCTCACTTGTCTCCGCCTCGATATCCCGTGACTCACCGTATTTCACTTCGAATGAATACTTCACCGCACAGGGGAGACATCCGCTTCCCGGAGCCTGGGGCAGTGTGCCGTCTCGAGCGAGATCTTTGTATGCCTGGAACCGGTCGGCGGTGGGTACACCCTCACATTCCGTCAGCTGCGACATGATGCATTGCTCTGCGGCTGTATAGTTGTTGCCGGAAGTGTTCCGGTCAGCCCCGGGTTCAGTGCTGTCCTCTTCGGAGGGCTCTTCCTCTGTTTCCTCCTCCGTTCTCTCATGAGTGTCCTCTTCTGAGGATGTCTCCTCAGCTGTTTTCGCAGTGTCCGGTTCTGTTGTCTCTTCTGAAGATTCTTCCCCAGCCGGTTCCTCCGTCTCACCGGTGTCATTTTCAACATGTTCTTCACTGTCGTCTGCCGGACCCGCCACAAAGAAATATACGCCGCCTGCAATCAGCAGTAATGCAATGATGATGCCGATAGCCTTGCTCATGACACTGCCTCCTTGTCTAGACCGTTTGTCGTCTTACCTCAATGATATCTGTATATGCATTGGAGGGAAACAGACGAGCCGGGCAGGTGGGAAAGTAGTAGAGACTTATTCAGGCAGTCACTCTTCATTAAGGAATTGCATGATACTCCAGATATGTACGTAATGTACATTATGTGCTTTTGGTGGTATGATAAGTGTGAGAGGAGCGATTACCATGCAGAAGACTTTGAATGCTACTGATGTCAGGAAGGAATGGAGCCGCTTCAATGATGAGGTTATCCGTTACGGCCCCCGTTTTGTAAAAAGGAATAGGGATGAATGGGCAGCTTTGAACACAGATCATCTTGATTCGATATTAGAAGCTTTTGATTTTGAAGCTGAACTTTATACAGAGGATGATGGTTCAGTTACTGCCTCTTTGTCTGGATTTGACCTGGTAGAGAACGGTAAGACAAAATCAGAAGCATTGGAATTTCTGGCTGAAGAGCTGATGGATTATGCTGAAGAGTATCAGGGTAATTTCAATATGTACTTTAACTCCTCCAACAGGCGTTCCCACTTTCCCTATATCTTGAAAGTCTTGTCTCAAGATACTAAAGAAGGAGTAAAATCCCTGATTCAGTGCCGACCTGGAGAGAAATAGAAAGGTTTTGTCGGAGAGATGGATGGGAAGAATATAAAACTAAAACCCATCATTGGTACTTCAGAAAGCAAATGGACAATGGGGAAGTCAAAAGAACAAAAGTGTCCAGGGGGACAGGGGAAGTCAAAGGACATCTGTGGAAAGAGATATTGAAAAAACAATTGAAAGTAACGGAGGAATACTTCAATAAGACTAAATGAGGTCTTATTGGAGTATTTTTTTATGGGTCATATCTTACGCTGCATCTCGGAGCAATCCGATCCTTTTGCCATTTGTCGCATAGAAGTTCCCTGTACAATTCATATGCCTCTTCGCCGTATATGCGTGCATCCCCATAGGCGTAGAAGGGCGGGAGCGGATCGTGACACCAAATGTCATCTTCAGCATGATTCTCAACGAGTGTTTTCAGCGCATCCAGATCCGCTCTGAACTGCGCACTGCGTTTTCCGCCGCGCCGCCGGTGCTCTCTGTCGCAGGCGCGGATCAGCCGGGCGGTGTCGGTTATATAGGGCATGCCGGAGTTGTAGACGTGCTTTACAATCGGATGGTGCTGATACTGCGTGTTCGTATCCAGTACACCGATCAGGCTGAGGTTGACACGGATGATCTGGTACAGCTCGAGCACCTGTTTGGACAGGCGTCTGTTATCGAGATACCGGGCGCTTGTCCCGTGGTCGGGTGAGACTCTGAATATCTGCATGGACGTTCCTCCTCGTTCCCTCCATTCTATAGCAACGGAAATTTATCGACAACAGATTATCTTTCAGATGGAAATATGACATTTATTCCACGGAATAAGGGTACTGACCAGTAAACGGTAAAAAGGAGCGGATTGATATGAAGTGTACGATCGTCGGCATGTGGGGCGGTTTTCCGAAGCGGAACGAGCCGACTTCGGGCTATCTGGTGGAGAAGGACGGCTTCTGCATACTGCTGGATGCCGGGAGCGGGGTGGCGGCGCACGTGCAGAACTATGTGGATCTGAACGACCTGCACCATGTGTTCATCTCGCATTACCATTATGACCATTCGTGTGATCTTGGGTCTTTTCTGTTCGCGCGCATGATCAATACCCAGCTGGGCAGGGTCGACAGGAATCTGAATGTATACGGTCCGGCAGATGGTGATGTGGAGCGCCAGGTGGATAAAGTGAAGCACAATACGTTCTGTCCGTACGGGGAGGACAGTACTTTCCAGATCGGGCCGTTCAGTATCGTGTTCCATAGAAATGCGCATTCGGTAGAGACATATGCCCTGCGGATCACGGATGATGACGGGAAGTGCCTGGTGTATACGGCGGATACGAACTACAGGCAGAGCCTCGCAAAATTTTCAGAAGGTGCCGATGTGCTGATTACCGAGTGCAGCCTCTACGAAGATGAGGAGGGTGAAAGGGTGGGGCACATGAGCGTCGGTGATGTCTGTGTCCTGTCAGAGCGGTCCGGCGCAGGCAAAGTCGTGCTTTCCCATCTGCCGCATTACGGCAATCTGGAAGAACTGGCAGACTCATTCCGCAAATCGGGTGCCGGGGAAGCGGTGCTGGCCGAAGCGGGCATGGAGATAGAGGTGTAGAACAGAGAGACGGAGGTGGCACATATGAATGACCTGAAATTGCTGCTCGATCTGAATGGGGAAACGGCCGACCTGTATGCAGAGACGGACCGGCAAGCGCGGGCGATGTACCAGATATACGGTTTCGGTCCGCTGGAGGAGAAGGATATTGATGACGTGCCCCGGAAGATCATGTTTGAAGCGGGTGGGAGCAATGTGCTTGCCGGCATCCCGAAAGGGAATATCGACTATCTGCTCGGCGCCAACATCATCACTTTCGGGGCGGACGAAGTCTGCATATATGAATTTGAGAATAAAGACCCGTCCGAGCTTGAAAGAGCGGGGGAGGGTCTGTATGAGGTCATGCTCAAGGAACAGGCTTCCATTGAGAACGGGGCTGTTGCGGATATACTGGCCACCGGTCTCTACTCGTTGGAGTATGACGGCACAGAGGATGATTTCCCGCTGTCGACCAACCGGCTGCTGATGTTTTTATTCGGTGAAAAGGCGAGGATCTACCGGAACGGGATTCTGGATGACGGGAAGTATGATGGGTTCATCAAGGCGGCCGGCCGGTTCATGGAGGACTGCGATATCGAGTTCGAGCAGTCGGAAGGCAGGGAGCTTGTGCTCTGCACGATCTACCTGATGCGGGAGTATCTGAACCAGGATTGGGAGCGGATCAGCGGTCTGCTCTGAATGCAGGGGCCGGGGCTTTATACGGGGAACGCTTCAATACGGGCGGATGATGTCGGTTGGAGTGTTCTTTTTTTATTGTGCTAAACTATCCCGTATCATAGAATTAATCTGGAGGTGATACTGTGGACTATCAGAATGATAATCGTATATTACATAACCCCACCGGCAAAAAGCGGATGGGACTTGCTCTGCTCCTGGGGATGCTTGCAATCATGGGGCCGCTCAATATTGACATGTATCTGCCGAGTTTCCCGGGCATTGCACAGGATCTGGGGACTACGGCGTCACTCGTCCAGGTCAGTCTGACAGCGTGCCTGCTCGGTCTCGCATCCGGTCAGGTTGTCATCGGGCCATTCAGTGATGCACAGGGTAGGAAGCGGCCCCTGCTCGTCTCCACCTCGCTGTTTGTGGTCGCCTCGTTGCTCTGTGCACTGGCACCGAACATCCATGTACTGATTGCCGCGCGGTTCCTGCAGGGATTCACAGCGTCTGCGGGTGTGGTCCTTTCCCGGGCGGTTGTGCGCGATGTGTTCAGCGGCAGGGAACTGTCGAAATTCTTCTCCCTGCTGATGGTCATCAATGCTGTTGCACCGATGGCTGCGCCAATAGCGGGCGGCGCGATTTTACTGCTGCCGTTTGCCCGCTGGCATACCATATTCCTGTTTCTGGGCATTCTCGGGATCCTCATCGTAATCATAGTTGCAGTGAGCCTCAGGGAAACGCTGCCTCCTGAGAAGCGGATACAAAGTTCCGGCCCGGCGACCCTCCGTACGATAGGCGGGCTGTTTACCGACCGGTCGTTCATCGGCTATGCTGTTCTCGTCGGTTTCGTTCACGGCGGCAGCTTTGCATATGTGTCAGGTACACCTTTCATCTATCAGGGGATCTATGGCGTCTCGCCGCAGACCTTCAGCATACTGTTTGGCATCAACGGCATCGCCATCATCATCGGCAGTTTCATCATCGGACGCCTCGGTGCTGTCATCCACGAGAAAAAGCTGCTGAGGACTGCTGTCATCATTGCGGTCAGCGCCACCTTCATCCTGCTCATCATGACGATCATTGAAGGGCCGCTCGCTGCCATCGTCATACTGATTTTCATCTATATGACCACGATGGGGATGACGATTACCAGTACATTCACCCTCGGGATGTCCGAACAGGGGCACCGGGCAGGGAGCGCCAGTGCCGTGCTGGGCATGCTGCCCCTGCTGCTCGGTGCCGTATTCTCCCCGCTTGCCGGGGTGAACGAAGCCTCTGCGATACCTATGGGCGTCATTTTGTTCAGCACTTCGTCGGTCGGCCTGATCGCATATATCAGACTGATCAGATGAGGGCGTCCCATCGCTGCAGCATTCTGCAAGTGCATTTAGCTTAACTTTATATCACAAAATGTTATCATATGATGTGTAATAATATAATTTTGGAGCTGAATTCAATGATAGATATTCATAACCATCTGCTGATGAATGTGGATGACGGGCCTGTGAGCGAGCGGGAGGTACTGGATCTGCTTCACCAGGCAATCGACCAGGGGATCACGAATGTCATGCTGACGCCGCATCACTATGCCGGACCGTACATGACACCGAAAAGCACGGTGGTCGGGAAGCTGGCGGAAATCCAGAAGCTGATTGACGACAATGAACTCGACATCGCGGTGCATCACGGCCAGGAGATCCGCATCAACGAGAACATCATCGCAGATCTCGAGTCGGGCTTCGACACGTCGCTCAACGACTCCCGGTATATACTGGTGGAAATGCCGTTCACCGAACTGCCGCCGTTCTACGAAACGGTCATCGATGAGCTGATTGATAACGGCTACACGCCGGTCATCGCCCATCCGGAAAGGTGTGCGGAGATCGTCAGCGATCCAGGGATTTTATTGGAACTGGTGAATAAAGGCGTACTCGCCCAGGTGACCGCCGCATCCGTCACCGGAGACTTCGGCGAAGAGCTGCAGGAAACAGCGTTCAAGATGATCGAAAACGGACTGATCCATATCGTCGCAAGCGATGCACACCACGCAGAAGTGCGGCCGTTCATGCTCAGGAAGGCATTCGAAACCATCGACGCACGGCTGGGTGGGCAGGTTTCCGAAAAATTGAAAGACAACGCCCGTAAAATATTCGCAGACGAACCCGTCGTGGTCGAAGGTGTCGAGCGGATCAGATAAATATTGGTCCGGACCAGGCATGAAGATGCCTGGTCTTTTTTGTGCGTGCAAGGTGCCGTTTCGCATCTACGAACCCGTTTCGTGTACGCGTAAGTGCCGTTTCGCATCTACGGAATCGTTTCGTGTACGTGTAAGTGCCGTTTCGCATCTACGGAATCGTTTCGTGTACGTGCAAGTGCTGTTTCGCATCTACGGAATCGTTTCGTGTACGCGCAACGCCCGTTTCACATCTACGAACCCGTTTCGTGTACGCGTAAGGTGCGTTTCGCATCTACGGACCGATTTCGTGTACGTGTAAGTGCCGTTTCGCATCTACGGACCGATTTCGTGTACGTGCAGGGTGCCGTTTCGCATCTACGAACCCGTTTCGTGTACGTGCAGGGTGCCGTTTCACATCTACGAACCCGTTTCGTGTACGCGCAAGGTGCCGTTTCGCATCTACGGAATCGTTTCGTGTACGCGCAAGGTGCCGTTTCGCATCTACGAACCCGTTTCGTGTACGTGTAAGTGCTGTTTCACATCTACGAAATCATTTCGTGTACGCGCAACGCCCGTTTCACATCTACGAACCTGTTTCGTATCCCCGCAAACCGCACAAAGTCTCCGCAGCGCACAAAACAGCACCTGTCCGCTACTGGACAGGTGCTGTTCTCACATATTTTCAACGAAATCACGACTTACCCCGGGGTTTCGTCTTGCTGTAGCCGAACATCCGCAACAGATGTTTGATGACCGGGGTGTGCAGGAGCATGAATTCGAATACGCGCATGACACGTTTGATGCGCTTGGGTTCCTGGATCAGACGGTAGAGCCACTCGAGCTGGAGTCTGATCCAGAATTTCGGTGCGCGCTGGGCTTTGCCGCTCAGGACGTCGAAGCTGCCGCCGACGCCCATGAAGACACCTTTGTCGAACCGGCCGATATTGTCGGCGATCCACTTTTCCTGGCGCTGCATGCCGAGTGCGACGAAGACGATGTCGGGGGCACTTTCCACGACCATGTCGGCGATTTTCCCGTCGTCCGGGTCGAAGTATCCATCGTGGCGCCCGGCCACTTTGAGCCCCGGATAGAGTTTCTCCGCATTCGCCACAGCTTTTTTGTTGGAATCCTCCGATGCGCCGAGGAAGAATACACTGTAGCCGTTTTTAGCGGCGTGTTCAAGCATGCGGTACATCACATCGATGCCGCTGACCCGCTCGGGCAGCGGCCGGCCCATCAGCATCGCCGCATTGACGATGCCGACACCGTCAGCGAGCACATAGTCGGCGGACTGCACCACCTTCTTGAAATCGGGATGGTCCCGCGTCTCTATGACGAATTCGGGATTGGCCGTGACGATGAAATTTTTGCTTCCATTCGCCAGGTCAGGGTAGACGATGTATTTCAGGAATGAATTCATCGACGTGTTGAAAAAGTCGATATCCATCACCGTCACCGTCTTGTAGGTTCTGCCCATCGCGTTCACCTCGCTTCCTTCCGTGAACATGTAAACGTTCATCTTTTCCTTTTATTTCTATATTTTTGGTAATAAAAACCGGTTCCCCCTATAGATTCTCTTCATCTTCCGCCATGACGTTGTCCATGTGCGTCCACACGGGCGCTTCATCGCCTTCGATCAGGCCTCTGTACCAGACGTTGTTCCCGACGAGCACCGTCTGGTCCACATGGAATTTCATGCCGGCGTGGTGTTCCAAAGTTTCATGCACGTACTGCGCCGGACCACCCCACGGTTCGCTTGCGGCGAATCCGGTATCGTTCAGCATGAATTCCTTTTTGTCCCGATCCACGAATGTCAGCGCATGAGACGACGTCTCATCGGCCCGGATCCAGCCGATGACGCCGTCCTCTCCGCTCGGCTTCGTGCTGAGCAGGTAGAACACTTCGAAGTGGTACGTTGCTTCGCGTTTGACATAGTATACCCGTTTTTTGAATTTATGTGCATGCTCTTTATGGTCGTCGCTGTCCGGAGATGCGAAGATGTCAGTGCTGTCGCCCTTGAGATGGGCGAGGCGGCTGACGGGCCGGATGGTGTACCCGTGGGAGCGTTCCAGGTCCTGGTCGTCATCGAGCAGCGTCAGGTTGCCGTATTTCTTGTACTCGGCTTCAGCCGGATCGCGGTCCATCACTTTCTGGCGGTAGTCGTTACGCTCGTCCTTCGACATGGAACGCCACTTGGAGAGGAAGGATTCATACAGCGGCAGGACATCACGCACTTCGCCGAACGCCTTCACACGGCCGAATTCGAGCCACAGTATCTTGTTGCAGAACCGCTTCATCTGGCCGATGGAGTGGCTGACGAAGATCATCGTCTTGCCCTGGTCCCTGAATTCCATCATCTTTTTGAGGCTTTTCTCGGCGAATGCCTTGTCCCCGACGGACAGTGCTTCATCGATGATGAGGACGTCCGGGTCGATGTTGACGCTGATGGCGAATCCGAGGCGTGACTTCATCCCGCTGGAGTAGGACTTGACAGGCATGTCGATGAAGTTCTCGAGCTCGGAGAACTCGATGATGTCGGGCTCAAGCTCCTTGATCTCATCCTTTGAGAAGCCGAGCATCAGACATTTGAGTTCGATGTTGTCGCGGCCCGTCAGGTCTTCATTCAGCCCCGCGGCGACCGCAATCAGCGCTGTCTGGCCGTTGACCTGTACATCGCCCCGCGACTCGGGGACGATGCCTGCCAGTATGTTGGACAGGGTCGACTTGCCGGAGCCGTTGATGCCGATGAAGCCGACGACGTCACCTTTCTCCGCTTCGAAGTCGACGCCGTTCAAGGCGAAGAACTCCCTGCCGTGGCCCTTCGGGCTGACGAGATCCAGTATGCGCTCTTTCTGGCTGTCATACACTTTATATTTTTTAGCGACATCTTTCGCTACGATTGCTTTAGTCATACGAATCCCCTCTTATAGATAGTCAATGAAATTCCGTCTGAACATCACATGGAGCGTGGCGCCGATGAGCATCATGAGGAAGATGACACCCCAGAAGTAGAGTGACTGTTCCCAGTGCGTCACGATATACCACTCGGTCCCGAAGAACACGGAACGGTACCCTTCGATCAGGTACAGCAGCGGATTCAGCTGCATGAGCTTCATGATCAGCGGGAAATCCGACAGCAGCGACAGCGGCCACAGGACGCCCGATACATAGAGCAGCATGCGCAGCAGTGAGTTCAACAGCAGGTGCACATCACGCACGAGCGTCGACAGTGTCGATGTGATCAGTGAAAAGGCGAATATCAGGGCATAGGTCCCGATTACAAAGTAGATCAGCTGCAGGTAGTATATGTTGACGTAGTAGCCTGCCAGCTGGAACACCAGGAACGCCAGGAACAGCATGATGACGTGCGTATAGAACTTGGAGAATATCGTAATGTTCGGTATGGCACTGAGCGGGAAGCTCATCTTTGAGAGCATCTTGAGCCGCCGGTATATGGACTTCGACGCCTCGATGCTCCCCTGGAAGAAGAACGTCCAGACGATGAAGCCGATGGCGAGCCAGTAGAAGAACGGCACTTTTGTACCGCCCATCTCGATCGGCTCCCGCTGGCGCAGCGTCCCGAAGACGAACCAGTAGATCATGATGCTGATCACCGGTGTGAGCACTTCCCACACGATGCCGAGGTAGTTATTCTGGTTTTTGCTTTTCATGTCGTACAGGGACATCCTTCTTATAAGATAGAAGTTTTTGAACTGTTCCTGCAGGACGATCCATAAGGATTTCATTCTTTTCTCACAACCATTCCATTCATCGTTGTTGAATTATACAATTTTCTTTTTCAAATGACAAACGACATCCTCCATCACGCGCTGTGATGCGTTTCCGTCCTCGAGAGAGGTGAACCGTTCCCGGAATTCCCCCGTCTCAAACCTGTCCGTATCCGGGTGCTTTATCTCTCGGATCAGCGCATCCGTCGTCTGGACCAGCGGCCCCGGCGCCAGCCGTTCGAAATCGAAGTAGAAGCCGCGGAGCTTGTCGCGGTACTGGTCGATGTCATACGTATAGAAGATCATCGGGCGCCTGAGGTTCGCATAGTCGAAGAACACCGACGAGTAGTCGGTGACCAGCATGTCGGAGATGACATACAGGTCGCGGATGTCCCCGTGCTTTGAGAAGTCATACAAGAATCCATTATACTGCTTTATGTCGAGATTTTCACTTACGAGGTAGTGCATGCGCAGGATGATGATGTATTCACCGCCGAGTTCCCGCTGCATCTTTTCCACATCGAACTGCAGGTCGAACCTGTATCTGCCGCGGCCGTGGAAGCTGTCATCCCGCCACGTCGGCGCGTACAGGATGATCTTCCTGTCAGTCGGCAGGCCGAGCACCTTCTTGATATTATCCGTGGTCCCGGCATCACTGGCCGAGAATAAAAAATCATTGCGCGGATAGCCCGTCTCGAGCATTTCCCCGCCGAAGCCGAATGCGCGGCGGAATATGTCCGATGAATAGCGGTTGGGGGAGATGAGGTAATCCCACTTGGACGCCTCCTTCGTGAAATTCCTGCGGTAGCTCCTTGTATCCGTCCCCGGCATGTGGACGGTCTCTATATCCGTCCCCAGCTTTTTGAGGGGTGTGCCGTGCCATGTCTGCAGATATGTTGTACCATGGGGTTTTGGTATCCACAGCGGCAGACGGCTGTTCGTAATCCAGAGGGTGGCTTTATTCATCTGGATCATCCACGAAAGAGAGAAGCGTTTGATATAGGGGACGTCCGCTTCCTCGAACACATGTGCACTGTTCCTGTCCGCGCTCCAGACCAGTGTGTACTCCGGGTGCGCGATCGACATGTATTCGTAGAGCGCCCGCGGGTTGTCGCTGTACTGCCTGCCGAGGAAGCTTTCGAACATGATGAGCCTATGGTCTTTTTTTACTGTCCTGCCGCACAATGCGAACAGTTTACGATAGAGGAAAAATACTGCTTTCTTTAAAAATTTCACTGGAATCACACCTAATAATTATACTTTTTCTGATTTTATGTTATAATCATTAATAATCTTTACAAAAGATTAATCTTATCTTTACAATTATACCATGTCCACATGGACATTATACCAGAGGTAGAGAGGTATATTGGGAGGAATAGAAATGAAAAACCAAAATGTTAGACAAATGAAACCAAAAAGAAAAGTGATTACTTACGGCACATTCGATCTGCTCCATATGGGACATATCAATATCCTTCGCCGTGCTAAAGAACGTGGTGACTATCTGGTGGTCGCTGTATCTTCCGACGAATTCAACAAACTCAAGCATAAAGAAGCCTATTACTCATATGAAGACAGAAAAGCGATCCTTGAAGCGATCAAGTATGTAGACGAAGTCATCCCTGAGCACAACTGGGGCCAGAAGGTCAAAGACGTCCAGAAGCACGATATCGACGTGTTTGTCATGGGTGACGACTGGAAAGGCGAATTCGACTTCCTGAGGGAATACTGTGAAGTCGTGTACCTTGCGAGAACAAGCGGCGTATCCACGACGAAGACGAAGCAAGAGCTGTCCAAGAAACATGGTTAGGGAAGCGGCAATCAATCTGTATCTGGCCATAACGAAGGTGATCTTCAATCTGTTCAGGTCACTTCCGGTACAGGAAAAGACAGTGATGATTGCATCTTTCGGCGATAATATTCAGTACGTTTTGGATGAAGTGCATGCGCGCACTTCATCCAAAATTGTTTTACTGAAGGATTCCAGATGCAACTATGCTTTCAGGAACGCAGACGACAGGAACACCATACGCTTCGTGCCTGTTAATATCCCGGGAAGCATCAGGGGACTCTATCATCTTGCCACGGCCAGGCACATCTTCGTCGACAACTACCAGGTCGTGCTTGCTTCATGCGATTTCAGGGAGGGGCAGACATGCGTCCAGCTCTGGCATGCAGACGGGGCGGTCAAACTGTTCGGTTTCAAGGACAAGGCCACCATCGAACGCACACCATCCGCACAGAAGCGGTTCAAACAGGTGTATGAAAATTTCCATAAAGTCGTCGTCAGCTCCGACGACATGGGATGGATCTTCGAAGAGGCATTCGATATAAGCCATGAAAACCTGCTCAAGACCGGCATGCCCCGGACCGATTTCTTCTATAATGAAGATAAGATGCAGCGCGCCGCGGACAAACTCCACCGGCAGCTTCCACACCTTGCGGGCAGGCAGGTCATCCTGTACGCACCGACATTCAGGGAAGGGCGCTTCAAAGTCGATGAGCTCCGTCTCAACATCAGGAATCTCAAAAAGGGGCTGTCCGAAGACCATCATCTGCTGCTGAAACTCCATCCCGCCGTCACTTCGGGCGGCAGATGGGACGACGACTTCGTCACTGACGTCTCCCACGGCTTCGACATCTTCGAACTGCTGGCCATTACAGACATACTTGTCACGGACTACTCATCCATCCCGTTCGAATTCGCAATACTCGGCCGGCCGATGATCTTCTATCCGTACGACCTCGAAGAATACGTCAGCACCCGCGGCATCTGGTTCGACTACGAAACATTCGTCCCCGGTCCCGTCGTCTACCATTCCAGCGAAATGATCGACGTCATCCGCCGCGAAGCATTCCGGCTCGAGAAAGTCCTTCTTTTCGACGAAACATGGAACAAGTACGCCGACGGCAGATCCACAGAAAAGTTGATAACCAGACTATACAAAGATGCAGCCCCGAGATAGAGTCACGGGGCTGCTTTTTTGCGGCATAAAGAGCGGAATGCCTGGATGAAGGCCGCCATCATCAATGAGCGGCCCCCGTTTCAGTTACCAAGGCCGTCACACCGCTTTGCTGGCCGCCGTTTTCCGCGGGCGATGCCCATATAAAGATAGATGAGCATGCAAAAAGGGAATCACGACAACGTGATTCCCTTCATATATGTGTTATTAATGGATGAAGTTATGTGAAGAAACTTCGTAGGCATCGATGGTCCTCATCGTTTTGTTGCCCGGGCCGCCGCTCCAGTTCATTTCAGAAACTAGGATCGAACCGTCGGAATTGATCTTCTCAACTACAGCTACGTGACCTGAGCCCCAAGCGCCGTTAGTCCATGCATTGGACTGGACGATGGCACCGACAGAAGGGGAGTTGTTGACATTAAGTCCCTGGCTTCTCGCTGCACTAGCCCAGTTGGAAGCATCACCCCACTGATTGCTGACAGGTTTGCCCATTTGCTGGCGGCGTTCGTATACATACCAAGTGCAGTCCCCGTCGAGGTACCAGTTCTCACCGTATGAAGCAGGTGACGGTGCCTGAGCTTCCTCTTCAGCCTCTTCCTCGGCCGCTGCCTCTTCCTCAGCCTGACGCTGTGCCTCGGCTTCTTCCGCTGCGCGTTGCTCGGCTGCTTCCTGCTCAGCCTGGCGCTGCGCTTCCGCTTCTTCCGCCGCGCGTTGTTCGGCCGCTTCCTGCTCAGCCTGGCGCTGCGCTTCGGCTTCTTCCGCTGCGCGTTGCTCGGCTGCTTCCTGCTCAGCCTGGCGCTGCGCTTCGGCTTCTTCCGCTGCGCGTTGCTCGGCTGCTTCCTGCTCAGCCTGACGCTGTGCCTCGGCTTCTTCCGCTGCGCGTTGTTCGGCTGCTTCCTGCTCAGCCTGACGCTGTGCTTCCGCTTCTTCCGCCGCGCGTTGTTCGGCCGCTTCCTGCTCAGCCTGACGCTGTGCCTCGGCTTCTTCCGCTTCACGTTGCTCGGCTGCTTCCTGCTCAGCCTGACGCTGTGCTTCGGCTTCTTCCGCTTCACGTTGCTCAGCGGCTTCCTGTTCCGCCTGACGCTGTGCCTCGGCTTCTTCCGCCGCGCGTTGTTCGGCCGCTTCCTGTTCCGCCTTTTCCTGAGCTGCGATTTCCTCTTCAGTCGGTTCTTCTTCTACTGGTGGGGCCGCCTCTTCTTCGGTTGTCTCCTCAGTCACCGCTTCAGCCGTTTCTTCCTCGGCCGGTTCAGTTTCTTCAGTAGTCTCTTCTTCGACAGCCTCTTCTGTAGCTTCTTCTTCGGCCGCTTGTTGCTCAGCTTCAAGTTGAGCGGCTTCCTCGGCGGCCTGGCGTTCAGCTTCAGCCTGTTCCTCAGCTTCCTGCTGTGCAGCGGCTTTCTCTTCGGCAGCCCTTTGTGCTTCCGCTTCCTCGGCTGCAGCCTGTTCTTCTGCTGCACGTTCTTCTTCAGCCTGTTCTTCCGCCTCAGCATCAGTGTCCTCTTCAGCCGGTGCTTCTTCTTCGGTTGTCTCCTCAGTCACCGCTTCAGCCGTTTCTTCCTCGGCCGGTTCAGTTTCCTCAGCAGTCTCTTCTTCGACAGCTTCTTCTGTGGATTCCTCTTCAGCCGCTTGTTGTTCAGCTTCAAGTTGAGCGGCTTCCTCGGCGGCCTGGCGTTCAGCCTCAGCCTGTTCCTCAGCCTCCTGCTGTGCAGCGGCTTCCTCTTCGGCAGCTCTTTGCGCTTCCGCTTCCTCTGCTTCCGCCTGTTCTTCCGCCTCAGCATCAGTGTCCTCTTCAACCGGAGCTTCCGTTTCCTGTTCGACAACCGCATCAGGATTAACATTCAGTTCCTGACCCGGGAAGATGAGATGATCTGTGATGCCATTCAGGCTCATCAGCGTACGGTAGCTCATGCCGAACTCGCTCGCCACGCGGCCGATGGTATCGCCCGGTTTGACTGTATATGTGTCGGCGTCTGTATCAACTGCCGGAGTCTCTTCGGCTTCAACTTCCTCGCTGGCATCAGCCTCAGGTTCAGCTTCCTCTGCGGGCTCGGCTTCAGGCTGTTCAGTTTCGACGGGTTCTTCGGCAGGCTCGACTTCAACAGCCGGTTCAGCCGGAACCCCGGATGCCGGTTCTTCTTCAACTTCAGTATCAGCTGCAGGTTCAAGCGTCTGAGCAGGTGTCTTCACCTCAGGTACTGATGTCTGTTCTTCAGAACTTTCACCGATGGTAAGTTCCTGGTTCACCAAAATGAGATCAGTAGTCAGATTGTTCCAACCCTTCAATTCATCAACTGTAACATTGTTCTTCAAAGCAATGCCCCATAGGGTGTCACCGGACTTTACCTTATATGTAATAACTTCCTTCTCTTCCTCAAGTTCGAGCGTCTGATTCACTAAAATAACATCTGAAGACAGGTTGTTGTATTGCTTCAGCTGGTCCACCGTCAGATTGTTGTCGTTACCGATCTTCCAGAGGGAATCCCCCGGCTGGACCGTGTAGCTTTTCGCAGATGCGTCGTCGGATAACCCATACGCTGAAATTGCTGCTGTCGCTGTGAGTGCCGTAACTAATTTTTTCATAGATTGCTTATCCCCCAGATTTGTTAGTTTTTGCGCATAACTTTATCAAATTTTCAAATTACTATAACACTTTACATACTAACAAAGTTAGTAGGAGGAAAAAGCGTTGTAACACAAATGTAATATAATTAAAATATTATATTCATATAACAAAAGGAAATTTACCAAATGGCAATGTTTGGGGGAATGAAAACCATACCCTGCCGTATCTCTCTTAGGCACAGCGGGGCGCTCACCGCACCCCGAAACGTTTGGAATATGCCTCAAAAGGTATATTGAAAAGAAAAGGCGCCGTCCAACCAGAAAGAGGCAGGTAAAATGGATTTTACAGAACGTTATGTCTAACAGAGATCTTCGACAGAGCCGGAGTTCAAAAAGTTGCAGGATGATCCGTTGGTCGTCCGAAAACAGGAACTCCGCGCGCAACTGATTGCACTGAGACTCAGCCTGGACCTTACTCAAAAAGAGTTTGCAGACCTGACAGGGGTCCAGCAGTCACTGGTCTCCCGTTTGGAGAACGGCAGCCACAACATCATCATAGAACGGCTTCAGGAAATATTGGTAAGGAGCAACACAGGTGCCAGATTGAAGAAGAAAAGGATTGAAATGACTGAATATAATTTTAAAAAGGGGAGTTGTAAGAATGAGGATTGGAAATGAAAGGTCGATGTATGTTTCTGATTTTGAACGTACTTCGATGAATGCATTTGACAAAGCCCCGGAGAGTGGAGATGCTGTCTTCATCATGGATGGGCAGGAAAGCAGAGGGGTCGTCCTGACAAAGGAGAAGTACGAATCTCTGCAAAGCGAAATCGAAGGTCTGTATGGAATCCATAGTCAAAGAACGCCTGGCGAATGATGATCGGGAGGCTATCCCCGTAGCCGATGTCATAGGACATGATTTGAAAGATGTCGAAATGGATGAAAACGATGGTTCGGAGTAATACAGAGGCCCTGGCGGCAGTTTTTATCTGCCGCCAGGGCCTCTGTATTACTTTAAATTATTTAATTGCTTTATGAGATTCAAGCGATTGCGCCACTAATAGGTTAATCGCTTGGTTTTTTGAAACGCCTTCTTCCTTCATGTATTTCTCGATATCCTCATTTATAGAGGTTGGAATCCTGTATGTGATTTTCACAGGCTTCTGTTCTTCATAACTTTTTGGGAAAGGGATATCAAATTCATTTTCCAGCATTTTTTCAAACCAAATTTCTTTGGCTATATTTAAATCGGCAATCGATTCTTCGATTGTATCTCCTACTCCTTCTAGTCCCTTTAATTCTTCAAAATAGGCAACAAAATATTCAGAA
This sequence comes from Salinicoccus carnicancri Crm, assembly GCF_000330705.1. Taxonomy (GTDB): domain Bacteria; phylum Bacillota; class Bacilli; order Staphylococcales; family Salinicoccaceae; genus Salinicoccus; species Salinicoccus carnicancri. The sequence continues at coordinate 95,575 of NZ_ANAM01000003.1, forward strand.
GCATCAAAGTCCTGTTTAGGTACAACACTTAATTTATAGTTCATTTTCATATAATCATTTACTGTTCTCATGATTAGTCACTTCCTCAATATCATTGATTAACGTTTTTACAATGTGGTAGCGCATGGGGCGAGTAAAGTTTACAGTTCTTTGAGGAATGGCAATAGGTGATAACTCGTTGTGGAAGTATACTTGATGACCACCTTTACCTTTCTTACTATCAAGTTTAAATCCATACATCCTTAAAGCAGATTTGAAGTCATGTTCGCTCACATTTTTAGGATTGTTTTTAATTTTTCTGTACAACTTCTCTTTACGACTCAATATGCCACCACCTACAGTGTCTTTTAATTATTGTATAATACCTTTTGTAATATGTAAATTGGTTAGCTTGTTTACAACGAAGTTCAAAATTAATTAGTAATTAAGATAATCTATTATTTGGCAATTAATGATAAAATAAACATAGTATTCAAAATAATATAAATGCTAACGGGGGTTATAATTATTATGATAGATAAAGTTAATAATATATCTAATAAATCTTTTAAAGATTTCACAGGTCCATCTGAAAGTTTTAACGAAAAGAATCTTATTTTTGGATATAACGGTAGAGGGAAAAGTTCGTTGGCTAAAGGTATAATAGAAGAAGGTTTTAAAGTTTCAAGTATAGCAGATAGCCAAGCACGATTATTTGATAAAGATTACATAAAAAAGAATCTGTATTTAGAAGATAATGAAAAAATCAGGGGTGTAGTAGCAAACTTTGGAGAAAAAACTATAGATGCAGAAGAAAAAATCAATGAATTAATAGAAATGAAATATGATACCTCAGTGTTGGTGTCTAAAAATAGTGAATTAAAAGATGAAATTAGAAGTTTGATAGATGAAATTCACAACCGAAGAAAAGGGAATACAAATATAACAAGAAAAAATTCTTCATATACATTAGATCAGTTAATAGATAGTTATGAAAATGATTTAAAAAAAGCATCGAAAATAGAAGGAAATGAAGAAGCTCTTATAGAAATAAAAGGAGATAATAGTTTAGAAAGAGAAAAGAAAGAATTAACTGCAATTGAAATTGAAAAATTAAATGTTGAAGGACTAATGCCTAAGTTGGAAAATATTAATAATATATTCAAGAAGGAATTTGACGACATAGTAATTCCTTCTTCAGAAATAATAGAATGGTTAAACAAAGGAGTAGTTATTCACAACGAAGACGAGGAGTGTAAGTTTTGTGGTAATCCATTAGATTTGACAGCTATTAAGAGGAAAATAGATTTATATAATATTAATGAAAAGCAGAAATCTATTATAGCATTAAAAGAATTTAAAGAAGACCTTACTTACTTTATAAATACTGTCCAAAATTTGATTGAAAATAAAACTAAACTAGAATTATTTCTTCACCTAGAGGATAAATTTGAAATTTTGAAAAGTAAAAACTATCTGCTCAAAGAAAGCATTGTATCGATTGATGAAAAAATTAAAGATATACATTTTTGTGAAACTTTCCCCATAGACGAAGTTAAAAATAGTTTAACCATAATTAAATCAACACGCGAAGATATAAGTAAAATGAAAAAGGAAGTAATTGACGGTTTTGAAATGAAAATTAGAAATCAAGAACAATTGGTTAAGGGAGCTATCGCTTTAGAGATAGATAACAATCAAGTTATTCAAGAAAAAATAAAGTCTTTTAGGTTAAAAGAACAAGAAATAAAAAGTAAAATGGATGAAAACGATGGTATAGATACAGAAATACAAAATTATGAGGAAGAAAAGTCGGATATCACAGATTTTGCTATCCATCTTAATCATGTTTTAGAAGATATAAATGTAGCTTTAAGGTTGGAACTGGACGAATCTAAAAAGAACTACATATTGAAACATGCTTATACAGATGAGTTTTTAGTTGTGGATGATATAAGCGAAGGGGAAAAAAACCTATTGGCATTATTGTTCTATTACTTTGATCTATACTACGATGATAATCAAGAGGAGTTGAAGAGAGAGATAAAATTAATAGTTATTGACGATCCAGTTTCAAGTATGGACGAGCAAAATAGATTTTATGTGATGGAATTAATGAAAAACATACTTGATGAAGCCGAGGTTCAGATATTTATTATGACACATGTATGGAATGACTTTTGTGATCTTGCTTTTGGAAAAGAAAAAAAGCATGATTATAAATTTTTTGAAGTATTTAAAAATATCAATGGTGAAAGTTTGATCAGAAGTTTAAAAATACACGATAAGCCATATAAAAAACTGTTTAAAGAAATTTATTTTCTTTCAGAAAAAACTCGAGATGAAATCTTAAGCGATTGTGAAGTTTACCATTTGCCTAATAGTATGAGAAGAGTTTTAGAGGAATTTTTATCATTTAAATCACCTAATGGTATAACTCCTACAAAACAAAAACAAAAGGCTATTGAAAATATATTTAAAATAACATCAAATACCCAGAAAACAAAACTGGGTCAGCTATTAACGCTTTGTAACGTTATGTCGCACAGTACTCGTCATAATCCCGAAGAGATATGGAAGTCTGCCAAGTTTTTAATGAATCAAATAAAGGAAATTGATCACTGCCATTATTTAGCTATGAGGGGCACAAACTAAAAAAATTTTAAGTATTTAAACCTAGTTATACTGAGCTTAAATTTGATAGAAAAATTATTTGTAGTAATAGACTAATAGTATTAAAACCGGCAATCAAGAAGAATTCGTTGATTGCCGGTTTTACATGTTTTAATATTTTGATGTTTTTACTTCCTATATCAATTTCTTCTTCGTAAACTTGTTCCGCAGCCACCTGACAGCGAGCATGATGCCCATGAGGATGCCGAGATAGCCGAGCAGCGGATAGACGAGGTTCACAAGGTCGACGAAGCCGACCAGGCTCAGTATATACCCCGCGACAAGCGCCACTACGAGTGCGACTTTGTACTTGCGGCTGTACGGCACCCAGAACCGGCTGAGGAACGGGTACAGCATGCCGACTGCGGTATTGTAGATGATCAGCAGCATGACGAGCGTCAGCACGAAATGCAGCACGGGATGGATCTCATATGCAAGCATCAGTGTCGGCAGGTCTGCCGTATTCGTCTTGTCGAACTTGGATACGAGTCCGGCATTCATGAAGAGCATCAGTACGAGCAGGATGATGCCGCCGTACATGCCGCCGCGGCGCGCGACTTTGTGCGTGGACTGTGCACCGACAATGGACAGTATGCTGAATGCCATCGCGATCACGATGCCGCTGTATGTGATGGCCTCGAGCCACCATATGCCGGTCGGTGTCTTGCTCAGATCGGCAATTTCGTTGATTTCACTGAAAGAGACCGTCGGCGTGAAAAAGCTGTACACTGCGATGATCGCCACAATCAGGATCAGGAACGGTGTGACGAATCCGAGTGCCGACAGGATCTTGCTGAAGCCGAGCGTCAGTGTGATCATCACTGCAATCATGACGACCAGAGAGCCGAGCCATGCCGGCACACCGAAACTCTGCTCAAGTGCCGAACTTCGCCACCTGCCGGCCCAGAAACATGATGACGAGCGCCGACAGCAGCACCGCCCAGTAGCTCATCGTGCCAAAGTTGCTGAAAAACTGCAGTATTTCCTGGCCCGTCGAGAAGCCCGCGCCGAGAACCACCCCGACATAGGCAAAACCGATTTTGATGGATTCCTGTTGTCCTTTACTCAAACAATCAACTCCGGATTAAAAGATTTTCAAAATACATACGTAAGTCACCAGACACAGAACGAAAAAATCACAGAACCCCGATGGGAGGAAGCGGGCAGTTCAAAGAGGCATAGGGGCGTACAGGGGAATTGGGGATAGACCATCGTTTGAAAAATTATTCACAAGTATATATTTAAACATAGTGACAAAATCCTGTCAAAACAGCGAAACATAGTGATGCAGGACGTTCAGCACATAAATGCAAGCCTTTTGCCGCCTGCCATGTTATCATGACCTTTCATAATGGAAGGGATGGAATCCATGGATAGACTAAGAATGAAACAGGCCTTCCTGTCCCACGAAGGCCTCGTATTCACAGCAATGTTCACACTCATCTTCACCGTGACCAGCCTGATCATGATCGACTACAGAGGACTGCAGAGCCATGTGGCAGGCATGGACCCGTTCACCATCCTCACACTCGGCGCAATCCTCGCCTACCTATATAAGAATTCGAAGTTCAGTTTCAGCAGGAGGAAGATCTTATTCCTCATTGTATGGGGCCTCTATGTACTGTCCGTTTTTGCCAGCATGCTGGTTGCGGGACACTTCGTGTGGACGGAAGCGGCGGTGTGGGTGATGCTGACGGTCATGCTGCTGTACCGGATGCCGGCGGCACTCTTCATGTATATTGCAGCGGGTGCCCTCATCAGCCTGCCGTCACTGCTCCTGGCCGGGACGACACTGAACGAATCGGGTGCCACGCTCGTGATGGTCTTTGCAGCGGGCCTGATCTTCATGCCGAAGACGAACCGCGCGCTGCTCTGGTACATGCTGCCGACACTCGCACTGCTGGTCGTCATCACGACAAGCCGCACGGCGATGGCCCTGTATCTGCTCGCGGCCGCCGCCCAGTCCGCCCATATCAATATGTACAGGACGGGCAGACGGCAGCGGAAGAATTTCCTGATGACGGCGGGTGCCGTCATCCTTGTCCCCCTCATCATGTTCGGAAGGCGGCTGTACAGCTATTTCATCCAGGGTAGTCTCGATCGAGGAGGAATCAATTTCGACAGACTAACATCGGGAAGATATGAACCGTGGCAGACAGTCGTCTCAGGCAGCACATGGTTCGGACAGGGGCATGACTATGTCGACTTCACGCACCTTTTGCACGTCCATAACATCATATTCGACACCCTCGGCAGGTACGGCATCCTGACCGCGGTATTGTTTATCGCCCTTCTATCCTTAACAGTCCTGATTTCAGTGATTGCCGTAAAAAATTTCAATATCACACTGTTTTTCATAATCTTCATCCTGGCCGGCATGTTCGAGTACAATTACCTGTTCATGTTCGTGTACTTCTCACCGGTCATACTGTTCTTCGCCCTGATCGGGCTGATGATGGATGACAGGGACTCCGGACATATCTAGTCCGGAGTTTTTTAGTACGACGGAAAAACTAACTGGATTCCCACTGTTTAAAGTGAAATTATTATACATATAATTATATGTTAAATTGAAATATGAAGAAAATTGTACAGATTTAAACTAATATGATCAATTATTTTTATAGCCGGGGAAATGGTGTGATGATTGATATTTCCAGAGGGTCTCATCATTGCCGTAACAACTGTTGGTATATATTGTATATGATTTATAAATGCTTTTATATCAATGCTTGAAAGGGGAATGTATACAGATTGACTATAATTGCCCTTCAATGAGTTTCAAAATATTTACTGGAAAATATTAAAAAGGTGTATATTTAACACTCATATGATGTTACAATTCTATGTGATTGAAATTACATATTGTAACCCGCTGTGGGTTTAGCATGGAGGAAGCACATGGAAGAAACATTGAATCTGGAAGATATTCTGGATGTGATCAAAAGGAATCTGGTCATGATTCTGAGTCTTACTTTACTCTTTGGTGCACTGGCGGCATTTGCCACTGCCTTTTTGATGACACCCCAATATGAAGCGAACACCCAGATACTGGTCAGCCAGTCGCAGGATGATGATGCAGGCGTCAACAATCAGGAGATACAGGCGAATCTCCAGCTGATCAATACATACAGGGACATCATCAAGAGTCCCACAGTCCTCGACGATGTCGTAGGGAACCTTGGCCTTGAACAGACGACAGCGGCACTGTCCAATCAGATCACGGTGAACAATCAGGACCAGTCGCAGGTGATCACAGTGACCGTGACGGATGAAATGGCTGAAAATGCGGAGACAATCGCCAACGAAGTGGCGACGGTCTTCCAGGAGAGAGTGGCGGAAGTGATGAGTGTGGATAACGTATCGATACTCGCACCGGCGGATATCGGAGACAATCCATCACCGGTCTCACCGCAGCCGCTGATCAACATCGCAATCGGTCTGATCTTGGGAGCACTGCTCGGCCTCGGCATCGCGTTCATGCGTGCATTCCTGGACAAGCGTGTGACGACGGAAGAGGAAATGGAAAAGCATCTTGAACTGCCCGTACTCGGTACGGTGGCGAAGTTCCATAAATAGGGAAGGAGGGGACACGTTATGTTTGGCAAGAAAAACAAGCATCTGGACTATGCATCCGGACCGCGGGATCTGATCGTGGCAAAAGAGCCGAAATCCCCGATCAGTGAGCAGTACCGGACAATCCGTACGAATATTACATATGCGGGTGTGGACACACAGATCAAGTCCGTGCTGTTCACGTCGGCGACACCGAGCGCCGGAAAATCGACGACCGCAGCAAATGTTGCGATCGCATACGCACAGGCGGGCAGGAAGACATTGCTGCTGGATGCGGACCTCAGACGTCCGACGACGCACTACACTTTTGAAGTGAACAACCAGAGAGGTCTGTCGACGGCAGTCGTCAATGAAATGCCGCTTGAGAATGTCATCAGGGAAACAGAGATAGAAAACCTCGACATAGTGACGTCCGGTCCGGTGCCACCGAATCCGTCCGAACTGATTGCATCGAACAAGATGGAACATTTCTTCAAGACGGTATCCATGGAATATGACATGGTCATCGTGGATTCGCCGCCCATTCTTGCAGTGACGGACGGCCAGCTGTTAAGCAAACTGGTCGACGGCACAATCCTTGTGACGAACGTGGAGGCAAATAACAGGGACAGCCTCACCCAGGCGAAGGACCTTCTCAAAAAAGCGGATGCGAACCTCATCGGCACCGTGCTCAACAACAAGAAACAGAAGGAATCAAAAGACAGCTACTACTATTATTACGGAGCGGAGAAATAATGATAGATATCCATAACCATGTACTGATTGGCGTGGATGATGGACCCGAGAGCGAAGAGGAAACGCTGGATCTGCTCAGGCAGGCGATCGACAATGGAATTACTGACATCATAGCGACCCCACATCATTACAGTGGGGATTTCATCAATCCCAAAAGTCAAATAGTGTCAAAAATGGTAGAAGTTATAGACATCATTGAAAAGCATCAGTTGGATATCAATATTTACCCGGGTCAGGAAATCCGCATCAATGGAGATCTGGTAAATGAGCTTGAAACTGATGTGAATCTTCCGCTCAATCAATCGCAATATGTGTTGGTTGAGTTTTCTTTTACGGAAATTGCGGGGTATACAGAAAATCTGTTCTTCGATCTGCAGATGAATGGCTACACGCCGGTCATTGCCCATCCGGAAAGGTGCCGTCCGCTGGCGAAAGATCCGGATAGGCTGTATGAACTGGTTGGGAAGGGTGCAATTGCACAAATTACGGCAGGATCTGTCTCCGGGGCGCTGGGTGAGGGGCTGCAGGAAACGAGTCTGAAGATGATTGAGAATCACCTCATTCATGTGGTCTCGAGTGACGCCCACCATGCGACGATGCGCCCGTTCATGCTGAAGGAAGCATACGAAGTGATTGATGAAAAGCTCGGATCAGAGTATGTGGAATATCTTCAGAAGAATGCTGAGGCGGTTCTGAATAACAAAGAGGTCAAGGTAAGGTCGCCGAAGCGGATTGAAATGAAGGATAAGGGTGCGAAAAAGAGAAGAAGATTTTTCGGGTTATTTTAAAGGAAAGAAGTGTGTTGATAGATGGGAGCAAGAAAAAGATATTTTCTCCTGCTTTTTATAGATTCAATCATAGTTACATTTTCGGTGTTTCTGGGATATTACATCCTGGCGCCATTCTTTCTGCAGTATACATGGCCGTCGCTGGTAATCACGGCAGTAATTCTGTTGGTCAGTCACCATATATACGCCTACATCTTCAATTTATATCACCGGGCATGGGAGTATGCGAGCGTCCGGGAGCTGATATCCATCACCCAGGCCGTGACAGCCTCGATTGTGACGACGTACATATTGAACTTTCTGCTTTTCCAGACCACTTTCACCAGATTGATGCTCATTACATGGATGATGCATCTGATTCTGATCGGAGGGTCCAGACTTTCCTGGCGGGTGATGAGGAAACAGATTGTAGGCAAGAATGCGAAAGACTCGCGTCATAAGAAAACACTGATCGTCGGTGCAGGAAAAGGCGGCTCCATGCTGATTAAGCAGATCATGGACACACCGGCAATGGAAATGAATCCAATTGTAGCAGTAGATGATGATTCAGCAAAACAGAGAATGGAACTCGCTGGAAGAGTCAAAGTTGAAGGTACGAGAGAAGACATACAGAAACTGATTGAGAAGTATGGCATTGAAAAAGTGGTCATCGCCATACCGTCGCTTACAAAATCAGAGCTGAACGAAATCCATGCCCTTGCGAACCGTGATGGAGTGGAAGTCCTGACAATGCCGAACATTGATGATGTCATGTCAGGAAGGGTAGAAGTCAATGCACTGAAAAAAGTGGAAGTCGAGGACCTCCTGGGAAGAGAACCGGTTGAACTCGATTCAGAGGGCATAGAAGATCAAATCAGGGACAAAGCAGTTCTTGTGACAGGTGCAGGCGGAAGCATCGGCTCCGAACTCGTCCGGCAGATATCCAAGTTCCAGCCAAGACAGGTAATACTCCTTGGCCACGGAGAAAACAGCATCTACACCATTTTGGAAGAAATGTCAGGTATGAAAAGTAGTGTCGAATATATCCCCATAATTGCAGATGTGCAGGACAGGGAAAGAATCTTTGAAGTGTTTGAAGAGTATAAACCGAGTATCGTATATCACGCAGCGGCTCATAAGCATGTACCTTTGATGGAGTATAACCCGAAAGAAGCGGTTAAAAACAATATTATAGGTACGAAGAATACAGCAGAAGCGGCCTGTGAATATAAAGCTGATAAATTTGTACTGATCTCTACGGATAAAGCAGTTAACCCACCAAATGTCATGGGAGCAACGAAACGAGTTGCAGAAATGGTAGTGCAGGCACTGGATGCAGAAACAGAAGATACAACACTGGTTGCGGTAAGATTCGGAAACGTACTTGGTAGCCGAGGTTCCGTAATACCTAAATTCAGAAAGCAGATAGAAGCTGGAGGACCGATCACAGTTACTGATGAACGAATGACAAGGTATTTCATGACAATACCTGAAGCATCAAGATTGGTTATACAGGCAGGGAGTTTAGCAAAAGGCGGAGAGGTATTTGTACTTGATATGGGTCAACCAGTCAAAATTGTTGATCTCGCCAAAAATATGATTAGGTTGAGTGGATATTCAGAAGATGAAATTGAAATACAATTCAATGGTATAAGACAGGGAGAAAAATTGTATGAGGAACTATTAAGTGAAGATGAGATATATCCGGAGCAAGTCTTTGAAAAAATATATATTGGTAAAGTGAAGGATATGAAAAAGATTGATATCAACAATTTTATTACAAAATGTATGAATTCAAAAGATATTAAACAAAAGTTACTATTATATGTAAAGTGAGAATGGTCGTTTTAAAATGAACAAATATAAAGTAGTTTTAATGAGCCTTATACTACAAACAATTGGAATAGCTGGAAACTTAATTTCAAGAATAGTGTTTGGTAATTTTCTGAGCGAAGAGGAATTTGGTGTATATAATATCTTAATTCTGATGCCAAATCTTTTAGCTCTATTGGTAAATATTGGTATGGGACATGCTATCAGTATTAAATCTGCAAGAAGCAAAATAATCAGTATAAATTTAATTAAAATAATTTACTTATATTCACTAATTATTGGTGGTATTACTTCAATAGTCGGGGGGTATATTTTTCAAGAGATATATAATGATATTCATATTCCACTAATTATAATAGGAAGTACCTTGACTACCATTTTTTTGTTAAATTATTTATTGTCATTTTTATTTTTGGGCCTACAGAAATCCAACATTTATTTTCTCAGTACCAATTTAGTTCATATGCTTTCCCCCTTAATTTTTATAATTATAATTATAATGTTTAACGTGAATATTTATAGTGCGGTCCTTGCTTATAGTATTGCATTGTTATTGGTAACTCTTTTTTTGAAATGGAAATTGTATAGAAACAAAGATGTAATTAGAAAAAATGAAATAAAGATGACTGAGGAATTCAAAGAATTAGCATCTCTGGGATTGCCACTATATTTTACATCTTTATTTAATTTTCTAAATTATAGAATTGATACATTTATTATAGGAGCAATGCTATCTTTTGCATTATTGAGTAATTATACAATCGCTGTATTATTTATTGATAGTGTTGGAAAGATTAATCAAATCATAAATATACTCATATTCCAAAAGACACCAACTATTACTAGTGAAAAGAAGAAAGAAAAGCTTATGGCACAAGGTGTTATCATCAGCATGTTTATATGTTCTGTTGCATCTCTTATACTTGTTATCTTCGGTAGGCAGTTGATATCTATCATATTTCCAGGGAAGTTTGAGTTAGCATACCAAATAATCCTCTATCTTATACCAGGTATGTTTTTCATCAGTTTATTTAGAATAGTTTATCATAGGCTTGCAGCTGATGGTTATGGAAAATACTCATCCATTGGATCCTTAATATGTGTAATATTCACTATTGTTTTTAATTTAGTCCTAATACCGATTTATGGTATAACAGGGAGTGCTATCGCCTCTAGCTCAGCTTATTTTATTATGTTTTTGTACATAATTTTCATATATTTTAAAGTGAGGAGGAGGTTCTATTTATGAGCTATTTAATTATACTCGTATCATTAATATTGATAACTATAATAAGTGCAGTAAATTTCTATCTTTTACCTCCTCTAGTTTTCAGTATAGCCTCCGTGTTAATCGCATTGTATTATAGAAGTAAATTCCAGACATGGTTGAATTTATATACATTAATTAGTTTTGTATATATAATGGGTTTTTGTGTTAGGTTCATAACGTTAATGTTTGGATATAACCAATTTAATATACCTAAAAATAATATGATTATTTCTTTAATTTTCTCTTTTTTAATATATTTAATTTTTATTTTCGGAGGTATTTTAGGTGATAAAATTACAACCCGAACTGACATCAAAATATTAAATATAACAAAAACTGAAAAAAATATAATCTTGGCACTCAATTTTATTATAAGTTATGGGTCAGTATTAATTTTATTTGTATTATTTGGAGGTTGGAATGGCCTCGTGAGCTCTTTCTCAGAAAAAACTAATGAATTTTCTGGATTAGGTATAGTGTTTACTTTTATTCCCTCTTTCAGTGTGGCCATTATACTTTTACTATGTGTAAAAGCTATGAATTTCAATTTTTATACATTTTTCTTTTTTCTTTTTTCACTGTTACCGTTATTTACAGTAGGAGGAAGAATCCTCTTTTTCTTAGTGCTCTTATCACTTCTATTGGTTTATGAAATTCGTAGAAAGCCTATAAATTTTAGGCAGTTCTTAACCTTTTGTTTCTTAGGTTTTATTTTTTTCATATCTTATTTTGCTTATTTCAGGTCATTCAGCAGATTTGGCAGCTGGGAGCATTTTAAAGCAAATTGGTTTGATTTACTTTATAACACTGTCATTAATGGCGCTTTAAGTTTCATTGATGGTTTAAATGTAATAATGTATTATGTTCCGAATAGCGTAGATTACCTAGGTGGGTTTAGTATTCTAAGTTCTTTATTAATTTTTATACCAAGTATTTTAATTCCATACAAACCCGATAATACTGCATTAATATACAATGAGATCTTTAACAAATCCCAATACATTTCAGGCACTGGCCAAAATCCTAGTTTAATTGGTGAAATCTATTGGAATGTGGGGTCACTTAATACAGTTTTATTGTTTTTCTTTCTTGGGATATTAATAGGACTATTATATAAAAAAGTTTTAGAAACTAACTATAATAGCCAATATCTTTCAGTAATAACGATGATGTTCTTACTACCTATTTTTTTATTTTTGATTAAAAGTGGTATAAGTACTGGTACTCCATACAGAATAATATTTCCGTTAATAATTAACTTAATGCTCCTAGTATCATTTAACAAAATAAGATTAATTAAATCTAGTAATTAATAATTTTAGACAGGATGAATGGCTGTGAAAAAAGTACTATGTATTACGTTAGCATTCCCACAACAAAGAGTAGTTAAAACAATAGACAGTTTAGCCAATAATGGATACGATGTGTCATTACTAACGATGAATCTTGATGAATCAAAAAAAGATATGTTCAGTTATGACAATGTCGAAATTATAAATTTGAATATAAAAGGTATTACTAAGTTTTTACCTATAAAACATTTTCTACTTAAACCTAAAATAAGAAGACTTCGTAAACAAAAATTTGATTATATAATTTGTAGAGATATTTTCACGTATGATCTTGGTCGTTTTTTTTCCAAAAATAAAAGAGTTATTGTAGATATTGCAGATAATTATCCTGAAGTTTTTTCTTCTTTCCGAGATAATAAAATAATAGGTTCAATGTTATACAATTTCTTTAATATTTACGAAAAACTAGTGGTTAAAAGTGCATATAAAATTATAGTTGTGACAGCGAACAGTAAAAAGCTAATAATGAATAAACATAAAACAAATTCGGAGAAGATTATTGACATAAGCAACTTTCCATTAAAACGTGATGTTTTAAAAAATAATAACTTAAATTCTAAGAAATCTTTTAACAATAGATTAGTCTATATTGGAACGGTTGATGATAAAGTTAGAGATTTGAAAAACTTCATGAAAAGTATCAAGGGGAGTACTTACTTACTTACTATATATACTTTTAATTTTGAGTATACATTAAAAGTTGTAAACCAGTATGATGTAGCTGAAAATGTCATCGTCAGGAAGCCGGTAAATCGAAATAATCTAACACAAGAATTATCTTTTTATGATATTGGAGTTATCCCCCATAAGTTAATAGAAGGAACTAGATACACTATTCCAAATAAACTTTATGATTATGTGCATGCAGGTTTAGTAGTCTTATCATCGAATAACCAAGCGCTAGCACAAGAAGTTAATAAATTAGAACTTGGAGAAATATATAGTGATTCACTAAAAATTATCGAAAGCTTAAATAGTATAGAAGATAATTATGAAGATTTGAGAAAAAAAGTATTAAAGGCGAAAAATTCTTGTTTTTGGGACAAAGACTTTAATAAACTTTTGGAGGTATTAAATTAGTGAAACAACTTTTAAATTCATTTGGTGATGGAACTATAAAATTAGAAGATATATCAAAGCCTAAAGTCCCTAATAATGGAGTCTTGATAAAGAACTATTACAGCGCTGTTTCTGTTGGTACTGAAAGAATGCTAGTCGACTTTGGAAAAGCGAATTATCTTCAAAAAGCACGGCAACAACCCGAAAAAGTAAAGGAAGTTATTAATAAAGTTAAGACTGATGGTTTTAACACGACTTATAATGCTGTGAAATCGAAATTAGATCAACCTATACCGTTAGGATACAGTTCTTGCGGTGAAATAATCGCAGTAGGAGATGATTGTAACGATTTTGAAATAGGGGATTTGGTTATTTCAAATGGTGCGCATGCTGAAATTGTTGCAGTAAATAAAAACTTGGTTGCTAAAATTCCTGAAGGTGTCAGTCTAGAAGATGCGGCTTTCACTGTGATTTCTTCGATTCCTTTACAAGGGGTTAGGCTTTTAGAAACAGAAATTGGTGACACTGTTGTGATAACGGGGCTTGGACTGATGGGTTTAATTGCCTCTCAAATTCTTGTTGCAAGTGGGTGTCATGTAATCGCAACTGACTTTGACGAATCTAAAGTGGAAATGGCCAAAAGCTATGGTGTCGATGCTATTAATGCAAAAGATGGTATTGATATTGTCGAATATGTAAAAAAGAAAACTACTAATCAAGGTGCAGATAAAGTCCTGATTACTGCCTCTACTAAGAGTAATGAACCAATAATGCAAGCAGCTCATATGACACGTAAAAGAGGCAAGATTGTACTTGTTGGAGTGGTTGGGCTAGATATTGATCGGACGCCTTTTTATGAAAAAGAAATCACTTTCCAGGTTTCATCTTCATATGGTCCAGGAAGGTATGATGCTAACTATGAAGAAAAAGGTGTAGATTATCCCTATGGCTATGTAAGATGGACGGAAAATAGGAATTTCCAGGCAATTTTAAATATGATAAAAACAAATCGACTTTCTTTTAATAGTTTGATCACCCATAAGTTTAAGTTTGAAGAAGCAGAAAAAGCATATGAAGAGTTGAGTAATACAGGTAATGTTATTGGCGGATTATTTGAATACAACCATGAACAAGTTGATGATCAGGACATAGTTGAGATAGGAGATAGAAAGCTTTCTGTTAAATCTAATGTCACGGTCGGTGTCATAGGAGCTGGAAATTATACTAGCCAAACATTATTGCCAAAAATAGATCAGGAATACAGATTGAAGACTATCGTCAGTTCTGCAGGATTAAGTTCGACAGTAGTAGGGAAAAAGCGTGGATTTGAGTTTTCTACGACTAATATTGACAAAGTACTATCAGATGATGAAATCAATACAGTAATTATTACGACAAGACATGATACGCATTTTGAATATGTGAAATCTGCACTTAAAAATAATAAGGCTGTTTTTGTGGAAAAACCATTAGCTTTAACCCACAAAGAGTTGGATGAGTTGGAAGCAATATATACTGACCAGCATATAATGGTTGGTTTTAACAGAAGGTTTTCACCTCTGATTGAAAAAATGATGGGTTTATTAGAATCAACAATCTCAGCTAAGTCAATAATGATAAATGTTAATGCAGGAAAAATTCCAGTAGAACATTGGACTCAAGATCCTAATGTTGGTGGTGGCCGCTTAATTGGAGAAGCATGTCATTTTATCGATTTGGCCAAATATATTTCTGGATCAGAAATATCAGACTATGAAATAGTATCAATGAACGACCGAAATGATACATTCGATACATTTTCCATTATATTAAAATTCAAAGATGGATCTATCGCGAATATAAATTATTATGCGAATGGTAATAAATCATACCCTAAGGAAAATGTACAGGTTAACTGTGAAGATAAAATACTTGAAATTGATAACTTTAAAATCCTTCGTGGTTACGGGTTTGATAAATTCAGTAAATTGAAATCTCCGAAACAAGATAAAGGTCATGCTAAGTGCATCAATTCGTTTTTAAATAGTACAAAAACTAATACTCCGCTTATTTCTTTTGAAGAACTGATTGAAGTATCAAGAATCAGTATTGATCTTGATCAGATTATAAGGAATTGATTATATGCAATTAGAAATTATAAAAAACATGGGGATTCGCTGGACATTGTACCGTATCCAATACGAAATCAAGAAGAAATTTGGATACCTGGAAAGAGCTTATAAACCTATTGATTTAGAGGATATCGATATTGGTGCAAAAATAGATAAAGAATTAGTAAGTAGTACCTTAAAAGCTAATTTATCAAATTTGAATACCTCATTCTCAATCAATGAATTTGATAAATTAGCTTTGCTTGAAAGAGCTGATAATATTCTTGAATCGAAATTCTATTATTTCAATGATGAAAAATTCGAATTTAGAGGGTGGAACTACTCTCCCAAAACTGAAAAATTTGCACCCTCCAAACTTCATTGGAGTAAGATTTCTGATTTTAATAGTGATTTTGGAGATATCAAATGGATATGGGAATTGAGTCGATTTACTTTTGCATATGATCTCACCAGAGCATATCTATATACAAAAAACGATATATATGTAGAAAAATTCTGGCAACTATTCGAAGATTTTATACAAAAAAACCCACTCGAAATTGGTGTCAATTATAAATGCAGTCAGGAAATGTCATTCAGAACTAATGCGTGGGTTTTTGCGCTATATCACTTTGTGGACCACCCGGCTACAACTGATGACAGGCTTATAACGCTGCTGAAATGTATTTCTCATTATGCTAATCACATTTATAAACATATCAACTTTGCAGTGGAAGCTGTGAAGAATAACCACAGTATTTCAGAAGCAACGACCCTTACAGTATTAGGTAATACATTTGACTTTTTGCCCTCCAGTAAAAAACTCTATAAAAAAGGTATTAAAGTGCTTGAAAGAGAAATCGGCTGGCAGGTCAAAAAAGATGGGACCTTCATACAACATTCGCACAATTACCATCGTTTAGTTCTACAAAATATATCATGGTATATAGCAAGCACACAAAGTTTAAATAAAAGACTGTCTTCAATAGTAAGAGATAGAGCACAACTTTCCCTCAATTATTTTATGGATGTAATTTCAGAGTCTGGAGAAGTTCCGAATTACGGCATGAATGATGGATCGTATATAATGCCGTTGACAGAAAGAGAGTATGGTGATTATCGACCAGTACTGCAATGCTTAAATTACCAACTGAATAAAGACCTTCTATTTAATGATGATTCTGTTAATGAGATACTCTATTTACTAAACCCGGCCAATATGGACGAAAAACATTCTGTATGTAAAACAACAGATGATAAATCATTAATTGTAAATGAATATGGTGGGTATCATATATTAAGAAAAGGCAATTTTAAAGTATTTATAAAATCCAAGACCTATAAAGAAAGACCTGTGCAGGCGGATATGAACCACGTAGAAATATGGTATGGAAATCAGTGTATTTTCGGTGATGCCGGAACTTATAGTTACAATGATGAAGAAAAAGTATTGAACTATTTCAATGGGACATTCTCTCATAATACAGTATTAATCAATGATAGCAATCAAATGACTAAAGGCAGCCGATTCATTTGGTTTAACTGGTCAGAGTCAAAAACCCCGAAAGTAACACATCAAAATAATAAATCATCAATTGAAGTAGAGCTTTCTAATTATAAGGAGTATCGTCACATCAGAACTCTGACTCTTTATGAAGATAAGCTGGTTATAGACGATGAGATAGTTAATGAAGCTGAATCGGATACTGATATTAAAGTACAATGGTTAACTGAGTTGAAGGCTATCATCAAAGGTAATGCGGTAAGATTGGATTATGACAATTGGAGCTTGGATATAGTTGGTGATACTGAATCTGTAATTGATCTATATTCTGGTGATGAGGAAAACTTTAGAGGGTGGATGTCGTCAACATATGGTGAAATACATCCAGCCAATCAAATTGTTTATCATACCAAGTCAGACAGAAAAAATATAAAAGTTAAAAGTATACTTTCCAAAGGATGAAAAGTAAAATGCACATGCTTTTAGTACACCAATTCTTTTTAAATCAAAATGGATCGGGAGGTTCACGCTTCAACCAGTTTGTGAAATATTGGGAAGAACAGGGACATACAATTACTGTTCTTGCAGGCACCGTAAACTATACGACGGGCATGAAAGACTCAAAATACAAAGGTAAATTTATAACTGAGGAGAGGATTTCGCCTTCAGTTAAAGTGTTGAGATGTCATGTTTCAGAAGGTTATAACAAAAACTTCATAGGACGCCTTTTTGGTTACTTCTCATTCAATTTGTCATCAACATTTGCTTTATTTAAAGTGAAAAAAGCAGACGTAATCGTAGTGACATCCCCACCATTATTTGTGGGTATAACAGGTATAATTGCGAAAACACTGAAAAGAAAACCATTAATTTTTGAAGTCAGGGATCTTTGGCCTGAGTCTGCAATAGATACAGGTATACTTACAAGCAGACCAATTATTCAATTGGCTTACCTGATTGAAAAATTTTCTTACAAAGCTGCTGATAGAATTAATGTGCTTACACCAGCATTCAAGAATAAATTAGTGGTTGATAAAGAAGTGTCAGAGGATAAAATAATATATATTCCTAATGGGGCAGATAGTGATATTTTCATACCAAAAGAAGACGTAGGTTGGGTGAGGGAAAAATATCAGTTAAAAGATAAGTTCATAATCACATATATGGGCGCTCATGGTTTAGCAAATAATCTCATTAGTCTTTTAAAAGCAGCCAAAAAGATCAAAAATATAGACCAGGATGTTCACTTCATGCTGATCGGTGACGGTATGAAAAAGAAAGAACTAGTTGAATATGCGAATCAGCATGGACTAGATAATGTTACTTTTATTGACGCGCAACCTAAAGAATCGATGCCTGATTTTTGTAATACTTCAAACTTATGTACGGCAATATTACAGGACAATGATACATTTAAAACAGTATATCCAAATAAAGTATTTGATTATATGTCGTGTAAAAAGCCCATTTTACTTGGAATTGATGGTATCGCTCGAGACCTTGTTGAAAAAAATGATGCCGGTATATATGTGAGTCCCAATAATACTGATGAAATGGTAGATACAATTTTAAGTTTAAAAGGAAATCGAAAAAGATTAAACGAGATGGGTATCAATGGTTATAATTTTGTCGTGGAGAATTTTGAACGAAAGACTCTCGCTAAAAAGTACATTAGCCACATGGAGGAACTAGTCAATGATAAAAAGAATGTTTGATTTATCTACTTCTTCAATAGGTGTTGCTGTTGTTACTCCTATAATTGTTGGAACTGCAGTAGTCGTTAAGAAAAAGCTTGGTTCTCCTGTTCTCTTTAAGCAAGTAAGACCCGGTCTTCATGGCAAACCATTTGAATTGTACAAATTTAGAACGATGACCGATAAAAAGGATGAGAATGGTGAGTTATTACCTGATTCTGTTCGTCTGACTGAAACAGGTAAGTTTATCCGCAAATACAGTTTAGATGAACTGCCTCAATTAATTAATGTTGTGAAAGGCGATATAAGTCTGGTTGGCCCTCGGCCATTGCTTAAGGAATATATGGACTTATATGATGAGAGACAAATGAAGAGACATGATGTCAAGCCGGGAATTACCGGCTGGGCACAGGTCAACGGCCGCAATGCTATTTCGTGGGAAGAAAAGTTTGAACTGGATGTGTGGTATGTTGAGAACCAATCTTTTCTTTTGGATATGAAAATACTCTATATGACTCTTATGAAGGTTATAAAGAGTGAGGATATTAATCAATCCGGTCAGGCGACCATGGAAAAATTCACAGGTTCGAAGAAAGTGGAATCATTATGACTGAAATTGTATTGATAGGCAATGGTGGTCATAGTAAGGTTATTCAAGCGATGATTGAACGTACTGATGAGTATGTGTTGCGAGGCATATTGGATGACTCGATAGAAAAATACACTGAAACAAATGGTGTTTTTTATGATAATAGCAATACCATTGAAGACTACAAAGGGAATTATTCTTTTGTGGTTGCTATTGGAGATAATGAAACGAGAAAAAATGTTATTGAAAAGAGTACACTTACAGATAATGATTTTGTATCTGTACTGGACACTACCTCAATCATTTCTCCAGATGTTCAAATAGGTGTTGGCACAGTGATTATGCCTGGAGCAGTTGTAAATCCAGGGGCTAAAATTGGTAAACATTCGATTATCAATACACGCGCGGTGGTGGAACATGATAATACAATTGATGATTTTGTTCATATATCACCGGGTGCAACTTTAGCAGGTACTGTAACTGTTAAGGAAGCAACACATGTCGGTGCCGGTTCGACTGTCATACCTAATACAACCATACATCAAAATACTGTTATTGGAGCAGGTTCAGTAGTAACCCACGATATACAGCATAATTCTGTTGTAGTAGGAGTGCCGGCAAAAGTTATTAAAAGGAGATCATAGTTATGGAAAATCAAAGAATCTTTTTGTCATCCCCTCACATGGGTGGAACTGAAGAGAAATATGTAAAAGAGGCATTTGATACTAACTGGATTGCTCCTTTGGGTAATAATGTGAATGAATTTGAGAATCAGGTGAAAGAGTTCACTGGTACTAAAGCTGCCTGTGCATTATCAAGTGGGACAGGCGGTATACATATTGCGTTGGATCTTTTAGGTGTCGGGCAGGCTGATTTCGTATTCTGTTCTTCTCTAACATTCATAGCCAGTGCGAATCCGATCCTTTACCTTGGTGCTGAACCAGTTTTCATAGATTCTGATCTGGATAGCTGGAATATGTCGCCCGTTGCTTTGAAAAAGGCATTTGAAGATTATACGTCCAAGGGCCAACTGCCGAAGGCTGTCGTTATTGTGAATCTCTACGGCCAATCTGCCAAAATGGATGAGCTGATGGCCATTTGTGATGAATACGGTGTAGCTGTGGTCGAAGATGCTGCAGAATCTCTTGGATCCAGATACAAAGGAAAGATGAGTGGCACTTTCGGCAAATTTGGAATTTATTCGTTTAATGGTAACAAGATCATCACTACATCCGGCGGTGGGATGATTGTCTCCGACGATGAAGAAATGATTCAAAAGGCTTTGAAGAAGGCAACTCAGTCCAGGGACCAGGCTGTTCATTACCAGCACAGTGAAGTTGGCTATAACTACCGTCTGAGCAATATCAGTGCCGGCATAGGAAGAGGTCAGATGGAAGTGCTTGCGCAGAGAGTGGAGCAGAAGCGCGCAATATTCGATCGATACGTTGAAGCCCTGGATGATATTGCCGGAATCGGATTTATGCCTGAGATGAAAGACACATTCCATAACCGTTGGTTATCTACGCTGACGGTTGATTCAGAAAAATTTGGAGTAACAGCAGCTGAAATCGTCGATCATCTTGCAAAGTTCAATATCGAAGCAAGGCCGGTGTGGAAACCGATGCACATGCAGCCGTTGTTTGCGGACTGTGATTACTACAGTGAAGATAGGGATAATTCCGGATATTTGTTTGAAACAGGTGTTTGTCTGCCGTCGGATACGAAAATGACAGAACAAGAACAGAGGTATGTGACCAAGAAAATAGAAGAGCTATGCAAAACCGTATAGTTACTCGAATATGAGTGTCGGAAATGAATCCTTTAGCAACACATCAGCCTTATTATGGGACTGATGTGTTTTTATTTGATGAGAAATTCCGATAATGGTAAAGTATATAATTCACATTAAAAATATTTGAATATTCAAAAATCTATTGCATATTTATGAACTCTTGTTATAATGATATAAACACAACTCAAATGTAATAATATACCTTAAATTACTAAAGTAACTATGATGGAAAATTGAAGGGGGCGCGGCCATGCGGGAGTCTGTCAATCTTGAGAAAGCATTGGAGATTTTAAAGAAGAACATGACTTCGATCATCGTTTGGGCTCTTGCGGTAGGTATTATCGCTGCTCTGATCACGTTTTTCCTCATTCCTCCACGCTATCAGGCACAGACTCAGATCCTGGTGAGTGAATCGGAAGAAACGGAGAACATGAACGACCGGGACATTGAAACGAGTCTGCAACTGATTGGAACATACAGTGACATACTTCAGAGTCCGATTGTTTTGGAAAATGTGATCAGCAACCTTGAATTGGACAGTTCTTTTTCAAGTCTTTCCGAACAGGTGGCTGTCACCAATCAGGAGCAGTCCCAGGTGCTGAGTGTTACGGTTACGGATGAGAGTATGGAAGAGGCTCAGCGTATTGTTGATGAGATTGTGCGTGTGTTCCAGGAGCAGGTGACGACTATCATGAATGTCGACAATGTTTCCATCCTTTCACCTTCGAATTTGGAAGCGGATACAAAACCTATTTCCCCGAATCCTCTGATAAACATTACAGTGGGGATTGCGGTTGGGCTGATACTGGGACTGGTTCTGGCCTTTTCGATGGATTACTTTGATAAGTCCGTAAGGGACGAAGAGGATGTGGAAAGATACCTTGATATGCCTGTGGTCGGGTCCATAGCAAGGATGGATGAATAAGGGGAGGTCATGGATATGAAGGGCAGGAAGATGAACACCGGAGCTAGCGGGCCGAGGAATACCATTGTTGCAACGAAGCCGCAGTCTCCTGTCAGCGAGCAGTTCCGGACGATCCGGACCAACATCATGTACTCGAGCGTCGATAAGCCGATACGGTCGGTACTTTTCACATCCGCTGTGGCAGGTGCGGGAAAATCGACAATCGCATCGAATGTGGCCATCGCCTATGCCCAGGCGGGTAAAAAGACACTGCTGTTGGACGGGGATCTGAGACGTCCGACGTGTCACTATACATTTAGATCAGGCAATCAGACGGGCCTTTCGACTGCGGCTGTGAAAGATATGCCTGTTGAGGAACTGGTGGAAGAGACGGAATTCGACATGCTCGATCTGATCACTTCAGGACCCATTCCGCCGAATCCGTCGGAACTGCTGTCGTCGAGGAAACTGTCGCAGTTCATAGAAACGCTCAAGTTCCAATATGAAATGATCATCATGGATTCACCGCCTTTATTATCAGTGACGGATGCGCAGATTCTGAGCAAAAGTGCGGACGGTGTCATACTTATAACGGATGTTGAGAACAACAACCGGAATCATCTGCTGGAGGCGAAGGATCTCCTGAACAAGGCAGATGCGAACATCATCGGTCTCGTCCTCAACAACCGGGATGCAAAATACCGGTCGAAAGACGATTACTATTACCATCAGGCGTCACATGACGGCTGATTAATATACAGGAAGAAGTTTCAACTTCCAAAATCATGTGCATACGAAGGGCTCAATCATGACAGCATGCAGGGATTGAGGGTGAACAGTGCATGTGGAATTATGCAGATCCATATAAAAAGAGAAGCATCTGTATGATTTTATAAAATTTCTCATTTCTATCACGACAGGGGTGCCGTGACGGGGGTGACAGAGGGGAGATGACGACCGAGAAAACAACCGGACCAGCTGCATACGCGTAAGGGTGTTTCAGGAAGTGTAAGTAAAACATGAATTTACTGGAAGTGTGCGGAGGGCGGCTCTGTCTGGAGAGGTCAAGGCGGAATCGTCCGGGAAAACCAGGAAGAAGCTTTACGGGTGCATTTAAAACCAAATAAGGGTCATCGGAAAGAAGAGGATAATATGGGTGCGAGGAAACGCTATTTTTTCTTTCTCTTAGTCGATTCATTAATCGTCACTTTCTCGGTGTTCATCGGCTACTACATTCTCATGCCGTTCTTTGCAGAGTATCCGCTCACTGTACTCGGGGTCACAGCGGCGGTGCTGCTCATCAACCATCATCTGTTTGCCTATATTTTCAACCTGTATCACCGGGCGTGGGAATATGCGAGTGTCAGGGAACTGATTTCAATTACGCAGGCTGTTTCGGCATCTATGCTCACGACCACCATACTGACCTATCTGCTGTTCAATATGACATTCATGCGTCTGATGCTCGTTACATGGATGATGCATATGATATTCATCGGCGGCTCACGGCTGTTCTGGAAGCTGCTCTACCATCAGCTGAACGGCAGGCGGTCGCACAGCCCGAAGATGATACGGACATTGATCTTCGGCGCAGGCAAAGGCGGTTCGATCCTGATCAAGCAGATGCTGGATAATCCGGCAATGGGGATGAACCCGGTAGTTGTCATCGATGACAATCCGGCCAAGCAGAACATGGAAATTGCAGGCGGAGTGAAAGTCGAGGGACAGCGCGAAGACGTGGAACGGATGGTCAACAAGTACGGCATCAAAAAGATTGTCATCGCGATTCCATCTTTGAGCAAGAAAGAACTTAAGAAGATCCATGCCGTCGCCAACATGGACGGAGTGGACGTTCTGATCATGCCGAATATCGAAGACATACTGTCCGGACGGCTGGAAGTCAATATGCTCAAACGGGTCGAAGTCGAGGATCTGCTCGGCCGTGAGCCGGTGGAACTCGATATTGAAGGCATTGAAGAACAGGTTGCTGACAAGACGATACTCGTCACCGGAGCCGGCGGCAGCATAGGTTCCGAAATCGTCCGGCAGATTGCGAAATTCCAGCCGAGGAAGATACTGCTGCTCGGACATGGGGAAAACAGCATCTACACGATTTTGGAAGAGGTGCTGGACAATAAGAATGACAACATCAGCTATGTGCCGATCATCGCCGATGTGCAGAACAGGAAGCGCATGTTCAAAGTATTCGAGAAGTACCGCCCGGATATCGTCTACCATGCAGCGGCGCATAAACATGTACCGATGATGGAGTACAATCCGCAGGAAGCAGTGAAGAATAACGTGATCGGTACAAAGAACACTGCAGAAGCTGCGTGTCACTTCAAAGCGAAGAAATTCGTCATGATATCAACGGACAAGGCGGTCAA
Source organism: Salinicoccus carnicancri Crm (assembly GCF_000330705.1). GTDB lineage: Bacteria > Bacillota > Bacilli > Staphylococcales > Salinicoccaceae > Salinicoccus > Salinicoccus carnicancri. Next base: position 119,779 of record NZ_ANAM01000003.1, read on the forward strand.
TCCACCGAATGTCATGGGCGCCACGAAACGGATGGCTGAAATGATCGTGCAGGCACTGGATAAGGGGTGCGAAGAGACGACACTCGTCGCAGTAAGATTCGGCAACGTTCTGGGAAGCCGGGGATCGGTTGTGCCCAAGTTCAAAAAACAGATACAGCTGGGCGGGCCGGTCACAGTAACAGATCCGAGGATGACAAGATACTTCATGACGATTCCGGAAGCCTCACGGCTTGTCATACAGGCGGGCACACTGGCAGAAGGCGGGGAAGTGTTCGTCCTTGATATGGGGGAACCGGTGAAGATCGTCGATCTGGCCAAAAATATGATCCGTCTGTGCGGATTCAGTGAGGAAGACATCGGCATAGAATTCGTCGGCATACGCCCCGGGGAAAAACTTTACGAAGAGTTGTTGAAAAAAGAGGAAATACACCCGGAACAAGTTTACGAAAAAATATACCGGGGCAGGGTATCTGAATCATCACTCAGCATCATCGAGTCTCATATCAGAACATTCCTGTCGATTGACGAGAACGAATTGAAAGAGAGCATACTCAGATTCATCGGTCAGGAAAATGTGAAACAGCCGGAACTGTTAAAAGAGAAAGTGGGCTGATCAAAGGCGTGCAGTGCTGTAGAACTCTTGGTCGGGTGCATTACAGCAACTGTTCATGAATATTGTCCAATTAAGGGAGTACGATACAAGCTGCAAATTGTGAAAGATATTTCCACGCAACAGAATGAGCGACTGTTTACAGGTCTGTGTGTCCTGGAATATCAAGGAGGAGATGGTGTGAGGTCTGACAGTTACAGAAAGACAGTGACAGCAGGGGTGTTGAAGGCTGTGAATTCCGTGTATCTGGTCAAGATACTGGCCGGTGAATACTACAATATCTTCCGCAAAAGGCATCTGTACAGGAATGTCAGGATCAGCGAAAGTGAGGAAGCGGAGATACAGGATATGTGGGCGAAACACTACGGCAGGCGGATTTCTACGCGTTGGCATCGTCTGTATCAGAGCTATTCGGGGAGGTTCAATGTGAAGTACTTTCCGGAGATGCTATTCACCACGAAACTTGAGAGGAAGCTGAACAACAGGGAAATCGGCCGGATGATCAGCGACAAGAGTTTTCTCGCGATGTACTACAGGGACATCGAGGGTGTCAGGCTGCCTGACACGTATCTCATCAACAACAGCGGGGTCTTCTATACGAGCGACAGGAAGATCATCTCGAAGGAAAAAGCGCATGCGGCGCTTGAAAACATCGGGGCGGCCGTCTTCAAGCCGACGCTCGATTCGAGCTCGGGGGATTCGGTGGCGCTGTATGATCTGCGGCATGGTGCCGACCGGCGCACGGGCCGTACCCTTGCTGAAGTGCTTGATTCCTACGGCGGGGATTTCATCGTACAGGAGAAGATCATTCCGAGTGGGAGCCTGAAGGCGCTTTACGACGGATCGGTCAATACTCTCAGGGTGATCACCTATCTTGTCGGGGACAGGGTGTTCCATGCCCCGATCACGCTCAGCATGGGCCGTGGCGGCAGCCATGTCGATAATATACAGGCCGGCGGCATATCGGTCGCTGTGTCAGACGACGGGGAGCTCGGCAGCGAGGGGCTGACGTTTTTCGGGGAAGCACACAGATTTCATCCGGATACAGGGACTTTATTTGCGAACCACACGCTTCCCAATATTGGCAAGTTGATCCGGGTGGCATGCGAGATGCATGAGAAGACACCGCATATGAGGATGGTTTCGTGGGATTTCACGCTGGATGAGAATGATGATATTGTTCTTCTGGAGTTCAACATCTTCGGACAGTCTGTCTGGTTTCCGCAGATGGTCAGTGGAAGGGCGGTATTCGGAGAACATACGGAACAGATGATCAGGATGATGCGGCAGGGCTGAATTTTCGGGGGAAGGGCAGGGTGCATTGGATGAAGAAGATACTTGTTACAGGAAGTGCCGGTTTCATCGGTTCCCATCTATCGGGAAGACTGCTGGATGCAGGGGACACGGTCACCGGCATCGATAATCTGAACGACTATTATGATGTGGGTCTGAAAAGGGACCGGCTGGAGAAGATGCTTCAGAACAGGGTGGAGAATCATGAAGTGGATATGGCGGATACGGACAGGGTCATGGCAATCTTCCGCGACGCCCGTCCGGATATCGTCATCAATCTGGCGGCCCAGGCGGGGGTCAGGTACAGCCTGGATAACCCGCATGCCTATATCACAAGCAACATCAACGGTTTCACCAACATACTGGAAGGGTGCAGGCATTACGGTGTGGAGCAGCTCATCTATGCGTCATCGAGTTCGGTATACGGGGCGAATACGGTCAAGCCTTTCTCGACAACGGACAACATCGACCATCCGCTCAGCCTGTATGCTGCGACCAAAAAGGCGAATGAGCTGATGGCACACACTTACAGCCACCTGTACGGGCTGCCGACGACGGGACTCAGATTCTTCACCGTTTACGGGCCGTGGGGCAGGCCGGACATGGCGCTGTTCAAATTTACAAAGGCGATACTTGCGGATATGCCGATCGATGTGTACAACAACGGCAATATGCTCAGGGATTTCACGTATGTGGATGATATCGTGGAGTCGATTGTGCGGCTCGTGAAAATTATGCCGCAGCCGGATCCCGCTTGGTCGGGGGACAGGCCCAATCCCGCAACGAGCAGTGCGCCGTACAGGATATACAACATCGGCAACAACGCACCGGTCAGGCTGATGGCGTTCATCGAGGCGATAGAGAACAGGCTTGGCAAGACGGCTCAAAAGAACTACATGCCGCTTCAGCCGGGGGATGTGCCGGAAACATATGCCGATGTCGGGGACCTGCATGCCGCCACCGGTTTCAGGCCGGCGACAGATATACAGGACGGGATCGACCGCTTCATCGACTGGTACATGGACTACTATCAGAAAGGGATAACCGCCCGCGAACGGGCCATATGAGTGCCGGGCGTACCGGCATATCCATGAAATGGGTGATGCACATGAACAGGAAAGTTGGAGTTGTCGGCCTCGGTTACGTCGGGCTTCCTGTTGCGGTCGCTTTCGGCAGGATCGGCAGGGTCATCGCATTTGATATCAATGACCGCCGCATTGAAGAGCTGAAGGGCGGCCATGACCGGACCAATGAAGTGGATGGGACGGATCTGGGGCAGTCGGACATCGAATTCACTACTGACAGGGAGGCGCTGCGCGCAGCGGATTTCATCATCGTTTCGGTGCCGACGCCGATCAATGAACACAACCAGCCGGACCTCGCGCCGCTGACGGGGGCGAGTGAGACTGTCGGCTCTGTGCTCAGGGAAGGGGGGATCGTCGTCTTCGAATCGACGGTCTATCCGGGGGCTACAGAAGAGGTCTGCATACCGGTACTGGAGAAGTTTTCGGGGCTTGATGCGGGTGTTGATTTCCATGTCGGCTATTCACCGGAGCGCATCAACCCCGGGGACAGGGAGCATACGTTTGAAAAGATCACGAAAGTTGTCAGCGGGCAGACGCAGGAAGTGACGGACATCATCGCGGAAGTATACGGGGCGGTCGTCAAGGCCGGTGTGTACAAAGCGGAGAGCATACAGGTCGCAGAAGCTGCGAAGGTCATCGAAAACATACAGAGGGATGTCAATATCGCGCTGATGAACGAACTGGCTGTCATTTTCAACAAGGTGGGGATCAGTACACGGGACGTGCTGGCGGCAGCCGGGACGAAATGGAATTTCCTGAAGTTTTCACCGGGTCTCGTCGGCGGACACTGCATCGGCGTCGATCCGTATTACCTGACCCATAAGGCACAGGCGGTGGGGCACCATCCGGAAGTGATCCTTGCCGGCAGGCGCATCAATGACAACATATGCAGACATATCATTTCATCGATGGTAAAAACGATGCTCTGCAAGGGACTTGCGGTCCAGGGGGCCACCATCAACATGCTGGGACTGACATTCAAGGAGAATACCCCGGACCTCAGGAACACCAAAGTCATCAATCTCATCGAAGAACTCCGGGAGTTCGGCTTCGGCATTGCGGTGCATGATCCGGTGGCGGATCCCGGGGAAGCGGAACGTCTCTACGGAATCGCCCTGAAAGAGAAAGAGGGGCTTGTGGAGACGAACGTCATGATGTTTGCGGTGTGCCATGATGAATACCGGGAAAACAGGCGGGAATATCTGGAATATTTGAGTGATGACGGCCTGGTGATTGACATCAAGGGCATCATCGGCGAGGAAGACCTGAGGGCCAGACAGACAGTGTGGCGCCTCTAGGGGGACGGGATATGAAGAACAAGATACTGCATGTCGCTTCGACCCTGCTGTTTTCATTCAACCAGTGGATACAGGTCATTCTCATCACAAGACTGATCGGACTGTATGAAATGGGGCTGTTCTCCTATTTCCTGGCGATTGTGGCACCGCTTGTACTGTTCAGCAGGTTCTCGTTTTCCGATCTCGTACCGACACAGCGGAAGTACAGTTACGGATATACGATATTTGCAAGGTTCAGGGGCATTTTGAACTATGTCTTCCTGCTGTCAATGGCGGGATTTGCCCTCGTGATGGATTTCAAGCCGTACGAGATGGCCTGCCTGATGCTGTTCAGCCTGTTCAAATTTTACGAGACGAAAGAGGAGTTCATCTACACGGAGAATATCGCGGAGGCGAACATCCGCTTCCTGGCGCATTCGAAGATCATCAAGAGCGTCGTGACAATCGTCTGCTTCACACTAGCTGTGGTATTCACCCGTTCCCTGATGGCGGCGATCATCAGCCTTCTGGCGGCACAGGTGCTCGTCTATTATTCATATGACAGGCGGTTCACCTCCTATGACCATCATATGGCGAAGCTGTTCGGAAGGATGCATTTCAAGCACATCTTCTGGCTGGGGATCGGCCTGTCGCTCGTCGGCCTGCTGTCGTCGCTGAATGCGAACGTGCCGCGGTATTTCATCGAACATTACCACAGTGTCGAGGACCTCGGCATATACGCGACGATCATGTATTTTGCAGCGATCGCCTCTAACATCGTCATCACAGTCAACCAGAGCTACATCGCCGAACTGGCTCAGGCTGCGCGGCAGAGTTTCAGGAAATTCTATGGCGAATTCTTCAGAATGATGGGCATCTACCTGGCGGCGATCGTGCTCGGGAACGCCGTTTTGATACTGTACGGCAATGACATCCTCGTGTTCGTCTACGGGGAGGCATTTCACGGGCATCAGACGGACATGGTCCTGCTCGGGGTTTTCATCAGCCTGATCGTGTTCGAGAAATCATTCGAAATGGCACTCAATGTTTTCAACCTGTACAACATACAGGTGACGCTGCAGACGGTGAACCTGATACTCACAGTGGCCCTGTCCGCGCTGCTGATTGTACCTTACGGCATCAGGGGCGGTTTCATCGTCGCTGTCATCACCGCGGCAGCCATCGTCCTGTCGCAGGTTTCAACGCTTCTGCTCACAAGGAAATACTAAGTCCGAATTCTGGAGGTGGCCAATGCTGCTCATTTGGGGTGTTACTCTAATCTACCTGTTCCTCGGTTTTGTGATGAACCATTACTACATCCCGGACAGTACGTATCTGACAGTGACATTCATATGCATCACGTCCATCCTGCTGCTGTTGGTCCTCCTTGTGGACTGCCCGGAATTTTTCCTTGTCATATTCATGAGTTTCACCGTGCGGGTCATCCTGATGCTCGTTGATCTGTACGGGAGGGATATATTCGAAATCCCGCACAGCGGGGATGATACGGAGAACTTCTACCGGACGGGCATCATGGTATCCGAGAACCTGTCCATGCTGGGCGAATCGGTCTACGGGGGAGTGTATTCCCATCTGCTCGGCATACTGTTCAACATTTACGGGGATGACAGGCTGTTTGCGCAATACCTCAACATCCTGATCGCGATGACGGCCATCCTGATCGTCATAAGGATATTCCGGATGCTGGATATTCCGCACCGCGTCCAGCTGATACTCGTGCTCGCAATGGGGTTCTTCCCGCATTCACTGATCTTCTCAGGGATTCTGCTCCGGGAATCGATCATTTCACTGATGGTGGTCATGTCGCTCTACTGCTTCATCAGATGGTTCAGGGATAAAGAGCGGGCCGGTGCAGTCCTGAGTGTCGTACTGGTGCTGCTCGGGGCATCGTTCCATTCGGCGATCATCGGCATGCTGCTCGGCTATCTGTTCGGATTCATATTCTACCGGCATGACGAGAGAGCATTCCGGTTCACCCTGGAATCGGTCGTGCCCTTCAGCATTTTCGCACTGATACTGACCTATATCCTGGTGTTCCCGAGCATCGTGTCCGGGCTGCCGATATTCAACAAGGTGGATCAGGTGCTGAACAACAACGACAACATCTATGAAGCGTTCACATCAGCGCGGGGGGACACGGCCTACCTGAGCGGGCTCGAGGTCGACAACCTCTTCCAGGTGATCCTGTTCGCACCGGTCAAGGTCGTCTATTTCATCGCATCACCGATGCCGTGGAGCATCAGGAATTTCAATGATCTGATCAGCTTCTTCCTGGACGGGGTGTTCTACCTGTTCTCCCTCACCATATTCATCAGGAACATCGACGTCATCAGGAAGCGTCCGATACTCGCCATACTGCTGATCAGCATCCTCGCCGGCTGGCTGATATTCGGACTCGGCATATCGAATGCCGGAACGGCGCTCCGGCACCGCTTCAAATTTTTCTACATGGTCATTGTGGCACTCGGCACCGCCTTCTCCGACAGGGACGGGCGGGTCTGATGTCCATTGGCAGATGCCTGGGGTGCATGCATTAAAATAACAGGGTTTGGAGTTGTCGCCTATGCAAAGGAAAATGATCCAGGGGGTCACTTCTTCACTGAGTGTCCTTTTCATCAGAGAGCAGGTGCAGTTCATAGAAAAGAATGGCTATGATATCACAGTGGTCTGCAACAAGGATTTTGAAACTTCATATGATGGCATGACGGTCGAGCACATACCCTTCGAGCGCGAAATCAGTCCGCTCCGGGACTTGAAGGTGCTGTACATTCTGTACAGGTACCTGAAGCGGGAGGATCCGGACATCATCAACTTCAGCACACCGAAAGCCGGACTGCTCGGCATGATTGCCGGCCGGCTCGCAGGTGTCACGACACGGATCTACATCCAGCGGGGGCTGCGTCTTGAGACGGCACGGGGGCTTAGGAGGATCATTCTCCATGCGGCTGAGAAGACGGCGTGCACGCTCAGCACCCATGTGATTGTCGTGTCCGACAGCCTGGAAAGTGAGATGATCGCGCGGAAGCTGCTTGCACGCGACAAGGTCGTCAGGATCGGCAAAGGGAGCAGCAACGGGATCGATACAAAGAAATACGATCCGGCTGCTGTCGATAAAGGCCGGCTGGAGGAACTGCGCGGAGAGACAGGGCTTAAACGCCGGGATTTCGTCATCGGTTACGTCGGCAGGCTGACACGGGATAAGGGCATCAATGAACTGGTCGGGGCATTCATCGCCCTCGATGATTCATACGCGAACCTGAAGCTTCTGCTGGTCGGTGAGTTCGAAGAGAGCGACCCTGTCGAGGCGGAGACTATCCGGCATATCCGGACGCATGATGGCATCATCCACCGCCCCTATACGAAAGAGGTGGAATGCTACTACAGCCTGATGGACCTGTTCGCACTGCCGACATACCGGGAGGGGTTCAGCAACGTCAGCATGGAGGCACAGGCCATGGGCGTACCGGTCGTCGTCTTCGACTCGACAGGTGCCCGCGACACGATCGAAGACGGGCGGACCGGCATCGTCACCGCCAGCAACGATGCGACAGGGCTCGCAGACGCCCTGGACACGCTGATCCTGGATGATGTGCGCCGGGAGCGGATGGCAGGGAACACCCGGCAATTCATCGTCGACAACTTTGACAGAAGATTGATGCAGGCAAAGCTTTTGGACTTCTATAACACGCTTTCGGAACAGGATGATCACAATGCTGAAAAAAATGATGAGTACATCGGCACATAATCTCTACTACAGGTCGCCGGTGTTCATGCAGCACGCGTTCACCAGTGCCTACGGTTTTAAAAAGCGGCGGGAGAGGTACAACGATCATTACCACGAAGCCTTCCGGAGATATGTCAGGGGGGACGCCGGCGGGAGGGGGCAGCTGATCCGTCTGATGCGCCACCTCAAGGAGAATATCGGTGCATACAGGGATATAGACGTGGATGAGGATGCCATAATGGAAAGTTTCCGGGCCCTGCCGATGACGGTGAAGGAAGACCTCCGTAACGCGCTCGACGACCGGTCGCATAAGGAAGGGAAGCTCCATGTTTCAAGGACAGGCGGGACGACGGGATACAACCTGGCGGTGTTCGAGTCCGAGGCGGACTGGGCGGTCCGCATGGCCTACCTGGATTATATAAAATACAGGCAGGGCATCGAACCGTTCTCTAAGCGCGCATCTTTCACCGGGCGGGAAATTACACCGGCAGACCACAGGAATATACTGTGGCGGTACAACCTGGCCATGAACCAGGCGCTTTACGCCGCAAATCAAATGACACCGGGGAATGTGAAGCATGTATATGGGAACATGAGGTCGTTCAGGCCGGCTTCGATCGACGGGCTGCCTTCCTCCATCCATATGGTGGCAAAACATATGCTGTCGAACGGGCTCCGGGCGGACTGGGATGTGAAGGCGGTTTTTCCGACGGCAGAAATACTGCTGCCGCATGCAAAGAAGGATATCGAAGACGCCTTCGATACCGTCGTCATCGACCAGTATGCAAGTTCCGAAGGGGCGCCGTTTCTGTATGGAAGCACCGATGACGGGTATACGATCGGTCATGCGACGGGGCTGTTCGAGTTCGAGCGGCGGGGGGAGAACCGGTATGAAATGATCGTTACGAGCTTCCTGAATTATGCCACGCCGCTTGTCCGCTACAGGATCGGTGACGAAGTCGAGATCCATTCGGACCGGGAGTATTTGAACTCATATGAAGATGATATCGACATCCGGCGGATTTACGGCCGCCGCATGGATTATCTCATCGGGCAGGACGGCAGGAAGGTCATGAACATCATACTGGCCTGGATTGTCGATGGCTTCGAAGAGAAGGTCGTCCAGTGCCAGATCATCCAGAAAGAGAAAGAGGAGTTTCTGGTGAATATGGTGGTCGAGGATGACTATGATGATTACGCGGATGAATTGGTGATCCGCGGGCGGCTGGAACGTCAGCTGGGTCCGGATAACCGCTATGTGTTCAATTATGTGGATTTCATCCCCAAGGAGAAGAACGGCAAGGTACGCTTCATCATCAATGAGCTTGAGCAGAAGGCAGGGGCCGGCAGCACGGTGCAGTTTGGATGATACTCAAATAGTTTGTGCAGGTTTTGAATGCTGTCATCTGTGCTCAGGGCAATTACGGCTGATGGCCGGCTGGGTCCGACTTTACATCAGTCCAGGAGATAAGGTGATCTGAATGCTGAAAGAACTGATAGGTGCCTCGACACACAATATCTACTATAAGTCACCGATATTTTTGCAGCACGCGTTTACGAGTGTTTACGGCTATAAACTGAAGCGGGAGCGGTACAACCATCTCTACCGGGAAGCCCTTGCACGCTACGTGGGCGGGGAATTCGACAAAAGGGAGAAACTGATCGATTTCATGCATCATCTGAAAAGGAACATCGGGGCATATGCCGGTATCGGGATTGATGAGACGGACATTCTCGGAAGTTTCCTGAAGCTGCCGATGACGACGAAAAATGACCTCAGGTATGAACTTGAAGCGCGCTCGTGCAGGCAAGGGCAGATCCGGTTTTCAGGGACGAGCGGCACGACGGGCGAGAGCCTTGCTGTATACGATTCGGAATATGACCGGGCAGCCAGGATGGCCTATCTCGATTATATAAAATTCCAAAACGGTGTACGGCCGTTTGCCAAACGTGCCTCTTTCACCGGCCAGGATCTGACGCCGCCCGATCATAAGAATATACTCTGGCGCTACAATCTGCCGATGAACCAGATGCTCTATGCCGCAAACCATATGACACAGGACAATATCGGCTATGTGTACGGTAATATGGCACGCTTCAAACCTGAGGCACTGGACGGCTTCCCGTCCGCCATCCACATGGTGGCGAAATATGTGCTGAACCAGCGCCTCAGGGTGAACTGGGAAGTGAAGGCGGTATTCCCGACTTCGGAGATCCTGCTGCCGCATGTAAAGGCGGATATAGAGAAAGCCTTCGGAGCAAGGGTCATCGACCAGTATGCCAGTGGTGAAGGTGCGCCTTTCATATATTCGGGGAGGGATGGTGTCTACAGACTGGGCCATGAAACCGGGCTCTTCGAGTTCAGGAGGATCGACCACCACCTGTATGAGATGATCGTGACCAGCTTCATCAACTATGCCACGCCGCTGGTGCGGTACCGGATCAACGATCAGGTTGAAATCGATTCCGATCAGGAGTATATGAATTCCTACGCGGATGATATAAAGATAAGCAGGATATTCGGCAGAAGGTCGGATTACCTGATCGGCAGCAGCGGCAACAGGGTGACGAGCGTCGGCATCGCCCGGGCGGTGGAGGGCATTGAGGATACGGTGGCTGCATTCCAGTTCATACAGAAAGACCTGGGGCAGTTCATCGTCAACCTGGTGGTGGAACCGGGCTATGGCGTGAGGGAAGAGCGGATCTTCAAGGAGCGGGTCGTGCGCCGGCTGGGTGCCGGCTGCCGGTACCAGTACAACTATATGGACCGGATACCGAAAGACAAGAACGGCAAGGCCCGCTTCATCATCAATGAAATGAGTGGTGTGAAGTGAGTGGATTACATGGAGGTGTCCAGATGAAAAGGGTATTCGATGTTTCGGCCGCCCTGGCCATGCTCGTCCTCCTGTCCCCCCTGATGGCGGCTGTCGCTGTCATGATAAAGATGAAGATGGGCAGTCCGGTGGTGTTCAGGCAGAGGCGTCCGGGGTACAAGGGGGTGCCGTTTAACCTCCATAAATTCAGGACGATGACAGACGGCCGGGATGAGGATGGTGAACTGCTGCCCGATGCCGACCGGCTCACGGACCTTGGCATCATGCTCCGCAAATACAGCCTGGATGAACTCCCGCAGCTGATCAATGTCCTGAGGGGCGAGCTCAGCCTTGTCGGCCCCAGGCCTCTATTGACCCAGTACATGACACTTTACAGCAGGCGCCAGATGAAGCGCCATGACGTGCGTCCGGGCATCACGGGATGGGCGCAGGTCAACGGACGCAACAGTCTGCCGTGGGAAGAGAAATTCGAGATGGATGTTTGGTACGTGGAAAACCGGTCATGGTGGCTCGATATGAAGATACTTGCCATGACAGCGGGGAAAGTGCTGAAAAGCGAGGGCATCAGCCAGGAAGGAGAGAGTACGGCCCGGGCATTCACCGGGAACAGTGGGAACGATTGAAGTGGACTCCGCCGCCGGCTTTGTCGGGAAGCAGGCGGCGCATATGGAAAATCCAATTAAGGGAAGGGGTGGCTGGATGTGTCTCAGCGGAGGATCCAAAGGATATCACCTCACAGTAAAGAGAGAATGCATGCAGATCTTTTTGGAATGACGTCCTGTTTTGATAGAGAGAATGATTCCCGTTATGATGCGGCTTGTGAAGCACATAAACCAGTCAGAAATATGTTCATAGAGCAGATCCAGAGGATTCCTTCCCGAAGTGCACGGGTGCCTGAGGGGAAATTGAGAGTCTTTGGAATCCAACGGAGGACTTGCTATGAACAAAGATATCTATTTTACCAGGGAATATGCAGAGGCGAACGAACTGATCGAAGGCGGGAAATCGATATTCTATGAATTGCGGAGCAGACATGGCCACATCACTCTCACGGCGATAAAAAGAGAGATAGGGACACTGGTGGACGGCGAGCGCTACTATGATCTGACCACGCCGTATGGCTACGGCGGTCCAATCGTCCACGAGTGCACGAATCCGCGTCAGCTGATGGCGGAATTCCGGGAATGCTTCACGAGGTTTGCGCGGGACAGCAATATCGTGTCGGAATTTGTGAGGTTCAATCCGCTATTCCAGAACCAGGAGCCGTTCAGGGGGCTGTATGATATCAGTCATATCAGGAACACGGTGGGGACGGACCTCGGATGTTCGGAAGATATCTTCCAGACGGAATTCTGCAGTACCGCAAGGCGGAAGGTCAGGAAACTGCTCAGGAATGAAAAGGTTTCATGTGAGCTGAAGCGGGGGTTTGACGACATAGAGGAATTTATCGACATATACAATGAAACGATGTCACGGCTCCATGCATCGGGGTTCTATTATTTCGACAGGGAGTACTTTTACGAATTGAAGCGGCAGTTCGGGCATCAGCTGTTCACGACAAGCGTCTATTACGAAGATGAAATCATCGCCATGGGACTCTACTTCATCTCGGGCGACATCATCCACGATCATCTGAACGGCACCAGGAGCAGCTACCTGAACCTGTCTCCGGCCTACCTGCTGAAATATACAGCGATGGACTGGGCGAAGGACAATGGATTCTCCATCATCCATTACGGCGGCGGGGTGTCCAATTCAGAAGACGACTCGGTGCTCAAATTCAAGAGGCGGTTTTCCAATGCAACGGAATTCAAGTTCCACATCGGCAGGAAGATATGGAACCGCGAAGTGTACGACAGACTGTGCCGGATGAATGGTGTGGACCGGGAGACGGAATTCTTCCCGGCATACCGGGCGGACGGCGGACAAAAGAAAAAAGTGGCGGTATAATGTTTATTCCGGAGGTTCCTGTGATGCTTGCCTCCGGAATGAATTTTATGGTGATACATATAAAAGTGAAGGAGTGTCCGGGCCCATGAAAACGAGAATCCTCATTATCGCAATATGCCTCCTGCTGCTGATGCTGGTCATTCTGCTGATCGACAGCTTCAACCACAACTACTCGGATAACCCCGTACAAAGCGACGTCATCGTCATGCTCGGCGGCGATGGCGGGCGCATGGAGAAGACCGCCGACCTGTATAAAGCGGGGTACGCCGACCACGTGCTGATCACACCCGTGGTGGAGACCGAAACACTGTCCCAGAGCACAGCACTCGCCGTAGAATACGGCATCCCCGAAAGCGCCCTGATCAAGGACTACGAAGCAGACAGCACATACACCAATGCCACAATCACCATGGACATCATGGAAGCGCAGGGCTTCCATTCAGCGCTTGTCGTCACCAGTGACTACCATGTGAAGCGGTCGAAATACATCTTTGAGAAATTGAATGACGACCGGTTCGAGTTCAGGTACATCGCCGCATTGTCCACAGACGGTGAACGCTGGTACGAAGGCCCCGGGGCAGCCTACATATGGCGGAGCGAGCTCATCAAGCTGTGGGGCTACAGATTCGGGCTGTACCGGTGGGTCGGGTAGGAAAAATGTCCCCGGTACAAATGGACCGAGGGACATAGTAATGAAGATACTGATGATATTTGTTTAGAAGGGCCCTAAATTAATATTTACCGCAATGATCAGAGCTATACCTCCAATCATGATCCAAATGCCAAGCAAAGGCAGCATGAACTTTAGCCATTTTACCCAGGATACACCAGCAACTGCTATACTGGCCATGAGAATACCTGAGGTGGGAGCAATAGTATTCGTAAAGCCATCTCCCATGTTATATGCCAATACAGCTGTCTGTCTTGTAATGCCAATAATATCAGCTAAGGGTGCCATTATAGGCATTACAATAGCTGCCTGACCACTACCAGATGTAATGATCAGATTAAAAAGCAGATTGAAAAAGTATAAGCCTAAAGCACCGATTATTGTAGGCAATGGTTGAACGATTGTAGAAATCGTATTGACTACTGTATCGAGTATCATACCATTTTCCAGGATCACTACAATAGAACGGGCAAGTCCAACAATCAATGCTGCATATACCATTCCTTGGGCACCTTTTACAAATTCCTGTACGAATTTATTACTATTCATGCGAGAGATTATTGCAGTGCCGATACCTATGATTATGAAAAGAGCTGTCATTTCATTCAGCCCCCAACCTTGCCGAAAAACACCGATTGTATAAATTGTCATGCATATTGCAAAAAATAGTAATATGATTTTTCTTAATGATGTAAATTTGAGTTTCTCAATTTGCTCACTATCGTCACTATTATCAACGTTTGCAAATCTCTCATCCCCCATGATACTTTTAGAAGGATTCTTCTCAATTTTTCTAATGTAAAGGATGATATAAATAATACTGCTTGTTAAAATCATGAGGTAGATAATAAAGCGGTACCATAAAGCACTGAAGACTGGCAGTCCCGCAATCTCCTGACCGAAACCTGTAGTTATGGGATCAAGACCAGCCACAGTGTAGCCAGAGTAAGCACCTAAATATACAATTGCGACTCCAACAATGGCATCAAGTTTGAATGCTTTTGCAACGATGACCCCTACAGGAATAAAAGCTATGACAGCCGTGTGTAGGACCCCTAAAAATCCAGCTATGGAAAACACAGTAGCCATTGAAATGACAAGCACTAATTTTTTGCTTCTGGTTTTATTAATAAGGCTCATTATTCCTGCATCAACTGCACCTGTAGCATTAATAACGGCAAAAGAGCCTCCAATGATAAGGACTAGGAAGATAATACTGGCAGCAGCCATCATACCTTCCTGGATAGATAGAAAAAATCCCATGAAGCCAATAGGATCCGATTCAATATTGGTGAAGCTGTCAGGAATGACGGTTGGTACTAGTCCCTCTTCTTTTCTCTCAAAAGATCCAGCAGGGACCAAATAGGTTGCTATGGCTGCCAATATCAACATTATAAATAATATGATATATGAATCAGGCATTTTAGACTTTGACTTTCCAGCTATCTCCTTAGACATTTTTGACATTGTATCCTCCCCTTGTGTTTGATGTTAAATGATAAGTGACTCAAAATCCCTTGGGTAATAAGTGATCATTTCCATCCCGGATTCAGTAACAACAATCGTATCCGAATGTCTGAAGGCGCCTAGTCCATCTATATATAGCCCTGGTTCAACTGAGAAGACCATGCCTGGTTCCAATACTGTATGATCTCCGAGGTCAAAAAATGGCGCTTCATGATTAAGTAACCCCATATTGTGGCCTGTATGATGTCTGGAGAGTTCTTCCAATCCGTTGTCTTTAAAGTATGCTTGTACTTCTATCTCAATTTTTGATGCTTCGACTCCTGGTTTAATTGTCCTGAAAGCCACTTCCTGAGCTTCATACATATATCTGAAGTATTGTTCTTGCCTAGAATCTGCTTCTTCTATGAACATGGTCCGTTCTAATTCACTTTTGTACCCCCATACATCGCAGGCGGCTTGTGATACGACATTAAATCCTTTCTTTAATTCAGCATTCTGGTTTTGAGAATGGGGAAATGCGGAATGTGGGCCAATCTGTCCTCTATAGAATGCATGTGCAGGATTACCGTAAGGTTTATATCCTTCTCCTAAAGTTTTGAACATGGCCTGAGTAGCTTCCATGGTAGCATGGCCTTCTATTTCCATTTCTCTTGAACCGGCTTTGGAGTGCTCCACCAACAATTGATGAGCTAAATTTCCCCATCTCGCAGATTCTTTTATCAATTCAATTTCATTTTCAGATTTTATATACCTCTGTTTTTCAACCCAACCTTTAATATCGATGCTTTTTTTAAACTCCAACAAATCCGTGATGGCAGCACCATTGTATCCTTTAGGCGAACTGTATCCCTGCGCATCTAATCCTACTGTTGTATTGTTTAGTTTATATGTTTTTAAAATATTCCGGAGAACTATCATTGGATGGATTTCGCCGGGGTATTCAGGGTAACTATGCACATGATCTATCGTGGCATAGGTTATCGCATGTGAATGCTCCAATGAAGGTACAAATAAATGTGTTTCATTTTGAGGGTCTATAAAAAAGGCAATAGGACGTTCAGAAGGTCTGAACATAAAATTCGTTAAATAAAAGATGTCAGTAGTGCTGAATAATATGCAACCCTCTATGCCATTGCTAGACAATCTGCTTTTAAATACAGATTGTCTTTCAATTATTTCTTTGTGCGGAATCTGTAATATCATAAAATCAACCTTTCTAAATATTCTATAAACTATACTAACGTGGGATTATTATTATGTATAATATATTATTGAAAGGTAATGATACTTTTAAAATATGAAGGTGAATTTATGGAGCTAAGACATTTAAAATATTTCCAAACTGTTTCATCTAATCTACACTTCAGCGAAGCAGCGAAAGAACTAAATATATCTCAACCACCTCTAAGTAAGCAAATTAAACAATTGGAAGAGGAGCTGGGAGTCAGGCTGTTCAATAGGACAAATCGAAGAGTGGAATTGACCGAGGCAGGTGTTTATTTTTCTCACAGTTGTAAGTTCGTAATGAATTTACTGGAGAAAGAAATAGAAATAACCAGAAAAATTCATGAAGGGCAACTGGGGACAATAACTTTAGGGTTTAGTGGGTCTGTAGTATACAGTATTTTGCCAACTGTAATAAAAGAATTGAAAAAAAATCAGCCAAATCTAAACCTTGTAGTAGAACAGCACACAAGTAGTGAGCAAGAGAAATATATATTGAATGGAAATATTCATGTAGGGATGCTGGTGCCGCCAGTAAAGAATGAAAAAATCGAGACACTATTAATCAAAGAAGAAGGATTTCTGGTTGTCGTACCTAAAGGACATTTTATAGAACAGTATCAAGAGCCGATAGACCTTGAAAATGTGAAAGATCTCAATTTCATAATGACACCGGAAAGTTCTGGGAAAGGTTACTATGATTCAATAATTACATTGTGCAAAAGTGCCGGCTTTTACCCAAACATTGTTCAGAATGCCCAAGAACAGCAAACTATTATTACACTCGTCGCCTCTGAATTAGGGGTTGCAATAGTGCCAGAATCTACTGCGAGTATTATTAATGAGGATGTGGTATTCAAAAGAATAAAGCAACAGCATAAAAAGACAACTGCTTTAGCTTGGCATAAAGACAGTCAGTCTCCCAGTGTGAAAATTTTTACAGAATTGGTCCGAGATTTGATCCAAAGTGGAAAACTGAGATGAAGTTTCCTGAAAGAAGTGGGTGAAATGCATCTCATAAGCAGGCAATATAGTAATTAAAGAAGAACTAGGATACATAAACGGCAAAACATTGTCGTCAGAAATCATGAGGATGTAGTTATCACATTGAAATCATTGACAATGAAATTGCTAATTGCAATTGCAATAAAAATGGTATCGATGCATTCTTATCTACACCGTATGGTGAACCTCTATAATAAATCGGCTAACTGATTTATTATAGAGGATTTTAATTTGGTGCAATATAAATTTAGTACCTGCTAAATTGCTAATCTTCATAAATGATATGCGTAATGCTAACGGGTAAAAAAACAGAAAAAATTATTGACGATTCAGAAAACATTCTATATTATTATGTTAAATAAATTATTTATTATAACAAAAGGGATAGACGATATGAAATTAAACGAGCAAGTGTACAATGATTTACTAAATCAAATTCATAATGGATTTTATGAGATAGGAGAGAAAATTCCTACCGAGAAATTACTTATGGAAAAATACTCTATTAGTAGATCCCCAGTAAGAGATGCTTTAAAAAAGCTTCAAAATGAAGGGTATATTAATAGAATTCCTAAAAGTGGAAGTGTTGTTATTGCGAGTTCTAGGGTAAATAGAACAATTAATTACAAAGGAGGTTTTTCAAAATACTTTAGTGAAAATTGGGATGATATCAAGACAATTACCTTAGATGTAAGCGAAGTGAAAGAACCGGATATTTCGAAGAAGCTCAAGCTAGAAGAAGGCATATTGTTAAGAGTGACTAGAGTTAGGAAGTATAGAGAAGAACCAGTTTTCCTTTTGAAAACTTATTATCCTATTAATTTTCTTTCTGATATCTCAAAGGAAGAGTTTTATGAAGTTAATAATTTGAGAGAATGGTTTCAAAGTAAAACAAATATTAAGTTCAAGTATACTAATGAAACATTAGAGTCTATTGTTGCTGACAGATTGGTACAGAATCATCTTAATTTAGAAAATGGATCACCTGTTTTATTGATTAAGAGATTAACATACGATACAGAGCACATACCTTCAGAATTTGTAGAATACTATGTAAATACAAATATATGGAAGTATCATATTGATTATAATTTCTAGAGAATTGGGTGAGATGATGAAGCATTTATATAATATTCTTCTAAATATATGTTCAATATTTTTTGTAATCATTGTTACTGTTTCCATAGCACAAGTTTTTTTTAGATTTATATTAGATAGTCCTCTTGTGTGGAGTGAAGAACTGGCAAGATTCTTGATGTTATGGATGGTTTTTCTTGGAGCGAGTGTTGTTTCATATAGACAAGCACATTTAGGGGTAGATTTTCTGTTTGATTACCTGCCACCTAAAATAAATATTTTTTTGAAAGCGATTTCTACAACTGTGACGTTGGTATTCTTAATTGTTCTTGTAATTACTTCAATGGAATTACTTAGAGTAGCTGGTTATGCGACAAGTCCTGCTTTAAATATTCCACTTTCATACTGGAGAGTTTCTGTTGTAGCAGGTTCATCATTGATGATTCTGGCTTTGGTTGTAAATGTCATTGCTGAATTTATTAAGAGAAGAAAGGTGGAAGGATAGATGCTCGTAACTTTAATAATCCTTTTTATGATACTCCTTTTAATCATTGGTGTACCTGTAGCATTTGCGATAGGGGCGGCCTCTCTACTATATATATTTGTTTCAGGCTATGACCTTAGCATGGTTGCTCAAAGTATGGTTGGTGGAATTGATTCATTTACTTTGTTGGCTGTCCCGTTTTTTCTATTTTTGGGAGCCATCATGAATACTGGAGGTATTACTGAAAAAATTATTGATATTGCGAAAGCTTTAGTAGGACATCTTAAGGGGGGATTAGCACAGGTCAATATATTTGCAAGTTTAATCTTTTCTGGACTTTCTGGTTCGGCAACTGCAGATACGGTAGCCTTAGGATCAGTTTTAATTCCAGCCATGGAAAAAGAAGGTTATGATAAGAAATTTGCAGCTGCAATCACAGCGACATCTTCTATCGTGGGTCCCATTATTCCTCCAAGTATCACATTAATCATTTTTGGAATCGTTACGGGAACTGCTATAGGACCATTATTGATAGCAGGTATTATTCCAGGCCTTCTAGTATCAGTATCGCTGATGATTTACACCTATTTCATCTCAAAGAAGAGGGGTTATCCAAGCTACCCTAAAGCAAGTTTCAAAGAGCGAGGGCGTTCAATGTATAAAGGTTCTTTTGCTTTGCTTCTCCCGATAATCATTGTAGTGGGAATTGTTTCAGGAATTTTTACGGCAACAGAATCTGCTGCTATCGCAGTCTTATATGCTGTAATAGTATCACTATTCATCTACAGAACTGTGTCTCTAAAGGATTTGTGGAAAATAACTAAAGAGTCAACTTTTGAATCAGCTAAAATTCTGATTATAATTGCTGCAGCTTCAGTATTCGCCTGGGTGGTAACAAGGGCCAGGCTTTCTGATACTATTTCAAATTTCTTATTCAGTTTTACTAATAATCAGTATGTGATTGTATTGATTATTATAGTGTTCTTACTAATTATCGGGCTATTTATGCTTCCGAGTGAAGGAATACTTGTATTTGCGCCTATACTAACACCTGTCATGGTAGAAGTAGGTATGGACCCAATCCAGTTTGGTGTTTTGATGGTGCTCACTTTAACCATAGGTGGAGCTTCACCGCCCGTAGGAATAATGCTCTATATAGTTACTGACATTGCCAGAGTAAAGTATATGACATTGGTAAAGGAAGTAATGCCAATGTACATCCCACTGATTGTTACTGCAGTATTAGTTGGATTTTTCCCTGTACTTTCGCTAGTGCTAATCAACTTTTTCTATGGATAAATTAAAAAGGAGGAACATCAATGTCTAAAAACGCTTTACATTACATGACTTGGCCAGAAATTAAAGAGGAATTTAAAAAATCTAAAATAATACTCGTTCCTTTGGGTTCTATGGAACAGCATGGATTGCATTCCATTAATGGAGATTACTTAGCTGCGACACATGTAGCTGAAAAAGTAGCTGAAAAAAGTGGAAGCCTCTATACACCAACGCTCCCTTTTGGCAACTCGAGTTATTTTAAATCTTTTCCTGGAACAATTTCTTTAAGAGAAGAAACGGTCACAAGTGCTATATACGATATAATCGAGAATTTCTTGGATCATAATCAATATAAAATTGTATTTCTCAATGGACATGCTGGAAATAAGAGTGCAATCAACAATGCTGTAAGAACATTAAGTGAAAAACATGAAAAACTTGAAGTATACACTTTTAATCTTTGGCAAAGTTTGACTGAGATACAAAAAAAAGAAGTATATCCTTTGGAAAAAGATCCATCGGGACACGGAGCGGAACCACTATCTTCCATTATGAGATATCTGTACCCTAGATATGTTGATTCAAGCCATAAAAAATTTGAACAAAACAGAAAAGAGATAAACGGCAAGAGAATTCTTAATCTGAATCAACTCAATGTAGATGGAATCAATATTGATGCTTACATGAATATGGAAGATATCTCTGATGATGGTATTTATTCAGAGAGTTTTCAGCCAGATGAAAAAATTGGTGAACAAGTATTGGAATACATCATTAATAATGTATTAAATGCATTGAATAAATTATACGAGGAGAGATAAATTATGAAAAGATTAGCTCTATTCTTAGTTTTGTTGATAGGCGTTTTGTCAGCATGTAGTGATGGAAATGGAAATCAGAGTGATGGAAGTTCAGAGAATAGCGGCGGAGGAACAATATCTTTTAGCACCTGGGCTAATGAAGGTGAAGCAGCTTATGTAGGTATGGAAAGATTTAAAGAACTTGTAGAAGAAGAAACAGATGGTAATTATACAGTGGAACTGTTTGCGGGCAATCAACTAGGTACTACAGCTGAACAGATGGAGCAGGTAAAGATGGGGTCAATTGAAATGATGTCTAGTGGAGACCCGGGGATGATTGAGATAGAAATGCTATCCCTTCCATATTTGATGGACAGTAACGAGCATTGGACGCATGTACTAGAATCGGATATTGGTGATGAATGGAATGAAAAACTGAAAGAGGAACAAGGTGTTATAAATATCGGAACCCTACCTAGAGGGCCTAGAGTAATATCATCTAACACTGAGATAAATGAACCGGCTGATATGGAAGGTATGAAGTTTAGAACGCCTCAAAGAGATTATTATGTTGAAACATTTGAAGCTCTAGGTGCTAGCCCGACTCCAGTTGACTTTGGTGAATTATATAGTGCGCTTGAAACCGGTATTGTAGATGGACAGGAGAATCCATTGGAAACAATAGTTGCTGGTGGTTTCATGGAAGTTCAATCAAATATTTCACTAACAAATCACATGTTTAAACCAGCGTTTATTACAATTAACAATGAATTTTTTGAATCACTAACAGAGGAAGAACAGGAGATATTTAGGGATGCTTCCAAGGAAGCCAATCAAGTAGCCGCTGAACAGTTAAAAGATGAAGAAGAACAGATGATTAATGATTTAGAAAATGATGATATAACAATCACTGAACCAAATATTGATGCATTTAGAGACGCAACACAAAGTGTTAGAGATAACCTTGGTTCGGAAACATGGGGAGAAGAAAGGTACGATCGCATTGTAGAAATGGGGCAGGCGAATCTGAATGAATAATATAAAAACAATGATAAATAATGAAATTAAAGACATAATACAATTCCGACGTGAGATGCATGAAAATCCAGAGCTGAGCTTTCAAGAATTTGATATTACCCAAAAGTTGAAAACAGCATTAAAAAACAGTGTTATTGACCTATATGAATTAAGCGAAAATACTGGATTAGTTGGTGTGATTGAAAAAAATACTGATTATAAAACGCTAGCAATCAGAGCGGACATCGATGCACTCCCTATACAGGAAAGTACAAACTTAGATTATGCTTCAAAAAAAGAAGGAATAATGCATGCTTGTGGCCATGATATTCATACAAGTATTCTTTACGGTTATTGCAAGCTTATTTCGAAATTTTATGATGAATTGAAGTATAACATTGTCATCATATTTCAGCCTGCGGAAGAAACGATGCAAGGTGCTAAATATATACTGCAAGAACTTCAGCAATTAGAGATTAAAATCGACGAAATAATTGCATATCACACATGGCCTTATTTGATCGAAGGGAAAGTGGGATACAGGAAAGGTGATATGATGGCTGGGGCGATAAACTTCCATGTTGATATCAAAGCTAGTGGAGGTCATGCAGCCCATCCCCATACTACAGCAGACCCAATCTTTCTATCTTCTGACGCTATTGGCTTTATCCAATCAATTGTCTCCAGGTATAACAATCCGGTGAATCCACTGGTAATAACAGTGGGTAAAATTAATGGGGGACAAAAAACAAATGTTATTAGTGATGTTTGCAACTTTAGTGGTACTATAAGAAGTTTTTCAAAGGAATCATTAGCTTTAGCAAAAAAGCTAATCAAACAATACATCGAAAACATGACAGAAATGTCGGATGCGCAGTGCAATATTATATTTGATAATTATTGTCCACCTGTAATTAACAGTTTTAATACTGTGGAAAAATTTATAAAATCAAATCCAGAAGAATTATTAGAAGAGCTATCACAACCATCAATGGGATCAGAGGATTTTGCATTCTATTTAGAAAATATCGAAGGAGCATTATTCAGGGTTGGCACAAATACTGAAGAAGATGAAAGGAGTAAATTGTCACTCCACAACTCTCAAATAGTGTTTTCTGAAAAATCTATATGTGCAGGCATTGAAGCATTATTGAATTATACAGTTAAATAGAAATGTATATGATGTCTCAATTAATTGTAATATCGTTTGTTTTAATGGTTTTTATAATGATTTGGGGAACATATACACTCCTTTTCACTGAATGAGAATTTTTTAGTCAGGCTATCCGACCAAGCATACGCTGGAGCGGTAGTTCTGTCCTAGTCAGTCATAGATCATTCTTTTCAAAATTATTAACCGGTTAGTACAGCTCTCGGTAAATTAATTACTCTCTGAGTATTGAAATCATTCACGTTGGCTTAAGGTCGCTGAGCGGTTTTTGGATGACAGTTTTAGAGAGAGGTGTGATAAAGGAGTGGATAGAGTGAAAGATTGGAGTCTACGCCAACTTTAAAAACTATCAGTAAATTAGCCAGAGCACTGGATTCGAAGTTACAATTATCATAATTCTATGTTCATGATCAAATAGAGGAGCCTCACCTCAATTGTTTTAAACCGGGTGTCCATGATGATACACTGGGGACACTACATTGAAAATGAGGTATGAGGATGAAGAAATTAATCATCAGACTGGTCAAGGACACTTTGAAAGATCCGGTCAAGAGGGAAAAGGTATTGAACTATATAAGGCCGATCGTCTCTGACTATAAAAGTAGAAAGAGATGATCTGAAATCAAATGGGGCAGATAGATCAAAAGGACTGTGCGACGGGTCGCACAGTCCTTTCTGTTTCCAGCATAGAGCGTCTGTAATTTCCGCTACTGCATGAAATACTCTCTCGGCAGATCGAGCTCATACTGGGTTGCCAGTTCGTAATTGCTCTGTGTGTATTGTTTCTTCAGTGAGATCTGCAGGTTGCTCGGCAGCTGGTATTTCCTGTGATGCAGGCCGTAGCTCAGCTTGTTCTGCAGTAAATACCGTGTCGGCAGATAGTTCCGGTGGGGAAGGCTGATCAGCGCCATCGGTCCTTCTGGATGGATGGGTGTCTTGAAGAGCTGGTTCATCCTGCGCCCGAGGGCGACTTGCATGGTACCGAAGCTTTTGTTGGCCTTGCGGACGCTTTTGACTTCTTTGTACTCCGGAATTTCGGCTTCACCCATAAACTCCAGCAGCTTCTGCAGTTCTTCTGCGGGGGCTTTTTTGAAGTCCTCGAAGATCATGATGTACATGTGGTCCCTGCCGAAGGTGTCTTCAATCTCTTTCAGATAGTTCTGGTAGTGGAAGTTCTCGAGCACGCCGTTGCTGCGGCAGTATTCGATGTACTCCCCGGCCCCCATGACGCCGCCCTGGTGGACATGCTGCACGTACAGTGAAGTGATGAGGTCGACCTGTTCGCGGAGGCCGACGATGATGTGGACATCATACTGGTCCTTTGGGAAGACCCTTCCCAGGTCTTTCAGTATGGCACTCTGACCTTTCACTTTCCTGGGTGCGAACGGGCTGCCTGAGAGGCCTTCATATGAGATGAGCAGCGGCCGGTCGTTCTCGAAGCTGTCGAACTCGTCCCGGATGAGGTCGACCTGATACCCGGACAGCCTCGAGAGGCGCAGTTTCCTGAGGTCCTCCATGATGTAGTCGGGATGTATGAAGTTCACATTTTCAAGGTTGGGGAATATCGATCCCTGCATAAAGGTCGTGGCGGTCTTGTGGTAACCGACATGCAAATAGATGGTCCGCATTGGGCTCTCCTCCGTCCTTCGGTTTTTACAGTTCTTCTCTATGAGTATACCAGAGCGGGGCGCCCGGTAAAACGGGTGCTTCCGTTGGTACTGTACAGTCATGTAGGTTATCATGAAAGGGATACACTTAACATTACAGTACCCACTTGTGAAGGAGTTGTAACCATGGCAAACTTGACGCACCTCGACCAGCTCGAGTCTGAAGCGATCTATATCATCCGGGAAGTGGCTGCGGAATGTGAGAACCCGGTCATGCTGTATTCCATCGGCAAGGACAGCTCGGTCATGCTGCACCTGGCGCTGAAGGCGTTCTATCCGGAAAAGCCGCCGTTCCCGTTCCTGCATGTCAATACAACGTGGAAGTTCAGGGAGATGATCGACTTCCGTGACCGGCGGGCGCGTGAGCTCGGCATCAGAATGATAGAACACATCAACCAGGAGGGGGTCGAGGCGGGCATCAACCCGTTCGACCACGGCTCTGCCTACACCGACATCATGAAGACGCAGTCGCTGAAACAGGCGCTTGACGCGCACGGGTTTGATGCGGCGTTCGGCGGGGGACGGCGTGACGAGGAGAAGTCGCGTGCAAAGGAGCGCGTATTTTCATTCCGCAATAAAAACCACGCCTGGGACCCGAAGAACCAGAAGCCTGAAATGTGGAAGCTGTACAACACACGGATCAGCAGGGGGGAAAGCATGCGTGTCTTCCCGCTGTCCAACTGGACGGAGAAGGACATCTGGCAGTACATCCGCAGGGAGCAGATCGATATCGTGCCGCTGTACTTTGCCAAAGAGCGTCCGGTGATCGAGCGGGACGGCAACATCATCATGGTGGATGATGACCGCATGCGGATCGGCCGGGATGAAGAGATCGTGAACAAAAAGGTGCGATTCAGGACACTCGGGTGCTATCCGCTGACCGGCGGCATCGAATCCGACGCGGATACGCTGGACGAAATCATCGATGAGACGCTCGGTGCGGTATCTTCCGAACGGACGAGCCGCGTCATCGACCAGGAATCCACCGGCAGCATGGAACGCCGCAAGAGAGAGGGGTACTTCTAGTATGAAAGATCTGTTGAAATTCATAACATGCGGAAGCGTCGATGACGGCAAATCGACCCTGATCGGCCACATGCTGTATGATGCGAAACTGATATTCGCCGACCAGGAGAAGGCGCTCGAACTCGACAGCCGGGTCGGCAGCCGGGAAGGGGAGATCGACTACTCACTGCTGCTCGACGGGCTGATGGCCGAGCGGGAACAGGGCATCACGATCGATGTCGCCTACCGCTACTTCAATACCAGGCAGCGCTCCTTCATCGTGGCGGATACGCCGGGGCACGAAGAGTATACCCGCAACATGGCGGTCGGGGCCTCGTTTGCCGACCTCGCCGTCATCCTCGTCGATGCGACGAAGGGGGTCATCACCCAGACGAAGCGGCATGCCCGCATCTGTGCCCTGATGGGCATCCGGCATATCGTTCTGGCGGTCAACAAGATGGATCTTGTGGGATATGACAAGGAGCGCTTCGAGGAGATCCGGAAAGACTTCATCCAGACGTCGTACGGGTTCGGGCTCGAGAGCGTTCAGGCCATCCCGGTATCCGCAACCGTCGGGGATAACGTAACCGGAAAATCCGAGAACACACTGTGGTACGATGGGCCGGCACTGCTGCCGTATCTTGAAACGGTTGAAACGGCGCGGGGCGAAAAAGATGAAGCGTTCGTTCTGCCGGTGCAGCGGGTGAGCCGTCCGAATCATACGTTCCGCGGGTTTCAGGGACAGGTGGAAGCGGGCAGCATCCGCGTCGGTGACAGCGTCACAGCACTGCCGAGCCGGGAGACGGCGAAAGTCAAGAGTCTGCTCATCGGCGACAGGGAGGCTGAAGCGGTGTCACGCGGCCAGGCGGCCACCATACAGCTGGACAGGGAAGTCGATGTATCCAGGGGATGTGTACTGACTGCATCCGACAGCATCGAAGTGACCGACATGCTGACGGCGACACTCCTCTGGATGGATGACGGACCGCTTGTCGAAGGCCGGAATTATCTGGTCAAAGTGGGGACGAAGACGCTGCCTGGCACCATCATGTCCATCAAGCACAAGATCGATATCAACAGCGGGGATGAAGTGTCCGCCGGCAGGGCGTATAAGAATGAGCTCGTCGCCTGCGACATCTCACTGTCCGAAGACCTCATATTCGATACATTCGAGAATAGTGAAGCACTCGGCGGCATGATCCTGATGGACCGCGTGTCGAATGCGACATCAGCCGCCGGGATCATCAACCATTCACTGCGCCGGGCGACGAACGTCATCTGGGAGGAGACGGCGGTGACGAAGGAACACCGGGCCAACATGAAAGCCCAGAAGCCGCTGACACTGTGGTTCACCGGCCTGTCCGGCTCGGGCAAATCCACGCTCGCCAATGCCGTCGAACAGCGCCTGGCCGCAATGGGTCGGCACACCATGCTGCTCGACGGGGATAATGTGAGGCACGGACTCAACAGGAATCTCGGATTCAGGGAAGAGGACCGTGTAGAGAACATCAGGCGCATCGCCGAAGTCGCCAAACTGATGAACGAAGCCGGTCTCGTCACACTGACATCATTCATCTCGCCGTATGAAAGCGACCGCCGAAGCGCGCGGGAAAGCATCGGCCGGGAATACTTGGAAATATATGTCAGTACACCGCTCGAAGAATGCGAACGACGCGATGTCAAAGGGCTGTACAAGAAAGCGAGGAGCGGGGACATACCGAACTTCACCGGCATCTCGAGCCCCTACGAGGCACCTGAAAACCCGGAGATCGAGATAGACACCACCGACATGCCACTTGATGAAGCGGTCGATAAAGTGATGAAGCAGATCATGATCTATATGGACTGATGGAAGATTTGAGAGAAAAGAAGGAAGTGATGGGATGCAGACTCTGGAATTTCAGGAATGGGTCAGGAAATATTATGAATCACGCGGCTGGTCGGACCTTGACATCTTCGTGCGGATCGGTTTTCTTGCCGAGGAGACCGGGGAAGTGGCCCGGGCCATACGGGCCATTGAAATCGGCAGGGACAGGCCCGATGAATGCGATGGAGCATACGATCAGAACCGTGAAGAACTGGTCGGCGAACTCGGAGATGTCCTCGGCAATGTCGCCGTGATTGCAAACAAATATGATATCACACTGGAAGAAGTCTTCAACGCGCACAAAGAAAAATTATCAGAGAGATACAGTGTGAAATGATCGGCCAAAAAAGCCACCCTCCACATCGAGATGGAGGGTGGCTTGCCTAATATTTATGGGAGAATATTTAGACAATTTAAATTTTAATGCAAGTTTCATGTAATGTAAAGGTGATAAGGAGAATTTTTTGAAACATCATCTGATTGCGCTGTTGTGAATGAGCCTGTATGCAGACTCCCGGAGGAGATTGCATACGGGCTTTTTCATCCTCCGTTCACTTCTCCGACACGAACTTGAATGTATACTTCACAGGATGGTAGTAGACCGTGGAGTACTCGAAACGGGTGCCGTCGCTCAGGGTGGAGTAGGCTTCGAGGCACAGCATCGGCGCCGATTCTTCAAGGTGCAGAAGATCCATCAGCTCACCGGTCGGCAGGATGGGTCTCAGGTCGGCATGCCTCCTGCTGATCGTGTAGCCCTTCTGTCCGATGTACTCGTATTTTGACTCCTTCATGACATTCACGGACAGATCGGGGAAGAGGTCATAAGGCAGATACGACTCTTCGAGGATCAACGGCTGCCCGTCGGCGATCCGCAGCCGTTTGACAAAATAGACTTTCTGGCCGTCACGGAGTTTCAGGGAGTCTCTGACAGCATCATCCGGTGAGGTCAGCTGGAACTCGAGTATCTCATTGGACGGGTTGTTGTGCAGCCCGCTCATCTCCTCGGTGAACCCCTGCAGCTTGTATATGTCATGTTCGATCTTCTTTTCGCTGACATATGTCCCGCTTCCATGCACACTATATACGAGCCCCTCTTCCGCCAGCAGTTTGACGGCGCGCCTGACGGTCACCCGGCTGACGTCATACATCTGTGCCAGCTTCGTCTCCGTCGGGATGGCCTCCCCGCCCTCTGTGCCGTTTGAGACGATATCCTCCCTGATTCTGTTCGCAACCTGTTTATATAAAGGTGTCGAAGACTTCCACATACTCTGTTCAACCTCTCTCTCGTTACCGTCCATTCTATCATCTGTGATCAATATTTAATACCACTTTTAAAATTTGTATTAAAGTTGTATTGTAATAATAAAAATCTTGTGTTAAATTGATACTAAATAATATTGGAAGGGGTTTCATGGATGGAGAAGAAGAATCTTGTCATAGTCGGCGGCGGCAGCACGTATACCCTCGGCATCATCATGAGTCTGATTGAAGAGAAGGAGACGCTGCCGATCCGTAAATTGACGTTCTATGACACGGATCACGCACGGCAGGAGAAAATTGCGAAAGCGACGGAAGTGATATTGCGCGAGAGATATCCGGAGCTGGAAGACTTCAAATATACGACGGACAGGGAGACGGCGTTCACGGACATCGATGTGGCCTTCCTGCAGATCCGCACCGGGGGCCTCAAAATGCGCGAGCAGGACGAGCGGATCCCGCTCAGACACGGCATACTCGGCCAGGAGACATGCGGACCGGGCGGCATGGCATACGGCATGCGCTCGATACCGGATATGATCGAACTGATCCGGGACATAAGGACGTACGCGGAAGATGCATGGATCATGAACTATACGAATCCGGCGGCCATTGTGGCCGAGGCGCTGAAGCGGGAATTCCCGGAAGACAGGCGGCTGCTCAACATATGCGACATGCCGATTGCCATCATGAAGAGCTATGCGGATATGCTGGATAAGGATGTATGGGACCTTGTGCCCGGATATTTCGGCCTCAACCATTTCGGATGGTTCACGAAAATCGAGGACAGACTCGGGCAGGACTACACTGGGACGATCAAAGACAAAATAGTCAATGAGGGGTTCATTCCCACGGACAGTGAAATCGCAAACGATGCTTCATGGCAGGCGACGTTTGCCACGGCGCGCAAAATGCTGATGGATTTCCCGGAATATTTGCCGAATACGTATCTGCAGTACTATTTCTACCCGGAGGATATGGCGCGAAAAGAGGACCCGGACAATACGCGGGCGCGCCAGGTGATAGGCGGGCGCGAGAAGCGGGTGCACGATGCGTGTGACAGGATCACCGGTTCGCAGTCTCTCGGGGATGTGGAGCTCTCAGGCGACATTCACGGGGCCTATATGATCCGTGCGGCGGCGTCGCTCATCCATCATCTGAATCATATCTACATCTTGATGGTGAAGAACGACGGCATCATTTCGAACATCCCGGATGATGCGATGGTGGAAGTGCCGGCGATGCTGACGGGGGATGGTCCGAAGCCGTTTGCGGTCGGTGAGATCCCGGCGTTCTACAAGGGGCTGATCGAGAACCAGTATGCATACGAGAAGCTGGTGGTGGATGCGTACTACGAACAGAGTTATATGAAGATGCTCCAGGCACTGACACTGAACCGCACGGTGACGGATGTGAACAAGGCGAAGGCGGTACTTGCCGACCTGATCGAGGCCAATCGAGGCTACTGGCCGGAACTGAAATAGGAAAAGGGGATGGAACGGATATGAAACGGATCATAATCAATGCGGATGATTTCGGCTACTCACGCGCTGTCAACTACGGCATCATCGATGCGCATACAAAAGGGCTGCTGACATCGACGACACTGATGACGAATATGCCGGCAGCCGAGCATGCCTTCAGGCTGGGGCATGAGCATAAAAGTTTGGGCATCGGTGTACACCTGACACTCACATGCGGCCGGCCGCTGCTCGACACGCACCATACGCTGGTGGATGCAAACGGGGATTTCAAGAGCAATTCGAACTACCGGGGGAAATTCCACATCGACCCGGATGAACTGTATGCCGAATGGAAGGCGCAGATCGAGAAGTTCCTGGACTCGGGACTCGTACCGACGCACCTCGACAGCCATCATCATGTGAATAATCTGGCGCCGGTGCTGCCGGTGTTCAAAAGGCTGGCTGACGAGTACGGGCTGCCGGTGCGGAACAACTTTGAAGCGGCGGCACGTGAGTTTACGACAACGGACTTCTTCCAGTACGAGCCGGATATACTGCTGGCGGATACTGAAAAGATCCTTGGGACGTTCGGGGAAGCGGGGACGGTCGAGATCATGTGCCACCCGGCATATATCGACAAAGCGCTCCTTGCCGGCTCGACGTATGTCATGCCGCGGCTCGAGGAGCTGGATGCACTGACGGATGCGCGCATCATCAGAAAGATAGCGGAAGACTCGAGATTTCAGCTGATCACCTACGGTGACCTCAGCAAGGGGGTATAATCAATGAAAAAATTCATGCAGAATCTGGGTAAATCGATGCTGATTCCCATCGTCGCCATGCCGATTGCGGGGATCCTGTTCCGTCTGAGTGCAGAAGACCTGCTCGATATCACACTGTTCCAGGCGGCCGGCGTCATCTTCGAGAACATAGATGTGCTGCTCGCCATCGGTATCGCCATGGGGCTGGCAAAGACGAAGGACCGGGGCATTCCGGCACTCACAGGCTACCTCGCCATTACGGTGCTGAACCACGGACTCACACTGATGAACCCGGACCTCGACATGAGCGTGTTCGGCGGGGTCATGTCGGGACTCATTGCAGCAGCAGTGTACAACCGCTTCAAGGACACCGAACTGCCGGCGATGTTCTCATTCTTCGGCGGTGAAAAGTGGCCGATCACACTGATCATACTGATCATGATCCCGGTTGCGGGAATATTCGCATTCATCTGGCCGTATGCCCAGGCGGGCATCGATTCATTCGCGCAGATGCTGGTCGGCATGGGTGCATTCGGCATCTTCCTGTTCGGCTTCCTCAACCGCTTCCTGCTGCCGTTCGGCCTGCACCATGTGCTGAACACCTACATCTACTTCGGCCTCGGTAGTTTTGAGACACCTGACGGCGAAGTCGTCACCGGTGAGATCACACGCTTCCTGAACGGCGACCCGACCGCGGGCTACTTCCTCGGCGGATTCTTCATCGTCATGATCTTCGGCGTGCCGGCGATTGCGCTCGCCATCACACGCGCGGCATATAAACAGAAAAAGGAGAAGACGAAGGCACTGATGTCCTCCGGCGGACTCACATCCGTCATTGCCGGGCTCACCGAACCGATCGAGTTCACCTTCATCTTCACATCACCGCTGCTCTATTTCATCCATGCAGTCTATACCGGACTCGCCGGGGCGACACTCTATGTCCTCAGCATCCGGCACGGCTTCTCATGGGGCGGCAGTGTCATAGACTATGCACTGAACCTCGGCATCGCAGATAACGGGCTGTTCATCCTGCCGATCGGGCTCGCTTTCGGTCTCCTGTACTACTTCACGTTCTATATACTCATCACGAAAATGAACATCCCGGTCATCGGACGTGAAAAGGACGAGGAATTCGGGGCCGAATCCGACGAATCAGAGCAGGAACTCGAACTCAGCCACTCCAAATACGAGTACATGGCCAAGAAAGTCCTTGAGAACGTCGGCGGGCGCAGCAACGTCACAGACTATGAAAACTGCATGACCAGGCTGCGCCTCGTCGTCAGTGACATGGACCAGGTCAACGAAGAGAACATCAAGCAGACCGGCGCCCACGGCGTCGTCAAAGTCGACGACCATCACGTACAGATCATCATCGGCCCGCAGGCCAACTCCGTCATGACCGAGTTCAGGAAACAGATGGAGGAGTAGGAATTGTAATATGGAATTTGAGGTTAAAAGAAGCATCCAGTTCAGCTGGATGCTTCTTTATAATGTGATTTAATTTTTCTTTTAAGAATATGAAATGACCTTTCCGGTCATTTCTTCATAATCCCGGTTCATAATTTCCCATGATTTTTCAATATTTTCGTCCAGTCCAAACAATCCACTGCGACCAACGATGTATATATCAGGTCCTGCAGCATCAATTTTTTTAAATGATTTTCGATTGGATGAACCATCCATCTCTATAACATATCCGTAACCTTGTTTCTCACGCAGTTTTCTGAGATCGACAATTTTATCTAAAGTACTGTCTATAAAACGTTGCCCTGCAAATCCTGGATCAATTGTCATTATTGTAATTTTATCGACTATGTCAATATAGGGGAAAATTGCTTCAATCGGCGTTTCAGGATTTAATACGATACCTGCCCTCAAACCTGCATCATGTATCTGGTCAATCAATCGAAATGCCAGACCATCCAGCACTTCTGCATGCATACAGATCCATTCGCATCTCATATCAATCAGTTGTTCAACCCAAAAACTAGGGTTTGTAACCATGAGATGAGCAGAAATTGGCAGCTTGCTTATTTTTCTGACTTCATCAATGAACCAAGGTGATAAAGTAATATTAGGAACATAATGTCCATCCATTATATCAACATGATAAGAGTCTACTCTATTGTTCAAAAAAGTAATTTGTTCTTTGAATTTATCTAGATCCATAGTCATAAGGGACGGTGAAAATTCTACTTTGTTCATATTTTTAAATTCTCCTTACTTTTTATACTGGCAGCATTAAGTATTGGGTGCAGACTGCTAGTCAGAAATCAATAAACCTTTATATCATCCAGATTGATGTCTTCTTCTTCTATTTCTTCTTCTAGTTCGACCTGTTCCTCAGACTTATGCTTTTTAAGGAGTGCCAGAGTAAATCCTGTTACAATGATGTTCACTACGAGTGCTGCGACTCCAGTCCAAGGGTTCGACATAGTTGGTAACATCAATACGCCTCCAAATGGTACGGTTGCATCAGCACCCAGCCACATGGATACTGCACCACCTGCGGCGCCCCCTATGGCTGTTGCAGCTACACATCGAAGAATGTCATTCATGACGATGGGTATGACACCTTCTACGATATTTACGAATCCCATAGGGACAGCTGATTTTATAGCTTCTTTTTCAACAGGGGTGTATATGTTCTTTTTGAACATTTTTCCGAATAAATAAGCTAAACCAAAACCAATGGGAGTAGCTGTGTTCACCAATTGCAACGCAGTAATGGGACCATTGATCCCTTCAGCCTGCAATGTCAAAACAAAGGCGAAAACCGTTTTATTTATTGGACCTCCATAGTCAACACCACTTAACAGTCCCACGACACCACCAAATACCAGTAATGAAGAAGAACCAAGACTATTCAAAGCATTCGTTAATAAAGAAGTGAAAGCCGAAACAGGTATTCCAATTATATAAACCATGATAAGGCCACCGATGATGGAGGCGAAAAATGGGACAATCAATGTCGGCATCAATCCTTTGGCCCATTGAGGAACTTTTAAGTATTTAATGAGAGCAATAACAAGATAGCCTGATAAAAAGCCTCCCAGTATACCGCCTATGAATCCGGCGCCTATTGTATTTGCTGTTAAACCAATTATCATACCCGGTGCAATACCTGGTTTTTCAGCAATGGAGTAGGAAATGCCAGTAGCTATGACAACAGGCAGCAGGCCAAGGCCGACTCCCCCCATTGTTGCTAAGGCATCCCAGAATGAAAATTCACCTTGTATCAATTCTTCCTGGCTCGTACCACCAAACCCCATACCAATGGCTATCAGAAAACCCGCGCCACAGACAATGGGAATCAAATATGAAATTGCAGTTAAAAGATGTTCCTTAAGATTTAATTGCCTAAGTACACTCATTGTTCTCCCTCCCTGAAACATTTTTAATTTGCGAAAGCATCCTTCACATCTTCTGTTTTAACGGACTTCAGTAACTTATCAATGACTTCATCATTACCTAATTTCCTGGCAAACAAAGACAATAACTTCAGATGATTTTTAGCACCCTCATTGTCGTTTCCGACGGCAAAAAGAATTATCCCTCTGACACCTTTTCCATCCATTGTTTCCCAAGATATTTCACTATTGTTGATGCCTATGGCAACGCCGATTTCGTTAACAAAATCACTTTTTCCATGAGGTATTGCAATATAGTTCCCAATGCCTGTCTGTCCTACTTTCTCCCTGGCATAGACATCCGCGAGAAAAGACTCGACATTTGTTATATATTCATTTTCAAGGAGTAATTGTGATAACCCACACAGAGCATCATGTTTATCTTTAAAATTCATGTTTGTAACAATTGTATGGTCATTAAGGATTTCAGTTATTTCCATCTGTAACACCTCGTTGTTCTTAGTTTTATGATTGCTGTGTCACCACTTCTTCTGCTTTTTTAATCAATTTATTTGGAGATTTCATAGCTACTTCTGTTGAAACCTGGATAGTGCGTTTGCCCTCGAACCGTTCTTTTCCGGATACTTTCACATCAGTTGCAAGGATTATGATATCCGCTTCTTCAATTTGTTCTGACGAGAGTTCATTTTCAATGCCGATTGTCCCTTGCGTTTCTATAGAAATTTCATGACCTGCTTTTTTTCCTGCACTTTCAAGCTTTTCCTGCGCAATATAAGTATGGGCAATTCCTACAGTACATGCTGCAACTCCAACTATTTTCATATGTGTTCCTCCTGAAATTTTAGTAATGTTTCTTCGAAGTCATTTTTTCTATCTGAATTTAATAGCTCATCCAGGAAATCTTCACTTGCGAGGGACCTGGTGAACATCGATATTTCTTTCTTGGTGGCCAATTCCTCATCAGCCTTTAGAAGTATTACAATAATCAAATTAATGTCTTTTATACTGTCATTCCAGGCTATGGATTTTTGAGGTTTGATAAATAATATTTGGGTGCCTGACAGATAGTTACTTTCAAGGTGTGGCAATATGATGTGTTCATGTATTAAAGAACTGCCAACTTTTTCACGATTTTCAAGTTGTTCAAGAATCATTTCTTTGTTCCCGGCCGTATCTGATTTACATACGATATTTTCAATCAATTCATAAACTTGTTTTTTATCCTCAACCTCACTGTCAAAATATATTTGATACAAAGAACTATCTTTCATTGTTTATCGCCTCAATTTTCTTCTGAAGTCTTTTTTTATCATCGAGTGTGAACATTGCACTTACCAATAGCGAGGGGACGGGGATATCATCTTCGATATTGATGGTGCTCAGGATAAGATCAATACTTGAATATTTCTTTTTAATCATCTGCATGTCCCTCGATGGGATTACATCGACGATGTCCAATTCAGGGAAGCTCCTTGATGCTTTTACTTTTAAAAGTTCAGAAGTGCCAATGCCCGTTGTACACATGATTAGTGTCCGTATAGGTGGCTTGTGTTGATTGGTTTCAATCAACTTTGCAAAATATAGGGTGATAAAACCGTTCTCATCATCATTGATTGTTGGAAGATGGAAATATTCACTTATATACTCAGATACCTCTGTGACACCTGAAAATAAATCCTCATAGGTTATTTTTATCTGATCCAAAA
This sequence comes from Salinicoccus carnicancri Crm, assembly GCF_000330705.1. GTDB lineage: Bacteria > Bacillota > Bacilli > Staphylococcales > Salinicoccaceae > Salinicoccus > Salinicoccus carnicancri. The sequence goes on from NZ_ANAM01000003.1 coordinate 155,863, forward strand.
GGTTGTTTCTGACCTGAATGTTATGATCCAGCCTGTTAAGCATCGGTTTGATATGATTCGCGAGATCCATAAAAATGGTGTGGTTATTTGTATTCATACCAATCTGCTTACTCATTTCATTGATGTAGACATTTGTAATATCAATGACTTTTGTGGATAGATTGGAAGTCATATCAAATGTTCCCTGCATTCTGGATGAAACGAGATATTGATATAAAAAATATACTTCAGTCTCCGGCAATCTGAAATTCAAGTAGATTTCCATGTTTCTGACAACAGACTCAGCCGCTTGATAAATCACCATGTCCTGTCGCAGTTTTGATTCCTGTTCACTTGTTATTTCTTCTGAGAGATTCATATTCGTTTTATTTCTGGAACGATTGATGAGTATATATAGATGTGAAAAGATATTGATGTTGTAAGGGTAGGGGATTGTTCTGTTTAGCTTTTTCTCAATATTTCTGATCTGATCGAATATGAACAAAACATCATGCTTGTTGAAATTCAGTTCTTGATTGGTCTTTAATTCATCAATATCTATGACATTAAATATTTCAATGATATCTTTGATGGCTTTTCTGATATTCATCTCCTCACCGATAATGGTCAGAGTTCGGTTTTTTCTTTCCAGCACCAGATTATATTGTCCGAGCGTTTCGCTCATAATTTGTTCGTCAGTGAAAATGACAGATTCACCAACGAAATAGTCATAAAATAAGTCTTCAATTTTTAAAGGGGCTGGGGAGGATAATAACAATTCTTCCATGATCCGCTTTCTTCTTTCAGTGGGGGTGAAAATATCTTTCCTGTAATTAAAAGCTGTTCTTTGATGTTTTATGAATTTTTCATAATCAAGTTTGTATCCCCTCCCTCTTTCAGATATGATTAATGGATTGTATTCACTCTCATCATTAATGGATTTAACCAGCCGGTATACTGTTTTTTGAGATGTTTGGAGTATTTCTGCTAAAGAACCTGCTGTAACATAATCCGGATTTTTTGAAAGATACAGAAGTAATTTCTGTTCACGATGTTCTTTTGTACACAACAGCAACCCTCCTCGTAATATTTATCCTAACTCAACTTATAAGAAAGCGCTTCCCTAAAAAATGTCCGTTTCAACGGACATTTTGCTAGTTATTTCTTATTATCATACACATTTGTGGTTAACAAATTTACTGAAAAACATTGATCTATTAAATTGTTTTAAAGCGTAGGGAAGATATAAGTTGCTTGAATGGCAAAATCGCATTTTATGAAAATGACTTAGATAGATGCTTTTCCGGCCTCCATGGCGCGTTTTATTATGCTTGGAATATATATGCAAATGTAATATAATCAAAGGTGATCAATTCAATCAAATTGGATGAACATCTCTTGAAGTATGGGATAATGCTGAACCCGTATGCAGTCTATCTCCCTGTGCGATTTGGCTGAAAATAAAACATAAGGTGAGAAACAATGATTAGTTATCGTACGTTGAATGAGTATCTGGGTGATATCGAGCTGCCGCTCACCATCGAGGAGATACTGGATTATGAACATGGACTGGACGGCAGTGATTTTGAGTTTGTGGACAGTGCCGGCCGTTTTCTGAAAGCATATGGAAGTTACAATACCTACCGTCATCAGAATGCCCACTGTATCGGCACATGTCTGACCAACCTGACACGTGTGGGCATCTATTTTCTGCTGGATAAGGAACTTGTTACAGTGAGCACCTCCAATCTGAGGCCGGTCGATGAAGATTCGGAATGGGAGATTACGCATTATCCGTTCAGGGAAATGACGGAGCTGGATATGCAGCGGATCGGGTATACAAACGAAGCCGACCATGAAGCGGGTACGCTGTACATCAAACTCCTCGATGATAAGGGGAACGAGAGGACGTATGTGCTCCGCAATCTCAATCCGGAGCACTTCCAGTGCTTCAGGGACTTCCACCAGAGAAGCATCGACGAAAAGCACGTCTGACTGTGTGTCTGCGCGTCTTCCTTTTGGAAGGCGCTTTTTTTATTGAGGTACAGGACAGGGTGAAAAATGGTATATTATAACTGATATTGATATTACATTGACGGGGGCGGGTGTCATGGAGGAAAAACTTTTTACATATGAAGAATTCCAGTCTCTGATCGATTCTTCATATGACGGGATCCATATCACTGATGCTCAGGGTGTGACGCTTTTCTACAATAAGGCCTGTGAAGAGATTGAAGGGATTGAAAAGGCGGATATCATCGGCAGGAATGTCCAGGAGTTCGTGGATTCGGGTGTCTATCCGGAATCCATCACACTCGAGGCGATTGCACAGGGCGAACGGGTGAACATGTTCCAGAATATCAATGATAAGCTGGTCATGGCGAGCGCCACACCTTTTTTCAGCGGCGACAGGATGAAGGGGATCATCGTCAATTCACGGGATATTACTTCATTGAATGCTCTGCAGACTGAACTTGAACATGCAAAGCATGTCAATGAGAGTTATCATCTTGAGCTCGAACAGTTGAAATATAAGGAAATGGACAGCGATCTGGTTGCAAGGGATCCTGCCATGGAAAAGATCATCAAGCTGGTGCTGCGTGTTGCCGCGGTCAAATCTTCGGTGCTGATACAGGGTGAATCTGGTGCGGGGAAGGGGATAATAGCGCATCTCATCCATAAATACGGCAGGGAGTCAGAACAGCCGTTCATGAAAATCGACTGCGGTGCCATCACGGAGTCCCTGCTTGAAACCGAACTTTTCGGCTATGAGAAAGGGGCGTTCATGGGGGCTGCTGAAGCGGGAAAGCGGGGGCTGCTTGAACTGGCGGACGGGGGCACTCTGTTCCTCGATGAAATTGGGGAGATATCCTTTTCGATGCAGAGTAAACTGCTCAGTGTCATCAATGACCGGGAAATCACGCGTGTCGGCGGGACCGGGAAGGTGCCGATCGATGTGAGGATCATTGCCGCCACCAATAAAAATCTTGAAAAAATGGTCAGGGAGAAAGAGTTCCGCGAAGACCTGTACTACCGGCTGAATGTGGTGCCGATCCGGGTTCCGCCGCTCCGTGAGCGGAAGGATGACATCTATCCGCTGATCATGCAGAATCTGGAGAATGTCAATGGGAAATATGGCCTGGACGTGGGAATCGATCCGAAAGCGGTCGATATACTTGTCGATTATCACTGGCCCGGTAATGTGAGGGAGCTTGAAAACATGGTTGAACGGCTCGCAGTCACAGCCACGGATGATGTGATAGACTTCGAACACATACCGTTTGAAGTTAAGCATGCCCGTCTGGAGAGCCTGGCATTTCTGAATACAGACAATGCCTGTTCCTTGAACGACATCATGGCAGGTTTTGAGAAGCAGGTCCTGCTGAATGCGCTGGATGAGGCGGGGAATGTCGCTGCAATGGCGAAGGCTTTGCAGATCGACCCGACTACCGTGAGACGGAAACTGCACAGGTACAACATAGATTTCGGGAGATGAAAGAGGTGGCGGATGCAGTTGCATCCGCCACCTCCCTGTCAGAACAGAAGATGCATGAATATTGCCGCGAGCGGCATTGCAATCAGTGTTCTCATTATGAAGATGACCACCAGTTCCCACAATTTGAGCGGCAGTCCCGTGGACAGCATCACTGCTCCGGTTTCAGCGAAAAAGATGATCTGGACCATGGATACCACGGTGACGAAATATCTTGCTCCCGGGTCAAGTGTTCCGACCATCTCTGCAATATAGAGCACCGGCAGGAACATTTCCGCGATACCAAGCGTGAGTGAAGGTGCAATGATTGCAGCATCCGGAACCTGGAGCAGCTGCATGACGGGCGCGATGATGGCACCGATGAACTCGAAGGTCGGAGTGTACTCTGCCAGTATCAGGAATGAAACCCCGATGGCGAAAAGCATCGACATCACTTTTGGAAGCACGACAAGGCCTTCCTTAAGGCTGCCCCTGATCTCTTTGAAAAAGTCGTTTGCGTCGGCAGCCTGGTTGATGGCCGAGCTGAAGGCGATGCCGAGCGTGGCCCTGGTGTAGGACTCGGATTCCCTGTCCGCCTCCTTTTGCGCAGTGCCATCAATGTATTCATTTCGTTTCAATGAAAGCGGCGGGATGCGGATCATGATGAAGGCGATGATGAATGCAATCAGGAACGAGGAGAAGTATACTTTCGAGAAGTGCTCCATCAGTCCTGCTGTATCGATGACCACTGCTGCAAATCCGATGCTGACCGCACTGAAGCTTGTGGTGATTACCGCCGCTTCTTTTTTCGTGTAGTATCTCATTTTATATAATCTGGTCGTGAAGAGGACTGCCACGGATGACGAAGTCAAAAAGGATGTGATGGCGTCGACGGCGCTTTTCCCCGGCACTTTGAACAGTGGACGCATGATCGGCTGGAGCAATTTGCCCACAAGGTCGATTGAACCGTAGTTCACAAAGAACGGGATGAATATGGCACCAAGCGGGATGACCCACATGACCGCAAGCGCGATGCCCGACATCAGCTCCCCGGTATCCGGTCCGACAATCGCCTCCGGACCGTTGAATGACGGAACGGAGACATGCAGCGTGTAGAGAGTCGAATATAATGCACCGAGGAAATAGATTGGGACATACAGTATCGAATCCCCCTGATAGAAACTGTGGAGCCTGCTGCCCTCCCTCGCGATGAACTTCCCTGCGATGCTCAGCAGCGCATTGACCAGGATGAGCAGATTGATTATCCAGACACCCGCAATACCGAAGAGTTCAATCAGGGAATTGTAAATATAGCCAAAAAGGATTTCAGTACTTCCGTTGATCTGGATTGGTATGAAGAAAATCAGTACGGCGATGCTTGTGAAGAATATGAAACGGCTTAATCCTATAAGATAGCGTCGTCTGCTGAGTGATACGGCTCTTTTTCCGACCTGTTCATTCATGGATTCTTCCCCCTTGTCACGATTCTTATTATTCGTTATTTTCAGAAATCTATACCCCTACCGCAATTATGCATAGTAGAGGGTTATTTTACAACCCTTTTATTACAAATAAAATAAAATAATATGAAATTTTAAAAGTGCAAATTTGCATCAAAATAATTCATTGAATTTAATAAAACAGCTTTATATCAACTATAATTGATTATAAATGCATTTATGCACTTAAATGCGATATTGCATCATAAACTTTTAATTTTATTTTTATAATATATATATTGAAATTATTTTGGGTTCTGGTATTGTCATATCAGGATGGGCATGATACGTTATATCTGAAAACGGAATTAAGAATAATCAGATAAATATCTGGAAGACAAAGTATCCGGGAGGAATCTATATGGTAAAGCCTGATGAAAAACAGTTTTTGAACCTGCCCTTCACAGGAATCAGCACATTCGGAAAGTATCCAATCTGTGATGATATTGGGAAATTGAATGAATTGAATGCGGATGTTGCGGTAATCGGCGTGCCGAACGATATGGGGACGCAGTGGAAATCGGGTGCCCGCATGGGCCCGAGGGCTGTGCGCGAGGGGTCGACTCTGTACAGCTTTGGACTGGAAGGGGCATACGACATAGAGAATGACATCACGTATCTCGGCCCCGACTGGAAAGTGCTGGACTGCGGAGACGTGGATATTGTCCATGGGGATATCATGCAGAGCCATGACAATACTGAAGAGACGGTGAGAAGAATCGTGTCGAAAGGGGTCATGCCGGTCATCATCGGCGGCGACCATTCAATCACTGCGCCGGTCGGCAAAGGGCTTGAGGCACTCGGGCCGTTCCATGTCATCCAGATAGATGCCCACCTGGACTGGGCGGATCACCGTTCAGGTATGCGCTACGGACATGGAAACTGCATCAGGCGCCTGTCCGAACTCGATCATGTCCAGGAGATATTCCAGTTCGGCATCAGGGGCATCAGCAGCAGCAAGAAAGAGGATGTCGACGCGGCAAGGGAGTACGGCAGTACGATCCTGTCACCGAAAAAGATGAGGGAGAGAGGTGTAGAGGGACTGCTCGACCTTATTCCCCGGGGTGAGAAGTACTACATCACGATCGACATTGATGGCATCGACCCGTCTGTTGCACCGGGGACGGGAACACCGTCACCGGGCGGTCTCTTGTATGATGAGGTGAATGAGTTGCTGAAGGCGATTGCACAGCATGGGGAAGTCATCGGATTCGACCTTGTTGAAGTTGCGCCGCAGTACGATCCGACGGGGATGACCGGACAGACGGCAGCCCGCATCATGCTGGATCTCCTAAGCTATGTGCTGAAAGAAAAGGAATTGGACGTTGCAAAGGGACTGGAACATTACCAGAACCAGTCATGATGCTGCATCGGAATCACGCAAATGTAAAAAACGCATGGCCGGGCTGAATCGTCAGCACGGCCATGCGTTTTCTGGTATATCACTTCAGCGACAGTATCTCCCGGATATCCTCTTCGGACAGGGCGGCGCCGGCGGATTCACCCGGCTGTATGATCTGGTCGATCATTTCCCTTTTCTGCTGCTGCAGCGTATTGATCTTCTCTTCGATGGTGCCTTTGGCGATGAGCCGCAGCACCTGGACGGATTTTTTCTGTCCCATCCTGTGGGCGCGGCCGACGGCCTGCTCTTCGACGGCCGGGTTCCACCACAGGTCATACAGTATGACTGTGTCGGCGCCTGTCAGGTTCAGACCGGTGCCGCCGGCTTTGAGTGAGATGAGGAAGATGTCTTCATCGCCTGAGTTGAATGATTCGACGAGGCGGACGCGTTCCTGTGACGGGGTGCTGCCGTCGAGGAAATAGGCGTCCCTGCCGTTTGCCCGGAGCTCTTCGCGGATGATCTTCAGCATGCTCGGGAACTGGGAGAATATGAGCATGCGCTGTTTGTTGAGAAGGGCGGTTTCGACGATTTCAAACAACGCCTCCATCTTGCCGGATGAGCCGTCATACCCGTCGATGAAAAGCGACGGATGGCAGCACAGCTGGCGCAGACGGGTCAGCCCTGCGAGTATTTTCATGCGTCCTTTGTTGAGCCCCTCCCCGGCCAGTGCATCGGCGGTCTCTATTTGGATCTTGTCCAGGTAGGCGAGGTACAGTTTCTTCTGCTCCTGCCTGAGCTCTGTGTAGTGGACGGTTTCGATCTTGTCCGGCAGTTCCGTCAGCACGTCCTCCTTGACCCGACGCATGATGAAGGGACGGACCATCCTTGAGATCGTCTCCGGCGGCGTTGCACGGAAGGCCTTCAGATCCGGCAGGAAGCCGGGCATGATGGCCTGGAACACGCTCCATAGTTCATCGACGGAATTTTCAACCGGTGTGCCGGACAGGGCGAACCGCCTGGGAGCTGAAATCGACCGGACAGCCTGTGCGATTTTCGTCCGGTAGTTTTTGATCGCCTGTGCCTCATCCAGTATCATCGCATGGAATGTCATCTGGTAGTGTTCCAGATCCTGGCGCAGCGTATGGTATGAAGTGATATAGACATCGGGCCGGTCATCACTTTCGAGTATCGCTTCCCGCTCGCCGGCACTGCCGGCCACGACGGTGACCTCGGCATTTGGAGCGAATGTGTCGAACTCGTTCTTCCAGTTGTAGATGAGGGAGGCCGGTGTCACGATGATGAACGGTTTTTCGGCGCCCTCCTCCATCTCGCTCATCACATAGGCGATTGCCTGCAGTGTCTTGCCGAGTCCCATATCATCAGCCAGGACACCGCCGATACCGTAACGGGATAAGGATTTGAGCCATTTGAAACCGGTCTCCTGATAGGTCCTGAGATCTGCATTCAGTTTTTCCGGAATCCGGGTGTCTCCTGTCTCCGGTTCCTTGACGGAAGAGACGAATTCGCGGAAGCTGCTGCTGAAATCGCTCTGCCCCGCGTCCAGGTCCATGAGCGCCCCCTCGACCTCGAGGCCGCGGTAGAGCGGCAGGGTCATGGAGCCGTCCGAGCTGCTGTAAGCACTGGTTTCGAATGATTCATGGAGGCTGGCAACATCACTCAGCGCTGAATCATCAAGCGGCATGAACGAACCGTTCGGGAGACGGACAAAGCGCCGTTTCTCCCGGACGGCTTTCAATACATCCGGAATCTCCTCCGGATTGATGCCGTCCATCGTGAAATCGATTTCCAGGAAATCATTTGATTCATTTGCATCGACAGAAACGGATGCCCTCGGTGGATCGGGGAGGACCATGCCCCGGAGTGACGGGGCCATATAGATCTCTGCAAGGTCCCCGAGGTCCGGCAGCGTGTCGTGCAGGAAATGGAACAGCCCGTCCTCCGTTGTGATATGGAGTGCCCCGTCCCACTGCTGCATGAAGGTGCTTTTCAGTATGTCCATGAAGTACTGTTCTTGCGGATGATCCCGGATCAGTATCTGTTCGCGGCTTCCATCGTCAGCCTGCTCATCGAGCGGGTTGATCGACACATCGCCGTACTGGTACCGGACGCCGATATCGACGGACGTATCCGACTGGTCGACGAACACTCTGATCGTGAGCGGCGTCTCTATCACCTGGTCTGAGATTTCCCCTTCGAGCGACACCTCGCCCAGCTGTCTGATGGCCGGCAGGGCACGGCTGATGAAATCACCGACCTGGTCTTCTGAAATGGTGATGCCGAAACGGTCGATCCTGCCTTTGGTGTTCTGGAGCATCGGTATCATTGCCTGCTGCTCTTTTGAGAGTTTATACAGTATGCCGTCCTCCGAGTACCAGCCGTACCGATGATAGAATTCACCGTCGGTGACGCCGTGCGTTTTCAGGCGGTATTCGTCACTGTCCGGCTGCTCCAGGGAGAATGATACAGGTGCCGGTGAATCCGACACTTCGAGTTTCCTGTAGGTGGCGCAGCCGTCATCATACTTGCAGTTTTGGTGTTTAAGGAGTGCGAGCAGATTGTCCAGCGCATAGTGCGGGATGGTGAGTTCCTTGGATTTCGGTCTCGGCATCCAGCTGCTGCTCCTTGTGTAGAATGCCTCGGTATTGTGGATGTCGATCAGACTGTTCAGCACTTCCATGTCCCATTCACTGAATGTGTGATATTCCGGGTGGAAGGTGAAATGTTTGCCGAATTCCACAGGTGTGCCTGTCCCCGCAGCCTCCAGGAACTCCCGGATGTCCTTGACGACATACAGCCGGTCTTCGCCGACCCTGAGCCGGATGTTGAAGACCTCGCGGCCCCCGTATGCGGAAGTGTCCTTCAATGACGCGAGTGTGTACTCGATGTGAAGCGGGTCTTTATCGTACTGAGGTGTTGGGTCGCCGCCGAGGATATCGATGAGTTCCTCCGCTTTTTTGAAGCGGGGGTTGTTCGAAGAGCGGTTGTTGAAAAAGCTGCGGGCAGGCGGGCGGGACTTTTCCATCTCCTGCCGGTGTCTGATGGCGAGGAGTGTTGCACAGATGTGCTTGCACTGGCCGTATGTCGGGTAGGCGGGACAGTCACAGAAGTCGGAAATCCCGTCTTCATGCAGGATGACCCGTGTGTTGTACGTCCGGCTGCCGGCAACTTTCGCCCGCCATATGTTCTTCTCCGGCACATACGTAACATCCTTCACGCTGCCTGCTTCAAAGTAGCGTTGCCCTCTTTTGTAAAAATTGTCCGAATAAAGGCTTTGTATCATCTGTTCAGTCAGCTGCACCAAATACAATCACTCCAATAGTTTTATATCCCGTTTTCAACGTGATTTTTATCGCACCCTCCAGTGTATCGCATTTCGGGAGATATGCATACAGACCCGGATACAGGAAATTTCATGGTAAAATCTTCAAATCCAGTTTGAAGCGGCCGTTAAAGTGAAATAGTAAGTATAACAGTGTCCCGGACAAGGGATGCATTTAATGGAAAGGGGACAGGAAGATGCAGTTGAATGTAGCTCAGAAATTGATCAAGGAACATTTGTTGTCAGGTGAGATGACGCCCGGCGAAGAAATCGGGCTCAAGATCGACCAGACGCTGACGCAGGATGCGACCGGCACGATGGTGATGCTCGAACTCGAGGCGATGGATCTGGACAGGGTGAAGACGGAAGTTTCGGCTCAGTACGTGGACCACAACCTGATCCAGGATGACTACCGTAATCCCGACGACCACATATTCCTAAGGAGTGCCGCCCGGAAGTTCGGCGTACACTACAGCCGGCCGGGCAACGGTGTGAGCCATCCTGTGCATATGCAGGAGCTGGCCATCCCCGGCAAGACGCTGCTTGGCTCCGACAGCCATACATGTGCAAACGGATGCATGGGCATGCTTGCGATGGGCGCCGGCGGCATCGATGTCGCGATGGCGATGGCAGGCGAGGCATACCACGTGGAGATGCCGCGTGTGATGGGCGTGAAACTGACCGGTGAGCTGCCTGAGTGGGTCAGTGCCAAAGACGTGATATTGGAAATGCTCAGACGCCACAGTGTGAAAGGCGGCGTGGGCAGGATCATCGAATACTACGGCCCCGGGCTGGATAATCTGTCTGCGATGGACCGCCACGTCATTGCCAACATGGGCGCTGAACTCGGTGCAACCGCCACGGTCTTCCCGTCGGATGATGAAGTGAAGCGGTTCATGGCGCAGGAAGGCCGGGGTGATGAATGGGTTGAACTGAAAGCGGACGAAGGTGCTGAGTACGACGACCATGATGAGATCAACCTGTCCGAACTGGTGCCGCTCATTGCGAAACCGACCAGCCCGGACAATGTTGTGCCCGTCACTGAAATCGAAGGGGAACCGATCTACCAGTCATACATCGGGTCTTCGGCCAACCCCGGCTACCGCGACTTTGCGATTGCAAGTCTGATCGTCCAGGGCAGATATATCGCCAACGGCATCTCGTTCGATATCAACCCGACATCAAGACAGCTGCTGCAGCAGCTCGTCGAAAACGGACATATCGCAAATCTCCTGGGCGCGGGCGGCCGCATGCACCAGGCAGGGTGCAACGGCTGTATCGGCATGGGACAGGCACCGGCCACGGGACAGAACAGCCTGCGGACGACGCCGAGGAACTTCCCGGGCCGCTCCGGAACGAAGGAGGACAGCGTATTCCTCTGCAGCCCTGAGATTGCTGCGGCTTCGGCACTCTACGGAGTGATCACGGATCCGAGGAAGCTGGATATGGACTATCCGGAAGTGGCGGAGCCGAAACCCATCAAAACACAGGAGATGCTCGAGGCGCCGCCTGAGGACAGCAGTGGCATCGAGCTCGAGAAAGGACCGAATATCTCCGAAATCCCCGACTTCGAGCCGATTGAGGATGATTTCGAACTGCCTGTGCTCCTCAAGATGGGGGACAATATTTCAACGGATGAAATACTGGCCGGCGGCTCAAGGGTTCTGCCGTACCGCAGTAACATACAGAAAATCAGCACATTCGCCTTCGAAGGCGTCGATTCGAACTACCACAACCAGGCGATGATAAGACTGGAGCAGGGCGGACATACCGTCGTCGCCGGACACAACTACGGACAGGGATCGAGCCGTGAGCACGCGGCGCTCGCACCGCGCTACCTGGGCCTCAAGGTCGTGCTGGTCAAGAGTTTCGCCAGGATCCACCTCCAGAATCTGATCAACTTCGGCATTCTGCCGGTTACTTTCGAGAATGATGACGACTACGAACTGATCGAAGAGGGGGACACCCTCCAGTTCAATAACGTCCGGCAGGCCATCCAGGGAGATGATCCGTTTGAAGTGACGCTCAAAAAATCCGGTGATACTGTATTGGTCAGCCACAGCCTCACCCGCCGCCACAAGGACATAATGCTCGCCGGCGGCATCATCAACTGGGTCAAACAAAGACAATAGGACAGGCGAAAAACAGCCAAAGCAGATTTCTGCTTTGGCTGTTTTTATGCGTTCACGCTGTTGTGCTTGATGAGGCTGACAAGCGCGCCGATCATCTCTTCGACATCATGCTGGTCCGTGTTCAGTGCAAACTTGTCGCTCAGTGTCAGACTGAAGGCATCGATCTCGTCTTTTGAGATGTTATGCCAGATCGGCAGCAGGATGTTCTCCCCTGAACCGGCCACCCGCTGCAGTATGCCGTCCAGTTCATAGTTCGTCCAGTGGCTGTTGATGTACGATGTGGACAATACCACGATGAAAAAGCGTGAGTTCGTCAGTCCGCGGTCGATTCTCTGCCGGATGCTCTGGCCCCAGCCGATTTCATCGCTGTCATACCAGAGCCGGATGCCTTCATCCTTGAGACCTTCGGTCAGCTTTGTAACGAAATCATCCTTGTCGTCCGTGGCATGCGAGATGAACACATCGAACGGCTTCTGTTTCGAGTGGTCGATCTTCCGCTGGATCTCCGCCTCTTTGTCCGTATAGAATGATTCAATCTCATCGATATCCTCCCGCATATGCTTGTAGTGGAGTGTCATGAGACGGTCCCGCTTGTCGTTCAGCATCCTTTCCTTTTTCGCCAGGCTCTTTGAAAGATACGCCTTTTCCTCCTGCGACCTGTTCAGTTTCCGGTTCGCATTGTCAAAATCACGGATTGCACTGTTCAGTGAAGCACTCGTCTTGCTGTTGTTCAGTTTCTTCGTAGATTTCGATATATTGTTCAAAGCATCCGCTTCATTCTGCGTCTCCTTCTGCATCTTCCGCCTCAGTGAATCGATCTCACTTTCCAGACGCTTTATCTGGCTCGTCACCAATGATATAGACATCCAATCCCCTCACTTTTATATGTGTTGTGGATTCAATTATAGAATACCGAACATATGTTCGCAATGAAAAAGGACAGATCAAATTAATTTGATTGAAGTGATCATTGAAACAGGGTACTCTGGATAGTACCAGAGTATTTTCAGGAAGAGGGTTGCGGCATGGAAACTGTATATATTGCCGGCGGATGTCTGTGGGGCGTTGAGGCGTTCATCAAGACACTGCCGGGTGTAATATCGACCGAAGCGGGGCGTGCGAATGGTGCATCCAGCACTCTGGGGGGTGAATATGACGGCTATGCGGAATGTGTGAAGACAGAGTTTGATCCGTCGGTGGTCTCTATCAGGGAACTGATGGGATATCTGTTCGAAATCATCGATCCGTACAGTGTGAACCGGCAGGGTGAGGATGCCGGCGAGAAATACCGGACCGGCCTTTACAGTGAAGATGCTGGGCACTTGCGGGCGGCGGAGGCATTCATAGATGAAAGAAGCGACCGTGACCGTATCGCAGTCGAAGTGCTCCCGCTCAAGAATTATGTGAAAAGCGCAGCCGAACATCAGGACAGACTCGACAGATGTCCGGATGACTACTGCCATATCCCGGAAGCTCTGATGAAAAAGTATAAGTGAGCCCGTATGGTTTCAACTTTCACCATTTCTGCCCTGTTTTCTTGAAAAATAGGATTCCGTTTTGCATAATATATGTTATAATCAATTAGGTTGATAAATTAACCGTCCAACCTAATCTTGCCGACATAGTTTAATGGCAGAACACAGCCATGGTAAGGCTGCAATGCGAGTTCGATTCTCGCTGTCGGCTCTATATATGAAACGCTCCCGGGTCAAAGACCCGGGAGCGTTTCTGTCATTCTTTCTCCTGTTTCACTTCCGCCACTTTTATATCCTCATGGGCGACGACTTCCGAAATGTGTTTGGTTTTTGTCCGTCTGTCTTTTCTGATGATGACTTCCTCCGTGACGACTTTTTCCTTGATGACCTTAAGCCGGTCCCGAGTGATCGGTATGCGGATGACATCCTCATCATCGTCGGTGTCATCATTGTTGTAGTCCTCTAGCAGCGGCTCCGCTTCAAGCCGCCGCCGTTCAATATTCACATCGTCATATTCGACGGGGATGTCCATCTCCTCAAACTCCGAATCGGTGTATTTGCTGACGATGACCTCGCCCAGGTCCACATTTTCCTGACCCGCGGCAGGCCGTTCCTTCCGGAGCGGCTGGGTGTCCTGGGCAATATGATCTTCATCCCCATGGCCGTAAGTGCTTGCTGCATGCGGCTCCGTGCCTTTTATGGAGCGGAGCGTCTCGTCGTCATAGTCGATATAGAGCAGCATCTTGCCGTTCTCGAGCGATTTTTTGTAGACCTGCTGTTCGTAATCGCCGAGATGCAGCTCATCCATGATCTGCTCGTCTCTATCCTCGCCGGAAAACCATGCGACGACCCGGTCCCAGGCGTCGCCTTCCGACGATTTCTGCCTGATGTTGGGATAGTGGATCAGCATGTCACCGAGGTCGTATTCCGAAATGACGGCAAGGCGCTCTTCGCGCAAGTTCTTCCGTCTATAGTGATCGATCCTGTTCAGCAGCTGCTGTTCGTTTGAAAAAGACTCGATTGTGCCCATTATGTACGTCCCCCTGCTCATATGATTTATAAATATGGATGTGATTGATACGTTATTCCCATAACAACGCGCCGGTAAACGGCCCGCATAGGGAAAGATGCATTCAGCATTTCATTTCCCATCATCCGGGTTATCTGTTATCATGTATCCTTAAAATGAACGCAAATGGAATTCATGCAGCGTGGGAGACCGGGGAAGATGACCGGTCTTTTTAATTGGAGGCAAATATGAATCTGAAATTTATAATGACCCTCGGCAGCCTGCTCACAGTCTTTGCCGCCACGATCCTCGCCGACAGCTTCCTGCCGGTCGAAGCGGAGGAGCCCCGGGAGAGTGATGTCATCGTCGTCCTCGGCGGCGGTGACCAGGGCAGGGTGAAGCAGGCTGCTGAACTGTATGAGGAAGGATATGCGGATGAAGTGCTGATTACGGCGTCGGAAAAGGACGGCAGCACTTCCGGACTGAAGACTGTGGCAGAGCATTACGGCATCCCTGAAGAGGCACTGATCGTGGAAAATGACGCCACAAGTACGTATACCAATGCCGTCAGCACCATGGATTTCATGGAAGGGGAGGGCATCGATTCCGCCATGGTCGTCACCAGCGACTACCATGTGGACAGGGCGGAATTCATCTTCGATAAAGTGAACGATGCCGGTTACGACCTGAATTATATCGCCGCACCGAACCTTGAAGGCGAGAACTGGATCGAACGGGAGAACTCGCACGTCATCTGGTTCAGTGAAATGACGAAGAAGTGGGGCTACAGGATGGGTCTCTACAAGTGGATAGACCAGTAGGGAACTCGGAAAGTGAGCACTCTTCGGGCCGGTTTTGCAGATTAAAACAATTTATGGAATGTTCATGATGATGGTGTAGAATCCCCTGTCCCATCGATGATTTCTTCTTCATCGAGTTCTTTGATCTCATTTTGAATATGTGGCGTCTTGTACCAGGAATTCTGTTTTGGCCATGTAAACATGGCAAGGATCTGAATAATGAAGTCCGTTACTATGTAATACAGAAATACGCTAATATTTCGTATGAAGCGTCTGTTTTTTATTTTGGAGTAAGTTGCAAAGAGGGGTAGAAAGATAAAACTGTAGCTCAATAAAATAATATTCATTATGTTTGCAAAAATAAAATGTTTATTGATGAAATCTACAGAGGAAGTTAGAGTCGCATTTGTAAATACAGTGTAAAGTTCCCCCTCGAAGGCTAACAGCAAAGCAGACAATAACACAGCTAATGACATTAAAATGAAGTGTGTTGAGCGTGCCATGGTCATCAGAAAAAATACCTTGTCCAGATATCTGATATCCAGATGCCGGATACTTAGCCAGAGCAATGGTAGAAACTGTTTGAATGCGACGTAAAAATGCCCTTTTGCCCATCGGTGCCTCTGTTTCATTGAGACTCCCAATTTCTCGGGCTTCTCATCATATACAGCTGCGAATTCATTCCAAAGTATTCTTCCATTTTTCTTGACAATTTCTATTTCCATTTCGAGATCCTCGGTTAATGAACTGTAGTTAAACCCCCCGCTGCCAATCAAATAATCCGATCTTACGACGAAACCGGTACCTCCGATGGAATTGTTCAATTTCAGTCTGTAGCGGCTTACCTGGGAGAACCTATTATTTGTCCAGAATACCATACTGTACGCTAAACTCATGGCTTTATTGTGATTCTTACTGTCCAGGTAGGACTGTATTACCTGGGGTCTACCTTTTTCTATGAATTGCGAGTTCAGTTCTCTTAAAATTGAGTAATCTACAAAGTTGTCAGCATCCAGAATCATGACCAAGTCATAATTTTCCCGGACGTTATCAAATCCTATCTCCCTTAGCGCATATTGAAGTCCAGCCGGTTTACCTATGCCTTCTCTTGGAAATTTATCCAGGATAGTATCTATGACTTTAACATCTTCTTCAACAGCAATCTGAGTTGTTCTATCCTCAGACCTGTCTGACACTATGAAAATGTCGAATTTTCTCGGGTCATAAGCAATTTTTTTAAGTTCCTTAATAGTTGTTCGTATAACTTTTTCCTCATTATGTGCTGCAACCAATATTAAAAATCTGCTTTTATCAGGAAGTAGATTGTAATCACGTTTTGCTTTCTTGAATGCAAATAATGATAAGAGCAGGTTATATCCGTAAACTGTTATTAGATAAAAAGATAGGACGAGAAGGAATAAAATTAATGTGTCTATCAAAAAAATCAGAACATGTTCAGGCATATCCGCACCTCTTTTATAAAAGTGTTCATTTACAATAATTGTAATATTTTTAAATTATGATTACAATGGTTATTTTTTGGATTTTGTTTCAAGAGGTAATAGTTAGTATTTCATAAGAAAAGCGGCAGCCTCAGGAGGAGAGGCTGCCGCTTTCAGTAAAATGGCTGTTACTATATTATTGAGCCTGATAGTAACCTGTTTCAACGGATTTTTCAGGTGGTGCGAGTGCTGTGTTCGGCATCTCTTCAGGCATTTCGGACATGAACTGGTCCGGCATCTGCATTACAATCGCGCCTGAGAGGCCTTTGCCTGTCATGAACATATGGCTGTAGGCTTCTCTGAGCTCGGTATAGGCAGTCTCATAATCGCCTGAATGGTAGGCGTCAAATGTGCCGATGAGCTGTTCGACGTGCATCTGAAGTCCTTCGGACAGGCCTTCAGCCGGCAGGTTGCCTTCTGTTGCGGTTTCCATGAACTTGGAGAATTCTTCCTTGTACATTTCAAGGTTGTTCATCGCTTCTTCCTGTGCGGCTGTGTCTTCTTCAGCTGTGGCATTGACGTAGTCCACGAAGTAGCCGATGTGTTCGCTCCACATTGCCTTGAACTGCTGTCCGGCTTCCTCGCCGTAGACGTCTGTCACTGCTGCGGCTAGATCTTCGGTATTGGCTTCAAGTGCCATGGTGGATGCTTCAAAGTCTTCTGAGCCGTCGATGCCGTTCTGCATCGCAACTGCGGCGAGTCCTGCGTGTTCACTGAACAGATGGTTCAGATTGGAACGGAGGTCTGCAGCCGGTGTGGCAGGGTCAGTATTGTTGAACTGATCCGGGAACTGGTCGGCGATGGCTGTAGAGAGGCCTTTGCTGACCATATACATATGGCCGATTGCTTCCCTTTCATACATATACGCTGTTTCATAGTCTCCCATTACATATGCGTCAAATGCACCGATCAGCTGATCGACGTGCATCTGAAGTCCTTCAGCCAGTCCTTCAGCGTCTACGCGTTCTTCAGTGGCGGTTTCAAGGAATTTGGAGAAATCATCGCGGTACTGTGACAGCTGGTTGAGCGCTTCTTCCTTCATCGCTTCATCGCCTTCAGCTGTGCCGTTGACGTAGTCCACGAAGTAGCCGATATGGCTGCTCCACATCTCTTCAAACTGCTGTCCGGCTTCTTCACCGTACACGGATGCGATGGTATCCGAAAGTTCCATCGTGTTCTGCTCCAGTGCTGCGGCCGACTGATCGAAATCCTCAGCACCGTCGGCACCTTTTCTCATCGTCTCGACAGCAAGGAATGCGTGTTCACTCAGCAGATGATCGAGCGTCGACCTCAGATCTGCGGCTTCAGTTTCAACTGTCGGCGTATGTTCCTCTGTGTCGTTTGCCTGGGCCATCCCTGCATTCGAAAATACGAGCAATGCTGCCATGGGAATGACGGCCAGCTTTTTAAAATCCATCCTTCTCACTCCTTTTGTTTGTTTTCACTATGTATACGCATGGAGATTACAAATGGATCACATGATTTCATAAAAAAATTAAAAAATCTCCATTCCAGCCTGTCCAGAACTGAAATGGAGATGATATTTAGAAGTCGGCTGACATGACGATGTCACCCTGAGGTGCCTGGTTCTGGGGGGATGCTTCCACTGTGATTGCAACCGTGTCCCAATCCACATCTTGAGCATCATCCAGTGTGAATACCGTGTATCCTTCACCGCTGTCGTTCGGCACGAGCGTGCCTGCACGGTACGGCTGTTCATCCTTCAGGAGCCATACCTGGTAGACTTCGCCTTCATTGAGATCCGTGAAGTTCTGTGCCTGGAGTACAAGCGTCTGGCTGCCGTTCGTTTCATGCATCGCGATTTTCGCATTCATGCCTTCCGCCTCGGACGTCGGTGCCAGGTTGATCGTCTCACCGTCCTCGAGCAGTGCCTGCGAAAGCGACTCGGTCTGCTGCTGGGCGTTCCACAGATAGATGTTGCCGATCACCGACAGCAGCAGGGCGGCGGCGAGCGGAATCAGCAGTTTTTTATAGAAGCCCGTTTTCGTTCTTTTTTCGTTTTTATATCGCGCAGTATCCCTGTCATCCACCGGGTTTTGCTCCTGTTTTGTATCTTCCGCGAAGATGTTGCCGAGAATCCGGTCTTCCATGCCGTCAGGCGGGTCCAGCTGTTCGGTGTTACGGGCCAGTTCCGCGTTCAGTGCCTCCCATTCGGCCAGTTCAGCCTGGCAGTCGGGGCACTCTTCGAGATGCTTTTCAAATTCCGCTTCTTCCTTCTGGTCCAAGTGTCCGTTGTAATAGTCGATCAGTCGATCGCAGTGTCTGCTATCATTCATTTTGAGTGCCCCCTTTCCGTGCGGGATCCATATTTTCCCTGAGATGTCCGAGCGCGAGCCGCAGCCGGCTCTTCACCGTGCCGAGCGGCACATCGAGTGCTTCGGCAATCTGGGACTGGGAATACGCCTTGAAATAGAACAGCGTGACGATCCTGTGCTGTTCGTCGTTCAGTTTCTGCATTGCGTCATTTATGATTTCACGGTCTTCATGGTGTTCCGCCTGTTTTTCCACCGGTGAATTGAAGTGGTCACTGTCCGGGTTCACATCATCACGTTCATCATATTCATAAGTATCGATCTTTTTACGTCTTGAAATGTCAATCGCAGAATTCCGGGTGATCGTAATGAGCCACGTCGATAATTTCCCCTTGTTTTCGTCGTAGGCCCCTTTCTTCTGCCAGACTTTCATGAAGACATCCTGCACCACTTCCTCGGAGCGTTCATGGCTCGAGGTCATCTTGTAGGCATAGGAATAGAGCAGCTTTTCGTATTTCCGGTAGAGCATTTCCAGACAGGCCTTATCACCTGCCCGGAGACCCTCGTACAGTTCCGAGTCGGTCCTTGTCATACGATTCTCCTTTGTTTGTGCGTCATTCGTCCATTATATATTAATCGGAACAAAAAGGCATGGATGCCGCAGATATTGGCCTCCATGCAATAATCAGCTCTCAGTATCGAGTTCAGTATAGATGACCCAGCGGTTCGGTGTGCCGCCGACGTCGTAGTCATACGGTCCTTCGCATGTAATCAGGTTCAGCAGGCTGTTGTGGGAGTAGCCGAAAATCTTGTCAACCGGCGCCTCGTCCGCATCGAACAGCTCCTTGTCATAGACCGTGAACGTCAGAGTATCACCATCCTCACCGTGGACGATGATCTCATCGCCCGGCTCCAGGGTATGCAGCTGCTTGAACACACCCGGATTCACCGTATCATCAACATGTCCCGCAATCACCGCGTTGCCCGGCGCCCCGACCTCATATCCCGGTTCATACCACGAAGTATCATTAAGCGTATCCGGCACTTCCATCTCACCATTGTCCTTCAGACCGAGATGCTGTACCGGCGCATCCACATCAATCGCCGGAATCTCAATCCGCTCCGGGACGATGCCCTCGCGCTCATCCTTCAGAATCTCCACCTGCTCAGTCGGTATGGTGGAAGGCTGTTCCTCTTCTGTTTCAGGTTCAATACCAGATTCATCTTCCGATGCTTTTTCAGAAGATTCCTCAGCAGTGTTTGTTTCAGATGCGACATCCTCATTCGTATTTTCCGTTTCCTCCCCGGCCTGTTCACCCTGATTGCCGCAGCCGGCAATGACCAAAATCATTGTCAGTAAAAATATAAGTCTGCGCATAACCCGCACCCCGCTTCATTGTTTATCATAAGTTATACAGTATACGCAGGAAAAGGGGAATTGGATCACCTGAGACTGAAATCCCGGGATGATAATCGTGCTTTCATCCCGGGAAGTGATTTATAGGTTTTTATAGTGTTTGACTACATTTTCAACAGTAAACCCCTTTGCTTGAATAACATCTTCACCGGCTCCGGATTCACCGAATGAATCCACACTCATTACTGAGCCGTCTTCTGTAACATATTCTCTCCAGCCCAGTTTCGAACCCAGTTCAATCGAGAGTCTTTTACGCAGTGAAGGAATCAACACTTTATCCTTATATTCTTTGTTCTGGTTTTCGAACAGCTCCCATGATGGCATACTCACGACATTAACTGCTATGCCTTCGTCATCTAGTCTTTTCTGTGCCTCAAGCGCCAGATGGACTTCTGAGCCTGTCGCAATCAGAATGCCCTCGGCCTGTTCTTTTTCAGAGAGTGTGTAAGCGCCTTTTCTGGTGCCCTCGACAATCAGATTGTAATCCTGTTTGAGAACTGGAACATCCTGCCTGCCTAAAGCCAACAGGGTAGGAGTGCTGCTGGATTCTGAACTTATCATCCAGGCACCGATTGTTTCAATGGCATCAGCAGGGCGTATGACATTGATGTTCGGCATCCCTCTGAATGAAGCCAGATGCTCCACCGGCTGGTGGGTTGGTCCATCTTGCCCGACTGCAACACTGTCATGTGTGAAGACGTATGTGACAGGCAGTTTCATCAATGCAGATAACCTGATTGCTGGTCTGAGATAGTCAGAGAACACAAAGAACGTGCTGATATATGGTCTCAAATGGTTGAGGGCCAAGGCATTGCCTATTGTTCCCATTGCGAATTCTCTGACACCGAATTTAATATTTCTTCCCTGGAAATGATTTTCTGCAGTGAAATCAGGGAATTTCTCCAGAGTCGTTTTGTTGGACTTGGATAAATCGGCAGAACCTCCAAGGATGGCCGCATTATCTTCCGCCAAGTGGTTGACTATCTTGTGCGATGCAACCCGGGTGGACATCTTCTCCGTCCCTTCGAATAACTCAGATAGATCTGCAGTAGCTGTATCCAGCTCTTTATCGATGATTTTCAGAAGTGCCGAGTGTTCATCCGGATAGGATTCTTTATAACCACTAAGAAGTGTATTCCACTGAGTTTCTGTCTTGCTTCCTTCATAAGCAATCTCAGCAAAATGACTGTAGACACCATCCGGTACAAAGAAATCTTCATCATGTTTCCACCCATATAGTGCTTTCGCTTTTTGTATAGCGTCTTGGCCAACCGGATCGCTGTGAGCATTATGTGTACCCTCAACATGTTCGACGCCAAAACCAATCGTATTTTTCACTTCGATGATTGTTGGTTTCTCTGTTTCGGATTTTGCTTCGTTTATAGCGGTGTTAACTGCATTCAAATCATGTCCGTCGTCAACAAAAAGATGCTGCCATCCCATACTCTCAAAACGGTTTTTAATGTCTTCTGAGAAAGAATCGGTAACATTGCCGTCCAGGACAACATCATTGGAATCGAAAAGTATAATAAGTTTTCCAAGTTTCAAATGTCCGGCCAGTGAAGCAGATTCGTATGATACGCCTTCCATCAGGTCCCCATCACCACATATACTGTATGTGAAATGATCGATGATATCATATCCAGGTCTGTTGAAAGTGGCACTCAAATATTTTTCGGCCATGGCAATCCCGACGCTGTGACCGATTCCCTGTCCGAGTGGCCCCGTGGTGGCTTCTATACCTTCTGTATGTCCATATTCAGGATGGCCGGGTGTTCTGCTGCCAATTTGTCTGAATCCTTTAAGGTCGTCCAAAGTGACATCATATCCGCTCAAATGAAGTAGTATATAATTGAGTATGGATCCATGTCCGGCGGACAGGACGAACCTGTCGCGGTTAAACCATTCTGGATTTTCCGGGTTGACTTTCAAGTGGTTCTTCCAGAGTTCATAAGCCATCGGTGCGGATCCAAGAGGCATTCCCAAATGGCCGTGCTGGGCCGCTTCCACGGAATCAAGTGCCAAAGCCCTTATGGTATTTATGGATAGGTTACTGATAGATAGGTCAGTTGTATTCTTCATTGTGAATCCCCCTCAGTTTATTTTGCTTCTTCACTGTTGACCTTTTTGTTCCCAAACTTTTTCTGAAGCATGATACTTCCGATGAGAACAAGTACAATCAATGCAATAACGCCAATTTCACCAAGGTACTTGGCGATATATCCGAGTACTATTCCTACAAGAAGGAAATCAGTATCGGAGAAAGTCGTGCTTGCGGCGCCGAGTTCTCCAAGGTATGGAAGGAAGAGCAATGGCAGGAAGGTGATGAGTATGCCGTTCAAGGCGGCCCCTGCGACAGCACCTTTTATCCCCCCGGTTGCGTTGCCGAATACTCCAGCAGTTGCGCCGAGGAAAAAGTGGGGAACAACACCGGGAAGAATAACAACGCCACCTGTCAAAAACAGCGCAAACATGCCGATGACCCCAGCTACGAAACTGACGAAGAATCCGATAAGTACTGCATTTGGAGCATATGGGAACACGATGGGACAATCGAGTGCCGGTTTGGAATTCGGCACAAGCTTTTCGGAAATCCCTTTAAATGCCGGGACGATTTCAGCAAGGATCAGACGGACACCGGACAGGATGATGAATACCCCGGCGGCGAATGTCACGCCCTGAATCAGTGAGAAGACAAGATAGTTGGTCCCGCCGCTGAGTTCACCTTCAACAAATGCCGGGCCGGCAAATAATGCAGCAACAATATATATGACGACCATTGTCAGGGAGATACTGACTGAACTGTCTCTCAGGAAGCTCAGCCCTTTCGGAAAATTGATATCTTCCGTTGAAACAGATTTCTTTTTGAATAAAGAACCGACAGCAGAGGAGGCAACGTAACTGACTGTTCCGAAATGTCCCAGTGAGACCTGGTCGTTGCCTGTAATCTTTTTCATGGTCGGCTGTGCAAGAGCGGGGAATATCGCCATGATGATACCGAGAGCGATGGAACCGACGATGATGAGTGGAATACCTGACCAGTTGCCTACAGTCAGAATTATGGCGAGAAAAGCGGCCATATAGAATGTGTGGTGCCCCGTCAAAAAGATGTATTTCAAGTTTGTCAAACGCGCGATGAGTATGTTGGCAATCATACCGAATATCATGATCAATGCAGCCGTTGAGCCATACTGTTCAAGTGCTATGGAAATGATTGCCTCATTATTTGGTACGACGCCCTGTACACTGAACGCTTGCTGGAACATGCTTCCAAATGGCTCCAATGAACCAGATACGACTCCTGCGCCAGCACTCAGCACGATGAATCCAAGTATTGTCTTTGTTGTTCCCTTTGTAACTTCAGACGATGGTTTTTTCTGAATTAACAGTCCAATAAGTGCGATGATGCCGACAAGAATAGCTGGCTGGCTGAATATATCAACCAATACAGAAAGTAAAGTTTCCATTTATACCCCTCCAGTTTTTTAAGTTTAAAGCGCTCCCTTTTCTTTCAGTTTCTCTTCTATTTTTGTTTTGAGTTCGTCCTTATCCAAAATGTTGTCCAGTACAATAAGTTCACCGAAGCTTGCCACATTATCCGCAAGATCTTTTCCACAGATGAATACATCTGCCATATCCGGCGAGGCTGAACCGAGATCACTATGATCCACTTCGATATGACTCTCATTGATGTCCAGTTCTTTCAATGCTTGTTCAATGTTCATTTCAATCATGAAACTGCTGCCCAATCCGTGACCACATACAACTAAAAACTTCATTTTCAATTCCTCCGATTAACTAAGTATTTTATATATATCTTTTTTGCTTGTTGCTGATAACAGTGCGTTCACAATATCCCGATCACCAAGTTTTGTTGCCAAATCCCGCAGTATATCCAAATGTTGCTCGTTATCCACAGCGGCAAGGACAAATACTAAAGAAGCCTCATGGTCCCCTTCCGAAAAATTAACCGGGGTGTCAAGCTTCAACAGACTTAACGAAATTTCGTTTACTGTTCCGTCCGGCCTTGCATGTGCGATGGCAATCTGAGGGGAAATGACAATGTAGGGTCCAAGTTCATGGACATTCTGTATCATTCTATTTACATAACCTTGTTCGATTTTCCCGGATTCAAGAAGGGGGAAGGAAGCTGTCTCGATGGCAGCCTCCCAGCCGTCTATTTCATCTTGGATCTGTATATTTTTTTCAATCAATACGTCTTTTAACAAAAATATCACCACCTCTACAGTTTGCTGACCTCATTTATATTCTCTATCAATCCCGGCTTCCCGTGGTTCTTGACCCGCTCCATCCTTACTTTGTCCATTAGGATGAAAGAAAGTTGCCTGAGTGCATTCAAATGAATTTTAGGTGAGGTGGTCGCCAGACATATGATATATCTGACAGGGTCATAATCTTCATGTCCAAATCTGACCGGTTCATCGAGTGATACAAAGCTGTATCCCGTCTGATTCACATAATTGAAAGATGAAGCGTGTATTAATGCGATCTGGCTGCCTATTACCATATAGGGGCCATGTATGTTGAACTGTCTGATGATTTCATCTGCATATTCGGGCTGGACAATTGAATCTTCAATCAATGGCTCAACTGTTTTTGAAATTGCTTTTTTCCATGTGTCGGCTGAAACGTTCCACCTGATATGCTCAGCATGCATCAGCTGATTTAGGACAGGGCCGAGTTCCATGGTCTTCTGGACAACAGTTTCTCTGTGGGAATTGATTGCCGAATTCAGTTTGCTCCTGTCATTGCTGTCAAGAAAAGGACTGACATTGATCATTTTTACAGGCTGTTCCTCCATTTGGATTGTACTGATAATGAGATCAAGGTCATGTCTCTCAAAATATGAAGGTTCCAGTTTGGACAGGGAAAGTACTTCGATTATATTAAGTTCCGGATAGTAACTTTCAATCCGTGTTTTTAGTAATTGTGAAGTGCCGATACCACTTCCACAGATCAGTACTATGTTCAAATCAGTGTTTCTGCTCATGTTTTTTCTTTCGATGGAAGAACCAACATGAATGGCGATGAATGCTACTTCATCATTGCTGAATGTCACCTCGAAGGTGTCCTCGAGCAAATGGATATTCGCTTCTATTGCGTAGATGATGTCCGGATATCTGTCGTTAATTTCGCCCAGGAGTGGATTGTCGTTTCTAAAACCATATTTCATCCTGTAGATGGCAGGTCTCAGATGCACAAGCAAACCTTGTATCAGTTCCTTATCCTTATCGATGGTGACACCGATCTGTTGTGTTATATTTCTAAGAAAATAAATGATTGTACTCTTTAAAACATCATCCTCTTCGAATTCAACTGTTTTCTCATTGAATGATTGTCTGGCTCCGAGCAGATGAAGTGCTATATAACCGGTTTCAGAAACCGGCAGTCTGAGATTAAATGTCTGTTCAATTTCTTGCTGAAGAATGGCAGCAATCTCAAACTCTTTTTTTTCACTTAATTTCTCAAATTCTTCCCGGGGCATTACTATTTCATAATCATTTCGGAGACGGTGCAGCGAAATAGCGATATGGAATACCAGTCCGTCAATCGAACTCTGCATCAGAGAATAATTGGCTTTGTTCAATCCGTTTTCAATTGCTTCATAAATCTTGGGAAGCGAGTTCTTTCCCACATATTTCAGGTGTGGCAGTGTTTCAATATGTCTGTAATGCTGAATGAGTATTTCCACATAGCTTTCCCGGAACTTCTGTTCATCACCTTTGATATTGAATCCCTTATTCCGGACATAATTCAGTTCAAGTTTACGTCTCTTTAGCCATTGGTGGATAGATTTCAGGTCATCGACAATTGTTCTGCGTGTGACATTCAAATCGGTTGATAACTTTCCAGAAGAGATAGGGTTCAGTGATTCAAAAAGCATCAATAATATCTGCTCAAAACGCTCTTCTGCAGAATAATATTTAAGATGTTCCTCTGTAACATCAGATACTATCCCGAGTAATTCATCGTCAGCTTTGACTATCACTCCTTTGCCTTTATTTCTGGTGATTCTCACTTCAGGACGCTGAAGCGCATCCTCAATATGTTCCAGATCATATTGGATTGTCCGGTCACTTACATTGAACATTTCCGCCAGGAATCTGACTGAGGTGAAATCCTCCTGCTGCGTTAGATACTTGATGATGCGTTTTTGTCTAGGAGTAAGCATTTGATTACCTCCCTGATTTAATTGTAAGCGTTTCCTAACGTATATGGATGTGTAACCTGTTGCGTATCGGAATCTGAAGAACTTCACATTGAATGTAGTTATTATGAGGTAGCGAAAATTGCATTTCAAATAGTTTTTATATATAAATGATGTGTTGGTAAGAAAAACTGGGAGCGATGATAAAATGAAACAAATAAAACTGCAGATGATAAGAGAAGACCTGGACGATATCCCGGGATATGAACTGCCGGAGGGCTACAGCTTCAAAATGTTCCAGCCGGGGGATGAAAATATCTGGGCGAACATTGAAACGCGGGTGGATGAATTTGATAGTGAAGCGGCTGCGCTTGAGCGGTTCGGGCGCGAATTTGGTGAACACATCGATGAAATGGGCGACCGATGTTTATTCCTCATGGACCCCCGCGGCGAAGCGGTCGGTACGGCGACTGCCTGGTACGGTGACCTGGAAGGGGACGGCAATGTCCGCGGGCGGATCCACTGGGTTGGGATTGTGCCTGAATATCAGGGCCGGGGGTTGTCGAAACCGCTGCTCGGCGGGGCGATGGCGATACTGGCGGGCTTTCATGATGCGGCGTACCTGACATCACAGACGACGAGCTGGCAGGCGGTGAACATGTACCTCGATTTCGGGTTCCGGCCGGTACGGCTGGATGATGGTTACGAGGCGGCGTGGTCATTGCTTGAGGAGAAGCTGGGAAGGGTGATTGGCTATTGAGACAGGATCCGATGCATATTATTCATAATATTTTCACATTTGGCTAAATTTATGATATGTTTCAAATAATATGCAAAAAGGAGAGTTATTTCATATGATGGACCTGATCTATATTATTTTTATCCTTGTACTGACAGGGGCAGTCTATTATCTTTTCCAACAAAATCAGAAAAATGTAAAGCTGGTCAATGATGAAAGAGGCAGAACAGATACGAAGATTCAAACACTTCATCAAGAACAGGATGATAGAGTGCATGAAATAACAGATTTGAAAGAAAAAGAATTGTCTTTGGCTGAAGAGAACGAAAAATTAAAGAAAAAATTAAATTATATTGAAAATACGAATAAGAACAAAGGCGAGCTGATGGCAGCGAGACAGCTGGATGATATTCTTCGGGAATTTAAACGGCAAGGCTTAATATCCCGCTATGACATATTCAATAATGTTCTTCTTTATGACAGTAAGAATCCCAGACAGATTGATCATTTGGCAGTTTGTGATAAAGGTATATATATCATCGAAACAAAGTGCTGGGAAGGCGATATCTACTACAATGTGAGTAAGGACACGCTGAAGAGCAAAAACATGCAGATATTGAACAGATATGTATTCCATGATGATGTCAAAAAAGACTATAAAACATTTGTGCTGAAAACCAACGAAAAAGGATTGATAAGCTATAAAGATTACGGTCATCCTTTTGAGCAGGTTTTGGATACTATTAAAATTTTAAGAAAAGAATTGGAAGAGGCACAGGGTTTAAATGCATTCATCAATGGTATAGTGTATTTCAATTATGAGTCTGGTGGTAAATATACTTTTATAGATGGAACTGCAGAGAGTACAAAAATCAGGGTTGCCAACCAAAAAGAAAACTTGAGAAAGCAGTTTGAAGAAGATTTCACCAGGGTCAGATACTCCCCCATCAATCAGGAAAAATACGGAAGATACATAGAAGCCTTAAAACGCTATGTCTTTAATCAGTAAATAATCTGATATTCAATGATTGTTGTGTAGAACTATAGTCATTCCTGATTATTGGCGTACACTAAAACGTACGCTGTAATTATGGTAATCGGAAAAGTATCTGATGTCCATTTTTTGACACTTCAATAAAAACCGGCATGACAATGGTGTGACTTTTAATTGGAAGCGTTTCAATATGATATAATTCAACCCATAAAGAATATGGGAGTGTGTGTAAATGGGCAGAAGATTGATTGTTTTTTTGAGTTTACTGATGATGAGCGCTGTGTTCGGAGGTGTGGTGCAGGCGCATTCGACAATGGTGTCGTCGAGTCCTGAGGAAGGATCCGAGATGCAGGAGGAAGTGTCCTCCGTGACGATGACTTTCGACTCTGAAATCCAGCAGGAAGAGGAAATCTATCTGGAAAATGCTGATGGTGAGCGTTTCGATTACGAAAATATCACTGTTGAAGGGGAGACGGTGGAACTCACTTTCGCTGAACCGCTTGTCCCGGGGGATTACACTGTCGTCTGGGAAGTCTACGGTGCTGACGGCCACTTGATCAGCGGGGATTACGGATTTACTGTAGCCGGGGATGCACCGGATGAATCTGGAGAATCTGAAGATACAGCGGAGGAACAGACTGAAGAGGGGCAGCCTGAGGAACAGACGGATGAAGTGCCTGCCGAAGAATCGGAAGGTGCTGTTGAAGATGCGGCAGTCGAGGACGAGGGCGGCATGTCCGGTGGTGTGATTGCGCTGATTGCCGGACTTGGTATTGTGGTGATTGCGATGATCATTTTCTTTGCCCGCAGGCGTAAATAGGGAGGACTATTGATGGTTATTGTCTCCCAGCTGCTTTTATACCTGTGTCTCTCCCTGCTGATGGGAATGATGACCGCAGGCGCAATGCCTCGGGGCTGCATGCCGAAGTTCCGTGTGCCGAAGTGGCTGATGATTGCGGCCGCGGCAGGTGTCATCGTCTTCGGGGCGGTGCCGGTATTTTCTATCATTATGAATATGGCCGGCAATCTGTCATTTGCCGGGGCGTTCGGCCAGGTGCTGTTCGGCTTCAATGCCGGGCGGGCCTGGCTGGTCATGTACTTGATTTCCATCGTATTCATCGCGTTTTTCGCTTTTGACATGATGGAGGGGCGTGCAATGGCCCGCGGCGGGGTGGTTCTCATGGTGGCTGTGGCCGTTGCCCAGAGTTTTGCCGGTCATGCCTTCGAACAGGCGGGGCTATGGGGTGTGACGGTGCATGCCGTGCATCTCATTTCGGTTATGGTATGGAGCGGTCTGCTGATGATCCTCGGCTGGTTTACGTGCGGGAGAGTGAAGTGGACCGCTGTGTTATCCTGGTTCACGCCGTTTGCGCTGATCTCCATCATCGTGCTCGCTGTGTCCGGAGTGTTCATCTCGGATGTGGTGACGGCCGGACAGGGCGCGGGCGTCAGCATATTCCGGCGGCTGGCGGATTCTTTGCTGACAGACTACGGCCAGTCCCTGCTGTTCAAGCAGCTGCTGCTCGCGGCGGTGCTCGGCTTCGGGATCATCAACGGCATCCTGTACAGGGCGAAATTGCGGCTTGATCCGGATTTGGAGATCCGGCCGTGGATCAGGGCGGAATCTTTCATAGTGCTGATGATCCTGGCGGTGACCGCCTTCATGGGCGAACAGCCGATACCGAGCCGGCTTGATACAGTCATCGGGCGGGACGGGGTCTCGCCTCTGTTCGCAGCGGTTCATGGAGCGGGCGCACCTGCCGGCACAGGGGTTTCGTTCGGTTTTGATGCAATTGGAGTGCTGCTGATCCTGTTCGCAGCGGTATTCTTCGGCTTCATGCTGTATGCGGCCAGAATGCGGATGCATGCAGTGCTGCCGTTTGCTATGGCCATGTGTTTCGTGGCATCGGCGTATCTTGGAATGATGCTGAGTGTTGTTTGAGAAGCATAGAATGAAGGGTTCCCGGGCATATCGCTGTCCGGGAATTTTTATTGGGCCGATGTTTGGCGGGGCATCGGCCATTGTGGAGGGATTGATGCCCGGCAGACGGGTCCCCCGGCATTAATCCCGACTTTTTAGAGTAATCTGTAAAAATAGTTTTCATTGTTCATGAACACGGCTGAAATTATGATTTCGCTATGTTAAGTTGGCAAGGTATTACATTTAACTTGGCAAAGGGGAGAAAGATATGGAATTTACGAATCAGCCGATACTGATATGGTTTGTTGTCGGATACGGGATATTCATGCTGGCCC
This sequence comes from Salinicoccus carnicancri Crm, assembly GCF_000330705.1. GTDB lineage: Bacteria > Bacillota > Bacilli > Staphylococcales > Salinicoccaceae > Salinicoccus > Salinicoccus carnicancri. The sequence continues at coordinate 186,261 of NZ_ANAM01000003.1, forward strand.
TCGGGGTGATCTATTCGAAGAAGATCAGCACGAGTGAGGATTTCATCCTCGCGGGGAAATCGCTCGGACCGGTCGTCCTGATGGGGACGCTGCTTGCGACGTGGGTCGGCAGTGGTTCGGTGACGGGCGGCCAGAACTCACTGGCCTATTCGTTCGGGATATGGCCGGCGCTGATGTCGACGGTGCCGTCTCTGATAGGTATCGGGACGATCTTCCTGATTTCGTCGAAGATCAAGCATTACGGCAAATATACGGTAGCGGAAATACTTGAGGTTAAATACGGGAGATGGGCGAGTGTGCTGGCGGCGCTGATCATCATTCTGGCATTTGTCGGCATCGTTTCCTACCAGTTCCAGGGGCTCGGTTTCATCCTCAACATCTCAACGGGCGTCTCGCCTGAGATGGGCACGATCATCGGTGCGGTCATCATCATCTTCCTGGCATGCGTCGGGGGTCTCATGTCTGTGGCACCGACGGATGCTGCGAGTGCATTCCTCGTCATCATCGGTCTCATATTCGCACTGCCGATCGCTTTGTCTGCCGGCGGCGGCTGGGGAGAGATCACGTCGAACCTGCCGGACAGCCACACGTCATTCACCGGCGGGCTGACTTTCATCCAGCTGATGGGCTACTATCTGCCGACATTGTTCCTGCTGCTCGGTGACCAGAACATCTACCAGAGGATGACGGCCGCAGGCAACGACAAATCGACGAAGCTCGGCACTGCCGGGTGGATCATCGGTCTCGTGATCGTCACGCCGATCATTTCCATCCTCGCATTCATCTCGCGCTCGCTATTCCCTGATATTGAGCCGGGCATGGCATTGATTGCACTGACGAGCATCCTGCCGGTTGCGATCGGCGGCATACTGATCGCGGCGCTGACGGCATTCATCGTCACGACCGGCAACTCATACCTGCTGTCCGCGGCGACAAGCGTCATCTACGACTTCTTCGGCAAATATATGAAAAAGGACATCAGCGACCATCAGAAGCTCGTATATACAAGGGTGCTGATTCCGGTGCTCGGTATCATCTCATTTCTGCTCACGATGTACTTCCCGACGGTGCTGTCCGTCCAGATGTACGCCTACACCGTGTACGGCGCGGGCATCACACCGGCACTGCTCGCCGTGTTCCTGTTCCCGCAGGTCACCAAACAGGCCGGCCTCGCATCCATGGGCACAGGCCTTGTGGCGACACTGTTCTGGGAATTCTTCTACGTGCAGTCGACCGGCATCAACTCGGTCATCATCTCCGTGCCGGCCGCAATCATCGTCCTGATCGCCGTGACCTTGTTTACGCAGAATAAAAACCAGGGGCGAAAAGAGGTGACTGAATGATGGATACACGCCAAAGGATCGAAAGTCTCAGGGAAGTGTTGGAGGCGCGCGGCATTGACGCCGCCGTCGTCTTCAACTTCGAGAACCAGTTCTACTACAGCGGGCTGCGCGCGATTACGTATTCGCGCCCGATCATCCTGATAGTGGAACGGCAGCGGCAGAGTCTCATCATCCCGAGCCTCGAGGAGAACCATGCGAAAGAGAAGACGGATGTCGACCATCTGTATGTCTATCATGAAGTGGCGGGCAAAAGCGGTGATGCGACCGATTACCGGGAACTGTTTGATGAAGTGCTGTCAAAATTGGACCCGGGTGCGACGGTCGGCATCGAATACGGCGCGCTGCCGGCGGACTATATGATGAGGATCCAGGATCAGGGGTTCCCTGTCGCAGATATCGGCGGTGAGATTGTGCGGCTCCGGGCGATCAAGACGGAGGAGGAGATCAACATGATCAGTGAATCCGGAAAGCTGGTCAGCGGGGCGCTCCGCCGTACCATCGAACAGAGTGCCGCGGGGCATTCTGAGCTTGAGATCGACGACTACGGCAACCAGTTCCTGTTCGATGAGGTTTCAAGGAATTATACAGATTCGACACTGGACTATTTCGTCATGTCGCCGTCCGGCGTCCGCCGCACCAACATGCCGCACGTGTTCTCCAACACGAGGAAACTGGAAGCGGGTGACGTCATCATCCACAGCCGCCAGGTGGGGCTCTCCGGCTACCGGGCGGAGTGTGAACGCACATTTTTTGTGGGCGGGCCGACAGAGCGCCAGCGCGAAGTGTTCGAAGTCATGCTGCGGGCACACATCGCAGCACTCGACTTCATCAAAGCGGGCGTGAGGGCCTCGGAAGTGAACGAAGCGGCGCTTTCAGTCATCAGAGAGGCGGGACTCGGGGAATACGTCTCACATCGTACGGGGCACGGCATCGGGATCGGCCAGCATGAGGAGCCGTCGCTCCGGTTCGACAACGACCTCGTGCTCGCGCCCGGCATGGTATTCTGTGTGGAGCCCGGGATCTATGTGCCGGGCGTCGGTGGATTCCGGCATTCGGATACCGTCGTGCTGCGTGAAGACGGGACCGACATCATCACCGAATACCCCCGAGATCTTGAGCACCTGATAATCAAATAGGCATTTGTGATGGAGACCTTGGGTCTCCATCTTTTTTTGTGCTGTGTTGTTGCGGACAGCCACCGGTTTTCATTCCAAATGAAAGTAACTGATCATTATTAATATTAAATTGACAATAACGGGTCATGATGATATATTGTATGAAATCGTTTGCGAGAGAGGGGCAAATCAATGGATATTGTGGAAAGTCTTAAAGGGAAGCTGATTGTATCATGCCAGGCGCTTGCGGATGAGCCGCTGCATGATTCGTACATCATGGGCAGGATGGCATACGCTGTGGCCGAGGGCGGTGCGCAGGGGATCCGGGCGAATTCCGTCGCGGATATCCGGGAGATAAAAAAGCAGGTCGATCTGCCGATCATCGGCATCATCAAGCAGGATTATCCGAAAAGCGGGGTGTACATCACGCCGACGATGAAGGAGGTCGATGCATTGGCCGGGGAGGGCATCGACATCATCGCCCTCGATGCGACGCAGCTGACCCGGCCGGACGGCAGCACGTTCGCTGATTTCTTCAAAAAGGTCAGGGAGAAATATCCGGAGCAGCTGTTCATGGCGGACTGCTCGACTGTCGAAGAGGGCGTCGAGGCGGAAAAGGCGGGTGTCGACTTCGTCGGCACGACGCTTGTCGGCTACACGGATCACTCGAAAGGGGATGTGCCGCTTGAGACGCTTCAGAAAATGCTGCAGTCGGTATCGGCGCCGGTCATCGCCGAAGGCAACATGGATACGCCTGAAAAGGCGGAGCGTGCGCTTGAACTCGGTTCGCATGCCGTCGTGGTGGGCAGCGCAATCACGCGTCCGCAGCTGATTACGAAGAAATTCAGGGACGCAATCGACAAATAGGCATTGGACGGAGGGATTCGTTTGGATTTTGAAAAGAATGAAGTGAAGGCCTCGATCCGGATGGAGCAGGCGAAACGGAACTTCACCAAATCGGAACTGAAGATTTATGATTATATCGATAAAAATCCGGCACAGGTACTGTACCATTCCCTGACTGAGCTTGCGGAAGCCTGCAACGTCGGGGAGGCGACGGTGCTCCGGCTGTTCCGCAAGATCGGCTACAAGGGGTTCCAGAGCTTCAAGTTCTCGCTGGCGAAGGAAGTGGACGCACTCGGGGAAGAGGATGGCAATTCCTATATAAGCAGAGTCAAAAACAGCATGCTCCGCACCCTTGAGGATTCTTCGACTGTCATCGATGAAGTGCAGCTGGATCGGGCGGTCGACATGATCGATTCTGCCAGAGACACCGTTGTCTTCGGTGTCGGATCGTCATCCATCGCAGGGCTCGATATGCAGAACCGGCTGCTTCGGATCGGCAAGAACATTGAAGTGGTGTCGGATCCGCACTCGCAGGTCATGCGCACCGCTTCAATGGGCGAAGACACTGTCGTTGTGGCCATCAGCATCACCGGAAGCACCCGCGACACGGTCGACAGCGTGAAGGCGGCGAAAGACAAGGGAGCACGCATCATCGCCATCACGAACTACACCAAATCACCGCTCACCAAATTCTCGGAGTGTGTCCTCCTGTCATCGGCCAAGGAAAGTCCGCTCGACAGCGGCTCGCTCGTATCCAAAGTCGCCCAGCTGTTCGTCATCGACCTCATCTGCACCGGGCTCTCGATCAGGAACAGTGAGCAGGCGGAGCGGATCAGGCTTGATATCACCGGCAACATCACCGGCAAACTTTATTAGTATAAAAACCCATTTGGAGGTAATGCAATGAAAAATCTGTTTTCAAAGGCGCAGTCGTTCGGCAAGTCATTCATGCTGCCGATTGCAATCCTGCCGGCAGCGGGGCTGCTGCTCGGTATCGGGGGCGCACTGTCAAACCCCAACACGATCGAAGCCTATCCGATACTCGATATCGTCTGGCTGCAAAGTCTTTTCACCATCATGGCATCTGCAGGTAACATCGTCTTCGGTAACCTTCCCATAATATTTGCTGTGGGTGTCGCCATCGGACTTGCCAGGAACGATAAGGGGACGGCCGGGCTTGCGGCAGTGCTCGGATTCTTCGTCATGCATGCAACAATCAATGCAATACTCGGCATCACAGATAATCTGGCGTCGGGTGAGCTCGCCCAGGCCGGGCAGGGGATGTCCGTCGGCATACAGTCACTCGAGACCGGGGTGTTCGGCGGTATCATCGTCGGCATCATGACATCCATGCTGCACAACAGATACTATAAGATAAATCTGCCGCAGTTCCTCGGATTCTTCGGCGGTTCCCGTTTCGTGCCGATCATCACTTCAGTTTCGGCGATGTTCCTCGGCATGCTCATGTATGTGATCTGGCCGCCGGTACAATCCGTCATCTTCAGCGCAGGCGATCTTGTCACGGGGACCGGTGCCGTCGGGACATTCTTCTTCGGACTGATCCTGAGGCTGCTCGGACCATTTGGTCTGCACCACATATTCTATCTGCCGTTCTGGCAGACGGGACTCGGCGGCTCGCTTGAGGTCGCGGGTGAAATGGTTCAGGGCACGCAGAACATCTTCTTCGCCCAGCTGGCGGATCCGAACGTGGAACAGTTCTATGAAGGCACGTCACGCTTCATGTCCGGCCGCTTCATCACCATGATGTTCGGCCTGCTCGGTGCGTGTCTTGCGATCTATCACACAGCCAAACCGAAGAATAAGAAAGTCGTCGGAGGACTCATGCTGTCCGCCGGGCTCACGTCATTCTTCACAGGAATCACGGAACCGATCGAATTCTCATTCCTGTTCGTCGCACCGATCCTGTACGTCATCCATGCATTCTACGACGGACTCGCCTTCATGATGGCGGACATCTTCAACATCACAATCGGCCAGACATTCAGCGGCGGGTTCATCGACTACATCCTGTTTGGAGTACTGCAGGGCAACGACAAGACCAACTTCCTGATCGTCATACCGATCGGCATCGTCTGGTTCTTCCTGTACTACATCACATTCCGCTTCATGATCACCAGGATGAAGCTCAAGACACCGGGACGTGAAGACAAGGATACGGTCCAGACGGTCGATGCGAGTGAAAAGACGAAAGTGCTCGCAGCCGGACTCGGCGGCAAAAGCAACATCGAAGAACTCGATAACTGCGCCACACGCCTCCGCGTCACATTGAAAGACATCGACAAAGTCGACGAAGACGCCATCCGTTCCACCAATCCGAACGGTGTCGTCAAAAAAGGCAATGGCATCCAGGTCATATACGGTCCACAGGTCAGCAACGTCAAAAACGACCTCGAGGAGTATCTGAACCAGGAAGATCCAGATGCAGAGAAATAGATTTATTGATGGGACGGCGCAGCCGTCCCATCTTTTTTAATTTGTGGGTGAGCCTGTGCCATCAGACGGGTTTGGCGGCACAGGCTGGCGGCGCGCATGCCATCAAACGGATTTGGCGGCACAGGCTCTGGACGCGCGCATGCCATCAAACGGATTTGGCGGCACAGACTCGCGGCGCGCATGCCATCAGACGGATTTGGCGGCACAGGCTGGCGGCGCGCATGCCATCAAACGGATTTGGCGGCACAGGCTCTGGACGCGCGCATGCCATCAAACTCAAATTCTTATATGCGTATTTCATGTTTCGGGTTTTCCGAAGTTAAAAACAGGCTATTGAATAAGCGTATATATTATTTAAATGTCAGAGTGTGCAGAACATGGCAAAAGATATGAGCCAGGGAGGGAGTGAAGTCATGGAAAAAGTAACCGTCGGTCTGATTACCGCACCCGGTGTGTCAGAAAGGCTGGGAAGAGATATCATCAATCCCCTGGCGGAGGCAGCCGGTATCATCATTGATGATACCGTGGACTGGGACTTTGATTATAAGACCCACCCGCTCGCCTCATCCTCTGAATTCATCAGTGAGTCCTTCGACAAGGCAGAAAGCATCCGGCGGGACAATGGGTGGGACATGGCAATCGCGGTAAGCGATCTGCCCAGCATATCAAGTGGGAAAGTGGTCGTTTCGGAATTCAACGGAGACAAGAAAGTGTCCCTGATCTCAGTTCCCGCCATCGGCATCATCAGCACTAGGAAGAAACTCCGCAATCTCATCATCCATCATGTGGAGCAGCACTATGATGATGATCCGCCGGGAGGCAAGGGTGCAATCAAATCGAATTTCATGAACCGCATCTCCGTAGTGGATCCGGGAGAGGACGAGGCGAGCAATAACCGCTATATACTCAAATCGACCATCGCTGGCTGGCTTAAACTTGTGGGAGGAATGACCTACTTGAATGAGCCCTGGACGGCGGTCAGCAATCTCAAGACAATCGTGGCGCTGTCATTCGCCACAGGGACTTACATCTCCATATTTTCAACACCCTGGGAGCTGAGCCTCGACTATTCGCTGTGGCGTTTCCTGCTGCTCACGTTCATCGCCATATTCGGAATGACGGGCTGGCTGATCTATGCCCATAATCTCTGGGAGAAGGTATCCACAAAAAACCAGCCTTCCTACCGGTACCTCTATAATTTCACGACGGTGGCGACCCTGCTCGGCATCACCATTGTGAATTATCTCATCGTCTATATGCTGCTCACGGTATCGATAATCATTTTCGTGCCTATGGGCCTTTTTGAAACGTGGACAGAGATCGACCCCGATATAAAATGGATGGATTACCTGAATCTGATATGGTTCTCCTCTTCTGCCGGTGTACTTGCGGGGGCCCTGGGCTCATCTGTCGAGGATGAGGAAAAGATCCATAATGTGACGTATTCCTACAGGCAGATGTACCGCTACAGGCAGATCGAAGAGGAAAATGAAAAGATTTCCAAAGCACGGCAGTCAGAGGAATATGCAGGTCAGGAACAGACCCATGATGAATCAGAGGATGATTGATATGACGATTAGATATGTCGGCATCGTCGCGGCGCCCGGCGCCCCGGATACGATTGCCAGGAAAATAAAAAAAGACTTGCCCGATGCACTCGCAGGCCATTTCGAAGAGGACTTTGACTGGGATGTGCGCATTTATGTAGACCCGCTCACGAATTATGCAGAACTGACGAAGGAACTGTTCCAGAAGACGGATGAGTACTACGGGGATAATGACTGGGACTACACGATATTCATCACGGATCTTCCAATCTATCACAACGACCATATCACCGCTGTCGACATCAATCATAACACCGATGTCGGTGTGGTCTCTCTGCCGGCATACGGCTGGCCGCCCAACAAAAAGGGCATTCTGGATACCATCGTAACGCTCATCACATCGGTCCAGGCCGACAGTGAGAAAGAAAACTCCCGGCCGAATACCGATGAAAGGGGATCCCTGGCCCCTGCATTCAACCGGTACTTCCGGATAAACCGTCTGCACTATGCCAGAGACTACAGTGAGTATACCCGGTCAGAACACTCAATTTATCAGATGAAGGATAACATGAGGGGATATATGCGCCTGATCAGCGGAATGTCATGGGCGAACAACCCTTTCAACATGCTCAGTATTTTAAGCGGTGTCGTCGCCCTCGCCTTTGCGACGGGCACTTTCAGCATGATCTTTTCGACGATGTGGAACCTGAGCAGCGTGTTCCCCACATGGCGGCTGATTGCGGTAACAGCCCTTGCCGTCTTCGGCATGCTGCTGTGGATCATAATATCCCATGACCTGTGGGAAACAAAGAAACAGGAGCGGCAGAGCAGGTTCCTGAGACTGTACAATGGAGCGACGGTCCTTACATTGTTCATATCCATCATATTCTATTTTGCGGTACTCTATATGATGTTTCTGGCAGCCGGGGTCGTGCTGCTGCCTCCGGACTTCATCCTTCGCAATATCGGGGCTGAGGAAGTGACCATCAAATTCTACTTTGAGCTCGCATGGTTCGCAACATCACTTACAACAGTCGTCAGCGCAATCGGGACCGGCTTCCAGAACAAGAGCGTCATCCAGGAAAGCACGTACGGTTACCGGCACAGATTGCGCTCACAGAAGATCGACAGTGAATGATATTGATATGCAGTCATGATGGACATGCTCATAATGAGCACATACATCATGACTTTTTTGTATTTCCGTATTCTATATTTACTCATTGAAAATTGTAGAAATATATAGAATTCATATTGTGCCCGCGACCAATTTGTGATAGATTGTGTGTAAACGTTTACACAGGTGATGCTCAAATGGTGACAATCAAAGATCTGGCGAAAGAGTCCTGCGTGTCGGTGGCTACGGTGTCGCGGGTGCTCAACAGTTCCGGCTATGCAAGCCGGGATGTGAAGCGGCGTGTGCTGGAAGCGGCCGCGAAGCTGGATTACAAGCCGAATGAAGTGGCACGGGCACTGAATACGAGCCGCTCGAACATTGTGGGGGTATTGGTGCCGGACATTACGAATCCTTACTTCCCGAAAGTGATACGTGGAATTGAGGATGCGGCAATCAGGAACAACTACCGTGTAATCATCGGCAACACGGATCATGACGCGGAGAAGGAAATGAAGTACCTTGAGATCTTCCGTCAGAACAATTGCGCCGGCATCATCTCTGCAACGTGGTCGGTTTCAAGGGAACACCGTGCGGACAGCCGGCCGCTCGTCCTTTTGGACCGTGTGGTTGAAAATCATATCTCGATCGAGTCGGATAATCTTAAGGGTGGCCGGCTGCAGGCGGAGCACCTGATCGAAAGCGGGGCAGATAAGGTGCTGGTTGTAAAGGGCAGTTCGGATTACAGCTCCTTCAACAACCGGGCCCTCGGGGCGGAGGAGTCACTCAAGGCGCATAAAACCGGGTATGATACATTACCATATGCACATCTTGAACAGATGCCTGACGAAGCCCGGGAGAACTTTATGCTCAAATTTGGTGGCATCATCTGTCCGAATGACGTGACGGCCTGCAAGGTGCTCAAGTTTCTGGCGACCCGGAATATCCCGGTTCCAGGGCGGGTGAAGGTCGTGGGTTATGACAACCTCGACTTTTCGGAGTATGTGCATCCGGGGCTCACGACTATTGAACAGCCGGCCTATGACCTCGGCAGCAATGCGTTCGATTTGCTCATGGCACTCGCTGCGGGTGAGGCGGTCGAAAGCCGGATCATGGATGTAAAACTGATCAGAAGACAAAGTACATAAAAGGAGTGGCAATTATGGATATCGTAGTAGTTGGCAGCCTGTCGACGGATTTCATCGTGCAGGCTGAAAGAATGCCCCAAAAAGGGGAGACGATTCTTGGGAATGATTTCAGTACGGCCTATGGCGGCAAAGGTGCAAATCAGGCGGTGGCAGCGTCACGGCTCTCAGCAGAGACGGCATTTGTCGGTGCAATTGGCGATGATGGATTCGGTGACACGCTGAAAGATAATCTGGAAGAGAACAATATTTTTTGTGAAAACATGGAAACGTTTGCAGGTGAAGCGACCGGCACGGCGCATATCAATATATACGACAGCGACAACTCGATCATTGTCGTGCCGGGAACGAATGGCCTGCTGACGCCGGAGGTGATTGAGAAATCACACGAGCTCCTGAAAAGTGCCGAATACGTCATGCTGCAGAATGAAATCCCTGTCGAAACAATCAAATACGTCATCGATTTCTGTCATGCGAACAAAGTGAAAGTCATCTACAATCCGGCGCCGTTCATTCCCATGGAAATCGAATATCTAGAAAAATGTACACTCATCACGCCGAACGAACTGGAGTGCAATGCGCTGTTCGGCGAAGATGTTGAAAGTGCACTGGCAGATCACCCGAACCAGCTCGTTGTCACGATGGGCGAGGCGGGCTGCCTGTACCATGACGGGGAAAAAGAAGTCCGCGTGTCCGCCTTCAGGGCGACGCCTGTCGATACCACCGGTGCCGGTGATACGTTCAACGGGGCATTGGCGGCGTTCCTCGTCAGGGGACAGAGTCTCGGTGAAGCCATACGCAGTGCGAACATGGCGGCATCCCTGTCCATCCGGGCGATGGGCGCCCAGGGCGGCATCCCGACTCTCAGCGAGTGGCAGGAGGCGATGGGCGATGTATGACAGCACGGCACAAGTGTTGGCCGGGAACTGATTGGCAGCGTGATTTCGAGTTTATGAGGGAGAAACACCGGAATTTGATGAATGAATTTGTGCAAAGGGTGCTTTCACATCTCCGAATGCAGATCGTGTCCCTGCAACGGTGCTTTCGCATCTCCGAATGCAAATCGTGTCCCTGCAAAGGTGCTTTCACGTCTCCGAATGCAGACCGTATCCCTGCAAAGGGTGCTTTCGCATCTCCGAAAGCAGATCGTGTCCCTGCAAAGGGTGCTTTCGCATCTCCGAAAGCAGATCGTGTCCCTGCAAAGGGTGCTTTCGCATCTCCGAAAGCAGATCGTGTCCCTGCAAGGGTGCTTTCACGTCTACGAATACAGATCGTGTCCCTGCAAAGGTGCTTTCACATCTACGAAAGCAGATCGTGTCCCTGCAGGTATCGATTTCATCCCTGCGTATGAAAGCCGTATCCCCCGGAAATGAGAATACGGCATCATCAGTTACTCGCTGCGGGAACCCTGTCGCTCCCACAACAAAACAGGCATGATGTGCATCCCTGTCAGGGGGGCGCCGCATCATGCCTGTTTTTTTATACCGCAAATAATATCAATCTGCGGCTATTTTCTTCTTGCCGCTGGGTTTGCGCTGTCCTTTATAGATTTTGTACAGTGCGTTCTGAACCGGCGTCTCGACGTATCTGAATATCAGATATGCTGTAAGGATGGTTGCGCCGATGAGCATCACTGTGAAGATTGGATGGGTAAGGCCCATCTCGTGCATTTTGTTGATGATGACATAGCCGATGTTCTGGTGGATCAGATACAGCGGATATGAGATGGTTCCGAAGAACACGAGTACGCGTGAGCTGAGGAACTGCATCCTGTTGTGGATGACCAGGTAGAATGCCAAAACGAACAATGCTGTGAACAATGCGTTTTCCACACTCAGGAAAATAAGGTCGTAACCGATGCACATCGCGATTACTGCGTAGTATTTCAGTTTGTCGCCATGCTGCCAGATGCTGTAGAACATCATGCCGATGATGAACATATGGCTGAAGCTGGCGATTGAGAATTCTCTGATCAGTGCTGTCGTGTCGTTGTCTGCACCCATATGCACAAGCTGGATGCCGACGGAGAATGCCAGCCATGAACAGACAATCCACATGACGTTCTTCTCCACTTTGAAGAAAAGGAGTATTCCCATCAGGATATAGAACGTCAGCTCGACACGGAGTGTCCAGTAGACGCCGTCAACCCTCGGTGCGCCGAGGAAATCCTGGAACATGGTCAGGTTGATGAGTGCCGGCATGATATCGATCTTCAGCTGCTCTATCGGAGCGAGTGATACAATCGTGAAAGTCAGCACAACGGCGAAGATGTATGCCGGATAGAGTCTGAACGACCGTTTGATTGCAAAGTCCGAGACTGATTTCACCTTTAGGATGGACATATAGATTACAAAACCGCTGATGATGAAGAACAGCTGCACGCCGTATTCCCCGAATACGAAGATGTCGCTGAATCCGCCATTGTCGATTCCGAATCTCTCTTCATAACGCGTCGTATAGTGGAACAGGACGACAGCCAGTGCTGCAAGTCCGCGCAACGCATCGATTTCAGTGAACCTTTTTCTTTGAGCCATTGTGGGATCCCTCGTTAATATTAGTTTCCATATTTTTCATATACCCGTTTATAAGAATTATAGAGACCAATATAATACATCTTCAGAAGCATAATCAAACAAAAAGAGTAAATCTGTTGGATTTTGTGGTGGTTTTGTGACAGCGGCCGGTCACCGGCCGCCGGTTTTCATCAATCTATCAGACCTGCTGCGTAGAACGGGCCGTTGACAGTGAGTGTCTCGAGTATTTCCGCGAGTTCTTCGCTCGTTTCGCGGCGGCCGTTCCCAAGCCAGTTGCGGATGAGTCCCATGTGGGCTCCGGTGATGTAGGAGAGGAGATGGTCGATGCCGACGCGCAGCCTGTTCTCATCGATCAGTTTCCTGCTGTGGATGCGGTAGTAGTCGAGCATGTGCGCCCTCACTTTATACTCGAAGCGGCTGCCGCCCTGACTGTTGAAAAGGGCGATGATCTTATCGGCATTTTCATCTATGTAATTGAATGTTTCAGCGGCGATCCGTCGGGGCATGCCGATGGAGAGCGTCTGATTTCCGGCCTCGATACTGCGTGAGAGGATTTCGTAGAGTCCTTCGAGCAGCGCACTTTCATATGAGTCGAGCAGGTCGTCCTTGTCCGCGTAATGCATGTAGAATGTGCCCCGGTTTATGAGTGCCTCCTCTGCGATGTCCTTGATGGTCACGGCTTCGAAGCCTTTGTCCGCAATCAGTTTGGTGAATGCCGCATCGATTGCCCGACGGGTTTTGATTTTCCTCAAATCCTGCTTTTCCATTATTTTTCCCTACCCTTCCAAAATTAAACGACATTTGAATACTGTGTGTCGGATAAAGGACGCATGGCCCCTCATTGATCATTGCTTTTTAAACGACATGGAGTAAAATAAACGACGTGATGTTGATTAAATAATAACTTTAAAGAAGAGGGTTTGCAATGCTTGATGATTTTAAACATATTCTGAAAAAACCGATACTGCTGATTTCGCTGCTTGCGATTGCGACGATCCCGGCAATCTACACTACGATATTTCTCGGTTCGATGTGGGATCCGTATGACAGCATGGACCAGCTGTCCATAGACGTCGTCAATGAGGACACAGGCGCCGAACTCGAAGGGGAGGAGATTGCACTGGGTGAGGATCTCGTCCGGGAGCTCGAGGATAATGACGAATTCAACTGGCGGTTCACCAGTGCGGATGAAGCGGCCAGGGATCTCGGGCGCGGTGAAGTGTATGCTGTCGTGAAGATTCCGGAAAATGCGTCGGAGACGGCCTCGGGACTCCTTGGAAGTGACGCCGGGAATATCGATATAGAAATTCAGACGAATCCGGGATACAATTTCCTCGGTTCCGTCATGGGGGCGAACGCCGGCAATGCGATAAAGGATGAACTCAGCCTGTCGATTACAAAATTGTATACGGAGACGCTGATCGGAAACCTGGATGACATCAGGGCGAACAATGAAGAGCTGCACGATGCCCTCACTGAAATGCAGTCGGGGGTGCAGGAACTTATAGAAGGCAACGGGGAGCTGGTGACCGGCCTCGAACAGATGGACACCGGCATGAACCAATCGGCGGATGAACTGTCCCGTGGCAATGCACAGGTGACGGATGGGCTTTACGAGATGGATGAAAATCTCCGGAATGCGCAAAATCAGGCACCGCCGCAGATGGATGGGCAGCTAGCGGCATTTTCCCGGGGAGTCGGTGAACTGATCACCGCCAATGAAGCGGTGCAGGATGGCATCGACCAGATGGGGCCCGGGGTAACGGATGCGGCAGGGGAGCTTGCCGAAGGCAGTCGTCAGATGAATGACGGACTTACGGAACTTGAGGATGCCCTCGCTGAAATGACAGCCGAAGTCGAGGATGGTCTCGCGGAATTCGATGGGCTGGAACTCAGCGATGACAACGCCGATTTCATCGCCGATCCAATAGCGGTTACTGAAACCGAGGTCACCGAGATTGAAAACTACGGCCAGACGTTTGCGCCGTTCATCGTCGCGGTCAGCCTGTTTTTGGGGTGTATCGCATTCAGTGTGCTGTACCCCGTCAACCGTTCAAAAACGAATTATCGGAATGCCTGGGTGATGACAGTGAGCAAGACGCTGCTGCTGATTACGCATTCGCTCATTTCCACGGGCATCCTCTTCGCAGTGCTGAAGTTTGGATTTGACCTTGCCATCGCCGAACCCGGCCAGTTCTATCTGATCACACTGCTGTGGACACTCGCGGCACTGTCTGTCATCACCGTGCTCGTGTCACTCGCCGGCAATGTCGGGAAATTCATCGCCATCATACTGCTGATTCTGCAGCTGTCCTCAAGCGCAGGCACATTTCCGATCCAGACGGCAGGCAGCATGTATCAGTCGCTGCACCCCGTACTGCCGATGAGTTATGCTGTCACGGCAATGCGGGAAGTCATCTTCGATTTCGAGGCGGTGCTCTCGACACAGTCCACATTCCTATATCTGGCGGTGATCATCACGGTTTCGATACTGCTGTTTGCCGTAATCAACCTGCTGAAATTCAGGTTCCAGAAATTTGAGGATATTTCAAGGGAGATGACCCGGGTGGAATACTGACATTCCATTGTTTAGCTTCCAGTGATTGATGGAATAAAGAACCATATCACTTTATGAGGAGTGGATGATGATGAAACAACCGGAAGATATTGAAATACGGACACTCAAAATCGGGGATGACGGCTCTATCCCGAACAATCCGGACTACCCGCTGCTCGTGTATAAAGATGTGGCTGCAGAAGGTGATGCGGAACGGATCCTGCACGAACATAACTGGCTCGGTTCGTGGCGTGGCAAAGTCTATACAGAGCACCATTACCACAGCAATACACACGAAGTGCTCGTTGTCGACGCCGGGCAGGCGACGCTTCATCTCGGCGGCGGGGCAGGTGAGAAAGTGACGGTGGAAAAGGGGGATGCACTCATCCTGCCTGCTGGTTTCGGCCACAAATATCTTGAAGGGAGTGATGACTTCGCCGTCATCGGAGGATACCCCGGCGGCATGGAGCATGACTTCCTCTATGGAAGGCCCGAAGAACGGCCGCAGAATCTGGAAAACATCAAAGAAGTGCCGCTTCCGGACCAGGATCCGCTGTTCGGTGCGGATGGTCCCCTATTTGAATATTGGAAGTGAAATTAAAAACAGCAGGTTTCTGACCTGCTGTTTTTTTATCGGGTTCACCCGTCTTCCAGCATCAGTGATATATCGGAAGCCGCTTCCTTCAGTCTTTTGATATAGTCATCAACCTTATCCCCTTTGATTCTGAATATCGGGCCGGCTATCGACAGGCCGCCGATGATATATTTGCCGCCCCTCAGTATAGGGGCGGAGATGCCGATCGCGTTTTCATCGACTTCTGATGAAGTGACGGCATGACCGTTGTTTTTTATCTCCTCAAGTTCTTCTCTGAGTGCAGGTTGTCTGTCGCCGGGTATGTCGGATTCTATCAGGAACTGCCGGTGCCGGGCGGGGAGGTGGGCCAGCAGTATCTTGGATGATGCTCCTTTGAATATATCGAGCGTCTGGCCTTCCACATAGGAATACTTGAGATTGTATATGCTCTCCAGATGGGCGAGTACTTTGACTTTGGCGCCCCTGACTACTGTCAGATTGACGGATTCCCCGGTTTCCTTGTTGATTTCCTGCATGATCGGCATGGCCATCGAAATCAGTTCATCGAATGAATCATTCTTGATTCTTGAGATTTCATCGGCAAGCCATCCCGGTGCGTAGGTCCCTTTGCCGACTGCTGTGAGCAGTCCCGATTCAGTGAGATTTTTGATCTGTCTGTACAGCGTGCTGCGAGGCACGCCGGAGACTTCCAAAATCAGGTCGATATGCAGCGGGCTGCCATATTCATGGAAAAGGTGAAGCAGTTTGAAATTCATGAAAGCGCCTCCTTAAATCCCATTATATTGGATTTTTAATTTGTCTTAATATTCAACATACTATAGGATTCTTAATATAATATCAATGGGGAAGGGGAAATGGTATGAGTACCAATGTCATTTTGTTTGTCACTATCGCAGTTGTGCTGTCAGGAATCGTAATATTTTCTTATATTCTGGGACGCAGGAAGCAGGGGATTGAAAACTGGTATGTCGGTGGCCGGTCACTCCCCCTGGTAGTACAGATTGGAACGCAGTTTGCCACAGTAATGGGGGGCGCAACCATTGTCGGGCTGGTCGGAAATGCCTACACGGACGGCTGGTCGACTTTGACATACGGTGTATTGACGATGATCGGTTTCCTGCCGTTCCTGCTGATGGCCAGGTGGCTGAGGAACAGCGAATTTGAAACGATGCCAGATATCATCAGAAAAGTATATGGCAAGAATCCGGCGCTTTCGGTACTGACCATTCTGTGCACGCTCATTGTGCCATTCGGCTGGATGATTACACAGCTTGTCGGCTTCGGCAAAATATTTGCCACGATCACCGGTGTGGATGCACCGGTCATGGTAACCATATTTGCAGTGATCAGTCTTGCGTTCGTGCTGCCGGCCGGGATGACTTCTGTGGCATGGACGGACTTCATATTCGGCTGTGCAATGGTCGTCGGGTCTGTCATCGCTTTTTTCATTGCGATGGACCTCGGCGGCGGTTTCCAGACGATCATGGAAACCACACCTGGAGAAATCTCGGATTTTCCCGACGGTCTGACGGCTGTGGGGATGGGGACGATAGTATTCTGGATATTCGGCGTCATGCCGGGTAACCTGACCAACCAGCAGCTCTATCAGAGAATCTACTCCGCAGACAACGCGCGGAATGCCACGATTTCAGTGGGGGTGACGGCGCTTTTATTTGCGGTGGCGACTTTCTGGTCTTCAACAATCGGTCTGACTGTCAGGGCGTTGAATCCAGCACTTGATAATCCGGAAAATGCCACAGGATGGTTCCTGGCACAGACTCCGGACTGGTTCCTGGTGATGTTCGCAGTATTCATCGTGGCAACGATCATGTCCACATTGAGCAGTGCGGTCCAATCCGTTGTTGTAACCATGACGAAAGACATCTACACGAACTATATCAATCCAGGAATAGATGAGAAGAAACTTGTGTCGGTATCAAGATACGTCTCCGTGGCAGTTTTGGCGGCGGCGGTCACATTGGCCATCTTCTATCCGCAGGCTCTCGGCTGGATTGTGGCATCATTCGCCTATTCAGTGTCTGCACTGCTCGTGCCGATCCTGGGCGGATTCCTGCTGAAGGATAAAAATATACTCGATCATCGTGCGGGCATCGCGAGCATTCTGGCAGGGATTCTCGGCTCGGCAATTTCACATGCTGCGGGGTCGGATCTATATGTGATGTACGGGCTGTTCGGATCATTGATCGGACTGGTTGTCATGGTCCTGTTCAACAAATCGGCAAAGGAGAATTGATATGAAATTTGAAAAAGTTGTGAGAGGCAGAATAGTGACGCCGGCTGGAGAATTCCCGGGGGAAATCGGCATAAGTGATGGAGTGATTGCAGAAATTGCTGAAGGCCGGGACACACTTGAAGCAGATGAAATTCATGATTTCGGGAAGGACTTTGTCTTCCCGGGGTTCATAGATACCCATGTCCATTGCTACAGCAATCCGAACGAGGGCATCAGGAGGGCGTCGCAGGCAGCTGCCAGAGGCGGCATCACCACATTTTTGGATATGCCGTATGATCTGCCTAACCCGGTTTCAAATGGTGATATACTGAAGGAGAAGATAAAGACCATCAATGATGAAGCGGTGATGGATATCGCACTTTGGGGGACGGTCCCGAAGGAGGACGGGCCGCAGGTGGTGGCGGAACTTGCGGATCTCGGTGTGGCAGCGTTCAAACTCTCCACGTTTGAAACGGATCCGTATCGTTTTCCGCGCATATCGGATGCGGATATTCTGGAAACGATGAAACTGACTGCTGAAAAAGGCCAGGTCATTGCATTCCATGCCGAAAATGATGAACTGCTGACACAGTATATGGATAAGGCACAGGCGGAACAGAATATTGAACCGATCTATCATAACCTGACACGTCCCCCGGTCACCGAAACGACAGCTGTAATCAAATTGCTGGATATGGCTTCGTGGGCGGATGCCAAACTGCACATCGTCCATGTGAGCCACGCCAGAAGCATCGATTATATCAATTGGTTTAAATCCAACGGGACGAATGTCACAGCTGAAACCTGCTATAACTACCTGCTGCTTGATACAGATGATTTGAAGGAACACGGCCCGAAAGCAAAGATCAATCCGCCTTTGAGAGATCCGCATGAAGTTGCGGCACTGGAGGAGAAGGTGATGGAAGGTGAAATCGACTTCATTACCTCGGACCATGCACCTTGGCAAAAGGAGCATAAAACAATCGGGAATGAAGACATATTCAAGGCGAAATCGGGAACCCCTGGACTCGAAATCATGATTCCATTGCTTTTCGATCACCTTGTGGGCCGGAAATCCATGTCCCTGAACCAGTTTGCAGAGCTGCTGGCCACTGCACCGGCAAGACGCTTTAATCTGGGCCGGAAGGGTTCGATTGAAAAAGGCAGGGACGCTGATCTTACCATCCTGAAGGATAAGACCCGGTGGATCATCGATGAGGATGACTTCATATCTGTTGCGGACGTCTCCCCGTATCATGGACATGAAGTGGACAATCGTGTAGAAGCGGCTTTCGTCAGGGGAAAAGTGGTTTATACCCATGAAGACGGTGTGACTGATGAAGTATCCGGCCGCTTTGTCAGGCCGGATGAAGGGGGTGGTCAAGGATGAATATAAACAGGCAGAGGCTGCTTTCCATGCTTGAAGAGGTAAACAGGATCAGTGCAGAAGGCGAAGGTGTCACTCGCCTTGCCTATACGGCGGAGGAAGATGCGGCACTCGACTGGTTCGTGGAAACATGTGATGCACATTCGATCGAGACCCGCCGGGATGCGATGGGGAATGTATTCGGAACTGTCGGCAATTCATCGGGGGACGGGGGCATCCTGATCGGTTCGCATCTTGATACTGTCAAAGAGGGCGGGAAATATGACGGTGCGCTGGGTGTCGTTGCCGGCCTGGAAGTGCTGATGGCACTGAAGGAAAACGGTGAGCGCCTGGACCGCCCGGTAACAGTGGCTGCGTTCAGGGGGGAAGAGGCCAATATTCTGGGCGGGACGTTCGGCAGCCGTGCGTTTTGTGGATTGGTCGGGTTCGATGATACATTTATGGAGAAATTGGAGCAGACACCGTTCACAGAACGGGAGATCAGGGAGTCTGCTGGTCATGAAGGTTACAGTGATTACCTGGAACTTCATATAGAACAGGGGAAATCACTTGAGAACAGTGGGACGGAAATTGGTATCGTTGACGCGATTGCGGGGATAAGAAGGCTGGATGTGACGGTTTATGGTGAAGCTGCCCATTCCGGGACGATGGCGATGGGCGAGCGGGATGATGCACTTACCCATGCTGCGGGACTGCTGCTTGAATTCGAGAGGATCGTCAACTCTTTTGGTGCCCCTTACGTGGGTACAGTGGGCACATTCTCAGTCCATCCGAACCTGGCGAACGTTGTTCCCGGCAGAGTGGATTTTGTACTCGAAGTGAGAGGTCCCGAAATTGACATGATGCGCCGGATTACAGAGCAGTTTACAGAATATGCTGAAGCAGGTCACAACGTGAAGATAAGTGAGAATGTGGAAAAACCCCCGTCCGCTTTGTCAGACGTGATCATCGAATATGGAAAATCCGTCTGCCGCGAAGCGGGGGTCAGATATGAAGTCATGATGAGTGGCGCCAACCATGATGCCAATTCACTGTCCAGTGTCATGAATTCAGGGCTCATCTTCATCCCGTGTCTGAACGGTGTGAGTCACAATCCGGGTGAATATGCTGCCCCCGAAGATATTGTAAGAGGAGCGGAGGTGCTGCTCGGGACAGTGATGAAGCTTCAGGGGAATAATTGTGGTCAATAATATGAATCACACTCTTTGCGACATGATGCCACTACAGTTTACAGTGCGATAAGATAATTTTTCCTGAGATTCGAATATATTCGAATCTCAGTTTTTTCATATTACTGCTGAAATTGATGCCGTGTTGGTATATGCTGTGCATATGATAGATTGAGTGCGGAGGGAAAATATGGAACAGGACGATTTCAATGTTTCCAGTGAAAGTGTCATCAGGAATGCGATTCAGGAGATGATTCTTGCCAATGAGTTGAAGCCGGGGGACAAACTGCCGAGTGAGCACACGCTTGCTGATGAGTACAAGGTGAAGCGTATCGTGGTCAGGAACGCCTTCGTGCAGCTGGAGAAGATGGGTCTCATCGACAGCAGGCAGGGGGTCGGGCGGTTCATCAAGGAAAGGCGGCCGGTCATCGGGCTGGATATGTCGGGCCGGCGGAGCTTCTCGGACAAGATGAACGAACAGGGTGTGCCTTATGAAAGCCGGGTGGTTTTTGCTGGATACGCGGCGGATGAGGAACAGGAGAAGTACCGGGAGGTAATCGGTGCAGGCGGGGACACTGCAATTTACAAAGTCGCACGGCTCAGGATTGTCAATCATGTGCCGTGTGCAATCCATATGTCGTATATCCGTGAGGATGTCGTCCCGCGTATTGACGGGGAACGGGACCGGCTTTCCTCCATGTTCGATTACTACAGGGAGAATGGGATCGTCAATCTGCGGTCGATGGATACGGAGGTCCATGCGGCTTTCCCGACACTCGCGGAGCAGAGGCACCTCGAGTGCCAGGAACTCGTGCCGCTCATCGTATACGAGTCACGGACGATGGATGAAGATACAGGCAGGATAATAGAACAGACACGGATTCTCTATCGCAGTGATCTGTTCAGGCACTCGCTCGGATCGGTGAATTAGCAACGACAAAGCGTGTAATCGTGCCTCTCCCATCCGAATTTTAACATTGCGTATTCAACATCAGGATGGACAGTTATAAATAATATTCAAGCTTGCCCTGACAAAACAGAATTGTAAAAACTTGGAAGTTATTTTTGGCTGAATGCGATATTCAGGCCGATGAGTGCGAACAGAGATCCCTGCACGAGGTTTATCTTTCTGTTTATGGTCGGATTTTTACGCAGCAGGTTTCCTGCTTTTCCGGCAAACAGACTGATCAGAACAAAGATCACCAGTGAGATGATCAGGAATAAAAAGCCGTACACCAGCATTTGGACAGGGACGCTGCCGCTATTGTAATTGATGAACTGAGGGAAAAAGGCCAGGAAGAATAAGGCGACTTTCGGATTCAACAGGTTCATGATGATGCCTTTTTTGTATAGCGCCCGGCAGTCCAGGGAATCCTCGGCTTCAAGGTCGAATTTTCCGCCCTTGTCCCTGAAAGCCTTGTATGCAAGGTATAAAAGATACGCTGCGCCTATATACTTTACGACATTGAAAGCCAGAGTCGAGTGGTAGATGACGGCGGACAGTCCGATTGCAGTGGCAGTGGTGTGGCAGAGTATGCCCGTACAAAGTCCCAGGGTAGTATAGATCCCTGCGTTCCTGCCTTTACTTATGCTCTGGGCAAGGACGAAAAGGTTATCCGGTCCGGGGGCGATTGTCAATACGATGGCCGCACCCAGAAAGGAAACGATAGTCAGAATTTCCAAAATCATCACTCCCCATCAGTTTATATTTTCTCAATATTAACACATATCAGGCGGGATAGACATCTCGTAATTTTTTTTAGACAGAGTACTATGATAGTATAAGTTTCAAAAGATGGGAAAAGGGGAGATGGAGATGAAAGTTGGAAAAGTCGCCGTGATCGGAGCAGGAAATGGAGGAATCACTGCAGCTGCCGATCTCACAAACAGAGGTTTTTCAGTTTCACTGTTTGAGTCACCCGCATTTTCCGAAAATCTCGAAGGAATCAGAAAAAGGCGTGGAATAGTGCTTCAGGATGGAAATGGAGAAAAGTTCATCGATTTTACGGATGTCACCACGGATATTGAAGAAGCAGTGAGGGACGCTGAAATCATCATGCTGACGGTTCCAAGCTTTGCGATTGAGAATATCGCCGGGCAGCTTGCACCCATCGTTAAAAAGGGCCAGGTCATACTTTTAAATGGTGCAGGCTCGATGGGTTCCGTAAGATTTGTGAACCGGGCAAAAGAGGTGGGAATTGAAAGGGCATTCGATATAGCAGAGACGAACTCACTTACATACGGTACGCGTGCATTTCCGGACGAAGCGCGTGTGGAAGTTTCACTCTATGCGAAGCGGATTTTCCTTGCTGCCTTTCCGTCATCCCGGACCGGACGTATCCTTGAAATTTGTTCGGAGCTGTACGAATGCTTCATACCGGCGGAAAGCGTGTGGCATGCGGCACTTGAGAACGGTAATCCGGAAGTGCATCCCGGCCCGGCGCTATTGAACGCCGGACGGATAGACCACTCAAAAGGAGAGTTCTGGCTGTACAAAGAGGGGATCACGGAACACACAATCAAGCTTCTCAGGGCGATCGAGCGGGAACGGATGGCAATCGGCAGCGCTCTCGGCTACAATCTCGAAGATGCCGTACAGAGCCGAGACGGCAGGGGATACTTCGAGGATGACGGGCGGAGCCTGCAGGAACTGTTCAATACAAGTCCGGTCTACACGAAGATCAAAGGTCCCGTGTCAATCGACTCCAGATATTTCACCGAAGATATTTCGAACGGACTCGTACTATGGTCGAATCTCGGGAAGCTTGCCGGTGTCGGGACACCGAATATTGATGCGGTAATTACACTCGGCGGGACTTTATTGGCACAGGACTTCCGTCAGACCGGACTGACCCTGGACAAACTGGGATTTTCCGGCATGACGTCCGCGGAAATACTGGAGAGCGTCTGATCGACAAAAAGGGGTGGATGTATGAAGAGGGAACCAACATTTTTTGAATCGATTTCGTGCTTTATCGTACTGGGGGCCGTCATTGGAATCGGATTCGGGTATTACGGCATCCCGATCCAGCCGCTTCTGCTTGTGGCGGCTGCCTATGCAGCACTGATTGCTCTCAGGATCGGTGTTTCCTGGAAAAAGATGGAGGAAGGCATCATCAGAAGGTTGAAAACGGCGATGCCTGCTATTTTCATACTTTTCTCGGTGGGCATCATCATCGGTACGTGGATCTACTCCGGCACAGTGCCGATGCTCATCTACTACGGGCTGCAGATTATCAGTCCTACATATTTCCTGGTGACATCATTTGTCATCGTTGCGGTTGTTTCTGTCGCGACAGGCACTGCCTGGGGTTCCACTGCGACAGCGGGCGTGGCACTGATGGGCATCGCAGCAGAGCTTGATGTTTCACTTGCCATGGCGGCGGGCGCCGTCATTTCAGGCGGTGTGTTCGGGGACAAGCTCTCACCGCTGTCCGACACGACCAACCTCGCACCGCTCGTCGTCGAAGTGAACCTTTATGAACACATCAGGCACATGCTCTGGACGACGGTACCCGCTTCAATCACCGGTCTGATCGTCTGGTTTTTTGTGGGAATAAACACCGATTACTCCAGTGCATCCACCGGCAATGTTGAAGGGCTGCTGGCCGAACTGGATATGATATACAACTGGAACGTGTTCATGCTGATCCCCTTTGCCATCATCCTGTGGGGCGCATTCCGGAAGAAGCCCGTCGTGCCGATGATGCTGCTGTCATCCGTTGTGGCTGTCGTCATCGGCATGCTGTCAAACGGCTTCACACTGGTGGACGGCATGACGTCAATGGCGGACGGATTCAGCGTGGCGATGATCAATGCGCCCGGAGTTGATCCGGATGCCCTGTCGGAAAATGTCACTTCATTGATTGTACGGGGCGGCATCTTTTCCATGACGACCATAGTCGTGACGATCTTCTGCGGGTATGCATTTGCCGGCATCGTCGAAGTGGCGGGATGCCTGGATAAGATACTGTCCACATTCTCAAAGGTGATCGAAACCACATGGAAGCTTGTCGGTGTAACCATCCTCGGGAGCATCATCATCATTTTCACAGCAGGCGTCGCCTCGATTTCAATCATCATGGTCGGCGTGCTGCTGCAGGACGCCTATGCAAAACAGGGATTGCACGCGAAGAACCTTTCAAGGACTTTGGAGGACTCCGGCACCATGCTGCTGCCGTTCGTCCCCTGGGGTGTATCCGGTCTGTACTATCTGGAAGTCCTGGGCGTCAGTGTGGCAGATTACTGGATCTGGGCGATTCCATGTTATCTGTGTGTCGTATTCGCCATGTTCTATGCCGGTACGGGGATCGGCATAGCGAAGTCCGAAGGACAGGCAGCCGTTAAGAGTGAGTAGAATAAATGATTCGCTTGAAAGTGGAATCTCCTGACATTTGTCAGGAGGTTTTTATTTTGGGGGAAATCCACTTTTGCCACAGGGACATCTGCAGTTTTACAAAATCTGCTTTTTGCAAAATTAAATAATCAAATCGGCTGAAAATGTGCATATATATAGTGAGGGGATTTTTATTTCAAAGGAGGGTATTTATGTTTGTTACTGACAGGAGGAAATCTGCCGGCCATGCGCATCTGGAAATCCTGGGGAAGCGGGCGGCGCTTGACGGGAGGGAGAAACGGAGCCTGGATAGGTACAGGTCGGGGTATGAAGGTGAGCTGGAGTACGACCGGGTGTTCGATGAAGTGGGGCATGAACCGATGTATGTTTTCCGCGATATATGGCTTGGTATCGGTGATTCGAAGGTCCAGCTGGATGCACTGATTGTTGCTGACAACCTGCTGATCGTGAATGAAATCAAGAATTACAGTGGTCATTATTTTTATGAAAATGGAATCTGGAAAGTCAGGAATCAGCAGATTTCAGAAGATCCGGTCAGTCAGATTTCGACCGCCGCCAATAAATTGCTGCGCTTACGTTATGAATCCGGGGTTCAGTTTGAAGTGCAGAAGGAGATCGTGTTTGTCAATCCCTATATGATACTCGGTCCGACCGATTATAAGAATGTGGAGCTTTTCGTCATGCGGAACCGGTTGAAGCAGTATTTCCGGAATTTCCATAACAATACTTTCGGCATGTCGGCAAAAGTCCTTGCGGAAGAAGTTGCCAGACATATCATCAGTCCGCCGCATCCTGCACCAAGTGCAGACATCAGCCGGGTGAAACTCGGGATGAGCTGTTACAAATGTCAAAGTTTTGATGTTTCGAAGAAGCGGTTCTGGTCCGAATGTCGGGAGTGCGGATATACAGAACCATTTGAACGGCTCGTTGTGCGCTCGGCAATTGAGTTTTCAGTTTTGCTGCCGGACGAGAAGGTGACCTGCCGGGGTATCCATGAATTTCTGGGGAAGTCTGTCAACTACCAGACCGTTCAGCGGAGATTGAGCCGTTATTTTGTGAAAAAAGGGGATTCCAGGAAGAGTCATTATATTGTGGAAGGGTGTGATCTGAAGAAAATCCTCACTGGCGCGAATTATGACTCAGCTTATGAACAGGACATTGAGTACATGTCAGAGAAGCGCGGGGAGATATTCCGGAAGTATTTGAAGGTGTGATTCCGAGTACGCGAAAGGCGCGTATCACATCTACGAAGCGGGATCGAGTACGCGAAAGGCGCGTATCACATCTACGAACCGGAAACGAGTACGCGAAAGGCGCGTATCACGTCTACGAACCGGAAACGAGTACGCGAAAGGTGTGTATCACATCTACGAAGCGGAAACGAGTACGCGAAAGGTGTGTATCACATCTACGAAGCGGGATCGAGTACGCGAACGGCGCGTATCACGTCTACGAACCGGAAACGAGTACGCGAACGGCGTGTATCACATCTACGAACCGGAAACGAGTACGCGAAAGGCGTGTATCACATCTACGCACCGGAATCGAGTACGCGAAAGGTGTGTATCACGTCTACGAACCGGAAACGAGTACGCGAAAGGCGCGTATCACGTCCACGAAGCGGGATCGTATCCCTGGAACATTCCTCTTACAGCTCAAAACAAATAATATATATGTACATAGAGGGCGGATGACCATTTTTGAGTCATCCGCCCTTCATGTTCTAAACAATTCTTTTACATACTTTACAGAGTCTTAAACGTCACTCACTTGGCAACAAGTTAGAGTGTAGTCAAGGAGGTTGAGTTGATGAAGAAAAAACGGTGGTCGCAACTATTTATAAAGTTTGGAAGAGATGAAGCGATACAATTTTTTGATAAATACCACAGCACAGTGCCTTTTGACATCATTTCAGAACCGACGGAAGGTCTGACTATGATCAAAGTAAGGGAGCATGCGAAAAACAGCCTTTTTTACATGGGTGAGATGCTGGTGACTGAAACGAAGGTCCGGCACGGGGAGACGGTCGGCCTGGGCGTGGTCAAAGGCTCGGATGAAGAGTTGAGCATGGCGGTCGGGTTCATCGACTTGTGCTTCAATCTCGGTCTTCTGATTGATGAACTTGAAGATATACTGGATGCATTGGAAATGAAAGAGGATATATATATCGAAAACAGGACGAAAGAGATTTTGAAAACCAAAGTCGATTTCGACATGATGACGGAGTAGGGGGACGGCTTATGACGACAATGGTCCATAATACGCAAAAGCATTACCGGGAGCTGGTGGATCTGTTCAGCAGACCGGGGGAGGTCAGGATTTCAACATTCGATACGCCGAACTTTACGAGTTTTTCAGATGCAACACTGGCGACGGTACTGACTTTATTCGACAATGAAATTTCTTTCCACACGCCGGAACAAAAGGATTACATCGAGTTCCAGACGCTGACAGGCGGGCGATATTCGGAAGATCTTTCTGAAGTCGATTACGCCGTGATCAAAGAACACGACCTGACGGGAGAGCTCATGATGACGATAAAAGCAGGTACACTCGCTTCTCCTGAAAAATCGGCCACACTGATCATCGAAGTGGACTCGATCGGTGAGGGGCAGAAGTATTCACTCAAAGGTCCCGGCATCAAGACTGTCAATGAGATAGAGATGACATTCGATCCGAAATGGATGGAGCTCAGGACGGAACTCTGCAGCGAATTTCCGCTCGGTATCGATCTGATCCTGATCGACCGGCACAACCAGCTGGCAGTGATTCCGAGAACGACGATTACGGAGGTTATATAGATGGGCTATGTAGCAGTCAAAGGCGGTACGAAAGCGATTCAGGCATCCGTTGATGTGTATAAGAAGAAAAAACACATTTCCGGGATGGACATCAGCACAGAGCATGTAAAGGCGAATATGAACCAGCTGATCGACCAGGTGATGTCTGAAGCGAGTATGTACGACAGAAATCTGGCGTCACACGCCATAAAACAGGCCGAAGGTAATATGGAAGAAGCGGTGTTCCTGCTCCGTGCCCATCGTTCTACACTGCCGCGGCTTTATTATTCCACTGTGACGAACACACGTGAGATGTTTGTGGAACGCAGGGTGTCGGCAAGTTTCAAGGATATACCGGGCGGGCAGATTCTGGGTGCATCCCCGGATTTCACGCACAGGCTGCTGGATGATGGAATCACTTACGGCAGTGTGGAAACGGAAGGCGGCATCCCGGATGAGTACAATTACAAGCTGGATGATCTGCCGAAGGTGATCGATTACCTGGAGTCGGAGGGGCTGTTCACAAAGGAGGCTGAAGATAACACGACACCGGATGATATTACGAAGCATTCCATTGAGTTTCCGAGTTCCCGGAGCCAGCGGCTGCAATCACTGACACGCGGACAGACCGGTGCGGTGACATCACTTGGATATGTGGAGATCAGGGGATACGGCTATTCATCCCATCCGAATATCGGAGAAGTCAGGGTCGGTCAGCAGCCGGTCCATATCGATCCGGCGGGTGATGGTGACGAATATTATATCGGTGACGTCGAACTGACGGAAGTTGAAGCATTCATGCCCGCAGATGATGCTGAAACTTCAGGGGAAGGGGCGCATGAAAAGACGTTCAGGATCGGCTACGGACTGACGTTCGGTCAGAATGAGACGAAGGCGATTGCAATGAGTGTACTGGACTACAGTCTGAGCAACCCTGTGCCGTCATCACCGACGGCAGATGATGAATTTGTCCTGCTCCATATCGATTCGGTCGAATCGACAGGGTTCATCTCCCACTTGAAGCTGCCGCATTATGTAACATTCCAATCCGTATTGGACCGGGTCAGACAGACGAAAGGAGACAGGGACTGATGAAGCAGAATTATGCCTTTTTAGATGAGAACTCCAAGAAGGAGATCAGACGCAAGACGCTGAAAGCCATCGCGATTCCGGGTTATCAGGTACCTTTCGCATCAAGGGAACTTCCGATTGCCCGGGGCTGGGGGACGGGCGGTCTGCAGCTGACGCTGTCTCTTGTCGGTCAGTCGGACACTGTGAAAGTGATCGACCAGGGATCGGATGAATCGGTGAATGCGGTGAACATACGCAAGCTGATACAGGATACAACCGATGTCAAGGATACGATCCATACGGATGAGGCGACACTCATCCAGTCGAGGCACCGCATCCCTGAAGTGCCGCTCCGGCCGTATCAGATCCTGGTGCTGCAGGTGCCGCTTCCGGAACCGCTCCGGCCTGTGGAGCCGTCGGAACGCATCACGAAGATGCTGCATGCTGACAGGGAATACAGCGGCGCGTGGCTGCGGCTGTTCGAGCAGATCATGAAATATGGTTCAATTACGGATGATGCGGATTACCCCGTACTTGTGAACGGCCGTTACGTGATGGCCCCGAGCCCGATACCGCGGTTCGACAATCCGAAAATGGAAAACAACGATGGGCTGATCCTGCTCGGGGCCGGGCGTGAGAAGAAAATCTATGCGGTGCCCCCCTACACGAAAGTGACGTCGCTCGCATTCGATGACTATCCGTTCGAAGTCGAATCCTTCGATGATATTACATGCCGTGAGTCCGGATTGACGGGTGTGTATATGGATGAACTGGTGGATGAAGAGACGGGTGAGACGTATTACGTTGCGAACGATACGAGCTTCATGCTTGAAGAAATGAACAAGGAAGGGTCTGTGAGATGAGCAAACAGGGAAATATAGCGCTAAGTGTAAAAAATGTCAGCAAGCTTTACGGAGATGGGTGTGCCTACTGCGCAGCACCTGATGCGACGCTGGATAAGAACATCTGTCCGGAGTGCCGTACAGTCCATGCATGCAGGGATGTATCCTTCGATCTCCATAACGGGGAAATCCTCGGCGTCGTCGGTGAGAGCGGCAGTGGGAAGAGTACACTGATGAAGATGCTTTATTTCGACCAGGAGGCATCACACGGGACATATCACATTGATGATTTCGACAGCAGTGAATCGAGCGTGTTCGGATTGTCCGGCCAGGCGAAGCGGAAGATCCGCAATGAAATTCTCGGCATGGTGTACCAGAATCCGGTATATGGCCTCAAGATGGACTTTTCATCCATGAGCAACATCGCTGAGAAACTGATTGCGGCCGGTTCGAGAAATGTAGGTGAAATGACCGGTACGGGTGACCATTTTCTCGATAAAGTGAACATTCCGCTGAACAGGAAATTCGATCCACCGGCCAACTTCTCGGGCGGTATGCAGCAGCGGGTGCAGATTGCGAAGGCGCTGTCCAACTATCCACCGGTGCTGCTGCTTGATGAGGTCACGACGGGACTCGACTTATCAGTACAGGCGGATGTCCTTGAACTGATAAAGGAAATCCAGCGTGAAATGGGCATCAGCATGGTCGTCGTCTCTCATGACCTGGCGATCATACGCATGCTTTGTGACCGCACGATGGTCATGCTGAACGGGGAAGTAATCGAAGCGGGAATAACAGACCAGATACTGGAAGACCCACAGCATGCCTACACGCAGCAGCTGGTCTATTCAATCCTATAGGAGGACGGGAATTTGAAAGCAATCATTAATGGAAACGTCATTACAGAAACTGAAATCATGGAGAATGCAGCAGTCTTCATCGACGGGCAGTTCATCGTGGACATTCTCCCGATGGACGAGGCAGGTGCGGAACTGCTGGGGGTGAATGAAACCATCGATGCCAGAGGGGGCTTTGTTGCACCGGGGTTCATCGATATCCATTCGGACTACATCGAGGGTATCGTGGCGCCGCGGCCGACATCCCTCATGGATGTCAACATCGGCATCCGGGAATCGGAGCGTATATTAAGCTCACACGGCATCACGACAATGTTCCACTCACTGTCCATATACCGGGAGGATCTCTTCGGCCACAAGCCGATAAGGGAGCCGGAGAATGTGCAGAAGCTGATAGAAGCAGTGGCGCGTACGCATGGAGAGAAGCATCTGATCCGCCATCGGCTGCATGCGAGGTTCGAACTCGACGCACTGGAGCAGCTGCCCATACTGAAAAGCCATATTGAAAAGGGCAATGTGCACCTTCTCAGCTTCATGGATCATACGCCGGGGCAGGGGCAGTACCGCAACATGGCGGTCTACAGGGAGACGATGAAAAGCTACCAGAACATGAGTGATACCGAAATTGAACAGAAGATGCTGGACAAGCTCGATTACGAACATATCAGCTACGATGGTATGAAGGAGCTCGCGGAACTTGCACATTCCAAAAACATTGCGGTTGCCTCCCATGATGATGACTACATCGAACGGATCGATTTCAACGAGCGGCTGGGCACGACAATCAGCGAGTTCCCAATAACAATCGAAGTGGCGAAGTACGCCCATGACCTGGGACAGCACACCATTGCCGGGGCACCGAACATCATGCTCGGCGGTTCGCATTCGGGGAACCTGAACGCAGCGGAGGCGATTTCAGAAGGCTGCATCTCGATACTCTGCAGCGACTATTATCCGGCGGCGATGCTGCATTCCGTGTTCAAGCTGCACAGGGAATACGATCATCCGCTTGAAGAAGTCATCAAGCTGATTACACTGAACCCGGCAGAGGCGGTCAACATGGACCATGAAATCGGCTCGATCCGGATGGGCAAGAAGGCGGATATCAATGTGATCCAGTTCAACGAAGGCTATCCGGTCGTAACGGAATGCATCGTGGACGGCGCTGTCATATCCAGATACCATTACCGAGTGGACGAGGAGGCCTAGAAATGCTGAGTGTTGAAAACATTACAAAATCATTTACAATACACCATCTTGACCAGACGAGGAAGGCGATTGATGAGATCAGCCTGCATGTGAACAAAGGTGAATTCCTGGGAATCGTCGGCCGCAGCGGCAGCGGGAAAAGCACGATACTCAAAAGCATCTATGGCACTTATATGCCTGAGTCGGGTGCCATCATGTATCATTCGAAGGACAACGGGCCGGTGAACATACTGGAAATCAATGATTATGAGCTGATAAAACTGCGCAAAAGCGAAATCGGCTATGTATCCCAGTTTCTTAAAGTGATGCCTCGGACGACGAGCCTGGAACTTGTAACAGGGTCACTGCTTGAAATGGGGGAGGAAAGGGGGAGTGCCTTAAAGCAGGCAAAGGAGGCGCTGCGCCACTATGATATCCCTGAATCCCTCTGGGACAACTACCCGAATACATTCTCAGGCGGCGAGAAGCTCCGGCTCAATATCGCACGCGCGACAGTCAAGGCACCAAGACTCCTATTACTCGATGAACCGACGGCCTCACTCGATAATGACTCCAAAGTCAAAGTCCGTGAGGCGATTGCCAAACTGAAGGCGGAGGGGACGACACTCGTCGGCATATTCCATGACCTGGAGTTCATGGACGGACTGTGTGACAGTGTGTTCGACATGACGGACAAGACGCTGAGGCATGTGCAATGACACGAATCGACCTGCACGTCCACAGCAGTCTGTCGGATGGCTCTGATTCATACAGGAAAGTTCTTGAGACAGCCAGGGAGAATGATGTGGAAATTCTGAGTTTTGTCGACCATGACATTACATCCACCTACCGGCCTGCATCATTTGTTGCGAGGGAATTCGGCATCCGGCTGATTCCCGGGATTGAAATTTCGGCCTACGACTTCAAAAGGGAACGCAAAGTGCATGTGCTGGGATACAACTATGACCCGGATGCCGGGAATATCCATAAACTGACAAAACCGCTGCTTGCGCGCCGCCATGCGCATTCGATCTGGCAGATCGGGCAGATTCGGAAATACGGCATCGATGCAAATGCGGAGCGGATCATTTCAAGGCTCATCCATGGTCAGACAATCTACAAACAGCACATCATGGAAGATATTACGGATGCGCCCTATATGTCGGAGGAATATCAGAATCTCTACAGGAAGCTGTTCAAAGGTACGGGTCCTGCAGCCGGGGATATCGAATACATCGATGTCAAAGAAGCGATACGTGCCATAAAGGCGGATCATGGCCTTGTCGTGATCGCCCATCCGGGACAGCTCGACAGCTACGACATGATAGAAGAGTGTGTGGACCTTGGAATCGACGGCATCGAGCAGTTTCACCCGGATCATGGACCTGAAGACATCAAACGTGCGGGCCGGATGGCAAAAAGACATGGCCTGTTCACCACCGGCGGCTCAGATTACCATGGGCACTTTGGCGCACAGGTGAACGTCGGGATTGATAAGGGTTTATTAACAAACGATCCTTTTGATGAAGTTCCGGATAAGAACTGTTAAGTATGTGTAAATCATGTTTACTGTCAGGAAGAAACAACGTTTAATGGGGAAGTAATAAAAATTAAGGAGTTGTATGAACTTATGAAAAAATGGTTGTTGGGTCTGGCATCTTTATCTCTTGTACTATCGGCGTGCAGCAATGATTCCGGCGGCAGTGAAGCGAGTGCGGACAGTGAGTCCGGTGGTGATGATACGCTGACGATGGTATGGTATCCGAACGAGTCGGGCAATGAACTCAAGGATGCACGGGATGAAATCGGCGGCATCATCGAAGAGGCGACAGGTAAGACGGTGGAACATGAGCTGACGACCGACTACGCGATTGCGATTGAAAGCCTTGTGAATGACAATGCAGATCTCGCTTTCACAGGTGCTGAAGGCTACATCCAGGCAAAAGAGCGAAACGATGCCATCGAGCCGATGGTCGTTCCATCCGGGGAGAGCGGCACACTTGATGACGCAATGTATCACAGCTGGTTTGCAGCACTGCCTGAGAACATGGAGCAGTATGAGACCGGCGATGGCGAATATGGCCTCGATAACTTTGCGGACAAGAAGTTCTCATTCGTATCGGCATCCTCCACTTCCGGATTCAAAGTGCCCGGGTCGACACTTGTAGATGAATTTTCAGGTCAGGAAGGATATGACAACCTGACGACCGATAACATATCTGAGAACGGCAACCTTTTCTCCGAAGTGATGTTCGGCAACTCCCACCAGGGCTCAGCTGTGAACCTGCTGACGGGCAAAGCCGATCTCGCAGCCTTCTGTGACACATGCCTCGGGAACTATGTTGAACTTTCAGAAGGGGAGGAAAACACACCGGGGGCCATCTATGAAGTATCAGAAGATGCAGCTGCACCTTTTGAGAACCTTGCAGGTGAAGAGTTCGGCATCCTGTCGGCAACTCCTGTACTGAATGCACCGTTCGTTGCCAACACCAATAATCTGGGTGAAGAGGAAATTGCCAAGATCACCGAAGAACTGGCTTCAGAAGAAACGGCAGCGAACGAAAAGATTTTCGTCCCTGAAGATCAGGAAGGCGGACTGTTCACGAAATCCGCAGATGAGAGATTCGTTGAAGTTGAAGATGAGTGGTTCGATCCGGTCAGGGAACTTGGACAATAAGACGCATCAATTCCTGGGGGCGGAGGCGGATGCCTCCGCTCTTTTATATGAAAGGTGATTTTCAATGGTATTGAAGACAAAGGAAAGGCAACAGCTGGCAGGACAGGAAAAGAAGGCGGACGACATCGTCTTCCCTTTCGACAGTGACGAACACAGGCCGCTGGATACAAAAAAAGATGATGCACCGGTAATCATGGAAATCAGCAATATCGACAAGGCATATTCAGGTGATAAAAAAGTGCTCAACGACATTGCTTTCGATATCAGGCAGGGTGAAGTCCTGTCCATCATCGGGCCGTCGGGTGCGGGGAAGTCGACACTGCTGCGGGTCATCAACCGCATGATTGAACCTTCCCGGGGCAGCATCACATTCCAGGGCGAGGATACGCTTTCGATGAAAGGCAGGAAACTCCGCAGCATGCGCACGGACATCGGCATGATCTTCCAGCACTACAACCTCGTAGACCGGTCCAGCGTGTTTGAAAATGTGCTGCACGGACTGCTTGGGTATAAGAACAGCCTGCAGGGGATATTCTCCCTTTACACTGAAGCGGAGAAGCAGCGGGCAGTCGAGATCATCACGGAACTGGGCATTTCAGAACAGCTCTACAAGCGCTGTGATGAACTGAGCGGCGGGCAGAAGCAGCGGGTCGGCATCGCACGGGCGCTGATCCAGGACCCGAAGATCATATTGTGTGACGAACCGATTGCTTCTCTCGACCCGAACGCCTCCAGGACCATCATGGAATACTTGAGGCGGATTTCCCGCGAGCGGGGCATCACGATCGTCGTGAACCTGCATCAGCTGGATGCAGCCAAACAGTATTCTGACCGCATCATCGGCCTGAATGGCGGCCGCATTGTATATAACGGTAATCCTGACGACATAGATCCCGACACCATCAGTCGCATCTATGGGTCAAAGCTTGATGAACTGATTGTGGAGTAGGTGGATGGATATGGATAAAATGAATATTCAGCATGCAGGCGACGTCAATATAATACGGAAGAAGCATATGAAGCTGTTTTTTGCAGGTCTTGTCATCATCGCTCTCGTCTTCGGCGCAGGAGCTGTAACGAATTACAATCACATCGAAGGTGTCATGTCGATTCCGGCAGCATTCCAGTGGCTTTTTGCCAATATGCTGTTCAGCGGCAGCACACTGTCCAACCTGCCGAATGTACTGCGTCTCCTTTGGGAAACGATTCTGATTTCAATAGTGTCGACGACGACAGCGGCAGTGTTTGCCGGCATTTTCGCAATCATGGGGTCAAAACTCACGGCTGTGAATCCCGTATTGATGTATGCGGCCAAACTGACTGCCTCTGTTTCACGTAACATACCGGTCGTGGCGTGGGCGCTGATCCTTGTCATCAGTTTCGGTACGAACGCAGCCACCGGATTTCTGGCACTGTTCTTTGCGACATTCGGCTTCCTTGTGCGTGCATTCATCGAAACAATCGATGAGGCATCGAAGGATACCGTGGAGGCATTGAGGGCCACCGGTGCAACATATCCGCAGGTCATCGCCAAAGCGGTCATCCCTGAAGCGATGCCGCAGATGTTCAGCTGGATGCTGTTCATGATCGAGACCAACATCAGAAGCGCAACGCTCGTCGGTCTGCTGACGGGGACGGGCATCGGCTATCTGTTCGACCTGTACTACAAGCAGCTGAACTATGAAATGGTGTCGCTGATCACCCTCGCAATCGTCATCGCGGTGCTGATCATTGAATGGATGTCGAATCTCATCAGAAGGGAGATACTGTAATGGAGCATGCAATAGAGAAGGATGGAAAAGGCCGCATCAAGATCAGCCGGTTAAACGGCGGGCAGCAGAAATTCAGGCTGCTGATGATCGGGACGGCAATATTCACAGTCATCGGATTCTTCCTGCTCGACTACAGCGGCCTTCAGCTGTGGCCGGCAATTACAGGTACGCTCGGCAACCTGAAAATGATGTTCCTTGAGCCGCAGCTGAACCAGGTCGGTTTCGGTTCAGCGATGTATCAGGTACTTGTGACACTGTCACTTGCATTCCTGTCCACCATCCTTGGTGCGGTCATTTCAATCTTCCTCGCCTTCGGGGCAGCCGTGAACCTCTCCAGACCATGGATCAGCCGGTCGATCAAGGGATTCATCACGGTGATCCGCGCTGTGCCGACAGTCCTCTGGGTATTGATATTCGCCATTGCAGCCGGTCTCGGTGCAGTGGCGGCAGTCATCGGCATGCTGTTCCATTCGGTGGCATATCTGGTGAAGGCCTACTCCGAGGCATTCGAGGAAATCGACGAAGGAAAGATCGAGGCACTGCGTGCCACAGGTTCAAGCTATGCACATATCCTTTTCCAGGTCGTCGTACCCCAGACGAAGTCGTTCTTGATCGCATGGACATTCCTCAGGTTTGAG
This sequence comes from Salinicoccus carnicancri Crm, assembly GCF_000330705.1. Taxonomy (GTDB): domain Bacteria; phylum Bacillota; class Bacilli; order Staphylococcales; family Salinicoccaceae; genus Salinicoccus; species Salinicoccus carnicancri. The sequence goes on from NZ_ANAM01000003.1 coordinate 222,482, forward strand.
ATAAACTTCGGTGTCGCCGTTGCAATGGGCGCAGCAGCAGGCGCCGGCGGCATAGGGTATGAGCTGTTCATGTCAAGCTCATTCTACTATGATATGAATGAAGTCGGCATGATCACATACATGATACTGATCGTCGCTGTGATATTGGAGCTCGCTGCGAATAAGCTGAAGAATGCGGCGTGATAGTAACAGAAAAAGCCACCCGGGACGGGTGGCTTTTTTACTGTGGAGAAGAATCTGTGCCATCAAAAAAAGCCGGCGAAATAGATCGCCGGCCTTTGGAGTTTATTCAGCAGACCGAGTCGTTCGACTTCGGCACGGATAGTCCGAAGAGCGGGCGCAGGTACAATGCGAGGAATGTGCCGCCGATTGCCATGATGCCCCAGATGTATCCGTGGAGGCTGAATGATGCGATGCCGCCGAAGTATGCGCCGATGTTGCAGCCGAACGCCAGGCGTGCGCCGTATCCCATCAGCAGTCCGCCGATGACGGATGCGAAGAAGTTGCCTTTTGTGACCTTGGTGAATTTGAACAGTCCGCCTGCAGCGGATGCGATGAATGCACCGAGGATCACGCCGAAGTTGAGCACTGTTGTCGAATCCGCGAAAATGGAGGACTGCAGTGCCATTGCGGATTCACCCTGCCAGTATCCCCAGCTCGCAACGTCGATGCCGAAGAACTGGAGCACTTTTGAGCCCCACAGCGCAAATGCTGAAGTGATGCCCCACGGCTGACCGCGGGTCATGAGTGTGAGTGCGTTCAGCACCGCGAGTGCGACGGCAGCTGCGAACAGCGGCCATGAGCCCCTGAATATCCTTTTCCATCCTTTGGCTGAAGGCAGTGGTGCGACCTTGGGTGAATTGCGCTTTTTCTCGATGAAGATCGTAACCGCGGCAATCGCCCCGAAGATCAGCAGGGATACAACCCACGCGCCACCGTAGCCGAGTCCAGTGGAGGTTGCGAGTGATACCGGTTCTGTCGCCGGCAGGTCCTCCGTCCAGAACGGCAGGTGGTAGGCACCGATCGTTGCCCCGATGATGAAGAACAGGAGTGTGACGAACATTACGGTCCGTCCGCCGCCGATGGCGTACAGTGTGCCGGACGCACAACCGCCGCCGAGCTGCATGCCGATGCCGAATATGAAAGCACCGACGATGAGGCTGACACCGACCGGTGACACATAGCCCGCGACTTCCCCGCCGAAGAACGACAGACCGAAGGCCAGTATCGGCGCGAACAGAGTTGCCGCAACCGCAAGCATCATCATATGGGCGCGGAGTGCCTGGCCGTTGCCGACAGACATCAGGCGCCTGAATGCGGAAGTGAAACCGAACCGCGCGTGGAACAGTGTGTAGCCGAGCAGCAGGCCGAGGAGAAGGAGTACGGGCTGCATGGCTGATTGTGTTACAGCCAGATATATTGATAGAACAAGGCTGACCAGTATCCCGCCCGCTATCAGTGTTTTCTGCGGTGCATCCAGTGCCGGTGACCTGCGTACCGGATCCTTCTGTTCACTGACAGGCTGGACTGGCTGAGCATGGCTGACCATATATTTAACCATCCTTTTCTTAGTAATTTGATATGATTTTAATATTATAGTAATTTGCCAGGAATAAGTCAATGGAAAGGGCTGTATCAGGCCCGCAAAACAGTTGCCGGGATATTAAAGCATAAAATTTTGAAAGAGCGCTTGCAAATCGTAACAGTTACGATTATAATTTTAAAACGTAAGCATTACGATTTGAAAAGAGGAGGATTTTATGTTCAGGAGAAGTTTATGGTTTTTATTGGCGGGCGCTGTCTTTGCCACCGCGGCCTGCAGCACGGCATCTACTGAGGAGGATGGCGGTGAAATGAAAGTATATACGACGGTATTTGCACTCGAGAGCCTTACGGAGCAGATCGCAGGGGATAATGCGGAGGTCCGGTCTATCTATCCGAATGGGGCGGATATACATAGTTATGAGCCGACGCAGAGGGATATGATGGATTACGCAGAAGGCGACCTTTTCGTTACGACGAATGAAGGGCTTGATCCCGTTGCCGGAAAGATTTCTGATGTGATAGGCGATGACACTGAAGTATTGGAGGCAGCCGGTGATACGGATCAGCTGCTTGAAAATACACATTCGCATGATCACGGGCACGGGGAGGACCATGATCATGGTGACATGGATCCGCACGTCTGGCTGGATCCGGTCTTAAGCATTGAGATGGCGGAGGGGGTCAAGGATAAGTTGAGTGAACTCGACCCTGACAATGCGGAAGAATATGAGGAGAATTTTGAAAACGTCAAGTCAGACCTTGAACAATTGGATCGGGAATTAAACGCCGTGACTGAAAACAAGGCAGTTGAAAATGTGTACATTTCACATGAATCGATTGGCTACCTTTCGGACCGCTATGGTTTTGTGCAGCATGGTGTATCCGGGATGAATAATGAAAATCCGACGCAGCAGGAAGTGATCGACATGCTTGAAGGACTGAAGGCAGATGGTTCGAAATATATACTGGTCGAGCAGAATGTTCCGAGCAAAGTGACCGATATCATCAGCGACAGGGGCGGGGTCGAACAGCTGGAATTCCATAACCTTTCCGTGCTGATGGATGAGGATGACCCGGACGCTGATTACCAGTCGCTGATGAGGAGCAATATCGGAGCACTGGATAAAGCGCTCAACGATTATGATGAAACGGAAGCCCGGAAGAATGAAAGCGGAGCACCGGAGGAACATGGTCATGATCACGACCACGATCACAATCATGACCACGAAGTTGATGAGGATGTATACAACGGCTATTTCGATGATGAGGATGTAGAAGACCGCAGTCTTTCCGACTGGGAAGGGGAATGGCAGTCGGTCTATCCATATCTGAAAGACGGTACCCTGGATGAGGTATTTGAACATAAGGCGGAAGACGGCGATATGACAGAGGATGAGTACAGGGAATACTATAAAACGGGCTATGGGACGGATACAAGTCGGATCGATATAGAGGGAGATCAGATCACTTTCCACACAGATGGCGGGCGCCATACAGGCAGGTACGTCTACGACGGATATGAGATTCTTGAATATGAAGCGGGCAACAGGGGTGTGAGGTATCTGTTCACCCTGGAAGATGGTGCGGATGAAGGGCTGCCACGGCATATCCAGTTCAGCGATCATGGCATAAGCCCGATGGACAGCGGCCATTTCCATATCTACATGGGAGATGACAAAGAGGCGCTGCTCTCTGAGATGGAACACTGGCCGACCTATTACCCAAAAGAAATGAGCGGTGTTCAGATAGCGGATGAAATGATGCATCATTAATTTTCCGGCACATAATCGTTTGACTTTAAACTGCTGAGACTTCATTCTGTAGTCTACTCTTATTATCAGAAGGAGCTGTTATTTTGATGAATCAAAATAATGCAGGAAAAATGGGTATACTGAATGTCATCATGGTTGCGGCCGGAATTTTATTTGCAGCGGTTTCAGCACTGGCCGGCACGAATGTGGCACAGGCGGATGAAGCGGAAAATATGGAAACGGACACGCCTGAAAGTGTGACTGAGACGCTGGGCCAGGAGACGCAGTCGATATACATTGATGCCAGCGTACAGAGTGATCATGATGCCGGAGGGACGAAAGTATCGGGGGAGACGGTCCCCGGGGCTGAAGTGACGGTCGTATATCCTGGAGAAAAGGAGTCGACTGCCAGGGCTGACGGGAAAGGACAGTTCACAATGGACGGGCTGCCCGGGCTTGAAGACGGTGATGAAGTGCAGGTGAAGTCTGCAAAAGACGGCCGTACGTACGAGATATTCTTCAATTATAAAAACAGTTAATAAATTCCATTCATCATATAATTATATAAACAGTGAAATCAGTTGACTTTTATGAAGGATGCATTTAAAGTGGCAGTACAGTAGTTATATGTGAATTTGCAAGCCGGATGGGTTCCAGTCCCGTCCGGCTTTTTGTGTACAATGATGATGTAATAATACCCTGAGAATAAAGTTGACGGACAATTCTGTAAACGCTATCCTTGATATAACTCAAGGGAAAAGGGGTTAGTACATGGATAAAAAATTGCGGAGGAAAGTACTGGTGGCCAGCCTTATCGGGTCATCGATCGAATGGTTTGATTTCTTTCTTTATGCGGCTGTTGCGACAATCGTATTCAACAGCCAGTTCTTCGTAACCGAGGACCCGGTGGTCTCCACGCTCCTCGCCTATTTCGGACTGGCACTGTCATTTTTCATCCGGCCGTTCGGCGGCGTGGTCTTCGGTCATATCGGTGACCGGGTCGGACGCAAGAGGACACTCATCATCACCCTCAGCATGATGGGGGTTGCGACAGCATGTATCGGCCTGCTGCCTACATATGCCCAGATTGGAATTGCGGCACCACTGCTCCTCATGCTGCTCCGGCTGATCCAGGGGCTCGGCATCGGCGGTGAATGGGGCGGCGCACTGCTGCTTGCAACGGAGTATGCGCCGAAGGAGCAGCGTGGATTCTTCGGGAGTGTGCCGCAGATGGGCATCACCATCGGTTTGGTGCTTGCCTATACGAGCTTCTTCATATTGACGGGTCTGCTTTCAGATGCGGCATTCGCAGCGTGGGGCTGGCGCATTCCGTTCGTGATGAGCCTGTTCCTTGTCGGATTCGGGCTCTGGATCCGCAAGGATCTGGATGAGACGCCGGCGTTCCAGGAGGCAAAGAAGACGCAGACTGTACAGAAGGTACCGCTTGTCGAGACATTCAAGCGCCACCCGAAGGAAGTGCTCATTACATCATGTGCAAAGTTTGTTGAAACGGGGCCGTTCTATATATTCACGACGTTCATCGTCGGTTACGGAACGAGCCAGCTTGATGTATCATTCGAATTCATGATGATTTCGATCGTCATTGCAGCGTTCCTGACGACGCTCATGATTCCTGTCATGGGCAGACTGTCTGACAGAGTGGGGCGCCGGAAGATGTTTCTTGTCGGTTCGGCAGCGATGCTCGTGTATGCATTTCCATACTTCATCATTGTCAACACCCACCAGCCGGTGCTTGTGATCATCGCAACACTGATCGGCCTGACCATCATCTGGCCCCCGATCACGGCAGTGCTGGGAACGATGTTCTCGGAGGCATTCTCACGCGAAGTCAGGTATACCGGCGTGACGATCGGATACCAGATCGGGGCTGCAGCAGCCGGTGGTACCGCACCGCTCATCGCCCAGTTCCTGATGAACCAGTTCAACGGTTCCAGCGTGCCTGTGTCGCTCTATATCATCATGACCGCAGTCGTATCGATGGTGGCAGTATGGGCGATCAAAGGGGTGCAGGCCCAGGACCTGGAATACGCCCGGGACGAGGCGGCGCGCTCCGGACATGATGACGGGGTGCGGCCGGCGTCTGAAACAAATGCATAGAAGGAGACAGTTATGATTACTCTTACAGATGAACAGATACAGGAAAAATATTCAATCAGTCATGCCATCCGGGATGTAGAAGGCATTTTGCGGGACTACAGGGAAGGTGCCATTGTGCAGGCGGTGCGTACCGTGCTGCCGGTGGATGATGAGAGCTCGATGCTCTACATGCCATGCATCAGCACAGCATCGAAAACCTCGATCATCAAGACGGTTTCCATCTTCCCGGTGAATAAAGACCTGCCGACCACGCAGGGAAACATCCTTGTGACCGATCTCGAAGACGGGCGGCACAAGGCGACGATGGAGGCCTCCTATCTGACACGGCTCCGGACGGGGGCGATGACAGCGATTGCGACAGATAAGCTGGCACGCCGCGATGCGACAGTACTGGGGGTCATCGGGACGGGCAACATGGCGTTCGAGCAGGTGCTCGGCGTGACCGAAGTGCGCCCGGTGGAACGGATCATTTTATTCAACAGGACAGAGGCCAAGGCGCGTGACTTCCGCCGGAGAATTGAGTCGTTCGGTATCAAAGCGGATGTCGAAGTGGTGGGGGATGTGTCTGAAGTCGTTCGGGCGGCCGACATCATCAACTGCGCCACACAGTCCACGGTGCCCGTTTTTGACGGGGAAGATCTTAGAGCCGGTACACACGTGAACGGTGTCGGTTCCTTCAAGCCGTCCATGCGCGAAATGGACAACGAGACGATTGCCAGGGCGGATCAGCTCTATGTTGACGATCTCGAAGCCATCCAGGAAGAGGCGGGGGAACTCATGCACGCCGTCGATAACGGCATCATCGCCTGGGAGGATGTGCGCGGATCACTCGTGGAATTCTTCGACGGAGATTATCTTCGCCGGGATGACACGGAGGTTACACTGTATAAATGTGTCGGTGCCGGCTACTTCGATCTCGCCGTTGCCGGCGGCGTGATGCGTATGTTCTCAGAATAATAGTGAGGAAATGCAAAACCGTTCGTGCGGTTTTGCATTTTTTTGTCAAGTTGACAGAGCTTGCAGGAGCGTGCTTGAATGTCTGCTTTTCGCGTATACGGTTGTGTTTCGTGGATGTGATACGTGTCTTTCGCGTATACGA
>NZ_ANAM01000004.1 GCF_000330705.1 Salinicoccus carnicancri Crm
CGTATACGACCCCATTCCATGGATGAGAAAACGGTCTTAATAAATACAGGTTTCAAATGACTCAGGATATACATCAGCTTGTAAAGTTTGTGTAAAGAAGATTCCACTATACATATCATCATGTTATATTACTGATATCGAAATACAATATTGGTTTTCGATATCAAAGACAGGAGACGATCTATTGGAAGATAAGGTACTCAGGAAACTTTTTCTTGGTTTCATCCACATCCATATTCTGCATCATGCGAATGAGCATCCGGTCTATGGGACATGGATGGCGCAGGAACTGAGGGAACATGGCTATAGTATCAGCGCGGGAACGCTCTATCCGATTCTGCATACGATGGAGTCAGACGGTCTGCTTTCGCGGGAGGACCGAAATGTCAACGGCAGGATCAGGAAGTATTATTCCATCACAGAAAAAGGTGACGAGGTGCTCCATGAGGCCAGGGACAAGGCCTATGAATTGTTCCGGGAGATAAATGACTGAACTACAGGAGATGAAAATGAGGAGAATAAAAGATCTTTTGGAAATATTAATAGTGTCCACGCGTCTGGGACTGTCATCGTTCGGCGGACCGACGGCGCATCTGGGTTACTTCCATGAAGAGTATGTGCGACGGAAGAAGTGGATGGATGAGAAGGGATATGCCGACCTCGTGGCACTCGCCCAATTCCTGCCGGGGCCTGCAAGCAGCCAGGTCGGCATCGGGATCGGACTCATGCGGGGCGGTGTGCTCGGGGGATTGACGTCATTCCTTGGCTTCACGCTGCCTTCAGTCATCGTACTGATTGCGTTTGCGCTGCTTCTGACAAGTTTTAATGTGGCGGATGCCGGCTGGATCCAGGGGCTTAAGATTGTTGCAGTCGCGGTCGTCGCCCATGCGGTGCTCGGCATGGCCAAAAAGCTGGCGCCGGATTTGAAGCGGAAGGCGATTGTACTTTTTGCACTGATCGGCACACTGATCTGGCAGACGGCATTCACACAGGTCGGGGTCATCCTGATTGCAGCACTCATCGGGTTCCTGATCTACAGGGATACAACGTCCTCAGATGATGATGAGACACGTTTTCCGATATCCAAAAAAATCGCGTCATTCTGCCTGATATTATTTTTTCTGCTGCTTTTCCTTCTGCCGTTGATGAAAGAGGTGACCGGTTCATATTGGGTGGCGGTCTTTGACAGCTTCTACCGTTCCGGTTCACTCGTTTTCGGCGGCGGACACGTGGTGCTTCCGCTGCTTGAGCAGGAACTCGTGCCGAATGGCTGGGTTACAGAGGAGGAGTTCCTGGCAGGGTATGGCGCGACTCAGGCGGTGCCTGGGCCTTTGTTCACCTTTGCAGCCTATCTCGGTGCAGTGATGAACGGCTGGCTCGGCGGGTTGTTCGCAACGGCGGCAATATTCCTGCCGGCATTCCTTCTGATTGTCGGAGCATTGCCGTTCTGGGATATCCTCCGCAGCAACAGAAAAGTCAAAGGTGCCATCATGGGAGTGAATGCAGCGGTCGTCGGCATTCTGATTTCCGCATTCTATACGCCGATATGGACGAGCTCCATCACACAACCGCTTGATTTCGCATTGGCTGCAGTGCTGTACTCCATGCTGGCCTTCTGGAAACTGCCGCCATGGGTCGTCGTTGTTTCAGGTGCCGCAGGGGGTGTTCTGATTTCACTTATATGAAAATCAGTAAATCCATCAGTGACAGACTGCTGGCGCATGGTAAAGGGCATATGCCCGGCATCCTGCCAGAGGCGTTGCTTAAATTTCTATCTTTGTATCTGGCCGGTACCGTAATACAATCGATATTAGCAAATAATCAGAACTAGATGATGGCAGAGTAAAGTGGCATTCATCCTGAAATAAAGTGTACCCTTTGCAGGGGCATTTTAAAATGGGATGGATGCCACTTTTTCAACCATTGCATTTTCAATTTCAGTGCATAGCCTGGGATATCGTCTTCCGGGTTGACCTAATGCGCATTTATCCAATTCACTATTATGAAATGTTCCGGCATATTTTTGAATATTGGAATGGTTGTACTCCGGATGATGGGTAATCTGTGATTATGGGAAACGGATATAGAATTTAAAAATCACTGTTCATTATTTTCAGTAGCGCATTCTTCAGTGTATCCCTTTCATCATTCGTTAAATCAGAAAAACAATCGTCGTTTAAGCGGCTTACTGCCTCTTCCAGAGCAGGCCATAAGTCATATGCTTTCCCTGTCTCTTCAATTAATACAATTCTTCTATTGGAAGTATCGGTCTTTCGTGTAATCAACCCTTTTTTTGACATTTTATCCAATATACCAGATATTGTTGAAGGTTCTAAATATAAAGCATTGCCTATTGATTTAGGTGTATTTAGATTTCGATTGACCAGACAATTTAAAACTCCGTATTCTGCAGGAGTAATGTTATACGGGTCTAATAAGTATTTGAAATGTTTAAATACTTTGTTCTGGGAAGTGGTCAATAGGTAGTTGATACAATCATTTAATTCCATCGCCTGAACCTCACTTAGATTAATAATATTGACATAGTTATTATAGCATGATAGATTTTGACGAAAAACAGTTCTGTCACAGAAATGTTCTTCTGCAGAATTAAAACGAAGGGATTTTTATAATGTTCAATGCGATATTAGTAAGGAAAGATGGATCTGATGTAAGCTATGACCTGGAGAAAATCGATAAATCATTCTTGTCCGAAGGTGATGTACTGGTTAAAGTAAAGTATTCCTCCATCAACTACAAGGATGTGCTGGCACTACAATATAAAGGCGGGGTAATTGGAGATTATCCCATGATACCAGGCATCGATTTTGCCGGAATTGTTGAATCAAGTTCTGATGAGAGGTTTAAAGAAGGCAATAATGTTTTAGTTACCGGCTATGACACAGGGATGACACATACAGGTGGATTTTCAGAATATGCACGCGTGCCTGGTGATTGGCTGGTCAAATTGCCAGGCAGTTTGTCCATCAAAGCATCAATGATATACGGCACTGCGGGATTTACAGCAGCATTATCCATCTATAATCTCGAAACAAATGGTATGTGTGTTGAAAAACAGCCTGAGATATTGGTTACCGGTGCTACAGGTGGCGTTGGAAGTATTGCGATACAAATTCTGCGTAAAATCGGGTATGAGAATATTACTGCTATTGTAAGAAAGGAAAGGCAGATGGAAATAGCGCGAAAATTAGGCGCTGATAGAGCAGTAATGGCGGAGGAAGATAATAAACCCCTTAAAGAAGGACGATTCGATTATTTTTTGGATACAGTTGGTGGGAATGTAACAAGTTATGGGTTAAAACGTTTGAAATACAAAGGAGTTGCCACAGTATGCGGAAATGTAGCAGGGAATAACATGGATGCTAATATATTGCCGTTTATCCTCAGAGGTATAAAGCTAATCGGCATTGATTCCGTTTATGTTGAAGGTGGCACACGTAAAAAGCTCTGGGAAAAACTAGCTGATGAATGGAGCATAGGTGAGTCACTCCTATACAATGAAATTGGATTTGAAGAATTTGGAAAGACAATCGAACAGCTTTTAAAGGGAGAGCATCTGGGCCGGACAGTTTTGAAAATGTAAAGCGTTTACCAGTGCTTCAATGATTTGTGGAGTTAATGGAAAAGCAGGATGATGATGTATAATTGAATTCAGCAATCCGGATCACAAACCGTAAAAAAACAGAGGGGGATTATAATGGAGGTCATCGTGACCAGTCTATTTGTGGACGATCAGGACAGGGCACTGGAATTTTACACCGGCATGCTGGGGTTCGTGATAAAACAGGATGAGCCGGTCGGGGAGTACAGATGGATAGCACTCGTTTCTCCGGAAGACCAGGAGGGGACTGAGCTGCTGCTCGAACCGAATGACCATCCGGCTTCAAGGGAATACCAGGAGAGAATCTATTCTGAGGGGATTCCGGCTACGATGTTCGGTGTCGCGGACATCCGCGGTGAATTTGAACGCCTGAAAGAGAAGGGTGTCAGGTTTTCGATGGAACCAACACCTGCCGGTGAAATGACCATCGCCGTCCTGGATGATACATGCGGCAATCTCATACAGCTCATAGAACAGTAGAAAGCGCACAGCCCCCCGCTGCGCGCTTTCTCTGTTCAAAGGATGCCTTTCTCTTTCAGGAGGGCAGTTTCATCCCCGGCTACCCAGCCGAAGACCACCGGCCCTTCGTTTTTCAGGTGCAGGAGGTAATGGACCTCAAATGGAATGGAAACCTCTTTTCCATCTTTGATGTACACGGCATTCCACATGACATGGGCGACTGCGTGGGCATCACCGAGCTCTGTGATCTCGACACCTTCGCACTCCATGCGTATGGTCCCGATGGAGCGATAGTATTCATATCCTTTTTCCATGTTGGCCTGGAACTCATCTGTGTTCTCACCGGTCATCACGCCCGTGGGATTGGCGGCTATGAATGCTCCGGCATAGAGTTCTGCAGTCCGTCCGAAATCCGCTTTGCCCTTCAACCCCAGATTGAACTGGTTTTCATACGTAGCAAAAAACACTTCGATTTCTTTTCTGACCACCGGATCTGTCATTCAGTATCATCCCCCATCAATCCGTTTCACCTTGTCCATACCCTTAAATCAAAAAAGGATAACCGATCATGGACCGGCTACCCTGTATCAATTTCATCTTCTTTTCCTGAGCGGCACTACAACGAATAATACGGTCAATCCGAAGATGAGCAATACTGCGGCGGGCAGGATGACATTCTCTGAGAATATTCCGGAACTGGAGAGGAATCCGCCTTTGGTATCATCATCTGCAGCAATTTCCTCTGAAGTGTCCTCCTCGGAGGAATCTCTGTCTGAAGCGTCTGCTTCATCCGGATCTGCAACACCGTCACCGGGAACATTTTCGGCTTCAGTGACACTGAAAGACAGTTCCGGTGCATCTCCTGAGTCGTATTTGCCGACATTTTCATTGACGTCTACAATCGTGATGCCTGTAAGCATTATTTTTTCGCCGGTCAGTTTTTCCGGCAGCTGCACTTCGGTTGATGCGACATAATTGCCATCCTCGTCCTTTTCGATGTTGGAGAGTTCAGTCGAATAGGTCTGGCCGTCCGGGTCATCTTCAGTGACGAAGTCTGCTGTGACACCGATGATTTCACTGTCGTCGGCTGCTGTCACTTCAATTACTGCGGATTCGCCTGCTTTGTAGGAAGTTTTATCGGACGTGATGTCGACCAGCTCCGGTTCATTCTTTTCAGCGCCCTCCCCGTTCACGATATCGAAAGAGACACCGTAGTCATACTGGTTGAAGTAGCTTTCGTTCCCGTGTACGTCCGATATGCCGACGAAATTCAGATTGTATGTGGCGTCCGGTGCGTCTTCACTGATTGTGAAAGTGCCCACACCGACATAATTTCCGAGCGGGTTCTGTGTGATATATATGTTGTCCAGGCGGTATGTACCATTTTCAGAGCCCCCGTTTGCATCTGAAAATGCCCCCCACATCTGGTCGATCTCACTTTCGTCTCCGCCTTCCACCGTCACCGTCACGGTATCACCCGGCGCGTACACCTCTTTGTCTGTGTACATTGAGATCAGATTGGGCGGCGTGATGTCTTCAGGCACCGGACTGACAACTTCAAATCCTGTGCCGAAGTTCATATCCGCATTGGAAATCGTATTATAGCCGCCTGCCTGGTCGGCAAGCGTCACGCCGCTCAGCGAGTAGGATGCATCCCCGAGATCATCGGGCAGCTGGTAAGTGGCGGTTGCCGTGAAATATCCGTTTCCGTGATCCGTAATGTTGAAACTGGAAATATCAATCGAAGCAGTGTCAGATCCCGAAGTGCGCTGGAAAGTGGCAGTGGCCCCGTTCAGTACACTGCTGCTCGTCCCTTCGATCGTCACTGTGACAAGATCGCCGGGTTCGAATGACTGCTCGGATACTGAAACACTGTTGATATAGGGGGAAGCAACTTCCGTGCCGGCAGGGGATTGCTCCTGTGTCTCTTCATCTGAAGTTTCAGGATAGCCGCCCTCCCCCTGATCAGCGGGTACTTCCTCCGAAGGGAGTTCTTCCGACTGTCCCTCATCATAAGTACCGTCTTCAACTGAAGATACTTCGGGTACTTCCCCGGCAGGCGCTTCCTCGGTGGAGGGGTTCTGGCTGGAACCGTTGTCTTCAGATGTGAATTCCTCGGATGCATTTTCTTCCGATGGTACTTCAGTCGTTGCCAGAGCATCGTGCTGGGGCATGAGAAGCGCAAGTGCCAATGCGGCTGTCAGCAAGTTCCGCCTTTTCATTGTGAAATTCACTTTGTCCAAAGGAAGTCCTCCTTCACTAATGTGTATTGTTTATCATTATTCCATTAATTGAATGCTTAATCAATATAATTTACACAATTTTGACAAAATCTTCTTGCCAAGTTCAATACTATTTCTTAATTGTGCCATAAACGTTATCATTTAACTGAAAAGGGGGATGAATATGAATAATCATGAATATTTAAAGGCGGTAACCGAAAGGTTGGAAAGTGTAAAAAGCCTGGGGGACAAAACCATCGAACAGCTTGATGGCGGAGAACTGAACTGGAGATATAATAACGCGTCCAACAGTATTGCCGTCATCGTCAAGCATATGAGGGGAAACATGATATCGAGATGGACCGATGTCTTCACTACAGATGGAGAAAAACCGGACAGGAACCGAGACTCGGAATTTGAAGACGGGCAAGCGGCCAAAGAGGAAGTATCAGAAATGTGGAGTGAGGGGTGGCAGGTGCTGTTTACTGCACTTGAAGGCATGGACGGCAGTGACATGTTGAAAATTGTGAAGATCAGAGGAGAGGGGCACACCGTCATGGAGGCGCTGGAACGGCAGATGTCGCACTATTCCTATCACGTCGGGCAGATGGTATTTGCAGGGAAGCAGATAAAAGGGGAGGACTGGCAGACACTCAGCATACCGAAAGGCGAGTCGGAAGAGCATTTCAGGAAAGGGTGAAGGCTATGAAGGTGGGAAATATCAATCATTTGCTGTTCTCAGTTTCTGATTTGGACATCTCCATCGAATTTTATGAGAATGTTTTCAATGCAAAGCTCAAAGTGAGAGGCAGAAAGACGGCATATTTTGATCTGGACGGGCATTGGCTTGCCTTAAATGAAGAGAAGGGGATTCCCAGGAATGAAATTAAATATTCATACACACATATCGCATTTTCGATAGAAGAAAGTGAGTTTGAAAATATGTATGAAAAACTGGAGAATCTCGGTGTAAACATACTGAATGGAAGGGAACGGCATGCCCGTGATGGCCGCTCCATATATTTTACAGATCCGGATGGTCATAAATTCGAATTCCATACGGGAACGATGCAGGACAGGCTGGATTATTATAAGGAGGAAAAGGATCATATGTCTTTCCATGATTGAAAAAAACGGGCTGCCAAAAGGCAGCCCGCTGCTCCTACATCCTATGAGTGGCTCATGAGATCCCCGCCGTAGCGGACTTCAGTGACCCAGCCGTCGTGGGTGATGAATTGAAGATTCTGGTCTTCGATCTGGTAATAGTAGTAGGCAGTTTCATCCGGGTCTGAAGGCGCGGTGTTTTCTGTTTCACCATACACTGCGAACAGTTCCTCAGTGCTCACTTCACCTTTTTGGACCGGGAAGCTTACGCCGAAGTTGGTGCCGTCCTGACCCTGCATTATCTGCTGATCGTATACTTCGAATGATACATGGTTTTCGCCGTGTTCTTCAAACGCATCTGTACTGCCGTCGATGGTGTAGCCGTTGATTGTGAAATTCTTGTAGGCGACTGCGTCAATGAAGGTCTGTTCCAGGAAGAAATCGCCCTGGCTGTTTTCCATGCCGGTATAACCATTGTACTCATACCATGGTTCCTGGGCCATTTCCATGTCCATTCCCATTCCGTGGGTCTGGTCCATGTCCATTTCAGAATCCATTTCCATATCCATGCCCTGGGCCTGTGCTTCGTTGTTTGCCAATTGATCCGTTACTGCCGTCCCGCCGAATATTACGCCGACTGCCAGTGTACCTGAAGATAGAATGCGAGGTAACCTGCGCATTTCAAATCCCTCCATTTTTGAATTACGCTATTGGCAAAATCTTTTACAACTACATAATAACATGAATATAATTTTAATTAAAATAAATATAATGTGAAATAAATTACACTTTATGAATGAAAATTTTATTGGATTGGAGAAATGGTCATGCATGATTTTAATGGAAACAGCGATGATTACCTTGAATCCGTAACAATTGGAGAACGGGTGATGCATAACGGTTCAATCCATCTGGAAGAATATGACAACCGGTGGCCAGTCCTCTATGAAAGGGAGGAGCACAGGATAAGGAGAACGCTTAAAGACAGAGTGGTCATACTTGAACATGTGGGATCTACATCTGTACCCGGGCTGTGTGCGAAACCCATCATTGACATTGTCCTTGCAGTAGAGGACTCTGCTGATGAAGCCTCCTATGTACCGGCAATGGGGGCGGCGGGCTACACACTGCATATAAGGGAGCCTGACTGGTATGAGCATCGATTGTTCAAAGGGGTGGACACACCAGTCAATCTGCATGTCTTCAGTGCTGACTGTGAGGAGGCAGACCGTATGATAGGGTTCCGCAACCACCTGAGAAGCAATGAAGCAGACCGTAATGAATACGCAGCTGAGAAAAGGAGACTGGCATGGCATAGATGGAAGCATGTGCAGAATTATGCGGATGCAAAGAGTGGGGTTATACAGAAAATCATGGGTGCGGATGAAGATGCGCAATACTGATGATATGTTATATTTGAAGTGTAAAAACACTCTGTGACATTCAATCTTAAACAAAGGGGAAAATGATATGGACAGGATAAACATCATTACACTTGGCACGAGGAATATTGCTGAATCTCTTGAATTCTACAGAAATATGGGATTCGAGGCGACTGTGGTCGGGGATGAAAAGGTGCCGGACATCGTGTTCTTCCGGGCCAGCGGCTCGAAGCTTGCGCTTTTCCCGCTGGAGAAGCTGGCTGCGGAAACCGGAATCGACCCTTCCCATGAAGTGGGATTCAAGGGAATCACACTTGCCTATAACGCAAAATCGGAAGGGGAAGTGGACCAGGTGCTGCACGATGCGGAAAGCTTTGGCGGGAAGGTGACAAGCGTGGCCAAAACCACGGAGTGGGGCGGCTACGGCGGCTATTTCACTGATCTCGACGGCTATACATGGGAAGTGGCTTTCGGGCCGGACTGGGAGTTCGATGAGGACGACATGCTGATCATCTGACATTTATCCGGCACCGTCCTTGCCGGTGTTACAGGATAAAGAATTATGCTTTTATTGACATATGAATGAAGAAGGTGGAAATGTGAACCGGAAGAGAAATATCCTGGTGGTCGAGGATGATGACGGCATCAGCAGGCTGCTGTGCGATATCATCCGTAAAAATGGCTGGGGAGCGCAGCCTGCCTATTCCGGTACGGAAGCGGTACTGTACATCGACCGCGGGGAATGGGACCTGATCCTGCTGGATCTGATGCTCCCGGGGATGGCCGGAGAAGAGATTCTGGATAGAGTTGCCGGGTCATCGGCCACGCCCGTCATCGTCATCTCGGCGAAGGGCGCACGTGAAACAAGGATTTCAGCGCTTCTGGGCGGGGCGGATGATTTCATTGGCAAACCGTTTGATGTCGACGAAGTTGCCGCCCGTATCGAGTCTGTGCTACGGCGCTATGAAAGGGCCGGGGAGCACGGTCCGAAAGTGCTGTCCCATAAGGATATTGTGCTGGATCCTGATTCGAAGGCGGTGGAAGTGGCCGGCCGGCCGCTTGCGCTTACCGCCCGTGAATACACGATACTGGTGACATTGATGTCACGTCCGGACAAGGTGTTCTCAAAAGCGAACCTTTTTGAAAGTGTCTGGGGTGAGCCGTTCCACGGAGATGAAAATACCGTCAATGTCCACATGAGCAATCTGCGGGGCAAACTGGCGAAAGCAAATCCCGATGGCGTATATATCGATACGGTGTGGGGCATGGGGTACCGGATGAAATCTTAATGTTTTCTTAAGGGTCCGCTTAAGGGCTTCTTATGATCATCCTCCTATAATATAAACATCGATTGATTAGGAGGAAAAAATGATGAATGACTACATCTTAAAAACGAATGGTCTCACCAAGAAATTTAAAAATCATCATGCTGTCGACAAAGTGGATCTCTCCATCAGAAAAGGTGACATTTACGGTTTCATCGGTCAGAACGGCGCGGGTAAATCCACGATGCTCAGACTGGTGACGGGTCTTTCGTTCCCGACGGAGGGTTCGCTCGAGATTTTCGGGACGGATGCCCGTACCGGCTTGAATGATGCCCAGAAGAGGATGGGTGCCATCATTGAAAGTCCTGCATTGTTTTCTGAAATGACGTCACGGGAGAATCTGGAAGTGCACAGACGGCAGAAAGGGATTCCCGGACGGGAATGCATCGATGAGACGCTTAGGCTGGTCGGCCTGAGTGGAACGGGAGAGAAGAAAGCCAAAAACTTCTCTCTCGGAATGAAGCAACGGCTCGGTCTCGCAATGGCTCTGCTGAGTGATCCGGAGTTCCTGATACTGGATGAACCCACCAACGGTCTCGATCCGATCGGCATTGTCGAGTTCCGCGACCTGATCAGGAAACTCAATCGTGAAAAAGGACTGACGGTTCTCATATCAAGCCATATACTGGGCGAGTTGTACCAGCTTGCGACGACCTACGGCATCATCCATGAAGGAAAGCTGATAGAGGAACTTTCGCTTAAAGAGCTGGATGAAAAATGCCGGCGGCATCTGAAGATAGAAGTCGATGATGTGACCAAAGGTGCGACGGTTCTGGAGAGTGTCCTGGGGATTACCGACTTTGAAGTCATGCCGGATAAAACGATCAATCTCTATCAGCATCTGGATGATGTCCGGATGGTATCCAGGGCACTGACGGACAACGGCCTCATCATTGAACATTTTGCCCGGGCCGGGGACAGTCTGGAAAGCTATTTCTCAAAGCTTGTGGGAGGTGGCCGGCATGACTAATCTTCTGAAGGCGGAAATGTTCAAACTCGGGAAAAACAGGGCATTCTGGATGATCCTTGCGATTTCAGCGGGACTCAGCACCTTGATGCATTATCTGATCATGGTCGGCTGGTGGATGATGGACGGCACGCCTTTCGATGCGGTGGGCCTTGGCGGGATGAACGCCCTGTCCATGTTCCTGGTCCCGGCATTCTTCAACCTGATGATCGGTACACTTGCGGCGTTCTTCATCTCGACTGAATTTGGTGCCGGCGGCGTCATCAGGAACCAGATCCTGAGCGGCAGGCACAGAAGCCAGATCTATGTCTCCAAGTACATCGTCTACACTCTGGGGTCTGTGCTCATCGGTGTGCTGATTCCATTATCAACGGGACTCATCATGCTTGCCGTTACGGGAAAACTTGAGATACTGGACGGTGGGAACATCATGTATTTCATCCGGATGCACCTGTTGTTCATCCTGCAGTATGCGGGATATACAGCGCTGATCACGCTGCTTGCGGTCTTCACCGAAGACAGCGGGAAGACGATCATCTTCTCCGTACTGTTCACGCTCCTGATGTTCGTGATTGAAAAGATGCCGGTGTTCAATATCGTAGAAATCATATACGATTATTCCATTTTCCAGCAGTTCAATCTGGTGGTGGCGCCACGGATGTCTGCCGTCATGATGGCAGAAGCGGTCATCGTTGGTGTGGTGACGATTGTTGTTGTTGTTGTGGCCGGGTGCGTGACTTTTGGCAGGAAGGAAATCAAATAATGAAAGGCGGGTGTGAAGGGTGCTCTACATATCAATTATCGTAGGAGTTGTGGCGGTGTACCTTTTCATCCGCCTTCTTACATATAAAAGGGAATTGTCGAAGATCAGCGGACAGCTCGGGCGTTATAATGATTTCGATACAGGAAAGAAGGTTGATGTCAGTCTGGCGGATCAGGGTATAGAACAGCTGGGAGCGGAAGTAAACCGCCTGATCGACCTTTATGTGCAGACCGATCGGGAGAGGATCCGATCGGAACGGGAGCTGAAGCAGGCGGTGGCGAACATTTCCCACGATCTCCGTACCCCGCTCACTTCGATCAAGGGCTATATCCAGATGGCGGCTACAGATGATCTCAGTGAAGCGGAGCGGCAGGAGTATATGGATATTGCCGCCGCACGGGCGAAGCGCCTTGAGCAGCTTGTCGATGATTTCTTCGAGTTGAGCAGAATCGAATCCACCGATTATGGACTGAGTCCCGAGACGATAAACCTGAAACGCCATTTCGGGGAAGTGATGCTCGGGTTCTACCACAGTTTTGAAGCGCGGAACCTGGAGCCGGAGGTCACCATGCCGGAACATGGGGTTTTTATGCACACCGATCCCTCTGCACTCACACGCATCCTGGAGAACCTGCTGTCGAACGCCATCCGGTACAGTGACGGGAAGGTCCAAGCCGGCATTACGGAAAGTGATGACAGTATAGTCGTTTTTGTAGCGAACAGTGCATCACATATCAACGGGAGTATAGATCTCGACATGCTGTTCGAGCGTTTCTATGTTGCTGACAGATCCCGTACAGGTAAAAGTACAGGACTCGGACTGTCCATCGTCCGGAGCCTGACGGAAAAGACAGGCGGCACCATCCGGGCGGAATATGAACGGGGGATGTTTACAGTGAGATGCGCGTGGCCGAAAGCCTGAGTGGAAAGCCTTCTACCTGCCATCTGCTTCATTGGAATTCCCGCCATGACGAGGAAGCCATAATAGTATGATCAGCACCAGATGGATGATGGTTGTTGCGATGATTACTGGGTATAATGACGATCCGGCCATCCAGGAGGAAAAGCTCCCGAATGTTGCAATGAACAGCCGGGAGTGTCGAGGCATGATTTTTCTCTCCTTATAACGGCAGGGTTCTATTTTATCACTCATTTCCCATTGCAATCCTGTACCAAACAATGAATAATGGATATGATTAAATTATAGGGCATGATGGAGGTGTGATGTATGAGCAAGAAAGATACCCGGAAAGCGGTGGATGCATATTTTGATGAAAAGCTGCATATTTCCGATGAAACAACACAGGCCATACTGAATAAGAATGAGGAAGAGGGCCTGCAGTCGATTGAAATCGCGTCTGCCCACGGGAAGATGCTTTATCTGATGGCGAAGATGAGCGGTGCCAAAACGATATTGGAAATCGGTACACACGGGGGCTTCAGTACTGTGTGGCTTGCGCGTGCACTGCCGGAGGGCGGACGGCTGGCCACCTTTGAGGCAAAACAGAAACATGCACGGGTGGCCGAGGAGAACATCGCAGCAGCGGGATTCGCCGACAGAGTGGAGATTTTCGAGGGGGATGCCGCGAAGATACTGCACGTGTTGAAAAAGAGAGGTTTCGAGGCATTCGATTTCATCTTCATCGATGCCAATAAAGACAATTATCCCGAATACCTCGAATGGGCGCTTGAACTTTCAAGGTCCGGGACAGTCATCGTTGCGGATAATGTCGTCAGGAAAGGCAGGATCATCGAAGAGGACACTGAGAAGAAGGATATTCCGCATCTGAGGAAGTTCATCGACCTGTTGTCAGGGGATGACCGGGTCGAGGCCACTGCCATACAGACAGTAGGGGACAAAGGCTATGACGGATTCCTGACGGCGATGGTGAAATAGAACAGGCATTTTATAGGGCGGTCAATCACCGCTCTTTTCTTATGAGGAAAGGGAGCCTGGTTTTCTGAAGTCACTTTGCGGGTAGATGACCATTGGCTGAGAGAATATTAAAAATCATAAGGAGATGCTTTTATTGGCACATTTTGATGCACTGGTAATCGGTTTTGGCAAAGCGGGAAAAACGCTTGCCGGCGACATTGCCGGCCGGGGAAAGAAAGTGGCGATGATTGAAAAGGATCCGACGATGTATGGCGGGACATGCATCAACATCGCCTGTATACCGACAAAGCTGCTGAGCCATGATGCGCTCGCCGGCAGAGAGTATGCCGGTGCCGTCAGCCGTAAAGATGAGACGGTGGCAAAACTGCGGGACAAGAACTATCATAATCTCGCGGATTCTGAAGGCGTCACCCTATATGATGCACATGCTGAATTCCAAAATGACAGGGAAGTCGGGATTACGATGCATGACGGCAGCACAGAAACACTGACTGCAGATCAGATCTTCATCAATACGGGGGCTGAGAATGCGATGCCTCCGGTTGAGGGGGATGTCGATTCGGATAAAGTGCATAACAGTACTACGATGATTGATGAGAGAGAACTTCCTGAAAGGCTGGTCATCGTCGGCGGCGGATACATCGGGCTTGAGTTTGCGACGATGTACAATGCATTCGGGTCTGACGTTTCAGTCATTGTTCCCGATGACAGGATACTCGGCCGCGAAGATGCGGATATCGCCGGGGAAATCCAGAAGACAATGACAGACAGCGGCATCAGCTTCCTGTTCGGTGAATATGCCGAGCGGCTGGATGATGTGAGTGAGAGTGATATTAAAGTCACACTTTCGAGCGGAGAAACAGTTACTGCGGATG
This sequence comes from Salinicoccus carnicancri Crm, assembly GCF_000330705.1. GTDB lineage: Bacteria > Bacillota > Bacilli > Staphylococcales > Salinicoccaceae > Salinicoccus > Salinicoccus carnicancri. The sequence continues at coordinate 14,617 of NZ_ANAM01000004.1, forward strand.
CAGTGCTCATGGCGACCGGACGTAAACCGCTGGTCTCAGGCCTCGGCCTTGAAAATACTTCAGTGAAACTTACCGATGACGGGGTAATCAAAGTCGATGATCATCTTCAGACGGATGCCGCCGGCATCTGGGCCCTGGGCGATGTGAAGGGTGGTTACCAGTTCACTTATACCTCCCTCGATGACTACCGCATAGTCAGAAGCAAGATGTTCGGGGACGGCTCCTACACTTATGGCTCGCGGACGAACATGCTCTATACGATGTTCATCGATCCGCCATATTCCAGAGTCGGTCTGACAGCAAAAGAAGCAAGGGACGAAGGATATGACGTGGCGGAAGGCAGCGTGCCGATGGCCGGGCATCCAAGGTCCCACGTTAACGGCGAACTGAGGGGATTATTCAAAGCGGTGGTGGATAAAGGTTCCGGAAAAATCCTGGGTGCGCATCTGTTCGGTGTGAACTCGGAAGAATTGGTCAACATGGTGAAAATGGCGATGGATCACGATATCCCGTACACTGCACTCCGCGACCAGATGTATAATCATCCGGTGATGAGCGAAGTGTTCAACACACTGTTCGATGTATAAAAATTAAAAATGCCTCCCTTCGGGTATAATGAACCCGAAGGGATTTTTCTTTGGAGGGAGACCATGGTCCATTATTTTTTACTGGCATGTGTGCTGCTTTTACTGGCGGCATTTTTCATAGCGAAACGCGGCAGCAGAGTTTCTGACACAGCGGGATTCATGAGCTGGATCCTGCTGACCTTCTATTTTCCCGTGGAGTGGATTGTCACATCCCGCATGATATCAGCATACAGTTTTATGAATCAGCCGATGAGCGATCTTGGGGTCGAAAGATGCATGTCGCATGCATACAGCCTGGCACCGTATCACATATGTTCACCACTCAGTGGTCTGATGAACATCACACTCATCGTCTCCGGTATACTCATCGCCCTCGGGGCAGTGCTGCTCCACCGGTTTTTTGGTGAAGGAATTGGAATGCGGATTGCAACCGGGATGTGGGTCGTGTATGGACTCGGCTACAGCATTTCCGGCATTTTCCCCGCAGACATCAATTTCTCTGTACATACGATCTTTTCACTGCCGAGCATGGTCCTGCAAATACCGGCAATGATCATCATCGCAAAAACCATGAGGGATAGAATGCCGGGATTTTCAGTATGGACATATATTTGCATGGGATTGTCGGCACTCAGCCTTGTGGTGATAGTGATCGGATTCGCGCCTGGTCTGATGCAGCGGCTGCTGTACGGATTCGTCTGGCTATGGATGATCGTGGGTGCGATCATATTATGGAGGACGGATCCTGCGCGGCGTACGTAAGATCCGATTCATTTTGATCGATGTGTATGCTGGAGAGTCAACAGCCACTGGAAGCAGGAGCGAATGACCGTTGGAGCTGATCAATCCCCCAAAATATTTTTGAGCTCCTCAATCTTTTCTCGGGAAACCCTGCTTGCGAAACTGCCGTCTACCCTGACTCCGGTTCCGAAGTGTATGGCTTCTGGAGCTGCTGTATCAACGATTTCCAAAGCGTTTTCCAGTTTGATGCCGCCGCCGGGCATGACTGTGATCCCCAATTCTTTTCCACGGGTGGCGAGTTTCTGCAGCTGTTCGACATTATCCGCGCTGGAACCGGGTCCGCCGGATGTCAGGACGGTCGTGATCTGGGGGGATTTGCTCAAAACTTCCAATGCCGTCATCTGGTCCCCGATTTCATCAAATGCCTTATGGAAGGTGATTTCCATTTCTCCTGCTGCATCAGTCAATCTCATCATCGATGCAGTATCGATTGCATGATCATCGGTGATGACACCGGTCACGATGCCGTTCGCCCCCTGTTCTTTGACGAAATTGATATCCTCGACCATCTGTCCGACTTCCTCATCCGTATAACTGAACGTGTCGTCGTGTGGCCGTATCATGACATTAACCGGTATTTCAGATTCCCTTACAGCTTCACGGATCAGTTCATATTCAGGTGTCAGCCCGTCTTTGTCCATCTCCCCGCACAGCTCGATGCGGTCGGCCACCGTCTGATTCAGGTCACGCACGTCTTTCAAATCTGCCGCGATGATTTCCAAAAGCATTTTATCATCCTCTATTCTATAATGAGTGTATTGGTTATATTATAGCCCACAGGGTTTTATTGACAAATAAAAGGAGTGGTTCCATGAAGAGGATACTGGATTGTACGGCGTCGGATTTCAGGGCAATGAACGGACAGGATCTCAAGCAGGCGATCAGGGCGGGTGAAGGCAGGACAATGCTGTCGGAGAATATGGCGACGGTACCGCCGCTGTATCCGAATGTCACAAACTCCGAACTCGCTGCATCGTTCGGTGCGGATCTTTTACTGCTCAATATTTTTGATGTGTTCGATCCCGGGATATCAGGGCTGGAAGCGGGAGAAAAAGCTGTGGAAAAGGTCAAGCATCTCACCGGCCGGCCGGTGGGTGTGAATCTGGAGCCGGTTGATCTTGATGCGGAGAAGCTTGAGGACCTTGATATGCTTGAAACCGGCAGACAGGCGACAGAAGCTTCGCTCAAGGAAGCGAGAAAACTTGGATTCGATTTCATCTGTCTGACAGGCAATCCGAAAACAGGTGTGACAAATACTGAAATACTTGGGGCGATAAAGAAGGCCCGTGAAATATTTGGGGAGGCCGGCATGATCATCGCCGGTAAGATGCACGGTGCAGGTGTTGCGGGTGAAACCGGCGGGGGGATCATTATAGAAGAGGATATCTCGAAGTTCATAGAAGCCGGTGCGGACGTCATCCTCATGCCGGCACCCGGAACTGTGCCCGGCATCACACTGGAGAAGACGGGGGAATACGTGAGACACGCCCATTCAAAAGGTGCACTCGTCATGCTGACAATCGGCACAAGCCAGGAAGGTTCGGACGAACAGACGATCAGGGAAATCGCACTGGGCGCCAAGATGGCGGGTGCCGATATCCATCACATCGGTGACGCTGGATTCTATGGTATTGCTGTACTGGAGAACATCTTCACGTATTCGATCGCAATCCGGGGAAGAAGGCATACCTACGGGCGGATGGCAATATCGATCAACCGGTGAAATTTAAGAATTTTATATTGTGATGGGATGAAAATTGTGATAATATTATGGAAACGTTTCCATCAAGGAGGGAGAAATGACCACAATCAAGGATATCTCCAAACATGTCGGTGTTTCAGTATCAACAGTTTCCAGGGCACTCAACAGTTCGGGGTATGTCAGTCCCGAGGTTAAAAGAAAAGTCATGGCGGCGGCAGAAGAACTCGGGTATATCCCGAATGAGACGGCACGAACCCTGAATACCAGCATTTCAAAGGTTATCGGGGTGTTGGTTCCTGATATAACCAATCCCTTTTTCCCGAAAATAATCCGGGGAATTGAGGATGCTGCATTGGAAAAGGGCTACAGGATCATTATAGGTAATACGGACCATGATGCTGAAAAAGAGAAGAAGTATGTTGAAATGTTCCATCAAAACAACTGTCTCGGAATCATTTCGGCTACGTGGAGCATAGATGGGCCGGGTGCCAATTCCAGGATACCGATTGTTCTGTTGGATAGAGTAGTGGATGACAGTATCTCGGTCCAGGCAGACCATTATAAAGGTGGCATGCTCCAGGCTGAGCATCTCATTGATAGTGGAGCGACGAAAATTCTCCTGATACAGGGCCCTGATACTTATAGTTCCTTTGTTGACCGGTACAACGGTGCCCTTGGAACTTTGAAGCATAATAATATCGAATTCAGTATTCTTGAATACGGTCCATCAGCGGATCCCATGGGAAATATTAATGACGGGATAATCAGGAAATACGATGGCTTCATCTGCCCCAATGATCTGCTGGCCTACAGGCTTCTGAACTTCATGTACGAAAATGGAGTGGAGGTACCGGCAGAGGCAAGGGTGATCGGGTATGATGATCTGGAATTTTCCAAGTATGTCTATCCATCTTTGACTACCATCAGGCAGCCGGCTTATGAACTCGGGGAGAAAGCATTGAAAACATTACTGGAATATAAGGATGGCATAGTAACAGATAAACGGAATTTTGATGTGCAGCTCATTAAAAGAAATTCGACGTAACGGCAGATTTTTTTCGCAATTCATGGAAACGTTCCCACATAAATTTGTGAAATTCTGCTTTGCAAAGATAAAACAGTCAAATTGAAAGAGGGGATAAAATGATTTCAATATTATGGGGTGTAATGGGTTGCTCAGTATTGCTGGCAATAGTGTATCTCTTCAGTGAGAACAAAAAGGCAGTTAATTGGCAGACGTTTTTAATCGGGTTTTTACTGCAGGTAATACTGGGCTTCGTAGTTTTGAGATGGAGTGTCGGAGTCAGCATCATTGAGTTCCTGTCTGATGGTGTGAACGCAATAATGTCTGCAGGGCAGGAAGGGCTGACATTCGTGTTCGGAGAGCTCGCAGATCCTGACAGGGAAGGTGGATCGATATTTGTAATCAACGTATTGGCAATCATGATCTTCTTGACTTCCCTGATTTCAATACTGTACCACTTTGGCATCATGCAGTTGTTCGTAAGGATCGTCGGGGGCTTCATTTCCAGGTTCATGAAAACCAGGGCTGTTGAATCAACTAATGCCGTGACCAACATGTTCCTGGGAATGACACAATCCGCCATTTCGGTAAAACCGTATATTTCAAACATATCAAGGTCACAAGTATTTGCAATTATGGTAGGCGGGCTTGCGTCAGTTTCCGGAGCTGTTCTGTTCGGGCTCGTGGCGCTGGGTATTCCTGTGGAATACTTGCTGTCAGCAGCAGTCATGTCTGCTCCGGCAGGGCTGATGGTTGCGAAGCTTATGATTCCGGAAACAGATGAAGCAGTCCAGGATGAATGGAAAGATATCGACCTTGCCCAATCATCTGCCGAGGGTGAAGATCCGACATTCATGGATGCTCTGATAAATGGTTCGAGAGATGGTGTCACTCTGACCGTAAACTCTGCCATGGTGCTTATAGCAATCATTGGCCTGGTTGCCCTGGTGGATATCATTTTGGGCAGCATTGGTGGCCTGGTCGGGTATTCAGAGCTGTCATTGAACCTGATTTTCGGGTATCTGTTTGCACCTGTGGCTTTTCTGATAGGTATACCATGGGATGAAGCGATATTGGCAGGCGGCCTGCTGGGGGAAAAGGTGATATTGAATGAATTTGTGGCATTTACATCCTTTACAGAAGTAATCGATCAGTTCTCGGAGAAATCTGTAGCAATCCTGTCCTTTGCTTTGGCAGGATTCGCCAATATAGGCTCTGTTGGAATTGTCCTCGGCATCATGCTGGGAATCGCCCCGCGCCGTAATAAGGAAATCCAATCAATGGCGGGAAAATCGTTGTTTGCAGCCACAATAGCAAATCTTTTGAACGGTGCAATAATAGGTATGTTCTTCTTTTAATAAATCATAGGAGGTAATTGTATGAAAAAAGTTATTTTGGATGTTGATACAGGAGTGGACGATGCACTGGCAATCATCTACGGCCTCGAGAGCGAAGTTCTGGAATTTCTGGGTATCACAACGGTAAATGGGAATGTTCCACTTGAGATGGTTAATAGGAACACTTTGAAAGTATTGCAGATGATGGGAAGGAAAGATATAAAAGTCTATTCAGGAGCACCGAATCCATTGGTAAGGGAAAGGGAACATGAATATAGTGTTCATGGAACCGATGGTATCGGCAATGCCCTGGATAATCTGGCTCTTGAAGATGAAGTGCAGGATCAATTTGCCGCTGATTTTATAATCGAGAGTGCCAAAAAACACAAGAATGAGTTGACTCTGATTATGGTGGGACCATTGACCAACCTGGCACTGGCACTGAAAAAGGAACCAAGGCTATCAGAGTGGCTGGATGAAGTCATAGTGATGGGCGGTCTGGTGAGCCAGGCAGGTAAAGGGAACAAACTGCCGAACTCGGAGTTCAATATTTACGCGGATGCAGAAGCAGCCAAAATCGTCTTCCACAGTGGTGCTGAAGTGACTTTGGTCAGCCTGGATGTCACACACCAGACATTTCTGACCATCGATCATATTGAGAAGTTGAAAGGCACGAAATATTACGAATTTGTAAAAAATGCAACCGGCGTTTTCAGGAAGTTCAGCATGCAAAGGTATAATATTGACGGCTGTGCCCTGCATGATCCGCTGACAGTCGGTTATGTAATCAACCGTGATTTCCTGGAAACCGGAAAATATTATGTAGACGTTGAGACTGTGAGTCCGTTAGGGTACGGACAGACTATATGTGATTTCAGAAATCTTTGGGGCAAAGAGCCAAACGTGAACATATGTCTCAATGTCGATGGTGAAGGTTTTGTGGAGCATTTTGTAGATACAGTTTCAAAATAATCATTCATCATAAGTTTTTTGAAATAAAAATACGAGTTTTACAGTTAATCTTATGAATATCCGATGATATAATAAGATTAACTTATGATATAGGAAAGAGATGAAGTTTATTGAGCTATATCAGCCTCGTATTTGTTGATGTCATCGTACCGATCCTCATTCTGCTGGGCGTTGGGGTGCTGCTTCAGAAAAAATTCCAGTTCAGACTGAGGCCGATTGCGAATCTGGTGACATATTGTTTCATGCCGGCAGCGGTATTCATCAATATATACCACGCGGAAATTGACATATCACTTCTGGCACAGCTGTTCATTTATCTGGGACTGTTCATCACCATAATGATCATTGCAGGCAGTATCCTGTCAAAAATGCTGAACCTGGAAAAAGCGGAGCAGACGGTGCTCAAGAACAGCATTTCCCTGATGAACTCCGGAAATTACGGTCTGCCGGTCAGCCAGCTGGTCTTCAGCGCCCATCCGCTCGGCGTGTCTGTCCAGATCATCGTGCTGGTCGTCCAGAACCTGCTGACCTACACTTATGGTCTCTACAACCTGATTTCGACTGCAAAATCTTTTGCGGACATTTTGCGGGAACTTTTGAAACTGCCGATCATCCACGCACTGTGGCTCGCAGCAGTGCTTAAAATATTCGATCTGCCGATCCCGAATTTTGCACTGGTGCCGATCGAGCAGCTGGCAGGCGGCTTTGCCGCACTTGCCCTCATCCTTCTCGGCATGCAGCTTGAGAGCATACAAATCCGCACGTTCCACAGGGTTATCGGCTGGGCATTGGCCGGCCGTCTGATACTCGGTCCGGCAGCCGCGCTCATCCTCATCTATATGCTCGGACTCGACGGTGTCATCGCGCAGTCGCTGTTCATCGCAAGTGCATTTCCGACCTCAAGGAATACAGCCACGCTTGCATTGGAATATGATGTAGAGCCGGAACTCCATGCACAGACTGTCCTTTACTCCACGCTGCTCAGCAGCATAACGGTGACATTCGTCATCTATCTCGCAATGCACCTGTTCTGATAACCATCTTGGCCCTCCCGGCATACCGGGAGGGTTTTGTCATGAAAAATCATATTTAAAGACTTTTTCACGGCGGGTACACCGCCCAGTAAATTTCCGGAAAGAGCAGTTCAGGGTGCCGCTTCAGACGAAGTGGCATTTTTTATCGGGAACTTTAAGATTTTGATTGCTAAATGATAATATGCTGGAGTAATATAATCTTAAGTTTTCGATAGAGGGCCAGGGGACTGGAAACTGATCATATGAGCGAAGGGGGAAAAACAGATGAAAGACGTCGTAAAGTACCGGCCGGTACCGAAAGGACAATATGAACTTGCGACACGCTTTGGGAATATCATCTATACCGCAGGTATGACGCCGACGGTGGATGGCGTGCTTATAAAGAGGGGGAAGCTGATGGCCAGCCATTCCGAGGAGACATACAGGCTGATCGTGCAGCAGGCGACATGCAACGCCCTGTCCGTTGCAGAAGATGAATTGCAGAAAGGTGAAACCATCAGCCAGGTCATCAGCATGACAATATATATCAATGCTGAAGAGCGGCTTCATGGTCATGCAAGGATCGCAGACTTCGCATCTGCATATCTGATGGAGGAACTTGGCCAAAGAGGCATCGGCAGCCGGACGACGGTGGGTGTCAGTTCACTGCCCGGCGATTCGCCTGTTGAGGTGCAGCTGGTTGTCGGTGTGGGTTAGAAGGCATGGGAAAAGCAGTTTAATGGACCGCTGTGTAAACAGATACACAGCGGTCCCGTATATTTCTAGAGTTGCACCCTGTTTTTATATTTTCCAATCAATTTCTGGTTATGAGCATCTGCCCCCTCCATATTCCCGCTCAGAAAAATCGGAGGTGTATAGCCGGATTCTGCCAGTAGAACAACCGACTCTGAAATTATGGCATTTAATATAGAAGCACCTGTAACTGTGGAACTGGGCGAAAATTTTTCTGATACTTGATGGTGGCTCATTATTGCATCACCGGCGGGGGAATGGTTGTCGATTACAAGGTCGGCAACATCATACAGATGTTTCCCTGAAGGATGTCTCGAGGGCTGACTCGAGGAATATTCCTTTGAAGTGATGCCAATGACGGTTGCTCCGTATTTTCTGCCGTAAAGGGCAACGTCCACGGGAACAGGGTTTCTGCCTGATGTAGAGATGACAAACAGCAAGTCTCCGCGCCTTATATCCTGAGATTCCATAAATTTCACGGCATAATTTTCGCTTCTTTCCAATTGAGAAGATTTGAGTGCCCCTTCATGAAGCATGAGTGGTTCATGGAATATGGGATGGATGGGGACGAGGCCACCGGCACGGTAGTATACCTCTTCAGTAAGGATATGTGAGTGTCCGCAGCCAAAAAGATGAATGATCCCATTGTTCTTAATGCTATCTGCCATATATGAAGAAGCCTTTTTCATCTTCTCCGCCTCTGAATTTTCTACATTTTCGAGTATTCTTTTTATCTCATTGAAATAAGAGCTGATCATTCCGCGGCCCCCTTGTTCTGAGTTAGTATATTCACCATATTGTCCAGGACTTTTTCTAATATATACTCCCCTTTGCTGTCATCAGCCAGGGTGGCATCGCCAAGTACGGCTGACTCCGTGAACACTTCCCATGGTGTGGGAGTCACGTCAGCCTCCACCGAAATGTCAGGAATGTCCCTGAGGGCTTTATCCATGTCGACTTTATCGGGGGAGAGATGAAGCATATATGATGTTTCTATTTCACACGCATGAAAATAGGTGCTGTGAGCAGCATTGTCCTCTCTGACTTCCTCTGCGTATTCCTTCATTCCAGGATAGAAGAAGTAGTACACTTTTAAATCCGGAATTTCATCAAAAAGTTTGCGGGCCGCCTCTTTCAAAGCGGTACTATTGCCCAGATGCCCATTCATCATTACGAATGATGAAAAGCCCTGATTGTGAATGCTGTGCCCGATATCATATAAAATACTGATCAAAGATTCGTTGCTTACACTTATGCTCCCCGGAAAGTTTCTCAGGCTCCATACCTGACCGTATGGAAGCGTGGGCAGTACAAATGCATCCACTCTCTTTGCAAGTTTGCCGGCCATCTCTTCAGCCAGAATATTGTCAGTTGAGAGGGGGAGATGCGGGCCATGTGCTTCCACAGCTCCGACAGGGAGTACTGCAATTTTCTTTTCTCTTATCTTGTCTGAAACCTCATATGAATTTTCAAATTCGAATTTCATGGTCATCCATCCTTATTTTTTAAAGGTGAAACACCTTTTGGGATTATCAATGAAAAACTTACGCACCAGTCTTTCTGCATCATACCCGTTCTGCTTTGCCTCTTCTTTGAAACGCGGTACCCAGCTCCCCAAAATGTTCTGAAACCCCAGTCCATGATCGTAATGTCTGAAATAGCTTTTCCTCGCTGTATCTCCGCTGACAAGTATCTGATCTTCGAACCCTTTGTCTACAAGCGCCAATATACATCTTATTCTCTCGCTTTCAGGTGCATATTTAATTTTTGAGATACCATCGAAGGATAGGAATGCCCCGGTTTCGGCTACTTTGTTATGGTAGAAAGGGTCCAGGTTCCTATCCATATGTCCAAAGCTCATGGAAGAAAGATCAACATCCTCCTCTTTTAACAGCTGTATCTGCTCCAAAGCCATAGTGCCTGCTTCGGTATGCGAATGCATGGGTGCTTTAGTTTGATGGTGTGCCCTTGCCACAGCACGCAAAGTTTTTTCTTCCAACGGGCTGATCCTGTTATACCCCGTGCCGAATTTGACCTGTCCGGCTTTGAATCCTGTTCCTTCCATCCCTTCCTCCACTTCGCTGATGACAAAATCAGCGAGTTTGTCTACGGACGTGGCTTCAATCCACTGGTCGTAAGTTTCATGCGCGCCAATCACGTATTTAAGATGATCCGGGATTTTGGCAGACCACAGGAAACCTTTATTGAATCCGGCGGTTCCGATGATGTTTACCCCTGTCTCATTTGAAATAGCGGCAACACTTCTGATATCTCTGCCGTAATCAACGGCAGTGGCATCGACTATGGACTCACCCCCCAGTTCCTTGAAATCCATAACTTCTTTCAACGAAGCCGCCGTATTATCGAGGATGAGATCATCCTGTCCCTTTTCTACCCAATAGGGAGGACGACAGACTATGTGTTCGTGACTGTAGGTGACACCCAGCTCTTCAGGGTTCATATCTCTCTTAAATGTTCTGATGAAACTCATAATTCCCCTTCTTTCAATCTGTTATTAAACGAATAGGAGCTCTGCTAGCAACTTGACTATTGGACCCAGTATGAACATGTCCGAATCGGCGGCCCACATAGCTGTATCGGGTATCGTATCCGACAGCAGCATCCTGACCATGACATACTGGCCCCAGGCAACCACAGTCGCAGTAGTGAATCCGCCGATGACAGCGCCTCTGGCGCCACCGGTCGAGTTGCCGAATACGCCTGCAGTGGCGCCATGGAAAAACAGGACGATCATTGTCGGGACGAAAACATATGCAACGGTATTACCAAGTATGAACAACCAGATGAGGGCTCCTGCAAAAGCACCGACAAACCCCAGTATTACTGCGTTGGGTGCATAAGGGAATACAATTGGTGAATCGAGTGCAGGCTTGGCACCCGGAACAATTTTTGTCGCTATCCCCTTGAATGCCGGTACCATTTCACCGATGAACATTCTGACACCGACAAGTACCACCGCGATACCGGCAGTGAACATGAATGACTGGATGATGGAGTAGACGATGAAATTCTGATCACCTGAAGATGCAACCAATTCTTCAGCACCGGGAGTGTTTCTCAATGTCACGACTATCGCACCTGTCAAGAACAGAAGACCCATGGTCAATGCTGTTATCACATTGGAATCCCTCAGGAACTCCAAACCATTCGGGACTTTGATCCTCTCGGAATCGTTGTCTTTATTACCGAACCATTTTCCCATCAGTGCAGCCAACAGTGAAACTGAAGCCGACGTATGGCCCAGGGCAATTTCATCATTGCCTGTAACTTTTCTCATGAAAGGCTGCACGATTGCAGGCTGCAGGGTCCAATACAGTCCCATAATGATGGACAGGAAGATGACCAGTTGCCAGAAGCCGACATCCGGCGCAGACTGTACAGCAATACCTGCAAAGATTGTTGTAGTCCAGAACATCATGTGTCCTGTCAGGTAGATGTACTTAAATGGTGTGAATCTGGCCAGCAGTACATTGAGTAGGAAGCCGAGCGACATCACGAGAGCAACAATGCTTCCATATTCTCCCGTGAAAGCTTCCTGTCCCATGTAATCTGAAATGGACTCGGCCCCCAGGTTGAAGACTTCCGCCCATAGCGGCTCGAAAACTGTGAGTGATCCTGAAATGATGTCGGCGCCTGCTGTAATAATCAGGAATCCGATGATTGCTTTGAATGTGCCGCTTAATACCTGGCTGGTTGTCTTTTTCTGTACGAGCAGTCCAATCAGGACAATGGTGCCTATGAGGATGGCCGGCTGTCCAAAAATATTGGTTGCTATCCACATAACAACATCAGTAATAGTGTTCATTTTATCCCAACCCCTTTGGTTATTAATCTACGTTCTGCTGTACGGCTTCAATTATTTCTTCCATATCGAAAAAGCTGTTGATAATAATGACTTTGGCAGTATGTTCTTTCAGACTTTCCGCTATTTCGTTACTTGTGAAGATGTAATCAGCGTTCATGCTGGAAGCGGCAGAGAGGTCAGTGTTCTCAACATCTGCCTGATAGCCATTGTCTGCGAGTGCCTGTTCCACATTCATTTTTAAAATCAGGCTTGTTCCCTGACCCAATCCGCAAACTGTAAGTACTTTTTTCATTTTCAATTCCTCTTTTCTATGATATTTATAATTTCATCGATGCTCTTTGCATTTATAAGTTCATCAGCTGCTTCTTTTTCATTGAGCAGTCGGGTGAGCTTTTGAAGTATTTCCAGGTGTTCATCTCCTGATGTAGCCCCCAGCCCGAACACTAAAGAAACGGGATCATTGGTTTTATGACCGAATTCAACAGGAGACTTCAACTTGACCAGAGATACTGATGCATCTTTAACTCCATCTTCAGGTCTTGCATGCGGAAGGGCGATTTTAGGGGATAATACAAAATATGAACCATTTTCTCTGTAGGACCTGATCATGGCTTCAATGTATTGATGTTCGACACCGTCCGCGTTGGCAAGTAATGTACCTGCGCGGTGTATAGCCTCTTCGGCATCGGAAGCGTCGAATTCAGCGTCTATCAGTTTCTCTGTCAGGAATTTCATGATTACCATCTCCTTTGCCTTCGTTAAAATTCAGCACCTTGATAATTTCACGGCGATCCTCTGCATTTAGAATATAGTTCTTTCTGGTCCTGTCAGAAAGGATGCCGGTAAGCTGTCCCATTGCTTTTAAATGTTTTTCATTATCTTCTGAAGCCAGGACTATAAACAGTTTTACAGGTTTGTCTTTTATCTCTATGCTGTTTTTAACAAGCAGGAGACTCATCCCTGTATGCCTGACCCCATCCGCGGGTAGTGCATGGGGGAAAGCTATGGAATCTGAGGTGACCATATAGGTTCCTTTATCATTGATGAGTTTCTTCATGGCTGTTACATATGAATATGCAATACATTCATCTTCTATCAACGGCCCCGAGGCGATATCAATAGCGTTTTCCCAGTCTTCAACCGTATTGACTACCTGGATCCTGTCGGGAGTCAGCAAATCCTTGAGCAGCGGCTTTTGGATATCTGGTTCTGTATTTACAGTGGGTGCAAGGTATTTTATAATTTTTTCTTTTAATGATTCTGAGTCCTTTATTTCAGCATACTGAGCGATGATATCAAGGAGTGTATCCACTTTCGGCATTTCATTTTGTCTATACGTATAGTCATCCAGTTTGCCATGGGTCAACAGTGTTTCCTTATCTTTTGAACTGAAGAGGGGATTGACCACTATCACTGGAACGCCTTTATCTTCCAGAGGAACACTGGAAACGACAAAATCCACAGTACTGGCCAGTGAATCCAATCCTTCATAGTCCTTTTCGGCGAATAAAGAAACAATTTCATATTCAGGAAGCAGATTGATCATCTGATTTTCCATTATCCTCGAGGTGCCGATGCCATTAGGGCATACGATCATGATTCTCAAAATACGCTCGTTTACAGTCAGTGCGTTTCTTTTCAGCCACCCGCCAAAATGAATCGCGATATATGCGAGCTCATCATCATTGACTTTTTGACCGACCAATTTTTCCAGAGGTTGGACAATCCCCCTGGTAATTGAAAATATCTCTTTGTAATCCTGTTTGATTTTGTCTGTTAGCGGATTTGAAATATTTATATGATACTTAATTCTGTAATATGCCGGCTTCATATGAAGCAGCAGGTTCTGGTACAACGAATGCTTTTCCGGAAAGGTCACAGCAGCTTTCTGCTGAAAACTGTCAATCAGAATATTGATGATGGATTCAAGATTTAAAATATTTTCAGTTTCATAATCACTGGACTTTGAAAACCTGATTTTTGCGCCAAGTAAGATCCGGGTGAAGTAGACTGACTCATCCTCAGTGAAAGTCCCGAAAAATTGTTCGAATATACTGTTGGCGATTTTAAATTCAGGTGCCGCTTTGATTGCTTCTTTTTCCGAATGCTCAAGATACAGTGTCTTACCGTTCCTCATCCTCTGATAAAAGCAGAGCATCCATGTAGAAATCAAAGGACGGATATCCTCAGTAATACCGACGCCTGATTTCTCTTCATATGCACTGAGCAGGTTTCCGACCAGATGTATATCAGATGGAGTAAAGAGCTTTTCCTGCATATTGATCTGCAGATCTTTTTCCGTCGAATGGCCGGCATTGGAAGATAGGTTCTGTACAGAATCCATTATCATCTGGCGGATGCCGATTTCATTTCCTTCAACCAGATATCCTTCCGAAATAGAAGAGCGGATTGATATACCCTGCTTATTTATGCACTTTCTTACTTGCTTAATGTCATCGATTACTGTGTTGCGACTGACATTGAACAAAGATTGAAAAGAATCTATAAAATAAGGAGTGTTAATATCCAATGACAGCCTCAGGAAAATCCATGCATGCCTTTCTTCTTTGGAGTATTCATAATAGGAGACACTTTCCCGGTCCGCCGGTGACCGGATTGCAGCCTTCACTTTGGCGGGTATAGAGATCCCCATGCCATGCACTTTTTCAATCTGGCTGCCGTGTACATCAGTCAGCCAATGGTCAATTTTTTCAATGTCATTGTAAATGGTCCTCTTTGAAACGTTCAAAGCACCGGCCAGTTCTTCTATCGATAAGTACTTATCGCTTTCTGCGAGTAATCGCAGAATGGCAGAACTGCGTTTATCCATAACAATCTTCCTTTCCAATGCCGGATGACTGACATTTCAGATAATTGTTATCTAAGTATATAATATCCCGGTAAGCGTATTGAAATAAGTCCAAATGTCCCATTGGCATTTATGCAAAATTGGACTGATGCAAAAAAAGATCACCATATCATATGGTGATCTTTTTACTGCTCGTATATCTTTTCGCTCTGTTTCTGCCTTTTCCTGTAAAGCGACAGTGTGACACCGGCGATGATGAGGATGGCACCGATGATTTCGGTGGCCCTCACTGTAGAACCGAGTACAAGCGCCGCACCAACCATCGCAACAAACGGCTCCATGTTCATCAGGAGCGAAGCATTCGCGGCACCGACCTTAGGCATTTCCCTGTTCCAGATCATGTTGCTCAGTCCGTGTACGATGATTCCGCTGATGACAAGCAGCAGCCACATCGGCACGCCGGCTGCGGCCATCCGCCCATAATCCGCTGCAGGAAGGAACGGGATGAGCACAAGCAGCCCGAATGTATTGGACAGAAGAGTGATCTGTATCGCGTTGATATATTTTGCGAGCCACTGGATCAGTACCATGAAAACTGCGAACGTCAGCATCGTCAGGATGATGACCGATTCCCCAAGACCGAAAACGATCACACTGCCGTTATAAGTGCTCAAAATGACACCGGACAGTGCAAGCAGTGCACCGAGCCAGAATTTCAGTCCGCGGCGTTCACTGAATACGAAGACCGTGAAAATTGCCGTCATGATCGGAGCCAGTGCCAGAATCAGCGCCGACGTCACCGGGTTCGCCGTGACAAGTCCCAGGAAGAACGTATACTGGTTCGCTGCAATCCCTATGACCCCAGAAAAGATGATCACAATCCAGACCCTGGGCGGAACCTTCGGCATCGTGAAATATTTCGAAGCAAAGATCCAGAGGAAAAGATTGATCGCAATCAGCCGGATTACCGTGATGCTGTAGGGGTCGAAGTGATCGACAAGGACCTTGCCGATGATGAAGTTGCTGCCCCAGATGATGACACAGAGCAGGAGAATAGGGTAGGTGAGCCATTTCATCAAATTTGGCGGCAGAGTAAAATCAAATCTGTTCATATATTAATCCATCCTTAACAATAAAGAGCAATGTATCTATGATACGACTTTTCAGCAAACAGTATCAATGTTAACCTCTCAAAAGAAAACTGACGCCCACATGCATTGAATGTGAAGGCATCAGTCTGTAGATTCCGCTCTCCTTATGATGTTCTTTCCACCAGCCTCAGCATCGTCTTATACAACAGCTCCGTACCAATCGCAATGTCTTCATCGTTCGAATATTCGTCGGGGTGGTGGCTGATGCCGTCTTTTGACCTTACGAATATCATTCCCATGCCGCACGCGTCTGCCATGTGGCTGGCGTCATGGAATGCGCCGCTCATGAGGACGGGCGGGGTGAGGTTCATGGTTCTGCTTTCTTCTGACATGATATCCATGATCTCTCTGCTGGCCTCTTTTGGTGTGGTGCCGCCGTCGTCTGATATATCATGGCGCAGTCCGTGTTTTTCCGAAATATCCTTCACGGCCTCCCTTAACTGCTGTTCGTATTCATCACGTCTTGCGAGGTCGCTGTCCCGCAGGTCGATGGTGAATTCGACTTTTTCCGGAATGATGGAGCGGCCGCCGGGGTAGACCTTGAGATCTCCGACGGTACCGACTGTGGGCGCACCGGCTTCAGTCTGGACGATGCTGTTGAAGGCGGTGATGATTTCTGCTGCACCGGTTAAGGCATCCTTCCTCATGGGCATGGGGACTGTGCCGGCGTGGCCGGAGGTGCCTGTCAGTGTGACGGTCAGCCACCGGGGTCCTGCGATGCCGCTGACGATTCCGATGGGCTCATCCTGTTCCTGCAGGTTCGGTCCCTGCTCTATGTGCATCTCGATATAGGATGAGATTTTACGGGTATCGTATTCTGATTCCTGCAGTTTCCCCGGATCGGCCCCGAAGTCGGTCAGTGCCTCCCGCCTTGTCACACCGTCTTCATCCGCTCTTTCAAGTTCACCCGGCTCGAGAGAACCGAGTATACCCCTTGAACCGAAGAGCCCGACGCCGAACCGGTGCCCCTCCTCGTCGCAGAATGATACAACTTCAACCGGGACTTCAGGCTGGATGCCATTTTCCCTCATTGTCTGAACAGCTTCAAGAGCGCCCAGCACACCGATGGTGCCGTCAAATCTTCCGCCGGAGGGCTGTGAATCGATATGGGAGCCGAGCATGACAGCCGGTTGACCTTGATTCTTCCCCTCCAGCCGACCGATAAGATTGCCGAAATTGTCGAAGCGGGTTTCGAGGCCGGCTTCATCCATCCATTTCCTGACGAGCTGCATGCCATCTTTATATTCTTCCGATAACGCCAGTCTGCATACACCGGTCTCGCCGACCCTGCCGATCTCTGACAGCTCGGCCAAACGTCCGGACAGGCGGTCACTATTGATAGTCAGATCCATTTTAAACATTTCCTTTCTTTTTCTCCATGAAGAGTACTGCGGTGATTGTCAGTGCCACGCACAGGGCGATCTTTATGAGTGAGAAAATCGGTGAGAACAGGATGATCATCCCGATGATGAGGGCGACAACACCGTACTGGGGTGTCTTATACGCGAACTGCCCGAGCACCGCGCCAAATATGGCGGGGAGCACGAAATTGAATGCACCTTCTATATACGGCGGAATCAATGTGATGAGGAATGTTCCCCCGATGACCATGATGACAAGGACGCCAACATTGGTCAGGGAAGCGACGGTGATTCCGAACACGCCGGCCACTTCCCAGGGTCTTATGCAAATTTATCACCTCATGTGAATAATATTGAACAATCATATAATTCAGAATATTGTCCCGGGTGCATTTAGTCAAGCGATAAACGGTTTGTGCACTTAATGCAGGACGTTTCAGTCATCCAAATGTCCACGGCGCCTGCTTGAGGATGATATGCAGCGGTATAAGGTATTATATTTAAAACACGGTGATTTTTACTATATAATTGAATTATCAGATATTTTGAGCTGTCGGTTTTGAATCATAGTTTTAAAGGGGGGCGCTCCATATGGCCGAACAAAAGGAAAAGGGCATGTTTCTGGTGAAATTCAGGCAGGAATCGGAATTTTCGACGTACTCATCACTGGGCATCGCAGATGAAGAAGTGATACATGAATTTAAAATTGCGAGGATGATTGAATGTGAAATCACTGAAGAACTGATGGAAAGTCTGAATGAGAACCCGGATATCAGTTATGTGGAGAGAACCATTCCCGTTTATGCATACCAGCAGGACGTACCATACGGTATCGGCCGGGTCCAGGCACCGGAAGCCCATGAAAAAGGCCATGCAGGCAGCGGTGTAAAATTGGGCATTGTCGATACAGGCATTGATGCAGCGCACGAGGATCTGAATGTTGAAGACGGATTTTCTGCATTCGATTCCGGGGAAGATTCTGCCCCCTATAGTGACGGCAGCGGGCACGGCACACACGTAGCCGGTACAGCAGCGGCTATTGATAATGAAACCGGGGTCGTGGGCGTGGCCCCGGAAGCGTCACTTTACGCGATAAAAGTGCTCGACGGAGATGGTTCGGGTTCCTCCGCCGGTGTCGTACGGGGGCTTGAATGGGCCATCCAGAATGAAATGGGGGTCATAAACATGTCCCTCGGTTCGCCGGAACCTTCCCGGGCGATACAGGATGCTGTGGATATAGCATTCAATGAACATGACATTCTGGTTGTCGCCGCAGCCGGCAATGAGGGAAATGAGGACGGGACAGGTAATACGGTAGGGTATCCTGCACAGTATGAATCCGTACTGGCCGTCGCCGCAACAGATGAAAATGACACAAGGGCACCATTCTCCTCGACCGGACCGGGCGTCGATATCGCCGCACCGGGCGCTTCGGTTCTGTCGACCGTCCCCGGCAACGGCTATGACAGATTAGACGGCACTTCCATGGCCGCACCCCATGCAGCCGGTGCCGGTGCAGTGCTCAGAGCAGCATTCCCCGATGAATCCGCCGCAGAGATCAAAGAGCGGATCATCTCCAGTGCAGAGGGGATAGGGGATAATCCTGAATGGTATGGCAGCGGACTGTTGCAGCTCCTTGATGCCGTGAACAGATAACTTAAAATGAAAGTCTGTACATGTCAAAATGGATGATTAAATGGACATATCGATGATAGTTTACGATGCTGTCATTTTACTTGCTATATGAGAATAAATTTATCGGGTAAATGAGAAATCCCATCGCTAAACGCGATGGGATTTCGTGTATAATTTATTTTCACAAATATTTATTATAAAATGGTACCAATTTACTTAATGCTTCGTTAACTTGTTCAGGCTGGTCATATAAGTCATAATGTGACGCGCCTTTGACAATATGCAAGTCTTTTTCTGTGGAACGTGCACGATTATAAAGGTCATAAGCATCACGATAGGAGCCAAATGCACCTGGCACATCGCCAGCAATGATTTGGACTGGTTGTGTCAATAATTTTTCTGCAGGGAAGAATGCATCAAATGTATATAGTCCTGCTGAACCTGAGTAACGCCATTTATTTGGTGAGTTTTCACTTTGACCTCTTGATGTACGATAATAGTCTACAGCTTCTTTGACATCAAGTTCATCAATACCTGTTTGTGCTAATTCTTCTGGGGAATTTGGAATATATTGCGTAACATATGGTTCTGCACCGTTCGCTTCAGCTGTTCGTAATTCTGCAATTTGTTCTAAATCACGAATTGCCGCATCAGGTGTGACATCACTTTCACGACTGAAACGTCCGAAATTTACGCCCACTACTGTACCCAATACTTTAATACGACGATCCGATAACGTCGCACTTGTGGCATAGCCACCACCGGCACAGATGCCAAGTGCACCAATACGATTATTGTCCACACTATCCAATGTCGTTAAATAGTCCACGGCTGCACGTACATCTTCAACTCTAAAATAAGGATTTTCCACATATTCAGGAGCTGACACACTTTCACCTTGGTGAGAAGCATCATAAGCTAATGTCACAAAGCCCTCATGCGCTAATTTTTCTGCGTATAGGCCAGCAGTTTGTTCTTTTGAACCACTTACTGGATGCACAGATACGATTGCAGGCAATTTTGTTTGACTATTTTCCGGTGTTCTTAGTATACCGACTACTGTTGTATTATTAGAAGTAAATGTTACTTTTTCAGTTTTAATTGTCATCATTAATTACTCCTTTATTTGGTATAATTAACCCAGATGACATCGCCCTCTAACTGTTCAAGATGTTTAATTTTAAAAACTTCAGGCACATGAGAACGATTAGGATTATTATTACCGAAAAGATTTGGTCTATTATAGTGATCATCGACAACTGGTGCTATAACAACACTCACTTCATCAACAAGATCTTGTTGGAAGAATGACCAATTAATACTGCCTCCACCGGACAATATCATCGTTTCAAGATTAAATAGGGTATTCAACTTCGATACAACTAAATTCAAGTCTAATTCGGAGTTTTCACCACCAAATACATATGAAACACCGAGATTTCTTAAATGTTCTAAATATGCATCTGAAACTTTTTCTGACACCACTTCGATAACATGCATTTTGGGACGCTCATTATATTGAATATAGTTCTGTGTCCATGCTGCCTTTCCAGAAGGGTCAATCGAGATAACATAGTGACTTAACTCTGTATCAGCCACAAAATCTTCTTTACGTGCATATGTTTCAGGATTTGCAGGCAACTTTGGCATATCATTATTGGCGAAAGCTTCTTCAATTGTTTTACGACCTAATATCAAAGCGTTAGAACCAAATTGTCTATCTATTGACTCGTAAGCTTTTGATAATGCACTGCCAGCAGCTTCATGATATGGACCAGTAATATTACCGTTGATAGATTGGGTCATGTGAACAATAATTTTGGATTGGGTCATTTTGAAAACCTCCTTACCTTTCACACTGCAACCAGGGTGGATTTACCATGTCAAAAAGAACTTGTCATCCTAGATTATCTTTTTTGTTCAATTTCTGAATTCTTAAAGCGTTAAAAACTTTTAATTACATCCAACTAGGTTTGTCGCCGTCTGTATCAGGTTTATTTAATCCAATATTTTCTTTTGAATGAAGTTTTGGATCTTGGGAAATTTTAACTGCTAAATCTGCAACGCTTTTACGAGACACCTCAGTCCCTTTGAAAGGTTCATCTCTTCGTGTTACTTCATAATCTACTTCATCATAGTTAGTTAGCCAGGCCGGTCTGAATATTGTGTAGTCCAAGTCTGAATTTTCAATTGCTTCGGTTGCTTCTCTAAATGGTGCGAGATAAGGTCCGATATTTTCATCATTCCATTCACCGAATTTACCTGGAACTTCATGAAGTGTATTAAGTGCTGTGACAAAAATTAGGCGTTTCGTATCGTTATCATCCATTGATTCAATAATTGTCTCAGCCTGGTCGCCTAAAGTTTCTCCTGTAGAACTAACAAACACAGTATCTACATTTTTTAAAGCATTTGAAAGAGCCTTTTTATCTGTCGCATCACCTTCAATAACTGTCAATCTATTTGAATCATATTCAGGTAATTTTGCTTTATCTCTTGCTAAAAGCGTTAAATCAAAATCTGTGTTCTGTAAATATAACTCAATTGCTTCTTGTGAAATTTGACCACTTGCACCAATAATTAAAATACGAGTCATTTTTAGCCACCTTTTTATATTTATAATGTTTCTTTATAGAATGATTCAAGTTTTGGCAATACTTGATTTACATATTCTGGGACATCGTATAAATCAACGTGTGATGCACCTTCAATTTTATATAACTCGTTGTTATTGCCTGCAGCTTTTTCAACTGCATCAACACTATACTCTAAAGTATCTGCATCTGTACCCGCGATTGATAAAAATGGTTGTGTTAACAATTCATCAATATACGTGAATGGTGCAAACGTTAATACTTCAGAAAAGCTTCTTAATAAGATTTTGTTTGGGGCGTTTTTATGTTGACCACGTTCAGTTAAATAATAATCGTGACCTTGTACCATTGTTGAATTTTCAGGCATTGAATCATCAATTTCTTCCGGCACATAACCTGTATACGCATAATCAGCGCCATTCGCTTCTTCTGTACGTTGATCAGCCACTTGGGTCATAAAGTCCAGTTGGTCTTCTATGGATACCACATCGCCAGGTCCTTTACGGAACAATGCACCAATATCAACCATACTTACTGTTGCTAGTGTTTTAATACGACGTTCAGTTCTTGCTGCACTGACTGTATAACCACCGCCTGCACAAACACCAAGCGCGCCAATTCTATCATTATCCACAAAGTCTAATGTCGTAAGATAATCAACTGAAGCTCTAACATCTTCCGTTCTAGCAAATGGGTCTTCTAAATATTTAGGCGAACCGTCACTTTCACCTTGGTGTGATGCATCATATACAACAGTCACATAACCAAATTCTGCTAGTTTCTCTGCGTACATACCTGCAGTTTGTTCTTTAATCCCACCGCCTGGATGACACACTGTAATTGCTGGATATTTTTTACTGTCATCAAACTTCTCTGGTGTATATAAATTCGCTGCCAATAAATTCGTTTTACTTTTGAAGTTAACTGATTTTTTCATAATATAAAGCCTCCATTTTTTAAATAAATAATTAACATCTGTAGATTTTTATTACTCTTGTGTGTATAATGCCATAATAGAGTATTTTATAGAGGCATTCAATTAACAAGCAGCTACATCTGTGTGTTAATACACAGATTAAAAAAATTGGGTTCTAAATGGAGGTGATTTATAATGAATATCAAAGATTTACGTGTCGTTAAAACAAGAGCAAGCATAAACAAAGCCTTTATCACACTATTTTTCGAAAAAGATTTTGATACGATTTCAATTAAAGAAATTACAGAATATGCTCAAGTTGGAAGAAAAACATTTTATCTTCACTATATTGATAAATACGATCTACTAGACCAAGTCGTATCAGAAAAGCTCACAGAGCTCGAACAAATTTGTGAAGCCAAAAAGAGTCTTGGTGTGCAAGAAGGCACGCAATTATGGTTTGAGTTTTTCGAAAACAATAGGTCTTTTTTCATGAAACTTTTCAATATTAGCAACGCTTCAAATTATAAGAAAAAACTTCTTCAATTTATTGAAGAAGAATTTAAGAAAAAAGTACCGACAGAAGTTGCTACTGATAATGGGCTAGAATATCATTTATATATTAACTTTATTAGTAGTGGTATTATCGGCCTACTTGATATCTATCTAAATAGTAGTGATAACGCACAAGACCAAGAAAAAATCACCTTACAGGTATCACGATTATTATCTTTATATGATTTAACCTAACCAAAAAATCGTCCAAGCTAAACAATTAGATTGACGATTTTTTGGTTTATTTATTACATCTGAATCTAGACTAGAAAGTGGACGCAGTGAATTGGACATTTCAAAGTCCACCAGTAAATGGATGGATATTTATAGAGACAAGGGATCTGAGGGCTTTGTGGGGGAGTGATCATGTGAGTCCGGATCAGCAGGCCGACCCTGAAGCACATAAGAGAATCAGGGAGTTGGAAGAAGAAAATAAAAACTGATGATAAACAGAGCGATTTTAAGGAGAATTAAGAGTAATAACGTGGGGAACGGTCATAACTTATCTTAAAAACGCTCTGTCAGAATTGATTTTATTTAATGAACGGTAGACACAATATAAGTAATCAAACATTGTGTTATACGTGGAACCCTGAGTCCTCACTCTATGCTAGTAGAATGGGGCGGATGCGTTTTTTGAGCATCCGTCTTCTTTTTCAGAGAGGATGTGGGAAATGAATTCGATGGATGACAATAAGACAATATTTATGGAATATGAAGCGGCTGCCCTCAACAGGTTTTCGTTTTTTTCGCCAGAAAAGCATGCTTGGTTTATCCTGAACAAAAAAAGACGGGCATATGCCCATCCCCGTCTATTCATCTATGACGCGTTTCATTGCATCTTTATATACTTGTGATTTATCGCGTTTGCCGATGGCAATGACTTGTATGATTTCCATGCGACCTTCCACCTCACGAAAGACGATACGGAGCCCCTGCTTTTTGAGTTTGATCTTGTTGCATCCCTTGAGTTCGCCCCGGAGAGCCTCCCCTGCTTGCATACCGCGCTCCATGATGCGCTTTAAGCCTTTCAGAATCAACTGTTTCTGACTGCCGTCGAGATCTTCATAGTCCGACTTGGCGTGTTCTGTGAGTTCTACAGTATACATGGATTACTCCCAGTCGTCGTTTTCGTCAAGTTCAATATCATCGAGATTGATGCCTGTGGCTTCTTCAACGCTATAGGTTTTGACATTGGTATCTTTAAGGCGTTCTTTGACAATGAGTTCATCGATACGGTCGTACAGCGCTTCGATTTCGTTATTCATATTTTCATACTGTTCTTGCGTCAGGACAACCCCTGCGACTTTGTCGCGATTAAAGATATAGACGCCATTCCTTCGTTCTTCGGCTTCTTTGAAGATGGCCATCGGGGATTTCTTTACATCGGAGATGCTTTTAAATGGTACATCTAAGGTTTTCATGCTCTCCCTCCTCTAATCCATTTAAGTATAGCATGAAAAATAGTCTTTTAAAAGATTTTCAAAAGTCTTTACATCTGAGGATGTCGTTTTTTCACCACCAGATTCATTTTCCTGTAAAACCAGATTCCTTTCAGACTCCAGCGGACCGGCCTACTGCGCGCGCTCAGCCTCGATCTGCTCAAGCAACACCCGGGCCCATTCCGGGCCCAATACGAGCCCACCGTCGGCCAGGATCATGTTGTCCGGGGAGGCTTTACCGGTGACGGCGCAGACAAGCTCCGGGGCGTACTTCTTGAGGATGACCCGATCGTCTTCCGTATAGAATTCAAACGGGTCCTGGATTTCAATGCCGAGGTCCCGGCGGAGGCCAATCGGGATGACAATCCGTCCGAGGGGATCCACTTTACGTACAATGCCTGTTGCTTTCATATCTGATCTCTCCGATTACTGTTTATTTTTTAGTATAGCCCATTTTTCCGATTGCACCACTTGATGATTATAAAAAACAAGATATTCGGTATTCCATACGCACCCCGTACCGATAAACGGCACAGGGAATATGCACGGACTACGTACTGAATGCCTACCCTATACCATGTTCAATGGCTTGCACATCGCATACGGATGTCATAGGCAGACCATGGTGCTCACCATGCAGATAAGGAACGGGAACACCCCTGTAGGCATCTCATGCCGATTTGATATGCAGAAGTGTCGGTACGGGATGTGCATCTCGTAAGAATATGAGGTTCTGCTCACCGCATATGCTCGATAGTTATCATGAAATACGCATGTCCTGTTTTATGGTATACGCATAGGCGGGGGTATTCACGGGATACGCATTTCATACGCACTTGATGTCTCATGGCATGGCTGACACCCCGCACAGAATCTCCGCCCCGTATAGAATACACATTTGATGAGCAACTGGTGCGGAATCATTGTACATGGTTTCTGCACGGTATGCCACACCGCATCGATATGACTCTATGAAGTACGTCGCGCTGACCGACATTCCACTCCGGGATGTCGGTCTTTTTTTGTCAGCAGATCACAGATTGTTGGTATCGGACCGTTGAAACGGCTTATCCGGGGCGGAGCCTGGGGCTTTCGGTGGTATTTGTTGTCCGTTTCGCTGTCGCTCATATAACCGCTCGGGGCTTCCCCCTCTGAATGCATCCAGGCGGCCCTCCGGGCGCCATCCCGCGGAGCCTTCCGGCGCGTCGGTGGTGTTTGGTGTCCGGTTCCGCCACGCGCTTTGCCGCCGGTTTCACTGCGTTCATCCCGTACGTACAAATCGAGCGTGCCCTCACATAACCGCCTCCTTGCCGTCCCCGGGATGGACCCTCGGTCCGGTCTCCCGGTTCCTCTTTTCCCGACGCAGTCTGCGCCTGCTAACACTTTCCTGACAGCTTCCCCCACTATGATTCCGGACGGGATGGCTGCTCGAGATCAGAGCGTCATCCCGGTCTGTCACTCCCCCGAACGCCGGCACGTGTATCACCCCGCTGATCCCGGTTTGCAGTGGCATCCGGGGCGGGATTTCGTGCCGGGATATGCCCGACTATGCTGTCATACGCCCTGAAGGTCATATGGCACCCCCGCATAGTTTGCCGATGGCTTCACAGTGCGGGTTCGTCGGGGGTCGACTATGCGACTATGTCCGGTGTATATTTGCTCGATATCGCACAGACGTTGTCACACCGGGGTTCGCATCGGGGTTTGCGCCTCGGGGTATGTTCGGGAACATAGTGGGGAAAGAGCATAAGGGCGACGTATGACATCGGGCTTTCAGCCCTCGTCAGTCAGCATAGCTGACCGTCCCCTTACTGCGTCGCGGAATGCTTGCGCATCCCTCTCCTTGCCCCCTTTGGGGGGTGCTCATTAGGAAGTGGCTTCCGCACTTCCTATGGTTCAAGATCGAGCGTACAGGCGTCACACAGTCCCCCGGACTATGCTTTGCTGTACAGATAAAATGGCCTGATAAGAATCAGCTGTACGCTACTTAAAACATATATGTTTTGTCGTACGTACAAGAGAGAAATGTCTGTACGCACACGCTGTCTGGAGTACCGGTGCGACCTCTTTGTCGGATGTCTGTGTAAAGTTAAATCGTGTGTGCTTTAAGGGCGCGAAATCCCTACTTAAAATGCGCCACGCATTTCGGTACGATAAACAATTGTTGGATAAATCACGAGATATGGATCTCCTAATGTACCTCTTGAAACCAAGTGCGAAATTCAGGAATGAAAAGTCGTACTGGATGCCCCAGTGTATCCGGTGGAGAAGTAAAAAAAAAAAGACCTTCATAACGGATTTGAAGGTCAAATATAGGTAAAGTTAAAAATAATTATATTTAAAATTATAACGAATAGATAAAAATTCTACGTTAATAGTTTTAATACATATAAAAATTTTTGAATAATTGGAATTTTTATGTAAATATGGTTGAAAAAGAAAAAATGTTTTGTAGATTGGAAATGTAACATATATTTGAAGGAGGATTTTAAAATGAAAAAGAAAATAGTAGCATTGCCTTTGGCGTCTATGATGGCTCTAAGTTCATTTGCATCTATTGACGTTAACGCAGCATCTTATGATTATGAAAATAATGTCGAAACGGTAAACAAAGATTCTTCTCTTAGTAATTTTAGTTCCGAAACAATTAGTATCGTAGATCCACATATCTCAGTTGAAAACGGTGAGTTTGTAATACATGAAAAAAATAATCTAGAAAATAAGATTTCCACAGAAAAGTTGGAAGAAGTAGAGACATCTATTGAGGAAATGAATAGTGTTATAAAGGAAGCAGAACAAGTAAATTATAAAACAGACAGTATTGAGTCATTTGCAGGTTCGCCGTCCGCCTCATCTGATCAGGTTACAACTTTTGCTGTGACTGCAGCTAGCAATGGTAAAAGTGGCGTTGAATACCACTGGTGGGGTTATAAAGTGTTTTTTGACAATAATCAAGCTATACAAATAAGAAATGCTTTAGGAGCAGGAGTGACGGCTTCTGGCATGGCCAACAGACTCGCACCAATGTTTTCTGTTCCCCAAGTCGCAGTAAAAGCTATATCTGGAGCACTAGTAGCAGGGGGCTCAGGATTGGTTGCTCTTATTGAAAGTAATAATAATGGCAATGGTATATGGATTCGTGTAACTGGTTATGCTGTATATACAGGTATAGGTCCTCAATAGTATATCGGATAAATTAAGTGATACTATTTTGTGAACAGATATTTCATCGTACTCAACAATGCCATCAAAAGTAGATTATTATTTAATATAGAGGACATTATCTCAATAAAGTGATAATGTCCTTTTTAATGAATTAAAAAGGACATTATGCCTCTTAATAAATCTAATTTTTTAGACTATTAACAGTTAATGAGATTATGAAAGATAAAGTATTGATTAATAAGAGTGATAGAAGAACTACAGTAACATTATTTACATAATTAACAGCGACTAAAAAAGAAAATATAATGATGCTTAAATTAGTTATATGATGAGAAAAGAATCCACTTTTATAACTAATCAATTTCGTTCTCTCATCACGAGGTTCGCTGGATTTAAAAAAATATTCTTCAATGATTCCTGTTAACCCTATGGTAATCACAACTATATTAAACAAAAGTAAGTTTGTGTGATTCAAAAGTATACTCCCAATACCAACTATCACTAATATGATATAAACGATGTAATTTATAGCATTTGAATGATTAGGGTATTCTTTTTTTTCGTATAGACTCATTTTTATTCCTCCTCGTACTTAAATAGATCTTCAATGCTGACTTCGAATAATCTTGCTAACTTAAAACTCAATTCTAGAGATGGATAGAATTTCCCTTTTTCTATAGAGATAACCGTTTGCCTAGATACACTAAGAAGAGAAGCTAAGTATTCTTGTGAATAGTTGTTTTTTTTTCGATATTCTTTTACACAATTGCTTATCATCTACTCACCTCATGTAATTTCAAAATACATCATTAATCCGTAAATGTAAAGTTTAGTTTACTTTTTTATTGTGGGTCTGAAAAGATGGAAATATTACAAGAGCTGAAGTTCTTTTGTATGTTCATATCGGTATTTACATTTATGACATTCTTGACTTCAGATGACCAACTATCAAACAGAAAATTCTTCTTGAAACGATACATTCCCTTAAAACTTATATACTTTTCGAAAATTGGGCATAATAGATAAATAGATGACATACTAAGCCCTGAAAAAATCCGGGGGGAAAGGCGCAAATATCTACATCATCAATACCGTGGAACAACAAAAAGCCCTGCAAAAAAAGAAAGTGTCATATCGTGAACAGGTAAAACACACCATCAAAACCCAGCAGGCCCAAGCCTTTGAGTACATCAAGGTTAAAAAACAAACTATGTATTCTTTAAAACTATTAACTACTCTGTTTAGTAGTACTACCCGTAAATATAAGCGCATGCGGAATAAATTACGCTTAGAACGCATTGAAAACATTAAAGCAGCGACATTTGATAATCATAGTGTGCCAGATCGGGTGTATAAACAATTTAAACCCTTCTTCAGTGATGCCCAACTCACGACACTTTATAAAACCGTACTCAATAGCCTGAAAACGTTTGACCTGGATGCAGAATACCAAATGGATGCAATCGTATATGGCATGGAATCGCTCGTAAAAGCATTGAAACGATACCACAGAAACGCAGGGGAACCGGTATATAATATCTATGCTTACTTGAATCGTACACTGCTCCATATCGGTTTTAATGCAGAGTTCTATGATGATATTTATGCCTATACCGATGCAGAAAGTTTTAGAAAAATTCTCTCTTAAATGTAATACCTGTACATCAACCCCATTTTGACAATGGTAAATGGTTTAAATTCAATGACCAATAAAAAAAACCACGATATTAACGTGGTTCGGATTAGATCGGTTTTGATGAGTACCGGAAACTCGGGATACCCCCCTGTATTAAGTCGGTTTTGGGAAGTGCCGAAAACTTGGGCGATGCCCTGTAT
>NZ_ANAM01000005.1 GCF_000330705.1 Salinicoccus carnicancri Crm
AGGGGATGTATTTATGAGAAAAAATATTATTATTTTCATGTCTATGTTGATGGTTTTGGGTGGTCTTTTAACACCATTCTCGCAAATTGATGCAAGTTCATTAGAAAAAGAGTCTAAACAAGAGTATGCGCAGATTTTAATTTATGAAGATGAAAAAGAGTCTATTTATGTCGATGTTCCGAAAGATAAAGAAGTTGAATATCGGAAAGATATAAAAAATGAAGAATTTTTATCAAATCAAATTAATATGGCTAGGGAAACGAACTCTGTAGAACCAAATGATTCTATTGGAACTATGGCATCTTGTGGTGGCTCTACCGTTAAATATTTTAATAAAACTGGAGTCATTAATACTTTAGACCATATGGATAATAGTATTAATTGGCCATATTTTTTAAGTAATCCTTTATTTGATTTGGCTATAGGTACAGCTGCTGGATTAGTTAGTAAGAGTACATTTTTGGGGACTGTTGCTACAGCTACAGCGTGGTTAACAGCAGATCTATATAACAGGAGTGCTCAGTATTGGGAAGACTCAGCTATGATGATTTTAAAAGGACAAATCAATGGAGTTAAATTAACTGTTACACCAAATTGTGGGAATAGTTATCCTGCTGTGTTTAGAACATATACAAGATATTAAAAATATTGTATGAAATAGATTGAGTTGATTACTATGAGATTAGAAGGAAAAAGAATTATTAATTTGATTGGTCTATTTTTAGCTTTATGTTTAGGTATTTTGCATCTTTTTTATTATGA
>NZ_ANAM01000006.1 GCF_000330705.1 Salinicoccus carnicancri Crm
CTTCACCGACTACCAGAACTTCGACAGCATCCAAGAAATGGATGCGACCGTCCGCCAATTCAATGCCCGTATCAGCAAACCGCACTATGAAACGCTCAATGTCTTGAAACAACATTCCTGTAAGGTGATTGGAGTGTCACATCTGAAGGTGGCGACGATTGCCAATGCGGTGAGGCGGTCGACCCGTGCCATCCACCGTCACCTCAAATACTTGGCCGACAATGGCTTCATTACAGTGGCCAACACCTCCCGTAAAAAATCCGGCGGCAAGGGCGCCAACATCTACATCATCAATACCGTGGAACAACAAAAAGCCCTGCAAAAAAAGAAAGTGTCATATCGTAAAGTGTCATATCGTGAACAGGTAAAACACACCATCAAAACCCAGCAGGCCCAAGCCTTTGAGTACATCAAGGTTAAAAAACAAACTATGTATTCTTTAAAACTATTAACTACTCTGTTTAGTAGTACTACCCGTAGATATAAGCGCATGAAAAATAAATTGAGATTGGAACGCATCGAAAACATCAAATCAGCCACATTCGACAACCACATCGTACCAAGCCGGGTTTATCAGCAGTTTAAACCCTTCTTCAGTGATGCCCAACTCACTACACTGTATAAAACCGCAATCAATAGCTTAAAAACATTTGATCTTGATGCAGAACAACAAAGGGATGCCATCGTATATGGCATGGAATCGCTCGTAAAAGCAATGAAACGCTATCACAAACACGCAAGGGAACCGGTATATAATATCTATGCTTACTTGAATCGTACACTGCTCCATATCGGTTTTAATGCAGAGTTCTATGATGATATTTATGCCTATACCGATGCAGAAAGTTTTAGAAAAATTCTCTCTTAAATGCAATACCTGTACATCAACCACATTTTAACAATGGCAAATGGTTTAAATCTAACGACCAATAAAAAAAACCACGATATTATCGTGGTTCGGATTAGTTCGGTTTTGGTGAGCACTGGAAACTCGGGATAACCCCCTGTATTAATATTGTTTTATTTGATATTGATTGTAACAGGTAAAAGTAAAAATCAACCATGAAAATTCTCAGACTGAGGTGAGTAAATGGATATGTATCAATTAGTCCTCGTAAATCACCTGATAATTCGTGTCGGCTAAATCGATTTTAACAATATCAAATGCCTCATACCAATCACCTTGCTGAATTAATTTTTTGATCGTAGACATTAAAAAGGCATCGGAAAAATCACCAGTGTAAGGGTCATCTGAGTGTTTCTCTTTGTCTAATTCTTTAAGATATTCTAAAGCAAATTGCGGTTCGTCATTCCAAAACTGTCTGGCATTGCTTTCAATCCATGAATCAACATAATCATCTTTCTCTTGTTCATTTAATTGTTGCAGGCGTTCAGGGTCTCCATTTTGATCTATATCAAACAGATATCCTTGACTTGATCATCGTGATGAAAACTTGAAAGCAGTCCATCACCCAAAGAAAAATTGGGGGTGGGTCTAATAGATTTATATCCAGAAGAATAATACATGTGATAGTCGGGAGTACCCATTTAAGATATGTTTATCCTGAATGTTATATGCGCTTTGGCATTGTATGTAGAATGATTTTTTCTTTAAATGCTCAAAAATCACTTTAAATTTGCGTATATACTTTTATATATATTTGTATTATTACACCGAAATAAGGCCGTTTTTATATATAAAATCATATATACTTAGCCGAAAACCGTCCGGAAGAAAAATATGTCGGCACTGCCGACATATCAAGAGGTTTGAGGTTTTGCAGGATAGAAATCCGGAAAAACCTCCTTATGCTCTTACTTAAATTAGCTGTTTTCTAATTTTGAATTGTTTCCTGGTATTTAAACTAACTTGAAGTTAGATGCCTTTTTAAAGTTCAAAAAGCCTGTATGAGCGTTTAAATGAATTTAAAGGGTACTTTTATTGGTCTTTAGAATAAGATAACGTGTGAGGGTGCACTTATACGTCGCATACAACGTTTCTGTGTAAATTTTTCTCGCCTGCGCTCAAAAAACAGTGGAGATCCATTTATGCCGAGAAAACTTTTGGAGGGAAAAGCAACCCTGGATAAACTAAAAAGCCGGTAGGCATCTTTTGGGTTTTTAGGGTTGCCCTTGGTTCACACCAAAAGGAAATTGGAATAAATTCATGGGGGTAAATTATGAAAAACTTTTTCTACAGGACATTACTTGCGATTGCTATTGTCATTCTTTTTTATTTAATTTTTAATATTAAACCTAACGGATTTATATTACTCATACTTAGTTTGTGTATTTTTTATTTATTTGTGATGTTTTTTAAGAATATTTTTGTAGGAAAAAGCAAAGAAAAAGAGAGGAATTTTTAAGAGGTTTTGATCGGTTTTTTCTTATCTTGATACTATACGTCATATCTTTTTCAGTTGCTTTTATCTAAAAGAATAAGATATGACTTTAATGCTATAACTTTGTAATATTCAATACGAATATATATCATCAACTTTGAAAATATTTAATCTTTGTAATATTTTGATCCCTGAATTGCTTAACTTAAGTAATTTATATGATGACGAACAAAGAAAAAAGCAAGATAGAAGCAAGCTTGCTTCGCCTTATTCGGGGATAGAATCTTTTGAAGAAGACATAAAAGATATCGAAAATGACATTGAAGGACGTGAGGAAAAGCTTTCAATCCTTGAAGCAAATCTCTCAAATTGATTTTTTAAGTAAGAGCATAAGGAGGTTTTGCATGCATTGCTGCATTTCAAACCGCAAACCCCTTGATATGCCGGCAGTGCCGGCGATATTTTTTCTTCCGGATGATTTTCAATTAAATGTACACGTTTTTGTACATAAAACAGGGCTATTTGTGGTATAATAATACAAAGGTACATTTTTTTGTACATCTAAATTTAAAAAGGAGTGGGACATTTTGGCGCGAATCGATGTAAAAGATTTTGATGAACAGGTCATGGTTCAGTTAAAAATGATTGCGAAAGAAAGAGGCATCCCTTTCAGTGAATTGGTCAGAGAAGTATTAGAAAAATATGTAGAAGACCGGATATTATCTTCTTCTATCACGAAGTTTGAAGTCGCATTAAGGAATACGCAGATCAGTTTAGATGCAAATACGGAAGCATATAACCAATTCATCGAAGAAAATAAACGGTTCCGAGGGTTCTTCATTGATTTACTGACTAAAGAAGAACTACAGCTTGATGAAGATAATTATGATGTGTCCAATTAAGGAGGAGCTTTATGATTTCAAAACGATATGATTTTGAAGCAGATACCGTTTCAAAGATACACACGATAAAGACGGCCAAAGGAATCAAAACAGAAAAAGAGGTTTTAATCCGGGCATTGGATCATTACCTGCTTTCAGAAATGATTGAGTATGAATCCGTTGAATTTAAAACATTGCAGAAGATGAATGAGATAGAATCCCAACTCGAAAAGTTGAACAGCAAAATGAACCATGTGGATCTCGGCGTCAGCGTCAACAACTTATTCCTGGCTGCTGAATTTGAAATCGCGCGGCATCCGAGAGCAATTATTGATAGAGATACTCTGGAAGGATACTATTTTTCTGAAGCTAAAAAAGAAATTCAAAAGATGATTCGCACAAAAGATCAGGAGAACCGCATAAAACAATCGAAGCACGATGACAGGAAAGCTACAGATTCCAGAAAGAAATTTCAAGTGAGTGATGACGATGATTGGTTGAATATTTAATTGCGTATACTAGACATACTTAAAAAATACTCTTGAAAGCGTAATAGTTTAGTAAAAAGAAGTGCTTTAAAATGAAGTCACAGAATTCTGTTCCTTAAATTAGGTTGTAGGAATATTATGAAGGAAGGGTGTGAGGGGGTTGTTTCTCCTTCAAGGCAAGTGATAAGTTTTGCATCACAGTAAGGGACATTGTCGCCGAAAACTCTCCAATACGCGTTATGTCCCTGGCAATGATTATCTGTTGCATTGATAGGAATGTTCCTGCCGTCAGTTAAACCAACGTCACATTCAGGGTCGCAATGTTTCTGTTCTTCAGTCATTCGGGTATCTGTTGGAAACTGTGCACGCAAAGGATCTTCAACTTGAGCGATTTTCCACAATTCTTTTTATACACCAAATATTAGTGTGACAAAGATGTTGTACGCAATTGGAAACAAAAATAATATGATATTAAAAATAATACCAATCATTGATAATTGATCTTTTCGATATCTATATGCGATAAAACCAATAATTGCTCCTATTGGACATAAAAACATAGGCATAACTAGTGGCAGTCCTTCAATTTTTTTTATGGGAACAATCCCCAGTAAGAAGTTCAAAATGAGTATTGATACGATAGTGGGGATTAAAATCGAAAGAATTCCTAAGATGTTTATCTTCTCGTTTTTCATTAAAAAATCCTCCGTTCATTACTGATAAAAAATCAAAAATAGCTTTATAAAAAAACATAATAATATTTAAGAACACTAAAGTAATAAGTCCGGACAAATGAAGAAAAAGCCTGAAGAAAAGGTTCTTCAAGCTTTTTCGTTTAAAGAGAATTAGAGATTTCTTTAAAATTTTTTATTAACTATTTAATAATCGGTGGACATGCCAGATACAATATAAATAAATAAAAAGAAGATACCGAATGCTATTGCTAAAAAGAGAGAGATCCCAGGAAGAAAATTATTTTCTGATTTTTTTATAAGACCAACTACAGAGAAAATTAAAGACAGAACTAATAATATAAGAATCACAGATATTTCCACGGTGGGACTTAATCCAATGATTGTTCCTCTTAACATAATAATCATAAAAAGAATAATAGAAAGGAGTATACTATATAATGAGATTTCACTCATCCAAGAATATTTTTTCATAAATGATTAATACCTTCTTTACTAAGAGTATTCTTTTTCACCATAACATATACAAAAGTAATAAAAAATTATTAATATGTAGCAAGAAAAATACTGGATATAAAATCTTTTATTTAAGACTTTACATCCAGTATTTTACTACATTGGAGAATTCATCTTGGTGTTATTTTCCTTACTATACATACTACGTATAGCATCCATCTGAAAAAGCTCTAAAACGAATCCCCAATCCCATGATGGTATCACCTGGGGCGGAATAACTGCCCAAACAGTTTAATAGTAGCTCATGACATGTGCAGGACGAGGTTGTCCCTGCAATTAAACAGTCATCATGTTGCTCACAGCAGCCATCGACAGTATTAATTGGATCTCCGCCTCCCGCTGATTCATTATCCCCACAATAAGCACCGCAATGATTGTATGTTACTCCTTCAAATTGGCAACAACTGCCACTTGCAGTGCAAGTATGAGCATCTCCAATAGCCGAAGGTTTTATAATATTTTCTTCATTCTCAGAGTTAATGATTGAAAATTCAGGGATATACTCTGGTTGTTTATATCCTTCTTCTACCATCTCATCAAATACAAGTTCATGATTTATAAATTTTTGATGATGGTAAAGATCATATTTTTCTTTATACTTCCATACTTTTTCAATTAGTTTTCTACTTTCATTTCTATTTTTGAGATTCATCAATAAAACTTGCACGTTTTCGTTATAATATAAATATCTAATGGTAAGTTCATCGAACAATTCGCCTGAATCTTCAAATGTTGAAATAACTGCCATTCTTTGTTGAATGTTATTTATTTCGTTATTAAAACTTTCAACACCTGCCTTTAATTCTTGATCTGATAATACCTTGCTGTCGTTAAACATTTCGTTATACTGCGAATACTCAGTGGGTTTTAAAAATTTTCCTTTTTGTAACATTATAATTCCTCCTCTTATAATTTTGGAGGCGATACCCGGGTTCGAACCGGGGAATAAAGGTTTTGCAGACCTTTGCCTTGCCACTTGGCTACATCGCCGTCTCTCTCAAACATGTTCTACTTATAAAAGAGCGTTCAAAGTAATAAATCACAACCTGCTGAAAGAAAGATTAAATATTTTCTTTTAGCATTCTTTCTAATTTCTTGCGTTGAAAGCCTTGCACCGATGCTGTGACTCCGTCTGAATTGATAACAACGGTCAATGGCGTTCCCGTCCCTCCTTGTTGAAAAAATTCCTCACGATGCTCCGGATCCGATACTTCTTTCGTGACAAAGGTATATCCTTCTTGCTCCATCCAATCAATTTGGCGGTGACAGTGCAGACAAGTGTCCTGAATATATACAGTAGGTTCCAAATGACTCATGATTATCTTCTCCTTTTCTTCGTGTTTTGGCTTACATATATAAAAGAGAGATAAATTATCCAAAACACAACCTGAGTTAAAAAATGGTTGTGTTTTTAGTTTTCCATCTTCCTTTTATAAGTACATAAACATATAGAAGTATTTGAAAATATTTGAAGAATATGCTACTTTTAATACGAACGTATGTTCGCATTAAAGCGAGGTGTTTAAATGTATTCGACCTGTGAGTATCAAACGCCACCCCCGTATCACAAGCTTTGGCAGTCATTTTTAAGCCAAGAAGAAAACAAAAGGTTACTATATCGTTATATTCGTCAACCAAATAAAGAACGAAGGAAAACCCTCGAACAAACATTTCAACAATTTATTTTTGAACGCCGATTTATTTCTTATTTTGCAAAAACCATTCATTATACAGCCGTGCAATTTGATAAAAGGGAACGTCGTTTTCTAGACCGTAATCAACGGTATTTGGACGCGCCAATGGGAGAAGGACGTCCAACTGGAGAAATTCCCGCCGCAATGCCTGAGTATGATTCGAATGCGTATACCTTGGAGGGCCATATGTTTTCGAATTTTCTTTCTTCCGCATGGGAGCAGTTAACAGAGAAACAGCAACACGTATTGGATTTATCTTTTGTATACGGCTATACAGATACCGAAATTGGAACAATGTTTAATCAGAGTCAGCAATCGATTTCTCGTTTGAAACAACGGGCACTTCAGCATATGCGCCGATGGTATGACCAGAAACAGTATGAATAAGAAGGAGGATCTTTTATGCAGGAGCAACCAGCATTCACTACGCTAGTTCAGGAAATTCAAAACCGTGAGTATGAGGAACAAGAAGAACCATTAGATAGGGTATTTGAACGATTACAACCCAAAATCCAACACGCCTTATTTCAGACATCGCCAGATCGACGAGAGGATCTGGAACAAGAAATTCGTATAAAACTAATAGAAATCACTCGGGATTACCAGTGGAAAGAAAATCCGGAAATCGACCATTTTATCCGATGGGATTAATAGAAGGAGGGTGCGTATGAATACAGAAATTTTTGATTGCTGGTGTCGATGCCGGGGGTTAAGTTCTTCGATTACACAAATGCTCGATAACGAAAATTTAACCGTGGAAGAAAAAGCATTATTGTATGACACGTTGATTGATATTCAAACAGCTGCAAATAAGATTCAACAGTTCTGTACAATGCCTTTAGAATAAGAATGTCCGTGAGCATTAGAAATCATAAGCTGATCTTTCATGGAGATGAAGCAAACGACGAAGCAGGGTTTTTCGAAAAAAAAAACTACATTTGGAAAAAAGGATGATAGATAGAGCGATTTTAAGACAAGTTAGGTGTGTTGATATGGATAGAGAGGCATAACTTACCTTTAAATGGCTCTGTAGACCTTGGTTTATTTACGAGGCAACGTGAAAATGCTATAATATAAGTAATCAAACATTGTTGCTTAACATGGCACACCAAACCCCCAATCTATGGCAGTAGATTGGGGGTTATTTGGTGTTATCGGTATAGTCATCTAGTTAGTCTTCACGATTATCCAACCAATACGAGAATAATGTGATTACTGCACCGACTAAAATTGGTGCAATAAGGAACTCAAACATTGTTGCAAACATGGTGTCACCTCCTTCCATGCTATCCGCACAGAAGTGAACTAGATGACTTCATCGATTTTATCATATAAAAAATTTTTGAATACAGGGCATTTATATAGTGGTACTAGTTTAAATTGTTCTTGATTATATAGATTGTTTGTCTTGTAATCCCTGCCTTTTTCGCAATTTGAGATATCGCAATACCTTCGTTCAATTGAGAAACCACCCGATGATAAATAAGTCTTTTTTGCCGGTCTCTGTTGGAAGAACTGTCTAGCTTATTTTGACAAATGAAGTATAAATAACGATTGTTTTTGAGACGGTTCATTAGTGAGGGTTCTGTTGCAAAGTAAAAAAATATAGCTAACCACTAATTTATCATGTCAGTGTTCGCTTAACTTGCTAGCATGATGCTAATTTCGTGGCATGGCGAAAATCCGTAGATCTGAAGAGACCTGCGGTTCTTTTTATATAGAGCGTAAATACATTCAATACCTTTTAAAGTATTCTTTGCTGTATTGATACTTTGATACCTTGTCTTTCTTACTTTAATATAACGGTGATCTTGCTCAATGAGGTTATTCAGATATTTCGATGTACAATGACAGTCAGGTTTAAGTTTAAAAGCTTTAATTACTTTAGCCATTGCTACCTTCGTTGAAGGTGCCTGATCTGTAATTACCTTTTGAGGTTTACCAAATTGTTTAATGAGACGTTTGATAAACGCATATGCTGAATGATTATCTCGTTGCTTACGCAACCAAATATCTAATGTATGTCCCTCTGCATCAATGGCACGATATAAATAACTCCATTTTCCTTTTATTTTGATGTACGTCTCATCAATACGCCATTTGTAATAAGCTTTTTTATGCTTTTTCTTCCAAATTTGATATAAAATTGGGGCATATTCTTGAACCCAACGGTAGACCGTTGAATGATGAACGTTTACACCACGTTCCCTTAATATTTCAGATATATCACGATAACTCAATGCATATCTTAGATAGTAGCCAACGGCTACAGTGATAACATCCTTGTTAAATTGTTTA
Organism: Salinicoccus carnicancri Crm; assembly: GCF_000330705.1. Lineage (GTDB taxonomy): Bacteria > Bacillota > Bacilli > Staphylococcales > Salinicoccaceae > Salinicoccus > Salinicoccus carnicancri. The sequence continues at coordinate 8,912 of NZ_ANAM01000006.1, forward strand.
TATCTGAAATAGTTCATACAGAAGACTCCTTTTTGTTAAAATTATACTATAAATTCAACTTTGCAACAGAATCGAAACAAGTCTATTTCTAATTTGATGAAGATTGGAGAGTTAGTATGAAAAGTTGGTATATTCATGGTTTAAATATAATTGTTCTAGTTGCTATGTCAGTATTTGGTCTATTTGCTCTGTTTGGAAATGCAATGAGTGCTGTCTCATCTCCTAGCATCAATTTTGCAGTCTACACTTCTTTTTTACTGTGGGGAATTTTTTATGGCATTCAGCTTTTAAAGAAAAATAATATTTGGAGGATTACTTGGTTTTTAGTTTCCCTAACTGTTTTATGGTATTGGTTGTTTGGAGGGGGAGCTTCATTTTGGAATATGATATTCGGATAAACTAGATGAAATGCTTACAGCTAAGAAATTAAATGCAAAGACCCTAGCTTTAATAAGTAGAATCTTTGCATTTTTATACTGTCTTTAAAAATATTCTCAGAAATATAATGTTTTAGTCTGCATTAGGCCCACTTTTACCAATATTGTTCATAATCACAAGCTGCCACGGCTGCGGCTGCACGAATCCCTGCTCCCATGATTGAATCTCCTGGACACGAGTTAATAGAATAGCAATAGTTTAAATTTTCATCGCAATAGCATCTGTCATCATTATCTCTTCCCTGTAAACAGTCATCATGTGTTTCACAACATGCATCACAGTTATTTATATGCCCACCGCCGCCTGCTGATTCGTGGTCTCCGCAATTAGCACCGCAATGATTATATGTTTGAGCTTCAAATTGACAACAACTGCCACTGGCAGTACAAGTATGGAGGTCACCAATACCTAAAGTTTGGACATTTTCAAATTCAGCAATATCCTCTGGTTTTCCATATCCATTATCTTCATCTCTCTCTACGGTTAATTTTCCATTAAAATATTTTTTATGGGTAAATTTATCCTTGCTTTCGTCATATTCCCAAAGTTTTTCCGTGAATTCAACAGTATTATTATTGTGGTCTTTTGTTTCGGCCACTAGCAACTGTGATTCTTCATTGATATAGTAATATGACGTTATTATCTTAAAGTATAAATCTCCATCTATACCTATTTCGGAAACAGCAATAGCTGGTGTCACATCCTTGCTTTTATCAATTTTTTTCCTCACCAAGTCACTCTGCTTCAAATCACCTGCCACATTCTGAGCTTGTTGCAAAGTTATGAAATTTCTTTTAGATTGTTCCATTAATCTTCCTCCTTTAAATAGTTTTTGAAATTTCTTTCTTCATTATTTTTCTTTGATCTGTACTCTTCCATAATTCAGGCACAACAGTGGCTTGAATACCCCAAGGAAGCTCCGTGGTATTGTTTAAATAAATATACTTTTCACCTCCTGAATTTTAATAAGGCAATGCCCGGATTCGAACCGGAGAATCAAGGTTTTGCAGACCTTCGCCTTACCACTTGGCTACATCGCCGTCTCTCTCAAACATGTTCTACTTATAAAAGAGGGTTCAAAGTAATAAATCACAACCTGCTGAAAGAAAGATTAAATATTTTCTTTCAGCATTCTTTCTAATTTCTTGCGTTGAAAGCCTTGCACCGATGTTGCGACTCCGTCTGAATTGATAACAACGGTCAATGGCGTTCCCGTCCCTCCTTGTTGAAAAAATTCCTCACGATGCGCCGGATCCGATACTTCTTTCGTGACAAAGGCATATCCTTCTTGCTCCATCCAATCAATTTGGCGGTGACAGTGCAGACAAGTGTCCTGAATATATACAGTAGGTTCCAAATGACTCATGATTATCTTCTCCTTTTCTTCGTGTTTTAGCTTACATATATAAAAGAGAGATAAACGCTCCAAAACACAACTTCAGGTAAAAAATGGTTGTGTTTTTAGTTTTCTATCTTCCTTTTATAAGTACATAAACATATAGAAGTATTTGAAAATATTTGAAGAATATGCTACTTTTAATGCGAACGCATGTTCGCATTAAAGCGAGGTGTTTAAATGGATTCGACCTGTGAGTATCAAACGCCACCCCCGTATCACAAGCTTTGGCAGTCATTTTTACGCCATCAAGAAAACAAGGGATTACTATATCGTTATGTTCGACAACCAAACGAAGAACGAAGAAAAACCCTCGAACAAACCTTTCAACAATTTATTTTTGAACACCGATTTATTTCGTATTTTGCAAAAACCATTCATTATACAGCCATACAATTTGATAAAAAAGAACGTCGTTTTCTAGACCGTAATCAACGTTATCTGGATGCGCCAATGGGAGAAGGGCATTCTGTTGGAGAAATTCCGTCTACAGTGTCTGAGTATGGTTCAAGTTCGCATACCTTGGAAGATCATATGTTTTCGAGTGTCCTTTCTTCGGCATGGGAACAGTTGACAAAGAAACAGCAACGGGTATTGGATTTATCCTTTGTATATGGCTATACAGATACCGAAATTGGAGAAATGTTTAACCAGAGCCAGCAATCGATTTCACGTTTAAAACAACGGGCACTTCGAAATATGCGTCAATGGTATGTGCAGAAACAGTATGGATAAGAAGGAGGTGCTTTCATGGAGAAGCAACCAGCGTTTGCCACGCTCGTTCAGGAAATTCAAGATCTGGAGTATAAAGCACAGGAAGAACCATTGGATATATTATTTGAGCGATTACAACCCAAAATCCAACACGCCTTATTTCAGACATCGCCAGACCGGCGAGAGGATCTGGAACAAGAAATTCGTATAAAACTAATGGAAATCACGCGGAACTATCAATGGAAAGAAAGTCCGGAAATCGACCGTTTATTGGAACATTAGAAGTAGATAAAATATGGTTGGTTTTATTATAGATTGCGGGTACAAAAACACGTACACTTATCTTTGTGCAATATTTAAAAAACTTATTGAGTTTTTGTACTCTGGCCAGGGCTTGTGAGATCTAATTAGAGAATAGAATACATATACCTCCTTACCGGGAGATGAGTAAGGAGGTAATATCATGAGCTGAATTGGTTATGCCAGGGTCAGTACGAAGGATCACAATTTATATAGTCAAATTGATGTGTATCACGGGTCGCTCTTTTTATGTGCCCAGCTTAATTTTACAATCAGCGAGCTGTCTAGATTATGGGTCACAGTTCATCTTTCCTTGAAGAGCCTTTTCTTATAGATATTTCCTGATATTCTACGGGGTTTCCATGTCTGCCCATTCAGGCACTTCCATATTACATAAAAGGTGCAATTCTTTTTCTCTCTGTTCAACGTAAGAACTTACTGTCTCCAGTTTTTCATCCGCAAACCCGGGGTGTGTCATAATTTCTACAGAAGCTGCCTGGGGAAGTTTGATATTTTGGAAAAGGTCAGAATAAATGCCTTCTCCGTAAAACCCGGTCCATAAACTGTCTGTGAGCAGCAGTTCTCGGTGGTCCTGTAAAGATGGAACGTACCGGACCGGGACTTGGTATTCATCAGCAAGGGTAAGAACTATATCTTTCAATGGTTCCCATCCGTGAATATGGTGATGGCTGTCCAAGTGATGAAGGGATAGTCCGGTGTTCACAAAAGCGTCGATTTGGGCGCGCCATTCCCTTTCTGCTTCTTGAAGGTTCGGGGCTTCCATGTTGTTAAAGGCGCTTGTGTAATAAAATGTGCCATCTTCATTTACCAGGCTTTCCACATTTGTAGAAAGCGGTTTTCCAGCAGTTAAGACCAGATGCACTCCTACGTGAAGCGTAGGGGTGTTTTTGGCTTGTTCAATAGCATAATCAACCGCCTGACCGTTCATCATCATGGTCGTTGATTGAACAATCCCCTTTTGGTGAGCCTTCACTATCCCATCTGTAACGCCTTTCGTTAAGCCGAAATCGTCTGCATTGATCAACACCTTCATGGCTTTCTCTCCTCCTCTGTCAGTCATAATTCCTTTCGATCGTGAAGTTTGTTTTATCACCTCTGAAATAGGATCTTGAAAATTCGACTTTTCTTCCTTCTTTATCTTCTGTGATTGTTTCGATATAGAAACATGGGTGACCAGGCTCACACTGAAGAATAGAGGACACTTGTTCATCTGCCAGCGTAATTTCTATATGTTCCGTTGTTTTGTGGATAGAAACGTTAAATTCTTCTGCTAATGCTTCGAATAGAGACGTTTCTGCATGATTTTTGGTAACGCCTGGGGCAATGGTCCAAGGAATGTACGAAATTTCATATTGCGTAGGTTCTTCATTTACATAGCGTTTCCTTTCAATACGCTGGATCGGATCATTTGGTGAAACTGTCAAAGATTGAGCTAATCGTTCCTCGGCTGGAATGACTTTGATATCTATAAGAGAGATATCCGGCTTCTTTCCTTGAGTAGTCACCTGCTCATTGAAACTGTCCATCGTGGGGGAGAGGGTCTGATTTACTTTCTTTTCTGCAACGAATGTCCCTTTTCCCTGTTTGCGGACCAGGTGCCCTTCGAGTGTCAGTTGATGAAGGGCCGAGCGTACGGTCGTCCGGCTGACTTCATATGTTTGACAGAGCTCTAACTCGGTAGGGATCTTCTCCCCTTTTTGGAAATCTCCTGATTTGATTTGGTTTAAGAGATCATCTTTGATACAGGCATGCAGTGATTGGTTTTTATCCATAAGGCGAATCCCTTCTGTATTGATATTATATCAAGTGTACATGATGATACAATTCAATACAATCCATTTAATTGTAGTTACAACTTATAAAAAGTTTGGACATTTAAAAAGTTGTATGATACATTTTTGTTAAGCGTTTTCAAATAAAGGGGAAGGAGTTCTGTTTATGGGACTAAAAGTTGTTGTAATAGGCGGAGGATCGAGTTATACACCTGAAATCATCGAAGGGCTGATTCAGCGTCAGGAACAATTTCCGGTAACGGACATTGTTCTTGTTGATGTGGAAGAAGGAAAAAGGAAATTGGAGACCATCGGTCGATTAGGAAAGAGGATGATAGAAAAAGCGGATGTGTCCATTCAGTTGTCATGGACGATGGATCGCCGTAAAGCATTGGAAGGGGCTGACTTCGTTTCCACCCAAATACGTGTCGGTGGTCTTGATGCACGGATGAAGGATGAACTTATCCCTCTGAAACACGGCTACATCGGGCAGGAAACAAACGGAGCCGGAGGAATAATGAAGGCATTCAGAACCATCCCTGTTCTCATGGAGCTGGCTGAAGAAGTGCAGAACATCTGTCCGGAAGCTTGGATTATCAATTTCACAAACCCAGCTGGGATTGTAACGGAAGCGTTGCTGAAACATTCTCCTCATAAGAAGATCATCGGGGTATGCAATGTTCCGTTCAATATGAGGCATTCAACGGCAGAGATGCTTCAAGCAGAACCGGAAGATGTACAGATTGATTTTGTGGGAATGAACCATTTTGTTTTTGGCAGACGAGTCTACGTCAAGGGAGTCGATGTCACGAAGGAAGTGATGACGAAGCTGTCGGAAGGCAGCTTGGACTATTCACCTGCCAACATCATAAATCTCGGTTGGTCGAGGACTTTTATAGAAGCCATGCAGTTATTACCGAATCCGTATCATCAGTACTATTTTCAGACGGCGGAGGTATTAAGAAAAGACAAAGAAGGCTTGCGGGACAAGGGGACCCGGGCTGAGCAGGTTATGGAGCTCGAAAAATCGCTGTTTTCCATTTACGAAGATCCAGGGTTGAACAAGAAGCCTGAAGAACTGGGGGAGCGCGGGGGAGCGTTCTATAGTGAGGTGGCCTGCAACCTTATGGACTCGCTCTATAATGATCGGAGCGATATCCAGACCGTAAATACATTGAATAAAGGAGCTGTACCGGAGTTGCCCTATGATTCTGTCGTCGAAGTCAATGCTGTGATAACGAGTCACGGGCCGGTACCATTGTCAACCGAAGGGATACCTATCGAGGTGAGAGGAATCATGCATCAAATGAAAGCATTTGAAGAGCTGACCATTCAAGCTGCAATTTCCGGGACCTATCATGACGCTTATCGGGCTTTTTTGATGAACCCTTTAATCATGCATGAAGGTGACAGCAAAGTGCTATTGGATGAATTATTGAAAGTTCATCGTGATCATTTGCCTCAGTTTTCTAAAGAGGAGGGGAGCATAGATGAATAGTTCGTTGATGCAGAACTTCATAAAAGTAGCAGGGTTCATTGGATCTCAACGTCATCTGGTTGCTGTGCGTGATGGGTTTATTTCTATTATGCCATTGATAATTATTGGATCTCTTGCGATTCTGATCAATAACTTTCCTCCCCTCGGAGGATTCAGCTTCGTAGGATGGATGGACGGTATATTTGGCGAAGGAAACTGGCAAGCCGTCGGCGGAAGTATTTGGAATGGGACCTTTGCCATACTTGGGTTACTTGTAGCTTTTTCAATCGCTTATAACCTTGCTAAGAGCTACGGCGTAGATAGTTTATCTGCAGCCCTTATTTCGGCAGGGTCCTATATCATGCTGGTGCCATGGACAGAAGATGGGGGATTGACCGTAGCATGGCTTGGCGCTCAGGGGCTTTTCGTAGGAATCATCATTTCTATCATAACAACAGAACTGTTCCGGTTACTGGTCCAATCAAAACTTACAATTTCCATGCCGGAAGGGGTGCCGGAAGGAGTCATTAAATCGTTTCGGGCACTGATTCCGGCTACAATTATCTTATTGCTTATTGGGCTGTTTCAAGCAATCATCAGTGTCTTTATTGAACTGAGTGTTTTTGAAATAATTTTCCAAGTGATCCAGCAACCACTTCAAGGGATTGGAAACACATTGCCTGCTGCCATCGTGATCGCATTCCTGAATCACATTTTGTGGTTCTTTGGCCTTCATGGTACGAACATTATCGGCTCCGTTATCGAACCCTTATATCTTCCATTGATTGAAGAGAATCTGGAGATGTTTAAAAACGGTGTGCCGGCCACGGAAGTTCCGAATCTTGTTACGAAGCCGTTTCTCGATTCCTTTGTGTTCATGGGTGGTTCGGGAACAACGATTGCTCTTTTGATAGCGATATTTATCGTATTACGTCATGAGCAAAAGCATCCATATAATGAAGTAGCGAAAGTAGGTGCGCCTGCAAGTCTATTTAACATCAATGAACCGGTTATTTTCGGTCTGCCCATCGTCCTGAATCCGATCATGCTCATTCCGTTCATTCTCGTTCCTGTAACGTTGACGGTCATGTCTTACGTAGCATTGGCTTCCGGAATTGTACCTAGAACTGTGGCTATCGTTCCATGGACAACGCCGCCAATTTTGAGCGGGTATCTCGTAACAGGGGGCAGTTGGCGAGGAATAGCTTTACAAATTGTCAATTTGGCCGTCGCAATCGCAATTTATATTCCGTTTGTCACAGCAGGAGCACGTGCTTTGAAACAAAATAAGGAGGCGTAGAAAATGAGTGATACCATCGAAAATTTAGAAGAGGTTTCTTTCAAGATTATTTTACATGCAGGAAATGCCAGATCTAGTGCCATGAAAGCAATCAGTCTTGCCAAAGAATATAAATTCAAAGAGGCTGGTGCTGAATTGGAAGAAGCTGAATCGGAAACGACGAAGGCGCATCATGAACAAACGAAGTTGCTTAAAAATGAGGCGGACGGAAAGAAAAACGACATCAGTGTCATATTGATACACGCCCAGGATCATTTGATGACGTCTATGACAGTGAAAGATCTTGCCAGAGAAATAATAGACATGCACCGGAAAATGCAAATATTGGAGGGGGAATCATGATGAGGATAATACTGGTTTGTTCGGCGGGGATGTCTACATCGATCCTTGTGCGGAAAATGCGTAACGCTGCTGAGGAAAGAGGGATGGAAGCTGATGTGAATGCAATGCCGGAGTCCGAACTTCATGCGCATGCAGGAAATGTTGATGTCGTTCTGATCGGTCCACAGGTTCGATACCTTGAGGATCAAATCAAAGAAAAGGTGAAGGGCTATGACGTTGCAGTGGCTGTGATTGATCAAATGGCTTACGGTATGGCCAGGGGGGAGAAGGTATTGGATCAAGCGCTGGAACTTAAATCCGAATAACATACAGGGGAAATGTAAGAAGGGGAGAGGCACTTATGTGCCTCTCCCCTTCTACAATCCGAGGTTCCAAGGTGGTACAGCTGTCACCCCGGATATTGTTTCTAACGCAGAGGCACCAGAAAAGTTGGTGCTGGACGAAGACTTGTGGAGTGGTTGCTGGACAGCAATTGAAGGAAGTGCTGAAATGATTCGAAATTTAGCTGACTTTACCGAAGAAGAAGGTCAAAAAGTGTGGAAAGATCTCATACACTGGAACCTAGTTTTAAAAATCTTCGTTTGTCAAAATAAGTAGGAGCAGTCAGCGAATCAGCAAAAATCCCAAATCGCACGCTTTATATTTGGTTCAAGTATCATGGAAGCTGTGATAGTATATGTGAAAATACAATTGTAAGGATGTGTTTGCATGAGTATCGGTGTAATTCTGGATTTTGACGGCACGATCATCGACAGTGAAACGAATCTATATAATGCGATCAATAGAAATCTTGCAGACAGGGGGCACAAGCCTCTGGAAATAGAGAGGTATAAAGAATCGATTGGCTCGGAGTCCGACGAACTGGATGACTATATATTGGAACGTGTGGGCGAGGAGGGCGTGCGTGCGATTGCCGAAGATCACCTGCGTACTTGTCTTGATCTGGAATGCTATCCGCACATTTTGAAACTGATGGACTATTGCAGGAACAATGGAATCCCGATGGCAGTGGCGACGAGCAGCAGGCGTGAGGATATCACCCCGTTGCTTCAACATTTCGGCATTCTTGATGCATTTGTCAGCGTGCGCGGCAAGGAGGACGTGGAACATGTGAAGCCGGATCCTGCACTCTACCGGCTCGCCGGGGAGGATCTGGGGCTCCCGTCTGCCAATATTTACGCCATCGAAGACACGGTGAATGGTTCGCTTGCGGCAGTCCGTGCGGGCATGAATGCCATCGTGCTGACGAATGAGATGACCGGAGACATGGATTTCGGCATGGTGGATTATTTCGCAAAAGACATCAAGTCCGAGGAAATCATTGCAATACTGGAGGGTGAACCTGCCGTAACGGAATAGAATGTAATCCGGATCCGGGCTCATAGTGGATATGAGCCTTATTTTTGTTTAATGGTGTAAAAAAAGACAGCCGGAGCTGTCTTCTTGAAACTTGGTTATGAGAATATATTATCAATCTGTGCAACCTCTTCGCGCGTCAGTTCGACGTCTTGTGCCTTCAGGTTGCTCAACACCTGTTCGGAGCGTTTGGCGCCGGGAATGATCACATCGATGACATCTCTGGTGAGATACCATGCCAGTACGACATGGGCGATGTCGACGCCTTTTCCTTCAGCGATCGGACGGAGTTTTTCCACTTTATCGATGTTGCTTTCGAATTCTCCGCTCTGGAAGGCCGGCAGGTTTTCACGCAGGTCCTTGAATGTGTCTTCTTTCGTGAATTTACCTGTCAGGAGGCCGGATGCCAGCGGGAAGAACGGAACGAATGATATGCCCTGTTCTTTCAGATAAGGGAACAGTTCATCTTCCGCCCCGCGATTCAGCAGGTTGTATTCCCCCTGGAACACATCGACATGACCGTCTTTGTTCGCCTCTTTCAACTGATCGGGAGAGAAGTTGGATACGCCGATGGCGCGTATTTTGCCTTCATCCTTCAATTGTTTGAGGGCGGCGACCGCCTGATCCTTCGGTGTTCCTTCATCAGGATAGTGGAGGTACATCAGATCGATATAGTCGGTCTGAAGACGTTCCAGGCTTTTTTCCACTTCCTCTTTCAGGAATGTCGGTTCGTTGCTCTGGGACATGTCATCACCGTCGAAGACCGGTGAGATTTTCGTCGCGATGACGAGTGAGTCACGTTTTCCGGTTTCTTTCACAGCTTCGCCGACGAGCTCCTCGGAACGGCCGGCACCGTAAAGATAGGCAGTGTCTATGAAGTCAATGCCATTTTCAATTGCAGTTTTGACAAGGTCCTTGCCCGCCTGTTCATCGAGGTCCGGGAAAAGATTGTGTCCGCCGACTGCATTCGTACCCAGCCCGATCGGGTTAACGTTCAAATCAGATTTACCAATTTTAACTTCTTTCCTCATAATATCAACCTTCCTTCCTTTGATACGGGTGAAATCCTACCCACTCCATCCAGAATAGGAAACATTCATGATTAATGCAAAAATATTGATTGGCATTTCATGTTGTCCTGAAATCGTTTGTTAGGGGTGAAGGCTGTTAGATGGTAGAATGAAGACAGCGACCCACAGTGAAAGAAGGGATAATATGGATCCATTCGGATTTAATTTTGATAACACTTTTGAATTGCTGCCGGACAGCTTCTATCGCAAAGCAGGCGCGACGCCTGTGGATTTTCCCGAGATCGTCGCCTTCAACAGTACTTTGGCAGCGGAGCTCGGGCTTGATGAAGAGACGCTCCAGACGGATGAGGGGAAGCAGGTTTTTGCAGGCAACGATATGCCAGAAGGCGCCTCGTCAATTTCCCAGGCCTATGCGGGCCATCAGTTCGGCAATCTGTCGATGCTCGGTGACGGCCGGGCGGTGCTGATCGGGGAACAGGTGACGCCGGAGGGGGAGCGGTTTGATCTGCAGCTGAAAGGCTCAGGCCGTACGGTTTTCTCAAGGTCGGGTGACGGCCGGGCGCCAATCGGACCGATGCTCCGCGAGTACATCATCAGCGAAGCGATTCATGCCCTCGGCATCAAGACCTCAAGGAGTCTTGCGGTTGTAACGACCGGGGAAGGGGTGACCCGCGAGGAAATCCTGCCGGGCGGCATACTGACCCGCGTGGCCAAGAGTCATCTGCGTGTCGGCACGTTCGAGTATGCAGTCAGGACGGGTAATGAGACGGATATCAAAACGCTTGCGGATTACGCGATCAGCAGGCACTATCCGGAACTTGAGGAACTGCCTGACAGTGATAAATATATGTCATTCCTGAAATCGGTCATCCGGAACCAGGCAGCACTCATATCAGACTGGATGTTGGTGGGATTCATCCATGGGGTGATGAACACCGATAACATGACAATCAGTGGCGAGACGATCGACTACGGCCCATGCGCGTTCATGGACGCCTATCATCCGGAGACGGTATACAGTTCGATTGACATCAACGGGAGGTACAAGTACCAGAACCAGCCGGCAATCGGACAGTGGAACCTGGCACGGTTTGCTGAGACTTTATTGACGCTGATCGCTGATGATAAGGATGAGGCGATAACGCTTGCCCAGGATGCATTGTCGGAATACGGCAGATTGTATGAAGGGTTCTGGCTCGATGGTATGCGGAAGAAACTTGGTCTGACTGAGGAGTCCGAAGACGACGAGGCGTTCATCACAGAACTGCTGGACATGATGGTGGCGGCTGAAGCCGACTACACACAGGTGTTCAGGATGATGGCGCACGGACGGCCTGAAAAAACCGCGCTTGCGAAAGCGGAAGGTTTCGGTGAATGGCATAGTAGATGGCAGCAGAAGCTCGGAAGCCAGAAGACGGGAATCGAGGCGGCTTATGAACTGATGAAATCGGTGAATCCGGCAGTCATCCCGAGGAACCATCTCGTGGAGAAAGCACTGGATGAAGCGATGCATTACGGCGATTACAGCCATTTCAACAAATTGAATGAGGTGCTGGCAAAGCCTTATGATGATTCACACGAGGATGTATTTAAAACCCCGCCTGAAGCATCGGAAGCCGTGCTTCAGACATTTTGCGGAACTTGATGAGTGAGGGGATTTCCCCTCACTCATTATTTTTTGACGTCGAAGTAGTCCCCGCTGTTTTTCTTTCGGGATTCTGGATCGGAAATCCCCGCCTGTTTCTTCATGACGGGAATATGCTTTGAACAATGGATGTACGCTTCATGGACATCGACGGCGACCCAGCGTTCGGCACGGCCCTGCTCGATGTCCTGCATAAGCCGGATGTTTTCTTCGGTGAGTCCGAGTGTGTGCAGTGCATCATGCTCCACTATATGTGCTGCACCGTTTATATGAAGTCCGATCTGATCCTCTGTAAAATCGATGAACATGAGGCCGATATGCGGGTTTTCAAGAATATTTCCCATGCTTGCCATGACACCGTTTCCACGGTATTCAGGATAGATCAGTGTCCTGTCATCCAGGACCCTCACGAAACCGGGCTGTCCTGCCCTGAGTGATGAATCGCAGTTTCCTGCAGCATCCGATGTTGAAATGAAGAGCAGATCACGCGCTGCAATGAATTCCTTCATGCGCGGGTTGAGGAAATCAATCATCTGATTGTTGTAGAATGCATCCGCCCGCCGCTTTGTACCATACTTTTCCTGGAGTTCCTTTTCACCTTGTGACATTACAACAGACCTTTCTTTGTATACATAAAACGGCTGCACCGTCCGGCGCAGCCGAGTCATATTTTAGGGGAGGTAAAATGTGTTACACCACTAATGTGATGTACATAGAATATAGTACCTCACCTCTTTAAAGTAAAGTAAATACCATTGCAGCCGCAATAATTCATAATATGTTCAATAATGACGATTTTTGCGATTCCCTGTACGCCGGGGGCAGTTGGAATACTTACTCCCTGCGCCTGGTTGCGGGTCATACTGTCTCTTGTTCCCGGCTCCTGATTGTTAAACCGGCTGGCGGAATCCCAATGACTGCGGGACCTTCTGTGCGGTTCTCTGCCGGCTCACAGTGTTAACAATCAGCATCGGTATTCACCTTTGATCAGCCCCCGGATTTTGGTCTCAATGAATCAGTCTGTGTGAACATTGGTATTTGAAAAATGCCGCCCTGTTCTTGCTTGGCATGCCGCATTCTGTACATACATATTTGTCGGGGGCTCCCTTGTCATAGCTTTTGACGATGTTTCCATGCCGGCATTTCTCAGGTACATTCAGCATGGAAATGTTCCCTTTTTCCATCAGCATGGTGCTGATGTCATCTTTGGAAAACTTCTCCATTTCCTTACCTCCTTTTCTCCCTGATAATGATTTCCTGATTGTAATATTTTTTATAACCGATTTTGAGGCGTTTAATCATGGTAATATGAAAAAATACAACTTGAAGCGGTTTCATTTTAAAATTTTCCCGCTTTGGCATATATATGTATTCACATGAATATTAAACGGAAATTTCAGACAAAAATGATTCCTGCGTTTCTGTCCATATGCTATCATATGAGGTAATAAGAGGAACGAACACCTGGGATGGGGGGGATGGATATGACCGGAGAAATGATATTTGTCGCATTGATGATAGTGGTTATGCTGATCATGCTGCTGTTTGAAGTGATGCGTGCAGATTTCACAGTGTTTTCCTTCCTGGTCATCTTCCTGTTGACGGGTGTGATTTCAACAGAGCAGGCACTCAGCGGTTTTTCCAACGAGGGTATGCTGACCGTACTTCTCCTGTTCATCGTGGCAGGGGCGATACAGAAGCACGGCATCATTGAAAATTTCATCAACAGGATTCTCAATGACAGCCGAAGTCCGAGAAAATCCATGCTGAAACTGCTGACGCCGGTCGCTGTTTCCTCCGGGTTCCTGAACAATACGCCCATCGTCGTTACGCTGACCCCCATCATCAAGAACTGGTGTCAGAAAAACGGCATATCGCCTTCCAAATTTCTGATTCCGCTTTCCTATATGACAATACTCGGCGGTACGATAACCCTGATCGGGACATCGACGACCCTTATCGTCCATGGGCTGCTTATTCAGTCCGGACTCGAGGGCTTCTCATTTTTCCAGCTGTCGGTTGTCGGTATACCGATTACAATATCCGGCCTCATATATATCCTGACAATCGGCTACCTGCTTCTGCCGAGTACACTCGGTGCGAAGGAGCAGATCAGGCAGGAAGTGAAGGAATTTCTGGCCGAGGCGGTCGTTGAGAGGGACTTTGAATATATCGGCTCCCATATCATCGATGCTTCCACCACATCTCTCAAAAATGTATACATCATCGAAATCATCCGGGAGGAGGAGCGTATTTTTCCGGTTACCCCGACGACGATCATCCGTGAAGGGGACCACCTCCTGTTTTCGGGAACCTTGAATACGATTGCCGACCTCCAGAAGCAAAAAGGGCTCAATGTGATCACCGGTACGAACGAAACTCTGGAGAGCCTGAACTATGGTGATAACCATCTGGTTGAAGCGGTCGTCTCCCATCAGTCATCGATGGTCTCCCATTCCCTGAAATCGTCGATGTTCCGCAATAGATACAACGCAGGTGTCATTGCGGTCCACCGCAACAATGAACGGATCAAAAGCCGTGTGGGGGATATCATCATGAAGCCCGGTGACACACTTTTGATGCTTTGCGGTGAAAGGTTCCTCGAGGATCACATGCATTCCTCGGATTTCTATGTAATGACGTCGGTCTCGCCGCCTGATTCACTGAAACAGAACAGCGTGAAAGGGTGGATTGCAATCATCCTGCTGCTTGCCATGGTCAGTTCCGTCACTTTCGGCCTGCTCAGCATGTTTGAAGCGATGCTGATTGCAGTGGTCATTCTTCTTGGGTTCAAGCTCATCGATGCAGAGGAGGCATTCAGATATATACAGGTGAATGTACTCCTTCTGATAGCCAGCGCATTTGGTGTGGGTGCCGCCCTCACACAGTCGGGGCTGGCACAGCTGATAGCTGAAAACATGGTGGCGTTCGCAAGGCCCTTCGGCATTATAGGAATCATCGTCATTCTGTATATCGTGACCAATATATTCACCGAGCTGATTACCAACAGTGCAGCAGCGGTCCTCATGTTCCCGATAGCGCTTGAAATTTCCTCGCAGATGGACAGCGATCATATCGGATTCGTCGTACTGATTGCCGTTGCAGGTTCTGCGAGTTTCATTACACCGATCGGCTATCAGACAAACCTCATAGTGTATGGGCCCGGCGGGTACAAATTCTCGGACTACATCAAAGTCGGCACCCCTCTGTCACTCATTACCATGGTGATTGCGACATTCATCATTTATACAGTCTGGTTCTGAAAAGTATATTGGAGAAAGATGGATTCCATCTGATAAACTGATTTTAAGGAGCATCAATGAATGAGAATTGGAATATTGGATCAGATGCCACAGCCAAAAGGGCGGACGGCTGAAGAGACTGCGGCTGGTGCGCTTGAGATGGCCCGTCATGCAGAAAATATGGGTTATGGAAGCTATTGGTTCGCAGAGCACCATGCGACCCGCGGCATGGTATCGAGTTCACCGGAAATCATGATGGCCGCTGCTGCGGCACGGACTGAGAGTATAAAAGTCGGGTCTGGCGGCATTCTTCTGCCCCAGTACAGTGCATATAAGGTAGCAGCACAAATATCACAGCTCGAATCTCTGTATCCGGGAAGGATAGAGGCCGGTGTCGGGCGTTCCACAGGCGGAGGCGAGTTCGTCAGGAAAAGGCTTGCCGATTTCAAGCACAATCAGATGGGGGACTATCCGGAGAAACTGGAAGCTTTGACCGGCTATCTCAACAAAGAAGGGCAGATCAGGGCGGCACCGAGGACAGAAGGCAAGCCGGATCTCTATGCCCTCGGCCTCGGGGAGAACAGTGCAGAACTGGCGGCATCTCTCGGTATCGGATATGTTTTTGGACATTTCATCAAGCCGGACAGGGGTGCAGAAGCACTTGAAGCATACCGCAGGAGTTTCAGACCGGGACTGCTCGGATCACCGAAGGCGAAGGCATGCGTGTTCGTTGTCTGCGGCGAGGATGATGAACATGCAGAGTACCTCTCGGCATCACAGCATATCTGGCTGTTGAACGTGGAAAAAGGACTGGACAGCCAGGTGCCGGATGTCACAACTGCACAGGAGCGCATGGCCTCATTGAGCGAAAAGGAAAAAGAAAGTGTCGGGAAGAACAGGAAACGGATGATCATCGGCGGTCCTGAAAAAGTCAAAAGGGAACTTGACAATGTCAGTGAAATCTACCAGTGTGAAGACTGGCTGCTGCTCTGTAATCTGTATGACTGGGAAGAGAAGCGGAAATCTTTTGAACGCATAAGCAAGCTTTACTTATGAACGAAACCCCGGCGGATATCAGATCTGATATCCGCCGGGGTTTTGTCAGAACCCGTATGATGCTTCCTTCACTTCTTTTATCTTCCTGTAGGTTTCTGCCAGGAGCAGGGTTTCTTCTGCCAGTCTGTCGATGCGGAATATGACGTCGTCATCGATGATTTCCCCGTTTGCAAAGTATCGTTCTTCTATGAACACATAGGACTGCAGGATCTGTGCTTTCATATATCCGATTATCGGTTTCAGCTGGTTTTCAGGGATGAGGAAGTGTTTCGATGATCCTGCTGTGACAAGCATGCTCACTGTCTTATCCCTGAGACCGTCCTGGGGAAGCAGGTCGAAGACGTTTTTCAGTGCACCCGGGATGGAAGCCTGGAAAATGGGTGTGCCGATGACTATGGCATCAGCTTCCATCAGGGTTTTGGTGACATATCCCGTATCTCCGCCATAATCCAGAAAATTGCGGCCGTCACTGAATTGTATATCAAAGTCCGACAGATCAAGGAGTTCAGTATCATGCTCCGGATGGTTCCTGTTGAAAGATGCTTTTACATATTCCATCGCAGTCCGTGTTTTGGAACCTGCAACGGAACCGGCTAATATTACGATGTTCATGGAAGGTGCCTCCTATTTTTTCGTATGTTTTCTGATTGCCGGCAGTATTTCACTGCCGATGAGATCGATGTTACGTTTCAGCTTGTCGAATGGGACGCCGCCGAAATCCATCTGGCCGATATAGCGCTGATGACCGAACACTTCATGCTGGAAGAGTATCTTTTCGATGATCTCCTGCGGACTGCCGACATTCATGACATCTCTCGGATCCGCCCCCTGTGCGAAATGCTGTCTGGGATATCCGCGGCCGTTCGTACGGATCATGCCGTCATTGATGTGCGGATAGACCTCCCTCTGTGCTTGCTGTGTTGTTTCTGCGGGGTAGAAGAATCCTGCGGTCGCCACCGGCAGGCTGTCCGGGTCGTATCCGCTTCGTGCAGCAGCCTGTCTGTATACATCAATCGTGTATTTATATGAAGACACTGGGCCTCCGAGTGTTGCCAGGAACATGGGAACGCCGGCCCGTCCGGCTTTTTCAGCACTTGCAGGGGGACCGCCGACTGCCCGCCAGATGGGCATCGAGCCATTTTTCGGGCGGGGGAGTATCCGGGCATTGCGCAGCGGTTTCCGGAATTGTCCTTCCCAGTTGATGACTTCGTTCTCATTGATAAGGCGGAGAAGATCGAACTTCTCCTCATAAAGTGCTTCGTAATCATGCAGGTCGTAGCCGAGCAGTTCAAAGTTGCCGACTCTGGATGCCCGCCCGGCGATGATCTCCGCCCTGCCGTCTGATATGAGATCGATCGTTGCAAAATCTTCATACACCCGGACGGGATCCAGTGTACTGATGATGGTGGAAGAGCTCGCGATCTTGATTTTCTCTGTCGCCTGGGCGATGGCACCGAGCACAACCGAATGTGCCTGGGTCGTAAAGTATTCCTGATGGCTTTCACCGACTGTGAAGAGATCGACGCCGGCCTGTTCGGCGAGCCTGGCGATTTCTATGATTTCCTTTAGGCGCTGCCCGGCCGAAATACGTTCACCGGTATGCGGGTTGTGGAGATGGTCCCCCAATGTATAGAGACCGAATTCAAGGCCATAGTCTTTGTCTATCCTGTATTGATCCATCCAATTCATTCCTTTTTATAAGTGAGTTACCATATATAAATTATAACGGAATGGATGATTTTATACATCCAGGACGAAAGTATGAAAGTGGAGCACAATAAAAATCAGTGAACCCTAAAGAGGGATGCACTGACGAAAAACTACAGATATGCATTCCTGACTGTATTCCAGAGTCCGGCCTGTCTGAGATGTGTTTTTGGTGCCAGGAACGTCACGGTCACAACCCCGGGGTTCCTGCCGATATCGATTGACCCGTTGATGGTTGCCCGGTTCATGATTTCCGGCACTGTCACATTGAATAGCGTTGCTGCGCGAGCCATGCCATTTTCAGTTGCTGCGTTCAGATCTGCGCCCGTGCCGATGAATGAGACAGGATAGCTTTCTTCGATTTCAGCCATGTTCCATTTACCGGCAAGCTCCTTTGCCCTTTTCAGTTCATTTCCGGTGAATGGTTTTGCAAGCGGCGGCAGGTCCTCAGTGAGCGGGAGCAGTACCGGGCCCGTGAGATGCGTCCCCTTGATGACTTCGATCTGCAGGTCCACGATGCCGGCGACATCTGTCGTATGCCCGGCAATTTCACCATTCCCCTGCATTGCATGCATATCCCCGAGATATACCCCGCCCCCGGGAACTTTTACCGGACAGATCAGCACGGCACCTTCCCGGACACGGTTTATGTCCATATGTCCATCGGTGCGTTCTTCAAGCTGTTCTTCGGTCATGCTGTAGTCGTGTGGCGCGTCGATCAGGAATTGTCCGAAGTCCCCGGCATTATGGGAGTCGGGGAAGGCACGGGAGGGCGTGGTCCCCAGCTGGCCGAGGAATGGGATGACCCTTGCCATGGCACCGACGATGTCATGCGGTGCGAAAGTCACTACGGGATGCTGTATGGAATTTTCAGGAGTGCACATGTATTTCTTGCCTTCCCGGGCGATGATTTCCGCATTTTCCTTGTTAAGGGTCAGGCCTATGGTCCGCTGTCTGTCAAAAGCCATCGTATAGGCATTCGTGAAGGTGAACGGCGTGACATCTTCGCCACATTCGGCACACCTTACCGCACCCTGGCCGATACCTTCGACTTTCGATTTCGGGTTTTTTGCACCGCAGCTGGGGCATACGCCGGCGACAAACGGGTCGCCCGTGAACCGGCCTTCCATCGGCTTGTCATTGCCCGAAGCGGTGGCGTCTGACGTCACACGGATTGAATTGATATGAATCGCCACCGCATCACCGGCTTCCGCCCCCTCCACATAGACCGGTTTCGTCACCTCATGGCCGCCTTTCAGTTCAGGTGTGATCATCGGCCCCCAGCAGCCCGGTGCAGTATTGGCCACGATGTGGCCGCCGTCCTTCACAAAATAGCGCATCTCTTCTTCCGGATCCAGTATGCCGTTGGTAAACTCGTCAACAAATACAGTATGTCTTGCTTTTCGTTCTGCCATTTGATACAGCTCCTTCCGGGTATATTATCAATACTTCCATTTTATCACGACAGCGGGGAAAGGGCTTTCATTATGCATGTGTGCCTTCCATCACAGTAAGGCTGCCGTATCATTACACGATATTTACATTTCCTTAATTCGAATTTCATATTCGCCTGTTATATTGTAATCAGCCTCAGATACTCCTCCAGTAATCTGTTGGCTGTACATGCATTGTACTCCCATCCCTCTTGTCTGCCTTATAAAAAATATTCCTGATTGATGCACTGCCATGCCGGCAGTGCATTTTTTCTTCCGGAAGATGATGTATCAGATATTTCATTTGCATCATTAAAATAAAGATAGTAAAATTTCTGAAAATATGATAATGTTTTTTAAGATATTGAATTCAGTCTATTAGGAGGTAAAATGTGAGCGATTCCAAAGTTAAAAAATCTTATGACAATCTGTGGCGTGAATCCAAAAAGACGAAATCACTGCTGAAGTTCTTCAGTGTGAACGAGTCTAAAAAACACGCTGAAAAGGGCAGCTATTCTACCGATGATGAGGGGCCTGAAAAGTCCTATAACCGTCTCCAGCTGACCGGGCTGATACTGGGGCCGGTGCTTTTCATCCTGACACTCCTGTTTTTGGAAGCCGAAGGGCTGGACAGTGCGGGTGTGTTCGTTGTCGCTTCAACACTATGGATTGCGAGCTGGTGGATCACTGAAGCCATACCGATTCCGGCTACATCCCTCATGCCCCTGTTCCTGTTCCCGATGGGCGGTGTCATGGACAGCGGCACGACAACCAGCTCCTACGGCAATGACATCATCTTCCTGTTCCTCGGCGGTTTCCTGATTGCGCTGGCGATGGAGAGATGGAATCTACATACCCGGATTGCACTGTCGATCATCAATGCGATCGGGACAACGACGGCGACCATCCTTCTAGGCTTCATGATCGCAACGGGGCTGCTCTCCATGTTCGTGAGTAACACCGCAGCGGTGATGATCATGATTCCGATCGGTATGGCGATCATCAATGAAGCGAACGCCCTTACCGAATCCGGTATGGAAGCGGATCTGAAAATGTTTGAGAAATCCCTTGTACTCGGTATTGGCTATGCCGGCACCATCGGGGGGCTTGGGACATTGATCGGTACACCGCCGCTCATCATCATGGCGGGCCAGCTGAAAGAGATCTTCGATCTGGACCTGAGTTTCGCACAGTGGATGATGTTCGGTGTGCCGATTGTCATCATCTTCCTTGGACTCGCATGGGCTTATATGAACTATGTTGCTTTCAGGCATAATATGAAACAGTTGCCCGGCGGCAAGAAGATCATCACAAGTGAACTTGAGAAACTGGGCAAAATATCAAGAGAAGAGATTCTCGTACTGATCGTCTTCCTGTTTGCCGCATTCATGTGGATCACACGCGGATTCATCTGGGAGAACATCGAAGTGACTTCAATGCTCACTGACGGAGCGATTGCGATGCTGGCTGCAGTGATCCTGTTCCTGCTGCCGACAAAAAGGGGCTCAAAGCGAATACTCGACTGGTCAGTTGCAAGAGAACTCCCATGGGGCGTGCTCCTTCTTTTCGGAGGCGGTCTTGCGCTTGCGGCGGCGATTGTGGAAACCGGTGTGGACCAGTGGCTGGGTGAACTGCTTAGCCAGGTTGAAGGGGTACACATCGTCATTGTCATAGCCATCGTTGCACTGGGCATCCTGTTCCTCACTGAAATCACTTCCAACACGGCAACGGCAACAATGATCATCCCGGTGCTTGCAGGTCTTGCGATTGCACTGGAAGTCCATCCGCTTACGCTGATGGTACCGGCAGCAATGGCAGCGAACTGCGCATTCATGCTTCCGGTGGGCACACCGCCGAATGCCATCGTGTTCGGTACGAATAAGATCAGCATCCAGGAAATGGCGAAAACAGGCTTTGCACTCAACATAGCTGCGGTTGTGCTGATCGTTATCTTTGTATACCTTCTGATGCCGGTTATATTCGGCATCGACCTGATGAATTTCAGCGGATGATGTAAAGAGGGAGGTGCAGCAAAATGCTGCACCTCCCTCTCTGTATTTCATCCCGTCTCCGTGTCCGTCCCAATCGCAATTTTACGTTTACACCCTATTCTGATAGGATATAATCTATAGAGAAAAGTTAAGCATAACAGGGGAGTTAAAATCAATCATGGTACAAGATAATACCGCTTTTAAACGTGAAGAACTTGAAACGACGATGTCGAAACGGTTCATCTGGGCGATTGCCTACGGTTCGAGCATCGGCTGGGGAGCATTCATCCTGCCGGGAGACTGGCTGATTTCATCGGGGACACTCGGATCCACTCTGGGCATAACGATCGGCGGACTGCTGATGCTGATCATTGCCGTGGCCTATGGCGCACTGACGAGCAAGTTTCCGGTTTCGGGAGGGGAGTTCGCTTTCAGCTACGTCGGATTCGGACGGAATGTCAGTTTCATCGCTTCATGGTTCCTGGCACTCGGTTACATATGTGTCGTCGCACTCAATGCCAGTGCATTCAGTCTGCTGTTTAAGTTCATACTCCCTGATTTCCTTGAAATAGGCTATCTGTATACGATTGCAGGCTGGGATGTCTATATAATGGAAGTTCTTCTGACATCACTTGTCCTCATAGCATTTGCCTTCATCGGCATCAAAGGCAGTGGACTGTCCGGAAACATCCAGTTCATTTTCTGTATGTTCATGGCCGCAGTCGTTGCGACTCTGTTCGTGAGATCTTTCTTTGTCGGTGAGTTCTCACTCGAGAATGCGCAGCCTCTGTTCAATAATGAGAGCGGCATATGGACATCAATCATCCTGATTGTTGCGATTGCACCCTGGATGTATGTCGGTTTCGATAATATCCCGCAGGCAGCCGAAGAATTCAAATTCAGCGCAGACAAGACGTTCAGGCTGATCGTCTTCGGCATCATTGCATCAATCATCACTTACGTCCTGATGATTCTTGTCACGTCATGGATCTATCCGGACCAGGAACAGATCGGCGGTGCCCTTTGGGTGACGGGGTCCGTCGTACAGACCTCCATGGGAGGACTCGGCATGGCACTGCTCGCACTCGCGATATCATTCGGCATCTTTACAGGGCTCAACGGGTTCTTCATGTCCTCATCGAGGCTTCTGTTCGCACTCGGCCGTGCCCACTTCATACCGTCAGTGTTCGCGAGACTGCACCACAAGAATAAAACGCCGTACGTCGCAGTACTCTTCGTCATGACTGTGTGCCTGGCCGCACCGTGGCTCGGACGCACGGCCCTCAGCTGGATTGTCGATATGTCATCCACAGGTGTATCGGTTGCATTTCTTGTGACCAGCCTCGTTGCGGCGAAATTCTTCAGCAGCAGGGAAAACTTCAATCTGCTGTATGTCATCTTCGGATGGCTCGGTGCGGTCATCTCGATCGTATTCCTTGTGCTGCTGCTGTATCCGGGTTCACCGGCATCGCTCACAGCGCCGTCCTACCTTGCGCTCGGTGCCTGGGTGGCACTCGGTGCACTGTTCTTCATAATCCAGTACAGAAAGCTCAACTCGATGAAAAAAGAGGAGCTGGATTATCTGATATTGAATGAGAAAAATGATAAGTAGAACCATGCAGCACCCGGATACATTCAGCCGGGTGCTTTTTTCGTCATGCAAATGATTGCGTACCCGGAATCGTTCTTTTTCTAATGTTACAATCATGTTACAATGAAAAACGATGTTTCGATAACCGGACAATTTTTTCAAATCAGGGAGACGACAAAGTGAAAGCAAAATTTTTGATATTCGCATCCGTCTTTTTATGCAGTTGCGGCCAGGGTGAGGGACAGGAAATTAAACAGGGGAGCCACAAGGCCAATCCGCCTGCACTTACCACGATGGATAATTACAGTCTGCCGACGGATACCGCCGACAGCCGGGAAACGATGTCTGACAGCGGACACCCGGAACTGAAGACGGCCGGTTTGGACGGGAAGCATGCCGGTACACCGATGAATGCATCAGACGGTGCCGGAGCGGCCGATATGGAAGAACTGGCGAGCACAGTGAACGGCATCCAGTCGGATATTACAGCAATATGGAACAACGTGTTCATCCCGATGTATCAGCAGTATAATTCTGACGGCATAAGCAGGGACAGAGTGGCAGGTGAACTCGAAACCCTGCATGGGGAATATGATGAGCTCGAGGAGCGGGTGAATAACATAAAAGTCGCAGATGCATTTTCCCCAGAACACAAGGAAGAGATGGAAGAAATGAAATCGGATCTGGCACTCGCAATCTCCAACAGGACACTCGCATTGATAGAATTCAAACTGATGAACACTTCTGGGGACACCCGGATGCATTCAGAACTCCTTGAAATACATACGGAAAACAGCCGTAAATATATGAGCAGTGCAGCAATCCATATGAAAACGCTGGAAGAGCTGCCCGCAGAAGGCAATTCCGCATCCGGGGGAAAACCCGCAGCTACAAGCAGATGACAGTCTCAGGCCGCCCGTAAATGGCGGCCTGTTTTTATGAAATCACAGAATGGAAAATTCAGATATTTTACCATACCCAGTATCTGTTAATGTATACTGGATGTATGGTGTGTTGAAAAACGGCAGGTTTGCAGACAGTGGAAAAATGAGAATAAAACATAAAATGATGACCCGTATACAAAGGAGCAATTGACATGGACCTGGGATTGATAGAAGACATCAGAAGCAGATCAGAACATGAAGGTGATAAATGGCTTTTCATATCTCTCGGTTTTCCGGGCAGAAGGGCCCACGTATTCAAACTGAAAAATAACAGTTATCTCATCGCCAAAGTGAAAGATGAGATGAAGAAATTGAAAGACAGCGGCTATGATACCGAATGGCTGAGGGTGGACCTGATAACATCAGAGGAGAAAATCAAATTCACAGACTTACATGATGAAATGATAAAGACCAGAAGAAATTATGTAGACTACGGGATTGCTTTCGATCCGGACTACAGCCTAGCCTTCCTTCCGGAAGAAATTAACGCAAATGCATTCATCCGTCCGGTGCCGGGCAAAGATCACCGGACCCTTTTCATGTGCGAACGTAACATAAACACTTATTTGAAAAAGTTCAAGTCGTACCGGGGAATTTATTTTCATAAGAAATATGCAAATAGATCGGTCACCAAATTTTATACAAAAGGCTATCTGGTAGAGGACGGTAAAATTTACGATCTTATTCCGGACGGTCATATGCACGGCATAAGGAAAATTGGTGCCAACCAATCAAAATCGGAGTACCGGCGGCTCGTAAAAACTGCGACAAAATATCTGTCGGATCAGCTCAATGAAAATGGCCGCTATGAGTACGGGAAGTTCCCCCATTTCGATAAGAACATTGGGTTCTACAATATACTGAGACATACATCGAGTACATATTCCCTGCTCGAGGGACTGGAATACCTTAATGATAAGTCGGGGATAGAGTGGGCAAAAAAATCACTTGATTATCTGCTTGAAAATTATATGCATATCGATCCAGAGGAGAAAGAAGCGGCATATATATTCGACGACACTAAAAACATCAATGAAATCAAACTTGGACAGAACGGTGTTGCACTCATTGCCCTGACAAAGTATATGTCCATGACCGGCAGTGAAGAGTACCTGGATGCAGCGAAAAAGATCGCACGGGGCACGATGCGGATGATAGGGGAAGACGGTGACACGGTACACGTACTCAATTATCCGGAACTCACGGTAAAGGAAGAGAAGCGTGTCATCTATTATGATGGTGAAGCGGCATTCGGTCTGATGCGCCTGTATCAGCTCGATCAAAATCCGGAATGGCTCGAATATGTCGAGATACTGTTCAATCATTTCATTGAAAATGATTACTGGAAATATTCCGATCACTGGCTCAGCTATTGTACTTATGAACTGACAAAAGTAAAACCGGAGGAAAAGTATTTCATCTTCGGCCTGAAGAACATCTCCAAGCGGTTGAATTATATATATCAGAGGGAGACTACCTTCCCGACATTCCTGGAGATGCTGATGGCTGGGTATAAGATGGTGGAACTGATGAAAGAAAAAGGCAAACAGCATATCGTAGGTGAATATCTCGATGAAGAAAAATTCAATGAGACAATTGAAAAACGCGTGGATTACCAGCGTACAGGATACTTCTATCCAGAGGTGGCGATGTATTTCAAAAATCCGGGCAGCATCCTCGGCAGCTTCTTCATAAAGCACCATGGCTACAGAGTCCGTATAGATGATGTCCAGCACTATATCTCAGGTTACATACAATACCTCGAGAACTACAAATGATTAAAAAAGATGTAAAATTCTGTTTTTAGCGTTTCTTTTCCTTACATGCTTTGATAATATATGAATTAGGTGACAAAAGATCAACATTTTGTCACCTTTTTTAGAATCATCTGCATCAGAAAGTTTTGACAAAACGGAGGAGGAAGGAAATGTCGAGTAAGAACAGGAAGAAATCTCTTAGAAATTACGATTACAAGAAGGCATTCAAACGCAAATCCGAACACTCTTTGATGAAAAAAGTAGGTATGTCTGTCATAGCGGCCAATCTCATGGTTGGACCTGTCGGCTCATACATATCAAATACCGGCGGGGTTAATTATCTGCCACAGGAAAACGTAGCAGAAGCGGCGTCACTGGCAGAAGTGCAGCTGCTGACAGATGTGACAATCGACGCAGAGCGCAATGACCCGGCAGCCGGAGAACCGTATAATTTGAATCTTAATCTGAATGGAACGGGTCTGGCGGATGCAGAGCTGGTCAGCCCCGATAGAACCGTCGTATTCCATGCGCCGGAATTGGCCGGTCAGCTGCAGCATAGTGGGGGTACTGCGACTGTGCAGGTGGATATACTGCCGATCAATCTCGAAGAGGATCTGCCAACTTTATATGGTCTTATCAATCCAATCACCGACACTTTGACTACTTCTATAACTACTATTACAAGTCTTTTAGCAGCAAATCCCTTAGTTACCTTAAATGGGATTGATGAATTAAATGAATCACTCGATGCTCTGAATAATTTGGATGACTCACTGGATAATTTATTGTCATATGAAGATAACGTAGAATACACAGTTGGTCCGGATGGAGAGATAGTTGTATCATTTAGCGATGGTTTAGGAAACCATCTCGATACTGCTGTCAATGATTTAGTTCTACAACTATTGAATGATGTAGTTGATGCCATTGGCAACTTAAATGCAACCGGGGTAGGCAGCGGCATACTTAATCCAGTGCTAGACACTTTAAGTGGGCTGGTGGATAGCACTGTCCTTCCATTAGTAAATCAGATCACTACTGGGACCGTTGATCTAACTTCTGATTTAGCAAGTGTACAGGTTATCGGGAACACCAATGTTAACCTGGATGTACTTGTAAATAACCCGCCCGGTGATGTAGAAGGGACGACGCCCGTCCTGGGTGCCGGTATCCAGGACTCTGTGATTGATGCTGCATTGCTCAACTCTTTACAGAGCCAGGATACAGTGACCTTCCCCGAGCAAGCCGATGATGTTGCTCCGGTCCTGGACCCTGCAACAATTGAAGGCACATCTGAGACAGGCTATACCGTTTCAGGTACAGGCGAAGAACCGGGGGATACAGTCAATGTCACCAATGCGGACGGTACGAATGTTGGCACAGGCACCATTGATGCGGAAGGCAACTATTCAATTGCTTTGACTGAAGCCGTATCGCCGAATGAAGTCCTGGATGTCCAGGCCATTGATGAGGCGGGAAATGAAAGTAACACCGTCCAGGTTACTGTACCGGATGATCCGGATGCGACAGCGCCTGTGCTGGATTCAGTAGATATTGAAGGCACATCTGAGACAGGCTATACCGTTTCAGGTACAGGCGAAGAACCGGGGGATACAGTCAATGTCACCAATGCGGACGGTACGAATGTTGGTACAGGCACCATTGATGCGGAAGGCAACTATTCAGTTGAATTGACAGGCGAAGTGACGCCGGGTGAACCATTGAGTGTCCAGGCAGTAGACGAAGCGGGCAATACTAGTGATTCACTCGAAGTTGTAGTCCCGGATGATCCGGACGCGACTGCACCTGTTCTTGGGTCAGCGGAAATTGATGGGAACACTGTAGATGGTTATACCGTTTCCGGTGATGCACAGGAGCCGGGCGATACGGTCAACGTATTTGACTCAGAAGGGAATCCAGTAGGCACTGCAGATATTGATGAAAATGGACTATATAATGTTGATATTCCTTCTGGAACTGTTGAAATTGGGGAAGAACTTACAGTAATTGCTGTAGATGAAGCAGGAAACGAAAGTGACCCGCTAGCTGTTATTGTACCTGAAGACGATGATGACACCGACGCCGATGCCGACGCAGATGCCGACGCTGACGCCGACGCAGATGCTGACGCAGATGCCGACGCAGATGCTGACGCCGACGCCGACGCGGATGCGGACGCTGACGCCGATGCCGACGCCGACGCCGATGCGGATGCGGATGCTGACGCTGATGCGGATGCTGACGCCGATGCAGATGCGGACGCTGATGCCGATGCCGATTCCGACGCCGATGCCGATTCCGACGCGGATGCCGACGCGGATGCCGACGCCGACTGATGCGGACGCTGACGCCGACGCGGATGCTGATGCGGACGCTGATGCGGATGCTGACGCCGATGCTGACGCCGACGCTGACGCCGATGCCGACGCCGACGCCGATGCGGATGCGGATGCTGACGCGGATGCGGACGCTGATGCGGATGCTGACGCCGATGCAGATGCGGACGCTGATGCCGATGCCGATTCCGACGCCGATGCCGATGCCGACGCCGATGCGGATGCGGATGCTGACGCCGATGCCGATGCCGACGCCGATGCGGATGCGGATGCTGACGCCGATGCGGATGCCGACGCTGACGCTGATGCGGATGCGGATGCCGACGCTGACGCCGACGCTGACGCTGATGCCGACGCTGATGCGGATAGTGACGGCGATCAGGATGTTGTACCGGAACTATCAGATGTAAATATTGATGGTGACTATGTAGCTGGATACAATATCACAGGGCAGACTGAACCTGGTCAAACTCTTATATTCACTAATGAAGAAAATGAAGAAATCGCACAGCTTGTAGCGGATGAAAATGGCAGTTTCACTCAGTACTTCACCAGGGATGAAGTTAATGAAGATGAAAATATCACTGTTGTATCTGTAAATGAGGATGGAGCAGAAAGTGAGCCGGCAGTCGTAAAAGTCCCTGTATCTGTACTTGAAGCTCCTGTTTCTGAAGACATTTATGAAGATGAAACAGTTATCGAAGGAGAAGGCATAGCTGGTTCTGAAGTTACAGCATATGTAGATGGTAATGAAGTTGGATCAAGCTCTGTATCTCAACCGATGTCACTATTCAGTACCATCGTGCAAATTGAAAATGATGGAGCTTTCACTATTGAGTTAGATGACACACTTCCCGTAGGAACAGAAATTACTCTGGCTCAAATGCTTGATGGAAAAGTGAGTGAAACATCGATAATAACAGTTCTACCATTAGATGATACTGACGCCGATGCGGATGCTGACGCCGATGCGGATGCGGATGCCGATGCAGATGCTGACGCCGACGCGGATGCCGATGCTGATGCGGACGCTGATGCTGATGCGGACGCGGATGCGGATGCTGATGCCGACGCCGACGCGGATGCGGATGCTGATGCGGACGCTGATGCGGATGCGGATGCCGACGCCGACGCGGATGCGGACGCAGATGCCGACGCGGATGCGGACGCTGATGCGGATGCGGACGCCGATGCGGACGCTGATGCGGATGCGGATGCGGACGCTGATGCCGATGCTGATGCCGACGCGGATGCTGATGCCGATGCGGATGCTGACGCCGACGCGGATGCTGATGCCGATGCGGATGCTGACGCGGATGCTGATGCGGATGCTGATGCCGATGCGGATGCGGACGCCGATGCTGATGCCGACGCGGATGCGGATGCCGATGCTGATGCGGACGCGGATGCCGACGCTGATGCAGATGCCGACGCGGATGCTGATGCCGATGCGGATGCTGACGCCGACGCGGATGCTGATGCTGACGCCGATGCGGACGCTGACGCTGATGCCGATGCCGACTCAGATGATCAAGAGGATACAACTCCGCCTGAACTTGGCGATGTGGGCATTGATGGCAACGAAACGGATGGCTATGAGGTTTCCGGATCTACTGAACCTGCATCTGCGGTTACAGTGACTGACGCTGATGGTAATGTTGTGGGTACTGGGACTGCTGATGATGAGGGTAACTTCTCAGTTGGTGTTTCTGCCGACGATGTGGATCCTGGTGAGGATCTGTCAGTGACAGCTTCTGATGATGCCGGCAACGAAAGTGATCCGGCGGTCGTAACTGTACCTTCCGGAGGTGAAGGTGATGGTATTGATACTACTGGACCTGTTCTCGGGAATATTGGCATCACAGGTGATTCTTCATCCGGCTACACGGTAACGGGTGAAGTGAATGAGCCGGGTGTCGTGTCAATCTACGATGCTGATGGTAATCTGATTGCTGAAGCTGAAACAGGCGAAGATGGTACTTTCCAAGCTGATATCGGAAGTGATGCAGTGTCTCCTGGAGATTTACTGACAGTGGCAGCTGAAGATGAAGCTGGAAATACAGGACAGACTGCCGATGTGACGGTTCCCGGTGATGAAGCTGGAGCTGGAACTGACGGTGATCAGGTTGATGATGAGTCAACTGCTGCCGCTGGTTCTGATTCCCTGCCGAATACAGGGGTTCCTGCAGCTCCAATCGGGGCAGCAGCAGCGCTTCTGCTTGTGGCGGGTACAGTGCTCACATTCTTCAGAAGAAAACCGAATAAATAATCAAGGACAATTTTACAGCGGCCGTTTTGGCCGCTGTATTTTTATGTCCAACATTTCCCCATTATAAATACCCGGTCTCTGTTGAAACCGGGCATGGGGTAGTGTAATCATTTTAATGAATATTATTTGTTTTCTTCTTCGTCGTTTTCGTCGCCACCCAATTTATCCATGGCGCTGTCGCCCTTTTCTTTGGCGCTGTTCCATTTTTCATTGTCGCCAAGGTGTTCATCACCATGTTCTTTTGCTGTGTCCCAGCCCTGCTGGACATCTTCTTTGCTTGTGTTGTCTTTGAGTTCGTTAACCTTGTCTTTTGCCTTGTCAAATAGTCCTTTTTTTTCTTCTGCCATGTTAAACATCTCCTTTTAATGAGTGATGTTTTTCCTTACCCTATCTATACAAGCAGTCAAACATGATATTCGAACTTTCATGTTTTTTGAGGTTCCTGGCTGCAGTACCAGGTCTGTCTGCATATACTTGGTTGAACTGGTTATCGACTGTTTTTCCTGGGCTTTCACTTTCAACTGTATCTCTGTCCGGTCATTTCTCTCTGAACATGTCTTTTC
The DNA here is from genome assembly GCF_000330705.1 of Salinicoccus carnicancri Crm. Classification (GTDB taxonomy): domain Bacteria; phylum Bacillota; class Bacilli; order Staphylococcales; family Salinicoccaceae; genus Salinicoccus; species Salinicoccus carnicancri. Next base: position 39,593 of record NZ_ANAM01000006.1, read on the forward strand.
CTTTTTCCTTGATATCTTTTGCGGCATTTTTCACTTTGCCTTCTGTCTCCTGGCGCTTTCCTTCATTTTTGGTCTTTTCATCATCCAGTGCATCACCGGCAGCCTTTTTCGCTTTGCCGATGAATTCATCTTTCTTGCCATTATCCCCAGTCATTTCATTTCACCTCATTTTCGATTCCTTTTCCATTTTATCTGTTGCCTGAATCATGACGGTTGTCGTGGAATACGCTTTTGTCGGTTTCTTCATCGTAATAGTATTCCTTGCCGAGTCTGTTGTAGTCATCGAGATGATCCTGTTCCCTGTCTTCATATCCGTAGTCGTCTTCCTTATCTCTGTACTGGTATTCTTTCGGCAGGTCTTCCTGCCGTTTGGCGGGTTCGTCTTTCCTGTCCTTTGCTGCCATATCAACCAGCTCCTTATATAGATAAATTACCCGGCTGATTCTGCATGAAACATGGAGTGGCGGGGTAGAGTGCTGTAAAGACGAGGTGGTATTGTATGTATTTCATCAATGGCAAATTTAACAGTACGTTCCGGGATTATGACCTGTATAAGAAGCTCGGGATTATCAGTGTGAGCGGAAAGAGCAATATACATGACATAATGGGAATCGCAAAAGGGGAGATCATCGCACTTTATTCCACCAGATACGGTTACCTTGGCGCCGGCAGGGTCAAGGCGTCTGCGGTACCGCTTGAAACGATTGAAATGCACCAGGGAGGGCTCATGATCGACCGGGACGAGTACCCGTTCAGGGAAATCATGAGAATCAACCCTCATTTCGGCAGTGAGGAATATGTCCTCAGGGTGGACTGGCTGGCACTGGTTCCGGAGCTTGATGACGGTCTGTTGGACGATGGACTTTTTGTCGGCGGCAAACCGGTCGAGAAGATTGAAGATGAACGGACCAGGGCCTGGGTCATAGATACATTCAAACTGGATGTGGAAGTATAAAAAAAGACCCTTGCGGGCCAGTTTAGGAAGCTTTCTGTGAGAGCTTCCGGTCACCATCTGCGGTGAGTTCGATGTTGCTGTAGTAGAAATCGTATGCGAATGGTGTAAGTACGATCAGACCTTTTTGTTCCATCATCTTCATATGGAAATCGACGGTTCTGATATCGTATTCGGACATGCTTGTATTTGGATAGTCGAACACATCGTGTTTGACGTTGTATAGAATCTTGTATTCAAGTTCCTCATCATATGAGAATTGCATATCATCACTCCTGCCATACAATTATAAGAACGCCTGTTCGTTTTGTCAAATGACCTTATATGTCTTTTTCATATAAAATGTCCGCGGAATGTTTAGGAATTGACGGTACGTGGAAGATATAGTGTGTAGAAAGAATAAGGACATTTCCAAAGGAGAGATGTATTGTGGCAAAAAAAGTAGCAGTAATCATGACGGATATGGTTGAAGATGTAGAATATACAAGCCCGGTGGAGGCACTTGAAGCCGAAGGGCATGAAGTTGAAGTCATCTCCACCGAAGCCGGTGAAATCGAAGGCAAACAGGGCGGCAAATTCAAAGCCGACAAATCTATCGCCGACGTAAATGCGGACGATTATGATGCGATTCTGATTCCGGGCGGATTCTCACCGGATCTTCTGCGCTCAGATGAAGAGGGACGTTTCGGCAAGTTTGCAGCGAACTTCCTGCAGAATGATAAACCAACGTTCGCAATCTGTCACGGCCCGCAGGTGTTGATTGATACGGATCTGGTGAATGACCGTAACATGACCGCGTTCCGTTCGGTGAGGAAGGACCTTGAAAACGCCGGAGCGAAAGTACAGGATGCATCTGTCGTTGTCTGCAGCAATCTTGTAACCAGCCGTACGCCTGATGACCTTCCGGACTTCAATGCTGAAATCAAAAATCAGCTTGCATAAAAATGAACGACAGAAACCGCAGCGGAATCCCCGCTGCGGTTTCTTTTTTGCATCATTCCACTGTGACAGTCCTGGCCTTGGCATGGGAATCGCCGAAGTGGTCGAATACTGCATAGGCAATCGTGTATTCCCCCGGCTGGTCCGTGTTGACCTCGCCTGAAATGTACAGTTTGTTTGTGATATCACTGCCGTCTACATCAATGATCTGGATGTCTTCCTTCGGATCGAATTCATCCCCCTGCTGGATGGTGATGTCATCGAGGCCGAGGAAGGTGATTTTCGAGGAAGATTCCGGATCGGATTCTTCTTCTGCACTTTCCCCTGAGAGCTGCTCTTCTGTCGGCGGCACCATAGGCACCGTGTCACTCTCTGCATCCGATACCTGTATCTGGCGGGTGTATTCATACCAGTTGCCGCTGGAATTTTCCACCCTGTAGGATACGGTATAATTGCCGGCCCTGTCCGTATTCACACTGTTGTCGGTCACTTCAATGCTATCTGTGATGTTGCCGTCGGAACTGTCGACGGCATAGACGCCGGCCAGCGGATCGAATTCATCCCCGACCTGCACATTGATGGTTTCCGTCCCTTTGAGGGCGGGGACGCTGCCACTGTGGGATGAGATTTCCTCTTCCATCGTCGGCCCGTCATAATCCGCATATTTTGAATCCGTGCTGCTGTCGGACTCACTGACTTCTTCTGTATCTATGCTTTTATCAATGAAGTCCCCCGTAATCGGTGCCGCAGGCAGCAGTCCTGCCATGACTTTCAGCATCGTTTTTGAATTCATCTTCATCACCCCGGAATTCCGCTTGGAAGTATATCTTCCAATGTATAGTTATCGAGCACTTCAAGATAGGCTTTCAATGCATCCCCCAGTACGAACTTCAGGCTGCATACCGGTGTCAGTACGCACTGGTTGTTTTCGGCATTGAAGCATTCCGCCATGTGGAAGTTGTCTTCCGTACTGCGGACGACCTCTCCTATGTTCAAATCCTCTGGTTCATAGTTTAGCATAATCCCCCCGCCCCGGCCACGGACAGTTCTGACGTATCCGAGCTTCGAAAGGTGATGGACGACTTTGGTCAGATGATTTTTCGATATATTGTAAAAGTCTGCGATTTCATCAATCTGGATTTTCTTTTCCGTTTCCTTCATCCCCAGGTACATGAGCACCCGCAGGGAGTAGTCGGTGTACAAAGTGAGCTTCATTCTCATCAACTCCTCCAGAAGATTATACACGGAATTGTCATTTTAATAAAACATCCCATCTTATGTAAGCGATTTTGTGAACGATATGTGAAAATAGTAACAAAGGTCTTGAAAAAGTAAACATACACCCTTACACTAAAGATGCATTAAAAATATATGTTTTATAAAAAGGGGCTTGAACACATGATTGCTGAAGCTAAAAGACAGATTATCAAAGAAACCGTACCGGTTCTCGAAGAACACGGAACTGAAATTACGACAGTATTCTACAAAAGGATGTTTGAAGCACACCCTGAACTTCTCGACATCTTCAACAAGACGAACCAGAAAGTCGGAGACCAGCCGAAGGCACTGGCAATGACGGTGCTTGCTGCGGCAAGGCACATCGAAGATATCGAAGCCATTGTACCTGCAGTAATGGGGATCGCACATAAGCACCGTGCACTTGAAGTGCTGCCGGAACATTATCCGATTGTCGGCAAATATCTCCTCGCAGCAATCCGGGAAGTGCTGGGTGACGCTGCGACACCTGAAATCATCGATGCGTGGGGAGAGTACTACGGCAAGATCGCCGATGTATTCATCGGCATTGAAAAAGAGATGTATGATACTGCGGCCTGGGACGGCTTCAAACCGTTCATCGTCAAGAAGAAGGAGCAGGTGACACCGGACATCGTCAGGTTCACTGTGGATTCCGACGAAGTGGAGAAAACGTTCACAGCCGGCCAGTACATCACCGTCAAAGTGAAGCCGGAAGGCTACGGCAACACTGCCCTCCGCCACTACTCAATCTGTTCAATCGACAAAGAGGATGGCATCCGATTTGCCGTCAAACGCGAAGCGGTCAAGGGCAGGGAAGGAGTCGTTTCCAACTACATGCATGACGAGATCGAGGAGGGTGATGCACTGTTCATGTCAGCGCCTGCCGGCGACTTCAAAGTCGGGGAGGATCATGACAGACTGCTCTTCATCGCAGGCGGCGTCGGTGCGACGCCGGTGATGTCCATGGCGGAAGATGCCGTGGCCAAAGGCAAGGATGTCAAATATATCTACAGCTGCATAAACGCTGACCATCAGCCATTCAAGGACCAGATGGCTGCAATCCGGGAAAAGGGTGCTGACCTTAAAGTCAAATTCAGCGAAACAGAAGGCTTCCTGGACAAAGGGGACTTCAAAGATATAGAGGACAGGCAGGTTTACATCTGTGGATCCATGGGCTTCATGGGAACAATGATGAAGGAGCTCAAGGAGATGGGGGTCGACGAGAGCCGCATCCACTTCGAGCCGTTCGGCCCGAAAATGAGTCTCGGCGCATAATGAATGCTTCCGGTACTTAAACGTCCACCGCATGGCGCGGTGGGCGTCTTTTTCTTTTATGCGGGTATGGGGCAGGGTGAGATTTTCATTTCTAAAATATTTATATTGTGTTTATATAAGTATGATAGAGTTTTTTTACGGAGGTGCATGGGTGATGGATAAAGTGATGGTGGTCGAGGATGATGCGAATATCCGCAATCTGGTTGTACTCTACCTGAAGAGAAACGGTTTCGATGTGACGGATTTCGGGGATGCAGACGGCGCCCTCCGGCATCTTGAGGATGAGGAAGTGGATATTGCGGTCGTGGATGTGATGATGCCCGGGATGGATGGGTTTGAACTGACACGCATCCTGAGCGGGGACCTTGAGACACCTGTGATTCTGCTCACCGCGAAAGGGCAGCTCGATGACAAGGAGGAGGGGTTCACAGCAGGGGCGGAGGATTATATAGTGAAACCCTTTGAACCGAAAGAGCTTCTGTTCCGGATACGTGCGGTGCTGAAGCGGGTCCGCCCTGTATCGGATACGAAGCTGTCATTTGCGGGGATGACGATCGACCGGGAGCATTATGAGGTGGAAGTCATGGGCCGCACGCACATGCTGCCGGTGAAGGAACTCGAGATGCTCGGCTGCCTGATGGAGACACCTGAAAAAGTGGTGACCCGCGAGCATCTCGCCGAAAGTGTGTGGGGTGATCTTGAAACGAGTACATATACGATCAATACCCATATGAACCGGCTGCGGCAGAAGCTCGGGAGATTCGGTGCAGAAGTGCGCGTGCTGACGGTGCGTGGTGTCGGTTACCGTCTGGAGCAGAGCGTTGCGGGGAGAGATCTTTGATGGATATGCTATATAAACGATTCATAGCGGTGCTTTTTGCCGTCGTTGGCGTCAGCCTGGCAGTGTCGCTGCTGGCATCGAATGTCCTCTATGCGGTCTACTCCAAGCCGAAGATGAATGAACAGATGCTCGGGACGGCTGAAAATCTGAAGGATGCGCTGGAGCAGGATATTCCGGCGGGTTCCGGTCTCACTGTGGCCATGGATATGCTCGATGCGCTGGACTACCAGGTGGTGCTGGTATCCGGCGACGGGGCGGATGATACAGGCGGTGGGGTGACGCTGACGGAAGGGCCGTTCAACAGCGGATACGAGGCGCACTTTGCCGGTATTCCGTTTGAGAGGACCGTCATGGAACAGTCGACGCTTAACTCGGTGCTGTCCGGCGGGGTGTACGAGGGAGAGGATGCCGCTGTGGCGAACTGGTTCATGATGGGGCATTTCATGAATGATGTGCGCAACACCGTCGGTGTGCCAGTCATGCTCGGCGGCGAACGCCACGCGCTGTTCATCAAGCAGGACAGCAGTCTGATGTTCAGTGAATTCCATATCATCCTGCTTGTGTTCTTTGTGACGGCGGTGCTGGTGAGCCTCATATTCATCATCGTGATGAGCCGCCGTCTGACAGAACCCCTGGGCCATCTCAGGACGGCGGCGAATGAAATCCGGCGGGAGAATTTCGACTATGACATCGCTCCCGGGAACTACAGCAGGGATGAGATCGGACAGCTTGCTGCAAGTCTCGATGCGATGAAGGGACAGCTGCAGGAAAACCATCACATGCGCCAGAAATTCATCAGTGATGTGACGCATGACCTCCAGTCGCCGCTGGTCAACATCCAAGGATACGCGAAGCTGCTTGAGGAGGGGGAAGTGGACGGCCACGAGGCGCGGGAAGCTGCCTCGGTCGTGCATTCGGAGGCGAAGCGGCTGTCCTCGCTGGCGAGGCAGCTTATGCTGCTCAACAAGTTCGATCACCAGTCCTATACGGCGAAGGTGGAGCCCATCCGGCTCGACTCGCAGATCCGGGATGTGATACGCGTGTTCCGCTGGCGGCTGGATGAATCCGGAGTCGACCTGTCCTATTCCCTGGACGAAGTGACGGTGGAATCCGACAGCGACCTCCTGTGGAATATATGGGACAACCTGGTATCCAACGCAGTGAAATATTCATCAGATGGTGATGAAATCGCCGTTACACTTAAGGATATGGGAGATAATGTCGAAATCAGTGTACGGGACACGGGCATGGGTATTCCGGAAGATGCACTTGATAAGGTGTTCGAACGGTTCTACCGCGTGGATGCTGCGCGTTCGAGTGAGGGCTCCGGCCTCGGTCTTGCGATCGTCCTGGAAACTGTGGAAATGCTTGGTGGCACGATTGATGTGGAGAGTACGCCGGGGGCCGGCACGGAATTCATCGTGAAGCTTTGGAAATGATTACAGGGAATGTTCCAGGGGCGGCGGTGTGTCCGTGGCGGCATGAATTTTATCAGAATAACGAATAAAGGGAGGAATTACGGAAAATGGAAAGAAAATGGGGAATCAACCTGATCAGGATTGCAACAGTATTCGGGCTGCTCGGTGTGTTCATCGGATCGCAGATGGCCGGGGAGATGGATTATGCGATGCGACCGATTCATACGCACATACTTCTTGTGGGATGGCTGTCGATGTTTGCATGGGGAGTATTCTACAGTATCTACACTGTTTCGAAGCCGCTGCTCGTGCATCTGCACTGTGTCTTCGGTATTGCGGGGGCCCTGGTTCTGACGTCGGGGATGTATTTCTATATGCTTAATCCGTTCGGATTCAATGAGACGTTCACAATCGTGTATTTCATCATCGGCGGCAGTATTACGCTGATTGCGTTTCTGTTGTTCGTTGTTGTCACGTTCTTTGTTGAAAATAGGAAATGATTGAAGATGCCTGCTTTTTGTATGAAAAGTGGGTTTTTTTGTCATTCTTCGGGAATAGAGGGATGATAGCCTGTATTTTAAAGGAGAGTGCATCTGTGTCTTATATTATACTTATTGCGGGATTCGTCCTCCTCATCAAGGGGGCGGACTATTTTGTGGAAGGTGCATCGAATATTGCGATCAAACTCAATGTATCGCCCCTGCTGGTCGGGCTGACGATCGTTGCCCTCGGCACAAGTTCACCCGAGGCAACGGTCAGCATACTGGCTGCGCTGGATGATAACGCCGGCATGGTGCTCGGCAACATCGTGGGAAGCAACCTTTTCAACATCACCATGGTGCTCGGGGTGACGGCGATGATCACCCCGCTCACCGTCAAGAGCGAAACAATCCGAAAGGAGATTCCCTTCTCACTGCTTGCAGCTGTCGTCCTGCTTATACTGATGGCGGACGTTTTCCTGAACGGGGCAGTGGAGAATATTGTCTCCCGCGGGGATGGTCTGATCATCCTCCTGTTCTTCAGTGTGTTTCTGTATTACGTCTTTGAAATGGCTATGAAGAACAGGTCTGAGGGCGGTGATGCGGTGGATACGGATGTTGGTGCTCCGTGGGGGAAGAACGCACTCTACACTGCTGGCGGACTCGCTGCAATCATATACGGAGGACGCCTTGTAGTGGACAGCGCCACTGAGATTGCACTTTCACTCGGAATGAGCGAGACGCTGGTCGGTCTTACAATTGTGGCCATTGGCACTTCACTCCCCGAGCTGATCACTTCCGTCACGGCTGCGATGAAGAATCAGGGAGACATCGCGATAGGGAATGCTGTCGGCAGCAGCATTTTCAACATCTTTTTTGTGGCGGGCAGTGCTGCATCAGTTGCCCCGCTGACACTGGATGCGAAAATCTTCACTGATATGTGGATCATGATACTTCTGACGGTGCTGCTGCTCATATTTTCAAGGACCCGCTACAACATCGGCCGGGGAGAAGGTTTTGTACTTGTATTTGCATACATCATCTACATGATCTTCATTATCATCAGGAACTGATCGGCCTGGCCATGTGTTAATCAATTTTCTCAGACTAAATAAAATACTTGATGGAACAAATAATCAAACCGGCCTTTTTCCGCATATATAGGGAAAGGGCTTTTTTATTGGAAGGAGGATTTGTTCAATGCGGAAGAAGACTTTGGAGCATCAGTGGCTGGAGGCAGCGGAATGCAGGCGGAGGCCGGACATCCGGGCCGGGGGAGCAGTCGTGTTAGTGAATGAACATTTGGAGCTGGAGACGAAATCACCTGCACTTGATCGGGTGGTGACACATAATCGTATCAGGAAGTATCTGATGGAGGTGGAAGGGGCGGCTGTTTATGAGATGTGTGAATTGCGGGTTTTGTGAAGGTAAAGAAAAAAGTGTCTGAGGACAATTTGTCAGTATGGGGTACAATCAATGGAATGAGAAGCGGCTGACCGTTGGCACAAACATAGATTAAAACCAAAAACCGCACCCTGTAAAAGGGTGCGGCCGTCTACTGCGGTAAAGCTATTCCACTCCGTTGTGCCATTTGGCGGCGAGTAATGTGTTGTTCAGCACCATGGTGATTGTGAGGGGGCCGACGCCGCCCGGGACTGGTGTGATCCAGCCGGCTTTTTCTTTGACGGCGTCGAAGTCTACATCGCCGACGAGTTTGTCGCCGACCATTGTGTTGCCGACATCGATCACAATTGCACCGTCTTTGACATGTTCGGCTTTGACGAGTGCCGGGGAGCCGACGGCACTGACGATGACGTCAAAGCCGCTCAGTTTATCGGTCATGTTCTTCGTGCGGGAGTGCATCAGTGTGACGGTTGCGTTCTGGTCGGTCAGCAGTTTTGCGACGGGCTGGCCAACGATGTGGGAGCGTCCGATGACGGCGACGTCTTTGCCTTCAAGCGGTCCTGTTTGCTTGAGGAGTTCCATGATGCCGAGTGGTGTACAGGGGATGAATGTGCGCTGGCCTGTATACATGCGGCCGATATTGACCGGACTGAAGCCGTCGACATCTTTATGGGGTGCAATGGATTCAAGCACCTTCTCTTCGCTGACATGCTCCGGCAGGGGAACCTGCACGAGAATTCCGCTGACATTGTCGTCGTTGTTCAGGCGGTCGAGTTCTTCCAGGACCTCGTCCTCGGTTACATCTTCATCCAGATGGACGATGTCTGATGTCATACCAATCTTTTCGGCCGCCCTGTTCTTCGACCGTACATAGCTCAGGGAGGCGCCATCATTGCCGGCTATGATGACTGTGAGGTTTGGCGTTATGCCGTTGTTCTTCAATTTTTCAACTTCTTCTGCGAGTCCGGCACGATAATCTTTGGCGATTTCGCGTCCGTTCAACAAATTTGCTGTCATTTTTAATTCTCCAATCTGTTTAGTCTGTCTCCCTCCATTATCCATAACTTGCCTGAAAATTTCCACAGTGAATCCTGATCGGCCGTTTGGGTCATACTGATACAAGCCGTTCCTGTGTTGCACTTATGGAAACAAAATACATAAAAATCTTCCGATTATACATAAAATCCGAACTTAATGGATGTGAGTTCAAACTCAATGTTCGTAAACACATACAATTAAAATGATTATATATAAATTGTTCGTTTTTCAGTTGAATAAACCGCCTGCTATTGTTAAACTTGGCATGAGTTGAAAACAAACATATTTCAAAGCGAGGTTATACTACTATGACTGTTGGAGTAATCATGGGCAGCTCTTCCGACTGGCCTGAGATGAAGCATGCATGTGATATGCTGGATCATTTCGGCGTGGCTTACGAGAAGAAAGTGGTGAGCGCGCACCGCACCCCGGAGATGATGGTGGACTATGCGAGAAATGCCAAATCGAACGGCATCGATGTGATCATCGCCGGCGCCGGCGGTGCGGCGCATCTGCCGGGGATGGTGGCGTCGATGACAAACGTCCCGGTAATCGGCATACCTATCGAGTCCAAAGCGCTGCATGGCATGGATTCGTTATTATCCATCGTGCAGATGCCGGGCGGCATTCCGGTCGCCACGACGGCAATCGGCAAGGCGGGCAGCAAGAATGCGGGGATACTGGCCGCGCGCATGCTTGCAGTGAACTCGCCGGAACTTTACGAAAAACTGGATGATTATCAGAAGTCACTCGAAGATAAAGTGGAGGAGATGCAGAATGACCTCAATTAAACTGGAACCGGGAGCAACGATAGGTATCATCGGCGGTGGACAGCTGGGCAAGATGATGGCACAGTCGGCACTCAGAATGGGCTACAGAGTGGCGGTCCTCGACCCTTCGGAGGATGCGCCGGCAAGTGCGACGAGCCACACTTTCATCAATGCGGAATTCGGCGACCTTGAAGCATTGAAATCGCTGTGCAAAATATCAGATGTCGTCACCTATGAATTTGAAAACATCGATGCGCGCATTCTGCACACACTGGTCGGCGACTACCATGTGCCGCAGGGGGCAGAGACGGTGCTCGCGCTGCAGAACCGTGAGACGGAAAAAGAGGCGATCAGTGCTTCCGGTGCGAAAATAGTCCCTTATGAAAAAGTGGCAGCAGCAGAGGATGTGCGCAGATTCATGGATACGCACGGTGCGCCTGTCATCGTCAAGACGGCAACGGGAGGATATGACGGAAAAGGACAGTATCTGCTGGAGACGGCGGCGGACATCGATCGGGCCGGCATTCCTTTTGATGAGACGGTGTTTGTGGCGGAAAAATATATCAGACTTGAGCGGGAAGTGTCCCTGACCATCGCCAGGAGTGTCAGCGGACAGGTCGTCTATTTCCCGCTGCAGGAAAATCTGCACAAGGACCAGGTCCTCTACCGCACGATCGTTCCATCCAGGGTGGATTATACGGAACAGGCACAGAGGGAAGCGGAAAAGATCATGGACGCGCTGCACTTTGTCGGGACATTCACCATCGAATTCTTCATCGATACAGACGGCATACTCTATGTGAACGAGATTGCGCCGCGGCCCCACAATTCCGGGCACTATTCGATTGAGGCATGCAATATCAGCCAGTTCGATGCGCACATCCTTTCTATACTGGGTCACCCGATGCCAGAAGTGCATCTCTATCAGAACGCGGTCATGATGAACCTCCTGGGTGAGGATCTGGACCGGCTGGACAATGAATTGTTCACGCATCCCGAATGGCACATCCATATATACGGCAAGACGGTGCGTAAGCCGGCCCGCAAGATGGGACATGTCACCGTACTCACCGGCAGCCTCGAAAATACACTGGAAGCGCTCAGCCGCGATTTCACAAAGGAGAGTAAGTGATGCTGCTGTATGAAGGAAAGGCAAAAAAAATCTTCAAGACTGAAGATCCCGAAGTGCTCCGCATTGAATATAAGGATGAAGTGACTGCCGGCAATGGTGCGAGACGTGATTTCATGGAAGGCAAAGGCCGGCTGAACAACCTGATTTCCTCCGATATCTTCAAATATCTTGAGAAAAACGGCGTCAAGTCCCATTTCATCGAACGCATCAGCGATACGGAACAGACGGTTAAGCCGGTGGGCATCATTCCGCTTGAAGTGACGGTGCGCAACAGGGCGGCAGGGAGCATCGTCAGGCGGCTCGGCTTTAAAAGAGGCGATGAATTCACACCGCCGCTTGTGGAATTTTATTATAAAGAAGATGCACTCGATGATCCGATACTGACTGATGACCACGTGCTGAAGCTCGGCCTTGCTACAAAAGAGGAGATCGGGGAACTTAAGGCGGCGGCGCTCAGAGTTAACAAAGCCCTCACCCGGATGATGGACATGATGGGCATGGAACTGGTCGATTTCAAAATCGAATTCGGCAGGGATAATGAGGGGGACATCCTCCTGGCCGATGAAATTTCACCGGATACATGCCGCATATGGGACATTGAGACTGATGAGAATTTCGACAAGGATGTCTACCGCAACAGGACAGGCTCACTGATCGACACTTATACAAAATTCTATGAAAAGATGGAGGCAGTAAAATAATGAAAAAGGTAGAACTTAAAGTGACATTACAGCAGCAGGTGCTCGATACACAGGGGGAGGCGCTGAACCGTGCAGTGCATGAACTCGGGCATGATGAAATCAGCAACATCCGTGTAGGGAAAATCCTGAATTTTGACATAGATGAAACCGGGGCGGACAACATTGACAGAATCGTCAAATCCCTGTCTGAACGCCTGTTTACCAATACGGTGATTGAAACGTATGAGTATACGATTATGGATGAGGTGTCGGAATGAAGAAATTCGCTGTAGTACAGTTTCCAGGCTCCAACTGTGACCGTGACCTGCTGAATGCCGTTTTGAAAGCGGGCGCTGAGGCAGAATTTGTAGACTACAGGGCGGCATCGCTCGCCGGATATGACGGTGTACTGATTCCCGGCGGTTTCTCCTTCGGCGACTATCTCCGCAGCGGAGCAATGGCGGCGGTCGCCCCGGTTACAAAAGCGATCGAAGAAGCGGCGGATGCGGGAAAGCCGGTTCTCGGCATATGCAACGGTTTCCAGATCCTGACCGAAATCGGGCTGCTGCCGGGTGCGCTCATCTTCAACGACCAGCACACTTTCGTCTCCCGCGACGAATCGCTGAAAATCGTCAACAATGAGACATTGTTCACCCGTGGCTACAGGCAGGATGAAGATATCGTGTACCCGGTGGCCCACGGTGAGGGCCACTACTACTGTGATGATGCAACATACGAAAGGCTCAAAGCGCACAACCAGATTGTACTGACATACAATGAAAACCCGAACGGCTCGAGGAATGATATTGCGGGAATCGTCAACGAACGCGGCAACGTGCTCGGTATGATGCCGCATCCTGAACGGGCGCTTGAGACGCTGCTCGGCAGCGACGATGGATTGAGATTATTTGAGGAATTGATCAGGTGGGAGGCAAATCATGTCCAGATTCATTGAACCAACGACAGAAGATATCAGAAACCAGAAACTCTATGCGGAAATGGGGCTGACGGATGCGGAATACGATAAGGTGATCGATATTCTCGGCCGTGAGCCGAACTACACGGAGCTCGGCATTTTCTCTGTAATGTGGAGTGAACATTGCTCGTACAAACATTCAAAACCTTTCCTTAAACAGTTCCCGACTTCCGGAGACCGCGTACTGATGGGACCGGGCGAAGGTGCGGGTGTTGTGGACATCGGTGACAACCAGGCGGTCGTATTCAAAGTTGAATCCCATAACCACCCGTCTGCAGTCGAACCCTATCAGGGAGCGGCAACAGGTGTCGGCGGCATCATCCGAGACATCGTCTCCATCGGTGCCCGTCCAATCGGGCTGCTCAATTCCCTCAGGTTCGGCGAGCTGACTGAAGCGAACAACCGCCGCCTGCTGCGGGGCGTCGTTTCCGGTATCGGCGGCTACGGCAACTGCATCGGCATACCGACAGTTTCCGGCGAAGTGGAGTTTGATCCCTCATACGACGGGAATCCGCTTGTAAATGCAATGTGCGTGGGCGTAATGGAACATGACAAAGTGCAGAAGGGTACGGCGAAAGGTGCAGGCAACAAGGTGATCTACGTCGGCCTCAAGACTGGGCGAGACGGCATCCATGGTGCAACATTCGCTTCAGAGGAGCTGAGCGAGGAATCGGAGTCCAAACGCCCGTCCGTGCAGATTGGCGATCCATTCACGGGCAAGAAGCTCATGGAAGCGACACTTGCGGCCATCGACCAGCCCGAACTCGTCGGCATCCAGGACATGGGTGCGGCCGGTCTTACTTCTTCCAGCTCTGAAATGGCGGCCAAAGGCGAAGCGGGCATGAACCTTTACCTGGATCAGGTGCCGGTGAGGGAAGAGGGGATTTCCCCATATGAAATGATGCTTTCCGAAACGCAGGAGCGCATGCTGCTTGTTGTTGAAGACGGTACGGAGCAGAAGTTCCTGGACATGTTCGAAGGTTTTGAGCTTGATGCGGCTGTGATCGGCGAGGTGACGGATTCGGACAGGCTGAAACTTTACTACGGAGATGAATTGTATGCGGATATCCCGGTACAGCCACTGTCCGACGAAGCACCGGTCTACATCTTGGAAGGAGAAAAACCGGAGACGGGTGAAAAGGTCTATGACTACTCAAAAGAGGATCTGAACCGAGTGTTCGATGAGCTGGTTGGCCATCCTACACATGGTTCCAAGCGCTACATCTACGAACAGTATGACAACCAGGTCGGTTCGAACACGGTGCAGAAGTCCGGGTTCGGCTCCGGTGTCGTCAGGGTTGAAGGAACACAGAAGGCGATAGCGATGGCAATCGACGGCAAGAGCCGCTATGTGTACGCGGATCCATACAATGGCGGCAAGGAAGTCGTCGCGCAGACGTTCAGAAGCATCATAGCGACTGGTGCAGAGCCGCTTGCGATGACGGACTGCCTGAACTACGGCAGCCCTGAAAACCCTGAAATCTACAACCAGCTTGAAGAATCGACGAAAGGGATGGCAGAAGCCTGCCGTGCACTCGCAACGCCGGTCGTCTCCGGCAACGTGAGCCTGTATAATGAAAACCGAACTGCTTCCATCCTGCCGACACCGGTCATCGGTATGGTCGGACTCATCGAGGATGTGAATTTCATGGACGGCCTGTCCATCGGAGCGGGCGACGCACTGTATCTGGTGGGTGAAACGGAGAAAGCATTCGCCGGCAGCCAGATCGAGAAACTGATTGATGATGAAGTGTCGAAGCAGGTCCGCAATATCGACCTTGAGCTTGAATACAGCCGTGGCATGGATCTGCGCCGGCGCCTTACAGAAGGTGATATCAGGAAGATATCCCCGGTGGGGCGCGGGGGCATCGCTGTCAAACTGGCACAGCTCGCCGCATACCATGGACTCGGAGTGGATGTTTCCATGGATGTCGACGGGGAGGATCTATTCGCCGAGAATGCATCAAGGTACATCGTCGTTTCGGATGCAGGAAAAGAAATCAAAGATGCGGTGCAGATAGGAAGACTGACAGCAGAAGGGGTCAGAATCAAAGCACGCGATGTGGAAATCAGCAGGGATCTTGCTGAAGTTGCAGAAGCGTGGGAAGGGGCAATCCCGAAATGTATGACATCCGTGGATTGAACGAAGAGTGCGGAATATTCGGAGTATGGAATCATGAGCGTGCAAGTGAGCTGACGTATATCGGTCTCCACAGCCTGCAGCACAGGGGCCAGGAGGGCGCTGGTATCGTATGCTCTAATGGCGAGTATCTGTTCGGCGCCCGCGGCATGGGTCTCCTGACCGATGCGCTGTCCAAGGACCAGCTGGTCTCCCTGCGCGAGTTCCCGCATGCCATCGGGCACGTGAGGTATGCGACGACCGGCGGCAGCGAGCTGTCCAACGTACAGCCTTTCCTGTTCAAGAGCCATCGTGGTGACCTTGGCCTCGCCCATAACGGCAACCTGGTGAACGCGGTAAGGCTCCGGGAGGCACTGGAGGATGATGGTGCGATTTTCCAGACGTCCTCCGATTCGGAAGTTCTGGCACATCTGCTGCGCAAGAATAAGAGCAGTGACAGGAAGACGCGCATGAAATCTGCACTCAGGCAGCTTAAGGGTGCATTCGCCTTGGTCGTGCTGGATGAGGATTCACTGACGATTGCGCTCGATGACCACGGCGTCCGCCCGCTCATGCTCGGTAAGATAGATGACTCATACTGTGTGGCCAGTGAGACGTGTGCATTTACGGCGACCGGTGCGGAGTATATCCGTGATATCGAGCCCGGGGAGCTGATTACACTGAGTGATGACGGCATCGATTTCGACAGATACACAGAGAGTGAGAAGCCGAATATGTGCTCGATGGAATATATATACTTCGCACGGGCGGATTCCGAATTCCGTCACACTTCAACATATACGATCCGCAAATCGCTCGGCAAACAACTGGCCAAAGAGATGGATGTGGATGCAGATATCGTCATCGGTGTCCCGGATTCGAGTCTGGCCGCAGCCAAGGGATTCTCGGAGGAGACAGGCATCAGGCAGGAGCAGGGGCTCCTGAAGAACCGCTACGTCGGCAGGACGTTCATATCCCCGGGGCAGGAAGCGCGTGAACGTGCTGTGCGCATGAAGCTCTCACCCGTGCGGGATGTTGTTGAAGGGAAACGGATCATCGTCATCGACGACTCCATCGTCCGGGGGACGACGAGCCGATTCATCGTTAAGGCACTCAGGAAGGCGGGGGCAAAAGAGGTGCATATGGGCGTATCTTCACCACCGCTTAAAAACCCATGTTTTTACGGCATCGATGTTTCCACCCATGCGGAAATCATTGCATCACAGAAATCCACTGAGGAGATCCGTGAGGAAATCGATGCGGACTCCCTGACATACCTGTCGGTGAATGCGATGCATGACGTCTATCGTTCATACGGTTCAAGAGGGCAGTGTGATGCATGCTTTACGGGGGATTATCCGATTGAAATCATCGACCAGGTCCTGCCTCAGGAAAAAGACCTGAAGACGAAAGGAGTCTGACATGTCAGAACAATACAAGAAGGCCGGTGTCGACATCGAAGCCGGCTATGAAGCGGTTGAAAGAATGAAGACCCATGTCCGGCGCACGATGCGCAGTGAAGTCATCGGGGGCCTGGGCGGCTTCGGTGCGGCATTCGACCTGTCCGCGCTCAATATGAAGTCGCCGGTGCTCGTATCGGGTACGGACGGTGTCGGCACGAAACTCAAGCTTGCAATCGATCACGGCCGTCACAATACCATCGGCATCGATGCGGTGGCGATGTGTGTAAACGATATACTGACAACCGGCGCCGAGCCGCTTTATTTCCTCGATTACATCGCTGTCAATAAAGTGGTTCCGGAAATGGTTGCTGACATCGTGGATGGTGTATCGGAAGGCTGCGTGCAGGCCGGCTGTGCACTGATCGGCGGGGAGACTGCCGAAATGGGAGAGATGTACGGCAGCGGTGAATACGATATCGCCGGCTTCGCCGCCGGCGCAGTGGAGAAGGATGAGTATATCGACGGCTCCGGCGTGAAGCCGGGTGACAGGATCATTGGACTGACTTCAAGCGGCATCCATTCCAACGGCTACAGTCTGGTGAGGAAACTCATTGCCGACAATGATATTGATGTAAACAAGGACCTTGACGGCAGATCCATCATCGATCAGCTGCTTGAACCGACGCGCATCTATGTAAAAAGTGTGCAGGCGCTCATGGCAAAAGTCGAAGTCAAAGCGATGAGCCATATTACCGGCGGGGGATTCATCGAAAACATTCCACGTGCGCTGCCCGGGCATCTCGGTGCTGATGTTGATGTGAGCGGCATTGAAGTGCCCCGCATCATCTCATGGCTGCTCGAACTCGGCGGAATCGACTCCCGAGAAGCATACAATGTTTTCAATATGGGGATTGGCTTCATAGTTGCAGTTGATGAAAAGGATGCGGACGAGGCACTCCGTGCACTTGAGTCGGCGGGTGAATCCCCACAGATCATCGGTACTGTAACCGGGGAAAGCGGAGTCAGGATCCATGGTCGTTAAAGCGGCGGTACTCGCCTCCGGCGGCGGTTCGAATTTCGAGAATCTTGTCAGGCATTCAGGCGGCATCGGCATGGATATTGAAGTCATGGTCACTGATCACGGGGAAGCCCATGCAATCAGGCGCGCCGGCAGGCTTGGGGTGCCAGTGCGCGTATTCCAGCGGGAAGATTTTGAGTCGGGGGCGGCCCATGAGCATGCGATACTCGAAGCACTGCATGAATTTGAAGTGGAGTATGTGCTGCTTGCAGGCTATATGCGCATACTCTCGCGCCATTTCATAGAGGCGTACGAGCACCGGATCATCAACCTTCATCCGTCCCTGCTCCCTTCATTCAAGGGTAGAAACGGGATAGCCGATGCATATGATTATGGGGTGAAGGTGACCGGTGTGACGGTCCATTTCGTGGATTCAGGTATAGACACAGGCGAAATCATTGCCCAGGAGGCGATTGAAATCTCTGAAAATGATACACTTGAACTGTTGGAGGAAAAAATCCACAGTCTCGAATATGAACTTTATCCAAAAGCGTTAAAAAAAGTGATTGAAGGTGTCGAATGATGAAAAAAGCATTGATCAGCGTTTCTGATAAAAGCGGTCTGGAAGCTTTCGTCCGCGGTCTTGCCCGGAATGACTATGAAATCTATTCGACCGGAGGGACAAAAAAGGCAATTGAATCCTTCGGTGTGGCAGTCGAAGGCGTAGACGCCCTGACAGATTTTGAAGAGATCATGGACGGCCGTGTCAAGACGCTCCATCCGGCAGTCCACGGCGGCATACTTGCCGACCGGGACAATCCGGAGCACATGGAGGAACTGAAGAAGAATGGCATTGAAACGATCGACCTTGTGGCCGTCAATCTCTATCCTTTCAAGGAGACCGTCAGGAAGGAAGGGATCTCAGAAAATGAAGCGGTCGAGAACATCGATATCGGCGGCCCGACGATGCTGCGCGCCGCAGCGAAGAATTTCAGGCATGTGACGACAGTCGTGGATCCCGAGGATTACGGGGAAGTGATCCAGAAGATAGAGGAGGACACGCTGGATATTACATACCGGCGGGGTCTGATGATCAAAGTGTTCAGCCACACGAATGATTACGACCAGGCGATCGTGAATCATTTCAGCCAGGCGGAGGAGGTGCTGCGCTATGGGGAGAATCCGCATCAGACCGCCCGTCTCGTCCGCACATCCGCTAAGCACAATACCATACTGAATGCGGATGTGCTTCACGGCAAGGCGCTTTCCTACAACAATCTGCGGGATGCGGATGCGGCCTTCGCGCTGGCAAAAAAATTCGACATGCCTGCAGCAGTGGCAGTAAAGCATATGAACCCGTGCGGTGTGGGTACAGGGGAGACGATTGCAGAGGCGTTCAAAAATGCGCATGAGGCAGACTCCCAGTCCATATTCGGCGGCATTGTTGCGCTGAACAAGACAATCGACAAAGAGACTGCCGAGCAGCTCCACAGCATCTTCCTCGAAGTGATCATCGCTCCCGGCTTCGATGAAGCGGCGTTAGAAGTGCTGACACAGAAGAAGAATGTCCGCCTGCTCGAAGTGGACTTCCATGAAGATGAGCATGCGGAGGAGTTCGTCAGTGTATCCGGGGGTTACCTTGTGCAGTCTGAGGATACCGGCTCGCTCAGGGAAGATGACATCAAAGTTGTTACAGAAGCCAGCCCGACCAGGGACCAGATGAAAGCCATGGCCCTTGCCTGGGAAGTGGCCAAACACGTCAAAAGTAACGCCATCGTCCTTGCGAACGACCGGCAGACAGTGGGGATCGGAGCGGGACAGATGAACCGCGTCGGTGCTCTGAAAATCGCAATCGACCGGGCGCTTGAGCTCGGAGATAATGTTGTCATGGCAAGCGACGGATTCTTCCCGATGCCGGATACCGTCGAGCTTGCGCATGAACACGGCATAAAGTCCATCATCCAGCCTGGTGGTTCCAAGCGGGATCAGGAATCCATCGACTACTGTGACGCTCATGACATGGCGATGGTCGTAACAGGCATGCGCCACTTCAAACATTAATATGCATATATAACAGATGGTCCCGAGCGGACATGGGAGTCCCTCTTACACTGAAAGGAGCAGACTTATGAATGTAGCGGTGATCGGCGGCGGAGGCCGCGAACACGCTCTGGTGAGAAAATTTGCAGAATCCAGTAAAGTAGACCGGATATTTGCGATACCGGGCAATGCCGGAATGTCAGATGTTGCCGAGGTGATCCACGGTGTTACGGAAAATGATTTCGAAGCCATTGCCGGCGTCTGTCTTGAGAATGAAGTCGAGTGGGTGGTTGTCGGACCGGAAGCGCCGCTGACTGCAGGAATCGTGGATTACCTCGAGGACGAACACGACATCAGAGTATTTGGCCCGAGAAAGAAAGAGGCGCAGATGGAGTCCTCCAAAGCCTTCACTAAAGAATTGATGGAGAAATACGATATACCGACGGCGAAGTTTGCACGCTTTGATGATTATGATGCGGCCCGTTCCCATATCGAAAGCGAGGGGGCCCCGATAGTCCTGAAAAAAGACGGGCTTGCGGCGGGCAAGGGCGTAGTGGTTGCGATGGATATGGACGAAGCGCTGGCCGGCCTGGATGAACTGATGGATGACGGCAGTCCGGTTGTGATCGAGGAATTCCTGGAAGGGGAAGAGTTCTCACTCATGGTTCTCGTCAATGGTGAATATACCCATTCGTTCGAGATGATTGCACAGGACCATAAGCGCGCATTCGACGGGGATACCGGTCCCAATACTGGCGGCATGGGTGCCTATGCACCCGTCAGCCATATCGATGAATCCCACCGTACTGAAGCGATCGAGAAAATCGTCAAGCCCGTTGCCAAAGGCATGGTGGAAGAGGGGCTTGAGTATTTCGGCATCCTCTATCTCGGTGCCATGGTGACTTCAGAAGGTGTCAAAGTGATAGAATTCAATGCACGCTTCGGGGACCCGGAGGCCCAGATCCTACTTTCGTTGATGGAGGATGATCTCGGAGAGGTACTGGAGAAAGTCCACCGTAAAGAGCCTTTCGAGCTCCGCTTCAAACCCGGATGCATGGTCGGTGTCATGCTCGCAAGTCATGGGTATCCGAAAGCCTATCAAAAAGATAAGTATGTAGAGTTCGATGCCGTCCGTGATGACTGCTATATCAGCGGGTTGCGCCAGGATATGGATGGTCTGTATATGACATCCGGCGGTCGGGTGCTGCTCGTCACCGGCTATGGCGAAACAGTGGACCAGGCAGTGAAGGCGGCATACGACAATGTCGGGCAGGTGAAGTTTGACGAGGGCGATCTGTTCTTCAGAAAAGACATTGCCCACAGGGCTTTATGATGAACCGGAACAATATAGGCACACTGCAATACCCCGGATGAGATGCGTCCGGGGTATTGCTTATTCCACAGGTATCCTGGGCCTCTTCAAACTGTTTTCCAGCAATTGAAACATATGCGGACTTCCAGTGCGAATTACAACGTCCCTGTTCAGTAAACTGTAACTTACAAATCAGAGTCCGCGGATACCTGGTACTGCTTTATGGTTTTTTCATTCAGCCTATTCAAATGAATCCTGGATTTCCTTTTCAGTCCTGTCGGTGCCTTCCTCGTCGCTTTCGAGGTCTTTGCCCTTCGGCACTTTGCGGTCTTCGTCATTTTCCACTTCATCCGCAGGATTCTCTTTCTCACGCGCCTTTTCGGCGGCATCTACCAGTTCTTCTTTTTTATCTTTCTCATCTTTGAAGCTCATTTGGTAATCACTCCCAATCAGGCATGGATATCATATAATGTTATTTCTTATCTGTATTACTATTAGATACCCAAGTGTCATGTATGATAAACATGTTTTACCGCCGGTGTGAAAGTTTATGTGTCCCCGGTACTATGATTCAATGCATTGTGAAGGATATTCCTCTATAATGGGAGTGGATTGAGGTGAAACTGAATGAAAAAGATCAAACAGCAGAGCGAAGTCTATACCAGTATACTGCTCGGTGTATTCTTTGTGCTGCTTGGCATATTCGTACTATTCAATACAGGGCATATCCGCATCGGAACAGCGGAAGTGGATGAGTCGGAAATCAGGACGGTCTTCGATCTGATAAATGCATTCTTCCTGGAAGGGACCACTGTCCTGAGCATGCTGATCGGTGAATTTCCAATCATCGCCGGTATACTCATCATAGTTTTTGGCGGTTTCATGCTGAAGGTTGCACAGACGATCAGACAGACGACAGAGTATGATACAGGCCTGTCGTTTTTCTTCATCGGCCTGTCATTCTTCCTGTTCATCATAACAACCGTCCTGATGCACCAGGTATACGGATGGTTCTCACTGCTGTATCTGCTGGCGTTCATCGTCCATATGCTTTATAACATATTCAATGAATACCTGGACCCCGCACACCGGAAAGAGCACTATATGATCATTCTTGCAGTGTACGGAATCGCCTATTTCTTTACGCAGAACGCTGTGTACTCCAATATTGAGAGGGCGACGACCCCTACGGACGTACTGTCTATAAACACTTTCTTTACACTTATCTGGGTGCTGTCGCTGCTCTCTCTCGGTGTCGGGGTGTTCCTGTCCAAGTCCAAAAACCTGCTCAAAAAACCGAGGAAAGAGGAGGATGCTGCACTGTCGCGGAAGAGCAGGCGCCAGAAGCTCGACCCGAACCAGTTCCTCGGATTCTCAGAAAAGCTTTATGATTTCCGGAACAGGCTGCTCGAGCGGACGAAAAAATTCCTTGAAGTCGACTTTCCGTCATGGCTGAAGGCAAACTATGTCGAACTCCTTTTGGGCACAATCGTCCTGTTCTTCATACTGATAGAGTTCAACAACCGCCACGGCGTATTCACAGAAGGATATTTCAGGATTTCGCAGATGAAATACATCTACGAATGGGTGAACCTGTTCCTGGCACTTGCGCTCGCTGCCGCCTATCTGTTCTTTACATTTTTCAATATGACACAGAACAAATTCTATCACAGGCAGATGATCATCATCGTACTCCTGTGGCTGAAGCTCACAACGAGCCTCTTCATCACACTGTTCAATGATGTCGAACTTTCACTTTTCATCCTGCCGTTCAACATCCTGCTCGTAATGGTGTCGACACCGCTTGTGCTTATCAGCATATTCAAAGACTTTGAAAGGGGTAATGATAATGAAAGGATTAAAGCATCATGAATACAGCGGCCGCGTTGATGATGAAAACAAACCGGAGCGGTTCCACCAGGTGGTAAAACAATGGGCGGAAGGCACCGGGAGCGGCAGACCGGTCTTCATCGGCTTTTGTTCCGAGGAAGGGGTGCGCCGCAACAAGGGACGACCCGGTGCGAAGGGGGGTCCATATAAAGTCAGGGAGAAGATGGCTTCCCTCCCCTATACAGATACCGTCTTCGACTACGGCAGCATCAGCGCCGAACAGGATCTGGAAGCATCACAGGAGGCGCTCGGTCAATGCGTGGCCGAAGTCTTCGCCAACGGCCAGTTTCCGATGATCGTGGGCGGTGGGCATGAGACTCTGTATGGCCATTATCTTGGCGTGCGCAGACATTATCCGGATGCCAGGGTCGCCGTCGTGAATCTGGATGCACATTTCGATATGCGGGATGAAGCCCCGTCTTCAGGCACTATGTTCCATCAGATACTGACCGGGGATGAAAACATCGACTATTTCGTGTTTGGCATCCAGTCCGGAGCGAATACAAAAACTTTATTCGACGCTGCAGATGCATTCGGTGTCAAATATGCACTGATCGAAGAAATGAGAAATACCGGGATATTTGAAGAGTCGCTTGAATCACTTGGGGAATATGACGCTGTATTTGCAACTCTGTGCATGGATTCCGTGCAGCAGGGAGTGGCTCCCGGGACGAGCGCGCCATCACCGAACGGCTTTACAGCGTCGGAAGTGCACGAGTTGGTCGGGAACCTTGCGAAACTTCCGAACATCGTGAGTTTCGACATCAGCGAAGTGGCACCACGGCTTGATATAGATGAACGTACCAGCGGACTGGCAGCCAGCCTGTTCCACAGGTTCATGATAGAAAAGGAGACTTTCAGATGAATACAGTCCAGCTGAAGCGTGGAATGGAGAAAGCATATGCCAACGGACAGCTCAACATCGAACGTGATGACCTGAGCGATGATACATTTTTAAAGGACGGGGAAATAGTCAGGGTGACCGATCACTTCGGCAGGCTCATCGGCATCGCCATGATCAGTTTCGAGCAGAAGACGGCCGGCTGGATACTGTCGGACAGGGAGGAAGCCATTGACCGTGATTTCATAGCAGCAAAGATTGAAGCGGCGATCGGTGCGAGAGGCCCTCTGTTCAACCAGGAGGATACGAATGCTTTCCGCCTGTTCAATGAAATCGGCGATGGCCTGGGCGGTCTCACAGTCGATTATTACGACAACCATCTGCTCGTGACTTTCTACAGCCGTGGCATCTATAAGATCCGCGACCTCATCATAAAGGAACTGATGGTAAGATTAAAACCGGATTCCATTACAGAACAGACCCGGTTCAGTGCGGATGGGCGCATGCAGATAGAAAACCGGCGGGTGAGCGGCAATGTGGAATTTCCGATTACCGTGCTCGAATCCGGACAGCGCTTTTTTGTCCATCTCGAGGATGGGCCGATGACAAGGCTGTTTCTGGACCAGCGGGAGACGCGCCGATCACTCATGAAAAACCAGACAGGGGGTCGGACTTTCCTCAATCTTTTCGCCTACAGCGGGACATTTTCAATCTCTGCCGCGCTTGGCGGCATGGCGACGACGAGCGTCGACCTTGCCAACCGGACGAAGGAACTCGTCACAGATAATTTCAACACCAATAATCTGCCGCTGGATGCGCATAGGATATATATAATGGAGACTTTTGAATTCCTGAAGTATGCAGCAAGGAACAACCACAGCTATGATACGATCCTGATCGATCCGCCGAGTTTCTCGAGATACAAGAAGAAAGTGTTCAAGGTGGACCGCGATTATCCAAAACTTATCATCGAAGCACTCAAAGTGCTTGATTGGGGCGGCACGCTGATTCTCAGCCAGAACCTAGAGACAGGCACATTGAACCAGTTCAAAAAGCAGATCGGCACCACGCTGGAGAAAGCGGGACGTTCATACACGATCAAGGATGCAAAGGGCCTGCCGAAAGATTTTGTGACGGTCAAAGGTTACAAAAAGGGGAAATACCTGAAAGTTGTAACGATGAGAGTGGACTGAAACCGTCAGGTTTAACATTAATATGAAAATGGGTATATATACGCATGTAACGAAAATTTACAGGCGAAGGAGTTTTGTTCATGAGTGCGTATCCGATGACAGATGCCCAGATATCGGAAAAAGAAAGGGAGGCGCGTGAACTGGTGAAGCGGAAAGCGCGTTTTTCCTCAATTGCTGCAGCACTGCCCATTCCGTTTCTCGATATCGGCACAGATATGAAACTGATGAATGACATAACGGGTGAGATAGAGGAAATATTCGAATTGGATCATAAACAGGTCAGCGGCATGCCGGATGATATGATGAACCGGGCAGCCGTGATGGCAACGAGCATGGGAAGTGAATTCGTCGGACGTCAGACGACAAAGTTCCTCATAAAAAGAGTCGTGAAAGGATCAAGCAGACGGGCTTTCCGGTTTGTTCCCATCATCGGACAGGCAGTGGGTGCATTCGTCAGCTATATGATGATGAAGAAGCTCGGGAATGATCATATCCAAAAATGCACCGCTGCTTTAAGGCAGCAGACATTGGTCTAATTTGTGAAAGGCATCCCTTCGGGGGTGCCTTTTGTCACCGGATATGATATAAATGGAGTGTGAGTCAAAATACGTCCCGCCAGGGACGGAAATTGTAAAGTTTATGTATGCAATGTTAGTGGTATATTGGCAATATCGGAATGAAACGTGATAGAATATATGTAATCATGTTTAACAATCATGAACTCACTTTAAATAAATCATAGCCAAGCAAAAGGAGACTGCATAATGGAACAAAAATCTTACTTGATCACAGACGAAACGGGAATCCACGCAAGGCCGGCAACAATCCTGGTACAGACAGCATCCAAATTCGATTCTGATATCCAGCTTGAATACAATGCCAAAAAGGTGAACCTCAAGTCCATCATGGGTGTAATGTCACTCGGCGTCGGGAAAGACTCTGAAGTCACTGTCTATGCTGAAGGGAAAGACGAAGCGGAGGCACTTGAAGCAATCACTGAAACTCTTTCTAAAGAAGGACTGACTGAATAATGTCTAAAATTCTCAAAGGGATTGGAGCAAGTGATGGCGTAGCGATCGCTGCGGCGTATTCACTTGAGGAACCGGACCTGACGATTCAGGAGACTTCCATTGAAGCCTCCCGGGCGGATCAGGAAGTTGAGCGTTTTAAAGGCGCTTTCAACCAATCCAAGGTTGAAGTAACCAAGATAAGAAATCATGCAGAGGAAGCGGTCGGCCCTGAGCATGCGGCGATTTTTGATGCGCACCTGCTCGTTCTGGACGATCCTGAATTTCTCGGACCGATTGAAGATGGCATCCGCAGCGAAAATAAAAGCGCTGCGCAGTCACTTGTTGACACACGTGACCAGTTTGTGGCCATTTTCGAAGGCATGGATAACGAATACATGAAGGAAAGGGCGGCGGACATAAAAGACGTGTCCAAGCGTGTCCTTGCCCATATTCTCGGCAAACAACTGCCGGATCCGAGCAATATCGACAAACCGGTTGTCATCGTGGCTGAAGATCTGACACCTTCAGATACAGCCCAGCTCGACAAGAAGTTCGTCAAAGGCTTTGTCACAAATATCGGCGGCCGAACCTCCCATTCCGCAATTATGTCACGTTCACTTGAAATCCCTGCAGTGGTGGGGACTAAGGAAGTTACTGAAGCTGTCAAAGTAGGTGATCAGATCATCGTTGACGGCAGTGCGGGTGACGTCATCGTGGAACCGTCTGAAAAGGAGATCAAGGCCTACGAAGAGAAAGCGGCTAAAGTAGAGGAAGAGAAAGCCGAGCTGCTGAAGCTGGTCGATGAACCATCCAAAACAATGGACGGCGTCGAAGTTGAGCTTGCAGCAAACATCGGGACACCGGATGACCTGGAAGGTGTCATTGCGAACGGTGGAGAAGGCATCGGACTGTACCGTACCGAATTCCTGTATATGGGCAGAAATGAAATCCCGAGTGAAGAGGAACAATATGAAGCCTACAAAAAAGTGCTGGAAGGCATGGACGGAAATCCCGTCGTTGTCCGTACGCTTGACGTAGGCGGGGACAAAGAGCTTCCTTACCTGGACCTGCCCAAGGAAATGAACCCGTTCCTCGGTTACCGTGCAGTGCGCATGACACTGGATAATCAGGAACTGTTCAGAACCCAGCTCCGGGCACTGCTGCGTGCAAGTGCGCACGGCAATCTGAAGATCATGTTCCCGATGATCGCTACAATCGATGAGTTCAACCGTGCGAAAGCACTCCTCATCGAAGAGAAAGAAAAACTCGTATCGGAAGGTACAGCTGTAAAAGAAGATATCGAAGTTGGTATCATGATTGAGATACCTTCTGCTGCAATCATTGCGGACCAGTTCGCGAAAGTTGTGGACTTCTTCTCCATTGGTACAAATGACCTCATCCAGTATACAATGGCGGCAGACCGCATGAACGAAGCAGTCAGCTACCTGTACCAGCCATATCATCCGGCACTTCTGCGACTGATCCAGATGGTGGTTAATGCAGCCCATAAAGAAGGAAAATGGGCAGGCATGTGCGGCGAAATGGCTGGGGATGAAAAAGCAATTCCATTGCTGCTCGGACTCGGCCTGGATGAATTCTCCATGAGCGCATCATCCATATTGAAAGCGCGCAAACAGATTTCCGGCCTCAAGAAAACAGACATGGAGCAGCTTGCGCTGTCTGCAGTTGAGTGTGCAGAGACAGACGAAGTGCTCGCGCTTGTCGAAGAGTATACAAACAGGGCATAACTGAATGAAAGACTCCCGTACCGATGGTGCGGGAGTCTTTGCGTGCTAGGGTATATCATCTTTGTCCAATCTATGATAGGAGGAGTGTCTTGCTTCGGTTCGCCACGGCAGTCCGGAATCTACTTATACAACAGCCTGCATACTCGAATACCGCAATCTGATATAATTAAAAGAAAAGTGAGGTGGCCGGTTTGAAAGATCAGTCCCGCAGTCCGATCCAGCTGTATCTTACTCTGCCGATCCTGGCATGGGCACTGTTTGATTTTGCGAATACGATTTTCAGTGCGAACATCGTGACTCTGTTTTTTCCTCAATACATAACTGAGACGGTGGGGACGGACCCGCGTCTTGAACAGATTGCTTCAACCATTATTGCATACGCCAACGCAGTATCTGCGGTGCTGCTCATTTTATTCTCGCCTCTTTACGGTGTGACGATGGACCGCACGGGCAGGCGGAAGAAGTATGTCATGATTTTCACTCTGATGTGTGTGGCTGCGACGATTATGATGGGAATTTTCGGCGGCATGGACTCGGGTACATGGTTCCGTCTGCCGAACGGGCTTGTGCTGACGATCATACTTTTCGTATTCGCCAAGTTCTGCTTCAGCTCGGGCAATGTATTCTATGATGGAATGCTGTCTGGGCTCGGCACCAAACGTGAGATTCCGCTCATTTCGGGATTCGGCGTCGCACTGGGCTATCTGGGGACTCTGTTCGGCATCTTCGCAGTCATCCTGATCATCGGTGACTCACCGACGTACCACACGTTCTGGCTGTCGGGAATCCTGTTCCTGATATTTGCGCTGCCAATATTCCTTGTCAATAAAGACCGCAAAATTGCCCCGGAGCCGAAACAGCCGTTTTTGAAGGGGTACAGGGATATCTATCATACTTTTCGTGAGGCGCGCCGGTACCCTTCGATATTCTTTTTCATGGTTGCATACTTTTTCGTCAATGATGCGCTGGCGACGGCGATTGCGATGATGCAGCCGTATGCGACGACTGTTGTCGGTTTTGAACCCGGCGCTTTCCTCGTGATCTTCATGGTGGCAACAGCCTTCAGCATCATCGGTGCCATCGTCTTCAGCTTCATCAACCGGAAGATCGGATCCAAGAAGACGTTCCTTTCAATCTCTGTTCTGCTTGCTGCGGCCATATTGATTGCAGCAGTGCCGCTGCCGATGTGGACATTCTGGATCGCTGCGTGCCTGTTCGGAATCGCGATGGGGTCAACCTGGGTGGTCAGCCGGACCATGATCATAGAACTGGCGCCGCCGGGCAGGGAAGGGCAGTTTTTCGGCCTGTTCGCCTTCAGTGCAAAGATGAGTGCAATCATGGGACCATTCATTTACGGTTCCATTATTCTGCTGCTCGCCGATTACGGAACCATCGCCTCCAGGATGGCAATCACGAGTCTGATGGTCATGATACTCATCGGTGTCTTTTTTCACATGAAAGTGAAGGAGACGCCGCCTGAGGCTGCTGAATGAGGGATGAGATTTATTGTCCGTGAAAATTGATAATTATTTCACAAAATTGTCATGGAAAACATATAGTTCTTATTATCAATGGGCCGGCTTACGGTCTATAATTAGGGGTAAGTTATTAGAGAGGTGATCTTGATGGATGATGTTATACTTGGGCGCGTACTGACAGCGACAACACTGGGCTTCCACATCATATTTGCAACTATAGGCGTCGGTATGCCAATCGTCTTCATGGTGCTTGAATTCCTCGGCATCAGGAAGAAGGATACGGATTACCTGACCATGGCACGCCGTATCGCAAAAGGATATACGGTTACTGTCGCAGTGGGGGTTGTGACCGGCACCATCATCGGTCTGCAACTGTCACTCATATGGCCTGATTTCATGAGGCTCGGCGGCCAGATCATTGCGCTGCCTCTGTTTATGGAAACATTCGCTTTCTTCTTCGAAGCGATTTTCCTCGGGATTTTCCTGTATACATGGGACCGTTTTAAAAATCCGTGGCATCACTGGCTCCTGAACATCCCGATTGTCATCGGTTCTTCGTTGTCCGCGGTGTTCATCACAACGGTGAACTCATTCATGAACACACCGGCGGGTTTTGATCTGGTGGACGGCGAACTGATCAACATTGACCCGCTGGCTGCGATGTTCAACCCGTCGACATGGGTGAGGGTGTTCCACGTCGTTGTGACTGCATATACAACGGCCATCTTCATCATTGCCGCAATCGGCGCATTCAAACTGCTCCGTTCCAAATTCGGTGAAGACCGTGAATACCATAAGAAAGGCCTCAAGGCGATGATGGTCGTCGGGCTTATCATGGCTGCACTGACTGCACTGGCAGGGGATTTTTCAGCAAAATTCCTGCATGAGCATCAGCCGGAAAAACTCGCTGCGATGGAGTGGCATTTTGAAACTGAGGAGAGTGCGGACCTCGTCCTTTTCGGTATGCTGGACGAGGATACCCAGGAAGTTAAGTATGAACTCAGGATACCCGGGTTCCTGAGCTTCCTTGCAGGCAACTCATTCGATACTGAAGTCACCGGATTGAACGATATACCGGAGGATGAACACCCGCCGCTTGTGATCCACTACTTCTTTGACATCATGGTGTTCTTCGGCATGTATGCACTCGGCATATCAGCCCTTTACTTCATAGCGAAGTTCACGAAACTGAATGAACACCATCCGGCGCTGCTTTACGCCTATGTGCTGACCGGGCCGCTGACTATGGCTTCGATCGAGGCCGGCTGGTTCCTTGCTGAGATGGGCCGCCAGCCATGGATCCTGCGCGGATATATGAGAGTCTCGGAAGCCGTCACCAACGCCGACGGCCTCGGCATCACGCTGATTGCATTCGCTGCCCTTTACGCGGTGCTCGGCTTTACATGCACCTATGTGCTCCTCAGGATGTTCAAGGGAAAAAGCGCCCAGCAGGAACGCTTCGACCTTTACGGCGAGCGCTATGGAGGAGGGATGTAATGAACTATGAAATCATCGGTGTCACAGTACTCTGGACGTTCCTGTACGGCTATATCATCATTGCGTCAATCGACTTCGGTGCGGGATTCTTCAACTTCTACAGCAAGATGACAGGGACGGATAATATCATCAGCCCGATCATCGGACGCTACCTGAATCCGGTATGGGAAGTGACGAACGTATTCTTCGTCTTCTTCTTCGTCGGGATTGTCGGATTCTATCCGGATACGGCGTATTATTACGGGACAGCACTACTGATTCCGGCAAGCATCGCACTGATACTGCTTTCCATACGGGGAAGCTACTACGCTTTCAATTCCTATAACAGGGAACAGAAAATGTCATGGGCGTTCCTCTACGGTGTAACGGGTCTGCTCATCCCGGCTTCGCTGTCGGTTGCCCTCGTCATCTCTGAAGGCGGTTATATCATTGAAGACGCGGACGGCATCCAGCTCAATCTTGAGGAACTGCTGTTCAGCACATATTCCTGGTCGGTCGTCTTTCTGGCTATCATCACTGTGCTTTATGTTTCAAGCGCGTTCCTGACATTCTATGCAAACCGGGCGCGGGCCAAAGAGGCGACGGAACTGACTCGGCGCTGGTTCCTCATCTGGACGCTGCCGATGCTTGTCATCACACAGTTCGTCTTCCTCGGGCTCCGCGACCATAACTATGAGCATTTCATGAATGCCCAGAATGTCTGGTACATGTTCGGTCTGAGCCTTGTATTTATGGGTATCGCCGTGTATATGATCTATAGGCGCATCAACTACGGGCTTGCTTTCATAATGATCATGCTGCAGTACGGTTTTGCATTTTTCGGCTACGGAATCAGCAAGATGCCCTACATTCTGTACCCTTATGTGGAAATAGACACTTCAGTCGTCAACGATGCGATGGCCATGTCGCTGACGGTGGTGTTCATACTCGGCCTGTTCATGCTCATACCGAGTCTCGGCCTTCTGCTCAGACTTTTCCTGTTCGATAAGGATTATGTACAGGGCAGAGATAAAAACAAGTACTAGAGTCATTCAATCTGACAAGTCATGAAGGGGAAATGAACGATGAATAAAGAATTTGCAGTAATCGGCCTGGGGCGTTTCGGCGGCAGTATTGTCAAAGAACTGAGAGAGCTGGAAACGGATGTCCTGGCCATAGATGTCGATGAGGAACGTGTGAATGAGTTTGCGGATATTGCCACTGAGACTGTGATCGGCAACACCACTGACGAAGCTGTGCTCAAAAACCTGGGTCTCCGTAATTTTGACAATGTCATCGTCGCAATCGGGGACAATATCCAGTCGAGTATACTGACGACCCTGCTGCTCAAGGATCTCGGAGTGAAAAAAGTGACCGTGAAGGCACAGAGTGATTATCATGCAAGGGTTCTCGATAAGATCGGTGCCGACGTGGTTGTCCATCCCGAGAGGGACATGGGCCGCCGCATCGCACACCGTCTGGTCTCTTCATCTGTACTCGATTACCTCGAGCTTTCCGATGAGCATTCCATCGTGGAGATATACGCCACTGAAAAGCTGTCTGGACAGTCTCTGCTCGACCTCGACATCAGAGCTGAATATGGTGTGAGCGTCATTGCCATCAAGCGGGGGGCTGACATCATCGTCAGCCCCGATCCGACGGTCAATATCAAGGATACCGACGTACTCATCGTCATCGGCAAGGATAATGATCTGAACAGGTTTGAAAAACTGCTCAATAGAGAATGATGGACAGCAAAAACCTCCCCCGTCTTCGTGACGGGGGAGGTTTTCTGGTTCATTTACTTTTTGACTGCGCCTGTTTCCTGGTCGACTCTCATGATCATTGGCAGGATCATCGGTCTTCTGCGCGTCTTCCTGTACAGATGATTGCTCAGTTCTTCGATGATAAGCTGCTTCACATGGTACCACTGTGCATTTTCCTTGGTGTTCAGAAGGTTGATCACATCGCCTTTGATTTTCTTTTCGGCACTGCGGATCAGACCGTAGGATTCTCTCATATACACAAAACCGCGTGAGATGATGTCCGGTCCGCTGAGCAGTTCGCCGGTCTTGAAATCGATGGAGACGACTACGATTGCGAGTCCTTCCTCGGAAAGATCCTTCCTGTCGCGGAGCACGATGTTTCCGATGTCGCCGATGCCGATCCCGTCCACGAATACCGTACCGGCCTGGATGCGGCCGAAATGTCTTGCACTGTCTTTCTTCAGTGCAAGCACGTCGCCGATTTCCATCAGGAAGATGTTCTCTGGATCCATGCCGGTGTTGACGGCAAGCTCCTTATGAAGATGGAGCATGCGGTATTCACCGTGGATAGGCATGAAATACTTCGGCTTGATCAGTCTCAGCATGAGTTTCTGCTCTTCCTGGGAACCATGCCCCGAAGTATGGATATTTGACAGTCTGCCGTGAATGACATCAGCGCCGGCTTTATACAGAGCGTTGATTGTACGGTTTACGCTCAGCGTGTTCCCCGGGATGGGGGAGGAGCTGAAGACGACGGTGTCATCTGGGATGATGCTGATCTGCCGGTGGGTACCGTTTGCGATCCTTGACAGGGCCGCCATCGGTTCGCCCTGGGAGCCGGTACAGAGTATCATGACCTTATGCTTTTCAATCTTATTGATCATTTTCGGTTCAATGAACGTTTCCGGCGGTGCCTTGATGTAGCCGAGCTCTGTGCCGATGCGGATATTGTTTTCCATGCTGCGGCCGAAGATGCAGATCTTACGGTCGAACTTTACTGCAGCATCAATCGCCTGCTGCACACGGTAGATGTTTGAAGCAAACGTTGCAAAGATGATCCTGCCTGCACACTTCCTGAAAATGTCTTCCACATTCTGCCCGACAGCTTTTTCACTGATCGTGAAGTTTGGTACTGTGGCGTTTGTGGAGTCGGAGAGCAGGCACAGGACACCCTCTTCACCGAGGCGGGCCATCTTAGCGATGTTGGCGGGTGCACCGACCGGTGTGAAGTCGAACTTGAAGTCGCCCGTATGGACGATATTGCCTTCCGGTGTCTTTACCACGACACCGTATGCTTCCGGTATGGAGTGGGTCGTGAGGTAGAATTCAACAGACATATGTTTGAATTTGAGCACCGTATCTTCCTCTATTGGGTTGAGTTGTGCAGTTCTCAGGAGGTGGTGCTCCTCCAGTTTATTGCGGATGAGTCCCAGTGCGAGCGGCCCGGAATATATCGGTACGTTGATTTCCTTGAGAAGGAATGGTATGCCGCCGATATGATCCTCGTGGCCGTGGGTGATGATCAGTGCGCTGATTCGCTCCTGGTTCTCTTTCAGATAGGTGTAGTCCGGAATGACGTAGTCGATACCGAGCTGTTCATCATCCGGGAACTTGATTCCGGCGTCGATGACGATAATTTCATCCTTATATTCAATGCAGTAGGTGTTCTTGCCGATTTCCCCGAGTCCCCCGAGGGCGAATACACCCACTTCACCTTTTTCAAGATTCATCAGACATTCTCCACATTGAAGTCAGCGTTGTTCTCACGTTCGTATGCCAGGTGATCGGGACTCAGTTCCTGTACGAATTCAATGTTGTAGCCGCTGTCCTTCAGCGACTGTCTGACCTCTGTTTCGGACGCCGCTTCAAAGTAGCGGGTCATTGTATCCTCGCGGATGATTCTGTTATCCAGTGACTCCTGGAAAAATACTTTAAAAACTCCCATTTGTTATTGACTCCTTTATAATATCTGTATAGTTTTCTTAAAATGAAGGGGTAATCCCCGCAATAAAAAAATGTGTGCTGCTCTGGACAGCACAAGGGCAGAGGACCTATTCGTCCTTCTTCATATATTCGTTGTTCAACAACCCTTTTCTACCGAGAATGCGTTTAAGTTTCTGCTTCAGCTTTTTTCGTAAACGTCTAAGCATACAGACCACATCCCTCATTCAGCTTAAGTTTATTTTACATTATAGACGTATGACATGCAAAGACTTTATAATAGAAGAAAGTGGAGGGATGGAATATGAAAGAAAAGCGTATCCTCGAGACAATCCTGCTGGAGCGGGAAAGGCAGGACCGCAGCATGGTGAGGCTCGAATTCAATGTGCACCCCGATGTCGTCGTCATGAACTTCATCTATGAAGATCCGGCGGATGATGGGGATGTACATAAGCAGCGTCATAACCATGATCCGGAACTGCTTGATGAAGAGACGTTTGAAGCACTCAAGAAAGAATTGTATGAACGGAGTATACCATTCAAACAAAGACGCGACGAGTTCATGTGAACCCGCCGCGTCTTTTTCATCTGGTGCTTCAGAATTCAACCGGCCGTGCGCCGATTTTGGGCTCCATCGGCATATCTTCATCGATCCTGTCATAGAACATGATGCCGTCCAGGTGGTCGAGTTCATGCTGGAGCACGACTGCGAGGTGCCCTTTCGCCTTGATTTCAACCGGCTTGCCCTCTGTGTCGAGCGCCTTGATCCTTATGCGCTGGTAGCGGTGCACCAGACCGGGGATATCTTCATCGACACTCAGGCAGCCTTCGCCGCCCGGGAGATAGGTTTCTGTCACGGAATGGCTTTTTACTTTCGGATTGATGAGCATATAGTCGTGTTCAGCCACGCCGTCCTCATTTTCCATATAGACGGCAAGCATCCTTTTGTCCAGGCCGATCTGGGGTGCGGCCAGGCCGACTCCGGGCCTGAGTCCGTATTTTTCGGCAGTCTCCTCATTTTGGGAGTTTACGAGGTAATCCCTCATTTCTTTGAGCTGGTTTACAGTCTCATCATCTATTTCTTCTATTTCCCCGACTTTCTTCCTGAGAATCGGATCCGGGTCGCGGACGATATCTTTTGCTGTGAGCATTCTTAACCCTCCTGTTTCATAAATACCCTCATTTATTATACTATAATATACGAGGGATTGTTATATTCACAAATTATTAATATTCAATCCAATTAATCTTTGGAGGTTGAAGTATGCGAAAAATGATAGCGGGTCTGGGGCTGACGGTTCTGTTCATCGCCGGTTGCTCTTCTGACGAAGACGAACTTCTGGATTTCTATAATGCGTTTCAAGAGACGGTTGAGGTGGAAAAGGAGATTGAGACGGTTTCCGAGGAGTTCAATTCCCTGGAGAGTGAGAAAGGGGAACTTCAGGAATCACTTCAGGATGCATCGAGGGAGGAACTGCCTGAAATCAGCTCAGAGCTCGTGGAAAACACCGAAGCCCGCATCGATCAGCTGGATGCCGAAGCCGGCGTAATGGGGGACAGCAGAAGTCGTATGGAAACGTCCACTCAATATATAGAGGAGATTTCCAATGAAACCAACAGGGACAAAGCGGAATCGCTTGTGGAAGCGATGGAGGCAAGATATCAGGCCCATGGCGATATGATTGAGAGCTACAAGTCTGTCCTGGAAAATGAGAAGGAGATTTTTGAATACCTCGGAGAGGAGGACGTTTCACAGGATGAAGTGGATGAACGCCTGAACGGATTGAACGAGCAATACCAGGAAGTTGAAGATACAGGGGCCGCATTCAGTGAAGAGACGGAGAAAGTGAACGAGCTGAAAAAAGAGATTCAGGATGTGATTGAAGGGTAATGAATGAAAGCGCTGTATTATACAACAGATTTCTCTGTTATATCACAGTTTATCCTGTTAAATCAACGTTTTAAAGGGCCTGTTATAGTAGCGGTCATTTTACTAATGTAACAGCATATGATAGAATATGGTTAATCAATGAAAATTTGAAAGGTATGGTGAACAGTTTATGGCACCGAAGAAAAAATTCGATCCTGTAAAAGTTTTGCAAGAGATCGAAAGTAAGTTTGAAATGTTCCAGATTCTCGATATGGACGGCAAGATTGTCAACGAACAGGAAATGCCCGACTTATCAGATGAGGAGCTTGTGGAATTGATGAAACGCATGGTTTGGACGCGTGTCCTGGACCAGCGCTCAATCTCGCTCAACCGTCAGGGACGCCTTGGTTTCTATGCACCTACTGCAGGCCAGGAAGCTTCCCAGCTGGCGAGCCAGTTCGCTCTTGATAAATCAGATTACATCCTGCCCGGGTACCGGGATGTACCACAGCTTATCTGGCAGGGCTTTCCTCTGACTCAGGCATTCCTGTTCTCAAGGGGACACTTCAAGGGGAACCAGTTCCCTGAAGGCATGAATGCGCTCAGTCCGCAGATCATCATCGGTGCGCAGTATGTACAGACTGCAGGTGTTGCGCTCGGCATCAAAAAGCGTGGCAAAGATCTGGTGGCCATCACTTACACAGGTGACGGCGGGACCTCCCAGGGTGACTTCTATGAAGGCATCAACTTTGCGAGTGCCTACGCTGCGCCGGCAATTTTCGTGATCCAGAACAACAACTATGCAATCTCCACTCCGCGTGAACTGCAGACCGCGGCAAAAACGCTTGCCCAAAAAGCGGTTGCATCAGGTGTGCCGGGCGTACTCGTTGACGGCATGGACCCGCTTGCGGTCTACAAAGTGACCAAGGATGCACGCGACCGTGCAGTGGCGGGTGAAGGTCCGACTGTAATCGAAACACTATGCTACCGCTATGGGCCGCATACGATGGCCGGAGACGACCCTACCCGCTACAGGACTTCCGATGAGGATTCAGACTGGGAGAAAAAAGATCCGCTCGTACGTTTCCGCAAGTTCCTCGAAGAGAAAGGTCTGTGGAGCGAAGAGAAGGAAAACGAAGTGATGGAACAGGCCAAAGAAGATGTCAAGGCTGCTATCAAAGAAGCAGACGCGACTGAAAAGCAGACTGTCACACAGCTGATGGATAATATGTATGAAGATATGCCTGCCAACTTGAAAGAGCAGTATGAAGTATATAAAGAAAAGGAGTCGAAATAATCAATGGCACAGATGACAATGATTCAGGCAATCACTGATGCGATGGCCACTGAATTGAAAAATGACGAGAACGTCCTCGTCTTCGGTGAAGACGTCGGTGTGAACGGTGGTGTGTTCCGTGCTACTGAAGGCCTTCAAAAAGAATTCGGGGAAGATCGCGTATTCGATACACCGCTTGCAGAAAGCGGACTGACTTCCCTGGGGCTCGGGGTTACGCTGGAGGGCTACCGTCCGGTTGTCGAAATCCAGTTCTTCGGCTTCCTTTTCGAGGCAATGGACGGCGTAGCCGGTCAGATTGCCCGTCACAGAGCACGTTCCGGGGCGTCCAAGGAAACGCCTGTAGTAATCCGTGCGCCATTCGGCGGCGGGGTTCACACACCTGAACTCCATGCTGACTCACTGGAAGGCCTCATGGCCCAGACGCCGGGCCTCAAAGTAGTCATCCCTTCCAATCCGGCGGATGCAAAAGGGCTGCTGATCGAAGCGATCCGCTCCAATGATCCGGTTGTATTCCTTGAGCACATGAAGCTCTACCGTTCGTTCCGTGAAGATGTACCGGATGAAGAGTACACAGTGGAAATCGGCAAGGCGAATGTCAAACAGGAAGGCGACGACATCACACTGATCGCGTACGGTGCAATGGTACAGGAAGCGATGAAAGCAGCTGAAGCCCTTGCAGAAGAGGACATCTCGGCTGAAGTCATCGACCTGAGGACCGTATCGCCGGTTGATTATGAAACGCTGGTCAAATCCGTTGAAAAGACGAACCGTGCGGTTGTCATCCAGGAAGCACAGCGCCAGGCGGGAGTTGCTGCGAACGTGGCATCAGAACTCTCAGAACGCGCCATACTGAGTCTGGAAGCACCGATCATGCGTGTCACAGCACCTGATACTGTCTATCCGTTCACACAGGCGGAAAGCATCTGGCTTCCGAACAAGGACGATATCATAGAGCGTGCTAAACAGGTAATGGATTTTTAATCACTACTAAAGGAGGAAGTTACTGTGGCATTTGAATTTAAACTGCCTGATATCGGTGAAGGTATCCACGAAGGTGAGATCGTAAAATGGTTCATCTCAGAAGGCGAAGAAATCAAAGAAGACGATGTGCTTGCAGAAGTACAGAACGACAAAGCTGTTGTTGAAATCCCGTCCCCGGTTGATGGTACAGTCAAGAAGCTTCATGTTGAAGAGGGTACTGTCACTACTGTCGGTGAAACGATTGTAACGATTGACGACGGTTCTGAAGGCAGCGGTGATGAAGGATCATCCGACGACAAGTCAGAAGAGAAACAGGAAGACTCTCAAAAAGAGGGGGCCGGTTCTGAAGAAGAGAAGAAAGAGGATACTTCAGAAGATAAGGAATCTGCCAAAAAAGAAACTTCCGGAGAGCGCGTCATAGCGATGCCTTCCGTACGCAAGTTTGCCCGCGACAATGACGTTGACATCAGCGAAGTGTCCGGCAGCGGCAAGAACGGCCGTGTGCTGAAAGAGGATGTTGAAGCGTTCAAGAATGGTGAACAGCCTTCTGGAACTGCAGAAGCAGAAGAAGCGGCACAGGAAGCACCAGCTTCCAAAGAGGCAAAACAGGCAGTGCCTGAAGGCCAGTATCCGGAAACACGCGAGAAGATGAGTGGCATGAGAAAAGCGATTGCCAAGGCAATGGTCAACTCCAAGCAGACGTCACCTCACGTAACACATCTGGATGAAGTGGAAGTGGAAGCGCTCTGGAACCACAGGAAGAGATTCAAGGATGTGGCAGCTGAACAGGGTGTCAAACTGACCTTCCTTCCGTATGTGGTGAAAGCGCTCGTATCCATGCTCAAGAAGTTCCCTGAGATGAATACTTCAATCGATAATGAAACATTTGAAGTAATCCAGAAACATTATTATAATGTTGGTATTGCTGCCGATACAGAAAAAGGTCTCGTTGTACCTGTAGTCAAAGATGCGGACAAGAAATCAATGTTCGAGATTTCTGATGAAATCAATCAGCTTGCCGGCAAAGCACGGGACGGCAAATTGAGCGGCGAGGAAATGAAAGGCGGATCCATGACGATTTCCAACCTTGGATCAGCAGGTGGACAATGGTTCACACCGGTTATCAACCAACCTGAAGTTGCAATTCTCGGCATAGGCCGTATTGAACAGAAACCAATGGTTGTAGATGGTGAAATCGTTGCTAAACCAGTTCTTGCACTTTCTATGAGCTACGACCACAGACAGATTGACGGTATGACAGCACAGAATGCATTGAACCATGTTAAGCGTCTGCTTAACAATCCGGAATTATTACTGATGGAGGGATAAGAGCATATGGTAGTTGGAGATTTTCCTATTGAAACTGATACTGTAGTAGTTGGCGCCGGTCCGGGCGGATATGTTGCAGCAATCCGTGCAGCACAGCTTGGCCAGAAAGTGACGATTGTCGAGAAAGGCGATCTTGGCGGTGTATGTCTGAACGTCGGATGTATTCCTTCCAAA
Source organism: Salinicoccus carnicancri Crm (assembly GCF_000330705.1). Lineage (GTDB taxonomy): Bacteria > Bacillota > Bacilli > Staphylococcales > Salinicoccaceae > Salinicoccus > Salinicoccus carnicancri. The sequence goes on from NZ_ANAM01000006.1 coordinate 79,640, forward strand.
GCAATGATCGCTTCCTCGCACCGCTTCCATCAGGCTCAGCACTCTGAGGACATGGGTGTTGTGACTGATGGCGTCAAACTGGACTTCTCAAAAGTGCAGTCGTTCAAAGACAGCGTAGTGAAGAAACTCGTTGGCGGGGTTGAAGGGCTGCTCAAAGGCAACAAAGTGGAAATCGTAAAAGGCGAAGCGTACTTCGTCGACTCTAACAAGATGAAAGTCATGGATGAAAAACAGTCCCAGACTTATGAATTCAAAAATGCAATTATCGCTACAGGTTCACGTCCGATTGAAATCCCAGGATTCAAATTCGGCAAGCGTGTGCTGGATTCCACAGGAGCGCTTGCTCTTGAGGAAAAACCTGAAAAGCTTGTCGTAATCGGCGGCGGCTACATCGGCTCAGAGCTTGGTACAGCCTATGCAAACTTCGGTACTGAAGTGACTATTCTCGAAGGTGCCAAAGACATCCTCGGCGGTTTCGAAAAACAGATGACCCAGGTTGTCAAAAAGAACCTCAAGAAAAAAGGCGTTACAGTCGAAACCGAAGCGATGGCACAATCTGCTGAGGAAACAGACAATGGCGTCAAAGTCACTTATGAAGTCAAAGGTGAAACGAAAGAACTCGAAGCTGACTATGTACTCGTCACTGTCGGACGCCGTCCTAACACGGACGAACTCGGTCTTGAAGAGCTTGGCATCAAGATGACTGACAAAGGTCTCGTGGAAGTGGACAAACAATCCAGGACTTCCATCGACAATATCTTTGCTATTGGTGATATCGTTCCAGGCCTCCCACTTGCACATAAGGCGAGCTATGAAGCCAAAGTTGCAGCAGAAGCGATTTCCGGTGAAAAATCCGAAGTGGACTACCTCGGGATTCCGGCTGTATGCTTCACTGAACCGGAACTTGCCACTGTCGGCCACAATGAAGCCAGTGCCAAAGAGGCAGGATTCGAAGTCAAAACAGGCAAATTCCCGTTCGCAGCCAACGGCCGCGCACTGGGCCTCAATGAAACAGACGGCTTCGTAAAACTTGTTTCCCGCAAAGAAGATGGACTTCTCATCGGTGCCCAGGTGGCAGGCACAGGAGCTTCAGATGTCATCGCCGAACTCGGCCTTGCTGTTGAGACGGGCATGACTGCGGAAGACATTTCCCTGACAATCCATGCGCATCCGACGCTCGGTGAAATTCCAATGGAGGCTGCAGATGTCCTCCTTGGCAAGCCGGTACACACTATGTAATCGTAAAATCATGAATCAGGCGTCCTTTCATAAGGGCGCCTTTTTTCATACTGGAGTGATGAATAGATGGCAGAAGAATACAGTTATCCGATCGATGCCGACTGGACGACCGAAGAAGTGATTGATGTCGTTGAGTTCTTTGAAGCAGTGGAAGCTGCTTTCGATAAAGGGGTAGACTCCCGTGTTCTTAAAGAGAGGTATGACAGATTTAAAAACGTGGTGCCCTCCAAGGCGGAAGAGAAGACGATATTCCGCGACTTTAAACAAAGCAGCGGCATGGAGGCATACCGGGCTGTGAAGCAGCTGAAGGATTTGGAGGAGGATGTGACGATAAAAGTCTGATCCGGCAGGCTGTGAAAAACACAGCCTGTTATTACATATCATACTCTTCATGGAATTTTACCAGATCGTATTAAGTATGTTTGATTAAAATATGACCTGTAGGGTATTATTCACTATGAAGGCATAAATATTTGGAGGATAATATGGCTAAAAAACACTACACACAAACTGTAGAACCTGTCAGCCGGATAGCTGAAAGAATTTTTGGCTGGCTGGCATGGATAGCACTGCTTGCGATTACAGGTCTAATTCTATTCTTTTCCCTTGTAATGGTGAATGACCCTGCAATCATCGAAACAGTCAGAATGCAGGTACAGGATGCAGTTGCGCAGCAGGGGTCGGGCGATCTCTCAGCTGACCAGATGACTGATGCAGTACTCAGCATGCTCAACAGTTCATGGATGGTTGCACTCTACCTTGCAGTGCCTCTGATCATCGGACTGTTTGGACTGCTTACTCTCAGACGGAGGATACTGTCCGGCTTCCTGCTGCTCATAGCAGGGGTGCTGACAGCACCGCTGGTATTTGCAGTCATTACGGGTCTCATCCCGTTGTTCTTCGTCATTGCAGCCATTCTGCTCTTTGTCCGCAAGGATCGCGTCATCACACACGATGATGGCTATCCTGCCGGAGAGGAAAGGAGACGGGAACGATTTGCGGAAGACCGCCGTACTCCAGAATCGGACAGGACGGCAGGCACTGGCTCACTGCGTGACCATGACCAGGATGACGTGAAAACCTATGAACGTGAACCGCAAAACCGCGACCGTTCATATGGGGAGGATGATCTGGAGTCGACCCGTCAGTACCGCGCGATCGATGATGAGACCGAGCGTGAATACAGGGACCGGCAAAAAGACGGTACAGCCGGACTGTCAGCATATGATGATGAACGTTCTGAGCGTGGTGATGACCGCTATGTGGATGAAGACAATATCGGCGGGGAACCGGACCGTTATGTCGATGGAAACATTGATTCCCAGGAAGCCACGGAACCAGTGACAGAGGAAGAATATACGAGACGTGGCGGCACGGGTCGCTTTAATGACGGAGTATCCGGGGATGATGGTGAAACTCCTGATGATACAGATGAAAAACGCCGCGGCTCCTTGAAGAACAGTGAATATGATTATGATGCTTCACGTGAAAGAAGGAATAACCTGGACCGTCGCAACAACGGTGAATAGCAGCAGATGAAAGCGGCACCCGGCCTGATTCAGGCCGGGTGCCGCTTTTTACTGCTGGGGCTTTAAATATTCGAGGTATATCCTGCTCACGGTTTCCAGCTGGTTTTCAGCTGACAGGCCACCGCTTAGATCGACGATTGGATGACTCATCGCAAGTTTTTGTGTATAGATGCTGAAATTATTGAGTATCGGCAGCATGATTTTTCTGCAGCACCTCTCAGAATGCAGTGAGCCGTCCTCTTTTCCCATATCGATCAGTTCCATGAAGTGGTCTGCAATCCGTCTGCGTGCGTTGAAGTAGGGGAGCATGTTGTCCATCGGATCCAATACATTGTCCGCGTAGACCAGGAAAGCACTATTGAATTTGGATTTCTTTGCTCCGGGGTGATTCTTTGAGTCTTTCATATATTTAAAGCAGTCTTCAAGCTTCTCGTATGCTGTACGGCCGGGCTGGTCCAATATATTTTTGAAAGCATCTGCTTCTGATTCCATTATTGAAGTCGCTACTGCTAAAATCAGCTGCTTCTTTTTAGGAAAGTACCGGAATAACGTGGCGATTCCAATACCTTCGGCATCGGCAATATCCTGCATATGCACTGCGTTGAAGCCCTTTTTTATGAAAAGTTCTTCGGCAGTACTGATTATGCCGGAACGACGACGCTCTTTATTAGCTTCGCGTAATCCCATTCTGCTGTCTCCTTTTAATAATCTATAATCATTATAATATAAAACCCGGAATTTATATATCAAAATCATATAGTTTTTTGTGACCGTTTGTAAGCGATGCCAAAGCAAGGGGAGTTATTGATCATCCCCCTCCAGCAGTCCTTGCGTATTTAAAAGATTCGAAAGATTTTAACTAAACATCTAGGATAATTTTGAATTATCTGCTAATATACTCTTTATAGTTTCAAGCGAAACTGAATGAACTTCTGTCCAATGAAGGAGGGCCTGTAATGAATGCTGTATCCAGATTCAGCCAGTTTGTGGGAAACACTTTCGCAGTCTGGGTGATTTTATTTGCAGTAGTATCGTTTTTATTCCCCGGAGGATTTACATGGATTGGTGCCTATATCAATCTGCTTCTCGGGATCATAATGTTCGGTATGGGGCTTACATTGAAGCCTGGGGATTTCAAAAGGGTGTTGAATGCCCCGAAAATCGTATTTATCGTGGTCATTGCCCAATATACGATCATGCCGATCATTGCACTTGGGCTCGTCATGCTGTTCCAGCTTCCGCCTGAAATCGCGGTGGGTGTAATCCTGGTCGGGTGCACACCGGGAGGGACGTCCTCCAATGTCATGACATATCTTGCGAAAGGGAATACGGCACTGTCCGTCACGGCCACGGCTGTATCCACTGTACTTGCCCCGGTGCTGACCCCGGCGCTCACACTGATCCTTGCCAGTGCATGGCTGCCTGTATCTTTCATGGATCTGTTCGTATCCATCGTCCAGATTGTCCTGGTTCCTGTCATTCTGGGGCTTGTCGTGAGGTACCTTGCAGGTGACCGCATTGAAAAAGGCATTGCAATATTGCCGCTCATATCAGTGATCGGCATCGTCGGTGTTGTCGCAGCAGTCGTTTCAGCCAACACTGATGCGATCGTCCAATCCGGGCTTCTCATATTCCTGGTTGTGATACTGCATAATATGGTCGGGTATACCGTCGGATTCCTGGCTGCCAGAGTATCGGGTCTGAAACTTGCGGATCAGAAAGCGACCTCGATAGAAGTCGGCATGCAGAACTCCGGCCTTGCCGCTGCTTTGTCAGCAGCACATTTCTCACCGCTGTCCGCAGTGCCGGCGGCACTGTTCAGTGTCTGGCATAATATTTCAGGTTCGCTGATTGCCACCTGGATGAGTAAAAAGACTGACGGCAGTGAAGAGGCTGGAGTGACACAGGAGCCGAAAGCGGACAGAGTACGCACATAAAAAGAGATGAAGGTAAATGAAAGGTGGTCCACAGTATGTCTACTGAGGGAAAAACAAAAAAAGATCTACGGATCAAAAGCCATGTCTATACTGAAAGCAACGTGAAAGCGCCGAACCGGGCGATGCTCCGGGCGGTTGGATTGACTGATGAAAGTTTTACAAAGCCGCAGATTGGCGTTGCGAGTACATGGGCGGAAGTGACGCCCTGCAACATACATCTGAACGACCTTGCACTTGAAGCCAAGAAAGGGGCACAGGAGGCAGGCGGTGTACCGCTTCAGTTCAACACGATCACAGTATCTGACGGAATCTCCATGGGTACGCAGGGCATGCGCTATTCACTGCCGTCCCGTGATCTGATCGCGGATTCCATCGAGACGGTCGTCGGTGCGGAGAACCTGGACGGACTTGTTGCCATCGGAGCGTGCGACAAGAACATACCCGGCTGTGCAATTGCGATTGCGAATGCTGAAGTGCCTGCCGTATTCGCCTACGGCGGCACCATTGCGCCGGGGAACCTGCGCGGTACTGACATCGATCTGGTTTCAGTTTTTGAAGGTGTCGGCAAGCACAATAACGGTGATATCGACGACAAAGAGCTGAATGCCATAGAGTGCAGTGCCTGTCCGGGAGCCGGTGCCTGCGGCGGCATGTATACTGCGAATACCATGGCTTCCGCGATGGAGGCGATGGGGATGAGCCTGCCCGGCAGTGCCTCCAACCCTGCTGAGTCCAAAGCGAAAGCCGAGGATCTAAAAGCAGCCGGTGAAGCGGTATACAATCTGCTTGAGAAGGAAATATATCCAAAAGATATCATGACAAAAGAAGCGTTTGAAAACGCAATTACTGTCGTCATGGCACTTGGCGGCTCAACGAATGCCATCCTCCATATCCTTGCGATTGCACATGCGGCTGAAGTGGACGTTACAATCGACGATTTCAACCGTCTGCAGGAGAGTGTGCCTCATCTGGCAGACCTGAAGCCGAGCGGCCGCTATGTAATGCAGGATCTGTATAAGGCGGGCGGTGTACAAGGCGTCATGAAAATGCTTCACAGGGAAGGTTACATCCACGGCGGCTGCATGACAGTTACAGGCAGGACGGTTGCCGAGAACCTGGCGGAAGTGGACGACCTTAAAGAGGGTCAGGATGTCATCATGCCGCTTGACAATCCGAAACGCGCAGACGGACCGCTGATCGTGCTGAAAGGGAACCTTTCACCGACAGGGGCAGTGGCGAAAGTTTCCGGTGTCAAAGTGAAACATCACCAGGGACCGGCGCGGGTTTTCGATAACGAAAAAGAGGCGACAGATGCGGTACTCAACAATGAAATCAAGGAAGGGGACGTACTTGTCATCCGCTATGTCGGACCAAAAGGCGGACCGGGGATGCCTGAGATGCTTTCCGTATCCAGTCTGCTCGTCGGCAAAGGCATGGGGGAGAAGGTGGCACTTCTGACAGACGGCCGGTTCTCCGGCGGGACACATGGACTTGTAGTGGGGCACATCTCACCTGAAGCGCAGGCCGGCGGTCCGATCGCCTTCCTCCGTGAAGGTGATCTCGTCACTGTGGATTCCGACAAAAAGGAAATATCATTCGATGTAACTGATGAGGAGATCGACAGGCGCAGAAAAGAATGGAAAGCACCTGAACTGTATAAAAAAGGTGTGCTGGGGAAATATGCACATAATGTGACGTGCTCTTCCCAGGGTGCTGTTACTGATTTCCTCACAAAATAAAGCATGATGGGAACCTCTCCGGAACTTTCGGGGAGGTTTTTCTATTGAAAGCAAAAATATTTAAGAAAAATTGTTTTTTTCTAAACCTTGATATGTAGCCAATGTAAGCGATAACAAAATCAGAAATATCAGACGATTTAAAATAATTTAATATTTAGGTGTTGATTTCTTATTCCAAACGTTATAAGATTACTTTCAATATCACATATCAGAAATGTCTGATAGCTTTTCGGATACACATACAGGAAAACGACGATGGGACATTATGATTACAAGTGACATTTACCAGAGACCCGGGAGCTGCTGGAACCCGGGAATGTCAGAATCATGATTCTCGACCCTGAGTGCCGGACTGAAAGATGAGTTCATCGAATAGGCCGAGCCGGGTGCAGGGCACCCGTTACCAAAAAGGACTGCCGTCGGCAGTCCAGGAGGCATCCACCGTAAGGTGAATGCAGATTTGGGTGGTACCGTGAAAAAGGACTCTTTTCTCCCCATGCTGATACTTATTTCAAATAGGTGTCTTCAGGGAGGAAAGAGTCTTTTATTATTACAAAGCTTTCACAGGAACCTTTCCAGTGTGAAATACAAGGAGGTAAGTGGTAATGAGAACTCAGACAAAGAGTGAAATGAAAATTGAAGCGCAGGAGCAGAAGCTAAGGACGGGCGCAGACCTGTTCATCGAGTCGCTGGTTGAACAGGGTGTCGATACAGTATTCGGTTATCCGGGTGGTGCTGTACTTCCAATATACGATGCGCTGCACCGTGCGGAAGCGCCGTTCCAGCATATACTGTGCAGACATGAACAGGGGCTCATCCATGCAGCAGAGGGATATGCAAGGGTTACAGGTAAGCCGGGCGTCGTCATTGCCACTTCCGGTCCGGGGGCGACCAACCTGGTCACAGGCATTACAGATGCGATGATGGATTCGCTGCCGGTGGTTGTCTTCACCGGTCAGGTATCCACGGCAGTCATCGGTTCTGATGCTTTCCAGGAAGCGGATGTCATCGGGGTGACGACACCGATCACGAAACATAACTATCAGGTTACGGACCTCAAGGAACTCCCGCGGATCATAAACGCTGCATTCCATATCGCGACGACGGGAAGACCCGGCCCGGTTGTTGTGGATATACCCAAAAACATTGCACAGGAAATTTCCGGAGAAACTTTCAGCGGTGATTTCCATCTGCCGGGGTATCAGCCGACATACAGGCCGAACCCGCTGCAGATCAGAAGGCTGGCTGATGCACTTGCATCGGCGAAGCGGCCGGTCCTGCTGGCAGGAGCCGGCGTGAATTTTTCCGGGGCAGACGGGGAGCTGCTCGAATTTGCAGAAAAGCACAGACTCCCGGTAACGACCACGCTGCTCGGAATCGGCAGCTTCCCGGGCGGCCACAGACAGGCGCTCGGCATGGCGGGTATGCATGGGTCGTACGCCGCCAATATGGCAATCTATGAGGCGGATCTGCTCATCAATATCGGAGCAAGATTCGACGATCGCCTGACCGGTGCACTGCAGCATTTTGCTCCGGAGGCGAAAGTTGCCCATGTCGATATCGACCCGGCCGAGATCGGCAAAAATGTCGAAACGGACATCCCGGTGGTCGGAGATGCCAAAGAGGCACTTCAGGGATTGCTTGAAACGCACATTGAAAAAGCGGACTGTACGGAGTGGTACAGTCGTGTAATGGATAATAAAGACAGCAGCCCATTCTGGTTCGAACGTTCGGATGAGCTGATTTCACCGCAGTGGCTGATCGAGGAGCTGCATCGCGAAACAGACGGTCAGGCCATCGTGACAACGGATGTCGGACAGCACCAGATGTGGGCGGCGCAGTTCTATCAGTTCAATGAACCCCATAAATGGGTGACTTCGGGCGGACTGGGGACGATGGGATTCGGCTTGCCGGCAGCCATCGGTGCACAGCTCGGCCGTCCCCGGGAGACGGTGGTCTCAATCGTAGGGGATGGTGGTTTCCAGATGACGATGCAGGAACTTGCGGTCATCAAACAGCACCGGCTGCCAATCAAAGTCATCATTGTCAATAATGAAGCACTCGGTATGGTAAGGCAGTGGCAGGAGAAGTTTTATGAAGAACGGTATTCCTCATCGCTGATGACTGAAAACCCGGACTTCGTCAAACTGGCCGAAGGGTTCGGCATCAGAGGAATAAGGGTTTCGAATGAAGCGGAGGTTCCTGCGGTGGTGAATGAAATCTTCTCTTATGACGGGCCGGTGCTGGTAGACGCCAGAGTGCAGAAATTGGATAAGGTATTCCCGATGGTTGCACCGGGCAAGGGCAACCACGAAATGCTGGGGGTGAGAAGATGCAGCGAATAATTACAGCCACAGTCCAGAACTCAAGCGGTGTCCTGAACAGGATTACAGGGATGCTGTCCAAAAGGGCGTTCAACATCGAGAGCATCACAGTCGGGACTTCCGAAACAGCAGGAATTTCAAAAATGACCTTTGTCGTGGATGTGCCGGACGAGAACAAGATTGAACAGCTGACAAAGCAGCTGAACAAACAGATTGATGTACTGAAGGTCAATGACATCACCGATTATTCGATCGTAGCCAGGGAACTTGCACTGATAAAGGTGGGGAGTACAAGCGCAACACGCTCTGAGATACAGGGCATAATCGAACCCTTCCGGGCAAGGGTGCTCGATATCTCCCGGGACAGCATGATCATCGAAGTGACCGGCAAACCGGATAAGATAGATGCCTTGGCGGACCTGCTCCGGCCATACGGCATCATCGAACTCAAGCGAACAGGTGTTACTGCTTTCCGTCGGGGGAAGCAACCCGCCAGACAGATCCAGGACTTCAGCACATTAAGCATCTGAGCGGGAAAGAACCGGAACATTCATATGGAAAATATTAAAAATACACTCAAAAATTGGAAGGAAGATTATAATGACACAAGTATTCTATGACAAAGACATCAACAAAACGGCACTCGAGGGCAAAAAAGTGGCTATTGTCGGCTACGGCTCACAGGGACATGCACATGCACAGAACCTTAGGGATAGCGGATATGAAGTCGTTGTAGGACTCCGTCCGGGAAAATCGCAGGAGAAGGCGCGGGAAGATGGTTTTGACACGAAAGCGGTGGCGGAGGCAGTGGCTGAAGCGGATGTCACCATGGTATTGCTGCCGGATGAGAATCAGCCGAAAGTATACGAGGACAGTATCAAAGACAACTTGAAATCAGGCAGTGCGCTAGCATTCGCCCACGGCTTCAACATCCATTTCAACCAGGTTGTGCCAAGAGAGGATATCGACGTGTTCCTTGTTGCACCGAAAGGTCCTGGACATCTTGTACGCAGAACGTATGAAGAGGAAGCAGGCGTTCCCGCACTGTACGGTGTGTTCCAGGACGTGACGGGCAATGCGACGGACGTGGCGATGGCCTATGCAGCCGGAATCGGGGCAGCGAGAGCGGGTGTACTTGAAACTTCCTTCCAGGAAGAGACGGAAACGGATCTCTTCGGGGAGCAGGCTGTACTCTGCGGCGGACTCACAAGTCTTGTCAAAGCCGGGTTTGAAACATTGACAGAAGCGGGATACCAGCCGGAGGTCGCTTATTTCGAATGTCTCCATGAGATGAAGCTCATCGTTGACCTTATGTATGAAGGCGGCATGGAAAACATGCGCTACTCCATCTCCGATACGGCACAGTGGGGGGATTTCGTATCCGGACCGCGTGTAGTCAATGACGAAACCAAAGCACGCATGAAAGAGGTGCTTTCGGAAATCCAGAGCGGTGAATTCGCCAAAGGCTGGATTCTTGAGAACAAGGCGGGACGTCCTCAGTATAATGCGATCAATAATAAGGAGTATCAGCATCCAATCACAAAAGTAGGTCAGGACCTGCGCGAATTGATGCCATTTGTCAAACAGCCGGTCAGTGGCAAAAAGAAAGAAGGGGATGTTCATGTCACGAATTAGGATCTTTGATACTACACTCCGGGACGGTGAACAGTCCCCGGGTGTCAATCTGAATAAGATGGAGAAGCTTGAAATTGCAAAGCAGCTGGAAAAGTTGGGCGTGGATGTCATGGAAGCCGGTTTTCCGGCCGCCTCGGAAGGTGATTTCCAGGCGGTGAGACTGATCGCCGATACTGTAACGGATGTATCGGTGACAGCACTCGCCCGTACGAGGAAAGAAGATATCGACCGTGCATGGGAAGCGTTGAAAAATACACCGAACCCGCGGATCCACATTTTCCTTGCGACATCTCCGATCCATATGGAATACAAGCTGAAGATGACACCCGAAGAGGTGATAAAGCAGTCTGTGGACATGGTCAGATATGCTCGTGAAAGATTCTCTGAGGTGGAATGGTCCGCAGAGGATGCCACCCGTTCTGACTGGGATTTCATGGCGAACATCATCGAGCAGGTCATTGATGTCGGTGCAACGGTGATTAATCTGCCGGATACTGTAGGGTATACTACACCGGATGAATACGGCAGGATGTTCAAGTATATGAAGGAAAATGTGCCCAACATCGCAAAGGCTGACCTGTCCTGCCATTGTCACAATGACCTTGGCCTGGCAGCGGCAAATACGATGGCGGCCATTGAAAATGGCGCCACGCAGGTCGAGGGTACCATCAACGGGATTGGCGAGCGTGCCGGCAACGTCGCGTTGGAAGAAGTAGCGGTGGCGCTTCATATACGCGCCGATCGTTACAACTATGAAACAGGCCTCAAGCTCGATGAAATCAAACGGACAAGCGATCTGATTGCCAAGCTTTCAGGCATGTATGTGCAGGCGAACAAGGCGATCATCGGACGCAATGCATATGCACATGAATCCGGCATCCACCAGGACGGAGTCCTGAAAAACGCAGAAACCTATGAAATAATCACGCCGGAACTCGTCGGCGTATCGTCGAATACACTGTTCATGGGCAAGCATTCCGGAAAGCATGCATTCAAGGATAAAGTCAAAGAGTTCGGTGTAGAAATGACGGATGAAGAAGTGAAGAGCACCTTCAGACGGTTCAAGGAGCTTACCGACCATAAACGTGAAGTGACGGATGACGATATTTATACTCTGATCATGGAAACGAAGACTGCACATTCAGCAGTGAACAAATACAGTCTGGAAAACTTCCAGGTGAACTACGGTACGGCAAACATCACTACGGCGACTGTTTCACTCAGCACACCAGCCGGTAGGACGGTGCAGACTGCGGCGACGGGCAACGGCAGCGTAGAAGCACTGTACAAGACGATACAGGAACTCATTGATGCAGAACTCAAGCTGCTCGACTACCAGCTCAACTCCGTAGGCGGCGGTAAGGACGCACTAGCAGAATCCCACGTACAGCTCCTGGTAAACGGAGAGAGGACCAACGGACGCGGCACTGCGCAGGATGTCATCGAAGCATCTGCAAATGCCTACATCAATGCAGTCAACAGATATCTCATAACAGCACAGGCATCTAAAGAAAAGGAAGCAGTCAACGGATAAAATTTTAGGATGGAGGGGTTCGGATGAAAAAGCAGATTATAATGTTGCCGGGTGACGGCGTCGGGAAAGAAATAATGGAAGGTGCCAGAGCAGTGCTCAATGCTGTGGCGGGTGAACACCATCACGAATTCATCTTCCATGAACATGCGATCGGCGGAAGTGCAATCGACCGCTATGGTACACCGCTTCCTGAAGAAACTGTAAAGGCATGCAGCAGTGCGGATTCTGTGCTGCTCGGTGCGGTCGGAGGTCCGAAATGGGATCATGTGGAAGCGTCGAAAAGACCTGAACGAGGCTTGCTCGGAATACGCAAGTCACTCGGACTCTTTGCGAATCTGCGTCCCGTGACAGGATTCAGTTCCCTCGTACATTCCTCTCCATTAAAAACTGAAATCGTTGACGGCTGTGACATCCTGATTGTACGCGAACTGACCGGCGGACTCTATTTCGGCAAACCAAGCGAAAGAAGGGAAGGCGGCCGGACGGTTATAGATACTCTCAAGTATACCCGTGAGGAAATGGAGCGAATTGTTGACAAAGGGTTTGAGTCGGCCAAAATGAGACGCGGGAAACTCACATCCGTGGACAAGGCAAATGTCCTTGAATCCAGCCGGATGTGGAGGGAAGTGGTCGATGAGAAAGCCCGTGACCATCCGGAGGTGGAAGTTGAACACCTGCTTGTTGATGCAGCTGCCATGAAGCTGATCATAAACCCGAGACAGTTCGATGTCATTGTGACAGAAAATCTCTTCGGTGACATACTGAGTGATGAGGCCTCGGTATTGACGGGATCGCTCGGTATGCTGCCATCGGCGAGCATCCGCACAGACGGTATCGGATTGTATGAACCTGTGCACGGGTCTGCCCCCGACATCGCCGGCCAGGATATCGCAAATCCGCTAGGCATGATACTTTCAGCGGCAATGATGCTCCGGCATTCATTTGGGATGGAAGACGAGGCGGATGAAATAGAACGTGCAGTCAGTGACACGCTTGAGGGCGGATACCATACAGCCGACCTGGATATAGAAGGCGGCCGCATAGTCGGCACCCGTGAGATGGTGGAAAAGGTGATCGAGAATCTTTCGACCAAAAGCATTTCGAATGCAATTTGCAGCTCATATATGTAAGGAAAAGGTGTATTGATATGGGAAAAACAATTATTGAAAAAATCTGGGAAAATCATATAGTGCATTCAGAGGCAGATAAGCCGGATCTGATTTATATCGATCAGCACCTTGTCCATGAAGTGACTTCACCGCAGGCTTTTGAAGGGCTGCGTCTGAATGATCGCAAAGTCCGCCGGCCTGATCTGACATATGCCACGATGGACCATAACGTTCCAACCCGGGACAGGGATGTCATCAAGGATGAAATATCGAAGAAACAGATGGAGACGCTCAGGAAAAATTGTGCGGACTTCGGTATCAGGCTTGCTGATATGTATCATCCCGACCAGGGCATCGTCCACGTCATCGGGCCGCAGCTCGGACTCACCCAGCCGGGCAAGACAATCGTTTGCGGTGACAGCCACACTTCCACGCACGGTGCCTTTGGTGCCCTGGCATTCGGCATCGGTACAAGTGAAGTGGAGCATGTACTCGCCACTCAGACCTTGATGCAGTCCGAACCGAAGACGATGAATGTCAGGGTGAATGGTAATCTTGAAGCGGGTGTGACTGCGAAAGACCTGATTCTGGCGATCATTGCAAAATTCGGAGTGAAATTCGGCACCGGCCACGTCATTGAATATACGGGGGAAGCAATCCGGAACCTGTCAATGGAAGGACGCATGACGGTCTGCAACATGTCCATCGAAGGCGGTGCCCGTGCGGGGCTGATCAGTCCCGATGCGACAACGGTGGAATTCCTGAGGGGACGGGAATATGTGCCCGAAGGGGAGGCATTTGACTCGCTGGCCGGGAAATGGCTGGAGCTGGCAACGGATGAAGATGCAGAGTACGATGTCACTCTTGAAATCGATGCTGCCGAAGTCGAACCCCAGGTATCATGGGGGACGAATCCAGGCATGGTCGTGCCTATCAGTGCGGCGACGCCTAAAATTTCCAATGTTGAGAACAAGGATGAAGTCAGAAGAGCTCTTGAATATATGGGGCTCGGGGAGGATCAGCCGATTACTTCCATTGAAATCGATCATGTGTTCATCGGCTCCTGTACGAACTCCAGACTTCCGGATCTTCAGAATGCAGCGGATATCGTGAAGGGCCACCGTGTCAAAGAGGGGGTCCGGGCGATTGTTGTTCCGGGGTCGTTCAGCGTCAAGATGCAGGCGGAAGAACTGGGCTTGGACAGAATATTCAAGGATGCCGGATTCGAATGGAGGGAATCAGGGTGCAGCATGTGCCTTGCGATGAACGATGATATCGTTCCTTCGGGCGGGCGCTGTGCATCCACTTCAAACCGCAACTTTGAAGGCAGACAGGGATCGGGTGCACGCACGCACCTTGTCAGCCCGGAAATGGCTGCTGTTGCTGCCATTGAAGGAACTTTCACGGATGTAAGAAAATTCACAGCCGGTGTGCCAAGTTAGGAGAAGATAATATGGAAGCAATCAGTGAACATAGAGGAAAGGTGTTCCCTCTTGAAAGAAGCAATGTGGATACGGACCAGATTATTCCGAAACAGTTTCTGAAACGGGTTGAAAGGACCGGATTCGGACAGTTTGTATTTCACAACTGGCGTTTCGATGAGGACGGAAACAGACGCGATGGTTTTGAACTGGATGAAGCGAAGTTCGAAGGTGCATCCGTTCTCCTCGCGGGCGAAAACTTCGGCTGCGGGTCTTCCCGTGAGCACGCCCCGTGGGCGCTCCTGGATTATGGATTCAGAGTGATCATTGCACCAAGCTATGCGGATATCTTCTACAATAATGCATTCAAGAACGGCATCATCCTCATCAAGGCGGATGAGGATAAGGTCTGGGATTGGATGCAGAAATCGGAGGATGGCACATACAACATCCATGTAGACCTGAAACAGCAGAAAATTACAGATGATGATGGAATTGCCGTACCTTTTGATATCCCGGGTTACCATAAGGAGAAACTTCTGAACGGCTGGGATGACATCGCATTGACCTTACTGCTCGACGAGAAAATCAAAGAATACGAGGGCAAGCAGCCCAAAGCTGTGACACCCCTCGCCAACGATGGGATTTTTAAATGATATAAATTTAAATCCAAAATAACTGATCAAGGAGAGTGACTTACATGGGGATTTCCTGACTGGTGGATTAGTCCATGACGCCTGGAAGCGTTTGGACCCTGTAGTCCATCAAACACCGATACGCACATCAGCTACTACGAATCTGCGCACTGGCAAAAACATCTATTTCAAAATGGAGAACCAGCAAAAAACCGGGGCTTTTAAATTCAGGGGCGCCAGCTACAAGCTTATGCGCCTCTCCCCGAAAGAACTTGACCGCGGCGTAATCACTGCGTCAGCAGGCAATCACGCCCAGGGGCTTGCCCTTGCTGCATATAAACTGGGTGTGAAAGCAACGATCTATATGGCAGAGGCAACACCCGAAGCAAAAGTAGAAGCAACAAGAGGATATGGTGCCGAAGTCGTACTCACCGGCGAAAGTTTCCAGGAGGCTTTTGAAGCTTCGCTGAAGCAGCAGGAAAGATGCGGTGCCACATATGTCCATCCCTTTGACGACTATGACATCATGGCGGGCCAGGGGACGATTGCCCTCGAGCTGCTCGAGCAGGTAAATACGATTGATACCATCGTTGTGCCTATCGGAGGCGGCGGTCTCATCAGCGGTATCGCTGTCGGTGCCAAATCGGTGAATCCGGATATAAAAGTCATCGGAGTGCAGGCAAAAGCTGCACCTGCAATGCATACCGCTTATCACCGAGGTGTCGTCAAAAAGCTGGATAAAGTCTCTACGATTGCCGAGGGCATCGCTGTAAAACAGCCTGGCGAAAATACACTGCCGCTCATCAACAATTATGTTGATGACATAATAACGGTGAGTGAAGAGGAAATTGCAGACGCCATAGTGAATATGCTCGAACGTGGCAAATCATTGGTTGAAGGCGCAGGTGCAGCTGCATTCGCGGGATTATTGTCACACAATGATCAGATCGATTCCAGGCATTGTGGAGTAATCGTCAGCGGCGGCAATTTTGATATCAGCCGTATGGCCGAGATACAGTCGCTCGCAAATCAGTTGAAACCCGAACAGTCCCATGCAGCCCTCTCATTCTAAATTCTGCAATATGCGGAAGCTGCAAGGATCCATGCCCGCCACTCAGTGTGGCGGGTTATTTTTACATATATGAACCGGATCGACCAATTCCGATCCGGTTCATATATCATCAGTATATCCTGACAAGCTTGTCCATCACCGCTTCCAGGTCTTTGATGAATGTTTCGTCACTTCCAAATGCTTCATCATCCGGACGATATACTTTTCCGACCAGAAACTCACCTTTTTTGACATTTTTCAGTCGGAGCAGACCAGATTCAAGATCTTCATCACTCATCTCGGAAAGGGCTGTCTTCTCCGGTTTCATGTGGTCGAGGGACACTTGATAACTCTGCGGGAAATCACGGAAAACCTCGAAGTCATCAAGCCACTTGTCTGCAGCAGCCTTTTTGTCCGGAGATTCGTATATGACCCCGTACATGCAGAAAGCGTGGTCGCCGAACAGTCCGATCTGGAAGTGCGGCATCATCTTGTAGCCGCGCGGGTTTGTGCTGAAGCTGACCCATGTGTCATCCGGCGGGTTTACTTTTCTGCGGGCATGTTTTGCCACATGCGCAAATTGTTCCTCCCCCGTGAGTTCTGTCAGATATTCACTGAAATGGCTCCCCAGGTTCTCAAGTTTCGGACGGATATTTTCTATAAGAGCCTCCATTCGCGGTTCCAGGCCCTCGATGTTGAATACTTTAAAATCTTTTTCTGTAAAATGGTAATCTGGCATTATACGGCTCCTTTCAAAACATTACTTATATGATAGAATAATCGATAACGGCAATCAAACATTTGAGGTGGACATTTATGGAAATTTACGAGTTTGGAAAAGAACTGATCAGTGAAGCGGGCGATTTCATCAGAGGAAGGATGCTTGAGGATTTCAGGGTTGATGCAAAGCTGAACCCGAATGACCTGGTTACTGATGTAGATCATGAAACCGAAGCGTTCATATACGAGCGGATACTTGAACACTGGCCGGAGCACAGGATTATAGGCGAGGAAGGCCACGGCACAGATGTAGAAGATACGCGTGGTGTCCTCTGGATAGTAGATCCGATTGACGGTACACTGAATTTTGTGCACCAGCTTCAGAACTTCGCCATTTCCATTGGTGTCTATATCGACGGCAAACCATATGCCGGTTTTATCCTTGATGTCATGAATGACAACCTGTACCACGCCTTGGCAGGGCAAGGGGCATATAAGAATGACGTTCGCCTTGGCAGGGTACAGGGTACACACCTCTCGAAGTCGCTCGTTTCACTCAATTCGAACTGGGTGGTCAAAGAAGGAATCGGGCATACGTTCACCGAAATTGTGAGAGATGCCCGTAGCACACGATCCTACGGTTCGGCAGCGCTCGATTTCGTAAATACAGCCCAGGGTATAGTAAGCGCTGCGCTTTTCTTCAGGCTGCATCCATGGGATTACGCAGCAGGTATGATCATTCTGGCTGAGACAGGCGGTGTCATGACAAACCTGCTTGGTGAAGAGATCAGTATTCTGAGAAAGGGCAGCGTGCTTGCAGGGAATCCTGAAATCCATGAAGAACTGAAGCAGTATTTCACACGTGATGAGAAGTTCATTGACAGTCACCGGAAGGCTCACGGCGAAAAATAATATATACGTTCCTTATTGTCCAGCTTCCTGAAGCTGGACTTTATTACTTTCTGCAGTGTATATTCGGTGAGACCAATATTAATGTGTTCTTTTATGTCCCGCCTTGTATATACTTCATCCGGTATGATTTTCGTATAATTAAGGAAATAGTGCCGGATCTGATTTTCAACCCCAACCACAACTCCGCAGTCACTGCACATGAAAAGCCTGCTGCTCAGAATATCCATATCAAATGAATGGCAGTCGGAGCATTTGATACCTTTTCTATAGCTTTCCATGTTCACAGTGTATTCTCTGCAGCTTTTCAGAATTTTGTCGAAGCCGGGTGATGGTTCTTTTTTCTGATCACCGCCGAATGCTCTATCGCTTTCAGGTAATACGGCAGGTTCTTCACATCGAGGAACAGGTCGGAACGCCTGCCCTGCAGACCGAATTTGCTGTTCATCATCACATATTTCAAAATGATGGGACGCTGGTATTTCCCTTCATCGATAAGTTGGGAGCGGAACATTTCATAAATGCGTTCGCTCCTGTTCAAATCAAGCGCCGCTTCATGATTGTCCCTGCAAAGTATGTTGAATGGGTTGATATAGAACTCACCTGCAAGATCGTGCAGGACGAAGAGGTAGTAGCAGTAATCCGTAACGATGAGCACATTGACGATTTCATAGTCGCTGTCGATGAGCATTTCCGTGTGCCAGTGTATACTCATGTTCTGCGTTTTGATCCTGGCCAGTTCCCTTTCGAATCTTGCCTCCAGCTTTTCCATGCGCTGCATCGCGCGGAATTCCTGCTTTTCCGTATCGGAGAAGGGGAGCCGGTTGTAGAGGAATTCATACACTTTCAGTTTTTCATGCTTTTCTCTCATTTCTGTCACTCCTGTCAGTTGAATTACAGCTATTGTCGGCTCTGAGTGAATTTTATGCAAAGCGCAGAATTTTGAAAATGGGCATGAAAAAAGGAGGGTTTCAGGAAAACAGTGACCTGTTTCCCATAATCCTCCTGTTCAGCGGGCAGAAGCCCGATATTTGCATTTGCAGTGCTACAGCCAGCCGTTTTCCCTGTATCTCTTCTTCAGTGTGAAACCGATGCCGAAGATGGCGATGAACAGTACAACAGACAATATGGCCATGATGGGCATTGCTTCCGCAATGAATACAGAGAAAGCGACCATCATCAGGACGGCAAGTGTCGCAAGCACCGCAAAAATCGCTTTCGATTTTTTTTGAGCCATGCATAAACATCCCTTTCGAAGTGCTTTCAGGCGATATTATACCATAATTCCATCCGTATTTATATGGAATCCCCTGTATTTGCAGGGTGTAATTATAGTTCATATTATGATATAATAGTTAAGTTATGAAAGAGTAATTCTAAAAACGAAGGGAAAGTCCTGATGAATTCCAGAGAAGATATCCGCAATATTGCAATTATTGCACACGTAGACCATGGTAAAACGACACTTGTTGACCAGCTGCTCAAACAATCCGGTATATTCCGTGAGAATGAGCACGTGGAAGAACGGGCTATGGACTCCAACGATATAGAACGCGAGCGCGGTATTACAATACTTGCGAAGAACACGGCAATCGATTACAAAGGTACGAGAATAAATATCCTGGATACGCCCGGGCACGCAGACTTCGGCGGTGAAGTGGAGCGTATCATGAAAATGGTGGATGGTGTCATCCTCGTCGTCGATGCATACGAGGGCACAATGCCGCAGACACGTTTTGTGTTGAAAAAGGCGCTCGAACAGGACCTCAAACCGCTTGTCGTCCTCAACAAGATCGACAAGGGAACCGCACGCCCGGAGGAAGTCGTCGATGAAGTATTGGAGCTTTTCATCGAACTCGACGCCAACGATGAGCAGCTTGAATTCCCGGTTGCGTATGCATCGGCAGTGAACGGTACTGCGAGTCTCGATGCAAAAAAACAGGATGAGAACATGCAGTCCATATATGACATGATCGTCGAGCACATACCGGCCCCTGTCGACAACAGTGATGAGCCATTGCAGTTCCAGATTGCACTGCTCGACTACAATGACTACGTCGGCCGTATAGGTGTCGGACGCGTATTCCGCGGCGAGATCAAAGTTGGGCAGCACGTATCGCTCATGAAAAAAGACGGCTCCATCAAAAACTTCAGGGTGACCAAGCTGTTCGGTTTCTTCGGCCTGAACAGGCTGGAAATCGAGAGCGCCAAAGCAGGGGACCTGATTGCTGTCAGCGGCATGGAGGATATCAATGTCGGTGAGACTGTCACGCCTATTGACCATCAGGAAGCACTGCCGGTACTGCACATCGATGAACCGACTCTGCAGATGACATTCTCTGTCAACAGTTCACCATTTGCCGGACGCGAGGGGAAATATGTGACAGCACGCCAGATTGAGGAACGACTTGCTCAGCAGCTTGAAACCGATGTATCCCTCCGTGTCGACGAGACGGACCGGCCGGATGCGTGGAAAGTCTCCGGACGCGGCGAACTCCACCTGTCCATCCTTGTGGAGAACATGCGCCGTGAAGGCTATGAGCTCCAGGTCTCAAAACCGGAGGTCATCGTAAAGGAAGTGGACGGTGTAAAATGCGAGCCATATGAACGTGTACAGGTCGATGTGCCGGAAGAGCACACAGGAAGTGTCATCGAGTCACTCGGGCAGAGAAAAGGCGAGATGATCGATATGATGAACACCGGCAACGGACAGACACGCATCCAGTTTGATGTGCCCGCCCGCGGTCTTATCGGGTACCGCACCGAGTTCATGTCAATGACGCGCGGATATGGTATAATGAACCATACATTCGAAGACTACCGTCCCCTGTTCAAAGGACGCATCGGCGGCCGCCACAACGGTGTGCTGGTATCCATGGACAAAGGTGTGGCATCAACATATGCGATACTCCAGCTCGAAGACCGGGGGGAGAACTTCATGGAGCCGGGTACGGAAGTATATGAAGGCATGATCGTCGGACAGAATACACGCGATAATGACCTTACTGTCAACATCACCAAGGTCAAAGCGGCAAACAACATCCGCTCTGCGACGAAAGAGCAGACGTCCACGATGAAAAAGCCGAGAATACTGACACTTGAAGAAGCGCTAGAATTCATCAACGACGATGAACTGGTGGAAGTGACACCGGAAACAGTGCGCCTCAGAAAGCAGATCCTTGGAAAAAGTGAACGTGAAAAAGCGCAAAAGCAAAATAAGTACAAACTTGAAGCGGAGTGAGTATAATTGTTTCTCCCAGTCTTGATGAATGTCAGTGTCACTGAGCGGCTGACATTTTTCGGCAGAATCTACGGTCTGGATACAAACCCCCAGACAGGCATGTGGTATTTATTCATCACAATCTATCTGTTATGCATACTTGTGTATGTCCTCGGATTTGCCAGAAAGATAAAACTCTGGCAAAATGTAGTGATTTACATCGTCATGTTCGTCGGCTGCATCATGCTGACGTTTTTTGGAGCATTCCTGCCGGTGGCCGAAAGTCTGGCCGTTGCAGCAGTCGTACTCGGACTGTACCGCTTCAGGCTTCATCAGGAGAGGAAAGCGGGAAACATCAAAACCTCCAAAAAATGATATACTGGATTTCGGAGCACCCTGCGTGGGGTGCTCTTTTTTTGCACAAAAAAAGCAGCCGTTACGGCTGCGGTCAATCGAATTTGATACCTGTGACATGGATTAGCTTTTCTTTTATCTCCCCGTTTTCGATGACCAGGATATCCACCATGCCATCGTCATAGAGGCGCCTGCCTTCGTGGCTGAACTGTGCATATATGAGTCGGCGGTCACTGTAGGGGATGATGGATGCGCCTTCGTCATGAGTGAAGGTGATCATGGCATCTTCGCCGCGTTCGGGTTCCGTATACTCGAAGAACGGTTCCAGGCAGATGATGAATGTCCCTTCGAGAAGATCCTTCTTTTTGAATTTCTTCTCGGATTTGAGAGTCGGCGGCTTGGATGAACCTTCTATGATCTGACGGTTCCATTCCGTCGAGTCCTCGAACCTGATCTCTTCCTTATCTGACTCTTTTGCCAGCACTTTCTCAAGCTCTTCCTTGCGGTCGTCAAATATCCATGCGGATGGGTCCAGTGTAATCTGGTAGCGGACATTGCCCAATATTTGTATAATCATTATCTTCTCTCCTTACACTATAATTATAACAGACTTGCAGATTGAAAATAAATGACATTTGCACTTTTATGAGCTCTGTAATTGCTTGCTTTTTTGTACTCTGTGAGATAGAATTTTATAGAGAGTTCGAGGAAAGGGGATTTTTTCGTGTCCAGTAAAGAAGAATTAAGTAAACAGGCATATGAGCAGCTCGAGAAGGACGCGGAGAAGATTGTCCAGCTCATAGAGGTTCAGATGGATAATCTGACAATGCCCCAGTGTCCTGTCTATGAAGAGGTTCTAGACACTCAGATGTTCGGCCTGTCCAAGGAAGTGCATTTCGCATCGAGGCTTGGCCTGATTGATCCGGTAGTTGGACATGAACTTTTGGAACGGCTTGAGCAGGAAGTTTCCAAAGTGCATGATGCATATATGAGAGACGAGAATAGAGTCTAAAGAGATTTTGATCTTTAGACTTTTTTTAAATGAGGGATTGTTTTGACATTCATTAAGGACTTCTTCAACTACGTTAAGGTGTATTCCAAATACGTGGATTTCACCATTGTGATTACATATGTTCTGCTCAGCCTGGTCGGGCTGACGATGATATACAGCGCCAGTATGGTGGTTGCATCAAAGAGCGATATCACCGGCGGTAATCCGAGCCATTATTATACCAGGCAGATAGTATCCATGATACTGGGTTACGGCATTGTTTTCGTCATGGCGTATTTCATGTCAGGGGAATTCCTCAGGAATAAATACTTCCAGATGCTCGCGACGGTGGCCATACTGCTTCTGCTGATCGTCACAGTCATTTTCGGTACGGAAGTGAACGGTGAGAAAAACTGGATCCGCCTTGCCGGATTCAATTTCCAGACATCCGAGTTCTTCAAAATAGTGACGATATTGTATCTGTCATATATTTATGATCGCAAGAAAGACCGGTTGAAACGGCTGGAATGGGGGCATCTTGCTCCCGTCGGATTCATAGGCATGTGTACGATGCTCGTCATTTCCAATGACTTCGGCACGGGGCTTGTGATTGTCGGTATCATCGCGGGCATATTCATCTATTCAGGCATCCCGCTGAGATTCCTGCTGAAAGTCGGCACGGCACTGTCACTCGCCGCCGGCGCTGTTGGTGTAATCATCTACCTGATCAAAGGGAGCATCCTGTCTCCGCACCAGTCGGCACGGATTGATACATTCCTGCACCCATTCAACGATCCGACGGGGACAGGATATCAGCTGACCAATGCACTTGTTTCCATTTCGCACGGAGGGGTTACAGGCACCGGACTCGGGAACGGCATCATGAAGCTTGGCTATCTGCCGGAACCTCACACCGACTTCATATTCGCGGTCATCGCTGAAGAGCTCGGTCTGATCGGTGTCATTGTCATACTCGTCCTGTATCTGGTCATCGTCATAAAAGCATTGAGGTATGCTGCGATCTCAAAAGATAAATTCTACAGTCTCGTCTGTATGGGTGTCGCAATCTACATCACCTTCCAGCTGTTTGTAAACCTCGGCGGCATTTCCAAGCTGATACCGCTGACCGGCGTACCGCTGCCGCTGCTGAGCTACGGAGGTTCTTCATTCTTGAGCATATCCATAGCCATCGGACTGCTTGTCATTTCAGCCAAGCATGTCAAAAAGGAAGAGATTGCGAAAAAAGGGAAGATATAGAGTCCCGGAACAGAAGGAATATTGGACAGTCCACCGCAAGTGGACTGTCTTTTATATAGAAGGGGAGTTTTTGGATGGGAATAACAGTACTCGGCAGAAAGCTGCAGATTGACGGAAACAGGGCAGCAGCAGATTATGCTGCATATGAAGATCCTGCTGCATACCATAAAGGCGGAGATGTGTGGCATTTTGTCGACCTGAAAGATGCAGCCGGGCGCATTGCCCGTATTGCTGTCATACGAAACGGGGGGCTCGAGGACGGAATGTCTGCAAAGGCTCCCCTTTCCCGGAAAATAATCAAAGATGAAGTCCGGGGTCTTCTGGATGATGAATCTCTTTTGAAAGAACGCTTCCGCACCGCCAGGCGGACCCGCGGGCTTTTCCGAACTCTGACTGAAGTGGCGTCACAGGACAGCCGGTACGTGACGCTCAGGGAACATGTTGAAATGATGATGCAGCTTGAAGGCAAACTTGAGTCGGCACTCGTCATTCTAAAGGGGACGATGGCGGATATAGCTGAAACCGGATCATACGATGAAGAGAAGATGGAGGCTTGTCTGGATGATTATGTGCGGAACTACCTTTTCCCGCTGGAATATGAAATCCAGGTGAAAGGATATCTTTTGCAGGCGGTCTATTCTGACCTCCACGCCGATCTCGAAGCGAAAAGATTCAGGCTCGGCCGGTACAGATCAGGCAGGCTGAGGAAGCATGCGGAAATGATGGCGGGACTGGATATGAAAAACACGCCGTGGGTCACCATACTGGAAGAAAATCTGGAAAAGCCGATGGATGACAACACCGGTGATGAAAAAATGATCGCTGCTCTGAAGAGGCATCTCAAAAGACAGTCAGAACTGAAAGCGGAGAGTATCATATACAATGAGGCCGGCTGCATCTGAGCAGCCGGCCTATTATAGGATGGACGTGAATCAAGTCATGCCGGCCTTTTTGAAAACGTTTACATTTGTAAAAAGTAAAAATGGTGGTGAATATTATTGTATATATTCTGAATATTTATTATAATTAGCTATTATGTGGAAGGGGGATTAACATGAAAAAGATTAATAAGCTCATGGCGGCAAACCGTGGGGAGATAGCCATCCGGATATTCCGGGCATGTACAGAGCTCGATATCACGACGGTTGCCATCTACAGTAATGAAGATAAAGGGGCATTACATAGATACAAGGCGGATGAAGCGTATCTGGTCGGGGAGGACCTCTCTCCAACTGAAAGCTACCTCAATATTGAAGCCATCATCAAGGTCGCAAAAGATGCCGGTGTGGATGCAATCCATCCGGGTTATGGCTTTTTAAGTGAAAACAAGGAGTTTGCAAAGCGGTGTGAAGAGGAGGGTATCATCTTCGTCGGACCGGAACTCCGTCATCTGGATATGTTCGGTGACAAGGTCAAAGCGCGTGAGACGGCACTGGCTACAGGTCTTCCGGTCATCCCGGGTACGGACAGTGCAGTCCAATCCTATGAAGAAGTCGAGACATTCATCGAGGAGCATGGCTATCCGATCATCATCAAGGCGATTTCAGGCGGCGGTGGAAAAGGCATGCGCATCGTAACAGAAGATGACAATCTGAAAGACAGCTACGAGCGTGCCAAAAGTGAAGCCGACAAGTCGTTCGGGAACAGCGATGTCTATCTGGAGAAATACATCGACCGTCCGAAGCATATCGAAGTGCAGATCCTTGGCGACAATGAAGGGAATGTTGTCCATCTGTATGAACGCGACTGTTCAGTGCAGCGCCGCCACCAGAAAGTCGTAGAAGTGGCACCGTCGGTCGGACTGACAAAGACAATGCGCGAGAAAATATGTGAGGCGGCCAAAGACATGTCCCAAAAGGTCGGATATGTGAACGCCGGTACTGTAGAATTCCTAGTGTCGGGTGATGAGTTCTATTTCATCGAAGTGAACCCAAGGGTACAGGTTGAGCACACGATCACCGAGATGGTGACAGGTGTCGATATCGTGCGGACGCAGATTCAGATTGCCGATGGCAACAGCCTGTTTGGCGGTGTCATCAATATGCCTGCACAGGAAGATATCCCTCTGATGGGATATGCGGTCCAGTGCCGTATTACGACTGAGGATCCTCTCAACGACTTCATGCCGGATACGGGTGAAATCATGGCGTACCGTTCCGCAGGCGGCTTCGGTGTGCGTGTCGATGCAGGTGATGGATTCCAGGGTGCGGTCATTTCACCTTACTATGACTCACTGCTTGTAAAACTGTCGACCCACGGCCTCACATACAAGGATGCGAATGATAAGATGGCGCGGAGCCTCAAGGAGATGCGTATACGCGGCATCAAGACGAACCTGCAGTTCCTGACAAATGTCATCGGCGATGAAAGTTTCCGTAAAGGTGACTATTCCACAAAGTTCATCGATACGACACCGTCCCTTTTCGTGTTTGAAAAGCCGAAGGACAGGGGTACGAAGACACTGGAGTATATATCAACGATCACAGTGAACGGATTCCCCGGGGTCGATAAACGCGACAAGCCGGTGTTTGAAAAACCGAGAATTCCGGATTTCAAGCCTGAAGTACAGGATGGCACAAAGCAGATTCTCGACAAGGAAGGACCAAAAGGGCTTGCGAAGTGGCTGAAGGAGCAGGATGATGCGCTGATCACGGATACGACGATGCGTGATGCCCATCAGTCCCTGCTGACGACCCGCATGCGCACATATGACATGAAAAAGATTGCACCGTATACCGCACATGATCTGAAAGATGCCTTCTCACTTGAGATGTGGGGGGGAGCGACATTCGATGTTGCGTACAATTTCCTTAAAGAAGATCCATGGAGACGCCTGGAAACACTCCGGAAGGAAATTCCGAATGTACTGTTCCAGATGCTGCTCCGCGCTTCAAATGCAGTGGGCTACAAAAATTATCCGGATAATGTGGTCGAGAAATTCGTGAAGGAAAGTGCCGCATCAGGCATCGATGTGTTCCGGATATTCGATTCACTGAACTGGCTTGAGGCGATGAAGCATCCAATCGAAGCGGTGCTGAAAACAGGCAAGGTGGCAGAGGGTGCCATCTGTTATACAGGGGATATTCTGGATCCCGGACGCTCAGACATCTATACGCTTGATTACTATAAAAACATGGCGAAGGAATTGGAGGCACAGGGTGTCCACATCCTTGCCATCAAAGATATGGCGGGGCTGCTCAAACCTGAAGCTGCATACGAACTGGTCGGTGAGCTGAAGGCAACCGTCGATATCCCGATCCATCTGCATTCACACGATACGAGCGGCAACGGCATCATGATGTACTCCAAGGCGATCGAAGCCGGAGTGGACGTCGTGGATACGGCTCTTGGTGCGCTGAGCGGCCTGACCTCCCAGCCGAGTGCGAACAGCCTGTATTACGCCCAGTCCGGCAACGGCAGACAGATACGGGCTGACATTGAAGGACTGGAGAGGCTCAGTGAGTACTGGGAGGATGTCAGGAAGTACTATACCGATTTTGAAAGCGACATAAAGAGTCCGCATACTGAGATCTACAAGCATGAGATGCCGGGCGGCCAGTACTCCAACCTTCTCAGCCAGGCGAAATCCATGGGCCTCGGAGACCGTTACGGTGAAGTGAAGAAGATGTATCAGAGAGTCAATATGATGTTTGGCGACATAGTCAAAGTGACACCTTCATCCAAAGTGGTCGGTGATATGGCACTGTTCATGGTACAAAACGACCTGGATGAAGAAAGTGTCATCTCACGCGGTCCGCATCTTGATTTCCCGGATTCCGTGGTCAGCTTCTTCAAAGGTGAGATCGGCAGACCGGTCACAGGGTTCGATGAAGAACTCCAGAAAACGGTGCTGAAAGGGACGGAACCATTGGCAGAACGTGCCGGTAAAGTGCTGGAACCTGTGGATTTCCTTGAACTCAAGGAAGAGATGTCCCAATTCTGTGAGCATGATATCACGGATAAGGATCTGCTCTCATACGCGCTCTATCCGAAAGTATACAGGGAATTCCTGGCGACAAACCAGAGGTACGGTAACGTGGAAGTTCTTGATACACCGACGTTCCTGTTCGGCATGCGGAAGAATGAAATACTTGAGATCGAGATTGACAAAGGCAAGACACTCATCGTGAATCTCCTTTCAATCGGACATGTTCACGAGGACGGCTACCGCTGGATGTACTTCGAACTCAACGGGTTCCCAAGAAAAGTATATATCAAGGATGAAAATGTCGAGTCCAAAGTGGCAAAACTGAAAAAGGCGGACCCGACCGACGTCGGCCATATCGGTGCCCAGATGCCGGGTACGGTCAGTGCAATCAAATTCAAGGCAGGAGAGGAATTCAAGAAAGGGGATATCATCATCATCACGGAGGCGATGAAGATGGAGAACTCCGTCAAAGCACCATTTGACGGCAAGGTGAGCGAAGTGTTCATTGAAGCCGGGGATGCTGTTGAATCCATGGATCTGATGATGACTGTTGAAAAATAGATGTAAAAAAGCGATCCCGCGGGATCGCTTTTTTTGAGTCTACTTTGCCCTTGAAAGCAGCATGATGAAGTAGCACAGCAGTCCGAAAAGAAGGGTGATGAACAATGCGTGCAGCAGTGCTATGAATATGTTCACCAGTGTGAACACACTGAGCATCCCTGTTGTCGCCTGCAGCAGCACGAGGATGAAGGCCAGGATCCATCCGTTCCTGATTACCCTGTATCTGCTGTAATGTCTTATCGCATGCAGCATTATGATGAAAATCCATATGACTACTATACCTGCAAGGGCACGGTGGCCCATCTGCACCCACTGGTAGAAGTCCATCGCCCAGAACTGTCCGGGCTGACAGTGCGGCCAGCTCAGACAGGCGAGTGAAGATTCGGTATGTCTGACGAGGGCTCCGCTGTAGACCACCAGATATATATATATCGTCAGGAAGATCGTGTTGTACCTGAGGAACGGACCGAAAGCCATGATTTCTGCTTCAAATTTGGTATCAACTTCAAAGATGAGCAGCGTAAGCAGCAGTACCGCGGCGAAGCTGATGAGTGATATTCCGAAATGTGCTGCGAGAATGAAATCATTTTGTCCCCACATTACTGCTGCAGCACCAATCAGAGCCTGTGCCAGGATGAAGCCGATGCTGAGTGCGACGAGGAATTTCGTCTCTCTCTTATGCGGGATGACTTTCAGAACCATGTAGCTCAGCACCCCGACCAGTATTATTGCGATGCCTGATACACCTCTGTGGGCAAGTTCGATGATGGTTTCAATCGGCCAGTCGGTCGGTATGAGCTTTCCGTGGCACAGGGGCCAGGATTGACCGCATCCTTCGGCTGACCCCGTCTTGGTGACAAGGGCGCCTCCGATTTGAACAAAGACCATCATGAGCGTTGTTACCGCAGCCACAATTTTCAAGTTTTTATACAATGGTAACACCTCAATAATTCAAATGCTTTTTGTGGTATCAGAATTACAATATATATGAAAGAACCCGTCAGAGCAAATGTTAATCTTCTGAAATGCCCTTAACAATTCTGGAATATATGGTAAAATCGATATGTACAGAAGCTCTCTAACAAGTATAAAACAGATTGGCGTTTTCCATGTGGCACATTCATGAACAATTTTTGAACAATATAAAATGTAACGAATTTATTTCAGAAATGTATAGTAAATGTGACCTTTTTAATTTATTATTAAATATAAATGTGTTTATTGGCGAAAGGAGGCGTATGGATGCAAAGTGATGTATATGGAAATGATGTGCATCATGTCGACAAGGAAATAACTTTCAAAGCTGTAAAGACCTTGGTAAAGGAAGGGATCATAAAAGCGAACCTGGTGCCCGCTTTTGCTGCCGGTTTCCTGGCGGTGATGTATTACGGACAGTCTTTCTTCGCAAATATTCCCATCCTTCTGCTCATGATTCTCGCAACTGCACTGGTCATCGGCGGCGTTGCCGCACTCAATAATTTCTATGACCGTGATATCGATTCAGTAATGGAATCGAAGCTCGACAGACCGAGTGTCGACGGCACTTTCAGTGTCGGACAGATACTGAAAACCGGTTTTTCGATGCTGATTGCGGGTGAGATCATTTTGTTCATGATCAATCCGACAGCTGGAACGCTTGGACTGATTGCCGCTTTTGGATATGCAGTCGTCTACTCGATCTTTGCAAAAAGGCATCTGCTGTCCAATACAGTAATCGGTGCGATTCCCGGAGCGATGCCGCCTTTGATCGGCTGGGCCGTAATCGACCCGGGCCTGCACATGCTTGCCTGGGCGATGTTCATTGTAATGTTCATATGGCAGCCGCCGCATTTTTATGCGCTGGCCATCAGACGGAGTGATGAATACAGCGAGGCTGGCGTACCAATGCTTCCTTCCGTAAAAGGAAATCACCGAACACGGGTATCCATCATATCCTGGGTGGCACTTCTTTTGTTCACACCGCTGCTCATGATGGAACTCGGCTTGTGGTTTGCCGGGCTTGCCACGCTGCTGAATGCCGCCTGGCTCCTTGTTGCTCTCAACAGGTTCCGCCGCATTGAAGACTATAACCGCTATGCCGGTCGGGTATTTGTCTTCTCATTGAACTACATTATCATTTTCTTTGTAATGATCATCATTGCCGGCCTATTATTTAATTTCTAAAGCTTAGTATGAAAGAGGGGCTATTTACATGAAAAATCGTTGGATGAATGCCAAATGGATAGGTCTTTTATCTGTCCTAATGGTGTTTCTGTCGGGTTGTGGTAAGAATCATCTTAGTACACTGAAGCCTGCTGGTGAGGTTGGGCAGGAACAGTTTAACCTGATGCTTCTGTCAATCATCATCATGATCCTGGTAATCCTGGTTGTTGTTGTACTCTTTACATTTGCACTGACAAAGAGCCGCAGAAGCAAAGTCGGTGAGGAGTTTGAACCGAAGGATATTGCCGGAAACCACACGCTGGAAGTAATCTGGACAAGTATCCCTATACTGCTGCTCATCATTCTTGCCATACCTACTATCTACTTTACGTTCAAACAGGCAGATACACAGGCCATGGAAACCGAAGATGGCGAATTGAACGGGGAAGAAGTTATCGTCAACGTAACAGCGCATCAGTACTGGTGGGAATTCGAGTATCCGAACCAGGAAGTGGTCACTTCCCAGGAACTTGTAGTACCGACTGATACGAAAGTATACTTCAACCTTCAGGGTGCGGATGTGAAACACTCATTCTGGGTGCCTGCCGCCGGAGGTAAGATGGATACGAACATAGACGGAATTAACAGTTTTTACTTAGTCTTTGACGATGACAAGGCGCAGGATTCCAACCGTCTCTTCTACGGTAAATGTGCGGAACTGTGCGGACCTTCACACGCATTGATGGATTTCAAGGTCGAAGCGCTTCCTCAGGAAGAATATGAACAGTGGCTTGCCGACATGCAGGCTGTTGAAGAACCTGCACAGGCATCAACCGAAGACGCAGCCGAAGGACAGGAAATCTTCAATAACTCATGTATCGGATGTCACGCTGTAACACCTCAGGGTGCCGGCGCACAAGGGCCGAACCTTGCAAACTTCGGTGACCGGGATCTCATAGCAGGCTATCTTGAACACGACAAGGAGAACCTGGTGGACTGGATCTCCGATCCTGAAAGCCTGAAACCGGGCAACAAGATGACAGGTGCATATGACCTGTCCGAAGAAGAGATAGATAAAGTCGCTGAATATCTGATGGAACTGAATGTTGAGGAAGGTTCCGGAGATGTCAGTACGTTAAAAGAAAATGCTGAAGAATCTTCAGAGGAAGAGTCATCAGAAGAGGGGGGTAACTGATAATGGCATCCGCAACTACAAAGAGAAGTGTCGGTTCTGTAATATGGGATTACATGACTACAGTCGACCATAAAAAAATAGCAATCCTTTATCTGATTGCCGGTGGATTCTTCTTTGCTCTGGGCGGTATAGAAGCAATGCTGATTCGTATTCAGCTTGCCGTACCAAACAGCGACTTCCTGTCTGCAGGACTGTTCAACGAAGTAATCACCATGCATGGTACAACGATGATATTCCTGGCTGCAATGCCGCTTTTGTTCGCGTTCATGAACGCCACGGTGCCATTGCAGATCGGGGCACGTGACGTAGCCTTCCCATTCCTTAACTCACTGGGTGTCTGGCTGTTCATCTTCGGCGGTATCTTCCTGAACCTTTCATGGTTCATGGGAGGGGCGCCGGACGCAGGCTGGACGAGCTATGCTTCACTTTCAATCAATTCACCTGGACATGGTATCGACTTTTACGCAGTCGGGCTTCAGATTGCCGGTGCAGGTACGCTGATTTCAGGTATCAACTTTGTCACTACAATCATTTCAATGAGAGCACCGGGTATGACCTACATGAGGATGCCGCTGATGACATGGACAACACTTGTGGCTTCAGTGCTCATCGTATTCGCATTCCCGCCGCTTACAGTAGGCATTTTCCTGCTTACATTTGACCGTATGTTCGGATCCAGTTTCTTCCTTGTTGAAACCGGGGGCAACACGATCATCTGGGAGCATCTGTTCTGGATCTTCGGGCACCCTGAAGTTTACATCCTGATCCTGCCGGCATTCGGTATTTTCTCGGAAATATTCGCGACGTTTGCGCGTAAGAGGCTGTTTGGCTACTCTGCGATGGTATTTGCGACCGTACTGATCGGCTTCTTCGGGTTCATGGTGTGGGCCCACCACATGTTCACAGTTGGACTCGGGCCGACTGCCAACGCAATTTTTGCAGTAGCCACAATGGCTATCGCCGTACCAACGGGTATCAAGATCTTCAACTGGATATTCACCATATGGGGCGGCTCGATCGAGTTTACGACCCCGATGCTCTATGCACTGGCATTCATCCCGTCATTCGTCATGGGCGGGGTTACAGGTATCATGCAGGCAGCTGCACCGGCCGACTATCAGTACCATGACTCATACTTCATCGTAGCGCACTTCCACTACGTTATCGTTGGCGGTGTAGTCTTTGCACTCCTTGCCGGTCTGCACTACTACTGGCCGTTGATGTTCAGCACGATGCTCAGCGAGAAGCTCGGCAAGATTACATTCGTGCTGTTCGTTGCAGGATTCCATGTGACATTCCTGATCCAGCACTTCCTTGGTCTTTGGGGCATGCCGCGCCGCGTGTTCACTTACCTGGATGGGCAGGGATATAACACCGCGAACTTGATATCCACCGTGGGAGCAATCATGATGGCGGTTGCCGTCATCATCCTGCTGATCAACATCATCATCACTGTTGCTAAGAACGAAAAAGTCGGGCGCGACCCTTGGGGCGACGGACGTACACTTGAATGGTCCCTTCCACTTCCGGTTCCGCACTACAATTTTGCACAGACACCGCTTATCCGCGGCCTTGATGCATACTGGATCGAGAAGAAGGAAAACGGCGGCAAGATGATGCCGGCCGAATCCCTGGAGGACTTCCATATGCCGAATGGTTCCATCATTCCATTCATACTGTCCTTCGGTCTCTTCGTCGCAGGATTTGGTGCACTGCACTTCGCTTCCGGTAAAGACTGGGCCATCGATGCAGTGGCGGATCTGCCGAATCATCCTTGGGCACTTCCAGTCCTTATCGCGGGCCTCGCGATTGTATTCATCTCAATGGGTGTCCGTTCCTGGAAGGATGACCTCGGCCACTACGTGAAAAAAGAAGAGGTACTTAAAGATCTTGAAGAACAAGAAAGGGGTGCGAAATAATGGCTAACATGGAATATAATGTGCCGTCAGAAAGATGGCCGGCACACCCGGAAACGGCAACACTTGAAGGTAAAAACAAATTTATCGGTTTCTGGACTTTCCTTGCCGGTGAGACTGCACTTTTCGCATCTCTCTTTGCAACATACCTTGCACTCAAAGACTCTGTGCCAAGCGACGACCATCTGCTTGCCGCAGACCTGTTCCACCTGGAGCTCGCATTTGTCATGACGATGTTCCTGTTGACTTCGTCGCTGACAAGTGTCTATGCAGTCTATCACATGAGAAACAACAACTTCTCAAAAATGCAGCTGTGGCTTGGTGTGACTGTACTGCTCGGGCTTGGGTTCCTGGCACTTGAGATCTATGAGTTCATCGAATACACCCATCTCGGACATACGTTCCGTTCCAGTGCATTCGGCAGTGCATTCTATTTCCTGATCGGTACACACGGTTTCCACGTATGTATCGGCCTGGTCTGGATCACGCTCCTCATCCTGCGTAACGCAAAGCGCGGTCTGTCCGTCTACACTGCAGCGAAAGTGAACACTGCAGCACTGTACTGGCACTTCATCGACGTTGTGTGGGTCTTCATCTTCACAATAGTCTACCTGTTGGGAGTGATGTAATATGGCAGAAATCAAACAAGAAGCGATTTCGCAAAAGAAGCTTGAATACATCAGGCGTGAGCGCACGAAGGAAATGCGTCAGCAGATGGTTTCCTTCGCCCTCATGATCTTCCTGACTTTTGTGGCATTCGGTCTGGTGGCGATGGATCTCGATGCATCGTTTGTCATCCCGATTGTAATCGGTATGGCATTCCTGCAGGTCATCCTTCAGTTCTATTACTTCATGCACATGAAAGACAAGGGTCATGAATACATCAAACTCATGATGCTTACAGGCATGTTCTTTGCGATTGCATTCGTAACGACATTCATCTATATCGTATGGATCGGAGCTCCGATCGAGTAGGACAGCAAAGAGGCCGGCACATTTGTGCCGGCCTCCTTTGTCATCATATTGTCACCTGTAGGCGCTTGATGCGATCGGGGTTTGATTCTATACTTGAAATAAGCGAATTTTTAAAGGATGATCAGTTTGGAAAATATATCGTCTATATCCATATTCGGCTTCGTGGCAAACTGGAGCCCTTATTTCTTCTTGTTCACTGTCCTTTTGACAGTATTCTATTTCCTGATTACTAAAAAGTGGTACCGGAACTTTGAAGGGGGCAGACCACTCAGAGTGAAAGAAGGTGCCGTCTTCGTCACCAGCATGGTCCTTCTGTACGGTATGTACGGGGCGCCAGTCGATATACTGAGCCACATATTGTTCAGTTTCCATATGCTGCAGATGGCGGTTGTATTCCTTCTCATTGCACCGCTGATGTTCTATGCGGTGCCTGAATATATATGGAAAGCTTTTGTGAATCTGCCTGTCGTGAAACAAGTATTCCTGATTACCAAAAAACCGCTTGTGACACTCATCCTGTTCAATGGCGTATTCTCCATCTACCACCTGCCTGTGGTTCTGGATTTCCTTAAGCAGAGCGGGACGCTGCACTCGGCATTCAATGCGCTTCTGTTCCTGCTTGCGATACTCATGTTCTATCCGGTATTCAACAAAGTCGAACCGAGGGAGAATCACATGGGCGGCCTGTTCAAGATGCTCTATGTTTTCGGTATCGGAGCGCTGCTCACACCTGCCTGCGGACTGATCATTTTCGCCGGAACACCTCTTTATGAGACGTATACGGACGGAGATGCATGGCTGTCGGCGATGGAGCTCTGCGTACCTTCCGGTGTACTTGACGGCCTGCGCGGTCAGGGTCTGATTTCAGGACCCGAATACTTTACGGATACGACACCTGTCATGGATCAGCAGACAGGCGGTATCATCATGAAGGTGCTGCAGGAAGTGTTCTTCGGCTT
Organism: Salinicoccus carnicancri Crm; assembly: GCF_000330705.1. Classification (GTDB taxonomy): domain Bacteria; phylum Bacillota; class Bacilli; order Staphylococcales; family Salinicoccaceae; genus Salinicoccus; species Salinicoccus carnicancri. The sequence continues at coordinate 114,920 of NZ_ANAM01000006.1, forward strand.
CATGCTCGGCTTCATCTTCTTCAAGTGGTTCAGGGAAGAGCGCATGGATGAAGAGGAGACGACCAGACGCTCTGTTGAAAATGCCCGTATCCAAAAAGAACTATTCAACCAATACAGATAACCAGTAAGGAGAAATACACCGTGCATCTATTACCAACAATAAGTACTTTTTTCATTGTGCTCAGTGCCATCTTCATGGCAGCCGGCATTGTCAGGGTCAAAAAGCACCGGGATATTGGCGGCCATCAGAAAATGATGAAATACGCCGCTGTCAGTGCAATCATATTCTTCATAATATATGTATCGCGCACGATATTCATCGGCAACACAGCCTTCGGCGGTCCGGATTATCTGGTGCCGTTCTACACGGTGTTCCTCATCTTCCACATTGTGCTCGCAACATCGGGCGCTTTCCTGGGCGGGACACAGATCTATTTCGGTGCCAAGGAGAAACTCTCGAAACACAGGAAACTCGCACCGTGGGCTTCAGTCATCTGGTTCGGCACAGCAGTCACAGGCGTCATGGTTTATGTGCTGCTCTATGTGCTTTATCCGGGCGGCGAAACTACATCGCTGATCAGGGCGATCCTGCAGAACTGATTTTGAACGGATCCGTCAGGGTCCGTTTTTTTATAGGCAAATAAAAACAGGACACCGTAGTGTCCTGCAGATGTGTCATCGTTTTAAACGAGCGCTTTCAAGTCCTTGACGACAGCCCTGATCTTCTCGACTGCATGGTCGACGATGCGGTCCGGGAAATGTTCATCCGCACCGTACTCGATGCCGGTCGGATAGTAATGTTTACCCATGTAAGGGTCCATAAGCTGGAGGACTGCGTTATTGGCACCCACATCGCCTTCCAGGGTATAGCCTGGAAGACGTAAGTAGTAGATCCCCTCCGGCACCTCATATTTGAAGTCATAGGTCATCCGTTCATAGTCCCAGGAACCCCCGAGTACGAGACCGTTTTTGTTCATTGTGTCTTGCAGTATATCCTGAGAAATAACCATCGTCTCAAGACCAGAGTTTTCAAATACCATGAAATTTCCTCCCTAAGCATTTTGCATTACTTTAATTTTAATCCATATCCATAAGACTTGCAAATGGAATTTAAGCATTTTGGAAAAACCGGTGTAGAAGGGAGGTATTACAGTATGATACCATTGGGGGAGAGGTGATGTGTATGATAACTGAAAAGGAACTGGAAATCATGGATCAGCTCGATGCCTTGAACAGCAAGGTTATGGAGACTACGGAATACAGGCACTATTGCAAATACAGGGAACTGCTGGATACTGATCCGGCGGCAGCCGGACTTATATATCGTTTTACAAAAATGAAAGAGGAGTTCGAGGAAGTGCAGAGATTCGGTAAATATCATCCGGATTTCAGTACGAAAAGAAGGGAAATCAACCAGTTCAAAAAAGAGCTGGATATGAATCCGGTCGTCATGGAGTACCGGAAAGCGGAGTATCAGCTCCAGGCGCTCCTTGATGAAATACTCTATCATGTGAGCATCGGCGTGAGCCAAAATGTCAATGTGGTCAGCAGTAATCCGTTCTTCTCTGTCGGAGGGGAGTCCGGATGCTCGACCGGCGGCAGCTGCGGCTGCCAGACGGCGATATAGAATGAAGACGAATGAAGACGGTCCATCGGGCTGTCTTTTTTATTATGGCAAAATAAAAGCCCCCCTCACCGGGGGGGGGGACAGTATTAATATCTTTCGTTCAGAAGATGATGGCTGATGTCAGGGAAATCGGTCACGATGGAATGGGCGCCTTTTTGGATGAGTGAATCCATTTCATCCATCTCATTGATCACCCAGTAGCCGACCGCAACGTTCAGACTCTGAAGGTAGTCTATGAAACCTTCGCGGTCAAGCGGTATATTGTTGTATCTCGGCGGAATCTGGAAAGTATCCGCTTTTGGTGTATACAGGTGTTTGAAGCAGGTTGAATATGCGAGGTACGCATTCCGGACCTGGTCTTCGCCGGCACCAAGCGCCACATCGTCGCCTGAATAGAGACGGAAGCGCTCAATCTGTTCATCGTGGAAACTTGTCACCAATACACGGTCCACAACATCAAGCTCCGTCGTCAGCCTGTACAGAAGGCTCGGCATCAGACTGCCTTCATAGGATTCAGGAGTATCCTTGATATCGATGTTGATGAGCTTATCCGGGTATTTGCGGATGAGCTCTCTGAGTGTGACGATTTTCGCATCCTCTGATCCCCTGAACGGATGATTGCCTTCGACATCACGGAAGTGGTAGCCGAAGTCGAGGGCACGCAGTTCGTCGAGTGTCATATTGCTGACACGGCCGGCACCGTTTGACGTCCGGTCGACGTATGCGTCATGGAAGACAACAATTTCTTCATCCTTGGTCATGCGGACATCAACTTCGAAGCCATCCACATCGAATTCCGATGCTTTGTCGAATGCTGCAACAGTGTGTTCAGGTGCAAGTCCCATTCCTCCGCGGTGTGCGAAAACATAGGGGGAACGGTGTCTGAAGTAAGGCTTGATATCACGAATCTTCGTTTCGCTCATGAGTTTCGTACCGACCCAAAGACCTCCGATGACACCACCGGCAACACCCACGGCTGTTAAAAATCCTTTGAAACACTTGTTCATAATTCATTGCCTCCAGTAATAGATTCATTTTAAAACTGCTCACTAACATGGTATCATATCTTTATATAAATTTATAAGGTGGGAGTACGATGCTCAAAGCGCGCATTGGCATTTATATATATTTTAAACAAAATAAGTTTATACGACAATTGAAACGGCACGGCCACCTCATATACGTGAATAAAGATAAAAAGTACTTACTATTATATATATACGAATCCGAACTTTCTCAAACAATGAAAACACTGGAACAGCTTAAATACGTCAGGGAAGTCGTCGTAAGTGAATACCCGAATATAAGACGGGAGTACAGTACTGAAAACTATGAGGCGAAGGACTACCGTGTCATCTGAGCGTCAGAGGGGCGGAATCAGATGGTTCAGCCGCAGTACTCCGGTGATATACTGATAGAACTGTCCACGTTCATAAAAATCTTCGGGGTCCCGTGTGGAAAATTCGACGACCGGGATATTGGCGGTTTCACACCATCTGCGGATCATCACGTATTTCCCGCCTTCCCCGGCATTGTACCGGATTCCGTTGTAGATGGCATAGATGGCCTGGAAATTACCGCGGACCGGCTGCATGACGAGCAGGAATGTGGAAAGTTTCCCCTCTGTATGTAAAAAAATTGCTTTGTCTATGCGTGTCTGATTGTGGGCAACCAGCGCTTCCAGTTCGAACAGGTCGCCGTACCCTTCACCAAGTGTGATGAATTTTTGCATGCTTATCAACTCCCATCACCAGTTTAAACCAACCCCGGGAGGAAAGAAAGAGGATTTAGAGTGAGAATCATCAGTGGAAAATACAAAGCGAGGAAAATCGAAACATTGAATTCGAATGATACCCGCCCGACAACCGATAAGGTGAGGGAGAATGTCTTCAATATACTGGGGCCGGTGGAAGGTGATGTCCTTGACCTGTTTGCGGGAAGTGGCGCGCTGGGCCTTGAGTCTCTCAGCAGAGGGGCGGAGTCTGCAGTGTTCATCGACGGTGCCGGGGATGCTGTCGGCATACTGAGGAAAAATGCAAAAGACATGCAGGAGCATGTTGAAATATTCAGGAACGACTACCGGCGTGCGCTCAAAGCGCTGGCCAAGCGCGGCAGGCACTTCGACCTGATATTCCTCGACCCGCCGTATCATAAAGGGATAGTAGCAGATGCCCTTGCCATGATCAGTGAGCTCGGTATACTGGACACGGGCGGCAGGATCGTTGTGGAGACCCATAGGGACGAGAGCTACAGGCCGGGGCCATTCATGAGTATCAAAGAGGCCGTCTATGGCACGGTTAAAGTAAATGTACTTGTAAAGGAAGGGTAAACATGGGAAGAATCGCAGTATGTCCGGGGAGCTTTGATCCTATTACATACGGACACTTGGATATTATCGAAAGAACGAGCAGAGTATTCGACACAGTGTATGTTTCAGTGCTGAAGAATTCATCAAAACAGGGGCTTTTCACACCGGAGGAACGCGTTGAGCTGATCAGGAAGGTGACCAGTGACCTGCCGAATGTGGAAGTCAGGGAGTTCAACGGACTGCTCATAGATTTCTGCCAGGAGGTCGGGGCGGGTTCCATCGTCCGTGGACTGCGGGCGGTCAGTGACTTTGAATATGAAATGCAGCTGACATCCATGAATAGGAAACTCGACAGCAGCATAGAAACGATTTATATGATGACAAATAACAATTATTCCTTCATATCTTCATCAATTGTCAAAGAAGTGGCAAAATACGGCGGCAAGACAGAGGATGTCGTACCGCCGCTTGTAGAAGAGGCACTCAAGGAGAAGTTCGCCCGGCAATGATCACCGGTGTGTTGAAATCATTTCTGTCAGAGCCGGAAAAAACGTTATAGATGTCAGTCGCCGCAATTTCCGGCATGACGGAATTGCGGTTTTTGCTGTTTACGTTCGTGATGATCTCGAGATCTTCCGGCAGCTGCCGGAGATACTCCTGTCCCGTCCGGTTCATGGCAAGCACCCGGACGGCGTCCGGCAGGACATAATCTTTCATTTTGTCCTTCGTAATGTTCAGGAGGATGGAAATCATGAGGCGGTTTAGGCGGGTCCTCGTATAACGCTTGGTCTTGACATCATTGATGAAGGAATCGTATGAATTGTGATGTCTGACCCGGTCCTTTATCCGGTGTTCGAGCCCTTCTGTCATCATGTAGATTCCGCGGAGTTCCATATGGCTCATGCGGCTGATGATGATTTTCAGACTGTCGAAAATATCCGCATTGGACAGCGGGGTGCCGTTTGCTATCTCCCCGGCAAGTGTTTTTGGCATATACCGTGCAGCTTCTGTCAGCCGGTTTTCCATCAGTGCCTTCCTGAGACTCGTGGCGCTGGAAAAACGGGATTCAGATAGATTCTCATCATCAAAGCGGTTGCCGAGCCGCGGTATGGTCAGCGGTTCGATATCCGCCCCGAGTGCATCGATGGCCCCGATGTATGACAGGCCGAGTATATTGTTGGATCCGCTGAACAGGTCGGAACCGATGGCTTTGTCCACGGCACGCGGATAGCTGTAGCCCTCTTTCATCAGCGCAGTCATAGTGCGTTTTATATCAGAACTTCTCAGTCTCGTGTGAATATCCTTCAGATCTTCGATGTCACCGGACTCGCTGCCGAATACGATATGGGTGCTTTGGAGCAGTGCGGCCGCATGCACACCGCCCAGGGCGAAGTCATCGGCATAGCTTACGGCATTGTAGAGCGGAAGTTCAACAACCAGATCGACATGTTTGACGGCCGCTTCCGCTCGGGTGAATTTATCAGTGATGGCAATTTCCCCGCGCTGTGTAAAGTTGCCCGACATGATTGCGATGACGACGTCCGCGCCCGTCAGTCTGCGCGAAGCTTCGATATGGTGTATATGTCCGTTATGGAACGGGTTGTATTCGGTGATTAAAGATGTGATAATCATCTATGAAACTCCTTTCCTGTGCATCATAATTGTAACAGATGGCAGAGTGGTTATAATGTGTTGTGTTAAGAAAATAACTTGACAGAAGACCTTGTTAACTGTACAATGTTTTTTGTGCTCATAAGAGGTGAAACTATATGAGATGGTCATTGACACAGCTGAAAAAGTTCAGTAATGAAAGTATCGCTGTGAACGAAAAAGTCCAGTTCAAAGAAATAACAGACCGCAAAGATGTGCTCGGCCTCTCCGAGACATCTGTCGAGGGTGAAATGCATGTCGGCGCGAGCCGGATTGGTGCAGATCTCACAATCGATACTGTGGTCCATATGCTCGATAGCCGGACATCGGAGAATATCGAGGTTCCGCTCCACATCGAATCCTATGAGGAATTTGATGAAGAGGCGGAAGAGACCGATGAATTGGATGAAAATGTTCATCCGGTGACCCACACTTTGGATTTGGAACCCGTGGTCCGTGAACTTATCGTCGTCAATCTTCCGAATGTTGTGACAGAAAGTGATGAAGTTCCTGCCGGCGGCAGGAACTGGTCCGTCATGACAGAAGACGAACTGGCGGATGAGGAAGAACAGAAAGTGGATCCAAGATTATCAAAGCTTAAGTCACTGCTGGAAAGTGACAATGAGAATAAGGAGGATTAAGACATGGCAGTACCTAAGAGAAGAACCTCAATTACACGTAAAAGAAAACGCCGTACGCACCAGAAACTTTCAGTGCCGGGCATGGTGGAATGCCCGAACTGCGGAGAGATGAAGCTTTCCCACCGCGTATGCAAAGAGTGCGGCAGCTATAAAGGTGAAGATGTCGCAGCCAACTAAGCGACAGTGGCAAAGAGAGCCGTTGATGTTCAACATCAACGGCTCTCTTTTATTATGTGCGGCTATTGATTCAGTACATAGCCTTTCGGGTACCATACGAGTGGATCGTCCGCCATATCGCGTTCAATATCATATTTGAGTGTTTCAAAACCATGCTTCTCAAAGAACGGTCTCGCGTTCTGACGGCTGATCGCCTTGATGGGCATTTTAAAGCTTTTGGCGTAGTCGATCATTTCACTGCCGAATCCTTTGTCCTGGTACTTTTCAAGGACTTCGAGCTTCCAGATGACCATGTATTCGTGGGGCGGATCGAAAATCGGCTGGTTGTTATCCTCTTTCGTGTAGAGGCACATGCGGGCGGCAAGATTGTCGCCGACATAGATGCCGTAGAAAGGTGAGTTGATATCAGCATCAATCATGTTCCCTTCAAGCTCTTTTGTCATCTGGAGTTCCTGCGCACCATACTCCCTGAATTTCTTGAAATCTTCCACAGTCTTGTAGTTTATTGCCAAGTTTTTTACTTCTGCCATTGTTATTCTCTCCTTTGTCATCATTATAGTATAGTTCTCTGAAATCATTCAATTGTTTTATAAGCATATAGTATTTATAATTAGATTAGCATATTTTGATGAAGGAGTTTGGTTATGGAGATCGAATGTATGGACTTCCAGCAGGATCGCTTTACACAGCGTTTCAACGAGGGGGATGAATCCCTGCTTAAATATTACCAGGGCCTCTCCTATGACAAGGAGAGCATCGATACTGTGCTCGGGAGACCTGTACATAAGCATACAGAGGAGCTTGCCGGCATAATCAGGAGCGAAATGTCGCCATATGGACTGAGCAGGTCCCAGGAAGATAATATAGAAAGACTGGGGAAAGGGCAGCGTGTGGTCATCGGCGGCCAGCAGGCGGGCCTTTTTATGAGTCCGGCATATATCATCCACAAGATCATCACCCTCCTGGTGCTGGTCGAGGAAATAAAGAAAGACCATGGCTACGAGGCAGTTCCCGTATTCTGGGTAGCCGGTGAGGACCATGATTTTGAAGAGGTGAACCATACACATATATATGACGGCGACCACAGAAGGAAGCGCAAAATATCATATAAGCCGAATCTCTCGGTGCCGATGAGCCTCGGGTTCTACAAGTATGATAAGGCCGAGATGAAAAGGGTCCTGTACAGGATTGCAGAAAGCTGCGGTGATTCAGATTTCCTGAAAGGCAAAAAGGACGAAGTCGAGAGGATGATAGAGTCGAACGACTACTGGACGGAACTTTTCCACGCGCTCGTCCATGATACATTCAAAGATGAAGGGCTGCTCATATTCAATGCCCACTCAAAGAAGGTCCGCCAGCTTGAGATTCCCATGTTCGAGGCGATGATCCAAAGACGCAAGGAGATGGATGCCGCCTTCAGGGAAGGGCAGGCTGCCTTCGACAGGGAAGCGGGCATAGACAGGATGATAGAAACGGACACGAATGTTCACTTGTTCACCGGTTCCGAGTACACTCGTACATTGCTGACATATGAAGAAGGCAGATTCATCTCGGACGAGGCTCCGGCAGACGAGCGGGAACTTATGAGACGTCTCGGGGAAACGCCGGAAACGTTCAGCAACAATGTTGTGACCCGGCCGCTCATGCAGGAGATGCTCTTCAATACCCTTATTTTTGCAGGCGGCGGTGCAGAGGTGAAATACTGGGGTGAACTCCATAAAGTGTTTGAAACATTCGATGTGCCGATGCCGATCGTCTTGAAACGTATGGAGATTGTCCACGAAGACATGCGGATTGAAAAGCTCAAGGACGAGTATGGGCTGGCGCTTTCTGCCGGAATGCCCGATGATATTGGAAGAAGCAAGGAGGCGCTCATCGAATCGCATACCGACATCGCCTTCCTCGATGAAGTGGAGGAAATCGGGGGAAGGCTGGCCCGGGACTACACCGACCTCAAAGAAAAGGAGGGAGGGCAGTACCGGCAGCTTATAGAAGCGAATATGAAGGCGCACCAGAAGCAGCTGGACTACCTCAAAAGGAGATATCAGCTCACAGTCCGACGCAGTCTGCGCCGGCAATTGAATGACCTTGACGAAGTGGCGGAGAAACTGATGCCGGGCGGTGCGCTTCAGGAACGTGTGTATCATCCATGGATGTTCCAGGGACACACCCCCACTCTCCCTCCACTTTCATACACAACGCAGCTTACAGTCATAAAAACATTGTAATGACGGTTGTTAAAGACAGTTCTTCCAAAGTCGGAAGAACTGTCTTTTTTATTGTCTGAGAATAAAATAAGACGAACGGCATAGAAATTGTGGTATGAAGTGGGGAGATGTGGTAAATTATTTATAGAGGCGGAGGTGATGGACATGTTCATGGGAGAATTCAGGCACCAGCTCGATACAAAAGGAAGAATGATTGTTCCGAGCAGGTTCCGTGACGAATTGAAAGAACAGTTCATCATCACTCGTGGTCTTGATAAATGCCTGTTTGGATATACTATGGATGAATGGGCAAAGATCGAAGAGAAAATGAAGGCATTGCCGCTGACCAAAAAAGACGCAAGAAAATTCATGAGGCTGTTCTTTTCGGGTGCAACAGCTGTGGAGCTTGACAAACAGGGCAGGATCAATATCCCCCAGAACCTGAGGGATTACGCAGGATTGACAAAGGAATGCACGGTCATCGGCGTTTCCGGACGTATTGAAATCTGGGATTCTGCGGAGTGGGACGCTTTCTATGATGAATCCGAAGAGAATTTTGAAAACATTGCAGAAGATTTAATCGACTTTGATCTATAGGGTGTGAAAGAATGTTCAGGCACGAAACCGTTCTATTGGAAGAAACAGTGGATGGACTGGATGTACATCCGGAGGGTATCTATGTGGATGCCACCCTGGGCGGCGGAGGCCACTCCGAATATCTTCTTGACAAGCTGACAACAGGCAGGCTGATTGCATTCGACCAGGATGCGACGGCCATAAAGAATGCTGAGGGGAAATTCAGGGGACGGGAAAATCTGACGCTGATCCATTCCAATTTTGAAAATCTGCAGGAAGAACTCGACAGGATAAATGTACATAAAATTGATGGTATTTTATACGATCTCGGGGTATCGAGCCCGCAGTTCGATGTAACAGAACGGGGGTTCAGCCATTCCAGGGAAGCGAGGCTGGATATGAGGATGGACCAGAGCCGTGACCTCGATGCACATGAAATAGTCAACAGCTATTCATATGAACAGCTCGTCAGCATCTTTTTCCGATACGGAGAGGAGAAGTTCTCCAAAAAGATTGCGAGAGAAATAGAGCGCAGGCGGGCTGAAGCTCCGATTGAGACGACCACAGAGCTGACTGAAATAATCAAATCGCAGATTCCGCATAAGTTCAGAAGAACGGGCGGGCATCCTGCCAAACGTGTTTTCCAGGCACTGCGCATTGCAGTGAATGACGAACTCGGTGTGTTTGAACGTTCGCTTGAACAGGCGATAGAGCTCCTCGATAAAGGCGGAAGGGTCTCTGTCATAACGTTCCATTCGCTGGAAGACAGAATATGCAAACAGATGTTCATGGAATATGAGAAGGGTCCGGATCTGCCAAGGAACATGCCGGTGGTGCCGGAGGAATACCAGCCAATCTTAAAGCGGGTCAACAGAAAGCCGATCACGGCTGAAGCCGGGGCGGTCGAGGATAATCCGCGTGCAAGAAGCGCGAAGTTGCGAGTAGCAGAGAAACAGAGGTAGGGAGTGTTATCATGGCGGTAGAAAGTTATAGACGTAATGTCATGCCTGAGCCCCAGGTTGAACCGAAGACCCGGGAAAAATCCGGCACGAGGACCAGGACACGTGTCGTAAGCCTGAAAAAGGCGGAGACCCTGGTATATTTGGCACTGTTTGTTTTGATTGCGGCTGCTGCGATTTTTGTGCTATCTTTAAAAATGGAAGCCTATGAGCTGCAGACTGAAAAGGCCCAGCTTGAAAATGAAATTGCAATCAAGGAAGGCGAGATCAGCGAACTCAGGACGGAAGTGACGGACCTTGCATCCTACGACAGAATATATGAAAAGGCAAATGAACTCGGGCTCGATCTGAACAATGGAAATGTAAAGGTTGCTGAGAAGTATGGCAAGGATTAGATTCAAGCTTGGCGATAAAACAAAAAGACTATCTGTCGGTGCGCTCCTAATTTATCTTGGTATAGGAGTGCTTTTTGTTTGCATATTTTGGCAATTCAGCTATTTAATGATTGTCAAAACACTGGATGACGAAGATCTGGTGGCACACGGGCAGGACAAATTTTCACGTTCTGCCGAAATGGAGTCCGAACGCGGACAAATAACCGACAGGGAAGGGAACGTGCTTGCGAGCGACATGGAATCCTACCGTCTGGCGCTCATAACAGACTCTGACTATCCGAATCATGTCACGGATCCGGAAAAAGCGGCTGAAACACTTGCCGGTGTGATAGATATGGAACAAAAGGATATCGAAGCCCGTATCAAAGAGGGAATTGACAAGGAGCAGTTCCAGGTGGAATTCGGCAGGGAAGGCAGGGACCTTTCCTATAATCAGAAGAAGACGCTCGAGGAATCCGGGACCGCCGGGCTGGTCTTCGTACCTGAGACGAGGCGTTTCTACCCGAACGGTGACTTTGCCTCCCATCTCATCGGCTACGCTGAAGAGAGCGGCGGGGGCGATGAACTTTCGGGTCAGGTGGGTCTCGAGCGTGCCTATGACGATGTTTTAAACGGTCAGGACGGCACAATAGACTATACACAGGACCTGTGGGGGTATATCGTTCCGAATAGTGATACGGTGAAGCCGCCGCAAGACGGAGCAAATATGAAACTGACCATCGATTCGAACATCCAGCTCTACCTGGAGGATTCACTGGATACCATGGAAGAGCATTTTGAACCGGAGGAACTTTTCGCAGTTGTTGCCGATGCAGAATCGGGAGAGATTCTTGCGAGCGGACAGCGGCCTTCATTCAACCCGCGGACGCGTGAAGGATTCGGCAACAGCTGGTTGAACATGCTCTATCAGTACTCTTTCGAGCCTGGTTCCACGTTCAAGGTGTTCGGCCTGGCGGCTGCCATTGCAGAAGGGGAATATGATCCGAATGCGACGTATGAATCCGGTTCCTATGATGTGGACGGGCATACCATCTACGATTGGCAGAAAGAAGGGTGGGGCAATATTACCTACAACCAGGGGATGCAATATTCATCCAATGCACTGATGATGCTTCTGCAGGATAGAGTTGGTGAAGAGAAGATGCTCGAATACTACAGGAAATTCGGATTCGGCGAACCGACGGGATCGGAATTTCCCAATGAACCATCCGGCATCCTCGCCTGGGACAATGAACTTCAGAGAAAAACCACTGCCTTCGGTCAGAGTTCCACAGTCACCCCGATACAGATGATCCAGGGAATGACTGCGATATTGAACGGTGGAAAGATGAAGAAGCCGTACGTCGTTGATGAAATCACCGACCCTGAAACGGGTGAAGTAATCCATGACGGTAAAGAGACGGCCGTGCGTCAGGTCATTCCGAAAGAAGCGGCCGACAAGACGCAGGAAGAGATCAATACATTCGTCGGCGGTTCGGAAGACCATAATTCACAATACCTGCTGGATGATTACGAAGTTGCCGGCAAGTCCGGAACGGCACAGATCATCGATCCCGAGGGCGGCGGCTATATGGACGGCGATTACGAATTCCTGACGTCATTCCTCGGCTATGCTCCGGAGGATGACCCTGAGGTGATTGTCTACTACGGCATCAAACTTGCAAGCAAGAATAAATCCGATACATGGGATTATGGTGTCATGCACGGATTCAATCCGTTGATGGAACGCACTCTGAAATACCTTGAAGTGGAAGGTGCGGATGATGGTGAAGGCGGAGAAGCTGTTGAAGTCGGTGATTATACCGGACGGCAGCTATCTGAAGCAGAGCCGGCGGCCGAGGATACGATCCAGACGATCATCACCGGTGACGGCAAAGAGATTGTCGACCATTATCCGAAAAATGATACACTATTGCCATATGATACATTCTTTGTCAAAACGGATGGTGAACAGCTGATGCCTGATCTTCAGGGATTGTCGAAGCGGGAGGCACTGATGTTTGGCGAATTCATGGGAATCGATGTGTCAGTTGAAGGCGAAGGCTTCATCCAGGAGCAATCCGTCAAACCGGGTACACCGATTGATGGAGAGACATCGCTGGAGCTGACACTGTCATCGAATGACCCGAATGATTAGAGGAGGAAAAAATGTTTACACTACTACCATTATCTATTTTAGGGCTGGCTGCATTCATACTGACTGCTGTGCTCGTGCCGTTTTCCCTGCCGATCCTGAAGCGGTTGAAGTTCGGCCAGTCCATCAGGGAGGAAGGGCCAAAGAGCCATCAGGTCAAGACCGGCACGCCCACGATGGGCGGCCTGACATACCTGGTTCCAATGCTCGCGCTCGCGCTCATATCCCTGCTGTTTGCCGACGATGCCTATAAGATGCTTGTACTGATCATCGTCACTGTCGGTTTCGGCCTGATCGGGTTCATCGATGACTACATCATCGTTGTCAAAAAAGACAACACCGGCCTGACTTCTAGGCAGAAGTTCCTGGCACAGATAGCCGTCTCCGTCATCGTCTATTTCATACTTACATTTGCGATTCCGGACATTTCTCCTGCAGTCCATATTCCTGGCACAGGCATAAATATTCCGCTCGGAGTCCTGTTCATAGTATGGATTGTATTCTGGCAGGTCGGGTTCTCCAATGCTGTGAATCTGACAGACGGACTCGATGGCCTTGCAACAGGACTTTCGATCATTGCTTCCGCAAGCTTCCTCGCCATTGCACTGATGCGCGGGGAGATGGCTGTTGCGATTTTTTTGACCATCATGATCGGAGCACTGGCCGGATTCCTGCTGTTCAATAAATATCCGGCGAAGCTGTTCATGGGTGATACCGGCTCACTTGCCCTCGGCGGGATCATCGCGACTGTCTCCATCATGCTGAATGACAGTCTGCTGCTCCTCATCATCGGCATTGTGTTCGTCATCGAGACGGCATCTGTAATGCTGCAGGTTGCATCATTCAAACTGACGGGCAAAAGGATATTCAAAATGACGCCGATCCATCATCATTTCGAGCTCACCGGCTGGAGCGAATGGAAGATTGTCATCGTTTTCTGGGTGACAGGTGCAGTTTGCGGTGTAATCGGTGTATTGCTGGGGGCGCTCTAAATGGAAAAATATGACGGCTTCAAAAACAAGAGAGTGATTGTTCTGGGTTACGGCAGAAGCGGGCGGAGTGCTGTTTCTTCACTCGTGTCGCTCGGTGCGGATATTGTCCTTACAACCAATGAAGTACTTGCCGATGAGCGCCTCAGGCAGACGATGAAAGGGTGGGGCGTTGAAATTGTAGACGGCCATCATCCATCGAGTCTCCTGAACGATGCACAGCTTATCGTAAAAAATCCGGGGATCCCCTACGATATAGAGTTCCTTCAGGAAGCTGAAAAAAGAGGCATTCCGATCATAACGGAAGTCGAGATTGCCGGACATATTTCAGAGGCACCGATCATCGGCATTACAGGTACAAACGGCAAGACGACCGTGACCCATCTGATAGGGGAAATGCTGACTCATTCGGGCCTCAGTCCGATCCTTTGCGGTAACATCGGCTATCCGGCCACAAGTGCCGCAAAAGAGGCGGACGGAAATGATATTCTCGTAATGGAGCTTTCTTCATTCCAGCTTATGGGAATCATGGATTTCAAGCCGGATACAGCAGTCATCACCAACATATACAAAGCGCATATCGATTATCACGGATCGGTGGAGGCGTATGAAGCGGCGAAACTCAATCTTCTGAGGAATATGGGGGAAGATGACAGACTGGTTTTCAACGGCATGCAGAAGGGAAAACTCGACAGGCTTGACCACGCCATCGATGTTGAATTCTTCTCGATTGAAGGTGATGCAGCTGCCTGTATAAAGGACGGAAAGATTACCTATAAGGACAGACCGCTCATCCATGTGGATGATGTGAAGCTTTTGGGTGGCCATAACCATGAAAATATACTGGCTGCGGTAATCGCTGCAAAAATGCACGGGGCGACTGATGAAGGAATTGTAAAGACGCTCACCACCTTCGGAGGTATCCCGCACAGGATGGAGTATCTGGGTGCTGTCGGCGGGACCGATTATTACAATGACTCCAAGGCGACCAATAATCTGGCTACATCATTTGCGCTTAAGACATTCAAATCGCCTGTAATTTGGATTGCCGGAGGATTGGACAGGGGCCAGTCACTCGATGAACTCATTCCCCGCATGGAACGTGTCAGGACGATTATCACGTTCGGTGAAACGAAGGATAAATTCATTGCGCTGGCCGACAGGACAAACAAGGAAATTCTGACCGTGGAAAATCCATATGATGCAGCCGGACTTGCTTCATGCATAAGCGGTCCGGGGGATACGGTACTGTTTTCCCCTGCCTGCGCAAGCTGGGATCAATACAAAGATTATGAAGCACGGGGCGATCATTTCAAAGAAGGCTTCAGTAATTTGGAAGACTGAAATCAGGAGGTGAGCCGATGGAAGAACGTCCGGATATCAATGACCTGAAAAAAAGACTGAAAGATGACCGCACGGAAGGTAAGGACGAGCATGAAGATATGCTGAGGGCGCGTCTTGAAGGCGAACCCAATGAAGATGCTGCAGCGCCCGGGGAGGAACCTGGAGCCCCTGCTGAAATGGAGAAGGCAGGAAATGACAATCCAACAGCCGCTGCAGAAACTGAAACCGCAAGCCAGTATGAACAGGAAGAAGCCGAAGAGGGCTCAGATGAGATAGAGACATTCACCAGGGACGGCAAGCCGATTTCCGTCGATACCTACAACCGGACCGATGATGAAAAGGAAAAACATCGAACGGGACAAAAAGCGCGCCGTTTCGAAAAAACGGCAGCGAAAGAAAAAGTGAAAAAAGAGAGGAAACCTCTGAAGTCGTATTTCAGGAAGCCGAAGCGTGTACATGTCTATACGGGATTGATCATACTGGCTCTCATGATGTTCGGCGTGCTCGTCTGGTATGTTTTTTCCGATGCAAGTTCGGTCAAGGAAGTCAGTATTTCCGGCAACAGCCTGATCAATGATGAGGAGATTGCCGAAAGGCTGCAGTTTTCAGAAGGTGACAAGATGTTCAGCATCAATACAGACCGGGCGGAAGAGAACATTGCCCTTCTGCCTGCGATAGAGGAAGTCCATGTGGCGCGTTCCTGGTGGAACGGCGTGGATGTGAACATTTCAGAATACAGGCCACTCGGTTATGTCACCAACGACACAAACTACTACCCGGTCCTTGAAAATGCCAGGGTGCTGCGCGGTTATCCGGCACCGCCGAATGAGGCCCCCATCCTCCATTATTTCGAAGGTGAGGAATTTGACGCCCTGGTGGAAAGTCTGGGTAAAATCGACCCTTCGATACTTGGCGGAATATCGGAAATCTATTACCGTCCGTCTGAACAGTCATCTACACGGATCCATATGTTCATGAATGACGGGCAGGAAATTGTGGCCGACTATCGTACAATCGACAGCAAGATGAACTATTATATCGGCATGCGCGAAGAGATAGGCGACAGCAAAGAGGGTGTAATCGATCTTGAGATAGGCAGCAGTTTCCTGCCGTATGACAGTGCGGAGGCGGAAGATATAAAGCAGGGCATCTATGAAACGCCGGTCCAGGCGCAGTATATAGAAAATGTGAGTGGCTCTCTTGGCAATGTGAAGGAAGTATTGTCCGGTTTCGGGGACGGGGATGAGTGATTCCCCGTCCATTTTTTTACTGGACTATTCCCCCTAAATAGTTCACAATATATAAGGTATAATGTAAACTGTATATAGAGAAAACTGAAAAAGCTTGCTAGGAGGCAGACGAGTTGAAGGAACATTATTATGTCGCCCTTGATATCGGTTCCACCAGTGTCAAAGCGGTGGTCGGTGAAAAATTCCATGATGGTGTGAACGTCATCGGTACCGGTCAGACCTTCACTGATGGGATTTCCAGGGGAATGATCAAAGATTTTGAACTGGCAAGAAATGCTATAAAGGATACTATTAAAAAGGCGAAGATTTCATCAGGGATTGAAATTGATGAAGTCTTTCTTAAAATGCCGATAACCGGCACGGAGTTCAGGACTGGTGAAGAGGAACTACGTTTCGGTGGAAACTCCACGGAAATCACCGGGGAGCATATCGAAGAGCTCCTTGAAACGATCAGGGAGCGTGAGATGCACAGTGACAAAGAGGTCATCACTGTCTTCCCTAATTACTTCAGAGTGGATGATCTGCATGAAGTGGCCGATCCGAAGGAAATGATGGCAACCCAGTCGCTGTATGTGAATGCAGGCATCATACTAATCAACAGGTCACTACTGATGAATGCAGTCAAATGCGTTGAAGACTCGGGTCTGACCGTCCTGGATGTATACTCTGATGCTGTGAACTATCAGCATGTCCTGAGTGAATCCGAAGTTGAACTCGGTGGAGCGGTCATTGATATCGGCGCCGACCTGACCCAGTTCGGCTACTATGAGCGTGGTGCATTGAAATTTGCAGGCAGCCTTCCTGTCGGCGGCAGCCATATTACAAATGATTTGTCGGAGGCTTTCAATACACCGTTCGAAGTTGCGGAGAAAGTGAAGCACCAGTACGGTCATGCATTCTTCGACCTCGCTTCGGATGAAGATATCGTCAGACTTCCCCAGAGGGACGGAGAGCCTGATGTCGAGGTTACCCCGAAGGATCTGGCGGATATCATCGAACTCAGACTCGAAGAGATGCTTCTTGATGTATTCGCAGAACTTCAGACAGCCGGCATTACAAGAGTGAGCGGCGGATTCATAGTCACAGGCGGGACTGTCAACCTTCTCGGAGTCAAAGAACTTCTCCAGGACCTCGTAAGCGAAAAGATCAGGATCCATATTCCCAAACAGATGGGGGCAAGAAAGCCTGAATATACGAGCGCCATTTCAACCATATCCAGTGGAATAATGTTTGATGAACTACTTGAGTATGTTACAATTGATAATTATGAGACGGAGCCTGAGGAAGCTGTCGGGGAAACGCCGGCAGAGGATTCCGGGAGCTTCTTTACGGGACTGTTCAATAAGCGTAAGGAAAACAATGCCCGTCAGCTGGAGGAGGAAACTGATCAGTACTCCTACGATGGAGAAAGTGCCGAAACATCCGAGAAGGATGAAGAATATTCCGATTACGCTTATGAAGATGACCGGCCGGATGAACCTGTCACGAGAAGTGATGAGGAAACAAAACGGCCGGATAAACCCAAGGACTACCGTGGATATATGAAAAAATTATTTAAAAATCTGTTCGAGTAAGATGAATGACTGGGAGGAAAAATAAAATGTTAGAATTTGAGCAAGGTTTCAACCATATGGCTTCGTTGAAAGTCATCGGCGTAGGGGGCGGCGGAAACAACGCCGTCAACCGCATGATTGATGACGGCATGCAGAATGTGGAGTTCATCGCCATCAATACTGACGGACAGGCGCTGAATCTTTCAAAAGCTGAATCCAAAATCCAGGTCGGTGAAAAACTGACACGCGGTCTCGGTGCGGGCGCCAATCCGGATATCGGTAAAAAGGCGGCTGAGGAATCCCGTGAACAGATCGAAGATGCAATCCAAGGAGCGGACATGGTGTTCGTCACTGCCGGAATGGGCGGTGGAACAGGTACGGGGGCAGCACCGGTTGTAGCAAAGATTGCAAAAGAGATGGGTGCGCTTACTGTCGGTGTCGTTACAAGGCCGTTCTCATTCGAGGGAAGAAAACGCCAGACACAGGCAGCGGCGGGTGTAGATGCAATGAAGGCGTCAGTGGATACACTGATTGTCATCCCGAACGACAGGCTCCTAGATATCGTTGATAAATCCACGCCGATGATGGAAGCTTTCAAAGAAGCGGATAACGTACTCCGTCAGGGTGTACAGGGCATCTCCGACCTCATCGCTGTAAGCGGTGAAGTCAACCTCGATTTCGCAGATGTCAAGACGATCATGACGAACCAGGGTTCCGCACTCATGGGAATCGGTGTATCAAGTGGTGAAAACCGTGCAATCGAAGCGGCCAAAAAAGCCATTTCAAGCCCGCTCCTTGAAACATCGATCGTCGGTGCGCAGGGCGTTCTTATGAACATCACAGGCGGAGAGTCACTCTCGCTGTTCGAAGCCCAGGAATCCGCAGACATTGTACAGGATGCGGCAGATGAAGATGTGAACATGATCTTCGGTACAGTGATCAATCCTGAACTCGAGGATGAAATCGTGGTTACGGTCATTGCGACCGGCTTCAACGAAAAATCCGTAAACAGAACACCTGAAAGAGAAGAAAAACGGGATTCTGTTTCATCTCCGACCTCCCAGAGAGTCGATGATACACCGCCGTCACGACCGGCGCGTGAACCTGAAAGAAGCACTCCGGAAACGAAAGATGAAGACTACGAAGTGCCGACATTCCTTAGAAACCGTTCAAGACGCAGACGATAGAATAGAACTTAAGTCAGAAAGGCGAGCCTTTCTGACTTATTTTTTGAGGTGTGACGATGATGAATCTTGTAAACCACCGCCATCATGTCGGTTTTGAAAATCATGAAATATTGATGGGCTATACAAAAAGGGGAGGCGGCCGGAGCAATTATCCCAAGGACAGCTTCAACATGGCACTTTACATAGGTGACGAGGACAGAAATGTCCATTCACACCAGGATGCACTGGGTCAAGAAATCGGTTTTCCGCCTGAGGAATGGATACTGCCCATACAGAAACACGGCGGGAATATCCGGGAGGGCGGAACACAGGATGCAGGTGTGAATATAAGACGGCTGACCGGTGAACTTCATGATGTGGACGGCATATACACATATGATCCCCGCCTGCTGCTGACCATGAATTATGCAGATTGTGTGCCGGTCTATATGTGGAGCAGGAAAAACAGCTTTACCGCCCTGGTCCATGCAGGGTGGCGGGGGACATCACACAATATAACAGGCCGGATGGCTGGATATTATGACGGCGATCCTGCCGATCTGGAAGTTGTCATCGGTGTGGCGATCAACGGTTCCTGTTATACTGTGGATAATAAGGTCATCGATGCGCTGGAATCTGCCGGCCTGCCCGCATGGGCATTCGAGGCGCATCAGGGCGGGTTCGACCTGGATCTGAAGGCTGTGAACCGACATCAGGCGGTCATGGCAGGCGTGGATGCCCGCTCGGTGCATGTCACTGAAATTGGAACTGAAGAGACGGAGAAATTCTTCTCTTACCGTCTTGAGTCGGGCGACACAGGACGCGCCCTTGCATTCATCGGGAGGAAATAGATAAATGATCAGAGAGAATTACACACGTATCAAAGAGGAAACGGGTGATGATGCGACAATCATTGCCGTGACGAAATACCATACTGTCGAAGAGGCCCTGGAAGCTTATGATGCAGGTATACGGGATTTCGGCGAAAACCGTCCGGAAGGATTCCGCGAGAAACGGGAGGCGCTGCCCGCGGATGCAAATGTGCACTTCATAGGCACCCTCCAGTCGCGCAAAGTGAAACTGATTGCGGACGATCTTTATTACCTGCATTCGCTTGACCGTGAGTCGGTCGCAAAAAAAATTGAACAATACAGCGATCATACTGTAAAATGTTTTATACAAGTCAATGTCTCCGGCGAAGATTCAAAACACGGGCTTGCTCCGGCGGATGTCCCTGGATTCCTCGGTGCTCTCAGAGACTGCGAAAAGATCGAAGTCATCGGTCTGATGACCATGGCACCGAATACTGGAGACAGGCAGCTGATAGATGATGTTTTCAGGAGGCTTTCGGAGCTGAACCGGGAGCTTTCTGCGGAAAACGGCGGCAATATTCAGATCAGTGAGCTCAGCATGGGGATGAGCAATGACTATGACATTGCACTCCGCCATGGTGCGACCTTCGTCCGGATCGGCAGCAAAATTATGGGAAGCAGGTGAATGCCATGGCCATCAAGAAATTTTTTAAAGATATGTTCGTAGTGGAATACGAAGAAGACGTCCCGGCAGAAACTCAGGAGCCGGAGAAAAAGAAATCCCAGGCAAATCCAAAGGTGACCAGTTTTGAGCAATCAGCCAAAAAACGCCCAGCTCCTGTGGAAACTGAAAAAGACGGGGATAAGAAACAGGCGAAGGGCCAGGGTGCCAGGGAAAAGAAGATGACGGAAGGCACCCGGGGTCCCGACAGAAGAAAATCAGCTGCAGGGCGCCGGGAGAAAGACAAGAACACAATCAGGAACGAGAAGGAGACGAAACTGATGACGGCAGAAACGAGCAATACGAAAGTTTGTCTTTTCGAACCGAGGGTTTTTTCAGAAACACAGGATATTGCCGATGAGCTGAAGGCTGAACGTGCAGCACTTGTTAATCTGTCCAAAGTGGACCATGGTCCGAAGATGCGCATTGTCGATTTTCTGAGTGGAACGGTATATGCGCTTGACGGTGATATTCAGAAAGTCGGAAGCGACATCTTCCTGTGCACTCCGAACAGTGTAGGTGTAGAAGGGGAAATCAGCGGACAGAAAGACCACTCAGAAGAAATTTAAGGAGAGTTATTTTGGATAATCAATTAATCATTGAAATACTTTTGTTTATAAGGAACTTCATCAATACAGTATTCCCCATCTTCACATGGGGACTGATCATATACATTCTGAGTTCGTGGCTGCCGGCACTGCGTGAATCCGCGTTCGGCCGGATACTCGGGAAAATCTACGAACCGATATTGGAACCGGTCAGGAATCTGATCCCGCCTCTCGGAGGGATGCTCGACCTTTCCCCGATCATCCTTCTTATCGGGCTGAAATTATTCCAAAGCGGCCTGAACTCCATTTTCCAGGCGATCATCACGGCACTGGTCTGAACCGAATATGAGGTATGGGCGCCCGGGACGGATATGTCATGAATGCGTATCCCGGAGCGCCCAATTTTTATATGCAGCACGAGTATCAAAGTAGGATGGCGGAGGATGAATGATGAAAGAGATCTATCAGCATTTCAGGAAAGAAGAACATGATAGGATTACGATGCTGAACGGTAAGTTTGAAATAGCGTCCAGGGATTACTACCCGGTCCTCCTGGATTTCCTTGATCCCCGGGAGCGGAAGATTGTACGCAGTATCGCCGGTTCATATCCGGATCTGAGGGTCGAATTTTACGGCGGAGGCACAGGGGAGCGGGAACGTGAGCGTGCGATGATAATCCCGGAATTGCTCGAAGCAGCGAAGGATGACTTTGAGGTGCTGGTATTTGAAATAGGCTATCCCGAAAAATTCGTCACGCTGACCCACCGCAATGTTCTCGGCGCTGTCATGAATGTCGGACTCGACCGATCCCTCATTGGTGACATCATAACAGGGGACAGGATCCAGCTCGCAATCGCGGCACCCTATGCGCCGATGTTCGAAGAGACGCTCAGCAGGATAAAAAATGCACCGGTGACCCTCACCGAAATCCCCCATGAATCATTCATGGATCCTGTGGATGATGGAAAGAGCCACGTCATACTGTCGTCATCATTCAGGCTGGATACCGTCATTTCGGAGGTCATCAACGAAGGCAGGGCCAAGTCCAAAAGCCGCGTGGAGAAGGGCAGAGTGAAGGTGAATCATTCGATTGTTAACGAACCATCGTTTATAATGGAAACCGGCGATATCATATCGGTGAGGCACTTCGGCCGTTTTGTCATCGATTCCCTGATTGCAGAAACCAGGAAAGGGAAGTACCGCATTCTGGTTAGACTGTACAGAGACGGGTAAACACAAGTTGAGGTGAAGGATATGGATAGAGAGGAAGCGGTGAACAGGAAGTTCGCAACAGTATACCGCGGATTGGATGAAAAAGAGGTGCGCGACCACCTGAAAAGGCTGCAGGATGAAATTGAATCCCGTGAGGAGAAAATCAGGCAGCTTGAAGGTCTGCTTGATGACCGCGAGGAGAACCTGAACAGTTTCAGAAATGTCGAAACGAGCATCAACGAGGCAATCCTTACTGCCCAGCGTGCAGGGGATGAGACTAAGCGCATTGCCAGTGACCGTGCCGAAGAGATAGTTGCGGGGGCTTCGGCAGAACGCGAACGCATCATTGAGGATGCGATGGCACGCGCCCGTAACATAGCGTCACAGACAGAGGATATGAAACGGCAGTCCAAAGTTTTCAGGGCGAGGTTCAAAATGCTCGTCGAAGCACAGCTAGACCTTCTCAAATCGGAGGATTGGGACTATCTTCTCGATTTTGAGCAGAATCAGGCACACCGGCTGGACGACAGGGAGCCGGGGTCCGGCGAATGACATATTGACGGATTGTCAAATATTTAGCATAATAATAGTATTGTTAGACATGCAGGCGTCATTGAGTGATACCAGCGACCGGAGGATGGTGAGAGCTCCGGCTCAGGGTGACGGTGCTGATATCACTAATGATGTATTTGAATATACTGGACAAGTGGACTCATGTCGTGGGTCAATGAGGGTGGTACCGCGGATATTCATTCGCCCCTGTTGAAACACGGCATGAGTCCTTTTTAATGACAATACATTTGAAAAGGAGTTAGGAAAATGGACTATAAAGACACATTGCTGATGCCAAAGACGAAATTCAAGATGCGCGGCGGCCTTGTCAATAAAGAACCGCAGATGCAAAAAGAGTGGGCTGAAGCCAACCTTTACGAAAAGAAACTGAAACAGAACGAAGGCAACACGCGGTATGTGCTTCATGACGGCCCGCCGTATGCGAACGGTTCGCTCCACATGGGTCATGCCCTGAACAAGATCATCAAGGACATCATCATCAGAAACAAGCAGATGCGCGGTTTCTATGCCCCGTATGTTCCCGGGTGGGACACTCACGGCCTGCCGATAGAGCAGGCGCTGACAAACAAAGGCGTGGACCGCAAAAGCATGTCCATCGAGGAATTCAGGAACAAATGCATCGAATTTGCGAATACGCAGATCGATCAGCAGCGCGAAGGATTCAAACGCATGGGAATCGATGGTGAGTGGGACAATCCTTATCTGACATATAAGCCGGAATTCGAAGCCGCGCAGGTCCGGGTGTTAAAAGATATGGTCGGAAAAGGTCTGATCTACAAAGGGAAAAAGCCGATCTACTGGTCTCCTGTAAGCGAATCCTCGCTTGCTGAAGCTGAACTTGAATATAAGGACAAACGTTCGCCGTCAATCTATGTCGCCTTTGATGTGGAAGATGGTAAAGGCGTGGTGGATTCCGGAGTCAAAATCGTCATCTGGACAACCACTCCTTGGACGATCCCGTCCAACCTGGGCATTGCTGTCCACCCAGAACTGAACTATGTACAGTTCAACTATGAAGGGGCGGAGTATATCGTAGCGGAAGGCCTTCTTGACTCATTCTGCGAGGATGCTGATCTCAACAAGGAAAAAGTTGTGCGCACCAGGGAATTCAAAGGTTCAGAACTTGAATATATAACGGCAAAACATCCACTTTTCGACAGGTCGAGCCTTGTGGTCCTCGGCGAGCATGTCACACTCGACGGTGGAACAGGCTGTGTTCATACTGCCCCGGGACACGGTGACGATGACTTCATCATCGGCCAGAAATATGAACTGGGTGTATTAAGTCCTGTCGACGACAAAGGGGTGTTCACAAATGAAGCGGGCAAATATGAAGGGCTTTTCTATGACAAGGCCAACAAAGTGATTACAGAAGATCTTGAAGCGGCCGGTGCACTTGTGAAAATGAACTTCATCACGCACTCCTATCCACATGATTGGAGGTCGAAGACGCCCGTCATCTTCCGTGCGACACCACAGTGGTTTGCTTCAATAAAAAATGTGCGCCAGGATATCATCGATGCCCTTGATGATACAAAGTTCCAGGTGGAATGGAACCGCAGGCGCATGTCGAACATGATCAAAAACCGTGGTGACTGGGTCATTTCCCGCCAGCGTGTATGGGGTGTACCGCTGCCGTTCTTCTATGCAGAAAGTGGAGAGGAAATCGTCGATACCGGAGTCATTGAACATGTTGCCGCCCTGTTCGAAGAGCACGGTTCGAACATCTGGTTCGAATGGGATGCAAAAGCGCTTCTGCCGGAAGGGTTTACGCACCAGGGCTCACCGAATGGTGAATTCACAAAAGAGACGGATATCATGGATGTATGGTTCGATTCCGGTTCCACCCACCGTGGTGTGCTCACAACGCGGGACTATCTCACATATCCGGCAGACCTTTATTTTGAAGGTTCCGACCAATACCGTGGATGGTTCAATTCTTCAATCATCACCAGCGTGGCGACCAGGGGAATCGCCCCTTACAAGGAACTTCTGAGCCACGGGTTCGTCATGGACGGACAGGGCAGGAAGATGTCCAAGTCCGTTGGGAACGTGATACTGCCTGAGAAAGTGATGAAGCAGATGGGGGCTGACATCATCCGTCTGTGGGTAATGTCATCTGACTTCGAGGAGGATGTGAGGATTTCAGACGACATCCTGAAGCAGGTCTCCGAAGTGTACCGCAAGGTCAGGAACACATTCAGGTTCCTGCTCGGAAACGTGGCGGACTTCAATCCATCGGAAGATGCGATCCGGTATGATGACATGATGGAAGTCGACCAGTTCATGTATCAGCGCTTCAATGAAATGATCAACCTGATGCGCGACTGCTATGAAAGGTACGACTATGTATCCATGTACCAGGCACTCCAGAACTACATCAATGTCGACCTGTCGAACTTCTATCTGGACTACGGCAAGGACATTCTCTACATCGAACAGGAGAATGCACACATCAGGCGCAGCATGCAGACGGTCCTGTATAAGATTGTGACGGAACTAAACCGGCTCCTCGCACCGGTCCTTGTGCATACATCAGAAGAGATCCACCGGCACACACCGCATGTGGAAAAGGAAAGTGTACATCTTGAGTATCTGCCGGAAGAGGCGGAAGTTGATGAAAAACTCGTTCAGAAGTGGAAGGAATTCATGGCCGTGCGCGATGATGTATTCAAAGCCCTTGAATCGGCAAGGAATGAAAAGGTGATCGGCAAATCACTCGAGGCAAAAGTTTATGTGACACGTCCTGACGGATTTGACTTTTCTGATATCAACGGCAGTCTCGAGCAGCTGTTCATCGTATCCCAGGTCGAAGTCGCGGATGCGCTTTTCGACGGCATTGAATATGACAATGTCACTGTCAAAGTGGAGCATGCGGAAGGCACACGCTGCGAACGCTGCTGGAACTATTCCACGGCAGAGTCAATCAATGAAGGTGACGATGATATCTGTCCGAGATGCCGCAGTGTTGTCGATGCGCTGTAGGAGGGGCTCATGAAAAGCTATAGAATCATACCGATGGCCCTCTTTGCCGCCTTTCTGATCGGGCTGGATCAGCTGACCAAATTTCTGGTTGTCACCCGGATGGAGGAGGGTGAGTCCATACCGGTCCTCGGAAAATACCTTGCGATCACTTCCCACCGCAACAGTGGTGCCGCCTGGGGGATGCTCCAGGGGCAGATGATCTTCTTTTATATCATCACTGTGGTCGTACTCGCCATTTTGGTTTATGTGTACATCAGGGAAGCAAAAGATAATTTACTGCTGCAGACTGCCATCGTGATGCTCGCTGCCGGTTCATTCGGCAATTTCATCGACCGCATTCTGTTCCAGGAAGTAGTGGATTTTGTTGACGTACTCCTGATCTTCTACGACTTTCCGATCTTCAATGTTGCCGACAGTGCACTGACTGTCGGCGTCGTGCTGATGATCGTTGAATTCTTCTTTATGGGAAAAGGTGAAAAAGATGCAGGAAATTAAAGTGACACATGCAGAGGATGGTCTCAGGATAGACCGTTTCCTTGCGGGAGTCGTGCCGGATACATCCCGCAGTGACATGCAGGGGCGTATCAAAGAAGGCATAGTACTGGTAAACGGGAACACTGTGAAACCGAATTACAGAGTGAAGAAGGATGACCTGGTGAAAGTGGATGAGCGTGAGCTTGTCGAAAGCGACATCGTCCCTGAAGACCTTGGTCTTGATATCGTCCATGAAGACGATCATGTGGCCGTTGTGTACAAGCCGCGCGGCATGGTGGTGCACCCCGCCGCCGGCCACACTTCCGGTACGCTCGTCAACGGTCTGATGCACCAGTTGGATAACCTGTCCGGCATCAACGGTGAATTGAGGCCCGGTATCGTGCACAGGATTGACAAGGATACGAGCGGGTTGCTCATGGTGGCCAAAGACGATGTGACGCACCGGGCGCTTGTCGATCAGCTTGTGGACAAGTCCGTGACGCGCAGATATACTGCACTGGTCCACGGCGTGATCCCCCATGACAAGGGAACAATCGAGGCGCCGATCGGCAGGAACCCGAAAGAGCGCCAGGCAATGGCCGTAGTGGATGATGGCAAGGAAGCTGTGACGCATTTCAATGTGATTGAACGCTTCGATGATTTCACTCTGGTGGAATGCATACTCGAGACCGGCCGCACTCATCAGATTCGCGTCCACATGAAATACATCGGCTACCCCCTTGCCGGCGATCCGAAGTACGGACAGCGCAAAACACTTGATACAGACGGTCAGATGCTCCATGCGGGCACCATCGGATTCGTCCACCCGGCGAAGGATGAGTATATGGAATTTACGTCGCCGCTGCCGGATGAATTCGAAGATATCATTTCAGAACTTGAACACAAATCCTGATAAATCCTTGACTTTGGAATTCATTAGGCATAGACTGTTATAGAAAAGTGAATAGAAAATGTCTTTAAACGGAGTCCCGTGAGGCTCCAAAGACATGATATGGACGGATGCATCCTGCCCGCGGGCGGGACTGCAGGTTTTTTGGGATACGTGTATACTCATGTCTTTGGACATGAGTATTTTTTTATACAAAAATTCGGATAGGAGACAGGGAAAATGAAAAAGAGAACGATTCTGGATGAATCACAGATCACAAGATCACTGACGCGCATATCACATGAAATACTGGAACGGAATAAAGGGACGGAGGGCCTCGTATTCGTCGGAGTCAAAACGAGAGGGGAGTTCCTGGCCAACCGTCTTCAGAAGAAGGTCGAGGAGATAGACGGTGTCACGATTCCGACAGGCACACTGGACATTACAGCCTACCGGGATGACAAGGAACCTGATACCGATGCACTGGCGGATGCGATAGACATCGATGTTGCGCTTGATGGCAGACATGTCATCATCGTCGATGATGTACTCTATACCGGCCGCACCATCCGGGCGGCGATGGATGCGATACTGAACCGGGTGCGGCCATCGAAAATATCCCTTGCAGTCCTGATAGACCGCGGGCACAGGGAGCTGCCGATCCGGGCAGATTACGCCGGCAAGAATATCCCGACCGCACGGGATGAAAAGATAAGTGTCAATCTGGAAGAATACGATGATGTGAACGAAGTGGTCATCAGCGAATAACGGGGGGATCCTGAATGGAAGAGAAAGTGGAGAATGAAGAGATGTACGAAAGAACCACGGAGCCCGTCCTCGATGTTGGAGATCGGCCCACCCCGAGCCAGTGGCTGCTCCTGAGCTCACAGCATCTGTTCGCCATGTTCGGTGCGACAGTGCTCGTGCCGTTTCTGACCGGGCTGCCTGTCTCAGCTGCACTCATTGCGAGCGGGGTCGGTACGCTGCTCTACATAATGATCACGAAAGGTCAGATTCCGGCCTATCTTGGATCAAGTTTTGCATTCATACTGCCCATCACGATCGCGCTCGGGTCAAACAGTCTCGGTGAAGTGCTCACAGCATTGTTTGCGAGCGGGGTGCTGTACGTAATCATCGGGCTTGTGATCAAAATATTCGGTGTCAGATGGCTGATGCACCTGCTGCCTCCGGTGGTGGTCGGCCCGGTCATCATGGTCATCGGCCTCGGCCTTGCACCGGTGGCTGTGGATATGGCGATGTATACGGATTCCGGCAATCAGGAAGGCTACAGCATGACCTATATATTCGTCGCATTCGTCACGCTCGCAATCACGATACTCGCAAGCGTCTTCCTGCGCGGTGTCCTCGGCCTGATACCGATACTGATCGGAATCATCGGGGGATACATTACAGCGGTGTCCACGGGCATAGTGGATTTCACACAAATCATGGAAACCGGCTGGTTCCATATGCCGGATGTCTATATCCCGTTCGTTTCATATGAGCCAACAGTCAATCCGGGACTTCTCGCCGTAATGCTGCCGATTGTCTTTGTAACGGTCAGTGAACATATCGGCCACCAGGTAGTCATCAACAAAGTTGTCGGCAGGAATTTCTTCAAGAATCCGGGGCTGCACCGCTCACTGGCCGGCGACGGCGTCGCTACGATGTTTGCAGGCATAATCGGCGGGCCGCCGACAACGACTTACGGGGAGAACATCGGGGTGCTGGCTATCACAAGGATATTCAGCGTATGGGTCATCGGCGGGGCTGCCGTTCTTGCCATTATACTCGGCTTTGTCGGTAAGTTCACCGCTGTTGTACAGAGTATACCGTCACCTGTGATGGGCGGGGTTTCCATACTGCTGTTCGGCATAATCGCAGCTAGCGGGCTCAGGATGCTGATCGATGCACAGATCGACCTTGATTCCAAAAGGAATCTCAGCATCGTATCCGTCATACTGGTCGTCGGCATAGGAAAGGCACATCTCGATTTCACGATTGGTGACATCCCCTTCAACCTCGAAGGGATGGCGCTCGCTGCACTCACAGGCATCATACTGAATGCAATTCTGCCAGACGACAAGGAGGAACCGGTAACCCATGGATAATCTGCTTTCAATGGAACATATGGATGAGGAGGAGGTCATGCGCCTCATCAGACGGGCGCTTGAGATGAAGGCCGGCAATTATATGCCTTATCAGGAGCCCAGATATATCGCAAACCTATTTTTTGAAAATTCGACGCGGACGAAAACGAGTTTCGAGATGGCTGAGCTGAAGATGGACGTCACATCGATTCCTTTCGATGTGAATTACAGTTCCGTTTCAAAAGGGGAGACACTTTACGACACATGCAAGACACTCGAATCGCTCGGTGCGGATGCATTGGTCATCCGGCACTCTGAAAAGGAGTATTATGGGCAGCTTACGGGTCTCGGCATCCCGGTGATAAATGCCGGCGACGGCAGCGGATCGCATCCGACACAGTCTCTGCTCGACCTGATGACGATTTACGAGCGGTTCGGCACTTTCCGCGGTCTCAAAATCGTCATCGCCGGCGACATCGTCCACAGCCGTGTTGCCCACAGCAACCAGCAGGCGCTCGAACGGCTCGGGGCGGATGTATGTTTCTCAGCACCTCCTGAATGGGTCGACCATGATGCCCTTGTGCCATATAAGGAACTCGATGAGGTGATCGGAAATGCGGACGTGATTATGCTGCTCCGTGTGCAGCACGAGCGGCATGATGTCGCAGCGAAGTTTACAAAGGAAGACTATAACAGGAAGTACGGGATGAACCTTGCGCGGTACGGCCTCATGAAAAAGGATGCAATAATCATGCATCCCGCCCCGGTCAACCGTGGCGCTGAGATATCGGAAGAACTTGTTGAAAGCGAAAAATCGGTCATTTTTGAACAGATGAAAAATGGTGTTTTTGCACGCATGAGTGTACTACAGGAAATTCTGGGGAGTGTTGAATAGATGAGTCTGCTTTTGAAAAATGGAATGATACTGGAACAGGGCGGAAAAGTGAGAAGAGATTTACTTATCGAAAACGGCAAAATTGAGCGGATGGATGAAAGAATAGAGGCAGAGGCAGAGGAAATAATGGATCTTGGAGGAAAACTTGTCACACCGGGGTTCGTGGATGTCCATGTCCATCTCCGTGAACCGGGGGGTGAACATAAGGAAACGATAGAGACGGGGACACTGGCAGCAGCAAGAGGCGGTTTCACCGCTGTCTGTCCGATGCCGAACACACGGCCCGTACCTGACAATGTGGAAACGATGAACAGGCTCCGGCAACGGATCAGGGAGACGGCGCATGTCAAAGTGCTGCCCTATGCCTCGATCACCATACGCCAGCTCGGCCGTGAACTGGTCGATTTCGAAGGTCTGAAGGAAGCGGGCGCATTCGCCTTCACCGATGATGGTGTCGGTGTACAGAGTGCTGACATGATGCTCCGGGCGATGTACAAAGGTGCAGAAACAGGCATGCCGATCGTCGCCCATACCGAAGAGAACACACTGATCCACGGCGGTGCAGTACATGAGGGTGAAACGAGTGAAAAACTGGATATACCAGGCATCCCGGCAGTGACCGAATCCGTCCATATCGCAAGGGACATACTGCTCGCGGAAGCGGCGGGCTGCCACTACCATGTGTGTCATGTGAGTACAAAGGAAAGCGTGCGTATAATCCGGGACGCCAAGCGGGCCGGCATCCATGTGACGGCGGAAGTCACGCCGCACCATCTTGTCCTGGACGATACGGATATTACCGGCAAAGACCCGAATTTCAAGATGAACCCGCCGCTCAGGGCACCGGCAGACCGCGAGGCACTTATCGAAGGGCTGCTTGATGGCACGATCGACTTCATCGCAACAGACCATGCACCTCATGCCGAAGAGGAGAAGGCGGTTGGCATAGAGACTGCCCCGTTTGGCATCACCGGCAGTGAAAATGCCTTCCAGCTCCTTTATACGAAACTGGTGAGAGCCGGGGTATTTACACTCCATCAGTTGGTGGAATGGCTGACAGTCAGGCCGTCCGAAGTTTTCGGACTCGGCATGGGTGTCCTCACAGAAGGACAGGCTGCCGATATTACGGTGATCGATCTCGGGAAGCAGTACGTTCTGGACAAAAATGAATTCTACAGCAAGGCAAGGAACACGCCATTTCACGGAGAACAGCTTGAAGCGGATATCTACATGACAATTGTCGACGGCAACGTGGCATACAAGGAGGAAAAATAATGCTTACAGAGAAAAGGTACCTGGTATTGGAAGACGGTACAGTCTATGAAGGATACAGATTCGGGAGCGACCGTACTGCAGAAGGGGAACTGGTTTTTAATACGGCCATGACCGGTGCACAGGAAATAATTACAGACCTGTCGTATACCGATCAGATCATCACATTCAGCTACCCGCTGATCGGGAACACGGGCGTTAACATCGAGGACAACGAAACGCTCGTCCCCTCGGCGAGAGGGGTTGTCGTAAGAGAAGCGTGCAGCGAGCCGTCGAATTTCAGGGCATCCGAATCACTGGATTCTTTTCTCAGAAGGCATAACATACCGGGAATCAGCGGAGTGGATACGCGGAGCATTACGAGAAAGATCAGGGACAAGGGCGTCATGAAAGCCGTCATGACAGATGACGAAAACCATGAAGAGCTGGTCGGGCTGCTTCAGAATGCAAGTTTCAGGACGGATCAGGTTAAGCGGGTATCCACCAGGGCACCGTATATTTCAACCGGACCCGGGAAACGTGTGGTACTTGTCGACTATGGTAAGAAAGAGAATATCGTAAGATCACTCAATACGCACGGCTGTGACGTCACAGTCGTCCCGCATGATACCACAGCGGAAGACATTCTGAAGATGAAACCCGATGGCGTGATGCTCTCAAACGGGCCGGGTGACCCGGAAGATGTGGAGGCGGGTATCCGCACTGTGAAAAATCTAATCGGCAGGGTACCTTTATTCGGCATATGCCTTGGCCATCAGCTCATCGGCCTCGCCTGCGGCGCGAAGACCTTCAAGATGAAATTCGGACACAGGGGAAGCAACCAGCCGGTCATCAATCATGCAACGGGCAGGGTCGAGATCACTGCGCAGAATCACGGTTTCGCAATCGATGCCGACTCGCTCGGGAGCACCGGGCTTGAAATCACGCACACCGCACTGAACGACAGGACGGTCGAAGGCGTCAGACATGTCAAGCATCCTGTGTTCTCCGTCCAGTACCACCCCGAGGCATCTGCAGGACCGCATGATTCGGAATATCTTTTCGGTGAATTCGTAAATATGATGGAAACAAAAAAGGAGGCTAACAATGCCTAAACGTACAGACATCAAAACAATCATGGTAATAGGCAGTGGCCCGATCATCATCGGCCAGGCAGCAGAATTCGACTACGCAGGTACACAGGCCTGCCTTGCTCTCAGGGAAGAGGGTTACCGGGTCATCCTTGTAAACTCGAATCCGGCGACGATCATGACGGATAAGGAGATTGCCGATGTGGTCTACATAGAGCCGCTGACGACAGATTTCCTTTCCAGGATCATCCGCAAGGAACAGCCCGATGCCCTCCTGCCGACTCTCGGCGGGCAGGTCGGTCTGAACATGGCTGTTGAGCTTGATGGGCTTGGTGTTCTCGAAGAGAACAGCGTCGAGCTGCTCGGTACGAGACTGGATTCCATCAAACAGGCGGAGGACCGTGATCTGTTCAGGACACTCATGAACCAGATGGAGGTTCCTGTGCCGGAATCGGATATCATCAATACTGTAGAACAGGCCTATGATTTTGTCGGGAAGGTGGGCTATCCGTTCATCGTCCGTCCGGCATTCACGATGGGGGGCACAGGCGGCGGCATATGCTATAACGAGGACGACCTTACGGAAATCGTGGCGAACGGGCTGAAATATTCACCTGTCAGCCAGTGCCTGGTCGAAAAGTCCATCGCCGGTTTCAAGGAAGTAGAATACGAAGTGATGAGGGACTCGAATGATAATGCCATCGTCGTATGTAACATGGAAAATATCGACCCTGTCGGCATCCATACCGGCGATTCCATCGTCGTTGCCCCGACGCAGACGCTGACGGACAAGGAGAACCAGATGCTGCGTGATGTGTCACTCGATGTCATCCGCGAGCTCGGCATCGAGGGCGGCTGTAACGTTCAGCTTGCCCTCGACCCGAATTCATTCGACTACTATATCATCGAAGTGAATCCGAGGGTCTCAAGGTCATCCGCCCTGGCTTCGAAGGCGACAGGGTATCCGATCGCAAAGCTTGCTGCCAAGATTGCAGTCGGACTGACGCTGGATGAGATGATCAACCCGGTGACGGAAACGAGCTATGCCGCCTTTGAACCGGCTATCGACTATGTGGTATCGAAAATACCGCGTTTTCCGTTCGACAAGTTTGCCAAGGGTGCACGCAAACTCGGGACACAGATGAAGGCGACCGGTGAAGTAATGGCCATCGGCCGTACGTATGAGGAATCGCTCTTAAAAGCGATCCGTTCCCTTGAATACGGAGTGCATCATCTTGGCCTGCCGAACGGTGACGAGTTTGAGCTGGACTACATCATCCGCATGATCGAGGCACAGAGTGATGAAAGGCTGTTCTACATTGGCGAGGCGCTGAGACGCGGGGTTTCCATGGAGGAAATCCATGAATGGACCATGATAGACATGTTCTTTTTGAGGAAGTTCCAGCATATCATCGACATTGAACATGAGCTGAAAGAGAATACCGGTTCCATTCCGCATCTGAAATGGGCGAAGGAGTACGGCTTCAGCGACAGGGTCATTGCACATCGCTGGAATACTGATAAATCTGCGGTGTTCAGGTTGCGCAGGGAGAACGGAATCATGCCTGTCTATAAGATGGTGGATACATGCGCTGCGGAATTTGAATCGGCCACCCCATATTTCTATGGTACCTACGAGTTTGAAAACGAATCGGTGAGAAGCGACAGGAAAAAAATCCTGGTGCTCGGCAGCGGACCGATCCGCATCGGTCAGGGGGTTGAGTTCGACTATGCGACAGTCCATGCCGTATGGGCCATACAGGAAGCAGGGTACGAGGCAATTATCGTCAACAACAACCCGGAAACCGTGTCAACGGACTTTTCAATCTCCGACAAACTTTATTTCGAACCTCTGACGCATGAAGACGTGATGAACATCATCGAACACGAACAGCCTGAAGGCGTGGTTGTCCAGTTCGGAGGCCAGACGGCGATCAACCTGGCCGACAAGCTGGAAGAGGACGGCGTGAAAATTCTCGGCACGACGCTCGATGATCTTGACAGGGCGGAGAACAGGAAACGGTTCGAACAGCTGCTGCATGACATCGACGTTCCGCAGCCGCTCGGGAAGACAGCGACCAATGAAGAAGAGGCGCTCGGAAATGCCGAATACATCGGCTATCCGGTACTTGTGCGCCCAAGCTATGTGCTGGGTGGACGTGCAATGGAAATCGTCTATAACGAAACGGAACTGAAAAACTATATGAGGGACGCCGTCAAGGCCTCCCCGGAACACCCGGTGCTGATTGATCGCTACCTGACCGGCAAGGAGATTGAGGTGGATGCCATCAGCGACGGTGAGAAAGTGATCATCCCGGGCATCATGGAGCATATCGAGCGCGCGGGTGTGCACTCCGGTGATTCCATCGCGGTCTATCCGCCGGTGACACTCTCCGACAGTGAAACCGATACGCTCAGGGATTATACAGAGAGGCTGGCGCTCGGGTTGAATACGGTCGGGCTGATCAATATACAGTTCGTCCTCTCAGATGGTGAAATCTATGTGCTCGAAGTCAATCCGAGAGCGAGCCGTACAGTGCCGTTCATGAGCAAGATCACTGGAATCCCTATGGCAAACCTTGCAATGAAGGCCATCCTCGGGATGAAAATCGAAGAGGTCGGATTCCAGCCGGGACTGGCACCGTTCAAGGAAGGCTATCATGTCAAAGCCCCCGTGTTCAGCTTCAGCAAGCTGAAAAACGTTGACATCACACTCGGACCGGAGATGAAATCGACCGGTGAGGTCATGGGTAAGGATATGAGTCTGAACAAGGCACTTTTCAAGGGGCTTGTCGCAAGCGGTCTTGAAGTGAAAGACCACGGCACTGTTCTGTTCACTGTGGCGGACAAAGACAAGGAAGAAGCGGTGGAGCTTGCCCGCAGGCTGTCCCAGTGCGGTTACAGACTGATGGCGACAGAAGGCACCGGCAGGACGCTTGGGAAACATGGCATTCCATTCATCACAGTTGACAAAGTGGGAGCGGGACAGACCAGCCTGCTGCGTGCGATACAGGGCGGCAGTGTGCAGATTGTCGTCAACACGATGACAAAAGGCAAGCAGGTTGAACGCGACGGCTTCCGCATCCGGAGGGAATCCGTGGAAAACGGCATACCATGCCTGACATCCCTTGATACGGCGCGGACGCTTGTGGAAGTGATTGAAAGCATGACATTCAATATGGAAAAAATGTAGGTGATGGAATGAAGAATCTGATGAACATTAAGAGCCAGAGCCGGATTGCAGATCACATATATGAAATGGTGCTTGAAGGTCCCATCACTTCGGGCATGAAGACCCCCGGCCAGTTTGTGCATGTTCGTGTGCCTGGCTCGACCGAGCATGTCCTGAGACGCCCGATCTCCATTGCGGATATCGACCGCGGGCAGTCACGGTTTACGATTGTCTACCGTGCTGAAGGCGGGGGGACTACGAAGATGTCAGAGCTCGGTGCAGGGGATACACTGGACATCCTCTCCCCGCTCGGCAACGGCTATCCGCTTGAGGCGAACGACCATGTCCTCATCATAGGCGGCGGAATCGGTGTACCGCCTTTGTATGAACTGTCGAAGCAGCTGAATGCGATGGGAGTGAGGACGACGCATGTGCTCGGCTTCAACTCAAAGAAAGATGTCTTCTACGAAAGCAGGTTCAAGGCACTCGGGGAGACCCATGTGGCAACCGCAGACGGTTCATATGGCACCGAAGGGTTCGTCACGGATGTCATCAGGGAGCTAAGAGACGACTTCGACCTGTTCTACGCCTGCGGTCCCAAGGTCATGCTGAAAGTGCTGTCGGAAACGATGGACCTTGATGGATACATTTCCCTCGAGGAACGCATGGGATGCGGTTTCGGGGTATGCTATGCCTGTGTGTGTGAAAAAACAGATGGCGAATACATCAAACTGTGTACAGAAGGGCCAGTATTCAAAAAAGGGGAGATTGTCCTGTGAACAGTGAAAGACTCAATATCAGACTGCCCGGCCTAGATCTTAAAAATCCGGTCATGCCGGCGTCCGGCTGTTTTAGTTTCGGGGAGGAATTTTCAAAGCTGTATGATCTGTCGCATCTTGGCGCCATCATGGTCAAGGCGGCGACACATGAACCGAGGTCCGGCAACCCGACACCGCGTGTAGCGGAGACTTCAAGCGGCATGCTCAATGCCATCGGCCTCCAGAATCCGGGTGTGGATCATATCGTGGAACATGAGTTAAGGTATCTAGAACAGTTTGACGTGCCCATCATCGCCAATGTTGCCGGGACTGCCATCGAGGATTACAGGATGGTTGCGGATAAGATTTCCAAGGCGGGGAATGTCAGAGCGCTGGAACTTAACATCTCCTGTCCCAATGTCAAGGAAGGCGGCATCCAGTTTGGCACTGATCCCGAGACGGCACGGCGCCTGAGTGCCGCCGTGAAGGAAGTGTCGGACGTGCCGGTATACGTGAAGCTGTCACCGAATGTAACGGATATCACCGCCATGGCAAAAAGTGTGGCTGATGTTGCGGACGGCCTGACTATGATCAATACGCTCGTCGGCATGCGGCTCGGACGTGACGGCAGGCCGATCATCTCCAACATTACAGGGGGGCTGAGCGGTCCCGCAATAAAACCTGTCAGCCTTAACATGATCTATCAGGTGCGGCAGCACCTTCCGGATATCCCCATCATTGGAATGGGCGGCATTGCGGACACCGATGATGTCCTGGATTACATTTCCGTCGGAGCGGATGCGGTTGCAGTCGGCACGATGAACTTCACCAATCCATATATATGTCCGGAACTGATCAGTGATCTTGACCGGAGAGTGGAGGAAATGGGTCTTGCCCACCTGCATGACATAAAAGGCAGGGCGTATAAAACGCTGCAGGGGAGTGGTTTTCAGTGAACAGGCCGATCATAGCGCTTGATTTTGGCACGTTTCAGGAAGTGAAGCACTTCCTGAAACGGTTCAACGAGCCTCTTTTCGTCAAAATCGGAATGGAACTCTATCTGCAGAACGGGCCGGATATCATAAAGGAGGTCAGGGCGATGGGTCATGACATTTTCCTTGACCTGAAGCTGTATGACATTCCGAATACGGTCGAAAAAGCCATGGCCGGGCTCGCAGGTCTTGATGTGCAGATGACGAATGTGCATGCCCAGGGCGGCAGCGTCATGATGCAGCGCGCACTTGAAGCTTTCAAATCCGGCAACCCGGACGGCATCCTGATTGCGGTTACGCAGTTGACTTCGATGGGTGAAAGGAATGTGAGAGAAGAGCAGCAGTCTATTCTCAAGCTTGAAGACAGTGTGAAACACTATGCCGGACTTGCACGTGCAGCTGGCCTTGACGGTGTCGTTTCGTCGCCGCTTGAAGCAAAGATGATCCATGAGTGCTGCGGCGGGGATTTCCTCACTGTCACGCCCGGCATCAGGCTGCAGCGGGACGCGAAAGATGATCAGGTCCGGGTCGTCACACCGGCCGATGCAAACAGGCTCGGCACCGACTATATCGTGGTCGGCCGGTCGGTTACGCAGGCGGAGGACCCTGCTGAGAGATACAGGATGGTAAAAGAAATGTGGGAAAGCGGGGACGAATTGCCATGAAGGGAAAAATAGCGGAAATACTTCTGGATATAAATGCGGTGGAGCTGAGACCGGACGATCCATTTACATGGTCGAGCGGAATCGTTTCGCCGATATACTGTGATAACAGGAAAGTCATCGGCGATGTCCATGCACGCGCAGAAATTGCGGATGCATTCACGTCACTGATCGAGCGGCATGCACCGGACGTGGAAGTCATTGCAGGGACTTCCACTGCAGGCATTCCGCATGCTGCCTATATCAGCGAGCGTATGAATCTGCCGATGTGTTATGTGCGCGGATCCAGGAAAAAGCACGGCAAAGGCAATCAGATTGAAGGAGCGGATGTATCCGGCCGCAAAGTTGTTGTCATCGAAGATCTGATTTCAACCGGAGGCTCAAGCCTCGAGGCGGTATGGGCGCTCAGGGAGAACGGCGCTGAAGTGATGAGTGTATTCGCCATCTTCACCTACGGCATCAAAAAGGCGGCCGATGCATTCGAAGCGGCTGAGGTGTCATTCCATACGCTGAGCGGCCTCGATGCACTTCTTGACATCAGCATGAAAAAAGGTACGCTGGATGAAGGGAATAAGCAGGCCGTCATCGATTTCAAGAACAGCCTGTGAATTAAAAATAAGAATCTATAGCACAAGACCCGCACGTCAGTCTCCCCGGGAGCATGATGTGCGGGTCTTGTGCTATAGATTTACTGCATATCGGCTTTTTAAGTATTCTTTTGCATATAGACGCCTAAACACCAAAAATCATATCATTGATGATCTTGCCCTCCTGTTCGATCTGTGTGCTGTCCAGTGATACATATAGCTTTATTTTGGGCTCAGTACCCGAAGGTCTGAGGGCAATCCAGCCGTCTTTGAAATGGAGTTTGATGACATTGGCTTCGGGGAGATCGATTTCTTCACTGTTTCCTGAGCTATCGGTACGTCTGCCGAGGAGGAAATCCTCGACCAGGATGACTTCCCGCCTGCCGATCTCTTTGGGCGTATTACTTCTGAAATTGCTCATGATCTCGTCGATGTATTCACGGCCTTCTGTTCCCTCGAATGTATGGCTGTACAGGACTTCCATAATACGTCCATGTTCCTCGTATATGTCCTCCAGCTGATCGACGAGCGTCCGCCCCTCATTCCTGAGTCCGGCTGCCATGGATATGATGTAGGGCACGACCTGGATGGCGTCTTTATCCCTGACGAATGGTTCGAGCAGGTAGCCGTAGCTCTCCTCATAGCCGAGCACAAACTGCTTATCAGACTCATTTTCCAGAGACTTTATCCGTTCGCCGATATATTTGAAGCCGGTCAGCACTTCGATCATTTCCCCACCTGCCGCTTCTGTAATTTTACGGCCGAGATCGCTCGTAACGATGGATTTTATGACCACAGGCGTTTTACCTCTCTTTTCCTTCATGCGCTGATCCAGCAATAGAATCCCGAGCTGGTTGCCATTCAGATGCACATACCTGTCTTCATGCCTGACGATCACGCCCATCCTGTCTGCATCGGGGTCTGTGGCAATCAGCAGATCTGCACCGGTCTCACGCCCGAGCACCTTCGAGTATTCGAAGGATTCCGGGCTCTCCGGGTTCGGGGAAGTGGTGGTCGGGAAGTCGCCATCAGGCACACACTGTTCAGTTACAAGTGAGTAGTCATTGAATCCGAGAGAATCAAGCAGTTCGGGAACGATGGGAACGCTTGTTCCATGAAGGCTTGAGAACACGATGGAAAGCTCCGATTCAGGGATGCTGCCGATGAAGCTGGTGACATGATTCCTGTAGCTGTCCACCACTTCACCTGATACATACTGGATGATCCCTTCCCCAAGACCGTCTTCGAACGGTTGGCTTCCGATAGAGAATACATCCTCGATCGCATTGATCTTTTCGCTGAGGGCGGCAGCCGGTGCATCGATCAGTTGCGCGCCGTCCGGCCCGTATACTTTTATGCCATTGTATTCGGGCGGATTATGGCTCGCTGTGATCATTACTCCGATGGAAGCGCCGTAACTGCGTATGAAAAACGAAAGTTCAGGTGTCGAAGTGTACTGCTTTGTCACCTTGACTGAAATGCCGTTGTGTGCAAGGACTGAAGCCATGGTCTGTGAAAATTCGATGGAGAAATGTCTTGTATCATAACCGATTACAACAACCGGGTCAGATTCATCTTTCAGTGAATGTGCAAGACCAAGTGCCACCTTTTCGACAGTGTAGCGGTTCAGGCGGTTTGGCCCAAGCCCGATTTTCCCTCTGATGCCTGCCGTCCCAAAAGACAGTGTGCCGCCAAATGATTCCTCCTTGTCAGCCGTACTCAGTGCCTCATAACTTTTCCTGTCTATGAAACTTCCGCTGATGTGGTCTTCCCATTGTTTTCTATCCATTTAATCCACGCTCCTCAATGTTTATAGATTCACTGCCTGACCTTGCAAGGATTACGACTTCGTAACCTTTTATATAAAAACTGTTTCTATAGATGGCTTTATCCGTATTCCGCTGATTGGAAAGCCTGATGCCGAATGCCTCATCACTTCCCAAGGAGAGTTCCGCCGAAGTCTCCGCCGGATTGATCAGAATCGTGAAATCACTGTCCCTGTATCTGATTCTGGCCCCGAATACCCGGGGCATGCGGTCGAATGAAAGGAGAGTCACCGCTTTCTCCACGGATTCCCGGTCCTTCAGTCTGAATACCGGTTCAGATTTTCTGAATGCAATGAGGGATTTCACAAATTCAATATTATCCTGATATCTGGCACGCCGGTTCCAGTCCATCCTGTTCAGCATGTCGCTCAGATTGTAAGTATTGCCGTGACCGAATTTGGTCCGGAAGAATTCCTGGCCGGCATGCAGAAACGGTGTGCCGAATGACAGAAGCACGAGCGCCGTGGCAAGCTGATGCTGGCTTTCAAGCACATACTGGCGTTTGCCGGAGGAATACCTCAGGCGGTCATATAATGTGTGGTTGTCATGGACTTCCACATAATTGATGCTCATATCTGCGGAAAAATCTTCAAATGAGCCGGTGAACAATTTGCGGATTGCATCTATCCCTGCACCTTCACCATTCACATACCCTTTTGCAGCAAGCTCAAAATTAGCGCCTTTGACTGCATCCCTGAAATGATCGTTGAAAAAATGTATGGATGCGGGACGGTCCAAGGAATCTGGCAGTGTCTTTTTGGATTGATCGAGCGCGGTCGGCAGATCCCATCCTTCACCGAGCAGAAATATTTCACGGTCCTGACGCCGGGCGATTTCTGCGACACCCTGCATCGTTTCGATATCGAGCGCGCCCATCAGGTCGAACCTGAAGCCGTCCACCCTGTAATGATCGAGCCAGAATGAGATGGTATCGTGGATGAATCGTCTTGCCATCAGCTTTTCAGAAGCAAAATCATTGCCCACGCCTGTGCCGTTTGACAGGGAAAGGTCGGCATTATGCCTGAAATAGTAGCCCGGGACAAGCTTTTCAAAACTGGAGTTTTCCACTTCATAAACGTGGTTGAGCACCACATCGAGGATGACTTTCATGCCGTTTTCATGCACAGCTTTCACCAGTTCCTGCAATTCGAGCACCCGGATCAGCGGGTTGTTCGGATCGGTGGCATAACTGCCTTCAGGGACCATGAAGAACTTCGGGTCGTATCCCCAGTTATAGCTTTTCGAAGCATTGAGTTCATCGACGGTGGGAAAGTCATTGACAGGCATGAACTCGACATGGGTGATACCGAGTTCCTTCAAATAGTTGAGGCCGCTCGAAAGGCCGTGTTCTGTGAAGGCATATTCAGCCATCCCGGAATACTTCCCCCGGTGTTCTTTTTTCACCCCGCTGTTTTGGTGGACGGTCATATCCCGTATGTGTATTTCGTAGATGATGGCCCCATCATTTTGGGCATCAGGGACGGGATGTTTCCTGAAGCCCGGGTTAAGCCGTTCGAAATCAATTACCATGGCTTCCCGCGAGTTCGCTGATACACCTTTGACGTAGGGGTCGATGACGAAATGCGTCACATCATTATGGCTGACTTCGTAGTGGTAGTGACTGCCGTGGCAGTCTGAATGGACTGTAATTTCAAAATAGCCGCCCCTTTTTTCCATTTCCTTCACTTCGTTATCAAGCAGCAGACGGCAGATGACTGCGGTCGGCGCAAATACTCTGAACACCGTATGCGTTCCCGTGTAGGTTACGCCCATTTCTTCGGCGGTCGAATACTTCATATCGAAATCGATGGAATGGATGTACGTTCCGTTAAGCAGCGGGTACATTCTCCCTTCATATTCTATATGGGAAAATTGATCGAGGCCGATATCCTCTTTATATTTCAGGCGGACCTGTCCGTCTGAAACCACTTCGCTTTCCCGCTCCAACAGCGCCCCGTCCTGCAGCAGATTTATATTCCCATAGTTCAATTCATGACCATCAAAAGGTCTGACTGTAATTTCATCAGATGAGTCAAGGTAGGCTCTGAGCATAGATTCCCCACATCCCTTTTCAGGAGAGTATTTTAAACGGAATAATAAAAAATATTAATTTTTTGAAAATTTTGATAGAATTATATTAATACAGGTTTTTTCTTTCTGAACAGTAGTATACTTACGAATAAGGGTATAACTACAGTATAACCGAAAGGGGGGATTTTTTTGAGCATAGATGACTTTGATCTCGACAAATATCTTTTCCATCAGGGGAATCATTACCATGCCTATG
Organism: Salinicoccus carnicancri Crm; assembly: GCF_000330705.1. Taxonomy (GTDB): domain Bacteria; phylum Bacillota; class Bacilli; order Staphylococcales; family Salinicoccaceae; genus Salinicoccus; species Salinicoccus carnicancri. The sequence goes on from NZ_ANAM01000006.1 coordinate 157,721, forward strand.
AATTTATGGGCGCCCATCCTGAGCCGGAAGGGAAAATACGATTCATCACATGGGCGCCGAAAGCGGATCATGTGCAGCTCGCGTGTGATGTGAATGACTACACCGGCAGGGGCATGGACTTTGAACGGCTGGGAGATAACGGCCTGTGGATATTCAGGAGCGGGGAATTGTCCATCGGTGACACTTACAAATACAGGATCCACTTTGACGGAACTTCCCATCTCAAGTCAGACCCTTACGGCTTCTATCATGAAATTCGGCCGGCTACCGCAAGCATCATCCATGCGGATGAATTCGAATTTACAGATGATGCCTGGCTCAACCGGCGCAGCGGCTCGAATGTCTACCGGTCTCCGATAAGCATATATGAAATGCATATGGGAACGTGGATGAAGCATGAGGTCACCGAAACAGAAGGACTTACAGATGATGAACTGACCGACCTTGCCCATTATTCCTACAGGGAAACGGCAGAGGAGCTGATTCCTTATCTCAGGGAGATGGGATACACCCACGTGGAGTTTCTGCCGCTTACAGAATACCCTTTTGACCTGTCATGGGGATACCAGGTGACGGGTTACTTCTCTGCAACAAGCCGCTACGGTGACCCTGAAGGGCTGAAATTCCTGATCAATGAACTGCACCGGGCGGAGATAGGAGTGATCATGGATTACGTCCCCGCCCATTTTTGCAGGGATGACCATGGCCTGCGTCTGTTTGACGGCACACCAACCTACGAACATCCGGATCCGCGCATTGCGGATAAAAGACAGTGGGGGACGCTGACATTCGACTACGGCCGCCCGGAAATCCAGTCATTCCTCATCTCGGCTGCGATGTTCTGGTTCAGGGAATTCCACGTGGACGGTCTCCGTATAGATGCTGTGCACAGCATGATCGACCTGAACTTTGAAAATCATGAACCGCACGAGAAAATCTACAACAGTGACGGTACAGAGGTTAACAGAGAAGGTGTGAGTTTCCTGAAAAAGCTCAATACGGCGGTCTTCGCTTACGATGAATCACTGCTCATGATGGCGGAGGACTCTTCGGATACACCAATGGTAACCTCGCCTGTGGATGCCGGAGGTCTGGGATTCAACTTCAAATGGGACCTGGGCTGGATGCATGACAGGCTCTCCTATATGGACAAGGATTTCAGCGACAGGGATTATTTCCACAACCGTATGACGTTCTCTCTTGCCTATAAGTACCATGAAAACTATGTACTGCCATTGTCACATGATGAGGTGGTCCATGGAAAAAAATCCATTGTGGGGAAGATGTACGGGGACCAGTGGCAGCAGTTTGCCCAGGCACGTCTCCTGTACGGCAGCCAGGTGTCGGAGCCGGGCAAGCAGCTTTTATTCATGGGACAGGAAATCGGAATGTATCATGAATGGAAGGACAAAGAGCAGGTCGATTGGCATCTGCTGGACTATCCCTATCACCGGACACTGAAAAGATATGTGCAGTCACTGAACGGGCTCTACAGGGCTAATCCCGAATTCTACAGGGCAGATTATGATCCGGACGGGTTCAGGTGGCTCGTTGTCGATGACAAAGTACATTCTGTCTTCAGCTACGTGAGACGGTCGGGTGCGGAATTCAAAGTCTGCATACTGAATTACAGGCCGGTTGCTTACCATGATTTTAAAATTCCAGTACCGTCACCGGGCACGTACAGGGAAGTATTCAACAGTGACAGTACGGAATTTTCCGGTTCCGGTGTAACGAATCCCGGCCGGCATTTCAGCTTCGATGAACACCATATCAGGGAAAATCAGCATATAAAGGTTACGGTGGCACCTCTGGCGTTCCAAGTATTCGAAATAGAAAATAATCCAGATGGAGGTTTTTAATATGACGTCCAAAGTTGTAGCCATGCTTTTGGCCGGAGGAAAGGGAACAAGGCTTGGGGAATTGACAAAAGACCTTGCAAAACCGGCAGTCCCGTTCGGCGGCAAGTACAGGATCATCGACTTTACGATGAGCAACCTGGCCAACTCGGGTATTTCGACGGTCGGAGTGGTGGTGCAGTACTCCCCGCTCATGCTCAATAAACACATCGGTATCGGCAAGCCGTGGGGACTGGAGAGGCAGACCGGTGGTGTCAGTGTACTTGCACCCTTCTCTGATAAGGGGGGAGGTTCATGGTTTTCCGGGACAGCGGATGCCATCGTCAAAAATTTGAAGTATGTCGAACAGTTCGAACCGGATGAGCTGCTGATACTGAGCGGTGATCATGTATATCAGATGGATTATACGAAAATGCTTGACTTCCACAGGTCCAGGGGAGCGGATGCGACAATTTCGGTCATTGAAGTTCCGATGGAGGAAGCGGACCGTTTTGGCATTCTGAATACCAATGAAGACTTCAGCATCTATGAATTTGATGAGAAGCCCGAAAATCCGAAAAACAATCTTGCTTCCATGGGGATCTATATTTTCAGATGGGATATTATAAGGTCATATCTTCTCGAGGATGAAAAGGATGAATTGAGCGATCACGATTTCGGCAAGAATATCATACCGAAAATGCTTTTGGATGAGAGGCGTTTATTCGCCTACAGATTCGTCGGCTACTGGAAGGATGTCGGAACTGTTACCAGTTACTGGGAAGCGAACATGGATCTCCTCAAGGAGGATTTCCAGACGCTGCTCAGGTCCAATTCATGGGCGACTTATCCGAATGAAGAGAACAGGCCGCCGGAATATATAGGAGAGACTGCTGAAGTCACCAATTCGCTGATTTCCTCCGGTTCCTTCATAGAGGGCAGAATCGAAGATTCAGTCCTGTTCACAGGCGTCAGGACATGCGGGGGCACGGAAGTGAAATCTTCCATCATACTGCCTGATGCCGTGATTGGCAATAATGTCATACTGGAGCGGGTCATTGTGACCACCGGACTCAGGGTGCCGGCGGGGACCGTGGTGCGGGCGGCTGGTGATGACCCCGTTGTATTGAGTGAAGGCACTTTGGGAGACTATCTGCATAAGGGGGGCGGAAAAAATGAATAGAGATGTCCTTGGACTGGTGAATCTGCAAGCGGAACAGGATGACCTGGATGAGCTGACATATTTCAGAAGCGGAGGCTCTGTGCCGTTCATGGGAAGATATCGACTGATTGATTTCGCATTGACAAACATGTCTCACTCCGGCATAAAGACTGTCGGTGTATTCGCCGGCAATAAATTCAGATCGCTGCTCGATCATCTGAGCCGCAAGGAGGACTTCGGTTTCGAGGGCAGGAACTCGAGGATATTCATCCTGCCCCCGGATTGGAACGATCCTTCGGACATTTCAGAAGGGGACCTGAGGCACTTCCATAACCACTGGGACCTGTTCGACCGTTTCAAAGGCGACCACGTCATGGTTACGGGCTCGCAGTTCATTACGAACACCAATTGCAGGGGGGCAATCCGGTATCATAAAGAGCAGGATAATGATATCACCTTCATCGCAGAGAGGCGGCCGCAGGAAGACATCCCCGGCGCACCGGCCCTGAAAATCCTGACGGAGGGAGACAGTCTTACCGGTTTCAACAATAGCAGTGATCACAATCATATCTATACGGGTATTTTCATAATCAAAAAGCAGGTACTGCTCGACATAGTGCGCTACTGCATCGACAACTACAAAACGAATCTGTTCCACAACGGCATCCGTGAGCAGCTGGACCGCTTCCGTACCGGCTATTTTGACATTGAAGGGTCGACCTATTATTTCCATAATGTCCAGGCATATTTCAAAAACAGCATGTCGCTGCTCGTCAAGGAGAGGTACCAGGATTTCTTCCATGGCGAAAACCTTGTAAAAACGAAGATCAGTACAAACCCGCCGGCGTTGTACAAGAAGGGCAGTGATGTAAAATCTTCAATTGTCGCCAACGGTGTAGTGATTGAAGGCAAGGTGGAATCCTCGGTCATTTCCAGAAATGCGGCGATTGGAGAAGGGGCAACCGTCAAAAACTCAGTGGTATTTGCGAATTGTTCGATCGGCCGGGGGGCATACCTGGAAAATGTAATATTGGATAAAGGCGTGACTATTACAGAAGACCGCAGACTCATTGGTTCAGAAGATAAACCGTACATCGTTGCGAAGCGGTCCACGATTTAAAAGAAGGAGGCGGCAGTTACATGAAACATGTGCTTTTTGCAGCGAGTGAATGCACTCCGTTTATAAAGTCCGGGGGGCTGGCGGATGTCGCCGGCAGTCTGCCCCAGGCACTGGCAGAACAGGGGATGGGAGTTTCTGTCATACTGCCGCTCTACAAGGAGATCATAGAGTCCGGTTACCGTCCTGATATGGAGGAAGTCATTGTCTTCAGCACCCCGGTAGGCTGGCGCAACCAGTATACGCGAATACTGAAGCTTAATGACCGGGGTGTCGACTACTATTTTGTCGACAATGAATACTATTTCAACCGTGACGGTCTGTACGGCTATGTCGATGACGGCGAGCGATTCATCTTTTTCTCCAGTGCAATCATAGAGTTCATGTACCGCACAGAAGAACATTTCGACGTGCTGCACTGCCATGACTGGCAGACCGGTGCCGCTGTAGCGATCGGCAGCATCAAACGGCCGCATCCTGGGATGAAGACGGTCTATACGATCCATAACATAAAATATCAGGGATGGTTCGAACATTCAGGATTCGGGGAAATGCTCGATCTCGGCATGGAACATTTTGCAGGATTTGAATGGCGCGGGATGATGAACATGATGAAGGCGGCAATCTATCATGCGGATATTATAACGACGGTTTCGCAAACATATGTGGATGAAATTCTTACCCCCTTTTTCGGAGAAGGGCTGGAAACGGTGCTTGCCGACAGGCGCGGCGATCTGTACGGCATCCTCAACGGTCTGGACACAAAGGGCTATGATCCGCTCTCGGATCCTGCCATCAGCTCGCACTTCAGCTCTTCACGCGCCGGCAAACTGGAGAATAAGACAGCCATGCAGGGAGCGCTTGGATTCAAAGTGGATGAACGCATACCGATGTATGGCATCGTCACCCGGCTTGTTGCCCAAAAAGGGCTGGACCTCATCAGACACATCATGCATGGATTTCTTGAATCAGACGTCCAGCTTGTGGTCCTCGGCTCCGGTGATACTGAATATGAAGAGTATTTCAGGTCACTTGAAGCGCGTTTCCCCGGGAAAGTCCACGTTAAAGTCGGTTTCAGTGAACCATTCGCCAGGAGAATCTATGCCTCGGGTGACTTCTTCATCATGCCGAGCCTTTTTGAACCATGCGGTCTCGGCCAGCTGATTGCGATCCGCTATTTGAGTGCGCCGATCGTAAGGGAGACCGGGGGGCTGAAGGACACAGTCATACCGTATGATGAATATGACCATACAGGGAACGGCCTGTCATTTGCCAATTACAATGCGCATGAATTGCTGGACAGGCTCGAGTACAGCCTGAGATTGTACAGGATGCCGGAACATATGGATGCACTGTGCAGGAACATGGCGGCTTCCGACTACAGTTGGGCGGCTTCCGCACAGCACTATGTGGAATTGTATGATAAATGAAGCGGTGCCTCCTCATTGAGAGGGATTGCCTTCGCCAAAGGGGTACCCTGCCAAAAATTAAAAAATACGGACCGTAATCGGCCCGTATATCCATGATGGAGTTCATTTCACTGCCATGCTGTCGACTTTTTTCTTCTCGGGGGTCACGAACACAGTCTGCTGGTCTGTATATGTGACAAATCCGGGTTTGGCCCCGCTGATCTTGTGTACATGCCTGATTTCTGTGAAATCGACGGGTACGGATTCGGATTCCTTCGCCTTTGAGAAGTAGGAGGCAAGCATGGCGGCCTCCAGTATGTCCTGCTCTTCGATCTGACCAGGTGGATGGGTAAGGACGACATGTGAGCCGGGAATGTCTTTTGTATGGAACCACAGGTGGTTGTTCTGTGCTTTCCTCGATGTCAGATAATCGTTCTGCTTGTTGTTCTTGCCCACCAGCACGTCCAGACCATTGGTTGTCCGGAACTGGTGCAGCTGGATATGACGGTTCTTCTTTTTCTTCCCTCTGTTCTTTCTCGCCTTGATGATTCCCTGTTCATACAGTTCGTCACGGATTTCACCGACCTCCTCTTCTGTTGTGATCTCTTCCATCTGATGGAGCAGGTTCGAGAAGTACTCCATATCCATACGCGCCTGGTCGAGCTGCTTTGCCGCCTCGCTTTCACGCTTTTTCAGCTTGTTGTACCTGCTGTAGTATTTCTGGGCATTGTCACTCGGTGAAATATCCGGGTCGAGTGGTATGGTGGCTTCTCCGCCTGTGTAATAGTCGAGAACCGTAACGGAATCCTGGTGTGGCTGCACCTGATGCATGTAGGCGGTGAGCAGTTCCCCGTATTTCTGATGTACATCTTTCTCAGCCGCTTCCCCCAGGTCTCCCTTCAGTTTTTCTATCTTCCGCTCCGTGCGCTCATATTCCCGGCTGATGACATTCAGGTAATCATTCGCCTTCTGCTTGATCAGTGCAGTCTGGTAGCGGTTGTGATAGTAATGGTCCGCGAGCTCAGACAGCGTACCGAAAGTTTCAGAGGGTTCCCCGAGATGCCCAAGGGGTGTATGATAAAATGTCTCGCTGCCGCCCCCCTCATAAAGGGAGGGGCGGATTTCCCCGGCCTTGGCGAGTGTCTCCCTGACTGCCGGCACGATATTCCGTATGTTGAAGTGCCCGGCGTTGTACTCGATTTCCCGGACGAACAACGGACTGAATCCCTCAACGGCGGCAAGGATCTGCCTGCTCACCTTGCCGCTGTTGAAATCAATACGGGAAGGCAGCTTTTCTATTTCCTCCGTCCTCGGATTGAGCTTTTCCGCCGTCGGGGGTGCCTTGTATGCGAACCCCGGCATGATCGTGCGGGCATTGTTGTTTGGTGTCAGGTGCTTGATGCCTTCCAATATATTATATTGTTCATCGGTGATGATGATGTTCGAGTGCCTGCCCATGATCTCGAGGATGAGTATGCGCCCGACGTCATCCCCGATCTCATTGCGGGACTGGATATGGAATTCCACCCGCCGGTCGTTGCCGATCTGCCGGATGCTTTTGATGATGCCGCCTTCGATATGTTTTCTCGCGACGCGCAGGAACATCGGCGGGTCGAACGGGAATTCATACTTCTGATGCGTCAGATGGAAACGTGCATACATCGGGTGTGCACTGATCAGGAGATTATGATTTGCCCGCTGCGAGCGGATTTTGAGTATAAGGGATGTATCATCCATCTGCTGGATCTTATTGATCTTGCCTTTTTCCAATATTGAAAGTTCGTCGGTGAGTGCATGGACAAAGTTGCCGTCAAATGCCATTGGCTGTTCCTCCTGTGATTTGCTATCCTGTATTTTAACATGAAATGGGTGAGTTTGGTCGATGCAGTGATTTTATGATGAATTTCAGGCTTGGATATGATACATTAAGAGATAATCACAAATAGAAAGGTTACGTGTTATGACTTCAGAAAAAGGACTTCTAATTGTTCTTTCCGGACCGTCCGGTGTCGGCAAAGGTACTGTGAGAAAGGCGATTTTCGATCACCCGGATACGGATTTCAAGTACTCGATCTCAATGACAACAAGACAGATGCGTGAAGGGGAAGTGGATGGCATCGACTATTTCTTTAAGACAAGGGAAGAGTTCGAATTGCTCATTGACCAGGACAAGTTTATCGAGTATGCCGAATATGTCGGCAACTACTACGGGACTCCTGTAGAATATGTGGAACAGACAATGGCGGATGGACATGATGTATTCCTGGAAATTGAAGTCGAAGGTGCCAAACAGGTCAGGGAAAAATTCCCGGACGCTCTGTTCATCTTCCTTGCGCCCCCGAATCTTACACAGTTGGAGGAACGGCTCGTCAACCGCGGTACGGATTCACCGGATATCATCAGACACCGGATAGATGAGGCCAAACGTGAGCTGAAACTCATGAACCTGTATGATTATGTTGTGGTGAACGACGATGTCGATGCTGCCCGCCAGCGTGTCCAATGCATCGTGGAAGCATCCCATATGAGGCGTGCACGTGTAGAATCTAAATTAAGAATGCTGCTGGAGGTTAATAATTAATGCTTTACCCATCAATCCATGAACTGAAAAAGAATGTCGATTCCAAATATCTCGTCGTGACCATGGCTGCCAAACGCGCACGACACCTGCAGGATGAACCCGAAGATCTGATTTTGGATGAGTATAAGACACTCAAGACTGTAAGTCGGGCTTTAGAGGAAATCGCAGAAAACAAAGTGACAGAACAACGCTAGCTGACAATTCATTGTCAGCTTTTTTTAAAGAGGTGAGGACATGGCAAATATTGTAATAGGTGTGACAGGCGGCATCGCTGCCTATAAAGCAATCGATCTTACGAGTAAACTGATACAGTCCGGACATGCAGTCCGTGTCGTGCTCACGGATAATGCACTTGAATTCGTAACGCCTCTTGCCTTCCAGGCAATCGGGCGCAATCATGTTTATACGAATACATTCAAAGAGGAAGATCCTTCTGTCATCTCCCATATAAAAATTGGGGAGTGGGCGGATGCAATCGCTGTTGTTCCGGTCACTGCAAATACGATCGGCAAGCTGGCAAACGGGATTTATGACAATATGCTGCTCAATGTACTTGCTGCAAACACGAAACCCGTCATCATGGCCCCCGCCATGAACGTGCATATGTACAACCAGCCGGCCGTCCGCCGCAATATAGAACTGCTTATGGGAGAGGGCTATCATTTCATCGATGCGGAATCGGGTTTCCTTGCCTGCGGCTATAATGCAAAAGGCAGGATGGCAAACGTCCCTGAAATAAAAGCCTATATAGAGGATATGCTGACGGTTGAGAAGACGCTTGAGGGCAAAAAAGTGCTCATCACAGCAGGCCCGACCCGGGAGGCCATCGACCCGATCCGTTATCTGACCAACCATTCCAGCGGCAAGATGGGATATGCGATCGCTGAAGCGGCCTCTGCGCGCGGCGCGGATGTCGTACTCGTCTCAGGCCCGGTCAACCTGCCCGCGCCGCCCGGTGTGACAGTGATCGATGTGGAGTCGACTGCGGATATGTTCGAGGCGGTCAAAAGCCATATGGATTCGGATCTCGGCATTTTCACCGCGGCCGTCAGTGATTTCACACCAAGGGACGTACAGAGTTCCAAAATGAAGAAATCAGAAGATGATGATGAACTGTCCATTGAACTGAAAAAGACAGAGGACATTCTCCAGTATGCAGGGGATCATAAAGGGGATATGTTCGTTGTGGGATTTGCCGCGGAGACTGACAATGTGCGCAAGTACGCCTCAGCCAAACTGGAAAAGAAAAATGCAGACTGCATCGTCATGAATGATGTATCGAACAAAGAGATAGGGATGAACAGTGATGATAACGAGGTCATCATGCTGTTCAGAGACGGTTTTGAACAGCCTTATCCGAAGATGGACAAGCAGGCGCTCGGTGCAGAGATCATCGGTACGGTCGTCAAGAGGTGGCGGGGTTGATGTTTGCTTCAGTAATAGTTGATGTACCGAGTAAAAGCGTCAACCAGGTTTTCGATTACCGGATACCGGAGGGCATGCAGGGCATCGTCAAAGTCGGGCACAGGGTCCTCGTGCCGTTCGGCCGCCGGACGATACAGGGCTATGTGATGAACATGAAGGATACCGCGGATTTCGATCCGTCCAGGATAAAGCCGGTTGCAAGGACATTGGATATCGAGCCGGTTCTGACCGAAGAGATGATCGTGATTGCGAAATATCTTGCGGAATACTACGTCGACCAGTATATCAGTGTCATTGAGACCATCCTTCCCGCCGCGCTGAAGGCAAATTACAAAAAGATCATCCGTCCCACTGCTGATGACAGGGAAGCGGCACAGGCGCTGTCATCGCTTGGTTTTTCAAAAGAAGCGGAAACGCGCCGTCTCACAGCAGAACAGCTGAATATCCTGCGTCCTTACCTGAAATCCGGTGCACTCGCTGAGGAAACGGTGATGACCCAGCATACCCGCAAAAAGACGGCGCTTGGTGTTTATTCGCTGAAAGTGCCGGAACCGAACCTGGGCCGGGCTAAAAAGCAGGCTGAACTGCTTGAGCGCATCGATATGTCATCCGAACCCGTGCTAATCAGAGACCTCAGCGCAGAGGGCTATTCGAATGCCATGGTGAACGCGCTATACAAAAAGGGACTCATCGATAAAGTGGACGTCGAAGTCGAACGCGACCCGTACTCCGGCCGGATCTTTGAGTATGACCGGCCGAAGGTCATGAACGAGGAACAGCAGCATGCCTATGATGAAATCACCGCATCCATGGACACGGAGACTGCAGACACCTTCCTGCTCCATGGCATCACGGGCAGCGGCAAGACGGAAGTCTACCTTCAGGTCATCCAAAAAGTGCTGGAAGGGGGGCAGTCGGCGATCATGCTTGTGCCTGAAATCGCACTGACACCGCAGATGGTGAACCGCTTCAAGATGCGCTTCGGAGATGATGTGGCGGTGCTCCACTCCGGCCTGTCCGCCGGTGAGAAATATGATGAATGGCGCAAGATCAAAGAAGGCCGTGCAAGAGTGTCCGTCGGTGCACGGAGCAGTGTGTTTGCACCGTTTGAGGATGTCGGGGTCATCATCATCGATGAAGAGCACGAAACAACATACAAACAGGGTGACCGGCCGATGTATCATGCGGCAGAGGTTGCGAAATTCAGAAGCCGGCGCCACAGGTGTCCGCTTATCCTCGGTACAGCGACACCGAGCCTCGAAACATATGCAAGAAGTGAAAAAGGCGTATACAGACGCCTTGAGCTCACCGAAAGGGCAGGGGCGAAAGTGCTGCCCGAAGTCCGGGTCGTCGACATGTCGGAAGAGCACCGCACGGGAAACACTTCGATCATATCCAAACAGCTCCATGACGCGATACAGGACCGGATTGAAAAACGGGAGCAGACGGTCCTGCTTTTGAACCGGAGGGGCTATTCGAATTTCCAGATATGCCAGAACTGCGGGCATGTGCCAATGTGCCCGAACTGCGACATATCACTCACATATCACAAGTCCAACAGTTCGCTTCTGTGCCATTACTGTGGCTATGAGTCAGCCGTCAGCAGACAGTGTGACAACTGTTCGGGCACTGATGTGACGTTCCGGGGCACGGGCACCGAGAAAGTGGAGGAGATATTGCGCGATATGTTCGACACCGATGTCGTCAGGATGGACAATGACACCACGCGCCGCAAAGGCATGCACGAGAAGCTGCTGGACCAGTTTGAAAAAGAGGAGATACCAATCTTGCTCGGGACACAGATGATTGCCAAAGGCCTGGACTATCCGAAAGTGACGCTTGTCGGTGTGCTGAATGCGGATACGATGCTCAATCTTCCGGATTTCCGGGCGAATGAAAAGACATTCCAGCTTCTGACCCAGGTATCAGGGCGTGCGGGGCGGCACGAGCTGAGCGGTGAGGTCATCTTCCAGACTTATAATCCATCGCACTATGCGATAGAGCTTGCCCGTCACAATGACTACCGCAGTTTCTATGAAAAGGAAATGGCATTCCGGCGCATGGCACGGTATTCGCCGTTCTATTTCCATGTATTGTTCACGGTTTCCAGTGAAGAGGTGAGGAAGTGCCTGGATGCCACAAGTCATATACACAAAACACTTGCCGGGGCGATGAGTGGACAGTCAATCATTGTCGGTCCCTCACCGAGCCCGATAGAGCGCATAAACCGCCAGCACCGTTTCCAGATACTGCTGAAGTACAAGCGGGAGCCGGCACTGCTTGACATCCTCACCGCATTGGATGAGGAATATCACGAAAAATACAAGAAGGAAGGCGTCTCCCTGAAAATAGATGTCAATCCGCTTGTAATTATGTAGGAGGCACCATTTATGAACGAAACCATCATTTTCATGGGTACACCCGATTTCTCCGTGCCGGTGCTCAGGGCACTGCACGAGAATCATGGAGTCTCCATGGTCATCAGCCAACCGGACAAGCCCGTGGGGCGAAAGCGCATATTGACACCGCCGCCGGTTGCGGCTGCAGCGGAAGGCATGGGCATCCCCCTTTTCCAACCAGAGCGGATCAAGGATTTTGGAGCGGTTGACAAGATAAGGGAAATGAATCCGGACCTCATCATTACTGCAGCATATGGCCAGATACTTCCCAAAGAACTGCTTGACATCCCGCGGCTCGGCGCCGTGAATGTCCATGCCTCACTGCTTCCGCGCCACAGGGGCGGCGCCCCCATCCATCGTGCGATACTCGAAGGAGACCGGGAGAGCGGTGTATCCATCATGTATATGGCCGAAGGACTGGACTCGGGTGATGTCATCAGCCAAAGTGCCGTACAGATCACAGATGATGACAATACGGGCACGCTCCATGACCGTCTGAGCACAATCGGTGCAAAACTGCTGCTTGAGACACTGCCGTCCATATTGGACGGGACGAATGACCGGGCGCCCCAGGACCCGGCGGAAGTGACTGTCAGTCCGAACATCCAAAAGGAAGATGAACGGCTTGACTGGACGCGGGATGCGCGGGCCGTGTTCAACCACATACGGGGCCTGTCACCATGGCCCGGTGCATACACGATGCTTGATGGTAAGCGTCTTAAAATCTACGGTGCACTCAAACCGGCAGGCAGTACATCTGAAATGCCAGGCACCATCACCGGCATTACAGAGCGGGGGTTTACAGTTGCGTGCGGTGATGGCCGGGCTGTGGAAGTGACGGAAGTCCAGCTCTCCGGCAAGAAGAAGTCGCCTGCGCATCATTTTGCAGCAGGAAGACAGGATCTGACCGGCACAGTCATGGGGCAGGTGGATTAGATGAATGTGAGAGAACTTGCACTAAAAGCATATACACGTATTACTGAAGAGGGCGGCTACAGCAACATCGTCCTCAATGACATCATTGGAGAAAATTCGCTGGACCCTTCAGACAGGGGGTTATTGACCGAGATCGTCTATGGTACAATTTCAAAGCGACTGACAATTGAATTCTATATAAAACCCTACATCAGAAAGAAGATCAGGCGCTGGCAGAAAAGCCTGCTGTACCTCTCCGTCTACCAGATAATATGGCTGGAACGCGTGCCGAACTACGCTGTGATCAATGAAGCGGCGGATATCGCCAAATCGATCGGCGGGCCGGGTCATGCCAATGTCATAAACGGCATACTCAGGAATTTCGAACGCAATCCCCTCCGTGACATCAACAGTGTAAAGAAAGATATTTCAAGGCTGTCGATAGAAACCAGCATCCCGCAGTGGATATTGAAACAGTGGGAGGTGCATCATGGCCTGGAGGGGGCGTCTGAGATCGCCCATGCCCTCGAAGCCCATCCTGAAATGTACATCCGCACGAACACATCGCGCATATCCCGCACAGAACTCCTTGAAAGATTGCAGCTTGACGGTCACGATGTAGAAGAGAGCACTCTGCACGCCGATGCGATCAGAGTGCGCGGCGGAGATATACTGCGGTCACCCCTGTACAAGGAAGGAAATTTCAGCATCCAGGATCTGAGTTCGATGCTTGTGAACACCGCACTTGAACCGGAGCCGGACGATACGGTGCTCGACGCCTGCAGCGCACCGGGGGGCAAAGGGCTCCATGCACTTGAAAAGATGCCGGACGGGCATATTGATATGTCGGATATACACGAGCATAAAATTCCGCTGATCAAAGCCCAGGCGAAGCGGCTCGGGCTCACAAATTTCAGCGCATTCCGTGGTGATGCTTCATCCGACGACTATCCCCGGCTGTATGACCGCATCATCGTTGACGCACCATGTTCGGGGCTCGGTGTGATCAGAAGGAAACCGGAAATCAGGTATGAACGCACAGAACAGGATATAGAGCCGCTTGTAGAACTGCAGCTGGAAATACTGAATCACGTTAAAAACTATTTAAAGCCTGGCGGGATACTCGTCTATTCCACATGCACCATCCACCAGATGGAAAATGAAAATGTGGCCTTCACTTTCAAAAAGCAGAATGAAGATATGGAGTTTGATCCATTTACCATCGACGCACTCGGCTTTGAAGGGCACTTCAGACAGATTCTGCCCCAGGAAGCGGGCACCGATGGGTTCTTCATCGCCAGGTTCAGGAAGAAGGAAAAGTAATCATGATAGAAAGACCACCTAAAAAAGAGATCAGGAACTACAAATTGCCGGAATTCGACCAGCCGTCGATCTATTCGCTGTCAAAGGATGAACTGAAAGAGCTTGCAGTGGAATGGGGAGAGGCGGACTACAGAGGGGAGCAGATATTTGAATGGCTCTATGTCCACCGGACGGACCATTTCGACGGGATGCTGAACCTGCCGAAACCGTTCCGTGAAAAGCTTGCTCGAAACTACAACATGGACAGCCTGGAGACCGTGGTGCGGCAGGAAAGCAAAGACGGTACGATGAAGTTTTTATTCCGCCTGAGGGACGGCTATACGATCGAGACCGTCCTGATGCGTCACGACTACGGCAATTCGGTCTGTGTCACAACACAGGTAGGCTGCCGCATCGGCTGCAGCTTCTGCGCTTCGACGCTTGGAGGGTTGAAGCGTAACCTTGAAGCGGGCGAAATCGTTTCCCAGGTACTGAAGATTCAAAAAGCCCTGGATGAAACGGATGAGCGGGTGAGCAGCATCGTCATCATGGGCATCGGGGAGCCGTTTGAGAACTACAACCAGATGATGAAATTCCTCCGCGTCGTCAATCATGACGACGGCCTGAACATCGGCGCGCGCCACATCACCGTATCGACAAGCGGCATCGTGCCGAGGATATATGATTTTGCGGAGGAGGATATCCAGATCAATTTCGCAGTCAGCCTGCATGCTGCAGATAATGAAATACGCAGCAGACTGATGCCTATAAACAGGGCGTATGATATCGATAAGCTGATGGATTCCCTGAAGTACTATCAGCAGGTCACAGGCCGCAGGGTCACATTCGAGTATGGGCTGTTCGGCGGTGTGAACGACCAGCCCCATCATGCGCGGGAATTGAGCGAGCTGATAAAGGATCTGAAATGCCATGTCAACCTGATTCCCGTGAACCATGTACCGGAACGCAATTATGTCCGGACGAGCCGTGATGATATTTTTGAATTTCTTGAAACATTGAACGCATGCGGTGTCAATGCAACTCTCAGGCGCGAACAGGGCACCGACATCGATGCAGCCTGCGGGCAGCTCAGGGCAAAGGAATCAAAAGAAGAGACGGAGGAATGAACCTTGAGAGTAGTTGAAAAGAGCATTTGCGGAAACTTCAGAAGTACGAACGAAGATGTGACCGGTATTTTCCATAATGGTACCGGGCAGCTCCTGATCATGGTTTCTGACGGCATGGGCGGCCACCAGTATGGTGATGTGGCCAGTAAATTCGTGCTGGATGAAATCGGCGAAGCATGGAGAGCGGAAAACCTGCTCGATGTACAGACCGGTGAACAGTATCTGCGCAATCTGGTGATGAAAGTGAACCGCAGCCTGTTCGACTACCAGGAGGAGAACCCTCAGTACCGGGGAATGGGCACGACGCTTGTCCTGGCAGCTTTCATAGATGAGACGATCATCGTGCTGAACGTCGGTGATTCCAGGGCCTATGTCATGAATCCGAGATCCATAGAGCAGGTGACGAAGGACCATTCGTTCGTCAACCTGCTTGTGGATGCAGGCGAAATCACAGCAGAGGAAGCAAAGAGGCATCCGAAGAAAAACATCATCACCAAAGCGATGGGGACAGATCGCCTCATACAGGCGGATGTTTTCAGACTGAGGAACAGGCAGTATGACTATCTGATGGTTGCATCCGACGGACTGACGGATGAGATGGCAACGGATGAGATACACAGCCTGACATATGCATCAGGGAAAGAACTGTCCGACAGGGCGGAGGGAATGGTTCGCAGGGCGGAGAAAAACGGTTCCACTGATAATATCAGCCTTGTCCTGGCCGATCTGAAAGCGAGTGAAACAGAGTGATAGGAAGAGTGGTATCAGAACGCTATAAAATCTTAAAGTACCTGGGCGGCGGCATGAGTTCCGTCTATTTAGCGAGTGATATCATACTGGGCCGCGAAGTGGTCGTCAAGCTGATCAAGGTGGACCATCATGACCGTAACAAGTCTAAAGCACGCTTTCAGCGTGAAGTGGAAAGTACCATCCAGCTGTCCCATCCGAATATAGTGAGTGTACTGGATGTCGATGAATCAGACGAATACCATCTTCTGGTCACAGAAGTGGTGAGGGGGCCGACGCTCAAGGAGTACATACGCGACAATCACCCGATTCCGCTGGATGAGGCTGTAAGGATTGCATTGATGGTGCTCGGGGGCATCAGACACGCGCATCAGGCCGGTATCATCCACAGGGACATCAAACCCCAGAATATTCTGCTGGATGAAGAGCACCGGGTGAAAATCACGGATTTCGGCATTGCCAAGGCCCTGAGTGAAACGCGTATGACGGAGACGAACCAGGTGATGGGCTCTGTACAGTACATTTCCCCTGAACAGGCAAAAGGGCGCCAGACAGATGAGCGGACCGACATCTATTCTTTCGGGGTCGTCCTTTTCGAACTGCTGTCGGGACGGCTTCCATTCGAGGGTGAGACACCGGTATCTGTGGCGCTGAAGCATATTTCCGAACCGGTGCCTGATATTCTTGAGTACCGGGATGTACCCCGCGGCCTGATAAACATCATTTTAAAATGTACCGAAAAGGACCCGTATGACAGGTACAGACACGCCGATGATGTCATAAAGGCAATCGGTGAATACAGGGATAATGATGCCCCGTACACACCTTCTGCTAAAATGGATGATGAAAACACGGTGGTTACATCAGTGGCCGCCCCGGTACAGGCCGGCGCGCCGCCGGAAGAAGAGGAAGCGGACAGAGAAGAAAAGCCCCGGAAGAGACGCCTGTTTTTATTATGGCTGATCCCGATTCTTCTCCTCCTGTCCGCCGGCGGGGTGCTTGCGTCAGCCTTCTGGCCCGAGCAGACCGTGGCCATGCCTGATTTTGAGGATTCCACCATGGGGGAAGCAGAACAGCTGCTTGATGAAAATAATCTGATCAAGGGCGAAGTCAGCGAGGAATATGATGACTCCATAGAAGGGGAACATATCATCAGCACTTCCCCTGGGGCCGGGACAGAAATCGAAGAGGGGACGGCTGTGGATTTTGTCATGAGCCTCGGAGAAGAGCCGTACAAGATGGAGGATTTCACGGGGGAGAACTATGATGATGTCAGCAATGATATCAATTCGCTTGGATTTGGTGCGGTGAACATAGAGGAACAGTATGATGAAAGTGAACCGGGGACGATCCTGTCACAATCCATTGAGCCGGAAGATGAAGTGCATCCCGGCGAAGAGGACTTGATCCTCACAGTGTCACAGGGGCTCGAGCCGATCGAAGTCACCGATTATACAGAAGAGCCGTATGAGACTGCACATGAACAATTGACATCCCAGGGGTTCAATGTCGAAGTTTCCAATGAACTTTACAACGATGATGTGCCGGAGGGCCATATCATCAGCCAGAGCCCGAACTATGGCGACTTCCTTCCAGGTTCGACCATCCAGATGGTTGTATCCCGCGGCCAGGAGCCCGGTGAGAAGCAGTATGTACAAAACATCACGATCCCTTATCTGAAAGAGGAGGGTTCATCCGCAGAGGAAGCTGAAGAAGATCCGTCGGAAGAAGAGTCTTCGGAGAGTGGAAAAGGTGACAAGGAAGAAAACGCTTCAGAAGAGGACTCAGAACCTGAGCCGCAAACTGTTGAAATTTTCATCGAAGACAAGGATAATGACATCAGTACGGCCGCCGACACCTTTGAAATGACTGAAGAAAGAGAGTACAGCATCGATCTGACGATTGAAGAGGGGGAGACGGCTTCCTACAAAGTTGTAATCGACGGTGAGACTGAAATAGAAGATGAGATTCCATATTAGTAATTGTTGGCATTGGGTCAACTGTTTATATATAATGGTATGGAAACTGAAATTTGGAGGAGAGTTTATGGGCACAATTAGCAGAGACAAAGGTCTCGACAACACTCTGAAAGTTATGAAACAGGGCTATCTCTATATGACCAACCAGAGGAAGCGCCTTGGAAGTGAAAATATTTTTGAAACACGGGCACTCGGCGGAAAAAAGATTATTGTCATCAGCGGTAAAGATGCTGCTGAATTGTTCTATGACAACGACAAGATCGAACGTTCCGGCACACTGCCAAAACGTGTCGTGAATACATTGTTCGGTAAAGGGGCAATCCACACGACCACGGGTAAAAAGCATATTGACAGAAAAGCCCTGTTCATGTCCCTCATGACTGAAGGCAACCTGAAGCATCTGAGGGAACTGACACGCAACCATTGGTACATGAATACCCAGAAGATGGAACAGATGGAACAGATCAACATCTACCGTGAGTCCATCGTGCAGCTGACCAAGATCGGGACCAAATGGGCCGGCGTACAGGCACCTGAGGAGAAGATTGAAGAGATTGCGACTGACATGGATGTCATGATCGACTCCTTCAAAGGTCTCGGCGGAAAATTCAAAGGATATAAAGCGTCTGTGGATGCCCGCAAACGTGTTGAGGACTGGCTTGAAGATCAGATCATCCAAACACGCAAAGGCAAAATATTCCCTCCGGAGGGCACTGCACTGTATGAATTCGCCCACTGGGAAGACTATAAAGGAAATCCGATGGATTCCAGGCTCTGCGCAATCGACCTGATGAACACATTCCGCCCGCTCATCGCCATCAACCGCTTTGTTTCATTCGGTCTCCTTGCGATGCATGAGCATCCGATTACGCGGGAGAAGATCAAGTCCGATGATGACTATGCATACATGTTCTCCCAGGAAGTAAGAAGGTTCTATCCGTTCGTTCCTTTCCTGCCTGCCAAAGCAAAAACGGACATACAGTTCGAAGGGCATCCAATTGAAAAGGATACAATGATTGTTCTCGATATATATGGAACGATGCACCGCGAGGACGTATTTGAAAACCCGGATGATTTCTATCCGGAGCGTTTCAGGGACTGGGACGGCAGCCCGTTTGATCTCATACCGCAGGGCGGTGGAGACTATTACACGAACCACCGTTGTGCCGGAGAGTGGATGACGATCATCATCATGGAAGAGACGATGAAATACTTTGCCGGTCGTGTGACCTATGATGTGCCTGAACAGGATCTTACCGTAGACCTTAACAGTATTCCAGGCTATGTGAAAAGCGGATTCATCATTGAAAATCTCCGTGAAGTCGTGGACCGCAAATAATAGGACGGATCAAGGCAGTACCGCACAGGTGCTGCTTTTTTGCATGAAAAAGCCGGGTTCCATATGGAACCCGGCTTTCATGCCTCAAAGTGTCAAATATGGTTGACCGGCCCTTCGTAGGATGACATGCCCCCCAGCACGTTCACAGCCTCGTAACCGTTTTCGAGCAGATAGTTCTGCACGTTTTCACTGCGTTTCCCCGATCGGCAGATGACATAGTATTTCTTGTCCTTATCGAGGCTTGCTAAGGTACTCTCGAAGTTTGACATTGGATAATGGACCGCCCCGGGGATGAATCCTGTTTCCTCGAGCTCCGGCGTTTCCCTGACATCTATGAGGACATTGCCTTCGTTCCTGACTGCATCGCCGACTTTGCTGATATCAATTGTTTCTGCCATTTTAATGCGCCTCCTGATATAGTAATACACTACATATTTTATCATAAAGAATTAAACTGTTATAATAAAGTAAAACAGTCCAAACAGGGGTGAGGTATGATAAAAGGCAGAATCATCAAGGCGTTGAGCGGATTTTATTATGTGGAGAATGACGGTGCCGTCTATGAGACCCGTGCGAGAGGGAAGTTCAGAAAGACGCAGGAGACACCGCTTGTCGGGGATTTCGTAACGTTCCAGATAGAAAATGAAAGCGGCGGCTATATAAATGAAATACATGAGCGGAAAAATTCACTCATCCGTCCGCCGGTGGCGAACATCGACCAGCTCCTCGTGACGATGAGCATGAAATCCCCGGACTTCAACTACTATCTTCTGGACCGTTTCCTCGCCTATGCAGAAGCCCACGATATGGAGCCTGTGATCATCATTACAAAAAAGGACCTTGATGACGATCCGACAAAGCACGAGGAGATCAGGGGGGTATATGCAAACATCTATCCCGTGCATTTCACTGATCAGGAACACATCGGTGAAGACCTGAAAGGGATCTTCCGGGACAGGCTGAGTGTGCTGGCCGGACAATCCGGCGTGGGGAAGTCGACCCTGCTCAATACGCTTGTGCCGGATCTTGGGCTCGGCACGGGTGAGATATCAGGTGCGCTGAACCGCGGCAGGCATACGACACGGCATGTCGAACTCGTCCGTACCGGCGGTGGTCTGATAGCCGATACCCCGGGTTTCAGTACGATAGAATTCACGGATATCGATAAATACAATATCAAGTACTGCTTCCCTGATTTCAATGAGTACAGTACATCATGCAAATTCAGGGAATGCTCCCACATCAATGAGCCAAAATGCGGTGTGAAAGCTGCCGTCGCTTCCGGTGAACTCACCCGGAGCCGTTACAGCAGCTACCTTGCCATCCATCAGGAAATAGAAAACAGAAAAGAGAGGTACTGAACATGGTTAAAATACTGCCCTCGCTGCTTGCAGCGGATTTTACAGCTTTGGGTGAAAATATCAGGGATATGGAGGCGGCAGGTGCCGATATCTTCCATCTCGATATAATGGACGGCCGGTTCGTCCCGAATATCTCCTACGGCCTGCCGGTGGTGGAGGCCATTGCAAAAGAGGCATCCATTCCGCTCGATGTACATCTTATGACACAGGACCCGGGACAGTTCATTCCGGAATTTGCGGATATGGGGGTGGACATGGTGTCATTCCATGTGGAAGCGACCCCCCACCCGCACCGTGTCATGCAGCTGATACAGAACCGCGGGATGAAAGCCGGGATTGTACTCAATCCCCACACTTCCGCAGACAGCATCAGGTATCTTCTGCCTGAGGTGGACTATGTGCTTGTCATGACAGTGAACCCGGGATTCGGCGGCCAGGAGTTCATTTCTTCCTGCGTGGATAAAATCAGTGAGCTCGATGGAATGAGGAAAAAACATGGATATGATTTTGAAATAGAAGTGGACGGCGGCATCAATGATGAAACCGCCGCAATATGTACAGGGGCAGGCGCCGGACTGCTTGTCAGCGGCTCACATCTGTTCAGTTCCCCGGACTGGAAACAGGCTGTCGCTGCACTGAAAGGATAGATGATATGCACATGAATGTAATAGTACGTGCTGAAGCGGATTATACTGAGGAAATACTAAAAGAAAGGGCCGGAGAATCCTGGGCAGGGGTGGACCACGGTGTGGTGCTGCTGCTTGAGGCCGGAATCATGCCGGAGTACAGTTACGGTGACTTTGATTCGATTACTGAAGCGGAGAGGGAGTTCATCACCAGGCAGCTGGATATAGATCCTGTGCCCGCTGAAAAGGACGATACCGACCTCGCCCTCTGTCTGGGCGATCTCGTGGGGAGGGGGTACAGTACCATCAATGTTTTCGGTGCGACGGGCGGCAGGATGGATCATGCCCTGGGGAACATCCACCTGCTCATGCATGAAGCACTCCGCACCACGGATATAAGGGTCATCGACCGGCAGAATGTGGTAAGCCTGCTTACTCCGGGTGCACATGAAGTATTGCGTCAGGAGGGAATGGAATATATATCCTTCCTGCCATTTAATGATGAAACCGTGCTGTCGCTCGAGGGCTTCAAGTATGAACTTGATGAAGAGCGGCTTGGATTCGGCACAACGCTCACTATAAGCAACGAATTTATCAATAATAAAGGGAATGTGTATACAGACAGTGACATTCTTATGATACAATCCATAGACTAGCATGAAAGAGGTGATCGGATGATGTTCATGGGTGCAGTTGCCAACGGTCTGGCAATTGTCATTGGGGGCCTGCTGGGCCTGATATTCACTTTCATACCCGAACCGATAAAAGATTCAATCATGAAGATCCAGGCGCTTGTCATCATGACACTCGGGATTCAGATGGTTGTCGAGGCGGAGGATATCATCGTGACACTCCTCAGTCTGATCATCGGTGTGGTCATAGGGGAAGTGATCCGTCTTGAAGAGCAGCTGAACCGCTTCGGACACTGGATGGAGTTCAAGCTCGGGGATAAGCATGCCGGCAACCTTTCCCAGGGATTCGTCTCGGGTACACTCGTATTCATCGTCGGTGCGATGGCAATCGTCGGCGGGCTTGATGCAGGACTCAGAGGATCGAACGAAGTACTGTACACCAAATCGATTATGGATTTCTTCATTGCCATAGTCATGACCACGACCTACGGTCTCGGAGTGATCATTTCCGGAGTGCCGGCCTTCCTCTATGAATCGGGAATCATCGTTTCCGCTTCACAGATTGCCCGTCTCATCCCGGAGTATATACTCGATCAGATGATACTTCAGGTATCGGCGACCGGCGGTGTCATCCTGCTGGCCATCGGTCTCAATATGCTGAACGTGACGCAAATGAGAGTGGGGAATATGATTCCCTCCATCTTCACGGCAATGGCAATGGTCTACATCATAAATATTTTCTGAATCAGTCCCCGGACCGCCATCCGGGGGTTTTTTTGCACCCCGGATGGTATAATGAGGATATAAAAAATCCACCCGGGATACCCCGGATGGATCGTGTACGGCATTATACGCGCTGTACTTTGCCAGATTTGAGTGCACGGGCGGAAACCCAGACTTTTTTCGGTTTACCGTCAACCATGATTCTTACTTTCTGAAGGTTCGCACCGAAGCTTCTCTTGTTGGCGTTCATAGCGTGTGAACGGTTGTTCCCGGAAGCTGCTTTGCGTCCTGTGAAATAGCAGATTTTAGACATGTTGTCATCTCCCTCTTATAAAGATTTAGGTAATGATTGATTGCTTTATTCATAGCATACTATAATATAATACATGATTGGAACTTGATTGACAAGTGATTTTATATTCATATGAAAATGGAAAACTGTCGGATTAAGCTTGTATTTACAGCATATTTTTGATTATAATTAAATGATGTGTCAGGGGGGAACGATATGACATTGGAAATAAGGAACGAGATGGGCAGTATAGACATTGCAATCGATGTAATCGCAAACATTGCCGGCAACGCCGTAGTGGAGAGCTATGGAGTGGTGGGAATGGCGTCAAAGCACCAGGTGCGCGACGGTTTTGCAGAGCTGCTCGGTAAAGAAAATTATGCACGCGGTGTAATCATTGAAAATAACGAAGGCAGTCTGGATGTGGACCTGTATATCATAGTCGGATACGGCATCAAAATATCCGAGGTGGCAGCGAATGTCCAGTCCACTGTTAAATATAATCTTGAAAAGACACTCGGACTGAATATCAATGCTGTGAATATTTATGTGCAGGGAGTCAGGATCATCAATTCTGAGGATTGATCAGGGAGGATTTACGATAGCAATGAATAAGATAGATGGCAGAATGTTTAAAAATATGATTTTGAGTGGTGCCGAAAATCTCCGGCAGCATGCTGAATATGTGGATTCATTAAACGTCTTCCCTGTCCCGGACGGTGATACAGGCACGAATATGAACCTTTCGATGACTTCCGGGGCGAATGAGGTCGAGGATAAGGACGAAACCCACATCGGAACAATCGGGAAATATTATTCGAAAGGGCTGCTGATGGGTGCGAGGGGCAATTCCGGCGTCATCCTGTCACAGTTGTTCAGAGGATTTTCAAAAGCGATCGAGGGCAAGGCTGAAATAGGTGCCCCGGAATTCGCAGATGCGCTCGAGGCTGGCGTGAGGACAGCATACAAGGCAGTCATGAAACCGGTCGAGGGCACGATCCTCACGGTTGCCAAGGATTCATCTGCCGTTGCAGAAGGTGCTGCAGGTAAAGACGGTTCTGTAATCAGCGTGATGGAAGCCGTGATCAAAGAGGCGAAGGCTTCGCTCGAACGCACCCCGGACCTGCTGCCGGTCTTAAAGGAAGTCGGCGTCGTGGATTCCGGCGGCCAGGGGCTTGTCTATGTGTATGAAGGGTTCCTTGCCGCGCTCAAGGGCGAGAAGCTGGAAATGAGGAGCACGAAAGTGGATACGGAAACATTCGTCGAGGATGTACATGAATTCGAGGAATTCATGACGGTCGAAGATATTGAATACGGCTTCTGTACCGAATTCATGGTACGCTTTGAAGAGGGGAAACGGGAATTCGACGAAGATGCATTCCGCAGCGATATGAGCGAATTCGGTGATTCCCTGCTCGTGATCTCGGATGATGAAATCGCAAAAGTCCATGTGCATACTGAAACACCGGGCGAGGCAATGACATACGGCGCGACGTACGGTGAACTCATCAAGATGAAGATTGAAAACATGCGTGAGCAGTTCCGGGCAATCCAGGAGAAAAAAGGTCCGAAAGAGAAGAAGTCATACGATACAGCTGTAATCACCGTATCGTCCGGAGAAGGAATCGACAAACTCTTCAGGAGCATCGGTGCCACACATATCATTGCCGGCGGACAGACGATGAACCCGTCCACAGAAGACATACTTAAGACCATCGAAGGTGAAGATGTCAAAAAGGCCATCATCCTCCCCAACAATAAAAACATAGTCATGGCTGCCGAACAGGCACGGGATATGCTGGATATTCCAGCGACCGTCATCCCGACCACATCTATCCCGGAAGGTCTCGCCGGCCTTCTGTCATATTCTCCCGAAGCATCGCTTCAGGACAACCAGGATGCCATGCAGGAATCCCTTGAATATGTGAAGACCGGACAGGTGACATATGCGGTTCGCGATACACAGATTGACGGCATGAAAATTAAAAAAGATCAGCATATGGGAATCAATGAAGGCGAAATCACAGCCGCGGATGATTCCCGGGAAAAAACATTGAAGACACTGATTGAATCAATGCTTGATGACGATTCTGAAATCGTAACGATCCTGATCGGCGAAGAGGGCAGCCGTGAAGAAGTGGACCGCATTGTGGAATCGATTGAAGCTGAATATGACGAGGTTGAATTTGAAGTTCACGATGGTCAGCAGCCGGTGTACAGTTACCTGCTATCTGTAGAATAGACATAATGGCCACACGGGTTGTACAATCCGTGTGGCCTTTTTGAAAAGAACGTCAATGAGGAGGATTACCATGAAATATAAAAGCGTATTTGACATTATCGGACCGGTGATGGTTGGACCATCATCCTCCCATACCGCCGGGGCGGCGAGAATCGGGCTCCTAGCCCGCAGCCTGTTCGGCGGACAGCCGGATCATGTGGATATATATCTTTACGGCTCATTCAGGGATACGTACAGGGGGCACGGCACCGATGTCGCACTCATCGGCGGGCTGCTCGGATTTGACACTGATGATGACCGTATCATCACAGCGGAGGAGAAGGCAAGGGAAGCCGGCATGCATGTCCAGTTCATAGAGATGGAGGAGGAACGGTCACACCCGAATACGGCACTCCTGCACCTTGTCAGAGGTCAGGAGCGGCTGACGGTGGAGGGCATCTCCATCGGCGGCGGCAAGATAGAGCTTGTAAGCATCAATGATTACGACATCAATGTATCGGGCAACTATCCGACGCTCCTCATTTTCCACAAGGATACTTTCGGTACGATTGCGCGTGTAACGACGATACTCGGCAACAACGAGATAAACGTCAGCCAGATGAATGTATCACGCAAGGAAAAAGGGGACATTGCACTGATGACGATCGAACTCGACGATGAAATCGAAGATTACATCATCGAAGAGATAAATGGAGCTGAAGGCGTCGACAGAGTCATAGAAATGGAAGAAAGCTAGGAGGGTCGGATATATGTTCAGCAGTATAGATCAATTGGTGGAAGCAGCTGTAACACAGGAAAAGTCAATTGCGGATGTGATGATCAGCCAGGAGATGGAAGTGACAGGCCGCTCTTACCTTGATGTGTATAAAGATATGGAAAGAAACCTTGAAGTGATGGAATCCGCAGTGGAGGAAGGCATCGGCGGTGTCACCAGTACGACCGGGCTGACGGGTATGGACGCTGTGAAGATGCAGAAATATATCGACAGCGGTAAGGGCCTGAGCGGCGACCTCACGCTGTATGCAATCGCCCATGCGGTCAGTACCAACGAAGTGAACGCAGCGATGGGCAAGATATGCGCGACACCGACCGCGGGATCTGCGGGTGTTGTGCCCGGAGTATTGTTCGCCATGAAGGAGAAACATGACGTGCCCCGTGAGGACATGGTCAAGTTCCTCTTCACTTCAGGTGCGTTCGGCTTCGTAGTGGCGAACAATGCAAGCATCTCTGGGGCTGCGGGCGGCTGCCAGGCGGAAGTGGGCAGTGCGAGCGCAATGGCGGCAGCCGCCCTTGTTGAAATGGCGGGCGGCACTCCGGCAATGAGTGCACATGGCTTTGCCATCGCACTTAAAAATATGCTTGGTCTGGTCTGCGATCCGGTGGCGGGGCTTGTGGAGGTTCCATGTGTGAAGCGTAATGCAGCAGGTGCGAGCAATGCGCTTACTGCAGCAGACATGGCACTTGCCGGCATCGAATCGAGGATTCCTGCAGATGAGGTCGTGGAGGCGATGTACAAGATCGGCCTCACGATGCCGTCGGCACTGCGTGAGACTGGACGCGGCGGTCTGGCGGGAACTCCGACCGGCCAGCGCCTGAAACAGGAAATATTCGGTGGTCAGTAATGGCCGCGATGTACCAGGTCATTACACCACAGAAACCGGCGGCCATCCTTAAGGGTGTCGGCCCGAAAATGGCGGAAAAACTCAGTTCAATAGGGATTGAAACAGTAAACGATGTGCTTTTCCATCTGCCTTCGAACTATGAGAACCTGAGCATCATGAACCTGGCGGATGCTGAGAACAATGATAGGGTCACTGTCATGGGGACTGTCATGACGGAACCTGCCGTCGCCTATTTCAGGGGCGGGAAAAACCGCCTGACGGTTTTCATGGAAATTGACGGAATCTATGTAAAGGTGACATTCTTCAACCAGCCTTATCTGAAAGATAAGCTTATCGTGGGCGAAGAGGTCAGACTGTCGGGGAAATATCTCAGGCACAAACTTGAAATCAATGGACAGAGGCTGATATACGAAGCAGGCGGGGGCTACCGCGTGACATACCCCATGGGGAAAGTGATGCATTCGAAGACCTTCAATAAAATTGTAGCAGAAGTATTCGGCGGGTTTTCATTCAACTATGATATTCCTGAAACCGTCAGGGACAAATATCGTCTGCTGTCGATGAGGGAGGCTCTCAGGCGGATCCATTTTCCGAAAAGCCCCGCTGACATAAAAGAGGGGCGCCGGACGATCAAGTTTTACGAGCTGTTCATGTTCCAGCTCAGGTTGATGGAGAGACGGCAGAAGGAGCGGGTCAGGAACGAGCGTTATATCATAGACTATGATATTGATGAACTGAAAGCTTTCATCGATACTCTGCCGTTCGGCCTCACCGGGGATCAGAAGAAGTGCACCAATGAAATATGCCGGGACTTGAAACAGAATGTCTCCATGCACCGCCTGCTTCAGGGTGATGTCGGAAGCGGCAAGACGATTGTTGCAGGCATCGCTGCATATGCAGTGAAGACAATCGGTGAACAGACGGCGGTAATGGTGCCGACGGAGGTGCTTGCAAACCAGCACTATCAGTCTTTCACTGATACGTTCGAGGACCGTCTCACGATTGCCAAACTGACCGGTACAACGACAAGGAAGGAAAAGATGGAGATTTCGAGCCGGCTTGAGTCGGGTGAAATCGATCTGATTGTGGGTACGCACGCATTGATCGAAGATGATGTACTGTTCAACCGGCTATCCCTCATCATCACCGATGAGCAGCACCGCTTCGGTGTCAACCAGCGCAAACGGCTGAACGACAAGGCACACCGTAAGAACGTGCTCTACATGACGGCAACGCCGATACCGAGGACACTTTCAATCACAACTTTCGGAGACATGGACGTCTCAATCATCAGGGAAATGCCGGAAGGGCGCAAGCCGGTTGAAACATACTGGAGGCGCTATGATGAGGTGGATGAAGTGATGGCGTCCATCGAATCGGAAGTGAGAAGCGGGCACAGTGCCTACATTGTCGCTCCGTTGATTGAAGAGTCCGAGACATTGGACCTTAAAAATGTCCAGGAAATCTACCACCTGTTCCTGGACTATTTCGGGGAGGAACAGGTTGAGCTGGTGCACGGGCGCATGAAACCGGCAGAAAAGAACGAAGGCATGGGTAGATTTGAGCGGCTCGAGAAGCCGGTCCTCGTCTCTACAACAGTAATCGAAGTCGGCATAAATGTTCCGAATGCAACATATATGGTGATCTTCAATGCCGAACGCTTCGGCCTCTCGACACTGCATCAACTGCGCGGCAGAGTCGGCAGAAGTGATATGCAGAGCTACTGTGCCCTCATCAGCGATCCGAAAACCGAGAATGCGAAGCAGAGGATCGATATAATGACGTCCACGACGGATGGTTTCGAGCTCAGTGAACAGGACCTTGAGATGCGGGGCCCCGGCGACTACTTCGGCGTCAGACAAAGTGGTCTGCCCGAATTCAAGGTTGCAGATCTTGCTGAAGATTACCGGATTCTCGAGCATGCACGTCTCAGTGCCATCGAACTGTCCGGAGAAATGAGGAAAGAGACATGAGGCTATTCCTGAGGATGGTCGGTGTCGCGATGATAATTTCAGCTGCCGTCCTTTTTTTCTGGCAGGATATACGCGAATTTTTCACCGACAGGGTCAATGACCGTATCATCGAGGCCTATCAGAATGGTGAGTCGTCGGTGGACGTCGGACGGTTCGAATCGATGATTACCGGTGTCAGCCCGGAAGCCGGGGATGAAGGTGAGGATGCCCGCGGGGACATCGATATCGGTGAAGGGATGGCCGGTGTATTGAAAATAGACTCCGCCGGCATCAATGAACCGGTATTCGAGGGACCTGTCACCGAGGATAAGATGAAAAGCGGCATTTCATTTGTGCATGAAAGGGACCATCTTGAGATGCAGAACATACCGATTGCCGGCCACCGCGTTGAAGGTGCCGGCATCCGTTTCAACTACCTGGACCGGGCGTCGGTCGGTGACCGGATTGAATTCATGACTGAGGACGGCACACGGGTATACGAGATCACTGATATATTTGATGTGAATCCATCCCAGGTGGAAGTCATGGACCAGCGGAAGGGTGAGCCGCAACAGCTTACACTGATCACATGCGAGGACTACAACCCGGAGACGCTTCTTTTCGAAAAAAGGATGATCGTGAAAGCGACTATAGTGGAATGAAAGTTAAAATGGTTACTTCCAGAGGGAAGCAGCCATTTTTTTGTGCCCTTTATATCAATTTTATTTGAAATCAGAAAGTCACTTATATATACTGATGTTAGTACCAACTACTAAATGAGGTCATCACATGGCAAGATACAAAAAAAGGGAACGGCAGGAACTCCTTTTGGAGAAAGTATCCACAGATCCTTTCCTGACTGATGAAAAGCTGAGCGAAGTTTTTGAAGTCAGCATACAGACGATCCGCCTGGACCGCCTCGAACTCAACATCCCTGAACTCAGGGAGCGCATCAAACACGTTGCGAGGGAAGAGACGGAAAAGATAAGGAGCCTATCACTGCAGGAAGTCATCGGTGAAATAATCGATATAGAACTGAACGATCATGCACTGTCGCTGTTCATAGTGGAAGACGGGCATGTATTCCAGAAGAATAAGATTACCCGGGGACACTATCTTTTTGCCCAGGCGAATTCGCTGTGTGTCGCTGTGATTGATGAGCCGCTGGCACTGACGAAGTCAGCCGATATAGAATTCACGCGGGCATCGAAGCTCGGTGACAAGGTGATTTCCAAAGCGGTGGTTGAGAAGATGGATGGGCATAGGGCGATAATCACCGTTACATCCAGAGTGGAACAGAGGCTTGTCTTCAAGGGGCGGTTTGAAATGTATTACACAGATGAAACTGATGAAGGTGAAAAATATGGTTAAAGTGGCAGTAGATCTGATGGGCGGCGACAACGCCCCTGCTGAAATTGAAAAGGGTGTCCTGGCCGCCGTCGGGGAAGATGAATCACTGGAAGTGAAGCTGTATGGCACAAAAGGTGCATATACGGGGGATCACCCACGTGTCGAATTCATAGAAGTGACGGAAAAAATAGAGTCGGATGACGATCCTGTCCGTTCTGTCAGAAGAAAAAAGGACAGTTCGCTTGTCAGGGCCTGCAAGGCGGTCAAAGACGGAGAGGTCACGGCATGCATCTCGGCAGGAAACACCGGGGCGCTGATGAGTGCCGGCCTTTTTGTCGTCGGGCGCATCCGGGGAATCGAACGGCCGGCGATCGGCACCCTGCTGCCGAGCACTGACGGACGCGGCATGATGCTTTTGGATATGGGCGCAAATGCTGAAAACAAACCGAAGCATCTCGAACAGTTTGCTTTAATGGCGGATATATACATGCGTGAAATTGCCGGGCGTGATAATCCGACGGTGGGCCTGGTCAATAACGGCAGTGAAGAGAACAAGGGCAGTGAATTGACCAAGGAGACATTCAAACTGCTCCGGGAGAGCGATGTGAATTTCATCGGCAACTTTGAAACGCGTGATATCCTCTCAGGGGATGTCGATATCGCTGTGACGGACGGTTTTACGGGAAATGTCGTACTGAAGACGATTGAGGGAACGGCTTCTGCGCTCATGAGTGAAATCAAGGACGTTTTCCTCAAGAGTACAAAGAACAAGATGGTCGCAATGGTCCTTAAAAATGATTTCAGGGCCGTGAAGGACCTGCTGGATTACAGACAGTACGGCGGCGCACCGCTGCTTGGGCTTGATGGTAATGTGCTCAAGGCACACGGGTCCAGCGACTCTGTCGCCATCGTCTCAGCCCTCAGGCAGGCAAGGAAGATGGCGGATTCACAGGCCATCTCAAAAATCAAAGAGAGAATCGAGGAGAATGCATGAAACGACTGATACTATTTCCGGGACAGGGCGCCCAGTACAGCGGGATGGCAAAAGACATCTATGAATCATCTTCAGAAGGCCGCACAGTTCTGGACGAAATTTTCATGAACGTGGATTTTGATCTGAAATCGATCATGTTCGAAGAAGATTCCCGTCTCAACCAGACGGAATACACACAGCCGGCATTGTTTGCCCACAGCATGGCGGTGCTTGCTGCCACCGGCATCAAAGGTGACATGGTCCTCGGGCACAGCCTGGGCGAGCTCCCTGCCCTTGTGCATGCAGGTGTGCTGAACATACAGGACGGCATCAGGATCGTCGCGAAGCGCGGAGCGCTCATGAGCGAGTCAGAGGGCGGCGGCATGGCTGCCGTCATCGGCATGGAGCTTGCGGATCTCAAGGAGTTATGCGATGAATTGTCCACGGAAGACCGGCGAGTACAGCCTGCCAACCTGAATGCACCGGATCAGACGGTGGTTTCGGGTGATGCATCACTGGTTGAAGAATTCGCAGTGAAAGCGAAGGAACGCGGTGCGAGACGTGTCATGCCGCTCAACGTCTCGGGGGCATTCCACTCCCATCTGATGGAGGATGCCAAAAGGGAATTCAGCAGGTTCGTGTCGGACATCGAATTCAGTGCGCCGGTCATACCGGTGATCCAGAATGTGTCCGCGAAGCCGGAGACGGAACCGGATGTCATCAAGGCACAGCTCATTGAACAGATGACAAGTCCTGTCCGTTTCACCGAGTGTGTCCAGGCAGCGGTGTCAGAAGGAGCAGAGGAAGCGGTGGAAGTCGGACCCAAGAAAGTCCTGAGCGGACTGATGAGAAAAATAGACCGTTCCGTAAATACGGTGAATATCGATACGATGGAACAGGCAAAGGAGTTTCTGAATGAGTAAAATTGCATTGGTAACCGGTGCTTCACGCGGTATAGGGAAAAGTATCGCACTCAGCCTCGGTAAAGAGTATACTGTTATCGTGAACTATTCCGGTTCGAAGGAAAAAGCGGATGAGACGGTGCGCAGGATCGCTGAAGCCGGCGGTTCGGCAGAGGCATACCAGTGTCACGTGCAGAACCATGATGATGTCAAGACGATGATCAAATACATCGCGGACACCTACGGCTCAATCGACCTCGTCGTCAACAATGCAGGAATCACCAAAGACAATCTTCTTATGAGGATGAAGTCCGACGAATGGGACCAGGTGATCGATGTGAACTTAAAAGGCGCATTCAATGTGATACAGAGTGTATCGAGGACGATGATCCGGCAGAAGGCCGGCAGAATCATCAATATCTCAAGCATCGTCGGCTCTTTGGGCAATCCGGGGCAGACTAACTATGTTGCGTCCAAGGCCGGCATCGACGGCATCACGAAATCGGCGGCGCGTGAGCTGGCGCCCAAAGGAATTACGGTCAACGCTGTTGCCCCGGGCTTCATCGAAAGTGATATGACGGATGTCCTGTCTGAGGATATAAGAAACCAGATGCTCTCCCAGATACCGCTCAATCATTTCGGTACCGGGGAGGATATTGCGGAGACTGTGAAGTTCCTTGCATCGGATGCTGCAAAGTACATCACAGGCCAGACCATCCATGTAAACGGCGGTATGTACATGGGGTAGGACCTGTGCTATTATTGGAGGGAGGTGAATTTGATGGCAAACTTTGATAAAGTAAAAGACATTATTGTCGACAAACTTGGTATTGATGAAGAGAAAGTGACTCAGGAAGCATCTTTCAAAGATGACCTCGGCGCTGACTCTTTGGATATTGCTGAATTGGTTATGGAGCTCGAAGACGAATTCGAAATGGAAATTCCGGATGAGGAAGCTGAAAAGATCAACACAGTAGGCGATGCTCTTAACTACATTGACAAATTGGAAGCAAACTAATCATAAAATCCACTTTCCGGAGTGGATTTTATTTTTGTGTGAAAACTTTTATTAAACGGTATATTCATTTAGAATAAGGTGATGGAGTGAACGTTATGGAATTTAAGGAAATAGAAAGTATAATTGAAAAAGATGATCATGCCAAAGCGGGGCTTGCATCCTTCCGCAGGGAACTGGCAGGTTTTCTTGAACGGACGGATCTTGCGGCCGGGGATGAGGCACTCTATGTTCAGGCCTTCATGCACAGCTCATATATAAACGATCTGCAGCTCAATAAGATCCATAATAACGAGAGACTGGAATTTCTCGGCGATGCAGTACTAGAATTGATGGTTTCAGACTATATATACAACAGGTTCAGTGAATTGCCGGAAGGCGATCTTACAAAGCTGAGAGCCAATATCGTGTGTGAACCCTCACTTGTAGTATTCGCCTCTAAACTGCGCATGGAGCCGCTCATCATGCTCGGCCGCGGAGAGGAAAAGACTGGTGGCAGGAAACGGCCTTCCATAATATCCGATACTTTCGAGGCATTTCTCGGTGCGCTCTATCTGGATCAGGGGAGCCCGGCTGTATGGACGTTCCTTGAGAAGTTTGTCTTCCCCGAAGTGAAGGATGCGAAGTATAATGCAGTAGTGGATTACAAGACAGCGCTGCAGGAGCATATGCACAGGAATTACCGTAAAGCAGTGGAATACAAGCTCATAGAGGCGACGGGACCGAGCCATGACAAGACATTTGTCACAGGCGTCTATATGGAGGGCAGGATGATCGGAAAAGGCTTCGGGCGGTCCAAAAAAGAATCTGAACAGCGTGCTGCCGAACAGGCATTGAGTGAAACGGATGGCGGGGAGAATCACTGATGGTATATTTGAAAGCGATAGAGGCCCACGGCTTCAAATCATTTGCGGATAAAGTGAATATCAAATTCGATTCGGGTGTGACGGCAGTCGTCGGCCCGAATGGCAGCGGCAAAAGCAATATCACGGATGCGATCCGCTGGGTGCTCGGCGAACAGTCGGCCCGGACCATACGCGGTGTGAAGATGGAGGATGTCATCTTCAACGGCACATCCGGCAGGAAGGCCATGAACTATGCGCAGGTAGGTCTCGTGCTGGACAACAAATCCCGCAAACTGGCAATAGATGCGGATAAAGTGACCATCACACGAAAACTCTACAGGAACGGTGACAGTGAGTACTACATCAATGAGGACAAATGCAGGCTGAAGGAAATCAACGAGCTTTTCCTCGATTCCGGCCTCGGGAAAAACGCCTATAACATCATTTCCCAGGGGGAGGTCGATGAAGTGCTGAAGGCGCGGCCTGAACAGCGCAGAAGCCTGATTGAAGAGACTGCTGGCGTGATGAAATACAAACTGAGAAAGAAAGAGTCGGAAAAGCGGCTCGAAGACACCGCACAGAACCTGAACCGTGTGAATGATATCATACAGGAGCTTGAATCCCGCGTAACGCGGCTCGAGCGGGAAAGTGCGGTTGCCGAAGAATACCTGGCGCTCAAAGAAGAGATGAGCCGCAGCGATATTGAAGTGACAGTCTACGACATCAATGCCCTCGCAAACCTCCTCCACAAGGAGGAGGCGGCTTATCACGCAACAGAGAAGAGAACTTCTGAATGCCGGGATGCGCTGGAAGAGATGAACCGGAAAATGTCGGAGCTCCGGGGCGCCCGTGACAAATATGACAGTGAAAACAAAGAGCTGAACAACCGGCTTGTTGAACTGTCCAAACGTCTTGAGAATACCAGCGGGCGTATCGATCTCTACAAAGAACGCAAAACCAACAAAGGACAGCTGGTGGAAGAACTCAAGGTACGTCTCTCTGAACAGAATTCGAGGGTTGAGTCCCTCGACGCCCAAAAGGCTGAGGTGGACGGTACAGCTGAATCACTGAATGCGCGTGCATCACAGCTTAAAAGCTCCCTTGAAGAGTCGAAGGAGCAGCAACGCTATCTTACAGAGGATCAGGGAGAAGAAATTGAACAGCTCAAAGACAGCTATTATGATCTGATGGTGGAGAAGACGACGCTCGAGAATGACCGGCGCCGGGAAGAGACGGAACAATCCCGTCTCGACGGCAGTCTGCGCCAGAAAGAGGAACGTCTCGCAATACTCAGGCAGGATTATGAAAAAGAGGCCGCGGATCACGGGGGCCTGGTTGAGGAGAAAGAGAAGACCAAGGCAGAGCTTGAGGAGGCAAGGGAGAGATACCTTGCTGAAAAAAAGGCGCTCACAGAGCTCAACCGGAAATACGATGAAGAGCAGGAAAAGCTGCATAAGGCAAAACGTTTCATCGAGCAGCAGGCTTCAAAGCTTGAAATGCTCAAAAATATGCAGAATGAATACCGCGGCTACTATCCGGGTGTCCGTGCCATCCTGAAAAATCGGGACAGGGTGGGCGGTGTGCGCGGCTCGGTAGGTGAACTGATCTCGACTGAGAACAGATATATGGCGGCGCTTGATACTGCACTGGGTGCCCAGGCGCAGAACATAATCATGGTCAGTGAACAGGATGCCAAAAAGGCAATCAGCTATCTCAAGGAGAAAAAAAGCGGCTTTGCCACATTCCTGCCGATGGATGTCATCCGTCCGAGATCACTTTCCGGAGATATACGCCGGCAGGTTGAAAACTCGCATATAGAGGCACAGGTCCTTGCCGACATCGCGGTCGCAGACCATGACATCAGCGATGTCGTCCATCATCTGCTGGGGACGACGATTGTTACAGAAAACATAGACGATGCAGGTGCCCTTGCAAGGCAGATCAACCACCGTGCGCGCATCGTCACCCTGGACGGTGAGACAATCATGCCCGGCGGTGCGATGAGCGGCGGCTCGAAGAATACAAAAGGTTCCATCATCGAGAGCCAGAGGGAAATGGCGGAAACAAAAGAGAAGCTTTCGGAATACGAAGGAAAACTCGAACGTCTGAAAACGGTCGTCAGCAATCTCGGCGAAGAAGTTTCGGGACAGATGGAAAAAGTGTCAAAACAGGAGAGTGCGGGCGAAAAGCTTGCCGAAAGGCACGAGGAGGCGGAATCTGCTGCTAACAGGCTGGGCTATCAGCTCGAGGCGAAAACGGAAACCATGGCGGTGCTTGAAGATGAACTGAAATCACTCGGACGCACGGAGGAAGTGCGTGACTACGCCGGTCTTATCAAGGAGGCGGAGGAAAAGCTGGCCGGACTCGACGAACGCATTCGCCTGATGAGCGCGTCCGACAAGGAGAAGAAAGAGAAACTGGCTTCCCTCACTGATGAAGCGCACGCTGCCGAGCGTGAGTATACAGCAGTCAAAGAACGCATCAGCTACAACAGTGCTGAGCAGGAAAGGATTGCCTCAGAGCTTGAAGCGGCGCGTGAAGCGGTCAGGGAGACAGAATCGCAGCAGCAGATGATCTCAGAAGACCTTGAAGGCATGGATATTGATGCCCTGGAGAAGGAGAAGCGGGAACTCTCTCTGGAGGTGGAAAAACTGTACGAGAAGACGGATGCCATATCCGGCCGCCAGCATGAAATCAGGATGGAATATAACGAAATCACGGAAAAGCGTGACCGGATTTCCAAAGAGCTTGAAGAATGTCAGGAAATATTGCGTAATCATACAGGCAAAAAAGAGAAGCTGGATGTTAAAATGGAACAGAAGATTGAATATCTTTCCGAAAACTACAGGCTCACCTATGAAAGAGCGAAAGAGGAATATGATGATTTTTCTGATATCGATCAGAAACGTATGCAGATTTCACTCAATAAGAAAAGCATCGAGGAACTCGGCCCTGTGAACCTGGGGGCCATCGAGGAATTCGAACGTGTCAATGAACGCTACAGCTTCCTGAAGACACAGGAGGCGGATTTGCTGGAAGCGCGTTCGACACTGCTTGAAGTGATCAGTGAAATGGACGGGGAAGTCGCTGTCAGATTCAGGGAGGCCTTCCGGCAGGTTAATGAACACTTCGGCGAAGTGTTCAAGGAGATGTTCGGCGGCGGACAGGCGGAGCTTAGGCTTACGGATGAAGATGACTATCTGGAATCCGGTGTGGAGATCTATGCCCAGCCGCCCGGCAAGAAGCTGTCATCACTGTCGCTGCTCTCAGGCGGCGAACGCGCGCTGACTGCGATCAGTCTGCTGTTCAGCATATTGAAAGTGCGCGTGAGTCCATTCATCATCCTGGATGAGGTGGAGGCGGCACTGGATGAATCGAACGTATTGCGCTATGCGAAATATTTGAAACAGCTTGCGGAAAATACACAGTTCATCGTCATCACCCACAGAAAGGGCACAATGGAAGAGAGTGACCGGCTGTTCGGTGTGACGATGCAGGAGCGCGGTGTCAGCCAGCTCATAAGTGTTGACCTTAAGAACTACGAAGAAAAAGTGAGAGAGGAAGAGACGGTGTGAGCTTTCTTAAACGATTGAAAGACAGATTCCAGCCAAGCAGGGAGAAAGAGGCTGCCGGAAAGTCGGTGGAGGAACAGAATGAGAAACTCGATGACGGGCTGATCAGCATCGAGGAATTCGAGGAATGGGAGCAGGAACAGATCGGCTATAAATTCAAAGCCGGTCTTGAGAAGAGCCGTGAGAAGTTCCAGAATGAAATCAATGAACTGATGGCGCGCTACCGTACGGTGGATGAGGACTTCTTCGAAGCTTTGGAGGAGGTCCTGATCGGAGCTGATGTCGGTTTCAACACTGTGATGGAACTGACGGATGAACTGCGCCATGTGGCGAAGGTTGAGAATATCACTGAAAGCCGTGACCTCAAGGAGACAATCGTTGAAAAGATGGTCGAAATCTATGAGCGTAATGACGACCTTCCCGAAACGGTCAATATACAGGAGGATGACCTGACAGTCATTCTTGTTGTCGGCGTGAACGGCGTCGGCAAGACGACGAGCATCGGCAAACTCGCCTACAAATACAAGCAGGAAGGCAAAAATGTCATGCTTGCCGCCGGCGATACTTTCCGTGCCGGGGCGATCAACCAGCTGAAGGTATGGGGGAGCCGTGTGGATGTGGACGTTATCAGCCAGTCAGAGGGCAGCGACCCGGCAGCAGTCATGTTCGATGCCATCAATGCTGCAAAAAAACGCGGGACGGATGTGCTGATCTGTGATACTGCAGGACGGCTGCAGAACAAAGGTAACCTGATGAATGAACTTTCCAAGATGAAGAACGTCATCCAGAAAACCGTACCTGACGCACCGCATGAATCACTGCTTGTACTGGATGCCACAACCGGACAGAACGCTCTGAGCCAGGCCAAGGCTTTCAAGGAAGTGACGGATGTATCCGGGATCGTCCTGACAAAGCTCGACGGCACCGCAAAAGGCGGGATCGTGCTCGCCATCAGAAATGAGCTTGGCATCCCTGTCAAATTCGTCGGACTCGGTGAACAGCTGGATGACCTGCAGGAATTCAGTGCAGAGAACTATGTTTACGGACTGTTTGCTGATATGATATCAAATGCAGAGGAACTGGATGATTCAGGCGGGGATGATGTATAATGACTGAAGAACTCGAACGCACGATGCGGATGAATCATCTCTATGACTTTTACAATTCTCTGCTTACGGATAAGCAGAGACGGTACATCGAACTTTATTATCTGGAGGATTTTGCCTTCAGTGAAATTGCGGAAGAACTTGATGTCACACGTCAGGCGGTCTATGACAACCTGAAACGTTCGAAGGACCTTCTGGAGCATTATGAGGAAAACCTAGGGATGTACAAAAATTTCGAATCAAGGCACACGCTTATAAATCAGCTTAAAAATAAACTGGGAGAATCGATGGACTCTGAAACGAGGGAGATTCTGAACCGGTTGGAAGCATTGGATTAGGAGGAAGAAATATGGCTTTTGAAGGATTGGGAGAACGTCTCCAGGCCACGATGGACCGCATCAAGAGCAAAGGCAAGGTGTCCGAGTCGGACATCAAGGTCATGATGCGAGAAGTGCGTCTCGCACTTCTTGAAGCGGACGTCAACTTCAAAGTGGTCAAGCAGTTTATCAATCAGGTGAAAGAACGTGCGCTCGGTTCTGACGTCATGCAGTCCCTGACACCGGGCCAGCAGGTCATCAAGATTGTAAAAGAGGAACTGACCGACCTGATGGGCGGAGACAACCAGAAGATCAACCTCAGTCAGAAACCGCCGACCGTCATCATGATGGTCGGTCTGCAGGGTGCAGGTAAGACAACCACTGCAGGTAAGCTTGCGCTTCATTTGAGGAAGAATTACAACAAGAAACCGCTGCTCGTTGCGGGTGACATATACCGTCCGGCGGCAATCGACCAGCTCGAGACGGTCGGCAGGCAGATTGATGTTCCGGTGTTTGCCCTCGGGGATCAGGTGAAGCCGCAGCAGATCGTCACCGAGGCGCTGGACCACGCCAGGGCGGAGCACCAGGATACGGTCATCATCGATACGGCAGGTCGGCTGCATATCGATGAGGGTCTGATGAATGAGCTTAAGGATATAAAGGAGATTGCCAAACCCGATGAAATCATGCTGGTGGTCGATTCCATGACCGGCCAGGATGCTGTCAATGTTGCAGAGTCATTCAATGATATGCTTGATATTACAGGTGTGACACTGACGAAGCTTGATGGGGACACGCGAGGTGGTGCGGCATTGTCCATCCGTTCGGTGACCGACAAGCCGATCAAGTTCGCGGGTATGTCAGAGAAGATGGACGGCCTTGAGACTTTCCATCCGGACCGTATGGCCCAGAGGATACTCGGCATGGGCGATGTGCTGTCCATCATCGAAAAAGCACAGGCGACAGTGGATGAAGATGAGCAGAAAGTACTTCAGCAGAAAATCAAGGACCAGAGTTTCACTCTGGATGATTTCCTCGAACAGATGGACCAGGTCAAGAATCTCGGCCCGCTTGATGATCTGCTCAAGATGATGCCGGGAGCAAACAAGATCAAAGGTCTCGACAAGATGCAGATGAGCGGCAATGAGATCGATCATGTGCAGGCCATCATCCGTTCCATGACGATGGATGAGCGCGAGAATCCTTCGAAGATCAACGCGAGCCGTAAAAAGCGCATCGCACGCGGTTCCGGAAGGACACTCCAGGAAGTGAACCGGCTGCTCAAACAATTCAATGAAATGAAGAAGATGATGAAGCAGATGACAAGCCAGAAAGGGAAGAAAAAGAATCCTTTCGGAAACATGGGGCTGCCATTTTAAAATCCCAAAACCCGTAAAGAGAAAAGTCTTTACAGGGTTTTGTTTTTCTGTTATAGTTATAAAAGTGAAATTGAGATATAGAAAGGAGTCAACATAACAATGGCAGTTAAACTTAGACTGACACGCATGGGTTCCAAAAGAAATCCATACTACCGTATCGTAGTCGCTGATTCCCGCAGCCCGAGAGATGGCCGCATCATCGAACAGATCGGAAGCTACAACCCGGTGTCCAAAGAGGCAGAAAACGTGACGCTTGATGAAGACAAAGCGCTTGAATGGCTGCAGAATGGTGCGAAACCAAGTGATACAGTTCGCAACATCCTCAGCAATAAAGGTGTAATGGAACGTTACCACAACGCGAAACTCGGGAAGTAATCCCCTATGAAACAATTACTTCAAACAATTCTTGAACCGATGCTGGAACATCCCGA
This sequence comes from Salinicoccus carnicancri Crm, assembly GCF_000330705.1. GTDB lineage: Bacteria > Bacillota > Bacilli > Staphylococcales > Salinicoccaceae > Salinicoccus > Salinicoccus carnicancri. Next base: position 198,401 of record NZ_ANAM01000006.1, read on the forward strand.
GGCGCTGAAGATCGAAAGTGAGGAGACGGAACATAGCGTATCCTATAAGATTGAAGTCCATGAGGACGATGTGGGCCGTGTGATCGGCAGACGCGGACGTGTCATAAAAGCGGTGCGTACCATCGTGTCGGGCGCGAATCACGGCAGTTCAAAGAAAGTGTTTGTTGATGTAGATTAGGCACACCGCCCGGTGTGCCTTTTTTATTCATGACGAATAAATGATTAAGAGGTGCAAGCTGATGAAGATCAATATCGGACGACTGGTGAGCTTCCACGGGGTGCAGGGTGAAGTCAAGGTGTTGAGCGATTCCGACTTCACAGAAGAACGCTTTGCCCCGGGAAGTGAAGTGGAGATAAAAGGCGGATCTTACGTCATAGACAGCTACCGGGTACACAAGAACTTCCATATGCTGAAGTTCCGCGGTGTGACGAACCTGAACCAGGTCGAGCACCTGAAGGGCGCCGGTCTGATGCAGGAGGACGATGCCGTTGAAATCGAGCTTGAGGAAAATGAATTTCACTACCGGGAAATCATAGGCCTTGATGTGATGATCGAAGAGACATCTGAGAAAATAGGGCAGGTTACTGATATTTTCGAAACGGGGGCGAATGATGTCTGGGTGGTCAAAGGCGACAGTGAGTACATGATTCCGTACATCGAAGATGTCGTAAAGGAAGTCGATCTGGAGAATTCACGGATCTTCATCTCGCCGATGGAGGGAATGCTTGAATGAATATCCATTACCTGACACTGTTTCCGGAAATGTATGAAGGAGTGCTGAACACTTCCATATTGAAGCGTGCGAAGGAAAAAGGCATCGTCGATTACAATCTCATCAACTTCCGGGACTATTCAGAAAGCAAGCACAACAAGGTGGATGATTATCCATACGGCGGAGGGGCGGGCATGGTACTGAAACCCGAGCCGGTCTTCAATGCCATGGATGCACTCGACCTTGCCAGTCCGCGTGTCATACTGATGTGTCCGCAGGGACAGCCGTTCAATCAGAAAATGGCAGAATCCCTGAGTGGGGAAGATGACATCGTATTCATATGCGGCCACTACGAAGGCTATGATGAGCGCATCCGTACGCTTGTCACCGATGAAGTATCCATCGGTGATTACGTCCTGACCGGCGGTGAGCTCGCCAGCATGACGATGACGGATGCCGTCGTACGGCTGATCCCCGGTGTACTGAGCCGCGAAGAGAGCCACCAGGAGGATTCATTCTCAACGGGGATGCTCGAACACCCGCATTACACCCGCCCCCGCGAGTACCGCGGGATGCAGGTTCCCGACGTGCTTCTGAACGGCAACCATAAACTGATAGAGGAATGGCGTTATGAACAGAGCCTCATGCGCACGCGGGAAAGGCGGCCGGACCTTTTGGACAACTAGAATATACGTACAATTTATGGAAAAGCCGTTGAAAGCATGAAATAATTATGGTAATATTATACGAGTGTCTGAGTACACACATACACAACAATCCGCTGCTATGACGGGCAAGATGGTTGGAAGAAGGAGAAGATAGTCATGTCACAGGAATTAATCAATGAGCTGACAAAAGATCAGCTGAAAACAGATTTGCCGCAATTCAAAGCCGGAGACACAGTACGTGTCCACGTACGTATCGTCGAAGGAAGCCGTGAGCGTATCCAGGTCTTCGAAGGTGTTGTAATCAAACGCCGTGGCGGAGGCATCTCAGAAACATTCACAGTGCGTAAAATTTCCTACGGTGTAGGAGTTGAGCGTACATTCCCTGTACACACGCCGAAAATCGAGAAACTTGAAGTTACTCGCCGCGGCCGCGTACGTCGTGCGAAACTTTACTACCTGCGCAGCCTGCGTGGTAAAGCAGCGCGTATCAGAGAACTCCGCTAATAGTCCGGAGGAACGGGCCCCTGCTTCCTGTTTGAGGAATCAGGGGCTCTTATATATCCGCACCAACGGTTTTTATCCGCTGGTGCGGATTTGTTGGCTGTCACCGGTTTGAAAACTGCATTCATTGGAGTTTTGCCAATATGCAAAAGGCACGGAATCATTTGCGATTCCGTGCCTTTCTTCTATTCATAAATCTGCATAAGAATTTACGCACCCCGAACAGGTTCACATAGATGAATGCGCCGAGAAGTGAGAGTGCCGAAATGATCAGGGTGATCCAGTAATAAGGAGGGGTATAGCTTATTCTGATGGATGTATCGGCAGGCCCCACTTCAAAGGCAGTCATGAGGTAGTTTGCCCGGAAGGCGCCGAGGTCACCGCTATCGTTTCCGGTGACTGTCATGCCGTCTCGGTACATGATGGGGACGACGGCAAGACCCGGCCGCTTTCCATCGAGTGTGATTTCGTACGAATTCGGGTGTTCGGTGACTTCATAGGACACGTCACTTCTGTGGCTGGCGTCCTCCAGCCTGCTGTAGTCTTCTATATAGATGCCCTCAATATCGACTTCGTATTCACCGGATGACAACTGGATCGGTATGGTTTCAGCAATTTCTGCGCGGTACAGAAGGTCGTCTGCATATGTTCTGTACTTGCTGGTGGCGAACAGCCGGTCGTTCTGATAGCCGTCGACATCGACGGTGAATCTTTTGACAGGATCGACGAGTTCGATGTGCAGTTCGATGTATACATCCGCCTTGTCCGCCGGAGCGTCCGGCACCCCGCTGAAATCGAGGCGCAGTCCGCCGCCGTCGTCATGGACTTCGAGTGCCTGACCGTCGAAGTCGGCATTGAATGCCTCCACACCGACTTCATCCAGTACATTTTCAGGGGCGGCCATCACGCTGTTTGACGGATGGGCGTCAGTGACCACGCCTTCAAGCATCGCATGCTCGCGCTGCAGCGGTGTTGTCAGGTCGTCCGGATCGTAGACCCGGTCACTGAAGCGGATGAAGTCAAGCGGCAGCATGTTTTCATGGATGGTGTAAGTCCCGTCCGACAGAACCGGGCGGAACCGGGAAGGGATCAGGCCAGCATCCTCTTCACGCATCAGGTAATCCGTGCTGAACAGGGAATAAAGATTGTTCCTTGACTGGAATGAGGCATACCGGCTGATGGATTCATGCGTGAAGTTCACTTTAAGGTCGTTGTAGTAGAAATCGATGATTTCCCCGTTGATGATGCTCGAATACATGCTGGTGCCGCTGAATCTCATGTACATCGGTGTGTTGTCCTGCTCCCTTACCCTGTAGTCTATTTTCTGTTCCGGCTCTTTCATTTTCTTGATATGGTCTATGTTGTACTGCTGCAGTTCACTTCTGTAGTGATTGCTGTTGATATAGAAAAGGTGGTTCCTGTCGGTGATGCCGGGGTGATAGATTTCCTCATCCGTATGGGAGGCACTGACCACCCCAGTGAAAATGATGACCAATGCAGCGAGTGCCAGGGTCAAGGTCCTGCGCTCTTTATCTGCCGTTACGACGGCGAGACCCGCAAACTGGACGAGCGGTACAAGCCACAGCCAGACGACCATTTCATCTGCAATCCAGACCGACAGCCCGAGCAGTATATATACGGGAATCATACTCAGTGCATATGTTTTCAAAGGCACCTGCCGGAGATTGGAAAGGTACTGCGCAATCAGCACCCCGTGGAAGAACACAAGCATGTAATGCCAGCGTTTCTGCGGCTGCTGGAAGCCGTTGAAGAATGTATCCACGTACGGCGATACTGTAAATATCATGAATACGATGGTCAGTAAGGCGAACAGCTTGTAGTAGTAATTCCTGTAGAGGACCGGTGTGAAAAGTGCCTGCACGGCCAGAAACAGTATGACGACCAGGTAGTTTTCGTAGAATATATTATCCTGCGGTCCAAGGTCGGCGATGAATGGCACTTCCACCATGTATTCCCTGGAGTCGTTGTTCAGGAATCCACGGACGGCATGGAAGAATGCCACAGTGGATATGCCGAAACCGATGATGGCCGAAGGAATGGATAATTTCAGTACCCGCCCCGCCCTGAGCTCTCCATCACGTCTTGCACACAGTCTGATCACCAGATAGACGACCGAGATGATCAGCTGGAAGTATGCGAAGTAGAAATTGTTGATGAGTGTGAGCGCAACGGCAAACACCAAGAGTGCCGGCCGGCCTTTCCTGATGAGCAATTCAAGTGCCAGGAATGTCAGCGGCAGCCAGATGAAGACATCACTGAAGAATGACCAGAAAATGGTGAACCTGAAATAGGTCGGTGAAGCTGCGAATATGAATCCGCCAAGCACTGCATACACTGGTCTGACGCCGATGATCTTCAGGAATTTATATGTGAAGAAGATGATGGCGAACGTTTTCATAATGGATATGAAAAAGCCGTTGAGTGCCCAGAATTCGACTGTTCCGGTATCGTAGCCGAATAAAAATTCACCGATCCTGACAAAGATGACGTTGATGTGATAGATGACATTCGTCGAATAATAGTAGGCGAGATCCGTATAGAAATCCCCGCCGAGTCCGAAATCCATATCAAAAAACAGTGTGCCCTCTTTGAACTTTTCATAGAGGTAGAGCTGCATCGGCAGCATCTGCTCCAGTCCGTCGTTGGCGCCGGTCATGAATATCTTCTGTTTTTCATCATCCGGGTCAATCAGGCGCCAGAGTACGTAAGCGTGTGACAGTATTGCCAAAAAGGCGATGAGCATCAGATACCGGAAACGTTTTGCGAGCAGGATCAGCTTCTTCATTTTCAAACCTCTTTATCCTTGAGCACCCACCGGGTGATTGTATATGTAACAGGCACAGTGACAATCAGGACAGGAAGGGGTGCGATGATTTCATTCCAGCCGAATGTATCGACGAATATATACAGAAGCAGTGTCTGCATGCCCATGTTGACCACCTGGGTGAGCGGGAATTTCAAAAATCGTGGCCAGGTCGGACGTACCCTGTAGACAAAGTGGCAGTTCAGGAAGTACGAAATGACAAATGCCGACAAAAAGCCAGTGACATGGGACAACAGATAGGGGAGCCCTGACCAGAGCAGCAACGTATAGATTACATAATAATTGACGGTGTTGAGCAGCCCCGTCAGGATGAACCGTATGAACTCACAGCTCTTTTCATTTCGTTTCATGCAAATCGTCCTTTTCCTGTGATTCACAATCAGACTCCTCGGTGATGATGAAATTCGGCCTGTTCTTGGTTTCTATATATATCCTGCCGACATATTCACCGATGATGCCGAGTGAGAAGAGTTGTACGCTGCCGAGCAGGAGCAGACTGGCAATGATGGTGAAATATCCGGGCTCATCCACACCGTATATCAGTATATTGACGAAGATATAGAGGATATAGGCCAGTGATATGAGAAGGACCACAAGGCCAAGATGGAAACAGATGCGGAGCGGCCGGTGATTGTAGGCGCTGATGCCATCCACCGCATAATCGAAAAGCTTGAAAGGGTTGAATCTCGATTTTCCATTCGTGCGTCCTACGTGATTGAATTCCACTACTTTCTTGCCGAACCCGACCCATTCGAAAATCCCCTTCGAGAAGCGGTTATTTTCGCTGAGGAGCAGGATGGCATCGATCACTTTGCGTGAGATGAGGCGGAAGTCGCCTTCACCGTCCACAAGACGGACGGTGCTCGTGCTGTTCATCACTCTGTAGAACAGGTTCGCCGGTATGCGTTTCATGAGCGGTTCTCCGCTCCTGTTCCGTTTGGCGATCACCTGGTCGTAACCCGCCTCGAAATGAGCGTTCATCTCTGCGATTATGGCGGGGGGATGCTGGAGGTCACCGTCCATGATGACAGCCGCTTCACCGCACGCTTTCCCGAGTCCTGCGATGATGGCCGATTCCTTGCCGAAATTGCGGGAGAAAGAGATGTACCTGACATGCCGGCTGCCGAGGCTTTTTATCGTCTCAAGTGTATCATCCACCGAGCCGTCATCAATGAAGATGATCTCATGCTCTTTTCGGATCACGTGCATCACCGCCCGGATTTCATCATGCAGCACGGGGATGTTCCGCGCTTCATTAAGAACAGGAACTATGATTGACAGCATTTCTCCGCCTCCTCAGGATTTATTAAATGATGATTGTATTATATAATATAGAGATGAATTAATGAAACATAAGGAACGAAGGTGAAGGCAATGAGTATAAACTGGTTTCCGGGCCACATGGCCAAAGCGCGCAGGGAAATAGAAGAGAATTTGAAGAAGATAGATGTTGTCATTGAAATACTGGATGCAAGAATTCCGGCTTCCAGCCATAACCCGATGCTGGATGAAGTGACCCGGCACAAGCCCCGGGTGGTCATTCTCAATAAGAAGGACATGGCGGACGAAGCAGCGACGAAATCATGGATTTCAAGGTTTGAGAAGGACGGAAAGCATCCGGTTGCGATCAACGGCAGGGACAATCAGATCATCCGCAAGATCGAGCCGCTCGCAATCGAAGCAACAGAAGAGATGTTTGAGAAGATGGCTGCCAAAGGCATCAACAGAAGGGCCATTCGTGCGATGATAATCGGCATCCCGAATGTCGGCAAATCGACGGTCATCAATAACATTGCAAAAAAGAAGGTCGCACAGACCGGCAACACACCGGGAGTGACAAAGCGCCAGCAGTGGATCAAGGCGGGCACACGCATGGAGCTTCTCGATACGCCGGGCATACTGTGGCCGAAGTTCGCAGACGAGGAAACAGGGAAAAAGCTCTCCCTGACCGGTGCCATCAAAGATACAGTCGTACCGCTTGATGAAGTGGCGATCTACGGTATGAACTTCCTGCTTGAGCATGACAGGGAGGCTTTCAACAGTTTCTACAATATAGATGCGGATGTGGACGCAGACATTGTGGAGACATACGAGGCAATCGGCAGATCTCGGGGGCTGAAGGCCGGGGGAGACGAAATCAACTATGAAGCGGTTACGAACAGGATCATCTATGATATCAGGAATGCAAAAATCGGCAGATATACATTCGACCGGGCGGTGGACTGATTGAAGTCCGTACGTGAAATCACTGCAGAGATCGCCGGTTTCTCTACGCTCCAGGAGATAGAGAACTGCAACTATAAGGAAGACAGCCGTAAAGGTGTAAAGGATGCGCTCGGCAAGCAGAGGCGGCGGATCGAAAAAGAACAGATGCTCCTGGGAAAATATGAAGAGATGCGCCGGTATGAACGTGAACTTGAACCGGACTGCAGCTGCATTGCGGGCGTGGATGAAGCAGGGCGCGGACCGATTGCCGGGGAAGTCGTGGCTGCTGCCGTCATACTGCCCGAGGGGTTTTTACTGCCGGGGCTGGATGATTCAAAGAAGCTGTCAGCTAAAAAGCGTGAGGCTTTCCGTGATATCATCATGCGTGAGGCGCATGTCGGTACCGGCATCGCAGATGCCGGTGAAATAGATGACCTCAACATATATGCGGCTTCAAGGCTTGCGATGCAGAGGGCTGTGGAAAACCTCGCCGTCGGGCCGGACCATCTTCTCGTGGATGCGATGACAATTGGTGCCGGAGTGGATGAGACAGCCATCATAAAAGGGGATGCGAACTCTGTGTCCATCGCCGCTGCGAGTGTCATTGCCAAGACGACACGCGACAGGATGATGGCGGAATATGACAGGCTGTACCCGGGCTACCATTTTTCAGGTAACAAAGGTTATGGAACGAAGGACCATCTGGCAGGGCTTGAAAACTTTGGTGTCACGCCGATACACAGGAGAACCTTCGAACCGGTCAAAAGTTTGATTCTAAAGCATTAATTTAATTTCATCAGTTTACTTTGATGAAATCCTTTTCTATAATTGAATGGTAAGGTTTAAAAAAGTCTTAGGAGGATGAACATGAATATCCATGAGTATCAAGGGAAAGAAATTTTTCGCTCCATGGGCGTAGCTGTGCCTGAAGGCAGCGTGGCATATACACCTGAGGAAGCAGTGGACGTTGCAAAAACACTCGATTCTGATGTGTATGTTGTAAAAGCTCAGATCCATGCAGGCGGCCGCGGGAAAGCCGGCGGTGTCAAAATTGCCAAGTCGATCGATGAGGTAAGGGAATATGCCAAGGAACTGCTTGGCAAAGTTCTCGTTACACATCAGACAGGTCCTGAAGGCAAGGAAGTCAAAAGGCTCCTGATCGAAGAAGGGTGCGATATCCAGAATGAATTCTACATCGGTTTCGTCATAGACCGTGCAACTGACCGCGTCGTTCTGATGGGGTCCGAAGAGGGCGGTACGGAAATTGAGGAAGTGGCTGAAAAAACACCTGAAAAGATCTTCAAGGAAGTCATCGATCCTGTCGTCGGCCTGATGCCGTACCAGGCGAAACGCCTTGCATTCAACATAAATATCCCTAAAGAGTCCGTTAACAAGGCGGCTAAACTCATGCTTTCACTGTACAATGTATTTACAGAGAAAGATTGTGCAATCGTGGAAATCAACCCGCTTGTATCCACCGGTTCGGGAGATGTTCTTGCGCTCGATGCGAAGATCAACTTTGATGAGAACGCACTGTTCCGCAACAAGGATATTGTAGAACTCCGCGACCTCGATGAAGAGGATCCGAAGGAAATCGAGGCGTCAAAATATGATCTTTCATATGTTGCACTGGATGGAAATATCGGCTGCATGGTGAACGGTGCAGGCCTTGCGATGGCAACTATGGATACGATCAACCATTTCGGCGGAAAACCTGCCAACTTCCTTGATGTAGGGGGCGGTGCAACAACTGAGAAAGTTACTGAAGCATTCAAGATCATCCTCGGTGATGAAGGTGTCAGAGGCATCTTTGTCAATATCTTCGGCGGCATCATGAAGTGTGACGTCATTGCTGAAGGTGTAGTGGAGGCAGTCAAGAATGTCGGTCTTGATATTCCGCTTGTAGTGCGTCTTGAAGGAACGAACGTCGAGAGAGGCAAGGAAATCCTTGACGGTTCGGACTTCGACATCATCCCTGCAAGCACTATGGCGGAAGGCGCTCAAAAAATCATTGAAGCGGTCAACCAAAATAAATAATAACGGAGGAATCTACTGTGGGTGTATTTATCGATAAAGATACGAAAGTACTGGTACAAGGTATAACAGGTTCAACAGCGCTGTTCCACACAAAACAGATGCTCGAATACGGCACTAAGATCGTTGCCGGCGTCACTCCAGGCAAAGGCGGCCTGGAAGTGGAAGGCGTCCCTGTGTACAATACTGTTGAAGAAGCTAAAGAAGCAACGGGTGCAAATGTTTCTGTAATCTATGTCCCGGCACCGTTCGCAGCGGATGCGATCGTAGAGGCGGCAGATGCCGAACTTGATATGGCAATCTGTATTACGGAGCACATCCCTGTGCTCGACATGGTCAAAGTGAAACGCTACCTCGAGGACAAGAGCACTCGCCTCGTGGGACCGAACTGTCCGGGTGTAATCACAGCCGACGAGTCCAAGATCGGCATCATGCCTGGATATATTCACAAAAAAGGCCACGTGGGCGTAGTCAGCCGTTCCGGCACACTTACTTATGAAGCCGTTCACCAGCTGACCGAAGCGGGAATTGGCCAGACGACTGCCGTCGGTATCGGCGGGGACCCTGTCAACGGAACAGACTTCATAGATTCACTTAAAGCTTTCAATGAAGACCCTGAAACTTATGCGGTCGTCATGATCGGTGAAATCGGCGGTACTGCCGAAGAGGAAGCTGCGGAGTGGGTCAAGGAAAATATGACCAAGCCTGTAGTGGGCTTCATCGGCGGTGTAACTGCACCTCCGGGCAAGCGCATGGGCCATGCCGGCGCCATCATCTCAGGTGGTAAAGGGACTGCTGACGAGAAGATCAAGACCATGAATTCATGCGGCATCGAAACAGCGGACACGCCGTCCGAAATCGGTGAAACACTGATAGAGCGTATCAAACAGGAAGACGGACTTTATGAAAAATGTCTGACTGTAAAGTAATTGAAATATAAATCACTGATGTGATGATGAAAGAGGAGAATCCCCGGCGGATTTCTCCTCTTTTTTACTTTTATTGACAGTGGATGTATCAGAACATTAACATGTGTGCTGTCGTTTTTCTTCTATAATATATGTAAAACATAAAACAGGAGGAAGAAGATGAAGATGCTTTCTATGAGCCTCGCCGGTGTCACTCCACATGAATATGCAGCACTTTTGGGGAAGGATAGAAGGATTGACAGACAGAAACTTGCTGAAAAGTTGAGGTTTGCCGGACAGCTGGACGAGGATTATCTAAAAAGGAACATGAGGGAGAACAATATTTCAGTGATCACCATCGAAGACGGAATCTATCCCTCAGGCCTAAGGCAAATCTATGATCCGCCCTACTTAATCTATTGCAGGGGAGATGTCGGATTATTGAATGAACCGCTGCTCGGTGTGGTCGGAAGCAGAAAGTCAACCAGTTACTCCAGGACGGTGTTAACTGATATTTTACCCCATTTTAAAAATAAAATTTCAATAGTTTCAGGGCTTGCCTACGGTGCAGATGAGATGGCGCATGAAATTTCCATCAATGCCGGGCTCAAAACGATCGGTGTGCTGGCTTTCGGTTTCGATTTCCATTACCCTGCGACGACAAAAAAATTAAGGGGCATAATGGAAAAATACCATCTGGTCATCAGTGAATATCCCCCTTCTGCAGGTATTGAAAAATGGAAGTTCATTGCAAGAAACCGCATCATAGCAGGAATTTCAGAAGGTGTACTGGTTACGGAAGCCGAGGAACGGAGCGGGAGTCTTATTACATTGGACATGGCTCTGAATGAAAACAGGCACGCCTACTGCATCCCCGGCAACATCACGTCGAAATTATCAGCCGGGACAAATTCAAGGATACGTGAAGGGGCGAAACCGGTCATATGTGCGGGAGATGTTTTAGAAGATTTTTCCTGTGGAGTTTCATCTCCATCTGAAAAAATAAAACTTTTATAGTTGACAAACAATTTTGGTTCACTGTATTATTTGGATTTGAAAAGACCAGAAAAAAGGAGGCAGTCGAAAATGGCGGATAATTTGGTTATTGTCGAATCGCCGGCCAAAGCCAAAACCATCGAAAAGTATCTTGGTAAACGATACAAAGTCGTAGCTTCGATGGGGCATGTTCGAGATTTGCCTCGCAGTCAAACGGGGATAGATACGGAAAATAATTACGAGCCTAAATACATTACCATTCGCGGCAAAGGTCCACTTCTAAAAGATCTGAAGAAGGAAGCCAAAAAAGCGAAGAAAATATACCTGGCAAGTGACCCGGACCGCGAAGGTGAAGCCATTGCCTGGCATTTGAGCCATGCGCTTGGTGACGATAAAGATTATTACAGAGTTGTTTTCAACGAAATAACGAAAGATGCAGTAAAAGAGAGTTTCAAACATCCCGGGGAAATCAACCAGCAGCTGGTGGATGCCCAGCAGGCAAGGCGCATACTGGACCGGCTGGTAGGATACAACATTTCACCTGTACTATGGAAGAAAGTGAAAAAAGGTCTGTCAGCCGGGCGTGTGCAGTCAGTTGCACTGAGGCTTGTTATTGACCGTGAAAACGAAATACGGAATTTCAAGCCTGAAGAATACTGGACGATTACATCTCAGTTCAAACATGGACGCAGTTCTTTTGAGGGTAAATTCAACCGTCTTAAAGACGAAAAGATCAAGCTCAAAACAAAAGATGACGTGGACAAAGTGCTCGCACAGCTTGAGGGGAATGAATTTAACGTAGATTCCGTCGAGAAGAAAGAGAAGAAAAGGTTCCCGGCGCAGCCGTTCACGACTTCATCACTGCAGCAGGAAGCAGCGCGCAAACTGAACTTCAAAGCACGGAAGACGATGATGACCGCCCAGCAGCTGTATGAGGGGATTGATATCAAGCGCGAAGGCACAGTGGGTCTGATCACATATATGAGAACAGACTCTACAAGGATCTCGCCCGTTGCCCAAAAAGAGGCGACGGATTTCATACAGAAGGAATATGGTGATGAATATGTCGGCCGTAAAAAGTCGGCCAAACAGTCCGAATCAAGCCAGGATGCACACGAGGCTGTCCGGCCGACTTCCGCCAACCGTACACCGGCGAATATGAAACAGTATCTTTCCCGTGATCAGTACAGGCTCTACAAACTGATATGGGACCGTTTCATAGCAAGCAACATGGCTCCGGCCATACTCGATACCGTCAAGATGGACCTTTCCAACAACGGCGTCATCTTCAGAAGCAATGGACAGACGATCAAGTTTAAGGGATTCATGCAGATTTATATTGAAGGAAATGACGACGGTGACGAAGACATGAACAACCGTCTTCCGGAAATTGCCGAAAATGAAACAGTAAAAAGTGAAAAAGTCGAACCGAAGCAGCACTTCACGCAGCCACCGCCAAGATTTACCGAGGCGAGACTGGTAAAAACACTTGAAGAGCTGGGCATCGGCAGGCCGTCAACCTACGCACCAACCATCGATACTATACAAAAGCGCAATTATGTGAAGATGGATCAGAAGCGTTTCATGCCCACTGAAATCGGGGAGATTGTCAACCAGTCCATGAACGAATACTTCCCGGACATCATCGATGTAGACTTCACACGGACGATGGAAAAAAGTCTGGATGATATCGCAGAAGGCGATGCATCCTGGGTCAAGGTCATAGACGATTTCTACAAGGATTTCAGTCCTCAGGTGGAACGTGCGGATGAAGAGATGGAGAAAATCGAAATCAAGGATGAGCCGGCAGGCGAGGATTGTGAGAAATGCGGTTCACCGATGGTCTATAAGATGGGCCGCTATGGCAAGTTCATGGCCTGCTCCAACTTCCCCGACTGCAGAAACACAAAAGCCATCGTCAAGACGATCGGGGTCAAGTGCCCGAAATGCAAAGATGGTGAAGTGGTTGAGAGGAAATCCAAAAAAAACCGGATCTTCTATGGATGCGACCAGTATCCTGAGTGCGATTTCATTTCGTGGGACCGTCCTATCGGCAGGAACTGTCCGAAATGCGATCATTATCTCGTGGAGACGAAAAAAGGCAAAACGGCAAAAGTCAAATGTACAAACTGTGATTACGAAGAAAAAGCCGAGTAAATTGAAATACCCATATGCGGATATGGGTATTTTTTGCTTGTTCAAAAAATGTTTTAATAATATTCATTAAATTTTGTGCATTTTTGTCGCAGATAGTTTACAATATATGATTGGGAACTGGAGAACGATGTCAAAAGGACTCATTTAGATGCGAACTTCTTATCATTTGTATGATTTTTTGTAATTGTGATAAGATTCAGATAAAGGAGGTGGGCGTATCCGCTACCTTGACCAGTTTCTGGATCAGCTGGCATTCCAGCGCAACATGTCGGAACACACCGTGACGAATTATAAAAAGGATATCCTCGAATTTGAAAAATTCCTGAAAGTAGAATCGCTTACGCCGGAGCATTTCAAATACATGGACGCCAGAAACTATCTCAACAGGCTCTATGAAAAAAAACTGAAGAAAACTACGGTATCCAGGAAGATATCTTCGTTGAGGAGCTTTTATAATTATCTGCTGGACCGCAATATTGTGGCTGCCAACCCATTCCGCAGCCTGCCTAACCCGAAGCAGGAAAAGCCGTTGCCGGGTTTTCTTTACGAGAATGAGATCAGTGCGCTGTTCGATGGTCTGGACCGGACTTCAGGCATGTATACGAGAGACCTTGCCCTGCTGGAACTACTCTATGCAACAGGCATCCGTGCTTCCGAACTTCTGGGTCTGAACCTGTCAGATATCGACTTTGACCATTCATTCATCAAAGTGCGTGGCAAGGGCGGCAAAGAAAGGGTTGTCCCTTTTGGGAGCAGGGCATCGTGTGCCCTTTGTGACTACATTGAGGCCCACCGGAAGGCGATTGATGACGGTGGAGCGTTCTGGATCAATCACAGGGGCGGCCCACTGACTTCCCGCGGGCTGAGGTATGTTCTTGATATGATGGTCAAAAAGAGTGCGAGTGATCTTCATATACATCCGCACAAGATCAGGCACAGTTTTGCGACGCACATGCTCAATAATGGAGCGGACCTCAGGGCGGTGCAGGATCTGCTCGGACATGAATCTCTTTCTACAACCCAGAGATATACGCATGTCTCCAAAGAACAGCTGAGGAAGACGTATTTGGAACATCATCCAGCAAATAAGTAAGAGGTGGGAAAATGGCTATTAAAGGAACGACGATATTCGCCATCCGTCATCAGGACAGGATGGCGATGGCCGGTGACGGCCAGGTCACACTTGGCAACCAGGTAGTGATGAAGCATACTGCACGGAAGGTCAGACGCCTGTTCGACGACAAAGTCGTAGCGGGCTTTGCGGGCAGTGTGGCCGATGCATTCACACTGTTTGAAAAATTCGAGGCCAACCTCCATGCATATAACGGAAACCTGGCGCGTGCCGCTGTTGAACTTGCCAAAGAGTGGCGGGGGGATAAGATCCTCCGGCAGCTCGAGGCGATGCTGATTGTCATGGATAAGGAGTCCATGCTGCTGGTAAGCGGCACGGGTGAGGTCATCGAGCCGGACGACGGCATACTTGCCATCGGCAGCGGCGGCAACTATGCGCTGGCTGCGGGACGGGCGATGAAACGACACGGTGAAGGTCTTGATGCGGAAACAATCGCCCGGGACAGCCTTCATGTTGCCAGTGAAATATGTGTGTTCACCAATGATAATATCATTGTGGAAACGATAGATTAAAGGAGCGTCTATAAGTGAAACAGAATCTTTCTCCACGTGAGATAACTGCACGTCTTGATGAGGATATCATCGGTCAGGATGATGCGAAGCGCAAAGTTGCGATAGCAATGCGGAACAGATTCAGAAGGATGCAGCTCGATGACGGGCTGAAAGACGAAGTGATTCCCAAGAACATTCTTATGATTGGACCGACAGGAGTAGGGAAAACGGAGATAGCAAGACGGATGGCGAAGCTTACAGGAGCGCCCTTCACAAAAGTGGAAGCGACGAAGTTCACTGAAGTGGGCTACGTCGGCCGGGATGTTGAAAGCATGGTGCGCGATCTCGTTGAAGCAGGCGTCCGGATTGTCAAGGACCGGCAGATGGAGATCGTCTCCGAAGATGCCGCGAACCTGGCCGAAGAACGGCTGGTCGGTCTGCTTGCACCGGGAGTGAAACGCACCAAGCAGTCGAATAATCCTTTTGAGATGCTCATGAACCAGCAGGGCGGTGAGGAATATGAAGAGGTGACGGATGAGGTGCGGCAAAAGCGCATGTCACTCCGTGACAAACTGAAAGCGGGACTTCTGGAAGATGAAAAAGTGACGGTCGAAGTTGAGCAGAGCCAGAACCCGATGGGCATGATGATGCCCGACATGGATGAAGGCGGTATGCAGGACATGCTGAAGCAGTTCATGCCGAAAAAAAAGCACAAGCGCACGATACCTGTTAAAAAGGCCCGTGAATACTTGCAGCGTGAAGAAGCGGAGAAGATCATTGATACCGACACGGTGAATTCTGAAGCGATAGAACTTGCCGAAACAATGGGCATCATATTCATCGACGAGATGGACAAGATCGCCAAGGGCGGACAGAACTCAGGCGATGTTTCGCGTGAAGGCGTCCAGCGGGACATCCTGCCGATTGTCGAAGGCAGTACGATCCAGACCAAATACGGTCCGGTGGATACCGATCACATCCTGTTCATCGGCGCCGGAGCATTCCATGTCGCCAAACCGAGCGACCTGATACCGGAGCTCCAGGGGCGCTTCCCGATCCGGGTCGAACTGGGAAAGCTGAAAGCGGAGGACTTCGAAAATATTTTGAGGGAACCGAGGAGTTCCCTGCTGAAACAGTATGAAGCCCTGCTGTCGACAGAAGGTGTAACGATTTCGTTCACCGATGAAGCTGTTGGCGAACTTGCACAAATCGCATTCGAGGTAAATTCGGATACGGATGATATCGGGGCGCGGCGCCTGCACACGATACTCGAGACTCTGCTTGAAGAACTGCTTTTTGAAGCAAGCGGAATGCAGGGCGCACATGTTGAAATCACAAGGCAGTACGTAACAGCAAGACTGGACAAAATAAAATCAGACAAGAATCTGAGCGCATTTATCTTATAATCATAAAGGAGAAAAAGAATGAACAGTCTATTACAGAAAACAAGGGAAATCAACAAACTGATACAGGGGAACAAGGGGATCAAGGTCGACTTCAAGGAAGTGTCGGAAATTGTAAGCAGCGTACTTGTATGTAATGCATTCATCGTATCCCGCAAAGGCAAAGTGCTGGGATTCGGCGTGAACTCAGAAATCACGAACCCAAGGATCAGGGAAATGCTCGAAAATCGCAGGTTCCCTGACGAGTATGTAAGCAAAATCATGAAGCTCGATGAAACACACGAAAACATCAAGTTCGAAGATCCGATGACAATCTTCCCGGCAGAAGATTCTTTCCAGGATTCCGAAACATGCATCGTTCCGATCAGCGGAGGCGGTGAACGTCTCGGCACACTGATCCTCGGACGCGTCACTGAAGCGTTCTCGGAAGATGACCTGGTTCTTGCGGAATATGCAGGCACTGTAGTCGGCATGGAAGTGCTGAGGGAGAAGCAGGAGGAAATCGAGAAGAAAGCGCGTGACAAAGCGAGCATCGCGATGGCCATCCGCTCCCTTTCCTATTCAGAACGGGAAGCGATAGAGCACATCTTCGAAGAACTCGACGCAGACGAAGGACTGCTTGTCGCTTCCAAAGTTGCCGACCGCGTGGGCATTACACGTTCAGTCATCGTCAACGCACTGCGCAAGCTTGAAAGTGCAGGCGTTATCGAATCAAGGTCACTCGGCATGAAAGGTACATTCATCAAAGTCAAGAAAGAGGACTTCCTTCCCGAACTCAGAAAGGAAAGCTGATTTTAATGTTTGATTTAAACATTGGAATATGATATATTATTAAACGGCTGAATTACAGCCCCATTACACACAGTACTGTCAATTGCTGACAGGTGCCGTTTGGTCGTCACCATAGCAGTACTGGAGGAAAAACCTGAGGAGGAAATATCAATGGCAGTTATTACTATGAAACAATTGCTCGAAGCTGGTGTACATTTCGGTCACCAGACTCGCCGCTGGAACCCTAAGATGAAGAGATACATCTTCACTGAAAGGAACGGCATCTATATCATCGACCTGCAGAAAACGGTCAAGAAAGTGGCAGAAGCATACGACTTCGTGAAAAGCATTTCCGAAGACGGAGGCAAGATTCTGTTTGTAGGTACTAAGAAACAGGCTCAGGAAGCGATCAGAGAAGAAGCCGAAAGAGCTGGCCAGCTTTTCGTAAACGAAAGATGGCTCGGTGGTATCCTCACCAACTACAAAACAATCTCCAAGCGCATCAAGCGCATCTCTGAAATCGAAAAGATGGAAGCGGATGGAACTTTTGATGTACTTCCTAAAAAAGAAGTCACTGAACTCCGCAAAGAGTATGATCGTCTGAACAAATTCCTCGGCGGAATCCGTGAGATGAAAGAAATGCCTAAGGCGCTGTTCATCGTGGATCCCAGGAAAGAACGCAACGCAATCATGGAAGCCAAAAAACTCAACATTCCAATCGTTGCAATGGTCGACACTAACTGTGATCCGGACGAAATCGATTATGTCATCCCTGCAAACGACGATGCAATCCGTGCTGTAAGGCTTATGACAAGCAAAATGGCGGATGCTGTCCTGGAAGGACAGCAAGGCGTTTCCGATGAGGAAATTGCACAGGAACAGAACATCGACATGTCAGAAGCCTCTGAAGAAGAGACTGCTGAAGCAGGCGAAAGATAATAAAGTTTTGAAACAACGGTGATAAGTATATTATTCTTATCACCTTTTTTTAAAGATGGACAGACTGTTTCCATCGGCATATGAAAAACATTAGTACAGGAGGATGTATTATGGCTATTTCAGCAAAATTAGTTAAAGAACTACGTGAAAAAACAGGTGCAGGCATGATGGACTGCAAAAAAGCTCTTCAGGAAACTGACGGTGACCTTGACAAAGCGGCTGACTACCTTCGTGAAAAAGGTATCTCCAAAGCTGCCAAAAAGGCAGACCGCATTGCGGCTGAAGGCCTTGTCGGCGTAAAATCCAGGGGCAACTCTGCAGCAATCGTTGAAATCAACTCTGAAACTGACTTCGTTGCAAGGAACGAAGGCTTCCAGAATCTGGTCAACGATGTTGCAAACCACATCCTTGAAACGAAGCCGGCGGATCTTGAAACATTGAATGCTTCTGAAATGAACGGCAAGAAAGTTGAAGATGTCATCACTGAAGCGGTATCCAAAATCGGTGAAAAACTGACTCTCAGAAGATTTGCAGTGGCTGAGAAGACGGACGACGATTCATTCGGTGAATATCTCCACATGGGCGGCCGCATCGGCGTGCTCACGATCGTCGAAGGTTCCACGGATTCTGAAGCTGCAAAGGATGTTGCCATGCATGCAGCTGCACTGAACCCTAAATACGTTTCCAAGGATGATGTATCCCAGGAAGAACTGGCTCATGAAAGAGAAGTTCTGAAGCAGCAGGCCCTGAACGAAGGCAAACCGGAAAACATCGTCGACAAGATGGTTGAAGGAAGAATGCGCAAGTATCTTGAAGAAATCTGCATCGTCGACCAGCCGTTCGTCAAAGATTCAGATCAGACTGTGGAACAGTTCCTGAAATCCAAAGGCGGTACGCTTAAAAACTTTATCCGTTTTGAAGTTGGGGAAGGTATCGAGAAGAGGGAAGAAAACTTCGCTGACGAAGTTCTCGGTCAGGTCAATAAGTAATGAAAAAGACACTTCGGTGTCTTTTTTTCTAAATGAATATTCAACAATAATAGATAAGGATGAAGATATATGCCTGAAACTTCCAAATATAATCGTATCGTACTGAAGTTGAGCGGAGAAGCACTGGCGGGGGATGAAGGCTTCGGCATCAATCCGGTGGTCATCAAAAACATTGCAGAGCAGGTTGCAGAAGCCAAGGAGCTCGGCGTAGAAATCGCGGTCATCGTAGGCGGCGGCAACATTTGGCGCGGCAAGATCGGGAGCGATCTTGGAATGGACCGCGGCACTGCGGATTACATGGGCATGCTTGCCACTGTGATGAACTCCCTTGCACTGCAGGACAGCCTCGAACAGCTCAGCTGTGAAACACGTGTGCTCACCTCGATTGAAATGAAACAGGTTGCTGAGCCTTATATCAGAAGGCGTGCAATCAGACACCTTGAAAAAGGCCGCATTGTAATCTTCGCCGCAGGCATCGGCAATCCTTACTTCTCCACTGATACAACTGCGGCGCTCCGTGCGGCGGAAGTGGAGGCAGATGTAATCCTGATGGGCAAAAACAATGTGGACGGTGTTTATTCCGCCGATCCGAAATTCAACAGCGGAGCCTATAAGTACGATACACTGACATATATGGAAATGCTGCAGGAGAATCTCCAGGTGATGGATGCCACAGCTTCATCCTTTTGTATGGACAATGATATACCGCTTGTGGTATTTTCGATTACAGAAGATGGTAATATCAAGCGTGCTGTGTCAGGAGAGACAATCGGTACGTTTATCAAAAAGTAATGGGAGAGAAAGACAATGAGTGAAGCAGTATTAAAAGATGCAAAAGGGAAGATGCAGAAATCCCTTGAAAGCCTGCAGCGTGACCTTGCGGCAATCCGTACAGGGCGTGCCAATTCAAGCATGCTTGACCGTGTGACAGTGGATTATTATGGTGCACCGACACCCATCAACCAGCTGGCAGGTATTGCGGTGCCTGAAGCACGTATGCTTACAGTGACCCCTTATGACAAAGGTTCTGTCGATGATGTGCTGAAAGCGATCCAACAGGCCGACCTCGGCGTCAATCCGACAAGCGACGGCACGATGATCCGCATCACTGTACCACAGCTGACTGAAGAACGCCGTAAGGAATTCGTCAAGGATGCACGCCGGGAAGGCGAAAATGCCAAAGTTGCAATACGCAATATCCGCCGTGAAGCGAATGATGAGTTCAAGAAGATGGAGAAAGATGGCGATATCAGTGAAGATGAACTGAGGAGCTATAATGATGATGTCCAGAAGCTCACTGATGACTACATCGCAAAAGTCGACTCTGCATGTGATGATAAAGAGAAGGACATTTTGGAAGTTTAATCTATCCTTTACAGGCGGGATTTCCTGCCTGTTTTTTTATGTCCCCCGCTTTGCGGGGGATAAAGTGATTGAGGACAGTTTGCTCACGATGTATACTATTAAATATAATGCTTTTGGAGGATTAACATGTTTGGTTGGAAGAAGCAGAAGCAATCAGCAGGAACAAGGGCGCTGCCGGAACATATCGCGATCATCATGGATGGCAACGGCAGGTATGCCAAACAAAGGAACAGGCCGAGGGTCAACGGCCATTACGAGGGCATGCAGAATGTCAAGCGTATCACACGGCATGCGTCGGATATCGGCATCAAGTATTTGACGCTCTATGCTTTTTCCACGGAAAACTGGAGCAGGCCGAAAAATGAAGTCAGCTACCTGATGAAGCTGCCGGGGGATTTCCTCGGAGCGTTTCTTCCTGAACTTATCGAAAAAAATGTTAAAGTGGTAACGATAGGAAATGGTGATTCACTGCCCGGCCATACTGTGAAAGCAGTGGCGGAAGCTGTGGAGAAGACACGGGACAATACCGGTCTGACACTCGTTTTCGCACTGAACTACGGCGGCCGCGATGAATTGGTCAGGGGCATAAGAGAAATTGCCGAAGAAGTTTCGACAGGGAAGCTGGCTATAGAAGATATCAGCCAGGCAACTGTAGATCGTCATCTGTACACCACACACATGCCGGAACCGGAAATGATGATACGCACCAGCGGTGAATACCGCCTGAGCAATTTCCTGCTCTGGCAGTCATCCTACAGTGAATTGTTCTTCACAGATACATTCTGGCCGGAATTTACAGCAGATGAACTTGATGAAATGATTTCACAGTACCAGAAACGCTCAAGAAGGTTCGGAGGCCTGGACGAAGAGGAGGTATAACATGAAGACGAGAACAATCACAGCCATAATCGCCCTGCTGCTGTTCATCCCGATGGTGGTGATCGGCTCATGGCCCATGCTCATTTTAGTCTATTTTCTTGCTTATACCGCCCTCTATGAAATATTGAAGATGAACCGCATACATATCCTCTCCATCCCAGGTATGCTCTCCATGATCGCATTGTTCATCGTCATGGTGCCGCATGAAAACTATGCGCCGAACATCTCGGCTTTCCAGGGTGATATGATCATCGGCATGGCACTCGTCATGCTGAGTTTCACCGTCGTGAGCAAAAACAGATTTTCATTCGTTGACATGGGTTTCTGTGTACTTGCAGTAGCCTACGTCGGCATCGGTTTCATGTATTTTTACGAAACACGTGAAGCAGGCCTGATATACATACTCTACGGACTGCTCATCGTCTGGGTGACGGATACCGGTGCCTATTTGGCCGGCAGGGCGATGGGGAGAAGGAAACTCTGGCCTCAGATCAGCCCGAATAAAACCGTTGAAGGGTTTCTGGGCGGGATACTGTGCAGCCTGCTCCTTGCGCTCCTATTCTTTGTGACAGGCTGGATCCAGGGGACGAACGTATTCCTGTTTGTCTTCCTGACGATGATACTGAGCATGTTCGGCCAGCTCGGAGACCTGGTCGAGTCCGCACTGAAACGCCACTTTGATGTTAAGGATTCAGGCAGGCTCCTGCCGGGTCACGGGGGGATCCTGGACCGCTTTGACAGTTTCATCTTCGTGCTCCCTCTGATGAACATACTGCCGCTCATAAACTAAGAGATTGATAAGGTGAATGTTATATGAAAAAGATATCCATACTCGGTGCGACGGGTTCCGTAGGCACTCAGGCTTTAGAAGTGATCAGCTCCAACCCGGAGTCATTTTCGCTCTGCAGCATTTCAGCAGGCAGGAACATAGCGAAACTGGAAGAGATCATAGAAGAATTCAGCCCCTCCCTTGTCAGTGTGATGGACGACAATGCCAGAAAGTCATTGGCGTCGAAATACACTGACATTGAATTTTTATCGGGAAGGGAAGGGCTTCTAGCCATAGCGGATGATGATTCCGACATGCTGCTGACAGCAATCCTGGGCAGTATCGGCCTCGAACCCACCCTGGCTGCGATAGATGCAGGGAAAGACATCGCGCTCGCAAATAAGGAGACGCTTGTTGCCGCCGGAGAAACCGTGATGGCAAGGGCGAGGGAAAAGGGTGTGGAGATCGTGCCTGTGGATTCCGAGCATTCCGCCGTCTTCCAGTGTCTCCGCGGTGAGAGGCTGAGTGAGATGAAACGCATCATCCTGACAGCGAGCGGGGGCTCCTTCAGGGACCTCACACGGGAGGAGCTCTCCGGGGTCACACTTGAAATGGCACTCAACCACCCGAACTGGTCGATGGGTCAGAAAATCACAATCGATTCCGCCACTATGATGAATAAAGGACTTGAGGTCATAGAAGCGAAATGGCTCTTTGATGCTGATGTGGAACAGATTTCAACGATACTCCACAGGGAGAGCACCATCCATTCCATGGTGGAGTTCAACGACAACAGCATCATGGCACAGATGGGCACAGCGGACATGAAGACAGCGATACAGTTTGCCTTCAGTCACCCGGACAGGCTGCCTGCACCCAACCCGATGGATCTGGAAGGGATGACACAGCTCAATTTCCGTCCAATGGACCTCGAGCGTTTCAGAATGCTGCAGTATGCCTATGATGCACTCCGGACAGGAGGCACGATGCCGGCAGTTATGAATGCAGCGAACGAATATGCGGTCGCAAAATTCCTGGACGGTGAAATATCTTTTACAGAGATAGAAAAGGTAGTAGAATTGCGGATGAATGAACACAATCCGGTGCAGAATCCGGATATCGAAACCATTCTGTATTATGATCGGCTGTACAAGTCCGATATGAGGTGATTAAATGATCGGCATTTTAGCATTCATAGTAGTTTTCGGCGTGCTTGTGACCGCGCACGAACTGGGACATATGATCGTGGCGAAACGCGCCGGTATCATGTGCCCCGAATTTGCCATCGGCATGGGTCCAAAGCTCTTTTCATATAAATACAACGATACACAGTATACGCTCCGGCTGCTGCCGATCGGTGGATATGTCCGCATGGCTGCCGAGGAGATGGAAGTCAATCCATTGAATTCCGGCATGCGGATCCAGCTCAAGGTGAATGACAGAAACGAAATCACGCACATCATCCTTGATGACAAGCATAACTTTACACATATCGAGGAAGTTGAAGTGGTCGAATCCGACATCAAAGACAAAATGACCGTGAAGGCACTGAGGCTGCATGACAGTGAGGAAATAAGCTACAGCATTGCCCATGAAGCCTATTTCGTCCAGAATTCAGAACTGGAGCGTATCGCACCCCGCTCTGCAAGATTCGAATCCAAATCGGTCTTTGCAAGATTCATGACACTTTTTGCGGGGCCGGCGATGAACTTTGTCCTTGCATTCGTACTGTTCACATTGCTCTTTTACATCAACGGCAAGCCTTCGGAAGAACCGGTTGTGGGAGTCGTGGCGGATGATACCCCGGCTGAGGAAGCCGGACTAGAGGAAGGGGACAGGCTGCTCAGCATTAATGGAACCGAGGTTGACAGCTGGGACCATATGTCACAGATCATCCAGGATAAAGGGGAATCCGAACTTGACATCGTCGTTCAGAATGACGGTGAGGAAAGGACACTGGAGATGACCCCTGTCGTCGATGCTACCGAACTGCCCGACGGGGAGACGGTGGAGCGGCTGATCATCGGCATCGGTGCCGCAAATGAACATGGGACTCTGTCACCACTATGGTGGGGCGTGCAAGAGACCTACGAGATGGGGACGATGATCTTCCACCTTGTCGTGGATATGTTCATCAGTATATTCGAAGGGACGTTCTCGTTTGATATGCTGAACGGGCCTGTCGGCATATATAAAGTCACCGAAGAGGTGGCTGCCCAGGGTCTGATGACACTGATCAACTTTACGGCAATACTGAGTGTCAATCTCGGCATAATGAACCTGCTGCCGATTCCGGCGCTTGACGGAGGCCGCATCCTGTTTGTGCTGTACGAGGGCATATTCAAAAAACCGCTCAACAAGAAAGTGGAAATAAATATCCAGCTCATCGGTGTGCTCTTCGTATTGATGGTGATGATACTGGTAACATGGAACGATATAAAAACATTTTTCCTTTAGGAGTGAAGTCCAATGAAACAATCCAGAATGTTTATACCCACGATGCGGGAAACACCGCAGGATGCAGACAGCCTCAGTCATCGCTACATGCTGAAGTCGGGCATGATCAAGCAGATGGCGGCGGGCATCTACACGTATCTTCCGATTACGAAGCTCGTGCTCAACAACATCGAACAGATTGTACGTGAAGAGATGAATGAAATCGGTGGAGTGGAGATCCACATGCCGGTACTGCACCCTAAAGAACTTTGGGAAGAATCCGGAAGATGGCAGGCGTACGGATCTGAACTGATGCGCATGAAAGACCGCCACGAACGGGACTTTGCACTCGGCCCGACCCACGAGGAAATCGTTACGGCGCTTCTCCGCGATGAACTAAAAAGCTATAAGAAGCTGCCGCTCACCCTTTTTCAGATACAGACGAAATTCCGCGACGAATTAAGGCCCCGCTTCGGTCTGCTTCGCGGACGCGAGTTCATCATGAAGGATGCTTATTCCTTCCACAGTGATGAAGCCTCGCTCGATGAAACGTACAACGATATGTACAGGGCATATTCGAACATCTTCAGTCGCGTCGGCCTGAATTACCGCGCTGTGGAAGCAGATTCCGGCTCCATCGGCGGCAGCCACACCCATGAATTCATGGCATTATCGGAAATCGGCGAGGATATCATCGTCTACACCGACGAAAGCGGCTATGCATCAAACATCGAGAAGGCGGCATGCGTCATCCCGGAAGTGGTTGACAATGCGGCACAGAAAGTGCTTGATAAAGTGCCGACACCGGGTGTCGATTCCTGCCTGTCACTTGCTGAACATCTGAACATCGGTCTGATGGATACGACCAAGACGATGGTGGTTAGCATAGACGGTGAATTCGTCATGATCCTTATCCGCGGCGATCATGAACTGAACGACATCAAAGTAAGGGACTACTTCGGTGCTGAAAATGCAGAATTTGCCACAGATGCAGAAATCAGGGAGATAATGGCCGCTGCCCCCGGCAGCCTAGGACCCGTTGGGTCATCCATCCCGGTATACCTTGATCATCAGGTGGATGTGATGTACAACTATCCAGTGGGGGCGAACACTGATGGATACCATTACACCAATGCCAATCACGGCCGTGATTTTGAAGTTGCAGGCACGGGTGATTTCCGCTTCATCACAGAAGGGGAGATGGCAGAGGATGGAAGCGGTGAAGTGAAATTCATGAAAGGGATCGAAGTGGGACAAGTATTCAAGCTCGGTACAAAATATTCCGAATCCATGAACCTCAACGTGCTGAATGAAAATGGCCGCAGCGTCCCCGTCCTGATGGGATGCTACGGCATAGGGATTTCCCGTACGCTCTCTGCGATCATTGAAAGCCACCATGACGACCGCGGCATCATCTGGCCGAAGTCGGTGACTCCGTTCGATATCCACATCATTACGGCCAACCCAAAAGACCTGGACGCCCAGGATGCGGCTGACAAACTGTATGAAGCGCTCGGCCGTGAATACAGGGTGCTCTATGATGACAGGAAAGAACGCGCCGGCGTCAAGTTCGCTGATTCCGATCTGATCGGTCTGCCGTACAGGGTAGTCATCGGCCGCAGTATCAAGGATGGAAGAGTGGAAGTAAAGGCACGTGACAGCGAAGAAACGGTCGAAGTGGAAATCGGACAGGTCACAGAATATTTTAAAGCAAACTATTAGAAAGAAATTTTCAGCGCGTAAATCATGGATTTGCGCGCTTTTACAGGAGTGTTGTCAGTGAAAGGGAAGGAACAGTTCAAAGTGCTTCTTGCACAGGCGGGCATACAGGATAATGATCATTTATCCGGCGGCCAGCTTGAGAAGATAGTAGCGGACGACGATGAAAGAATATGGGAATTCCATATCCATTTTGACAGAATGATTCCGGCTTCCCTGAGGAACCTGATGGAAGGAAGTATCAGGGAGGCTTTCCATTCCATCGCAGCAGCGAAAATTTTCATTACCGCGGATTCCTATGACGATAAGGACATCATCGACTACCTGGAGTATGCGCTCACAGAAGTGAAGGTGAACGAGAATATCCGGTTTCAGCTGATGAACTGTGACAAGGAGTTCAAAGACGGGGTGCTGACCTTCTCGGTCCAGAACGACATCGAAGTGGCGCATTTCAACAAGCATATCAACGGCAACCTGACTGCCGTCTACAAATCCCTCGGACTGCCGATCACAGCCATCGATTTCAGGGCGGATGCAAACCTTGACAGCGACAAGCGTACAAAGCTTGAAGCACGTCTGAAAGAAGAGAAGACCGAGCTCGTGCAGGGCTTTATCGAAAACCGCAAAGAAATGGAAGAGGAAAGGGAGAGCCGCAGGGAAGAAGTTGTCAAACAGATTGGAAAATCCATGGATCTGAATGGTGTGAGACCGCTGCATGAAGTCGTTGATGAGGAGTTCAACGTCAAAGTGGAAGGTGTCATTTTCGACAGCGAAGTCAGGGAGCTCAGAACCGGACGGAAAATCCTGCAACTCAAGATTACCGACTATACGGATTCCATTGCCGCCAAAATGTTCTCAAGACATGGTAAGAACGACGAGGATGTTTTTGATGCACTTTCCAAAAATGACTGGGTCGTCATCGAAGGGAATGTGGAATATGACGAGTTTGCAAGGGATATGGTACTCATGATCCGCAATCTCAACGTTATCCACAAGCCGGCCAAAAAGGACACCATGGAGGACAAGCGAGTCGAACTGCACCTGCATACCGAAATGAGCCAGATGGATGCGCTCCGGAATATCGGGGACTATGTACAGCGTGCAAAGGACTATGGCCACAAGGCGATTGCCATTACGGATCACAGCAATGTCCAGGCATTTCCGGATGCGTTCCATGCCGCCCGGGCAGCGGGTATCAAGATGATCTACGGCATGGAAGGAATGCTTGTTGACGACGGTGCACCGATTGCATACAAACCGCAGGACATCATCCTGGAAAATCATGATTTTGTGGTATTTGATGTGGAGACCACCGGACTGTCATCCAAATATGATCAGATCATCGAGCTTGCAGGCACCAAAGTGAGGAACGGGGAAATCGTCGACCGTTTCGAACGTTTCAGCAACCCTGGTGAACCGCTGACAGAAACCATCAAGGAGATTACAGGCATCACCGACGACATGCTGGCCGGTGCGCCGCCGATCGATGAAGTGATCAGTGATTTCAAAGAATGGGTCGGGGACGCGATATTCGTCGCCCACAACGCAAGTTTCGATATGGGGTTCATCGAGGCCGCATATCAGCAGGTCGGCTTAGGGTCGTATACGAACGGTGTCATCGATACGCTTGAGCTCTCCCGCACAATAAATAAGGATTTCAAAAAGCATGGCCTGAATATCCTCGCGAAGAAGTACAATGTGGAACTGACCCAGCACCACAGGGCAATCTACGATGCCGAGGCGACTGCCTATATCTTCATCAAGATGTTGACGCAGATCAGGAAACTCGGCGTGGAAAACCATAGGGAAATCAACAGCACGCTGGCGGATCCGGATTCCTACAAGCGCTCGATGCCGACGCACGTCACGATCCTGGTCAAAAATCAGACAGGTCTTAAAAACCTCTTCAAGATTGTCTCGGAATCACTTACGGACAACTTCTACAAATCCGCGCGCATCAAAAAACAGCTTCTCGAGCAATATCGTGAGGGACTCCTCGTCGGGAGTGCCTGTGATTCAGGTGAAGTATTCACCGCCATGATGCAGAAACCGTATGAAGAGGCGAAAAAAGCCGCAAAATTCTATGACTATCTTGAAGTGTTCCCGAAAGCCCTGTACAGGCGTCTTCTGGATAGGGAAATCATACGTGATGAAGGCACACTCGAGGAAATCATAAAGAACATTATCAGGCTGGGCGCTGAGCTGGATAAACCGGTTGTTGCGACCGGCAACGTCCATTATCTGGCCGAGTCGGAAAAGCTCTGCCGGGATATTCTGGTCAAGAGTAATCCGGGTAATCCACTAAGCCGCGGCACACTGCC
The DNA here is from genome assembly GCF_000330705.1 of Salinicoccus carnicancri Crm. Taxonomy (GTDB): domain Bacteria; phylum Bacillota; class Bacilli; order Staphylococcales; family Salinicoccaceae; genus Salinicoccus; species Salinicoccus carnicancri. The sequence goes on from NZ_ANAM01000006.1 coordinate 226,642, forward strand.
GGATGCGCAGTTCAGGACGACGGCAGAGATGTATGAGGAATTTGCATTCCTTGATGAGGAGACGCGCCGCGAGGTCGTCATCGACGCACCGAACCGGGTTGCAGACAGTATCGATGAAGTCAGTCCGATCAGAGATGATCTCTATACACCGAATATCGACGGTGCGAATGAAGAGATGCGCAATCTCAGCTACACCAACGCCAAAGCGCTCTACGGCGAAGATTTGCCGCAGATTGTGACGGACCGTCTGGAGACGGAACTTGAAAGTATCATCGGCAATGGCTTTGCGGTCATATACCTGATTAGTCAGAAACTGGTGAAGAAATCGCTTGATGATGGCTATCTCGTCGGTTCGAGGGGATCGGTCGGCTCGAGTTTCGTAGCCACGATGACAGAAATCACAGAAGTGAACCCACTGCCGCCGCACTATGTATGCCCTGGTTGCAAACAGTCGGAATTCTTTACGGACGGCAGTGTGAGCTCGGGCTATGACCTGCCGGATAAAGAGTGCACCGGCTGCGGTCTCCCGCTGATCAAGGAAGGACAGGATATCCCGTTCGAAACATTCCTCGGCTTCAAAGGGGACAAAGTGCCGGATATCGACCTCAACTTCAGCGGTGATTACCAGGCGGAGGCGCACAACTATACAAAAGTGCTGTTCGGTGAGGACAAGGTTTTCCGCGCCGGAACAATCGGCACCGTCGCCGAGAAGACCGCATTCGGCTATGTCAAAGGCTATCTGAACGACAACGGGCTGCAGCGCAGAGGCGCCGAAATCGACAGGCTTGTACTGGGCTGCACGGGCGTCAAACGGACGACGGGACAGCACCCGGGCGGGATCATCGTCGTCCCGGATGACATGGATATATACGATTTCACACCGATACAGTATCCGGCCAACGACACTGAAGCAGAATGGAAGACGACGCACTTCGATTTCCACTCGATTGACAGCAATCTGCTCAAGCTCGATATACTCGGTCATGATGATCCGACGATGATCCGCATGCTGCAGGACCTCTCGGGCATCGACCCGAAAACGCTGCCTGTGGATGACAAGGAAACCATGTCTTTATTCAGCTCGCCGGAAACGCTTGGTGTGACCGAGGAGGACATCGTCTGTCGTACAGGCACACTCGGCGTTCCAGAGTTCGGGACCGGGTTTGTAAGACAGATGCTTGAAGATACACGTCCGTCGACCTTCAGTGAACTGGTCCAGATATCCGGCCTGTCCCACGGGACGGACGTATGGCTCGGCAATGCACAGGATCTGATCAGAAGCGGGACATGCGACCTTAAAAATGTGATCGGCTGCCGGGATGACATCATGGTCTTTCTCATGTACCAGGGGCTTGAACCTTCTCTTGCCTTCAATATCATGGAGAAGGTGAGGAAAGGGAAGGGGCTGTCCGAGGAGCATGAGGCTGCGATGAAAGAGCAGGGTGTGCCGGACTGGTACATCGGTTCGTGCAAGAAGATCAAATACATGTTCCCCAAAGCCCACGCAGCTGCGTATGTGCTCATGGCTGTGCGTATTGCTTATTTCAAAGTGCACTATCCGCTGTATTATTACGCAAGCTACTTCAGCGTCCGTGCTTCGGATTTCGACCTACTGACGATGGTCAAGGACAAGTCGACCATCCGCCACAGGGTGAAGGAGATGAACCAGAATTTCCAGGAACTCACCAAGAAGGAGAAGGACACACTGGTCGTGCTCGAGATTGCCAATGAGATGGCACAGCGTGGCTACAGGGTGAAACCTGTGGATGTGGAGAAATCCTACAGCTTTGATTTCAGGATAGAGGATGATGCGTTGATACCGCCGTTTGTCGCAGTGCCGGGACTCGGAGCGAACGTTGCAAAACGGATTGTAGAGACGCGGGAGACGGAGCCGTTCATTTCCAAGGAGGATCTGAACAAACGCGCAGGCGTCTCACAGAAGATCATCGATTACATGACCGAAATGGGCAGTCTGGATCATCTGCCGGACAAGGCGCAGCTCTCAATATTCGACATGTAGCTTGATGTTGCGGCGAATCCAGCCGTATGGTATAATTATTATGATATTAAGACTCACGTCACACGGAGAAGAACGGGCCTGCCCGTTCTTCTCTTAGTTTTGAAGGAGGCGAACGGACAATGAATCGCACTGAGCAAAACGTTATGGACAAAGCACAGCCGGTTGTCGAAACGTTGGGGTACAAGCTTATAGAAGTGGAGTATGTCAAGGAAGGTCCTGATTTCTTCCTCAGGCTCTACCTGGACAAGAAGGGCGGTATCTCACTGGAAGACTGCGCTCAGGCAAGTGAAGTCCTAGGCGAAAAGCTTGATGAATGGGATCTCATCAAAGGAGGATATTTCCTGGATGTTTCTTCGCCGGGAGCCGAACGTCCCATCAAGGACGATGAAGATCTTGAGATGACCCTTGATCACGGAATCTATGTCAAAACCTACCAGCAGATTGCCGGGGAGAAGGAATGGACAGGCGTCCTGAAATCCTACGATGAGAAATCTGTGACTGTGGAGTACAGGGTCAAGACACGCACTAAAACAATTACCATTGAAAGAGGAAAGATAGCCACTATTAGAAAGGCGGTCTTAATATGATTGGAGGCGCTGGACAGTGAACCAGGAATTATTGAATGCAATCGAATACCTTGAAAAGGAAAAGAGCATTCCGAGGGAAGTGCTGATTGAAACGATTGAAGCGGCACTCATGACGGCTTATAAGAAAAATTATACACAGCATAAGAATGTAAAGGTTGACCTGAACATTGAAAATGGATCATACCGTGTGATTTCGAGGAAGGATGTCGTGGAGGAAGTTGAGGATCCAACTGCCGAAATCGATCTTGCGACTGCCCGCACAGTCAACCCGGCCTATGAAATCGGAGATCCATACGATGAGGATGTGACGCCGAAGGACTTCAACCGTGTCGGTGCCCAGGCTGCAAAGCAGGCAGTAATGCAGCGTCTTCGTGATGCTGAACGCGGCATATTGTACAATGAATTCATCGATAGGGAAGATGAAGTGATGACTGGTCTGATTGACCGTGTCGATAATCGCTTTGTCCATATCCAGCTCGGCCGCACGGATGCTGTGCTCAGTGAATCCGAAAGGATGCCGAATGAGACCTATACACCGAATGAACGCATCAAAGTATATGTCAACAAGGTCGAACAGACGACAAAAGGGCCGCAGATCTTCGTCTCAAGGACACATCCCAACCTTCTGAAGCGTCTGTTTGAAAAAGAAGTGCCTGAAATTTATGACGGCACAGTGGAAATCATGAGTGTGGCGCGTGAAGCGGGCGAACGCTCCAAAATCAGTGTCCATGCCGGCAATCCGGATGTGGATGCTGTCGGCTCATGCGTGGGTGCGAAAGGAACACGCGTCGAAGCGATTGTCAATGAACTTGCCGGAGAGAAAATCGACATCGTACTCTGGGATGAGGATCCCAAAGTGTTTGTCAAAAATGCCCTGAGCCCCTCCCAGGTTGTGGATGTCATCGTTGATGAGGAAAACCAGTCGACGATGGTGATCGTCCCGGACAACCAGCTGTCGCTCGCCATTGGCAAGAAAGGTCAGAATGCACGCCTTGCCGCGAAGCTTACCGGCTGGAAGATCGATATCAAAAGTGAATCTGACGCTGCGGCTGAATCTGATGCTGCAGAAGAAGGCAGTGAAGAATAAAGTTTGGGGTGAATGACTTATGAAAAAGAGAGTGCCACTCAGAAAATGCATACTGACCCAGGAAATGCATCCCAAAAAAGACCTGCTCAGAATCGTGGTCAACAAAGAAAATGAAGTGTTTGCGGATGCTACCGGCAAAAAGAACGGACGGGGCAGCTATGTTGTAAAAGACCTTGAAAAAGTGAAAAATGCCCGCGAGGGCAAGGTGCTTGAATCCCGGCTCGGCTTCGCCACTGAAAAACTCGACCCGGTGTATGATGAAATCATCCGTCTGATCTACAGAGAGGACATCCCCAAGAGATGATGGATAAGATACTCAACCTGCTCGGGCTTGCAAAACGTGCAGGCAGGCTGACGACCGGAGAGGAAAAGACGATGGAATCGGTCAGGGACCGCTCAGCAAAGCTTGTCTTCCTGGCATCGGATGCAGGCGCCAGCACAGCCAAGAAAATTAAAGATAAATGCAGCTACTATGATATACCGCTGATTGATGAGTATGCCAACGAGGAGCTCAGTCAGGCGACAGGTGCATCCAACAGGGTGGTGCTGTCAATCACGGACCCAGGCTTCAGTAAAAAGATGCTGGAGCTCCAGGAGAAAGGAAAGTGATTCAATGAGTAAGATCAGAATTCACGAATATGCAAAAGAAAACGGAGTTTCCTCCAAAGAGGTCATGGAATTCCTCCAGAACAAAGGAATCGAAGTGAACAGCCATATGAAATCATTGGAAGATGAGGAAATTACCGTTCTGAATAAGAAATTCAAGAAAAATCCAGCCAAACCTGACGCGGGAAAAGAGAAAAAGCCGGCTCAGAATAAATCCCAGGGGCAGAAGTCCTCAAACACCTCCGGCAATAATCAGAACCAGGGTCAGAACAGAAGTTCAAGCAGTAAAGGCCCCCAGAACAAAGGCCAGGGCCAGAACAGAGGACCCCAGAACAAAAGGAACCAGAAAAACAGACGACATAAACCAGGACAAAAAGGGTTGAAAAGGAATCAGAACCAAAAGCCCGCGCCTAAAAAAGAAGTGGAGCTGCCCAGGGAATTCAAATACCAGGAAGGCATCACTGTTGGAGAACTTGCTGAAAAAATCGGTGTAGATGCTTCCAAGATCGTGAAAGACCTGTTCATGGTAGGCGTCATGACAAACATCAACCAGTCGCTTGACAACGATTCAGTGGAACTGATCGCATCAGATCACGGCTTCACAGCGGAACTTGAAGTTGTTGTCGACAATACCGACCTTGAAAATTATTTCGAGCTCGGTGATGACCTGGATGAAGAGAGACCGAGTGTCGTAACAATCATGGGCCACGTCGACCACGGTAAAACAACATTGCTTGACTCCATCCGCCACACTAAAGTGACAGCGGGCGAAGCCGGAGGCATCACGCAGCACATCGGTGCGTACCAGATTGAAAACAAAGGCAAAAAGATCACTTTCCTCGATACACCGGGACACGCGGCATTCACTACGATGCGCTCCAGAGGTGCACAGGTCACTGATATTACGATTCTCGTTGTGGCAGCGGATGATGGGGTAATGCCTCAGACCATCGAAGCCATCAACCATGCCAAAGCGGCGGAAGTACCAATCATCGTAGCGGTCAACAAAGTGGATAAACCGACTGCAAACCCTGACCGCGTCATGACTGAACTGGGGGAACACGGCCTTTACCCCGAGGACTGGGGCGGTGACACCATCTTCGTACATCTTTCTGCGTTGAGCGGCGACGGTATTGAGGATCTGCTTGAGATGATTACACTTGTCGGCGAAGTCGAAGAACTCAAGACGAAAAGCGACATGCCCGCAATCGGTACAGTGATTGAAGCGGAACTTGATAAATCGCGCGGACCGGCTGCATCGCTTCTGGTACAGCACGGAACACTCCGTGTCGGCGATTCCATCGTAGTCGGAAATACATTTGGCAAGGTTCGTGCCATGGTAAGTGATACCGGCAGCAGGATCCAGGCGGCAGGGCCGTCGACGCCTGTTGAAATCACCGGCCTCAATGATGTGCCACTCGCTGGCGACCGGTTCGTCGTATTCACGGACGACAAGAAAGCGCGCAGCATCGGTGAGGCGCGCTCCGAGCAGCAGGTGGTGAAAGACCGGGAGCAGACGCAGAAAGTGAGCATCGATAATCTGTTTGAGCAGATGAAGGAAGGTGAGATGAAAGATCTCAACCTGATCATCAAAGGTGACGTCCAGGGCTCAGTGGAGGCGCTCAGCGCATCCCTGATGAAAATTGATGTGGAAGGTATCAATGTACGTATCATCCATACCGGCGTCGGTGCCATCAACGAATCTGACGTTACGCTTGCTTCTGCATCGAGCGCAATCATCATCGGCTTCAACGTCCGTCCGGACGTCAACGCCAAAAAAGCGGCTGACCGTGAAAAAGTTGATCTCAGGCTCCACAGCATCATCTACAAGGTGATCGAGGAAATCGAATCCGCGATGAAAGGCATGCTGGATCCTGAATATGAAGAGAAAGTGATCGGCAATGTCGAAGTGCGTCAGACATTCAAAGTATCCAAAGTGGGCACCATTGCCGGCGCCTATGTGACAGATGGCAAAATCACACGTGATTCAAGTGTAAGAGTCATCAGGGAGGGTATAGTCATCTATGAAGGTGAACTGGATACCCTGAAACGCTTTAAGGATGATGCGAAGGAAGTCGCAGCAGGCTATGAGTGCGGCATAACCATCAAGAAGTTCAACGACCTTAAAGAGGGAGACCAGATCGAGCCTTATATCATGGTCGAGATTGAAAGGTGATAATCTATGAGTAACAGGCAGGAACGAGTCGCTGAAGAAATCAAGAAAGTGGTGAGTGAGGCGCTCAGGACAAAGGTTGATAACCCGGACATCGGCATGGTGACCGTCACTGATGTGGAGCTGACCAAAGAGATGGAGACTGCGACAATCTATTATACGTCCCTAAATGACAATAAAGACGAAGTGGCTGCTGCCCTGGAGAAATCAAAAGGGCTCATCCGTTCTGAAGTTGCCAGGGAGATAAGGATCAGGAAGGCACCGGAACTTGCTTTCAAATATGATAATTCCATCGAATACGGCAATAAGATTGAATCATTGCTGAATGAGATCAAAGATCAATAAGCCTGCGGGGGTCATCCCCCGGGCTTTTATTTTTACATATGGAGGTGGCGGGATGCTTCATGGTGTAATCCCGATTGATAAGCCGCGCGGCATGACAAGCCATGACGTGGTCTTTAAGATGCGGAAGATACTCGGCATAAAAAAAGTGGGTCATACCGGTACGCTGGATCCGGAAGTGACCGGTGTGTTGCCGATCTGTATCGGTGAGGGTACCAAACTGACAGAATATATGCAGGCAAAGGAAAAAAGCTATATTGCCCGTGTGACACTTGGACTTTCCACGGATACAGAGGACCAGACCGGAACGGTGACGGGCACGAGTGATGTGTCAGAGCTGACAGATGATGATATCGACAGTGTAGTCACTTCTTTTCCGTCGGACTACGAGCAGCAGGTCCCGATGTACTCATCTGTCAAGGTGAACGGCAGGAAACTGTATGAATATGCAAGGGAAGGAGAGACGGTGGAACGTCCGAGAAGGACTGTGAAGATATACAGTCTGGAGAGGGTCTCTGAAATAACCAGGAGAGACGGCCTCATCCATTTCGACGTGGAGGCTTCCTGTTCAAAGGGGACATACATGAGGACGCTTGCGGTTGATATCGGAAGAGGGCTGGACGTACATGCACATATGTCGAAGCTCGTACGCACCTCTTCCTGCGGCATTAGCATCGACAGGGCGATCACGCTTGAGGATCTTCAGGATATGGATCACAGGAAAGCTGTAGTGCCGCTGCTTGAAATACTGAAAGATGCACCTTTGGTGGATATAATGGATGCGGAATTTTTATTCAGAATCCAAAATGGGCAGAAAATGCCCAAATCTGATATCATGGACAGTGTTGAAGATGACGAGGCAGAATACGTCGTCTTTACGCACGGGGGGCGTCCACTCGGTGTGTATTATCCGCACCCGGACAAACCCGGCGAAATGAAACCATACCAAATGTTCAATATCCAAGAGGCGATGAAATGAAAACTATCCGACTGTATTATCCATTAGACAACCTGCAGGAAGAACTGCAGGATTCAGCTGCTGCGATCGGCTTTTTTGACGGTCTTCACAGAGGACATCAGGACGTTATAAATGAAATGATCGAGATTGCTGATGAAAAGGGGCTTAAAAAAGCGGTAATGACATTTGATCCGCATCCATCAGTGGTGCTCAGTCCCAAAAAGCAGCGCACGACGTATCTCACCCCCCTTGATATCAAACTGGAAATGCTCGAGGGAATGGGCATCGACTACTGTTTCATCATCAATTTTTCAAGTGCCTTTGCGTCACTGGAGCCTGATTATTTCGTTCAGGAGTACTTGATCGACAATAAGGTGAAGGAAGTGATTGCCGGATTCGACTTCTCATATGGCCGCTATGGTAAAGGTGATATCGATGCACTCAGGGCTTATGATGATTTCGGTACGACTGCTGTTGCCAAACTGACGACAGGTGATGAAAAGATTTCCACGACGAAGCTGAGGGAGGACCTGGCAAACTGCAGGCTCGAAGAGGTGAATGATGCCCTGGGCAGACCGTTTGAAGTGCAGGGGGTCGTGGTGCAGGGGGAAAAACGCGGACGTACGATAGGGTTTCCGACAGCAAACGTGGAACCGGAATACAGGTACCATCTGCCGGCAAAGGGCGTCTATGCTGTGACACTGAAACTCAACAATGAGGACGAAATCTATAAAGGTGTCTGCAATGTCGGCGTCAAACCCACCTTCCACGACAATATGTCGCGCGTATCGATCGAGGTGCATCTGTTTGATTTCAACCGGAGTATATACGGAGAAAATGTGACGGTGTACTGGCACAATTTCATCCGGGAAGAGCGGAAATTCTCAGGAATCGGGGAGCTGACCGCGCAAATCGGAAAAGATAAGGAAAAAGCGGTGGAACTGCTTGAAAATCTCTGACTTGTGCCGTATAATGAATCAAGTGCCTTATCTTGGTGGACAGAGTCTCCGACATCCACTCGGATACAGGTGAACAACAATTAAAGGAGGCGTTTCTTAATGGCAATTTCACAAGAACGCAAAAACGAACTTATCCAGGAATACCGTACACACGAATCCGACACAGGGTCACCTGAAGTGCAGATCGCTGTCCTGACAGCAGAAATCACTGCACTGAACGAACACCTTGGCACTCACAAGAAAGACCACCACTCAAGACGCGGTCTTCTTAAAATGGTAGGACGCAGGAAACACCTGCTCAACTATCTTCGTGAAAAAGATATTCAAAGATACCGTGAACTTATCGGAAGACTTGGTCTGCGCCGCTGATTCACGTCGGGCATATCCCTCGGGTATGCCTTTTTTTTATGTATATTTTTTTGCAAAAGTGATATGATTGAAATAAGCAGCCATACTAAGGAGAGTAGACAAATTATGATAGAATCAACAAAAAAGGTATACGAAACACAGTGGGGCAGACATAAGCTCACAGTGGAATACGGTGAAGTTGCCAAACAGGCCAACGGCGCCGTATTGGTACGCTATGGGGAAACAGTGGTACTCAGTACCGCGACATCCTCGAAAGAGCCGAGGGATCTGCCCTTCTTTCCATTGACTGTGGCATATGAAGAGAAATTGTATGCTGCCGGTAAAATACCGGGCGGCTTCAATAAGCGTGAGGGGCGGCCGAGCGAAGAGGCGACACTGACGAGCCGCCTCATCGACCGCCCGATCAGACCTCTATTCCCGGATGGCTACAGACATGATATACAGGTCATGAATATTGTATTATCCGTCGATCCCGATGCATCCCCGCAGATGGCGGCAATGCTTGGTGCTTCCATGGCACTCGGTGTGAGCGACATACCGTTCGACGGCCCGATTGCAGGTGTTACCGTCGGACTGGTTGATGGTGAATTCATCATCAATCCTTCAACTGAAGAGATGGAGAAATCCGAGATCGACCTGCAGGTGGCGGGCACGAAAGATGCCGTGAACATGGTTGAAGCGGATGCCAAAGAAGTCAGTGAGGACATCATGCTCGAAGCAATCATGTTCGGCCACGCGAGCATCAGGGAGATGGTCGGCTTCCAGGAGGAGATACTTTCCCAGCTCGACATCGTCAAAAAGAGCTTCGAACTGCCGGAACAAAATGCCGCACTCACTGTGGACATGGAAGAGAAGGCGGAATCCATGGGCCTTTACAGTGCAATTCAGGATGCCGATAAACAAACACGTGAAGAAGCGATAAACGAAGCCAAGGACAGCATACTCCGCACACTGGATGAAGAAGCGGAAGACTATGAAGAGACATATGCCGAGGCGTCCGAAATCATTGAAAAGCTTCTGAAGAATGAAGTGCGCAGGCTGATCACTGACGAGAAAATCCGCCCGGACGGCCGGGAGCCTTCAGAGATCAGACCGCTCAATTCACAGGTCGGGATACTGCCGAGGACGCACGGTTCAGGTCTGTTCACACGCGGTCAGACCCAGGCATTGTCAATCGCCACCCTCGGTGCACTCGGGGAACATCAGATCATCGACGGTCTCGGTGTGGAGGAAAACAAACGCTATATGCACCACTATAACTTCCCGAATTTCTCAGTCGGGGAGACAGGGCCGATCCGGGGGCCGGGCAGACGTGAAATCGGTCACGGTGCCCTTGGTGAACGTGCACTTCTGCAGGTCATCCCTGATGAAACGGTGTTTCCGTATACAATACGTGTCGTATCCGAAGTACTCGAATCAAATGGCTCCAGTTCACAGGCGTCCATATGCGGCTCCACACTTGCCCTCATGGACGCCGGTGTGCCGATCAAGGCACCGGTTGCCGGTATTGCAATGGGGCTTGTCATGAATGATGACAAATATACGATTCTATCGGACATCCAGGGCATGGAAGATGCATTGGGTGACATGGACTTCAAAGTTGCCGGGACAGAGAAGGGTATCACTGCCATTCAGATGGATATTAAGATCGAAGGGCTGAGCGAAGGTATCCTGAGAGAAGCGCTTGCACAGGCGCGTGAAGGCAGGGGCAGAATCCTTGAAAATATGCTGGCTACAATCAGCGGACCGCGGACCGAACTGAGCAAATATGCACCCAAGGTGGAAGTTATGCATATCAATCCTGACAAGATCAGGGATGTCATTGGCCCAGGTGGTAAAAAAATCAATGAAATCATTGATGAAACCGGCGCGAAACTCGACATTGAACAGGACGGCACAGTCTATATCGGGCACAGTGATTCTGCAATGATCGACCGGGCTAAGAAAATCATCGAGGATCTCACACGCGTCGCCGAAGTCGGACAGGTCTATATGGGTGAAGTCAGACGCATTGAAAAATTCGGAGCATTCGTCAATCTGTTCCCGGGCAAAGATGCACTGGTCCATATTTCACAGCTTGATAATAAACGTGTTGCAAAAGTTGAAGATGTGGTGAAAATCGGGGATAAATTCCTCGTGAAAGTGACGAATATTGATAACCAGGGAAGAGTGAATGCATCAAGGAAGGAATTACTTGAAGACAAAAAGGAGAGTAATTAATGTGATTTTCGATAGAATAGAGCTCAATGGCACCGAATATGACATTACCGGACAGCTGAGAATCAAAGAGGATAACGAAGTGAAAATCATTTTTGATGACCTGATGTTCAGCAATACTCTGAAGGAAATGGCAAATAAAAAAGAAAAAGCGGATTCTCTCGTTTTAAAAAACAGCGAGGAAACAAGATACGATACGAAAAATGTATACGTGTCCCACCTTACGATTGATGGTGAACATTATCATGCCACTTTCAAGTAGGATTTAGGAGGAAATATTTTGAATGCATCAAAAAAAGAAAAGGCGAATATACAGATAATCCCCCTCGGCGGTGTCGGCGAAATCGCCAAAAACATGTACATTGTAGAAGTGGACGAGGAAATGTTTATACTCGATGCGGGGCTGATGTTCCCCGAGGACGAGATGCTCGGGGTCGATATAGTCATACCGGACATTTCCTACGTCCGTGAAAACAAACACAGGCTGAAGGGTATATTCCTTTCCCACGGGCACGAGGATTCAATCGGAGCAATACCTTACATCATCGAAGAGCTGAACGCCCCGATATATGGTTCCAAGCTTACCCTCGCACTTGTCAAAGACAGGCTCAGGGCAAAGGGTGTAAACAAGAAGTTCAAGTTTTATACAATCAACAGCAAATCCCGTATGAAATTCAAGAATGCCGAAATGGTCTTTTTTGAAACAAGCCACAGTATTCCTGATTCATATGGCGTCAGTGTCGAAACGAAATACGGTTCCATCGTCTACACGGGGGAATTCAAGTTCGACCAGAGCCTGAAGGGTGATTACGGCTATAACATGGCAAAGATGTATGACATTGCACAAAAAGATATTCTTGCATTGATAAGCGACTCGACCGAAGCGGAAAAGCGCGGCTACAACACACCGGAAAATGTTATTGAAGAGCATATCCTGGACGGATTCGCCAAAGCGCAGGGCCGCGTCATCGTTTCATGCTACGCATCCAATTTTGTACGCATCCAGCAGGTTCTGACGAATGCCGCCAAGACGAACAGGAAAGTATCTTTCCTCGGCAGGACCCTTGAGAATTCCTTCAAGGTTGCACGGAACATGGGCTTCTTCGATATTCCGGAAGGACTGCTCGTGCCCAGCCATGAAATAGAAAACTACCCGGACAATGAGGTGGTCATCGTTGCCACAGGGTCACAGGGTGAACCGATAGAGGCCCTTGGTATCATGTCGCGCGGCCAACATGAAGTGACGAATATAAAAGAGGGAGATATCGTCTATATCCTGACGACACCTTCTTCCAATATGGAAGTCGTGCTGTACAGCACGATGAATGAATTGGTGAAAGCCGGCGCTTCGCTTGTCACGCCTGAACAGAACATACATGCATCCGGCCACGGTCTTAGTGAAGAGTTGAAAATGATGCTCAATGTCATGAATCCCACTTATTTCATCCCGGTACAGGGTGAATTCAAAATGCAGATTGCCCATGCCAGATTGGCGGCGGAATCCGGTGTGCTGCCGGAAAACATCTTCCTGCTTGAAAAAGGGGACGTTGCCTCCTACGACGGCAAGCAGATGATCAGTGCTGAAAAAGTGGCCGCGGGCAATGTACTGATTGATGGAAGCGGCGTGGGCGATGTCGGCAATATTGTCCTCCGTGACAGAAGGTTGCTCAGTGAGGATGGTATCTTCATCGCCGTCATCACAATCGATCCAAAAGAACGGAGGATTATGGCGGGGCCGGAGATCCAATCAAGAGGTTTCGTCTACGTGAAAGAAAGCGAGGATCTCCTGAAAGATGCAGAGGAACGTGTATACAATATCGTGCTCGATTCATTGGATGAAAAGAAACTGGAGTGGAGTACGCTCAAACAGAGCATCCGCGACGACCTCGGCAAGTATCTGTATGAAAATACGAAACGCCGCCCGATGATCATTCCAATCATATCTGAAATATAAAATCATGAGACTGTCAATCCCGGCAGTCTCATTATAAATCTGAGAGGAGCATAGCATGGCACGAAAGCGAAAAAAGACGACGAAAACGAAAAGGAAACGAAATAATAGGAGCTACTATTCCATTTCCGCTTTCATTCTCATCGTCATCCTGTTCATAACCATTTTCCAACTGGGTGTCGTGGGTGCATACATAGATGCGCTCTTTGCCTACCTCTTCGGTACAAGCAGGTATTTTACATACCTGATACTGTTTCTGGCAGGAATATATCTTGCTGCGGAGCAGAAAATCCCGTTCACGAGAAGGATGGGCGGGTATCTTCTGCTGCAGTTCGGCCTGCTGTTTTTATTCCATTCGCTGCTCTATCTCATGAACCGTGAGCGGATAGAGAACTATTTCACTCTAGGTGAAACGATTGAAACAATCCAGGCTGACGGAATCATGCATTTCTTCGGCGGCGGCATCATCGGCCAGCTGCTGTTCCAGTTTTCTTCAACCAGTGTCTCATTGATCGGCACATTCATCCTTGGCCTGATATTCATCTATTTCAGCTATCTGATCATCACTTCAAAGGATATTGAACAGGCGCTTGCAAAAGACCTTGCAAACTTTGGGAAGGGTCTCAGGCAGATCAGCCTTCTCATCGCCCAGGGAACTGTAAAGGCGGGCCACGGTTTAAAACAACTTTTCGGCCTGCTGTTCGAAGGAAGGAAGGAGCAGAAAGCTGCAGCCGGTCATGAGACGGCCGTGAAGACAGGGGGAAATCGCAAAAATGAGAAGGCAGACTCGCAAAAGGACGGCCAGTTGCCTAAAAACATCGATGATTTCGAGCCGGATGAGTCTCTTATCGAGGATATGAATGCATTTGAGCCGGAAGTAAGGCCGGATGCTCCGCCGGAGAAGAGAGAGACGGAGAAGGACACACTCACTTCATCCAAGATTGATACTGAAAGCAGCGAACCGCAAAAGATCGAATATGAATCTGAGGATCCTGCTTCTATGCCTGATGAAGCCGGTATGGCGCCTGATGGAGAAGGCGAAATCGAAACTTTCGATGAAGGCGAACTGAATGCACTGAAACAGTATGAACTGCCGGGCCTCACGATGCTCAGGGATGCTGAATCGACCGAGAAGGTAAGCAACAAAGAGGTGCTTAAGCAGGGCAGGATACTTGAGGAGACTCTCAAGAACTTCGGTGTAAATGCCAAAGTGTCAAAAATCAGGATCGGTCCTGCGGTAACGCAGTTCGAAATCCAGCCGGACATCGGTGTGAAAGTCAGCAAGATTATCAATCTGCAGAACGATATTGCACTGAGTCTCGCTGCAAAGGATATACGTATCGAAGCGCCCATCCCTGGCAAATCCGCCGTGGGCATCGAAGTGCCGAATTCCGTCATCAGCATGGTGACCCTGAGGGAGGTGCTCAAGCGGAAGAATTCCGGAAACCTGCTTGAAGTTGCGCTGGGAAAAGATATTTCAGGCAGTCCGATCACCGCCGAACTGAACAAGATGCCCCACCTGCTTGTTGCCGGTGCCACCGGCAGCGGTAAATCCGTATGTATTAACGGCATCATCATCAGCCTTTTGATGAAGGCGAAGCCGCATGAAGTCAAATTGATGATGATCGACCCGAAAATGGTGGAGCTCAATGTCTACAATGGCATTCCGCACCTCCTGTCACCGGTAGTGACGAACCCGCAGAAAGCGAGCGATGCACTGGAGCGGATCGTAAGCGAAATGGAGCGCAGGTATGACCTGTTCTCCCATTCGGGCACAAGGAATATCGAAGCGTATAACCAGTATCTGGAAAGGGAAAGTGAAGATCCTGAGAAGGTTCAGAAACTCCCGTATATCGTAGTGATCATCGATGAGCTTGCCGACCTGATGATGGTGGCTTCGAAAGATGTGGAGGCATCGATCACCCGGATTGCCCAGATGGCACGGGCAGCAGGGATCCATCTGATCATCGCGACCCAAAGACCGTCTGTCGACGTAATTACTGGTATAATCAAAGCAAACATCCCGTCAAGGATAGCCTTCAGTGTCAGTTCTTCAACAGATTCCAGGACAATCATCGATGCACAGGGGGCAGAGAAACTTCTCGGACGCGGGGACATGCTGTTCCTGCCTTCTGGAAGATCCAAGCCGCTCCGTGTGCAGGGGGCGTTCCTCTCTGATGATGAAGTGACGGATATCGTCGAATATATCACCGGTCAGATGAAGGCCAACTACGAGAAATCGATCATGAACAAACCGGTTGAGAAAGCACCGGTGGAATCAGAAGATGAACTTTATCCGGATGCCAAATGGTTTGTCATAGAAGAACAGCGGGCAAGTGCATCACTGCTGCAGCGTCAGTTCAGAATAGGCTACAACCGTGCAGCGCGTCTTGTGGATGACCTGGAGGCAAACGGTGTCATCGGACCGAGCAGCGGAAGCAAACCCCGCAGCGTGCTGATAGAGAATGAAGAGTGAGGAGCATATCATGTATAACATCACTAAAAATGAAGTGAATCATATACCTGCTGTAATCATCAATACCGACAAGTTCAAGACGATCACCATCCAGCTGCATTTCAGGAGCCGCCTGGAACGGGCAAGGGTGACAAAGCGCAATCTGCTTTCACGCATGATGGTGAAGCGGACCATGCGTCATCAATCCGAAGCGGAACTTTTGAATCACCTTGCCCATTATTACGGTGCCCATCTGACGACGAATGTCGGACGTAAGGGGCAGGATCATATAGTCACATTCAGCATGGAATTCGTAAACGACAAATTCATAAGGGAGGATCTGGACATACCGCATGAAATGTGCAGGGTGCTGAAGGATATGCTCAGGGCACCTTTCAATTACGATGAAGAGACCAGGGGGTTTTTCGAGCGTGAAAAGCGCCTGTATAAAAACAGGCTGAAGAGTATGAAGGACAACCGTGCACAGTCAAGTTTCCAGGCGATGGTCGATACGATGTTTGCGGACGAAGACTATAAGTACCTCTCCCATGGTGTATTGGAGGATGTGGATGACATTACACTCCAGGACCTGAAAGAAGAGCATGCGGAAATGATGGCCGGTGATGACCTGGTCATAATGACCGCAGGCAGTGTGGAGGAATCCACCATGCTTGATAACCTTTCGCTCATCCATGAAAGGGAACAGGCGAAAGAGGTGGATCACGAGCCGTATGCCTACAGGGCGGTAACGGAAGTGAAACGGGCATCCGACACTCAGAAAATCGAACAGGCCAAGCTCAACATGGGCTTCCGGGCAAAACTGGGTTCACCGGAATCCCATATGGCGTTCAATGTGCTCAACCAGATGTTCGGCGGCACAGCTTCCTCGTATCTATTCCGCAACATCCGGGAAAAAGAGAGCCTTGCATATCAGATCAGCTCCCAGACAGATATGAGGAACGGCTATATGTTTGTCATGGGCGGGGTGGATGCTGAAAATGTGGAAAAGGCCGAGGCAGGTATACTTGAAGAGCTCGACCGTTTCAGAAAAGGTGATTTCGAAGATGCCTTCATGGATGAGATCAAAGGTATGATGCGTGTGAACAGAAAAGAAGTAATGGATAAGCCGAAAGGTCTGATTGCACTCGAGTACAACCAGCTTCTCAAAAAGCCGGATACCCCGTCGTGGGAAGCGCAGCTCGAGCGCGTGGATCGTGAACTGATCATAGAAATAAGTAACAGAATCCAACTGGATACTGTATATGTACTGACGAGGAGGGATGAAGATGCAGACGCGGGAGTATAATGGCATAGATGAAAAAGTGTACAGTCATACATGCAGTAACGGGCTGGAGATTTTCATCATTCCAAAGCGCGGCTACAGCAAAAAGTTTGCGACCTATACAACAAAATACGGATCCATGGATGATTTTTTCCGTGTGGACGGCAGTGAATTCATGGTTCCGGACGGCATTGCACATTTTCTTGAGCATAAAATGTTCGAAAAAGAGGATGGCGATGTATTCAACCTGTTTTCGAAGCACGGTGCGAATGCCAATGCATTCACTTCATATGACCGTACATCCTATCTGTTCAGCACGACAGAAGATTTCATCAAAAACCTGGATTTGCTCATGAACATGGTGGAGCAGCCGTATTTCACCGATGAAACGGTGGCGCGTGAAGTTGGCATCATCAACGAAGAGATAAAGATGTATCAGGATAATCCCGGATACAGACTCTATTTTGAAACGCTCAATCAGATGTATCATGAACTCCCTGTCAAAACGGACATTGCAGGAACACTCGAATCCATCAGTGAGATTACAAAAGAGCACCTGTTCAAATGCCATTCGACTTTCTATCACCCGTCCAACATGGTGATGATCCTGGTCGGGGATCTTGATGCGGAAGCATTGATTTCACATATCGAGGATCACCAGGAGAGCCGCGGCATCACACATATTCCATCCATTGAACGGCTGCTGCCCGCCGAGCCTGCCGATATTGCAATGAAGCATAAAGTACTTGAGATGGACGTCCAGGACACGAAAGTGATGATAGGTTTCAAGAAGCGGCAGAATCTGGCGGATGCATCCGACCGCCTTCTCCGCGACCTTTCGATGATGTTTGCACTTGATATGGTATTCGGGGAGCAGTCACCCTATTATTATGAACTCATGGATGCCGGGCTGATAGATGATTCCTTCAGCTTCAGCCATATTGAAGAAAAATCATTTGCACATACTTTACTGACCTCCACAACAGAGGAACCGGAGAAGTTGGCAGAACGTGTGAGTGAGATCATCAGTGAGGTGAGCGCTGGGGAATTCTTCACTGAAGAAAAACTTTCCAACCAGAAACGGGAAGTACTCGGTGACTATCTGTCCAGTCTGAACTCGCCTGAGTACATTGCAAATCAATTCACCAAGTACCACCTTGACGGCTATGATCTGTACAGGCTGCCTGAAATCATAGAGAGCATCACCCCGGATGATGCCAGAAAACACTTTATCGATGTCATGGACCCGGATAAAATGGTAGAGTGTATATTGAAACCGCATGGCTAGATATGTCATCACGGGCAGCACGGGGGATATCGGAAGTGCAGTCCATGAAATGCTGGAATCCCATGAAATCATCTCTTTTTCCAAATCGAGGAAGCCACTTTACAGCAGTACACATCATCATATCGACCTGGCAAAGCCCTTTTCGGAAGAAGCGCTTGAAAAAGCATTCTCGGGCATCGGCAGTGTGGACGGACTTATATGGTGTCCGGGTGAGAGCCTTTATAATCTCATACAGGATACCGCACTGGAGGAAGTGGATGCACAGTACAATCTTGCCATCCGTTCCCTCGTGGCATTCGTCAGGGTCCTGCTTCCGAAACTCAGGAAGAGCGCTTCCGGCCGCATCATTGTCATCACATCGGTCTGGGGCCGTAATGGTGCAAGCTTTGAGAGCGTATATGCTTCGATGAAAGGGGCGCAGGAGGCGCTTGTGAAATCCCTTGCCAAGGAACTCTCTGCTACGGACATTACGGTGAACGGCATAGCCCCGGGTGCAGTCGAAGGGGGGATGACTGGCCTGCTGTCGGCAGAGGACAGGGCTTTCCTCCTTGAAGAACTGCCGCAGTCCCGTTTTGTAAGCACGGTGGAAATCGCCCATGCGGTCCGCTATCTGCTCGATCCGAAGGCGGCATCGGTCAATGGTGAAATTATGAATATCAATGGGGGTTGGTATACATGAATGCAGAAAAAAAAGATATGTATCCCGAGAGGAATATCGAACAGTACATGGAGTACGAAATCATAAACAACCGTCCGGGCCTGCTGGGTGATGTTTCGTCGCTGCTCGGCAACCTCGGCATCAGCATCAATACGATAAACGGTGTCGAAAACAGAAGGAGGGGGCTTTTGGTCCGTACGGATGAGCTCAATAAACTCAGGCGCTTCCAGCTGATGAGTGGATACATCGATGATATCAACATCCTGAAGATCAGAAAACCCAGGGTGCGCGACAGACTGGCAGTCCGTCACGGAAGATTCATCAAGCGGGCCGAGGAGGATAAGAAGGTTTTCAGGTTCACACGTGAGGAGATCGGCATACTGGTTGATTTCCTCGCTGAAATATTCCAGGAACGGGGCCATCGTCTGATAGGCATAAGGGGAATGCCCCGTGTCGGCAAGACCGAATCCATCGTCGCGGGCAGTGTCACAGCAAAAAAGAAATGGCTTTTCCTGTCTTCCACTCTCATTAAGCAGACGGAAAGATCCAGTCTCCTGAAAGGGGAATATAATGACAAAAACGTCTTCATCATCGACGGTGCTGTGACCACAAATTCAACTTCGGAGGGACATAAGAACCTGATCAGGGAAATCATGAGTTATCCCGCCATCAAAGTAGTGGAGCATCCCGACCTGTTTATCGAGGGGATGCATTATACCCTTGAAGATTTTGACTATATCATCGAACTTCGTGAAGATGAGAACCAGGAGATCACATACGAGAAACACAAGAAGAAACACTGGTTCCAGAATGAGGACATGGATTTCTTTGGTGGAATTTAGGAGGTACCATGAAACTCGGAACATATTTGAAAGATAAACGTGAGAAATCCGGCATAACGCTAAAGGAGATGCAGGAGAGATCCGGCATAAGGAAAGACATCATAAAACAGCTGGAGACCGGCGATTTCAACAACCTCCCGGACCCCAGGCATGCCCGTTTCCTGATCAGGCAATATACTGTGGCGATCGGCCTTGACGGAGAGGCTCTGATGGAGAAGCATGCAGATGAGTTCGCTGATGAGGCTGTGGAAAGTAAAAAAAGGCAGCAGAACGATAATGAAGATTACCAGTATTTGAAAAAGGTGCTTATCAGCTTCATGATCATGATTGCTGTTTTATTCGTAGGATGGATGATTCTTCTGCAGATCGGGTCACAGGCTGAAATATTCGACCAGAAACCCGTCTATGATGTAGGGCAGACGGAAATCAATGAAGAGGAGACCGCCGATGAGGAACAGACCGGGGAAACGGCTCAGACTGAGGAGGATACTGAAGAGGAGACCGCCGAAGAGCCGTCCGGTGCGGATTACTCCTTTACAGGATCTGATGGCAACACACTGTTCTACGACATCAATGCGGATGGCCCCGTGACGATTTCACTTGAAGGTGAAAACGCATCATGGGTGACCCTGACCGATGATGCCGGCAATACCTACGCATACGAAGAGCTGACTGAAGGGGAATATGAAATATCCGAAGAGGCAAATATACTGTACCTTACGCTTGGGAATGCACCTGGCTTCAACGTCGAGATCGATGGCGAAACGCTTGATGACAGCCAGAGCGGAGATGCGGTCACCGTCTATTATCAATTCAACATAGTAAAGGAGTAAGCTTATGAATATCCCAAATCAATTGACAGTGTTCAGGGTAGTGCTGATCCCCGTGTTCCTCGTATTCGCTCTGATCGACTTCGGATGGGGGGAAATCTCCTTCCTGCGCGGTGAAGAAATCCTGGTTGAGCAGTTCATGGCTGCAATCATCTTTGTTGTTGCCGCACTGACGGATTTTCTTGACGGATACCTCGCAAGGAAATGGAACCTTATCACAAACATGGGAAAATTCCTTGATCCGCTGGCGGATAAGCTTCTCGTCACGACAGGGCTGATCGTGCTGGTGGAATGGCAGGTGATATCATCCTGGATCGCCGTTGTCATCATCGCCCGTGAATTTGCGGTGACCGGATTGAGGTTACTCCAGATTGAACAAGGCTATGTAAGTGCTGCCGGGCAATTGGGCAAGATAAAGACAACGTTCCAGATGATTGCCCTCGTGCTGCTGCTGCCGGGTGATATGTTTACGGGCTATATACCGTTCTCCCCGGGAATCACAGCCATGTACATTGCGGTATTTTTCACAATCTTGTCCGGGCTGGAATACTTCTACAAGGGCAGGGCGGTATTTCTTGAAGATAAGGGCAAATGAGTTTTGCGGCAAAAACCTGCAGTAATCCGGTAACGGGGATGCAAACAGCACAATAACGCCAAAGATGCGAACAGATTGAAGAAAGCGGCACCGAAAAGCGAATATATGTTCGCTTTTTATTTTTGTACGTGATATAATAAAGAGCGAAAAGAAATAATGGAGGGTTATTATGGACGAGAGACAAAAAGCGATTGAAACAGTGATAAAGAACATGGAGAAGTCGTTCGGTAAAGGGGCGGTCATGAAGCTCGGTGATGAGACAGGCCGTAAAGTTTCCACAGTATCCAGCGGATCCATCACCCTGGACAACGCACTTGGGGTCGGTGGATATCCAAAAGGCAGAATCGTCGAAGTCTATGGTCCGGAATCCTCCGGTAAAACGACGGTTGCCCTTCATGCAATCGCTGCAGCACAGAAAGAAGGCGGTATCGCCGCTTTCATCGATGCAGAACACGCACTTGATCCCGAGTATGCGAAAAACCTCGGCGTTGATATAGAAAACCTTTATCTGTCCCAGCCGGATACCGGCGAACAGGGACTGGAGATAGCTGAGGCATTCGTAAGGAGCGGTGCGGTGGATATGGTTGTCGTCGATTCTGTTGCAGCGCTCACGCCGCGGGCGGAGATAGAAGGTGAGATGGGCGACGCCCATGTCGGCCTCCAGGCACGTCTCATGTCGCAGGCCCTGAGAAAACTTTCAGGTGCAATTTCCAAGAGTAACACGACAGCCATATTCATCAACCAGATCAGGGAAAAGGTCGGCGTGATGTTCGGCAATCCGGAAACTACTCCGGGCGGACGGGCTCTCAAATTCTACAGCTCTGTCCGGCTTGAGGTGCGCCGTGCTGAACAGCTCAAACTCGGTCAGGAAATTGTGGGTAACCGCACGAAGATCAAAGTTGTCAAAAACAAGGTTGCGCCGCCATTCCGTGTGGCTGAAGTGGATATCATGTACGGCCTTGGCATTTCCAAGACCGGTGAGCTCATCGACCTCGGTGCAGAACATGAAATCATCCAGAAGAGCGGTGCATGGTATTCCTATGAGGGAGAACGGCTCGGCCAGGGCAAGGAGAATGTCAAAGAGCATTTGAAAAACAACCCCGACCTGCTTGCTGAGATCGAAGGCAAGCTCCGTAATGCCCTCGGTTTCGGGGAAAAGCAAGAGGGAGACTCCGAAGAACAGGATGACAATGCAACACAGCCTGATTCGCTCTTCGAGGATAAAGAATAATAGGGACGGGATCCCCCGATGACAATCAGGCACCTGAATGGAAATAGACCGTTCTGGTGCTTGATTTTATTTACATTTATCTTTAGAATTGATTATATATAATATTACGTTCGACCTATATTATATAAAACAATAGCTAGAGCCTGTTAGGGAGGTGTTTATTGTGGACATGATAGACATTTTCTTAATCTTGCTTGGCATTATTCTAGGTGTTGTAATCGGATATTTTATCGTCAGAAACACTTTGACTAAACGGCAGCAGGAGGCGCGGACTTCCGCAGAACATATTATAAGTGAAGCGGAGAAGGAAGCGGACAGCCTCAGGAAAGAAAAGCTGCTCGAGGCAAAAGAGGAGACCCAGAATCTAAAGGATGCCTTTGAGCGCGACTCCAATGAAAAGCGGGAAGACCTCAAAGCGCAGGAATCCAGGCTTCTCCAGCGGGAGCAGTCGCTTGATCGTAAAAGCGAGGTCCTTGATAAAAAGGATGAAGTGCTGGAGAGCAAAGAAGCCAAAATTGAAGAAAAACAGCAAATGGTTGATGCCGAGGATCAGAAGATTAAAGAAATCATCAGTCGGCAAGAAGATGAATTATCCCGCATCTCCGGACTCTCACGTGATGAAGCACGTAACGAAATCTTCACTGAAGTGGAGAAAGAACTGTCACACGATATGGCCGTAATGGTTAAAGAGAAAGAAGATCAGATGAAACTTGATGTGGATAAGAAAGCGAAGGAACTCCTTGCTGTGACAGCACAGCGCTATGCAGCGGAGTATACGAGCGAGTCCACAGTATCTGTTGTAAACCTTCCGAATGATGAGATGAAGGGCCGTATTATCGGCCGGGAAGGTCGTAACATACGAACACTTGAGACATTGACCGGCGTCGACCTCATCATCGATGATACACCGGAAGCCGTCATACTCTCAGGTTTTGATCCGATTCGCCGTGCCATCGCCAAAAACGCACTGGAAGCGCTGGTTGAGGATGGAAGGATCCATCCCGGCCGCATTGAAGAAATGGTGGACAAGGCGAAACGCAATATGGAATCGGATATCAGGGATGCCGGTGAAGCTGCCGCATTCGAACTTGATATCCACAATCTCCACCCGGAACTTGTCAAGCATCTCGGCAAGATGAAATACCGCCTGAGCTATGGTCAGAATGTGCTCAAGCATTCTGTTGAAGTCGGCTATCTTGCAGGAATGCTTGCCGGTGAACTTGGTGAAGACATCCAGCTTGCAAGACGCGCGGGGCTGATGCATGACATCGGTAAGGCGATCGACCACGAAGTGGAAGGCAGCCATGTCGAAATCGGTGTTGAACTGGCAAAACGCTACAAAGAGCATCCGACAGTCATCAACTCCATCCATTCGCATCACGGTGATGTGGAACCGACGAGCATCATCTCCATCATCGTAGCAGCGGCCGATGCACTCAGTGCAGCCAGACCGGGTGCAAGGCGGGAGACGCTTGAAAACTATGTGAAGCGTCTGGAAAAACTAGAGGCCATAGCCGAAGGCTACGAAGGTGTGGAGAAGACATTCGCAATCCAGGCCGGACGCGAAATACGCGTCATGGTCAAACCGGATGAACTGGATGATCTCAGCGCACACAGACTGGCAAGAGATATCAAGAAACAGGTTGAAGATGAATTGCAATATCCAGGGCACATCAAAGTGACAGTGGTCCGAGAGATGAGGGCAGTGGAATATGCCAAATAGAAAAACCAGCAGGTAACCCTGCTGGTTTTTCTTGTTTTTTCATTCGGTTAAATATTGATTTCGATATCTCTTATACTATTGAAAGCCTCACTTGTTTCCTGGGTATTATTCGAAAAACGTTCATATTTTTCAGCCAGTTTGTAGGCGCTGAGATAGAGTTCAAGACTGTCCTTGGCCTTATCTTCAATAGATTCACTTTCGGAAGGATTGGCCAATAATGTGAATTTGGCAAACTCCCTGGGGTCAATGGATAATGTCAAATTATTCACTCCTAATTAATTTATAGGTAATACATACCCCAAAGCATGTATAATGAAACATGAAATTATAAAAAAGGATGAATTTGATGCGTATTTTATTTATCGGGGATATTGTCGGTAAGGTCGGCAGAAGAATGCTGAGTGAAAATCTGATGAATCTTAAGAAGGAACACGGAGCTAATTTTACAATAGTTAATGGTGAAAATGCCGCCCACGGGAAAGGGATAACGGAGCGGATTTACAAAGAGATACTGGGCTATGGAGCGGATTTCATTACACTTGGCAACCATACGTTTGCCAAGCGTGAGATATATGATGTACTGGACCGGGATGTCAGGATGGTCCGGCCCGCCAATTATCCGGAAGGCGTTCCGGGGAAAGGGTACGGCATCGTGAATGTTAATGGCAGAAAACTTCTGATCATGAATCTGCAGGGCAGAAGTTTCATGCCGGCAATCGACTGTCCGTTCAAAAAAGCGGATGCCATCCTGGAGCATGTGGAGGCGGATGAAATATTTGTGGATTTCCACAGTGAAACGACGAGTGAAAGTCTTGCGATGGGTCACTATCTCGACGGCAGGGCGGATGCAGTGGTGGGGACACACACCCATGTACAGACGAATGACGAACAGGTACTTCCGGGCGGGACCAAGTATATTACAGATGCGGGGATGACCGGCTTCAAAGACGGCATACTCGGAATCCGCAAAGAGGAGGTCATCGACCGTTTCCTCTACCAGTTGCCTGTCAGGCACAATGTCCCCGAGGAAGGTGCGGGGATCCTGTCCGGTGTCATCATCGATACGAAAACACATAAGATAGACAAGATCAGGATAGAGGAAAAGAGTGCTAGGCCGTAGGGCTGATTTTGTGTGAATCGGTGCGGTGAATATCGAAAAACAGTCTCGATTCTGATATATTAACATAAGGACAAGGAGGCAATATGTATGAAAGAACAATTGTCATGGAAAGTCGGCGGCCAGCAGGGTGAAGGGATCGAATCGACGGGTGAGATCTTTTCCACGACCCTTAACAGGATGGGATACCATCTCTATAGCTACAGACATTTCTCGAGCCGCATCAAAGGCGGCCACACAAATAATAATGTAAGGATCTCTGCCAAAGAAGTAAGGGCAGTGAGTGATAATATCAATATACTGGTTGCATTCGACCAGCAGACCATAGACCTCAACGCACATGAACTGGTGGACGGCGGGGTCATCATAGCGGACAGCAAGTTCAATCCGACGAAGGACGAATCGCTGGATGTTCAGCTCATACCGATTCCGTTCACTGAAACAGCCAAGGAGCTCGGCAGCCAGCTGATGAAGAACATGGTTGCCATCGGTGCCAGTGCCCGGCTAATGAACCTTGAGATGCAGCCGTTCCGTGACATGATCTATACGATGTTCATCCGTAAGGGGGAACAGATTGTAGACAGCAACAATGAAGCGCTGAAAGAGGGATACGAGCTGATGGACAGCGCAATGGCTGACATTTCGGGGGATTTCGAAATGGTGCCGTCTGAACAGGAGGAACGCCTGTTTCTCATCGGCAACGATGCCATCAGTTTCGGTGCACTGAACGCGGGTGTGCGTTTCATGGCGGCATACCCGATCACGCCGGCAAGTGAAATCATGGAATACATGATTGAGAATCTGCCGAAGGTCGGAGGCACTGTGATTCAGACCGAAGACGAAATATCGGCGGTGACTATGGCGATCGGTTCAAACTACGCCGGCGCGCGCAGCTTCACATCTTCCGCCGGTCCGGGTCTCTCCCTGATGATGGAATCCATCGGGCTTTCCGGCATGACGGAAACACCTCTTGTAATCATCGATACGATGCGCGGCGGACCGTCCACCGGACTTCCGACAAAGCAGGAGCAGTCGGATCTGATGCAGATGATTTACGGGACGCATGGGGACATACCGAAAGTCGTGCTCGCACCGTCTGATGTCGAAGATGCCTTCTATACGACAATCGATGCCTTCAATATTGCAGAATATTACCAGGTTCCGGTAATCCTGCTTTCCGACCTGCAGATGTCACTCGGCAAGCAGTCATCCAGACCCTTCGACCTGTCTTCGGTTGAAATCAGCAGAGGTAAGACGATTACCGAGGATCTGGAACGGGACGAAACAGAGTATTTCGAACGCTACAGCGATGAGAAGGATGGCATTTCAAGCCGTCCGATCCCCGGCGTCAAAGGTGGTATCCATCATGTGACCGGCGTTGAGCACAGTACGACCGGCACACCAAATGAAAGTGCCGACAACCGTCAGGTGCAGATGGACAAGCGGATGAGGAAGCTCAAGGACTTCACGATGGATGAACCGTTCAAAGTGAAGGGCACTGTCGGGAGTGAACTCCTCGTCATCAGCTTCCTGAGTGTCAACGGTGTCGTACAGGAAGCAGCTGAACGCCTGGATGCGGATATTACGACAATCAGCCTCAAGCAGATCCATCCATTCCCGATCGATGCACTCCGTCCGTACCTTGACGGTGCAGAGGAGATACTCGTCATCGAACAGAATTACAGCGGACAGCTGAACAGTGTACTGAAGATGAACTACCACGGACACGACCGCATCAAGTCACATGTCAAATATGACGGTACACCTTTCAAGCCGAATGAAATTGAAACTCATATGAGCTCAATTCTAAAAATTAAGGAAGTGTTGTAATGGCTACATTCAAAGATTTCAGGAATAATATAAAGCCGAACTGGTGCCCCGGCTGCGGCGATTTCAGTGTTCAGGCCGCCATTCAGAAGGCATGTGCTGCCAACGGACTCGAGCCGGATGAGCTGGCAGTCATTACCGGCATCGGATGCAGCGGACGCCTGAGCGGCTACATCAAATCATACGGTTTCCATGCTACTCACGGACGCAGCCTGCCGGTTGCGCAGGGCGTCAAGATGGCAAATGACGAACTCACAGTCATCGCCTCCGGCGGTGACGGCGACGGGTTTGCCATCGGTATGGGACATACCGTCCATGCACTGAAAAGGAACATCGACATTACCTATATCGTCATGGACAACCAGATATACGGACTCACGAAGGGACAGACTTCCCCTTCATCCGAAAAGGGGTTCGTCACAAAATCCACACCGAACGGTTCCATCGAGAACGCAATACAGCCGATCAGGACCGCGATGGCGAGCGGTGCAACCTTCATCGCACAGAGTGTAAGCTCCGACATCAAGCAGCTCACTGCCATCATACAGGAGGCGATGAACCATAAAGGGTTCAGTTTTGTCAACGTCTTCAGCCCGTGTGTCACCTATAACAAAGTGAACACATACGACTGGTTCAAAGAGAATCTGACTGCTGTTGAGGATATCGGAGACTACGATAATACAGACCAGAAAGCAGCGATGAATCACATCATGGAACATGAGGGCCTCTTAAAAGGCATCATCTATCAGAATAAAGAAGCCTCCTCATATCAGGAACTGATTGAGGGCTATCTCGATCGTCCGACAGTCAAAAAGGAGATGACCCTTGAGAGGGAGACATTCGATGATCTGATGGCTGCCTTCAGATAAGCCAGTATACATCCCGGGTAAAATTGCCCGGGATGTATTTTTTAATTTGTATATGAAAAAATTTTGAATTGTGTCATAATTGGGATAATAGTTCGGTAACCGAAAGAAGTGGGTGGGATGATTGCTTACGGTATATAAATTTGCTCTGACTTATAAATGGTACATATTCGTTGCACTGTCCTTCATGAGCATAGAGCTCGCAGTGGAACTCGCGCAACCTTATCTTATATCAAAAGTCATTGATGACGGCATCGTGTCCGGTGATATCAATACTGTATGGTTCTATCTTATGGTGATGTTCCTGCTCAGCATTGCTGCATTCTTAAGCGGTGTGATCAATTCATTCTTTTCAAGCCACATTGCCAACGCTTTCAGCTATGATCTCCGGACTGCACTTTTCAGGAGGATCCAGTACTTTACACTGACGACTCTGTCGAAGTTTCCGACATCAAGTCTGATCACCAGGATGACACAGGATGTACTGCAGACGGAAATGCTTCTTTACATGTCACTCAGGATTGTGCTGCGTGCGCCGCTGATGGTCGTAGGTTCGCTGATCATGTCATTTGTGATCAATCCGACGCTCGGGTTCTATCTTTCCTTGCTGACGCCGTTGCTGCTTCTGTTCCTGATCATCGTGTCCATTAAAGGGGGGAAGGTATTCCTGCGCGTACAAAAACGCCTGGATAAAATCAACCGTTTCATCCAGCAGAATCTGGAAGGGGTCAGACTGATCAAGGCCAATGATCGCGGATTGTTCGAGATGAAAAAATTCCAGGAAGTTGCGGGGAGGCTGAGGGATGACACTGTCTATGCGCTCAGACTGATGGAATCGATCATGCCCATGCTGCTTCTCATCATCAACGGCAGCCTTCTCGTCGTCATATGGATGGCGTCCGACATGCTGCGGTCGGATACAGTCCAGGTCGGGGAAGTTGTCGCTGTCATCAACTACGGACTCAGAATGCAGGGCGGTTTTTCAATGTTCGCGTTCATCATAATGGCATTCAGCCGTTCCAAGGCGTCAAGCGAGCGCATGGAAGAGGTACTGAAGTCACCTGTCAGCATCAACAAGAAAGATGGGACGCTGAAAGAGGACAGGGCAGGGACTGTCAGGTTTGACAACGTCTCATTCAGGTATCCCGGGTCCGCGAGATATATTTTGAAAGATATCACATTCGATGTCGCAGCCGATGAAAAGTTTGTCATCATGGGCGGCACCGGATCCGGCAAGAGTACGCTGCTCAGCCTGATTCCGAAGATGTATGATGTCAAGGAAGGGAAAATATATGTGAATGACAAGAGTCTAGAGGATTGGGAAGAGGATGATCTGAGGCAGACGATCGGTTACGTCCCACAATCTGCAGTCCTGTTCTCAGGCAGCATCTATGAAAACCTTTTGTGGGGCAACCTTGAAGCTGAAGAGTCGGAAGTCCTCACATCCACCGAAAAGGCGCAAATCCACAGTTCGATCGAGGCGTTCGACCACCGCTATGAAACACGGGTCGGCCAGAGGGGTGTCACTTTATCCGGCGGACAGAAGCAGCGGCTTTCCATTGCGCGTGCACTGGTCAGGAAACCGTCAATACTCATTTTGGACGACAGTACCTCAGCCCTTGATATCCGGACCGAGTCAGCTCTGTGGGAAGCACTGAAGGATGAAAATGCGACCCGCATCATAGTGACACAAAAAGTGGTCACTGCAAAATCGGCCGACCGTGTGCTGCTGCTTGACGGCGGTCAGGTCAGTGCGATTGGCACACATGATGAACTGATGGCTTCATCCGGACTTTACCGTTCGATTGCAGAGTCTCAGATGGAAGGTGGGCACCTCGATGATTGATTTTATCAGACGGCCTTTCGGCCATGATCCAGTCCTTGGAAAAGAGGATATCGGGAGGAGGAAACGGAAAGAAAATCAGCGGGCAAGTGACGTAGGCGGTACACTCAAGCGGATGTGGCAGTTCATTAGCGAGGAAAGGAAACTCCTATGTCTGATCATCATGCTCGTTGCACTCACAAGTCTGCTCAGCATCACCGGCCCCTTCCTTGTCGGCTATATTGTGGACAATTATTTCGTTCAGCGTGAGTTCGACGGCCTGTTCCGGATTCTGATGATCCTGCTCGCAACATATATTCTGCTCTCAGCCGCCCAGTACAGTGCGGCCTTCCTGATGGTCGGCCTTTCACAGCGTACGGTCTATAAGCTCAGGGACCGGCTTTTTTCACATATGCAAAATCTGCCTGTACACTTTTTTGACAAGCGGCAGCATGGTGAACTGATGAGCCGGATGACAAACGATATCGAGACGATATCCCAGACGCTCAATACTTCATTCATCCAGTTTACGACGAGTGTCGTCACATTGCTCGGGACGCTAAGCGTCATGCTCTATCTGAGTCCGCTGCTGACTCTGCTGACAGTTACAATCATACCTGTCCTCATACTGGCTGTGGGATTCATTACACGTCGTACCGGGCCACTGTATAAAAGACGGCAGCGTGCGACCGGTGAACTGAACGGATACATCGAGGAGATGGTATCCGGTCAGGAAATCGTCAAAGTGTTTTCGCAGGAGGAGACTGCGATAGAAAACTTCAACAAACGAGCCGGGAAGCTCCGTGACATCACATTCTGGGCATTTCTCTACGCGGGTCTCATACCGAAAGTGATGAATATGTTAAACAATATCAGTTTCACGATCGTCGCCGGGGCCGGCGGACTGCTCGTGTTCTATACCGACGGTGTGGTGACGATAGGCACCATTGTCGTCTTTGCCGAATATGCCAGGCAGTTCACGCGGCCACTCGCGGATCTCTCCAACCAGTTCAACCAGGTGCTGTCTGCGATTGCTGGGGCGGAACGGGTCTTCGGCATCATCGACACCGAACCGGAAGAGGATGAAGGCACAATCCGGGACAGGGAAATACGGGGTAGGATCGGTTTCAGGGATGTGACATTCTCCTATGATAAGGACCAGAAGTCGCCGACAATCAACAACCTCAGTTTCGACATCGCAGAAGGCGAATCGGTTGCCCTGATTGGTGCGACCGGTGCCGGCAAGACCACCGTGATGCAGCTGCTTGCGAGATTTTACGAGACGGACCGGGGTGAGGTAACGATCGACGGTGTCGCCATAACGGATTACAGGCGCACAGCTATAAGATCGCAGACCGCTTTCGTGCTTCAGGATCCTTATCTGTTCGAGTCGACAATCCGTGAAAATATCCGCTATGGAAAGCTAGACGCGACAGATGAAGAGGTTGCAGAAGCGGCGAAGCTTGCCAACGCCCACGGGTTTATCATGGAGCTTGAGGACGGCTACGATACGATGCTTGAAATGGATGAGGGGTTCGTCTCCCAGGGGCAGAAACAGCTGATTTCCATTGCCCGCGCATTGATCACCGATCCCGCCATACTGCTGCTCGATGAGGCGACCAGCAGTATCGATACAGTCACTGAACTCAAAATCCAGGAAGCACTCGAACGCCTGATGAAAGACAGGACGAGCATCATCATTGCGCACCGGCTGAATACGATCAAAGCTGTGGACCGGATATTCGTACTGGACCAGGGCGAGCTGGTCGAGAGCGGCAGCGAGGAAGAACTCATGGCGCTTGGCGGCCGGTACTACCGGATGATGACCGACAACCGAGGCTAGGCTTCACAAAATCATTCTTTTATATTATGATGGTATTAATCGAATAGAAGGCATGACCACTAGGGGTGTCCGCAGACGGACTGAGATTTACCCTTACTACCTGATCTAGATTATACTAGCGTAGGGAAGTGGCATATTTTTTAATATGCACACCACTCCGCTAGTGGTGTGCTTTTTATTTGAAAAATATCAATGGAGGTTTTTCTTTTGGCTTTACGAAAAGGGTTAACACTTACTGATGTATTGATTACAGTGGTAATCGCATTGGTCTTTGCAGTCATCTATTCGATATGGGGCGGTGTATATACGATGCTCCAGCCGCTCGGGCTCCACTTGAATGAGCTGGTCTACGGCATGTGGTTCATCGCTGCCGTAGTGGCCTATCTCATTATCAGGAAGCCCGGTGTGGCAATCATTGCGGAATTTGCAGCAGCATCCGGGGAGACCATCTTCATGCTGCAGTTCGATGTGATACTCATGATTTACGGACTGCTTCAGGGACTGGCTTGTGAAATCGTATTTGCAATTGTGAAGTATAAAAGCACTGCACTGATGGTTGCAGTGACAGCAGGAGTGGCTGCCGCATTGTCCACCCTGCCGCTCGACTGGTATTATGGCTATCTCGGACAGCTTGAGACATGGAACCTCATGCTGATGATCGGCTTCAGAGTGTTGAGTGGTGCACTGATTGCCGGCTGGCTGGCACATGCGCTCTACAGAGGGCTCGGGGAGACCGGGGTGCTCAAACTGGTGGGTGCCCCTGCCCCGGAACGCAGCGAGAGGCTGTAGAAGATGGTGATGGACATTGCAAATCTCAGGCTCAGGTTTGACGGGGAGGAGGAGAATCTCTTCCACGGTCTTGATATACGGGTGGAGGAAGGGGAGAAAGTACTCCTGCTCGGACCGAGCGGCTCCGGGAAGAGTACGCTCCTCAATATAATGGGTGGTTTGATCCCCCGTGTGATTGATGTACCGATGAAAGCCGACAGGCTTCATGTTTCGGATGACGGCGCATATGTATTCCAGGATCCGGATTCACAGTTC
This sequence comes from Salinicoccus carnicancri Crm, assembly GCF_000330705.1. GTDB lineage: Bacteria > Bacillota > Bacilli > Staphylococcales > Salinicoccaceae > Salinicoccus > Salinicoccus carnicancri. The sequence continues at coordinate 259,334 of NZ_ANAM01000006.1, forward strand.
ACGATGCCGACAGTCGGGGAAGAACTCGGATTTGTACTTGAGAACAAAGGCGTACCGCAATCGGAGATGGAGCAGGAGTTCACAACTGTCCTTGAAGCTGTCGGGCTGGATGTTTCTTTCGGAAAGGATATCCAGGAGCTCTCAGGCGGTATGAAGCAGAAACTTGCGATAGCCTCCGCCCTGCTCCAGGACTCGGATACGCTGTTCCTTGATGAACCGGCGAGTATGCTTGATGAAGGCTCTGCAAGACATGTCTGGGACACGGTTGAGAGCATATGGGAGAACCGTACTGTGGTAATCATCGAACACAGGGTGGAGTATATATGGGATAGAATGGATCGTGTAATCCTGATGGATGACTCGGGCGGAATTGTATGTCAGGGTACACCGGGAGATATGCTCACGAACCATGGAGATCTGCTTACAGCATTCGGTGTCTGGCACCCCCGTTCATGGGACGGCGCTCCGGCATTGCGGCGTGCGGAACCGTCAGAAGAAACGCTGCTCGAGGCAAACAGCCTGGATGTCAGACGGGGGAAGGATACCATCATAAAAGTGGACGGGATGAAGATCAAGAGAGGTGAATGGGTGACCATCGAGGGTGCGAACGGTACAGGCAAGACAAGCCTGCTGCTTGCATTGATGAAACTCATTCCATCTGCGGGTGACCTTCACTACCGGGGGAAGAAGATCAGGAAGACCAGGCATATTGCCGGCGCCGTATATCCGGTTTTCCAGAACCCGGAACTGCAGTTCATCACGAATAAAGTTTTCGATGAAGTTTTCATCAATCTTGAAATGCACTTCGACAAAACAGAGGCGATTCGGCAGACTGGAAAGTTGCTTGAGAGGTTCGGGCTGTCCGGTGTTTCGCATCTTCATCCTCTTGAAATATCGACAGGGCAGAAAAGGCGTCTGAGTGTAGCGACCGCTGCAGGAGGCGTGCCGGAGATCATCATGTTTGATGAGCCGACATTCGGCCTCGATCAGAGACAGACGTTCAGGCTATTGGAACTGTTTTCTGAAATGACCCGGGCGGGCAAGTCAATTGTCATGATCACGCATGATGAGGAAATCAAAAGGCGGTATCCATCAAGGCGGCTGCTGATCGAAGATGGAAGGCTCACGGAAAGGACAGGGGTGAATGATGCTGCAGTCAATCAGGAAATATGAAACATTTGTCAACCGCTGCAATCCCATCACTAAAGTCGGACTTGCAGCGGCACTTTTCCTAACAGTCGTTTTCATCCACAACCCGAACTACCTATTCCATCTTTCCCTGCTCCTGCTGCTTGCAATGATAATACTGTCCGGTGTGAAACTCCGGTATCTTGCAGCTCTGCTTGCGGTCATGCTTCTACTCGGCTTCATATCGAGCCTCTACATGATATTCTACGGCGAAGGCACGACCACACTGTACAGTTTCGGAATCATCCGCATTACCGAGGAGAGTTTCATCCGTGGCATCCATGTGATGATGCGTGGGCTTACAGTATCATTCTTCGGCGCACTCATCATTTTCACGACCCGCATCACGGATGTATTCTACAGCCTGATGCAGCAGCTGATGCTCAAGCCGAAATATGCCTATTCGTTCATGGCCGCGGTGCGCATGGTGCCAATCATCCTTTCGGAGTATGTGGCACTCAGACAGGCGAGGAAGGTGAGAAGGGCACTCATCCACAAAAAATATGTGACCGGGATGAAAGGGTTCAAAACGACGATCATCACACTGCTGAGCCAGAGCATAAGGCGTGCGTACCGCCTTGGAATTGCGATGGAATCGAAAGGCTTTGATGACGGACCGAGAACCTACTACCATCGGACGTCGTTTTCGATATCAGATATCTATCTCATTCTGTTCATTGGCGCATGCATCTTTGTGTCATTCCAGTTGGGCCAGATTATCACTCCGTTTGAGAGCACCGATGCAAGATAGGGATTTCTGGTCAAATAGCTTTGAAATATGGGCTGAAAACAGATATACTGTATAGGAGAATTTATTAATGGAAATGCACGTGCCGGTGTTTCAGAGTATGGGAACACTGATCGTTGCAATTTGATATAAAGGTGGAAGCAGGATGTATAGCAAAGATGAAATCGTAAATGAGGCAAAGCAGCTGGGCAAGATGATGTCAGAGACCGAGCAGGTTGAGTTCTTCAAGAAAGCGGAAGCGAAAATCCATGAGAACAAGGATGTCCGCGAGAAGATGGCGAGTCTGAAGAGTCTGCAGAAACAGGCCGTCAACTTCCAGAACTACGGCAAGGAACGGGCCTACAACCTCACAGAGGAGAAGATCAAAAAGATCGAAACAGAACTGGACGAGATGCCTATCGTCACACAGTTCAAGGAATCACAGGGGCAGGTCAACGAACTGCTCCAGATGGTGTCACACGCCATAAGCCAGACCGTGACGGATGAAATCATCACCACAACAGGCGGCGACCTGCTCCAAGGCGAAACAGGGGCGGCGATGAAAAACAAACCCAATCAGGGCAATTAAAAGCAGAATGAACGAGAGGTGAGGGACTGTACATCCGATTGGTGTACAGTCCTTTTATAAAATGGAGGCATCATATGACAAGGAAATTGACTTTAACTGGCGTATTCACAGCTTTGAACGTCGTGCTCAGCATGTTCATCATCATCCCCCTGGGACCGATAAGGGCTGCGCCCATCCAGCACCTGATCAATGTCATAAGCGTCGTATTCACAGGTCCCTGGGGAATCGTGCAGGCATTCCTGTCCTCGACGATACGCATTCTGATGGGCACGGGATCGCCGTTTGCATACCCCGGAAGCATGGTCGGCGCACTCCTTGGTTGGCTGCTCTACAGACGTTTTGGAAAACTTACGGCTGCAGCAGCCGGCGAGGTTGCAGGCACCGGGATTTTCGGTTCCATTGCCACCCTGCCGCTTATCATGGTGCTCGGACTTGAACTTGAATTCTTCTATGTCCTCGCACCGGCCTTCATGGTGAGTTCGCTGATAGGCGCTCTCATTTCATGGGCCCTGCTTGGGCAGCTTGAGAAAAAAGGTGTAATCGACCGCTTCAACAATGAAAGACGGACATGATATAATTCTAGGTATACAATCAGAACAATGGAAGTGTTGATATGCAGAAAGTAACACCGATGATGCAGCAGTATCTGAAGATAAAAGATGAGCATCCAGATGCTTTGCTACTATACCGGCTCGGGGACTTCTACGAACTTTTCTACGATGATGCAATCACCGCAAGCAAAGTGCTCGAAATCACCCTGACTTCACGTGACAAGAAGAAAGATCCCATACCGATGTGCGGTGTGCCCTACCACTCGGCGAAAGGGTATATAGAAAGGCTGATCGACCACGGATATAAAGTGGCAATCTGTGAGCAGATGGAAGACCCGAAGCAGGTAAAAGGCATGGTGAAACGGGAAGTGGTCCGCATCATCACCCCGGGAACGCTGATCGATGATTTCGGAATGGAGGATGGCCAAAGCAACTATATCCTCGCGCTAAGCGAAAATAGAGGCAGCTACATCACGGCCTATTCCGATATTTCCACCGGTGAGATAAATGCCTTTACAACAGATGACCCGGTCATACTCAAAAGTGAAATCGACCGAATCCGCCCGAGTGAGATTGTGTTGGAGGAGGGCATCACGGGCATACTTGCCGAACTGTATCAGGACCCGCCGTCCAATACACTGTACAGCAGCGATGAATTCCATGCGCTTGAATGCAGTGTGGAGATTACAGACGAGGAAAAAGAGACGCTGAGCCTCCTCATATCCTATATCCGTTCTGTAAATATGCGCGAATTGAAGCATTTCAGGACAGTGGAAAAGCATAAGATCAAAGAGACCATGCAGCTGAATTATGCTGCAATCTCCAACTTGGAACTATTGGAAAGCCTTCAGACGAAAAAGACGAAAGGGTCACTGTTCTGGTATCTGAATGAGACGGGTACACCGATGGGCAAGCGCAAGCTCAGAAAATGGGTGGAGCGCCCTCTGCTGAACGAAAGCATGATCATGCTGCGTCAGGACGCAGTCGAAGCACTGCTCGGCCATTTCCTCGAACGGGAGGACATGCGCGGCCTGCTTGAGGACGTCTATGACATCGAACGGCTGGTCGGCAGGCTGAGCTTCGGAAACATCGACGCAAAGGACCTGGTGCAGCTGAGGGACTCCCTCGGTGTCCTGCCGGATCTCCAATCCCTGCTTGCTGATACCGGCCTGCTCGAATCAGAACTCTTCACAGCGTTCGATCCGCTTCAGGATGTCCACGCCATCCTGAAGGAGAGCCTGAACGACTCACCGCCGAAAACCATAAGGGAAGGTGGCATCTTCAAGGATGGCTACAGTGAAAAGCTCGATGAATTGCGCTATATTTCGAATAACGGCCGTACATGGCTGAACGGCTATATTGAGGATGAGCGCGAGCGCACAGGGATAAAAAATCTAAAAGTCGGTTTCAACAAAGTGTTCGGGTATTACATCGAGATCTCCAAGGCCAATGCGGTGGGCTTTGATGCAGACGCGTTCGAATACAATAGAAAACAGACGTTGACCAATGCTGAACGCTTCATCACGCCGGAACTGAAAGAGATGGAATCCAAAATATTGAGCGCCCAGGATGAGGGCATCATACTCGAGCATAATCTGTTCAATGAGCTGAGGCTCGCGATGGAATCCTACATCGACAGGCTCCAGACGACAGCGGACCTGATCAGTACACTGGACTGTGTGTTATCATTCGCCACCGTTGCGAATGAATACCGACTTGTAAGACCGGAGTTCACGGAGGCTGAACTGGATATTGAAGAAGGGCGGCATCCTGTCGTGGAGAAGGTCATCGGTGAAAATACGTATGTACCGAATTCGCTCACGATGGATGATTCCACATTCGTCTATCTGATCACCGGACCGAACATGTCTGGTAAAAGCACATACATGCGCCAGACGGCGATCATCAGCATACTTGCCCAGATGGGTATGTATGTTCCTGCAAAATCCGCCAGGCTCCCGATCTTCGATCAGATTTTCACCCGTATCGGGGCAAGCGATGATCTTGCGAGCGGTAAGTCCACATTCATGATTGAGATGATGGAAGCGAATGATGCACTTAAAAACGCCACTCGGGACAGCCTGCTCATCTTCGATGAGATTGGCCGGGGCACATCCACATACGACGGCATGGCCCTGGCACAGTCGATGCTCGAATTCATCCATGATGAAATCGGGGCGAAGACTTTATTCTCCACGCATTATCATGAAATTACGAGACTCGGCCAGTCGCTGTCCGGCCTGAAGAACGTCCATGTCAAGGCGACGGAATACGACGGCAGACTGGTATTTCTCCACAAGGTGAAGCCGGGGGCGGTGGAGCGGAGCTACGGCATCCATGTGGCGCGGCTTGCAGAACTTCCTGGAAATGTGACGGACAGGGCAGACGAGCTGCTCCACATGTTTGAAAGCGGCACAGAAGCGCCTGCCCAACAGCTGGAACTGGCGCTTGATGATAACGAAGCATATGATGACCATCCGGTTGTCGATATGCTGAAGCAGACGGATATAAACAATCTGACGCCGATGGATGCACTGATGAAACTGAACGAGATGAAAAACAGGTTGAAAGGCGAGTGATGAGATGTCTTCAATCAGAGTGCTTGATCCAAAAATACAGAACAAAATAGCCGCAGGTGAAGTGGTGGAGCGTCCGAGTTCCGTCGTCAAGGAGCTGATTGAGAACGCCCTTGACGCAAATGCGGATGAAATCGAAGTGTTCATAGAGGAATCCGGGATGAAGCTGATCCGCATCGTCGATAATGGTGAGGGCATCCATCAGACGGATGCGCCCCTTTTGTTCCAGAGGCACGCCACGAGCAAGATAGATGATGATTACGACCTTTTCCAGATCAGGTCGCTTGGATTTCGAGGCGAGGCGCTGGCGAGTATCGGCGCTGTAGCCAAAGTGATGGTGGAGACAAAGCACCTGGAAGGAGAGCCGGTCACCATCCGGTTTGAAGGTGGGGAGCTGAAGGAACAGGGGCCGGGCAAAGAACGCCAGGGGACGGATATATCCATCAGTGAACTGTTCTTCAACACACCGGCCCGTCTTAAGTATGTCAGATCCATGCGGACCGAGAGCGGCAAAATTATTGATATCATCCAGAGGATGGCACTTGCCTACCCGGGTGTCAGCTTCAGACTGACACTCGATCACAATGAGAAGCTCTTCACGAAGGGCAACGGCAATTTAAAGGAGGTTATCAGTGACATATACGGCCTCAATATTGCCCGCCATGCTGTAAGAATCGAGGCTCAGGATGCTGATTTCAGAATAACGGGATATGCGATACGGCCGGAAGTGAACCGGAGCAACAGGAACTACATCAATCTTTCAGTGAACCAGCGGCATATAAGGAATTTCAGGCTGTCGCAGTCCATCATCAATGCCTACCATACTCTGCTTGCCAAGGAGAAGTACCCGATTGTCGTCATTGACCTGGAGATGGATCCGAAGATTGTGGATGTCAACGTCCACCCGGCCAAAATAGAAGTCCGATTCTCCAAAGAGAAGGAGCTGAATGACCTGCTTGAATCGGCCGTGCGTACATCACTCAAGGATGAAATGCTGATTCCGGATGTTTCAAAACAGGTTAAAGGGCCAAAGCCCAGAGCAGAGCAGTCTGCCATTGATTTCACTGTACGGGAAGCACCGGACCCTGCGGAACGCACACGCCATGATGAAGACAGGACGGCACCGGAGCCCGGGGCCTACAGGAGCGAACAGAGCGCGACATACAGGACATCGAACAGGCAGTCGGACGTTCCGCCCGCAAAAAAACCTGTGCCGGAACCTGCGGAAGAACCGCTCCCACAGGAAGAACCGGTGGATGAGCCACCGGGGGAAAAAAGGGTAAAGGAGAAGCTCCCATACCTTGAAATCGTGGGCCAGCTTCACGGCACATACATCATCCTGCAGAATGAGTCCGGGATGTATATGATGGACCAGCATGCTGCACAGGAACGTATAAAATATGAATTCTACTATGATCGTATCAATGCGGATGCAGATCCCGGCGTGCCGCTCCTCATCCCATATACCTTTGAGTTCCCGCTGGATGATATAATAACCATAGACGAAAAACTGAAAGATCTGAGTCGCCTGGGTTTTGAAATTGAAAAGAGCGGCGTGAAGCAGTATTCGGTGACCCGGCATCCTTCCTGGGTGGATGAAAGGAATCCGGAAGCCGACATTGAACAGCTGATCCATTTCGTGGCGGAGAAAGACCACTTCAGTGTGAGTGAATACCGCGAGGAGATGTCGATCATGATGAGCTGTAAACAATCCATAAAAGCGAACCACTATCTGGATAAAAGGCACATGGCAGCACTGCTTGAAGAACTCGGCAGGTGCGATTCACCGTATACCTGTCCGCACGGCAGACCGGTCATCATCCACATGACCACCTATGAAATAGAGCGGATGTTCAACCGAATAATGAAATAGGGGGAAGCAGGCATGAAGATCAGAGAGCAGTATATTGAAAATGAGGGCAGACGCATACGGGTCAAGGTTTTCATGCCCCGTCACCCCATCTGTGCCATCCAGGTCATGCACGGCATGGCGGAACATATGGAGAGATACGATGAGATGAACAGCTGGCTTGCCATGAATGACTGCATGGTCATCATGCATGACCACCGGGGACACGGCAGAGATGCAGAGAACCCGGGGCATTTTGATGATTTTGGACAGCTGCTCAGTGACGCGGCAGCAGTCTCCGGAATCATTCCCGGGACACTAAAAAAATTCATTCTCGGTCATTCCATGGGGTCCATTGCAGCCCGCAGGCTCCTGGAGCATTCCCTCTATGACGGAGGTATCATTGTGGGGACCGGCAACAAGGACAATTTCCTGGACAGTGCAGCAGTGCCCGGGCTGGCCGCCCTCGCCGGTGTCAGGGGAAGACAAAAATCGCGCGCAGTAAATACGCTTGCCTTCATCGGCTATGATGAGACATTCAGAGGTGTTCAAAAGAACAGGTGGCTCTGCAGTGATCCGAGAGTTGTAGGCATGTACAATGAAGATCCACTTTGCGGTTTCCTGATGTCGAATGGTGCGCTGTATGAAATTGTCAAAAATATCCGGGAGTCCGGGAAACAAAAGAATCTGAAGGCGCTTGCCCCTGATGTGCCCATACTTCTGATCGGCGGGAAAGATGATCCTTTTTCGAACTTCGGCAGGGATATACGGGTGCTCGCCCGGACACTGATCCGGTTTACAGATTCTGTGACAGTACAGCTCTATGATGACAGCAGGCATGAAGTCCTGTTCGAAAAGAACCGTGAACAGGTGTATAACAGATTATTCGAGTGGGTGATGAGGAATGTCTAAACTGAAGAAAGTTCTGATTCTGATAGGTCCGACAGCCATAGGCAAGACGGCGCTCAGTATTGAAATCGCCAAAAGGTTCAACCTTGAAGTCATCAGTGGTGACTCCATTCAGGTATACCGGGGGATGGATATCGGTACAGGCAAAATCAGAGAAGAGGAAAAGGCAGGTATCCGACATCATATGATCGATGTCATAGAACCGGAGTCCTCCTTTTCCGTCCAGGAGTTCCAAAAGCATGTGACTGAAATTATTGACGAGATACATGAGGACGACCGCATACCATTTATTGTCGGCGGCACGGGTCATTATATCCGTGCTCTGATTCATGGTTACGAATTTGATGAAGAGGATGACAAAGAGAAACGAGAATTGACGGAAACGCTCGAACAGCTGGGTTCGAGTGTTCTGCACGACCGCCTGAAGAAAATCGATCCGAAGATTGCCGCGGAAATCCATCCGAACAACCGCAAGCGGGTCATCCGCATGCTGGTGAAATTTGAACTGAGTGACAGGATAAGCAATCGAATCGGTCCCGGCTACACAGATGACATGAAATATGATACATTTATAGTAGGATTGACACGTGAACGGAAACATATACATGCGAATATCGAATCGCGGGTGGATCAGATGTTCGAACGCGGCCTTCCGGAAGAGGCGCGCCATCTGTTTGAAAACCGCTCCCCGTCAAAAACAGCCTCTGCTGCCATCGGATACAAGGAATTCCTGCCATATTTCGAGGGCGCTGCCGATCTGGAAAGTGTCAAAGAAATGATCAGGCAGCACACGAGGCAGTATGCCAAGCGTCAACTGACATTTTTCAGGAACCAGCTTCCGGTGAAATGGTATGATCTGGACAAAGTACAGAAGGATATAATCATGGAAGATATATATCAATTTCTGCATGCAAAGGAGAGAGAGAATCATGGCAAATGATAATTTGCAGGATAAGTTTCTCAAAGACTTCAAAGAATCTGGAGTGGAAGTGACCGTGTTTCTGGTAAATGGTTTCCAGTTGAGGGGATCAGTCATCGATTTCGACAAGTTTGTGATACAGCTTCATTCCGGCGGCAAGGATCATCTGATCTACAAACATGCAATAAGCACATTTCTCAAGTAATGGAGAAGCATCCTGTTCCAGAGATGGAAAGGATGCTTTTTAAGTGGCTCAGCCGAGACCGCGCAACAGGTTCTTGATATCATCTTCGAAGGAGAACGGCGCCCGCTGCGGTGCATATCTGAAGGCAATTTCCCCTTCCCGTGAAACCAGGAATTTTGTGAAATTCCATTTGATGCGGTTGATGAGCAGGCCGCTTTTGCCTTCGGTCAGGTATTTGTACAACGGATGTAGGGATTTGCCGACGACATCAGTCTTTTCCATTACCCTGAACGTTACGCCGTACTCATTATTATAATGTGCCTTTGCCTCACTTGAGCCGAGCGGTTCCTGATTCATGAAGTTATCCGAAGGGAAGGCCAGGATGACGAGCCCCTCGTCCTTATACCTCTGATGAAGTGTTTCAAGATCTGCAAGCTGATTTTTGAATCCGCACTCACTTGCGGTGTTGACAATCAGGACCACTTTGCCTTTAAAATCGGACATGCTTACGGTATTGCCTGCTTCGTCCTTTGCTTCCAGATCGTAAAAATTAGTTTTCATGCCGTACGCCCCTTTCTGATCATGGGCATAAATATAGTAATACTTTACACATCCAGGCAGCTGGTTAAACATGATTTTTTTAAATGTCACAATCAGGGTAATTGATATATAGACAGAAAATGGAGGTGCTGTTATGACAGAAGCATTCAAAGGAATCATCATAGCGGTTAACACACCCGGGAGGAAGGACATAGACTCCGAAGTGGATGAGCTGGTCAGTCTTGCAGAGTCGATCGGTATTCAAATTACAGGTACCCATGTCCAGAACAGGGCAGCAATGGATCCAAGGTCATATGCGGGGAGTGGTTTTTTAGATGAGGTTTCTTCGCAGTATAAGGACGGCTCGCTTGACTATGTCATAGTAAACGATGAGATTACGGCGAGTCAGAACCGGTCGATCGAAGATGTCATGGACACAAGGATCATTGACCGGACTCAGGTGATATTGGATATATTCAGCCTGAGGGCACACTCGAAAGCCGGGCAGCTTCAGGTTGAACTTGCCCAGCTGCAGTACCTTGTCCCACGCCTGAGAGGCCAGGGCATCAATCTTTCACGGCTCGGGGCCGGCATCGGTACGAGAGGGCCGGGGGAGACGAAACTTGAAACGGACAGGCGGCATATCAACCACCGTATCAAGGAGATCAGGAAGCAGCTGAAAGTTATCGAATCCCACCGCGAACGCTACAGGGAGAAGCGCAACCGGACTCAGGTGGTCAAAATTTCCCTGATCGGCTATACGAATGCGGGAAAATCCTCTCTGTTCAATACCATGGCACAAAGCGATACGCTGGAGGAGGATGCACTGTTTGCGACACTGGATCCGAAAACACGCAGGCTGATACTGCCGTCCGGATTCGAGTGTGTGATTTCAGATACGGTCGGTTTTATACAGAACCTGCCGACGACACTGGTCGAAAGTTTCAAGTCGACCCTTGAGGAGGCGGCGGACAGTGACTTTCTGATCCACGTAATCGACAACACTGCTGAAGACCTCGGGACACATTATGATACTGTGAAGTCGCTTGTCAGGCAGCTGGAAATGGAGAACATTCCGTCAGTTGTGTTCTTTAACAAGACGGATATAGATGCTGGAAGATACTATATCCCTTCCGAGACTCATGAATATATCCATAAGGATATGGATTCCGGTTATATCAACGCCCTGCTCGAAGCATTCATGAAAAAGCATATGGAACCGTACCAAACGGCCATACCGCTAGCCGAAACGCAGAAATTATATGACCTCAAGCGGCATACCATAGTGGAAGAGGAAATCCTTCAAGAAGAGGATGAGCAGTATTGCATAAAAGGTCATGAGCCGGAAGGTTCATGGAGTAAAAGAATTGTGGAAAGAAACGGGGAATAGCGGCGTGCAGAATACAAAAATTCAGATAGGGGCCTTGATAGACGGGGCAATGGATGACATAGCACCGATCATGGCGGAAAATAAAAGGACAGCCAGATTCAATTTCAACAAAGTGATGAAGGCTTTCCACGAAACCGGCGTGTCGGAGAGTGACTTCGCCGGGACGACCGGCTACGGCTATGATGATACAGGCCGGGATAAGCTCGAGGAAATATACAGACAGGTGTTCAGGAGCGAGGATGCGCTTGTGCGCAGCCAGATCATCTCGGGCACCCATGCGATCAGCCTCGCACTGCTCGCACTCCTGGAAACAGGGGATGAACTCATCTACATCAGCGGTGAACCGTATGACACTCTCGGGAAAGTGATTGGAACAGGGGCGGAGGACATCGGCAGTCTCATGGAGAAAGGTGTGCACTACCGGGCAATCGACCTGGTGGATGACAGTTTCGATGAGGAAAAAATCATGGAATCAATTTCAGCCAGGACGAAGATGATCGCCATCCAGCGGTCGCGCGGTTACAGTATGAGGAAATCGCTGACTATCAGTGAAATCGAAGCGATGATTACAAAAATAAAGGAAAGCTATCCTGAGGTCATAATATTTGTTGACAACTGCTACGGTGAATTTGTGGAAAGACGGGAGCCTGTTGAAGCCGGTGCAGATATCATCGCAGGCAGTCTGATCAAAAACCCGGGCGGCGGCATCGCGAAAATGGGCGGCTATATCGCAGGACGGAAAGATCTTATTGAACGCATCAGCTACAGGCTCACGGTGCCGGGCATCGGCAAGGAAATGGGAGCGAGCCTTACTGTGCTCACGGATATGTACCAGGGATTCTTCCTCGCACCGCATACTGTCATCGAAAGTTTGAATGGTGCAGTGCTGACCAGCCGTCTGTTCCAAAAGGTCGGGTTGAAAACCGATCCGGCACCGGATGCGGACAGGACCGACCTGATACAGAGCGTATCTTTCAATACGGAAGGGGAAATGATTACCTTTACCCAGATGATCCAGAAGGCATCCCCGGTGAATTCGCAGTTCCTGCCCGTGCCGAGCGATATACCGGGGTATGACAACCCCGTCATCATGGCAGCAGGTACTTTCGTGCAGGGGGCTTCGCTCGAACTCAGTGCAGACGGGCCGCTCCGTGCGCCGTATACAGTCTTTGTGCAGGGCGGGCTTGTATTCGAACATGTTGTCTATGCACTGGAAGAAGCACTCAGAGAGATGAAAGAGAAAGAAATGATCAGCTTTTAACCTGGTTTTTCAGTATGAATTAATTTTCTCAATATTTATATTTGACAGAATATTTAAACCCTGATATCATTACATCCAATATACAAATTAAATAGCATTCCTTATCAAGAGCAGGGGAGGAAATTGGTCCCGTGATCCTGCGGCAACCTCACTTAATTCCAAGTAGAAAGGTGCCCATTCCAACAAGCTTATGCTTGAAAGATGAGGAAGAGTGTCTGTGTAAACCTACCTCTTCCTTACGGGAAGAGGTTTTTTAAATCCTGGTTTTTTGATAGGGAATGCTTATGACAAGGAGAAATTATTTATGAAAAAGCAAATTCGTCTCAATGGATTCACTTTGAACTCTGTAGCACCGCATTCACCGGGATTATGGCGCCATCCGGAAGATCAGGGGCAGCGCCACGGGGATCTTGACTATTGGACGGACATGGCCAGGCTTTTGGAAAAAGGGAAATTTGATGCTGTGTTTCTTGCGGATGTGCTGGGAATCTATGATGTTTACGGAGACAGTCCCGATGCTGCAATCGAACATGCTGTGCAGGTGCCGCTCCACAATACGCTTCTTCAAATATCTGCCATGGCTGCAGTGACGGAACACATAGGTTTCGCCCCTACATATTCGGCAACCTATACAGAACCGTATAAGCTTGCACGTGATTTTTCAACACTGGATCATCTGACAAAAGGGCGTGTGGCGTGGAATATTGTAACATCATACTTGAAGAGTGAAGCGGTGAACCTCGGACTCGCAGACCAGATTGAACATGATAAGAGATACGACCGGGCAGATGAATACATGGATGTGGTCTATAAACTATGGGAGCATAGCTGGGAAGAGGATGCGGTTGAAGCCAACCGTGAAACCGGTGTCTATACAAATCCGGACAAAGTGCACCCGATCAACCATAAAGGAGACTATTTCAGTGTCCCGGGCAGCCATCTGGTGGAGCCTTCCCCGCAGCGGACGCCTGTCCTGTTCCAGGCGGGGGCATCAGAAAAAGGAAGAGCATTCGCAGCCAAACACGCAGAAGCCCTGTTTACCACACTGGCCAGCGACCTGGATGAATTGAAGGCATTTACAAAAGAGATCAGAGAACGTGCGGTAGATGCCGGGCGTGAAGCGGATGATATCAAAATATTCCCCGGCATCGTGCCGATTGTGGGGAAGACGGAAGAAGCGGCGCAGAAGAAATATGAAGAACTCCTGTCATATGTCAGCTACGAAGGGACAGCCGCGATGCTCTCCGGACATACCGGCGTAGACTTCTCCCGGTACGACCCGGATCAGTATGTGGAAGATGTGACAACGAATGCGTCGCACGGGTTCCTAAAGAAATATTCCTCAAGCACAACCCGGAAATGGACAGTGCGTGAGGCTGTACTGCATCACGGGCTCGGCATCGGCGCAACCAAAGTGGTCGGTACGCCCGATCAGATTGCCGATGCGCTTGAAGAAATGGCGAACGAGGGGGATGCAGACGGCTTCAACATCATTCAGGCTGCCAGTCCGGTGACATTCGAAGACTTCATCGAACATGTGGTTCCGGTACTGCAGAAACGCGGCAGCTACAGGACTGAATACGAAGCATCCACTTTACGGGAGAACCTCTTCGGCGCTGGCAGGGTACGTACTTCAAATAACCATCCCTCCAAGAAGATCGCCGGGTTATCCGGGGTGAACGTTTAAAACCTGTGATAAAATCCTCTGAATAGTGCAGAGGATTTTCTTTTTTCATTTTTTTATTGATATTCGATAAAAAATTATCTATAATCAATTTAAAATGAAAATGAGGTGAGCAACATGAAGCGCGGTTCGACTTTATTTTTGAAATTTTCCCTGGTCCTCATCGGGCTCCCTGTCCTGGTCATCTGTGTCGCGCTTGTGCCTGTCATATACAGGAATGTAAGTGATGGAATAGTGGCTTTTGACGGGGTTATGCTCTGTCTTTTGACAATTATGTATTTGGCGGCAATACCGTTTTATATGGCATTGTTCCAGGCATTCAGATTGTTAAGATATATTGATGGGAACGCGGCTTTTTCCAACCGGTCCGTCGTCGCTCTGAAAAAAATCAAGCTGCATGCTCTTACGATTACAGGACTTTATGTATTGAATCTGCCCTTTTTCTATGTTTTTGCCGAAATCGATGATGCACCGGGTGTGGTCATCATCGGTATGGCATTTGTATTCGCTCCGTTTGTAATTGCCGTGTTCGCGGCATTGCTTGAAATGCTGCTCTATGAAGCAATCAGGATGAAATCAGAAAACGATTTGACGGTGTGAGGTGTAGAAGGATGGCAATCATCATTAATATTGACGTGATGCTGGCAAAAAGAAAGATGAGCGTGACCGAACTTTCCAATGAAGTGGGAATCACAATGGCCAACCTGTCTGTACTGAAAAACGGTAAGGCAAAAGCTGTCCGTTTTTCGACTCTTGAAAGTATATGCAGAGCGCTGGAATGCCAGCCGGGTGACATACTGGAATACAGGCCGGATCAGAACGAAGGCGGCTAGATATGTAAAAAATCAACTTTATGCTATAATCTGGATAAATATGAATGAAGGGGATGAATCATTTTGAGTCGCTATGTAGAAATCGGCTATCCGATCCATGAGGATATGCCTGTGCATCCTGCCCTGCCGAAAGTGGGAATTGTGCCACGGGAACGCAAGGTGCACGGGGATGACTGGAATGGATCGGTTCTGAACATCTACCTGCATGCCGGAACGCATGTCGATGCACCATGGCATCATATGGATAACGGCAAGGGGATAGATGCCATTCCGATTGAAGACTTCATCTATGAAAAACCGCTGATGTTGGATGTTCCGCTTGGAAGGAACGGATTTGTTACGGTTGAGATGCTTAAGGAAAACAGTGAAGTGGAACAGGCGGACCTTCTGATATTCAATACCGGGCACTGGAAGTACAGGGATTCAGACATTGAAAGATATTCCAGCGATTTTCCGGCAGTGTCGCCGGAAGCAGCGGAATATATGCGTACACAGCTGCCGCATCTGAAGGCGGTTGCAATCGATACACTCAGCATAGAAAACCTGAATGAAGCCCGCAGCAACGGTTATTTTGTCCACCATGCATTTTTGGACCATGAAAAATATGAAGAACCGACGATGCTGATATATGAGGATGTAAATCCCGAGCCGCTCATCGGGAAACAATTGAAATCGGCCTTTGCTGCTCCTCTCAGAATAGTGGATCATGACGCATCTATAGTGAATGTAATTGTAGAAACGGTAGAATGAAAAACTGCGTGAAACCGGATTTAGGTCTGGCTTCACGCAGTTTTTCATGGCTGTCCCTGTATAATTCAAATAGTGAATAAATATTGTGTACTATTACATCATGAGATGTGTCATAATGATAGGTGAAAATGCGAGTTATGACAAAGGAGGGGAAACAGGATGTTTCAATTATTGTTCATCATGCTGGTGTGCTTTTTACTTACATTGGTCTACACGGTAGTAGCAGGAAGGTTTACAGACAGGAAGCTTATACTGTATATTCCGTCATTCATCGCAATTCTGTGGTTTCTGGGAACTTTATACTGGCATATTACAGCGCCGCCGGAAGGCATCCAGGGTCTGACCATATATTTTGTGACGCTGTTTGCGATTGCAACCATATCCTCAAACGTTTTTTCCTATATGATCTTTTCGGCCAGGAAATGACCTGACATGAAAGGGGCCGGCGATGTCATCCCCGTCCCCTTTCATATTCATGTGCATCGAGCAGTACAGTGCATATATCCAAAGCGGGCGTATCCAGGTTTCCTTTACGGTCATGCAGATACTTCTGGATGAACTCAAATTCCGTGGGCCTGCCTGCAGTGATGTCATAGTACATGCTGGTGCCCATTTCACGGTTATAGCCTCTGTATATATCCAGCGCCTTTTCCCTGAAGCCGGCTTCTATGATTTCTCCGTCCCGGTTGATGATTGCCATACCTTCGTCGAGCAGCCTTTTTGTCAGCTCTGCAACATTATGCTTATCGAAAATTTTGGCCGTATTCTGTGACAAGCCGGTCAGTGTGTTGATTCCGAGGTTGATCAGCAGCTTTTCGTACCTCAGCTTTTCAAAGTCAGCGGCCTTTATTATCTCAAGGTCCGTAATTTTCAAATCTTCGATAAGGGAGTCCAGATATTCATAGGCCTGACTGTCTATGATCAGCCTGGAATCCTGGAAATGTTCAACCATGTCCTCATGTTTCTGCCCGCTGATATAGACTGCCGCAGGGATGCTGTTTTTGAACCATGCTTCATATCCCATGCCGTTCTGGCACAGGACGACCTCCGTCCGGCTGTGGCACAGCTCCGGTATTCTGCGTGACAGCCTTTTCAATGCAGTGGCCTTGGTGGCCATAAAAAGCACGTCGAATTGTAATCCGTCGTGTGCGTTGATATTTTCTATCCCATATGGATAAAAGGTGGACTCTCCGTTTTCATATATCGTGAAACCACTCCGCTCTGTCCTGCCGAACAGTGTCACTTCATGCTCTGTCCTTTTAAGTTCACGGGCGATGATGCTGCCGACGGCGCCGATGCCGATTACTGCGATTTTCATTATATTTCTCCTTTGGAATAAGAGTGATGACTACATATCAGGATGTGTTAAAATAAGTATAATATACATAAAGCGAAAGGAGTAGCCTGATGAAGACTACTAATGAACTGATACAGATGAAACGGGATTCGGAAAAAATAACGATGGTGACGGCATATGATTATCCGGGTGCAAAACAGAGCGAAGCTGCCGGTTTGGATACGATTCTGGTTGGGGATTCACTCGGTATGACAGTTCTCGGGTATGACAGCACAGTTCAGGTTACCATGGATGATATGATCCACCATGCGAAAGCGGTGCGCCGTGGTGCACCGCATACATACACAGTGGTCGACATGCCGTTCGGTTCCTATCATACAAGCGATGATGAAGGGGTCGGAAATGCCCTGACACTGTACCAGTCCTCAGGAGCAAATGCTGTAAAGTTTGAAGGGGTCGGGTGTGTGGAGATAATCAGACGGGCTGTCCTGGCTGGAGTGCCGGTTGTGGCACATCTTGGGCTGACACCTCAGTCGGTCGGTGTGACGGGATTCAAAATGCAGGCAGGCTCACTAAAAGAGGCGGAGAAACTGGTTGCAGATGCAAAAAAAGTGGAGAAGGCGGGCGCATGCATGCTGGTGCTTGAAGCCATACCTGCAGATCTTGCAGAAAAAGTTACGGCATCACTGTCGATCCCGACGATCGGAATCGGTGCCGGAGCAGGGACAGACGGCCAGGTGCTTGTCTATCATGATGTGCTCCAGTACGGCACTGACAGGCTGCCGAAATTCGTCAAAGCATATGGTGATTTCAACAGTGCCGGGTCCCAGGCTCTCGCTCAATACGTAAAAGAAGTGAAGTCCGGTATCTTCCCGGATGCAGCGACAACCTATAAAAAAAGGGTGTTTGAAAAATGATGAAAACTTCGGATAATATAAAAGAAACCCGGGAATTACTGAAACCATACAGAGAAGGTAAAATCGCGCTCGTGCCGACGATGGGATACCTTCATGAGGGGCATATGACACTGGTGGAAGAAGCGAGGGAACATGCCGATTTCGTCGTGCTCAGCCTGTTTGTCAATCCGCTGCAGTTCGGTCCGGATGAAGACCTGGATACGTATCCCAGAGATCTCGCCCGGGACCTTAAAATCTGCGAAGAAAATGGCGTGGACTTTGTCTTCCATCCATCAGAAAAGGAAATGTATCCAAAGGTGCAGGAGCTTAAACTGAATCTCGCAAGCATGTCTTCGATACTGGACGGCATCAAGCGCCCGGGACACTTTGAAGGTGTGATTACGGTTGTAAACAAACTCTTCAATATCATTGAGCCCGACTTTGCCGTGTTTGGGGAAAAGGACCGGCAGCAGCTGATGATCATCCAGCGGATGGTGGAGGACTTCAATCATGATTTAGAAATCATCGGTGTCCCGACTGCACGGGAACCGGACGGCCTGGCCAAGAGCAGCAGGAACGTGAACCTTACAGATGTGGAGAGGGAGGAAGCGCCGGCAATCCATCAGGCGCTTGAGATCGGGCGTGACCTGGTGCAGGAAGGCGAGACCGATATAGAAAGCGTCAAAGAACGCATCGAGATGCATGTCATGGATCATACATCAGGTGAGATAGATGACCTGCAGATCTTCAGCCATCCCGATTTAAATACTATCCAAACAGTATCTGCTGATGTTATAATATTCATTGCTGTAAAGTTCGAACGTGTACGATTAATAGATAATATGTTGGTGATTATAAATGATTAGAACAATGATGAACGGCAAGATCCACCGGGCGGTGGTAACTGAAGCAAATCTCAATTACGTCGGAAGCATCACGATAGATCCACTCCTCATGGAAGCGGCGGACATACTGCCTGATGAAAAGGTGCAGATTGTGAACAATAATAATGGCGAGCGCCTGGAGACATACGTGATCGAAGGTGAGCGCCATTCCGGAGAAATCTGCCTGAATGGTGCCGCTGCAAGAAAAGTGCAGGTGGGTGATGTGGTCATTATCATCAGCTATGTCCAACTGGAACAGTCGGAGCTTTCAGACCACAAGCCGAACGTCGTGATTGTCGATGAGGAAAACAAAATAATTGTTGCAGACTATAAAGAGAAGAGAAAAACGGAATATACGGCGCATTAAGTAATTAGACAACGGTTTAATTACTTTTTTTGTAATTGGAGGTGCACCATGCTCAAAAAGGCATTATTATTCGTCCTCTTATATGTGATTGCTGTGCTGCTGGCCCCTGTAATCCAATCTTATGATTTCGAGGAGGGGATGAATGTCCAGTATGCCAAAAGCTGGCTTGAAAACCATGTCTATCCTGAATATGACAGGAGTGTCATCCACCAGGTGAACAGTACGCAGACACAGGATGTAGAGCTGGATATGGGAGAGGAATATCAAAGCGGGGACAATGAAGTACTGGACTCTGAATACAGCGGCAATTTTATCGTCGAGGATGAACCTGGTCTGTTCAGGCTGGTTCTCGTACAGGATGGAAAGGTTGCCGGCGGATATACGAACAGTGATGATGTATCCATCAGCAACATTAATATCGAAGACCTCGACCGTGAAAAGGTCAGGGAAACATACGGAGAGCCTGAGGAATATATACAGAAGGGCTGGAAACGCCTCAGGGTGAATGAAGAAGGCTTCGAGGTGTTCGACCTGAAGGGAAACTATGTCTATTTCTTCTATGACCTGCATCAGGAGGATAAAGTGAACGGCATGCTTCTGCTTGATAAAGACCAGGTCGCTTCGATTGAAACACTCTATAACAATCCGCCGGCAGAGGATAATTCACGTCTGAACCATCTTGTTGTGAACGCCTCGCGGATCGAATACGGGCTGGATCCACTCAGGGTCGATGAGAGAGCATCCAGTGCCGCTCTCGGTCACAGTACAGATATGGCACAAAATGACTATTTCGAACACGAATCACCGCAGGGGGTCACTTTGAAAGACCGCATCGAGGAAAGTGGTGCAGACTACCAGAAGGCAGGGGAGAACATAGCCATGGGCCACACATCTGTAATCTTTGCCCATCACAGTCTGCTCAATTCGCCGGATCACCGGGTGAATGTCCTGAGTCCTGATTTTACACACCTTGGTACTGGCACTGCATACGGAAGAGAGGATGTTCCATATTATACTGAAAACTATTTGCAAAAATAGATGATCGCCCACAAAAGAGTAAAACTATACTTTTTATCTGGTTTATAAATGGTTTTAAGGGGAATTTATATATTGGACCAGAAGTTTCCCGCTATCTGAAATCCATCCAAATTGAACGATTGAATGAGGGGATGCAATTGATGGGTAAGACGCAGGATAAGGATATAAGCGAAGATAAAAACATACTTGAACAGGTAAGGATAATACTCGGAAAATAAAAGAATACACCGGTTATACAAAGGATGGATTACCGGATAGTCAATATAAGAAGGGCGTATGCTTAAGCATACGCCCTTTAATTATGTGCCCTTCAGAATTCCCGGAACAGACCGACCACTTTGCCCAGTACTGTGACTGCATCCAGATATATTGGATCCATGGTCTGGTTTTCCGGCTGTAATCTGTAATAGCCACTCTCCTTATAGAACCTTTTCACCGTCGCCTCATCCTCTTCTGTCATGGCGACGATGATGTCGCCGTTATGGGCGATGTTCTGTTTTCTGACGATCACACGGTCCCCATCATGGATACCCGCTTCGATCATGCTGTCCCCGGCGACATTCAGCAGGAAAATCTCGCTGTTGTGGTTTGCAGTGAAATGCTCTGGAAGCGGGAAATACTCATCTACATTTTCGACTGCTGTAATCGGCAGGCCTGCTGTAACCTTACCGAGTACAGGCACCTGGATGACGGAAGCATACTGGCTGTTCTCCTCCATGACGATCTCGATTGCACGGGGTTTGGTAGGATCGCGTTTGATATATCCCTTATCCTGCAGTTTGGCAAGGTGTCCGTGTACAGTAGAACTTGACTGCAGGCCGACAGCATTGCCGATTTCCCGGACACTCGGCGGATACCCTTTATCCTGAACGGTCCTCTTGATGTACTGATAGATTTGCTTTTGTCTGTCCGTTAGCTCCTTCATATTATACCTCCAGATTTTATTAACCTAATTCTATCATACGAACGATGCCGTTACAAACATTTGTTCGCTTTGGTGTTGACCCGGAACACCCGTTCTGTTACCATTGTTATACAAACTTATGTTCCGGGGAGGATTTTTCATGACACTGAAAGAATTCCAGATGCTTTCCACTGTGTTCATATTCGTATTGGTTGCTGGTATCATTTTCATGCTGCAGTCCCATGACACGACGAACACACATTCCGATGTTGCCTATATAGATGAATTCCAGGTTGTCACTTTTGAAGACAAAAAGAACAGTAAAGATGAAACGGATGTTCCAGACGAAGACTATGCAGAAAACTCGAGAATGGACCAGCTGGTGGAACTGATAGGACTTATCAAATGAGGGTGAAAGTATGAGGATGGTCTCATACTTTTTTTTGTGGTAAATTATAATAGAATGGACGGGAGGGTTCATTATGTTGGAAAATCATAAGATTGAGCGTCTCAATGCGCTTGCGGCAAAGAAAAAATCCGGGACCATTTCAAAACGTGAGCTGCAGGAGCTTGAAGGGTTGAGGGAGGCGTATTTGAAAAATTTCAGATCTTCATTCAGGAAACAGGTGGAGAATACAAAGGTCATCGATCCTGAAGGAAAAGATGTAACTCCCCAAAAGCTGAAGCGCATACAGCAGGATGAGAATAATAAAAACTAAAGGAGCAAGTACTATGACTTTTGATAAAACAGATCAGCTGGCTATAAACACGATCAGGACACTTTCAATCGATGCAGTAGAGAAAGCGAACTCCGGTCACCCGGGCCTGCCCATGGGCGCGGCACCAATGGCGTATACTCTTTGGAGCCGCCATCTGAATTTCAATCCGAACTCAGTGAAATGGTTCGACAGGGACCGTTTTGTGCTGAGTGCCGGCCACGGTTCCATGCTTGTCTACAGCCTGCTGCATCTCTCCGGTGCACTTGAAATGGAAGAACTGAAGGAATTCAGACAGTATGAATCCAAAACGCCGGGTCATCCGGAATTCAAGCATACAGATGGTGTTGAGATCACTACCGGCCCTCTGGGCCAGGGGCTTGCGATGAGTGTCGGCATGGCAATGGCTGAAAAGCACCTTGCCGCGCGTTACAACCGCGATGGCTATGATGTTGTCGACCATTACACATATGTCATTGCAAGTGACGGGGACCTGATGGAGGGCATATCCCATGAGGCCTCCTCACTCGCAGGTCATGTTGGTCTGGATAAGCTGATCGTATTGTATGATTCCAATGATATTTCACTTGACGGCAATCTTGACATGAGTTTTTCCGAAGACGTGAAAAAGCGTTTTGAAGGGTATAACTGGCACTATATCAGAGTCGAAGACGGCAATGATGTTGAAGAGATCGACAGGGCGATCACCGAAGCCAAAACTTCTGACAAGCCTGTCATGATCGAAGTGAAGACGATAATCGGCTACGGTTCACCGAACAAACAGGGCAAAAGTGCCTCACATGGTGCGCCACTTGGTACGGATGAAAGGAACGCGGCATTTGAGCACTACGGTTTCGATCCCGATAAAACTTTCGAAGTGGACGAGTCCGTCTACGACCGCTTCAGTGAAACATTGAAAATGCGGGGTAATGCTAAAGAAGCAGAATGGATCAAAGTGATGGAAGATTATGCCGTGTCCCATCCGGAACTCCACAAAGAGTTTGAAGATGCAATCAGCGGTGTCCTTGCTGAAGGGTATGACAGAGATCTTCCGTACTATGAAGCGGGGGAAAAGAAAGCGACACGTGCCACTTCAAGTGATATGATCCAGGTGCTGTCAGAAACGGTTCCGACATTGTTCGGCGGTGCAGCAGACCTTGCGAGCAGCAACAAGACCAATGTCAAGGAAGAGGCGGACTTCTCCAAAGATGCTCCGGAAGGAAGAAACGTATGGTTTGGTGTCCGCGAATTCGGCATGGCGGCGGCATTGAACGGCATGGCGGCCCACGGCGGTGTCCGTCCATACGGCGGAACATTCTTTGTATTCAGTGATTATCTGAAGCCGGCACTCCGTCTGAGTGCATTGATGAAGCTTCCTGTAACCTATGTATTTACACATGACTCCATCGCTGTCGGCGAAGACGGTCCGACACATGAGCCTGTGGAACAGCTCGCAGGGCTACGTGCGATCCCGAACCTGAATACGATCCGTCCGGGAGACGGTAATGAGACACGTGCGGCATGGAAAGTGGCAATGGAGGCGGAAGATGCGCCAACAGCGCTTGTCCTGACACGCCAGGATGTCGAAGTGATCGATGTGCCTTACTCCAAAGTGGAAGAAGGCGTCAAAAAAGGCGGATATATCGCATATGATGAAGGTGACGAAGCAATCTTGTTCGCATCAGGGAGTGAAGTGCCGCTTGCAGTCAACGCGGCGAAGCAGCTCAAGACACAGGGTGTGAATGTCAAGGTGGCTTCCATTCCGAACATGCAGCAATTCCTGAAGCAGGATGGGGAATATATCGACAGTGTCCTCAACCCGCATATTGAAAACCGGACGGCCATCGAGATGGCGGCAAGCCATGGATGGCATCGTTTCGTCGGCATGAACGGCAAGCTGCACACCATCGATACGTATGGTGCAAGTGCTCCCGGCGACCTCGTAATCGAGAAATACGGCTTTACCGTTGAGAGGGTTCTCCAGACTGTACTAGACAAATAACTTGTTGAAAAACACCTGCTTTTAATGTAAACTTTATAATGGTCTACGAAGAAAGAGGTGAGCAGTTTGGCTACTTGGATTTGGATAATTATTGTTACAGTTGCACTCATCGGTGGCATTGCATTGGGATTCTTCCTCGCAAGAAAGTATATGATGGACTATCTTGAAAAGAACCCGCCTATTAATGAAGACATGCTCAGAATGATGATGATGCAGATGGGGCAGAAACCTTCCCAGAAGAAAATTAATCAGATGATGACAATGATGAATAAGCAAACGGATTCTAAAGAAGCGAAAAAGCGCGTCAAAGACGCGAAGAAATAGAAATAAAGCCTCCTGCATTATGCGGGGGGCTTATTTTTATCCGCATTGAATAAATATTTATTTTTCAAACACTTCACCCTAGTATGGATGAAGTGTTTTTTCATTATAAATGCTTATTCAAGAAATAAAATTACCAATATTATAAATCCTCTAATTTTTCTAAATATTCATTGATTGGGCATAATCATTCATATATAATTGAATTATACATTCGGGAGGAGGAAATTTGATGAACAGGAAATTTTTTGTATTTTTCTTTGTTCTTGTACTGACATTGGCGCTTGCAGCCTGTACTGATGACTCAGATGTGGACGATAGCGGTGATGAGAATACAGAGGGCGGAGAGGGGACAGATGAAGATGCTGCCGGCGGTGGGGGCAGTGGGGACCTGAATATTGCCATGATGGATGATGTAGTCACACTTGACCCGCATGGCAGTAATGATTCGGCTTCGGCGCAGGTCAGAAGGAATATATATGAAACGCTGGTCTTCCAGGAAACAGATATGGAACTCGCACCGGGGCTTGCAGAGGAATGGGAAGCGACAGAAGATGATGTTTGGAATTTGACACTCCGGGAAGGTACGACTTTCCATAACGGTTCGGAATTCACAGCTGATGATGTCAAGGCGACACTTGACCGTGTGCGTGACACTGCAGTTGCATCAGAAGTGGCATTCCTGTTTGAAATGATAGAAGAAGTGGAAGTGGTCGGGGACTATGAAGTCAATCTACATACAGAATTCCCTTTTGCTCCGCTTCCAAGCCATCTTGCCCATAACACGGCGGGCATAATGAGCAAGGACCTGATCGACCAGGATTATCAGGCGGCACTCGATGAGGCGGGTGTGGACATGACTGCGGATGAATACTACGGGCTGCGTGATGAAGGCGGATCTGAATATGAGGATGTTGCAGAGCAGATTTCAGAGCATACAAGCGGTGTAATCGGCTCACAGGCAGATGGTACGAACCATCTGATGCTGCAGTCGAGGTCTTCGGGAGATGAGACAGTCCTTGAGAAATTCGAAGATTTCCAGGGAGGGGAACGTAATTTTGAAACAGTCAGTTTCCGCGTCATACCTGAAAATGGTGCCCGTATGGCTGAACTTGAAACAGGCGGTATACAGATTGCCGGAGACGTCGATTCAAGCAGTGCTGTACGTGTGGCTGAAGGAGCCGACACAGAGCTTGTTGAACAGGAATCCGTAAGGATGTCCTATCTCGGCTTCAACACTGAGAAAGAACCATTTGATGATATCAAAGTCCGCCAGGCGATTTCCTACGCCATCGACCGGGACGAAATCATCTCCGGTGTATACGACGATATGGGAATCGCGGCTACCGGACCACTTGCCCCGGATGTATGGGGGTATGATGAAAACCTTGAAGGCATAGATTACGATATGGACCGCGCCAAGGAACTGCTTTCGGAAACAGATGTTGCTGACGGTTTCAGCACGACAATCTGGGTGGACGAAGATCCGCAGATCATCGACACTGCAGTATACATCCAGGAAAAACTGGCGGAGCTGAACATTGATGTCGATGTGGAACAGTTCGAGTGGGGGGCATATCTTGACCGAACCGCACAGGGCGATCATGACATGTTCATACTCGGCTGGACGACGGTGACTGCTGATGCCGACTACGGGCTGTACGCACTGTTCCATTCGAACAGTCACGGTGCGACAGGGAACCGTTCATTCTATACGAATGATGAAGTCGACAGCTTCCTTGATGAAGGCCGTACAGAGCCTGAGGAAGATGCGAGGTTTGAAGCATACAGCAATGCCCAGCAGATTCTGATAGAGGAAGCACCGGCGGCATATCTGTTCCATACCAACTTTGCACTGGGGGTCAATTCATCCCAGGTAAGCGGTGTAGATCTTGATCCGGTCGGTAATATCAGAATTGAAAATGTATCATTCAACGAATAAGCACAAAAACCCGAAGACAATTTTGTCTTCGGGTTTTTTTATGCATAAGTATTTACATTGCTGGTGTATTTGTATAGTATTGACCTATTGGCTTTATAGTTATATATTATCATTTGGTTATTTAAAGTAACTTATAGGAGCAAAGTTATGAAGAACAACAACAAAACATTAAATCTGCTGAACTGGATAGAAAACACGGGCAATAAACTCCCGCATCCCGTCACGATTTTTGCAGTTTTTACTCTGGCCGTAGTTGTATTGTCACATATTCTCTATGTGCTGGATGTCAGTGTGACATACAACGGTGTCAACAATGAGACGATGGAGCGTGAGATGGTAACAGTCGAGGCGATCAGTCTGCTGGTGCCCGAGGGCATCGCCTATATGTTCACGAGTGTGGTCGGGAACTTTACGACATTCGTGGCGCTCGGCCCTGTACTGGTGGCGATGCTCGGTGTGGGAATCGCTGAAAAGAGCGGGTATATCAGCGCATTCATGACAAATACGGTCACCCGGGCACCATCAAAACTTGTCACACCGATCGTAGTCCTGATGGGTGTGCTGTCAAATGCCGCAGCATCAGTGGGCTATGTCGTACTGGTCCCGCTTGGCGCAATCATCTTTCTCGGTTTCCGACGTCATCCGCTTGCAGGGCTGGCAGCAGCGTTCGCCGGTGTGTCAGGGGGATATTCCGCCAACCTTGTGCTCGGAACGAATGACCCGCTTCTCAGCGGTATTTCGACAGAGGCTGCCGGTCTGATCGACCCGGGCTATACGGTCCTTGCAACCGATAACTGGTTCTTCATGCTAGCCTCGACTTTCATCATCGTAATACTTGGAACATTGATTACGGATAAGCTGGTGGAACCGAGACTGGGGAATTATGACAAGGAGATTGAAGCTTCCGAAGGTGGTGGAATCACCACACTGGAAAGAAAAGGCCTGATGTGGGCGAATATTTCAGCCCTCGCTGTAATCAGCGGTGTCGCCCTTCTTGTATTGATACCGGGTGCACCGCTCCAGGGCGAGGACGGCAGTATCATAAACTCTCCATTCATCGACAGCATCATCTTCATCATGATGCTCATATTCCTGGTACCCGGCGTCGTTTACGGCATCGCCACCAAAGCCATAGAAAATGATAAAGATGTCGCAGAACTCATGACGGATTCACTCAGCACAATGTCAGGATTCATCGTCCTGATATTCTTTGCCGCCCAGTTTGTCGCATTCTTCAACTATACAAATCTTGGAACAATCATTGCGGTGAATGGTGCATCGATACTTGAAGCATTGAATTTAGGCGGAGTCCCCGTTTTGGTATCATTGATATTCATCACAGCACTCATAAATCTCTTCATGGCCGCAGATTCCGCAAAATGGGCCATTATGGCCCCGGTATTCGTACCGATGTTCATGCAGCTTGGAATAGCTCCCGAAGTCACTCAGGTAGCTTACAGAATAGGTGACTCATCAACAAATATCATCTCCCCGCTGATGCCCTTCTTTCCGCTGATCGTCGCATTCGCACAGCGCTACGGCAAAGAGAATGGCATAGGAACAGTTGTGTCACTCATGCTTCCCTATTCTGTAATATTCATCATCGTCTGGTCGGTATTCTTTGTAATATGGTATATGTTCGGCATTCCGACAGGGCCGGGAGCAAGTTTAAACTATTAAATTTTGAGCTGTGCAATTGCAGGCATCCAAGATATCAAAAACAAAAAAGCGAGAGGCAGGACACCGGTGTCCTGCCTCTCGCTTTTCTTATGCCTTCGTTCTGTATTCAGTGATATGTTCCTGAAGTGTTTCATCTTTACCAAACAGGAAATGCTTTTCCATGTCCGGTGAATATTTGGAATTGATTGTTTCCAAACCGACTGCTTCTGCGACAGCACGGAGCATGGCGGGTGAAGCGCCGCAGCAAAGTCCGATATAATTGATTCCTGAATCATGTGCTTCTTTTGCCCATTCCGCAAGTTCATACCTGTTGTGATACAGAGGATCGAGCGCTGTAGGGAACGTTGTGTCCGTTGGAAGACTGCAGCTGCATCCGCCGTCGGGCAGATTGAAGAATGTTGGATTTTCTTCAGTTGTACGATAAGGCAAGGGCAGGGCCCCGACATATCCTGCAGTATTTTTACGTATTTTTTCCAGGTAGGGCTGCATGGTATCCGGCCCCCTGAAGCAGTTCATGCCGACAACCAGTGCGCCATTGTCTTCAAGGATCCTGCAGGATTCCTCTACGGTATATCCATCGCGCAAGATGTTTTCGCCCATCAATCCGAGTGTGATGACAGCCGGCAGATCATACTTTTTAATCTCCTCCAGAGCGATTAATGCCTCTTCATGATAATAGTATGTTTCTCCGTTGATATAGTCCACGCCTTCATCTTTACACCATGAAACCATCTCATTGAATATGGCTCTTACCTTTTCTTTAGAGCCGGGATCATCGGGGTTGAATAAATTGGTGTTTGAAATATTGCCCGCGACCAGCGCTTCTTCTGACGGATGTTCTTTTGCGACTTCTTTCGCCAGTTTGATTGCATTCCTGTTCAATGGTTCAAGAAGCTCCTCTTTGCCGATGATACGCATCTTTTCACGGTGTGCATTGTATGTGAAGGCGAGGACCACATCGGATCCCGCATTCATATAATCACGGTAGACCTGTTTCAATGCTTCCGGATTTTCAAGTGCCACTTCCGGTACAAACGAACCTGCCTGAAGATAGCCTCTTCGTTCCAGTTCGAATAGATATCCTTCACCAACAATTACGGTACCTTGTTCCAGACGCTCCTTTAAACTTCTTTTGCTCATTGCTTTCGCCTCCTGATAATATTGATATTAATAGCCGGGAGATATTCGGGAATTTAAAATGCCCTCAGCTTTTGGGAAAGAAGAGGGCAATGTATATATTAAAGTCTCCTCTTATCTTCTAGCGTGATGCTACTGGAATTAGCACAGTGCAGTATATGCCTGTTGCCGAAGTGTCGCAGGGCCAGTCCCTCGACTTCTCTGGATAAGAAAGTGTGTCGGATATTTAATTGTTGTTTATCACTATAAACAGTAAAAATGTGAAAGTCAATACTAATTTGAAATATAATTTACTTTCCGAACTTTTAATAAAATGAAGCCATATATCTTTGAAAGTCTTTTGATGTATGATATTCTGAAATCAGAAAATTAAATAGATGGACACTGGGGGAGCCTTCTGGCTGAGACGATTTTCGGACCCTTGGAACCTGATCTGGGTAACACCAGCGTAGGGAAGTGGTGAAATTTGCTGAATATAATTTATGTAGAGACGAATATATTTTCAAAGCCACTCACCCTTGCGGGTGAGTGGCTTTTTTAGTGTTATCATCAATCAGCGCAGGAAAAAGGAGTACTTGAATGAATGGACAGCTGCATCTTATCAGTAATGGTAATTTTTCAAAACAGCATTTGGATATCCTGTTGAAAATTTACGATGAAATCGATTATTTCCATTTGCGTGAAAAGAAGAAGTCTGCTGCAGAGCTGCTTGAGATTCTTAATATGCTGGAAGCGGGAAATATGCCCCTGCACAAAGTGATTATAAATGACCGGATTGATATTTCGCTGATGAAGAAATGTGCAGGTGTACAGCTGGCATATCACAGTGCACCGAGTGCTCTGGTAAGAAAAAGTTTTCCGGAAATAATGATTGGACAATCCATACACTCATTGGAAGAGGCGAAGGGAGTCAGCGCAAATGATATTGATTTTCTAGTTTATGGTCATATCTTTGAAAGCCGGTCAAAAGTCGGAAAAACACCAAAGGGGATGCACCAGTTAAATAGCATTATTGATTGCATGCCTCTCCCGGTGATAGCGATTGGCGGCATAACACCGGGACGGGCTGAGGCTGTAATCAATGCAGGAGCCGCAGGGATCGCGGTAATGTCCGGAATCTGGCAGGCAGATGATCCGGTGAAAGCAGTCAGGGATTATGGGAAAGCTCTGAAGGGAGATGTAATCGAGAGATGATAAAAAAGTTTGACCAGATTATTGTGGGTGGTGGTGTGATTGGATGCTCGATAGCATATCAGCTGTCCAAAAGGGGATATCAGGTATTGGTTTTGGAAAGCGCCACGACAGGATGTGAAGCATCTAATTCTGCTGCAGGCATGTTGGGCGCACAAAATGAATTTACTGAAGAAGGCCCGCTATTCCGATTTGCCCGGGACAGCAGACATTTATTCAAAGAATTGTCTGATGAACTTATTTCAGAAACGGATATTGATATTCATTATGTCCATGAAGGCATTTTAAAACTGTCGTTTGATCAGCAGCAAAGTCGGCAGTTGGAGGAGATTGCCGCGTTTCAGAAAAGTATTGGTAATCCTGCATATATCCTTTCACGTGCAGAAGTCCTCGAGATGGAACCCGGTGTTACGTCCGAGGTGGCAAGTGCAGTCTATATGCCGGATGACGGACAGGTGTCTGCCCCAGACTTGAACAAAGCATTTTTAAAAGCGGCTCAAAATCGGGGAACGGTCATTCACGAAAATGAAAGGGTGGTCAAGCTATTAGTGACTGATGGATATATATACGGTGTGAGCACGGTCCATGCCGATTACCATGCAGACCAGGTTGTTATAGCAACAGGTGCATTCGGCTCCGGATTGCTTCCGGAAACCACTTCAACTATACCGGTAAAAGGAGAATGTCTAGAATTGCAAATGGAAAACCCGGTCATTCAGGCGACAGTTTCATCTGATGGCTGTTATCTGGTACCGAAACAGGGAGGGAAAGTGCTTGTGGGCGCCTCTTCACTGCCGGGCAGGACTGATAAGGAAATCAGTGCCAGGGCTGTTTCGCTACTTTTGGAAAAAGCATTCCTTATGGTACCTGAGTTATCGAAAGCAAGCATAAACAGATTATGGACGGGGATTCGCCCGGGAACTTCTGATGGTAAACCATATATGGGCGCGGTGCCTGATGTTCCAGGCTTATATATATCGGTCGGCCACTACCGCAATGGGATATTGCTTTCGCCGATTACAGGAGTCTATATGGCAGACCTGATTACGGGAAAGCGGGTGGATCCATCCTATTATGAAAGTTTTAATGCAGGACGTGTGAACGAATTTATCGGCAGGGGAGGTGGATGAAAATGAATTTGGTCATCAACGGAAACAGCATGGAACTGGGTGATGAAGTGAGCAGCGTCACGACGTTGCTTGAGCATCTAGGGCTGGCGGGGAAGCCGGTCATCATCGAACACAACCGAGACATACTGAAACAGGAACACCATCGTCAGAGAATGCTTGAAAATGGAGATACACTGGAAATTGTACATTTTGTCGGAGGAGGATGATTATGCTGAATATTGGACAATATCAATTTGAATCACGCTTGTTTCTGGGAACGGGAAAATACCCGGATTATGATATTCAAAAGCAGGCAGTGGAGAAATCACAAACAGAAGTACTCACCTTCTCTGTGAGAAGGATGAACATATTTGACCCATCCCTACCAAACTTCCTGGAAAAGATCGATCCAAAAAAATATAGGTTCCTGCCCAATACCGCCGGGGCGAAAAATGCCGAAGAAGCTGTGAGGATTGCCGGATTGGCTGCCGCTTCCGGGAGGTGTGACATGATTAAAGTGGAAGTGATCGGCTGTGACAGAACCTTGCTCCCGGATCCTGTGGAGACTTTGAAGGCAACCGATGAACTGTTGAAACAAGGATTTACTGTCCTGCCTTATACGTCGGATGATGTTGTGTTGGCACGGAAGCTGGAAGAAGCGGGTGCCCATGCCATAATGCCCGGTGCTTCCCCGATAGGAAGCGGCCGGGGGATTATCAATCCGTTGAATCTTTCGTTCATCATTGAACAGTCGAATGTTCCTGTCCTGGTTGATGCCGGGATTGGTTCCCCTGCTGATGCAGCATTTGCAATGGAGCTTGGGGCTGACGGTGTCCTGCTCAACACTGCAGTATCTGGTGCAGAAGATCCGGTGAAGATGGCTGAAGCGATGAAGCTTGCTGTCCGTGCAGGCAGGTCTGGATATGAAGCTGGCCGGATTTCAAAAAAAGGTTACGCTGTGGCGAGCAGTCCGGAGGAAGGTATCAGTGTCAGGGACTAACCGTTACCACCGTCAGACATTGTTTCAACCCATTGGTGAAACCGGACAGGACAGGCTGATGGCGAGCCATGTGCTCATTGTTGGTGCCGGTGCTTTGGGATCCGGCAGTGCCGAAGCTTTAGTACGGGCAGGAATTGGGAAACTGACGCTTATCGACCGTGATTATGTTGAAGAAAGCAATCTTCAGCGCCAACAATTATTCAGTGAACAGGATGCTCATGAAAAGCTGCCAAAAGCAATCGGGGCCAAGAACCGGTTGAATGATATCAATAGTACGGTTGAGGTCGAAGCGATCATAGCGGATGCAGGGACAGACCTGTTATCGGGACTTGCACCGGCCATTGACTTGATAATCGATGCGACTGATAATTTTGATATCAGGTTGCTGGTGAATGATATTTCACAAAAATTCGATGTGCCGTGGATATACGGTGCCTGTGTAGCGGGTTATGGAATGACTTTTACAATAATACCGGGTCATACACCCTGTCTTCAATGTCTGCAGGAATATCTGCCTTCCTCCGGTGCCACATGTGACAGCGCAGGAGTAATACAGCCGGCAGTGCAGCATGTTGTATCTTACCAGGTAACCGAAGCAATGAAACTTCTAACAGGGAACAGAGCACAAATATCCGGAAAATTGATTGCATTCGACCTTTGGAAAAATGAACACATGGAGATGGAGATAGAGAAGCTGAAGAAACCGGATTGTTCGTCATGTTCCGACAACAGGACCTATAGCCACCTGTCTTACGGAAATCAGACGAAAACCACGGTGATGTGTGGTCGGGACACAGTCCAGATTCGTCCGCAGGGTAGTATGGCCAGTCTAAGCGAAGTGGCAGAAAAGCTTAGGAGCAATAAAAACCTGCATCTGTCTTGGAACCCGTACCTCCTTTCAATCCAGGATGGAGATTTCCGGATCGTCCTCTTTCAGGACGGCAGGGCCTTGGTACATGGCACAATGGATGAAATGGAAGCGAAGAATGTATACTATCGCTATATGGGGTGAAAATCACAAAGAATATCAAAGATGGAATGTACCGATGCGGTTGCTAGTATGGCAGCCGTATTTTTTATGTATTATTCCAACATCAAAATCAGACCAAATGATTAGATGCATATTATTTCATTGTTCGAAATATATGGTAAAATTTAAGCTGAATCGAGAAAAGGGGGGATGGTATGCAGGTCTTCAGGAAACTTGGATGGTTTTTCAAAAGGGAATGGAGAAGCTATACCCTGGGTATTATTATGCTATTGCTTGTGGCCCTGTTGGAACTTGTTCCACCACAGGTTATTGGTTTTGTGATCGACCACATTACGGAGTCTACTTTAACCGGAAACATATTGATGCAATATGTCGTCCTACTTATTGGGGTTGCATTGCTTACATATATCGTAAGGTACTTCTGGCGAATAATGATCTTTGGTGCAAGTTACCGTCTGGGAAGGATTCTGAGGAACAGGCTCTACAGAAAATACTCTGAGATGAGTCCGGGATTTTATCAGAAAAGACGTACAGGAGATCTGATGGCACATGCTACCAATGATATTCAGGCAGTGCAGGCAACGGCGGGAGCAGGAATTCTGACGATTGCGGATTCATTGATTACCGGCGGAGCTGTTTTGATTACGATGGCGGTTACGATCAGTCCGAAACTGACTCTGATTACGATGATCCCTTTGCCGCTGATGGTGATACTGACGAGTTATTATGGAAGATTATTAAACAGGGGGTTTAAAAAGGCACAGGCGGCGTTCAGTAGACTGAATGACAAAACCCAGGAAAGTGTCGCGGGTATCAAAGTGACGAAGACTTTCGGTTATGAGGAGAGTGACCATGAGGATTTCCGCAGTCTGAGTGACGAAGTCGTCGAGAAGAACCTGAAGGTGTCGAAGGTGGATGCCTTGTTCGATCCGACAATCATGTCGGTGATCGGGATGAGTTACTTCCTGTCCATCCTGTTTGGTGCCCGGATGGTGCTCGATGAAACGATTTCCATCGGGCAGCTCGTAACATTTACAACATATCTCGGCATGATGGTCTGGCCGCTCCTTGCACTTGGGTGGTTCTTCAACCTTGTACAGCGCGGACGGGCATCATATGACCGGATTGAGGAAGTCATGCTGACAAGGAATGATATCGGAACAGATTACAGGATCGAAGACGCTCCGGATGGTGATATAGCATTCGATATTGGCGCCTTCAACTTCCCGGAGGATGAAACGGCCGGTTTGAGGGACATCGATTTTACAGTAGAAAAAGGGATGACACTGGGCATCGTCGGACGTACCGGTTCCGGCAAAAGTGCCCTCATCAGGCTCCTTCTCCGCGAGTTCGACACGGTGAATCCTGACGATATAATGTACGGCGGACATGCCATCCGGGACTATGAGCTGAAAAATTTGAGAAGCCGGTTCGGCTATGTGCCGCAGGACCATTTCCTGTTCTCTGCAACCATCAGGGATAACATCGCATTCAGCAATCCCGGGCTTGATGACAGAACAGTCAGTGAAGCGGCACGGCTCAGTCATATACACGATGACATCAAATCATTCCCGGATGGATACGGGACCGTGGTCGGGGAGCGTGGCGTGTCATTATCCGGTGGCCAGAAACAGCGGATTTCAATCGCCAGGGCGCTGGTGCTTGACCCTGAAGTGCTGATACTGGACGATTCACTGTCCGCTGTGGATGCAGAGACCGAGGAGAGGATTCTTGCCAATATGCAGTCGGCCAGGACAGGTAAGACGAACATCATTACGGCCCACCGCATGAGTGCCGTAAGCCATGCCGATCTGATCATCGTCATGGACCACGGTACGGTGATCGAGCGTGGAACACACGGGGAACTGATGGATCTGCAGGGCTGGTACCATGATACCTACAATGCCCAGGCGCTGCGCGAAGAGCTGGAAAGTTCTCTCGATGAACTTGTGGAAAGGGGGGATGAGTAATGGAGGAGAATACGTACAACCTCACCTTCAATGATCAGAAACGGGTACTCATCCGCCTGATGAAGTATACACTGCCGTTCAGGAAGGTCCTTATGGCAGGATTCCTTATGCTCATCATTTCGACGGTGGCGGGTGTCGCGACACCTTATATCGTCATGATTTTCATCGATGAATATTTGACGCCGGGAGTATTTCCAGAATCCGATATAACCTGGCTCATCGTCATCTTCTTCCTGGTTCAGGTGGTCGGAGCCGTTACGACATACATGCAGATCTACCTTTTCCAGTATCTTGCATTCAGGGTCATCCAGCAATTGAGGATTGATGCATTCAGCAAGATCGGCAGGCTGGGCATGCGTTATTTTGACAAAGTGCCGGGTGGCAGTGTGGTTTCAAGGCTCACCAATGATACAGAGGCGATTGTCGAGATGTTCATCGGAGTGCTGGCGACATTTCTCATGGCATTCTTCATGGTGATTTCCAGTTTCATCATGATGTTCGTACTGGATTTCAAACTGGCATTGTTTGCGCTCATATTCATGCCTGTCATCGTATTGATTCTTGCAGTCTACCGCCGGTATTCCGCCAACTTCTTCTCGCATGCGAGACAGCTTCTCAGTGACCTGAATGCAAAGCTCGCAGAAGGTATAGAGGGTATGAAGATCATCCAGGTCTTCAATCAGGAGAAACGGCTCAGGAATGAATTTGAGCAGATCAACGAAATGCACTACCGGTATAATATGAAGAACGTCAAACTCGACGGACTGCTTCTGCGGCCTGCGATCAGCATGATCAGTGTTCTGGCGATTGCACTGATCCTGTCATATTTCGGGCTCCTGAGCTTCGGCGGCACCGTCACTGCTGGTGTGGTATTTGCATTCCTGCAGTATATGGAACGTTTTTTCGAACCGATAAACCAGGTCAGCCAGAACCTGAATATTTTCCAGCAGGCACTGGTATCCGCAAGCAGGGTGTTTGCACTGATTGATGATGGCCGCACGGAGCCTGCGCAGAACGGAAATGAAGACTATGGCATCACAGCAGGCAGGGTCGAGTTCAGGAATGTCACTTTCAGCTATGACGGTAAAGTGGATGTCCTGAAGGACATTTCGTTCACGGCAGAGCCCGGGCAGACGGTGGCGCTGGTCGGCCATACCGGTTCCGGGAAAAGTTCGATCATCAATCTGTTCATGCGGTTCTATGAATTTGAAAAAGGGGAAATACTGATTGACGGACAATCGATCAGGGAACTGCCGAAAAAGGAGATGAAGGAGAAAATTGGTCTTGTGCTCCAGGACCCCTTCATCTTCTACGGGACCGTGGAGTCGAACATCCGGCTGTATCATCAGGATATGTCCTTCGGTCAGGTGAAGGAGGCGGCACGATTCGTAAGGGCTGATAAGTTCATACAGAAGCTGCCGGGTGACTACAGTCACAAAGTGATTGAAAAGGGCAGTGCGTTCTCAAGCGGTGAGCGCCAGCTCATCGCCTTCGCACGGACCATGGCGATGGATCCCAAAATACTGATCCTGGATGAGGCGACCGCAAACATCGACTCTGAAACTGAGGAGGAAATCCAGAAATCCCTTGAAAGGATGCAGCAGGGCCGGACGACGCTTGCGATCGCGCACAGATTATCAACCATTCAGGATGCCGATCAGATCATCGTCCTGAACCGCGGCGAGATCGCTGAAAGAGGGACGCACGATGAACTGATCAGGACCGGCGGCATCTATCACAAGATGTATCAGCTGCAGAACGGTCAGGGAGAAATGTCATAGAAAGTTCTAAAACAACTGTATAAACTATACAACAACCCCCGTTCCATCTGATAGAATATTTATGAATGGGGGTATTATCATGGGCAGTGAAGTAACATTCCTCCTTGCATTCGGAGCAGGTGTCCTGAGTTTTATCTCGCCCTGTGTGCTTCCGGTGTTTCCTGCGTTCGTCTCTTACATAACAGGGATGAGCTTCAACGAAGTGGAAAATAAAAAATTCAATGCAAGAGCGATATTCCATACACTTTTCTTCCTGATCGGATTCAGTCTGGTCTATATAGCACTCGGTTTTGGAACGGTTTTTCTGGGCGGTGTCCTGATTGAATATTCGAACCTGATCCGTCAGCTCGGCTCTATACTGATCATAATATTCGGACTGATCATCACCGGAGTGCTAAATTTTGACTTTCTGATGAAAGACAGAAAACTGCAATTCAAAAACAGGCCCTCGGGGTTTGTAGGGTCCGTATTCATCGGCATGGCATTTGCCGCAGGCTGGTCGCCGTGCAACGGGCCGATCATCGGTGCGATATTTGCAATGAGCGCCACCGAACCGAACAATGCCCTGGTTCTGATGATCGTCTACTGTCTCGGCTTTGCAGTGCCTTTCTTCATTTTAAGTTTCTTCGTCTCCCGCACGCGCTGGATGCTGAAATATTCCAATACCATCATGAAAGCGGGCGGTGTCATAATGATCCTGATGGGAGTTCTGCTGTACTTTGACGGACTGACACAGATCATCATCTGGCTGCAGCCGTTCTTCGGGGATTTCCAGGGGTTCTGATATGGGTATGGAAAATATATTATTCATAACAGCTTCCATAATGGCGGTTTTCATGGGCATTGGTGCAATCATAGTCAGGCAGAAGGCGGCGAAGCGTCCGCTCACGATGAAGAAAATATTGATTCCGCCCGTCATGATGTCGACCGGTGCACTGATGTATGTGTTTCCGTACTTTAGGCTGACGCCCGTCGAAATCGGGGAATCGGTGATAATGGGCGCCATCTTTTCCATACTGCTGGTGCTGACTACCAGATATGAAGAGAAGGACAGCGCGCTCTATGTAAAGCAATCCAGACTTTTCCCGCTCATACTTGTCACATTGCTCGTGCTGAGAATAATACTCAAAACGATTCTATCCATGAGTATCTCACCCGGAGAGATTGGCGGTATGTTCTTCCTGCTGGCATTTGTCATGATCGTCATATGGCGGCTCAGCATGTATATCAACCTGAGGGCATTCAAAAAGCAGCAGATCAGTTCATTCTGATCTGCTGCTTATTCTTTCTGTCTGTTCGAATATAGAAAATTTCTGCTTTTCATCATCCGCATACTGGAACAGGTCCTCGTACGGTGTATAATCTATCTCCAGTTCATTGAGCTTTTTCTTCATGAATTTATGGTCCTTTTTCGGCGTGGCAATGATATATCCCTTCATTATATGGTCGAGGGTGATTTCTCCTGCCCTGTCATCCAGTGCAATCTTTGATATCCTCCCGGCAATGCGTTCTTTGGCCACATCCCTGAACAGCTCGGGCACAGGGGAAACCAGTTCATTCAGCAAAGCTTTCGATTCTTCGTTCCATAATGGAAGGGCCTGCTGTATGTAATGATCCTGCCAGTCGAGTTCACTGTAGCCGTCCTCCCGGGGCAGTTTCTTTAAAAACTTTCTGAACATGAAATATCCGCCAATTATCATCAGTCCCAGCATGATGAATGTCCAAAGGACTATCAGCCATATAAAAATGTCGTTCATACGCTCACCTCCTAGCCATTATAAGATTTAAAAGTATAATTGTCCATCTAACAATTTGTGTCGATATATGGTGTGAAAGGAGGTGGAACACATGATCAAGAGCCTGAGTGCAAAGTTCTATTTCATTGAAGTCGACGGTGAAGGTGAGGAAAGGCTGCGTTTCAGATCCGTGAGGAACCTGGATACGAACGCAACGGATGCGGATATCAACACGCTTGCTGATATATACCAGAATCTGAGCAATGATTTCTATCCGACAGTGGAAAAAGAAGAAGTGTATGTAATCAAGTAGATTCAAAATCAGAGGAGGAATAATGAATGGATAAGAAACTGGTTGTTGTATTCAACACAGATGCAGACCGCCGTTTTACACTCAACATCAGCAATCCGGCTGATGATCTGACTGAGGAGACGCTCCTGCAGGAAGCAGGTCGCCTCATCTCCACCAATGCGCTCGCACCGACGCAGGGCAAGCCGGTATCAGTATAAACAGACCCTCAAAGTGTGAAATTATAGTAAATTTTAATATCGTTATTATCTATAACGATACGATCGATTAAAATATTTAACATATTACTCAATTCGGCATTACTGATATTCCTGAAATCAGTTGTTTGCAGTTTGTTCAACTCTTTTGCAGCAAGATCATTTTTGGGTTCATAATTTTTAAGGTTCTCTTCTACTGCTTTTTTCTCTTTGTTCAGTTTCTCCATCCTAGCATTTAATATATCTATCTGGATTGCGCCATCAATATACAAATCTGTTACCCTTTCAATTTGCTTAGTAATTTCTTTTAACTTATTTTTATAGACAGCGATTGTGTCATTATCTTCAAAGTGTTTTTCAAAATCTAAATCTTCAGATCTCAATTTATCAAGTTGAGTAAAAACTAATTCATGAAGTATATCAGCTCTGTGATTTTTGTTCATACATTTCTGCCTTTCTGGATATTTAGCGGCAGCAAATCTTCCAAAACAAGAATAGTAATCATATCTTCCTGGTCTATTTTTAGATGAAGGACGACTAGTATAATTTTTTCCGCACCAATCACACTTTATTAATCCTCTCAGAACAAAATTGGAGTCTTTTATCTTTGGTGTTCTGACTCTTCTTTTATCCCGGAATATTTGGACCATATCAAAAGTGTCTTTTGATACAATTCCTTCATGCTCTCCTTCATACTCCTTATTACTATGTTTGATTCGTCCGGCATAGAAAGAATTTTTCAATATAGCTGTCACCCGAGTATGATCTGGGAATATGTCGCCAAATTTTTGGTTAATGATATTTCTTATTTTAGTTGCACCATGTCCATCAAGATATAATGTATATACTTCTTTAACGATCTCAGCTTCGTATGGTTCAATAATCCAGTGCTTGTCTTTTCGTCTATAACCAAAAATTGTTCCCTGAGTATTACCACCGCCGTTCCAGCGTCCGAGTTTAGCGTTCTGTTCCTTACCCATCATTATGCGCTCTCTGATATTCTCTCGCTCTAGTTGAGCAAATACAGAGAGTATACCGATCATTGCCCGCCCGAAGGCTGTAGAGGTATCAAATGACTCGCTAATCGATATGAGAGAGGCTTCATACCGATTAAATACTTCTTCAATTAAGTGGAGAGTATCTTTTTGAGAACGGCTCAATCTATCCAATTTATAAACTAAAATAGATGAAATCTGACCTTGTTTTACATCTCTGATTAATCGTTGCATCTCGGGTCTATTTAATGATGCTCCTGAGTAACCATCATCTTTATAAACTTCAATGTTTGATAAGTCTTTTGCTTCCGCAAAAGCTCTTAAACGATTTTCTTGTCCTGCTATGGAGTGTCCATTTTCTGCTTGTTCTTTCGTTGATACTCTTATGTATAATGCAGTTTTCATAGATTATACCTCCTCTATATTCAAAGGTTCAAATTCGATTAGATAACCGTCATATTTAACGTAGGCACCAAATTGTTTTTTATAATCTTCAATCGCATCTTTAAAATATGTACGATCTATTTCAAGGTGAAGACATATCGCATACATGTCTCCCCAGTGTCCACTTTTATAACATTCAATTAATCGCTCTAAAGGCATAATTAACTTAACACCGTATCGTCTGGCCCTGACTTCTTGACGTGCTGAATCTAAATTGAATCTCTTTCCTTTATAATGAGTAATATCTCCATATGACGTAGCATGGTGTCCTAGCTCTTCAGCCAGAATACCGTTTTGTAAGTAATAATTTAAACGCCCGTCTATGACGATATTTCCATGTGGTATTTCCGTATCTCTTTCATATAAACCAGTCAATCCTTTCGGCATATCATAATCTACGTCAATTTCAACTTTTGGAAAATATGAAAGCAGTCTTTCTTTTGTTTGCATATAATCACTCCG
Source organism: Salinicoccus carnicancri Crm (assembly GCF_000330705.1). Lineage (GTDB taxonomy): Bacteria > Bacillota > Bacilli > Staphylococcales > Salinicoccaceae > Salinicoccus > Salinicoccus carnicancri. The sequence continues at coordinate 300,654 of NZ_ANAM01000006.1, forward strand.
AAGTTATTTTTTCTTTCTTCTTTGTTTTCTATATTTAATGTAGTCTAATATTTCTTCCATCTCTTCTTCGGTTACATCTTCATCAATATGAGCAGCAATCGTTTGGACACTTTCGTTTTCTTCCATTTCATTCGATTCTGTCCATCCCATTAAATATGCCGGAGAAGTTCTCAGCTTTTTTGCAATCTTCTCTAATGTGACAGCTGGCATTTTTTCTATATCTCCGTTTTCATACCTAAATATAGTAGCGCGCGAAACACCAGCAGCGATTGCTAAATCATCAGCGTTAATGTCCAATTGTTTTCTACGATGTTTGATCCTATCTCCAATATTCATTGAGCATTCCTCCTATTAATGAATCAAGTATATATTTAATGTTGCATAATTGCAACAAAGTAAATCTCATTTTTGCGATTTTATGTTTGACTTTGTATCCTGTTATGGTAAGATTATATTTAATAAGTCGCATAAATGCGATTTATAGGAGGTGTAACTAATGATTAATACATCAAAGCTGAAAGGCATAATAGTAGAAAAAGGAACCTCCCAAGAAGAAGTAGCTGAAGCCATTGGTATAAATCGTGCTACTTTCTATAGGAAGATGAAAAGAGGAGGAGTTAATTTCACAATTGGTGAAATTCAAAAGATGGTGGAAGTCATTCCACTTACTAATGAAGAAGCAATGTCTATTTTTTTTAATACTAAAGTCGCATAAATGCGATTAATAAAAGAGGTGAATATAGATGATGAAAAATGAGCTTAACGTATCAACTTATGATAAAGCCGGCACTCCTATTAATCTCGAAGAGGTGATGATACCGAATGACCTCGCACGAAAAATACTCACTATTTTGAGAAAGGAATTAGTCAGATGACTCTAAAACACTGGCTCATTACATTCGCCATAGCAATGTTCTTCTTCGCTGGAGTATTCGATCTCATCACACCGGAAGTCGTCGCCTGGATGCTGCTCATTTCATTCCTGGCTATTGCGCTCACAAGCATTTTTTCGGAAGTAAAAATAACCGATTGGAGGATTGATAAGAAATGATATTCACAGAAGTGAGTAATGAACAGTTCGAGGAACAATGCGAAACAATGATTTTTTCCAACCTCATCCACGGTACTGATTACAGCACATCTTACGAAACTCTCAACACAACAAAATTGTACGGTCACATGATATTCAGCAGTAAAGCAGAAGCAATGGCGTATCTGAAAAATAAAGGAGTGGCAGTGGAATGAACCCATTACAAGTATTCGATTTTGAAAACCAGAATGTACGAACAGTAGTAATAAAGGATGAACCTCACTTTATTGGTAGAGACGTTGCATCGATTCTTGGATATGCAAATTCAAGGGATGCGTTAACTCGACATGTAGATGAGGAGGACAGGGGAGTAGCGAAGCTCGACACCCCTGGAGGCAAGCAGAATCAAACAATCATTAATGAATCCGGACTTTACAGTCTCATTTTTGCAAGCAGACTTGATTCGGCTAAACGATTCAAACGCTGGGTGACATCTGAAGTGCTTCCGGCCATTCGTAAAACAGGGAGCTATGAAGTGACGAAAGATCCTCTGGAAATTATGAAATTGAGTATGAAGGCACTCGAACAGACCAATGAGGATGTGAAATCACTCAAAAGTGATGTGACGTATCTGAAAGATGAAGTGAAACTGGAAGTTGGAGAATATAACTTTCTCAGCAAGCATATAAACAGAGTGGTTAGAGAGACCATTTCAACCTTTGCATATGCCAATAACAATGAAGTGCGGTCTGAATTATATAAAGATATCAATAGTGGTGTGAACCAGGTAACAGGCGTGAAGACACGATCTCAATTAAAGCAGAAGCACTTTGATACAGCGTTTGATTTTATCAACCAATGGACGCCTTCCACAGCTACCAGGATGAAGGTCAAGCAGCTCACTATGAACCTCAATGAGGAGGCTGTCAATGATTAAAGAAATTGAAGCACTGAATGCTGACACAGGCACACTGGAACATTACGAGCTGCACAAGGTCAATTACAAAAAGAAAAACGGTGAGATTGATTCAGTGGAGCTCTTTCAAAACGGCAGTCTCGAAACGTATGTAAAAACAGGCAATGCGATTTTTTATTCAGACTATAAGGCAATCAGCATACCAGCGTATCAATTGAAGGGGGTTAGATGATGACTCTGAAAGAGAAAAAGGAAGTGCTCATAAACGATCTGAATCAGCAGGTAGCGCGACTGGATAAAGGCATTGATCGATGCGAAAAAGAAATTTCTAAGTACATGAAAGAAATCGAGAGTTATAAAGAAAATCGTCAATCGACACTTTCGCTACTGCACGAAATTAGAAAGATTAAGGCATAAAAAAACGTACTGATAGAGGTCAGTACGTCAGATAAAAACACACTTTTATTATAGCACGTCATGGAGGAAATGAGTATGGAAAATCATCCGAGCTACTTTGGGTTCATTACTGCTGAGGTCAGGTACGATGCTGATCTCACTGGTGATGAAAAGATATTATACGCTGAAATCACTGCCTTATCGAATAAGCATGGTTATTGCTACGCATCAAATGATTATTTCGCAAAGCTTTTCAGTGTAACTGATGTAACAGTCTCCAGGAGATTAAAGAAGCTAAAAGCAAGAGGTTACATCAATATCACTTATAAAAGAAATGGCACTGTAGTCACCAATCGAAAGATTTATCCATTAACACAAACGATAACGGCCGTTAACAATACTGATAATGGACCGTTAACAGATGAGGCAACGGCCGTTAACAGAACTGTTAAAGAGAATAATATAACTAGTAATAATATAACTAAGAATAAAATAACTAATAAAGAACATGAGCGTTTTGAGGACTTCTGGAATCTTTATAAAAAGAAAAAGAAAAGACCTCAAGCCATAAGAGCTTTCAATACAGCTATTCAAAATCACAGTTACGAAGATATTGAAAAAGGAGTCGTCTCTTATCTGAAAAGTATCAAGATAGGCGATGAAAGATATCAGGCGCATCCAGCTACATTCTTAAATAATGAGATGTATATGGACGATCACGACTATATCAAAGGCAATCTTTATGAATCCTCTGGAGAGAGTGCACCAGGCGACGATGATTTCCTGAATGGACTGTAGGTGATGATGTGGACAAAGAGGAAGCGAAAACAGTAATACGGACCATCAGAGCGTATTATCCGAACTTCATGGCAGACAACGATAGAGAGGTCGCACGGATCTGGATGTATAAACTCATGAAGGGCAATTTTGAAATGACGATGGCGAAGCTGGACCATTACGCAGAAAAAGAAACATTTGCTCCAAAGCTTGCCCATATCTTATATATCGAACCGAAAGAAAAAGTAGACAGTGAAATGATCGCATCCATCGAACAGGTTGAAAGAGAAAAGTCTGATCCTGAGCTCTCCCGGCAGCGTGATGAAAAACTAAAGAAACTCAGCGTATTGCTCAAGGGAGGTGCATCAGATGAATGAAATCGCAAACTTTACAGATGTGGAGTACTTCGAGAAGACAGTGCTGGCCAAAGCGTTGCTGTTTCCTGAACTGCGTAAACAGTTGCGGTTGCTTCCGGAATACTTCGATGATAACCGACATGGCGCAATCGCGAATAAACTGCAGAGTGACCTCGCATTTGATAAGCATCAGTTGATCAGTGAAGCCGTGAAGCTTCCAGAAGTATATGGAAATTATGATTTTGTCAGTCAGATTGCTTTTTTGGATATACCGACGGATAAAGGGTTCATTGGAGACCAGGAACAGGTCCTGAAGCATTACAAACATAGAGAAATTGCTAAGACAATGGATGCCTACACACAGGATCCCAGTTTCGATAACAGTATGGCCATGAGAAATAAGATTGACCATCTGGAACAGATTGACCTGGAGCAGGGCGATAAGAAGTTAGATACTCTCGCACAGGTATTCGATAGCCTCTATGAAGAAAATGCCACAACAATCATAAAGACCGGCATCGATGCAGTGGACAACCTGATTTCATTCGAACCGGCCCAGGTTAACATCATTGCCGGACGGCCTTCAATGGGTAAGACAGCTCTGGCATTGCAGATGGCATTGAATGTGGCAGACGAAACCACGCAGGTCATATTTTTCTCGCTTGAAACATCTGAAATCAAACTGACACATCGGATTCTTTCGAACATGTCCGGCGTACATCTTGAAAAATTCAAACAGCCGAGCAAAAGCATGACCAACGAGGACATTGATAAAGTCATCGCAGCCATTGAAATCTATCATGGCGCAAATATAAAAATAATAGATGATGCAAGGGTGAGCCCAAATCATATCAGGGCAGAAGCCAATAACATTCCTGAGGGCATGAATGGTGTGATATTCATCGACTACTTAACACTTATGAAATCGGATAATAAACATCACGATAAACGCCAAGAGGTCGAAGAGATATCCAGAGAATTGAAGATCATTGCCAAAGAACAGAATGTGACCATCAACGCATTATCTCAACTCTCCCGGGGACCTGAGAGCCGGCAGGACAAACGGCCGCTCATGAGCGACCTGAGGGAATCAGGACAGGTCGAACAGGATGCTGATATCGTCGCCCTGTGCTACCGGGATGATTATTACCTTAGAGATGAAGAAGAGAACCCCTCAGAGGGCAGCCAACTTGAAGTGATCATCTCCAAGAACAAAGATGGCGCGACCGGCACAGCACTGACGCAATTCTTCAAAACGACGCAAAGAATATTTACAGGGTGATGGGTATGCAGACAATCACAGACACATTGCAATCATTTGAGGAAATCATCCGCGAGGCGAACAATGATGCAGCAGTAAGGACCTTCACAGTCTATAAGTACTCATTGCTCTACCTGGTGCAGACAGACAAGCTTCAGATGAACGACAAGGCGGAGAAATTCATGGAAGGGTATTTGGAGGACTTCGCCACATACGACCACTACAAAGTGGCTCAGGCATATCTCATGAGAAACCAACGCCCTTTATTAAACTATACGCAATCTATTTATCACGGTGCCGGCGCTTGCCCGTGGCCAAGGAGGCATACAAATGGATTACAAAGAAGTGACCAATGAAGAATTTGAAACACTCTATGAACATATAAATCAACAAGAAGAAGATACATTGTACGCTTCAGATTTCGGCTCACACTACGAAGTAATGGACTTTGCAGAGGAATACGCCACTTTCAAATTTGAGGACGGCAGAGAAGCTAAGAGAGCCATTTCAGAGCGTTATCCATCCTGTAGGTTACAAGAACAAATAAATCTATTCGAGGTGATCTAATGAATATTAAACAGGGAGATAAATTTCAATATGAAAATACTAACGGTGATCAGGAAACAGTGGAAATCATTTCTACTATAGGTGACCATGTCGGCTACAAGCATATACAAGGGAGGTCGGCTTCCACAAGTATCCATGAGGACTTCTTTCAGCAACTGATAAAGAATGGCTACTTCAAGAGAATGGGGGAGGATGCATGAAGACTTTCAATCAAATAACTAAAAGTGAACTGTATGAAGAATATATTCACATGAAACGTCAGATCGAGTGGCTTCAGAAAAGATTGACACAGCAACATGAAGAGTTTCTACCACCAGAAATCAGAGACGAGCTACAGAGGCTGAATAAAGAGAATCATGACCTGACGGTGGAAACCAGACGATTGACAGCTGTAGTGAATGATTTGAGAAAAGAGTTGGCAGAGTATCAGAAAGATATCACGTGGGTCATGTAGATGCTATTCAGAGGACTCCTGAACCGCCGGCACATCTATAAAGCCGGCAAGCGATTTGCCACCATGATACCAGGCGCAGATGACGTGTTGATACTGCCGAACAAATACCAGGACGTTATCGCATATGAGAGTTTCGAGCTATGTTATCAGCATTACGAACGATGGTTAAAAGAAAATCATTTTGAAGAGAGGGATCCGGAATGAAAACCACACCGAACCTAATCAGCGGTGAATTGATGATCATTGAAAAACAAATGAGACACCACATACATGATTCATACGCTCGCATGTACTCCAAAGCATTCTACGATAAACACTTCGTCAAAGCACTTGGAAGACAGCTCACATATAAGCACATGGATAAAAACATTAATGTGTCTGCAACAGAAGATGATTACATCCTGGAAGTGAAACCAATATAAGGAGGTAAGGCGATGACAACTTTAGGTATTATATGGCTCATATGTCTATTGTGGATGACGGTGTCATTAATATTCTACCGTCCCAGAAAAATGGGCGGTCTGTATGACCATAAGCTGATTAAAGACCGGACTAAAACGAACTTTAATTTAATAGCGCTATATTTCAATCTTCGGAATGGAGAATTTATCGATAAAGATTTTCTGACTCGATTCAAACCCCTCACACCGCTCCAAAAGGAAATCCGGGAGGAAGAGCGCACCATTAAGCAGCTTGAAGCACAGAGAGCGGATATGGAGCGACTGGAGGAGCTGGTCCGGAAGAGAGTAATGTTGTTTGAGGAAGTGGGAGACAAGCATGTTGAGGGTGCAGGAGTGAGACTTACCAGCCACATAGTTGAACCGGATGGAATCACACATCAAAACACTTATTTCTGCCACAGATGTGAGAAGAATAAAACGTTGAACATGATGACTAAAGAAAATCCAATGATGCTTATCTGTAAAAAATGTGAGGAGGAAATTTAATGACCTACCAAACAAAATGCAAAGCCGACGGCTCATGTGTCGAACGCATAGACAGTCAGGCGGAGTCAATCAAGGCATATCAGGATGAGATTAACAGACTACGCACAATCGTGGAAAAAAAGACCGAAGCGATGGACAGGGCGGTTAAGCAGATTACGAATTGCCGGAAGTCGAGGCAAAGACTGTTCAACGAGAACAGCGGCCTGAAAGAGCGTATACGCAAGTTGGAGCGTCGTCAGCCGGTCGTGCTGCGGGAGGATGCTAACTGGGATTCAAGGCCGAGAGAGGAGTCGTGGGAGTTGTGATTACATTACTCACTTCCGCCGCCGTGCTACTGAACGTATTACTGCTGCTCATTTGCACGGTGTGCATGATGGAGATAAAAGAAAGGATTGATAAACGCCCGATCAATCAAAACACCGTGAATCCAATTCCGTGGATGTCAAGCAATACCAGAGAACACTCCGGACCCACAAAAGCGGAGGAAGAATTTTATTTCGGAGATGATGATAAGAAGAATAAGGGGGACGAATAGCATGACAACAGTAAAAGAAATGATGCAATTTCAGGAAGTTATCAATACCAAAGAATCGTTAAAGGTTAAAAAAGTAATTACTAAAGATGACCATGAATTTCTGGAGCTAAAAGATGAGCACAATAACAAAATCGAAATGAAATTCTATCCGGGATTTTATGAGGAGGACGAGTGAAAATGAGAACAGAAACAATCAATGCGGTCTTGGAACATTCCAAGAAAGACTTGACTTTAGATGACGTTGCGCACCTTTTTGAAGACGATGCTGATTTGGAGGACTTTATAGATGAGTATGATATTGAATTGAGAATGTTCTTGTCTAAAGTGATTCCCGAGGTCATGCAAAGGCTGAAAATGAGAATGGTATTTGCCAACTCTGGCGAGGAGGGCAATCAATGAACAAACACGTTGAAGAATTCAAAACAGATATGAGGATTAAATTAAACGATGCAAAGGAAACTCTAAAAGACAGAAGTAAACAAAGAGAGCATTACGAAAGGCTTGAAAAAGAAAGCCAAGAAGAAATTAAAATTATTGAAGAGTCATTACTCGTTATAGATACAGGGGAGGATTATCTGGCATGAACCAACTCAAAATAAAGAAACTCCATCCGGATGCGATGATTCCGACGAGGAGTCATCCACACGATGCGGGATTGGATTTATACGCACTGGAGGATACTAGAATACACAATGGGACTGTAGTATTAGTAAAAACAGGTATAGCAATAGATATACCGGAAGGTTATGAAGCTCAAGTCAGACCACGTTCTGGAATGACGCTTAAAACACCACTGCAAGTGCAACTTGGGACAATCGATTGTGGCTATGCAGGTGATGTTGGGGTGATAGTTAGAAGTTTCAAGAAACCGTCCGGCGGTGACCTAGTTTATAGACCGACAGATTATTTTGAAGACATTGAAGCAGGTGACAAGATAGCCCAACTCGTCATCAGTCCAATCGTCACGCCATCAGTTGAAATAGTGGAGGAATTTGAAAGTGAATCAGCAAGAGGCACAAACGGATTCGGATCAACAGGGAAGTAATATCCTGGAACAGGTCAAAGAAATATTAGGCAGGTGATATATGAACATCGGCGCTGCACTTGCACTGATCACTGTACTGTTTTGCATCTGGATCATCATACTCGTCATTATCGGAAACAATATGAATAAGTAAGGGAGCAGCGTCAACGCTCCTTTTCATCACATGAAGGAGGAAACTCAATGCTGCAGTTAGATATTCAAGATTTGGACTTTTTTGCCACTCGGGATGCGGTCTACGATTTACTCAAAGAATATAGAAAACTACTCATGATCGTTCCTGTGAGGGACATGCCATCAGTGACTCAATCATTCAGCTTCATTCCACCGTGCACCAATAAAAGCATGAACAGCATTGAGCAGTCTGCAGAGCGCAATATACGCAGGCAGCAGTTATTACAGAAACGGAATGAATTGATGGATAAACTGCATCATGCGATAGAGGAGCTCAAACCTTATGAAAAGCATATCATCGTGTATTCGCAGATGCAGGAAGACAAGATGATGGATGTAGACATCTATACCGAATTGGGCATCAGTCGTACCAAATACTACGAATTAAAGAATGATGCAATCGTCCGTCTGGCATTCTATCTGGGCATTGAGGTCTATGAAAGTGGAAAGGAGGATGACTATGCATGAACTTCGTTGAACCCATACGCAATACGGACATGATTGAAGCCATATTGAAGCATTTGAAGAATAAAAATGAACGGGACTACATCATGTTCCTCATCGGAATTTATTCCGGCCTGAGGATTTCAGACATACTCCAGCTGCGAGTGGAGCACATACACACAAATGACATACGGATCCGGGAGAAGAAGACAGGTAAGCAACGGAAGATTGTGTTGAATCGGCGACTGAAAGGGCCACTGCTTGAATACATCGAAGGCAAGGATAGCTGGGAGTATCTCATAAAGAGCCGTGAGGGCTTCAATCAGCCCATCCGGAGGGATAGAGCTTATCGCATCGTGAAAGACCTGGAGAACTACTTCCGGATGGATGCAGTGGGCACACATACACTGAGGAAGACGTTCGGCTATCACTATTACCAAGCCACGAAGGACGTGGGGACGCTGCAGAAGATATTCAACCATTCGCATCCTAACGTAACCCTGCAGTACATCGGGATCATCCAGGACGATATCGACACGGCCATGCGGGATTTCAAGTACACATACGACTAAAAGCATCACTTTAGTCGTATCTCTTTTAGCCGTCAGTGATTCATAATGCGACAACGTGTTTCTCATGTTTTGAGGGTATGGGCTCACACCTTATGTATCAAGGCGTTTAAGCGTTATTACCAGAAATACAGAATATAAGATATGTATTACTCAAGGGAGGATAAAGGAATGAATATAAATTTAAAAGAGTATCCAGTAATAAACTCACTGATAGAGGATGAAGGTTGCAGAATAACTTATGAAGAATCTGGAAGTTTGAAGGGTGATTTTAAAATTAGTTATCGTCTGGAATCATCAAGAGGCCGAAGAATTTCAGATGCATCTTCAATAGTTTCTAAAGAAAAGGCACTCAATTCTTTGGAACAGAGAGTGAGAAAGAAGATGAATGAAGAATATGATGATGCACGTCCATTCGATAATCTCCGAAAAGACATAAGAAGAATTAATTTGCTTCATGAAACAAAGCGTGGAAGTCATCCACAAGTCGGCGGTTATAGTGACCCAATGACATCGTGGGGAATAAACGAAGTAACAGATGTAGAAGAAACTGATGTAGAAATCAATCTCGGTGGCGCGGGTAACGTCATCATCAAATTTGATGCATTGAAAGATGGTAGCGGAGTATTAGTCAGTTCACAAGGCATCAGCGGTTTCTTCTTGAAGAACAGTATTGGGTTAGTGCTCGAAGCGATAGCCAGTTATTTATATGTAGACAAAGAAATTAGAAAAGCAGAAATGCAGAAGAAGATGGAACAATCAAGAACATATCAAAGACAGTTTAAGAATGCTTTAAAAAAAGCTAAGGGAGAGTGAGCAGGATGCCTAATATAACCCTTAAATTAAGCGAGGAAACATTATTCCAATTACTTCATGCAACCGCGCAATCCAGTTGTGGATATTTCACGTCATACGATGATAAGCCAATTCCCTTATCAATGTTACACTGCTGTGATTATAACGAGACGGTACACAAGTTATTAGAGCAACTGGCCGATTTAAAATTTGAGGATGAAGATAATAAAGAGTATTACGAGATATTGAAAAAAGAATATGCCGATACGCTTCGGGATTTGAATGGGAGTGATTCCGATTGAGGATATTCATCTGCGGAGTAATAGCTGCCCTGATCATCGGATTTGCATGGGGAGTGTTCATACCGGACGACGAATATCTAGAGTTAGGGAATCAAGCAGTTATTGCAGCATTCATTTGTGGGGCAGCATCACAAGCGATTAAACAATTTAAGGAGTGAGTAGAATGCAGATAAGAGACATCGACTTGATGATTAAGATATTAGATAACCCGATACGATATGAGGGAATACAAGAAGATTGGCATACTTCATACCAGTTATATCTGTTAGCTGATATGGGTTACATCGACGCAACGGTAGTAACAGTTGGCAGCGATAAAGAAATCTATTCTAATATTAAAGTCTCGTCAGTTGGTAAAGATTTCGTTTTTTTATTGGGCAACCGAAATATTTATAGAGCAGTTGATATAAGATTGAAGAGCAAAGGTTACAGCATTAAAAAAATGAACTTCGACATAATATTGAGGTTGGCAAAGAAAGAAATAGAGGAAATATTATATAAATAGAAACATTAAAGATGAAGAGATTATTTCTCCTCTTCATCTTTATCATATTCTTTAATATATTTTTTTGATGCTTTCCTTATAGGTTCTTCCCATGTAGAAAATAATAGATAGAAAAGATTTGTATCAGTAACAGATGTGTATATTAATATTCCCATGCTAAAATACAAATATCCTTTAGAAGCAGCTAATATTAACCAACGTTTAAGCTGATCGATATCAATATACTTATATGTTTCATCATCTAAGTCATCGACTGTTAACATAGATGTTTGGTAAATAAAAGTCCTACTCATCATTTCAGAAACATTATACATATCTTTTAGTGCATCGCTGATCGACGTAAGTGCTTTAGTATTCAAATTATTCAATGTTTCTTGCATTATAGAAGAACTTGATTGAATACGATTAATGAAGTCACTGTCAAATGAGCTTATTGTGGTAAGTGTAGGTGTTAAATTAACGGTTACTCTTTGATAAGAATTGATAGATGATGCTATTTTACTAAGGTAATCTGTATTAATCGCTTGACTAATAGCTCTCAAGTTTTCCGAATTAATCTTTTGTATATTATCAAAAGCATCTCTTGCCGCATTGAATGCAGGCATACTTTTTTGCATATTCATAGCAGTACTCATTCTATTCATAAAGGCTTGATTTTCTCTAATACCCTTTTCTATACTTTTGACTGGATTGACGATATTCGGGGTGATTCTTTTAGATATACTTTCTTTTTTAAGAATAGACTTATAGCAAACCAAACGATCTCTTGTCTGTCCATCTACCAAATTCCTTATTGGAACTTCAAAGCGCGACACATCATCATCTCCTTCATTGTTACCTTAATTATACATGCTAGTTCACCTTCCTCAATCATATAGTGTAAAAACTCGGACTTTTCCCGGACTTTCTGCGGACTATTTATGTACTTTAAATGAACACATTGCCGGCGCATACTCTTTATAATAGTAAGTGTAGTTGTATATCTACAGACCGTCTTGGGTACACTGTCACACACATTGTAAGACCGGGATGATTTCCATACTCACACTGAAGCTCACATGATCTGTGGGCTTCATCATTAATAGATAGGGTGATGCATATGTCTAACCGTAGACCACAAGAGTATGACTGGTTCTATCGTAAGCCTGCATGGTTGAAGCTAAGGCAGATGGCATTGAGTAGGGACAATGGACTGTGTGTCAGATGCTATAAACAGGGCAGGATAAAGAAGGCTGATGTGGTACATCACATCGTCTACCTTACTCAAGATATACAGAAGGGACTGGACCTGAACAACCTTGAGTGTCTGTGTCATGCTTGCCACAATGAAGAGCATGATGAACGATGGACAGGTAAGAAGTCCAAGTGGAAGAAGAACAGACGAAAGGGTTTGATGTTCAATGATGATGGTGACATCGTTGAAGAACATGAAATGATTTATTAAATCATAAAAGGAATGATTGATATGTCTAATCAATTGAAATCATTTAATGAGGAAACGAAAGAAGAAATCAAGTTAGATATGTTAAGAAGAACAGATAAGTTGATAAGTCTAATGATCATTAGAGTAAAAAAGTATCATGATCCTGAATTAGCTAAAGCAACAGCAAAGCTAATCGAATCAGCAAGCAAACTATAAAAAGAAAAGTAAAAGGTACCCCCCAGGTCTGAAAAACAAATCGAGGTCCGGGGGACCGAGATGGGGGACCATCAGAAAACACAAAGGGTCGCGCATGACCCCCCTCCCCAAATTGAGGACGATTCGCCAAATTATGGCTGGATCGTTCTTTTTATTTTTCCTTGAAAGGTGGTGAGAAGATGTGGTGACAAGAGCTAAAAAGACGAAAGAACAGCGGATTAGAACGGAATACAACCGAATAAAGAAAAGTTATAAACCGTTGCCAAAAGAGACACTGAACGTTGTCGAAGGTTTGATGCGCAGGGCGGCTTTTATGCGGGTTTCTCTGGAAGATATGGAAGAAGACCTCATGGAAAACGGCTCAGTTGAGTTATTTTCACAATCAGAAAGCCAAAAACCCTATGAAAGACAACGCCCGATGGCTCAATTGTATAACTCAATGAACGCAAACTATCAGAAGATTATCAGAGAGCTATCTTCTCACTTGCCGAAGGAGATTCAAGAGAAAATGGACAGCCCAGAAGACATCATGACGCGCTTTGCAAACATGCGAGGTGATGATTGATGACCGTTAAAACTAATATCAGTGATGAACTGAAAATATATCCACTCAATTACAATCCTATCCTGGAATATTGGAAACGGATTGAAAATGATGAAGAAATCGTCGGGGATAAAATCAAACGGCTTTATAAGAAGCTGGTCGATGATACCCATGATACGGATGGTCGATGGATGTATGATCCTAAACGGGGCAATCATCCGATTGAGTTTATAGAATCATTCTGCCGTCATTCCAAAGGTAAATGGGCCGGACAGAAAATTGAGTTGGAGCTCTGGCAAAAGGCGGGCATCGCTGCTGCATTTGGATTTGTGGACCGTATTGATAAACGTCGTAAATTCCAGGAAGTATTATGGATTGTTGCCCGTAAAAATGGAAAATCCACATTGGCCTCCGGTATTGCGCTTTATCTGATGATAGCAGACCAGGAAGGCGGTCCTGAAGTCTATGCTGCGGCAAGTAAAAAGGACCAGGCGAAGATTGTATGGAATGATGCGAAACGGATGGTTAAAAAATCTCCGTATCTCTCAAAAATTATAAAATCTCGAGTTTCTGATATGATTTCAAACTTCAATGACGGTGCATTTGTGCCACTCGGTCGTGATAGTGATACGCTCGATGGTTTGAACGTCCACGGTGCAATGATGGATGAAATTCATGCCTGGAAGATGATGGACCTCTACGATGTTATTTATGATGGTACTTCCGCGCGTGATAATCCAATGATTTTTGCAATAACCACCGCAGGTACGATAAGAGAAAGTGTATATGATATCAAATATGAAGAAGCTGAGAACATCATCAATGGTTTTGGAGATGAAGAAGGATATGAAAATGAGCGCTTCCTCCCCATTATCTACGAGTTGGATGAACGGAAGGAATGGACGGACCCAGGGGCGCATAAAAAAGCGAATCCAGGTCTCGGTACCATCAAACGTGCAGATCAATTACTCAATAAAATGAATAAAGCCATTAATAATCCTTTGTTGGTATCGAATCTACTGACGAAGGATTTTAATATACCAGCCACATCATCTGAAGCATGGCTCACATTTGAGCAGGCGAACAATAAGACGAAGTACGACATCGAAGAGATCCGTCCTTCTTATGCAATCGGGGGCAGTGACTTATCGAGCAATGTCGACTTGACGGCGGCGTGTGTTTTATTCCGAATACCGAATGATGAACACTATTACTTCAAGCATATGTACTGGATGCCGGAGGACCTGGTGGAACAAAGGGTGCGGGAGGACAAGATTCCATATGATAAATGGATTGAGCTTGGCTATGTCCGAACAACGCCCGGCAATAAGGTCCATTATGAGCATGTGGCAGACTGGTTTGATGAATTGAAAGAAGAATATGACCTCTACACCCCTTGGCATGGATATGATGCATGGTCAGCTGAATATTATGTGGAAGACATGAAAATGCGCAATGGTGGAGAGTCCATGGAAAAGGTCATACAAGGCAAAAAGACATTGAGTGGGCCGATGTTCCAGCTGGGTGCTGATTTGGAAAAGAAATTGATTGTCTACGATAATAATCCGGTAACAAAATGGTGTCTGACGAATACTTCAGTAGACATTGATAAAAATGGCAACATCCAACCAGACAAAGGGAAATCTCAGCGCAGGCGGATTGATGGTACTGCTGCAATGTTGAATGCCTATGTCGTCTATGACAGGCGACAGGAAGAGTATATGAACCTAATTTCCTAGAAAGGGGTGAAACGGTGGGTATTTTCGACAAAATATTTAAAACAGACAAGAAATTGATTGATAATCATGTGGCTCAAACGCAATTCAAGCTGATGAATGACTTTATTCCAATTTTTAATGAAATTGTGGATCCATACGAGTCGGCAACAGCGAGGAAAGCCATTCATACGATTGCTACCCATGCTGCCAAACTAAATGGCCGGCATATTCGACAGACGAGTGATGACAAGATTGAGCATAACGATAATTTGACCTATCTGCTGGGTGTCCGGCCAAATACATTCATGAGTGCATTTGATATGCAGTACAAAGTAGTTACAACGCTCCTACTGAGAAACAACGCCTTTATATATATCGACAGGAACAAAGAAGGGAAAATCATTGGATTTCATCCGGTCAATAATAAGAATTTCGAGATGATGGAATACCAGGGTGAGCTATATATTAAGTTTGAATTTCCTAATGGCAATAAATTCACTGCCCATTATGATGATTTCATTCATTTGAGGCGGTATTTTAATGATCATGACTTGCTTGGTTCCAGTAACAAGCCGATTCAGAACAAAATCCAAGTGATCCAGACGTCTGATGATTCAGTAGTCAATGCAGTGAAGCAATCCTCATTTCTCAGAGGAATCCTGAAGTACAATACCATGTTGAAAGAGGAGGATGTGAAGAAGCATAGGGACACATTCATCCGGGAGTACATGGACATCGAAGATCAGTCCGGTGTGGCCGCCCTCGATGCCAAAGCAGATTACAAAGAACTCAGTAACGAGCCGAAAATGACTAATGAAGCGCAGATGAAGTTCTTTGAAGAAGACATGCTGTCCTATTTCAATCTGAATACGAGCATTGTCAATTCGGACTATACAGAGGACCAGTGGAATGCCTTTTATGAAAGTGTCTTGGAGCCCATTGCGCTTCAGATGTCCCAAGAATTTACGAATAAAGTATTTACACGGAATGAGCAGAATTATGGTAATGAAATTTTATTCGATTCAAATAGAATCCAGTATGCATCTGTAAGAACGAAAATCGCACTCGTACAGTACATTTCTCCGTTGGGTGCATTGCGCTTGAACGAAGTAAGAGAGATGTTCAATCTGCCACCGATTGAAGGTGGGGACAAGATACTGCAATCCCTTAACTATGTGGACGCCACCAAGGCTGAACAGTATCAGAATGTTGATAAAAATGAGAAAGACGACATTAAAGATATGAATGACGATATTGATAATCCTGGAGGGGATCTAAATGACGACAAAGGAAAAGGTTAAACGTGAAAAACAGTTAAGACAGATGGAAGTCCGGCTGGCAGATGACGCAGTAGAACAGGATAAGATGATCGTTGAAGGTTATGCTGTTCGGTTCAATGATCCGGCAGTTCTTTGGACAGATGAATTCGGAAATGAATATAAGGAAATTATCGCCCGAGGCGCATTGGATGGCGCTGATCTATCTGATGTGCCTTTTAAATATAACCATTCAAACGAGACGATGATCATGGCGCGTACCCGTAATAATACGCTGCAGCTCACAATTGATGAATTTGGTTTGTTCATCCGCGCCGAGCTCGCAGACACATCTACAGGTAGAGATCTGTACACGTTAATCAAACGGGGCGACATCGATAAGATGAGCTTCGCTTTCACTGTGTTGGAGGACACATATGACCGCGATGCGCGTACCCGCACGATTAATAAGATTGACAAGCTGTTTGATGTTGCCGCAGTGGATTTCCCTGCATATGAAAGCACATCAATCAGTGCTCGAAGTTTCTTCGAACTGGAGAGGGAGAAGGAGGAAGCCCTGGAGAGGGATGCAGAGTCAAAACGTCAATTGGATATTCAACAACGCGAAAAACTAAAACTTAAATTAAAACTAGGAGGACTTGAACATGAATAGACTTAATGAAATTCTAGCACGTAAAAAAGAAATCAGAACGGCGCTTGACGGAGAAGAAAAGGTGGACTTTGAGAAATTGAATGCAGAAATCGATGAACTAGATAAAGAGCAACGCTCTATTGAGAAACGCCAGGAGGTGGCAAACCGTCTGAATAACGAAAATCTTGAAGGACGGAAGATTGTGACACCGGAAAACGATGAAAAAAACCAACGCGGCGGTAATAAGAACGTGATGCAAATGAGATGGAGCGAAGCAGTAGAATCTCCTGAATATCGCAGTGCCTGGTCAAAAGAAATGATGGGCAATAAGCTCACGAATGAAGAACGTGAATTAATGGATCACGTCAATACAGAATACCGTGCGGATTTCACTCACACGACTGAAAACAGTGAAGTGTTGATTCCGAAAACGATTGCTGACGGTATCTGGAAACAGGCTGAGGAAGTTTCTGCACTCTGGGCGGCAGTCAGAAAGCTACGCGTGCGCGGGAACCTTACTTTGATTACTGGTGAGAAGAGTGACAACGCTCGATTCTACGATGAGAATACGAAAGTTGAAACGGATGAGCTGAAATTCGGCGAGCTTAACTTGACTGGCCACGAGCTTGCGAAAGCCGTCGCCGTTTCCTGGAAACTCAAAAAGATGTCTGTTGAAGAATTTGTCAACTACATTGTCACTGAAATCGGTACGCGCATGGGTGAGGCGCTGTCCTACTCTGTATATGAAGGTAAAGGGAATGCACCGACTGACGGATCTAAACCAGAGCCAACAGGTATTAAAACGGCACTGCTTGCTGAAACTGATACGCCACGTGTCCTGGATGCAGCGACTGCCGGAGAACTGGTTTACACAGACCTTACTGGACTTCGTGCAGCGGTTAAATCAGTATATGCGCCTGGCTCCACAATCTACGCCAACAGCCTGACTGTATGGAACGTACTTGCAAATATCGTTGATGGTGTGGGTCGTCCACTGTTTATGGCTGATGCTATGAATGGTGGCGTTGGTCGCATCCTTGGCGTGTCTGTAGTCGAAGACGCTGGTATTCCAGAGGGTGAAATCCTTGTAGGTAATCTACAGCAAGGGTACACAGCAAACATCAACGAGGACATCACAATGTACACTGAAGACCATGTGAGAGAGCGTATTACGGATTACATGGGCTATGCCATTGTGGACGGTGCACCAAAGGACACTGAAGCATTCGCTATCCTGCGAGTCGGTGAAGCGCCTGTAGCATAAATGAGGGCATCCGTGAGGGTGCTCTTTTATTTTATAGAAGGGGATGATGGTTCTGTTTAACTATATAGCAGTTAATTGCCGATATGGCAGAAAGGAGCTCTGATCCACCTTATCTCGTATGGCACTAACGATAAAGTGCCTTTTATTATCCAAAATTTGAGGAGGAATATAAATGGCTAACGAAAGACAATATGAACGCAGAGTTGTGAAGGGCTTCCGAGGCAAAGAGGAAAACGAAAAATTGTTTGTTCGCAACTCCAAATTCAGAGGATCTAAAAAGCGTGTAGACGAGCTGACCAAAAAAGGACATCTCGCTGAAGTGGAAACGGCAGTTCCAAAGAACGACAAAGTGGAGACTGCATCTGCAAAAACTGAAACTAAAAAGGCGGCCAATAAAAAAGAGGGTGAATAATCATGAAGGTATCGCTCGAAGAAATGAAAGAGTTTTTACTCATTGACGGTACGCACCAGGATGCTGTTATTACAGGACTGATTGAAGCCTCTGAAGCCGAATTGTATGGATCTGGAGTAAGAGATATGGCTGAGGGAGATAAACTCTATCCACTGTATAAACTGGCAATTAAAATACTGGTGTCCAGATACTTCGAGGACCGGGGACAGATGGAGAAAACGAATGTCAACATGGATTATTTGATATCTAAGCTATCCATGTATCGAGGTGAAGAAAGTGCCGATAAACTTTAATGATCTAACCAACCGCGTCACTTTCTATACAACCGATTCCGGTGGATTTCTGCCCAGTGATGGAGAAGAAACGAAATATTATTCATGCTACGCTGCGATTGACAATGTATGGCTGAAAGACATTGAAATGGCAAAGTCGAACAATACGCTGAACGATGTAACTGTAAAAATCCGTGAAACGCAAGGTGAGTATGTCATCACTGATGAAATGACATTTACCATTGATGGTAGATACTACAGAGATGCCAAAGGGAATCCTAAAAAATTCAACATTAAAAGTGTGCAGCCGGATTATCAGGATCATCGCTTTGCAATCATCATCGGGGAGGCGGTCACATGAGCGGGAAAATAACCGGTTTCGATGACATGATGAAGGAAATTGAAATACGTCTGGGCCGTCCTGCAATGGAAAAGAAGGCGTCTGAAGTATTGCTTCCTGCTGCTGAAATTCCATATAAGAATATGCAGCGCAGCATGGAGAGTTTCAAAGACACCGGGGCTTCTATTCGAGAGATGAAGATTTCCAGTGTGCAGACAAGCCGTGGAAAGGTGATTGTCCGGATTTACTGGCAAGGGCCCAGGGATCGTTACAAGCTCATTCATCTCAACGAGCATGGCTATACCCGAAATGGCAAGCGGTACAGCCCGCCGGGGATCGGAAAGATTGCCGGCGCCATGCGGTCCAGTGAGAAACCATACTTTGATGAAGTGCAAAGGGGGCTGAATCGATGATTTTTATTTCTGAAATCCAGCAAAGGCTCTTGGAGTCTCCTTTGATTGTTGAAAAGGTGGGACCACGGATCTATGGATACCGAGCGGGAGAAAACAATGACACCTCTAATTTATATGTAATCATTCGACCTCTTGGGCCTCCGGCTCCTGAAAAGCCTGTGAGCGATAATTTCATGGCTGAGAGCCACCTGGTCAAAGTAGACGTGGAAGGCGCAGATCTGTTGGATGTACAGGCTGTACAAAACGAAATACGAAAGATCATGCACTCATTCGGTCTCAGGCAAATGCCTGATGGTCTGGATGAGTTTTTTGATGCGACAAAACACTATGTGGACAGTCGTAATTACTCGGGTATCCCGAATGAATTTTATTACAAATCAAAATTGATATAGGAGGAATTATATATGACAACAGTAGGATTTGAATCTGTAGAAGTAGGCGTATTTGATGCGTCAGGTGAAAACATCACTGAAACATTCGATTGGAGAGATGAGAACGGTGGTACGGTCAACATGACTATTACAGGACTTGAGCCGACAATATCCCGTGTATCCGCATCAAATAAGACAGTATGGCAGTCCAAGCGTGGTACTGGTCAGGTGACTAATACATTCGAGGCATTCAACCCGCCTAAAGATGATCTGGATATTGTGCTCGGCAGAGATGTTGACCTAAATAATTCTGCATGGGTAGGGGAAGATACACAGGCGCCATTTGTGGCCATGATTGCAAAGTCCAGCGATGTGGACGGCAATCCGGTATACTTTGCACTTACTAAAGGCCTGATGGGCTATAACGAGATCGCACTGACTACCAAAATGCAGGGTGAAGAACAGACACCATCTAATACTGCGTTGACAGGCTCATGGCAGGATGCAACTATCGACGGCAAGAGTCGTGTGTTTGGTGTGCATAAAGGCACTGAAGGCTATGATGCATTCCGTCAACTGGTCTTCCCAGGCCTACCAACTGAACCCGTAGCATAAACGATTGAGGCAGCTTGACTGCCTCTTTTTTATTTGCAAATAGAAAACACATAAAAAGGAGATATACACATGATCGAATTAGTACTGAAAGATAAAGACGGCAACGAAAAACACATTAAAAGAGAGAAAACGAACCTGATTGAAATGGAAAAATTTCTCGAGCTTAGATCAGAAGTGAATGAAGATTTTAAAAATGAAAATCATGATGAAATCAAGAATCTGAAAAGACAGGTGGAATTCATTGCATATATTTTCAGAGATCAAAAAGTAACTGAAGAAGATTTAATGACAGGAATGGATTCAGATGAATTTGATGATTACTTTGAAAAGCTGTGCAGACAGATATCTCCCAGTCACTTCAAACGATCAGACGAAATCAGAGAAAGAGCTAAGTCTGCAGGAAATAAAGGAAAATCTAAATAATATCCGCCGGTACTGTATGAAGCAGTATGGATGGACGATCCAGGAAGTGGATGGTTCGCCTTATGAAAAACTACTCACTTTAATTATTGAAAAAGAACAGCAGAAACAGGATGAAGTAATGAACGGTGCTGACTTCATCAATTCCTTGTAAGAAAGGAGGGTGAATAAATGGTAGATGAGGTTAGAGGCTTTAATATAGAACTCGGTCTGGATCATGCAGGCGTCGATAAAGGACTTAAGGATCTGCAACGGCAGATGAAAATCACAAACAGTGAGCTTGATAAGAACCTGTCCGCATTTCAACGTGGCGAGCAGTCTATGGAGCGTTATGAGGCGACGATTGAAGGCCTTAATCGCAAGATGAATGTGCAGCAGAACATCGTAGAAGAATCCAGACGAAAACTTGACTCGTTGAAGACTGCCTACGATAAACAGAAACAGGCACTGGATCAAGCTGGGCGTAATGTCGATAACCTAAAACGCAAATACGATACGTTGAATAAAACGTATGGCGAAGGTGCTAAAGAGCTTCGGGAATCTGAAAAAAGATTGAAATCTGTTGAAGCTGAATTTGATAAACTGTCTACTGCAACGGAGAAAGCTACCAAAGAGTATGAGAAAGTTACTCGGGAATTCGGGGAAGGCTCCAAAGAGTCGCAAGAAGCCGGCAGAGCTTTGAAAAAGCAAACCGATGAACTCCAAACTTTAACATTTGAAGTTGGCGATGCGCGAAAAGAATATGGCTTACTCAATAAGCAATATGGCGAAGGCTCCAAAGAATTAAGGGAGTCTGAAAAAGCACTATCAAGTGCAGAAGGTGAATACGGCAAGCTCAGCAAAGCTGTAGAAAAGACGTCCAAGGAAATTGACAATTCAGAGTTTTCTCTGAACAAAGCTGAACGTGAGTTGAATAAAATCCGTGGCAGTCTAGATCGTACTACGCAGAATATGCAGGAATTCCAACGGGAGCAAGAAGAAAACAATCGCACACTTGTAAAATTTGGCCGTGGGCTGCAGGATGGCGCAGATCATTTGGATAAATTCGGCGACCAGATGGACACAGTAGCTGAGAAGTCTGCATTACTCAGTGCTGTAGTGGCCGGTATTGGCATCTTTGCGGGGTCCAGCGCGTTATCAATGGAAAACTCCACAGTAAGGATGCAGAACAGCCTGGGGCTTACAGAAGATGCGGCTGCAGATCTCGCAGAAACATCGAAACGTATTTATGAAGACGGTTTCGGAGATTCGCTCGAGGAAGTGGATAGTGCGCTTTTGCAAGTTCGTCAGAATATCCGCGATCTGAATGATGAAGATTTAGAAAATATCACTCAAAAGGCACTTATCTTATCAAATACTTTTGATACAGATGTGAATGAAGTGACCAGAGCCGCCAATAACCTGATGGCCGGGTTCGGTATCGAAGCCGATGAAGCTTTTGATTTGATGGCTCATGGCGCTCAGAATGGTTTGAACTTCTCGAATGAGCTATTCGATAACCTAAGTGAGTATTCCACACTCTTCGGGACCATGGGATATAGTGCTGAGGAATACTTCCAGCTGCTTCAAGCTGGTCTCGATGCCGGTGCGTACAACTTGGATTACATTAACGATGTGATGAAGGAATTCCAGATTCGCATTAAAGACGGCTCCAAAGGCACAAGCGAAGCCATGGCTCAAATGAGCGAAGAAACACAAGGTGTATGGCAGTCCTTCCTTGATGGGGGAGCTACTGTGAAAGATGTTATGGCTGCAGTGACTGGTGATCTGGAAGGCATGGAAGACCAGACGAAAGCCAATGAGCTTGGTGTTCAGCTCTTTGGAACGAAATTTGAAGATCTCGAAGCCGAAGCAGTATATGCCCTGGGCAATGTAGACGGTGAACTGGAAGGCGTAAACGGCACGATGGATGAGATGGGAAGGAATATGGAAGAAAGCATCTCTCAACGTGCCCTGAGCTTATGGCGTGAAGCGAAAGACACCTTGATGCCACTTGGAGAAACACTGCTTGATGTGGCAGAAGATGCGCTTCCGGCATTCGAAAGAGCCATACAGACTACGACAGACACTATTGAAGACATGGAGCCCGAAACGCTCAAGAGTATCGCTGCGCTTGGCGGATTCTTGGTTATTGCTACACCAGTGGCAAAGGCATTCTCTGTCATCGCTAAAGGTGCTGCGCCTGTTATCAGAGGTGTGGGCAAGGTCACTGAAAAGTTGGGTAAGTTTGATGGCGGTGCTGCAAGAGCAGCAGGCTCTGCCGGTTTATTGGCAGGTGGTGCCGGAAAACTTGCCGGGGCCGTTGGATTACTGAATAACCCACTCGGATGGGCAGTCGGATTGGTTGCTGCAGTCGGTGGCGGATTCGCTATTGCCTACGACAAAGTGGACTGGTTCCGCAATAGTGTGGATCTTGCATTTGAAACGATGACTATATTCGCAGAAGGCATCTATGAGATGACCGCTCTGCCGTGGTTAGGCGAGCAATTCGGCAACCTGTGGGATAAAACAGAAGGCTTCAGAGAGTCTGTAACACTTACGATGGATGCGGTCGGTGCTGCTATTGGGGACACTTTCAATGAAAAAATCGTTGAACCATTCGAGAATTTCAAGGCAATGCATCGCGAAGCCGGTGAATCTGTAGATGTATTTGAGGAAGGCGTTTCAGAGGCAACCACACTCGCACTTGAGGATTACGTCAACTTCTCTGTCAACGCCAAACTTGCGTTGGACGAACTTTATTATGGCCAACAGGAAGTCACACAGGCGCAAGTTGAAGATGTCCAGGAGAAATATTCTCTCATGAATGAAGAAGCCCTCCTGAAGCTCCAGGAACGTCGTGAGAACGAATTGGCAGAGCTTCAATTCCTTTTCGAAGAAACGGGCGTCCTTAATGATATAGAGCGTGAGCGCATCCTTGAAAAGACCAACGCACATTACAATACAGAAGAAGATCAACTCAATCAGAAGAATGAAAGAATCCAGGAGATTATTGCCCTGGCTATGGAAACAGAAGGCGGATTGCAATCTCATCATTATGAACAGATTGAAATGCTCCAGAATGATCATAATGAGCGGACTGTAGAAACCCTGTCTCAAGGCGAAATTGAGCAGCAGGCGATACTCGAAAGAATGCAAACAAACCAACTGGCTACATCAGAAGCTACCGTGGAACAGCTCATTGCAGATTCAGAGAAAGCTAAGAATAAAACTGTTAAAGATGCTGCAACCAAACGCGATGAAATCGTAGCTGAAGCGATCAGACAGAGAGACGAGACTGGAAACTTATCTGAAGAAGAAGCGCAAAAAATCATTGATGAAGCTGAAAAGCAATATAACGAAACAGTTAGAAATGCTGAAAACAAACATGCTGATGTCATTTCTGAAGCTGCTGCCCAAGCTGCAGAACATGGTGTCATCGTGGATGGAGAGACTGGAGATATTCTCTCGAAATGGGATGTATTTGCCATGACACTTTCCGGCGTGATGAACAACGTCAAAGATAATACGGTTCAGAAATGGAAAGATATGTGGGCAGAGGTCAAAGGCTGGGTTGAAGATGGCGTCAATGGCGTCGCGAGACTTTACAACTGGCTTATGGATCAGCTCGGTTTGGATGGCGCGAAACTGAATCCGATAAATATTACAGGGTACTCCTCCAATACACAAGGTGGATATACGCGTCTGCCGTCATACGCCACCGGAACAAACTACCACCCAGGTGGTTTGGCACTCGTCAATGATGGCGGCGGCCCTGAAATCATTCAGACGCCGGACGGTCAAATGTTCATGACGCATGGAGAAAATGTCTTAACAGACATGCCTGCAGGTTCCACAGTGTACCCGCATACGAAGACAAAAGAAATTGTGAACAACATGATTCCGAAATATGCTGAAGGTACTGGCGGTTGGTTAGATGAATTAAAGAAGTTAAGGATTGGTATAGGTGCTGCTGCTTCGGCAACAGGGGACACTCTTGCAGGGAAAGCATCGTCAGCTTGGGATTCAGGAATGAGCAAAGCCGGAGAGGTCCTCGGAAAAGGTGCAGCTACGGCTACAACTCTCGTTTCTGACGTGATGTCATACGCAAATAATCCAGGTGCACTTATCGAAAAGATGCTGGGACAATTCGGCGTTGTCAATCCATTGGGCGGACTGCACGGCGAAATACTATCTCACATGATAGGAAACTTCACATCTGCACTTACAGATAAAGCCAAAGAGATGTTCGCAGCCACTGCCACACCGGTGCCGGGCATACTGGATCCAAGCAACATCAGTTACCATTATGGGCACACAGCGAAGTACACCGCTGAGACCGGACGATACTGGCATAGTGGTGTGGACTTCCCATTTGTGTATCAATCAGTACGGACACCGATTGGCGGTACAGTGACGCATCAGCCGTTCGATTCTGATGGGTACGGTAAATGGCTCACATTGAATAACGGTGGCACAAAACTCACATTCGCTCACTTATCAGCCTATGGCACCTCAAACGGAGAACAGGTGGGTCCAGGCGATGTTATTGGTACGTCTGGTAATACAGGTTTCTCCACCGGACCTCACTTGCACTTTGAGTATGCAGATAATGGCAGAACGAAGAACCCAGCGCCATGGCTTGGCAGTTATGAGAATGGCGGTCTGCTGTCACAGCACGGCTTATACGAAGGCGCAGAAGGCAACAAGATGGAGATGGTTCTACCACTTACCAACAGAAATCGATCCATTGAATTGATGGAACAGGCGAAAGCATTGATGGGTATGAATAATCATCAGGCTGCTGCAGGTGGAGGAAATTCTGAAATCATCAGCAAACTCGAAGAGCAATTGAAAGTGATGAATGGCAGCCTGAAACATTATAAACAGATGGTTGAATTGCTGATATCTATTAATGCCAAAGAATTACACATCGGGGATGACGAAATCGGTCAATCTACTGATAGATATAATCAACGTCAATCATCAAAACAAAGAATGAAATCAGGGAGGTTAAACTATGGGCTTTAAAGTTTATGACAGTGAAATGAATGAAGTGCGCCTCCCTGGTGATACGTATCTGCATTATGGCTCTTATCCATTGAAACTAGAGATATCCGGATTCGATTATGAAAAGCGTGGAAGAAAAACTGTAGTAACAGGAAGACAAGCGCTTATCCGGGGTTTTATTATTTCATCCGATCCAATTGATATGGATATGAAAATGAGTAATGTATATGCGTTTTTCAGACGGCTTGGAGAGTTTTATGTAGCGAAAGAAAGTGAACCATTCAAGCTCTTGAAAGTTGAAGCTAATCAATCATACACATTGGAATCAGAAAACAATGGTGTGCTAACTGAATTCGAAATACCATTGACTGTTCAAAAGCCATATTTCAAACAATCCCTCCACACCACTTTAGACATCGACTCCGAAGGCATCCGCTTTAACGACAAATGGGGCTACGGTATGGGATTGAGCAGTGACAGTGGACAGTGGAAATATTCTTTCATCAACACTGATCCTTACTTTTATAATGCCGGCACTGAAGAAGTGAAACTCATTAAGCAAAAAGAAAGTGAGATTACTTTAATCTTCAATGGCAGTACTTTAAACGGACTAGTTGATATCGATGACGGTATAACTACATTCAAGTTATTTAGGAATGTCGTTGCGGGTGATGTATTAAGAATTAAAGGGCATCAGATTACGCTGAATGGCGATAATGTGGCTGGGGATACGAATCGGCAATTCTTGACTGTTAAAAGAGGATGGAATAACTGGGATGTCAGAGGGGTAACGGATTTTGAATTTAAGATAGATTACAGGTATTTATATGATTAGGAGGGATATACATGATAAGGAAATTAATTGAAAAATTAAGCCCTCGTAGAAAAAAACGAGGACTTAAAATAATTAGACCGGATAGTTATAACAGAATTAATTTTTAAACGCATCAAATTTTTGAGCATCGTAAAAATCGGTATGACCACATTTAGAGCACTGCAAGGCTAAAAATGGGTAGTGCTTTCCGAATTCTTCCGGTTTCATCTCAGCTGAATCATCAAAAGGCAGCCTGAATGTTGAAGGGTTGAATGATTTTTGAATTTGACAGTGCGGACACTTGGGCAGACCGATTTTACTTTCTAATTCAAGGGCAATATCGTCAAACTTTGGATTATAATACTGTGACTCTCTCATAAGTTTCACCTCCAATCTAATTACAGATTATACCAGATTGGAATTACAATTTTAGAAATATTTAGCATCTCACTTTTGTGAGGTGCTTTTTTATTACTCAAAAAGGAGTGAGGAAATGGCTAGAAACGTTATAGGATCAGAGCATGACGACGAAAACCGTAATAAGCATAATGATAACTATAAGCAATTGTTTGATTTCATACCGCTAATAAATAATTTGAAAGAGAATTTGAATAACTTCCTGAATGGGACGAACGTTGTAAGCAATGGAATGATCA
The DNA here is from genome assembly GCF_000330705.1 of Salinicoccus carnicancri Crm. GTDB lineage: Bacteria > Bacillota > Bacilli > Staphylococcales > Salinicoccaceae > Salinicoccus > Salinicoccus carnicancri. Next base: position 328,099 of record NZ_ANAM01000006.1, read on the forward strand.
AAGACGGCGCCATTACCACAGCAAAGTTAAATAATTTATCGGTATCGACAGAAAAACTCGGAAGTCGCTCGGTGACGAACGAAAAATTGGCAGATGGTGCGGTAAATAATTATAAGCTTGCTAATAAATCGGTGACGCAATCCAAAATAGATGAAGGCGCGGTTGATTTAACGAAGTTTAGCGCCGAAGTCAATACCTATATGGATCAAAAGAGTAATGACGATATTGACGTAGATTTTGAGCTAGGCGGATGGAATACAGGCGGAAGTAAAGTAACTGGAAGTAACCCTGTGAATGTACGCGCGATTGTGCCTATATTTTTGAGAAAGGGCATGAAGCTGACTCAAACGCCAAATGCTTATTATGAGTATGAACTCATTGAACGCAGTACCAGCGTTGTAGGCGACGGCTTCTACGTAGATCGTACAGGGTATATTCCATTCGGCACTGACTACACGATAGAGCGGAATAACTTCTACTATCTATTCATCAGACGTAAAGACGGTGCAGTAATGACTGCAGATGATGTCGTTACAATAAACGCTCGTTTTAACAATATAGTGATGGATTACTACGCTCTTGTAGGCATTGATCATATAGGATTCGAACTCGGCGGATGGAATACGGGCGGGGCGAAAGTGACTGGAGAAAATCCGGTTAATATACGCTCTTCTGAACCCATTTATCTAAGGGCCGGAGAGGAAATGAAACCGGGACACTCAAATGAATATATGTATGAACTATTAATAAGAGAAACGAACATACCCGCAGATGACAGTTATATAGACAGAACCGGAAAAATGAACTTTGATAATGCTTATAAAGCTGATCATGACGGATATCATTATCTTGTCGTTCATAACAATGATAATCGGGCTATGGAATTATCAGATGTGAATACAATTGATGATCTGTTTAATAATTACTCTGGAATCGATAAAACATATATCATAAATCTGTTGAATGAGTATGGATTAATTAGAGATGTAGAATTTGCAAAAGGCGGATGGAATACAGGCGGAACTAGAATAGTTAGTGATGCCCCGATAAACGTGAGTCCGACACAATTGCAAAACGTTCTTCCTGGTCAATCTATAAATTTCGTTAAAAATACCTCATACGAATATGAGCTGTTCCTGAGAAAAAATGACGCATTCGTTGAAAGAACAGGATACATGCCATTTGGAGATAGTTATGTTTTCGATGACAAATATGAAATTGCCATAAACGTAAGAAGAGCCGATCAATCGCCAGTTAATAAATCTGATGTCACAGAGGTTTCAACGCATTTCAGTGGTATTAGTCATAGTAAATCATCGGATAACCAGGAAGTGGTATCAAAATTCAGTGTAGTAGGGAATCTGAACGCTTACAATTCCAACGATATAGATAATTACTTCGCTCACCCGAATACGATGACTCCACAGGAATTTAATGAGGCGTTTATTTCATTATCTGATGAAAATAACGATATATTCTCTTCTGAGCTTCTAGGGCAAGATGATTATGGATATAATATTTATAAATTTGAGACTCATCCGCATGAGATGCTGAAGTCTTCGGCCTGGAATACAGTTCCGACCGAAGAAACAGGAGAACCATTGAGTATACCAAAGATAATCATTACAAGCGGGATACACGGCAGAGAAAAAAATGCGAACTACGCCGTGTATTATTTCTTTAAGCAGCTACTTGAAAACAGAGATGACGAGACGCTGAATACACTGCTCATGAATGTTCAGTTTGTAATCGTTCCTTTAGTGTGTCCTTCTGGTTTCGCTGATGTGACTTATGATAATAGGAACGGAATAAACTTGAACAGGGACTTTCCACCCTACGGGTCTGCATCCCAACCTGAGACTGTATTGTTAAAACAGGTGCTGGACGGGAATTCAGATGCAGACTATCATCTGGACTTCCATAACCATACAGCACACGACACTGTAATAGGCTACTCACTTACCGATGATGATAGCTTGGCCAGACTAACTACTAATGCTTATAAATACATTGGCAGACAATGGCAAATTAAAATTCCGGAGTTCCCCCAGGACAGAACTTATCAATGGGCGTACACATCTGGCGCGAATGTGGGTACCGTGGGTAGATACAGTCAAAGTCAGTTAGGCATTCCTTCATCTATAATTGAAACGGGCGTAGAAAATCCTTGGATTATGGAAGATAAGAATGGTGCGAATGCTACACAAATTGGCGTCGATCTCCTGGCCAATACGATAATCGGAATTCTTCAAGCGAGAAGGTGATTAGATGCTTTCAGTAAAATCTTTGGACGGGCGATGGTTTCCCGCAGAGGCACAAGTCCCACGTACCCGGGTAATTGGAGAGCGGGAAATATCGCTCTCTTTTTTACACTCTGAAATCAATGATGTCTTTCTTTCTGAAATTGAAACCGGATGGATCGCAGAGTTTCAAGGGGATGAATATTGGCTGTACAATCCGCAGGAGGACATACACGGGAATAAATCATTCGAGTGTCTGTTCGATTTAGTCAGGCAGGGTAATAAGGTATGGCACATCGATGATGTAGAAGATAAGTCGATGACGATTGAAAACAGTATCGGCCCGTTATTCAACGACCTCCCGGACTACACATTACAGATTATCGATAATTTCTATGCGAATACGATGAATTACTCTAATCGCCAGACAACGACTGAGCGGTTTTTGTATTTCATTGAACGACACGAAGCCGAGTTTGAAATCCCCATCGGCAGTAAGACAGTGCAAATCAGGAATGAAGTCGGTACTCGTCGGGATGATCTGATGATTCATGAGGACGATAATCTGATTGATTTGCAGTTGAATACACAGGATGACTCATTCTGTACTACGGTTACTGGTTACTACGATTTTGACGATGAAGGGAACCCACAGAAGTCTGTGATTTACCGAAGCAGCTTGGCTGATAAGTATGGAGATATCCCTGGGGAGCCGATTCTGGATGATCGTTACAACAATAGAGATGCGGTCTATGAAGCTGCAAGGAAAAGGCAAGAAAGCTCATATCAACTTTCGTTTGAAGTGTCCTCTGAATTATTTGAGACACCCGTGAACGAGGGCGATTACGTGCCTTTGGTTATTCCTTCGAAATCCATCAATATGCATATCCGTGTAGTGGAAATCAATGAACTATTTGATGAGGACGAAAATCTAATTGAAGCGACTTACAGCTTTGGGAATGAGAATATCAGTCAGCTCTATAGAAAGGCTCAGTATGATGCGCTGATGGATGTGAATGACATCTTGAGAGGAAAGAAACCACTGCCGCCGTCTGTGCTCCCTAAAGCGTTCAAGCGAGCATTTGAAGTAATCCGTGGGGATGATGATTCGGTCATTGAATATCGAAAAGATCGTTTAATCGGGCATCACGACAAGAATGCCGGCAATGCCGTGGAACTGAATGTCAGTGGTCTGCAATTTATCAGGAATGGCAATCCTCGTAGTGCCATCACTTATGAAGGTGTGGTTACTGAAGCATTGACTGCAGGCACTATTGATACGAACCGGATTCGCATTGTGGGCGCAGAAGGTTTTTTCTATATCAGTGGCGATGAACTGATTGCACGGGATTATAATAACCCTGAGAAGTGGACAGAAATCAGACCATCGGGCGTAACGACGAAGGGATCCTTTACGAATCTGCGTCCTGATTACTTTGTAGATTCTAACGGCAAAGAGTGGGGCAAACAGATGGAGGACGGACTTACAAATAATGACGAAACGATTCAAAGGAATCAATTTATATACCCCGATGTCACATACTTTTCCGGTCAAAGGTATTACTTGAATAATGCGATGGTGTCCATAGATTCTAATTACACTATAGAAAACTGCCATTTTACCCACAACAGAAAATTCTTGAAAATCGGAATCGGGATAAATATGGAGGGGGATTCGGGTTCAAACAGGGTTTTGATAGATGTCGTAGAGATTTCCACAGGGCAAGTAGTGGAGTCAGTCAATGAATTTATTAGAGCGGCTGACTCCACAAAATGGTTGAATATCACTTTTGAAATGGGTGTTCCGGATTATGTAACTGAAAAAGCGTATCAGATTAGAATAGGTAGTACACTTCGGACGACGACTGGAACATTAATAAGTGCGATTATAAACAGAGTTTCACAGTTCGGTTAAGGAGGCGATTGCATGAGCAAATGGAAAGTATTTTACAGAATTGAAAATGGGGTTTATGAACCTAAACGTTCTGGCAAAACGCCTGTCCCCACTGAAAATTACGATAAAGTCATACAGGTGCCGGAAGAAATTGCGATGCAAATTCTAAAGTTTGATTTCGATGGGGAAAAGCTCACGAGAAAAGAAGGGCACAGGATTTTAACACTTGAAGAACTGCATGAGAAGTATAACCAAGAGAATGTTAATCAATTACCGAGTGATAACGAATCGGTTAGTAATGACGATATTGAAATCATATTATAAGAGTCTGCTCAATGGAGTAAGACTTTTTATTATGCAGAAAGGGGTGTGGTGATGCATTTTGGAGACGTTAAATAAGCGTGTCGATTATTTGGAGGAGGATATCCGGGAAATCAACCAAAAATTGAAAGACCAGGAATCGAAATTAAATGCGAAAATCGACAACAATCACAACGAGATAAAGATGCTAATTAAGGAAACGGAACTCTACAACAGAGAGAAGACGACAAAGCTATTTGACGGACTGGAGCGTTTGACAGATGCACAGCATAAACAGACGCTGGCCACAAATAATCTTGTTCATGAGACACGAGAAAATAAAAACTCCATCGACGAATTCAAAGATTCAGATAAGTGGAAAACCCGGACGATTGCCGGTTTTGCGATATCCATCATCCTAATGGTAATCGGCACATTCTGGGGGATGTTTTTCCCAATGTAAATAATGAAGGAGGGGATTCTTATGTGTTTCCTATGCTGTATGTTTTTTAGAAAATGTGGCAGATAATATGCGAGGGGGATTACATGAATGAGGACATCAAAGAGATGCTTTTTAATGTGGGGTTGATTATTGTCATCACTACGATAATGCATATATTCATTTTTTAGGAGGTGTTTAACATGGATCAAAAACAACACACAGTCACAGACCGCAAGATTGAGCAGGAAGTCCGCAATACAGCCACCGGCGACCTCATCAGGCAGATAGGTGCTATTCTATTGGCGCTGTCCTCATTCTTGGCCGTGATGGGGTATTCTTTTGAGTGGCTCACGCCGGACAGCATCAATGCGCTGTTGGTCGTTCTCTATGCTGTGGCCGGCTTTGGCTATACGGCGTTTGAGATATACAAGAACCATTTTGCGGGCGTTAAGGCGCAGGAACAGGCAAAAGCGTTGAAAAAGCAAGGATTGAAGAAATAGGTGTCCACTGGATGCCTATTTTTTATGAATGAATTTAAGGAGATGTGGAAATGAATTTAATAGAATTCTATGAAAATGACGGCTTCCGCATTACATCAGACCCCCGTAAGTATGCGAGTGGTATATTCGGCAAACGGGATTACACTGTCAACGGCCACAATTATGACAGCTTCTGCGGTGGTTACCACAGGGCAGTCGATTTGAGCAATACGCATGGCGCGGATATCAGGGCGGCAGACGACGCACTTGTGGCCAACGGCACAAGGGATTATGGCACATTCGGCGGGCAAGCCGTACTCATCTATGAGCGGCTCGGCATACAAGTCATTTACGGGCATGTACAACGGCCGGTTAAACTTAAGCCGGGGCAACGGGTCAAAAAGGGCGATGTGATTGCCAAACAAGGCAACAGCCACAATCAGGGCGCCGGCGTATCAATGGCTTCTCACTTGCATTTACAGGTGCAGCATATTGAAGCACTGAATGAAAAAGACTTTACTTGCAAGGGGATTGATCCATTTAAAATTGACATCGATAAACCGGCCAAGAAGGAGAAGCAAACCGTCAAGGTGGATAACAAGGTGCATCTTATCATTGCCGGTCACGGTAATCAGCGCGATGGTTCATTCGACCCAGGCGCCACGGGATACATCACAAAAGGTGAACACAAATATGTCAGGGATGACCTGTTCCCGGCCATGAAGAAGTATCTTCCGAAAGGTGCAAAAGCCGTATTTTACGATGCTTTGAAAGTGTCTAATTACGGTAATCTGTCACAATTGGTTAAAAAGCACAACGCCGACCAGGTAACGGAAATCCATTTTGACGCTCACAGAACCGGCTCATCCGCCCGAGGTGGTCACGTCATCATCCACAGTGGTTATGATCCGGATGAATACGACCTAAGACTGCGTGACTCCATACAATCGATGGTGGGCGTTCGTTACAGCCATAAGGGGCACAAGGGTATCAGTGGCAGGAATAATCTGTACAACGTCAATGATGCCCGTCAGAATGGTATTGCATATCGCCTGATTGAACTCGGTTTCGGTACGAATAAGATTGATGCCGATATCATGACGAACAGAGTGGATGAGTATGCTGAAACGCTTGTGCAGTCACTATTCCTGTCCAGTGGCAGCGTGTCGAAAACGACGGTTAAACCAGCAGTACCAGTAATACCAGAAGAACCGAAGAAAGAAACGACAGCAAAGAAAACGCCATATACAGTGGGCGATTGGAAAAAGAATGCACACGGCACTCAATATATACAAGCGGTCGGTACGTTCACAGTCGGTAACACTCGTATAATGAGCCGGGCAAACGGGCCATTCGTAAGTAATCCTGAGGGCGGATGGTGCTATCCTGGGTACAAGATTAAGTACGCTTACCTGTGCAGACAGGATGACCATGTTTGGATTCAGTATGAACAGAACGGAGAATGGTGGTTCCTGCCATATAACACATGGAACAGTAGGACAGGCGCGGTTGGTAAAAATCCGTGGGGAACATTTAGCTAAAGCCAATAACGCACACACTAAGGGAATCAGCACCCCTTCGTGCTCTTTACACCTCTCCAGGACTTACACACCTGGGGAGGATACATAAAAGAATATATGTTCCGGCTACTAAGTTTTTACGCCCTCTGATAATATTATTACTAATACATATTGAAAGAGGGTAACAAAAATGGATGAGTCTTTAAATCCTAATCAAAGAAACGGTCAGAAACCAAGAAATTTACCTTTGTCAAAAGATGTTTTCTACGCCAATGGTGTGAATATTGATGTTAACCCCAACGAAATAACACTTACATTCGATCGTTTAGTACCCGGAGCAGAACCTGTTTCAACAACGGTGGTCATGAATCCTCAAGCGGTATATCAATTAAGAGATGGCTTTGCTCAATTAGCTAAGCAACATGAAGAATCTCTGAAAAAGATGAAAGAAACTGGATATTATGGCGAACCCCCACAAAATAATTGATATAGGTGATCACAGGTACGAACATAAAAGAGTGGAAGCCAGAGGGGATAAGAGTTATAAAACACATCTATCTTTTGCTCATTCATCCAATAACGCTTATAGTTATAGTAGTGGAGGTGGTGGAGACATGGAAAACTATATTACACGTCCTGAATTTGAAGAGCATAAAAGGCATTTAGATAGCAGATTTGATGGTATTTCGAAAGACATAACTATAGCTAAAGATCAAATCCTGAGTAAAATAGCTCAAGATAAAAAAGAAGAAGATAAAGAAAGAGAAAAGGATAGAAAAGAGTCCGAGAAAGAACGTAAAAGTGATAGAAAATGGTTCATCGGATTAACAGTAGCAACAAGTATGTCACTATTAGGCATTATCCTACAGGCCTTTAATGTAATATAATTTAACCACCTCACAGCAGGTGGTCTTTTTTCACTTTACAATACGAACATACGTTCTATATAATCATTTGTAAGAGGAGTGATTATCATGAGAGTAAATGAAAAACTCGACTACAGAGAAATGGATCCGTCAGAGTTGGATTCCAACATCCCCCGGGGCAGGGGCATGATTAAATGGCAGCCGTTTGCCACTATGCCGGAACAGTATGAGCGTGTGGCCGAGATGATAGAGGAGAATGCCAAAGTACCTGCACCTACCCACGATAATGAAACACTTGTCAGATTAGAAGAAGAGCTGCGTAGAAGTGTAGGGGAGACGGTCGTGCTTCGTTACTGGAATGACGGCTACGAGGTGCAGCTGGAGTGCCGCATCGAGTACATAGCGGATAGAGCAGGTATGGTGGTCGTCAGTAAAGGACGCGAAGTGATTCAAGTGGAGTTTAAAAACATTTATGAAATTGTATAGCTTTATTTTTGATTTAAGGCTATACTCAAGAGGAGTTTTCCAGACACTCAAAAGCTTCACTTAACCATCTTGTCGCACAGAAACGGCAGGGTGGTTTTATGTTATAATAGATACACTATGTTATGCCCTAATATAGTACTTCTCTGTCTGTTATGTCGTCCGGAAAAACGGCATAACAAAAGCCACTTACTAATTAAAGTAGGTGGTTTTTTTACTTCCTATTTAATCCCTCTACACTTTCGCTCTCCATTTTGATATATTTAATACAATTAATGATTAAGAAAATGATTGGAGGGACGTGCATGACCAATTATAACGATTTATATAATAAGGCAGAGAAGGAAGTAAAGAAAAATTATATTTTCGAGAAAATGACTAAAGAGTACTCGAAAGATATATTTGAAGAAATAGTAAGAGAAATTGAAAAAATGAATAAAAGCTTAATAATAAACGGCCACAAAACAGAACTAGATATAAATAGTTCTTTCTGTATTCTAAAGGCCAAAAGTCTAGACAATAGAGAGTTTGATCGGATTCTAAAGTATGAAATATATCCGCCATACGAAAGATACAAGGGTCAACATAAATATATTATAGACGAAACGATTACAACTGAATTGAATGGTGGATTAATTTTAAGGAACAATGTATGGGATGTAACGAAAGAGTATGAAACACACTATCTAGTGAGTGAAAGCAAAAAAGATGTAATGACAGTCGAAGAAGTGATGCAGTCGTCTTATGAATCGTTTATACGATACATTATTTAATAAATACATTGAGGTGGAACATGGCGGAGGAATATGTGGAAACAACTTATGAAAGCATGACTATCGACACGCTAAAAAAAGCTGGAGAAAAAATGATAAAAATCATTTATAAAGATGAGGATTTTTATTTCAAAACCTTCATCAAAGAGGATTCTAATCAGTTAATAATACATAATAATGGTGCTGTAGACCATACAAAAAGAAAACCTCCCGTAGCTCAAAGGTCGAGTTGGTCTGAAGATATTGAAGTAAATTGCATTTTCTTTGATGACAAAACCATTCACTTCAATGATTTGAATACTGGTTGGGGTGCTGGTAACATAAAACGTTTCTATCTAGAGGATTATTCAGCTATCACGAAGAAGGTACAAGAGTTATTGAGCATTAAATCGAAGAACGTTTTTTACTGGGGATCTAGCGCTGGTGGATATATGTCTATCATTTTATCTTCAATGCATCATCAAACATCCGCGATAGTGAACAATCCTCAGACTTTACTTTTAAACCATTACAAAGGCAAAATTGATAAGTTATTAAACGCTGCTTTTAATGGAATGTCTAAAGAGGATGCTTTCGGGAAATATCCCGAAAGATTTTCCGTTGTTGAGGCGATGAAGAAGTACGGGTATGCACCTATCATATATTATTTGCAAAATTATCAATTCGAATTTGATATGGCTAATCATTTTGAACCATTTAGAAAGTCTCTAAAAGAGGCAGGTATATCTGAAAAAGAAAATTATTATATTCTCTATAATGATTATGAAAGAGGACACTCTCCGCTGTCTAAAGAAGATACCTTGCAATATATCCATAAGATTTTAGATATAAAATAGTTGAATAGAAGAACTCTTCAGTACAAACAAAAAGGCATCCGTGCATTGTGGGATACCTTTTTTGTGCTGAGGGTGCAACTCCCTCCTAGATATTGTTAAATGTATTGTATCATCATTCTTTTGTAATGGAATTACTATTTATCAAAAAAGGAGCATCTTAGTGGGTCTGTTTACTCTGCCAAAATCGTCGAGCAGAACGTCACTGAACTCATCTGACCATGGAATGGGTTACACTGGTCAGCGATGTTGGATTTCCGGCTGCGATCACCTTCTTCCTCCTGTACAGGATGGAAAGCAAACTGGATGATCTCATAATATCCATCAGAGAGCTGCACTGAACAGAACCGTCCCCGAAATTTACCCGGGGGCGGTTTTTCTAGTATAATCATCTAGTGAGGTGTTGATATGAAAATTCTACATACTGCCGACTGGCACATCGGCAGAAGGCTCAATGGAACGGACCTGCTTTCTGATCAGATGCATGTGCTGGATCAGCTGGTCGAATATATAAAGGATGAAGGAATAGACCTCTGTGTAATAGCAGGGGATGTTTTCGACAGGAGCAATCCGTCGCAGGCGGCACTTGAACTTGTCAACGAGTATCTATACAGGATAAATATCGGGCTCGGCGTGCCTGTGCTTGCCATCAGCGGGAATCATGACTCAAGGTCCAGGCTGGATTACGGCAGCCGCTGGTTTGAAAAGAGCAATTACCATATGCGCACATCCATCAGGGACATACTGAAGCCGGTAGTCATTGATGACCACCATTTCTACATGATCCCCTACATGGATGTTCTGGAAGCGAAGCAGTATTTCATGGATGAATCGATTGTTTCACATCATGATGTCTACCGCAGGGTTACAGCAGAAATCCGCAATGTGATGGATTACGGCGCCCGCAACATCCTTGTCGGCCATATGTTCATGTCGGATGCAAAGGCGAGCGATTCTGAACGGCCTCTTTCAATCGGCCTGTCCGAGGAAGTGGGAACAGACCTTTTCACAGACTTCGACCTGGTCCTTCTCGGCCATCTCCATCATCCATTTGCGATCGCGCATGACTCTATTTTCTACAGCGGCTCCCTGCTCAAGTACTCTTTTTCCGAAGTCAGGCAGCCCAAAGGATTCAGAGTGATAGATACCGGGGAGGAGATTGAATGCCGGTTTGTGGCGACTGAATCGAAGTTTGACCTGGTCCACTACAAAGGCAGCTATGATGAGGTCATAAACGAAAAAGTCACTTTCCGGGACAAAAATGCATATTTCAAATTTGAACTCACGGGTCTTGAGACCATCAACGATCCGATGGCGAAAATCAAGATGATATATCCAAATACACTGGAGCTCCGGCCGGTGACAGAGGTCCGGGGAAACAGCATGAGCAAAGTGGATGTCAACCGCTCAAGCGACAGGGAGATATTTGATGCATTCATCGCACAGGTGCACGGGAGTGAACTCACAGAATATCAGCAGGGGTTATTCAAACAACTATTCAAAGGTGATATAGATGAAACCGATTAGACTGGACATGAAATACTTCGGACCTTTCGAGGATGAAACCATTGATTTCAGTTCCGTAAAAGACAGCATGTTCCTGATCAGCGGGCGGACAGGTTCAGGAAAGACGATGATCTTCGATGCCATCACCTATGCACTTTACGGCACGTTGTCAACATCCGACAGGATGGAAGGCTCCATCCGCAGCCAGTTTGCAACGGACAGTGACATCAGCAGGGTGAAGCTGACATTTGAAATCCGCGGCAGTCAGTATACGGTGGAGCGGACACTCAGCTATCAGAAGGAGGGCAGGAAGACTCCTGTCCCCCCGAAAGCCGCCATATATGATCAGGAAGGCGAAGTGCTCGATGGCAGCATCAGCGGAGTGAAAGAAAAAGTGATCGGCATCATCGGGCTCGATGCCGATCAGTTCAGGCAGATTCTCATTCTGCCGCAGGGGGAATTCAAGCGCCTGCTTGTATCCTCAAGTGAAAGTAAACAGGAGATACTCAGGACTTTATTCAGAACGGAGCGGTTTGTCCATTTCGAACTGCAGCTGAATGAACTGAAGAAGGAAAAACTGAAAAGTATCGAGCTTGTCGAAAGCCGGATTGAAGAACTGTTCAACACCCTGAGCGCAAACGGGGATGCGGAACTGCAGAAGCTGATCGATGCTGAATATCCGACGGCGGCTAAGCGTATCGAAGTCATAGAGGAAATCGGTACAACACTCGGTAACAGATATAGGATGCTGGAGGAAGCACTCCAAAAACTGAAGCAAGAGGCGACATCACTCAGGGAAACCATCAGCCGCAGGGAACGGCATAACGAGCAGGCTCTGAAACTCGCCAGTACGAAACAGGAATTGAAAGACCATGAAGAAAATGCAGCTGTGATAGAACGTCTGGAAACAGCTGTCAGACAGTACAGGAAAGTGAAGACGGTTGAATACGAACTTCGTTCGGAGCAGGACCTCATAAAACAGAAAGAGGAACTGGAAACACGGCTGAACACCATCGACACCGGTCTGAAAGAGCTGGAAACATCAGGCGAGGCGCTCCGGCAGACTCTGGACAAAATCAGCCGTTACAGGGAAGGCTATACGAAACTTGTGAAATGGATCAACAGTACAGAGCGGTTCGTCGAAGATCCGAGATTCAGGGATATGGACGGGGTGCTGCAGTCAAAAATGAAAGAACGGCAAAACCTTGCCTCTGATATAAAAGCGCAGGAAGCGAAACTTGCGGAAGCGAGACAGGAGGACGATTCGATCCATTGGGAACATGCAGAAAGCGAAATCCTGCGTAATGAATTGTCAGCGTCCGTTGCCGAGTGCCGGAAAATGCGTGAATGGATTGAGCGGGAAAACAAAAGCGCCGGATATGATGGAAAGAAGCAGGCGCTGGAAAAGGAAATTGTGGAGCTCCGTAAAAAAATGGAAGACACCGAAACAGCCATCAAAAAAATACAGGAAGATACTGGAAGCATGTACAGTCCGGAGGATAAAGCGCATATCGAACACCTTACGGGGCATCTGACTGAAGGCGGGGAATGCCCGGTCTGCAGGCAGACAGTTTCAGTTCTGCCCGGGGCACGGGACTATATGAGCGAGGAGGACGAAGCGAAGCTCACGGCGCTTGAAACAAAAAGACGGAAATGTGGCAATGCGCTGGAAACGGCGGAGAAGAATCTTGGAATCGTGGACGGCATACTCGGGTCCATGGAAAGGTATGATACTGAAAAACTTGAAAAGGAACTTGAGGCCGAAGAAAGACACCAGAATGAGGTCCAGAAGAAAATTGATGACAACCATAAAAGGTATGACAGGAAAAAGCAGCTCGATGAGGAAATGCGCAGGCTTGAGAGCAGCATCAGCGATAACAGGATCCGGATGAACAATGCGGAAAATGCTGTGGAACAGCAGAAATCACTCAAAAAGGAATTCAGTGAACAGACACAGTTTGAAACACGTGAGGAATTTCAAAAAGAGTTCCAGGCAAGGCAGCAGAAAGTGACACGCTACGAGAAACAGCAGGAGGAAGCCGAACAGGAGAGGCAGCGTTACCGGGAGGAGAAATCACGGCTTGAGGAGAACAGGGCAGCAGCCCGCAGACAGCTCTCTGAAATGAGCGGACAGCTGCAGGAGAACACCCACATCATAGATGATTTCCTGAAAGATAATGAATTTGCCGGCAGGAACGTTCTGTTTTCCATCCTCAAAAATACCGATGTAGATGAAGACGAGGAGAGGATAAGGGCATACCATACTCAAAAGGACATTTTGAAGAGCCGGATAAACGACCTTGAATCAGTTCTTGAGTCGACAGAAGAGATTCCGGTGGAGGAAGACAGGGAGAAGCTGAGCGTTCTGGACAAGGAAATAGAGACGAAAACAAATGACAATGCCCGTCTCTATGCCCAGATGCAGCATAATGGAAACATCAGGGAAAAGATCGGTGATTTTGCTGAGAAACATGAAGCTGAACTCGGTGAGGTCGATGAACTGGTCGAGCTGGTGAATGCTGTGTCCGGAAGGAACGGGCAGAAAGTATCGCTTGAGCGCTTTGTATTGACCTACTATCTGGACCGCATCCTGCATATTGCCAATATCAGGCTGCTTGAGATGACCAGCCACCGTTATGAGCTGAGGCGGAGCACAGAGAAAAGCAACCGCAAGACCGGTCTTGATATAGAAGTATTCGATTTCTACAATAACCGTGCAAGGCATATTTCCTCGCTTTCCGGAGGGGAGACATTCCAGGCCTCCCTGACACTTGCACTCGCCCTGAATGAAGCCTTGCAGCAGGAGTCCGGAGGCATCAGCCTTGACACCATGCTGATCGATGAAGGGTTCGGCACGCTCGACCCTGAAACCCTGGATATGGCAATCAGTACACTGATTGAATTGCAGACCAGCGGAAAGATGGTGGGCATCATCTCCCACGTCGAAGAACTGAAGGAACGGATGGAGAACATACTGGAAGTGAAAGCGGTGAACGAAAGAAGCACTGCGAATTTCAAATAGACACAGGGGCGGCACATGCCGCCTCTTTTTAACTCCGGGAACTAAAACGGTTTATATGTGCCACACAGTTTTCACAAAAAGACAAATTTTACGCTTGTCCATGGAATTTTATTTGATATAGTAAGATTAGTATTAATACGGAGGTATGTAAGATGAGAAAGCTTTTGTTCAGTGTTGTTATCCTTTCGATGATTTTGTCTGCATGTAATTCCTCCGGTGTTGAGGTAATGTCGAGATACGGCAATGAAATCAACGATTTCGAGGTCACCGATGAAAACGGTGAGACATTTACCCGTGAGGATTTGGAAGGTAAAGTATGGATCCTGGATTTCATCTTTACAAATTGTGCAACAGTCTGCCCGCCGATGACCTCCAATATGACACAGGTGGTCAATGAACTTGAATCCAAAGGTATAGAGGATTATGGCATACTCAGTTTCACCGTGGACCCCGAAACGGATACACCTGAAGTGATGACGGATTATCTGTCCCAATACGAAGTGCCGGAAGGCACGGAGTGGAAACTCCTGAACGGCTACGACTACGACTTCATCAGACAGTTCGCAGAGAAGAACTTCAAGACGATTGTAGCGCCGCCGCCCGAAGGCAGCAACCAGGTGACCCACGGCATCAGTTTCTACCTTATCGATCAGAATGGCAAAATACTTAAAGACTACTCCGGTGTGGATACCGGTGATACATCATTCCAGCTGGATGAGATCGTGTCGGACGTTGAGACCGTCGTGGAGGAAGGTCCGCAATAATATCAGCCGGAGCCCGCAGGACAGTGGGCTCCGGCTTTTTTGTCCCAAATCAGTTTGATTGGTAAAATGGTAAGGAATCTATTTTGGGAGGATCATTATATGGATAAGAGAAAAGTCATTCTGGACTGCGACCCGGGCCATGATGATGCGATTTCGGTCATCATCGCGGCTTCGGGGAGAAGCCCGCTTGAGATTGTGGGAATTACGACCGTTGCAGGCAATGTGGGAGTGGAGAAGAATACCGTCAATGCGCTGAAAATATGCGAATTGCTGGAACTGGATGTTCCCGTATTCCAGGGAGCGGCAGGTCCGATGGTGAAGCCAAGCGAGATAGCCACCGAAATACACGGAGATACAGGGATGGATGGTCCCGTATTGCCTGAGCCTGTTAAAATCAAAGAAGAGCAGCATGCTGTAGATTTCATAATTGAAAGTGTAAGATCTTCAAAGGGGAAGATGACACTCGTTCCAACCGGCCCGCTGACTAATATTGCGCTTGCATTGATCAAGGCCCCGGATATTAAAGACAACATAGAGGAGATTGTACTCATGGGCGGCGGTACATTCGGCAACTGGACACCTGCTGCGGAATTCAATATATATGTGGATGCGGAAGCGGCAAAGGTCGTTTTCGAAAGCGGTGTACCACTTGCCATGTTCGGACTCGATGTAACCCACCAGGTGATCGCTGACAAAGATATTCGACAGAGATTCAGCAGGTTGGAAGGTGAAATCGCGATCTTCGTGAATGAACTTCTTGAGTTTTTCGGCCAGGCATACAAAGACCATTTCGGTTTTGAAGGCGGGCCGATCCATGATGCCTGTACCACTATGTATCTGCTTCAACCGGACCTCTTCGACATGAAGCATGTAAATGTCAGCATAGAGACGAAAGGTGAGTTCACCTACGGCATGACCGCAGTGGATCTCCTTGGGACCACCGGACTTGAGCTGAATACGCTGTTTGCAGAATCGGTTGATCAGGAGAAGTTCTGGAATCTTTTTGAAGAGATATTGATTTCATACGATGGGGCACTATAACATGGATAGATCGAAAATTACAATAACATGAAGCGTAAATATGAATTTTGTGACGGTTGCGGATAATATGCCGGCACAGTGTGAGACTATAACCGGAGGACATTGTGAAACACTTCCCGGAGAACAGGTGCCAATCAGGCTGTTGCTGCGGCACAACTCGGTGCAGTAGGTAATGATGCCTTTGGCAGACTGTTGCTTGAAAATTTTGAAGAACAGAATGTATCGACAAAATTCATTTCCGAAGCAGCGGGTGTTTCATCAGGACTTGCAAACATTATCGTGTCCGATAAAGATAACAGAATCATCACCGGTTTTGAAAGTCTCGCCGCTCCCGGGACATCGCTCATGGCCGGTAGTCCGGAGCAGGTTGTGGAAAAAATCATGTGTCAGCATGAACTTTACGGACATAACAAGGTTCCTCGCACAGATGGGTATCGGCGGACTGCTTTTTGAAAACGTATCGAAAAACATAGAGATGCTTGCAGCTAAAGTAATGCCGCTGCTTAAAGAATGAAGCAATTCAAATAACAGAACCATTATTTTCAGGTATAGAATATCACAAGAACTTCCCGCTATTAACAGCGGGGAGTTTTTTAATTCCTTATAATATTTATCCACTTATAAAAGCAGTCTATATGCATACTGACGATTACCTATAATCAATCACATTGCTGCTGGCTATATTCAATGTTATATTTATTCATATACATAAAGCATAGTTTTATAGTAGGATTTATGGGGAGGAAGATGCATGAAGCGAGTTTTAGGGTTGTTTGTTTTATTAATGATGTTGGCATTATCCGCATGCAGCAACGGCGGCACTGCCGGAGCGGCTGATGATGATGTGATTACTGTCGCGACTACCCCGGATGGATATCCGCAAAATTATATGGAAGACGACGAACTGAAAGGGTTCAGTGTGGATGTCTACAAAGCGATATTCGAGGATTTGGGATACGAAATTGAATGGGAGACGACCGACTGGTCGGGTGCGCTTGCTTCCTTTGAAACCGGCAAGGCGGATACGCTGCTCAATTTCGCAGTGACACCGGAAAGAGCCGAAAAATATGACTACACAGATACTTATTATTTTTCAAGAGCGGGGCTTGGTGTCGCGGAAAATAATACGGAGATAGAATCTCTCGAGGATGTCAAAGGCAAAAAGGTGGGAAATGTCACTGGTTCCAATTACGGTGAAGTATTAAAAGAACAGGATTCTGAAGGCGAGATTGAGATCGTCAATTACGAAGGTGCCGATGTCATTCACCAGGATGTTGCCAATGGTAATGTCGATGCCTATGTGACAGGCAGAGAAATT
This sequence comes from Salinicoccus carnicancri Crm, assembly GCF_000330705.1. Lineage (GTDB taxonomy): Bacteria > Bacillota > Bacilli > Staphylococcales > Salinicoccaceae > Salinicoccus > Salinicoccus carnicancri. The sequence continues at coordinate 345,580 of NZ_ANAM01000006.1, forward strand.
CTTCTCGCACAGGTTAAGGACAAAGACATCCCGTTGAAAGTGGCGGCGGAGGCATTCGGTGAAAAAGAAGTGGCACTGCCTTTCGCAAAAACAGAGGAAAATGCGCAGCTGATTGAAGAGATTAACAGTACAATCGTCAAATTCAGGGAAGATGGCACATTGACTGAGATTTCCAATGAGTGGTTTGGCGAGGATGTTACGGTGAGCCAGGAAAATTAAAGTTCGTTTTGGAAAGGATTTTGGAAAATGGGCAGAGTTAACGGGAAAGTTGTGATTGTCACTGGCGGCACAGGCGGTATGGGCGCTTCACATGTTAAAAAATTTGTTTCGGAAGGGGCGCAGGTTGTTTTTACTGACCTCGACGAAGGAGCGGGCAGGGTGCTGCAGGATGAGATGGGTCCTCAATCTCTATTCATCAAGCAGGATGTCACTGATTCCGAATCGTGGAATAAAGTGATCGTAGAAACCGAAAAAAATTTGGGGCCTGTCAATGTCCTCGTCAACAATGCAGGCGTCAATTACAGTGAGGAAACTGAAGCATTTCCTGAGGATGAATACGATCGGGTGATTGAAGTGAATCAAAAGGCTGTTTTTCTGGGGATGAAAGCAGTGATTCCTTCCATGAAAAAAGCAGCGAGCGGTTCGATCATCAATATTTCTTCCATCGGCGGAATCCGGGGAAGGATGGAAAGTGTTGCCTACAGTGCTTCCAAATTTGCAGTGACCGGCATGACGAAGGTGGGTGCTCTGGAATTGGGAAAGTATGGGATACGGGTCAATTCCGTCCATCCCAGCCTGGTGAATACCGGACTTTTCTCTGAAAGCACAGGCGGAAAAGCGGTGGCATCCGACCGGCCTCTTGGCAGAGTGCTGACTAAGGAAGAAGTATCTGCTCTTGTGCTTTACCTGGCTTCGGATGAATCGAGTTATACAACGGGTGCCGAGCATGTGATTGATGGCGGATTAACTGCGAGATGAAGGAGAATTGTATATATGATAATCGATTTTAAGATGAAGGCACCCATCCCTGCGTGGGAAGTTTTGTTTGAAGCGGGCAAGACGCCGGTCATTGAGAAATTCAAAGCACTGGAAAATGTGGGTCTGGTACAGGCCCGTTCACTTGATGATGTTATTGGAGAAATGGACGGGCATGGGATTACCCATTCTGTGATTTTGGGCAGGAATAATGAGCCGGGCAGTTCGAACGCTGAACTTCTGGAGTTTTTATCGAGCCAAAAAGGAGAACGATTCTTTGGATTCATCGGGATTGAAGATATGACTGTGGAGGAATCGGTTGAAACTATCTATAAGTATGCAGCGACCGGTAAATTCCACGGTGTGGCTGCAAATCCGGCCAAGATCCGGCCATTGATGGGTATCGGTGACCCGAGTCTGGACCCGATATTTGAAGCATGCCTGGAACATGATCTGCCGTTTTGTATGACGCTGAGCCTGCTGATATCATTAACAAGCGAAAAACCGGATTATGATTATATCCATCCCAGGCAGCTGATCCGGGTTGCGGAGAAATATCCGGGCTTGAAACTGATCATTTCCCATGCGGCATGGCCGTTTGTACAGGAGTCCATTGCTGTGGCGATCCATTATCCGAACATTTACCTGTGTCCGGATTTTTATATCTCCTTCCCCGGCGGCTGGCAGTATGCGGAAGCCGCTGAGAGGGGACTCGAAGACCAGCTGATCTATGCCAGCTGCTACCCGAATGTTCCTTATGATTATGCAATGGAATATTACAGGAAACATGATCTGCCTGAGGACATAATAGAAAAAGTGATGAGCGGGAATGCGAAAAGGATATTGGGCATTGATTAGACAGTACACATTTGTGTGCTGTTTTTTTATACAGGCACAGATATTGTCTATTAATAAGAAATCTGTTAGAATTACTTATAAATTGGATAATCATTATCCGGTTTAACTATGATTAATGAGAAGCGGTGAATGAGATGCAGATGAAGACAGGTGTCGAACAGTCGGTATATGCCGTTCTTCTACTGAACATGCTGCCGGATAAGGCGGTGCTGCACAGTGAAGTGATCAGCGGACAGATTGGAGCGTCACCCACATATTTTCAAAAGCTATTGAGGAAATTGGTGAGTGCCGACCTGATTACTTCCGTACCCGGGGTGAAGGGTGGATTCAGGCTGAAAAAGGATCCTGAAGATATCCGGGTATATGATATTTATGTTGCAATCGAAGGGCAGCAGTCGCTGTACAGCCCGAGTGGCATCTTGAGTGATGTACTTGAACTGGAGTATGACGACCGGTGCTGTGTACTGGGTGAGCTGATGGAAGAAGCGGAGGAGTCATGGAAAGCGGTGCTGAAGAGGGAAACGATCGCCTCACTTGCTGAACAGGTGGAATCGGATCGTTTTGTGAACCATGTGACCGATCTGAAAAAATGGGTGGAAGAGAACATGGTGGTCTGATGAATATGGAATCGGGTGAGAGAATTGAAAAAGTTTGAATCACATAGAGGCTTTAACAGGACATTCAGGGAAGGAAGAATGACCCTTGGTCTCGGCTTTCCTCTTGAAGCATATACGGGCAGTTTTCCTGAGATGAATCTTGAGGAACAGATGAAGCATGCCAGGCGTGCTGAAGATTATGGGTTTGCCTCTTTGTCAGTAAGAGATGCACCCTTATATGACCCTGATTTCGGGGATGTCGGCGGGCTGTATGATCCATTCATGTTCCTGACGTATGTTGCAGCACATACCAGGGAAATAGCCCTGGTGACAGGCAGCATCGTGACTACATTGAGGAACCCCATCCATACGGCAAAGTCCGCAGCGACTTTGGAGAGTCTGTCAGGACAGCGGTTTTTATTCGGTGCAGCAAGCGGAGACCGCCCGGTGGAGTTTCCGGCCTTCAAAACGGATATTGATGACAAAGGAAAGCTTTTCAGGGAATCCCTTCAGGCCATGAGAAGGTTGTGGAGTGAAGAGTTTCCTAAAATCCAGACAGATCGCCTGAATTTGACGCACGGCGATGTGGTGCCAAAGCCGGAGCTGTCGGATATCCCTGTTTTCGGTACAGGGTACGGCGGGCAGACACTGGAATGGCTTGCAGAAAACACCGATGGCTGGTTTTTTTATCCCCAGGATTTACAGGGGCAAAAAGCACTGGTAGCAAAATGGCGGCAGGCAACAACAGAATTCAAACCTTTTGCACAGTCTCTGGCTGTCGACCTGTCGGAACGTCCGGGGGAAGCGCCAAAGAAGAAGCCCGTCGGTTTCCGTGCGGGGAGAAACTTTCTGATCGATTATCTCAATGCATATCAGGAAGCAGGGGTCAACCATGTGATGATCAGCCTGAAGGAAAGCAGCCGGCCGGCCGAAGAGGTCATACAGGAACTTGGTGAATATGTTGTACCTAAGTTCCCGGCCATCAGCAAACCAAAATTTACGTTTTTTAATAAATGAAAGGAAGAAGATAGAAAATGATCGCAGGATTGGACAGGATTAATGAACTTGCAAATAAACAGAAAACTGACGGACTGACGGAGACAGAAAGAGCAGAACAGAAAAAATTGAGAGAGGACTACCTGAAACAGATAAGAGGGCAGGTGCTTGATTCCTTTTCAGGATTGACAGTAGTCGATCCACTTGGCAATGATGTGACACCTGAAAAACTGAAAAGAGAACAGGAACTCACCAAGTCACTCGATATATGACGAAGAAAAGGATGATATTTAATGAGACTAAGTGTGCTGGATCAGGCGCCCGTCACAAAAGGAAACAATGCAGCAGATGCTTTGAAAAAAGCGGAGAAACTTGCAATACTTGCCGATGAACTCGGGTATCACCGCATGTGGATGGCGGAACACCACAGTCTGCCGTCACACGTCAGTTCAGCGCCCGAAGTCACAGCGACAAGACTGGCTGCGAAAACAGAGGATATCCGCATCGGCACGGGTGGTGTAATGATGATGCATTATTCGCCGCTGAAGATGGCTGAAGTGTTCAAGACGCTCAGTGCCTTTTCACCGGGAAGGATAGATTTCGGCGTCGGAAGAGCCCCCGGCGGAGATGGTCAAAGTATTTATGCATTGTCTGAGGGCAGACGGCCGCAGATGGACAATATGTATGAAAAATTCGCGATTGCGATGCAGTACATCAATGATGAAACACCTGATGGTAAACTGTACGGTTCTGTCAGGGCGACGCCGGGAAACGTCACTTTGCCGCAAGCCTGGATGCTGGGTTCCAGCGGTAACAGTGCAATCGCCACCGCAAGGCTCGGTGCCGGCTATTCATTTGCCCAATTTTTCAATGGAGACCTATCCAAAGGCATCCTTGATGCATACAAGGAAAATTTCGAACCCTCCGCGTTCATGGAAAAACCGGAGATCAATGTATGCTATATGGTCACTGCCGCAGAAACGAAGGAAGAAGCAGAATTCCAGGCACTGCCGCAGGACATCGCGAGCCTCAAGCTCATGAACGGACAGATTACACAGGCCATGACACCGGAAGAAGCGGCGGAGTACCCGTTGACTGAAATGGACAAGATGCGGATCCAGGATAGAAGGCACCTCCATATTGTCGGTTCGGCCGGAGACGTAGCAAAGCAACTGAGAGACGAACAGGAAATGTACGGTTTCGACGAAGCGATGATCTGCAGCATTCCACATTCACAGGAGAGGCGGCTGGATGTCTACAGGCTGCTTGCGAAAGAACTTTTTTAAACAATGGGAGTATGCTTCAAAAGAACAGATGGAAATGACATTCGTTTAGGTTGCCCCTTAGATGAATGTCATTTTTAGGATCAGCTGTTATATGCCGGATATATCTGTATTGTTTTTACGCTATACTCGGAATGGAAATCTGATATATTATTGAGAGAGGTGAAAGTGATGAAAATATATTTGGGAAGTCCGTTCTTTGACCAGGAACAGCTGCACAGAGTGAAAAGAGTGGAGAAGGCACTGGAAGAAAATAGTACTGTGACAGAGGTGTTTTCACCGAGACTGCAGCAGGTGGATCATCTGGAGCATGGCTCCGATGAATGGCGGGAAACTGTATATAATAATGATATCAAGCACGTCGAGTGGTGTGATGCAATAGTGGCTGTGCATGACTATGAGGGGAAGCACGTCGATCCGGGCACTGCATTTGAAATCGGCTATGCCAAGGCAAAAGGTAAATTCATCGTCCTTTACCAGGAAAAGGATCCCGAACATGAAGCTCCGGTGAATTTGATGCTGTCCGATTCTCTGGATGTCTACCTTCAGGATCTTGATGACTTGAAACAATATGATTTCAATGAAAGGAAGCCAATCCGCCTTGAAAAGTATTTCTTTGATGAAGTGGCAGAGGAAGAGTGATGGACTCCGGGACACTTAAAAGACATGCGGATGCGTTTCTTGAAAGAAATTTTGATATGCCGCTCGGCGTTCCTTTAAGAATTTCAAGCCGCATGAAATCAAGGCTTGGTGCATTCCAGGTAAAGTACATACGAGGCGGGGATGTAAAAACAGAGATAGTGATGTCCCATGAATTCATTGTCCATAATTCGGAAGAAGCGATCCTTGATGTCCTTTACCATGAATGTGTACATTATGCACTGTACACCCAGGATAAACCTTACAGGGATTCTGATGCCCTGTTCATCAGCACACTGGACAGGCTGGGGATTTCCAGGACGAGGACCTATGCCTATAAAGGCCGGAGCCACCTTTATGAATGCAGAAGATGCAGATACCGATTCAGTAAAAATATCAAGGGATATGAAAAAAGGTATATTTGCAGGAAATGCAGGGGAAAGTTCAGCTATGTGGGTGAACTCTCACCGGAGCATCTATGATATATTCTCCCGTCCAAACCGGAAACCGATTGAATATCGGATTTCGGTTTTTTAAATGAGAATGAAAAAATTCATCTTTCAATGTCGTCTTTACCGCGGAAAAATGAAATAATGAATGTAAGGATGACATTTACACCTTATATACGAAAGGGGAAAACGATGATGAAGCATCTGCTGAGTATGCTTTTTGCTCTGACAGCGGTTCTGATGCTGTCGCCGGATGCTGATGCGAATGAGATCAGCAATTTGGAAATGGACATAGAAATCAATGAAGACGGTTCTGTAAGCGTGACTGAGACACGTGAGGCGAATATGACAGAAGGCACCGAAAATTACATGACCTTCAATGAAGAGGATATGGGTGAAGTTGAAATCACTGATTTTTCAGTTGAGGGCTATACCGAACAATCCGAGTGGGACCCGGATGCAAATCTGGAAGAAAAGGCCGGAAAATATGGGATGATCGATACAGAAGACGGCACCGAACTCGTGTGGGGCATCGGCGAGTATGGTGAGCAGACATACGTTGTGCATTACACCCTTGAAAATGTGGTACGGAACCTCGAGGACGGTCAGTCATTGTACTGGAACTTCGATACATTCAGTGATCTGCCAACAGAGAATTTCACCATGAATGTGACCTCGGACAACCCGTTCGGTGAAGAAATGCAGTTCTGGGGATTCGGTTTTGAAGGTGATATCAGCCGGTCGGACGGTGGTATTACGTGGGATGCCGAAGAGTCACTGACCGATGCGAATGATGCCGTATTGCTCATGCATTTTCCGACGGGTACTTATGATACAGACGTGACTGATGACGGCACATTGGAAGAGGAGGCTGAAGCGGCGAAAAACGGTTCCATCTATGATGACGGCAGTATGAGCGGATTGGTAATCGGATCGATTGTCGGGGGCATGGTCGCCCTGGGGCTTGCAATGACACTCATCGCAAAGCGTTTTACTTCCAGGATGTCAAAAGCCGGTCATATCGATTCGGCAGCCGTTATCAAACGGAGGAATAAAGAAAACAAGACTGCGAATCCTCCACAAATTGACGATTATGCATCTGTTGCCTTTGCCCTCAAGCATCTTCAAATGGGAGGGTTCGAGGAAATATTCCAGGCTAGCTTGATGAAGTGGACGGATGAAGGGCGCATCACGATTGAAATCGACGGGAAGGACAGTAAAAAACTGGATAAGAGTAAATCTGAAATCATCATCCATGATTATCAAAAGGTTGAAACAGATAATTCAGAATCATTCAAAGAACTCAGTAAGAAATTGAAGGATATGGAACTTGGGGAAGATGGATACGAACCGATTCTGTGGCGCATGCTTTTGGATGCAGCGGATGATGACGGCCATATCGATGAGAAAAGATTTACGAAATGGTCGAAGGAAAATGCGAAATCAGTCAGCAAAGTTGCAGATGAAGTGACGAAGTATTCCCTTGAGCGGCTGGAAGCGGAAGAATATATTGAGTTTGATAAAGAGAAGATATTCGGTATTACAGTGCCAATCACAATACCGACAGAAAAAGGGGAGAGCCTCCTGGATCACCTTGTCCAGTACAGGAATCATCTCAAAGAGAACTACAGCCATGTCCTTGAAGATGAAAACTACAGACAGCATATGATCTGGAGCGTTCTCGCCGGCGAAGGTGAGGAAGTCAAGAAACACCTGGCCAAACTTACCCCTGAAGACAGTAGTGAAACATATCCGTCATACGTCCACTACTACTACGGGCCACATCTGGCAACCAAGAGCTGGTCGACAGGACTCGGTCAGGGCGGTTTCAACTCATCCGCAGCCTCCGGCAGTGGCGGCGCAACCGGCGCCGGCGGCGGAGCCGGAGCAGGCGGTGGAGGCGGCGGTGGTGCGAGGTAGCGCCACCTGGCTGTTGGAATATAAAGAGAGATGTATAGAGCTTCGGGAATCCCCGGAGCTTTTTACTTTGCAGTAGAAAAGGAATTTATATCTAGACAATTATGCATGATTTTAATGGTAAGAGTACAAAAACCAGAAATCTGTAATATATTTTTGAACAGATTTCAATTAAACAGACACTGAATAGCCAAGTATCGCATTACTGTATTTTTACAATGCTTGTAAAGGTGGCTATGATAGATATGGAATGATACGGAGGGGATATTATGGTGATATTGGTTTTAACTGGAGGCATGATTGCATCATTCATATATGCAGTAACTTCTATGGAAAGTACTAGTTTCATGTATAGAAGGAGCCAGTGTGACAGTTGTAACGGGAATCTAAGATGGCACCATTTGATACCGGTCTTAAGCTTTCTATTATTGAAAGGCAAGTGTAGATTTTGCAGGAAGAAAATAGATATCAGCTATCCATTATGTGAGATAATTGTAATCATTCTTTTTATCCTGCCTTTATTTTTTGAACTGGGGCTTGCAGACTATACCTTATATTATCTGTTTGTTGCACTTTTAGTACCAGTCTCTTTCTATGATTTTAGTACATTGACCATACCTAATCATATGAGTTTGCTGTTTTTGTTCACCGGTCTTTATTTGACGGAATTATATTATATAGAACCAATAAGGGATTTTTCCATAATACTTCTCTTGCATCTGGTATATTTTCTATTTTCCGGATCTATCGGGTATGGTGATATCAAGCTGTTTACAGTGTTGACTCTGATCAGTCCGGTGAACTTCTTCATTTATACAGTACTGCTCACTTATATAATTGGTGGTCTTTTTGTCATAGCGATCAATCTTTATAAAGAATACAAAAACCAGAAGATTCCACTTGTCCCCTTCATTTCCACCGCCGCTGTTCTTTGCTTTTTCCTGTATGAAGAATTCAATCTTATTTATTATGGAGGCTTCCTATGACAATGATGATTAAAGAGATGCATACAACGGACAAACCGCGTGAGAGGCTCATGACGTACGGGGCCGATAAGCTTACAAACCAGGAACTGCTTGCCATAATAATAAACACCGGAAGCAGAGATGAATCCAGTATTACTGTTGCCAACAGGATCATAAAAGACATGAAGTCCATCCGGGAGCTTCGCAATTTAACATATCAGGAACTTATACAGTTAAAAGGCATCGGGGCTGCCAAAGCAATTACCATTCTCGCAGTTATAGAAATTGCGATAAGGATGCATACACACTCACAGGAAGAGGATGTATATATAAAGAGTCCGGAGGATGTATGTGATCTTCTTATGGAGAAGCTGAGATACTATCAGCAGGAACATTTTGTTGTATTATTTCTTTCCACAAAAAATATGATCATTCACCAGCAGACACTGTTCAAAGGATCGTTGAACAGTTCCATTGTACACCCGAGAGAAATATATAAAGAAGCAGTGAAGAGAAGTGCAGCAGCGATCATTTGCGTTCATAATCATCCAAGCGGGGATCCCTCCCCATCAAGAGAGGATATTGAAGTAACTAAAAGGCTGCATGAATGTGGTGATATTATCGGTGTTGATTTTCTGGACCATATAATCATAGGGTCGGGAAAGTATATCAGCCTGAAGGAAATGAATTACATAAAATAGGAGGCATACAAATGGGACTTGATATGTATATTTATCTTGAGGACAAGGAAACGAAAGAGGTTATTGAATACAGCTATTACAGGAAGTTCAATGCACTGCAGGGTTATTTCGTTAAGCAATACGAACTTGAAAACTGTGGCAAAGTGCAACTGACTTATAAAATGATTAATGAGATATATTTGATGCTGAACGAAATACGGCACAACCCTGAAAAAGCGCATCTTCTTTTGCCGACATTTCCTGGACCATTTTTTGGTTCCTATAAGTATGATCAGATCTATCATGCATATGTCCATCAGGCGGCGGGTGATTTCTATCATGCCAAATTCCTCGATTACGGAAAATACAATTTGTATTTCACATCAGACTGGTAGGGGAACAGGATATCCCTCGCATTCCTTATACCAGTATTGTTATACTTGGCTTTCAAATATTAAAATCTTTCATCGAAAGGAAGTTCCTATGTTTAAGAAAATGGCTTCGGATGCTCTCGGCTTGTCTGATATCGGCAAGATTATCGACCCGGTTGATTTTGACAAGACGGATGCGGATGATTATGTAAGGCATGAAGATGATGAACAGATCTATTTTCTGATCAAGACCAAGATGGACGAGTACTGCTTCACAAACCTGGCAATCATCCATGTGGATGGCGAGAAGGCGACCTCTTCAAAGCGTACACTGAAACGCTACCCCTATACGCAATATGAAGTGAACGATGTTCTGCTTGAAACAGCGGGCACGATTGATATCGACATCCAGATCAAGTTCAACATGGGCAATGTACCGTTTGTCATTGATGTTCAAAAGAATGAAATTGATCGTCTGAAAGATCTGTACAAAGCATTGCTCTTCATTTCCGAACAGGCATATGAAAACAAAATCGTCAGCAGACATGCTGAACAGAGTATTGACAAAGCGGTCCAGATTCTTCAGAATTCACGTCTCGGCGAGGGGGATACTGCCGATCAGTACAAGGCTCTGACTGAATTCAGCTTTGACTGGTACAAGCGGGCCTATGAAAAGTATCAAAAGCAGGACTATGGTAAAATCTTCGAAAGATATATCAATAATTAAAAGCGAGCAGACAGGGCAGCAAGTCTATTTCATAATAGATCTGCTGCCTTTTATATTCCGGAAAAACCGTTCTGAACCAAGTTGAAAATTTTGACTTTGAGTCCGCTTGTGGGTATATGATGAGTATATGACATCCTGCCCGGGTATGGTACTCTGCAACTGAAAATGATTTGTTTGAGGGGCCGGGGGTCAGGTGGCCTCAGATTTTGGGTTGGCTGGGGAATGCCTTATATTGTGTATTATGCGTTTATAAAGCTGTTATACAGCAGATGTGGTCCATCGGGCATACTAGAGACAGGAAAAAATAGGAAGTGAGGATATTAATGGAACTTGAAAAATTATTATCGATAATGGAGGATGAAGGTGTCCTTCATGCCGGTTCGGAAGCCAACAAAGCAATGAGCGAGGTTTCAGAGCAGACAAGATTTTTATGTGCACAGCTGAATAATGGCGTGTATACGGATGAAGAGGTCAGAGTTCAGGTTTCAAGGATAATTGGTCAGGAACTGGATGAAGGTTTCTCCTTGTTTTTACCTTTCACTTCCGATTTCGGAAAAAACATTCGTATGGGGAATAATGTTTTCATTAACTCCGGATGCCGATTCCAGGATCAAGGTGGCATTACTATCGGTGATGAGAGTCTGATAGGACATAATGTCGTTTTCGCAACCATCAATCATGATCTTGACCCTGAAAACAGGGGCACCATGCATCTGAAGCCGATTGTACTTGAAAAGAGATCGTGGATCGGTTCGCATGCAACGATACTTCCAGGGGTAACGATCGGGGAGAATTCTGTTGTTGGCGCAGGTTCTGTCGTGACCAGGGATGTTCCGCCAAATACGATTGTTGCCGGCAATCCTGCCAAGTTCAGATCGTATTTGGAGGAAAAGGAAGAAAAATGAATCAAGATTTGAAGAAGAAGCGGTCAAAATGGTTTGCCTTGGAGTTCACTCCAAGGTTTATTGTGTATAGTATACAGAAAGGAGCGAAATAATCATGGCAATTAAAGATAAAGTAATAATCATAACAGGTGCATCATCAGGTATTGGTGAAGAGACAGCGAAGCTCCTGGCTTCAAAGGGAGCGAAAGTGGTACTGGGTGCCCGTCGTGAAGAAAGGCTTCAGCAAATCAGTGAAGAAATCAAAAGTGACGGCGGAGACTCTGCGTATAGAGTGACAGATGTTGTAAAACCGGAAGATAACGAAGAGCTTGTCAAGCTTGCGAAGGAGACATACGGTAAAGTTGATGTCATTTTCCTGAATGCTGGTTTGATGCCAAACTCACCGTTGTCCGCCCTTAAAGTTGATGAATGGAACGATATGGTTGATGTCAACCTCAAAGGTGTATTAAATGGAATTGCGGCGGTAATGTCTGTATTCCAGGAGCAAAAATATGGCCAGGTGATTACTACATCATCAGTTGCCGGTTTGAAAAGCTACCCCGGGGGTGCGGTATACGGTGCGACAAAATGGGCTGTGCGGAATCTGATGGAAGTTTTACGAATGGAATCGGGTCTGGAAGGAAATAATATCCGCACAGCAACAATCTATCCTGCAGCGATCAATACTGAATTGCTGGAAACAATTACGGACAAAGAAACACTGGATGGTGCAACTGAAATGTATGACCAGTATGCAATTACGCCGGACCGTATCGCAAATGTCGTTGAATTTGCCATCGATCAGCCCGAGGATGTCAATATCAATGAGTTCACTGTAGGTCCGACGGACCAGCCATGGTAACAGGAGGGGTTGAGTGAATATAAAAGAGGTCAGCAATAGTCATAACATCTCTTCGGACACGTTGAGGTATTGGGAACGTGCCGGGGCAATACCACCGGTCAGCAGGGATCGGAATGGCCACAGGGATTATGATGCCGAAGATCTGAACTGGGTGCACTTTACCAAATGTATGCGGGATATCGGTGTGTCCATCGAACGGATCATCGAGTATATCTCTCTTTTCAAACAGGGGGACAGTACAATTCCAATGAGGAAGGAACTATTGATCGACCAGCGGGATGAATTGGCAGAAAAACTCCGTGTATTAAATAGTAACTATGAAATGCTCAACCGTAAAATAGACACCTATGACGAACATATGCTTTCCTATGAATGGAAATTGAGGGCATATGAGAAGGAGGGACAGAAATGAACAGGCCTTATACAATCATACACACACATACCTCGATTGACGGCAACCTTGATATCATGGGTTTGACTGAATTTGAAGAAGCCAGCCGTCAGTACCAGGAGATGTCACTTGATCCAAAAAAACAACAGTTCGGAGTTCAGGCCTACCTGAATGGCAAAACGTCGACAGAAGATAATATTACGCACTATCAGAAACCGGATGTGGACGAAACGGCTGACACAGTACCCTATGGAGATTACATCGCAGACCCTGATGCTCCGATGTTTTATCTGGCAATGGATACCCGGGGAGAATTGGCCTTTGAAGAAAATACTTTTGGCTACGGCGGAGTACAGTCCCACATAGTAGTTGTGATAACGGAGCGGGTGCAAAATTCATATAAAGATTTTCTCAGGAAGAAGAACATTTCATATATCATAGCCGGAGAGGAACAGATCGACTATGATGTGATGTTGGATAAATGCTGTCGCCTTCTTGGTATTCAAAGATTGATGGTCGGCGGGGGAGGGACAATCAACTGGTCAATGGTTCAAAACAGGCTGGTCGATGAAGTCAGTGTCATACTGGCACCCATTGCAAACGGCGATCCGGATGGAAACCGTTTCTTTGTCGCGAAATCACCATTTTCAACCGTCGAAGAAACAGCTTTTAAACTGGAATCTGTCAAAGAGTTGGAACACGGGACATTATGGATCCGATATACTGTAAAAGATGAAATGGGATAAAACAATTGTATGCATTTGAAATGTTCAAAAGCGGGTACCGGACAGCTTCCGGTACCCGCTTAGTGTTAAATTAATCGCTACATGACAAGCACATTGTACTTGTGACCATCCAGGTCCGTGAACAGGCAACCGTAGTATCCTCTGATTTCAGCAGGGCCTTCCAGTACCCGGCCGCCATTCGAAGTAATCCTTTTACAGAGGTCATCCACTTCTTTGTTTCTTTCCATGTTGAATGATACTATGAATTCGTTGCCGGCTTTGGTGTCAGTAAGCTCTCCGCCCATGAATGACTGGAGAACATCTTCCCTGAAAAGCAATATCGGCTGTTCACCAGCGATAACCTGTGCGAGGGCCTCATCTTCACCCGCATTTACTTCAAAGCCTATGTGTTTGAAGAAATCCATGGAAGCCCGGACGTCTTTGACAGGAATGTTCAGCCAGTATGATTTCATATTTTCACCTCCCAGTGTTAATCATATTTAACGATTTTATTGCCTGTTCTGTCAAATTAAGCCATCCAGCCTGACCGCTCCCATTCTAGCGACCTAATCATCGCTTTCTTATCATTGATTACTTTCAAGATGATTTTTGAAGTTGAAGGCACAGAGATAATTATTACAGGAAGAGAGGAAGGTAGTGATGAAAGAGTTGTTACAACCAGGTAACTGGCTTTCGGGTCTTCAATGGCTCTTTTTTATTTTTACGAATATTGTTGTGATACCGATTACGGTGGGTGCCGCTTTTGAACTGCCCCAGGAAAGGATTGCCGGCTGACTTCAACTGTCATTCATTGTAACGGGAATGGCATGCATAGCGCAGGCACTGATGGGCCATAAACGTGCGATAATGGAAGGGCAGTCAGGGCTCTGGTGGGGTGTCATTCTGATGCTGACAACTACTGCAGCTGCACAGGGAATCCCCCTGGATGTCTTGGGAGGCAGTCTAACCACAGGGGTTATTATCTCGGCTGGATTGACAATAATTATTGGTTTGAGCGGGGCAGGACCTTACCTTGCTAAACTGTTTAATCCGGCTGTCATGGGTGTATTCATGTTCTTATTTGGCTGTCAGTTGATCGGCATATTTTTAAAGGGCATGCTGGGCATCCCTTTTGGTAATGATGTGCAAGGTGCAAAAATAGATCTATCCATCTCTCTGTTCTCGATCATTATTGCAGCCATTGTGGCGATCATCAGTATTAAAGCCCCTTCAAGCGTAAGAAGCTATGGCTTGTTAATCGGTATAGTGATTGGATGGATGGGGTTCAGCCTCATTTTTGAGCAGCAAGACGCGATGAGCGGGACAGTCACGCCAAGTATGGAATTATTTCCGCTCGGGGATCCGGTGTGGAACACGGGAATAATCATAACGACAGTGCTGACGGGGTTATTGAATACGGCCAATACATTCGGTGCACTTAAGGGGACTGATGGTTTGTATCAGACGGAGTCCGGGAAACTTCAAATGCGATCATCCTTTACGATCACGGGAATCTTCACCGGTTTGGCGGGCCTGCTTGGACTTGTGCCCTATGCACCTTATGTATCATCAATCGGTTTTCTCAATCAGACTGGGATTATTAAAAGGCTGCCCTTTGTCCTCGGCGGTTTTATGTTTTTTGTAATGGGAGTGATTCCGCCGATTGGTCATTTTTTCTCTATGCTGCCTCTAAGCGTCGGCAGTGCGGTATTGTTCGTTGCCTACCTGCAGATGCTCAATTCATCGTTTAGTTTCTTCCGGGAGGTTGAATTTACTACACTCAACATCTATCGTTCAGCCATTCCACTGTTTGTCGGAATTCTCATTATGACATTTCCCGCCTCCTATTTCGAAAGCCTGCCGGATTTTCTTCAACCATTGATCAGCAGCGGGCTGCTGGTTGGAATTACGCTGGCACTCATGCTTGAAAATTTAATGGATTGGGACAAAGTCTGATTGAAAAATAAAAAATGAGTCGATGCATGGCAAACCCTCCAATACAGCATGGTGGATTTATATAAACGAAGTCCCTGTCAAATCCACAATGTGCCTTGACCATATTGATTCATCAGTAGGTGATGCCGGCCCGCGAATTTACATAACTGTCATCTTCGATCTGACTGAACGCAAATTCCGCGGTATCCGGTACAGAGATGCTCTTCCCATTTGCAGGCAGGAAATTCTGTTCTACCCGATATTCTCCGGTATATTCACCATCAGGAAGATACGTGGGACAGACAATTGTCCAATCGAGTCCTGAACTTTCCAGCATTTCATAGACTTTGTGGTGTTCACGTGCTGCTCTTGTGGTCCTGCGCTTTGATTCACTCGACTGGTACCTTAGTTTTCCGGGTTCAGAGCGGCTGTCGAGTATTCCGGCTGTGCCGATTGTTATGATGCGTCCGACTCCTTCCTGCCGCATGGCATCTATGATGGACGGCATGCTCTCCGACAGTGTGGTGCCGCCGTCTGTTCCAAGGGCACTGATGACCAGTTCGGCTTTTTCCATCGCTTTTCTGATATTTTCATCTTCCAGGACGCTCCCTTGGGTGATGTCCAGTTTTTCATCGCAGATTTTTATCTTATCCGCATTGCGGACAAGTGCGTTGACATGGTATCCGGCTCCAAGTGAAAGGTTGAGTAGGTGGCTTCCGACGCGTCCGGTGGCGCCGAGCAACAGTATTTTCATTTTTGGATGCTCCTTTGCTTCTGGTGTCATTGCAATACAAATGTCCCTTTTGTTTTAAAAAGCCTGTTTGGCCAGGTTTTATATTACAGAAATGTTACATCACCGTAACATTTGTAAAATGTGTTGAAAACCGAAATTTATTACGATATGATGAACATGTCTTAAAAATAACATATAAAGGAGGACAACCTGATGTTTAACTCAGCTCAAGTCATGAACAACAAATTTCATAATGGTGCCTCCTTTGATAGAGCCTGATTATTCATCATAACCTGCTCTAGATATCATATACATTATTATCTTATCTGTATTAGGGAGGCTAATGCCTCCCTATTTTTATGCAATTTTTCAGTGTGCACAAAAATGGTGCGCACTTTTTTTGTTGTTATTTTTAAGAAAATTCAGAATTTATGGGGTGGCGTATTATGTTGAAATCCAAGATGGAAAGGCACTGTGAAAACGTATCTCAAGATTACGGGCAACTGAGAATACCAAGGGGTTTTATCGGAGATAACTGTTGATAAAGGCCCTGGTCATGGAACAGGGTGGTTAAATCATGTTTGAATTTCTTATTAGGTTGAAATGGTTTTTTAAAGAGAATAAGTGGCGTTATATTTCAATCCTCCTCGTGCTGATCATCGTCAACATACTTGAGGTGATTCCGGCACAGCTGATCGGGCGGGCGATTGATTTCATAAGTACGGGAGAAATCACAGGGATGCTGATGTGGCAGCTGATCATCGCATTTGCCGCGGTCATCCTGCTGAGCTACGCCGGCGGATTCCTGTGGCAGTACATGCTTATCGGAGGTGCGGTGAAGATTGAGAGCATAATCCGGATGAAGCTGATGCGGAAATTCCTCATGATGTCACCGGCCTTTTTCGAGAAGAATAAAACCGGTGATCTGATGGCACGGGCGACGAACGATCTCCGGAGTGTCCATCAGGCGACTGCATGGGGTGTGCTCACGCTCATTGATGCGACGACTTTCATGGGAACGATCATCCTTGCGATGGGGGTGACGGTGTCATGGGAGCTGACTTTCTATGCACTGCTTCCGCTCCCGCTGCTTGCCCTGATAGAAGCGAGGTTGGGCGGGAAAATCAACGCGGCGCATAAGGAGAGCCAGGAAGCTTTCAGCGATATGAACAATTCCGTACTGGAAGTGGTCGAAGGTGTGAGGCTTACGCGCAGCTATGTCCAGGAGAAAGACGAGCGCAGGCGCTTTTTGGCAATGACTGACGGATATCTCGACAGGTTCATGAAAGTGGAGCGGCTAGACGCATTGTTCCAGCCGCTCACGATCCTTGTTACCATGGTGAGCTTCATGGTGGCTCTGGGTTACGGTGCAATCCTGGCAAACAGGGGGGTCATCACAATCGGTGACATCGTCACTTTCAACATCTACCTTAACATGCTCGTCTGGCCGATGTTTGCATTGGGCATGTTGTTCAATATTCTGCAGCGTGGCAATGCTTCACTGACCCGCATATACAGAGTGTTGGATACCGATGATGATGTGAATGATGACGGCAGTAATGTCATAGGAAGCACTGAAATGAATTTCGATGATGTATCTTTCACATATCCATTGAGCGGAAGAGAGAATCTCAAACAGATCAGCATCGAACTCAAATCAGGCCAGACACTCGGCATTGCCGGCAGGACCGGCAGCGGCAAGACGACGCTCATCAAGCAGCTGCTGAAGTATTATCCAAAAGCAGAGGGGCGCCTGGTCATAGACGGCAAGGATATCGGGCAGCTCGACAGAAAGGCACTGCGCGCGAAGATCGGATATGTGTCACAGGAAAACATCCTGTTCTCAAGGACTGTAAAGGAGAATATCAGGTTCGGCAATCCAGATGCGACGGAGGAGGAACTGCGGAAGGCCATCCACCTGAGCGCGCTGGATTCCGACCTGGAACGGATGCCGTATGGTCTTGACACGCTGGTCGGCGAAAAGGGGGTTGCCCTCTCCGGCGGTCAGAAACAGAGGATTTCAATAGCGAGAAGTCTGATAAAGGAGCCTGAAATCCTCATACTGGATGATGCACTCAGTGCAGTCGATGCAAAAACTGAAAAACGGATCATCGATAATATCAGGCGGTCAAGGAAAAACAAAACGACGGTCATAGTGACGCATCGGTTATCTGCAATTATTCATTCCGACGTCATCATCGTGATGGAGGACGGCCGGATTGTGGAAATGGGCACCCACGGTGAACTGGTGGAAAGCGGCGGCTGGTACAGTGAACAGAATGACTATTATCAGACAGGAGGTGCATACTGATGGCGGAAATGAAACGGTTGCTTGGCTATGCAATGGAATATAAGTGGATGTTTGCATCCGGGGTCATGCTCATGATCCTGATGGTCGGGTTTGAGCTGCTCGGCCCGTTCATCGCCATGATGATCCTGGATGATCACATCAAGGTCGGAGGGGGCAGCATTGAACTGGCGCCGATATTCAAGCTGCTGGGGCTTTTCTTTTCCATAAAAGTCCTTCATGCGGTCTTCAGCTACTTCCAGACGGTGATTCTGCAGAAATCGGGCGGCCTTGTCGTCCGCAAAATGCGGAATGATGTGTTCAGCCATGTGCAGAGGCTGCCAATCCGCTATTTTGATGATCTGCCTGCAGGCAGGGTGGTGGCCCGGATCACCAATGATACCGAGACAATCCTCGAGATGTTCAGCGTGGTGCTGCCGATGTTCATGGTAAGTGCTCTGACTGTCGGGACAATAACCGTCATAATATTCACCATCAATGTATGGACCGGGATCATGATGCTGGTCTTCATCCCTGTGATCATTCTGTGGATGGTCCTTTACCGGAAATATTCCAACGACTACAATCACAACAAGCGGGAGAGGAACAGCGATATGAACGCGATGATCAATGAATCGATCAACGGCATGCCGGTCATCCAGGTCTTCAACCGGGAACGCCAGATCGAAGAGGAATTCGGAAGGTTGAACGATGACTACGTAAAAAATTCGAAGCGGCTGATCAACCTCGAGAGTGCGACAGGCGAGAATCTGCTAGAGAGCTTCAGATCGCTCATATTCGCCGTCATGGTCTACATCTTTGCATCCGGTTTCCTCAATGATGCGCAGGCGCTCTCTGTCGGTACGATGTATGTGCTGGTGGATTATATCACGCGATTTTTCAACCCGCTCTACAACATCATCGGACAGTTGAACATATTCGAAGAGGCGCGGGTAGCCGCGGTGAAGGTCTTCGAACTGCTCGATGCCAGGACGGAGGAACAGGATGAAGGAGAACTCGGGGAGTTTGCCGGTGATATCCGGTTCAGGGATGTCAGCTTCTCCTATGACGGTGTGGAAAATGTGCTTGCTGATATAAACATTGAAGCGGCTCCAGGGGAGACGGTCGCCCTGGTTGGACATACAGGTTCCGGGAAGAGTTCCATCATAAACCTGCTGATGCGTTTTTACGACCCGGACGGGGGCCAGATACTCTTTGACGGGCGGGATACGACTGAGATCTCCAAACAGTCGCTCCGGCAGAGGATGTCCATTGTCCTGCAGGATCCCTTCATATACAGCGGTTCACTGCTTTATAACATCAGATTGAACAATGATGATATCAGTGTGGAAAAGGCGACGGATGCACTGGTCAGTGTCGGTGGAGGAGAGCTCCTCGGCAGGATGGATCAGGGCATCCACTCTGAGCTCACGGAAAGGGGTTCGACGCTTTCTCTCGGGGAACGGCAGCTGATTTCGTTCGCCCGTGCGCTTGCCTTCAATCCGAAAGTGCTCGTACTGGATGAAGCGACCAGCAACATCGATTCTGAAACAGAACAGATGATACAGCATGCGATGAAAGTCGTGAGCCGTGACCGGACGACATTCATCATTGCGCACAGACTGTCCACCGTGCAGCATTCAGACCAGATCGTCCTGCTTGAGGACGGCCGGATTGCTGAACAGGGGAATCACGACGCATTGATGAGGAACGGCGGGGAGTATTCACGGATGTATGAAATGCAAGTGACGGGAAAACCGGCATAGAGTATTGACTTTGCCGGTCTGTTGTTATAAAGTTGAAAACAATCAAATAATTCATTTATCCAGAGAAGTGGAGGGATCAGGCCCTGTGAAGCTTCAGCAGCGGACTCGGTTGGGTACTGTGCTAAATCCTGCAGGCAGAGGCCTGGCAGATAGAATCTAAACACCCATCTGCCGATGATCATGGCAGATGGGTTTTCTAATGGAAATGGAGTGGTTGAATGGGCATTGAGCTGCGGGGGGTATCTAAAACCTTCGAATTGAAAAACAGGAAAGTGGAGGCACTGAAACAGACGGACCTTTCGATAAAGGACGGGGAGATTTTCGGGCTGATCGGCTTCAGCGGGGCAGGTAAAAGTACTCTGCTGAGGGTGATCAACCTGTTGGAACGGCCGACGTCGGGGAGTGTCATTGTTAATGGCGTTGTTCTCGATAGTCTGACAGAAAAGGAGCTTCGTACGAGGCGGCAGAAGATCGGCATGATTTTCCAGCAGTTCAACCTGATCGAGTCGAAGACAGTATATGAAAATATAGAGTTCGTGCTTAAGGCGAGTAAACATGACAAGCGTAAAATGGCGGACAGGGTAAATGAGCTGCTCGAACTTGTGGGGCTCACCGACAAGATGCACTCATGGCCGAAGAACCTCTCAGGCGGCCAGAAACAGCGGGTCGGCATCGCACGTGCGCTGGCCAATGAGCCCGAGGTCCTGCTCTGTGACGAGGCGACCAGCGCACTGGACCCGGATACGACGAAGAATATACTCAGACTGCTGAAGAAAATCAACCATGATCTCGGTATAACAATCGTCCTCATCACACATGAAATGGAAGTCATCAAGGAAGTGGCGGACAGGGTCGGTGTCATGTCGGATGGAGAAATCATCGAGACGAATGATGTCTACAGCATTTTCAGCCATCCGCAGCATAATGTGACAAGAGGCTTCGTACAGGATATTTATGACTTTGTGATCCCTCCTCACATCAGAGAGACGGACAGTTCGCAGGTGATTACCATCAAGTTTCTGGATGAAAATGCGGAAGCGAACTATGTGAATCAGCTCTACCGTCATTTTGACCTGGATATCAGCATACTGAACGGGCGGATCGAATACATAAACGGCATGCCGCTCGGATTCCTGATGCTGCATGTCCAGGGTGATGGCGGTGAGATCGGTAACCTGAAGACGTTTATTACCGAATCCAGAGGCATAGAGGAGGCAGAAATATATGAGTAGACTGACAGAAATCCTGCCACTTTTGTACAGGGCGTTGCTTGAGACGACGCTGATGGTTTCCATTTCAATATTTTTCGCGGTGCTTATCGGCCTGCCGCTGGGCATTTTGCTGTACATGACTTCGAACCCGCTGCTCTTTGGGATGAAGCCGCTCAACGCATTTCTCGGCGCACTTACAAACGTGATCCGTTCATTCCCTTTCATCATACTGATTGTGGCGATAATGCCGCTTGCGACATGGCTGACCAATAGCTCGCACGGACCTGTCTTCGCGAGTGTGGCATTGTCCATTGCCTCAATACCTTTATTCGCAAGGCTGGCCGAGACGAGTTTCAATGGCATCGGGAAAGGGGTGATCGAAGCGAGTATCGCCGGCGGGGCATCATTGTTCCTCATCATTACGGACGTGCTGATTCCCGAAGCCAAACGAGGAATCACACAGGCAATCACACTGACGATCATTTCGGTTGTCGCTTTCAGTGCAACGGCAGGGGTTGTCGGGGGCGGCGGCATCGGCGACCTCGCAATCCGCTACGGATATTACAGGTATGATACAGTGACCATGGTGGCAACAGTGGTTGTACTGATCATCATCGTCCAGCTAATTCAGATCATCGGAGACTTTCTGAGTCACAGACAGGAGGGAAGGTAGATGCGCGGTATACTTACATTTCTAGGGGCGGCACTTCTGGTCATCATAACGACGAGCATACTTCTTTATGAAGACGAGGGCGAGGTTATTACAATCGGTGCGTCATCCGGACCGTACAGTGACATGGTCAACCTGGCTTTGAAACCGGCGCTTGAAGAACAGGGTTACACGGTGGAAATTGTGGAATACACAGATTACATCCAGCCGAATAATGCGCTGAACAACGGAGATCTGGATGCCAATCTGTATCAGAATGTATCTTTCATGAAAGATTTCAACGAAGAGAATGGCACTGAACTCTTGAACCTGATTCAGGTGCCGACAGCACCTATGGGTCTCTATTCCAGCGATTCCGATTCGCTCGAGTCGATCGCAAACGGTAGTGAAGTGGCGCTTCCGCTGGACCCGGTCAACTCTTCGAGAGGGTACCAGACACTCGAGGACGCCGGCCTGATTGAGATCAGTGAAGATGCCAATATGCTTGCGATTGAACAGGAGGACATTGTCCAGAACAACAAGAATCTGGAGTTTGTGTTCCAGGATTCCGGCCAGCTGCCGAGAAGCGTGGATCAGATCGGCTTGTCACTTGTGCCCGGCAACTATGCGCTGGCAAGCGGCATGGATCTCAACGATGCACTGCAGCTTGAACAGATGAACGAAAATTTCCGCAACCAGATTGTCATAAACGCGGAGGATGAGGACAGTAGCATGGCTGATGATCTCATCGCAGCTGTTGAATCTGATCATTTCAAACAGACAATCGACGAAGAGTTCAAAGGATTCGATAAACCGGAGGGGTTTTAAATGGCAAATGAAATGCTGAGAAGCATTCCACCGAGTTATTTTGGGAGTGCGATGGCGGGGGAACCCGCAAGAGGTGAACTGCCGCTTTTGAATCTGGCAGTCGGCATCCCGGACGGGGAGACACCGGATGTTATTAAGAAAGCGGTGGCTGATTCAGTGTATCTGCCTGAAAATCAGAGATATGGGGTATTCCGTGGAAAGCGCTCTTTTAAAGATGCAATCATAAGGCTTTACAAAAAACATTATGATGTCACCCTGCACGAGGAGAATATTGCGCTCTTGTACGGTACCAAAAGCGGCCTGGTGCAGTTCCCCATGACTTTCATCGAACCGGGCGAAGGCGTCTATCTGCCGAATCCCGGCTATCCGGATTACATGGCCGGCGTGAAGCTCGCCAGAGGTGAAATATATGACCTGCCGCTTCTGGCCGGGAATGATTTCCTGCCGGACTTTGATTCTTTGGACAAAGATGAACTTTCGAATGCCAGGCTGATCTATCTGAATTATCCCTCAAACCCGCTCGGTGCGGTGGCAACAAAAGAGTTTTTTGATGAAACGGTGGAAAGATTCAGAGGCACCAGGACGAGGATAGTCCATGATTTCGCCTATGCTGCATTTTCCTTTGACGAAAAACATCCGAGCATCCTATCGAGCGATCCATCGCTTGAGTGCTGCATGGAGATCTATTCGCTGTCCAAGGGGTTCAACATGTCTGGTTTCAGGGTCGGCTTTGCTGTCGGCAACAAAGAGATGGTCGAATCCATAAATCTGTACCAGGATCATACCCAGACCGGTATGTGGGGCGTGCTGCAGGATGCGTCGGTGGCAGCGCTCGAGCATGAGGAGGAAATACTCTCCATGCAACATGTAAAATTTCAAAAAAGGCGGGATTTTTTTGAAAAGGCCGTGATAGAATCGGGTATACCGCTGAACCCCCTGAAAGGTGGAATCTTCGGCTGGATCGCTGTGCCAAAGGGGTATGACGGTGAGAGCTTCGCCGACTTCCTTATCAGGGAAAAGTCGATTCTTGTCACGCCAGGCAGGCCTTTTGGCTCACGTGGGAAAAATTATATACGTATTTCTCTCGCAGTGGATGATGCGGTTCTGGATGCTGTCATAGAGCGTTTAGACACCATCAAAGAAATGTGGCGGTGATTTTTCCGTAAACTTTTCGCAAATTGCCCTTGAAACATCATCCACTAACATGTACCATTATAAATGTAACGAAATCGACATAAAAAGGTAGATTTTCCGACTCATCATCGTTGAATCATACCTTTGATAGAATCTGGTTTGAAACCTGTTCTAGATATCATATATATTATTATCTTATCTGTGATAGGGGGGCTTTTGCCCCTCTATTTTTTTGTATATGCTTTAAAAAAATCATGCGGATGTGGTATTCTTTTAAGCAGATATAATGGATTATGGAGGCGCCTTACTGTGAATAAGCTTTTCAACCGAAATAAGATGCTGATGATACTCTTTGGCATCATAGTACTCATTCTACTGATCGGATTTTCGATGGCTGACAGGGATTCGACGACCAAAGCTGAACAGTTCACCGCGGATGCGACAGCAGGTACCCAGACAGTGATCGGTGCCCCACTGAATTTTGTCGGCAATATTTTCTCGACCATATCAAAAAGTTTCGGTGCACTCGAGGAAAACGAAAAACTGCGGGCGAAGCTCGATATGCTGCCCCAGATGGAAGCGGATATAGAGCGCCTGGAGGCTGAGAATGAAGAGCTGCGCAATGCGCTCGATGTCAGCTCCAAAAGGGAGTATGATACGACGGCGGCCCGCGTGATTTCACGCTCACCCGACCAGTGGCTCGACAGTTTCACCATTGACAAAGGGAAGTCTGACGGCCTCACAGAAGGCATGGCTGTGATGACCACCGAAGGTCTGATAGGTACGGTCAGACGCGCAAACGGCGGAAGCAGCTACATAGAAATGCTCACGACTTCCGTTTCACAGAACAACCTGTCTGTGGAAATCATGCATGATGATGAACCGGTGTATGGAAATATCAGCAGGTACGACAATGAACGCAATCTGCTCGTCGTGGAGAATATCAAGAACCGGAGCGGTCTTGAAAAAGGAGACGAGGTGTTCACGAGCGGTCTGGTCGGTGATTTCCCGGAAGGGCTCATCATCGGCACGGTAGTGGAAGTCGAGAATGATGAATACGGACTGAGCCAGAATGCCTATGTCCAGCTGAAGAGCAATGTGGATGATATCGATACGGTATTCGTCCTGAACAGAAGTCCGGAATCGATGGAGGATTAGTATGAAGGCGATCATCATCTTCCTGTTCTCGCTCCTGTTCATGTACCTCGATTTTTTATTCGCGGAATTCAGTCCTGTAATGGTCAGCGGCCTTGAAGTCTATTTTGTGCCGCGGCTGCTGCTGATGTATGTGCTGCTGATTTCTATCTATGTGAGTCCGTCAATGAGCGCATTCATCGGGATTGTCACCGGCCTGATGCTCGATGTATACATCGGTTCTGTATACGGTGTCCACGCATTCGGCATGGTGGCGTTCGTTGCCTTCATGCATACGGCATTCCGTGTGTTCTATAAGGATTTTGTTGCGATGGCCTTCGTCATCCTGCTGCTCACTTTCCTGTATGAAACGTACATCTATTTCATTTACAGGGTGCTCGATCTCGTCTACATGCCGATTTTCGATTATCTGGCGCTGAGGGCGGCGCCCAGTCTGCTCCTCAATGCCCTCCTGTTTTTCTTTGTCTTTGTCATTGCGCTCAAGACATCGAAAGTCAGGAACAACCTGCGATCCAGACATTGACAGGCACCGGGGCAGTTGGTATAATGCAGTAGTTGGTGAATCTGTAGACATCAACCGCACAATTATGGGTCAAAGTGACATCTGTCCACCTGTAGATGGCGTGTCTTATTAAATCAGGAGGTGTAAGTATGTTTGCAATCATCGAAACTGGTGGTAAACAGCTGAAAGTTGAAGAAGGCCAAACAATCTACGTTGAAAAATTGAACGCAGAGGCAGGCGATTCATTCACTTTCGACAAAGTACTGTTTGTCGGCGGCGATTCCGTTAAAGTGGGTGCTCCGACTGTGGAAGGTGCAACTGTTTCCGCTAAAGTTGAAAAACATGGCCGTGGCAGGAAAATCAATGTTGTCAAGTTCAAGCGCAGGAAGAATTATTCCCGCAAGCAGGGACATCGCCAGCCATACACGAAGCTCACAATCGGAAAGATTGAAGCGTAATGATCAATGTATCCATAAATATCAACGACGAAGGCCGGGTTGAATCCTTCGACATGTCGGGTCACGCCCTGTTCGATGAACATGGCAGGGACATCGTCTGTGCAGGCGCTTCGGCAGTTGTGTTTGGATCTGTAAATGCAATCATCAATATGACTGAATCCGCCCCCTCCATCCAGATGGATGAAGATACAGGCTATTTCAGTTTCACGGCGCCTGATGCACCGGATGAGAAAATGCAGGTTCTTCTGGAAGGCATGATCATATCATTGAAAACGATCGAAGAAGAATACGGTGAACATATCAGACTTGTATATAAGTGAGGTGAAAGCAATGCTTAAACTCAATCTTCAGTTTTTCGCATCCAAAAAGGGTGTTGGTTCCACAAGGAACGGACGTGATTCCGTATCCAAACGCCTCGGTGTTAAAAGGCAGGACGGCCAGTTCGTAACAGGCGGTTCAATCCTTTTCCGTCAGCGTGGTACTAAAATCCACCCGGGCGAAAACGTAGGACGCGGCGGCGATGATACATTATTCGCCAAAATCGATGGTGTTGTCAAATTCGAACGCATCGGCAGGGATAAAAAACGTGTTTCCGTCTATCAGGAAGCTAAATAATTTATCTAACGGGCATCAGCTTCTGCTGATGTCCTTTTTCATTAAAGCAGTCATAGGGATTATGATATAATACGAAGGAATTGAGGTGAAATCATGTTCATAGATCAGGTGGATATATATTTGAAAGCAGGTGACGGCGGCAACGGGCTCGTTGCCTACCGCCGGGAAAAATACGTGCCGATGGGCGGTCCTGCAGGCGGTGACGGCGGCAATGGTGCAGATATCATTTTCGAAGTTGATGAAGGACTCCGGACTTTGATGGATTTCCGCTATCAGAGACATTTCAAGGCCCAAAGAGGCCAGAATGGCATGAGTGCAAATGCGCACGGGAAGAATTCGGAACCTCTGGTTTTGAAAGTGCCGCCGGGTACAGTGATCAAAAGGAAAGATACAGGAGAGACCCTTGCGGACCTGACTCAGCATGGGGCCCGGGCAGTTGTGGCAAAAGGCGGCCGTGGCGGCCGGGGGAACTCGCGCTTTGCGACTTCCAGGAACCCCGCGCCGGATTTTGCCGAAAACGGTGAACCCGGCGAGGAATTTGAAGTGATCATGGAGCTCAAGCTCATGGCTGATGTAGGTCTCGTCGGTTTCCCAAGTGTCGGCAAATCGACGATGCTGAGTGCGGTGTCAAAAGCAAAGCCGAAAATCGGAAACTATCCATTCACTACGATAAAGCCGAATCTTGGTGTGGTGGCAACCAGTGATGGCAGATCATTCGTCATGGCCGATCTGCCGGGTCTGATCGAAGGTGCTTCAGAAGGAACGGGGCTCGGTCATCAGTTCCTCAGGCATGTTGAGCGGACGAAAGTCATCGTCCATGTCATAGACATCAGCGGTACAGAAGGCAGGGATGCAGTCGAAGACTACAGGACAATCCGCAATGAAATGGCGCTGTACAATGAAAAGCTTATCCAGCGCCCGGAGGTTATCGTGCTCAATAAAGTGGATCTTGTATCGGATGAGGAGGTCTTCGACCGCTTTGAAAAGGAAGTCGGAGTGGACAGTGAGATCTATCGCATTTCTGCAGTCACACACCAGAATCTGGACGAAATGCTTTACAGAGTGGCCGATCTTCTCGAAGAAACGGATGCTGTCGAAGACATACCGGAAAATACGGACGAAAGAGTGGTCTACCGCCATGAAAAAGACAGGGATGCCTTTGAAATCACGCGCGATGATGACGGCGCTTACGTTGTTTCCGGTGCATCAATCGAGCGCATCTTCAAGATGACAGATTTCAACCGTGATGCGGCAGTACGCCGTTTTGCCCGTCAGATGCGTACCATGGGCATAGATGATGCCCTGCGTGACAGAGGGATCGAAGCCGGGGATACCGTGAGGATCCTGGGCGGGGAGTTTGAATTTGTAGAATGATGGTGATTTCATGTATCAGTATATAAAAGGTGTACTCAAGGAAGTGACACCGCAGTATATAACACTCGAGTCGGGCGGTATCGGCTATCTGATCCATGTGCCGAACCCGTTCAGGTTCGAATCATTGCTTGACAGCGAAGTGGCGATCTTCACCGATCTGATTGTGCGGGAGGACAGCCATACGCTGTACGGCTTCAAGGACATGGAAGAGAAGACACTTTTCCAGTCCCTCCTCAAAGTGACAGGAATCGGCCCGAAGAGCGCCATGGCAATACTTGCGGCTTCCACACCTGCAGGTGTCATCAATGCGATAGAAAATGAAGACCAGGCATATATGCAGAAGTTTCCCGGAGTCGGCAAAAAGACGGCAAGCCAGATTATACTGGATCTCAAGGGGAAACTGACACAGGGAGAAGCCCGGGAGGCAGAAGAGCAGAAAGACACGAATGAACATTACATCAGCGAGGCCCTTCTTGCGCTCGAAGCGCTCGGATACTCCAAACGTGAAATTACACGTATTGAAAAACATCTTAAGACCATTGATATAAATTCAGTGGATGAAGCAGTGAAGAGCGGACTAAAATTTTTAGTACAGTAATGGGGTGCTAGTATGGATGATCGTATTTTGGATGACGCCCAAATGAATGATGAGGAAAATGTGGAGTTGTCACTTAGGCCTGAACTTCTTGACCAGTACATAGGACAGGATACTCTGAAAGATAACCTTAAGATTTTCATCGAGGCGGCAAGGATAAGGGAAGAGGCGCTGGACCATGTCATACTTCATGGACCGCCGGGGCTCGGCAAGACCACCTTGTCCAATATCATAGCGTCTGAGCTTGGTGTGAATATCCGGACGACGTCCGGACCGGCGGTAGAGCGGGCAGGGGACCTGGCTGCGATACTCTCGAGCCTGGATGCAGGCGATGTACTCTTCATTGATGAGATACACCGTCTGCCCCGTGCCGTCGAGGAGGTCCTTTATTCTGCCATGGAGGATTTCTTTTTGGATGTTGTCATCGGAAAAGGCGAAGAGGCGAGGAGTATAAGGATCGATCTGCCCCCGTTTACGCTCGTCGGTGCAACGACGCGTTTCGGCAGCCTGTCAGCGCCGCTCCGGGATCGTTTCGGGGTGCAGCTCAGGCTGGAGTACTATGATGTGGACAGTCTCATTACGATTGTCAACCGGACGGCGGAGATCTTCGAAGTGTCGATCGATCCGGACAGCGCACTGGAACTGGCAAAACGCTCCCGGGGAACGCCGCGTATTGCCAACCGCCTGCTCCGGCGCGTAAGGGATTTCTCAATAGTCAAGCAGGAGGCTTCCATCACACTCGGGACGACGCACCATGCACTCAAGGTGCTGGAAGTTGACGGGCTGGGGCTTGACCCGGTCGACCACCGTATAATGACGACGATCATTGAAACGTACGGCGGCGGTCCGGTCGGCCTGGAGACAGTGGCAGTTTCGATCGGCGAAGAAGTGGTGACGCTGCTTGACGTCTACGAACCCTATCTGATCCAGCAGGGGTTTCTGGAGCGGACACCACGCGGACGCAAAGCGACCGCAAAAAGCCTGGATTATTTTAAATCGCACAGCGAGATAGATATTTTTAGAAATGAGGAATAGGGCTTGAAACTCGAAGAATTTGATTTTGACCTGCCGGAATCATTGATTGCACAGACGCCGCTCTCCGACCGTTCAGGCAGCAGGCTCCTGGCTTTGGACAAAGCGGACGGCAGCATAGAAGACAGGTATTTCACCGATATCACCGACTATCTTGAGGCCGGTGATACACTTGTCCTGAATGATACCAGGGTGCTTCCAGCCAGACTGTACGGAGTGAAGGCGGAAACCGGTGCAAAGATAGAAATGCTTATGCTGAAGCCGATCGAGAATGGCTATGAAGTACTGATCAAGCCGGCAAAACGTGTGAAACCGGGCACGGTGATCGTGTTCGGTGAAGGGTTGCTCAAGGCGGTCTGTACGGATGTTTTCGACGAAGGCATCCGGCATGTCGAACTGATCCATGATGGTGTGCTTGAAACTGTTCTTGATGCGCTTGGTGAAATGCCGCTGCCCCCCTACATCAAGGAGACCCTTGATGACAAGGAGAGATATCAGACAGTATATGCGAAAAACAGTGGGTCTGCAGCAGCGCCGACTGCCGGACTGCACTTTACAGAAGCACTTCTTGAGGAGATTGAAGCAAAGGGCATCAATATCGCCACGATTACACTGCACGTCGGCCTTGGTACATTCCGTCCTGTCAGTACAGATGATATCGAAGACCACAAGATGCATTCCGAATTCTACATTATGAATGAAGAGACGGCTGATCTGCTCAATAAAACCCGCGACAGCGGCAAAAGGATAATCAGCGTGGGTACGACAAGTACACGGACACTCGAGACTATCATACGGGATCACGGCGTGTTCACTGCTGCCAGCGGATTCACGGATATTTTCATATATCCCGGTTTCGACTACAGGGCAATCGATGTGTTGATTACGAATTTCCATCTGCCGAAATCGTCCCTGATGATGCTGGTCAGCGCCTTCTCAGGCCGTGATGTGATAATGGATGCGTACCGCCACGCGGTGGAGGCGGAATACAGGTTCTTCAGTTTCGGCGATGCGATGATTATTCATGAAGGGGATAGATGATGGCAATCAGATATGAACATATAAAAACATGCAGACAGACAGGGGCACGGCTCGGCAGGCTTCATACACCGCACGGCACAATCGATACCCCGATTTTCATGCCGGTCGGCACACTGGCCACGGTCAAGACGATGACGCCGGAAGAACTCGCTGACATCGGCAGCCAGATCATCTTGAGCAACACCTATCATCTGTGGCTGAGGCCGGGCAGTGACGTTGTCGCCGAGGCGGGCGGCCTTCATAAATTCATGAACTGGGACCGGCCGATTCTGACGGACTCCGGGGGCTTCCAGGTATTCAGCCTGAGCGACAGGCGTCAGATCGAGGAGACGGGTGTGCATTTCAGAAGCCACCTGGACGGCTCCAAACTGTTCCTGAGCCCTGAAAGGGCAATGGACACCC
This sequence comes from Salinicoccus carnicancri Crm, assembly GCF_000330705.1. Classification (GTDB taxonomy): domain Bacteria; phylum Bacillota; class Bacilli; order Staphylococcales; family Salinicoccaceae; genus Salinicoccus; species Salinicoccus carnicancri. The sequence goes on from NZ_ANAM01000006.1 coordinate 376,615, forward strand.
AGCATGACCTCGGTTCTGACATCATGATGTCGTTTGATGAGTGCCCGCCGCATCCGGCGGAGCACAAATATGTGAAAGATTCGATAGAGCGTACGAGCAGATGGGCGGAGCGCGGACTCAATCATCACATAAAAAACGGCATGGACAAATCCCAGGCCCTGTTCGGGATCGTACAGGGCGGGGAGTACAGCGACCTGCGTGCACAAAGTGCGAAGGATCTGGTTTCCATGGGCTTCCCGGGCTACTCGATCGGCGGGCTGTCTGTCGGGGAACCGAAACCGATCATGTACCGTGTACTTGAAGAGACCATTCCACATCTGCCTGAGGACAAACCGAGATACCTGATGGGTGTCGGCTCTCCCGATGCACTGATCGAAGGTGTGATACGGGGCATTGACATGTTCGACTGTGTACTGCCGACACGCATTGCGAGAAATGGCACGACAATGACTTCAAAAGGCCGTGTCGTCGTCAAGAAGAAAATGTATGAACGTGACTTTACGCCGCTTGATGAGCAGTGCGACTGCTACACCTGCAAAAATTACACGAAAGCGTATTTGCGCCACCTTTTCAAAACAGACGAAATTCTCGGTTTGAGGCTTACTACTTACCATAACCTTTATTTTCTGTTAAAATTGATGGAAGATGTTCGAAGTGCGATTTTAAATGATAATCTTATGGATTTCAAAGAAGCGTTTTTCGAATCTTATGGATTGAATGTTGAAAATCCGAAAAATTTCTAGTCAAGAGGAGAGATTTAGCAGATGGAATTTTTCATGGCCATCCTGCCGTTCCTGGTACTCATCCTGGTAATGTATTTCCTGATGATCCGTCCGGCACAAAAGAAACAGAAAGAAGTACAGAACATGCAGAACAATCTGCAAAAAGGTGACAAGATCATTACAATCGGAGGTATGCACGGCGAAGTTGAATCATTCGACCAGAAGCATATGTATGTCCGGACAGAAGACGCAGGCGGTGCAGTGCTCAAATTTGACCGTGTGGCGCTCAAGGAAATTGTAAAATAGATGCCGGGAGCTGACAGAATATTGTCAGCTTTTTTTGGTTTCACTTTAAGTGTACAATAGGTATAATTGACGCGTTGGTGAATCGTAGGAACAGGGGTGTAACATTGAAAACAAAATTTAGCAGAATAATAGCGTCACTCATGATTGTCGTCATCCTTTTTGCAGTAATCGGCCTTACTTTGAAGGACGTCGTGAAAGATGTGAATCTGGGACTCGACCTGCAGGGCGGCTTCGAAGTCCTCTATGAGGTGAACCCCCTTAATGAAGGGGATGAGATCGATGAAACAGCAGTCAAGAGTACTGCCAGCACACTTGAATCCAGGGTGAACGTGCTGGGTGTCTCTGAACCCAATATCTCCGTAGAGGGTGACAAGCGGATACGCGTACAGCTCGCAGGTGTCGATGATCAGCAGGAAGCACGGGAAATGCTGAGTACCCAGGCTGAACTCACCATCCGTGATGTCGATGACAACGTGCTGCTGTCAGGTGCAGACCTGGTGCAGGGCGGGGCGAGCCAGAACTTTGATGAAACCGGCAATCCGATGGTTTCACTTGAACTTAAAGACCCGGATCAGTTCCGGCAGATAACCGAAGACATTTCGCAAAAGCCGCAGGGTGAAAACCTGATGGTCATCTGGATGGATTTTGAGGAAGGCGAGGACAGTTTTGCCGAAGAGGTTCAGAAGGAAAATCCTGAGTTCGTCTCTGCCCCGAGTGTGTCCGGACCGATCAATTCATCGGAAGTCATGATCTCGGGTGGATTTTCCGGTGAGGAGGGTCTGGAGCGGGCGCAGAACATCTCCGCCCTCCTGAATGCCGGCTCGCTACCGGTGGAACTGGAAGAAATATATTCCAACTCTGTCGGTGCCCAGTTCGGTGAACAGGCACTGGATGAAACAGTGACGGCCGGACTGATCGGCGTGGCGCTTGTACTCATCTTCATGATCGCCTTCTACCGCCTGCCCGGCCTGGTGGCGGCTGTAACTCTCGCTGTCTACGTATATCTGACGATACTCGGGTTCAATACAATCAGCGGTGTCCTTACACTGCCGGGTATTGCGGCACTGATCCTCGGTGTCGGCATGGCGGTCGATGCGAACATCATCATGTATGAGAGGATCAAGGACGAACTGCGCATCGGACGCAATCTCAAGGCGGCCTATAAGAAGGCAAGCGCCCAGTCGCTATGGACCATCGTAGATGCCAATCTGACGACGCTGATCGCCGGGGTGGCACTGTTCATCTTCGGCACGAGCAGTGTCAAAGGCTTTGCGACGATGTTGCTTCTGTCCATACTTATGAGCTTCGTCACAGCGGTCTTCCTGACAAGGGTCCTGATTTCACTGATTGTGAAATCAGGGTACTTCAACAAAAAACTCAGCTGGTTCGGCATCAGGGACAGAACTCGGCATGACATTAACGAAGGCAAGGAGATCGAAGACCTGTCCACGCCGTGGGACCGCTTCGATTTCATAAAACACTATCGGAAATTCTTTGCTGCAAGTATTGCAATGATCATTGCCGGTGCCTTTGTACTGGCCATCTTCAGATTGAATCTAGGTATCGACTTTACAAGCGGTACACGGGCGGATATCACAACAGACGGTTCCGCCACAGTGGAGCAGGTGGAACAGGAACTTGAAGATATGGACATTCCGCCGACCAGCATAACGACTTCCGGTGATGACAGCTTTACCGCAAGGTATAACACCGACCTGTCGCAGGATCAGGTGACAGGCATGCAGGAAAGGTTCTCTGAACTTTTCGGCGCGGATCCGATGATCAGCACCGTGAGTCCGGTGATCGGCCAGGAGCTCGCACAGAATGCGATGTTTGCCCTGGCTCTTGCTGCAGTCGGTGTCATCCTCTACGCTTCTATCCGGTTCGAATGGCGTATGGGCCTGCCGGCCGTAATGGCACTGTTGCATGATGCTTTCATCATGATTGCGGTGTTCTCGATATTCCGCCTTGAGGTGGATATCACATTCATCGCTGCAGTGCTGACTATCGTCGGGTATTCGATCAATGATACAATCGTTACATTCGACCGCATCCGGGAGAATCTGCGCAAAGTCAAAGTCTTTGAGTCGGAAGATGAGGTCGACATGATCATCAACCGTTCGATGAGACAGACATTGACCAGATCCATAAATACGGTGCTCACGGTCATAATCGTCGTCGTGTTCCTGGTATTGTTCGGCAGCACAGCGATACTGAATTTCTCCATTGCTCTGCTTGTCGGCCTCATCAGTGGCGTTTATTCCTCAATGTTCATAGCGATCCAGTTGTGGGGCATTTTGAAAAAGCGCCAGCTACGTAAGAATGACGGCAGGATTGTGGTATATGAAGAGAAGAAGAAAGAAGAGGAAAAAATACTAGTATAAATACTGCGCCCGGGGAAACCCGGGCGTTTTCATAAGGTGGTAAAGTCATGTATCAGTCAAAATATGAATGGAAAGTCCGCAAAAAGACGGCGGATATGGAAGCATCCGCCGTCCAGGATTTCAAGTTGAACAGCCTGGAACAGACGGTTTTGGAAAACAGGGGCTATACAAGTGTTGAAGAGCTGAACAGAATCTTCCACCCGCAAACCTACGCCCCTTCGCTTGTATGGAGGATGGATGAGGCCAAAGTGCGTGTGGAGAAAGCAATCACAGATGACGAAAGCATCTTGATCTATGGCGATTTCGATGCCGACGGCATAACGAGTACCGTGCTGTTGCTGAATGCGCTCCGCCGCAGGACAGAGAACGTCGAATACATCATCCCGGACCGCATCACAGATGGATACGGACCGAACCGCGCAATTTTCGAAGAAGTTGTCGTCGGGCAGTTCGATCTTGTCATCACTGTCGATAATGGAATTTCCGGCGATAAGGAAATTGCATTTCTCTTGGAGCAGGGGGTGGATGTGATCGTTGTCGACCACCATTCCTTCGGCGAGAACATTCCTGATGTGACCATCATCCACCCGGATCATCCGGATGGCACGTATCCGTGCAGGGACCTTGCGGGTGTCGGTATCACCTATAAGCTTGTCCAGGCGCTCGGCCTTGACACACCGGAAGATCTTGCGCTTGTTGCCATCGGCACGGTGGCCGACCTCGTGCCGATGATCGACGAGAATAAAAAACTTGTCACAGGCGGGCTCGGCATACTGAATGACAGGCCGCCGCTCGGTGTGAAATCACTGCTCCGTGCCGCCGGACATGACGGGTTTGTCGATGAAGATACAGTCGGATTCACGCTTGCACCACGCCTGAATGCCACAGGCAGGCTTGGTGAAGCATCTCTGGGTGTTGAACTGCTGATGGAGCAGGACCCGGATACGGCCTATGAACTGTCCATGGCGGTGGAGCGGATGAACCAGGAACGCAGGCAGATAGTGGAGGAGATCTATGCAGAAGCGGCAGGGATGGTGGATGGCACGGAGCAGATCAACATCGTCTACCGGGACGGATGGCACCCCGGCGTCATCGGCATCGTCGCGTCACGGCTCGTCGATCAGTTCGGCAAGCCTGCCATCGTGTTCACACAGGACGGTGGCATCTTCCGGGGTTCCGCCCGCTCGATAGAAGGTGTCGATCTCCATGGTGTTCTGAAGGAGCACTCCCGGCACCATTCAAGCTACGGCGGACACTCCCAGGCACTCGGCATCGAAGTGGCGACCGGTGCGATGGAGCTTTTCAAAGAGGAAATGGAAACCTATTTTGAATCACTCGGTCTCGATCTCCGTCCGGTCAGACACATCGACTATCAGTTGAAACCGGGCAATCTGACAATGAAGGAATTCGAACGCTTTGAACGGCTGAAGCCTTTCGGTCAGGCTTTCAAATCCCCGGTTTTCATGGTCAATAATGCGAAGGTCGGCATGATCCGGCAGGTCGGCAAGGACAAGGCACACATCAAAATCACCATCCCTGAAATTGAACTTGATGTCATCGGATTCAATTTTGGCCATCTCGCGCGTGAAGTGGGGGACGGGGATACAATCAGTCTAATCGGTACAGTGAACATCAATGAATTCAATCAGAAACGCACGCTCCAGATGGTGCTGATGGACGCAGCTGTCGACACGGTACAGCTCATGGACATGAGGAGCAGGACAGATCAGAATTTTGATATGATAACACAGGATGACTGCTTCCTGATCGGTGAAGGCAGGGAGAAGAAAGGACCGAACTATTACCACTACGGCGAGCGGCTGCCGTTTGTCACCGGCAGTGTGGTGCTCCGCGATCTGCCCGACAGTCTGGACAACCTGACATACTCACTGGATGACATACATGTTTCCAAGATGATCCTGATTTTCCACAGCAACAGAGAGCTCTTCTTCAGCGGGATACCCGGAAGGAAAGATATAGAAAATCTTCATGAAGTCATCCAGGGCGCTGAAGACGGTTCAATCGACCTTGCCAGACACGCCCCGCCCCTGTCCAAAAAATTGGGCGTAACGATGACTTTTCTCAAAATGATGACAGATATCATGGAAGATTTGAGGATAATCGAGCTGAAAAATGGTATAGTATATAAGGGAAATGCCGATCTCGATTGGAACATCAATGAATCGGCACATTTCAGACTGCTGAACAGCCGTATGGAAGCTGAGACGCGTCTGAAGATGTCTTCGACGAATGAACTTAAACAGTATGTCAGAGCATTAATATCGAATTGAGTGGGTGTTACAATGGATTTGAAAAAGTATGTATCAGAAGTTCCGGACTGGCCCAAAAAGGGCGTGAGCTTCAAGGATATCACGACAATCATGGACAACGGTGAAGCATACGGCTATGCAACGGATCAGATTGTGGAATATGCCAGGGAGAAGGAAGTCGACATCGTCGTCGGCCCTGAAGCGAGGGGGTTCATCATCGGCTGCCCGGTTGCCTACAGCATGGGAATCGGCTTTGCTCCGGTCAGGAAAGAGGGCAAGCTGCCGCGTGAAGTGATCCGCTACGAATATGACCTGGAATATGGTTCGAATGTACTGACGATGCACAGCGACGCGATCAAACCCGGCCAGAGAGTACTGATTACAGATGATCTCCTTGCCACAGGCGGGACGATCGAAGCCACCATCAAGCTGATCGAATCACTCGGCGGTGAGGTGGCAGGAATTGCATTCCTGATAGAGCTCAGATATCTGGAAGGCAGGAAACGTCTTGAAGGATATGATACAATTTCTTTATTAACTTATGACGAGTAGCATCAAAAGTCTGTGTAAGCAGGCTTTTTTTGGTCATTCATTTATTTGAATCCTGTTTTATAGTATGATGATTCTAACTATTTCTTTCTGGAGAGGACGGTGAGGTCATGAATAAGGAATACCCATACACCAAAGATGATGTCATCTCCATGTGTGCAGGCTACATGGAGGAGCAGGACATCGTGATGGTGAAAAAAGCATATGAACTGGCCCGTGAAGCACATGAGGGGCAATACCGCAAAAATGGCCTTCCGTACATCCTCCATCCCGTGCAGGTGGCCGGCATACTGGCGGAACTAAAACTGGACGGGCCTACAATCATCGCAGGCTTCCTGCATGACGTCGTTGAAGACACACCGTATACATTCGGGGATCTCGAGGAGATGTTCAATAAGGAAGTGGCAGTGATTGTCGACGGTGTAACGAAGCTTGAAAAAGTCAAATACCGGTCCAAGCAGGAGGAGCAGGCGGAAAATCACCGTAAACTGTTCGTGGCGATTGCAAAGGATATCCGGGTAATACTCGTTAAACTTGCCGACAGGCTGCATAACATGCGTACATTGAAGGCGATGCCTGAAGCCAAGCAGGTCAGGACATCCCGGGAGACACTCGAAATATATGCACCGCTTGCGCACCGCCTCGGTATTTCAAGCATCAAGTGGGAACTTGAGGATACTGCGCTCAGATACATCGAGCCGCAGCAGTATTTCAAGATCGTCAGCATGATGAAGAAGAAGCGGAGCGAACGGGAGAGCGTCATCAACAGCGCAATAGACCGTATTGAAACCGAAATGGGAAAGACGGGGCTCGAGGGGCAGCTGTCCGGAAGGCCGAAGCATATATACAGCATCTACAAGAAGATGAAAAAACAGCATAAGCAATTCGACCAGATATTCGACCTGCTCGCCATCCGGGTGCTGGTATCGAGCATCAGGGACTGTTACGCGATACTCGGTGTCATTCATACGATATGGAAGCCGATGCCGGGGCGCTTCAAGGATTATATCGCCATGCCGAAGCCGAACATGTACCAGTCTCTCCATACGACAGTGGTCGGTCCGAACGGCGATCCGCTTGAAATCCAGATTCGAACCTACGATATGCATGAAATTGCCGAGAATGGGGTGGCCGCCCACTGGGCCTACAAGGAAGGCCGGGAACTCAAGGAGGCACCATCCCTGGCCAACCGGATCCACTGGTTCAAGGACCTTGTCGACCAGGAGACATCCTCACCGGATGCCGAAGAATTCATGGAGGCCCTGAAGACGGATCTTCTGAGCGACAAAGTATACGTCTTCACACCGAACGGCGACGTCGTCGAGCTGCCGCAGGGCGCAGTGCCGATCGACTTTGCCTACCAGGTGCACACGGAAGTGGGCAACAAGATGATCGGTGCGAAAGTCAACGGCAAGATAGTGCCGATCGACTATGAACTGTCCACAGGTGAAATTATTGAAATACGCACGAGCAAGCAGTCCTACGGACCGAGCATGGACTGGCTGAAGCTTGTCAAATCCTCAAGTGCCAAAAACAAGATCAGGGCCTTCTTCAAAAAGCAGGACCGGGTGAGCAATATCGAAAAGGGCCGGTTTGCCGTGGAACACGAGATCAAGAACAGGGAATACAAACCGGATGATATTCTGAAGAACCAGTATATAGAACCTGTTCTCGACCGCTACAATCTGTCGAGTGAAGACGATCTCTTTGCAATGGTCGGTTTCGGCGGTGTAACGGCGCAACAGGTGACAAACCGGCTCATGGAGAAGTTCAAAGTCACTGAGGATAAATCCAACCAGGTCGAGGAGATCGACCGGACGCACCACTACAAGGAGGTATCGACAGAGTCGGGGGTCTATGTTGAAGGCATGGACAATATGCTGATCAACCTGTCGAAATGCTGCAATCCGATTCCTGGTGATGATATCACCGGTTATATTACAAAAGGGCATGGTGTGAAGGTCCATGTCTCAACCTGTCCGAACATCAAAAATGAAACAGAACGGATCATCGACGTTGAATGGGTGCGTAATAAGGACCGGGACCGCAAATACCAGGCAGATCTTGAAATCACCGGCTATGACAGGCAGGGACTGGTCAACGAGGTGCTGAATGTCATCGCCAGCACGAAGTTCCCAATTACGCGGGTGAACGGCAGGGCAGACGTCGACAAGCATGCAAAGATCAGCCTGTCGGTCATGGTTCAGAACGTCGCCGACCTGTACAGGATTGTGGATAAGATAAAGCAGCTGCCTGATATATACAGCGTAGAACGCGTTTTCAAATGAGGTGAAAAAATGAGAGTGGTACTGCAGAGAGTTTCCAGTTCAACAGTAATCAGCAATGAATTCTTCAATGAGATCGGCAAAGGCTACTGTCTTCTGGTTGGTGTTTCGAATGAAGATACAGAAGCGGACGCCATCAAATTGGCCGAGAAGATTGCCGCCAGCAGGAACTTCGAGGACAGTGAGGGCAAGATCAACCTGTCCATCAAGGATGTCGGCGGTGAAATACTGAGCATCTCCCAATTTACGCTTTATGCCGATACCAGAAAAGGCAACCGGCCAAGCTTTACGAGAGCCGCCGGCAGGGAACATGCGGACAAGCTGTATAAATTATTCAATGAGACCCTTCAATCATATGATCTCACAGTCAAGACAGGCTTCTTTGGTGAAATGATGAATGTCAACATCAACAATGACGGTCCGATCACGATCCTCTACGAATCTGAAGGCGGAAAAGTCAAGTGATGGAAAGGTTTAAGCAGCTGTTCGGCAGAGCTTGCCGGGGAATCCTCAATTTCCTGAGGTATAAGAAACACGTTTATCTGCCCCCGGGTTTCTTTCTGATTCTGGCAGGCGTAGTCATCGGTGCTGCCGTCTTCATCTACAGTAAATTCATAGAAGAGGATTACACGCCGGTGGAAATGGAATTTGAAACAAAATCCTATGATCTAAGCGGACAGACGATCGTGCTTGATCCCGGACACGGGGGGAAGGATCCCGGTGCAACCAGCGCATCCAACATCAACGAAGCCCAGATTGTCTACAATATCGCTGACAAACTGCGCGAGAGGCTGGAGGAAAGCGGTGCCGAGGTGATACTTACCCGTGAGGAAGGGGAGTTTGTGTCACTTGACGGACGTAAGCAGGAAGGGGATCTCTTCATCAGTCTGCACAGTGATGCCATGGACGATCCGGCAATCACGGGGTTCACGACATATTATGCCTATCCGAATCAGAAAGAATTTGCCGAATCATTGAATGCATCACTTGATGAGTATTCGTATTTCCATAACAGGGGGAACCGTGAATATGGTTACCAGGTGATATGGCAGCTGGAGTATCCCGCTGCGCTTATCGAACTCGGTTATTTGAGCAACCGTTTCGACGATCATACAATCACGGACCCCTCCTACCAGGACCGGATGGCGGAAGCGATTATCGAGGGCATAGACAATTATTTGAATTGAATCCTTGACTTCATTGCCATAAATCAATATCATATAACTTAATCGAATGAGTGAATTCAATCACCCGGAGAGGTGGCCGCACGATTGTACAGAGAGATCTGCCCAGGCTGGAAGCAGATTCGTCAGACGGCCGTATACCGACACTCCGGCAGAATCCTGCAAACATGCAGGCGGTGGCAATCGTTAAAATGTAAGAGGGCTTATTCAAGCCGAATCAGGGTGGCAACGCGAGATGATCGTCCCTTATATCCGTCAGCGGATATAAGGGGCTTTTTATATTTTAGATGAGGAGTGAGCCATATGATCCAGATTCCAAGAGGTACACAGGATATATTACCCAAAGACAGTTATAAATGGCAGTTCATAGAAGAGAAGCTGCATGAAGTCGCTAAAAATTATAATTACAAAGAGATAAGGACACCGACTTTCGAATCCACTGAACTTTTTGTCAGGGGTGTCGGCGGTTCGACGGATATCGTCAACAAAGAGATGTACACATTCAGGGACAAAGGAGATCGCAGCCTGACCCTCAAGCCGGAAGGGACGGCGCCGGTTGTGAGGAGCTACATCGAGAATAAGATGCAGCATGATGTCGTACAGCCGACGAAGGTGTATTATATGGATCCGATGTTCAGGTATGAGCGCAAGCAGAAAGGCCGCTACCGCCAGTTCGTCCAGTTCGGCATTGAAGCGATTGGTGTCGAGGATCCGCTGATAGATGTGGAAGTCATCAGCATGCTGATGCACATCTATCAGTCATTCGGGCTCAAAGATCTGAAATTGTACATCAATTCAATCGGAGACCAGGACAGCCGTGCAGCGTATAACGAAGCGCTTGTGGATCACTTCAGGCCGTCCATAACAGAGTTCTGTGCAGATTGCCAGGTAAGGATCGATACAAACCCGATGCGCATACTCGACTGCAAAAAGGACCGGGATCATGCACTGATCAAGACGGCGCCGAGGATGTACGACTACCTTAACGAAGGGTCGAAAGCATATTTCGAGGAAGTGAAGTCGAACCTGGATGCGATCGGCATCGGCTATGAGGTTGACTATAACCTGGTCCGTGGACTCGATTACTATACGCATACTGCATTCGAAGTGATGAGTGATGCAGAAGGTTTCGGTGCGATTACCACACTGTGCGGCGGCGGACGCTATAACGGGCTGCTTGAAATGCTTGACGGACCGCACGAAACGGGCATTGGTTTTGCACTCAGCATCGAACGTCTGCTTCTGGCCCTCGAGGCTGAGGGCATAGAAATTCCGGAGCCTGAAGGCATAGACCTCTACATCTGTGCCCTGGATGAAAAAGCGGCGGTAAAAGCAAGCCACATCGTGCACACACTGCGTACGAAGGGCATCAGCTGTGATATTGACTACAAGAGGCGCAAGCTGAAGGCACAGATGAAGGATGCAGACAGGAAAGGGGCCGCCTACACAATCGTGCTCGGCGAGGAAGAACTGTCCACAGGGAATGTCGAACTGAAACATATGGGCTCGGGAGAATCCAAGACAGTTCATCTGGATGAGCTGCACACGCTACTGGAGGAGAAATAATCATGAGACATCATACAATTGAAGTGACAGAATCACAGACCGGTGAAAAAGTAACATTAAAAGGATGGGTACAGAAACGGCGTGATCTCGGCGGACTGATATTCATCGACCTGCGTGACCGTAAAGGTGTCATACAGGTAGTATTCAATCCGGAAATTTCCAAAGAGGCACTGGAAACGGCAGAGAGGATCCGTTCTGAATATGTCATCGAAGTTTCCGGCGAAGTACTTAAGCGCGATCCTTCCCAGGTTAACGAAAACATTGCAACCGGGAAGATCGAAATCCTTGCAGATGAAGTGACGGTACTCTCGAAAGCGGAGACACCACCGTTCCAGATCCTGGACGACTCGATCGGTGAGGATGTCAGACTCAAGTACCGCTATTTTGATTTAAGACGCAATAAGCTGCAGAATACTTTGAGGCTGCGCCATCAGATCAACAGAAGCGTAAGGAATTTCCTCGACAACGAGGAGTTTGTCGACATCGAAACGCCTGTGCTGTCAAAATCCACACCGGAGGGTGCACGTGATTATCTAGTACCATCCCGGGTACATGAAGGCGAGTTCTACGCACTGCCCCAGTCACCGCAGATTTACAAGCAGCTGCTGATGCTCTCCGGCATGGAAAAATACTATCAGATTGTCAAGTGTTTCCGTGACGAGGACCTGCGTGCGGACAGACAGCCGGAATTCACACAGATCGATATCGAGATGTCATTCATGGACCAGGAACAGATCATGGAACTCAACGAGAGACTTATCCGGCATGTGATGAAAACGGTAAAAGGAGTGGATATCGCGCTGCCGATACCTCGCATGACCTATGAACAGGCGATGGCTGAGTATGGTATAGACAAGCCGGATACGCGCTTCGGTCTCAAGCTCAATGACCTGAGCGAATTCAGCAGGACTGTGGACTTCAAAGTATTCCGTTCCACAGTGGAGAACGGTGGCATGGTCAAGGCTATCGTCGTCAAAGGAGAAGCCGACAGTTTCTCAAGGAAAGACATTGATAAGCTTGAAGCTTATGTGAAGACATACGGTGCCAAAGGTCTTGCATGGCTGAAAGTGAAGGACGGTGCACTGAACGGTCCGATTGCCAAGTTCTTCAACGAAGACAACCAGAAGGAACTTTCAGAAACATTGGGTCTGGAGGATGGGGATCTTACCCTGTTCGTTGCGGACAGTGCAAAAGTCGTACACGCTTCACTCGGCAACCTCCGGAATAAGCTGGCAAAAGATCTGGACCTTATCGAAGCGGATCAGTATAACTTCCTGTGGGTTACGGACTGGCCTCTGTTCGAGTACGATGAAGAGGCGGGCAGATACTTTGCCGCCCACCATCCATTCACATCCCCAAAGGCGGAGGATGTCGAACTGCTTGAAACAGAACCTGAAAAAGTGAAGGCCAACGCATATGACATAGTGTTGAACGGTTACGAGCTTGGCGGCGGATCCATCCGTATCCATGATGCACAAATGCAGCAGAAGATGTTCAGGGCACTGGGCTTCACGGATGAAGAGCGCGACGAACAGTTCGGTTTCCTCATCGAGGCATTCAAGTACGGCGCACCGCCGCACGGCGGAATCGCCTACGGACTGGACCGCCTTGTCATGCTCCTTGCAGGGACGGACAACATCCGTGACGTCATTGCCTTCCCTAAAACGGCAAGTGCGGCGGACCTCATGATGAGCGCACCGTCAGAAGTGGCAAAAGCACAACTGAAAGAACTGCATATTGAACTCGATACAGAAGATTAAAACAATACGGGATGGGGGCAGTTCATATGCCCTTATCCCGTTTTTATGTTTAAAACTGTCGTTTTGATACTATATATAACTATATAAATAATATTGAAGGTGGTGGAGTGAAGTGAAAATAGCATTCATATCTGATATCCACGGCAACGCAACAGCGCTGGAGGCTGTGCTCGCTGACATTGATAAAAATCAGGTGGACAGGATCGTCGTTATGGGAGATATTGCCTATCGTGGTCCGGAACCCAAAAAATCAATCGAACTTATCAGAAGCCTCGATACCGATGTCATCAAAGGAAATGCCGACGAATGGGTTCACCGGGGCATAAATGAAGGAGAAGTGCCCGACCAGGCACTCACAACGATGAGGGGGGAACGGGAATGGACAGTAAAACATCTGGCTGATGAAGACCTGGACTATCTCCGTAAACTTCCAGAAGAAATGACAGTCGCATTGACGGACGATATTAAGATCCACTGCTTCCATGCCACACCGGAGAGTCTGTTTGATGTTGTGAAGCCGACAGAATCAGAGGAGACACTGAATGACAGACTGATGCAGAACAATGAAGCGGACATCTATCTGTACGGCCATATACACCTGCCGTATATCAGACATGTCAAAGAGAAATGTGTGGCAAACCTGGGCAGTGTTGGCCTGCCGTTTGATGGGCGCAGTGAGGCGTCTTATCTGATTGTTGAAGGGGAAGACGACCGGTTCAGTACAGCCATACACCGTGTACCCTATGATGTCGGGAAAGTAAAGCAGCAATTGTCCGACGGAGAGTATCCCAATCTGGATTTCCTGACAGATGTTTTAGAACACGGGGCTTTGCCGCGGTAGAAATAAAAGGGTTTGGCAGAAATATGATTGCTGCCAAACCCTCTGTTACATACTATTCTTTGCCATCAGAGGTTCTTGTTTTTCTGCTTAGCCTCTCCCTCGCACTTTCAGTTCCCCTGGCGACCGGTTCATTGCCAAATGCCTTCCCCAGACCAAAGGCAGGCATATTGACATAGATCATTTCAGAACTGTTGGCAGGAATTCTATATGTCTCATGATAGAACCCCACAGCTGAATTACCCCTGACCCTTTTGTTGAACTTGCGCCAGGCCTTCAGATGATTCTGCATTCTGGCGTAATCAAACAGATCATCCGTGCTTTTCCAATATTGCAATGCAAGTGTCCTGCCGAGTCCGAAAAACAACTCCCCTGAAAGATACCCGAGGTCTTTGTTGCGTTCAAGTTCGGCAATCATCGGCGGCATGGCAAGGACAACCGGCAGCCATTTGTGAACAGCCAGCCAGTTATTGATGTTCATACCAATGAGGAAGACGGTAACTTCCTCGTTCTGGTCTGCTGTATGTCGCCCCTTATATACTCCCATATCATCACTTCTCCTTTCCTTTGTTAAGTTTTTCATTAATATCATCGACGAGAGTTTTGTGCCTGGTTCTCGCAATCAGCCAGATGACAGTATAGATGATCACGAACAGGGTGATGAAAGTCACCAGCCCTTCGGCAGTGAAAGGGAACCACCCGGCGAGTATGGCCAGCGGGAAGAACACCAGCAGCATGAGTGAAAAATGTGTGACCGTAGACATCGTGACACTCATATCAGTGTGCGAGAAGATCATATCTCCAAATGAGAATAATATCCCAATCATTCCCCAGATAGCGAGAACCACTATGAAGATTTGCAGGTCGTCCAGGTTTTGCGCATAGATCTCTCCCATCAGGGAGTGGGGATTCATGGGATAATACGTGCCCTCAGAAACGATAAACGAAAAGATCAATGAAATGATGATGCCGATGAATATGCCCGTTTTAAACCCTTCGTACAATCTCTTCATAAGCTTAATCTCTCCTTTATGGTTTTTAAGTACCGCCTCGATGAATAAGTGAATTCACCATTTGTCATGTAGATTTTGATCTGTCCGGAAGGAGTCATGGACAAATGGTCCAGGAAGTGGATGTTCACGATTTCGGATTTTGATATTTTGATGAAATCCACCCCGGTAAGTTCTTCAACCTCATACAGACGCTTATCAATCGAGAAAGTATGTTTGGAAGTCTGCATCCTCATCACCTTATCTTCGATGAAAAAGCGATGGACATCTTTCAGACTGATGCGATAGATTGTTTCATCCTTCCTGCCGTTCAGAATATCAGCGGTATTAACCGCTTCGATGCACCGTATTATTTTTTCAATATCATCAGTCATTTCCGCTGACTTGATAGAAATGGTATCTTCAGTTATTGTCGGATCGATATCAAGTTTGATTTTCATAAAGGCACCTCCTTATGATCAATTAAAGCAAACAGAGAGGAGTAATGAAAGACGGTTTCACCAAGCGGTTGATATAGAGAGCCAAGCGGTTTGAAAAGAGAGGCAAAATTAAAATCCAGTACAAAAATCGATGATTAATGGCACTGGATTTTATATCCGTAAGATTCAAACAGTCATTCACGATATTATTCGATTTCTGTCAGGTCATAGTGAAGAACATATTCGTTGAATTCTTCGTTAAATGAGTCATCTTTGAAGCCGAGATCGCGCAGCAGTCGTCCCATCCCGTCATTTCCATAAACGTAATCAGCGATAACAGTATCGTATTTTCCACTGTCTGATGCCATCTGTATTGCTTTTTGGACAGTTTGTCTGCCGAGCCCCCTCTGTTGATAATCCTTATCTATCATCATTCTCCATATCATGAACTCCCTTTCTGTTTCATCTATATCAATGAGTATGAAACCAATGACTTTTCCATCTGTCACAACTGCGTAGGGGAAGACATCGTTTTCATGTCTATAGAGATAGCATTCCGCCAGTGATCTGACGTTAGGTGCAACGAATTTATTCCTCTGCTGATACCCGTCAATTTCCAGGTTTATGACATCTGAAAAATTCTCTTCTGTGATTTCCATGAATTCAATCATATTTCACCTCCAGCGATGATTAGTCGATCACTGCATTCTCCAATATTCTGAATGTCAGATTTTCGGTGTCGATTTCTGACTGAAGACCATATGGCAATATGAACTTCGGTTCATTGTGTCCAAAGTTCATATTGTAGAGTACCGGCAGGTCTTCACGGCGGGCTTCCTTCAGTACCTGTCTCCAGACCTCTTTATAGTCTTCATAATGGACACCGTCCTGGGGTCTGCCGACAATTATGCCATTTAGTCTGTCAAATATGCCCATCATTGACAACGCCCTTAAATAATCCTCGAAGAAATCCGGTGTGATATGGACTTCTGATGTTTCCAGAAACAATATTGCATTATCAAAAGCTGAAGCATCAGGGAAAAGGTCGGTGCCGCGCATGCTGCCGATCAGTTCAAAGCAGCCGCCGATCAGATGGCCACGGGCAACACCTTTTCCGTTGATACTTTCGTAGCCGGGGTTGGTGAAGGACTTCCGTTCGATATCCCTGTTTTTTTCATCCCATTTCAGACCGAATCTGCGGACTGATTCAGACGGTTTTATCTCTCCGATGACATCGGTTTTGAACCATGTCTTTCTTATGGAGGCTACGGTGTAGTCATCCATCTCTATATTCTCTGCAAAATCCGTGAGCAGCGCAGGACCGTAGCTTGTAGAAATACCGTTATTGTAGAACATGAAATGGTTCGCAGTCGTGTCGGAATAACCTGTAAAGATCTTAGGGTTGCCTTTCAATGCTTCAAAATCGACATAGGGTTGGATGCGTATGGTCTCATTGCCGCCGATAGCACAGATTATCGCCTTTATGTCCGGATCCCTCAATGCCTCATTCAGATCTTCAGCACGTTTTTCCGGGTGATCGTATATATAATCCACCCCTTTCAATGCATGGGGCATGACTTTCACTTTGAGGCCGAAAACTTCTTCAAGTCTTTTTATCCCCTGCTCCGTACGCCATCTGATGGCGTCCTCGCCGGCCAGGCCGCTGGACAGGGAGACCAGGGCTACAGTATCCCCGGCGGAAAGTTTTTTGGGCTTGATCATAAAGATGCTCCTTTCAATGACTAAATATTCTAAAAACATATGGTACTATGATAACACGGGAAAATTCTGGCGGGGATTTTTATGAATCGCATAGAAGTTGAAAATCCGGTGGCGTTACCCGCTGTGAATAAAGATTAAAAGGAGGGAGTACATGATCATCGAGGCAACGGCTTCTCATATCGATGAAATGACCAAGCTTGCATCTGTGTTGTGGGATGAGGGGTATGAAATTCTAAAACCAGAAATTGAAGAGAATATATCCAAAGATGATACAGTACATTTCATGAAAATGGTTGATGATAATCCGGTGGCTTTTGCACACTGCGGGCTCAGGTATGATTATGTGGAAGGAACGGATTCATCACCGGTCGGGTATCTCGAAGGTGTTTTTGTGAAAGAAGAGCATCGTCTGAAGAATATTGCCTCGGAGCTGGTCACAGAGTGCGAGCAGTGGGCGAAGGATAGGGGGTGTATGGAATTTGCCAGTGACTGCGAACTTGATAACGCAGGAAGTCTTGAATTTCACTTGAAAAGCGGCTTTGAAGAGATGAACAGGATCGTCTGTTTCAGGAAAAGCATCTAGAAATCAGTACCCCATCACAGATTGAACAGGAGGGGGAGGTGTCGAACATGAAAAAGTCAGCTGTCACATTACTTGGTGTTGCTGTAATATGCATTGCTTTTGCAGCAATCTTCGTCAAGTTATCCGCCGCTTCCGCGAGTATCATCAGTATGTACAGAATGTTGTTTGCGAGTCTCCTGCTCATTCCAATCGTTTACCGTCATAGATCCGAATTCAACAGATTATCAGCCAGGGAGTGGCTGTCACTCATCATTGCCGGGGGATTCCTCGCATTGCATTTCGGATTCTGGTTTGAATCACTGCAGCTGACATCGGTGGCTAGTTCAACAGTCATATTGGCACTGCAGCCAATCGTCGCAATGATTGCCGCCTATCTGATCTATAGAGAGAGGGTCGCCAGAGCAGTTGCCATATCTGTTTTCATTTCATTTTCGGGGGTGCTCATCATCAGCTGGGGAGATTTCAGTTTTAGCGATATGAGCGCATTATCAGGTAATATGCTGTCATTTCTCAGTGTAGTCGCAGTCGTCTGCTACTTCATGATCGGCCAGAGATCTGTAAAGAATCTCAAGCACTGGGTGTACAGTTTTGTAGTATTCACATTCGCAGGATTTTTTTTGCTTGCCTTTAACCTGATTGCCCGGGAAGAAATGATGAGCTATCCACCGAGAGAGTGGATTTTGTTCCTCATGCTCGCCATATTCCCGACAATCGCACATGTGATATTCAATTCACTGCTTGACGCGGTCAGTCCTACAACGATTTCGATGAGCATGCTGTTGGAACCGGTCGGTGCGTCACTGCTCGCATATATGCTGCTGTCAGAGACACTGGACGTCCTTCAGTTGATTGGCGGTGTGATAATACTGATTGGCGTGTATTTCTTCCTGATGGCACAGAGAAAAAACAATTATATAAAATAAAGAGGCATCTATATGATGGAGGGGGACTTATGAAAGAACTGATAGATGGTGTTGTAGAGCATATACTTAAGAATGGAAACTGTGTCATGAGGGTGAGTGGACATGGTGCAGCAGGGAAAACAACACTTGCCCGGGCAGTTATGGAATGCCTGGAGCAGGACACATTCAATTATCTGAATACGGATGCCTATGTCATCCCTGGAGAGTACAGGAAGCCATTGAAGGCTTTTTACGGATTTGAAAATGAAGAATATAGAGGGAAAGTCACAGCATGCATGCCGGCCGCACATGAACTTGCCAGTCTGAAGCGCGATCTCCTGATGCTCAGAAGAGGGATGGATTTTCTAACCATCGATGCCGACTGGGCACCTGAAAAAATCATTCATGCCGACCGGCCTTTCACAATCGTCGATGGTATGAGCACTACATTCCTGGAAGATAGACTATTTGATCTATCCATCTACATCTATACGGACGGGGAGACAGAACTGGCGCGGCGGATGGAGCGGGACGTAAATGACAGGGGGAGATCATCAGAGGCACTGATCAGTTCCCACCATCAGAGGAGGATCCAATATGAATTGTTCATGCATGAGAAGCGGGATGAATTCGATATTGTGATCGATGATACTGTTGGCCGATTCACAGTAGAGAAAAACAGTGTAATGATATGAGGTGACAGATTTACGAGGGAAGGAAGATGACGTGAAATACCTTATTACCATAATGATGTTGTCCATGTTCCTTGCTGCATGCAACAGCCCATCAGAAGTGACCGGTATTACAGCAAGTGGTACAGAATCGACATTGGATTTACTGGAACAAAATGTGATAGAAAAGCCGGAGAGAGGGGATGTATTCCTAATACAAACCGAATCCCGGGAACAATTCATTTATGCATATGTCGAGAATGGTTCGGAAATCACAGTTAATGAAGAGGATGACACACTCAAGATTAATTTCCAGGAACCGAATGACGGTGGTGACACCATATTGCAGATGTTTGAATTGCAGACGGGAGATGGCATAGAATCACTGGGGTTTTATATCAACGAAACTGAGATATCTGTCAAAGAAGTGATCTATGAATGAAGTCATGGTGTGTTTGATTATATGAATCATGCAAAGGATGTTCCAAATTTATGAAAAATTTTAAATCACGGCGAATGCTCATCTTCATCGGCCGTATTATCATGACGGTGCTCGGAGCCTTCATCACCGCATATGGACTTGAATCTGTATTGATTCCCAACCAGGTTTCTGATGGAGGGATTACAGGAGTCAGCATCGTCGGCTCCAAGATGTTTGACATCAAGCTGGGATATCTGATTGCTGTATTGAACCTTCCGTTCATCTGGCTGGGATATAAACAGATTGGAGCCAAATTTTCTGCACTGTCCATCGTGGGAATATTTTCCCTCGCCATATTCACATCGATAATGCATCATATCCCGACGATCATAGAAGGAGATTCACTGCTAGTCACAATTGTCGGAGGTGTCATAATCGGCACCGGCATGGGCCTTGCACTGCGCAACGGCGGAGCACTTGACGGCATTGACATGTTTGCAGTTCTTTTGTCGAGGAAGCTTCCGTTCGGTACCAGCGACTTCATCCTGTTCCTGAACATATTCGTGTTCATACTTGTATCCACGGTATTCGGTTTTGAAGGGGCGATGCTTTCCGCCATCGCTTACTTCATCGCATCCAAAGTCATACATCTGATCGAAGAGGGGCTGAGTGGTTCCAAGACATTCACCATCATCACAAAATCACCACAGCCGATCATTGAGGAAATCAGGGAGGAGCTGGGGCGTACCTGCATCTATAACGAAGTACTGGGCGGCTATACGGACAAGGCGTTCACGCAGATCACTTGTGTCATCAACCGTCTGGAGGAACAGAAACTCAAGGAAATCGTCAGTGACAAGGATCCACACGCATTCATTGCCATCTATGACGTATCCGATGTCAAAAAAGGGGAGTTCATCAAGCAGGATCTGCAGAAGCATCAACAATAATGGCCTGGAGACAATCAGATTTTGTCTCCAGGCCATTATTCTAATCAAGTGAATCTGAAACTTTGACCACCTGCTTGCCGAAGTTATCACCGGTAAACAGGTTTCTGAAAGCCTCCGGCAGCCTGTCGAAACCTTCGTCAATCGTCACTTCGGAATGGACTTTTCCTTCCTGAACCCATTGTGCCAGCTGTTCACTGGCATCTTTGAAGTCATCTTTAAACTGTGCAACAAGAAAGCCCTGCATCAGTGCCTGTGATTTGATCAGTTTCTGCTGTACCCGAGGGCCGTTATCCTCCTTGCTGTTGTATGAAGAAATTGCGCCGCATACCGGTACCCTGGCGAATGTATTCAGGTGGTTGAACACTTCGTCGGAAACAGGGCCGCCGACGTTTTCAAAATATACATCGATGCCGTCAGGAACCGCTTCAGCAAGTCTTTCGGCAAAATCATCTTTCTTATAGTCGACACCCGCATCAAGACCGAGGGTTTCGGTGAGATAATCCACCTTCTCAGTGCCACCGGCGATGCCGACAACCCTGGCGCCTTTTATCTTCGCAATCTGACCCACGACAGAACCGACTGCACCAGATGCTGCAGAGACAACTACAGTTTCCCCTTCCTGCGGCTTGCCGATGTTCAGCAGGCCGCCGTAAGCAGTCTGTCCCGGCATGCCGAGTGTGCTCAGGTACAAATGAAGCGGCACATCAGTGGACGGCACTTTATTCACAGTATCTTCGGATACAATATTGAACTTCTTCCATGGAAGTACACCTGTGACTACGTCGCCCTCAGCAAACCCACCATTATTCGATTCAGTGACCCTTCCGACAATATGGCTTTCAATCGGTTTGTCCAATTCAAAAGGCCTGGCATATGATTTCGCATCATTCATCCTGCCACGCATATAAGGATCGACGGATATATAGACACTCTCAATTACTATTTCACCTGTGCCCGCTTCCCCGGTTTCCACATCCTCGTATCGGAATACACCGTCACCAGGCAGTCCCTCCGGGCGTTCAGCTAAAACAATCTGTTCATTATTCAAAGTAATCCTCCTCATATCATTTAAATCGTTACATGACTCCAATACCCGCTGCGGCGGATGTTAAAATCATCTTTTCCGACGAAGTAGGACAGGATAATAAAAATCCGAAAGATTTTTTCTGAAAAGCGTTGACATTGACGCTGCGTCAATCCATATACTGTGGGTTACAGGGAGGCGGTGGGTATGAAGTACACTGTGAAACAAGTCGCAGAGATGTCCGGGGTCAGTACACGCACACTGAGATATTATGATCAGATCGAACTCCTGAAGCCGAGTGAATACACTGATTCAGGATACAGAATCTATAAAGGAAGGGATATCGACAGATTGCAGCAGATTCTGCTGTACCGGTCGATGGAATTGAAACTGGAAGAGATAAGATGCATCCTCGACGATCCGGAATTCAGTACACTGCAGGCGTTGGAAGCACATTATCAAAAACTTCAGGAAGAACAGGAAAAGACAAGGAAGCTGATGGCTACTGTCCGGCGGACGATACAATATACAAAAGGAGAGATTGAAATGAGTGCAGAAGAAAAATTTGAAGGCTTCAAAAAAGCCGAAATCGAAGAAAACGAGAGAAAATACGGAGAGGAAATCAGAGAGAAATACGGAGAGGGGACAATAGACGAATCCAACCGGAAATATATGAACCTGAGTGAAGAAGATTTCAAAAAGATGCAGGATATCGAGAATGAGCTGTTTTCAAAGCTCGATCAGCTTTCAGAGACTGAGGAGATAGAGTCGCCCTTGGCGCGTGAAGTATATGAACTTCATAAAGGATGGATCATTTATTCATGGCCGAAGTACTCAGCAGAAGCACACAAGGGACTCGCACAGATGTATGTGGAAGATGAAAGATTCGCGAAATATTATAATGAGCGTGCCGGAAAAGAAATCGTCAGTCTACTGAGAGACTCGATAGAGAAGTATGCAGAAGATTAAAGAACGGTGAAAACCGTTCTTTTTTCATTGATTCACTGTAACTTGAAATTTTTTAGGGGGACTTCACTTAATCAAGTTTGTCAAATCTTTTAGAGAATCGATTACATAGTCGGCTTGTTTCAATTCTTCGTCTTTTGAAAAGTAGAATCTGCAACCTATCGTTTCTATGCCATTCTCCATGCCGGCTTTAAAATCGGATAATCGATCACCAATTATATACCTCGGCTGTATGTTTTCACTGACGATAATATGTCGTACCAACTCAGATTTGCTGCCACTGTTCAGTATGTTGATGCTGTATATATTTTTGATATATTTATCCAGCCCATGATAATTATAGATTGCTTTTAAATATTTCTCATCTCCATTACTGGCTATAAAAATATCATATCCTTTATCTTTTATGTCGGACAATGCAACCTCTACAAAATCGTAGAGTTTACTTTTACCGGTATTGATTGAATTTACTAATGATTTTTGGAACAGCCCATTCGCAAGCTCTGTATATCCTTTAGAGGAGGTATATACGCCGATTGTAAAATTAAGCTAGACACATAAAGAAAGCCACTCGTGATACACTCAAAATGTATTTCCGACCAAAGAAATCATAGGAGTGATCACGAATGACCTACACCCATCTTAGCACGGATGAACTGGTAATTATAGAATCTTATTTCCATCAGAATGCCTCTGTATCAAAGATTTCAGAACAGATTGGCCGAGCACGTCAGACCGTCCACAATGTGGTCACTTTCCTGAAAGACGGTCACACCGCATTGGATTTCTATAAGCGCTACAAGGCAAACAAGCAGCGTTGCGGTCGAAAACAGACGGTGCTGTCGAATGATCAACGCGCATATGTGGCAGAAAAGGTCGCGCAAGGATGGACGCCGGATGTGATTGTCGGTCGCCGTGAACAGCCGATCAACTGCTCCAGCCGCACATTGTACCGCATGTTCAAGCGCAAAGACTTTGATGTTTCCACCTTGCCGATGAAAGGAAAGCGAAAACCCAACGGCCATAAGGAACGCCGTGGGAGACAGGCTTTCAGACGGAAACTCTCTGACAGAAAGACGGACTACCCAGCATTCAAAGAAGCATTTGGACATCTGGAAGGCGATACCATTGTCGGCATCCATCATAAAAGTGCCGTTGTGACACTTGTAGAACGGCTGTCGAAAGTGATCATTACCCTCAAGCCCGAGGGCCGGACTGCAAAGGATATTGAAACAGTCATCAACGCATGGTTCCATCAGATTCCCAGAAATGTGTTCAAATCCATTACTTTCGACTGTGGTAAGGAATTCTCAAATTGGCAGTCAATGAGCAACCGAAATGATATTGATATTTACTTTGCCGACCCGGGCACGCCTTCCCAAAGAGGATTGAATGAACATTCCAATGGACTGCTTCGGAAAGACGGCCTGCCCAAGCATATGGATTTCAACACAGTGGATCAGAGGATGGTTGCTTCAGTAGCCTCCAAGAGAAACCACATACCCAGAAAGTCTTTGAACTACCAGACACCGCTGGAAGCATTTATGAGTTACATGGATGTAGGCAGGCTGTCTAGCTTATTTTGACAAACGAAGATAATAAATTCCTCCATACTTCACTTAGAGGAACACCCATTATTTCGTTATATTTTTCTATTGGATTTTCTATGTAAGGTACATTATGTTCATCCAATTTATTCAAGGTTTCTTTTAAAGAGCGCTCCAAAATCAATTCTGTTTGAAATAACGTACCATCCATATCAAATATTACCGCTTTGTTCATGAGTATAATCTCCAATCTATATTTATCAGTCTATTAGATTATAATCAATTACTGAGATACTGTCTTCGAAATGAATTTCATAAATTTACTCTCTTCTTCCATCAATTTATTTGTTTAATCGAATCAGAATCCCGCAGGGCGTTCAATAAATGAGCGTCCTTTTTATTTTGTCATTGAAAGTAACACAGTTACAGAAAATCGTCTATTTAGGATATTTCTAATTATGTTAAAGTAAAAATAAGGTAAATAATACAAATTAGAGGAAAGGGATTTCATGAACAACATATTGAAAGTAGCAATCACTTTTGGAACACTCTTAATTATAACAGGTGTAGTCATAATTTCTTTTTTCATTAACTCAAAAAATGACTTAAAAGAAACTGTATCGCTTACAGATGAAGAATAAAAGGAATTGGAACAATTGGCGTCCGGCGAAAAAGATTTCCAAGTGTCAAATGAATCCGAATCCGGTGTTTTAAGTGAAAGAATATTCTCCGACCGTCTTCACGGCATGACCCATCAAAAAGTGTATGCTGAAGAAAAATGGGGATACGCACCGATTACAGAAGAATCAATCGACAAAATGCTTGAAATACTTGAAAAATCCGAATACACACACCAAGAATTTTATAAAAAATCATTGATAGCTTGGAAAGACGGCGATTTTTCAAACGCTGTTAAAGTACACAATGTTATTTGGAATAATAAGGGCGGGAACGTTGGAAAAGCAGAACGTCTTTTGACCCCGAAAGAGGAAATGGAGTTTAGAGCAACACAAGACGGGACATAAGAGCGGATATTTTGACCTTTAATATAGAATAAATTCAAAAACGTAAACATGAATACAGACTGTCGAAAGGGGATTATATGAGAAATTCAATAAAAACAATCGCCGTGTTTTCAGGTATTATATTTTTAACGGCAGGAATCGTTTTCGCTTTGATTGTAACCGTAAATCCGTTCGGATACTTCGAAAGTGAAGGAAGTTCCGAATCGAACGAAGAATTAAATCAAGAAATCGCAGTCAGTTTCGAAGATAAGGCCGAATTCTCACCGGCAGAAATCGAAAACAAAGTCGTCGATATGGTTCATCGAATGAGCCATCAAAAAGTAAGGGCCGAAGAAAAGTGGGGTCATCTGAAAATAACGGAAGAAAGAATCAATGAAGTAATTGGTTTGTTAGAACAGTACAATGTTGAAGACAGGACGTTCCTTCATAAAGAAATGCTTAACTGGCGGGACGGCAACTTTTCAAATTCCGAAAAAGTTCATAACGTTCTAACTCAACCAGAATACAAACACGTAATGCAAAGCGGAAAAGCATACGGTTTATTATCGAAAGCAGAAGAACAAGACTATATCGAAAAGCATTTCACTGAAACGGACGACATACCAAAAGAGGAAGACGAAAGGTATCAAAACAGAAATTAATGATAAACACAGGACGTCCGAAAAGGCGTCTTTTTTTATCTTTTACAGTTAATAGTTATATAAACATTTTCCAGCATATTACCAATATGAAAATCTCCATGAAGTGGTACGTTATCAACATCTTGGAGCAATTCCCTGTATCGATTTAAATTGTTGAGCAATAGATATCCTTTCTCATATTTCAACTCGCATTCCTCATACATTTTTATATTCCTATCAATATTACTATTATATCTGTCGGGCCATGGAGCATATGATTGAATATTAATGTCGAAAGTATGGATTTTCCTGAGTATTTCCCCAAACTGGCCCCCCAATTCGTATTGCTGGTCTTTACTGAAACTGCTGATTTTTTGATACGCATCTTCGCCTTCAATCCATTCAAGAATAAGGTAGTAATAGCAGTTATCCAAGCATTCATCATGCCCGACAAGTTTATGTGTAGGCACATCATGCTCATGACTTTTAAGCAGAAATTCAACATGCGTGAGAACACGTTCTTTTTCCTCAATCGGTGACAACCTTAAGAGATATCTTTTCCCAAAATAGTCCTTGGCAATATATTTCACATCACCCGACCAGCCCTTTTTGAATGGTTCGAGACTTTCGATATTATATTCACTTAAATCTTTTTGTAATCTCTGCTTATCCATACTATAAAACCTTTCGTTGGAATCCTTCATTAATGTCATGAATTTTCTGATATAATTTTATTATACCAACGCATTACGATAACCGAAATAAGGAAGTGAGTGATATGAAAATTAGAGAATTACATGTAAACGATACAGAGCCTTTTATCGAACTGAATAAGAAAATCGATGATTCGGGATATATGTTATATGATCCGGGAGAAAGACAGATTACAGCAGACAAACAGAAAAAAGCGATAATGCAAATTAGTGAAGATGAATCGATGAAATTTTTAGTAGCAGAAATAGATGGCGCGCTTACAGGCTACATAGGAGCCTTCAGAGGTAAATTGAACAGGAATAAACATTCAGCATATCTGGTACTCGGTGTAGATGAAATTCACAGGGGAAAAGGGGTTGCCTCAAGGTTATTCAATGCACTATTTGCATGGGCAGAAAATGAAGGAGTATCCAGGCTGGAACTTACTGTGATTAAGGAGAATACACCGGCTTTTAATCTATATAAGAAAATGGGCTTTGTACTGGAAGGGGAGAAAGTCCATTCACTGATGATCGATGGTGAGCCTGTTAATGAATACTATCTGTATAAGATGATCTGACCGTCGATCATATCAATTTGAGGGGAGAATTCACATATGAACCGTGAAGCAAAAACATATTGGAACAATTATTGGGGAGATAAGAATGCGCCTGAATCGGTGACTGCCTGGCAGTTCGGAGACGATCCGGATTATCTTGCACAGCTGGTTGTGGATGGCATCAAGACTGCGACCTGCTCCGGGCGTATATTTTATGATCTTGAGAACGACCCCCTGCCGACTACGGAAGATTATAGTGTCATAATGAACAAGAGTGATGAACCGGTGGCGATCATCAAAACAACGGAAGTAGGTATAATGCCGATGAACGAGGTGCCGGAGGAATTTGCGGTTGCCGAAGGTGAAGGGGACAGGACCTATCAGTACTGGTGGGAGGCCCATGAAAAGTTCTTCAAAGAAGAACTGAAAGGTGTTGGTTACGAGTTCTCAGAAGATATGCTCCTGGTCTGTGAACGGTTTGAACTGGTGCATGTGCGAGATAACTAATACTTACGGGATATAAAACGACATCTGACTTATGCCAGATGTCGCTATTTCTATTCTATAAGTTCTGATTCCTGCAGGTAATCCTGTGCGACCTGGTAAGGGTCTTCACCTTCGACGGCGACCTGGTAGTTCATTTCCTGCATTTCTGTATCGCTTATCTGTCCGCTCAGCTCATTGAGCGGGTCGACGATTTCCGGATGTTCATCCAGGAATTCCTGTGTGAACAACGGGGCACCCTGGTAAGGGGGGAAGACGTTCTCGTCATCTTCAAGTATTACCATGTCGTACCGTCTGAGGTCTGCATCTGTCGAGTATGCATCCATGAGGTTGATGTCTCCATTGTTGATTGCCTGATATCTCAGTTTCGGCTCCATGGTCCGGACATTGCTGAAGTTCAGGTCATATGCTTCCTGTATGGCCGGATACCCGTCTTCGCGGTCGCTGAATTCCAGTGTGAATCCTGGATTGATCTGATCTTCGATTGTCTTCAGATCACTGATTGTCTCCAGGCCATGCTCCTCTGCGAACTCCCGTTTTACAGCAAGGGTGTATGTGTTGTTAAACTGCATGGGTTCGAGCAGCGTCATGTCAAACTGTTCTTCGAGGCTTGATTTGGCCTGTTCATAGACTTCGGCTTCATCTTTTGACTCCAGCGGTTCTTTGGTCAGTTCACCGAGTACTGTGCCGGTGAATTCAAGATATCCGTCGATGTCTCCGGACTCGAGTGCATTGAACAGGAATGATGTCTTGCCGAGTCCGTCTTCAACCTGTACGGTATAGTCCGTTTCTTCCTCGATCAGTATTTTATACATATTCGTGATTATGGATGGTTCTGTCCCGAGTTTCCCCGCGATGGTTATGGATTCGTTCTTCTGACCGAACATAGGTCCCACGGTTATCAGAAGCATCACAACAAGAATACTGCCGAGAGTGATGATGATCTTCCTGTACGAAAGATTCTGGATGATGCGCAGGACGACATCGAAAATGATCGCAAGCAGTGCTGCAGGTACTGCGCCGATTATAATGAGTGAAGCGTTGTTCCTGTCGATACCGAGCAGGATCAAATCACCGAGGCCGCCGGCGCCGATCAGTGCGGCGAGTGTGGCGGTGCCGATGATCAGCACCATGGCTGTGCGTACCCCGGCCATGATGACCGGCATCGCAATGGGCAATTCAACTTTCATAAGACGCCTCATTGTCTTCATGCCGATGCCCCTTGCTGCTTCGACAAGCGAGCCGTCGACTTCAATGATCCCGGTATAGGTATTCCTTAAGATCGGCAGCAGTGCATAGATGATCAGAGCGATCACCGCCGGCACTTTGCCGATGCCGAAAAGTGGGATCATCAGCCCGAGGAGGGCGAGAGAAGGGATCGTCTGCATCACTGCCGCAATGTTGATGACAATCTCGGATATTCTTCTCGTCTTGGTAAGTAATATGCCAAGCGGCACACCTATGAGTACTGCTATTAGGAGAGCGATGAATGACAGTTGTATATGTTCAATGAGTGTCGTCAGCAGTTCACCTTTTCTGGCATTCAAAGTATCGAGCAATGTATTCATCGGTCGTCACCTCTCTGTCTGTCAGCGAGGTATTTGAAGACATCGCGGCTGTTCAGGATTTTTTCAGCCCCATCGCCGCCATTCACAATTATACTGTCATGCTCGGACAGGTACTGGAAAACCACCTGGATCTGGGTGTCGGCCGGCACAACCGGATAATCAGAGTGGTCTGTTGGGGACTCAGGAGAATGATCTTGTGCAATATCCCCGATTGTCAACTGCTGCATTCTGTGGGCATCCAGGTCGCCGATGAAATCTTTGACGAAATCATTCCTGGGTGAGGTGAGGAATTCATCCGGTGTACCGATCTGTTCTGCGTGGCCCTCTTTCAGGAGACAGATCCTGTCGCCCAGTTTAAGTGCTTCCTGTATGTCATGCGTCACGAATACGATGGTCTTTTTGATCTTCTTCTGCAGTTCCACGAGATCATCCTGCAGTTTCTCCCGGCTGATCGGATCGAGGGCACTGAACGGCTCATCCATCAGAATGACCGGCGGGTCTGCAGCGAGGGCCCGGACGACGCCGACACGCTGCTGCTGGCCGCCGGAGAGCTCGGATGGTTTGCGGTTTTTGAACTGTTCCGGGTCCATCCCGACCATTTCCAGAAGTTCATCAATCCGTTTGTCGATATCCGTTTCGGACCATTTCTTCATGAGTGGTACCTGGGCGATGTTCTCCTTGATGGTCATATGCGGGAACAGGGCGATCTGCTGAAGGACATATCCGATGTCCCAGCGCATTTCATAGACCTGGTAGTCGCTGATCGGCCTGTCCTTGAAATAGATATATCCGTTTGTCAGCGGAATCAGTCGGTTGATCATCTTCAGGGTGGTGGTCTTTCCGCAGCCTGACGGACCGATCAGGACAAAAGTTTCACCTTCCTTTATATCGAAAGTCAGGTCATCGACTGCAGTTTTGTTGCCATACCGCTTTGTTACATTCTTAAATTGGATCATATTTACGCTCCTATCGGTTTGCCTATAAGAAAAGTATATAGAAAATTGGCTGCAATTAAAATATCCCGGCATATTTTCAAAATGCAGGCAATTGTCCATCTTTGGATATCATACCCGTAATGGAGAATATTATCGGGGAAATGTGGGATGGATGAACAGATATATGTGAAAAGCATTAATTTTATCAAAAATGGGCTTTTCAGTTTCTTTTTTCAATAGGGTGTGGTATTATACTTGTAACGGGAATACCTGAGAAGTTCGTGATGTGTTGAATTATATTTTGACCTAACACCTTTTTATACGGGAGCCCAATTGGTTTTCCTGCAAAAAACAAGCCTGCCAGCCAGGACGTTTGGAGCAGGAAACAGGGCACCCACCTGCAAATAGCAGGCCAAAATAATCAACAAATACACACGGCTTTAGCTCGGATATTCCAGTAAGTACCGGATGATTTCATCCGGTGCTTATTTTTTTGTCGAAATTTAAATGAAATGGAGCATCTTTTTGGATGCTCCATTTTTACATATTTTTAAGTTTGTTGTATATATCGTTTAGCTGTTTCTCGTATTTTGATACATCGGATGTATCAAAATATTTGTTTTTCGTCATCGTATCCGGCAGATACTGCTGTTTGACGACATGGTTCGGATAGTTGTGCGGATATTTGTAGCCGACGGCGTTGCCCAGTTTTTCCGCACTGGAGTAGTGACCGTCCCGCAGATGTTTTGGCACCGCGCCGATTTTGCCTTTTCTTATATCCGACAGCGCAGCATCTATGCTTTTGATTGCACTGTTCGACTTTGGCGACAGTGCGAGTTCAATGACGGCCTGTGAAAGGGGGATCCTTGCCTCCGGAAACCCGAGCCGCTCCGCTGACAGTATGGCATCGAGCGTTCGGCTGGCAAGCTGCGGATTGGCGAGCCCGATGTCCTCATAGCTGATGACGAGAAGCCTCCTTGCTATGGTTACAAGATCACCAGCTTCTATCAGCCTGGCCAGGTAGTGCAGGGCCGCATCGACATCACTGCCACGGATGGATTTCTGGAAGGCACTCATGACATCATAATGCTGATCTCCGTCCTTGTCATGCAGGAATGCTGATTTTTGCATGCAGGACTCTGCATCATCCAGTGTGATCGTCACTTTGCCGTCCTCATTTTTCTCCGTACTGAGGGCAGCGAGTTCAAGCGCATTGAGCGCACTCCGGACATCACCGTGGCTGGAAAGGACGAAATGCTCCATCGCCTTGTCCTCGATCTCGATATACATACTGCCAAGGCCGCGTTCTTCGTCCTCCATCGCCCTGCTTATGGAGACCCGGATATCTTCCTCCTCGAGTGAATTGAGTTCGAAGATCTGGCACCGGCTTCTGATTGCGGGGTTTATCGCATGGTAGGGATTTGACGTCGTTGCTCCAATGAGGACGATATTGCCGCTTTCCAGGTGGGGGAGGAGAAAATCCTGTTTCGCCTTGTCGAGCCTGTGGATCTCATCCAGCAGCAGGATGACAGAACCGCTCATTTTCCCTTCATCCGCCACAATCTGCATATCCTTTTTTGTGTTGGTTACCGCATTCAGTGTCCGGAATTTATAACTGGTAGAGCCCGCAATCGCACTGGCTATGCTGGTTTTCCCAATTCCGGGCGGGCCGTAGAGTATCATCGAAGACAGGCGTTTTGCATGCACCATCCTCCTGATGATGCCGCCTTCACCCACGAGATGCTGCTGGCCCAGCACTTCATCTATGGATTTCGGGCGCATTCTGAAACTGAGTGGCTGTGTTGACATATTTTCACCTGCTCCTGTGTATGTGTTATATTTATATTACTACAATATATTTTAACATGAACTTAAATGATGAGGTGCTTTATGAAAATCTCGACAAGAGGAAGATACGGACTATACTTTATGCTGGCTTTGGCTGAAGATTATGAAGTGAAGAAAAGAAGTGTGAAATCAGTTGCCGAAGAGCGGGGGATCAGTGACCTGTATCTGGAACAGATTGTAGCAAGTCTGAAGAAGGAAAACCTCGTAAAGAGTACACGGGGGGCATACGGCGGATATGAGCTGAATTTTCCTCCGGATGAGATCAAGGTAGGAAGGATCTTCCGGACATTGGAGGAGAACATTGTGGCAGTGGAAACGGACGAGAAGGATACCGAAACGGAGAGGTATCTCTGGAGAAGGGTCCGGGATGCGTTGCGGGACGTGCTCGACCATACGACGCTTGCCGATCTGCTGAGCCACTCGGAAGATGAAATTGATGATTATATGTTCTATATTTAAAATGCACCCGGAGGGGATCTCCGGGTGCATTTTTGTCAGAAGCGCCCTGATTTGAATATGGCGTAAAGCATACCCATGAACAGTATCATGGCGAGGATGAAACCGATCTCTATGACGGGGATGTTCCAGAAGATGTTGGTCTCGCCGCTCATCGCCTGGCCGATGATCAGTCCGACCATGATGATGCTGAATGACAGGAGTACTATACTGAATGACAGGCGGTTTCCCAGCTGGTCGAGGCGTCTCATATAGTGTTCGCTGCGCTTCAGTACGATTTCGACCGGTACCTGTCTTTTCTTCAGTGCTTTCGTGAATTCGTAGAGATTGCCGGAGGCACTGGCGAGATCATCGCTGAAGGCGGTCCACTGGTCTACTGCCCGGCCTGCTATGTTCTTCGGATTATATCTTTCTTTGAGCAGCTGTCTGCCGAAAGGTTCGGCGACATCGACGATGCTGAATTCCGGATCCAGTTTGCTGACAGTGCTCTCCAGTGTCAGTATGGTCTTGCCGAGTATCGTGAAGTCCGAAGGCAGTTTGATGCGGTGCTGGTTGGCGATGCCGAACAGGTCCTGTACCGCTTCACCCAAATGCATCTGGCTGAGCGGGATGTCATAGTATTTGTCCCTGAGCAGCTCGGCATCTTTGGTGAGCTGTTTCATATCGACATCATCGGGCACGACGCCCATGCGGGCGATTGCCCGGACCACACCGTCGGCATCTTTTTTCATCAGCGAGATGAGAAGGGTGCCGAAGTTCACTTTCATTTCCTTTGTCATCTTGCCGACCATGCCGAAGTCCATGAATGCGATGGTTTCACCCGGCAGTACATTGATGTTGCCCGGATGCGGGTCCCCGTGGAAGAATCCTTCGATCAGGATCTGATGGAAGACGGCATTTGTCACACGTTCGGCGAGTGTCGTGCGGGAATAGCCAAGTGCCTCAATGGAATCGAAGTCATTGATCCGGATGCCCTCGATGTATTCCATCGTGAGAACATTTTTTGTGGTGGCTTCCCAGTGGATTTCAGGGATGCAGACTGTCCTGTCCTCTGCAAACTGTTTGCTTAGCCTTTCGGTATTCCTTGCTTCTATCGTATAATCCAGCTCCTCCAGTATCGCGCGTGAAAATTCATCTATCATATCCTTCACCTGGTACTGTCTTGCCCAGTTCATGCGGGATTCTGCAAGGGAGGCAAGCCTGTGCAGTATCTCAAGGTCATTGCGGACAGTCTGTTCTATATCCGGCCGCTGGACTTTGATGGCTACGGTTTCGCCGCTCAGGAGTCTCCCTCTGT
The DNA here is from genome assembly GCF_000330705.1 of Salinicoccus carnicancri Crm. Classification (GTDB taxonomy): domain Bacteria; phylum Bacillota; class Bacilli; order Staphylococcales; family Salinicoccaceae; genus Salinicoccus; species Salinicoccus carnicancri. The sequence goes on from NZ_ANAM01000006.1 coordinate 410,199, forward strand.
GAACTTGCCCTATGGAGGCGGAGCCGAGGGTCTTTTCCTCTATATACTCGAATATTTCGTCCTTCGTTGCCCCGAGGGAGGTTTCTATGATCGATACCGCATCTTCGTAAGGGAAGGGCGGGACATTGTTCTGCAGCTGTTCAAGCTCACTTATGATATCGTCAGGTACGAGGTCGGGACGGGTGCTCGCGATCTGTCCGATCTTGATGAAAGTAGGACCCATCTCTTCCAGGAAGAGCCGTATGCGTTCCCCTCTGGATTTTTCCTCGTTGTCGCTTTTCCCCTGGCGGAGCAGTATCCTCTTGGGCAGTGAAATCATTTCATCCAATGCAAGTTCCTCTACAATGAAACCGAACCCCGATTTGGAAAAGGCGACCGCAATTTCTCTGTATCTTCTTATGAACTTTATCCTTTTTTCGAAAATCATATTGACCTCCTGATTCAGATGGTGCTATTGCTCCTTTAATACCAGTATACCCGCAAAAAGGTGGATCATCTATTGAAATGCAAAAGGGCCTCCGGAGGGAAGCCCTTTTCCTATACACCCACATACTGGAAATAGTTGTTGTAGATTGCCTGCAATGCTTTTTCTTCATCTTCTATGGCTATTGCGAACATCATGCTGATTTCCGAAGCCCCCTGGTTGATCATGCTGATGTTAACATTGTTGTCGCTCAGGGCGCTTGTCGTTTTCGTGGCGATGCCGATGTGTTCTTTCATACCTTCACCGACAATCACAAGGAGGACCAGATCCTCTTCGACATACAAATCTTCCGGTTCAAGGTGCTCCTCGATGTCCTGCAGTATATCTTCGAGTTTCGTGTTGCCCTCGAACTGGTTACTCCTGATGATGACTGAAAGGTTGTCTATGCCTGAAGGGATATGTTCAATGTTGATTTCATGATCTTCCAGAATCTGCAGAAGCCGTCGTGTAAAGCCTATCTGCCTGTTCATCAGATATTTCCTGAGTGTAATCGAGGTGAATCCCTCATCGCAGCTGATGCCGATGACGGGCATTTCAGGTATGAATTCACGTTCGGCCACAATTTTGGTGCCTTCCACTTCCGGATCGTTCGTATTCCTTATCATGATCGGTGTTTTATTCTTGTACAGCGGTTCGATGGCTTCGTCATGGAAGACGCTGAATCCTGCGTATGACAGCTCACGCATTTCACGGTACGTAATCTCCTTGATGGCATGCGGACTCTCAATCATGCCCGGATGGGCGGAAAAGATGAAGCTTACATCAGTGAAGTTCTCATAGAGCTCCGCATTCACACCGCGTGCGACGATTGCTCCGGTGATGTCGGAGCCGCCGCGCGGAAATGTAACCACCCGCCCGGTTTCGGATACGCCGAAGAACCCGGGAATGACAAGGACGTGTTCGGAAAAGTCCAATTTTTGGAGGGCATCATATGATTCAGGGAGGAGCTGTGCGTTGGAGGGCTCATCCGTCACTTTGATGCCTGCCGCGCCGGGCGGCATGTATTTCGCAGGAACGCCTGATTTGTTCAGGAATTCGCCCAAGAGCTGTGCGTTGAAGTCCTCTCCGCAGGATTTAAGCGCATCGAGCAGCCGCTCCCTGTCTTGGATGGTCTCGAGATATTCATTCAAGGTCGCCTCGAAACCTGTCAGCAGTTCTCTGGATAGGTCCAGTTCATTGATGATCGATTCGAACCGCTGCAGAATCTGTTCCATAGCATCATCTGTCCTCAGACCGGTCACTTTGTTGCCGTGGAGGGCAATAAGCAGGTCCGTCACTTTTATATCATCATCAAACCTTTTGCCCGGGGCAGATACGACGACAATCCTTCTCGCCGGGTCACTTTCTATAATATTTGCAACTTTTCTCAACTGTTTGGCTTCTGAGAGGGAACTGCCTCCAAATTTGACTACTTTCATCATCGTTACACCCCGCTTGGAATTTTAAAATCAATAATACAACAAAAATTATGAATTGTGTAGACATTATTCTAAATACTTCTTGAATTTTTCAACTTTTCACTCTAATATGTTATCTTATACGGGATTCCAGAAACAGGAGGTATAGTGACAATATGAAAATAGCGCTACTTGGTTTGGGTACAGTCGGCACGGGTGTCGTCGATGTACTTGGAAGCAACAGAGAGAAGATCGCCGGACTGACTGGTGAATCACTCACCATCAGCCATGTCCTTGTCAACGATATCAATAAAAAGAGGAGCAGCGGACTGGACGGGGCGGTCATTACAGATGATATTGGAAAAATCATGGAGGATGACACTATAGATATTGTCATTGAAGTAATGGGCGGCATTGAACGCACCAAAAATATTCTGAAAGCGTTTCTTGAAAAAGGTGTGCATGTAATCAGTGCAAACAAGGATATGCTTGCTCAACATATAGATGAATTGGTTGAAACGGCCAATGAAAATAATGCACAATTGCTGTACGAGGCAAGTGTGGCCGGGGGCATCCCGGTTATCCACGGCATCGAGCACAGCCTGAACAGCAACCAGATCACAAAAGTGATGGGCATTCTGAATGGCACGACGAACTATATCCTGTCAAAGATGACAATCGACGGCTGGAGTTACGACCAGGCGCTGGATGATGCCAAGGAGAAGGGATACGCAGAGGCGGACCCGACAAACGATGTCGAAGGCATCGATGCCCAGCGGAAGATTGTCCTTCTCTCCCGCCTTGCCTATGGACGCACTGTCGATATCGGCACGGTACCGGTATCAGGCATCAGCGGTGTGGACATTGCCGACATCGAGTACGCTGCCCGGGAGAATCTGACCCTGAAATTGCTGGGCAAGAGTGAATTCAGGGATGGTGCGCTGTCAATCAGTGTCGAACCCGTACTGTTGCCGTCGGACCACCAGCTGGCCGGTGTGAACTATGAGAAGAATGCCGTGTTCGTAAACGGCAATGCGGTCGGTGAAGCGATGTTCTACGGTCCCGGCGCCGGCAGTCTGGAGACAGCATCCGCCGTTGTCTCGGACCTGATCAATGTGGTGCGGTCAAGGAGCGGCCGTCATAAGAATTTTGCACCGGACATGCCTGCTGCAATGGAAAACGGCATCGGCATGAATGAATACTACATCAGGATGAAAGGCAGCGGTGCCGATGACAATCTGACAGCTGCATTGGATGAGATGTCGCTCCGGTTTTCGCGCATCGATACAGAGTCGGATTTTGTCATCCGGACTGAACCGATAGAGTCTTCCCGGATTGATGAATTGGAACAGAATGATGCTGTAGACATTGCAGCAGTATATCAAATAGATGGAGTTGAATAGAATGGTGAACTGGCAGGGACTTATAAAAGAATATGCAGAATACCTTCCAGTGGGGGAAGGGACACCGCGTCTTACCCTGCATGAAGGGGATACACCGCTCATCCGCCTGGACACGCTGAGTGAAAAGTACGGTTCCGAGCTCTATGCGAAATATGAAGGAGCGAACCCGACAGGTTCGTTCAAGGATCGCGGTATGGTCATGGCAGTGGCAAAAGCGAAGGAAGAGGGGGCGCACACAGTAATCTGTGCCTCTACCGGCAATACGTCTGCTTCTGCTGCGGCTTACGCATCAAGGGCAGGTCTGAACACGATCGTCGTCATTCCGGAGGGGAAGATTGCACTCGGAAAACTTGCCCAGGCGATGATGTACGGTGCCAAGATCGTCTCCATTGAAGGCAACTTCGACGAAGCGCTTAAAATCGTACGTAAAATTGCGGAAGAGAAGAAGGGGATTGCCCTTGTCAACTCGGTGAATCCATACAGACTGGAAGGTCAGAAGTCCGCAGCATTTGAGATTGTCGATGCACTCGGCAAAGCGCCAGACTATCTGACGATACCTGTCGGCAATGCAGGGAATATCTCGGCATACTGGAAAGGGTTCAGGGAATATAACGAAAAGAAAGGTTCAAAGCTTCCGAAAATATACGGTTTTGAAGCAGAGGGGGCGGCGGCCATCGTCAACGACAAAGTGATTGAGCAGCCGGAGACGGTAGCGACTGCCATCCGTATCGGGAACCCTGCAAGCTGGAATCTCGCCGCAGCTGCGCGGGATGAATCCGGCGGGATGATTGAAGCGGTTTCGGATGATGAAATACTTGATGCATATGAACACCTTGCAGCGACAGAGGGTGTGTTCGCAGAACCGGGTTCGAACGCAGGTGTTGCCGGAATGATCCGGTCACTTGAAAACGGAAAAATCGAAAAAGGATCGACCGTAGTCACAGTGCTTACCGGAAATGGGCTGAAGGATCCCCAAACCGCCATAGACCGGATTACACAAAAGCCGAAAGTGCTTCCGAATGACGAGGGTCAGATCATAGACTATATAGAAAGCATCACCGAAAATGGCAACACACCAGTTTAAAGTGCCGGCTACGAGCGCAAACCTTGGTCCCGGGTTCGACTCCGTCGGCCTTGCGCTTGAAAAGTTCCTGTATATCGAAGCATCAGAGAGCGAACGGTGGGAAGTCAGGTTCCGCAACGATTTCCTGAAAGTGCTGCCGGATGATGAAACCAACCTCGTAATAGAGACCGCCGTAGATACCGCGCGGAAATACGGCTTGGAAATGCCGCCCCTCAGAATTTCCATGGGAAGCGAAATCCCCCTGACACACGGTATGGGGAGTTCTGCCTCAGCAATCGTTGCAGGCATCGAGCTTGCGAACTACTTCTGCGGATTGAATCTGAGTGAATTCGAAAAAGTTTTGAGAGGCAGTGAGATAGAAGGCCATCCGGATAATGTGGGGCCATCCGTTACAGGAGGTCTTTTTGTCGGCTATTATAAAGATGATGAACTCTTCTATAACACACTCGACCTCGACGGACTTGAAATCATCATGAGTGTCCCCGATTATGAAATCGATACTAAGGCCGCCCGCGGCGTTCTGCCTGAAATGTATCCCAGGCAGGATGCCGTGGACCAGAATGCCATCAGCAATGCACTGCTGATGGCGATGTTCGCAAAAGACTTTAGCTCTATGGGCCGTCTCATGATGAAGGACAGGCTGCATGAACCATATCGCAGGGAGTTGATCAGGGAATATCAACCGATCAGGCAGGCAGCACTCGGGGCGGGCGCATACGCGACGGTCATCAGCGGAGCAGGGCCGACACTTATGACAGTATGCGACCGGACGGATTCTGAAAGGGTGCTCGAGGCTCTAAGGAGTGTTCCGGACTGCATACATGAGTGCATCCGGCTCTATAAGAAGATATAGAGAAACCCGCGCAGGACAATTGTCCTGCGCGGGTTTCTCTGTTATCCATTGTATTTGGAGACTACTTCTTCGAATATATCATACGAGCGCTTCTGGGCGTCTTTGTCATAAATGTAGCTGACCGCCATGATTTCATCGACGTTGAACTGGGTCTGGAACAGTCTCAGCTTCTCCAGTACAGTATCATGACTGCCGAGCATCGCTACCGGGAACCTGCTCTCCACCGCCTGCTTTTCATAAGGAGACCAGAGTGGTTCCATGTCATCCACCGGCGGCTGGAGTTTCTTGCGTCCGCCGCGTATGACATTGAGTACAAACTGGGAGAGTGTGGTGCTCAAATACTTTGCCGCCTCGTCCGTATCCGCGCAGATGACATTGAGGCATGCGATCTTGTAAGGTTCGGACAACTGATCCGACGGTTCGAATTCCGCCTCATAAATCCTGAAAGCATCCTCCATCTGTCCCGGTGCAAAATGCGCGGCAAAGGCATACGGCAGACCGAGACGTGCCGCAATATGTGCAGAATCCGTGGAGGATCCGAGTATATAGAGCGGGAGATTGGCACCATTCCCGGGGAAGGCCACAACCTGGGTTTCCCTGTCCGAGAGGAAATCACGGATCTCTTCAACTTCCGAGCCGAAAGTATGGACCCCGTCATGGTTATTCCTTCTGATTGCAGCAGCGGTCCGCATGTCGGTGCCGGGCGCGCGTCCGAGGCCGATGTCGAGCCTGTCGCCGAATATCGCCTGCATCGTGCCGAACTCCTCGGCGACGATGAGCGGCGAGTGGTTCGGCAGCATGACGCCGCCGCTGCCCACACGTATGTTTTCTGTGTGGTGGAGTATATGATGGATCAGCTGCCTTGTGGCTGATGATGCGATGGATGTTGTATTATGGTGCTCCGCCACCCAGTATCTTGTGTATCCGGAGCCGTCGACGTGCTTTGCGAGGTCGACCATATCAGCGATTGCGTCACTGACCCCGTGGCCTTCGCGGACGGGTACAAGATTGAGCAGGGATGCGGATAATTTTTTTGGCATGACTTTTATTCCTCCTTCATAGAAATAATTATCAGCCAAAGGATTTATTTTGTCTAATAAACGGTTTGTAAAGTATTAAAAATGACTGTTCCATGTTAAAATTGTTTAGTGTATAATTAAATCTATTTGAAAAGCGGAGGGTGAATGGAAGTGGGAGTATATGCAGATTTTGCGGCAACGACACCGATGGATAAAGGAATCATGGAACAGATGCTTGAGGAATCAATGGAATTCGGCAATCCGTCAAGCATTCATAAAGTGGGCAAGCGTGCAAAAGCGAAACTTGAGCACTCCCGCAGGGAAACAGCAGGCCTGTTGAATGCGCATCCTTCCGAAATCACATTCACCAGCGGTGCCACCGAAGCGAACAACCTCGCCATCAGGGGCATCGTGTCGCGTTTTGATCATCCACATATCATAACAACTGAAATAGAGCACGCTTCTGTACTGAACACTTATGAAGCCCTTGAAGAGGCGGCTGATGTGACGTATATTCCGGCAACAGACAAAGGCACAGTCGACACCGCCGCTCTCAAAGCGGCGCTGAGAGAAGATACCGTACTTGTGTCGATCATGCTTGTAAACAACGAAACCGGTGTGATGCAGCCAATATATGAAATCGGTGAGATTCTGGCAGAACATGGTGCGAAGCTGCATGTTGATGCCGTTCAGGCGTTCGGACACATGGGTGTTGATGTAAAAGAGCTCGGTGTTGATCTTCTGACCCTCAGCGGCCATAAGATATACGGCCCTAAAGGGATCGGTGTGCTGTACAGGGAAAAAGATGTGATCCTCGCTCCGATGATCACCGGCGGCTCGCATGAAAAAGGCAGGCGGAGCGGCACTGAGAACAGCCTGTTCATAGGTGCAATGGCGGAAGCGATGAAAAAGGCGGATGCTGAAAGGACGGTGCGCAGCATCAAAGAGATGCAGCTGAAAGAGAAATTCCTGAACAACATGACGCATGCAGAAATCCCATTCGAAGTGAACGGTGATGTCAATCAGGCATCAAGCCATATCATCAATATTCATTTCCCGTGGGCGGATTCAGAATTCCTGCTTACTGCACTCGACATGGCGGATATCTATGTTTCCGGCGGTTCGGCATGCAGTGCGGGCACCGTGGAACCGTCGCATGTGCTTGAATCGATGTTCGGCGAAGATGCACGCGTCAAAAGGTCTGTGCGCTTCAGCTTTTCCCATCTGATGGAGGAAAAGGAAATAGACATTGTAACAGAATCTCTCAAGGATATATATGAAAGGCTTTCATAGAAAGACGATTTGAAAGGAATGAAAGAATTGGATAACAAAGATATTACCGTAGTGGTCGGCATGAGCGGGGGCGTGGACAGTTCCGTAACCGCCAAACTGCTGAAGGAGCAGGGGTATAACACAATAGGCATTTTCATGAAGAACTGGGATGATACGGATGAGTTCGGTGTATGCACTGCGACGTCGGATTATGAGGATGTCAGGCTCGTGGCCGAGGAAATCGGCATTCCGTATTATTCCGTGAATTTTGAGAAAGAGTATTACGACAGGGTCTTCCAGTACTTCCTCGATGAATATCAAAAAGGGAGGACGCCGAATCCTGATGTGATGTGCAATAAAGAAATCAAATTCAAGGCGTTTCTGGATCACGCGATGAAGCTCGGTGCAGATTATGTGGCAACGGGCCACTATGCACAGGTCATCCGTGATGAGCACGGTGTGAAGATGCTGCGCGGCGTGGATAACAACAAGGATCAGACCTATTTCCTGAACCAGCTTTCCACAGAACAATTGTCGAAAGTCATGTTTCCGCTTGGTCATCTGAACAAACCGGAAGTGAGGGAGCTTGCACAGAAGTATGACCTGGCGACGAAAGACAAGAAAGATTCCACAGGCATATGCTTCATCGGGGAGAGGGACTTCAAGGAGTTCCTGAGCGGCTATCTTCCGGCAAACCCGGGTCGCATGATAGAAATGGATACCGGTGAAGACAAAGGGCAGCATGACGGCCTGATGTACTACACTATCGGCCAGCGTCAGGGCCTCGGCATCGGCGGGGACGGCGGACCTTATTTTGTTGCGGGTAAGAATCTTGAAACAAATGAATTGTATGTTGTCTCCGGCTATGATAACCCTGCACTCTCTTCCTCCAGCCTGGAGGCATCCGGGCTGAACTTGATCAATGACATGCCGGAAACATTCGAATGCACTGCGAAATTCAGGTATCGCCAGGACGATGTGCCGGTCACAGTGACGCGTCTCGGCGCCGATGCGATCAAAGTGGACTTCCATGAGCCGGCCCGCGCGGTCACACCGGGACAGGCCGTGGTCCTCTATGACGGCGATGTATGTCTTGGCGGCGCGACGATCGACCGTGTGTTCAAAGATGCCAAAGTGCTGGAGTATCTTGGATAATGGCACTTGACTACGAAACCCTGATAACTGAAGGCAGAACAGAAGAGGCTATTGAGGCGATCTTTGCGGCGATTGAAAAAGAGCCGGAAGAGGAAGCCCACTACATCAACGGTGGCAACATGCTGCACCGTGCGGGCAAGGACGAGGAGGCGGAACGCTTTTTCCAGAAGGCGATTTCTCTCAATTCAGGCAGCACCAGCGCTTTTTATTCACTGGCGAACCTGTACTACGATCACGGCCGTTACGAAGAGGCTGTAAGGCTGTACCTGCTTGCATATTCCAGGAACGACAGGGATGCGGATCTGAACTTCATGCTCGCAATGTCGCATGTGCATCTTGGAGCAGCGGAAAAGGCGCTCCAGTTTTTTGAAACGGCACATGATGTGAAACCTGGTGATACTGATATCAGTTTCCAGTACGGGCTGCTCTGCTGCCGGCTGGGGCTGTATGACCCGGCTGAAAAGCTGCTCGGTAAAGTGACGGACAGAGAACAGCATGCCGATGCGGAATACAACATGGGGCTGTTGAAGCTCATGAAGTATGATGACAAAGATGCGGCCATCACCCATTTCGAGAGGGCCAAAGATATACAGGAAGACCATCATCTGGCGCACAACGCCATTAAAAATCTGAAAGATACCGAGTAAAGTCTCCAAGGAAAGTGATCCCGGATGGAACAGTCGACAATCTATGATGATATATATATCACGGGGGAAGTGGAACGCGTCATATTCATGAGTGAACAGACGCGTTTTGCTGTCCTCAAAGTGAATATAACCGAGACCAACACCCACTTCAATGACGAAGCCATTGTGACGGGTTATTTTCATGCCGTCTCAGAAGGTGACTCCTACCGGTTTTCCGGAAAGGTCACCAATCACACAAGGTACGGAGAGCAGTTCAGCGCAGATTCTTTCAAAAAGGAACTGCCGAATACTGTCCGGGGAGTCATCCAGTACCTCTCCGGTGATACATTCCCCGGAATCGGTGAAAAGACTGCCAAAAAGATTGTGGAATCACTCGGGGTGAATGCGCTTGAGAAGATATCGGATGACGCTTCTGTTCTTGAGGATGTGGGTGGACTGCAGAAAAGCAAGATGGAGATGATCCATCGAACAATCCTGGAAAACCGGCAGACCGAGCAGTCGGTGATCAGACTGACGGAACTCGGTTTCGGCCCCAGGATGAGCGCCAAAATTCTCAAGACATACCAGGATGAGACGATGGATATCATCGAAAAAGAGCCATACAGGCTTGTGATGGATATTGAAGGGATCGGTTTCGCCACTGCCGACAAGATTGCGATATCCGCAGGAATCGCCATGAACGATCCGGGGCGTCTGAAGGCCGGCATAATGTACGTGATGGAAACGACGATCATGGGTGATGGACATACATATATCGATATGGATGAATTGATCGTGCTTGCGGATGAGCTTCTCAGCAGGAACGGAAGCCGCAATTTCACCGATGACGAAATAAGGCAGGCGGTTGCAACGCTTTTGGACCGTGACCAGCTTGTTGAATATTCCGGCCGCATCTACATCCCCTCACTGTTCTACTCGGAATATAAATCCTCCGAACAGATCTACCGTCTGATCAACGACAGGACGGACATCTCGATCAGCGGGGAGAAGGCGGGGGATATGGTCACTGAAATCGGTGAACATTTCGGAATCGACTACAACACCAGGCAGAAAGAAGCGATCATCTCTGCTTTGACCAGAAAGATTTCGATCATCACCGGAGGACCGGGGACGGGCAAGACGACGATCGTCAAAGGGATCATCAATGCCTATCACCGGCTGCATAAGCTCAAGGATTATGAGGAGTACGAAAAGGATGAGTATCCGATACGGCTGATAGCCCCGACGGGCCGTGCTTCAAAAAGGCTGAGTGAAACTGCAGGCATCGGGGCATCAACCATCCACCGTCTCATCGGCTGGGGAATGGACACGGGCAAGGATGAGATCATCGATGCGGAAATTGATGCGGAACTGATCATAATAGATGAAATGTCCATGGTTGATACATGGCTGTTCTACCAGTTCATGAGAAATGTCAAACCGTATACGCTCCTCGTCTTCGTCGGCGACCGCGACCAGCTGCCGTCGGTGGGTCCGGGCACAGTATTCAAAGATCTGATTGCATCAGAGGTTGTTCCTGTAACAGAGCTCGACACCATCTACCGGCAGGGTGAGGGCTCCTCCATCATCCGGCTCGCCCACCAGATAAAGATGCGTGAACCGATGGACATCACTCAGAAATTCAGTGACCGGCTGTTCATTCCGGCCCGGGTCAATCAGATACCCGACCTCATTGAAAAGGTCGTCGACAAGGCAGTCGGCAAGGGATATGACATGCGGGACATCCAGGTCCTCGCCCCCATCTACAGGGGGAACGCCGGCATATCCAAACTAAATCAGATACTCCAGACGATACTCAATCCCAAAGAGGATGGTAAGAGTGAAATCGAATTCGGCGATGTCACTTTCCGTGAAGGGGACAAAGTCATCCAACTCGTCAACCGCGGCGAGGACAACGTATTCAACGGCGACTCCGGCATAATCGAATCCATCTTGTTCAAGGATCAGGATGAGGCCGAGAAAGATACGGTCATGGTGGATTTCGACGGCATCCACATCGCCTACGAACGGAAAGAACTGACGGAGTTGTCCCATGCCTACTGCACCAGTATCCATAAGGCACAGGGCAGTGAATATCCGATTGTCATTATGCCTGTTGTTAAAAGCTACTATCATATGCTGATGAAGAATATCGTATATACAGGGATTACACGTGCCAGGGAATCACTGATCATCTGCGGGGATGCGGAAGCTTTCTACGATGCACTCAGTCGCGAGGGGATAGAACGCAACACCTCGCTTCTGGAAATGATCCACTCACTGTTCGGAGTCAAAATTGGACAGCAGGAAAATGGCCTGGCGGAAGATGATGCCGTACTGACTGAGGACAATATGATGAAAATCCCGGCAATGATCAACATGGGGGAAGTATCCCCCTATGATTTCAATTGACAGGCGGGTTCTGAATATCTATAATCAGAGTCAAGAAAGCTGGAAAATCGAGTTGGCGATGCGCACTGGACAGAGACATTGTGGCTGGTGGAAACAATGATGCGTCCGTCACCGTGCTGTTTTCCGGTACAACGTGATAATACAGGAGTGATGGCTCAGGCCATAACTTGGGTGGTACCGCGGTCCAGATCGTCCCATTTTTGGGGGACGGTCTTTTTTTATTTCATAAATTTGGATATGGAGTGATACACATGAAAAAAAGAACAGGCAATGAATTAAGGGAGCTTTTCCTTGAATATTTTAAAAATATGGATCATATGGTCGAACCGAGTGCACCGCTCGTACCGATTGATGATGACTCCCTGCTGTGGATCAACTCGGGTGTTGCGACACTGAAAAAATATTTTGACGGCAGGGTGATACCGGAGAATCCGAAAATCGTGAATGCGCAAAAAGCGATCCGCACGAACGATATTGAGAACGTCGGTTTCACTGCCCGCCATCATACTTTCTTTGAAATGCTCGGCAACTTTTCGATCGGGGATTACTTCAAGAAGGAAGCGGTCGCATATGCATGGGATTTCCTGACGAATAAAGAATATATCGGATTCGATCCGGAACTGTTGTACGTGACGATCCATCCCGAGGATGAAGATGCGTACAGGATATGGAGCGAACATATCGGTCTTGAACCTTCCCGCATCATCCGCATAGAAGGCAACTTCTGGGACATCGGAGAAGGTCCGTGTGGGCCGAACAGTGAAATATTCTATGACCGGGGCCCGTCCTATGAACTGGATTCGCCGGCCGCGGAATTATATCCAGGAGGCGAGAACGAGAGATATCTTGAGATCTGGAATCTGGTGTTCAGTGAATTCAATCACAACAAGGACGGTTCATACACACCGCTTCCGAAAAAGAATATCGATACCGGCATGGGGCTTGAGAGGCTTGCCAGTGTCATCCAGGAGGCGCCGACAAACTTTGATACGGATTTGTTCACACCGATTCTTGCCTCCCTTGAGGAGATCAGCGGCAGCAGGTATGGCCGGGATGAAGTGGTGGATACTGCATTCAAAGTCATCAGTGATCATATAAGGACTGTCAGCTTTGCAGTGGCGGATGGGGCGCTTCCTTCAAACGAAGGGCGCGGTTACGTCCTTCGCCGTCTCATCAGGCGCGCTGTACGGTTCAGCAAGGACCTTAATATCAAACGTGCGTTCATGTACGAGCTTGTCGACACCGTGGCGGATGTCATGGGCGGATTCTACACCAACGTACGCGAGCGGCATGACTTCATCAAAGAAGTCATCAAGAAGGAAGAGGAACGCTTCCTTGTCACGCTCGATGAAGGCATCCGCATATATGAGGTTCTGCGTGATGAAGCCGAAAGGAACGATTCAATCATCAAAGGTGAAGATGCGTTCCGCCTCTATGACACATACGGCTTCCCTTATGAACTGACCAGGGAATATGCCGAGCAGGACGGGCTCAGTGTGGACGAGGAAGGTTTCATCGAGGAAATGAAGAAGCAGCGCGAACGCGCAAGGAGTGCGAGGAAATCGGGGGAATCCATGCAGGTACAGTCTGAAACGCTCGCCGGCATTACTGAACCGAGTGAGTTTACAGGCTATCAATCCAAAAAAGAGGAAGCTGTCCTCACCCATATCATCAAAGACGATAATGCGCTTGACTCGCTGGCGGAGACGGGTGAAGTTGAGCTTCTGTTCGACAGGACACCGTTCTATGCTGTAAGCGGTGGACAGGTGGCGGACAAAGGCACCATTGAGAACGGGGACTCAAGACTTGAAGTCACATCCGTCTACAAAGCACCGAACGGCCAGAATGTACATGTCGCAAAACTGCTCAGCGGCGTGATCAATACGGGCGAGACCTACACAATTGCTGTCAGCCGTGATGAGCGGAATTTCATCATCAAGAACCATACAGCGACACACCTGCTTCACCAGGCGCTCAAGGATACGCTCGGCGACCATGTTAATCAGGCAGGCTCCCTTGTGGAGAGTGAACGTCTGCGCTTTGACTTCTCCCACCTCGAAGGCCTGTCCGATTCAGAAATACAAACCATCGAGGAGATTGTGAACGAAAAGATATATGAAAACCTTGAAGTGCATATCTCTGAAATGCCGATTGAGGAGGCAAAGGAGAAGGGCGCAATGGCGCTTTTCGGCGAGAAATACGGCAATGTCGTGCGTGTTGTTGATATTGACGAATACTCCGTGGAACTCTGCGGCGGTATACATGTCGGTAACACTGCAGAAATCGGTCTGTTCAAGATTGTTTCAGAATCAGGCATCGGTGCAGGTGTGCGCCGGATTGAAGCGGCGACGAGCAGATATGCAGTGGATATCTATAAGGAAAAAGAGGAGCGCCTGAATGAAATTGCCGCCAAACTGAAAGTGAAGGAAAGCCAGGTTATGAAAAAGGTGGATTCAGTCCAGTCAGACATCCGTGAGCTGAAAGAGGAGAACAAGTCTCTCAAAGCCAGTAGGCAGAATGAGAAACTCGGTAATATCGATGCGCTGGCAGAAACGGTTGCAGGTGTCCGTGTAATCGCCGCTGAAGTCCCGGCGGGAAATGCAAAAGAACTAAGGGAAACGATGGATAATGTCAAGTCGAAAGTCCAGGATGCAGTCATCGCACTTGCATGCCAGAATGCGGGCAAGGTGTCACTTGTCGTAACTGTCCCGAAAGAGCTGACTGGAACAGTGAAGGCCGGGGACATCATGAAGGAGATGGCGGAAGCTGTCGGCGGAAAAGGCGGCGGCCGTCCGGATATGGCACAGGGCGGCGGAACAGATCCTTCCAATATAACAATTGCGTTACAATTGGCTAAAAACCACATTAAAAGTTCATTCTAGGCATTCAGAAATGCTATAATGGAATACAAATGCTAGTAGGATGGGAGTGCTGATTTTGAATCAATTTGACGAAACGATGAAGTTCAATGTTGAAGATACACAGGCACATGATGTCAAAGAAATACTCGCCAATGTCTATAACACCCTGGAGGAACGCGGCTATAATCCTATCAACCAGATTGTCGGCTATCTCCAGAGCGGCGATCCGGCCTATATTCCTCGCCATAACGAAGCGCGGAACCACATACGTCACGTGGACCGCGATGAGATTATGGAAGTTCTGGTCAGAACGTATATCGAGCGGGAGATAAATGACTAGGACGCTCGGCCTGGATGTTGGCACCAAAACGGTCGGGGTCGCCCTCAGTGATGCGCTGGGATGGACGGCCCAAGGTTTGACGACTCTGAAAATTGATTCTGAGAATGGTCATTTCGGCATTGACGAAGTGGTAAAAATAACAGAAGAGAATGATGTCTCCACAATTGTGGTCGGACTGCCAAAGCACATGAACAACTCTATAGGCGAGAGCGGTGAACGTTCCATCCATTATAGTAAATTGCTTGAAAACAGCATGCCAGATGTTAAAATACTATTATGGGATGAGCGTCTCAGCACCGCCGGTGCCGAGAGGACGCTGCTTGAAGCGGACGTCTCCCGCAAAAAAAGGAAAGCTGTGATCGACAAGATGGCCGCAGTGTTCATACTGCAGGGGTTTCTTGATAATCCGGCAAAAGGAGAATAACCAATGAGTCAGGAAGAAATGGATTTTAACCAGGAAGAAGAGCTTCTTACGTTGTACGACGAGGAAGGTAATGAAGTGCTGTACCGCAAAATGCTTGAATTCCATCATCCTGAATTTGAGAAAGACTATGTCATTCTCGCAGAAGAAGGCAACTTCTCAAATGATGATGAAGAGATTGAACTCATCCCGATGATAAATGTTGCCGATGAAGACGGCGAAGGCGGTAAATTCCTGCCGGTTGAAACAGATGATGAGTGGGATATGATCGAAGAAGTGGTCAATACCCAGATGGATGATCCGGAAGAGTAGGTCATCTGCAAAAGGTTACAGGATGGCTTCCAATTCTCATTGGAAGCTATTTTTGGGATAGGAGTTTTATATGAGTAGAAATGATGATATCAAATTTTCAAAGAATGTATCTTCCTACCTGTCATTGTTCGTCATCGGAATATTGGCAATTGGCCTGATCATTGCAGCAATCGTAGTTTACATGTACATAAAATCAGGTTCTGAGCCTCTCGATGCCAATTCGACCGAGACAAAACAGATCGTCATCGAACAGGGATCATCAGCCGGGATGATCGGTCAGCAGCTGGAAGATGAAGGTATCATAAGGAATGGCACGATGTTCGAATATTTCCTCAAGCTTAACAGCATCACCGATTATCATGCGGGGGAATATGAGCTGTCACCGAACATGGACTTCGAGCAGATTGCCAAAACATTGGAGTCCGGACGCATCTATCAGGAAGTACTGTATCGTCTGACAGTGCCGGAGGGCTATTCTGTCGAGGAGATTGCGGCCCAGGCTGAAGAGCAGCTGCCGGTTGCATCAGACCGGTTCATGGAGCTCATGGAGGATGAGGAATTCATCAAGTCCCTGATTGAGGACTATCCTGAAATGCTGTCTGATGAGATACTCGATGAAGATGTGAAGTACCCGCTTGAGGGTTACCTGTACCCGGCCACTTACGACATAACTGAGGAAGAACCGAAGATTGAAGACATCATCCGCAAGATGCTGGATGCGACACAGTCCAACAGCTACAGTGTCTATAACTCTGCGGACAGCTACAGCATCAATCTGGAAGGTGAAAACAAGGAGCTCACGTTCCATGAATTCCTGACATTTTCGTCGCTGGTGGAAAAAGAGGCGACTTCGCTTGCAGACCGTTCCAAAATTGCCAGCGTATTCCTGAACCGTATGTCTGAAAATCCGGCGATGCCGCTGCAGACCGACCCGACGGTTCTCTATGCGCTCGGCGAGCATCAGGAACGTACATTGTTCGAGGATCTCGAGGTCGAGGATCCTTATAACACATACATTCATACCGGCCTGCCGCCGGGTCCGATCGCGTCACCCGGGCTCGAGTCACTGCAGAGCGCAATGAATCCTTCGAATACTGATTACTATTATTTCCTTGCAGACAGTGAGGGCAACAATCACTTTGCCCGGACATTCGAAGAACATGTTGAGAACAGGGAAAAATATATAAATAATCAGGAGTAGATGATAAAAATCACCTTTTCAAGAGATATAAATTGTGCTACTATGAATTGTGATAAATATAGCAACTGATGACGAAAGTTATCAGTTGTATTTTTTATATGTGGTGAGGACATGGAAATATTTGAATATATTGAGAATATGAACAGCAGACCGGAACTGTTCCCTGACGTACTCGCCTATGCCAGGGAGCACAAAGTGCCGATCATGGATCCCGATGCCCTGCAGGTGATGAAGCATCATATGCACCTCACAGGTGCAGAGCGCATACTTGAAATTGGTACTGCAATCGGTTACAGTGCGCTGCATATGCTCTCTGTCAGTGATGCCGTGAAAGTCGTGACGATAGAGAAGGATGTGGACAGCCACAGAACGGCGAAAGATTTCTTCGGGTTATATGGAGTGGCCGGGAGAGTCGATCCGATACTTCGGGATGCCAAGGCAATCGATCCCGAAATGCTCAGAGGGCAGTTCGACATGCTGTTCATTGATGCGTCAAAGGGCAACAATGAATACTTCTTCGAAAATTTCAGTCCGTATGTAAAAGACGGGGGGCTCATCATAGTGGATAATATTCTGCTCAGGGGCCTTGTGGTCGAAGAGGAAATCCAGTCGAGGAACAGACGGCGCATGAAGGAGAAAGTCGATGCGTTCAATAAAAGGATTGCTGCATCGGGAATGTACTCATCATTCCTCCCGGTCGGGGACGGACTGCTTGTCATCAGTAAACAGGAAGAGGGAAAGAACGCATGAACAGACCGACGATTATTGGGATAGCCGGGGGGTCCGGATCGGGAAAGACCTCGGTTACCAGAAAAATAATGGAGGCACTCGATGGTCACAGCGTCGTTCTGATCGAGCAGGATTACTACTATAAAGATCAGAGTGAAAAGACTTTCGAGGAGCGTCTTGAGACCAACTATGACCATCCCTTCGCGTTCGACAACGACCTGCTCATTTCTCACGTCAGACAGCTTCTGGACCGGAAGGCCGTGGAAGTGCCGACATACAATTATGAAATCCATACGAGAAGTGACAGGACGATTCTGGTCGAGCCGAGAGATGTCATCATCATCGAGGGGATTTTCGCCCTCGAAAATGAAACACTCAGGAATCTGATGGACGTGAAACTATATGTCGATACTGATTCTGATATCAGGATCCTCCGCCGTATGCAGCGTGATATTGAAAAACGCGGCAGGACGATGGAGTCCGTCATCAACCAGTATTTGACGGTTGTCCGCCCGATGCATCTCCAGTTTATCGAGCCGACAAAGCGTTTCAGTGATGTCATCATCCCCGAAGGCGGGGAGAACAATGTCGCAATCGACCTGATAACAACCAAGATAAGAACATTGATAAATAATTAGAATCAGCTAAAATATAGAACTTTATGGAGGAATTACGATGGACTTGCAAAAAGAATTTCCGATGACACAGAGTGGTTATGAACAACTGCAGGAGGAGCTTGAGCAGCTTAAGACGGTCAAACGTCCTGAAGTGGTGGAAAAGATAAAAGTGGCAAGGAGTTTCGGCGATCTTTCCGAGAACTCCGAATACGACGCTGCCAAAGACGAGCAGGGGTTCGTCGAACAGGAAATCACGAAGATCGAGGACATGATCCGCCATGCCAAGATCATTGAAGAGAACAACAACAAAAACGAAGTGCAGCTCGGCAACACTGTGACATTCACTGAGCTTCCCGACGGAGACAAAGAGGAATACCAGATTGTGGGGAGCGCGGAAGCGAACCCGTTCGAAGGGAAAATTTCCAATGAGTCGCCAATCGCAAAGTCACTGCTTGGTGCAAAGCTCAAAGACGAGATCAATGTTCCGCTCCCGAACGGCAATGACATGAAAGTCAAGATTGTTTCCATTGACTGACAGTACGGTCATAGGAATCATCGGTGCGATGAAGCCTGAAGTTGATATCCTGAAGGAGTGGATGGATATCAGCGCCACAAACAGCATTGCGCATACGAAAGTATACCGGGGACAGCTTGCAGGCCGTGAAGTGGCTTTGGTAGAAAGTGGCATAGGCAAAGTGAATGCGAGCATGATCACCGCACTGCTCCTTGAGAAGTATGATGTGCGCATCGTCATCAATACGGGAGTTGCAGGCGCTCTGTCTGACCAACTGGATGTGACAGATATGGTGGTGAGTACCTCTGTACTTCACCATGATGTGGATGCAGTCGAATTCGGTTACGATCTCGGCCAGGTGCCGGGTATGCCGAAGCTCTATCTTGCGGACAAGGGGCTCTGCAAGCTTGCGCTTGAGGCAATCAGCAGCAATCCCGATATTAAAGGGCACGGGGGTCTCGTCGTGAGCGGGGATTCATTCATAAGCAGCAGGCGACAGAAGCAGGTAATCACCGGCAACTTCAGGCAGGCCCTTGCGGTGGACATGGAATCTGCAGCCATCGCACAGACATGCTACCAGTACTCGACCTCATTTGTCATCATCCGGTCGATTTCAGATAAAGCCGATGACAGCGCGGATATGACATATGATGAATTTTTGGCGAAAGCTTGTATTCATTCGTCTGAAGTTGTAAAATCATTATTGAAGGACTTGTAATTTGGAGGGATATCCATGCTTTTTCTCATGATCATTTCAATCGTCATTACAGTCGTTATCGGATACCTTGTATACAGGGATACTGAAACAGAGGATAATGAAATCGTTGAATAATCCATAAAGCGCCTTAATATATTAAGGCGCTTTTAATTTTGTGTTAAAATATAGGAAAACTCATCAGAGGTGCAATATAGTGAAGCTCTTGGAAAAATATTTCCTGCCCAGTGATTATGTGAAGCATTTTTACTCCATTACGCCTGAATATCTGAAGGCACGTGGCATCAGTGCAGTGATTACCGACCTTGACAATACGCTTGTCGGATTTGATGAAGCGCATGCCAATGACGTGGTCATCAATTGGTTCAAGACGCTGAATGTCCATGATATCAAAGTGACGATCGTATCCAATGGCAACAGGACCCGGGTGAGCGGGTTCTGCGATCCACATGACATCGATTATATATTCAGTGCAGGCAAGCCGCTTGGCAAATCATTCAGAAAAGCCGTCCGCATGATGGACGTTGACCCGTCATCCACTGTGATGATCGGCGATCAGCTCATGACTGATATTTTCGGTGCAAACAGGGCAGGGCTCGAAAGCATACTCGTCCTGCCGGTCAAAAAGAAAGACGGCTGGGCGACACTGCTCAACCGCAGGATCGAGAGGCGGATCATGAAGTACTTCGACCAAAAAGGTCTGATCAATTGGGGGGAATGAAATTTGGAACAGCTTAAATGTATCGGGTGCGGCGCTGTGCTGCAGTCGGAGGACGAAACGAAACCGGGCTTCATACCGGCAAGTGGCATTGGCCGCGAAGATGCAATATGTAAAAGGTGCTACCGCCTGAAGCACTACAATGAAGTGATGGACCTGGATGTGGATTCCGGAGAATTCTTGGCGATGCTCAATGCACTTTACGAGACGGACGGACTGATTGTGAAAGTGCTCGATGTCTTTGACTTCAATGGCAGCATCATTCCGTCGTTCAACAGGATTGTCGGAGATAAGAAAGTACTTGCAGTCATCAATAAGATCGATCTTCTGCCGAAGTCGGTCAACAGGAACAGGGTTGTACACAGGGCCAAGCACATGCTCAGCGAGGCCGGCATCAAAGCGGTCGACACCGTTGTCATCAGCGCGAAAAAGAACGAGGGCATAGATATGCTGGTCAAGAAGATGCAAGGCCTCGCACACGACCAGGATGTCTATGTGGTCGGTACGACAAACGTCGGGAAATCGACACTGATCAACAAACTGATCGAAAATACCACCGGTGACAAAGAGGTCATCACTACGAGCAAATTCCCGGGCACTACACTCGATCTCATCGATATCCCGCTCGGCGGGGATTCCTACATCTTCGACACACCGGGCGTGGTCGTGGACTCCCAGATGGCCCATTATGTTCATAAGGATTCTCTGAAGCACATTACGCCGGCCAAAGAGATAAAATCCATGGGATTCCAGCTCAATCCGGGACAGACTCTGTTCATTTCGAACCTTGCCCGCATCGACTTCACTGAAGGCGGTCGCAGCAGTTTCAATATATATGCTTCAGACAAGGTGAAAATCCACAGGACCAAGCTTGAAAATGCGGATGAATTCTATGACAGGCATTATAATGGCCTGCTTGCTCCGCCGGAAATAGACCGGCCGTACCTCTCCGAAGAGTTTGCGGCGTTCGAATTCACGACAGATTCTGACAGTGACATATCAATCAGCGGGCTGGCTTTCATCTCCACAGGCCCCGGAGTCACAGTGCGCGTAAGAGTGCCAAAAGGTGTGGATGTCGTTTTAAGACCGACTATATTTAAAGGTGGGGTATGATGGGTAGATATGCAGTAATAGGCCATCCGATTGGCCACACGCTGTCCCCGCTCATCCATCAGGCAAATTTTGAAGCAAAAGGGACATCGGATGAGTATAAGGCTCTGGACATCTCCCCGGACCAGCTTAAGTTCATCCGGGAGATCGCGGAAGAAGAATTGCTCGATGGATTCAACGTGACAATCCCCCATAAAGAGAGCATAATGGAGTTTTTGGATGACGTGGACGACGGTGCGAAGCTGATTGGTGCCGTCAATACCGTCTCTGTAGTGAAAGGTGTCTTCAAGGGCTATAATACGGATATATCCGGATACATGAATGCATTCACAGGGCGCTTCGGGGAAAAGAAGCGCCGCGTGCTGATCATCGGTGCCGGCGGCGCTGCAAAGGCTGTCCAGAAGGCGCACAGTGATCATGGCGATGACGTGACTGTGGCGGCCAGACACCGGGAGAGCTTCAGCCGGTTCAACACAGAGGACTTCAGCAGACTGCTCATAAGTGATATACAAGCAGACGCTCAGTATGACGCAATCATCAATGCGACACCAGTCGGCATGAAGCATGAAGATGTATTTTCGGTAATGGGCATTCCGCGTTCCATCGTCAAAGATGGGACAATCGGCATGGACTTGATATATCAGCCGGAAACGACGCCGTTTCTGACCCACTTTAACGAAGAAAAGGCGATGAACGGTCTGCCGATGCTGGTTTCACAGGCAATGGATGCCTATACCATCTGGACCGGAAAAGCGGGCGATTACGCCGCGGCAAATAAAAAATGCAAGGAATATTTTGGAGGTAAATCATGAATAATTTAACTTCACGCCAAGTGAAGCAGCTCAAATCCAAGGCACATCATCTGAGTCCGATTTTTCAGGTTGGAAAAAACGGGATTAATGAAAACTTTACGGAACAGATCAGTGATGTTCTGGAGAAAAGGGAGCTTATAAAAATATCGGTGCTGCAGAACTGTCTTGAAGACAAGGATGATATCGCGAAACAGATCAGTTATGCCACAGAGAGTCACATAGTGACGATCATCGGCAATACGATCATCCTCTACAAACAGTCGGAAAAAGCCGGGAAAATCAAACTGTCATGAAAACAGCCGTTTTTGGCGGGACTTTTGATCCGATCCATATCGGGCATATCCATGCAGTCGTGGAAGCGAAGATTGTTCTGGATCTGGACAGGATCATTTTCGTACCGGCACGGCAGTCCCCGCTCAAGACAGCATCCCCTGCAGGAGATGCACACCGTCTGGAAATGCTGCACCGGGCTACAGACGCTTATGATTTCATGGAGATCGATACCTTTGAGCTGAAACAGGAAGGGGTCAGCTACACCTATGACACGGCTTCGTACCTTTCGGAAAAATACCCGGAGGACGAACTTTATTTCCTCATGGGTGTGGATCAGTACCTTGATTTTGATAAATGGCATAATAATGATGAATTACTCAGACTGATGACGTTTGCTGTGATGGCCCGGGCTTATGAGGGCGTGACGGTGAAAGACCCTTTCATCCGGGTTCTGCAGCCGGTCGTGGAAGTTTCTTCGACGACCATACGAAAACGCATTGCTGAAGGCGGGATAGTGCGTCATCAGCTTAATGACACTGTCCATGACTATATAAAGGAGCAGAGATTGTATGAAGCGTAAGGAAGCAGTCAGGCTTGTGAAAGATAAGCTGCCGGAAAAGAGGTATAAACATTCGAGGCGTGTGGCTGAAACTGCCGAAGAGATGGCGAAGATCTTCGATGGCGATGCGGATAAATGCTATCTGGCGGGTATGCTCCACGACTATTCAAAATACGACGAGCTCAGCGACATGTACCAGTATGTGACCGAATATGAACTGGATCCGAACCTTCTGGGCTTCAAATCGGAAGTGCTGCACGGACCGGTTGCTGCGGTCAGGATGAGAGAGGAATTCGGTGTCGATGATGATGAGGTGTTCCAGGCTATTACGAACCATACTTCGGGCAGAGCCCAGATGATGCTGAACGAGAAGATCATTTTCGTCGCAGACTATATAGAACCTAAAAGGAGTCAGCCGGGTGTCGATTATATCCGTGATATCGTTTTTGAAAAACAGGACCTGGATTTCGCAGTATATGAAATTACCAAAGCGAACATACTGCACCTGGTGTCAAAAGACCGGCCGGTCTATATGAGGGCCGTAGACTGTCTGAACTACTACAATATGGTGAAGGAGTGAAACGATGCAGAGTGAAGAACTTTTGCAGTTGATGATCGAAGCATGTGATGATAAGCGTGCAGAAGATATAATGAAATTCAACGTGACGGAAACAAGCAGTGTGACCGACTATTATATCATCTGTCACGGGACTTCCGACAGGCAGGTACAGGCGATTGCCGACGAAATCAAGGAAGTTGCAAAGGATTATGGCATAGAACCTGTGGTCGAAGGCTACAGGGAGGCGAAATGGATACTGTGTGATGTTGACAATGTCGTCATCCATGTATTTCACAAACCTGAACGGGACTACTACAATCTTGAACGCCTGTTCCAGAATGGTGAGCATGTTGAAGTCTGATTCAACCTACAGGCAGTTCAGCAGGTACTATGATGAACTGACATATGATATGCCATATGCACTCTGGCTCGACATCATCCATCAATTCAGGGATGGGCGCCGCTCGTTGCTCGATATCGGCTGTGGGACCGGAAACCTTACCGGGAAGTTTGAGTATGAAGACATTTCCGCATTCGATCAGGCCGGGGCCATGATTTCACAAGCCAGGGAGAAGGGGCCGGAAGATATCGGATATTTTACAGATGACATGAGGTATTTTGAACTGGACAGGACATTTGATGTCATCTGTGCCACAGTCGACGTACTGAATTACTGCCGGGACCCTGAGGAAGTGATGAAGGTTTTTACCCAGGTGAAAAAGCATCTGTCTGATGACGGTGTCTTCATCTTTGATATACACAGCGCATACAAGATGGAGAATGAACTGAATGGTGTCACGTACAGTGATGAAACGGAACATATCACCTATATATGGCATGCAATACCTGGTGAGTCTCCCTTATCCGTCATTCATGACATGACTTTCTTTGTTCGTGATGAAGAGAGTGACAGTATGTACAGGCGCTTCAGTGAGGTGCATAGCCAGCGGACATACCGGCATAAGGATATGATCAGAATGATTGATGATGCCGGTCTTAAACTGGATTTTGCATTCAGTGATTTTGATATGTATAATCCAGTGACTGAAGTCTGTGACCGGGTATTCTATGTTGTCAAAAAAACTTTGTAGCCGTCAGGTTACAAAGTTTTTTTGAGTTATTTTATTTATTTGACGAAATAAATAATCAAAACAGGCCTTTTTATCCATATATATATAAAGAGCTTTTTAAGGAGGAGTATTATGGATATCAAGGTTTTCTGGAAGCGTTACAATCTCTATATTGCGGGCGGTCTTTTTCTCATCACTGCTGCTGCCCTGGCTTTTCTGATTTTTTTCGGCGATGACGGAGCTGAGGCAGTCGAACCGTTCCCAGTCCAGGAGGTCACTGAAGAAAGTGAAGAGGCACCGGTTGAGACTCTGGATGCCAGCATCTTTGTTGAAGTGAAGGGTGCGGTGGAGTATCCCGGCGTTTTTGAAATGCCGAAGGATGCCAGGGTGAAGAATGTGCTGGAAATGGCTCAGCCTGATGCCGCTGCCGATCTTTTGACTGTCAACCAGTCTATGAAACTGGCAGACGAGATGGTAATCTATGTGCCGAAGAAAGGCGAGGCCGGGGAATTCGACCCGGCTGCCGGCTTCGGATCCCAGGCAGATGCCGGAGATGATACAGTCAATATAAATACCGCAGGTGTTCCGGAGCTTACGAGTCTGAACGGGATCGGGGAGAAGAAGGCACAGCTTATCATCGATTACCGGGAGGAGAGCGGATTGTTCATGACGCCCGAGGATCTGATGAATGTACAGGGAATCGGAGAAAAAACTTTTGAAAGTCTCAAACCATATATTACAATAGATTAAAAGAGAGAAGCGGGGGATAATTTTGAGAATCGACTGGCATGATTATTTTTTGGCACAAAGTCACCTGCTCAGCCTCAGGTCAACATGTGAAAGGCTGAGGGTGGGTGCAACCATTGTTAAGGAAAACCGTGTCATAGCAGGTGGATATAATGGTTCGGTATCAGGCGAAGATCACTGCATTGATGTGGGATGTCTCCTCGAGGATGGACACTGCATACGCACCATCCATGCCGAGATCAACGCACTGCTGCAGTGTTCGAAGTTCGGTGTATCAACTGAAGGGGCGAGTGTCTACGTCACGCATTTTCCATGTATACACTGCACAAAATCACTCATACAGGCAGGCATCAGCAACATATATTATGCCAGGGACTACAAGAATCATGATTATGCCTTGTATCTCCTGGATAAGACGGGAGTCCATTACGAACGCATCGATTTCGATAATGAGCGCGTTGCCCATTATTTTGAGAGTATCGTATGATTGCCTTTCTGATCCTCCTGTCCATAATCAACGGCTACATCAGTCTCGGATCCCCACCTGTGGGGGTCTTTTTTATATTGATCTCAATTACAATCGCCTGGCGCAAGTTCCATTCTGTAAAAATAGTATCTGCATTTCTTCTGCTCACAGCCTTCACCATGATGGCTGTCTTTTTATTGCCGGACAATGTTGAGGAGGACCATGTGGCACATGTGACCGTAACAGGGTACAAGTATCACAGGGATGGTATCGCCCATGTTGTTACAAACGGGGAGAAAACTTATGACATGTTCCTGGATGATCCAGCGAGGCTTTCGGTCGGTTACACATGCAGCGATACTTTCCGGGTCACTGTGCCCGGGGAGGAGCGTAATTTCATAAAGAGGGACGAACGCCTTACCATGAAAATGAACGGGTTGGATGGACGCATCTATCATGATAGCATCGACCAGGATGATTGTGTCCCGGCAGAGAAGACATTCGGTATGCACCTGTCCGCTATGAGAGATAAGTATATAAACAGAATTCTCTCAAGGTCGGAGTATGACTATGCCTTCGATATTCTTACGTTGTCCATCGGCAATAAATCCTACATCACCCCGGATTTTTTCGATGCTCTGCAGAAACTCGGCATATATCATCTGTATGTCATTTCAGGAACCCATGTCGCTTTTGTCAGCGGTATATTGTTCTTTGTGCTCAAGCGCATGCGGTTCACGATAAATATGATAAAGGTAATCATGATCATCTGTCTGCTGCTGTTCCTCATGCTGAATTTCTTCAGCCCGAGTGTACTCAGGGCGGTATTGATGGCCATCATGCTGATCACCACCTCGTTCTTCAGGGCCAAGCCCTACCTGACAGTGATTTCGGTCACTGCAATCATCCAGGTACTGTACAACCCACTGGTGATGTATCATGCCGGGTTCCAGCTGTCCTATATCACTACCTGTCTCATCATACTAAGCCGGCCGTACTGGCAGGCGAAAGCACCATCCGTCCAGCTGATGGCGGTAACAGCCATTGCTGAAGTTTCAACCCTTACAGTGGTACTCCAGCAGTTCAATGAAGTAAGTGTCAGCGGCCTGGTCATGAATTTCATCTTCGTCCCCCTGTTCTCTTTCCTTATCTTTCCGATGGTGATCATCTACAACTTCATGGCATTCACTGTCTTTCCGGCATTTGCCGATGAAATTTATCATTTTGTGTTTACAGGGTTGAAGGAGTTCATCCTCTTTCTGTCAAATCTTTTCAAACACCGTTTTTCTGTTCAGAGTCCCAATGCTGTAGGGCTCATAATGCTCATTTTTCTGTCATATATGATCATGAGGGAAATATGTCTTGGCAATTTCAAAAGAATATGCGTGTATACCGCACTATTCATTTTCATCATCATTATACTGGACAGGGTCTCTTGGTATGACTATACCATCACGATGGTGGATGTAGGTCAGGGTGATGCGTTTATCGTGGAGGACCACAGGAATAATAAGACGGTTCTGATAGATACTGGCGGCAAGTTCTATCCGGAGGAGAACAGATTCCCGCTGTCCGAGAAAACAGTGCTTCCCTATCTGAAGGAGTCCGGAATCGACCGGCTGGATATGATGGTTCTGTCACACATGGACCTGGATCATACAGGGGAGGCTCTGCACATTCTGCAGAATAGACAGGTTGACCATATCTATGTAAATCCTGGAGATCCGGCATTCCAGGAGTGGTATCATACAGAGGGGATCGGCGATTATGAGGGGGATTTTGTCAATGCCATGGAGATAAAAGAGGTGAATATTGGTGGAATCAGGATGAAAAAGTTGTTTCCTGAGGAGAATCCCGGCGGTGATGACTCAAATCAGCATTCAATTGTGATGATGGTGAATACCGGGGGATTCAATTTCCTGTTCACCGGTGATGCCGATTCACAGATGGAGGAGAACATGATTGAAATGTATGGTCATCTTGAGATGGATGTATTAAAATTGGCACACCATGGTTCAAACACCTCGACAGGAGAACGATTTATCCAGAATACCGATTTCAGTTATGCGGTCATATCTGCCGGAGCAGATAACAGGTACGGCCACCCGCATCCTGAAGTGATCGGGCGACTCAAGCATGCACGGATTTTTGATACTTCAGAACACGGCATGGTCCGCTTCAACATCCGCGGGAATGAAATGTGTGTCGAAACAAAGCTTGCACCGGAGCTTGATCACTGCATAAAAAAAGAGCTGCATTAGCAGCTCGCAGATTACTACATGTCTGCAACGATCTGGAAGATCTGTGCGATGACGTAGATTACAGTCAGTCCTGCAAAACCTACAACAAATGCCAGGCCGGAATCAATTACATCATTGTTTTTGGATTGTACATGTTTTTCGAATTTATTCATGGAATTACCTCCTAAACATATCAATTACAGTATAGGATAAATCGCTTAAAAAAGCTATAATAGAATGAGAATAATATGGGAGTGACTCAATTTTGGAACGACTGCAGCTGATATATGGTTCAAATACCATGCGCATAACAGAGACTGCCAGGGAACTCGCCGGTTCATTCCTCGAAGAACCCGATGAATTCAGCCTTGTCACTCTGAACTACAAAGAAACCACGGTAGAGGCAATCATAGAAGAAGCACAGACACTGCCGTTCTTGTCCGACAGGAAGACGGTCGTCGTGAACGATGCCTTCTCATTTACCGGAGCGAGAGTAAAGTCGGAAGTGAACCATGACATCGACCGCCTCGTCGATTACCTGACGAATAAGAATGACGATACACTGCTCATATTCAAAGTCTTCAGTGAACAGCTGGATAACCGTAAGAAAATCACCAAGATAATGAAGCAGAAGGGGAATGTTACGGAAGTGGCCGAGATGAATGAGCAGGAAATCCGCCAGTATCTTTCCCGGATGCTCCGGGACAATGATGTGTCGATGGACAAGCGGGCGATGGATGCATTCATCAGCCGTACAGGCATCAGCTACGAAACAGTGACCAATGAAATGCATAAACTGATTTTGTATACGGAGGGGACGGTAACTGCCGGGGACGTGGAAGCAGTCGTCAGTGTCAGCCTGGAGCAGAACATTTTCAGGCTGACCGACCTCATCCTGTCTCAAAAGAAGGCACAGGCAATCGGACTGCTGCGGGAACTGATACTGCAGAAGGAGGAGCCGATGCAGCTGCTTCATCTGATCATCGGGCAGTTCAGGCTTTTATACCAGGTCAAGCTTCTGCTCTCACAGGGCTATCAGGCGGATAATATCGCACGCTCACTGAAAGTCCATCCATATAGAGTGAAACTCGCCAGCCGTGATGTGGGCAGGTACAGCCAGGCCGTGCTCGAAGGGAAGATGGTGATGTGCCGGGACATTGACTATAAATTCAAATCAAGCTATCTTGACAGGGAGACACTTTTCGAGCTGTTCGTGCTCGAAATATGAAATGAACCGGTGCAGGGCACCGGTTCATTTCTGTTCAAAAAAACCTTCCGCAGGGAAGGTTTTATTTTGACATGAGTTTTGATTTCATACGTGCAGCTTTGTTCGTATGAACAAGATTTTTCTTTGCTGCTTTATCAACATTTTTAACTGCTTCAGATACAAGTGCATCAACGTTTTCTGCATTGTTTTCTTTAGCGGTCATCGCACGCTTGACTGCAGTACGCATTTCATTTTTCTGGGCACTGTTCTGGGCATTTACCGCTTCGCTTGTTTTAACTCGTTTGATTGCTGATTTAATGTTAGGCATAGCATTCACCTCCATCCCGGACTTGTACAACTTTAATTGCAACAAAAGTTATTTTACCAAAGGTGTTCATCTTATGCAATATAAATGGGAAAATGAATTGAAGAAAAATTTGATTGTTGATATAATACAACCATTGTCAATAAGAGAAAGTTGGAAGATATATGAATGATCAAGAGCGTATTGAACGACAGGAAAAGATAAGGAATTTTTCAATCATTGCGCATATCGATCACGGTAAATCCACGTTGGCCGACCGTATTTTGGAAAATACCCAGTCAGTCGCCTCCAGAGAGATGAAGTCACAGCTTTTGGACTCGATGGATTTAGAGCGTGAGCGCGGTATCACAATTAAACTGAATGCCGTTCAGTTGAAATATACAGCCAAGGACGGCGAAGATTATATTTTTCATCTGATAGATACTCCGGGACACGTAGATTTTACATACGAGGTTTCCAGGTCCCTTGCTGCATGCGAGGGGGCGGTACTTGTAGTCGATGCTGCACAGGGGATCGAAGCCCAGACGCTTGCCAACGTCTATCTTGCTCTCGACAACGACCTCGAACTCATCCCGGTAATCAATAAAATAGACCTTCCGGCTGCCGATCCGGAGCGCATTGCGCAGGAAGTGGAGGATGTTGTTGGGCTGCCCAAAGAAGATGCAATCAAAGCATCTGCAAAAGCCAACATTGGCATAGAGGAGATACTTGAGAGTGTCGTGGAAACAGTGCCTGCTCCTGCAGGAGACCCTTCCGCACCATTGAAAGCGCTGATATTCGATTCCATATTCGATCCGTACAGGGGTGTCATCTCCTCGATCAGGATCATGGAAGGTACGGTGAGGGCCGGGGATAAGATCAGAATGATGGCGACGGGCAAGGAATTTGAAGTGGCCGAAGTCGGCATCAATACACCGAAACCGATGGCGGTGGAAGAATTGACGGTCGGCGATGTAGGTTTCCTCACTGCAGCCATCAAGACGGTCGGCGATTCACGTGTGGGGGATACGATAACACTTGCCGCCAACCCTGCTGCGACACCGCTCAAGGGGTATAAGAAGATGAATCCGATGGTATTCTGCGGCATGTTTCCGATCGATTCCAACAAATACAATGACCTCCGCGAGGCGCTGGAAAAACTTGAACTGAATGATTCGTCACTGGAGTATGAACCTGAAACCTCCCAGGCACTGGGCTTTGGTTTCCGGACAGGATTTCTCGGGCTGCTCCACATGGAGATAGTTCAGGAGCGCATAGAAAGGGAATTCGGCATCGAACTTATCGCCACCGCACCGTCGGTGATCTATGATGTCCATATGACTGACGGTTCGAAAGAGGTAGTGGACAACCCTTCACAGATGCCGGATCCGCAAAAAGTGGACCGCATCGAAGAGCCTTATGTGAAGGCGACGATCATGGTCCCGAGTGATTATGTCGGCTCGGTCATGGAGCTGTGCCAGAGGAAACGCGGCAACTTTGTCACTATGGATTATCTGGATGACATCCGCGTCAACATCATATATGAAATCCCGCTTTCTGAAATCGTATTTGATTTCTTCGATCAGCTGAAATCGAATACGAAAGGGTATGCATCCTTCGACTATGAACTGATCGGCTACAAGGAAAGCAGGCTCGTCAAGATGGATATCCTGCTGAATAATGAAAAGGTGGATGCACTGAGTTTCATCGTGCACCGCGACTTTGCCTATGAACGTGGCAAGCTCATCGTGGAAAAACTCAAGACACTGATTCCGCGCCAGCAGTTCGAAGTACCCGTACAGGCTGCCATCGGACAGAAAATCATCGCTCGTACCAACATCAAATCCATGGGCAAGAACGTCCTTTCCAAATGTTACGGAGGGGACATAAGCCGTAAACGCAAACTGCTTGAGAAACAAAAAGAAGGTAAGAAAAAAATGAAATCAGTCGGGAATGTGGAGATACCACAGGAAGCATTCCTCGCTGTTCTTAAAATGGATGAAGAGTAACAGCCACTGTATCAGTGGCTTTTCCTTTTGATTAGGAGTGAATTTGATGGTAGACAGCATGTATATCCATATCCCATTCTGCAACCGTATCTGCACCTACTGTGATTTCAACAAAGTGCTGATCGACAACCAGCCTGTGGATGCATATGTGGATGCATTGATCAAAGAGATGAGACAGATTGAGCCGATGACGCTGCGTACAATTTTTGTTGGCGGCGGCACTCCGACCGCTTTGAGCGAAGCACAGCTTGAAAAGCTGCTCCTTGAAATAGACAGCAGATTCACAGTGACGGAAGAGTTCAGTTTCGAGGCGAACCCGGATGAACTTACGATGGCAAAGCTCGATCTGCTTCATAACCACGGGGTGAACCGGATCAGTCTCGGTGTTCAGACATTCAATGATGAATTGCTGAAAGTTCTCGGGCGCTCGCACGGCTATGATGATATATTCCGGGCGATCAGCCACCTGGAGGAGATCGGGCTGACCAACTATTCGATAGACCTGATGTACAACCTCCCCGGCGAAACGATGGATGATATCAAAGACAGTCTGAAATATATTTCAGAACTTAAGCCGAAGCACATCTCATGGTATTCACTGATCATCGAACCGCATACTGTCTTTTACAACCGGATCCAAAAAGGGCAGATGAAAGTGGATGATGACGAAGCCGAAGGTGAAAAATATATGTATATCATGGGTGAGCTTGCCAAACTGGGCTACCCTCAGTACGAAATATCGAACTTCTCTGAGAAAGAATACGAATCTGCACATAATAAGACTTATTGGAAGAATGATGAATACTTTGGTCTCGGAGCGGGTAGTCACGGATATGTCGGCGGAAAACGGTATTACAATACAAAGCCGGTGAACCACTACATTCGGGCTATAGAGGAAAACGGTTCGGCGGTCAAGGAAACGGTTGAACTGACACTTAATGAGCAGATGGAGGAAGAAATGTTCCTCGGCCTGCGAATGAACAGGGGTGTCGATATGCGCCGCTTTGAGGAAAAGTACGGCAGGAGCCTGGATTCTGTGTACGGTGATGTAATCGATGATGAAAAAGGAAAAGGGAACCTCATGGAAAAGGATGGTTTCATCAGTCTGACGAAAGCGGGAAGGCTTGTCGGCAACAGTGTTTTCATCGGTTTTTTAAACTAAACCAACAAATAGGACCTTTAGGATTGACATACTTTGACCAATTTGATAAATTAATATTGGCACTTGAGGAGATGGAGTGCTAATGAGGTGATGTCAATGTTAACAGACAGACAGAAAATCATCCTCTATTCAATTGTGGATGATTTTTTGAATGTTTTGACGCCGATTAGCTCTAAACACCTGATTGACAAGTATAACCTTGATATCTCATCAGCGACCGTAAGAAACGACATGGCCAGGCTGGAAGCGGAAGGTTTTTTGACAAAACCTCATGCTTCCGCCGGGCGGATTCCCTCGAGGAAGGCGCTGAGGCATTATATCGGAATGCTGACAGATCAGCTGAGCGGAGAGACCGAATCCGGTCTGAAGCGTAAATCAGTTCTTGCTGATGGGATGGAGCACAACGAAATGAGTCAGGCGCTTGCCGACTTTTTCAGCGGGATGACGAGCTATCTGACGCAGGTTTCAATGACTGAAGAGGATGAGCTGGTGAAGGGAATCTACCTGACACCCATAGCGACATCTACATTACTTGTCATCATCGTCCTGGAGTCAGGGGCCATCAAGAAGATACCGGTCGGAATGAGTGAGGATATCACCATCCCGGATCTTGAAAAGTTGGGCAATGAGTTGAATTTTGCTGTTGTTGATCAGCCGCTCAGTAAGATGGCGGTCAGGATGATTGACAGAACTTCGGCAGATTCCCTCAATATTCTTAAGGCGGATATCATTGATGGCATTACGGACGGAATCAACGGACAGAAGCTTATCAGCGGCCGCTCAGGTTTCAATCACCTGATCCATCAGATCAACGAGGACACGAGCACCCTGCAGCTTCTGTATAATGATATGGAATCGGATCAGTTGAATGAACTCATCGATCTAAATACAATTGACGGTGTTGATGTATTCTTCGGGGATGAACTTAACAGGAACTATGATTCCATATCGGTAATTACCACGAACTTTGACATTTTTGGTCGAAGGGCAAATCTGATGGTTATCGGTCCCGAGATAATGAGTTACAAAGAAGTCATCAGACTGTTGTACTCGTTCAGGAACCAGGAACGTGAAAGGGAGTGACTGCAATGGCAGAAAAGGAAAAGAATGAAGAAGTAATCCAGGATGAAAACCTGACTTCTGATGAAGCGCAGCCTGATACTGCAGCTGACGCAGAAGAGACAGTAGGAGCATCGGCCGGGGAAGTGCCGGAGACGGATCCCAAAGATGCTGAAATAGAGTCGCTCAAAGAACAGGTGGAAGCAGAAGAAAACAAGTATCTGAAGATGCTTGCGGAATTCGAGAACTACAAGCGCCGTACAAAGCAGGAGGCCGAGCTGAACAACAAGTATAAAGACCAGGATATTGCAGAAAACCTCCTGCCGATACTCGACAATCTTGAGAGAGCGCTCAACATCGAAGGCGAAACGGAAGCCTTCAAATCACTTTCCAAAGGTGTGGAGATGGTCTACAATGATCTGGTCAACACACTCATGAGCCACGACATAAATGAAATCAAGGCAACGGGCGAAGTATTCGATCCGAACTACCATCAGGCTGTGATGACGGAGTCGTCCGGGGACGAACCGGGCATCATCATTGAGGAGTTCCAGAAAGGGTATACTCTGAAAGATCGTGTCATCCGTGCAAGCATGGTCAAAGTCAGTGAATAATTAAATTCATAATAATCATTTGAACTAGTAATTAGGAGGAATTTTTTCATGAGTAAAGTAATAGGAATTGACCTCGGTACTACAAACTCTGTTGTATCTGTTCTGGAAGGCGGCGAAGCCAAAGTCATCCAGAACCCGGAAGGCAACCGTACAAC
This sequence comes from Salinicoccus carnicancri Crm, assembly GCF_000330705.1. Taxonomy (GTDB): domain Bacteria; phylum Bacillota; class Bacilli; order Staphylococcales; family Salinicoccaceae; genus Salinicoccus; species Salinicoccus carnicancri. The sequence goes on from NZ_ANAM01000006.1 coordinate 444,678, forward strand.
ACCTTCTGTAGTATCCTTTAAAAATGGTGAAAAACAAGTGGGTGAAGTAGCCAAACGCCAGGCGATCACAAACCCGAATACCATCATGTCCGTCAAGAGGCATATGGGTACAGACTACAAGGAGAAAGTGGAGGGTAAAGAATATACACCGCAGGAAATTTCTGCAATGATCCTTCAGAACCTGAAAGAAACTGCAGAGAGCTACCTGGGTGAAAAAGTTTCCCAGGCAGTCGTCACTGTCCCTGCATATTTCAATGACTCCGAAAGACAGGCTACTAAGGACGCCGGACGCATTGCAGGCCTTGAAGTTGAACGTATCATCAACGAGCCGACAGCAGCTGCGCTTGCATATGGCCTTGACAATAAGGAGTCAGAAGAAAAAGTCCTGGTGTTCGACCTTGGCGGCGGTACTTTCGATGTCTCCATCCTTGAACTGGGTGATGGCGTATTCGAAGTGCTCTCCACTGCGGGCGACAACAGACTCGGCGGGGATGACTTTGATGACATCATCATCGACTTCCTTGTTGAAACATTCCAAAAAGAGAATGGCATCGATCTTTCCAAAGATAAAATGGCGATGCAGCGTCTGAAAGATGCAGCTGAAAAAGCTAAGAAAGATCTTTCAGGTGTATCTTCAACGCAGATTTCACTGCCGTTCATTTCTGCAGGTGAAGCAGGACCGCTGCACCTTGAAACTTCACTTACACGCGCGAAATTCGAGGAGCTTACTCACAAGCTTGTAGAACGTACGATGGGCCCTACACGCCAGGCGATCAAAGATGCCGGCATAGATAGAAATGAAATTGATGAAGTGATTCTTGTCGGCGGTTCTACACGTATTCCGTCTGTACAGGACGCAATCAAAAAAGAAGTGGGCAAGGACCCTAACAAGAGTGTCAACCCGGATGAAGTTGTGGCAATGGGTGCTGCAATCCAGGCCGGTGTTCTTTCCGGAGATGTTCAGGACGTAGTCCTTCTTGATGTGACTCCGCTGTCACTCGGCATTGAAACTATGGGCGGTGTTTCCACAGTGCTCATCGAAAGGAATACAACAATTCCGACAAGCAAGTCACAGGTATTCTCGACAGCATCTGACAATCAGCCCGCAGTTGATATCCATGTACTACAGGGTGAACGTCCAATGGCACAGGATAACAAAACTCTCGGACGATTCCAGCTTACGGATATTCCGCCTGCACCAAGAGGCGTCCCTCAGATCGAAGTGACATTCGACATCGACAAAAACGGTATTGTGAACGTTGCTGCAAAAGATCAGGGCACAGGCAAAGAGCAGAAGATTACCATCGAATCCAGCTCCAACCTTTCAGATGAGGATATCGACAGGATGGTCAAAGAAGCCGAAGAGAATGCTGAAGCGGATAAATCACGCCGTGAGGAAGTTGATCTGCGCAACGAAGCTGAACAGCTCACGTTTACTACAGATAAGACAATCGAAGACCTTGGCGATAAAGTGGAGGCTGAAGAAAAAGAAAAAGCCGAAGCTGCGAAAGAAGAGCTCAACAAAGCACTTGAAGGATCTGACCTCGAAGAGATCAAATCCAAAAAGGATGCATTACAGGAAATCGTACAGGGCATGTCCATGAAACTTTATGAACAGATGGCCCAGGAACAGCAGGCTGAAGGTGCTGAAGGCCAGGAGGCCGACGGGCAGTCTGACGACGATGTTGTCGATGCTGATTTCAAAGAAGTGGACGAAGACGATAAGAAATAATATATGATATTGAATGATGAATGAAGAAAGTCAAAGCCAACAGCATTGGCTTTGACTTTTTTAAATGATATAGTAAATAAGCTGGAGGCGATCAAATGGCGAAAAGAGACTATTATGATGTACTTGGAGTGGATAAGAATGCCTCTAAGGATGAAATTAAGAAGGCATACCGCAGACTCTCCAAAAAATATCACCCGGATATAAATAAAGAAGAAGGCTCGGACGAGAAATTTAAGGAAGCCTCCGAAGCCTACGAAACATTGAGCGACGATGACAAGCGTGCACAATATGACCGTTTCGGACATGAGGGAATGAACCAGCAGTTCGGCGGCGGTGGCGGTGGATTCTCCGGTGCCGGCGGCTTTGGCGGTTTTGAAGATATATTCAGTTCTTTCTTCGGCGGTGGCGGCCGCATGGATCCGAATGCTCCGAGAAAAGGTGACGACCTTCAGTATACGATGACGGTCAGCTTTGATGAAGCCGTCTTCGGAGTGACGAAGACCATCACCATAAAAAAGGAAGTCACCTGTGAAACATGTGACGGCAGCGGTGCCAAACCGGGGACTTCGAAATCGACATGTAAGATGTGTTCCGGTGCCGGTCGCGTAGCAGTTGAACAGAATACTCCTTTTGGCAGAATACAGACAGAGCGCACATGTCCGACATGTAACGGTACAGGCGAAGAAATCGAAGATCCATGCAACAACTGTAAAGGCGCAGGCACTGTGACAAAGGATGTCCAAATCGAAGTGACAGTCCCGGAAGGTGTCGACAACGGCCAGCAGATCCGTCTGCAGGGCAAAGGCGAACCTGGTGTAAACGGCGGACCGTCGGGAGATCTCTATATCGTATTCCGTGTGAGACCGGATAAAAGGTTCACACGTGACGGTGACGACATCCACTTTGAACAGCCGATATCATTTGCACAGGCGGCTCTTGGGGACGAAGTGAAAGTCCCGACAATCAATTCCGAAGTCGTGCTCACGATTCCTGCCGGTACGCAGTCAGGCAAACGTTTCCGTCTGAAGGAAAAAGGTGTCAAGAATGTCCATGGCTACGGATACGGCGATCAGTTTGTTACCATCAGTGTCGTAACACCTACCAAGCTTTCGGATAAGGAAGCAGACTTGTTCAGGCAGCTGGCAGAACACAGCGGGGAAGAGATTAATGAACAGAATGAGAATTTCTTCGATAAAACAAGACGATTTTTTAAGGGTGACTAATTATGAAATGGCATGAAGTTTCAATTAGCACGAAAAAGGCAAACGAGGATGCTTTCTCTTTATTCCTGAACGAAATAGCCAAAGGGATTTCTGTAGAGCATTCTCTGGACCTGCTCAAGGAAGGTGTAGAGGATTTCGACGACAAATACCGACTGGATCCCGACACGCTGCCAAAGGCGGATATCCGCATACTCGTCTACTTCGACGAAACAGAGGATATTGACGCCAGGCTCGCAGAAATCCACAGTTTCATGGCGAGTGCCGGTCTGGAGTGCAAAGAGGATATCCATATAGAGAGTACCATCATCGATGAAGAGGACTGGGAAAACGAGTGGAAGAAATACTTCCACAGCTTCAGGGTTTCGGATAACTTCGTCATCGTACCCTCATGGGAAATCGACGATTATGAATTCAGGGAAGCAGACAGGCTGATAAAGCTGGATCCTGGCATGGCCTTCGGTACGGGCGACCACCCGACGACAGGCATGTGCCTGAAATTCATCGAGCATGCTGTCAGACCGGAACACAAGATCATTGATGTCGGGACCGGATCCGGCATACTGACGATCGGCGCGCACCTCATGGGTGCGAGAGACCTGAAGGCGACCGACATAGACGAGCTGTCACTGAAGGTCGCCAGGGAAAACTTTGAGCTTAATGAATGTGCCGGGGATGTGACTGTTGAAACCGGCGATCTTCTGACGTCTGAAGATGACCAGTATGACATTATCATTGCGAATATCCTTGCCCATATCATCGACCAGATGATAGATGATGCATTTGAGACTCTGAAATTCGGAGGGGTTTTCATCGCATCCGGCATTATTACGAAACGCCGTGATGATATCATCCAGCATATGGAGGCAGCAGGCTTCAAAATCGCTGAAATCCTCGAGGAAAATGGTTGGGTGAGCATCATGGCCAGGAAGGCATGATTATATGCAGAGGTATTTTACGGACGAAGAACTGACTGCCGGCGCGGTGTACATGTCTGGCACCGACACGCATCATATGAAGAATGTGATGCGTTTCAAGCCGGGCCAGGAATTCCATATGGTCGATATTAACCGGACCGCCTTTCTCTGTGAAGTGACAGAGACGGATGATCATGTATATTACAGAGTGGTTTCCGCGGTCGAAGAGTCACCGGAACTGCCGGTCAGGACGAGTATATTCTGTCCGCTTCTGAAAGGTGAGAAGTTCGAATGGATGATACAGAAGTCAACGGAGCTCGGTGCATTCGACTTCCACATTTTCGAAGCGGACAGGGGCATAGTGAAACTTGACGGAAAAAAACGTGCAAAGCGCCTTGAACGCTATGGAAAGGTGATCAGGGAAGCCGGTGAACAGAGCCGGCGGAACATGCTTCCCCATATAAATTTCGGGAAAGCGCTGAAAAACACGGATTTCGGTGCATTCGATGCAGTGATCTTTGCGTACGAAGGCAATGTCGGAAATCCGGCCGCCGGCCTGGAGCGGGTGCTTGGAACAATCCGGCCTGGGGACAGTATCGCCCTGGTCTTCGGACCGGAAGGCGGATTCAGTGACAATGAAGCCGGATTGATGGAGAGATTCCATTCTGTCCGGCTGGGAGCACGGATACTCCGGGCTGAAACGGCCCCTCTGTATGCACTCTCAGCAATAAGTCATCATTTTGAACAGCCCGCCTCTCATTGAAGAATGAGGCGGGCTGTGCTATTATGTCAAGAAGATGAAATCATCAAATATACAAGGAAAGATCTGATTATATGAACGGAAAAACGATCGCATTTCACACTTTAGGGTGTAAAGTGAATCATTATGAAACAGAAGCAATGTGGCAGGTTTTCAAGGATGATGGATACAGCCGTGTTGATTTCGATCAGAATGCGGATGTTTTCGTGATCAACACCTGTACAGTCACCAACACCGGGGACAAGAAGAGCAGGCAGGTCATAAGGCGCGCAATCAGGAAAAATCCGGATGCCGTTGTCTGTGTCACAGGGTGCTATGCACAGACCGCGCCCAAAGATATCATGGACATACCGGGCGTCGACATCATCATAGGGACAGAGGACCGTGACAAACTCCTCGGCTATGTCGACCAGTACCACAAGGAACGCCAGCCGATCAATGGTGTAAAAAATATCATGAAGAAACGTACATATGAGGAGATGGATGTCCCTTATTTCACTGACCGTACGCGTGCGACCCTTAAAATACAGGAGGGCTGCAACAACTTCTGCACATTCTGCATCATCCCGTGGGCACGCGGCCTCATGCGCTCACGCGATCCCGAGAAAGTCGTCGAACAGGCCGCGCAGCTGGTGGATCAAGGGTACAAGGAGATTGTACTGACCGGTATCCACACCGGAGGATACGGCGAAGACCTGAAAGACTACAATCTGGCACAGCTGCTCCGTGACCTGGAAGAAGTCGACGGGTTGAACCGCCTCAGAATTTCAAGTATCGAAGCAAGCCAGCTTACCGATGAAGTCATTGATGTCATCAATGGCTCTAACAAAATCGTCCGTCACCTGCACATCCCGATCCAGTCCGGCAGTGATACTGTATTAAAACGCATGCGCAGGAAATATACGATGGAATTTTTCGAATCCCGCATCATCAAGCTCAAGGAAATCATGCCCAACGTGGCAATCACGAGTGATGTAATCGTGGGATTCCCGGGTGAGACCGAAGAGGAATTCATGGAGACATATGACTTCATCAGCAAGCACCATTTCTCGGAATTGCATGTTTTCCCTTACTCCATCCGGACAGGCACACCGGCAGCAAGGATGACCGACCAGGTGGATGAGAGTGTGAAAAGTGAACGTGTACACCGGCTGATTGAACTGTCGGATTCGCTGGCACAGAAATATGCTGAAATGTTCAAGGATGATGTGTTGGAAATCATTCCCGAGGAGGAAAAGGACGGAAGGCTTGTCGGCCATTCCGACAACTACCTCAAAGTGGAGGTTGAAGGTGATGCATCGCTTACAGGAGAGCTCGTCAAAGTCAAAATAACAGAACCTGGATACCCTGTGAGCAAAGGCGAAGTCGTCAAAGTGCTTGAAAAACCGATGGTGAAGGCCTATGCCTATCTTGAACGGACAATCTGATGAATACGGAGTCATTTTGTTGTATACTTGTATGAGAAAGCCCGGGGCGGGCTTCAGTTACGGAATCGGAGGAAAACAGACATGGAACTATCCAAATATATCGATCACACTTTACTAAAACCTGAAACGACACAGGATCAGATTTTCGAACTCTGCCAGGAGGCGATGGAGCATAATTTCATGAGTGTCTGCATCAGTCCTGCATGGGTGGCGACTGCTAAGGAAATATTGAAGGAGAGCGATGTCAAAGTATGCACCGTCATCGGTTTCCCGAGCGGAGCAGTTACGTCTGAAGTCAAGGCATTTGAGACGATGAACGCAGTGCAGAACGGTGCTGACGAAGTTGACATGGTAATCAATATCGGTGCGCTTAAATCCGGGAATGAGGATTATGTGTTCAATGACATCAAAGCTGTATGCGATGCTGCGGGTCAGGAGACGATCGTTAAAGTGATCATAGAAACGGCATTGCTCGACAGTGACGAAATCGTCAAAGCAAGTGAACTCAGCAAGAAGGTCGGCGCTGACTTCGTCAAGACATCAACCGGCTTCAACGGTGGAGGTGCCACAGTTGAGGACGTGACACTCATGAGGCTCACCGTAGGTGAGGAGATGGGTGTCAAAGCAAGCGGCGGCGTCCGTTCGTATGAAGATGCAAAAGCGATGATTGAAAGTGGTGCAACACGTATCGGAGCATCCAGCGGAATCGCCATAGTACAGGGCGGAACAAGTGACAGCGACTATTAATTTCCGGTTGACCGGTTTTTATCATTGTATTATAATATGTGAGTACATAGTATAATACTGTGTAAACTAGATAGGCTTTTGTTTATTCGGAGGGAGGGAAAATCATGTCTAAAACAGTTGTTAAAAAGAATGAACCAATTGAAGACGCGTTGCGCCGTTTCAAGCGCACAGTTTCAAAAAGCGGTACAATCCAGGAGGCTCGTAAAAGAGAATTTTACGAAAAGCCAAGTGTGAAACGCAAGAAGAAATCTGAAGCTGCCCGTAAACGCAAATTCAAGTAATCCGTCTCCCCCGGATAAATATCTATACAGAAGACAGCATAAATTTATATGCTGTCTTTTTTTTGTAATAATTTAAATAATTGTTTTATTAATGTATAATGAAGGTAATGGAGGGGATTCTAATGGTGGTTATTACAATAGTCCCGAGTGCATTTCTGCTGTCGAGTGTCCTGGCCGATTTCAGGGATGTAGTGACAATGCCATGGGTTGCCTTTATTTTACTAGCAGTTTTCTTCCTGGGTGTCATCTACCAGCTGTTTTCGGATAATGTGAATTTCACCGGGGTGATGGCCGTCCTGTCCATCATCGCCTTCTACTCCGGCCACCTGCTGATAAGTGATTACAGCGGACTCTCCCTTGCACTGTTCATCATCGGTACCATTTTCATCGTCGTGGAGTTTTTTGTCATCGGTGCCATCCTGGGCATTATCGGTGGCATCATGCTGCTCGTCAGTATTTTCCTGGTGAGTAACAATGTGGCCTTATTCAGCCTGTTCATGTTGGCTATCGTCATATTAGCAATCATAGAGTGGGTGATATTAGTGAAATTTAAAAAGAGTAAAATTCCGTTCCTCAACAAGTTCATACTGACTGATGCAACGGATGCCGAATCAGGGTATACTTCTTTTGACGACCGTTCATATCTTATTGGTGAACAGGCTGATGCGGAAACCGCTCTGAGACCGGCCGGCATCATCCGTCACGGGGATGAGCGCATTGATGCTGTTGCTGAAGGAGCGTTCATCGAGAGTGGCAGAAAAGTGAAAATCATTCATGTCGAAGGAACACGCGTAGTTGTACGTCCGGTGGAAGATTAATATCAATTGGAAGGAGTACAAAGCATGAACTTGTTCTTTATTACAGGATCGGGCCTGATGATCATATTCCTGGTCATCATTGCCTTTATCGTCATTTCATTCTTCCTGTCATTTGTTCCGATCGGCTTGTGGATTTCTGCAATTGCAGCAGGGGTCAATGTCGGTATCTTCTCCCTCGTCGGGATGAGACTCCGTCGTGTCAAACCGAAGCGGGTCATCGAACCGATGATCAAGGCGCACAAAGCAGGAATCAAAGTTGCTACGAACCAGCTTGAGTCACATTTCCTCGCGGGGGGGAATGTAGACAGGGTGGTCGATGCACTGATCGCAGCACAGCGTGCCAATATCAATCTTACATTTGAAAGGTGTGCGGCCATAGACCTTGCTGGCCGTGACGTACTGGAAGCCGTACAGATGAGTGTAAACCCGAAAGTCATCGAGACACCATTCATCAACGGTGTGGCTATGGACGGTATCGAAGTCAAGGCGAAATCACGCATCACCGTACGTGCAAATATCGACAGGCTCGTCGGTGGTGCGGGCGAAGATACAATTGTAGCCCGAGTGGGTGAAGGTATTGTTTCGACAATCGGTTCTTCGGAAAAGCATACAGCGGTTCTTGAGAATCCAGACAGCATCTCACAGACTGTCCTCTCAAAAGGCCTGGATTCAGGTACAGCATTTGAAATCCTTTCCATCGACATCGCAGATGTCGATATCGGCAAAAACATCGGTGCAGACCTTCAGACTGAACAGGCAGTTGCTGATAAGAACATTGCGCAGGCGAAAGCAGAAGAACGTCGTGCAATGGCCGTAGCACAGGAACAGGAAATGCAAGCCCGCGTACAGGAAATGAGGGCCAAAGTTGTAGAAGCTGAATCCAAAGTACCACTCGCATTTGCACAGGCGCTTGAAAGTGGAAATATCGGAGTTTCAGACTATTACAATCTGAAAAATGTCGAGGCGGACACCAGCATGAGGGATTCCATCAACAAAATGACAAATCCGACACGTTACAATGATGAAGACGAATAGGTCGTGATATCATGGAAATACTACCTCTCCTCATCTTTTTAGGCGGAATAATATACTCTGCCATTGCCAGTCAGAAAAACAAAGACAAGAAGGAGCAGAGGAATATAGACCCGGGCAAGCTGAACAATCCAAACAAGCGATCCAACCGTCCGTCGGCATCCGGCAGGCAGGAGAGTTCAAAGGGGTTCTTCGAACAGGTAAAAGGTGAACTGGAACGCTCATTCGGTACTTTTGATGAAAACACCGATTCACAGCAGAGGCAGTCTCAGTCGGAGAACATGGGATCCCATCCGGAAAACCAGTCTCCGGCGGGTTCTCAGAAGTCTAAACAGGAGCGTACGAGGTCAGACCGTCCGTTCGGCAGATCCCTCGAGAAAAAAGCCAGAGAATCCAGGACTGGCAGCAAAGCGATGGACTACTATGAGGATAAATTGCCTGCAGACCGGTCAAAGCCCAAAGAACGTGCACAGAAAGCCAAAGACTATGCATATGCGGAAGGAGTCGACCGTTCCGAAGCCGCAAAGCGTGTGAAAGACAGCGGCCGCGAGTCTGCAGAACGTTCCCGTTACTCTCTGGATGAAGATGATCTGTTCGGTGTATCAGCCGGTAAACCGGATCGTGAAAAAGGACAGAGCGAACCGGCACTGAGCAGAGGTGATCTGTCATTTGACAGAAAAGCTGTTCTCAACGGAATCATCTTTTCAGAAATACTCGGGAAACCCAAATCAAAAAGATAACGTCAGCAAAAGCTGGCGTTTTTTTTTGCTATTTATGATTGAAAATGATTATTTATGATTGACTTTGATTGTTAAGAATGCTATTTTGTAGATGGTGATGAAATGATAACGAATCAGAGATATGAAAAAATCATGGATTATCTGAATGAAAGAGGGACAGGGTCGGTCAATGATCTTGTTGATATAACAAACAGCAGTACGGCCACTGTGCGCAGGGATCTGACGTATCTTGAATCCAGAGGCATGTTGAAGCGGGTCCATGGGGGAGCCACAGTGGAACAGATGGAACGGGAAGAGGATTATACTGAGAAGTCGGTTAAAAACCTGTCCGAAAAGATCAAAATCGCTCAGATTGCTTCGGAAATGATCGAGGATGGAGATACTGTATTCATTGATGCGGGAACGACCACCTATGAAATGATGCCGTTCATAAAAGCATCGGACGTTACAGTTGTGACAAACAGCATCACACTGATCGACCAGCTGGTCAGAAACGGGCACAAAACCCACGTTTTGGGAGGCAGGGTGAAGCCGGCAACTAAAGCGGTGGTTGGTCATGATGTTATCGAAAAACTCAAAACCCTGTCCTTCGATAAGTGTTTCGTAGGAGTGAACGCAATTGATATCCATCACGGCTTCACCACACCGGATGAAGATGAAGCCCATATCAAAAGAACGGCTGTAGAACAGGCCCGGAGGGCTTTTGTGCTTGCGGACAGCTCTAAATTTGAAAGAAGTGCATTCGTCAAATTCGCATCACTGGCGGAGGCATCAATCATCACTGAGAATCCTGACCACCCGTATCTTATAAGGGCAGGATCAGGCGCAGAAATCACAGGAGGCAAAAGCAATGATCTATACAGTGACGTTTAACCCCTCGCTTGACTATGTAGTGAGACTGGACGAAGTTGATATCGGAGCTCTGAACAGGACCGGCGATACGGAAAAGTATGCCGGTGGAAAAGGCATCAATGTATCAAGGGTATTGAAGCAGCTCGGAAGGGAATCGACAGCCCTTGGATTCTGCGGTGGTTTTACCGGAGGATTCATCAAAGATGCTTTGGAATCGCAGGGAATATCCCACCGGTTCATCGAAATCGAAGAGGACACAAGGATCAATATAAAACTCAAGACTGCATCTGAAACAGAAATTAATGCAGATGGTCCGAAAATCACGGACGAAAACATAGAATCGTTGAAAGATCAGCTGGCCGGACTCACCGGCGATGATCATGTCATATTTGCAGGAAGTGTACCGAAAGGGCATGATCGTCTGTACGAGGAGCTCTCGCGTCTGCTGTTTGAAAAAGATGTATCATTCTCCATAGACACAGAAGGCGGGAAACTGACTTCGACTTTGCAATATAACCCCTACCTTATCAAACCGAATCTTTTCGAGCTTGAAGGGATTGCAGGCAGGAAGCTTGTCTGCGATACGGATATAGTAGAAGCAGCACAGGAACTGATTGAACGGGGAGCATCGAATGTTCTCGTCACTCTTGGCGGCAAAGGTGCAGTTTTTGTAAATCCCGATGTCCGGCTGCGGATTCCGTCCCCGGAGGGAGTACTGAGAAATTCAGTCGGCGCCGGAGATTCCACTGTGGCTGGTTTTATCGCAGTGTATAGAAGGGGCATAGAAGAACGTATACGTTATGCGATTGCCAGCGGCAGCGCCACGGCTTTCAGTGACGATCTTGCCTCGGGCCACGAAATCGAGGCACTCGTGCCTCATATAGAAATCAATTCAATCGAAGGGGTGGAATGATGAGAATAACTGAATTGCTGACTACTGATACAATCAACATGAATGTCAGTTCCGGGAACAAGGATTCTGTCATTGGGGAACTGGTACAGGGGCTCTATGATGCCCGCAGAATTACGGATAAAGACAAATTTGAAGCCGCAATCCACAGGAGGGAATCACAAAGTACAACAGGTGTCGGAGATGGCATTGCCATTCCCCATGCCCAGACAGGCGAAGTCGTCGCCCCCGCCATCATGTTTGGAAGAAGTGAAGCAGGTATTGATTACGACTCCATGGACGGACAGCCTGCATTTTTATTCTTCATGATAGCGGCACCGGAGGGTCAGGCTACTACTCATCTTGATGCATTGGCCAAGCTGTCTGCCATATTGATGAACGGGGAGGCAAGGGATCAGCTGATGGCTGCCAAGTCACCTGAAGATATCATCAATACGGTTGATCATTTTGATGACTCGGAGTCATCGGAGGAAGAAGCAGGGAGCTCAGGAGCATCCGACCGGCCCTTCCTCGTAGCCGTTACCGCCTGCCCGACAGGGATTGCCCATACCTACATGGCGGCAGACGCAATAAAGAAAAGAGCGGGCGAGCTCGGCATTGATATTAAAGTCGAAACAAACGGTTCGGCAGGGGTCAAGAACCCGCTGACGGCCGAAGATATAGAAAGGGCTTCTGGCATCATCGTTGCTGCCGACACAAATGTGGAAATGGCGCGATTTGACGGTAAGAATGTGGTAGAGGTCCCTGTCGCAGACGGCATCAAGCGCCCTGAAGAACTGATAAACGAGTCTATGGACAGCGCCAGGCCAAAATATTCTGCCGGATCGAAAAAAAAGGTTGATGCGGAATCGAACAGTGGTTCAAAAGGAAAACCATCCGTCTATAAGCACCTGATGAACGGTGTATCCAACATGCTGCCCTTCGTCGTGGCAGGTGGTATACTGATTGCAGTGAGCTTCATGTTCGGCATACATTCAGCAAATCCGGATCATGCGGACTACAATCCGGTGGCTGAAATGATCAACTTTATCGGTTCAAATGCCTTTGAACTGATGATACCTATATTGGCCGGTTTCATTGCCATGAGCATCGCAGACAGACCTGGCCTTGCTCCCGGCATGGTCGGAGGCCTGATGGCATCTGCGATGGGTTCAGGCTTCCTCGGCGGGCTTATTGCCGGATTCCTTGCGGGCTTCCTGATGGTTGGCATCAAGAAAGCACTTGAAAATCTTCCCCAGGTACTGGATGGACTGAAGCCGGTTCTTTTATATCCGCTTCTGGGCGTATTTCTGACCGGTGTCATCATGTACTATATCGTCGATCCGCCGGCGAGTGCACTGAATGACTGGATGAACACGACACTCAGCAACATGAGCGGTGGAAATATCGTTCTTCTCGGAGCGATTGTCGGTGGCATGATGGCGGTAGACATGGGTGGACCGGTCAACAAGGCGGCCTACGCATTCGGCATCGCTGCACTATCCGCCGGCAACCCGGAACCGATTACAGCAGCCATGATCGGTGGTATGGTGCCGCCACTGGCCATTGCTTTTGCAACGATGGTGTTCAGGAACCGATTCACGCAGGTTGAACGTTCATCGGGGCCGACAAACCTGATCATGGGCGCCTCCTTCATCACAGAAGGTGCAATACCGTTCGCTGCTGCCGACCCGATACGTGTCATCCCTTCAATGATCATCGGTTCTGCAACAGCCGGCGCACTGGCAATGGCCTTTGCAACATCGATCAACGCACCGCACGGCGGTCTGTTCGTCGCCCTTACAATCGGTGAAGGAAAGCTGATGTTCCTTGCAGCTTTGCTCATCGGGGCAATCCTGTCAGGTGTGATTCTCGGACTTCTTAAGAAACCTGTTGAACAGAACTGACTTTACAATTAAAAACTGGACCAACATGAAAACCGGACCGGCAAATGCCGGTCCGGTTTTTCGTCTGTTTACTGATCCAGTACATCTTTCAGGAACTGTCTGTCACCGAGCCCGATTATATCGATCCCGTAATATAAGAGTATGGAAATTGTGACAGTGGATACTGTGACGCTGAGAGTCACCCACCAGAATGTCGCCTTCCGGGAGCCGCCAAGGATGACTGCCATGAGCGCAGTGAAATGGCTGCCCACGAAGAACGGACCGATGAATGCCAGGCCGGGCAGACCGAATTTCCGGAAAATACTTTCCGCCCGCTCACTTTTCCTGCTCTTGTCTTTTCCTGCCTTTTCACGCTTGTGCAGATACCATTTTTTACTCCGGTCCATCATGGTGATGAGGATAAGGAGGGTCAGGAGGTTGCCGGCAATACCGATGATATTGGTCATGAAGAAATTCATGCCGCCGACGATGCCGATCGGAACGACAATGAATGCTTCGAGAAGCGGAACGGCGGAAAGGATGAATACGATGATATAGGCGATCAGCAATGAGATGTTCATAGTACCTCCAGTATTTCAAATATAATTAAATTATAAACGAATACCACGCATAAGAAAAATGATGTTGGCAGCAATGCAGTCTTATTTGAAAAATGATATACTTATTGAAAATTCTAAAATCAGGGTGATGGAATATGGACATATCAAGAGAAATCATTGACGATGCAATAGACTTCAGAAGAATACTGCACAGAAACCCGGAACTCAGCACCATGGAGCAGGGAACATCCAGGCGTATACGCGCCCAGCTGGAGAAGCTGGGTATTCCTTATAAAGACGGGTTTGCCGGTACAGGCATACTCGGAATCATAGAAGGGGAACACCCGGGCAGGACAGTGGGCCTCAGAGCGGATATTGATGCGTTGCCGATCGATGAAATGTCGGGAGAGGATTTCAGTTCGGAAAACCCCGGCGTCATGCATGCATGTGGGCATGACGCCCATACTTCGATGCTGATTGCGACTGCACGTGTACTCCAGGGACGCATTGACGAAATACATGGAACTGTATTGCTTATCTTCCAGCCTGCCGAAGAGCTGTCCCCTGTGGGAGGCTCCCAAAGGATGATGGATGATGGTGTATTTGAAGACTATACACCTGACGTCCTGATTGGACAGCATGTATGGCCGGGGCTCGAAGTGGGGAAATTTGGGGTGATGTCCGGTCCGATCATGGGCAACTCGGATAAATTTTTCCTGAAGATAAAGGGTTCCGGTGGACATGCATCCATGCCTCATGACACCGTGGATGCAATCATCGTTGCTAACCAGGTCGTTTCATCTCTCCAGACAATTGTAAGCAGGAATGCCGATCCCATGGAACCGGCAGTCGTGACTGTCGGCCGTTTTGAAGGTGGTACAAAACATAATGTCATTGCGGAGTCGGTCGAAATAGAGGGAACCATCCGTACGCAGTCAGACACGATGAAACAGCTTGCAAAAAAACGCTTCTTTGAAATTGTTGAAAAGGTGACCGGGGCGATGGATGCCGAAGTGGAGATACAATTTGATGACGGATACCCCGCCACAGTGAATACTGAAAAATGGGCAGACAGGCTCTATGAGACTGTGCGCACATTATACGGAGAGGACGCACTACCCAGAGTGAATCCAAGTCTCGCAGGTGAAGATTTCAGCAGATTCCTGCAAAAGTATCCCGGTGTCTACTATTGGCTGGGCAGTTCGGTCGGAGAAGGGCAGAAGCCGCTTCACAATCCTGCATTCAGATTCAATGAAGACGCCATCCATTACGGAGTGAGCGTAATGAGCCAGGCGGCCATTGATACTCTGAACACATTGAATGAGGCTGAATGAAAATAGAACCCGTCCCGCAGATACGGGACGGGATTGTCATACCTGGGCGTTGATTTTATCATCGCAGTATTCCAGGGCTTTACTTGCGGATCCGGCCAGCACCGGATCGCTATTTTGAATTGCCAGTGATCGGGCGTCATCAAAAGCTGCTCTCGCCCAGTTGTAATGCCGCATTTCCATATAGCATTTCCCGCGCTGATATTCCAGAGCTCCTGTGTATCGGTCATAACCATGCCTGTTGATGATGGTCTCAGCTTTTTCGAAGCACAACAGTGCCTTTTTGTATTCATTGGCATATATATAGCTTACAGCGAGGTTTATGAAGGATTTCACCTGCCTGCGTTCATTATCTGACAGCAGACGCAGGTTCTCTGAATGATAATGGATGGACTCATCCGGCTTGTTTATTATTCTGTAAAGGTTACCCAATGAATTGGTTGCGAACAGTTTCTCCTCTACTGACAGCTGATCCTGCTCCATCTGTTCCTCGAGATTGAATATGATATCCAGTACTTTTTCATCATCGTATACCTGTTCCCGCAGATTCTGACCCGGGTCATAATAAGTATGCTGAAATACATCATCAACTATTTTCTCCATCGAATGATTCATCCATATCATCCCCTCTGTTTTTAATGTGACCCTCCATGACTGTTAACTTTTTACACGTATAGCATACCACTAACTCAATAATGGGGAAAGCGGTAACAATATGCAGCTGGGTCTGGATGTTTGAAACATACGCATTAGGTAAATAGACCAGTAATGATAATGCACATTATGAGGGAGGAAGCGACTTGAATATCAAAAAAGGTGATAATAAATTCTTCATCGGCGAAGACGAGCTCAACCCGGAAGGTGAACTTATTTTTGATACTGATGATAAAGGGGACTATGTCATCAAACACACGGAAGTGAAAGACGGCCTGAGTGGACAGGGAGCGGGAAAAAGACTTGTGGATACGATGGTCGACTTTGCCCGCCAGGAAGATAAGAAGATAAAGGCGGAATGTCCTTTTGCCAGAAGTGTTATGGAAAAAGATGATGATTACAGACAGCTTCTCAAATAACCAGCAATGCCGGGCCTGTCATTACCCGGCATTTTCTCCGTAGTATAAATGGTGTATACTGTCAGGGTATGCGAAAGGATGATAATATTGGCGAAAAGTGTAGTATTGGCTGAAAAACCTTCGGTCGCACGTGATATTGCAGGCGTGCTGAAGTGTCATAAAAAAGGGAATGGATACCTTGAAGGGGATAAGTACATAGTGACATGGGCACTCGGCCATCTGGTAACACTGGCAGACCCGGAAAGCTACGATAAAAAGTATAAACAGTGGAAACTTGAAGATCTGCCCATGCTCCCGGAACCATTGAAGCTGACGGTCATCAAAAAATCAGGTAAGCAGTTCAATGCAGTAAAATCACAGCTCATCCGCAAAGATGTAGACAGAATCATCGTCGCCACCGATGCGGGCAGGGAAGGCGAATTGGTTGCAAGATGGATTGTCGATAAGGCGAAAGTCCATAAACCGATTGAACGACTGTGGATTTCTTCCGTTACGGATAAGGCCATTAAAGAAGGTTTCGAACGACTGAAGCCGGGCAGGGATTATGAGAACCTGTACAAGGCGGCAGTCGCCCGCTCAGAAGCAGACTGGTATATCGGGCTCAACGCTTCAAGGGCATTGACTACAAAGTTCAATGCCCAGCTCAATTGCGGACGTGTCCAGACACCGACACTTGCAATGATTGAACAGCGGGAAAATGAAATCAGAAACTTTAAAGCAAAGACCTATTACGGCATGGAAGCCTCCACCGGCTCAATCAGGTTCACATGGCAGGACGAGAAGGGCGCCAGCCGCAGTTTTGACGGTGAGAACATCGACTCCATCATCCGAAAAATAGGCAATGAACACATGCAGGTGACGGATGTAATGAAGAAAACGAAGCGGACCCATGCCCCGTTACTGTATGACCTGACGGAACTGCAGCGGGATGCAAACAGACAGTTCGGCCTTTCTGCCAAAGAAACACTGAATGTGATGCAGAGTCTCTATGAAAGGCACAAAGTGGTGACGTATCCAAGGACGGACTCCAGATACCTGTCCAGTGATATCGTCTCCACCATACCCGAACGGCTCAAGGCTTGCGGCATAGGCGAGTACAGAAGTGCGGCGACGAAAATCCTGAGAAATAAGATCCAGGCTAACAATTCATTTGTCGATGATAAAAAGGTCAGTGACCACCATGCCATAATCCCGACGGAAAATCACGTCCATCCTTCGGACTTCAGTGAACGGGAGAGGAGGATCTATGACCTTATCGTCAAAAGGTTCCTTGCCGTCCTTCTGCCTGCACATGAATATGAACAGCTGACAGTTACTGCGGCGATGGGTGCGGAATCATTTACAGCGCGCGGCAAAACAGTCAGGAAAAATGGCTGGAAGGAAGTTTATGCAAACAAGTATGATGATGGTGAAGAGAATGAAGTACCGGATCAGCGCCTGCCGGATTTAAATCACGGTGATAAGCTTGAAGTGCGGAATGTCACACGGACTTCCGGGCAGACGAAACCGCCTGCAAGGTTCACAGAGGCGACGCTTCTGTCAGCGATGGAGAACCCGGCAAAATATATGGAAGTCCATGACCGCAAACTCAAGGAGACGCTCCAGTCGACGGGCGGCCTCGGCACCGTGGCGACACGTGCAGATATCATAGACAAACTTTTCAATTCATTCATGGTGGAACGCCGGGGACAGCAGATCAGCATCACTTCCAAAGGCAGGCAGCTTCTGGAACTGGTGCCTGAGGCCCTGAAGTCCCCTGCTACAACCGCGATATGGGAGCAGAAACTCGAGGATATTGCCCGGGGCAATCTGGGGAAAGATGTTTTCATCGAAGAGATGAAAACACATACGAAAAAAATCACTGCGGAAATTAAAAACAGCGAAAAAAAATATAAACATGACAACATTTCTGGTAAAACATGCCCGGACTGCGGAAAACCGCTTCTCGAAGTGAACGGAAAGCGGGGCAAAATGCTTGTGTGCCAGGACCGGGAATGCGGGCACCGCAAAAATGTAGCGAAGACGACAAATGCAAGATGTCCGAAGTGTAAAAAGAAAATGACTCTGAGCGGCGAAGGGGACGGCCAGATATTCACATGCAGATGCGGCTACCGGGAAAAGCTTTCAGCATTTGAAGCCCGCCGCAAAAAAGAGGGCAGAGGCAAAGTGGATAAACGAACGGTCAATAAATATCTTAAAGATCAGGAAGAAGAGGAACCAATCAATAATGCCCTCGCAGAACAGCTCAAAGCCCTGAATCTGGATAAATAGGTGCAATACTGAAGGAGCAGATGGTATGAGTATTGTATTCATGGTCATATTCATGGTCCTTATGTTTCCAATCATTATGACAGCATTCATCTACCTGGCCCGAGACAGGAAAGAATTCAGCAGGATCATACTGTATATTTGGACAACCGCTATATTCATAGCCGGATTGTATGTGTTATACTTCCTATTTACAAAACTTTTATAGTAGACAAAGTAGACGCTTATTTTAAGGAGAGAAAACTTTGGTTAAATGCAAAAACTGTGAACATGTGTGGCCGGTGAATGCCATTTTGAAAAGATACATTACACTCGAGATTGGAATGGACTGCCCGCACTGCAGCAAGACACAATACTTGTCTAAAGATTACAGGCAGAGAAGCATGCTGGCGACACTCGTCATTCCGCTTCTTTTGCTGATACCTGCATTCTTCGACTTTTCATTCCCGATAATTGCCGTGATTTTTTCTGCAGCATTCATTGCTTTGACATTCATACACCTCTTCACACTGGAGCTCGCGTGCGAGGAGGAGACATGGAGAAACAGCCACTATGGGTAAGGCGAAGCGCAATATAATAATACTCGCAGTGATACTGTTTCTCTATCTCATTCTTTCCAATCTGGTCATTGATACGGCCTGGTGGGCGCAGCTGATCGTAGTACTGCTCGGGCTGTCTGCAGTAATGCAGAATTACCGGACGCTGCCTAAAGCTGAGATACAGAAGAGGAAGGAAGAGATTGACAGTAACAGAGAATAGTTCCTAAACCATCCTGCCCGGATGGTTTATTTATTTTGAAAAGGGATTTTTAGGGTAAACTATGACTGGACAGTAACATTGATGAGAGGTGCAGACTTATGGATATGGAGGAACTCTACGAAACAGCGAAGGCCCGACTTTATACCGTCAGAACATCGCGGAACGGCAAGATGGGTCATGTGGCTGCGGCTCTGGTTACAGACAGGGGGAATATATACACGGGTGTAGCCCTCGATCTGCCGTCGTCAATCGGGTTTTGTGCGGAACATTCAGCAATCGCTTCCATGGTGACAGACGGGGAATATAAAATTGATAAGATCATAGCTGTCTATGAAACCGGCGAAGTATTACCGCCATGTGGACGGTGCAGGGAACTGATCAACCAGGTGGGAGAGGATAATTATCATTGTGAGATAGGCCTGCCCCATAACCGGACAGTAGAACTGAATGAACTGCTGCCCGAGCGCTGGGATACAAAATATTTCATCTAGCTGATATAGTACTATTACAGGAGATACAGAAAGGGAGATTATCATGGCAGACAATTTCAAAAACATCAATACGGTGGCACAGGGAAATACCAAAAGACTGCAGAAAACGATTCCGGAGACGATGAAAAGCTTCAAGACTCTGCAGGACTCAGCATACAGGGCAGGAGCACTGGATGAAAAGACGAAAGAATTTGCTGCTTTGACATATGCCATTGCAGATAAATGTGAAGGGTGTATCGGCAATCACGTCAACAAGCTCATCAAGCTTGGCGCTTCACGTGAAGAGATAGCAGAAATTGCCGGCGTCGCCATCGTCATGGGCGGCGGCCCCGGCAGTGTCTACGGAGGAAAAGCGCTGCAGGCGTTTGATGAATCCAGAGACTCATGAGAGAAACACGGGTTCCGTAATTTTGGAATCCGTGTTTCTTGCATCTGCATGTTCTCTGTCATCCCCGTGCTTCAATGCCATATAAAATATCCTTCATAAGTATTATGGCATCATTCATTACTGTAATTCCTTATCCTGTCCCCATAAAACCTTCCAATCCGTTTATGCTCGAGATGAAAATGGGTAGAGATATCATGTAATGACAGAAAGGAGTTTTATACATGGGAAAATTAGACGGGATGACTGCACTCGTAATTGGCGGTACTTCCGGTATAGGAGAGGCAGTTGCAAAAGCATTTGCTCTTGAAGATGCGAAAGTGGCAGTAGCCGGCAGGGATGAAACGGATGGTGCGCACATCGTGGATGAGATAAAAGAAGAAGGCGGTGAAGCCATCTTCCTACAGCTGGACACGACGAAATTGGAAGATGTTAGAAATGGTGCCGCCCGCATGATCGAAAGGTTCGGTACAATCGATATCCTCTATAATGGGGCAGGTATACATGACGGATATAAAAATGTCATCGAGATGGATGAGGAACTATATGATAAATTGATGGAAGTGAACGTCAAAGGCGCCTTTCTTTCCGTGAGGGAAGTCCTGCCTGTCATGCTTGATAAAGGCAGGGGAACTATCATCAATATCGGTTCGCAGTCAACATTCGTAGCCGGTGCCGGAGGTGCAGCTTATGTCACAAGCAAGCATGCAATTGAAGGCTTTACCAAACAGCTGGCATATGATTTTGGTGGAAAAGGCATTAAAGCCAACCTGATTGCACCCGGTTTTATAACCACTCCGATGGTTGAAGGTGTCGAAGATGAACGTCTCAATGATATTCCTGCAGGAAGGGCGGGCCAGCCGGAGGAAATCGCTGCAGTCGCTGTATTTTTAGCTTCTGATGACTCTGCTTATGTGCAGGGTGCTTCCATAAAGGCAGACGGAGGATGGACTGTGGGAAGATGAGTGGAAATATCAAAAAGGGGGAATGATATGGAAACGATCAAGACAGAACATGGCGTTGTCATTGAATATCCGGCCGGATGCGGCAATGCACCGAGGAAATATTTTCTCGTCGAAGCCGTTGCAGCCGTGCTTGAGGAGGATGCCCCATTTCTGGAGGGAGCTGTGACGAAGGAAGTGCAATTGCCCGGGATTCCCGACGATATTGAGAAGATAACTATGAACAGTATCATTACCCACGGCAAGGATGCAGCAATGGAATGCACGCTTCATTTCCAGGGCAGGGACTTTCTTGAAGTGGGCGTTTTCGTCACTTTCAAGAGTGCGGGAAAGAATGTGATACAGCGTGTAAATATTTTTCAGAAAGCATCTGGCTGATGGCATCCATCAACTTTTTCATTGTAGTAATTCATTGCAGAGGCTGGTGCTTAGTGGTAAATTTAGATTGAAAGAGACTAACAAAAAGGGGTTTACGAATGCCTAATATCATTAGTATAGACAGCCTTGATGAGGCACAGGCACTGATTGGTGCCAATGATCAGCATATTACCTACCTGGAGGAGGAGTTCGGTGTCACCATCCATACGCTCGGCAATGAGATCACTGTAAGTGGTGGAGATGATGCGAACGTTGAACTTGCAGAGGATGTGCTGATCAATCTTCTGAAAATCATCCAGCGGGGCATGACGGTCAACCTCCGTGACGTACAGTCTGCTGCGATGATGGCAAGGAAGGGTACAATCGAGTACCTTGCCGATCTCTATAATGAGGAAATTGCACGGGATATAAAAGGTAAAGGCATCCGGGCAAAAACAACAGGGCAAAGGCTCTATATTGAAAATATTAAAAAGAATGATCTGACTTTCGGTATTGGTCCGGCCGGTACGGGAAAGACTTTCCTGGCAGTGGTATTTGCATGTCAGATGCTGCGTGAAAATGATGTAAAACGCATTGTACTGACTCGGCCGGCTGTAGAAGCGGGTGAGAATCTCGGTTTCCTGCCGGGCGATCTGAAGGAGAAGGTCGATCCATATCTGCGTCCGCTCTACGACGGTCTCCATACAGTTCTCGGTGTTGAACAGACCGACCGTCTGATCGAGCGGGGTGTGATAGAGGTTGCGCCTCTTGCCTATATGCGGGGGCGGACACTGAACGAGGCGTTCGTCATACTGGACGAAGCCCAGAATACGACGGAAATGCAGATGAAAATGTTCCTGACCCGTCTTGGCTTTGGCTCAAAGATGGTCGTGACAGGTGATGAAACTCAGATCGACCTGCCGGGGGCGACCAAGAGCGGACTCGTGGAATCTGTAAAATTGCTCAGCAGTGTCAAAGGCATAGCAGTCAACAAAATGGATGAATCCGACGTCGTGCGCCATCCACTTGTGTCAAAAATTATCAAAGCTTACGAGAAGGAGCAGTAATATGGTTACAGTAGATTTCATAGATGATGAAAATCATACATCGGCCGCACAGCAGGAAGAGATCCGTAAACTTCTCAGCTTTGCCTACAGTCATCTGAAACAGGAAGAGGATGCTGAAGTCAGCATCTCGTTTGTAGATGAAGTTGAGATAAAGGAAATCAACAGCAATTACAGGGATAAGGACCAGGTGACTGATGTCATAAGTTTCGCGCTTGAGGACGAGGAAGACAATCTGATCCATGAAGATGCACTGCGCACCCTGGGGGACATCATCGTCTGCACGAAGCGGGCGGGGGAGCAGGCAGAGGATTACGGCCATTCATACAGACGCGAGCTTTTATTCCTCTCCCTGCACGGATTTCTCCATCTGCTCGGCTATGATCATATGGAAGATGATGATGAACGTGAAATGAATGCTCTGCAAAATGAAATTTTAGATGCATTCGGTGTGTCCAGAGAGGTATAATATGGTAAACCGGTTATTCAGACGTTTCAAATTTGCCTTCATGGGGCTTAAAACCATGCTGAAGAAAGATATGCATGTCCTCTCGCACATGGTTGTCACAGTCCTGGTAATTTTGCTTGGGCTGTTTTTTAGCCTTGAAAAGGTTGAGTGGCTCATCATCATCAGTGCAATATTCGCAGTGCTTGTCACCGAAGTGATGAACACGGGTGTCGAATACACAGTCGATCTTGTGACCGGGGATTATCATGAATATGCGAAAGCGGCAAAGGATGTATCCGCTGCAGCCGTACTGCTGTCATGCATTTATGCAGTGGTTGTCGGTCTGATTATTTTCATCCCTTATATATTTTAGATGGAGAATGGAGAGAAATGATATGAATGATGGTATTTTCAAGGAGGAATGGATCAAAGAGGTGCAGGAGGCCCAGTCCCGGGCATATACCCCCTATTCCAGATTCAATGTAGGTGCACTCCTGATTACGGAGGATGATGAATACATTTATGGCGCGAATATTGAGAATGCAGCCTACCCGGCAACAATCTGCGCGGAGAGGAGTGCACTCGTCAGCGCCTATTCGAACAATACTACAAGATTCAAGGCCATTGTCATCGTCACCGATGCGAACGAACCGGCGAGTCCGTGCGGTGTCTGCAGACAGGTCATGAAAGAACTGTGCCATGATGAAATGCCGGTATATATGACAAACAGGTCAGGTGATGTCATCAGACGGACTGTGGATGAACTGCTTCCGCTTGGCTTTTCAGGAAAGGATTTTGAATGATGGATGAAAAAGAATTCAGGTCGGGGTTTGTAAGTATCATCGGACGGCCCAACGTAGGAAAATCAACGTTCATGAACAAGGTGCTCGGACAGAAGATTGCCATCATGTCCGACAAGCCTCAGACTACAAGAAATAAAATACAGGGGGTCTACACTACTGACGATTCCCAGATGATTTTCATCGATACGCCGGGAATCCATAAACCAAAGCACCAGCTCGGGGAACACATGATGAAAGTTGCGAGGAACACTCTCCGTGAAACCGAAGTGATCCTGTTTCTCGTAAATGTTTCAGAGGAGCTCGGACGTGGTGACGAATTCATCATCGACATGCTTCAAAATACGAGAACACCAATCGTACTCGTGATGAACAAAATTGACCTTGTTCATCCGGATAAGCTGATCCAGCAGATCGAGGTGTATAAGGATAAGCTTGAATTCAATGATATCGTGCCGATTTCAGCGCTGCAGGGCAATAATATTGAAAAACTGCTTGAAGTGATTGAGGGATATCTCCCGGATGGCCCGATGTATTATCCGGCGGACAGGATCACGGATCATCCTGAACACTTCATCGTAAGCGAACTTATCCGCGAGAAAGCACTCCATCTGACAAGCCAGGAAATCCCGCATGCCATCGGTGTCGAAATCGACAGGATGAAAGCTGATGAAAGAGGGACGGTCCATGTCGGCGCAACGATTTATGTGGAAAGGAACTCACAAAAAGGCATGGTCATCGGTAAAAACGGTAAAATGCTGAAGGAAATTGGTAAGCTCGCACGGGCTGATATAGAAAATCTCCTGGGCAGTAAAGTATTCCTGGAAGTCTGGGTCAAAGTGCAAAAAGACTGGCGCAACAAAACACAGTTCATCCGTTCACTTGGCTATAAAGACGAGGAGTATTAGATAAATCAATGATATACCAGCAAAAAGGTGTGATGATCCGGCAGACGAACTACAGTGAATCGAGCCGGATCATCACTATATTGACAGAGGAAGGCAGACAGGTCCCATTGATGGTGCGTGGTTTCAATAAAACCAACAGTCCCTTCATCGTACTGCGCCAGGGGATCAAGGAATTCCTCTTTACGTACAGCAGGTTCAGAGGAATGGGGACGTTGAACGAAGTGGATGAAGTCCTAAGCTTCAAAAAAGTGAATGGTGATTTTGATATTTACAGCCATGCTTCATACGTCCTTGAACTCATCATCAGGGCACTCGAGGAAGATGTCCTCCAGGAGAGCTTCTACCGGCTGCTCATCAAATCGCTTACTCTTTTGGAGGAAGGCAGCCAGCCGGCCGGAGTTGTCGCCTTTTGTGCAATCAAGATGCTGCCGTATTACGGTGGAGAGATGAATGTCACAGAGTGTGCGATATGCGGTTCAAGGGACTATAGTGAATTCCACAATTATTCCTTCAAGTATCACAGTGTAATCTGTGCAGGATGCATGGATGATGAAGCAGGGGAACGGTCTGTACCCATCAGCAGCCGTGTCCTTTATCTGGCCGGTTTTCTGAAACATGTCGCTGTCGGCAATGTTGATTCCATAAGCATCACCGAAGAGAATGCAGGAAAGCTGCTGAAATTTGCAGAGCTGATTTACGACGAGTATACAGGGGTCTATTTCAAGTCGAGAAGATTGCTGCAGTCATACTAAAAGCGTGGTGCCTCAGGCACCACGCTTTTTATAGTCACATCAGTAATTCATTTTGTCTTTGAGGAAACTGTTTACTTCATCGATGTCGATGCGTGTCTGTTCCATTGTGTCACGGTCACGTACCGTCACTTTGTTGTCTTCGAGTGAATCAAAATCGAAAGTGATGCAGTATGGTGTTCCGATTTCGTCCTGTCTTCTGTAACGCTTGCCGATGGATTGTGATTCATCGAATTCAACGTTGAAGTCACCAGCGATTTTCTCATAGACTTTAATCGCATCTCCGCTAAGTTTTTTGGAAAGCGGCAGTACAGCTGCTTTGAACGGTGCAATCTGCGGATGGAAGCGCAGTACGGTTCTGGATTCTCCGCCCTCAAGCATTTCTTCTTCATATGCATCACACAGGAAGGCGAGAGTTACACGGTCGAGTCCGAGTGACGGCTCAATGCAGTATGGGATGTACTTTTCACCGGTTTCCTGATCGTGATACCTGAAGTCTTCCCCGGAGTGCTCCATATGCTGGCGCAAATCGTAGTCTGTACGGCTTGCGATGCCCCATAGTTCGCCCCAGCCGAATGGGAATTTATATTCGATGTCCGTAGTCGCGTTTGAGTAGTGGCTGAGTTCTTCATCATCATGATCGCGAAGTCTTGTGTTCTCGGTTTTCATGTTCAGATCGGCAAGCCATTTCTCTGCGAAATCCTTCCAGTAGTTCTGCCATTCGATTTCAGTACCCGGTTTACAGAAGAACTCCAGTTCCATCTGGTCGAATTCACGGGTTCTGAAAGTGAAGTTACCCGGTGTGATCTCGTTACGGAAAGATTTACCCACCTGACCGATGCCGAAAGGAAGCTTCTTGCGCATTGTACGCTGTGCATTCTTATAATTGACGAAAATGCCCTGTGCCGTTTCAGGACGCAGGAACAACTCATTTGTAGATGACTCCGTGACCCCCTGGAATGTCTTGAACATCAGGTTGAACTGGCGGATGTCCGTATAATTGTGCGCACCACAGTTCGGGCATCTGATATCGCGCTCGTCGATGATGCGTTTCATTTCATCGAAGCTCAGTCCGTCCGCTACAAAAGTATCGTCCTCTTTCTGCATCACATCCTCGATGATCTTATCAGCCCGGTGACGTGACTTACACTCCTTGCAGTCGATCATTGGATCGTTGAAGTTGCCAAGGTGGCCGGATGCCTCCCACGTTTTGGGGTTCATGAGGATTGCGGCATCAAGTCCCACGTTGTATGGCGACTCCTGGATGAATTTTTTCCACCATGCCTGTTTGACGTTGTTTTTCAGTTCCACACCAAGCGGACCGTAGTCCCAGGTGTTTGCAAGACCACCATAGATTTCACTTCCAGGGAACACAAAACCCCTGGTCTTCGCTAAGTTTACAATTGTATCCATTTCCATGTGAATCGGCTCCTTTTGATTTTTGGATGGGAGGGCAGATGGAGAAAACACAAAAAGTCCCCGGACAACAATAGTCGATTGTCATCCGGGGACGAGCTAAGCCCGCGGTTCCACCCCAATTAGTGTATACACTCCGCTTTTATATATCGTTTGTTTCCATCATCTATGCCATTTAATGTGTTAAGCTCACACCATCCTTAACTCGCTTCAATACTATTATAGCCGGAGATGGATTGTTCTGCAAACATTTGCTTATATTTCTTTATTGCCCTGAATGTATTATAATTAGTGTGTTGGGAGTGATGGCATGGAATTGAACGATAGACAGGAAAAAATACTTAAAATTGTGAAGCAGCACGGACCGATCACCGGGAGTAAAATTGCAGAGCAGCTGTCTCTGACTAGAGCCACACTGCGCCCCGACCTGGCCATTCTCACAATGTCCGGGTATCTGGATGCAAGGCCCAGGGTGGGCTATTTTTATACGGGTAAAGAATCTGAAGAAGTTATGAGCTCCAAGATAAGAAATATCATCGTACGTGACGTCCAGAGTGTCCCCATCCTGATCAAGAAAGATACATCCATTTACGAAGCCATCGTCAAGATGTTCCTGGAAGATGTGGGGACGCTGTATGCAATTGATGAGGAGAATGGATTGGCAGGCGTGATTTCCCGAAAAGACTTGCTCAGGGGAACGATGGGCGGCAATGATATAGAAAAAACACCGGTCAGTGTCATCATGACCCGTAAACCGAGCATAACCATATGCTACCCAAATGACCTGTTGATATATGCGGCGAACCAGCTTATTGAAAAGCAGATCGATTCCCTGCCTGTGGTGGAAAACCAGGACGGGGTGGAGCGCGTCATAGGACGGATAACCAAAACGAATATTGCACGTGTATTTGTCAATCTCATGGAATAAGGAAGTGTTCGAATGACTAAATTGAAAGTGATCATAGCATCAGATTCCGTCGGTGAAACAGGGGAACTGGTTGCAAAGGCCTGCCTGTCACAGTTCAACATTGATGAATCAGGCGAAGTGCTGATCAGATATCCTTATATAGAAACCGAGGAGCATGTGGATGATGTCGTCGATCTTGCGAAAAGTAAGAATGCGATTGTCGTTTTCACAATCATCACCCCGGAACTCCGCCGGTATATACAGCAGGAGTTGAAGAGGGAAGAGGTCCCTTCCGTAGACATCATGGGGCCTTTGATGAGCGTTCTGGAAGGCAAGACGGAAGAACAGCCCTATTATGAACCGGGGCGTGTCCATAAGCTCGATGAAGACTACTTCAAGAAAATCGAAGCAATAGAATTCGCCGTAAAATATGATGACGGCAAAGATGCTGGCGGTCTGGGCAAGGCGGATATCGTCCTCATCGGCGTATCCAGGACTTCCAAAACACCGCTGTCGCAGTTCCTGGCGCTGAAAAAGTATAAGGTGATGAATGTACCGCTGGTGCCGGAAGTCGTACCACCGAAAGAACTATACGGTGTCGATCCGAAAAAATGTGTGGGTCTCAAGATCAATCCGCAGACCTTGAACAAGATCAGGAAAGAGCGTCTCACCCAACTTGGGCTTAAGGATACGGCCAGCTATGCCAATGACAGGAGAATCCAGGAAGAACTCGATTATTTCAATGAAATCATATCGAAAATCGGCTGTCCTGTAATCGATGTATCCGAGATGGCAATCGAGGAGACGGCGAATGAGATCATGAAATATGTCGACGGCCGAATAGATGTTAAAGGATGATGAGACTTGAGGATCTCTGAAGAGACGGTAGAAAAAGTGAAAAGAGGGACCGACATTACTGAACTGGTTTCCAGTTATATAAAACTGGAGAAACGCGGACGGAATTATGTCGGTCTCTGTCCGTTCCATGACGAAAAGACACCGTCGTTTTCAGTCAGCCCGGACAAGCAGATATGCCACTGTTTCGGATGTAAAAAAGGCGGCAATGTCTTCCAGTTCTATATGGAAATTGAGAATAAGTCCTTTGCCGAAGCCGTGAGGAAGCTCGGGAAACCGCTTGGCATAGAAATAGAAGCCGGGGAGACTCAGGAACCCGACAGTGACATGCAGCTTATTCGCATGCACGAATATCTCACGGATTTGTATCATCATATACTCATGCATACAAACGAAGGGCAGCAGGCATTGGATTATCTGACCGGCCGCGGTTTCTCAGCCGACATCATACGCAAAGAGAAGATAGGCATTGCCCCGGACATGCGCGACTTCACAAAGAATGCCCTCTCTGAAAAAGGATATTCCATGGAACTTGCCTATCAGGCGGGACTGATTTCACGTAATGAAGAGAACTTCTCATATTATGACAGATTCAGTGGCAGGATCATGATACCGATCCGCAACCATCATGGGTATATCGTTGGCTATACTGCCCGCAGCCTTGACGGCAGGGAGCCGAAATACCTCAACACACCTGAGACGCCGATATTCCAAAAACGGCAGCTTCTGTATAATCTGAGTGATGCGCGCAAGGATATACGGAAACAGGATGAAGTCATACTGATGGAAGGCCATCTGGATGTTGTCAAGGTAAAGATGACAAATGTCCGGAATATTATCGGTCTGATGGGAACCGCACTCAGCGAGGAAAACATCCGTACACTGAACCGCCTCGCATCGAACATCACGTTCATGTTCGACGGCGATGAAGCGGGACAGAATGCCCAGATTTCACTCGGTGAGCAACTGCTGAAGTCGGGTGCCAATGTATATGTGATCTCCATACCAAAAGGCCAGGATCCGGATGAGTTCATCGAAAAGCGGGGGGCAGACGTGTTCGAAGCCCTTGTGAAAAATGAGAGGAAACACTATATTCACTTCAAAGCTGATCAGCTTCTCGAGGAAAGCCTTAACAATGATATGGCATTTTCCAACAACCTGAACGTACTGGCCGACCATCTGAAATTTGTCAAAGATGAAGTGACACGCGAAAAGCTGCTGCAGCATATATCCGATATTTACAAAATCGATAAAAGATCCATTGAAAGCAAAGTGCCTGCAGCATCCGGCACCACATCTGCCCGGACAGCTCCTGCCGGAAGACAGCTCCCGCTCCGGGAGCGTAAGGAGAGGTACTTTCTTCGTGCCATGGTGGAAGACAGGGAATTGTTCAGGGAATTTCAGAATGATATT
Source organism: Salinicoccus carnicancri Crm (assembly GCF_000330705.1). Classification (GTDB taxonomy): domain Bacteria; phylum Bacillota; class Bacilli; order Staphylococcales; family Salinicoccaceae; genus Salinicoccus; species Salinicoccus carnicancri. The sequence goes on from NZ_ANAM01000006.1 coordinate 474,725, forward strand.
GATGAAGAAGTATTAACCACTCCTGATTATTATGTTATATTTAAAGGGTTGTGCGCATATTTTGACAAGCAGGATTCATTTGATATATCATCATTTAGCCAATATATTGATGGAAGACTGTTCAGCACTGTCGTTGAGCTGGATAATATTCTCATCCATGAGGACGTCACAAGGGAAGAAATCAATGATTATCTCAAAGACCTAAGTGGTATTAGGAATAGTGAGAAAGAAAAACAGTCCCTTTATATACAGCTTCAGGAAGCAGAAAATGACAACGACATAGAACTCCAGGCAAGGTTGGCTCAAAAGCTGAACGACCTGAACATGCGTTACAAAAGGTGAGTGCAAAGTCTTATTAGGAGGGCTTTTAATGGCAGAGAAGAAAGAACAAACTACTGAAACCAAAGATGTCGAACTGTTTACTTCCGTAGAGCAGGTCAAGAATTTTTTACTGGAAAGAGGTAAGACCCAGGGACATCTTTCCCATGAAGAAATTGCTGATAAACTGTCGAGCTTTGAACTTGATGCGGATGCAATGGATGAATTTTTTGACGAATTGAACGAAAATGACATACAGCTTATAAATGAAAAAGATGCTTCGGATACGGATGAAAAGCTCAACCTCCATGATATGAGTGCCCCTCCCGGTGTCAAGATCAATGACCCGGTACGTATGTACCTTAAGGAAATAGGCAGAGTCGATCTGCTCAGTGCGCAGGAGGAAATTGAACTTGCCAAGAAAATTGAAGAAGGGGACGAAGTTGCCAAAAGCCGTCTGGCGGAAGCAAATCTCCGTCTTGTGGTAAGTATCGCCAAACGCTACGTCGGCCGTGGCATGCTCTTCCTCGACTTGATCCAGGAGGGTAATATGGGTCTGATCAAAGCAGTTGAGAAATTTGACTTCTCCAAAGGCTTCAAGTTCTCGACTTATGCCACTTGGTGGATCAGACAGGCGATAACAAGGGCCATCGCCGACCAGGCAAGGACAATCCGTATTCCGGTGCACATGGTTGAAACGATCAATAAACTGATCAGGGTGCAGCGCCAGCTGCTGCAGGATCTCGGGCGTGAACCAACACCGGAAGAGATTGGTGAAGAAATGGACCTGCCAGCTGAAAAGGTCAGGGAAATCCTCAAGATTGCCCAGGAGCCTGTATCCCTCGAAACACCGATCGGTGAAGAGGATGACAGCCATCTCGGCGATTTCATAGAGGACCAGGAAGCGCAGAGCCCATCCGATCATGCAGCATATGAACTTCTGAAGGAACAGCTTGAAGATGTGCTGGATACACTGACTGACAGGGAAGAGAATGTACTGCGCCTGAGATTCGGTCTCGACGACGGCAGAACACGTACCCTGGAGGAAGTGGGTAAAGTTTTCGGTGTTACGCGTGAGCGGATCAGACAGATTGAGGCCAAAGCACTGAGAAAACTGAGACACCCAAGCAGAAGTAAGAGACTCAAGGATTTCATGGATTGATCTTTCGCTGATGAGTGTAATTTTTAATGAAAAAATCTTTTGACTTTATAGTGTTTTGATATACAATTAAATATGTGAATACGTATATGGAAAGAGATTAGGGGGGTTATTAAAGATGAATCGAAATCCTGTTATACCTTTTATACTTATCATTTTTCTGGGTATAGGACTCGTTTTTCTCCTGTCATCCCAGGGAGCGACTTCTGATCAAGATGAAGAAGAACAAGCTTCTTCCGAGGAAGGTGGCAGCGAAGAAGGTGGCGAAGAAGGCGCTTCAAGCGGCGACTTCGATGCTGAAGGTTTCGCCCGTGATAACTGTGCTTCCTGTCACGGCCAGGACTTCTCCGGTGGAATGGGCCCTGCACTTGCGGGCACAAGTCTTGCTGAAGAAGAGTTCACCACTGTAGTAAGAGAAGGCCGCGGCCAGATGCCTTCATTCAGCCAGGACCAGATTGCAGATGAAGATCTGACTGCACTTTACGAGTTTATGGCAGGTCAATAACTGACAGGAAAACCTCCGCATTTTGATGTGGAGGTTTTTGTTTTTCATTCACCAAACCCCAATGGAGGCAATTCAAATGCTCGATGACAGACTGAAAAAAGTGGCATCATATATTGAGGGGGATACCCTTGTGGATATCGGCTCGGATCATGCATATCTTCCCATCTATGCAGTAAAGAACAGAATTGTGCAGAAAGCGATATGCGGTGAGATTGTAAAAGGACCGTATGACTCCACGGTTGAAAATATACAGGCTCATGGACTTGCAGACAGGATCGAAGCAAGGTTCGGCTCCGGGCTTAAAATAGTATCAGAGGATGATGATATAGACTCGATTACGATTTGCGGGATGGGGGGGCCTCTGATCGCCGATATATTGAGGACTGGATTCGAAAATGTGAGCGGGATGCCGCGCCTGATACTACAGCCCAACACGTATTCATACCCCGTCCGCAGGACGCTTCAGGAAATAGGATATGAGATAACCGATGAAACGGTGCTCAGACACGGCCGGCATTTCTATGAGATTATCGTTGCCGAGCGCGGTGAGAGTTCCTATGATGAAAAGGCGCTGATGTTCGGGCCGGTGAACCTGACAAAACGTGGGGATGCGTTTATCCGGAAGCAGGAACGGGAACTTGAGCACCAAAAGCGCATACTTGCGAATTTGGAGATTAACTCCGCAAATCAGGACAAGATGAATGAGATACGTAAAATCATAGACTTGTTGGAAGAGGTGTTGTAAAGATGAAGGTTCGGGAACTGTTCAATGTCCTTGACAATATTGCACCATTCAAAGACAGTGAGGACTGGGATAATACCGGGTTGCTGGTTGGAGACATGCAATCTGAGGTGACTGGTGTACTTACGGCACTTGACTGTGGTATGGAGACGGTGGATGAAGCACTTCAAAATGAAACCAATGTCATAGTCGCCCATCATCCGCTGATTTTCCCTAAAATTTCGAGCGTTACAGAAGATGGTACTGGAGCAATTATACGCAGGCTGATCAGAAACGACATCAATCTCATTTCGATGCATACGAATCTGGATCATCAGCCGGGAGGGGTCAGTCATATGATTGCCGCCTGGCTCGGCTTCCATGAGACAGAAGTGCTAATCAGGCATGAAGCATCTTATAGAAAACTGAGAATCAACATCCCTGCGGAAGATCGCGGGCAGCTGAAGGCGGATCTCGCGAAAGCGGGAGTCGGACAGCAGGGGGAGTACACAGAATGTTTCTTCGAATATCCTGTCCAAGGGCAGTTCAGACCGGGCCAGGGGGCGAACCCGCATATCGGCACGGGCGGGGAGCTTGAGCACGTTGATGAGTATATTGTAGAAGCGATATATGAACCTGGCCAAGAAAATCAGGTAATCAAGGCAATGCTTTCCTCCCACCCATACGAAGAGCCTGCATATGACATTCTCTCCATCAGCAAGCCTGGCGTCAAAGGGCTTGGTGTAATATTTGACTACGAAGGTACAATGGAAGACCTTGTGTCATTGATTGAAGAAAAATCAGGGCTGCCCGTGGTCAATACTGTCCATGGGTCTGACATGCCCATTCAAAGGGTCGCTGTCATCGGCGGTTCAGGCATGAGCTACATCAGCTCGGCCTTTGCCCGTGGTGCCGATGTACTCCTGACCGGGGATGTGAAGTATCATGAAGCATTTGATGCAAAGCTTGCAGGCAGAAACGTCATAGATACGGGTCATTACATGGAATATGTGATGGCCGATGGTTTAAAAGAACTGATTGAAGAACATTTGGATATAGGAGTGAAGGCGACAGAAGCTTCTACCAATCCTTTCTCATAAAAAAATGAGCCCTGGAGGCTCATTTTTTTATTCCATGATTTTAACCGGTTTCGGATTCCTGATCTTGGGCAGAATCTTATTTTTAGGGACTGCTGATTTAGGGTCTTCCGAGTTCTCCTGGTCGTATTTTTTGATATACTCGATGACTTCCCGGACAATCGGTGTCGGCGTTGATGCTCCCGCAGTGACCGCGACAGAATCGATGCCTTCAAGCCACTCCGTCCTGAGCTCATCAAGGGAGCTGATGCGGTATGCATTGGTATGTGCAATCTCTTTTGAAACCTGGGCCAGACGATTCGAGTTGTTACTTTTGGGATCTCCGACTACAATCAGCAGTTCAGCTTCCTGTGCCTGTTCTGCCACTGCTTCCTGGCGCACCTGGGTCGCCAGACAGATTTCCTTATGCACTTCAATATGGGGGAATTGATGTTTGAGCTGGTCCATCAGGTGACTGACATCCCACTGACTCATTGTCGTCTGGTTGGTAACGATGAGTTTCCTGCCTGCGATTTCCTCCGGCAGTGCCTTGACGTCGTCGAGAGTCTCTACCAGATGGACGTGTTCCGGGCATACTCCGACAGCGCCCTCCGGTTCCGGGTGGCCTTTTTTACCGATATAGATAACATCGTAGTCATCAGCGGTCTTCTCGCGGATCAGTTCGTGCGTAACCTCAACGTCAGGACATGTGGCATCTATGCATGTCAGACCTTTTTCCTTTGCCCGGGCCTTGACCTGCGGTGACACACCATGAGCTGTGAAGACTACAGTGCCCTCATTGATATTTTCCAGGATTTCCAGACGGTTTGGTCCGTCAAGCGTAATGATACCATCCTCTTCAAAGGCATCTGTCACATGTTTGTTGTGGACAATCATGCCGAGTATATAAATAGGGCGGGGGAGTGACTTGTCCATGGAGGCGTTGCGTGCAATCACCATGGCATCTACCACACCGTAACAATATCCACGCGGGGTAATTTTTATAATATCCATTGAAAGAATTCCTCCTCATATAGCATTATAACTAATATCGGAATGTTTTTAAATCATCTCGGAGTCTGATTCATTGAATAATAGCATCACGGACATATTTCGGTTATAATTGAAGTCGAGTTTATTATAGAAATCAGGTGAAACAATGAGTAATGCTTTTAAAAGGTTCAATTTTGACGATAAAATGCTTGCGGCCATAGACAGGATAAATTTCACTCACCCCACTCTCATCCAGGAGCGGGTAATCCCGAAGATCCTAAAAGGCGGCAATGTCGTCGCCCAGTCCGAGACCGGGAGCGGCAAATCCCATGCATTCCTCCTGCCCCTCATATATAAGGCAGATGAAAGGAAGGATTACCCGCAGACGGTCATACTTGCACCGACACGGGAGCTTGCCAGACAGCTCCATAAAATGACACTTGATCTGCTGAAATCATATCCTGAAATACGTGCTGCCGCATTCATAGGCGGTACGGATATGACAAGAGATGAGCAGAAAGCCGGCAGGACTCCCCATATTGTAATCGGCACCCCTTCAAGAGTCAAAGATCTGATGCAGTCCGGCGCGCTCGATCTGCACCTTGCCGACAGGGTGGTCATCGACGAAGCCGATCTGATGATCGACCTTGGATTCCTGGAAGAGATTGACCAGGTAACCAGGGCACTGGATACGGACGTGCGGCTGCTTGTATTTTCTGCAACGATTCCTGAAGCACTGCGAATCTTCCTAAAGAAGTATATTGGTGAAGTTGAGACGATCATCATTGATACGCCGAAGAACAAAGCTTCGATCCATTACAGCCTCGTACCGGTGCGGGGAGAGGAAAAGCAGAAAAAAGCCCTTGATATCGTTCAGCATATTACGCCATATATCGGGCTCATTTTTGCCAATTCACGGGAGCGTGCCGATGAATTGTTCGATTACCTGAACAGTGCCGGTATCAATGCAGGATTATTCCACGGCGGCCTGAAACCACGCGAGCGCACGAAAGAAATCAAGAAGATCAGGGCACTTGAATATGAATGGGTGGTTGCGAGCGATCTCGCTGCCAGAGGACTCGATATCGATGGTGCCTCCCATGTTATAAACTACGATATTCCAAAAGAGATTGAATTCTTTACACACAGAGTGGGGCGTGTGGGGCGTGGTCAGTACGAGGGGACGGCAATCACACTCTATACACCCGACGAGGAGCATCTCATCAACCTGATTGAAAGTAAAGGCTATACATTCAGCCATGAAGACTTCAAGCGCGGGGAGTTCGTCATCATAAAATCAAGGACCCAGCGGTCTTCCCGGAAGAAAAAAGAGACGGACCTTGAGTCAAAACTCTCACACCGGGTGAAACGTCCGAACAAAGTGAAGCCGGGCTATAAGAAGAAGATGAAAGAGGAAATGAATACCCTGAAGCAAAATGAGCGCAGGAAACATTCAATTAAGAACAGGAAAAAAAGATAAAAAGGATGGTATGAAATGCTTTTAGGTTCACACGTATCAATGAGCGGCAAAAAGATGCTTGAAGCGGCGAGTATATCAGCGGACAGCTATGGTGCTAATACATTCATGATCTATACCGGTGCACCTCAGAATACACGCAGGAAGAAAATTGAAGATCTCAATATTGAAGCCGGCAAAAAGCACATGGAGGAGCACGGCATCTCAAATATCGTCGTACATGCGCCTTATATCATTAATATCGCGAATTCCGAACGCGAAGGTGTATTTGAGCACGGAGTTGAATTTCTCCAGGAGGAAATCGTCCGCACGGAACACCTTGGCGCAAAACAGATCGTTCTGCACCCCGGCAGCCATGTCGGCACAGGGGCCGACCGTGGAATCCAGTCCATCATCGAAGGGCTCAATGAAGTGCTGTCCTCCAAACAGGATGTGCAGATTGCCCTTGAAACGATGGCAGGCAAGGGTTCTGAAGTGGGCAGGACTTTTGAAGAAATTGCGCGCATCATCGATGGTGTTGAAAACAATGACCGTCTGAGTGTATGTTTCGATACATGCCACGTGCACGACGGGGGATACGATATTGTAAATGATTTCGATGGTGTCATTGAAGAATTCGATAAGACAATCGGGATCAGCAGGATCAAAGTGCTCCACATCAACGACTCCAAGAATGAATGTGGTGCACACAAGGACCGCCATGAAAATATCGGTTTCGGACATATCGGTTTTGATGCACTTACCTATGTAATCAATCATCCGGAATTCAAAGATATCCCTAAAATACTTGAGACACCTTTCGTCGGTCCGGATAAGAAGAACAGGAATGCGCCTTACAAACATGAGATAGAAATGATCCGGAATGGTAAATTCATCCCTGAACTGAAAGAGCAGATCAATCCCGATATAAAAGACGCTGTACAATAGAATCATTTTAAGGCTGCACCCGGTGTTGGGGGTGCAGCCTTTTTATTTCGTAATCATTCCTATTTACAAATCGTAATGATTACTGTATTATATTGTAATGACTAAATCCAAAGGAGCAATTGGAATGGAACACCCGATATTCGAGATAAAAAATCTTTCCTATACCTACAAAGATAAAATGGAAACAACACCTGCTCTGAGAGATATCAATCTGAAGATAGACAAAGGTGATTTTGTTGCCCTGGTCGGACCGAACGGGTCGGGGAAAACGACTCTGATCAAACTCATCCTGGGTGTCATCAAACCTCAAAACGGCGAGATACTGATCAATGGCAAGAGTCTGAAGAATTTCGATGCCTGGCAGGAGGTGGGATATGTATCCCAGAAGTCCAACAGTTTTTCAAAAGGCTTCCCCGCCACCGTACGTGAAGTCGTATTGAGCGGACTGACAAAGGAAAAGGGACTGCTCAGGCGTTTCGGTAAGAAAGACAGGAAAAAACTGGACGATGTACTGGAGCTCCTGAATATCAGTGGCCTGAAGGAAAAAAATATTTCGCTGCTCTCAGGCGGACAGACACAGCGTGTCTTCATCGCACGTGCACTGATCAGCGATCCGAGCATACTAGTACTTGATGAGCCGACTGTCGGCATCGATGCCAGACATGTCAAGGAATTTTATGATGTATTGCTCAGACTGAAAGAAAAATCTGTGACCATACTTCTGGTCACCCATGACATCGGTGTCGTCGTCGATCATGCGGATGAAGTGGCATGCCTGAATGAACATCTGCATTTCCATGGTACAAATCAGGAATTCAAAAACCTCGGTGAAGCTGAACTCTCCAAAATATACGGTTTCCCGCTGCAGCTTGTCAGCCATGACCATGAAAGGGAGTGCTGCAGTTGATCCATGCATTGCTGGAATATGACTTCATGAGATTTTCATTCCTGAGCGGACTCATCGTCGGTCTCATTGCACCGCTCATCGGAACATTCATAGTAATCAGAAGGCTGTCGCTCATTGCGGATGCGCTGAGCCATGTCACTCTGGGCGGTATCACTTTTGGTGTCTACATCTCTTCTGTGATGGGGACCACAATCAACCCGCTGATTACCGGTATCATGTTTTCAGTGGCCGGCGCTCTTGGCATAGAGCGTCTAAGGACGGTCTATAAACATTATCAGGAACTGGCTATCCCGATCATCATGAGCCTCGGCATCGCACTCAGCGTACTGTTCCTGTCATTGGCAGACGGCTTCAACCAGGATCTTTTCGGCTACCTTTTTGGCAGCATCAGTGCCGTCAGCATATCCGACTTGATACTGATTGCAGTGATTGGCATCGTTGTCCTTTTATTCATCTATCTTTTCTACAAGGAGATGCTTCTGGTCTCATTCGATGAGGAATATGCGAATGTCATGAACATCAGCCGGTGGATTCACTTCATGTTCATCATCGTCGTGGCCCTGGTCATCAGTGCATCCATGAGGATTGTCGGCATCCTGCTGGTCAGCGCTCTCATGACATTGCCGGTCGCTGCAGCAATGCGGGTAACATCAAGCTTCAGACAGCTCATGATAGTGAGTGTTATATTAGGGGAGGCAGCCGTCATCGCCGGACTATTCCTGAGTTTCTACCTCAATATTTCACCCGGCGGCACAATCGTCCTTGTTTCCATATTGATATTACTGGTCACAATTCTTCTTGACCGTATTGGAGTGAGTAAAAATGACACAGCAACTGGCTCAGTATAAGGAAAAGCTGAGGAAGAACAAGCTGAAGATCACAGATAAACGCATGAGTATGATAGATCTGTTCCTCGCAGAGGACAGGTATTTAAGTGCCAGGGAAGTTCAGGAAAAGATGAATGAAGAATTCCCGGGCATCAGTTATGATACGATATACCGTAATCTCTATACCCTGAATGATATAGAAGTGCTTGAGAAGACAACATTCGACGGGGAAATGCAGTATAAGATTTCATGCACCACACACCATCACCACCATTTCATCTGCAACAGCTGCGGGGATACCAGAATCATCCACTACTGTCCCTTCGATGCCTGGGCGGATGAGTTGAACGATGTGGAAATCACCAACCATAAAGTTGAACTTTACGGACTGTGCAGATCATGCAAATAAAGTCAGGCGGAGTAAACCGCCTGACTTTATTTATATTCGATATAAAAATGCCGCAGGCTAAAACCTGCGGCATCCAATCTATGACTGTGCTGCTTCTTTTGCTTTTCGTTCTTTTTCGAAGTGTTCTTCTGCAAGGATGTCTATCTCTTTCTTCAGTTCATCGACCATCGTCTCCTCAGGGACTTTGCGGACAGTTTTCCCATGCATGAACAGAAGTCCTTCTCCGCGCGCCCCGGCAATTCCAATGTCCGCTTCTCTTGCTTCCCCGGGGCCATTGACTGCACATCCGAGTACTGCAACTTTAAGAGGCGCTTTGATATTGGCAATGTATTCCTCCACCTCATTGGCAATGGCAATGAGGTCGATTTCTATACGGCCGCATGTCGGGCAGGCGATGAGTGTTGCTGCATTGCTTGCCAGACCATAGCTTTTGAGTATTTCTTTTGCCACTTTGACTTCTTCGACAGGATCGGCTGACAGGGATACCCTCATCGTATTGCCGATTCCTTTGGAAATGATGGCTCCGAGTCCTGCAGAACTTTTCACAGTTCCCGCAAACAGTGTGCCGCTTTCTGTAATGCCGAGATGCAGCGGGTAGTCGAATGCCGCTGCCGCTTTTTCGTATGCTTCAATCGCAAGGTTCACATCTGAAGCCTTCATGGAAACAATGATGTCATGGAAGTCGAGTTCTTCCAGGATTTTAATATGATGCAAGGCACTTTCCACCATACCGTCTGCTGTAGGGTAGCCATACTTCTTTATGATATGCTTCTCAAGGCTGCCGGCATTCACCCCGATACGGATCGGAATACCTTTTGCCTTGCATGCTTCAACAACAGCTTCAACTTTTTCACGGCGTCCAATGTTGCCCGGGTTGATACGGATTTTATCTGCGCCGCCTTCAACAGCAAGTAAAGCCAACTTGTAATCAAAATGGATGTCAACAACGAGCGGAATGTTTATGCGTTTTTTAATTTCCGGAATCGCAAGGGCATCTTCCTCTTTCGGGCATGCTACCCGTACGACCTGACATCCTGCTTCTTCCAGCCGGTTGATTTCGGCAACCGTCGCTTCAACATCATGAGTTTTCGTCGTTGTCATGCTCTGAATGATTATCTGATCGGCGCCACCGATAGTAAGGTCACCAACTTTGACCTGCCTGGTTTTAGTGCGGTGTGTAATTTGAGACATAACCAAACTCCTCATAATTTATGATTCTCTGAATCAAATGCTATTATACTAGATTTTCTGTGAAAATGTAAATGTAGCGCACCAAGATTACTTTTTTATCATGGGAATATTCCTATAATAATGGTAGTAGAAAGGCACGGACAGGAAATACAGCCACCAGAGACTTAAGCCTGTGAAAAGTGCGATGAGGACTATTGGAATGAGCATAAGCACTGTGATGAACGAAGATACTTTAAACCAGTTCATGAAACGGGATTTTTTGCGCATGCGTTCAGCTGCAAAATGAAGCGGATAGTTGCCGGCCGACATAAGCAGAACTGCAAAGAACATGATCAGAAGTATATAGAAGACACTGTAGACCATTACATAGAAATAAAGGCTGGATGTCTGTTGATCGATGAATGTTTTCAGATCTTCGTCATTATTGACCTGACCAATGAGAGAGTAGCCGAAGTCCGAATTCTGTACATCTTTTATATAGATGCCGTCTTTCAGGAAACCTAAAAATATATCGTCATCGATCTCTTCTGTGTCTCCCGCTGCAATTTCGCCGGTGAACAGGACTTTCCTGTCCCCGACCGACAGTATGTCGGTTTCCCCCGTATACTCACCATTTACAATTTCGAAATCCGGCACCTCCGATTCGATGTCAACTATGCCGGAAGCTGCCTGGACTGTCTGAAACAGACTGATTATGTTCGGGAGTGACACGAGCAGTGAGATGATGAAAATATTCATGAGGAGCTGTCTGAAGTTCACCATCCTGAACAGCGGGTACTTTTCAAATGTGACAATTCGTTTGAAGTATGTAAAATATTTCATTGATATACATTATCCTTTTTTCACTTGTTTTAATTTTTTCTTCCCCTGCATGTTTTTATCATACAAAGGTCTGAAAAGAATCATGATTGATCAATACATTTGTTATTTTAACATCGAATTGATATATTTAGTATGTAATCAATAATATTTGGAGGGGAATTTACTATGGCTTTTGAACTACCAGAACTACCTTATGCTTATGATGCACTGGAACCACATTTCGACAAAGAGACTATGGAGATCCACCATTCTAAGCACCATAACACTTATGTAACTAAATTGAATGATGCTGTTCAGGGCACAGAACTTGAAAGCAAATCAATTGAAGACATCATCACGAACCTGGATTCAGTGCCAGAAGATAAGAAAACTGCTGTCAGGAACAACGGCGGCGGTCACTTGAACCATTCATTATTCTGGAAACTTCTCACTCCGGATGCAAAAGAAGTATCCGGTGAAGTAAAAGACGCAATTGAATCCAAATTCGGTTCAGTTGATGAATTCAAAGAGAAATTCGAAGCTGCAGGCGCAGCACGTTTCGGTTCAGGCTGGGCATGGCTGGTTGTAAACAACGGTGAACTTGAAATCGTTTCTACTCCTAACCAGGACAACCCTGTATCTGAAGGTAAAACTCCAATCCTTGGCGTTGACGTCTGGGAGCACGCTTACTATCTGAAGTATCAGAACAAACGTCCAGAATATCTCAAAGCATTCTGGAATGTTGTCAACTGGGATAAAGTCAACGAACTTTATAACAATGCTAAATAAGCGTATGAATTTTTTGGACGGGATTTTTTCCCGTCCTTTTTTTGTAGTGATCGATCCGGTGAATTCCGCCACACACCCCATGATTTATAATGAACATATGACATGATTTCACGGGTTGAAAATTCATTTGTTTACCATCATGCTGTAGAGGGTGTTAAAATATGGCTGTTATAAATATAGAAAACAGATTTTGATTGTAATATTCCCGTCCGGGATTTATGATAGAATAGCTTTACAGATTGAGATGTGAAAAAGGATTGAGTTGTATTGAAAAGAGCCAAAATCAAAAGCCTTGAAGCCATAAACAGGCAAATATTGAAGTCCAGGATCAATATCATCCTGATCATTGTATTCCTGCTCTGTCTTACGCTCATCTTCAGGCTTGGCTATCTCCAGATTGTCGAAGGGGACACCTACCAGGAAGAAGTGGAGAATGCGCAATATGTCGAAATCAACCAGAGTGTGCCGCGTGGTGAAATATATGACCGTAACGGCAATCTGCTGGTTGGGAACGAATCCCAGCGTGCCATTTATTTTACAAGACACAGGAATATGAAATCGAATGAAATCATGGATCTTGCTGTTGAACTGAGCGGTTACATAAATATGGATACTGAGTCGATTACGCTGAGGGACAAACAGGATTATATCATCAGCCAGTACCCGGATGAGCTTGAATCCATCATGAGCGAGCAGGTGACACTTCTTGAAGACGGGAATATCACCCAGGACGAGTTCACACAGGAAGTCTACAATCAGCTGGATGAAGAACAGGCTGATGAGATCCTGACAGAAGATGACCTGAATATACTGGCAGTATATGTGAGGATGGTAAACGCCAGAGAACTGAATCCGGTCATCGTCAAAAGCGGTGACGTAACGGAAGAAGAATTTGCCAAAGTGAATGAATCGCTTGATGAACTTGACGGCATTACTACAGGAATGGATTGGCAGAGAAATTATCCATACGATGATACTCTGAAAACAATCTTCGGGGAAGTTTCATCTTCAGAAGAAGGGCTCCCCAAAGAACTGCTGAACTATTATATGTCGAGGGGATACTCAAGGAATGACAGGGTGGGTAAGACCTACCTGGAATTCCAATACGAAAACGTGCTCCGCGGTGAGAAGGAACAGGTAAAATACTCTACGGATAAATCCGGCGAGATCATCAACCAGGAAGTGACAAAGCCTGGTGTGGCAGGTGACGACCTCTATCTCACTATTGATATAGAACTGCAGCAGGAGCTCGAAGAACTTGCGGAGCATCATCTCACCTCATTGAGGAAACTTGCGGAAGATGCAGCAGACCGAAACGCACAGAACGGTGATGTCGACTATACGATCATTCCTGATCACATGGACACTGTCGTCCTGGTTGTGCAGGATCCAAACAACGGGGATGTACTTGCGATGGTCGGCAAAAAGCTGAACGAAGAAGGTGAAATTGTCAATTTCAACTATGGCGCACTTACTTCGACGTATGTGGTCGGGTCATCCATCAAAGGTGCAACTGTTACGACCGGATATCAGAATGATGTCCTGGAGGCCGGGGAATTCATGATTGATGAACCACTGGCATTTGCTGACGGCACGAGCAAAAGCTCGTTCTTCAACAGGGACGGCGGAGTCAGGATTGATGATCAGGAGGCACTGATGGTTTCATCCAACGTCTACATGTTTAAAATCGCGCTCCGGATGGCTGGTCTGAACTACTACGATGGAATGCCCTTCCCAAATGATATAGAAGAGGCCGGACACAAACTGAGAAATGGATTAAACCAGTTTGGACTCGGCGTTTCCACGGGAATCGATCTGCCGAATGAAGCAACAGGACTGAGTCCCGAGCTTAAACATAATCCAGGGAGCTACATTGATCTGGCAATCGGTCAATATGATACCTATTCAGCACTGCAGCTTTCCCAATACGTATCAACCATTGCCAATGACGGTCAACGCGTGCAGCTTCATCTCGGCAAAGAGGTGAGAGGCAGTGATTCAAATGCTGACGGCCCCGTACTACAGTCATTTAACGGCAAAGTACTGAATAACGTCGCTTACACTGAAGAGCAGCTGAATCAGATTCAATCCGGATTCTATGATGCTTTCAATACGCATGACGAAGCAACTGACAGGTATGGAACCGGCTGGGATGCCTATCACGACCTGGAGCCGAAAGCAGCCGGAAAAACCGGGACAGCCGAGGCGTTCAGTGAAGGCGATCCAGTACTGAATCAGACTTATGTAGGCTATGCGCCTTACGATAGTCCTGAAATGGCCTTCTCAGTCATTTTCCCGAATATGCCGAACACCATTCCATTCTTCCCGGCACAGTATCTAGGCCGTGACGTCATCAACAAATATTATGAAGTTGTCAACGGCGGGGAAGAAAAAGAACCATATCAATATGAACTGAGTGAGTTCTACCCGAAACTTGTATACGGAAGCTATGATTAAACCACCCGAACCGGGTGGTTTTTTTGCATTTACACAATCTTTACAAATCATTCATTTCAGATTTACATTCAGGGCTTAGAGTATACATGTAAGCAAATCACATATATTTTCTACTGGAGGAATTGAAGAATGAAAAAAAGTATGTTTCTTTCAGCACTGCTAATGGGCATAATGTTCATACTTGCAGCATGCGGCGGCGGTAACGCCTCAGACCCGACCGGAGAAGAAGACAGTTCCGGCGAAGCTTCGGGAGAAACTGGTGGATCCATCGTCGGGGATGGGTCATCCACAGTATTTCCGATAATGGAAATCATCAACGAGGAATTCAACGCTGAGCATGATATGGCTGCTGAAATCGGGGTTTCCGGTACAGGTGCAGGCTTCGAAAGATTCACTGCAGGCGAAACGGACTTCCAAAATGCTTCACGTGACATTAAAGAAGAAGAGGTTGCAGCTTTGGAGGAAGCTGGTATTGAATATACAGAGTTCCTTGTCGGTACTGACGGTCTGACAGTCGCAGTCAGCCAGGAGAACGATTTCGTGGACAGTCTGACTTTCGATGAGCTCTACTCCATCTACAGCGGAGAAGCTGAATCATGGAGCGATGTTCGCGACGACTTCCCGGACGAGCCGATTAAGGCATATGGTCCTGACCAGTCCCATGGAACACACGATTTCTTCAAAGAAGAAGTCATGAACGACGAGGATGTGCAGGGAGAATTGATCCAGGATACAAATCAGGTTGTTTCATCCGTCACTTCTGACCCGAACTCGATTGGGTTCTTCGGCTACAGTTTCTATCTGAACAACGAGGATGCTCTTAAAGCTGTACCCGTTCAGGGACCAGACAGCGAAGAAGCTATAGAACCTACAGATGAAACAGTCCAAAGCTACGATTACCCACTGTCCCGTCCACTTTATGTCTATGCCAAGAATGAATCCCTTGAAAACAATGAAGACTTCAGGACATTCATGGAATTCACTCTTGAAAATGCAGCATCAGCTGCAGAAGAAACAGGTTACGTGGCCCTTCCTGAAGAAGACTATCAGGAGCAGATTGATCAATTGCCATAACTTATGACAATGAAGAATGGACGGGTGATCCCGTCCATTTTTCAAGTATTTTTAAGCGAGGTTTACTATGAGTGAATATAACATACGGGAAATGATTCAAAATAATAAAAATAACAAAAGCACAAAATTCGTCGAAAAAGCTGTACCAACCATACTTTTCATCATTACGTCTGTTTCAATTCTTACTACCATCGGAATCTTATATACTTTATTATCTGAAACATTCATTTTCTTTACTAGAGTGCCCTTCATAGAATTCATCACAGCGACTGAATGGAATGCGTTCAGTGCAGACCCTACATTCGGTATTATCGCACTGGTGATGGGAACATTGAAAATCGTGTTGATTTCCACCATCGTAGCAGTACCTGTCGGACTGGGAGCTGCGGTATACCTGAGTGAATATGCAAGTGACCGCGTCAGAAGAATAATCAAACCCATCCTCGAAATACTTGCAGGAATCCCGACAGTTGTATATGGAACTTTTGCCATTACGTTTGTGACTCCGCTCATCAGAGAGATGTTTCCCGGGGTCAGTCTCTATAATGCGATTTCACCGGGTGTTGTTGTCGGGATCATGATTGTGCCGATGATTGCGAGCCTCAGTGAGGACGCGATGAGTTCGGTGCCCCGGTCAACAAGGGAGGGCTCGCTCGGTCTGGGTGCGACCCGTTTTGAGACCGTGTTAAAAGTTGTCCTTCCGGCTGCGGCTTCAGGCATCATTGCCTCATTTGTCCTTGGTATTTCACGTGCAATCGGAGAAACCATGATTGTTTCCATCGCAGCGGGCAGCACACCTGGTGCAGATTTCGATCTTTCTACATCACTTCAGACGATGACAGGGTTCATCGTTCAGGTTACATCCGGTGATGCTGCTTTCGGTACAGACCTTTACTACAGCCTCTATGCTGTAGGTATGACACTGTTCATCTTCACACTGGTCATGAACCTTGCAGCTCAGTGGATTACCAGAAGATTCAAGGAGGAATATTAATATGCAGCTTGTGGACAAAGATCAAGTGTCCAAATCTTTGGGCGGCAGACTTTTCTTCAACAAATTCATGAAGGTCCTTTTTCTCCTGTGCACAATGGTCGGCCTGGTTGTACTGGTTACACTGATAGTGGATACGGTACTTGACGGCTGGGACCACCTCACGTGGGATTTTCTTACAAGCTTCAGTTCCAGCCGTCCTGAAAGTGCAGGCATCTACGGTGCAATCATCGGCTCCATATGGCTCATGGCTGTAACGGCACCCGTGGCGATCATACTGTCGGTCGGTACTGCGCTTTATCTTGAAGAATATGCACCGAAGAATAAAATCACCAATTTCATCACTGTCAACATATCAAATCTGGCGGGTGTACCATCAGTGGTCTTCGGACTTCTGGGTCTTACGATTTTCGTCAGGCAGCTGTCTCTCGGAAATTCAGTAATGGCCGCCGGTCTGACACTGGCACTCATGATCATGCCGGTAATCGTTGTTGCCTCCCAGGAAGCAATACGGGCGGTGCCGGGATCAGTGCGCGAGGCATCAACAGGCATGGGGGCCACCAAATGGCAGACTGTTTCAAGAATCATCCTGCCGGCAGCAATCCCGGGTATAATCACAGGCATCATTCTCGCCCTGTCGAGGGCGATCGGGGAAACTGCACCGCTTGTTGTCATAGGTGTGCCCGTGTCGCTGCTTGTCACACCGAACAGTGTATTCGACACATTCCAGGCACTGCCGATGCAGATTTACAACTGGGTCAAAATGCCACAGGAAGAGTTCCAGTACTTGACTGCAGCAGGAATCATCATTCTCCTGCTCATCCTGTTCCTTATGAACTCTGTAGCAATCTTTATCCGCAACAAATATTCCAAAAGGTTTTAACGGAGGGTTTAATCATGGCAGAACTTAAAATGAAAGAGGAATCAGTTATGAATGAAGCGGTAAGAACAACTGAGCAGCAGAATCAGGAATCAGGCATTGTACAGTCTTCCAGATCTGTTTTCGAAGCAAAAGATTTCAACCTCTGGTACGGGGACAACCATGCACTCCAGAATATAAACCTTACGTTCAATGAAAATGAAATTTCCGCAATCATCGGTCCGTCCGGCTGTGGTAAATCGACTTTCATCAAATCACTGAACAGGATGGTGGAGTTGGTTCCCGTTGTGCACACGGAAGGCGACATCGTCTACCGTGACCAGAACATTTTCGATAAATCCCTCACAGTTGAGGAATTGAGGACAAAAGTCGGCATGGTCTTCCAGAAGCCGAATCCCTTCCCTAAATCGATCTATGACAATGTTGCATACGGCGCAAGGGTCCACGGTATCCGTAAGAAGAAAGTGCTTGATGAAATCGTTGAAAAGAGTCTCCGGGGTGCGGCGATATGGGATGAAGTGAAGGATCGTCTCAATGCGAATGCCTACGGTCTCTCCGGCGGCCAGCAGCAGCGCATTTGTATCGCGAGGGCACTCGCCATCGAACCTGATGTCATTCTGATGGACGAGCCGACAAGTGCACTTGATCCGATATCAACTACCAAGATTGAGGATCTCATGCAGCAGCTCAAAGAAAAATACAGTATCATCGTCGTGACACACAATATGCAGCAGGCTGCACGTATTTCAGACAAGACGGCATTCTTCTATCAGGGATATGTCGTCGAACATGATGACACGAAAGTCATATTCGAAAATCCGAAAGATAAACGCACGGAAGACTATGTATCAGGCAGGTTCGGTTAAATGGTCTACCGCGGAAAATTCCAGGCTGAAATGGATGCGCTCCACCAGGATGTAGTGGCACTTGGCAAAGAGTGCTATGGAAGGCTGCGCGGGAGTACAGAAGTGCTGACCGACCCGGATACTGAACGGGCGAGAGCACTTGTAAAAGGGGATTCGGTTATCAATTCAATGGAATATGACATCAATACACAGGTCATCAATCTGATAACAACCCAGCAGCCGGTAGCTACAGATCTGAGACTCATCATATCCAGCATCAAGGTTGCAGACGATCTGGAGCGCATCAGTGATAACATCAGCAATCTGGGTGAAGTCAGGAAACGGGTCAGACTGGACAGTGAAAAACTGCTTCTCAGACTGTCGACGATGGAGAGACTCGCACTGCTTATGCTTGAAGATGTTAAAACAGCATATGAAGCAGGGGATACAGATCTGTGTATCGAGATCATTGAACGCGATAAGGATATCGATGCATTGTTTGTGCAGATCACGACAACTGACATCATCGAGGAATCGGACGTGTTCGTCACAGGGCAGAGCCAGCTTGCTGCCAAGTACCTAGAGCGTATCGGCGACCATATCAAAAATATCGCAGAACATGTATACTTCATCCTGACAGGTGACAAGTACGAAAAAGTTGCACAGCAGTAGCAGAGCTCCGGCAATATCGCCGGGGCTCTTTATTTTTATATGCATAACCTTTTCCTTTGTGCCTGTAAATATTATAATATGTATAATTGATGCTGGATGACCATTAATGATGATTACGGAAAGAGGTAATATTTTGGACAAGAAATCTTTGCGCAAAAATATGATATCGGTTTTGTCTTGCATGGATGAAGGAGCAAAGAATGAAAAAGAGGATGTTTTGAAGGAAAAGTTCATAGATTTCATAAAAGAGCATGACATACGTTCCATCGGCATTGTGCTGTCCATGCCCCATGAACTTGATACGGACGGTATCGTTTCATGGATGGTGGAATCGGGGCGTGAAGTCTACACACCTGTATGTGATTACAGGGAAAAAGAAATGAACTTCTCAAGGTTCTTCTCTTTTGATGATGTTGTAACCGATGAGAAAAACCTCCGCGTTCCTTCGGAACGAAGCAATGTAAACAACCAGGTGGACCTCATCGTAGTACCGGGTCTCATCTATTCAGAGACTGGCTACAGGATTGGATACGGCGGCGGTTTCTATGATCGTTTCCTGAAAGATTACAGTGGGGTGAAACTCTCGCTGCTGTTTGAGGAACAGATCGGCGAAGCGGTCCGGGAACCGCATGATGTCCCAGTGGATATACTCATCACTCCTGAACGTACAATCGATGCAAAAAGCAGGAGGTCTGGGGATGAGAAGTAAATGGCACACTGCCTATGAACTGGTTCGCTATACCGGTTATTCTTTTTTCAATTACGACAGGGAGAACGGTACAATATGGCTCAAAAATCCAAAAGACCGGGCCATTATGTGTCTCAATGATTTTCTTCTGACGGAAGCAGAGTTGGATCATACCACAGATGGCCTTTTTGAAAGGGTGGACATGATTTCAAGAAGTGCCGGCTTTGATGTCGGCACAATCTACTGCATCCACATGGCTGGGGGAGGTGTCCGCAGAAAGAGTAAATCGGGTGGCCTCAAGGTTGTACACAGAGGCATTTCAGATATGGGTCAGGTCATCCGGAACCCTTTCTTCAGACTCGATATGAAGTACAAGAAGGCAAAAGATGACGGGTATTATCAGAGACGTCTGATGGGGCAGCACCCATTTGAGAAGTATATGATCAAGTTTACACCGATGACATATCTTCTGATCAGCATCAATCTGATCATCTTCCTGTTCAACTTTGCAGCAGTCAGATTCTTTGATTCCTATCTGCTGACGAACGGTCTTGCCCTGAGCCACTTCAACGTTGTTTCAGGGGAGTTCTACAGGCTGCTGACAAGCTCTTTCCTTCATGTCACAATAGATCATTTCCTCTTCAACATATTTGCACTGTATATACTGGGGAAATTTACAGAGAGCCTATACGGCAAATTCCATCTGCTTATTGCATACTGCCTGAGTGGAATCCTTTCAAGTCTGTTCTCGCTCATGTTCGTCATCGAAGGCATCTCCCTTGGAGCGAGCGGTGCGGTATACGGTCTTCTTGGAATCATCATCGTCCATCTGCTTTCACATGGCCGTATCAATTTGAAACTGATTGTCCAGATTGCCCTGATATTCATTTTAGTATCCGTATTTGCCCAGCTGTTTGCCAATATCAACCACTTTGCGCATATCGGTGGCCTTCTATCAGGCGCATTGCTCGGTATCATATTCAACCCGAAGCGCTTTGATGCAAAATGGTTCTTCGCTTCATTTGGAATGCTGATCATACTGGCGGCATTGTCATATTTTGTCATGACCTCAAGGGATTCAAGCCAACCCTTTGACGATATGGCGATGGAATATATTGAAAACGGAGAATATGAAGAGGCGCTCAATATTGCCAATGAGGCGCTCCGCTCAGGGAACGGTACTGCCACAACATACCATGCACTGGGGGTTCTGTCTGAGCATGCCGGCAACAGGGAGCAGGCAGAAAAATATCATGACAGAAGCTACGAGCTCGATCCCTCCAATGAATATGCTGCTGAATACCGGCTTATCCAGCTTAGAAAACAGCGTAATTATGAAGATATGCAGGATGTTTTCAATCATCTGGACACCGCAAATATAAAAGATGAAGGATTGAAACTACTGGCGGAGGAATATAATGAACAATAGAGATCTCAGTGATATCAATCTTCTCCTGCGCAGATATGGCATCTACGTTTATGACAAGGACGAAAAGAATAAACTTGCAATGATGGAAATGGAGATAAAGGAACTTTACAAGCATGCACTTCTCACCAGAGAGGAATTTACAGAAGCATTGCTTATTTTGAGGAAAAGGGGTTAGTACATGAGTGTCATTCTAGCAGCAGACATCGGGGGAACCTCCTGTAAATTGGGGGTTTTTGATGAAGAACTCAATCTGATTGAAAAATGGGAGATTCCGACAGATATATCGGAAGAGGGCAGTCATATACTTGCGGATGTCCTCGACTCCTTCCGGTCAAAAGAGGAAATCCTGGGTTTTAAAGTGGAGGAATGCCTGGGCACAGGGCTCGGCATGCCGGGTCCGGTGGATTTTGAGAAAGGAATACTCAACGGCTGCATAAACCTGAATATAAAAGGGAAGCGCTCAATCGCCACAATCTTCAGTGAACTGAGCGGTTCAGCTGCAATCGTTGATAATGATGCCAATGTGGCGGCGCTCGGAGAACAGTCGAAAGGCGCCGGTCACGGACACTCCGAAGTGGTCATGATCACTCTCGGAACCGGTGTGGGGGGCGGCGTCATTTCCGAAGGCCGCCTGATACACGGTACCGGCGGTTCAGGCGGGGAAATCGGTCATATTACAGTCGATTTCGACGGACGTTTCCAGTGCAACTGCGGAAAGAAAGGATGCCTTGAAACCGTTGCATCTGCAACGGGCATGGTGAACCTTGCCGGATACCATTCAGATGACCATGAAAATTCAGTTCTCATAGCAGCCATCAAGGAAGGCACTCTGACGTCAAAAGCAATCGTGGATGCGGCCATGACAGGAGATCCGCTTGCGGAATTTGTGGTTGAAGAGGCTGCCCGCTACCTTGCTGTCGCCATGAGCAGTATCTCTGTAATCACCAATCCGGGATACTTCGTATTCGGCGGCGGTGTGAGCCGGGCGGGGAGGTATCTGACCGATAAAATCAAAAAATATTATGATTCCCTGATATTTCCTCCGGCTGCAGATGATGTGGAAATCGTCATGGCTGAACTCGGAAACGATGCAGGCATGTACGGTGCTGCCAGACTTGTAAAACAGTACCTTATATGAAAAATAGAACCCTCGGGTTCTATTTTTTTACATATAGTCAGCGATGTCATAATTTACAGCTTCCGCAAAATCATCGGCTGCAATGATCTTTTTCAGGATGGATGCCACAAAATCCGGATCTAACAGGCGCTCTTCCGATTTATAATTTTTGAACTTATCGAGATTCGGAAACTCTTTTGGATCAGACTCCCTGATTGTCTTCTGCATATCGGTATCTATTACCCCCGGTCTGAATGTGGATGACAGCACGGGAGAATTGAAATCCGCAGTCTCCGCACGTGTTACGCCGCTCAGCATATTCACAGCTGCTTTCGATGTGCAGTATGCCGCCCATCCCTCCACGGGGCTCAGAGCCGCGCCGCTTGAAACTGTCAGTATTTTCTTTTGAGCATCCAGTGATTTGAAAGCTCTGATGAACCCTTTGATGAACAAAGCCGGTGCGAGTACATTCACCTTGTAATTATCGAGGTACCCATTGGCATCCATATTCTCCACTGATTTTACAGGTCCTACAGTACCGGCATTATTGATGAGAAAAATTTCATCCCCTGCATCCGGATCAATTGAACCGAAAATATCCATGATTTCTTCTTCGAGTGTACCTTCATCAAGGAAATCGACATGAAATTCCTTATACAGCCTGATATCCGTCTTCACTTTCCGCCGCGTGATGCTGATGATACGGTCTTCTCTGAATGCTCCGAGCAGGGAAGACCCAAGTCCCCCGGTCGTGCCGGTGATAAAAACATACCTCATAATAAAATGCTCCTTTCTGTAATTAAGTCAAGTATAGATAAACCGCATTTATTTGTAAAATATAAAAAATACATATAAATGAATAAATATGCTTGATTAAGTATGTTTATAATGATAGTATTTAAATCATTAAATCGAATACAGAGGTGAATGAACATGAAGGAAAAAGTTGTTTTAGCGTATTCAGGAGGGCTTGATACAAGTGTGACCATCCAATGGTTCATCGATAAAGGTTATGACGTTGTGGCAGTATGCCTGGATGTCGGGGAAGGGAAGGACCTTGGTCTCGTCCATCAGAAAGCACTGGATATGGGCGCGGTTGAATGCCATGTCGTGGATGCCACCGAAGAATTTGCAAATGAGTTCGTGGCATATGCAATATACGGCAATGCTATGTATGAACAGAAATACCCGCTTGTCTCAGCGCTGAGCAGACCACTCATCTCTAAAAAGCTGGTAGAAATTGCCCATCATACCAATGCGGACTATGTGGCACACGGATGTACGGGCAAAGGAAACGACCAGGTCCGTTTCGAAGTTGCGATCCAGGGCCTCGATCCTTCTTTGAAAGTACTGGCGCCGGTACGTGAATGGACATGGAGCAGGGAAGAGGAAATCGACTATGCCAAAGAGAAGAATATCCCGATTCCGGTCGACCTGGATTCACCTTATTCCATAGACCAGAATCTGTGGGGCAGAAGCAACGAATGCGGTGTACTGGAAGACCCGTGGAACACTCCGCCGGAAGATGCCTACGATCTGACTGAAAATGTACAGGGTGCGCCGGACGAAGCCGAGGAGCTGCTGCTCACTTTTGAAAATGGTCTTCCAAAGTCAATCAACGGAGTGAAATACAAACTCAATGACCTCATCATCAAGTTGAATGATATTGCAGGCGGACACGGCATTGGCAGAATCGATCATGTTGAGAATAGGCTTGTAGGTATAAAATCACGTGAAATTTATGAAACACCGGGTGCCAAAGTGATCCTGACGGCTAAGCATGATCTTGAAACGATTACTCTCACCAAAGACATCGCACATTTCAAACCGGTCATCGAACAGAAATTTTCAGAACAGGTGTACAACGGTCTCTGGTTCTCTCCACTTTCCGATTCACTGAGAGGCATGCTGAAGGATATGCAGAAGCCTGTCACAGGGGAAGTGAGGGTTTCTCTTTACAAAGGCAACATCACTGTTACAGGCAGACGCTCTGATAACAGTCTCTATAATGAAAAACTTGCAACATATACAAAAGAGGATGCATTCAATCAGGATGCCTCAGTCGGTTTCATTGAAATTTTCGGCCTGCCGACCAAAGTGAAATCCATGCTGGACAGCGGAGTGAAACTCTATGACTGAAAAGGCATGGGGCGGCAGATTTCAGGGTGAAGCCATTGAATGGGTGGACGAGTTCAACGCGTCCATCCATTTTGATAATACGCTTATTGAAATGGATGTAGCAGGAAGCATAGCACACGCGACTATGCTGGCTAAACAGGGGATCATCACTGAAGATGAGCGAAAAGAGATCGCGGATGGACTGACGGCAGTGCTTGAGGATTACAAAAATGGTGTTACAGAGTTTTCGATCGCCCATGAGGACATCCATATGAATGTCGAACATGCTCTGATTGAAAAGATCGGTGATACCGGCGGCAAGCTCCATACCGCCAGGAGCAGAAATGATCAGGTGGCGACTGATATGCATCTGTATGTCAAAGGGCGGGTAAACGAAATCATTGAAGGCATAGAACATATGCAGAAGACGGTTCTTGATCTGGCAAAGGACAACATCCATGTCATCATGCCCGGATATACCCACCTGCAGCGTGCGCAGCCTGTTTTATTCTCGCACCATATCATGGTCTATTTCTGGATGCTGAAAAGGGATAAGGAGAGATTCAGCGATTCGCTGAAACGCATAGATGTTTCACCTCTCGGCGCCGGTGCAATCAGTGGAACCACTTTTGACATTGACAGGGAAGAGACCAGACAGCTCCTCGGATTCTCCGGGTTATACCAGAACAGCATGGATGCTGTAAGCGACCGCGACTATATAATTGAGACACTGTCGAACATCAGTCTTGTCATGGTCCATCTTTCAAGGCTTTCTGAAGAGCTCATTTTCTGGATGAGCGAAGAGGCAGGTTTCATCCAGCTGTCCGATCAGTTCACAACGGGAAGCTCCATGATGCCCCAGAAGAAAAATCCGGATATGGCTGAACTGATCCGCGGCAAGAGTGCACGCACTGCCGGATCGCTTATGAGCATGCTGATGCTGTTGAAAGGACTGCCCCTCACATACAATAAGGACATGCAGGAAGACAAGGAAGGGCTCTTTGACGCCGTCACAACGGTAAGCGGTTCACTCAAGATCATGAATGGAATGCTTGGAAGTATGACAATCAATGAGGGGACACTCGAGAAGACGGTTGAGGAGGACTTTTCAAATGCGACCGAACTGGCCGATTATCTTGTGCAGAAGGGTGTGCCTTTCAGAAATGCGCATGAGGTGGTCGGAAAAGCTGTACTGAAATGTATAAACGAACACAAATATCTCAGGGATATGTCTCTTGAGGAGTTCAGGGCGGAGCATGAAGCGATAGAACCGGACATCTATGAAGTACTGGCACCGAAAGTCGTCGTCGACAGAAGGAACAGCATGGGAGGTACAGGGACGAAGGCAGTGGAAGAACAGATCAGAATTGCAGAGGATACTTTAAGATGAATATAAAAAGCAGGCCTCGTCGAGGCCTGCTTTTTATATTCATATGACGATTGCCTTCCTAGTGTCCCAGGTCAGGGTAACCGTATGTAAAGATTGTAGCGATTGCAAAGAATCCGAAAGTTGCTACAGTGGCAACACTGAACAGCACTGCCAGCAGATTTTTGCTTTTAATCGAAGCAACAAGTGCCCAAATACCAACAATGAAGACCATTAATGCTAATAATGAAAAGGCATTGATTCCAATACGAATGGTAAGGCCACCGATTTCAAACAACTCTCCTGTATCGATGAATGGCATTTTTGTTCAACCCCCAATATTTCTCTTTTACCTCATATATATTGTATAATTAAAACATGTCTTTGTCGAGTAGATTTTAAGGAGTGAAAACATGAATATAAGAACTTTGCCGTTGGGCATGCTTGAAACGAACTGTTATATTCTAAACAATGATACCGGAGTGCTGATTATCGATCCTTCCGGTGAGGCGGACGTGATTAGACAAGAGGTAGATCGCATCGGGCTGCCTGTAGAGGCAATACTCCTCACACATGCCCACTATGATCACATCGGGGCATTGGAAGAGACTGCCAGGACATACGGCGTCGATATTTGGCTCGGCGACGAGGAGACGGACTGGCTGTCAGACCCGGGCAAAAACGGTTCCGGCAAGTATACAGACATGGGCATTGAACCGGTATCTGCGGATGTTGAGGTGAAGGTGCTGGAAGAGGGGCCGATGGAGGCCGGAAGCTTCAAATTCGATGTGCTCCATACACCGGGACATTCTCCGGGCAGTATGAGTTTCCGGTTTGCAGATTTTGTCATCTCCGGAGACGTACTCTTCTCAGGAGGCATAGGCCGTACTGATCTTTACATGAGCAACCATGTCGATCTCATCAATTCCATCAGGGAGAAACTGTACGTGATGGATGCGGATACTGATGTGTATCCCGGCCACGGGCCCGTCACAACAATCAGGGAAGAGAAGGCGACTAACCCGTTTGTCAGGGGATAAGCAAACATAAAAAA
>NZ_ANAM01000007.1 GCF_000330705.1 Salinicoccus carnicancri Crm
TTTTTTATGTTTAGCCGAAGCTTGGTTCCAACAGGAATGTTGTGTAGTATGTAAATCCTACAAAGAAAAGGACCAGGTATGCAGCAAATACATACATATACATTCTCTCAGTCAATTTCATATACCCCAACAGAATGAAGAAGCCAGTTTGGGCAATGAAAAATAATGTCATCATCATCATATCCCCGACATAGAACAGGATTGCGAACATTGCAGTCCAGAATCCAAGTGTCTTAAATACCTTATCCATAGGAACAGTCCTTTCATCGTTACTAAAACATATCATAATCAATTATAAATAAACTTCATATCAAAGTAAATACTAAAAAAGACAATAGTATTGTAATCTATTTCCATTAATCAGAATTATACCTCAAAAACATATACAGAAATACAAAATCTGCTTTTTTAATTCTGAAAAGATCAAAACCGGCATTTTTAGGCATATATAGGGTAGGAGGTGTTTTTATTGAAGGCAGTACTAAGCAAAATATTCAAAGGCGCAAGGCGTCAAAATGCAACCGACATTCATTTGACACTCGAGAGCAATACAGGTCTCGTCAGAGTGAGAAGAAGAGGGGAGATGGCCACTCTGTGTGAGATGACCATGGAAGAGTACAGAAAACTGGTCAACTATTTGAAATTCACAGCTGAACTGGATATTAACGAACACAAGGTGCCGCAGAGCGGAAGGACGGTTATTGATGATGGGGAGATTTCAGTCGGCGTACGGGTCAGCACACTGCCGATATCCCTGATGAACGAAATCATCGTCATCAGAATCCTTAACCCGATGGAGGACAGAAAGTCCATGGGACTGTTCCACACAGGAGAGGAATATGAATTCCTGAAGGAGTACATGACACGTATGCAGGGACTCGTCCTTTTTACCGGACCCACCGGCTCAGGCAAGACGACTCTGATGTACCGTCTTCTCGGGGATATCATTTCAGAAAACAAGCGTCAGATCATCAGTATCGAGGACCCTGTTGAATACGAAATGGATGGCATCGTGCAGGTGGAAATCAATGAAAAGGCCAGCATGGATTACAGCCCGCTGTTAAAGGGTGTTCTGAGGTGTGATCCGGATGTGATCATGTTCGGGGAAATAAGGGATGCCAAAATTGCCTCCGAACTGCTCAGGGCAAGCCTGTCCGGACATCTTGTGCTCAGCACTTTCCACAGTAAATCTGCGGTGAGCACTTTGAGCAGACTGAAGGATTACGGTCTCTATACAGAGGAAATGATCCAGAGCATATCACTTATCATCAATCAGCGGCTCATACACACGAACCGCGGGAGCTATATCATCTACGAGTACATGGAGAATGACCATATAAGAGATTATCTGTCAGGGAAGAAAATCGATATTTTCTCGTTGTCGGATCAGCTTGATGCTCTCGGGAAGGGAGGAAGCATCACTGAAACAGAACTTAAAACATTTAAGAGCAGGTTCAAATAGACTGGGGAAATACGATTCACATTTCCTGTTCAAACTGGCTGATCTTCTGGAAAATGGATTCACAATGCATCAGGCGCTCATATTTATCCTTGAACAGTACGACGTACTGAAGGACAGGGATAAAGAGGCATGTCTCGCCCTGGTCGAGGAGGGGGCGACCCTCAGCCGTGTTTTAAAAGGGCTCGGATTCAGAAATACAATCATCATCCAGATTTCATTTGCCGAAATTCATGGGGAAATGCTCATGAACCTGCGGGAGTCCGCCTTTTATCTGGACCATATGCGGAACACCTCGAAAAAACTGCTGAAGGCAGTGCAGTACCCGCTGGTACTGGTCTCCATATTCATTATCATGCTCATCGTCCTCAACTATACCGTCATACCCCAGTTCAATTCACTCTACAGTGCGATGGGGACAAGTTCGGAAGGGGTTGTGACCGTGCTCACCTCTTTTCTGCAGCTTCTCCCCCGGCTGGTGTTCACCGCCGTTTCTTCTGCTGCCGTTTTTGCCGTCACCGTAATTTTTATTGCGGCGATGAAGGATGTGGACAGGAAATCGAGAATACTGCTGTTCATACCAGGGGTCAGATTCTATTTCAGAAATTATCAGACGTACAGATTTTCAAGAGAGTTCGGCTATTTTATCAACAATGGTCTTGAGGTCAAGGAAATACTCGATCTGTTCACCCATCAGACGCTGAACGAATATTTGAGATATTCCTCCGGATTGATCGAGGGCAAGCTGATGGAGGGTCACACGCTTTCAGAAGCCATCAGACGGATCGATATGCTGGATGAAAAACTTGCAGTATTTGTAAGCCACGGTGAACAGAACAGCAGTGTCGGCAAAGAACTCATCCTGTTCAGTGAATACACGCTTGAGAAGATCATAATGAAGATTGAAAATATAACCAGGAAGATACAGCCTGTCATATTCCTTATACTCGGGCTGCTCATCATCTGCCTATATCTGGTAATAGTATTGCCTATTTTCCAGATGATGGCGACAATCAACTAGGAGGTTTCAAATATGATGAAAAAACTGATAAATAAGAAAATGAAGAGAAAAGATGAAGGTTTCACATTGATTGAAATGCTGCTCGTACTGCTGGTGATCTCTGTACTGATCATCCTTATCATCCCAAATATCGCTGCCCAGAGCGCGAATGTACAGGATACCGGGTGCGATGCCCAGGTCAAGATGGTTCAGAGCCAGATACAGGCATATACGCTGAACGAAGGCGGTGCGCCCTCTTCAGTGAGCGCGCTTGTACCGGATTATTTGACGAACGACCAGGTGACCTGTGCAAACGGCACCGGGATTGTAATTGTAGATGGTCAGGCAGCGAAATCCGAATAGCGGGTTCACGATGATGGAAGTGCTGCTGACACTCGCAGTGGTCAGCATCCTCCTCATGCTCACGGTACAGTCCGCACCAAAAAACAATGATAATATGGTCGACCGGGAAGTGGATAATATAGCATTCTTTTTTCAGCTGGCACAGACCAACGCACTGAACACGAAACAGGCGCACGTGGTGGAATTTGACCGGGTAAAACACCGTATAGTAATAAAGAACGGCTATGGGGAGGCACTTGAAACATACACACTCAACACATGCACAATACTGCAAGGGGGGCTTTCAGGATTTTTGTACAAATCAAACGGGGATACGAACGCATTCGGTACCGCACGGTTCGACTGCATGGGTGAACCGGTGAGCTTCGTCTTCCAGATACAGAAGGGGAGGTTCAGGATTGAAAGATGAAGGTTTCATGATGCTGGATGCATTACTTGCCATGCTGATATTTTCAATAATCATCGGCGTCCTGGTCCCCGCTCTCATGATGATCAGAACAACAGTGACACTTGCGGAAGAAAAACTTGATTTCAGCAGGTCGCTCTATATAGAACTTCTGAACCATGATGCACCTGATAATTTTACACATGACGATTATATACTAAAAGGGGATTCGATATGTGCGAAGAAGAATGAAACACTTTGTCTGCGCGTCAGGTAGCGGGGGCTTCACATATATGGAGGCACTCGCCGCCCTTTCTGTCGCGGCATTGATAATGACGGCCATGCCTGCAGCCATCTCCTATTTTGCTTCCATGAGTGATGCTGACCATGATTTTGAAGCAGACTTTTTCGTACTGGATATCACTGATGTTTATAAGAAGAGCGAAAAAATTACGGTATCCAGGACCGCAACATCGATCAGCTTTGATGATGGAAAAAAAGTCATCAGCTATCGCCGCGCAGGAGACCGAATTATCAGGAGCGTGGATGGGAGCGGTTTTGTCACCGTGATGTTCGGAGTGAAAAAATTCGATATAGGAGATGAAAAGGACCATGCCCGGTTGGAAATCGAAGGTGAAAATGGCGAATTCAATGAAACGTTTACATTCAAAAAATGACGGTTTTTTCAGCTTTTCTATATACATTATTCTCATTTATCTGATAAGTTTATACTACCAATATTACAATGAGATGATGATTACACTGGATATCCGCATGAATTTCATAGAAATCTATCAGCAAAAAATCAGCGGATTGATTGAAGAGGAGTGAAAGCGATGATTCTAATAGGCTTCATGGGCAGCGGAAAAAGTACAGTTGCCAAAGCCCTGGGTGATAGGCTGGGGCTGGACGTTCTGGAGTTGGATGATAGGATAAATGAATTGAGCGGCAGGACGATCCCCGAAATATTCGCTGAAGAGGGGGAGGCGGGGTTCCGGAAGTATGAATACAGTGTGCTTTTGGCTGCATGTGAGAACGATGGCATCATTTCCACCGGCGGGGGCATAATCACATATGATGATTCATATGAAATCATCAGGAATACCGACAGGAAAGTGATCTTCCTGAATGCAGCGTTCGACTCCCTGTATGAAAGGATTTCAGATGACATTACAAGACCTCTTGCAAGCAGGCCGCGGGAACAGGTGAAAGCACTTTATGACAGCAGGTTAGAGAGATACAGGGCAGCAGCCGACCTGGAAGTGGATACTGCATGCGGGCTCGACGATACGGTCGAAGCCATTTTGAAACCAGCCCGATGACAGGGCTTACAATATTATGAGAATCGGCTTGCTATTTTACTGGTGCTATGGGTATAATTAGGTCGAAATATTAATTGAATATTTTGCGATTGAACAATGCTCGAGAGAACGAGTGATCGTCGCCGAAGGAGCAAGCCGCACAGGTGAATCTCTCAGGCAAAAGTACAGCATTGGGACGCAATCCTGAAGACAAATCAACAGGGCAGTTTACAAGGCTGTCCTGTTTTTTATTTTAAAGGAGGAAAAATCATGTCTGAATTGAAGAAGACACCGTTGTATGACTATTATGTGGAATCTGGTGCCAAAGTGATTGATTTCTCGGGCTGGGCACTGCCTGTCCAATTCTCAAGCATCAGGGAAGAGCATCGGGCAGTCCGGGAAGCGATTGGCATGTTCGAAGTCAGCCATATGGGTGAAATCAGGGTAACGGGCAGGGAATCCGTCGAATTTCTGAACTATGCTCTGACCAATGATGTTACAAAGCTCACAGAAGAACGTGCCCAATATACTATGCTCTGCAACGAGCGCGGAGGAGTAATCGACGACCTTGTGATTTACAAACTGGATGAAGATGACTACCTGCTTGTCGTCAATGCTGGAAATACAGATATTGATTTTGAGACACTTAAAGCGATCGATGGCTTTGATGCCGCTGTTGAGAATGTATCCGTGGACTACGGCCAGCTGGCAGTACAGGGCCCGGGAGCCCGTAATCTTGTACAAAAGCATGTCGAAGAGGACATCAGCGAAATGAAGATGTTCCGCTTCAAAAAGGACATAGACATCGATGGTTCCAAAGTGATCCTTTCGCAGACAGGATATACCGGCGAGGACGGGTTTGAAATCTACTGCGCTGCAGGGGATACATTGAAACTGTGGAAACTTTTCCTCGATGGCGGAGCAGAGCCGTGCGGACTCGGTTCGCGCGATACTTTGAGACTGGAAGCCGGCCTTCCGCTCCACGGCCAGGATCTGACGGAAGACATCACTCCGGTAGAAGCCAACATGGGATTTGCGGTCAAGCCGGACAAAGGGGAATTTGTCGGCAGAGATGTGCTCAGGGAACAGAAGGAAAATGGGGCTCCAAGAAAGCTCGGCGGCTTCGAAATCCTTGAAAGAGGGATTGCACGCACAGATTATGAAGTGAGAGACTCTGATGACAACAGAGTGGGATATGTCACCAGTGGCACGCAGTCCCCGCTGACAAAGAAATCCATAGGGTTCGCACTTGTGGATAAAGAATTTCATGAACTTGATAAAGAATTCAATATCATTGTAAGAAACAAAGAAGTAAAGGCGAAATTTGTCAAAACGCCATTCCATAAAAACTAATTGTGAGAAGGAGTGTATGAATTGAGTCATCGTTATTTACCATTGACAGAAAAAGACAGGCAGGAGATGCTGGCTACGATCGGCATTTCAGATGTATCTGAACTTTTCAGCGACATCCCTGAAAAAGTAAGGTTCAAGGGCGAACTGAATATCAAACCAAAGAAGAGTGAGACTTCACTGCTTCGTGAACTTGGAAATATCTCAAAGAAGAACATCACGACGGAAACACACGTATCATTCCTCGGTGCTGGTGCATATGACCACTATATACCGACAGTCGTGGATCATGTGATTTCACGTTCTGAGTTCTACACGGCATACACACCGTATCAGCCTGAAATATCCCAGGGTGAACTGCAGGCGATTTTCGAATTCCAGACATTGATTTCAGAACTTACTGCCATGGATGTGGCAAACTCATCAATGTATGACGGACCGACTGCCTTTGCAGAAGCTGCAACTATGGCAGCCGGCAAAACACGCAAAAAGAAAGTGGTCGTATCAAAGGGTGTCCATTATCAGGCAATTGAAGTGTTGAGGACATACTGCAAAGCCCAGGGCATTGAAGTCGTCGAGGTTGAACTTGACGGTTCCTATACAGACCTTGCCAGGCTTGATGACGCTGCCGATGAAGATACTGCAGCAGTAATGGTCCAGTATCCGAACTTCCTCGGTTCTGTGGAAGACCTGGAAGAGATTGAAAAGATCGCACATAAACACAAAGGACTGTTCGTTGTAAACAGCAATCCGCTTGCACTCAGCATTCTTACGCCTCCGGGTGAATTCGGGGCGGACATTGTCACAGGTGATACACAGGTATTCGGTATCCCTACACAGTTCGGCGGACCGCACTGCGGTTATTTCGCTGCAACCAGCAAACTGATGCGGAAAATGCCCGGCCGTCTTGTCGGCCAGACACAGGATGATGAAGGCAACCGCGGTTTCGTGCTGACTCTGCAGGCACGTGAACAACATATCAGACGTGACAAAGCGACAAGCAACATCTGTTCTAACCAGGCACTGAACGCCCTCGCTTCATCTGTAGCAATGAGTGCGCTCGGTAAAAAAGGTGCAGTTGAAATGGCGGAAAACAACATTCAGAATACTTACTACATGAAAAATCAGTTGAAATCCAAAGGATTCGAAATACTCGATGGGCAGTCATTCAACGAATTTGCTGTCAAACTTTCCAAAAATGTTGACGAAATCAATGATACCCTCTACGATGATGGCTTCATCGGTGGTTTCAACCTTGGAAGAGTAGATGAAAAATTCGAGCACCATATGCTCATCGCAGTGACAGAGCTCCGTACCAAAGATGAAATTGATTCATTTGTTGAAAGGTTGGGTGAATATAATGCTTAAGGGATCCAGTCCTTTGATTTTCGAAAGAAGCACAGAAGACCGATTCGCATACTCACTTCCGGACCTCGAAGTGGAAAAACAGGAACTATCCGATATAATAGATACGAAATTCATCCGCGGGACCAAAGCAGAGCTGCCTGAAATCAGTGAGCTCGACCTGATGAGGCACTACACTGAGCTTTCCAACAAAAACCATGGTGTAGACTCGGGCTTCTATCCACTTGGTTCATGTACGATGAAATACAACCCTAAAATCAATGAAAAGGTTGCAAGGATGCCCGGCTTCGCAAACAGCCATCCTGAGCAGAATGACAAGGCAATCCAGGGTTCACTGGAAATCGTCCATGATATGCAGGAGCATCTTAAAGAGATTACAGGAATGGATGAAATCACACTTCAGCCGGCAGCCGGTGCACAGGGCGAGTGGACCGCACTCATGATGATCAAAGCGTTCCATGAGGCGAACGGTGACCATAACCGTACAAAAGTAATCGTTCCCGATTCCGCCCACGGTACAAACCCGGCAAGTGCAGTAGTGGCAGGCTTTGAAGCTGTTACAGTCAAATCCAACGACAGGGGTCTTGTTGACATCGACCATCTGAAAACACTGGTCGGCGATGATACAGCAGCAATCATGCTGACAAACCCGAATACACTCGGACTTTTCGAAGAGGATATTCTTGAAATACGCGATATCGTCCATGAAGCAGGCGGCAAGCTGTACTATGACGGTGCAAACCTCAATGCCATCATGGCCAAGGTAAGACCCGGGGACATGGGCTTCGATGCGGTACACCTCAATCTCCATAAGACGTTCACAGGACCTCACGGCGGCGGCGGACCAGGTTCCGGCCCCATCGGTGTAAAGGCGGAGCTTGCGAAATTCCTGCCGAAACCGCTCGTTGTCAAAGAAGGTGACAATTATCGTGTGGAACACAATGTGCCCGACAGCATTGGACGTGTCAAGCCATTCTACGGGAACTTCGGCATATTCCTCCGGGCGTACACTTATATCCGTACGATGGGGCCGGACGGCCTCAAGGAAGTATCGGAAAGCGCAGTTCTCAATGCCAACTATATGATGAGGAGGCTTGAAGGCACTTTCGTACTGCCTTACAAACAGCACTGTAAACACGAATTCGTAATCAGCGGTTCAAAGCAGAAGAAAATGGGTGTACGTACACTCGATATGGCCAAACGCCTGCTTGACTTCGGCTACCATCCGCCGACAATCTACTTCCCGCTGAATGTCGAGGAATGCATGATGGTGGAACCGACGGAAACAGAGTCCAAGGAGACACTCGATGGTTTCGTTGATGCACTGATCCACATTTCAAAAGAGGCGGAAGAGGATCCGGATATTGTCCTTGAAGCACCGCATACTACAGTCATCGGCCGGCTGGATGAAACACTGGCAGCACGAAAACCTGTGCTCAGGTTCCAGCGAGAAGATATCATAGAGGAAAAGGAATAATAAAAAAGGACCCGCGGGT
>NZ_ANAM01000008.1 GCF_000330705.1 Salinicoccus carnicancri Crm
CGCGGTTCCTTTTTATTTGGATTTAGATTTAATTTTACCTGTCCACTTGCTGATGCCGTTTTTCAGCATATAGATATCACTGTATCCTTTTTTCTTAAGCATCTTTGCCGCTCTGATGGACAATCTTCCATTATGATCATACAGATAGATTGGCTGGTCTTTCCTTAATGAGTTCATTTTCATAGAGAAGTTCATCATCGGAATATTCCTTGCACCCATGATGTGTCCGTGTTCATATTTTTCCTTTTCCCTCAAATCAATCAGCTGAACTCTTCTCAGATCTTTTTTAAATTCTTCCTCTGGCAGGGATTTGACATTGCGCATGTTCCTGTAACCGTTCAGAACGAGCAGTAATATTACGATAACTGCTGCCAGAAGGATGATCATCCAATTTTCCAAAACTCATCTCTCCTTAACTTTTCACATAAGTATATTATAGAGATATTTGATATACTTTTAAAGAGGAAATGAAAGGGGAGAGACGAAGTAATGTTAGAACGCGTTTGGTATTACATAGAAAGTCATAAGAATGATGCGGCCTATAACATGGCGCTGGATGAACTTCTGATGGAGAAGGTGAGGAACAGGGAACTGCCTGCTGTGCTCAGGCTCTATGAATGGAAAACACCGACCCTGT
Source organism: Salinicoccus carnicancri Crm (assembly GCF_000330705.1). Taxonomy (GTDB): domain Bacteria; phylum Bacillota; class Bacilli; order Staphylococcales; family Salinicoccaceae; genus Salinicoccus; species Salinicoccus carnicancri. The sequence continues at coordinate 638 of NZ_ANAM01000008.1, forward strand.
CACTTGGATACTTCCAGAAGGTCCAAAAGGAAATAGACCTCGAACGTGTGGAATCATACGGATATGAAATGGTACGGCGTGCCACAGGCGGCAGAGGGGTGCTGCATGATAAAGAACTTACATACAGCGTTGTGCTCCCCGAAAGTTATGAGGGGATGCCGGACTCCATCACAGAGAGCTACAGGGTAATATCGGCCGGTCTCATGGAAGGCTTCAGGAATCTGGGGCTGGATGCTCATTTCAGCGTACCACAAACAAAGGAACAGAGGAAAGAATTGACGAATATCAGGAGCAGCGTATGTTTTGACACACCGAGCTGGTATGAGCTCATTGTCGAGGGACGTAAAATAGCCGGCAGTGCACAGACCAGGCAGAACGGTGTAATCATGCAGCATGGTTCCATTCTCCTGGATGTCGATATCGATCACCTTTTCGACATGTTCAAATACCAGAATGAACGTTTCAAAGAGAAGATGAAAGCGGCTTTCAGTGAAAAGGCGGTGGCAATCAACGACATAAGTGAAAAGCAATTTACAGTTGACATGTTATATCCTGCTTTCAAGTACGGGTTTGAAACAGGCCTCAACATGGCCACAAAGCCCTACCAGCTGACTGATGATGATCTCGGACGGCTCGAAGAAATCAGCAGTAAATACACTTCTGACGAATGGAACTTCAGAAGATAGAAAAATCCGGGCATATGCCCGGATTTTTCTATCTTCTGTTCTTTTGTCTATATTTGCGTTTCGATTTCCTTAATGCCTTCCGGTATTTCCTCTGGCTCGGTGTCAGGACGAAGAAATAATATACTCCGTAGATGATGAGCCCGAGGACAATCAGGAATATCAGTGAGTTTACAATCATGTTTAGGAAGTAATCCATATTGGTAAGCAGTCCAATTGCCGCAATGATAAGAACTGCATATAAAATTATTTTTTTCAAATTCAGTCTCTCCTTAACAGTTTATTGAACGAGTGAATGGCCACTTCGACCTGTGTATCATCCGGCTGCTTTGTAGTAAGATACTGCAGGAGGAGCCCGGGGGTGCCCAGCCATCTGACCACAGGGATATCCCTAAGCTTATTGGTAAGCTGCAAAAATTCGAAAGAAAGTCCGATTACGACAGGTATGAGTGCAATCCGGTTAAGAATTCTCACATAGAACGGTTCTACGGGTACGAACATATAGACGACGAAGCCGACCAGGACTGTGAAAAGTATGAAAGAGCTGCCACATCTGTAATGCAGCCTGGAGTGGCGCTGTACATTTTCAATTGTCAGGGCACGGCCCTCCTCGAAGGTATTGATCACCTTGTGCTCGGCGCCGTGATACTGGAACAGCCGTCTGATCATCGGGGTCATGGATATTACATATATATAGACCAGGAGAAGGATCAGTTTGAACAATGATTCCAAAAAGACCTGGCCGAAGTGCGAAGTAACCATCCCCGAGAATACTTCGGCAACGAATACGGGGATGAGGGTGAACAGGAACTTGCCGATGAGGAATGACAGTATGCCGACGATGATGGTCGACAATACGACCTTAGTCTGATTTACCGCCTGTTTTTCCTCCTCGATGCTGATATCGTCTTCAGGATTTCTTTCATAGCGATCTGTCGCAAATTCAAGATGCTTCATACCATAGATGCTGGATTCAAGTATCGCGACATTGCCCCGCAGAACAGGAATCTTCTTTAGTTTCTTAACCCATTTTTTCTGAGGGCGCTCCATTTCAAAATACTGTATATCACCGTTGTTTCTGCGAATGGCAGTCACCATCCGGCTGTTTGTCTGGAACATGACGCCTTCCACGACGGCCTGTCCGCCTACTAAAGGTTTATCCATTGGCTACTCTTCTTTCCGGTCAATAGTATTCGCTGGCACTGTTAAGCTGAGAAAGCCCTTCCTCCACGTCCTCCATGGATTCAGAATCCGCTCCGTTTTTAATCGACTGCAAAGCTCCTTCTATCTCATCATTGGCGAGTTTGAGTGAACTGTGCTGCCTTTTCAGGTATTCATTGAGTTCGAGTCCCTCGGCAGCTTTTTCATAATCGCCTGCAGCTTCGTGTATGCTGGAACTTATGTCGTCTATATCTTTACTGATGACAGACATGTCATCCTCTTCCTTTGCTTTTTGAACAGCTTCACTGAGGTCGGTCAATTCTTTCTCCAGTGTACCGGAGTACTCGCTGACAACCTGTACATATTCATCAATGTCAGAGTTGCCAATGACGGACTGCATCTTTGAAATATCCTCTTCAAGAGCGTCAAGCCGGAGTTTGTTCTTCTGGACATTGACTTCCTCCGTCTGGAGGACCCCCTGCAGCTCTTCCTTCTTTTCCTCGGCATTTGAGAGCTGATCCTCAGCAGAGGGGCTACCGCAACCTGCCAGCATAACTATGGGTAATATTATTTTAATTGATCTTCTCATTTGTAATTTCTCCTGTACATCATTTTATTATTTTATCATGATATGACAGAATATTAAATTGAATACTACTGAAATATACAACGATTTAATGTAGAATATATTTGAAAGGTGGATGAACAATGATCAAGTATGAGAAAGTCAATGCATTGCTGGAAGAGAAAAATTTGGATGCACTGCTCATCATGAGTGATTATAACAGACGATATCTGACAGGTTTCACGGGTTCCAGTGGTGCTGTAATAATGACAAAGGATGAAAAATTCCTGATTTCAGATTTCCGCTACAAAGCCCAGGGAATTGAGCAGGCAAAGAATTTTGAATTTGTGCTGCAGGATAAAGGCCTGCTTGATTTCATTATGGAATTCATGGATTCAAAGGGATATGAGAGCGTCGGTTTTGAGGGGGAACACGTGAACTTCAACACTTTCGACAGGCTGGACAGTACTTTCGACCTCATACCGCTCACGGCTGAGATTGAAAAGATTCGCATGTTCAAGACATCAGATGAAGTTGATCTGATCAGAAGAGCCTGCAGCATTGCCGATGAGACATATGAGTACATACTCAAATATATACAGCCTGGCATGAGCGAGCTCGATGTGAGAAATGAAGTCGAAAACTACATGCGTAAACTTGGTGCAGAAGGCTCCAGCTTTGATATGATTGTGGCGAGCGGTGTCAGGGGCGCACTTCCGCATGGAGTTGCCTCCGATAAACTTATAGAATCCGGTGAAATGGTGACCCTGGACTTCGGGGCCTACTATAAAGGCTATGCCTCTGACATCACAAGGTCGTTCGGTGTCGGTTCTGTAACGGAAGAGATGGAGAAGATCCACCATATCGTCCTCGAATCCCAGCTCGCCTCCCTGGATCGGATCGGGCCGGGAATGACTGGCCGGGAAGCGGATAAAGTGGCACGGCAGATCATAGAAAAAAATGCCTATGGTCCGAATTTCGGCCATTCCCTGGGGCACGGCCTCGGCCTTGAAGTACATGAAATGCCCGGGCTCGCCAAATCAAGTGATGTAAAATTGGCGAAGGACATGGTCGTGACAATCGAACCGGGTATATACGTGGATGATACCGGCGGCGTCCGTATCGAAGATGACTGCCTTGTTACAGACAGCGGTCTTGAAAAATTATCACACAGCAGCAAAGAGCTGTTCATCATCTAATTCATTTGGTTTTGAATACTGAGGAGGAAAATTATGATTTCAGTAAACGATTTTAAAACAGGCCTGACAGTAGAAGTGGAAGGCGGCATCTGGAGAGTCATCGACTTCCAGCACGTCAAGCCGGGTAAGGGCGCAGCTTTTGTAAGAAGCAAGCTCAGAAACCTGCGCACAGGTGCAATCCAGGAAAAAACTTTCCGCGCGGGGGAAAAAGTGGGCAAGGCCCAGATAGACAATAATAAGATGCAGTATCTGTATGCAGACGGCGATTCCCATGTGTTCATGGATAACAACACTTTTGAACAGGTTGAACTCCAGGCGTCAGCACTTGAGGATGAGCTGAAATACCTCAAAGAGAATATGAATGTCTCCATCATGATGTACGAAGGAGAAGTGATTGGTGTGGAATTGCCGAAGACTGTCGAGCTCGAAGTGACAGAAACAGAACCGGGCATCAAAGGCGATACAGCCAGCGGTGCTTCGAAATCGGCGACACTGGAAACAGGTCTCACCATCCAGGTTCCTCTGTTTGTTAACCAGGGGGATGTCCTCGTCATCAACACGGAAGAAGGCTCATACGTATCACGTGCCTGAAAATAAAAGCAGATTTCCATCTGCTTTTATTTTTTGCTTGAATTGGTATGACCACTTGCGTAAAATGTAAGACAGTAATTTTTAATTGTTAAGGAGAAGTAAACATGAATCTGGAATATATCGATAATCTGATTGAAAAAATGGAAAAGGCATCATTGACAGAACTCTCCTATAAAGACGGGGATGTTGATATTAAATTGAAGAGGGATATGGGGAACAGTGTACAGACAGCGCCGGTACAGCTTCCGCAGCAGGCACCTGAACAGCCAATGGCAGATGCGCCTGTGGAAGAGGGGAAGATGATCAAGGCTCCGATGGTCGGCACTTTCTATAAAGCAGCTTCACCGGAGGCAGATGCATACGTCAAAGTTGGCGACAAAGTGGATAACACATCCGTTGTATGCATACTTGAAGCAATGAAACTCTTCAATGAAATCCAGGCAGAAATTTCCGGTGAGATAACAGAGATCCTGGTCGAAGACGGAGACATGGTTGAGTACGACCAACCGTTGTTCAGAGTACGATGATCAATAAGATACTTATAGCAAACCGTGGCGAAATTGCAGTTAGGATCATCAGGGCATGTACAGAGCTGGGCATCGATTCTGTCAGCATATACTCAGAAGCGGATGCGGACAGCCTTCACCGGAAAATAGCCACTGAGTCCTATTGTGTTGGTCCGAAACTTTCCAAGGACAGTTATCTGGACATGATCAGCATCATCACCATCGCCAAGAAGTCCGGCTGTGATGCCATACATCCGGGCTACGGTTTCCTCGCTGAAAATAGTGACTTCGCTGAAATGTGTGAAGCTTCAAACCTCATCTTCATCGGTCCGATGCATGAGACAATCTCTCTGATGGGAGTAAAGGACGTGGCCAAAGACACGATGAAAAAAGCCGGGGTGCCGACCGTGCCGGGCAGCAACGGAGTAGTCGCCTCGATTGAGGATGCCAAGCGGATAGCATCAGACATCGGCTACCCCGTCATCATCAAAGCGAGTTACGGCGGCGGCGGCAAAGGCATCCGCGTTGCACGCACAGAAGAGGAACTCGTCCAGAACTACAAGATGACAGAACAGGAAGCAGAAAGTGCTTTCGGCAACAAAAGTCTCTATATAGAAAAATATATCGAGAACTTCAGGCATATAGAAATCCAGGTCATGGGGGACTATCACGGCAATGTCATCCATCTGGGAGAGCGTGACTGTACAGTGCAGCGCCGTATGCAAAAGCTTGTCGAAGAAGCCCCGAGCCCGATTCTTTCTGAGGAGAAACGTGCTGAAATGGGAGAGACCGCAGTGCGTGCTGCAAAAAGCATCGACTATATCGGTGCAGGCACCATCGAATTCATCTATGATCTGAACGACGACAGATTCTACTTCATGGAAATGAACACAAGAATTCAGGTGGAACATCCTGTTACAGAAATGGTCACAGGCATAGACCTTGTGAAGATGCAGATCAAAGTCGCCAGGCGTGAAGCCATTCCGTACAGACAGGAAGACATCAGGATTGAAGGGCATGCAATCGAGTTCAGGATCAATGCCGAGAACCCGTATAAGAACTTCATGCCTTCAGCCGGAACAATCACCGATTTCATCGTTCCCGGAGGTTACGGTGTCAGGCTGGATACTGCCTGCTACGCCGGTTACCGCATCCCGCCTTACTATGACTCCATGATTGCTAAACTGATCACCTTCGCCGATACGCGCGATGAAGCGATCAGGACAGCGAAAAGGGCGCTTGGTGAATATATGATCGGAGGGATTGATACTACGATCCCATTCCACTCCAACCTGCTGGATAACGAAGCGTTCAGAGCGAATGACTATAACACGAACTTCCTGGCTCAGCACGATGTAATGAAATGATGAGTACTGAAACCCGCTTTTTCCAAGTGACAGTGAAAAGGCGGGGTTTTTATTTTCAGAGCAAGAGCATGATTTACTGCTGTAATAATTACCTCAATTAAGTTACAAGTTGTTTCTAATTCCGCACACAATCATGCTATAATAAAATGACGGGGTGATGAACATGATAATCCAGGACGATAAATCAAACTTGGGAATGATCGAGATTTCTTCGGAAGTGCTGGAAGTGATTGCTAGCATTGCAGTTACTGAAACCAAAGGCGTTCATTCATTGCAGAATAATTTTGCCAGCGGCAATTTTGAAAAGATAGGCAAGAAGTACAGGGGCCGCGGTGTCAAAGTTGAGACAGAGGATAATGAGGTGCTGATCTCAATTTATGTAACATTGGATACGAAAGGCAAGGTCCATGAGACGGCTGAAAATATCCAGAAGAATGTCAGCCAGGCGATCAGAAACATGACGGATCATGTTGTTAAGGAAGTCAATGTGCACATCGTAAATATCAAATAAGGATTCAGATAGGTGTTTTTAATGAACAGACACGAGCAGCGGAAAAAGATATTTCAAATAATATTCCAAAAGGACCATGACCTGGTCGATCTCGAAAAAACTGCGTTTTTCGATTTATATGAAACCCATGAGTATATCAAAAGGATCGTTGATTTCTATGTGGGCAGTCAGACAGATGTGGATGCTGATATCAGCGCCCATCTGAACAAGTATACTCTTGAACGGATCCCGAAAGTTGACCGCAATATATTGAGGACTGCAGTCAGTGAGATCAGGGAAGGCGATTCACCTGAGAGAGTCGTCATCAATGAGGCTGTACTGCTTGCCAAAACCTACGGTGAGAAAGACAGTTTCCGTTTTGTAAACGGCGTCCTCAAGAACTTCATCAGAGAAACGGATGAAAATCCATATGGAGAACAATGAGTATCTGTCTGTAGGTGCTTTGACCAAGTACCTGAAATATAAATTCGACCAGGACCCGTATTTGACACGGGTCTTTATCAAAGGCGAACTATCCAACGTAAAAAAGCATACCAGCGGTCACATTTTCTTTGCATTAAAAGATGGGAATGCTGTCATACGGGCCATTATGTTCTCTCGGAGTGCTGATGGCCTGAAGTTTGACCCGGAAAACGGGCAAAGTGTCCTGATTCAGGGCAGAATCAGCATTTATGAATCAAGCGGACAATATCAGATTTACGTGGATGAAATGGAAATCGACGGCATCGGTCTTTTATTTGAACAGCTGGAGAAGGATAAAAAAGAACTGGCTGAAAAAGGTTATTTTGATGCGGTACACAAAAAAACGCTCCCCCGGTATCCGGAACGCATAACAATCATCAGTTCCGAAACGAGCGCCGCATATCGTGATATGCTGACGACGCTCCGCCGCCGGTATCCTCTTGTTAAAGTCTCACTGATTAATACGCTGATGCAGGGGCGCGGGAGCAGACAGGCTGTCATTGAAAGCCTTGAAAATGCCGACGGCCTGGGAGGCGACATTGTCATACTTGCACGGGGCGGCGGTTCCATAGAAGACCTTTGGACTTTCAATGAAAAATCCGTAGCGGTAAAGGTTTTTGAAATGCGCACACCGGTAATCACGGGTGTCGGTCATGAGACGGATACGACACTCGTCGATTTTCTTGCGGACGCACGGGCTGCAACACCGACGGCCGCAGCTGAATTGGCGGTTCCTGACAGACAGGACATCGAGGGCAGCCTGGAAAAATCGGTCACTTTCATGATGCGCAGCATCAAAAATCGTATTGGCACCCAGAAAAACAGGTTGGAAGGGCTGTCCAACTACTACAAACTTAAAAACCCGGGGCTGCTCTATGACCAGCAGACAGAAAAACTTGCAACTCTAAGGACAAACCTTGACACGAAGACCGGCCTGATACTGAGAGATAAACGATACCGTCAAACCGGAATGAGCGAAAGAGTAGGATACAGGAATCCCGGTCCCGGGATTGCCAGGTACAAAGAAATACTGTATGAAACGGGAATGAAAATTGACGGGAAGATGGCTGATAAGATTGCCGGGAAGGAAAGGCGGCTGGGCGGCACAATCGAGCTGCTTAACTCCCTCAGTCCCACAAACACTCTGCTCCGCGGCTATTCATTCACCACGAAAGATGGGGATATCGTCCGCGATGCCCGGGCACTTGCGCCTGGTGATGAAATAGATACAAGGCTTGCCAAAGGGAAGGTCAGATCCAAAGTAACAGAGGTGAAAAAAGATGACAGAGAATAAAACAGAAACTTTCGAAGAGAAAATGGAGATTCTGGAAAAGATCGTAAGACAGCTGGATGAAGACGAGGTCTCATTGGAGGAATCACTAAAACTGTACCAGAGAGGTGTAGAATTGTCTTCGGAATGTGATAAAATCCTGAAAGATGCAGAGCTTAAAGTGGAATCACTGAACCGGAAGGACGATGGGGATGAATAAGGATCTGAAGCAGTATATTGAAAAGTCTGAAAACCTTATACTGGAACATCTCCGCGGGGGTAATATCTCAGACGTCATACAGAAGTCCAGTACCTACTCAGTGGAGGCGGGGGGCAAGCGCTTTCGGCCATATCTGGTCTTTGCCACATTGGAGTCATTCGGTGTCGACCCGGCAGAGGGTCTGTCTGCCGCCGCAGCTGTTGAAATGATCCATACCTATTCGCTGATACACGACGATCTTCCAGCCATGGATGATGATGACTACAGGCGCGGCAAGCCGACAAACCATAAAGTGTACGGGGAGGCTGCCGCAATTCTGGCGGGTGATAATCTCCTCACTGAGAGCTTCAATATCCTTGCACAGGATGAAACCCTTGATGCCGGTATCCGCATCCGGCTCGTACAGGCCTTCTCGGCTGCTGCGGGGCAGACCGGCATGATCGGAGGACAGATGCTGGACATCGAAGCCGAAGGGAAAGATATAACGATGGATGAACTTGTCCTGATCCATCGCCATAAAACCGGCAGACTCATCAGTGCGCCGATAGAATCTGCGGCAATAATCGCAGGGGCGGATGATGACACGAAGGCGCTCCTTTTGCGGTTCGCGGAATACCTGGGCATATTGTTCCAGATACGGGATGACATCCTTGATGTTGAAGGGGATATGTCCAAAACCGGTAAACTTTCAGGAAGCGATGCAAGAAAAGGGAAAGTTACATATGTGAGTGCATATGGTCTAAGCGGCGCAAAGGAACAGCTGGACTTATTGAAGGTTGAAGCCGACGGAATCCTTGAATCACTCTCTTCAAAACTTGATACCAGGAAACTTTACAGTGTACTTGAAATGTTTGCGGTCAGAGAACAGTGATAATTCATAATATTGAATTATCATTTTTTGTTTTTTAGTATTCTTCAATAGTGGTATAATTGGCATTAGTAAATTCAAAGGTGGTTGCTATATGAACCTGTATAGTATAGAAAATCCATCATTTTTGAAAGGTAAAAGTGATGAAGAACTGAAAGAACTGGCGCAGGACATTCGGGAATTCCTGATTCAATCATGTTCCGAGACAGGCGGTCACATCGGCGCTAATCTCGGAGTGGTGGAACTGTCGATTGCACTGCATAAGTATTTTGATTCCCCGTCTGACAAATTCCTGTTCGACGTCGGGCACCAGGCATATATTCATAAAATTCTGACCGGACGCATCAGTGAATTTGATACGCTGAGACAATACAAGGGACTGTGCGGATTCCCTAAAATGCGTGAATCAGAACATGACGTGTGGGAAGCCGGCCATTCATCCACTTCGCTTTCGGCAGCAATGGGTATGGCGAAAGCCCGGGATATCCAGGGCGGGGCCCATCACATCGTCCCGGTGATCGGTGATGGTGCTCTGACAGGCGGCATGGCCCTCGAGGCACTGAATCACATCGGTTCCGACCGGACGAACATGACAATCATACTCAATGATAACGAGATGAGTATAGCACCGAATGTGGGTGCCATGCATAATATGCTGGGCAGAATGCGCACGAATACACAGTATAACCGCGTGAAACATGATGTCGAAGATTTTATCAACCGTCTTCCGCAGGTCGGGTCGAAACTCAGAGATATGGCCGACCGGATCAAAGACAGCATGAAATATCTTGTGGTCAACGGCATATTCTTCGAAGAACTCGGCATAAAGTACATCGGTCCGGTTGATGGACATGACTTTGAGGATCTTGCACAGGCCATCAAATCCTCCAAGGATTACGATGGACCCGTCGTTGTGCATGTCATTACGAAAAAAGGCAAGGGATATCATCCCGCAGAAGCGGATAAACTCGGCAAATGGCATGGCCTCGGACCGTATAAGATCGATACCGGTGAAGTCCTCGGCAGCAAGACGACGCCCTCATGGAGTGAATTCATGTCAAATACGATACTTGAGTATGCCAAAGAGGATAGAAGCATCGTAGCACTGACACCGGCGATGCCGGTAGGCAGCAAACTGACAAAATTCCAGAATGAACTGCCGGATCAGTTCTTTGATGTAGGAATAGCCGAACAGCATGCATTAACCATGGCCGGAGGTATGGCGGCGAGCGGCATGCGGCCATACCTTGCAATCTATTCAACATTCCTGCAACGCGGATACGACCAGCTGCTCCATGACGTTGACAGGCAGAACCTGAATGTACTGATCGGCATTGACCGCAGCGGGCTGGTAGGAGCGGATGGGGAAACGCACCAGGGTGTGTTTGATATCAGTTTCATTTCTCCCCTTCCCAATATCGTACTCATGATGCCTAAAGATGAGGTCGAAGCGTCCCAGATGATTGATCTGTCTCTCAGGCATGAAGGTCCGGCCGCCATACGTTATCCTAGGGGTAATGTAAAAGGCCTGGATATTGGTGAACAGAGAGAACCGCTCAAACTGGGAGAATGGGAGGAGGTCGTTGCCGGTGACGATATGGCGATCATTTCCTTCGGCCCGACCCTTGATCTTGCCATCGACGCTTCCGCGGCACTCAAGAAAGGCGGGGTTGATGCAAGAGTGATCAATGCGAGGTTCATAAAGCCCCTCGATGAAAAGATGCTGCTTGGGCTTGGTGCCAGCAGCATGCCGCTCGTCACAGTCGAGGAATCGATGCTCGCCGGCGGACTCGGCAGCATGATTGCATCATTCATGGCAGATCACCATTTCACCAATCCTTTAAAACGTATCGGCATAGACGGCGAATATGTCGAGCATGGTGATGTGAACAAACTGCTTGAAGATCTCGGCATATCGACAGCGAATATCATACTGCAGTCCAAAACCCTGATGGAGCAGACAGATGAAAAAGAAATTAAGAATTGATGAATATGTCCATCAGGAATTCAGTTTCGGTTCACTGGAGGATGTAAGAAGAATCATTATGGCGGGAAAAGTGCTGAATAATGATGCTCCTGTCTACAAGCCGTCGGAAATGATTGATCCCCAAAAAGCAGATGTCCGCTTCAAAAATATCCGTCCCTTCGTTTCCAGGGGCGGGATAAAACTTAAACGGGCACTGGAATCCTTCGACCTGGATATTGAGGGCAGCGTGGTCGCTGACATAGGGAGTTCCACAGGCGGATTCACCGACTGTGCGCTGAAAAACGGGGCAGTGCGTGTCTACGCCATCGATGTAGGCACAAATCAGCTGGACTACAGACTCCGTATCGATGGAAGGGTCACTGTTATGGAACAGACAAACTTCAAAGGAACAGTGGAAACAGACTTCGATGTACCGCCCGGAGTATTCACCATAGATGTCTCATTTACATCCATCGTTCCCATACTCCGCCATATTGTGGATTTATTCAATCATGAATATGATATCGTTGCACTCATCAAACCGCAGTTCGAGTCGTACCTGGAAGAGCGGGAAGAAGACGGCATCATCCATTCTCTGAAGACGCATGCAGCAGTCATCAAAAGAGTGATGGACGAGTGCACTTCTCTCGGACTCACCCCTCTGACCCTGGAACGCTCACCGATAACTGGCGGGAAGGGCAATATTGAATATTTATTGCATCTGAATCACGGGAGGCACCAAGCTGTATCCATTGATGAAAGAGGCATTCAGTCGATTGTTTACGGCTGAGTGCTCTTTTTTGTGTTATATTCATAAGCTTTATGATATTATATGAATAAATATACAAAGGGAATCTAGGAGGACAGCCCATGTCAAACAAGTCAATCAGACAGATAAAAATCAGGGAAATCATCACAAACGGAAAAGTTGAAACACAGGAAGACCTGGTGGAAAAACTGAATGAATACAATTTCAACGTCACACAGGCGACGGTTTCGCGGGATATAAAGGAACTGCAGCTCATCAAAGTCCCTACGCCAAGCGGTTCCTATATATACAGCATGCCCAAGGATCGGAAATTCCACCCGCTGGAAAAACTCGGCAGATATCTGATGGACAGTTTCGTGAAGCTGGATTATACCGGTAATCTTCTTGTACTCAAAACACTGCCGGGCAATGCCCAGTCAATCGGTGCAATAATCGACCAGCTGGAGTGGGAAGAAGTCGTCGGCACCATATGTGGCGATGATACATGTCTTCTGATATGCAGGGACGAAGAGGCACAGCTGCAAATCAAGGACCGAATCTTTAATCTGATCTAATTGGAGTGGTAGCTTTGCTTGTACGCCTGAATATAAAGAACTTTGCAGTTCTTAAAAATATCGAACTTGAATTTAACAATGGCCTGACAGTCATTTCCGGTGAATCAGGGGCGGGAAAATCCATGATCATTGAAGCGGTCCGCTATCTGCATGGAAAACGGGCTTCTGTGGAGGATATAAGGTTTGAAACTGAAGGTGCTGTAATCGAAGGGGTTTTCGATTTCCCGGAATCGTCTAAAGTGAGAAAACTCCTGGCTGAAAATGATATCCCCGAAGAGGAGCTTTATATCGTCCGCCGGGAAATCATGCAGAACAGGAAGAGCATCATCAAGATCAATTCCCGCATGATTACCTTGGGTGCCCTGAGGGAAATCATGAACGAAGTGATAAGCATCCATTCACAGTCGTCGCAGAGTGGAGATCTGGAGTCCGGCATGCACATTGTATATCTTGACCGGTTCATCGGAATCGATGAAGAGGAAAAGTTCCTGCAGTATAAAGAGTGCTACAGAAAATTCAGGGAGCTTGAGACACGCATCCACGATCTGGAATACAAAGACCGTAACCGCATGCAGCAGCTGGAACTTTACAGGCATCAGTACGATGAGCTGTCCTCCATGGATCTGGTCCAGGGGGAAGAGGAGCAGCTGGAGGAGGAGATCAGTTACTTCAATAACTACGAAAAGATTCATGATGCACTCTCCATCATGCGTTCCCAGCTCGATTCCGAGTATTCTCCGCAGGTCATGCTGTATGAAATTCATAAATCAATCGAAACCATGGGCAGGTTCGATGATTCCTACACTGATTTTACAGAAACAATCCTTGGAGCGTATCATCTCCTGAATGAGCTCGACAGCAAGGTGGCAGGTGATTTGTCTAATGTGGATTACGACGAAGAGGCCTATAACGAAAAGCAGATGAGACTTTCCTCCCTGAATAACCTGAAGCGGAAGTACAACAGGAACATAGAGGAACTTATCGGACTCCGGGAATCCCTTAATGAGGATATCATGCAGCTTGAAAATATTGCCCAGTCCTTCGAAAAGCTGGAACAGGAAAGAGCCGCTGCACTGGCTGAAATGGAGAAACTGGCAAGCTTCCTTCAGAATTACAGGGTGGAACGCAAGCATTTCCTTGAAACCCGGATCAAAAAAGAACTTCAGGATCTTGATATGCCGGATGCGGACTTTGAGATCGAAGTCAAAGAGGGGACATTCGACCAGAGAGGATACTCTGATGTCGGATTCCTTTTCTCACCTAACAAGGGTGAACCGTTGAAATACATGAACAGCATCGCCTCAGGTGGTGAAATCTCCCGGGTGATGCTCGCTGTCAGAACAATTTTCACAGAATTCGACAGACACTCCCTGTTGATCCTGGACGAGATAGATACAGGTGTCAGCGGCGTTGTGGCCACGAAGATGTCAGCAAAGATGAAACTTCTGTCCAAAGCCAGGCAGGTCCTGGTCATATCGCATCTGCCGCAGGCTGCCGCTATTGCCGACAGCCATCTGTATGTCACCAAAAAGACGGCCGATGAACGCACGGTATCAACAGCCGGGTATCTCAACCAGAAGGGGCATATATATGAAATAGCGCGGATGATGAGCGGCTCCGATGTGACAGAAGCAGCACTTGAAAATGCAAAAACCCTCATCAAAGAACAAAAATAAGAGGCGGAGCTCCGCCTCTTATTTTTGTCTGGGTGTCCTCTTTCTTTTAGTCTGTTCCGAGAAACGCCCCTGTACTCTTTTGTTCTTCCTCTCACGGTGGAGCACATAACCGCCGATGAACCATACACCGAATATCGTCAGACCGAGACCCACGAGAAACTGGATGACTGTGAGCGTGAAGGGATCATTCACGACTCCGAACATGCTGTCCCTCATATATTTTATGCCCAGACCTGCGAGGAAAACCGGTACAACCAGTATTATCAAAGCAATCATTTTTTTCATCGAATCACCCGGGTTTCATAGATAATACACATTATACATGAAGGGAACACCAGTTTAAAATAACCTATTCTTTAAAAACTTCAGAATATTCCATGTTTGGTTAAAATCATGTATTTTGAGTATGGGAGATGTATAATAAAGTGTACAGGGGAGGTAGCATAATGAAATTTGATGAAATATTCGTAGAGTACAAAGATGAAATGGCAACGCTTTCAATATGTAAGGCGGCTGACATGGATGTACTCCAACCTGTTCTTCGTCTCTATAAGGAAACGGATATGAGATTTCATCTTGTCGATGACAGGACAAGGCTTGAAGAAATGCTCAGAACATTTGATGAAGGACTCGTTGATGATGGCCGTGTGACCATCCATCATTCTGCAAATGATGAGGAGGCAGCAGCAATTGCTGTGGGGCTCACCGCAGAAGGTAAAGCCGATATTCTCATGAAGGGGCTGATTTCAACCTCGACAATACTGAAAGAAGTACTGAACAAATCCCATGGGCTCATCAGCGGGGGATTGCTGAGCCATACTGCTTTATTCGATCTTCCGAACTACCATAAGGCAATCCTTCTCAGTGACGCGGCTATGAATATTGCACCGGACAGGGAACAGAAGATGGCAATCATTCAGAACACTGCCGGCTGTGCCCGGAAACTTGGGATGACAAGGCCGAAAATTGCCCTTTTATCAGCAGTTGAGAAGGTGAACAGTAAAATCCCTTCCACTACTGATGCTGAAGCCATTGTAAAAGCGAGCAGGGAGAGTGAACCGGAAATTCTGATAGACGGTCCTCTGCAGTATGACCTCGCAGTATCGAAAAAGGCCGCTGAACATAAAAACATGGCATCTGAAGTTGCCGGGGATGCGGATATACTTATCGTCCATAATATTGATGCCGGTAATGTCCTGTATAAGTCGCTGGTTTATTCAGCAGGGGCAAAAGTGGCATCCGTTATTACTGGCGCATCTGTACCGATAGTATTAACATCAAGGGCAGACAGTGCAGAGGACAAATATAATTCAATCAGACTTGCGATGAAGATTTCATAAAATTAATCAACGGGAGTGCTTATAATGATATTTGAAAAAATGGTGGAACAAGATTATGAACAGCTGATTTTCTGTCACGATGAGGCAAGTGGACTCAAAGCGATCATCTGTATACACGATACAACACTCGGACCGGCTCTCGGCGGCTGCAGAATGTGGAATTATGAAACCGAAGAGGAAGCAATCGAGGATGTACTGCGCCTGGCGCGCGGTATGACATACAAGAATGCGGCGGCGGGTCTCAATCTGGGCGGCGGTAAGACTGTGGTCATCGGTGATGCCAAAAAAGATAAATCCGAAGCATTTTTCAGGGCTCTGGGCAGATATGTAAACAGCCTGAATGGCAGATACATCACTGCGGAGGATGTGGGAACGACTGTGGCCGACATGGACCTGATCTATCAGGAGACACCTTACGTCTGTGGCATGAGTGAATCCTACGGCACCGGCGGAAACCCAAGCCCAATGACTGCATTTGGTGTGTATATGGCTATGAAGAGGACCGCCAAAGAGGCATTCGGTGATGATTCACTTAAAGGGAAGACGATAGCAGTACAGGGTGTGGGGAACGTTTCTTACAGCCTCTGCCGCCATCTGCATGAAGAAGGTGCGGATCTTGTCGTTACAGACATAAGCCAGGATGCAATCGACAGAGCTGTAAACGACTTCGGAGCCAAAGCGGTAGACATCGAAAAAATCTATGATGTCGAGGCGGACATCTTCGCCCCATGCGCACTCGGCGGCATCCTGAATGATGAAACGATACCAGCCCTGAAAGCAAAGGCGGTGTGCGGCAGTGCAAACAACCAACTCCTTGAAGATGACAGACACGGTGAAATGCTCAAAGAGCGCGGTATCGTCTATGCACCGGATTATGTAGTCAACTGCGGCGGCGTCATCAATGTGGCGGATGAACTCCAGGGATACAACAAAGAGCGGGCCAAAACCAAAGTGCAGGGCATCTACGATCAGATGGATAAGATCTTCAATATTGCCACACGTGACGGTGTGACACCGGCAGTAGCGGCGGACAGACTTGCAGAAGAGCGGATCGACAGTATGATGCGGGTCAGGAGCACATTTTCACAAAATGAAATCACCACCCTCAGCAGGAGGTAGCCGTCACTGATGCAATATAATATTCTCGTTCTCAATCTTGGAAGTACATCGACCAAGGTTGCAATCTACAATAACCTGATAAGCATTGCAGAAGATACTCTCAGCCATCCGGCAGAGGAAACAATGAAACCCATGACACAGCAGATTGAATACCGCCTCAATGCCATACTCTCCTTTCTGACAGAGCAGAAGTTCGACCCTTCATCCATCGATATAGTCAGCGCACGCGGCGGCACCCTGAGGCCGATCGAGGGCGGTACTTATAATATCAGCCCTCAGATGGTTTCGGACTTATCGGAAAGCACTTACGGCAGGCATGCTTCCAATATGAGCGGCCTCATAGCCGACAGATTCCGTAAAAAATACGGCTGCGAAGCAGTAATCACCGACCCCGTGGTCGTCGATGAACTCATTGATGAAGTGCGGATGACCGGCCTGAAAGGCATAGAACGCAGATCCATCTTCCATGCGCTCAACCAGAAAGCGGTGGCAAGAAAGTATGCAGAATCTGTGAATAAAGAATACGGGGACATAAATGTTATCATATGCCATATGGGCGGGGGCATAACTGCCGGTGCACATCAAAAGGGCAGAGTAATCGATGTGAATGACGGACTTTCCGGCGAAGGGCCGATGAGCCCGAACAGGACCGGTTCCCTTCCCAATGGTGCGTTCGCTAAATATATCATCGACAACAGTCTGGATTATGATGCTGCTTACGAAGTCATCACCAAAGAAGGAGGCTTCATCTCCCTCGCAGGTACCCAGGATGCATTGGAACTTGAGAACAGGGCGCTTGGCGGGGACAGCATGGCGATTTCAATCTATGAAGCGATGGCAGTGCAGATAGCCAAGGAAATCGGTTCCCGGGCGGCAATCCTGAAAGGTGAGGCCGAACAGATCATCTTTACCGGCGGACTCGCCTACAGCAAGTATCTGATCGATCTTATCCGGCCATACATCTCGTTCATCGCACCGATTACCGTCTATCCCGGAGAGGAAGAAATGTCGGCGCTGGCTGAAGGCGCATACCGTGTGATGAGCGGCGAGGAAAGCGTGAAGACTTATGAACAGGAGTGAAAAGAATGGCCCATGAATATGATTTAGTTGTACTCGGTGGCGGTACTGCCGGCTATGTCGCAGCAATAAAAGCCAGTCAGCTCGGTCTGAAGACGGCAATTGTGGAGAAAAGCCGGCTTGGCGGCACCTGCCTCCACAAAGGCTGCATACCGACAAAAAGCATGCTCAAATCCGCTGAAGTTGCAAATACGATAAGGAATGCAGATGATTATGGCATAGAATCCTTCATTCCTTCCATTTCAATGGAAAAGATACAGGCCCGCAAGGACAAAGTCGTGGATCGAATGCACGGGGGCATCAACCAGCTCATGAAAAAGAATAAGATAGACGTCTTTGATGGCTACGGACGTATACTGGGCCCTTCGATCTTTTCCCCTATGGCAGGCACTATCGCTGTTGAAGATCCGGAGGATGATGAAGCCGAAAGTGAAATTCTCATCAATCAGAATGTACTGATCGCCACAGGTTCTTTCGCGAAAGAACTGCCTTTCCTGCCTTTTGACGGCAATATTGTCCTGTCCAGTGACGATATGATGACACTCGACACCGTTCCCGCCAGGATGGCAGTGGTCGGCGGCGGTGTCATCGGACTTGAATTTGCAAGTCTGCTTGCAGACCTCGGCTCCGAAGTCACAGTCATGGAAGCAGGGGGGCAGATCATCCCTATGGAAGATAAAGATATTGCAGGGCAGCTGAAAAAATCACTTGAAGAGAAAGGCATAGAATTCATCACCGGTATATCGCTCAGTGAAGATTCTGTGCAAACATCCGGTTCGGACGCCACGTTTGAAATCAACGGTGAATCAAGGTCCTTCGACAAAGTGCTTGTTTCAATCGGACGCGCGCCGAATGTCGACGACATCGGTCTTCCGAATACAAAGATAGAACGTGAGAATGGATTCATTATCACGGATGAGCATTATCAGACCAAGGATAAGAATATTTATGCGGTGGGAGATGCCGTCGGCAACCTCCAGCTTGCCCACGTTGCGACAAAGGAAGCGATCATCGCAGTGGAACATATGGCGGACAGAAAACCCTATCTGCTGGATTATAAAACAGTACCGAGATGTATATATACTTCTCCGGAAACCGCCTCACTCGGCTATACCGAAAAGGAATTGAAAGATGCAGCAATTGATTACAGAACCCATAAGATACCACTGGCTGCCATTGGTAAAGCAGTCATTGCAGGAGATCAGAAAGGCTTCGGCAAACTGATTGTGGATCCTGAGACAAAAGATATCCTGGGTGTCTCGATCATCGGACCCGGTGCAACAGAACTGATCAATGAAGCGGCATTGGCGAAATTCCTTGATGCCTCATCACTTGAACTGGGTATGTCGGTACACGCCCATCCATCCATAGGAGAAGTTCTGATGGAGCTCGGACTCGATGCAGACGGTATTGCAATTCATGTTTAAGGAGGACAAACGCTTGATGGATTACAAAGAAGCGGGACTCGAAAAAGAGGACCTCAAGGAAATATATCGCACGATGCTTCTCGCCAGAAAACTCGACGAGCGGATGTGGCTTTTGAACAGGGCGGGGAAACTGCCGTTCGTCATCTCGTGCCAGGGACAGGAAGCGACCCAGGTCGGAGCCGGTTATGCACTGAATAAGGACGTTGATATAATCAGCCCGTATTACAGAGACCTGGCACTTGTCACTCATTTCGGCATGACACCTGAGGAGACGATGCTTTCTGCTTTTGCCAAAAAGGGTGACATCTCAAGCGGCGGCAAGCAGATGCCGTCACACTTCAGTAAAAAGGAAAATAACATCATGACCCAGGGCTCCTGTGTGGCAACTCAGGTGCTGCATGCCGTTGGTGCGAGCTTCAAATTCAAGATGGACAACGAAGCGCGTGTTGCAGTAACGACACTCGGTGAGGGCTCTTCCAACCAGGGCGATTTCCACGAAGGCCTGAACTTTGTCGGCGTTCATAATCTGCCTTTCATATGCATCATCGAGAACAACAAATATGCAATCAGTGTGCCGCGGCAGCTGCAGTACGGGGCTGACAAGCTTTCAGACCGGGCCGTAGGTTACGGCATGCACGGGGAGCATATAGACGGCAATGACCCGATTGCAGTCTACAAGGCAGTGAAGGAAGCCAGGGAACGTGCAACCAATGGAGAAGGCGGGACATTGATTGAAGCGATGTCAACCAGGCTTACAGCACATTCTTCGGATGATGATGATTCCTACCGTGAAAAGACTGAGCGCGAAGGTATCAGGGAAGAGGACTGCATTATAAAATTCAGGGCATACATGACCGAACATGAAGTCGCAGATGATGAATGGTTTGATGCCCTTGAAGCAGAACTAAAAAAGCAGGTCACTGATGCAACCAAAGCTGCTGAGAAGGCCCCTTACCCGGATGCTGCGGAAGCTCTGACAAACGTGTACGAGGAGGTAAAACATGGCTAAAATATCCTACCTTCAGGCGATCAAAGAAGCACTTGACTATGAAATGGGACAGGATGAAAATGTATTCGTCCTCGGAGAGGATGTCGGTAAAAAAGGCGGCGTCTTCAAAGTTACAGAAGGGCTTCAGGAAAAATACGGGGAACTGAGATGCCTTGATACGCCGCTTGCGGAATCCAACATTGTGGGTACAAGCATAGGGGCGGCGATGATGGGAAAACGCCCTGTTGCAGAAATCCAGTTTGCCGAGTATATCCTGCCGGCAACGAACCAGATCCTGAATGAAGCGGCAAAAATAAGATACCGCTCAAACGGTGATTGGGACTGTCCGATGGTGATCCGTTCGCCATTCGGCGGGGGCATCCACGGTGCACTCTACCATTCGCAGTCGATTGAAACTGTATTCACTTCGACACCTGGCCTCAAAGTAGTCATTCCGTCCACGCCGGCCGATGCGAAAGGACTGTTGATTTCCGCCATCAGAGACAACGATCCGGTTCTGTTTTTCGAACATAAAAAAGCATACCGGCTGCTCAAGGAAGAAGTGCCGGAAGGTGATTATACAGTGCCGATCGGCAAGGCGGATGTAAAACGCCAGGGTGACGACATCACCGTCATCACCTACGGCCTTTGTGTAAACTATGCACTCCAGGCGGCAGAACGGTTGTCGAAAGACGGATATGAAGCAGAAGTGCTCGATTTGAGAACCGTTTACCCGCTGGATAAGGAAAGCATCATTGAAGCCGCATCTAAAACGGGCAAAGTGCTCCTTGTGACCGAAGATAATCTAGAGGGCAGTGTCATGAGCGAAGTCTCTGCCATCATTGCAGAGAACTGTCTGTATGACCTGGATGCACCGGTAATGCGACTGGCCGGCCCGGATGTACCATCGATGCCTTACTCACCGCCGATGGAAGACTTCTTCATGGTCAATCCGGAAAAGATAGAAGCAAAAATGAAAGAACTTGCAGAGCACTAAGAGGGGGATAGGTTAATGGAAGAAGTATTGATGCCCAAACTGGGTGAAAGTGTAACAGAAGGCACAATAGAGAAATGGCTCGTCAAGCCGGGAGATGCCGTCGAAGAATATGATGCATTGTGCGAAGTCATTACCGATAAAGTGACTGCCGAGGTACCGTCAGTCTTTGACGGTACCATTAAAGAGCTTCTCGTGGATGAAGGGGATACAGTAGAAGTCGGTACCCCGATCTGCATGATGGAAACAAAAGAGGGAGCGGATGAACCCGCTGTTGAATCTGTTGAAGAGCAAACCCCGGCACCCCGGGAACCCGCTCCCCGTTCCAAAGAACCTGCAAAGGACGATGCCCGAAAAGGAACGCGGATTTCACCGGTGGTCATGAGGCTCGCCAGTGAAAACGGCATTGATCTCGATACTGTCGCCGGCACCGGATTCGAGGGCAGGATCACAAAAAAGGATATACTGAAAGTGATGGAGGAAGGGCCATCCGCAAAACAAGTTCCAGTACAGGAGAAAGAGAGTATTCCTGTTCCAGAATCCTCCCCGGAACCTCATGCCGGGCAGACTGCGGCCGGAGAGGAGATCCCCGTCACGGGCGTCCGCAAGGCGATTGCAAACAAGATGGTCCAGTCCAGCCAGGAAATTCCGCATGCCTGGCTGATGATGGAAGTTGATGCGACGAATCTCGTCAATGTCAGAAACAGCCACAAGGCTTCCTTCAGGGAAAAGGAGGGCTATAACCTCACTTTCTTCAGCTTTTTTGTAAAAGCTGTGGCCGAGACACTTAAAGAGTATCCAATGCTTAACAGTTCATGGCAGGATGATAAGATCGTTGTCAACAAAGACATCAATATCTCCATTGCTGTTGCAGGCGACGATAAGCTGTATGTACCTGTCATCAGAAATGCGGATGACCTTTCCATCAAAGGCATCGCAAAGCAGGTCAGTGAACTTGCCAAACTAGGAAGGAGCCATCAGCTGACTCAAAAGCACATGGAGGGCGGAACATTCACAGTCAACAATACCGGCGCCTTCGGGTCTGTACAGTCCATGGGCATCATCAATCATCCACAGGCGGCGATACTGCAGGTGGAATCCATAGTCAAACGTCCGGTCATCATCGACGACATGATTGCCGTGAGACATATGGTGAACCTCTGCCTCTCCATTGATCACCGCATACTCGACGGACTGGTTGCCGGCGAGTTCCTGAGAGCTGTCAAAACGAAAATTGAAAATTACTCAACTGAACACACATCAGTTTACTGACCTTTACAAAAACTTTGATTCAATATAGAATTGAGTCAAAGTATACTAAGTAGCTCGGATGTGAGAAGAGCTGCTCCAAAGGAGTTTTTGTGATGAATATGGATTTCAACCTCTACATGAATGATGTAGTCAGCCAGGCAAGAAACGAAATGCGTGAATCCGGATATACAGAATTGACCACACCAGAAATGGTGGATGAATATCTGAACAAGGAAGGCACTTCACTTGTCATGATCAACTCGGTCTGCGGATGTGCCGGCGGCATCGCGCGTCCAGCCGCAAAGCATGCTCTCAACTATGACAGGCTCCCAACACAGCTGCTGACCGTATTTGCCGGGCAGGATAAGGAAGCGACAGAGCAGGTCCGTGAAAAAGCGACTGAATTCCTGCCATCTTCACCTTCATTCGCCTTGTTCAAAGACGGTAAAATCGTAGATATGATCGAGAGGCATGAGATTGAAGGACACGAGACGATGAGTGTCATCACCGGCCTTCAGGCATGGTTCGAAGAGCACGGTGAAGAGGTATAATATAAAAAGAGGTCCCCGGAGGGACCTCTTTAATTTGTTACATCGTAGTGAGCATGCTTACGCCAAACAACAGACCTGACACTACGATCAGAAAGATCATGAACCATATAACAACTTTTTGGATTTTTCTATTGCCCATACCATCATCCTTAAATTTTTGCTCTTTTTATTATAATATACACTGCTGTGACAATCAACAAACTGACGGAGGAATGAAGCGATGAATAAGAAAAGACTGATCGATCAATTCATGGAAATGGTGCAGGTTGATTCAGAAACCGGCCATGAAAGGGAAATTGCAGACTATCTGCTCAAGATATTCAAAGAGATGGATGTCGAAGTATATGAAGATGATACACAAAAAGAAACGGGGTACGGTGCAGGAAACATTTTCGTGCGTCTCAAGGGGGATGACGAAAAGGCGGAACCTGTCTATTTCACAGTACATATGGACACAGTCGTGCCAGGTACCGGCATCAAACCATCCATAGAGGGGGATTATATCGTCAGCGATGGATCCACCATTCTGGGTTCTGATGACAAAGCCGGAATTGCAGCCATCATTGAAGCAGTCCGTTCACTGTCGGAGTCCGCTGTATCACATGGGGACGTTGAATTTGTCATCACCGTAGGAGAGGAATCCGGACTGGTCGGCGCAAAAGCATTTGATACTTCTGTACTCAAAAGCAGATACGGATATGCTGTCGATTCCACAGGAAAAGTCGGCACAGTCGTCACTTCCGCACCAACACAGAGCAAAATTGAAGCGCATATACATGGCAGGACCGCCCACGCCGGCGTTGCGCCAGAGGAGGGTGTCAGTGCAATCACCATTGCCTCAAAGGCGATCAGCAAGATGAAACTGGGAAGGATCGATTCCGAAACAACAGCCAATATTGGAAAATTTGAAGGCGGTGGCCCGACAAACGTCGTGACGGATTATGTCAATATACTTGCCGAGGCGCGGAGCCAGGACGATGAAAAAATGGAGGCCCAGACGAAGCATATGATTGATGCATTTGAAAGTGCAGCAGAAGAGCTGGGTGGACGTGCGGAAGTGAAATCTGAAGTGATGTATTCCGCACTGAAGGCGCGAGAAGACTCGGAAGTCGTCAGCACTGTAACGAAGGCGGCAGAGAATATCGGCAGGGAAGTCAGTCTGATCAGCCTCGGCGGCGGCAGCGACGGCAATATCTTTGCCGGCAAAGGCATCGATACGGCAATTCTTGGCCTCGGCTATGAAAATATCCATACGACAGCCGAGAGGATGCCGGTAGAAGAACTTGCAAAAATCACAGAGCTCATCATTGAAATCATTAAAGTCCAAAAAGAAATGGGGCGGGCTGAATGATTTATGATATTGGTGTTATCGGTCTTGGGGTCATGGGTACGAATATAGCGAAAAATATGGCCCGCAAGGGATTTAAAGTGATTACTTTCGATTTTTTTGAAAATGTAAGGAAAAACCGTCTGCATGAATTGAAGCAGGAGGATGTTGACATTGCCGAAACACTGGAATCCTTCGTGGACAATCTGAAGCAGCCGAGGAACATACTCATGCTGGTAAAGGCCGGGGAAGTGACTGACGAGACAATCGAACAGGTAGCACCACTGCTTGAAGAAGGGGATACGCTGATCGACGGCGGCAATGAACAGTATGAGAACACCCGCCGCAGAAATATAGAACTTACAAAAAAGGAGATAAACTACATCGGTATGGGCGTGAGCGGTGGCGAAGAAGGTGCATTGAACGGCCCATCCCTCATGCCAGGCGGACAGAGAGAAGCATATGACAATGTCAGTCACATCTTTGAAAAGATTGCTGCAAAAGCGGATGATGGAAAACCATGTGTGTCATACATCGGTGAAGACGGCAGCGGACATTACGTCAAAATGGTACACAATGGAATCGAATATGCGGATATGGAACTCATTGCAGAGAGCTACTTCTTCATGAAACATGCGCTCAGGATGACCAATGATGAAATGAGCGATGTATTCTCAGAATGGAACGAAGGAGAGCTGAACAGTTATCTGATAGAAATCACTGCAGAGATACTGAAATTCAGGGACGAGGAAGGCAATTATGTCCTCGACCTGATACTGGACAAAGCGGGTCAGAAAGGGACGGGCAAATGGACCGGGATTGAAGGCCTGAAACTCGGTATACCATTATCTCTTATAACGGACAGTGTATTTGTCAGATGCCTCTCCAGTCTGATAGATGAACGTGCGCTGATCAGTGAAGCCTATCCAGGGGAGATGGGCACAATCGATACAGACAGGGAAGTCGTTCTCGATGATCTGAAAAATGCACTATATATCAGCAAGCTCATGTGTTATTCCCAAGGGTTCAGGCTCATCAAAGAGGCAAGTGATATTTATGACTGGGATCTCCAGCCGGGTGAAATCTCTATGATCTGGCGCAAAGGATGCATCATCCGCGCCCACTTCCTTGAAAAGATCAACGAGGCCTATACAAGCAATCCGGACCTTACGAATCTGATACTGGGTGACTTTTTCAAGGAAATCGTCATCCGCAACCAGCAGAGCCTCCGCAATATCGCTTCGTCAGCAATACAAAATGCAATACCGATGCCTGCGTTCCTGAGCGCTGTATCCTACTTTGACAGCATGAAGCAAAAACGTGTTTCCAGCAATATGATACAGGCACAGCGGGACTATTTCGGTGCGCATACCTACGAAAGAACGGATAAAGAAGGCGCGTTCCATACAGAATGGTTCTGAAGCCAAAAAAGTACCGGGATCAGGTCAAAGTGATCCCGGTACTTTTTTATCAGTCAATGTATAGTGCCTGCCACACCTGCACTTTGGTGTCGGGAGAGGAGGCATCGAAAGTGCTTTTTAATACTTCCATTGAAAAATTGCAGTTCAGTTCGCCCTCTTCCTTGAAACGCCATCTTCTGAAAATATAGCTGTAGATGTCATCGATCGTCTCAGATGCCGGACCCGTTGATTCGAATATGACGAAATCACCGGACTCGGTGTATGTCTCCTCAAATGGCACAGCAAGGGTCGAAGTGACTCCTATCAAAATTTCCATGCTCTGTGAAACATATCTCTCATGAATGACAATCCCCTTGATGCTGCCATTGTTGTAACGGATCAGTTCATCAATGATGCCGTTCCTGTTAAGATCATCCAGCAGATGATATTTTGCCTCTGCACTATATTCTGCGATTGGGAAACGTTCTGCCACGCCCACTATCCTTGTACTTTCCAGGTACTGCCTTCTCTCGGGGTAGCGCGGCTTATCCACCGGAACCACCTCAAAGGAAATTCGCTCCAGAAGGGGGAGCGACCGGAAATGCTTCTCCGTTTCATAGGGGGAGATGCCAAACGTCCTGAAATACGCCTCTTTGAACGGTTCGATGCCCGAATATCCATAATATTTGGCGATGTCTATGATACGCCTGTGCCCGGTGTAGAGTTCATAGGCGAGCTCTGTCATCTTCCTTTTCTGCTGATATTCATAAGGGGTCATACCGACGAGTGAAGTGAAAATCGTCATGAATGACTTCTGTTCAACGCCCATGGCATTTAAAACCTGGTCGTAATCGATCCTTTCCCTCAGATGATCTTCTATATAGACTATAAACTTTTCAACAAAATTCACTGTTTCCATGGCAATTTCATTCCATTCATCATACATCCCACCATTTGAATCCGTCGCGTGAGACGAGGAGCGTACTTTTTACAGGTCCACTGGAACCTGACTGGTAATTCGGAAAGGCTGCCGGACTGTTTTCCCATACTTTATTGACAGGATCGACAAAAGCCCACGCGTTCATCAATTCTTCCTGGTGGGTGAAGTTTGTCGAATCACCGTTCAGGCAGTCATATATAAGGTTCTCATAAGCATCGACGGTCCGGGAGAGATCCTGTTTAGCAACCGTATACGACAGCTTGATCTCTTTAGTGTCTTTCTCACCGGCATAATCTTTCACATTCAGATGAAGTGTAATGCTCTCATCCGGCTGGATGCGTATTACCAGCAGATTTTTGGCGAGCACATCATCTTCCTCGGCCTGATAATAGAGATTCTTCGGCACTTCTTTGAATTCCACTACAATCTTCGTCTCTTTTTCCTTCATACGCTTGCCGGTGCGCACGTAGAAAGGCACGCCCGCCCATCTGAAATTGTCGATAAAAAGCCTTGATGCGATGAACGTCGGAGTATTGGAATCATCAGCTACATTTTCCTCGTCCCTGTATTTGGGTACCGCTTCACCGTCAACGAGGCCTTCATCATACTGTCCGCGGACGAAATGCCTCCTGACATCTTTTTCGCCGACCCTTCTGAGGCTTTTCAGAACTTTTATCTTCTCATCCCTGATATCGTCACTGTTCAGGCTGATTGGCGGTTCCATCCCAAGGAGGGAAACAATCTGGAGGAGGTGGTTCTGGAACATGTCCCTTACGGCGCCGCTTCTCTCATAATATTCCCCGCGGTCGAGCACTCCGAGGGATTCGGAGGAGGTGATCTGTATATTGGAAATGTAATGGTTGTTCCAAAGCGGCTCAAACATGCTGTTGCTGAACCGGATCACTTCTATGTTCTGTACCATCTCCTTGCCCAGGTAATGGTCGATACGGTAGATCTCATGTTCATCAAACGTTCTGGCAATTTCGTTGTTTAGTGCAAGCGCGCTGTCATAGTCCCTGCCAAACGGTTTTTCGATGATAAGACGCTTGAATCCTTTCGTATCCGTCACTCCGGATTCCCGCAGGTTATCAGTGATGACAGTAAAATACTGCGGCGGCATGGCGAGATAGAATAATCTGTTGCCGGCTGTATCGAACTGCGCCTCCAGTTCCTCGAACCTGTCTTTCAATATTTTATAGGTACTGCTCTCTGCAATATCCAATTTTACATAAAACACATGCTGGAGAAATGAACCAAGGCCATCCAGATTTTCCAGCTTTTTGTTGGAACTGATGGATTCCTCAGCCATTTCTCTGAAATCTTCGTCTGAAAAGTCCCTGCGGCCCACGGCAATGATTACAAAATTCTCTCTGAGTGACCCTTCCTGGAACAGATGGAACATGGAAGGCAATAACTTTCTGCTTGATAGATCGCCGGTTGCACCGAATAATGCAATGGCTGTTTTAAATGGTTGTGTATTCATTTCCAACAAGTCCTTTGGTCAAATTTTTCCTTATATCATTATTCCACTGTATACTGAAAAAAACAACTCTTTAATATGGTATAATGGACCAATCATTACAGACAGGTGATCATTATGAAATTTACAGTTCTCGGTTCCGGGGCAGGCATACCTTCAAGGACCCGGAATACGCAAAGTTACATCCTCGACATCGTGGAGGAGATAAATCAGTATTTTCTGATCGATGCAGCAGAAGGCGTACAGCACCGTATACTCCATACCTCCGTGAGGCCGGCCAAAGTAAGGCATGTTTTCATCACACATCTGCACGGCGATCATATTTACGGTCTGCCGGGGTTTCTTGCCTCCCGTGCCCACCAGGGAGGCGAAGACATACCGCTGACCGTTTACGGCCCTCCCGGCCTGAAGGACTGGGTGGGGCTTACACTCAAAATCAGCGGCTCCCATCTGAACTACCCGGTCCACTATGTGGAGGTGTCACACAATATGCGATACGAAGTGGAAGGCTTCAGCGTGCAGACGTATTTACTTGACCACACTGTGGACAGCTATATGTATGTCTTCAACGAACCTGAGAAGCCCGGCAAGTTGAACACAGGGAAGCTGAAATCCATCGGCATCGAACCAGGTCCCCTCTATAAGGAAATCAAGGACTCAGAAACATTCAACCACGGCGGCATCACTTATGAAACCAGTGATTTTCTTGGTAATCCCACGCCGGGAAGGAAAATATCCATCCATGGTGACACGAGGGTGATGACAGAGCCCGACTACCTGTCTCTCGTGGATGGTTCCGACCTCATTGTACACGAAGCCACCTATCTGGAAGGCGAAATGGAAAAAGCACACATGTACTTCCATTCGGAAATACAAAATGTGCTTCAGAACTTCTCACAGATTGATTACAGGAAAATACTGTTCAGCCATATCAGCAACCGGTATGATGATGACGATATCAGGCGGATCAAAGATACGCTCGGTAACCATGCAACGATTGCCCATGATTATCTTGAAATCACCATCCCGCGTATTTCTTTATAAAACGGTCGACAGTCTCCCGGTATTTTATCGGATCCCTGTTATAGCTCTCAACATGCCCCCCGCGTTCAGGATACCAGGCCGCCTTTGGCGGCTTTTTTTTATCGTACAGCTGACGGCTCTGTTCATACGGAATGAATTTGTCAGGCTTCGAGTGGATGAACAGCATCGGCTGTTCTATCTTGTCTATCACACGTATCGGCGACACTTTAAAAAGTGAAAACCGGCTCCTTATCCTGAAGAAAATGTTGGTGAAGAACAGGACAAGGGGTGAGCCTATTTTAGTGTACTGGCTGAATATGTTGGTCAGTTCATCGCCGAGGGTTGAAAACGATGCATCTGATATATAGAATTTCGCCCTGTTCGACAGTTCGCCTGCATACAGTATCATTGTTGCCGCCCCCATGGATTCCCCGTGTATGCCAACTTCTATGTCCGGGCCATAATGTTCGAACAGGTAATCGACAACCGTTTCCAGGTCATATTTTTCATAGAACCCGTATGTGGAGTGTATGCCGCCGGTATTGCCATGGCGTCTTGCATCATATATCACTGTGTTATAGCCCATCTTAACGAACATGTTCAAGTATTTGATCGAGCTGATCTTGTTCTCGGTGACGCCGTGGCAGAGCACAATCCACTTATTCGTCTCATTAGGATGGACGAAAACTGCATTGATGCTGTAGTCGAACCTGGAAGGAATCAGTACATCGTCCTGCTTCAGTTGCTGGAATTCTTCCATGTTCAGACGCTTGGCGCGTGTTTCACGGCGTTTGATCACCTCCACATCCCTCAGTTTGAAAAACAGTACCTGGCTCGAGGCGTAGTAACCGAGAGAGACCAGGAAAATGACCAATGATGATATGACCGCGATAAGCCATTTGATCACCGATTTCATATTCTATGCTCCCCGTACTTCAGGAGTTTTACAGCTTCCATAATGCTGTTGTATCCATCATCCGTCAGATTCTCTGTGCGCCCATAGCTTGCAAGGTTATCCTCCAGCTGCCGGAGGCTGCTGACGCCATTGACGATGACCGCACCATTCTTCCTGAGGAAGGCGTAGGAAAGGGTTGTCAGATCCCGGTTGATGGCAGCCAGGGCTCCTATCGTTTCCTCCAGTTCATCCTTCGAATAATCGAGGATGCCTTCATTGAATTTCTTCTCAAGCACACTGGAAGACTTGTTGCTGAGGAGCCCTTTCATGACCGGGCCACGTGCCAGGGGCCGGATGCCGGATAACTTGTCAGTGACTTCAAGCGGCCGGTTATCGATCGGATTAAACTGCATCATCAGCGTGGCAATTGCACTGTGCTTTTTATAATAATCGATGACATTCATCCGGATGGAGGAGATTCCGTAGCTTCTGATCGTACCTTCCTGCTTCAGATCATCGAAAGCCTGTATCGTCTCATCCTTGTTGTCTTCGATTGTCCCGCCGTGGAGCTGATACAGATCGAGCTCGCTTACACCCAGGCGGTGGAGTGAATCCTTGACCGCCTCTTTGATATAGGCTGCTGACGGGTTCCAGGCTGTCTTCTCCCGGTTTTCTGCATCAAATTGGTTGCCGACCTTCGTGCCGATGAGGAAATCATACCGCGAACGATGTTTCTCAAGTATTTCACCCACGAGCTTTTCGTTTTCACCGAATTGATAAAGGTCCGCCGTATCAAAATAATTGATGCCGGCATCAAGAGCCGTTTCTATTATCTTTTCGGATTCTGCCTTATCATCAATGGGAAGGTTCATACATCCCAGGGAAAGTTCGGACAGGGAGAGGCCGTCTTTAGTACTTAAGGTTCTCATTTGAATCAGTCCTTTTTATATGATTGTTTTGATAGACATATACAATTATAACAAGGGATTGTCCACTCTTGCAGTGAATGTGCAAAATTTAGTGTTTCAAACCAATTGCTCGAATCCTGGTAATATGGGAACATGTCAATGAAGCCATAGTTTACATATTGTCAGATTTTCATGGACGATATATTGGATAACGTGTATATTTGTTAAGGACGTGCTGATTCCGTATTGGAAAGGAAATCGATTATGAAGAAAAACAACAATTACAATCACCTCAGAGAAAAGATTATCCAACAGGAAAGAGTATTTGATGGTAAAGTGATCCAGGTGGATCATGATACTGTGGAACTTCCGGACGGCGGGCAGTCAAAAAGGGAAATCGTCTATCATAACGGAGCTGTATGCCTCATTGCAGTACATGAGGGAGTCATGTACTTCGTCAGACAGTACCGTGTTGCACCGGATGAGTTTCTGCTGGAAATCCCGGCCGGCAAGATAGAAAAGGGCGACGCGCCCGAAGCAACAGCGAAACGGGAGCTTGAGGAAGAAGTGGGGGCTGTTTCAGGAAAGCTGTCTCTCATTCATCAGTTCTACGTATCCCCAGGTTTTTCAAATGAATTCGTCTGTCTCTATGAAGCAGAGAATATGGAAATGAAAAAGCAGATGCTCGACGATGATGAATTCCTCGATATTGTTAAAATCCCGCTGCATAATCTTAGGGGAACACTCAGCGATGGTTCCGTCAGGGACTCAAAAACGATCATTGCCATACAATATGTAATTGAAAAATACAATTTATAATGATTATAAATAAGACTTTTAAAACAATCAAAAATTCGATATAATGTTTGTGATTATCAAACAAAGTAGGTGAACACGTGGAAAACAGGATTGAGAGAATTAAAGATGCACTCCAGGAGGCGAGATATAAACTCACTCCCCAGAGGGAAGTGACAGTCCGGGTTCTGCTTGAGAACGAAAAGGATCATTTAAGCGCCGAGGATGTCTTTATGAAAGTAAAGGATAAGTATCCCGAAATCGGACTGGCTACCGTCTACAGGACTTTGGAACTGCTGAGTGATCTTAAAGTTCTCGACAAAATTAACTTCGGCGACGGGGTCAGCCGCTATGACCTCAGGAAAGAGGGCGCCAATCATTTCCACCATCACCTTGTCTGTATGGAGTGCGGTTCGGTTGAAGAAATCGAAGAGGATCTGCTGACTGAAGCAGAGAAGATTGTAGAGAAAGATTACAACTTCAAAGTTCTGGACCATCGTCTGACTTTCCACGGCATCTGCAAAAAATGCCGGGAAAAGGAGTAACAGATGGATTTCGAAGGGAATATTGATGAATATCTGCTTTTCCTCAGTGTGGAAAAGGGGCTGAGCCAGGCATCAATCAGCTCATACCGACAGGATTTGAAACGATACCAGGCCTTTCTGGAAAATCGCGGGGTACAAGACTACAGCGCCGTTGATACGGAGCTGATCATTTTGTTCCTCAAACTTCTGAAAGAAGAGGGGAAGAGCGCCAAGACAATCACCAGGATGCAGTCGACCCTGAGAAATTACCATCAGTTCCTGCTGAATGAAGATGTCGTGAAGAGCAACCCCGCCATCAGGCTCCATACTGTCAAAGAGGACAAGAAACTGCCTGTATACCTGACGGTGGAGGAGATGGAAACCCTTCTCAGGACTCCGGATGATTCCACAGCCGGCACACGTGACCGGGCGATGATGGAGCTTCTCTATGCCTCCGGGCTCAGGGTCAGTGAAGTTATTGACATGAAGACGACTGATCTGAATATCGACATGGGGTTCATACGTGTAAGGGGAAAAGGCAGTAAAGAGCGGATTGTGCCCATGACAGACCATGTGGGAAGGCTGCTGACGAGCTACATGGCCAATGAGAGGCTCATCCTTCTGAAAAATGATGATGTGGATGCTTTATTCATAACGAACCGGGGTAAAGGGTTTACCAGACAGGGATTGTGGAAGACAATCAAAAAATACGAGATGCTGAGCGGCATCGGAAAAAATATCACGCCGCATACTTTCAGACATTCGTTTGCCACCCACCTGATCGAAAACGGCGCAGACCTCCGGGCAGTGCAGGAAATGCTCGGCCATTCCGATATCAGTACAACCCAGATATATACACAGATATCTGCAGTGAAGATCAGAGAGATGTATACGCAATACCATCCGAGAAAGTAGGAGATAGAATGTTCAACAGAATTCACCTCATAGTACTCGATTCAGTAGGGACCGGGGCACAGCATGATGCGAAAAATTTCGGTGACGAAGGAGCCCACACTTTGAAACATACGTTGGAATCCCATCCGGTCGTGCTGCCAAACATGGAGAGCTTCGGTCTCGGGTGCATCGATACCCTGCCGGGAATGACCTGTACTGACAGTCCGGCGGCTTTCTACAGCAAGATGAGCGAGGTTTCCCAGGGCAAAGACACGATGACCGGCCATTGGGAAATTGCGGGACTTAATATTGAAGAGCCCTTCAAAGTCTACCCGGACGGCTTCCCCGAAGCGCTGCTCGACAGGATACGCGACGTTTCAGGCAGAGGGATTGTCGGCAACAAACCGGCCAGCGGCACGGAGATCATCAAAGAGTACGGCGAGCATCAGATGGAGACGGGTGACCTCATCGTCTACACGTCAAACGATCCTGTTCTTCAGATTGCCGCCCATGAAGAGATCATTCCACTGGAAGAGCTTTACGATATATGCGAAAAAGTGCGTACCATGACCACGGAGCCGGAGTTTCTCGTCGGCCGGATCATCGCCAGGCCATATGTCGGAGACTCAAAAGAGAACTTCACACGAACGGAAAACCGCCACGACTATGCGTTGGAGCCATTTGGCCCGACAGTGTTGAATGCACTGGAAAACAACGGCAATGATGTTATCGCCATCGGGAAGATCGATGATATCTTTACAGGGTCAGGTGTCACTGATGCAGTACGTACGAAGAACAATGAAGACGGCATGGACAAGTTGCTTGAAGTGATGGACAGGGATTTCAATGGCATCTCCTTCCTCAACCTTGTGGACTTTGATGCATTATACGGCCACAGGCGCAATCCTGAAGGGTACAGCAATGCACTGAAGGCATTTGACGACCGGCTGCCTGAAATCGTCGCTAAGCTTAGAGAGGACGACTTGCTGATAATTACAGCGGATCACGGCAACGACCCGACCTTCACAGGGACAGACCATACAAGGGAAAACGTGCCTTTGTTGATGAAAGCGGGCAGAGACATGGACTACGGACAAATCAGCGATTCAGATACTTTCAGCAATGTGGCTGCCACGATTGCTGAAAACTTTAAAATCGAATACCAGACACACGGCAAAAGTCTGCTGTCGGAGCTGAAATAATATGAAAGGCAGATATCCTGTATTCATATTCCTGTTCCTGTTTGCACTCATCTGGGGCTTTGTGTACTGGATTTTCATAGTATAGAAAACATCAGTCCTGATGTTTTCTTTTTTTGAGGGCGGCTTTCCGGTCTGCTTCAACCTGGCGCCTGTCCCTCATGAGATGTTTGTTGACTGTGAATTCGTCGGTGACGTGCCGCTTTTTTCTCCATTTGAGAAAACTTTCATACGGCATTGCGGGCATATAGGTGCTGTTCAGCTCGATCAGGATAGTTTGGGTAAGCGGAAACTCCAGAGGGGAGAACGGCACATCGTGCATATCTGACAGCCGTCCTTCCATAATGCTGATGATGGAGGGCTCAAGTCCTCCTTTCTCAAGCACGAAGGGGCGGCGGTCAAATATGGTTAGTGCCTTTTGGTATGATTTCACGGCACCGGCAATATTCCCGCGTCTGTAATGGTATTCGCCGACAGCCATCAGTATAAGGAACACTTCCGGGTCCTCTTTTGTCCTTTCAGCTTTCGATTTCCACGCTTCTTCCATGATTTCATGGCATTCGAAGTAATCTTGCTTTATAATGAGTTCGTTATAGAATTCTAGAAGATCGGCTGTTTTCAATGACATACAACTCCCAAGTCAGAGGTAATTTTTATGGATGTATATAAAGTGAAACTGGATATATTCGAGGGGCCGCTTGATCTGCTGCTGCATCTGATCAGGGAACTGGAAATCGATATTTATGATATTCCGATGAGAACCCTCACCCAACAGTATATGGAATATATCGATCAGATGAAAGAACTTGAAATCAACATAGCGAGCGAGTACCTGGTGATGGCGAGCGAACTGCTTAAAATAAAAAGCCATATGCTCCTTCCTGAGCCTGCACATATGGAAGAGGAGTATGAAGATCCGCGCGAGGCGCTGATGGAACAGCTGCTTGAGTATCAGAATTACAAGCAGTATGCTGAACAGCTCCGCATGATGAAAGATGAAAATGAAAAGATCTTCATCAAAGCCCCCCATGAATTTGAAGAGGCGGATGATGACGGCAGTGACGTAGATGTATCGCTGTCGGACCTCCTGGCCGCGTATGAAAAAGTGCGGTCAAGGATTTCGGTCGACCGGCCGGTGAGTGTTACGATAGGGAGAGAACCGGTATCCCGGGAGGAGGCTGAAACATTTTTGGCTGTGAAGTTCAAAGATAGGACGAAGCTCAGTTTCACCGAGCTCTTCAGTTTCAGCGAATCCAGATCTATGGTGGTGGCTGTGTTCATCACTATACTGGACCAGGTCAAATCCAGAGAGATTGCCCTGCACCCCGCATATGAGGGGAATTTTGAAATCGAAAGGCTGTAGCAGGAATGGAAAAGATAGATATCATGGAGGGGCTTCTATACATCGCCGGTGATGTCGGCCTCACCGAGGAACAGCTTATCATGCATGTGCCGATAACACAGGAACAGCTGTATAAAGAAGTGGAGGCATACGACCGCCCGAACCTGAAAATAAGGAGACACGGGGGGAGCTTCTTCCTGGAAACCACACCGGAGATGGAAAAGTATGTACGCCGGATACTTGAGGAGAGACCTGCATCAAAACTGTCCCAGGCATCACTCGAAGTCCTTTCCATCGTCGCCTACAACCAGCCGGTCTCACGGAGTGATATAGAGATGCTGCGCGGTGTGGCTTCTGACGGTCCGGTCTCTACTCTTGCCGGCAAAGGGCTGATAAAAAAGAAACTTCTGCAGGACGAACGGGCCGCACATTTTATAACAACCGATTATTTCCTCCAGTTATTCGGTCTGGGATCACTTGAAGAACTGCCGAGTCAGAAGGATATCATGGAGCAGGAAGAAATGGATCTGTTTTTCAACAATATAGAGGAGGATGAATGATGGAAAAGGTAAGATTACAAAAAGCAATTGCTGACAGCGGCGTCACTTCAAGACGAAAAGCCGAACAGCTTATTACAGATGGAAGGGTGTCGGTCAACGGTGAAGTGGTTGCCGAATTGGGCTCGAAAGTGGCTGCCGGTGACAGAATAGAAGTGGATGGCATCCCCCTGACTTCTGAAGAGAAGGTGCATATCCTCTATTACAAGCCCACAGGGGAGATTTCAGCAGTTGCGGATGACCGCCGCAGAAGCACGGTCGCCGATGCCTTCAAACAGATGGATGTGAGACTGTATCCGGTCGGGCGCCTCGACTATGACACATCGGGAATACTGCTCATGACCAATGATGGGGAATTCACCCAGTATATGACCCATCCCAAGTTCGAGATGAGCAAAACCTACCGTGTAAAGATAAATGGCATACTCAAACGCGAACAGCAGAAGGAGATGCGAAAGGGCATCATGCTGGAGGACGGCCGGACAGCGCCGGCCGGAGTGAAAGTCATCCGGGACAAAAAGGACAGGCAGATGATCCTTGAACTTACAATCCATGAAGGCAGGAACCGCCAGGTGAGGCGCATGTTCGAACATTTCGGGCTGGAAGTCCTTAAGCTGACCCGTATCAGGTACGACTTCCTCACTCTGGATGGACTTGCAGAAGGGGAATACAGGTTCCTGAAACCGCATGAAGTGAAGAAACTGATAGCGAATGCAAAGGACGAGTAATACCGCCCAATTGTCATAATACTGTCATACAGGACAAAATTATAAGATGCTATAATGAACTTTATGAATGAACGTACAGGCAGGTGAGAATATGAAGCGCGGAACACGCAATATTTTAAGAGTGAGCATCATTGTAACCGTTGCAGTTCTAATCGGTATCACGCTGTGGTTCAACCTGACCTCTGATAACAAAACTGTTGCAGTTGGGGATGAGGCGGTAGATTTCCAGCTTACCACGATGAGTGGTGAGGAAATAAGACTTTCCGAGCTGAACGATGACGGCAAAGGGGTAATCCTTAATTTCTGGGGTACATGGTGTAAGCCATGCCGTGAGGAAATGCCCGATATGAATGATATTTATACATCAGATAACAATGATGAATATGAAATTGTGGCAGTGAATGTAGCGGAGAATGAACAACAGATCAACCAGTTCATCTCGGGGCTTGATGCGGATCTTGAATTCCCCATAGCTCTGGATGAGTCAAGGGATGTCACAGAAGCATACAGTATCGGCCCGTTGCCCACTACAATAGCGGTCAACAAAGATGGCACTGTAGTCAAAAAACAGGAATATCAGCTGACTCATGAAGATATCCTGGCATTCATTGAAGATGCCACAGAATAGGATGAATGTATGATGGAACTAAAAGAAATCAAATGTGAATCGTGTGGCCATGTCAATCAGCCAGGAACCCAGCTGTGCCAGTCATGCGGTAAGATGATCAACAGTGATTATGACAGGAAAAAAATCAAAGATCTGATGAGATATGACGGCAGTGCGGTGAGATCCAAGGTCCGGTCAAAAAGTATTTTTGACA
Organism: Salinicoccus carnicancri Crm; assembly: GCF_000330705.1. Taxonomy (GTDB): domain Bacteria; phylum Bacillota; class Bacilli; order Staphylococcales; family Salinicoccaceae; genus Salinicoccus; species Salinicoccus carnicancri. Next base: position 38,586 of record NZ_ANAM01000008.1, read on the forward strand.
AGATCTGGATCTTCTTCACGTCCATTAAAATAGGGGTCATGATCATTCTTGCCATCGCCGTCGCAGCGGCGATAGGGACGATATTCCCCCAGGAATATTTCATACCGCTCGGGGTCGACCCGGCAGATTACTATCAGGAGAACTACGGGACACTCGGATACCTCTATTATTCACTGGGCTTCCACAACCTTTATTCATCCTGGTGGTTTGTACTGCTCAACGGCATGCTCGCACTGTCGATCATCGCAGCCAGCATAGACAGGGGTGTCCCCCTCTTCAAATCACTGAAGAACCAGCGCGCTAAAAAGCACGAGTCATTCTACAGAAGACAGCGTCTGTTCATGCACGAAAAGGACAATGGCAATGCAGATGAAGTAATCAGCCAGCTCAAAGACAAAAGATACAAAGCCCGTAGAGACGGGGATAATTACTTACTTGAAAAAGGAAAGCTGTCCAGGTGGGGGCCCTACATCAACCATACAGGTCTTATCATTCTGCTTATCGGGAGCATGCTCAGATTCTTCCCGGGCATGTATGTCGATGAAATCGTCTACCTCAATGAAGGGGAAACGAAGGACCTGCCCACAACTGACGGTCAATACTATGTCAAGAACGATGGATTTATATTGGATACCCATGGTGAATCCTCAGGAGAGGTATTCGAAGAATCTCTCAATCAGGGAAACAACATAGTCAGCAATTTCCAGACCGACATCTCCGTTTACGAGAATGAAAGTTCGGATGTTGTCGGTGCAGAACCCGAACTCACTAAAATAGACGACTACAGCATCAGGGTCAACCACCCATACCGCTTCGGTTCATATGAACTCTATCAGTCAAGCTACGATGATTCACAGATGAAGGCGATGACCTTCAGTCTCGAAGATGCGGATGGGAATACGGTCGGGGAGAATTTCACCGTAAATCTGGATGATCCCGACCAGTCGTATCAGATAGATGAAAACACAGAGATAAAGATGAGAGCCTATGCCCCGGACTTCCAGGAAATTGACGACAACGGAACGCTCGTTTCAGAAACGCCAGTACCCCGGAACCCGGCTTTCGTATTCGAAGTGAATGCCGGCGGTGACAGCGAACTGAGTCTTCTCCAGATCATGAACAGCACCGATATTACACAGAACAATGATTACAGCATACGCTTTGTGGAAGCTGAACAGCATACCGCCAGCGTGCTTACACTCAAGAAGGACCATACCATCCCTCTCGTGGCAGGTGGATTCGTCATCTTCCTTGCAGGTGTATTCATCGGTTCATATATTAACCACAGACGTATCTGGATCAGCCTCGAAGACGGCTTTACACTGGCAGGGCATACAAATAAAAATTATTTTGGCATGAAAAAGGAACTGGATACGATACTGGAGGCGAATTCATTCTCCCCGGTGTCGGAAAGACAGGAAATAGAAGACAAAGCCAAAGATAAGGAGTCTTAGAATGGAATCTCAACTTGTGTCCATAAGCAGCACCCTGCTGTATGCAGCTTTTATAATATATCTCGTGGCACTTCTGCCGCTGGCAGCAAGCATCAAATCCAAATCAAATAAGCCGGGACGGGTCTCGATCGTCATGATTGTTGCTGCGTTCATCATGCAGCTCGGCTATTTCATACTGAGGTGGATTGCCCAGGGTCATGCGCCTGTTTCAAACATGTATGAATTCATCACCATGTTTGCGATAATGCTGATTGCGGGCTTCCTGATAACATACCACTATTTCAAGACACAGGTTTTCGGGTTATTTGCGATTCCTGTATCACTGCTTCTGGTTGCATACGGCAGCATGTTCTCACGGGAAGTGGAGCCCCTGATACCGGCACTGCAGAGCAACTGGCTGGCCATTCACGTTATCACAGTAACACTCGCATATGGTATACTTTCAATGAGTGCGGTAGCTGGCCTGATCTATCTGCTGAAAGCTATACCGGCTACGGAAAAATCATGGCGTGCCCGCTTCCTTGAAGCAATAATGGCAGGAATAGTGATTGTCATCACATTCATTGCTGCAACAGTTCTCATGGAGTCCATAATAGGATATCAGGATGATTTCATGTACACTGACAAACAGGGACAGACACAGGTGGCGGAATACCATCTGCCGAGTCTGGTCAACTTTGAAGGTGCAGTGCCGGTTGAAAATGTCGGAGAGAACAATTACGAAGAGGCGGACCATTTCCACAGCGGAATCAACCTTCCGCCGCTGATCGACTCCCAGAAACTGAACACGGTCCTCTGGTCTGTGTTTACTGGTCTCATCGTTTACGGTATCATCAGGTTAATAATAAGAAAGCGTCTGTCGGCCCTGATAAAACCGATTACAGACAGGGCAGACCTCAATCTGATGGATGAAATCGGCTATCGCTCCGTTATCATCGGATTCCCGATATTTGCTCTCGGGGGCATTTTCTTCGCTGCAATCTGGGCACAGATTGCATGGAGCAGGTTCTGGGGATGGGACCCGAAAGAGACTTGGGCATTCATCACGTTCATGTTCTATACGATCTTCCTGCATTTGAGACTCAACAGGGGGTACGAAGGTGAAAAGTCAGCATGGCTTGCCGTTATCGGATTCCTGCTCATACTTTTCAACCTCATTGCTATCAACCTGCTGGTCGCAGGCCTGCATTCTTACGCATAATATGAAAAGAGGGTTTGTATGGCTGAAAATATACTAATCGTCGATGATGAAGAACGCATCAGAAAACTGCTCAATATGTATCTGGTGCGTGAAGGATACGAAATTACAGAGGCGGATAATGGAGAAGAGGCACTGGAACTTGCAATGGAAAAGGACTTCCACTGCATCCTCCTCGATCTCATGATGCCGAAAATGGACGGGATCGAAGTTGCCAAACGCCTGAGGAACCACAAATCCACACCGATTATCATGCTCACCGCAAAAGGTGAAGAGAACAACCGGGTGGAAGGCTTTGAAGTTGGTGCGGACGATTACATCGTCAAACCGTTTTCCCCGAGGGAGGTCGTCCTGAGGGTGAAGGCAATATTGAAACGCTCCTCGGAAACTTCCTTCATCGAAGCTGATGCAACTGCGAAAGATGTCATTGCATATGAACACCTTGTGATTGATAATGATGCCCACAGGGTCCTTGCAAACGATACAAAGGTGAACCTTACACCGAAAGAGTATGAACTTCTTCTCTTTTTGGCAAAAAGCCCGGATAAAGTGTTCGACCGCGAGGAACTTTTAAGGGAAGTCTGGCATTATGATTTCTATGGTGACCTGCGAACTGTGGACACTCATGTCAAGCGCCTGAGAGAGAAACTGAACAAGGTGTCCCCCGAGGCGAGTGAAATGATACACACGGTCTGGGGCATCGGCTACAAATTCGAGGTCAATGAATAATGAAAGTATTGAACAGCGTCGTAACTAAACTGTGGTTGACTATCATTCTGATAGTAACTACAGTTTTAATTATATTATCAGTCATACTCAGCATTTATTTCAGGAATTACATGCTCAATTCCACAGAAACTCTCCTTGAGGAGGAAATTTCACGTGCGGAAGAAATTGTTCTCTCGAGGCATGACAATCAGGAGCTTAATGCCACATTGCTCCGTGAAGACAACCTCATCATCTATAGGGATGGGCAAATGATTTCGCAGCAGTCCGTGACGGACCGGGAAATATACTCAAGGATCATCGAGGGCGACGGTGAAGGGAACACTTTCCTGCTTGATGATATTGAAGGCCACGATTATATGGTCCGCGTCTCTAATCTGAGTGATTTTTTCGACAATGAAATGGCAATCATCAAATACCGCGACCTTGAGGATATAAATGAATCCATGGCGGCAGTCACCATGATCATCATTGCCAGCGGCTTCGTCCTGTTCCTCATAACCACATCTTTCGCTTTCTTCCTGATCAACAGGATCACGAGACCGCTGATCAGCCTGAAAGATGCTGCCTTCAAGACAGCAAAGGGGAGGTACAATACACTTGAAACAAAAAGCAGGGATGAGATCGGCGAGCTCACGCTTGCTTTCAATAAGATGAACAATGACATACAGAGCAATGTGGAACAGATCGAGCATGAGAAGAACCTGAGGGAGCAGATATTTACCTCCATCAATGAAGGTGTCCTTTACTTCGACAGCAGGGAAAGACTTATATATTCAAACAAAAAAGGGAACTACCTATACGATCATATGAAAACGCAGGCCGGAACCTTTGACAGTTTCAAAAATAATATCAGGGAGCTAGTGGAATACAGGGAACCAGCCGTCGAACGTGTGGATATAAACGACAGGCATATGCAGTTCTCTTACACACCAGTCGAACAGGATCGTGAACTGTTCGGTGTCATCCTCCTGATCCGGGACATTACCGAAGAAGTGAATACGGAGAAGATGCGCTCGGAATTCATCGCCAACGTCTCCCATGAACTGAAGACACCGATGGTCATGCTGAGCGGCTACTCAGAGGCACTGATCGATGACATTGTCACAGAGCCGGAAGAGATCAAAGAAATGGCGGGCATCATCAAGGATGAATCTGACAGGATGAACACCATGGTGAATGAACTGATCACCATAGCACGGATGGATACAGGTTCCGACTTCTTCAGCATCGACGAGAATGACTTTGGAGACCTGCTCGACAAACTCGCTGCCAGGTTCCGCCATGAGATGCAGGAGAACGGCATCTCCTTCAATATAGAGGTGGATGATCCTGATCCGGTATTCAACTTCGACTACGACAAGATCAATCAGGTACTGACGAACCTTCTCGACAATGCAATCCGCTATACATCAGAAGGTGATGATATAACAGTCGGAATCCGGGATACCGGACGGTTCAAGATCATAGAAGTCCGTGACACCGGGACCGGCATACTTCCTGAACATCAGGGACGTATCTTTGAAAGATTTTATAAAGTCGATGAGTCGAGGACACGCGGCAAGCATGGCACGGGGCTCGGGCTCTATATCGTCCGCAGCATCATACACAGGCACAATGGTACAATTGAACTGGAAAGTGAGTTCGGCAGCGGGACGACGTTCCGAATCACACTCCCAAAAACAAACGAAGAGAGATGAGGCCATGAGACAAAATAAACTGCAGCGACTGATTCTGATCAGCATACTTGCAGCCCTGTCATTTATACTGATGCTCCTGCAATTTCCAATTCCATTCATGCCGCCGTTTCTGATGGTGGATCTGTCGGATATTCCGGCGTTCATCGGTTTCATATTACTGGGCGGCATCGCCGGATCACTCATCATTGTCCTAAAAATCGTACTGTATGCACTGCTGATGGCGAGCGAACCCATCGGGCCGCTCGCCAACCTGCTTGCAGCGTTCTCTCTGATGCTGCCGGTCTATTTCATGTATGTAAGATCCAGAACCAAAAAATCACTGTTTACAGGCTTCATATTAGGCACTTTATCACTGGCACTCATGATGGCAGTGCTCAATTACTTTGTACTTCTGCCGATGTACGGCCTGATCATAGATCATACCGATCTGATTGCGAATATCCGTGCAGTGGTCACAGCCGGAATCATACCATTCAATCTCATCAAAGGCCTCATAGTCTGCCTTGTCTCATATCTCATCTATGTGAAGCTGGTTCCAAAGCTTGAAAAACTGCTGAAATGAAAAAAGAAGTGCAGCCGGGGCTGCACTTCTTTTTATGACTATTCGAATTTAAACGGATCACCATCAAACTGATCTTCTTCCACTTTTATGGAATCCGTCGGACAGCCTTCAAAGGCATCCTCCATGTCCTCAAGCAATTCTTCCGGCACAGGAGTGACACCTTTGTTGTCATCCAATATCACATAGGCGATGCCATCGTCATCATAATCATATATATCAGGTGCAGCTGCTCCACAGGCACCGCAGGCAATGCAAGTATCCATATCAACTATAGTGTATTTCTTCCCGCTCATTTTTTCACCTCTCACCATATCTTCATAACTATTCTACGGCTATCCGGACTGATTTTCAATTATATTCCGTCCGAACAGTATGCGATACAACTATTGGCGTACCCTCCATTTTATTATCACTTTAAAATGTAATGGAAACGTAATATAATTAAGAAAAGAATCATTTCAGTTTTGAGGAGAATGTCAATGAAGGACGATTTTTATAAAGATATTGAACATAAGCGTACTTCTAAGGATGTCGAAGAGGCGAAGAATGAATCACAAAAAGATGAACAGCAACAGACGATGAAACGTTCTGACCGTCATCGTGCAAAGCTTGAGAAGAAAAATGAAAAAGATAGGCAGAAACAGGGTGCGCCTTCTAAGACGGATAAAAAGAAATCTGGCCTGTTCGCCGGTTCCGGCCAAAAGCTAAATTCTTATTTCAACCGTAAAAACCTTGAAAAAGGAAAGGTTTTTTTTGCGGGAAAATTTTCATCATACAAGAGACGATTCAAAGATGAAGTCAGGGTCTCCAAGTCAAAACTTTCCGAACTTGGAAGCAGACGGCAGTCACCGGCAAAGGAAAAAGGGGAGGACAAAGAACAGAAGAAAGGGGTTCTGCCAATCCTCCTCGGCGGAGCTTTGCTTCTGCCGGTAACCATAATCCTCTTCGTGATGATCATCAGCAATTTCTGGCCGTCGGGTGATAATGCCACCGACCTTGCAGGTGCCGGTGAAGAGGAGACGGAAGAATCCTCAGGTGACCAGGGTTCCGGTGATGTAAATGAGGATCTCGAGTCGCAGAAAGCCGAAAAGGAAAGAGAGCTTGCAGAACAGCGTGAAAATGAATCAGGTTCTGATGCCGAACAGGATCTGGGTACCGGTGAGCTTGATGCCGACTACTCTGAAGAGGAGCAGTCGGAACTTGAAGAAGCCGCATCCTCTGCAATCGAAGAAAAGGAGTCAGGAGAAGACTCCGGCCCGGATACAAGTGAAGTGGAGTCTTCTGAAGAGGAGGCGACTGAAGAGCCAACAGAAGAGGAAACCCAGGAGCAGCCGACTGAAGAACAGACGGAGGAACAGGCTGAATCTGAAGAGCCGGCGGAAGATAATGCTTCAGGCGGAAGCACTCACGTCGTGAGCGCTGAAGACAACCTGTACAGGATCGCCATCCGCTATTACGGAAGCGGAAGCAGTGAAAATGTCAATAAGATCATGGATGCAAACGGTGTGACTCCCGATTCTCTGAGTGTAGGTCAGGAGCTCGTCATACCTGAATAGAAAGGTGCTAACAATGAAACACATCGAAACAATCATCATAGGGGCGGGGCCGTGTGGCATGTCAGCTGCAATAGAGCTGAAAACCCGCGGGTTCGAACATCTCATAATAGAGAAGGGGAACGTTGTCGAAGCCATCTACAACTACCCGACACATCAGACATTCTTCTCCTCAAGCGAGAAGCTGGCAATCGGCGGCTTCCCCTTCATTACAGAAGCCCATAAGCCTAAACGAAACCAGGCTCTGGTATACTACAGGGAAGCGGTCAAACATTTCGACCTGAATATCAACACTTATGAAGAAGTGACCTCAGGCAGGCGGGATGCAGACGGATTCATCCTGGAAACATCGAAGGATACCTACAGCTGCACATATCTGATCATCGCCACCGGATATTACGGACAGCCGAACCGGCTGGATGTACCGGGTGAGCACAAGGAGAAAGTCTCGCACTATTTTAAAGAAGCCCACCCATTCTTCAAACAGGACGTACTCGTCATCGGCGGAAAAAATTCCAGTGTCGATGCTGCGATGGAACTTGAGAAGGCAGGCAGCAATGTGACTGTGGTCTATCGCCGGAATGCATATTCAAAAAGTGTAAAACCATGGATCCTTCCGCAGTTCGATTCTTTGGTCAGACACGAAAAAATAGATATGCACTTCGGAACAGATGTCAAAGATATCAAAGATGGAAGTGTCGTACTCGAAAAAGAGGGGAAAGTATTCGAAATACCGAACGATCATGTTTTTGCGATGGTAGGGTATCATCCGGATTACCGCTTCCTGCAGTCATTCGGTATAAAAATAAATGAAAATGAATTCGGGACAGCGCCACTGCACAGCCCGGAGACCATGGAAACCAACGTGGAAAATCTGTACATTGCGGGTGTTATCGCAGCCGGCAATGATGCCAACACCATATTTATAGAAAATGGCAGATTCCACGGCAGACTGATTGCCGAGAATATCCTGAAAAAACATCAGAATTGAAAATACCTGTCAGGGAGTCCCTGACAGGTATTTTAATGCCTGAATATTTCTGTGAGTTCCGGACCGCTGAGTCCATTGCTGAGGGCAAGAACAAGCTTGATCCGGGCTTTCTGTCCGTTCAGGCCGTTGGAGAATATGACCCCTCTGCCTGCAAGGTCATACCCTCCGCCTTCATAATCGTAGTAACTGCCGACGATGCCGTTGAAGGAGCGGGACACAAGCACAACATCAATACCCTGATCCAGCACTTTCTGCAGTCCTGCCAGCGCGCTTGGCGGTATGTTGCCCTGTCCAAGAGCCTCAATGATCAGCCCGTGGTAGCCCGCATCTATAAGCGCATCGAAAAAAATGCCGTCAAGCCCTGCATGTGCCTTGATCAATCCTACTTTGTAGCCGAGGTCAACTTTGTCAAACTGATCCTGTTGCGCCATCTGATGGTGGTACTGGAGAGAGCCCTTGGTCAGAAAACCGATTGGACCATGGTTCGGACTCTGGAATGTGGCAATATTGGAGGTATGTGTCTTCGTGACATTCCGCGCAGTATGGATTTCATCATTGAAAACCACCAGTACACCGCGGTCTCTCGACGCGCTGTCCAAGGCTGTGCGCAGGCTGGAGATGTAATTGTACAATCCGTCAGAACCAATTTCATTGAATGAACGCATGGCCCCTGTCACAATGACCGGTTGCGGTATATCCAGGGCAAGGTCCAGGAAATATGCGGTCTCCTCCAAAGTATCCGTGCCGTGTGTGATGACGAAACCGTCAAAATCATTCCTCCTGTCCAATATTATGTCCTTTAACCCGAGCATATCGTCCATGGTCATATGGGGGGAGGGTTTCTTGACAGGATAGATTTCCTCCAGTCTGATATCGAGGTTTACAGTACCGTCCAGAGCTACAGGGTTCTCTTTATCTGATGAAATGAGGCCGTCCGTCGTGGACATACTGATGGTGCCGCCTGTATGTATAGCCAATATTTTATTGTTCATGCCACTTCCTCCTAAACGATTCATTAAATATATGATAAAATAAATTGGAACAATCAACAAGGCGGGTTTATATGAAGAATAAGATCAATATTGCAATCGACGGCCCTGCAGCAGCAGGAAAAAGCACCATATCGAAACGTGTGGCAGAGAGACTTGGATATATCTATATCGATACCGGTGCCATGTACCGGGCAGTCACACTCCACGTACTGAACACAGGGGAGGGGATTGCCGACAATCTGGATGACGTGGACATCAGATTTTCAAATGATGAGAACCGCTCCATCTATCTGAATGGGCACGATGTATCAGCCGAAATCCGCTCTCCGGAGGTTACCGCAAATGTCAGTGAAATTTCAAGCCTCAAAATGGTAAGGGAGTATCTTGTGCAGATGCAGCGTATCATCGCCGCCGAAAAAGGTGTGGTCATGGACGGCAGGGATATTGGTACAACCGTGCTGCCTGATGCGGAACTTAAAATATACATGAAAGCATCCCCTGAAATAAGGGCGGAGCGCCGACTTGAGGAAGAAAGGGATAGAGGCATTGATGTAGACCTTTCCACACTCATCCAGCAGATCATCAGGCGCGATGATCTTGATATGACAAGGGAAATTTCTCCGCTGAAAAAAGCGGATGATGCAATTTTGCTCGACACCAGCCATATGAGCATCGGAGAAGTCGAAAGCACCATCATCCGCATGGCAGAGAAAGTTCTGAAAGGAGAATAGGAATGTTCTACACTATTGCCAAAAATCTGGTAAAAAGCTATTACCATACCCGTTTTAAAATCAGGGTGGTCGGCAAAGACAGGGTGCCGGAGGATGGACCCGTAGTTGTATGCAGCAACCACATTTCAGAATATGACCCGCCGTTGATCGGGATAAGCGTGGATCGTGACATGTCGTTCTTTGCGAAATCGGAACTGTTCAAGATCCCTGTACTCGGATATCTCATTTCGCATCTGAATGCTTTTCCGGTAGAACGGGGTAAAAGCGACCGGGCGGCTTTGAAGAAATCCATCGAGGTCCTGGGCGAAGGAAATATGCTCTGCATGTTCCCGGAAGGCAGCAGAAGCAGCAGCGGCAAGCTGCAGAATCTCCAGCAGGGGGCAAGTTTCGTGGCTGTAAAATCAGGGGCAAAAATCGTCCCTGCCGCCATCAAGGGCAGCTATGACCGCAAAAAAGGGATAACCCTTGTATTCGGCAAACCCATAGACACTAAACAGCTTACAGAGGAAGGTATGACACGAAAAGACGTTACACTGAAAATCACAGAAGATATAAACAATCTTTTATTTTCTGACTAATCACTTGACAAATCTATACATTTATAAGAAGTTAGATATATACTTTTTAGTAATGTAATTGGAGGCAGGCACATGACGACAGATAATTTCAAAAACGAAGAGAACCAGGAAGAGGTTGACAATCCCTCAATCAATGAGAATGCCGATGAGGTGAACGAAGAGGTGTCCGCTGAGGATGCACAGCAGGAGAACGAAGTTTCAGCCAGCTTTGAGGTTGGGGAAACTGTCAGGGGCACTGTATACAAGATAGAAGACAAATTCGTGAAAGCTCATATCGAAGATTCTGATTTTGAAGGAATCGTACCAATCAGCCAGCTCACAAGCAAAAGAATCGAACGTCCTGAGGAAATTATTTCCGAAGACGACTCGGTCGAAGGCGTAGTCATCAAGGTGGAAGATGAAGAGGACCGTAAAAATGTCATCCTTTCCATCAGGAAGCTGGAAGAATCCAATGCTTATGATTCACTCCAGTCTGCAAAAGACAACGACGAAACGATTACAGGCACTGTAATGGAAGTTGTCAAAGCAGGTCTTGTGATTGATGTCGGAGTCCGGGGCTTCATTCCTGCATCATTGCTCTCGGATGCCTATATCGAAGATCTGGAGCAGTTTGACGGCCAGGAACTGGAAGTTAAAGTTGAAGATATCGAACCCGAGAAAAATCGTGTAATACTCAATAGGAAACGGATTGTAGAAGCGGAAAAAGCAGTTGAAAGAAAGAAACAGTTGGAAACCCTTGAAGTGGGCAGCATTGTACAAGGCGAAGTTGTGCGCATCACGACTTTCGGAGCATTCATCAACCTCGGAGAAGTGGATGGTCTTGCCCATATTTCCGAACTGAGCTACAGCAGGGTTGAAAAAGTCGAGGATGCTGTGAGTATCGGCGACAAAGTGAATGTGAAGATCCTTGATGTCGATCCTGAACAGGAGAGGATCAGCCTTTCCCTCAAACAGGCACAGGAAAGTCCTTTCGACGGCTTCATCAAAGCCCATTCCGAAGGGGATGTACTTGAAGGGACTGTCAAGAGGCTTGTCGACTTTGGCGCATTCGTCGAAGTCACTCCGGGTGTAGAAGGCCTTGTCCATGTTTCAGAAATCAGTCATGAACATGTGGCGGTCCCAAGCGATGTATTGAAGGAAGGCCAGTCAGTTCAGGTCAAGATACTCTCACTCAATGAGGATTCCGAAAAAATCTCACTCTCCATCAAGGAGACGACTGAACCCGCACCAAGAAGCGAGAACAATGAACCAAAAGTATACCGTGACGACTCGGATGATGATGGTCCTACACTCGGTGACGTCTTCGGCGACCGTTTCAAAGACCTGGATATTTAACCGTTATAAAAATGACATGAATTTAATTCTGTAAAGAGCGATGTCTATCGCTCTTTATTTTATTTTTGTGTTAAAATATATTTAAATTAGGAGGGAACCTATGTACAAACCAACCATTGCAGTGGTGGGGCGGCCGAATGTCGGCAAATCCACACTGTTCAATAGAATCATCGGTGAAAGAAAAGCGATAGTGGAAGACAGCCCCGGGGTCACCCGTGACAGGCTATATGCTGCCGGGGACTGGCTGAACTATGAATTCAATGTAATTGATACAGGTGGTATAGAAATTAAAGATGAACCTTTCCAGGAACAGATCAAACTGCAGGCGGAAATAGCAATACTAGAGTCAGATGTCATCCTGATGATTACAAACGGCAGAGAAGGTGTAACAGAGGATGACCTTTTTGTTGCCCGGATTTTGCAGAAATCCAAAAAACCTGTTGTTCTCGCTGTAAATAAAATTGACAACTTCGAAATGAGAAACGATATTTACGAATTTTACCAGCTTGGGCTGGGAGACCCTTATCCGGTTTCCGGTTCACATGGTCTCGGGCTCGGCGATGTTCTCGATGAAGCTGTAAACCATTTCAAGACTCTTGAACTGGAGGAAGAAATGGATACATCCATTAAAGTATCGCTTATCGGCCGGCCGAATGTTGGTAAATCCAGCCTTATCAACGCCATACTCGGCGAGGACAGGGTCATCGTCTCTGATATTGCGGGCACGACCAGGGATGCGATTGATACCTCATATTCCTATGACGGAGAAGATTATACTCTGATCGATACTGCAGGTATGCGGAAAAAGGGTAAGGTATATGAAGCTACTGAGAAGTACTCCGTCCTCAGGGCAAACAGAGCCATAGAACGCTCCGATGTCGTACTGATGATCATCAATGGTGAAGAGGGCATACTCGAGCAGGACAAACGCATCGCAGGCCTTGCCCATGACGAAGGCCGTGCAGTGATCATTGTGGTCAACAAATGGGATGCAGTGGAAAAGGACGATAAGACCATGAAGAAATTCGAGGACAAAGTCAGGAACGAATTCCGGTTCCTGGATTATGCACCAATAGCTTTCGTCTCGGCAATCACGAAATCACGTCTTACGACACTGTTCCCGATGATCAGACTGGTCAACGATTCCCATAAGAAACGGGTACAGTCGAGCACTCTTAACGAAGTTCTTGTCGACAGCGTCAGCATGAATCCGACTCCGACGGACAAAGGGCGCAGGCTCAACATCTTCTACGGCACACAGGTCGGGGTTGCCCCGCCGACATTCGTATTATTTGTAAACGATGTGGAGCTGATGCATTTCAGCTATCGCAGATATTTGGAGAATCAGCTGAGAAATGCTTTCGATTTCACAGGTACGCCAATTCATATAGTAAGCAGAAAACGTAACTAGGAGGGTACAAGTATGAAAATTTCTGTAATAGGCACCGGCAGTTTCGGCACAAGCCTGGCAATGGTGCTTAATGATAATGGTCATGATGTACTCATGTATGGACGGAACGGCGAAGTCGTTTCTGAAATCAGCCAGAGACACACCAACCACCGTTTTTTAAAGAATATCGATTTGAACGAAGGGATACTTGCCACCAATGTCCTGAAGGAAGCAGCAGTCCATGCAGAACTGATTGTCCTGGCGGTGCCCGTCAAGGCAATCCGTACAACCTCTAATGAACTGAACAGAATACTTTCGGAACTCGGCAAAAAAGTGATCGTCGTCCATGTGGCAAAAGGTCTGGAGCTTGGTACCCACATGCGGGTTTCCGATGTCATTGCAGAAGAGATGACATCCGGGACCATGACAGACATCTGTGTGCTGAGCGGGCCGAGCCATGCCGAGGAGGTTGCATTGAAATCTCCGACAACGGTCAGCGCCGCATGCAGAAACCCGGAAAGCCTGCAGATTGTGCAGGATGTTTTCATGAATAAATACTTCCGGGTCTACAGAAATGATGACATGACAGGTGTCGAGATAGGTGGGGCATTGAAAAACATCATCGCTCTAGCAATCGGGGTCCTTCACGGTCTTGATTTCGGGGACAATGCAAAAGCGGCACTCATTACACGCGGGCTTCAGGAAATCACCCGCCTGGGCACAAGGATGGGGGCAGATCCTCTGACCTTCCTCGGTCTGACAGGAATGGGCGATCTCATAGTTACTGCAACCAGCATGCATTCAAGAAACTATCGCTGCGGCATCATGCTCGCCGAAGGCAAAAGTATAGATGAGGCCCAGGAGGAGATGGGCATGGTGGTTGAAGGTGTCAACACAACAAAGGCGGCCTACGAACTTTCCAGTGAATACGGTGTGGAAATGCCGATCACTGAAGTACTGTACAGATATCTTTTCCATGGTATCACTGAAGAAGAGGCATTCTATGCACTGATGATGCGTGAGAAGACGGGTGAGACAGACAAGCTGGAAGACCTGCTTGATAAGCAATACAATGATTGGACAAGAGAGTGATACAATGTTTGATATATCCAGGATGAATCTCATGTGGATTTCATTTTATTCGTTAGGTGCAATGGCGCTTGCGGCAGTATTGATCTATGTCGCAAGGTACGTTGTAAAAAACAGGTTTCTGAGTATTATTATTTCAATGGTTGCATGGGTTCTTCTGATTGCCGCTTTTCTGCTCATGATTCCTGTTCTCGGGGGCAGTACCCATGCGTAGCATCAAGTTATCCATGCTCATGATAGCCGCAATACTTATGTCAGGGTGTCTGTATCCTGAATCAGAAAAAGCGGGGAACCAGGTACCGGGGGAAGCGCAGGTCGAAATGGTTCAGAATGCAGTTGACAAGTACAAGGAAGATTCCGAAGGCCTGCTGCCGATCAGCACTAAGGAAAACCAGAGGGAGTATCTGGAATACCAGGTCGATTTTGAAAAGCTGGTGCCGAACTACCTGGATGAACGCCCGTCAAATTCATATGAAGCAGGCGGCAAATATCAATACGTCATCATAGACGCGGAAGGCGATCCAAAAGTCAAACTGGCTGACCTGAGTATTACAGAGGAAGTACGCTCGCTTACAATCAGGCTGGATGCAATGGGTGAACATGTCCACCTTGGTGAAGAGGTTGGCCCGAATGTCTATCAGCTGGATCTCGGCTTCTATAAACTTTCCGACAATCCGGTTGTAACAAGCCCGTATTCAAGCTCATCACTCAATGTCTATTACAATGGCGGGCAGCAATTTGTAGTGGACTACCGTGAAGATATCGGCAGAATCATAGAGGAGAACAATCTGTCGTTCGAAACCGGTGAAGATGTCCGGCATGTTTTGTATGAATATACACCAGTGGTTCCCATCTATTCTCCCGAGGTAACAGTGGACGATAAAAACCGGCCGATCTTCATGACAAGCCGTCACAAAAGCGGCCAGTAAAGGTTTTTTTGGCATTAAAACGGTGAAATCCGTTGCAGTGCCAAGACCACTGTGTTAAAGTCAAAACATAATGATAAAATCACTTATCATTACAGTCATATAAGGAGGTGGATCTGATGAACAAAACAGATTTGATCAATGCAGTCAGCGATGATGCTGATCTTACAAAAAAAGAAGCAGGTGCTGCAGTTGATGCAGTATTTGATACGATCCAGGAATCTTTGAAAAAAGGTGAAAAAGTACAGCTTATTGGCTTCGGTAACTTCGAAGTGCGTGAACGCTCTGCTAGAAAAGGACGCAATCCACAATCTGGTGAAGAAATCGAGATTGCAGCATCTAAAGTACCGGCATTCAAAGCAGGTAAAGCTCTTAAAGATGCAGTAAAATAATTGACTACTTAGGCCTAACTTCTTCTGGTTAGGTCTATTAATTTATAAGGTGATATTTTCATGGATGCTCTTAAGAAAGAACTTGAAAACGATCTCGGAGACGGTGCAGGGGTACTTGACATACATAATAATCCTTTTTTTGATTTCTTCTCCGAAAAGGGCAGCGTCCGGCACGGCAGCCATGTAAATGATGCCGTTCTTCTTTTTAATACGGCACTTAATTTTCTGGACATGACACCTGAGGATGAAGACAGGGAACTCCACGTGCTGGCCGGGGATTATCTGTTCAGCAGGTTCTACATGTATCTTGCAAAAGGCAGAAACTATTCAGTGCTCCGGGACATGATGAAAATTTCCAAACAGCTTAGCTCGAGGAAATCAATGCTTGCCGCTTCAGGGGAAATGCCCGGAGCCGATGAAGTGAAATGGCTGCTTTATGCACCCATGCTCTACCTCGTCGAACATGGCTTTGCAGATGGGGATCTCGAAGTTCTGATTGACGAACAGATGAAAACAATGGACATCACTTCGCTCCCATACATATCCCAAGAGTAAAGGTGAATCTAATGGATAAAGAGAAAAAAGTACAGACTATATTCAACGCCATTTCAGGCGATTACGACCATATGAACAACATCATCAGCCTGAACCAGCATACAGCATGGAGAAACAAGACCATGAAGGAGATGTTCCTGAAAAATGGGCACAAAATACTTGATGTATGCTGCGGCACGGGAGACTGGACAATACAGCTTGCAGAAAAAGCTCCGGGAGCAGACGTTACAGGCCTTGATTTCAGCGGGAACATGCTGGAGGTCGCAAAAGGAAAAGTTGAAGACCATGGCAATATCACCCTGCTCCAGGGGAACGCAATGGACCTTCCGTTTGAAGATGACAGTTTCAATTTCGTCACAATAGGATTTGGGCTGCGCAACCTCCCCGATTACAGACAGGCGATTGAAGAATTCCACAGAGTACTCATCCCGGGCGGTGTCCTTGTTGTACTGGAAACATCCACGCCGAAAAACAGCATTGTAAATAGCGGTTTCGATTTTTACTTTGGAAAGATCATGCCGAAACTTGGCGGGATGATTGCCGGCAGGACAAAAGAATATGAGTGGCTGTATGAATCCACCAGCACATTTTTGACCAAGCGGGAGCTTAAAGACATGATGACAGCCGCAGGGTTTACCAATATAAAAATCCTGTCCCATACACTGGGCACAGCAGCGACACATATCGGATACAAACCTCTCGGACAGGTGGGATCTGTTTGATTAGACATAAAGAATTCCTTGCTTCCGATTTCGAAGAAGTGAATGAACTGATCAGAGAAAGTCTTGACCCCAACGGCATCATAGTCAATGACAGCAGCTATGAACTGTTCCAATACGGTGGCAAGAAGATACGTCCGACCTTCACCCTGCTTGTCGGCAGGCTGGGAGAACGTCATCTGCATGATGATGTCATCAGAGCAGGTGCCAGCCTCGAACTGATTCATATGGCAAGCCTCGTTCATGATGACATAATAGACGACAGCAAACTCAGAAGAGGGCAGGATACCGTGTTCTATGAACATGGATATCTTCAGGCGGTAAACACCGGAAACTACCTGCTCTCCACTTCGCTGGAACTGGTGGGCACCATCGAACATGAAAAACTCCACGATGCTTTTTCAGCTGCCATGAAGGATATTGTCAGCGGGGAGCTATTCCAATTCGATCAGCAGTTCAATGCGGAACAGACCCTTGATGACTATTATAAGAAAATATACAGGAAAACTGCATTGCTGATCGAACTCAGCATCGAGATGGGAGCATATGCTGCACGTGTGAAGGATGAAGATCTGGATGCTCTCCTGAAGTACGGATACCATATCGGAATGAGCTTCCAGATCATCGATGATTGCCTCGATTTCACCGGTGATGAAAAAAATCTCGGCAAACCGAAATTTTCAGATCTTGAAAACGGGCACTATACACTTCCAGTGCTCCTTTTGAAGGATTCAGACCCTCTATTCAAAGAAAAGCTCTCGGAGTTCAGGGAAGACAGAAGCATCCGCGATTCCCTGATCAGACAACTCCTCAGCTCGGATGCCATCCCGGAATCCATCCGGATCAGCGGCGGACACATCGAAGAGGCAAAAGCGGCGATCAAAGATATAGATGAACCGATACGCACTTATCTGTTCCAAATCGCAGAAAAACTTGCGAATCGTCTGAATTGAATTGAAATAACAAATTTGAAAATGTTAGAATAGTATGGAATTCAATTAAAGGAGACTTGAAATGGAAAAGACATTTTTAATGATCAAGCCTGATGGCGTACAGAGAAATCTCATCGGACCCATTGTGGAGCGTCTGGAGAACAAAGGTTTCAAACTGGCAGGAGCAAAACTGATGCACGTATCAGACACACTTGCCAAAACACATTACCAGGAACACCAGGATAAGCCTTTCTTCGGTGAATTGGTGGATTTTATCACTTCAGGACCGGTGTTTGCAATGGTACTTGAAGGTGAGAACGTCATTGATACAGCACGCCTTGTAGTTGGATCAACCAACCCGCAGCAGGCTGCACCAGGTACAATCCGCGGAGATTTCGGCCTGACAGTCGGAAAGAACATCATCCACGGCTCTGATTCACCAGAGAGTGCTGAAAGGGAAATCGGTCTTTTCTTTGACGAATCAGAAGTACTTGATTACGATCTGGTCAACAGCTCCTGGATATACTAGTAGCAGAGCATCATAAGCTGGGTGAAGAGACTCGGCTTTTTTTAATATCATGAAATAGGCAGGTGCATATAATGAGATTTTTAACATCGGGTGAATCCCATGGACCAAAGCTTTCAGCGATAGTGGAAGGATTTCCGGCAAACCTGGAAATTGATAAAGAGAGAATGACCAATGAACTGATTAAACGGCAGGGAGGCTACGGACGCGGCCGGAGAATGCAGATTGAAAAGGACACTTTCCAGTTCGGCAGCGGAATCCGCCATGCTAAAACTCTTGGCAGCCCTATAATGATTGAGATTATCAACGACGACTTCAAACACTGGAGCAAGATCATGGGCAGCGATCCTCTCACGCCGGAAGAGGCGGAGTCCATGAGACGTGTCATAACAAAACCACGTCCGGGGCATGCTGACCTGGTGGGCGGCATGAAGTATAATATGCGTGATCTTAGAAATGTTCTTGAACGTTCCTCCGCACGTGAAACAGCAGCCCGGGTTGCTGTGGGTGCCCTGTGCAAGGAACTGCTCCATGCCCTGGACATCAATATAGTCAGCCGTGTGAAGCAGATCGGCAGTGTGAGAGATGATGGCCAGTATAACCTGGCTGATATCCGTGAGTTTTCCGATAAGTCCTCAGTACGCATGGTTTCCGAAGAGAAGACCGGCGAAGCTGAGGAGCTGATTGATGCCACCAAAAAGAACGGCGATTCAATCGGCGGAGTCGTTGAAGTGATTGTTGAAAATCCGATTCCAGGTCTCGGCAGCCATGTTCATTATGACAGGAAACTGGATGCAAAGATTGCAGGCAGTGTGGTAAGCATCAACGCCTTCAAGGGTGTTGAATTCGGGGCAGGCTTCGAGGCAGCCTCCACGCCGGGCTCCGAAGTCCAGGATGAAATAACTTATGATGATGAGATGGGCTATAGACGCCGAACGAATAACCTGGGCGGTTTCGAAGGTGGCATGACAACAGGTATGCCGATCGTCGTCAAAGCGGTGATGAAACCTATACCGACACTTTACAAACCGCTTCTAAGTGTGGACATCAACTCCAAGGAAGAGTTCAAGGCAACGATTGAACGCAGTGACGCATGTGCAGTGCCGGCGGCTTCAGTAGTATGTGAACATATGGTTGCAATCGAGGTCGCCCGTGCAGTGCTTGACAAGTTCCCACACGATGACATGGATGAACTTAAAGCCGCTGTCGGGGCTTATAAAAAACGGGTCAAAGAGTACTGAGATATGAAAATCATGACTCAATACACAGACGGCAACTATGCAATCGAGGTGGCCCGCGGCATATTGGAAGACAGAATAGACGATTATACTGGTAAATATGACCAGGTGTTCTATCTTGCAGATAAAAATGTATATGAGTTACACAAAAATGGGAAGCTGTCTTTTATTGAAGATCCGATTTTGATGGAGCAGGGTGAGGCATCGAAGTATTTCGATGCCTTCAGCAATCTTTTGGAGACCCTTCTCGCCAGTGGCGTACAGAGGAATTGTCTGCTGGTTGTTATCGGAGGCGGGGCGGCAGGGGATGCAGGCGGTTTTGCTGCTGCAACCGTGCTGAGGGGGGTGGATTACATCCACGTTCCGACGACACTCCTAGCCCATGATTCATCAATAGGAGGAAAAACAGCCATCAACAGCAGACACGGCAAAAACCTGATCGGTGCCTTCCACCGTCCAAAAGGTGTAATATACGACCTCGATTTCCTGGATACACTGCCTGAACCTGAGATCCTCAGCGGTTTCGGGGAAGTGATCAAGCATGCGCTCCTTAAAGACAGGGACACAGTCGATGCTCTCATGGATGCCACAAAAGACGGCATTGAGCTGGACAAGATAGAATCATTCATCATCCAGGGTATTGAGACCAAAATGGAACACGTGCTGAGAGATGAAAATGAATCAGGCATAAGAAAGCACCTCAACCTCGGTCATACTCTCGGGCATGCCATAGAATACAGATACGGAATGCCGCACGGCATCGCTGTGACTCTCGGAATATATGCCGCACTGTATATATCAAATGAACTGAATCAGAAAGACACTTTCGATCTTGCACACTTCTACGAATATTTCAGAGGGCTCGGCTATCCCGTCGAAAAGCTGAAGACGCTGGATGCATCTGATATGATTTCTCTGATGATGAAGGATAAAAAAAATCAGACAGGCGGTCTCTTGGGGTATATCTTCATGGAAGACGCCGGCCGCGCCCACTTCACAGAAATTGACCGGCAACAGCTTACAAAATTCATAAATGATATGAAGGAGAGCCTATGAAACAACTTTTGAACAGAACTTTTGAAGGCACCTTGAGAGTTCCCGGCGACAAGTCGATCACCCACCGGTCTCTCATGCTTGCTGCACTTGCAGAAGGGCGCACTGAAATACACCTTCCTCTGAAGAGTGAGGACACTTACCGGACCATGGAAATCATGCGGGCAATCGGTGCAGACATAACTGAATCGGGTGACATATGGATTGTTGAATCCAGGGGACATGCACATCTGCATTCACCGGCCGGGCCCCTGTATACCGGAAACTCGGGCACAACTTCCCGGCTGATCATCGGCCTCCTTGCAGGGCTTGGGCTTGAAGCTGAGTTCAGCGGAGATGACTCCATCAACAGACGTCCCATGGACAGGGTTCAGAGACCGCTGCTTGATATGGGTGCTGACATCCGGCTGAAAGACGAAAAGTATCCACCGGTCCACATCTATCCAAAGCCGCTGAAAGCAATCGATTATGATATGCCGATTGCAAGTGCACAGGTGAAAAGTGCAGTGCTGCTTGCCGGGCTGTTTGCAGAAGGTACGACCGTCGTACGTGAATCATCACCGTCAAGAGACCATTCCGAAATCATGATGAAACAGTTTGGGGCTGAACTTTCATCAAAAGATGGTGTCATCTCGCTCACCGGCGGTAAAAATCTCACGTCGGCGGATGTCACTGTCCCGGGTGATATTTCATCAGCGGCATTCCCGCTTGCCCTTGCAATACTGAAACCGGGCACTTCCATTACCATCGAAAATGTTTCATTGAATCCAACACGCTCTGGTATACTTGAAGTCCTGGAAATGATGGATGCCAATATAGAAATCGAAACCCTCCCGGGTGACGGGGAAGCAATCGGGAATATCACTGCCTCGTACACCCCTGAGCTCCGCGGCTTCGACATTTCAGGCGAAATCATCCCGCGGCTTATAGACGAGATTCCGATTCTTGCACTTCTCGCAGCCTACAGCAATGAATCATGTACAGTGAGCGACGCCGGGGAGCTGAGATTCAAAGAAACTGACAGGATCCGCGCGGTTGTGGATGAGCTATCCAAATTCGGCATCAGATTTGAAGAGAAAGAGGATGGCTTCACTGTCCTGCCGGGAGAAATCGAACCAGCAGCGGGCACGGCGGTGAAAGGCTATCATGACCATCGCATCATCATGATGCTCATAATATTCTCCATCGTCTCTGACACACCGCTCAACATCGATGATACTTCAGCAATAGACATATCATATCCAGGATTCATAAATGATTTGGAGTCATTACGGAAGGATGCTTAAATATGCAGGACCAGATCTATTCCATTATAGATGAATTGAAGGCGGGTAAATTTCCCGAAAACGAAGTTAACAGTCTCCTCGCCAATCTTGAGGGGCTGGATGAAGATATGGAACTCGAATCCCTTTTCATACTAGGGGATACGCTCATGCAGGCGGGGGCCGTCAGTGAAGCGGAAACCATTTTCCAGCATCTCCACAAAAACACCGGCCATGATGACGAAGTGCTCGCCTATCTCACCGATATCTATATCACGGACGGCAGGCTTGATGAGGCGCTGAGCCTGATCAACGAAGCGCCGAAGACAAAGACGGTGCTCATGCTCAAAGCGGAAATTTTCCAGCAGCTCAACATGAATGATGTTTCCATCAGGCTGATTCATGAAGCAAAAGAGATGGGGGATGAACCGACCCTCGATTATGCCCTTGCCGAAATCCATTATCAGGACGGGGATTTCCAGGAAGCACTGAGGTATTACGGTGCACTGCTTGATGAAGGAATCGATGAGCTGAACGGAGTCAACTTCAATCTGCGCGCAGCAGAACTCCACATGAACCAGATTGAGCTTGAAGAGGCAAAGGAACACTTTGACCGCGTTGACGAGAAGTTGTATTCGAATGATGACTTCTACCGGAAAGCTCTGATGGAATATCAGCTGCAGTCATACGAAACGGCCAAGAACCTTCTCAATAAAGTTATAGAGAATGAACCTTACTATATCAATGCATATATCCTTCTGATGAATGTCCATGAAACCGAGCATGACCTCACGGCGGCAAAGACACTCCTTGAAAAGTACCTTGGCCAGGATGATACGAATCCGCTGATCTATTTTCATCTTGGGCGCATAAACTTCAGACTCGGCGGCACGGACAGTGCAATTGAGGCGTTCAAACAGGCGATTGCACTCGACCAGGACTACGATGATGCCTACCTCATGCTGTTTGAGACGCTCATCAAGTCGGATCGTACTGATGAAATAGCATCATTCGAAAATGCTCTCGATACACATGCACTCTCAGGCGAGTCACTGTATCTGCTTGCCAGGATATATCAGGAAAATGAAGAGGACGATCACGCCCTGAAGTACTATCAGGATGCACGGGAACTTATCGGAGAGTCCGTCGAATTCTACAAGGATTACTACGAATATCTGACCGAGATCAGCCATCCACTAAAATCAGAAATACTGGACAAACTGATGGAACTTGATCCTGCCAATGCCGACTGGCAGTTTGAAAAGGAGCGTCTGGAAGGTGAGGAAGATCAGCTATAGGAGAGATTTCATAGACTACGTGCTTTACCACTATGAATTTGAAGACCGGGTGGCTGTATGGATCCTGAACTTCCTCAAATCCCACCCTGTCGTATCCAAAAACATCTCCTTCACACCGGACGAGTCGGTCGAACGGAGACTGCGCATTGCTGCAGCCGGTACTGACCGGCCGACACTGGTACTTGAAAAGGGAGATATCGTGACAACCGACGGCGAGGTCATCTTCCACGAACTCAACATGAGCCAGGATGAACTGCTATACTTGGAATTTGTGTTCCCGGCAGTCGATGCCCGCTACAGGAAGGTGAAGGAGATTGAAAACGACCTGGACAAGGAACTTCAGACCATTGCAGAGGAAGCGCTGCTGAAACAGATTGACCAGGCACTTGACCAGCAGGATCAGGAGCTTTTTCTGCGCCTTGTAAGAATGCTGAAACGATCAACATAAGGACAGGTGAACGAATTGCTGTATAACCGGAAGGATTTGAAATTATTAAAAGATGAAATAGAGTTCATCGACACTGCCGTCATCCCCTTCTCATCCATGGATATGGATTCGCGTGCTCCTGTGCATGCCGGCAACCTCGAACTGCTGCAGATTGTCTCTGTACAGCTGGAAAAACAATTCAAGGGCCGTCTGCTCATTACACCACCCTTGATGACAGTAGAGGAGGATACTGTGCTTCTTGAAAGTTACAAGGAGCAGCTCCTGGCATACGGTTTCAAAAAGATCGTGGTTCTGACCCACATCCAAAAAGACCTGGGGGCCATGGACAGGATCCGTCTCAATGAAATCCCCCTTGAGAACATGAGTGATGATATGAAGATGGAAATGGTCAATGATGAAGTCAAATCTGCAATGAAATCCATCATTTCCATCTGGAACCGGTAAATTCGGTACTTTTACACAATTAACGGAAAGCCCTCTGTCAAAAGTTTCGATACCTTATTGACCGGTTTCAGGTAATAGGCTAAAATTGAACTGTCCTAGTTATATTTAAATGTAAAAGAACGCGCGTTTGAGGGGGGAAATATTAATGTCGCAAAAAGTAACACGACGCCAGTTCCTGAACTATTCCCTGATGGGAGTGGGGTCTTTCATGGCGGCAGGTGCAATTCTGCCGATGGGCAGGTTTGCGCTAGATCCATTGTTCCAGGGCGAAGCTCAAGGTTCCATGATCACTACAAGTGTCAAGACCGAAGAGATTACAGAAGAACCGGTGAAAGTCGATTTTTCTTATGAACAGCAGGATGCCTGGTACACAAGTGAAGTGACCGACTTTGTCTGGGTCTACAGAGACGGTGATAATCTCATTGCACTTTCACCAATCTGTAAACATCTGGGCTGTACTGTAACCTGGGCGGGTGATGATGCCAACCCGGATAAATTCTTCTGTCCATGCCATAACGGACTTTATGAGAAGAACGGGAAAAACATTCCGGGGACGCCGCCGAGAGGTCCGCTTGACCAGTATGAAGTTGGAGACTCTGATGGATTCATCACAATCGGCGAAATGTTTGAAAATGAACTTGTATAGGAGGGAAAACTGTGCTAAACAGAATCTATGACTGGATAGACGATCGCATGGATATCACTCCGATCTGGAGAGATGTTGCCGATCATGAAGTGCCGGAGCATGTTAACCCTGCCTATCACTTTTCTGCTTTCGTCTACTGTTTCGGAGGGTTAACATTTTTCATTACGGTAATTCAGATATTATCAGGTATGTTCCTCACAATGTACTATGTCCCTGATATTGTAAACGCCTGGAACTCCGTTTATTACCTGCAACATGATGTTGCTGCAGGTGTTATTGTAAGAGGTATGCACCACTGGGGTGCGAGCCTGGTTGTAGTAATGATGTTCCTACATACTTTAAGGGTGTTCTTCACCGGGGCCTACAAAGCACCACGTGAACTGAACTGGGTTGTCGGAGTACTCTTATTCGCAGTAATGCTGGGTCTGGCATTTACCGGATACCTGCTCCCGTGGGATATGAAGGCACTCTTCGCAACCAAAGTTGGTTTGGATATCGCAGAAAGTGTGCCATTTGTTGGAGAATGGATCAAGACTCTGCTTGCTGGTGACGAACAGATCATCGGCGCCCAGACGTTGACACGTTTCTTTGCCATCCACGTATTCTTCTTACCTGCGGCCCTGTTTGTATTAATGGCGATCCACTTCATTATGATACGTAGACAAGGTATTGCAGGACCACTATAAGAAAAACACAGGGAGGTAAATTGATATGAAACGTGGAAAAGGGCTGACTTTTGTCGGCGACTCACGAATACAGAAATATGAAAAACCAAAACTCAATCGTGACTACTCGGAATTCCCGGGCCGTACGGAAGAGTTCTATCCGGATTTCCTTCTGAAGGAGTGGATCACCGGTGCAGTATTCCTCATCGGTTTCCTTTGCCTTACAGTTGCGCATCCAGCCCCGCTTGAACGTGTAGCTGATCCTACGGATACAGGTTATATACCACTCCCTGACTGGTATTTCCTATTCCTGTATCAGATACTCAAGTATTCATTTGCATCCGGTCCTTATAACGTCATCGGTGCAATCATCATACCGGGAATCGCCTTTGGTGCACTTCTCTTGGCACCCTGGCTTGACAACAACAAAGAACGTCACTGGAAAAAACGCCCTGTGGCAGCTGCCATGATGCTCCTTTCTGTCGGTATCATCTTCTATACGACCTGGGAATCGGTAGCATACCATGACTGGGAAACACAGGATAAACAGGGTGAGATTGTGTTCTCCAACCTTGATTCCGAAGATCCGGTCTTCACCGACCTCATCCGCTCCAACTGTACAAGCTGTCACGGCGGGGAACTGACCGGCGGTTCGGGACCGAACCTCGTGGAACCCGATCTGAACGCTGAGACCGTGAATGCATTCGTAACCAACGGTACGGGTGAAATGCCTGCATTTGAAGGTCAGCTTACTGAAGAGGAGATCCAGCAGATCTCTGAATTCGTAGCAAACCTTGAAGTCACCTCTGCAGATGAAGCGATGGGTGGCACTCAGCAGGAAGGCGGAGAATCAGACACAGATTAAATAAAAACCCCCCTATGTATAGGGGGTTTTTTATTGACAGGAGACTTTTATGGAAACAGTAATCCGGCTCATTCACAACAGAATATTCCTTATCCTCCTTCTCGTATCGAATTTCCTGGGAACCATCTACGGCTACTGGTGGTACGGGGGGCAGCTTGCACAGACGGAATGGTACTTTTATCCGTTCGTTCCCGACAGTCCGACTGCCACATTCTTTCTGTCCATACTCATCGTACTGATCCTTGCGGGGAAAAAATGGGGGCTGATCGATGCACTCGCTTTTACAACCCTGATAAAATATGGCGTATGGGCAGTCGTCATGAACCTGCTCACATTCATGGAAACCGGGTTTATTTCATGGATCGGTCTGATGCTCATCGCATCGCACAGCATCATGGCATTACAGGCGATACTTTTCCTGCCTCACCTGGAAATTAAGATGAGCCACTTCTATATAACAGCTGTCTGGCTGTTCCACAACGATATCATCGACTATGTATACGGCCAGTACCCTGTATATGGAAGCCTGTCGCAATATGCGGAACACATCGGCTATTTTACATTCTGGCTGAGCGTGTTTGTACTGGTGCTGCTGCATCAGCTGGTGCCGAAGCGTAACAATTGACTATCCATTCAATTTTAAAGTAAAATTCATATATGAACAATTATTGGAGGTTGGAATACAAGTGTATATTATCATCTATTTTGTGATTTTGATGGTTGTTCCAATGCTCGCTCAGATGAATGTCAAATCCACATTTAATAAGTACTCGAAAGTACGTTCAACAAGTGGTCTGACTGGTCGAGAGGTTGCAGAGGAGATTCTTAGGGAAAATGGTATTTATGATGTTTCAGTAGAAAGAGGACAGGGGTTTCTAAGCGACTATTACGACCCTAGGAACAAAAAACTCGTGCTCTCTCCGGACAACTATGACACGCCGAGCGTCGCAGGTACTGCGGTAGCTGCGCACGAAGTCGGACACGCGATACAGCATGCCACAGGATATGCGTTCCTGAATTTCAGATCTGCACTTTTCCCTCTGGCACAGTTGGGCAGTAACTTTTCATACTTCCTGATCATTGCCGGCATGATCATCACATATGCGCAGAACAACGTCGGCGGCGGTCTTGGAAACATGCTGCTGTGGGCCGGTATCGGACTGATGGCGTTTGCTGTCCTTTTCCAGCTTGTCACACTGCCTGTAGAATTTGATGCGTCGAAAAGGGCCATGAATCAGATCCAGACGCTGAACATCGTCAATGAAAAGGAATACCGCCATGCCAAGAAAGTATTGAATGCTGCAGCAATGACTTATGTCGCGGCAACTGCAGTTGCTGTTGCCGAACTGATAAGATTCATCCTTATTGCAAAGAGCAACAACTGATCGGAATTTACAGGATGCCCATCTATGATGGGTATCCTTTTTTTATTTACCGGCACTCTCTGGTATTATTATATATGTATTCAAGGAGATGATTAATATGGACTGCGGCTTCAAATCAGGAAAAAACGTATTCAGATACCGTGTGGCGGGTATCATACTGGATGATGGAAAAGCACTTCTTGCCACCAACACGATGACGGGCTACTTCTATATCCTCTCGGGGGCGGTTAACCTGGGGGAAGCAAGCGAGGAGGCGGCAGTGCGCGTCATGAATGAAAAGACCGGCGGAGATTACAATGTAAGCCGGCTGCTGACTATTGTGGAGACTTTTTTTGATTATGAATTCAATGATACGAAATATGATTTCCAGGAAGTCACATTCTATTATTTAATGGAACCCGGAGATATAAAGTATCCGGAGCAAAAGAACAGGCTGGGAGGGGGGAGGACGGAGACCCTTCACTGGATTCCACTTTCCGAAACTGCCGGAAAAGATATCAGGCCAAAAGCCGGAAAAGAGATGATGCTCGATCTGCCTCTTCAGGTGGAAACCATCATCAGTGACGAAAGAAGTGACCATTCTAGCTGAAAACTGCAGCATAGGCAGTTCACTTAACAACCAAAATTCTCTATAATTAGGAACATGATCAATTATGATACTTCACAGGAATGGATGATGAATATGAAAATTGCACTGATTGCCCATGATAAAAAGAAAGACGATATTCTGAAATTCATCAGACAGCATCTGGGATTCTTCAAAGACCATGAACTGTTTGCGACAGGCACAACAGGGACCAGAATCATGGAACATACAGGTCTTGAAGTGAACAGGTGCAAGTCGGGACCACTCGGCGGAGACCAGGAGATAGGTGCAATGGTCGCCAACGGTGCCATAGATGCCATTATATTCTTCAGGGACCCTTTGACCGCCCAGCCGCATGAGCCGGACGTCTCTGCGCTACTGAGGCTCTCCGACGTCTATGATGTCCCACTGGCGACAAATGAAGGGACCGCAAGCGCAGTGCTTCATTATCTTAACTACAAAGATAGAGCGTGATTGTATGAAAATAGGAATAACATGCTATCCAAGCGTAGGCGGCAGCGGGATCATTGCAACGGAACTCGGCATCAAACTGGCGGAAAAAGGTCACGAGGTGCATTTCATCACATCAAACATTCCGTTCAGGCTGAACACCAGCCATCCCAATATCCATATCCATCAGACCGATATCACTGATTACAGTGTGTTCAAATACCCGCCGTATGATATCACCCTGGCGAGTAAGATTTCCGAAGTCATCACCCAATACGGGCTGGATCTGATCCATATGCATTATGCCGTCCCCCATGCGGTCTGCGGAATTCTTGCCCGGCAGATGTCGGGGCGTGATGTGCGCATCGTGACAACGCTGCACGGAACGGATATTACCGTGCTCGGCCACGATATGTCCCTTGTCAATGCCATTCGTTTCGGAATAGAAGGCTCTGATGCGGTCACCGCCGTTTCCGACAGCCTGACACAGGAGACCCATGAACTGATCGGCCCTGACAAGTCCATAGAGACCATTTATAATTTTGTGGATGAAACTTATTTCAACACTGCTGACAGAGAAGAGACTGCCGCAAGGATGAAAAAGAGATACGGCATAGCTGAACATACCAAAGTACTCATGCATACTTCAAATTTCCGGAAAATCAAGCGTATCGATGATATTGTACGGACATTCAGCATAGTGCAGGAACAGATGGATGCTGTGCTGGTCCTGATCGGTGACGGACCTGAAACAAACAGCATCCGGCACCTCATTAAAGCACTCGATATCGAAAATTCAGTGATTTTGGCGGGACAGCAGACTGATGTAAGATCATTCTATATGATGAGCGATATCTTCCTGCTTCTCAGTCAGAAGGAAAGCTTTGGACTGGCACTGCTTGAAGCGATGCACTGCGGCTCCGTTCCCGTCGGCTCGACGGCCGGCGGCATTTCCGAAGTCATCAGGGATGAGGCGACCGGTCTCATTGTCGAAGTGGGTGATTACAATGCTGCTGCAGAGAAAATCACCGGCCTGC
The DNA here is from genome assembly GCF_000330705.1 of Salinicoccus carnicancri Crm. Classification (GTDB taxonomy): domain Bacteria; phylum Bacillota; class Bacilli; order Staphylococcales; family Salinicoccaceae; genus Salinicoccus; species Salinicoccus carnicancri. Next base: position 68,312 of record NZ_ANAM01000008.1, read on the forward strand.
TTGAGGATCCAAAAAGATATGAGTCAATGCAGCAACTAATGATTGAGGATATCAGTATCAGGTTCCGGACTGATGTAATAATCGAAGAATATGAAGCTCTGTACAAGAGGCTGACGGGAGACATGGAACATGGATGATCTGTTCATTACTGGAAAAAAGATACTGGAACGTCTGCAGGGAGCTGGCTTCGAGGCGTATTTCGTAGGCGGGTGTGTGAGGGATCATAAGATGGGCCGTGAAATCAATGATGTCGACATTACGACTGATGCCCTGCCCGAAGAGGTGGAATCATTGTTTGAAAACACAGTTGATGTGGGCATAGAACATGGAACTGTGATTGTGGTCCTATCCGGCAGACCGTTTGAAGTTACCACCTTCCGGGTCGAGTCGGAATATACAGATCATAGACGCCCGGACTCGGTCGCTTTTACAAAAGAACTGGCCGGGGATCTTGAGCGCCGCGATTTCACCATGAATGCAATGGCCATGGACAGCGAATTCAATGTGATAGATCCTTATGCAGGCCTTGAAGCGATTAAAAGCAGGTCTATCACTACAGTCGGCCCGCCGGATGAACGCTTTGACGAGGACGCCCTCAGAATTCTGAGGGCAGTCCGTTTCAAAGCACAGCTCGGCTTCACAATTGACCACGAAACCGTGCAGGCAATGGAACGCCATGCCGGTCACCTTCGACATGTCGCCGTGGAACGTTCACTGGTGGAACTGAAGAAGACATTTTCCGGCGGACACATGGATGGCGTCAAATCACTGATGGTCCGAACCGGTATAAAAAGGAACCTTCCGTTCATCAGAGAAGTTGACGATAACACTTTTATGTCAACTAACACTTTTTCTTTCATCACCGGCATGGGCCTTCAGATCTATTTGAACGAATCTCTGATGGAGTATGCTCCCGACCTGAAGCTTTCCAACGCCGAGAAAAATGAGGTGAAGGAAATCGTCTCCGTCTTCAGGGATCTTGAATATGACAGACAGGTTAAAACCATCTCCTACAATTACAATTATGATACACTTGAAAATGTCAGGAAACTGGTGGACACCAACCGATTTTCCAGAAAGCTGGAATGGAGCAACATTCTCGGCGAAGCACTGGAAATGAAGCCATCACTTCCCATACAGCACATATCGGATATTGATATAGACGGCAGAGAATTGATGCGCTATTTTGAAGCGCGCGGAGGCCGATGGATCAGGGAAGTTCTTGCGGCTTTGGAACATGAGATCCTTTTCAATCTGCTTCCCAATGAAAAAACAAAAATACTTGAATGGATGGACATGCATGTCAAATTTAAAGAAGGAAATATTGAGTTTACTTGACCGGGAGCGATTCATATCGGGTCAGAATATCGCAGATATGCTCGGCGTATCCCGGACCTCAGTCTGGAAGAGTATAAAAGTCCTGAAAGAGGAGGGCTATTCTATAGAATCGGTCACAAACAAAGGCTATCATCTCAAAAATTCACCGACATATGTAAACCCAACCGCACTTTCAATGCTCATCAGCCAGTCCTCCCTTTTCGACCGTGTGGAATATTTCAAAACAACTCCTTCCACACAGAAGGAAGCCTTCAGTATGCTGCCTGAATCGAACGATACTTTCGTCGTGGTTGCTGAAGAACAGACAGAGGGACGGGGACGCTTTGACAGACGTTGGGATTCTCCGGGCAGGACGGGTGTATACATATCTCTTGTGCTCCGGCCGGATATACCGATTTCTGATATCATCCGTTTCAATCTTTTCATCTCACTGGCAATTGCGGAATCCATCGATGAAGCTTTCGGTGTTGAAACAGGCATAAAGTGGCCGAATGATATTTACATTCACGGGAAAAAAGTCTGCGGGTTCCTTACCGAAGTAGTCAGCGAATCCGGAATCATCAATGCAATCGTATGCGGCATCGGCATCAATATCTTCAAGGACGAAACTGTCGGGAAGATTCCGACCGCCATCTCGGTTGAGGAGGCTGCCGGAACTCATGTACACATGGACCTGGATTTATTCATGAAAACATTCATGGGCAACATTGAAATGTACTATAATAGATTTTTAAGCGAACCATTTTCCCGCATCCGGGAGACCTGGATAGAGAAATCGGTCATCTTCGGCCGGCAGCTGCGTATTACTGAATCCGGCGGGACCTTCCATGGCCGTGCACTCGGCATAACTGAGGCCGGCTTTCTTGAAGTTCTGGACGACGACGGTAATATAAGAAAAGTAATCAGTGCAGATGTTGAACTATAGTAGAAATTGGTGATTGTATGTTTACAGAGAGATTTGCTGTCATAGACTTGGAAACAACCGGAAATAATAAGAATAGGGACAATATCATACAACTGAGTATCGTCTTTGTTGAAAATTTTAAAATTACTGACCAGTACACCACTTTTCTCTCTGATGATACTGAAATCAGTCCTTTCATAAGGGAGCTTACCAATATAGAACCCCACATGCTCAAAGGTGCGCCCAAATTCCGTGATGTTGCAGATGAGGTTGTCTCCCTCCTTGACGGATGCGTCTTTACTGCACATAATGTCGAATTCGACTACGGTTTTCTGAAAAGTGCACTGGAACAAAGGGGCATAAGATATGAACCCCGCTATAAGATCGATACCGTTGAACTTTCTAAAATATTCATGCCGACCCTTGAAAAGTTCCAGCTGAATGAAATTGCCCAGTCCATCGGCATAACACTTTCAAACGCCCACCGGGCAGATGAGGATGCACGGGCGACTGCAGAACTTCTCATCAGATTGCAGGAAATCATCACATCGATGAACACTGAAACACTGAAGCAGTTGTACCATCTCTCAAAGCCACTGAAGCATAATCTGTCGGATATTCTTTTTCTGACCCTGGCAGAATCGGATGACAACCTCTCCGGGGATCTTGAAAAACGGGGATCCGTCCATATGAGAAAACAGCAAGATGTACAAGAGGCTCTCCCCCCGGTGGAAGTAGGGGAACTGTACAGCAGGTATATAGATCATACCGGAAATGATTACCGGGAAGACCAGCTGATGCTCGCAAACAGGATATTCGGGGCGTTTGAAACAAAGAACCACCTTGCTCTGGAAGCCTATACAGGGCTCGGTAAGACTGTCGCTTTCCTCCTTGCAGGCATAAGCTATTATTCCATGTACGGCACAAAGACACTGATTTCAACCAGCAGAAAAATACTCCAGAAACAGATCATCACCGAGGACCTTGCCACTCTCAAAGAGGCATGCGGATTGGATATTTCTGCTGCAGACCTCAAGGGCAGGGATAATTATCTCAACCTGGAAGCATTTGAACTCCTGCTTTCACTTGAAGACGAGAACACAGAAATCATCTACCTCAAGATGAAATTGCTGGTGTGGCTCCTCGACACCGAAACCGGGGATTTGTCTGAAATCCATCTCAAAGGGCCCGAGAGGGCGTATTACAGGACGATGGCCATCCAGGCGGGAGAAGGGGGGGCACACCCTTATTTTGAGCGTGCGCTTGATAAAGCCCGGAATTCGTCAATAATCATCACAAACCATCATTTCCTCCCCGATTGCCTTGACTATGTCATCGGTATAGATTCAGTGCTGGTCGATGAAGCGCACCAGCTTAAAAATGTGCTTGATGACAGAATGAAATCTGTCTATAGTTACCAGGGTATGAAATTTTTCATCGGACAGATCGGTATGGCCTCCCAGGAGCGTCTGCTGCATACCTATATGGCCGACAACAACGAAACCGCAGTATATCTGCTGGAAGATATACTGAAGCATCTCAATCAGAATATCGACCGGCTGTTCGGTTCGTTTACCGCAGGGAATATGGAGGAGGCACTTCTCCACATCAAAGGCGGGCTGAAATATACAGAAACATTTCTCGGTGCGATCCGCGGCACCAACAACTATCAGATACTCTACAATCATATGCACCACTACCAGGGGATGCTTTCACTTTTGAAAACCGGGCTGGAGAAGGGCCGTTATACCATCGGCAGGGATGACAATTTCCAGAAAACCAAAATATTCATCAGGGACGACAGACAAACAGTCCTTGAGAGCCGGGTGAAAGATCTGTCCTCGACAGTACTTCTGTCCGGGACACTCGAAGTAAACGGCGGCTTCGGACATCTCACCTACTGGTTCGGTGATCTGCCGTACGGGTCGCAGATCATCAGCAATCCGGCACTTTTTGAAAATACCAAGCTTTTCATCCCTGAAGACATACCTGATTATGATGTGGACGATGACCGGTTCATATTGGCACTTGTCGATTATATTTCAGTCTATCTGAGCGAGACGGACAGCAAACTCATGGTGCTTTTTTCAAACTATGAACTGCTCGACAAGGTGGCCGAATACACCGAGGATGTCCAGCTGTTCGAGGATTACCCTGTATTGAGGCAATCCCGTACAAGCACTCCCGAAAAACTTCTTGCACAGTTCAACCAGCTTGATAAATGTCTGCTCCTCGGAACATCAAGCTTCAATGAAGGGATAAACATGGAAAGTGCCGGCACCAAATGTCTGATGCTGACCAAACTGCCTTTTCCTGTCCCGACGGACAAAGGATTTAAAAACTTCTATAAGACTGACCTGCCAGAGGCTGTTTTCTCATTCCGCCAGATTGCGGGGAGGGTACACAGGCAGCCATCCGACAAAGGTCTGGTGCTGTTATTTGACAGGCGGATCCTGACCAGGAACTATAAAAATGCATTTCTTAAGTATTTTCCCGAGGAAAATATCATCCACGGCCCACAGGAGACTTTCAAAGGGCTTCTGCGTGATTTATAATGACCATATCAACATAAAAGGAGAAGGAACATGCAAATCTCAGATCGTATTAAAAATGTAACCCCGAGTCAGACGCTCGCGATCACTGCCAAGTCCAGGGATCTCAAAGCACAGGGTGTAGATGTCATCGGTCTTGGGGCAGGAGAGCCTGACTTCAACACTCCGGATGAAATCATCGACAAGGCGTATGAATCACTGAAAGCGGGCAAGACCAAATATACTGCAGCAGCAGGGATACCCGAGCTTAAAAGTGCAATCATCAATAAGATGGAGAAGGATCACGGACTTGTATATGAACCTTCCGAAGTATTCGTCGGCAATGGTGCAAAACATGTACTCTACAACCTGTTCCAGGCCACTTTGAACCCGGGTGATGAAGTGATCATACCGGTACCTTACTGGGTAAGCTACACAGAGCAGGTGAAACTGGCCGGAGGCAATCCTGTCATCATGCCGACAGACGAATCCACCTCCTTCAAGGTGACACCCGAAATCATCGACGGGTTCCTCACCGATAAGACCCGCATGCTGCTGCTCAACTCGCCAAGCAATCCGAGCGGTATGGTCTATACCCGTGAAGAGCTTGAGGCACTGGCAGCATATATCGAAGAGAAGGATCTCATCGTGGTGGCGGATGAAATATATGAAACGCTCGTCTATGACAGCGAACATATTTCCATTGCTTCATTGAGCAACAGGATGAAGGAGAATACTTTCGTCATCAACGGTGTAAGTAAATCCCATGCAATGACAGGGTGGAGAATCGGATACTGCTGCGGCAACAGTGGAGTCGTCAAAGCAATGACCGACCTGACCAGCCATTCCACATCAAATCCGGTGACGCCGTCACAGTGGGCAGCGATAGCCGCATATGAAATGGATGATTCATTCACACGTGAATATAACCGCACCTTCCATGAACGACGGGATGCAGCCTATGAGAAACTGATGGAAATCCCTTACATTACGTGTATAAAACCGCAGGGCGCATTCTATCTGTTCCCGAATTTCAGTGAATGTGCGGAACGCTGTGGATTCGATTCAGTGGATGCATTTGTGAATGCAGTCCTGGAAGAGGTTTACGTGGCTGTCGTTCCAGGCTCCGGATTCGGATCTCCGGATAATATCAGGCTCAGCTACTCTTTGAGCATCGAAGATATGAATGAAGCGCTTGAACGCATCAGAAAATTTGTATTACAGAGAACAGAAGGAGCTTAAAAACAGATATGAAGATTTCAATAAACCAGGTACCCCAATATGAAGGCACGGAGGTTACAATCGGATGCTGGCTGCTTCAAAAGCGCGGAAGCGGGAAAATACAATTTCTCCAGTTGAGGGATGGTACCGGCTTCATGCAGGCTGTTGTAGTCAAAGCCTCAGATGAAGAACTCTTCGCTGCAGCGAAGGGGCTGAACCAGGAAACATCCATGTATGTAACAGGCACGATCAAATCCGATGAGCGCTCTTCCTTTGGATACGAAATGGAAGTCTCCGGCATCGAGATCATCCATGAAGCGGAAGGCTACCCGATCACTCCCAAGAATCACGGACCTGAATTCCTCATGGACAACCGCCATCTGTGGCTGAGATCCCGCAAACAGCATGCGGTGATGAATGTCAGGAACCAGATCATCAGAAGCACTTACAACTTCTTCTTTGAAAACGGCTATAAGAAAATCGACCCGCCTATTCTGACCAGCAGTTCACCGGAAGGCACAACCGAACTGTTCCACACAAAATACTTCGAAGAGGATGCTTTCCTGTCACAGAGCGGCCAGCTCTATGCTGAAGCGGCAGCTATGGCCCATGGCAAAGTCTTTTCATTCGGCCCGACATTCCGTGCGGAAAAATCGAAGACGCGAAGACATCTGATCGAATTCTGGATGATTGAACCTGAAATGGCGTTCTACAACCACGAAGACAGTCTCAAAGTACAGGAGGAGTATGTGGAATATCTTGTTACGGATGTACTTGAACACTGCATGCTCGACCTTGAGGCACTCGGCCGTGATACCTCCGTCCTCGAAAAGATAAAGGCGCCGTTCCCGCGCATCACATATACGGATGCGATTGAACTGCTCAAGGAAAAGGGCTTTGATGATATCGAGTGGGGTGAGGACTTCGGCGCGCCGCATGAAACGGAAATCGCAAATCATTTCGATCTTCCCGTATTCATCGTGAACTATCCGAAAGAGATAAAGTCCTTCTACATGGAAGAGAATCCGGAGGACCCACGGACAGTGCTGTGCGCAGATCTGATTGCTCCTGAAGGCTACGGAGAAGTAATCGGCGGCAGCCAGAGGATACATGATTATGACACACTCAAACAGAAGATTGTAGACAATGGTCTGGACCTTGCCGCATATGAATGGTACCTGGACCTCCGCAAATACGGAAGCGTACCGCACTCCGGTTTCGGACTGGGCCTTGAGAGAACCGTTGCGTGGCTGAGCGGTGTTCAGCATGTCAGGGAAACAGCACCATTCCCGCGTCTGTTGAACCGTCTTTATCCATAATTTAAAATATCGCCTCCGGGCGATATTTTTCATAAGGAGATACAAATATGCTTGAAAGATATATGCATTATATCAATGTACCTGTAAATAAAATCCTGATAGACAAATACGGCACCCTGGGAGTGGATGAACGCACACTCGTCGTCCTTATACGCCTGATGGACATTCATGATACCTCTGATCAGCTGCCGGATTTCAAGACACTTTCTGCCCACACAACGATGTCGGAAAATGATATTTCGAAGATCATGGAAAACCTTATACAAAAAGGCCTGATTGAAGTGGAGACTGTAAAGGACCAGGGCAAGTTCATCGAACGTTTCAATCTGGACCCCCTGTTCAATAAGCTTATCAAGGCTCTGGATACCGGTATTGAAGATAAAAAGAAGGACCAGTCGGAGATCAGGGAACTGTTCGAGTATGTGGAACGGCTTTACGGCAGGGTAATCAGTCCGAATGAATTTCAGCGTATGAACAGCTGGCTGGATGATTCAGGTCACACTCCTGAAAAAATCAAGGAAGCAATAGATATTGCCTATCAGAACCAGGTAACGTCGCTCCAATATGTTGAACGCATATTGAACAGTACCGACAACAGAAAAGAAGAGCAGGGCGCCCATAAGAGAATGCCGGTCCGTTCCTGGCTGGAAGGAGAAGATGTATTTGATTAGTGCCAAAAAAACGATGGAAATGATTGATAAGATCGACATGATGTTCCCGGACGCGGAATGTGAACTCATCCACAAAAACTCTTTCGAGCTGACCATTGCAGTGCTGCTCTCGGCCCAATGCACCGACAATCTTGTCAACAGAGTGACACGGGAGCTGTTCAAAAAGTATAAGACACCTGAAGACTTTCTGATGGTGGAGCTCGCAGAACTTGAAAATGACATCAGGTCCATAGGTCTGTTCCGCAACAAAGCAAAAAACATCCAGAAACTGTGCCGTGATCTCATCAACCGCTATGACGGCGAAATACCGGGCAATTATGATGATCTGGTGAGCCTCGCCGGAGTAGGGCGGAAAACTGCCAACGTCGTACTGTCAGTAGCATTTGATGCACCGAGGATTGCAGTGGACACACATGTTGAACGGGTGACAAAACGCCTTGGTGTCGCCCGCTACAAAGATTCCGTGCTCGAAGTCGAACGGACATTGATGAAAAAGATCCCCTCTGAAAGATGGAGCAAAACCCATCATCAGCTCATCTTCTTCGGACGCTACCACTGTCTGTCAAGGTCGCCCAAATGTGATATCTGCCCGCTGCTGGAAGACTGCCGGGAAGGGCAGAAGCGCATGAAAGCGAAAGCCAGCCAATGACTATAGAAGAAATGTATGAATGCCTGATTGAAAACGCCAAAACTCCCGACCGTACAATATACAACCAGTTCAGGAATGAAATCGTGGAACATATCAAACGGACAATCATTTCAGATGCACCGCAAGATTCGGGGACAATTCTCCCGCTCAACTACAGGGAACGGATGGACTACATCGATGCAAGACCCTGCCGGTACCACAGCATCATCCAGCTGAAAAACATTTATGATGAATTCAATAAACGCAGCGCTTCATACCATGCCAGAAGATAGAACAGCGCCCCGGGTCAAATTGACCCGGGGCGCTGTTTTGTCTATGCGGCGCTGTCGCCTGATTCTTCAGTTGGTTCTTCCTGTGGTTCCGACTCTTCTGTAGCTTCTTCCTGTGTCGGCTCCTCGGTGGTTTCCTCTTCGGTGGTTTCTTCTTCTGTCGGTTCCTCCGTAGTCTCCTCTTCGGTCTCTTCCTCAGTCGGCTCCTCGGTAGTTTCCTCTTCGGCAGTCTCTTCTTCTGTCGGTTCCTCCGTGGTCTCCTCTTCAGTCTCTTCCTCTTCACGCTGCTGTTCCGCTTCTCTTCGTGCGCGTTCTTCAGCCTGTTGCTGCTGGCGCTCTCTGCGCTCCTCTTCTGCACGCTGCTCTTCCTGTCTGTCCTGATAGCTTTGGAGTTCTTCACTGCCACGGACCGCCAGCTCTCCGCCGGAGATGTCGACTACGCTGTCCGGCCGCTTGAAATCCTGGCCGTTATACGTCGAAATCGACTGCATGATATCCCGGAAGAACCATTGCGGCGTGATCTGCTCATCCTGCCCGACAAATGATGTGTCTCCATTTTCTTCCGTGGCGGTGAAACCGGTCCAGACACTCATAGTATACTCAGGAGTATATCCGACCATCCATGCATCTTTGGCTGCATTATCCGGCAGATTGTGCTCTTCCCTGACAGACCTGGAGTAGGAGGTCGTCCCCGTCTTTCCGGCAATATTCAGCCCGTCCATCTGGATATAATCGGCACTTCCGTATGACTCAAATGTCCCTTTGAGCATGTCGGTGAGCATATATGCCGTGTAGTCCTCCATCGCCTGCCGCGACTCGCTTTCAAATTCGATTGTTTCTCCTTCATCGGTCTCTACATAGCGGATGGACTGTGCCTCATTATAGGTGCCGCCGTTGCCGAGAGTGGAGTAGGCCTCCGCCATCTGCATCGGGCTGAATGTCGATTGGCTTCCGCCAAGGACATCATTGAACGATAGTGAGTAGTTGCCATCCTCTTTCTCACTGTAATCAAGGCCCGTCTTCCCGGCGAATTCCTCGGACGCATTGTCACCGGCTTCGTCCCTGACTGTTTCGAATGTCTTGACCGCTGGAATATTGAAACTCTGCCTTAATGCATCACGCATGGTCACTTCACCGTGGTCCTGCATGTCATAGTTGTAGATCGTGTTGTCATGTCCTTTGGGGCTGTATTCATACTCATCTTCAATCTTATGATCCGTCCGCCATTCCATGTTTTCAATCGCGGGTCCGTATGAAAGGAAAGGCTTCATGGTGGAACCGGCGTTCTTCGGTGTCAGGGCCTGGTTATGGTTGACAACTTCCCTGTAATCCCGCCCGCCTGTGACTGCGACGAGGTTTCCTGTCTCTGTATCCAGGATGCTGGAGGCAAGATTGAAATGCTCGCTCTGGAATTTAGGGTTGTAATAGTAATCCTCGTTGTCCGCCATACCCTGCAGCTGCCTCTGGATGTCCGCATCCATATTTGTATAGATATCGAGTCCACTTGCAAGCGCCTCGGACAGTTCCATACCTTCGAATTTTTCATTCCTCTGCAGTTCCTGCTTGATCACATTGATATAGGAGGCATATTCCGGATCCTCCGGCTCAATATCCGCACGTTCTTCCTCGGTGCGCGCAACAAGATTTGCAGTAATATCTGTGTTGATTGCTTCATCGTACTGCTCCTGTGTAATCCTTTCATGATTCAACATCTGATAGAGTACTGTATGTGCCCGTTTCGTCCCCTGTTCCGGATCTATATAGAGATTATACCGGTTAGGGAGCTGCGGCAGACCGGCCAGATATGCTGATTCGGCCAGATTGAGCTCTTCCAGCTCCTTGTCGAAATAGTAATTGCTGGCAGTCCTTATACCGTATATCCCGTCGGAATAATAGATTTTGTTCAAATACATTTCGAGTATTTCATCTTTGGAATATTCCTGCTCCAGACGATAGGCAAGATAGGCCTCCTGGGCCTTCCTTTCGATTGTCTTATCCGCTGTCAGGAATGCCCTTTTGACAACCTGCTGTGTAACCGTACTCGCTCCCTCGCTGCCGAAGCCGTTCGAAAGGTTGCTGAGCACCGCACCGCCAAGCCGGAAGAAATCTATCGCCCCGTGCTCGTAGAATCTGTCGTCCTCGATGGCAAGTACGGCATCCGTCATCTGTCCGGGTACATTATCTATCTCAACGAGTTCTCTTTTCTGACCCTGGTACAGTGTGGTGACGAGATTGTCATCCTTATCATATACGCGCGCAGGTATCGGATCTTTCAGCTTCTCTTCACTGAATGCCGGGGCATTGGATGCATAATAGGCAAAGAGGAATGAACCCAGCACCAGCATCACAAGTCCAATCAGAACCGCCCAAAGCAGTATCCGTTTGATGAGGGACGACCGGGACATCTTCCCTTTATCCTTTTTCCGGCCTGCTGCCGTTTTTTTCCGGCCCGGCCTGCCTGTCCTTTTATAGTTATTCTGATCCATTATCTAATCTCCATTCTCAAAATAAAATTCATCAACGGCTGCAAGATAGTCGATTCTCGGATTGATGCCTGTGCTCAGAGAAAGGCTGTCTTCTTTGATATCAGTATAGCGTATGGACTTCCTTCCATCATCCAAAAACCTTTCCCAGTAGGGAAGGAACTTTTCAAAAGGCATCATGTAGGTTTCATCATAGAGTGTGAATTTGATTATGATGAAAACTATGCCCCCGTGCAGATGGCACTGGTGCATATGGCGCACCTGATGCTCATGGATGTTGATGAACGGGAAACGTGTTTCATTTCTCGTTTCCTTTGCTTCAAAATCGATATATTTCCCTTTGTAGAGACCATTGTAGTCACTCGTCGACGGTACTTTGAAATAGGCTTCATTTATTTTGGCTTTGTTTCTGGAAGGATAATCAACGTTTACGACCTGGACGGGTGTCGGCTTCTTATGGATCACCGCGCGGCCGTGCTCCAGATAGTAGCTGTTTGCAAAGTCCAGATCCTTCTCAAGCGTCATGCCCCTTGAGCCGTAGCGCACTTCACCGCCTTTACTGCGGCCGGCACCGGGTTTTTTCTGCCTCCCGGGCCTCGTACCTTTAGGATACTTCATTAACATCGCCTTCCATATTTCTGTATGATGATATTATAATATTATACAATAAAATAAGTGAAATAAACCAATCATAATTATAGGGAGTGTGGCATTTTTGTCAAGAATTGAAGCTTACAATGCACTCACATCACTGCTTGATGAAGTGGATGCACGGTACCGGAAGGCAAAGGACGGGTACGAATTCGACTTCGAAACGGAAATCGCACCGTTTCTTGAGACGAACAAGACCCTCGTATATAACATGGAGGAAATAGAAACCGATGGGCGGTTCGACCCGGTGACAAGGCAGAAGGTGGTCGAAGAGTTCCTGGAACTTCTGATGGCCTGCCATGCCGGGCGGTTCAGCAGAAAGCTCTACAAAGAAAAGACCAAGTTCATAAATATGTGGGTGCAGCATGCCAAAAGGGAAGGTCTCATTTCATGAAGACACTGATAGCGGGATACCGCCCGTACGAGCTCGGCATATTCAAGGATAACGATGCCAAAAAAGAAGTCCTCACGGATTTTTTGAGGCATAAGATCCGCGAATATCTGGAGTCCGGAACGGAATGGTTCATCATACAGGGGTACACCGGCATAGAGCTCTATGCTGCAAAATGCATTCTTGACCTCAAGGAGGATTATGGTGTCGGGCTGGCAGTGCTGAAACCATTCCATGACTTTGATGAAAGGTATAAGGATGAAGAAAAGATTGCTCTCAAGGAAATACTGGCCGCATGCGATTTCCACAGATTCATTTTCGAAAAACCCTATGAAAATCCGGGAATGTTCAGGCAGATCAACCGGTTCCTTATAGAGAATACGGATCAGGCCATGATCGTGTATGATGAAGAGACGCCGTCCAAAACACGATTCTTATACAACGAAATACTTGAATTCGAGGCGGATAATACGTATAATATTGAAAGAATACAATTTGATGAAATCAATACTTTCATAGATTCCAGATATGACAGTTGAGAGGTGAGACGATGAGTGAACAGACGCTGAAATTGTCAGCAAAGGATATTTTTGAGAAGGAATTCGAAAAGTCCGTCCGGGGGTTCAAACCCCTCGAAGTGGATAGTTTCCTCGATGATGTGATCAGTGACTATCAGAAGATGGCTGATATGAACAGCAATCTCAAGCGCCTGGAGGAAGAGAATGCCCGGCTGAAAAAAGAAGTCGAGGACCTAAGAATCCGTGTTGCAACGAAATCAAGATCAGCTGACAACCAGACCCAGAATCATCAGATAGACATCCTCAAGAGATTGAGCAGTCTGGAGAAGAAAGTGTTTGGCCAATCAAAAGTGAACTGATCTTCCGAAGATCATTCATGAAACCAGCACGGTGTTTCTGATAATCGCTATGCATTCCTAAGATGCATAGAGGAAAGTCCATGCTCACACGATCCTGAGATGGTCGTAGTGTTCGTGCCTGACGAAACAATAAGTCAGGGCAGCCCGTCTAAGACGGCTGACGGCTGTGAACCGGCCTAAGTGTGAATTCATATGGCCCTAGTAACTGTAAAAGTGCCACAGTGACGGAGCTTCAGCAGAAATGCATGAAGGTGGAACGCGGTAAACCCCTCGAGTGAGCAATCCAAATTAGGTAGGAGCACTTTCCAACGGGAATTCAACCCGAGGAAAGATATTACGATAGTAGTATAGACAGATGATTATCACCAATGTGCGAGTGTAGCTAGTGCACGCCCGCAGCACAGCGGTACAGAACATGGCTTATAGAGACACCGGACTAGAGACGCTCTCCATCACGTATGGAGAGCTTTTATTTTACAAATTTTGATATTACATAAACCACACAGGGAGGGTAATTTAATGACTTTTAAATTACTGGCAAACACACCGATGGGACTCGAACGGGTAGTCGCGGATGAAATTGAATCGCTCGGATACGAGACCACACTCGAAAACGGCAGAGTCTTCTTTGAAGGGGGAGCAGAAGCGATCATCAGGACCAACTTGATGATGCGCACCGCCGACAGGATCCGTATCATCATCGGAGACTTTGAAGCGAAAACTTTCGATGAACTGTTCGAGCAGACCAAGGCCCTGCCCTGGTCGGATATTCTCGGCCCCGGGGCAGAATTCCCAGTGACCGGCCGGTCCCACAAATCGACACTCTACAGTGTGCCGGATGTGCAGCGTATTGTAAAAAAGGCAGTGGTCGAGCATCTCAGAGATGATTTCAGCATCAAAGGCAAGCTCCCCGAGAGCGGCCCACGCTACAAAATTGATGTCTCCATCCATAAGGACCGCGCTCTCCTCACCATCGACACCAGTGGGCCCGCCCTTCACCGCCGTGGCTACCGCACCGGCCAGGGGGAAGCACCGATCAAGGAGACCCTCGCAGCTTCCATGCTGAAACTTGCAAACTATGACGGCACCAAGCCGCTCATCGACCCCTTTGCGGGCTCGGGTACGATTGTGATAGAGGCGGCAATGATCGCGCTCAATATTGCGCCCGGTTCTAACAGGACATTCGACTCGGAAAAATGGGATATAGTTCCGCTGGAAGAATGGCGCAGAATACGCACGGAACTCGAGGAGGCTGCCCTCTATGACAGGGAAACCGAAATATATGCCTCGGACATAGATGAACACATGATCCAGATTGCACGGGACAATGCGATGGAGGTTGGCCTGGATGACAACATCCGTTTTGAGGTGAAGGATATCCATCACCTCAAAGCCAGGGAGGGAGCAGTACAGATGGTGACCAACCCGCCTTACGGTGAGCGCATCGGGGAGGCAAAAGCTGTCGAGGACATGTACAGTCGGGTCGGAGAACTGATGAAATCGAATCCTGCCCTGAGCGTCTACCTGATGACATCCAACAAAGAATTCGAGCATATTGTAGGCAAAAAGGCGACAAAACGCAGAAAGCTGTTCAACGGTTACATCGAAACGACATTCTTCCAATACTGGGGAAAGCGGGCTGAAGACTGAGTGAAGCATTCATCGACACTGGAGATATTATACAAACTGAAAAAAGAGATACTCAAATCTAACAATCATGTACTCGTTTCACAGATTGATCATGCAATCATGAAAACATACAAAGACCAGCTTGTGTTCTCATTCATCGGACATTACTCTGCAGGCAAGTCAAGCCTGATCAACCACCTGCTCGACCAGAAGATCCTGCCGTCGTCCCCTGTGCCGACGACAAGCAATACCGTCTCCGTCCAGGTCGGTGAATCCGAAGAGATGAAGGCCTTCATCGACCAGTATAAATATATACCGCTCGAAAACTACGCGGCGCTCCGGGATCTGAACACAAAAGATCTTGATATCACATCAATAGAAATGGATGTGAAACACCCTGTCTTCCAAGACCGCACGGTGTTCCAGGATACGCCCGGAGTGGATTCCAGTACACGGGGGCACGAGGAGAGTGCCAGCCGTTTCCTCCTGAACAGCGACTATATCTTCTTCACGGTGGAATACAACCATGTTGAGAGCGAACACAACCTGAAGCTCCTCAGAGACATCGCGGCCCTCGGCATTCCTTTTGCGCTTGTGATCAATCAGGTCGACAAGCATGACGACAGCGAACTGACCATGGATACCTTCCTCTCAAGGATCCAATCGACGCTCGGACAGTGGAGGATAGAACCTGAAGAAATATTCACGACAACCATCTATGACTCGCCCTACAATGAAATTACAGAACTGATCAACCTGATCACCGGCATCGAAGGAAAACATGAGGCATACAAGGCAGACTATCACGAACGCATCATTTCGAATATCGAGGACAGGCAGATGCAGTATATAGCCGGTGAACTCGGTGACATTTTCAAAAGACAGCCCGCAGCGGAGGGGAAGTCCGCCGAAGAGGTCAACAGTCATATAGCCTATCTCGAAAACGCAATTAAAAACGATGCGCTTGCCGGTCTTCACGAAGATCCCGACGCACTGACGGATTATGTCAGACAGCGCACGAAGGATATAGCGAAAAACAGCTACCTGTATCCGCACCCGGTGAAAAGCGCCATCACCGACTATCTCAAAGTGATATCCGGCGATATACGTGCCGGCGGTTTATTCGGCAGGAAGAAAAAGCAGGAGGCACTGTACAATGGAACCCTTCGTGACATAGAAGAAGCAATCACTCCCGTCATAGGTACAGAAATCGACGCACCCGTCAACGGACTCTTCGGGGAGCTGGGTCTGACCGGGGCGCCCTTCAGGTACAGATGGGGGAGCGGCCTCCTTCATGAGGAGGAAATCACTACATTGAGCAATGCCTATATACTCAATTATCTGGATAAGCTCAAACGCAGTGTGGAAAAGGATGTTTCACATCAGGCGGTGGACCATCTCGGCAGACTCGAGGCCGGCAATGTACAGGATATGCACGGAAGTGAGGAGCTCACCGGCGAACGCGCCGATTATGAGCAGATCAAAAGTCTTCTGAAACTGAAAGAATCACTGGAGACTGCCAACTACAGACATTTCTACATCCATATGGATGACGAGCTGGAAAAATTGAATCTGGCGGAACCCGTTGAACATGATTTCGAAAATGCCAGCGCCGGGGAATCCGAAAGCACCGGCAATTATCAGGTGGAAGAGGAGGCAGCAGTGGATATATCGATGTTCAGAAGGGTGCGCGCACTGCTCGAAGGACACCCGAGGCACGAGAGGTTCAGCCGTGTGTTCACAGACAAGCTCGCCCGGATTGACGGCGGCCTTGTGAATATCAGTATCTTCGGCGGTTTCAGTGCGGGCAAGACGACTTTCATCAATGCCCTGATGGGGGAGGCAAAACTAAGAACAAGTCCGAACCCGACCACTGCGGCAATCACGGAGATAAATGGCGGCAGTGAAAGTTATGCCGTCTACAAACGGGAAGAGGATCTCGCCGGCGCGCTGAAAGTGATTACAAATCAGGATGGCAGTTCCACAGCGGACTACATGGGCTGGCTGAAACGTTATCGCAACACAGTAGCAGAGGCACATGTGCCGTTCGTAAACGGTGTGTATCACAATTACGAATCCTATAAGCCATATCTCGGTCAGACATTGCCAATAACATCCGATGAACTCATTTACAAGATCGGTTCGGATCATGATGCGATATTCATCCATAAGGCACTGCTTTCGGTTCCCGGCGAATTGACTGAAAGGTTTAGCATCGTGGACTCCCCGGGGATAAACTCCATCAATCAGCGGCACACGAAGGAAACACACAATATCATTGCAGGCAGTGACCTGATCATATACGTGTCCTACTACAACCACGTGTTCAGCCGTTCGGATGAGAGCTTCCTCAAGTATATCCAGTCCATCAAAGGCGATGATTTCCCGGTCATATTCATCATCAATGCCGTAGATCTGATGAAATCCGAAGAAGATCTGGAAAAAGTGATCGACTATATGTCCGGCTCGCTCAGGCAGCTCGGGCTAAGAAACGTCATATTCCCTCTATCCAGCAAACGGGCGCTCGAGGGCGGTGACGAAGGGTTCAGCACGGCGAAGGCAGGCATCATGGAGTTGGCTGAAAAGAATGCCGCAAAAATCCAGACAGCTTCCCTCGAAGAGACAAAGGCACAGCTTGAAGCGGCGCTTGAGAGCAATATCAGGAGATATGCCAACCAGCAGGAAGAGATTGCAAAAATAGAACGCACACGGCGGATGCTCACAGAAGAGCTCAGAAACCATACAGCAATGGATATGGTACCTTTATTGGACCAGGAAGCAGATATCATACTGTCCCACATGGACAGGCAGCTTGAACTGAAACTCTATGATCACCTTAAAGGCCTCATCACGGTGCACGACATGTCGGACAGGAAGTTCATGGCCAAAAATGAAGCGATGCTCAAAAGAGAAATCAACCAGTTCCTGAGCATGGAAGCGGCGACTGCATTCAATGCCGTATACCGGAAAGCGGACGCAGAATACGAACAGTCTGTCCGGCAGCTCAACGAACGGCTCAAAGAAGCGAATACCGCCGAAACCCTTGCCAATCCCTCTGTGGAGGGGGAACAGCTTGAAACAGCAATAGATGCGGGCATCCTTGAATCCCACGGCAAATCGCTGAACCAGGCACGCAGTAGCACGAAAGCCTTCAGAGAAGAACTCCTGGAACTTTCAAGAGCTCTGATACAATCCATCGACCATGAATCGGTAAAATCTGATGTGGAAGGCATGTCCCGCCGCTACATGTCTCTTAAAGATGAGGTTTCCAAAGACAATAAGGCGGCTATACTCGCCTCACTCACAGAACCGCTTCCCGAAATAAGCAGGGAAGATCATGATGAGGACAAAATGCTGCTTGAAACAATCAGACAGACGACGGAGGTGGAAGCATTATGATTATTGATGCAAAAACATCAGGCAAACTGGGCAAACGCAAACTGACACTTGCCGACTGCAGGAACGTCATGGATAATCACAGCTCATCAGTGGAACGGATAGAGAAGTCACCGGTGGAAGGTTCCGTCCATATCAGCCAGGTTCCATGGATGTTCACCGAAGACGGTATGAACGGCGGGAGACATCCGATTCCAAATTCGGGGGTGATCGATACACTTTATGATGCCCTCGGAGGCGGCACTAACGATATCATTCTTTTCGCAGATGAAAACAGCTTTTTCCATACACGCCTGTACTACCTGTTCAGACTATACGGACACAACGTTTTCCTGTGGAATGATTCCGTGCAGGCGCTTGAGAGTCTGACAACAGACAGGGATGCTGCTGCAGTGCCACTTGAAGATGTAAGCATACAGGCGGGAAACCGGGAAGTGTCTGAAGACATATTCCGTTCAATGGAAGACGTACAGGCTAGAGCAGGCAGACCTCATGTACTGCTGATCGATGTCAGGTCACGGAACAGGTATCTCGGGCTCGAGGAGCCCATCGACAGCAGGAAGGGGCATATTCCTTCCGCAATCAACATACCCCTGCCTACAATCCATAAGGATGGTGTCATTGATTTCGGCGCCCTCCGATACATGAGGACAGAACTCGAAAAATACAGGGAAATCATCGTGTATTGCGGCTCCGGCATGAGTGCAACACCGATGTTCGTACTGCTGGATGAGATGCGTCTGCCGGTAAAACTGTATGGCGGGAGCTTTTCCGAATGGATTACAGACAGTGACAACGCGGTGGAAACGGGAGACACCCGGCTGAATGAAAGGATGGGCAGAATATATGGATAGTGATAAAACGCTGGTCATAGACGGAATGGCTCTTTTGTTCAGGCATTTCTTTGCAACCAGTTTCCGCAACCAGTTCATGATCAATGAAGCCGGAGTACCGACGAACGGCACCCAGGGCATGATCAGACATACTCTCAAGCTCCTGGAAATACTGAAGCCCTCAAGAATGATCATCACGTGGGATATGGGGTCTGAGACAATACGCAATGAATGGTTCAAAGATTATAAGAAGAACCGCACGGCACCGCCCGAGGAACTGATTCCCCAGTTTGACTATGTAAAAGAAGTCATTGATGACATCGGATTCTGCCAGACCGGAATCAGTGGGTATGAAGCAGACGATATCATCGGCACACTTTCAAAGAAATATGATGATCTCATCATCGTCAGCGGGGACCGTGACCTGCTGCAGCTTCTGGATGGTACAAATGACATCTGGCTGACGAAGAAAGGTTTTACAGAGTACAATATGTATACGAAGGACCTGTTCGAAGCACAGTACGGTATACACCCCGAACAGTTCATAGACGTGAAGGCGCTCATGGGCGATCCCGGGGACGGCTATTTCGGAGTCAAGGGCATCGGTGAGAAGACTGCACTCAAACTGATCAGGGAACATGGCAGCATAGAACAGCTGCTCCTGAACCTGGACAGTCTGACTCCTTCTGTCAAATCGAAGATCGAAGCGGACAGAGCGTCCCTCGATATGTCGCTCAGACTTGCAAGAATAATTACGGATGTCCCCGTTGATATAAACCTCGTTGAGACAAGATCACCGCTTTCTGTAAATCCCGGGCACATCAAATCCGTACTGGAGGGCCATAATCTGACCATCAGCAGCAGATATGTGGGCACACTGGATCTATGACGATGGTATATATTGATGCTGCTGCGTCACAAAACCCTAAAATGGCGGCGGGCGCAGTGGTATTCAAAGATGGTGGGGCCGCCCTGGAGTACACAGTCTTCCTTGGGGAAATGGATAACCATGAAGGGGAATGGGCCGTGCTCCTGTTTGCTGTCGAAAAGGCAGTGGAACACGGTTTCACCTCCCTCATCATACACACGGATTCCAAAGTGGTCTCCGACAGTTTTGACAGAGGCTTTGTCAAAAATCCTGTGTTCAGGGAATACTACAGGAGAATTGAAGCTGAACTTGACCAATTTGACCTGTTCCTGGTGAGTTGGAAACCGAGACGCGAAAACCGCCGTGCGGATGAACTCGCCAGGGATACCTTATACAGGCATAAAAAAGGGTGAGCAGGCTGGTCATCCTTTTTTTATGGGTGCCGATTATGTATAATTGGTTCAGGAGGTTGAAATGTGAATACCAAAGTTTTGGATAAGATCAACAATCTTGAAGAGAAATACTGTCGTGACTGTATCCTGAAGATGCTCAACAGGCAGCAGGGAAGTAAGACGACTGCACATAATTTCTGTATACATGAATGCTCCGTAGGCAAACAGATACGGGCACATGGCAACAATCTGCAATAGGAGGATCATAATGGAAATTGTAAGAATTGAACCGACACCAAGCCCCAACACTATGAAAATTACCGTTAGTGAAGAGAAGGCGGAAATGAAATCATCCACTTACAGGGAAGTTTCAGACGATGCACCGGATTTCATCAACCGCATCCTTGAACTTGATGATGTAAAAAGCGTATTTCACGCCCTCGATTTCATCTCGGTCGACAAATCTCCGAAAGTGGACTGGGAGACGCTCATTCCACAGATCGAAGAAACATTTGCCGGCGGATCGGAAGATGTAAAAAAAAACTTGAATTAGATACCAAATACGGAGAGGTCACCACCCAGGTGCTCACCTTCAAAAACATTCCATACCAGATCAAATTGAATGATGGCGAGGAACACCGAAGACAACTTCCGGAGCGTTTTACTGAAGCTGTGACTGAAGCGACGCTGCCGGAAGACAACATCATTCTTCTGCGCAAATGGAAAGATTTCGGTATCCGCTACGGTGGACCGGAAGAGATCTTTACCGAAGTCTCCGAAGAGATCGGGGCCCTCTATAATGAAGAGCAGCTCGAACGTCTGGTGGATGAGGCGAAAACCAAAAGAACACCGGAACCGAAGCGGTATTTCAAAGTCACTACAGAGGACTTCAGGTCCAAAGAGGACTGGAAAGAACGCCTGTGGCTCCTTGACCATATGGAAACACCGACAAAGGCAGACTACAAAGTCCTGGCACTCGCACTCGAAGACGAAAAGATGCAGGTGCGGAGGGAAGCCGTCAGTCTGCTTGCCATGATTGAAGAGAAAAGCACCCTGCCGTACCTGAAGGCCGGCCTGAACGACAAATCCGTGCCTGTCAGACGTACTGCCGGGGATGCATACAGCGATCTTGGATTTTCTGAGGGCCTGGATGACATGTATCAGGCACTCGGGGATAAAAGTCCGATTGTGCGCTTGTGCGCTGGCGCGCTGCAATGTTCATCTATGAACTGGGCACGGAAGAAAGCCTGCCCCATCTCAAGGCACACCAGGATGACAGCCAGTATGATGTAAGACTGCAGATTGAAATGGCGATCGCCAGGATAGAGCAGGGTGAAGAGGCGCTTGGAAGCGTCTGGAAACAAATTCAGGAAAGGGAGCGTTGACAGATATGAATCCTTATGAAGCATATATGAAAGAGATGGCCCAGCCGATGCGTGATGAACTGACAGACCAGGCATTTGAAGACTTGACGACCGGAGAGTCCGTAGACCAGTTCATGGAAGGCATCAGTGATGATGAAACTGCATTTGTCGTGGTAAACAGTGTATGCGGCTGTGCAGCAGGACTTGCCAGACCGGCTGCCGTCACAGTTGCCGACCAGAACCCGGTCAAACCGACCAAAAAAGCGACTGTTTTCGCCGGCCAGGACAAAGAAGCGACAGAAAAGATGCGTGAGTATATCGGTCAAGTGCCATCCAGCCCTTCCATGGCATTATTCAAAGGCAGGGACCTGGTACACTTCATTCCACGTGAGCATATCGAAGGCAGGGAAATCGAAGATATCATGATGGATATCAAAGAAAGCTTCGACCAGAACTGTTCATAAGTAAAAAAAACAGGAAAGGCTGAGCCTTTCCTGTTTTTTATCCGACGGATGGATTACTCGTATATGCACATAGAAACCATGTAAAATGATAACAGTATGAGGCCGATCGCCATGATAATTTCCATAAGCCCACTCTCCAGACAGTTATGATTATAATTTTCTATAAAGAATTCATATCAATTATATATAAAGAATCAGGAAAAAGAAAGAGGGGATTGCATGAATCACTTTGACAGAGCTTATCACGGATTGCTTGAAAAAATACTCAACGAAGGGGAATATAAGGATGACAGGACCGGGACAGGCACCTATTCTATTTTCGGCCATCAGCTGCGGTTTGACCTGAGGGAAGGATTCCCGCTTCTGACCACGAAGAAAGTATTGTTCAAGATGCTTGCAACCGAGTTGGTCTGGTTCATCCGGGGGGATACGAACATCAGGTTCCTCCTTGCGTACAACAACAATATATGGAACGAATGGGCCTTTAAGAAATGGGTCGAATCAGATGAATATGAAGGCCCTGACATGACGGATTTTGGTAACCGTGCACAGCAGGATCCTTCATTCAATACTGTCTACAAGGACGAGATGGAAAGGTTCAAAAAACGCATACTGGAAGAAGATGAATTCGCAGAAAAATACGGTGATCTCGGCAATGTCTACGGCAGACAGTGGCGGGCATGGGAAGGGCCGGACGGCGCGTTCACCGATCAGCTCAGAAACGTCGTTGACAGCATCATTGACAACCCTGATTCCCGAAGGCACATCGTCACAGCATGGAATCCGTCAGAAATCGATTCGATGGCCCTTCCGCCATGCCATGCTTTCTTCCAGTTCTATGTAAATGATGGAAAACTCAGCCTTCAGCTGTATCAGAGAAGCGCGGATGTCTTCCTGGGTGTCCCGTTCAATATTGCGAGCTATGCACTCCTGCTCCACCTGGTCGCCAGGGAATGTCATCTGGAACCGGCGGATTTCGTTCACACATTCGGTGACGCCCACATATACAGCAATCATCTGGATGCCGTAAAGACACAGCTTTCAAGAGACAGCTACAAGGCACCTGAGATCAGGGTCAACAGTGACAAATCCATGTTCGATATTGATTATGAAGACCTGGAAATCGTCGATTATGAATGTCACCCTTATATAAAAGCACCTATTGCAGTCTAGGAGGTAATAACAATGGTATCATTGATTGTATGCCACGCCGATCAGAATGTCATCGGTTTCAAAAATGGAATGCCGTGGCATCTGCCGGTCGACCTGAAACATGTCAAAAAACTGACGGAGGGCAACACCATCGTCATGGGAAGAAAGACTTTCGAATCCCTCGGCAGGCCGCTGCCAAACCGCACAAATGTAATTCTCACCAAAAACCAAGACTACAGCGCTGAAGGTGCTGATATCATCCACGATATTGATGATATCAGCGAGCTTCCCGGAAAGATATTCATCTTTGGCGGCAGCGGTGTATACAAGCAGACTATGGAACTCGTCGATGAAATGTATATAACACGCATCCATGAAACATTTGCAGGGGACACCTTTTTTCCGGAATATGATATGAATGATTGGGAAATAACTGCCAGACAGGAGGGCACCATCGATGACAGCAACAGGTACCCGCATGAATTCCTGAAGCTGACGAGAAAAAACACGTCAGGGGTGCATCCTGGATGAAAATCTGGAAATGGATGTTCATCATCCTTCTTGCAGTCAACATCATCGCCGCCTTCGGTCTGGTCTATCTCCTCTCGAAAAGCTACACAGCTCCCGAGGAACAGGATAATTATTCCGGTGGA
Organism: Salinicoccus carnicancri Crm; assembly: GCF_000330705.1. GTDB lineage: Bacteria > Bacillota > Bacilli > Staphylococcales > Salinicoccaceae > Salinicoccus > Salinicoccus carnicancri. The sequence goes on from NZ_ANAM01000008.1 coordinate 92,367, forward strand.
AGTTCGGGTATGGAAATACAGATGACGAATGATGCTGTGGAATCGCTGATCATGGAAAGTATTGATGATGACAGCCTGTCTCTCGATATCAGCGAATCGGGCATCAGCCTCAATTCCCGGAACAATATTTACGGAATCAGTGTGGATGCCTCATTTCAGCTTGAGCCGGTGGCAACAGGTGATACAATAGTATTTGAAGTGTCGGATATAGACATAGCAAATATTCCGCTTCCGCAGGATACCCTTTATTCGATCATCCGTTCCCAAAGCGATCTGCCGGAAGGTATTTCGTTTTCCGAAGATGAACGTGCGCTGATCATCGATACAGCTCTGTTTGACGGGGCGGCAGGACTTGATGTGAGAGTCGAGTCGATTGATTACCAGAACGATGAATGGTATTTTTCAATGGAAAGATAATAGATGAGGTGATTTATTTGTCAACAGCAACATTGGCAGGAGGGTGCTTCTGGTGTCTCGTGAAACCGTTCGACCAGTTTGAAGGAGTGAACAGCGTGGTCTCCGGTTACTCGAACGGACATGTCGAAAACCCGACCTATCAGGAAGTAACGAGTGGATCAACAGGACACGTAGAGGCCGTTCAGATCGAATTTGACGAATCCATTATGTCCTATAAAGAACTGCTTGGAATTTTCTTCCAGACCTTCGACCCTACTGATAACACAGGGCAATTTGGTGACAGAGGGCCAAGTTACGAACCGGCGGTCTTCTACCATGATGAAGCCCAGAAAGAAACAGCTGAAAAGGTCATCAGAGAACTGGACGAGCAGCATATTTTCTCAAAACCAATCAACACGCCGGTTCTGCCTTACAAGAACTTCTACCGTGCCGAAGATGAACATCAGGACTTCTACCAGACCAACAGCGGCCATTACAATGCCTATTACAAAGGTTCGGGAAGGAAAGCATTCGTAGAAAACCACTGGGGAGTGAATTGATATATGACAATGAAGAATATTGATGAACTGTCAGCAGCTGAATTCAGCGTAATGAAGGAAAATGGGACGGAACCCCCTTTCCAGAATGAATACTGGGATCATTATGAAGATGGACTGTATGTGGATAAGATGAGCGGGAAACCGCTGTTTTCCTCCCGGGATAAATTCGCCTCCGACTGCGGATGGCCGAGTTTTTCAAAGTCCGTATCCGGGGATGTATCGGAACACTTCGATGATTCATTCGGCATGAGGCGTACAGAGGTGAGGAGCGAAACTTCCGACAGCCATCTCGGCCATGTGTTCCCCGACGGCCCGAAAGAATTGGGAGGACTTCGCTACTGCATCAACTCCGCGGCGCTCACGTTCATTCCAAAAGATCAGATGGAAGAAAAAGGATATGCAGAATATCTTCGTTTATTCGACTGATAATGGGCTATTATATAAAGAAGAAGAAAACAGGAGATGAAGCAGATGTTCAAAAATCTATTCGGTAAGAAAGAAAAAGATGTAGACAAAACCCTGGAGATTAAAAGTCCCATGAATGGCTCCTATGTACCGCTTGAAGATATCCCGGACCCCGTTTTCGCAGAAAAAATGATGGGGGAGGGCTTCGGCATCGACCCTTCTCACGGCGAAGTGGTCGCACCTGTCGATGGTGTGATTATGCAGGTGTTCCCTACGAACCACGCTATCGGCATCAAGACCGACAACGGGGTGGAAGTCCTGATCCACATCGGTCTTGAGACAGTGGCCATGGAAGGTAAGGGGTTTGAGGGCTTCGTTTCGGAAGGGGACAGGATAGAAGTCGGTGACAAGCTTGTCACATTCGATATCGATCTCGTGAAGGAAGAGGCGAACAGTACCATTTCACCGGTTATCATTACGAACAGTGATGAACTTGCATCATTCGACATCCAGTCCGTATCGGACACTGTAAAAGGGGAAACAGTTGTAGTCAGAACAGCTGTCAAATAATGAAAAACTATTCCTACTATCACTATATCAAGACGCGGCGGGGCGAGGACTCCGATATCGGGCGCCTCGCCGCTCTGATATTTGATGATTCCATGTTTCCTCGTGATGCCGATGATTATTCTGAGGTGTCCGATTATCTGGAGCGAAACCCCTACGGGGGCATGCCCCTCTCTGTATATGACGAATCCTTTGAGGATTACCGGAATTGGCTGCAGCACTGAACAATTTTTGAAATTAAAGGAGAACAAGAAATGAGTATTCACATCAATGCACAAAAAGGCGACATCGCAGACACGATACTTCTTCCAGGAGACCCACTCAGGGCAAAATACATTGCCGAAACTTTCCTGGATGATGTAGTATGCTACAATGAAGTCCGCAACATGCTCGGGTTTACAGGTTACTACAAAGGAAAACGCATCTCTGTACAGGGCACCGGCATGGGCGTACCTTCCATTTCCATCTATATCCATGAACTCATGGAGGAATACGGCGTCAAAAACCTGATCCGTGTAGGTACATGTGGAGCGATCCAGAAAGATGTAAAGGTCCGCGATGTTATTTTGGCACAAAGTGCTTCAAGTGACTCTTACCAGAACAGAAAACTCTTCAAAAACATCGAATATGCGCCTACTTCTGATTTTGAACTCCTTCTGTCGAGCTACAACGAAGCGAAGAAGAAGGGCATGGAGATCAAAGTCGGCAACGTCTTTACCGCGGACTCTTTCTATGATGAAAATGGAAATATCGAACAGCTTGCCGAGTACGGAGTCCTTGCACTTGAAATGGAATCCAGCGCGCTGTTCACCATCAGCAAGAAATTCGATGCGCGCGCCCTCTCTATCCTGACGGTCTCCGATCACGTACTGACAGGAGAAGCGACATCAAGTGCAGAACGCCAGACGACATTCAATGAAATGATCGAAGTCGCACTCGATGCCGCAGTACCATTCATAGAAGCATAACAAGCCAGCCGGCTGGGAGCAGGAAGGTATGTGCCTTTCTGTTCTTTTTCTTTAAATTCAATACATAAACTGTTAAACTATTATGTAATTATTCAAGTAGAAATTAGGTGTGAATTTTGAACGAGGACCAAAAGGATAAAAAATCAGTTGAAGGCGGTGGCCGCCGAATAAGCATAAACCTATTCTGGTTCATCATCATCATGCTGACGGCTGTAATCGCTACAGCTGTGGTGACAGCGCTGAGCCTTGAAGCAGGCTCGGAAAAAGCCGTCAACGTGGGCACGGATACAAGGAGTGAATTCGCCAAGCTGTACAATGTATACGATACCATTACATCAGAATACTATACTGATGTAGACAGGAATGCACTTATAGAGTCTTCGATTGAAGGTATGGTCGAAGGACTGGATGACCCATACAGTGAATACATGAACAAGGATGAGACGGCTGAATTCCAGGAATCCGTCACCGGTGATTTTGAAGGCATCGGTGCGGAAGTGATGCAGGAAGGCAGCAAGATCATCATTACATCCCCGATGAAAGGTTCGCCGGCTGAAGAAGCAGGTCTCGAACCCGGAGACCAGATTGTCGGTGTAGACGGTGAATCCACAGAAGGGATGACCACCCATGAGGCAGTACAGCTCATACGCGGGGAAAAAGGGACGGATGTCGTCCTATCCATTGTCCGGGGTGAAGGCGAGCCGATGGATATTACCGTGACACGGGACACCATCCATATTGAAAGTGTGACTTATGAAGTGATTGATGATGTGGCCCATATAAGCGTCAACAGGTTCCAGGAGGGGACGACCAAGGAGTTTGAGGACAGTCTGAACCGGGCCGCTGAGGAGGAAGTTGATGACGTGATCATAGATTTCCGCTACAATCCGGGCGGTTTGCTTGATGAGGCCGTTTCAATGATCAACCAGTTTGTTGAAAAAGGAGAGACGGCGCTCCATCTCGAAGATAACTCAGGTGAGCGCACCGAAATCGTGACCGAGAATGAAGTCAACCCATCCACTGAGGATATGAATGTGTATATACTGATCAATGAAGGATCCGCAAGTGCGTCAGAAGTATTCACCGGAGCGATGAATGACCTGAATGAGGATGTCACCATTGCCGGTACCCGCTCATTCGGCAAGGGAGTAGTGCAGCGCACACAGGAATTCGGTGACAACTCAATGCTCAAGTACACCAACACCAAATGGCTGACACCGGAGGGTACCTGGATTCATGAAGAGGGCATCACGCCGGATATAGAGCTGGTCAATCCGGACTACTACCGCGTGGATATGCTCAGTGAAGAGGAAGTCTATGCCGAGGGACAGACCAATGAGACAGTGACTTCCATCAAAGTCGCACTGGATACCCTCGGATATGAAATCAGTGATTTCAATACGACATTCACACCTGAACTTACAACCGCAGTCATGAACTTTCAGGGCGAGCAGGAGCTCGAGCAGACGGGCGATGTGACAGGTGAGACGTCAACTGCCCTGATGAGCGAACTCAGACAGTACATCAATGAGAATGATGCCCAGCTCAACTATTTGATAGATTATATCAATGGAGAATACTCGGAAGAGGAAATAGAACAGCGTGCATCCGAAAATGCGGAACATATAGAAATAGAACGCCCAGCACCTGAGGAGGACGGAGAAGGTCAGTCCGGGGAATCCTCTGAAGAATCTGCAGAAGAAGAATCCACCGAAGAAGATTCCAGCCAGCCTGAAGGGCAGGGCACTCCGGAGGAGGAATCCTCTGAAGAGCAGGATGCAGAATAAGGTCAAAGCCGCATGAACTTATGTTTATGCGGCTTTATATTGTGCAAACCGGACAAATAGTTTAAAGTATTTAGCATAATGGAGTATGGAGGATATTATGGATTCAAAAAAAAGAAAAGTCGTGCTTACAGGTGGCGGCACCGTAGGGCATGTGATGCTCAATAAGCTTCTGATTCCGGGCCTTTTCAATCGGGATGTCGAGCCCGTGTATATCGGCTCAAAAAAAGGTATTGAAAAAGAATTAATAAGTGCCACTTCAATCAAATACTTCAACATCTCGAGCGGGAAGCTGAGACGTTACATTTCCATTGAAAATGGTAAAGATCTTTTCAAAGTGATAAAAGGCATCTTTGATGCCAGGAAAATCCTGAAAAGGGAAAAACCTGAGTTTGTCTTTTCAAAAGGAGGATTCGTCAGTGTGCCGGTCGTACTGGCAGCTAGATCATTGAATATTCCTGTCTATATACACGAGTCGGATATCACTCCCGGACTGGCAAATAAAATTGCAAGTAAATTTGCAACGAAAATATTTGTCACTTTCAAGAAAACACTGGATTACCTGCCGGCAGACAAAGCAGAATACTTGGGACCGGTAATCAGGGATGAGCTCAGCAGGGGATATTCCCGTATCGGATACGAAATGACTGAGTTCAATCCGGAAAAACCTATCATGCTGATCATGGGAGGGTCGCTCGGCTCAAAAGCAATCAACCAGTTTGTAAGGGATAACCTTGATACACTGCTTGAGGAATGGCAGATCATCCATCTGTGCGGCAGAGGGAATCATATTTCCTCTTTTGAGAGGGAAGGATACAGACAATATGAATTTGTCAAAAGGGAACTGCCTCATCTTATAAAAATATCGGACCTTGTCGTCGGACGCAGTGGATCGAATGCGATATATGAATTCCTTCTCAATGAAAAACCGATGATTCTCATACCGTTGCCTTTATCCCAGAGCAGAGGCGATCAGGTGGAAAATGCTGAATACTTCAAGGAAAAAGGATATGCGGAAGTGATACAGGAGTCCGATCTGGATCTTTCACATTTTAATCAAAGCGCCGCCAGGATTGAAAGCAACAGAAGTGAAATCATTGCAAGAATGAAAGGTTTTGAAGGAGGATTCAAGCCTGAAGACCTTGTGGACAGACTGCTCAGCAAGGAGGACAAATAGTGAGCCGCACAAAAAAAATGTCTTTATTTCTAGTATTCACGCTCATCTTCGGCGTGATTGCCTATTTCCATGAATCCAGAGTAGGCAAATGGATCGATACCGAGGTGTATGAATTCATCTATGCCTCGGAGAGCTTCATCACTACGGCTCTGATGCTCGGGTTCACACAGGTGGGTGAGGTTCTGACAATGGTGATCCTGTCGCTTATCATGATCACCATACTGATGCTTTACAAACTCAAATTCCATACACTCTTCCTGATAGTCGCGATGCTGGCAAGCAGTATTCTGATACCGGTAACCAAAAATTCCTTCGACAGGGAAAGACCCTCCCTATTGAGACTGATTGATATTACCGGATTCAGTTTTCCGAGTGGGCATGCGATGGGATCGACAATATTCTTCGGTTCACTCGGCATCATCATTAAAAATAGCGGCATGAGAAGCAAAGGAGTGCTGTACGCACTGTGTGCTTTCTTCATACTCATGATATCATCTTCAAGAGTGTACCTGGGTGTCCATTATCCAACAGATGTCATTGCGGGGATTGTTGCCGGAACGATGGTTGTGCTCGTTGCAACAATGATTTTTCATAAAAAGCTTGACAGTGTGAGGATAACTGGATAGAATGTAATTGAAAATGATTATCAATGAGAATGAATAAGCCCCCCTTATTTAAAAAGATCATTTTCAAACCAGAGGAATATATCCAACACACATAGGCAGCGTCCAATTTTTGGACGTTGCTTTTTTATTTTTTGAGATGGACGACAGAACATTCTTTCACACATTTAACTTTTTTCATAATACAGTTAAAATGATATGATATGAAAAACAGTAGATAGGAAGATGAATATGAAACATATTTTGGTAGTGGAGGACGAAATCAACCTTTCCAGGTTCATAGAACTTGAGCTTGTCCATGAAGGGTATGAAGTGACCCTCTCTGAAAATGGCACTGATGGTCTTGATAAGGCCCTCGGGAATGATTATGATTGCATCCTGCTCGATTTGATGCTCCCTGAGTTGAACGGTCTTGAAGTCTGCCGGAGAATCCGGAAAGTCAAAGATGTACCCATCATCATAATAACAGCCAAAGGGGAGACATACGACAAGGTTGTCGGCCTTGATTACGGCGCGGATGACTACATCGTCAAGCCCTTTGAAATTGAGGAGTTGCTGGCACGAATCCGGGTGATAATGAGACGGTCCCAAAATATGGAGGAAAAGCAGGAAGTATTGGAACTCCACGGTATTTCAATCGATACTTCAGCCTACAGGGTGGCCATTGAAGGGGATGATATCGAACTTACAAAGACAGAGTATGAACTCCTTTATCTGCTTGTCAAAAATGCCGGCATCGTACTGCAGCGGGAGACAATACTTGACCATGTATGGGGATATGAAAGTGAAGTGGAGACAAATGTCGTGGACGTGTACATCAGGTATCTGCGCAACAAGCTGAAACCTTTCAATAGACATAAATACATCGAAACTGTACGCGGCGTAGGATATGTGATCCGGCCATGAACAGAAATTCATTAAAGTACAGATGGCTCAGGCTGTCGACATTGATAATTACAATCACATACCTCATATTCAGCTCACTGCTGATCTATTTCACAAGTGTCTACCTGAAGGACCAGGAGGACCGTTCGCTCAAGAGAAGTCTGGAAGAGCTGGAATCATTGTATGAATCGCAGCCGATAAATACAATTGGCCAGAATGAAATTTATTCGAGCCTCTATGACAGACAGAAGATGATTCTCTATACACAGGGCGGAGATGTGGTTTACAGTGCTACCACGGGCGTGCCGATGGATCTTGAGAGCGAATTCCAAACGGTCTATGAACAGGAAATTTCTCAGATGGAGACAGATGACAGCAGCTATCTGATCGGCAGGGTAAATATCGATTCACAATACTGGAACGGTTATCTATCGGTCATCCATCCTCTGGATGCCTATAATTCCGTCATCAGGATGATGATGTTCATCGCCATCATTGTCGGTTTCCTATCAATATTATTCACTTCCATAATCAGTTATTTCTTCTCCACCCAGATGGTCAAACCGATCAGAAGCATTGCGAACCAGCTGAAACGGATTGAATCGGAAGGTTTCTCGGAACGTCTGAAACTTAAAACGAATACGGAAGAGACTGATTACATGGTGGATTCATTCAACCATATGATGGACACGCTTGAGGAATCCTACAACCAGCAGAAGCAGTTTGTAGAAGATGCCTCGCATGAACTCAGAACGCCCCTGCAGATCATACAGGGACATCTCAAACTGATCAGCAGATGGGGGAAACATAAGCCGGAAGTGCTTGATGAATCTCTCGACATCTCCATCGACGAGTTGAAGCGTATCAACAAGCTTGTAGAAGAATTGCTCCTTCTGACCAAAAATGATGGCAAAATGAACGAAAGCAAAGAGGAGATTGATATCAACCAGGAAGTGAGAGGCCGTGTAAATGCCATGCAGAAGGTCCATCCGGATTATACATTCTCTCTGGACCTGGACCCATCGCCGATCAAGTTCATGATCAATTCCTACCATGTGGAACAGATGCTCATCATCTTTCTCGACAACGCCATAAAATACGATACACAGAACAAGCACATCATAGTTGCGACCGAGAAAAAAGAGGACTATTTCGACATCTCCATCATGGATCACGGCATAGGGATCCCAGATGGGGAAATAGATGTGATCTTCAACAGGTTCTACAGAGTCGATAAATCGAGAAGCAGACAGCAGGGCGGCAACGGGCTCGGACTGTCAATCGCAAAAAAATTAATCGAGAACTATAAGGGAAACGTATGGCTCGAGAGTGACGAGGGTAAATTTACAAAGGTCACGATAAGATTCCCGATATAATTGATGTTATTGTCCTTTTTACACCTATAATTCGCTTTAAAACGGTATGTCTTAATGCTAGAATAGTATGTGTAAAAGTTAAAAAGTTTCTAAAGAGGGTGGCAAAATGCAAGAGAAAGAACTTGAGAACGCTCCGCTTCGGTTTGGAACGAACCTGGGGATGATTCTCGAGCTTCATGACATGTATCAAGAAGATCCCGACAGTGTGAGCGAGGAAATGCGCACGCTGTTTGAGAGTATCGGCTCCGGCAAGTCCGGTGCTGCCGTTTCAAATATGGATCAGGACAAGGTTAAGGGCCTGCTGAGACTGTTGGATAACATCAGGCTGTTCGGTCATCTGAAATCGGATATTTATCCTGTATACAGACCCGACGTAAAAAACATACCAAGTCTTGACTTTGAAGATTACGGCCTTTCTGAAGATGATCTGAAACAGATGCCGGCTTCTCTGGTTAGTTCGCATCTTGGGGATCATTATGATAATGCATACGAAGCGATGACGCAGCTGTATGAATTGTATACAGGCCCGCTCGCATATGAATATATGCATATCAATGACACAGAAGAACGTCAATGGCTCAAGGAAACAATCGAACAGCAGAGTCCTGTTTCGTTAAGTGATGATGAAAAGAAACATCTCTTCAGGACACTTGCAAAAGTTGAAGGCTTTGAAAAGTACCTTCATAAGAACTTTGTCGGGGCCAAGCGTTTTTCCATCGAAGGTGTCGACAGCCTGGTTCCGATGCTTGATCATCTTCTCGCTATGCTGGCTGACGCCGGCATTCCAAATCTCCAGATCGGCATGGCCCACAGGGGTCGCCTCAATGTGTTGACTCACATCCTCGAAAAGCCATATGAAATGATGATCAGTGAATTCATGCATACCGATCCGATGAAGTTCCTGCCTGAAGACGGCTCCCTTGAAATCACCCAGGGGTGGGCGCGCGACGTGAAATACCATCTGGGCGGCGCCAAGACAAGGAACGACAAGGGACTGGAGCAGCGCATCAGTCTTGCAAACAACCCGAGTCACCTGGAAGTCGTTGGTCCTGTTGTACTTGGTAAGACACGGGCGCAGCAGGAATCCACAGACCATACCGGCCTGCCGGAGCAGGACTACAACCAGGCAATTGCGGCGATCATCCACGGTGACGCTGCATTCCCGGGACAGGGTATTGTATACGAGTCATTAAACCTCGGCAAGCTTGACGGCTATACGACAGGCGGATCACTTCATATCATTGCCAACAACCGTATCGGCTTCACCACTGAGGAGACTGATGCAAGATCGACTGTCTATGCATCAGATGCAGCTCTCGGATTTGATCTGCCTGTACTCCATGTGAACTCGGACAAACCTGAACATGTGCTCAGGTCCATTGAGATTGCACTGAAATACAGACAGAAGTTCAATAAGGACATCGTCATCGACCTCGTCGGCTACCGCCGCTACGGCCATAATGAAATGGATGAACCCACGACGACCAATCCGATGCTCTACAAAGAAATCAAAGAGCGTGCGACAATCGATGAACTGTACGGCAGTGAACTTGTGGAGCAGGAGATAATCACAGAGGATGAGAAAAAGCAGGTTATCCAGAGTGTGCTCGATAAGATGAGGGAAGCTCATGACAAGATTGACAAGTCTGATACGAATGTAGACGGTAAATTGAATACACCGGAAGCAGTCCTCAGAGGGCATGAAAATGCTGTCGATGAGATTGGTTACGCCAGACTCAAGGATATTAACGAAACATTGTTCAACTACCCGGATGATTTCACCGTCTTCAAAAAGCTTTCCAATGTCCTTGACCGCAGAAAGAAACCATTCGAGGATGAAAATGCACTGGTTGACTGGGCCCACGCGGAAGCACTCGCCTTTGCCACCATAAACCAGGATGGAACACCGATCAGGCTGACCGGCCAGGACTCAGAACGGGGTACATTTGCCCAACGTCATGTGGTACTCCATGATCCTGACACGGGAGAGGAGTTCATACCTCTGCACGAAGTGCATGATGTGAATGCGACGTTCGACGTTCACAATTCGCCGCTGTCAGAAGCCGCTGTTGTCGGTTTTGACTACGGCTATAATGTTGAAAACAAAGAAGCTCTGGCAATATGGGAAGCACAGTACGGCGACTTTTCCAATATGGCGCAGGTGTTCTTTGACAACTTCCTGTCCGCTGGAAATGCGAAATGGGGAGAGCAGTCAGGCATGACCCTGTTCCTTCCGCATGGTTCGGAAGGACAGGGTGCAGAACACTCATCAGCCCGTCTTGAGAGATATCTGCAGCTGGCAGCTGAAAACAACATGACAGTTGCGAACCTTTCCAGCAGCTCCAATTATTTCCATCTTCTCAGAAGACAGGCAAAGTATCTCGGTACCGAAAGCATGAAACCACTCGTTCTTATGACACCTAAGAGCCTCCTCAGGAACCAGCTTGTCAGTGAACCCGTAAGCGCATTTTTGGAGGGCGGCTTCAGAGAAGTGATCATACCGGAATACAAGAAAACAAAAGTCAGGAAAGTATTGGTTGCAAGCGGGAAAATGGCTGTGGACCTGATGAACGCACAGAAGGAAACTCCGGATGATTCCATTCTGCTCATCCGTCTGGAACAGATCTATCCATTCCCATCTGAAGACATCCAGAATCTGTTCAATGACATCAAAAATCTCGAGGAAGTCAGATTTGTCCAGGAAGAACCTAAAAATCAGGGTGCCTATCACTTCGTCCTGCCTCATCTTCTGGATATTGTTCCCGAGAAGACAGAATTTAATTATATAGGCAGAATCAGACGTGCTTCAACTGCAGAAGGCGACGGGGAGTCTTACAAGATCATACAGCAAAATATCATTGACAACGCTCTAAAATCCTAGGAGGTAAAATAATGGCAGAAGTAAAAGTACCCGAATTGGCTGAATCCATAACAGAAGGAACAATAGCAAGCTGGCTGAAGCAAAAAGGCGACCGTGTAGAGCAGGGAGAGAATATCCTTGAACTTGAGACGGATAAAGTCAATGTTGAAGTGATCAGTGAAGAGGCCGGAGTAATAACGGAACTCAAAGCAGAAGAGGGCGACACTGTCGAAGTCGGTCAGGTGATCGCCATTGTCGGTGAAAACGGCGAAGGTGGCGGTTCAGAGGAGGATGCTTCTGAAGAGAAAAAATCTGATGAAGACAAATCCGGAGAAGGCGAAAAGGAAAGCAGAACTGAAGATGAGAAGGTAGAACCGGCATCTTCAAAAGAAAGCGGACCAGAAAATAATGATGACCGCATTGTTGCGACACCATCCGCACGCCGCCTGGCACGCGAAAAAGGGATCGACCTTAGTGACATCAACGCTTCAGATCCGCGCGGACTTGTCAGAGGCCAGGATGTCGACAATCATTCCAAACAGCCTGCAAAACAGGAAGAACCAAAGAAAGAAACACCTAAGTCTAAATCATCAGACAATCCTGAAAAACCGGTTGTAAGGGAAAAATTGTCCCGCAGAAGGCAGACCATCGCCAAGAAACTTCTGGAAGTTTCACAGAATACAGCAATGCTTACGACATTCAACGAAGTCGATATGACAAACATCATGGCGCTCAGAAAACGCAAGAAAGATCAGTTCCAGGACCGTCATGACGGTACACGTCTCGGTTTCATGTCATTTTTCACAAAAGCTGCTGTCGCTGCACTCAGAAAATATCCTGCGGTGAATGCGGAAATTGACGGAGAGGACCTCATTCTAAAACAGTTCTTTGATATAGGTGTAGCCGTGTCAACAGAAGAAGGCCTTGTCGTTCCAATCGTCAGAGATGCAGAACGTAAAACTTTTGCCGATATAGAATCCGATATCGCCAGCCTTGCCAAAAAGGCACAGGATAAGAAACTCGGACTTGACGATATGACCGGCGGTTCATTCACAATTACAAATGGTGGTGTATTCGGTTCACTCATGTCCACACCGATCATCAACGGAACACAGGCTGCCATACTGGGTATGCATACAATCCAGAAACGCCCGGTTGCAATCGATGATGATAATATGGAAAACCGTCCGATGATGTACATTGCACTCAGCTATGACCACAGGATCATTGATGGTAAGGAAGCCGTCGGTTTCCTTAAAACAATCAAAGACTTGATTGAAAACCCTGAAGACCTTCTTCTGGAAGGCTGATATAAGTTATCAACAGCAGGTTTCCGCGTGGGAAGCCTGCTGTTTTATGTTAGAATATATTTAAAATCTGAAAGTCTGGGGAGATATACATGCTTCATGAAACATGGAATGACAATAACTTAAGAACTGTGAGGGCAGTACATACAAACGCTGCCAAATATAAAGTTTCAGATATGTTGACTAAAGGCCAGGAATATACAGTGGTCAATGAAACTGATGAATATATATTCGTCAAAGACAACTCCGGAAAAGTCGGGGGCTACTACAAGACTTATTTTGAAGATGTGAATTAATCATGTGTGCTGAATTCCTACACAACGATGAACATATAAAGCAGGATGCCGAAAGCATTTTGAAACTCGGAAAAAACCTTCTGTTGAAAGGCCCGACAGGTTCCGGTAAAACGCGGCTGGCTGAGGATCTGGCAGACGAACTGGGCAGGGAAATGTACAGCATCAACTGTTCAGTGGATGTTGATATCGAGGCACTTCTCGGCTTTAAAACGATCGAATATACAGATAACAGGCAGGAAATCGTATTCATCGACGGGCCGGTCATACGTGCCATGAATGCCGGGGCGATTCTTTACATCGATGAAATAAACATGGCGAAACCGGAAGTCCTCCCTATATTAAATGCAGCCCTTGATTACAGAAGAACTCTCACAAACCCATTGACCGGTGAAACACTGACTGCCCACAAGGATTTCAGGGCGGTTGCAGCCATCAATGTCGGCTACGTCGGTACCATGCCGATGAACGAAGCGCTTCTTAACAGGTTTAATGTCATTGAAATCGGCTATGTATCCAAGGAATCACTCAAAACCGTCCTTATGGACCAGAGCATACAGGATGATGAGAAAATCATTGATACGCTGACCGATTTCCATCAGGATCTGGTGACAATGACCGAGCAGGGCCAGATATCGCGGGAACCTTCGAGCGTGAGAAGTCTTTTGGATATGGCGGATCTGAGCACCCTGATGCCACTTTCCCGTGCCTGCTACCGGGCCATCATTGATAAGCTCGACAGTGAGCAGGAAAAGAAAGCGATACTGAATGCAGCCGGACTTCATTTTGGAATGTGATAGATATGAGCTATTCATTTATAAAATTCAATGATGAAATCATTGATTCCACAGTCATGATGGAACTTACAGATCTGGCACGTCTGTTATTCAAAGATAAAGACGCGTCTGTTTCTGTACGTAAGCACAGCTATTTCAACCCATACGTCAATACTGTATATGTCAGTACGTTCTGGAAGCACAGATATGACATTACGGAGCTCGAGGGGTTCCGCCATGATATACTGACAAGATTTCCGTCTGCTTCATTGTTTGATTATGAAGAGTTTGAAACTGTAAAGGATCGGGATATACTCTTCCAGCAGATTTTCCTGACATTGGAGCATTACCGCAACAGGATGGAGTCCATCAGACAGCGGCCATTTATAAAGCGTATGATTGCATCAGGCGATGCTATTCTGCTGGAGAAATACAGAAAACACTCCACCAATGATGCTGAATTATTGCTGAAGGCTCTGAACACGGCTGTACTGGAATATGAAAGTCATTTCAAGGCTGGTGATGAATCTTTCGGCATCATCAGTAAAAGTACAACGGAGAGCATAGCAATTACAGAACAGATAATCAAAGCATCTGCCCCCCGCAACAGACTGTCAGGCTATCATCAGATTCATGATATGCCTTTTAATGACATCAGTGCCTTTAACCGTACGACGCCTTTCAGAAAGGATAGTGAGAAACTGCAGAGTGAAAATGACGAAGAGGATATCAGTCACGATACGGGCAGGGTGGATACAAAAACCAACCGCGATGTGGAAGATGCAGCTGTGCTGGGTGAAACAGGGAATAATACAGCCAGAAAGAGCAGGCATGATCTAGAGAATGCTTACGATGACGATGTAGAGGACTTCCATGAAGGTTTCGGCCGAAACAGGGGAGACAACCGCTTGCGTGACACGGGGACTGCCAACACACACGCAGAACTCCTGGTCAGAAAGCCGAAGATCAAAATGACCAATTATGGAAGATACAGGGAAATATATGATTTTTATAATGATCTGGCACAGCAGGTAATAGGCGACATTACAAAAATAATGAATTTCAAGATGAATGAGTTCCAATCCAACAGGAGCACAGGAAAGCTGATGAAGAATCCTACTGGTGCAATTGTAAGTGGCAGCCACAAGATATTCACCAAGAAGATTTCAGAGTCGAAAGAGGTTGATGCGGCGTTTTCCATCATACTTGACCAGTCCTATTCGATGACAGACCATATGGAAGAGTGCATAAATGGTATCGTCATCATAAACAACATCCTGAAGAGCCTCGGTATCCCGCAGAGGATTGTATCGCATCACGAAGACTCATTTGAAATCATGTCCGATCACTATCCGAATTATCTGTATGAGCATCTGGATTTTGACAGATCCATATACTACTATCCTGTATCACTTCTGGATATTGAAGCATCAGGCGATAACAGAGACGGCTTCATCTTCCGACATGAAACCGATATACTCAGCAGGCGGATGGAAAAGGATAAATTCATGATCATATTTTCAGACGGTCTGCCTAGCGCAGAGCAATATAACCAGAGTGGTGTAATAGATACCCATGAAGCCGTCAATAAAGCCAGGAAAAATGGCATCAATGTCATCAATATTTTCATCGATGTTGATAATGAGGAGAATACCCGTGATGCAATCAGGAATATTTACGGTCAGAATGCAGTGGTCGTAGAAAATCCTGAAGAAATCGGACATATTCTTCCAAATGTTATCGAACGGGTCATTAAATCACTGGTCATTTAGATTTACATCATTTTCATATATCTGATAATTTAAAATTTTATAGACTTTAAAGGTCTTATAATGTAAACTAATGTTTATCTATTATTTCACATATTAGGAGGTCACAAGATGAGTACTAAAAATAGTTTCATCGTCGGTTTCATGCTTTTTGCCATGTTCTTTGGTGCGGGCAACCTTATCTTCCCACCGGGACTCGGCTTTGTAAGCGGAGACTATTTTTGGCTGGCAATAGCCGGTTTTGTCCTTACGGGTGTAGGACTGCCGCTTATCGGTGTCATTGCCGGCTCAATATCAAAAGATGGGTATGTCGAATCATTGAAAGTGGTACATCCCGTTTTTGCAATTATTTTCATGGTCGCCATATACTTAACAATCGGCCCATTCTTTGCCATTCCAAGAACGGCAACAACCAGCTATGAAATGTCTGTGCTGCCATTCATGGAGAATGCAGGGGCTTTAAGTCTTTTTATTTTCAGTGTCATTTTCTTCATGATTGTATTTGCACTCAGTTACAGGGCGGACTCACTTACCAACAGCATTGGAAAAATACTGACTCCATTCCTGCTGGTTACTATTGTGGCGCTGATCATACGTGCAATCACTTTATATTTCGGAGCAGATTCTGCACCGCTTGGTGAAGGGTTCAACACAGATTCTCCATTTTCGGTCGGTTTTACGGAAGGATATCTGACAATGGACGCCATTGCCGCCATCGCATTCTCCATGGTCGTACTGAATTCCATCAGGGAGCTCGGGGTTAACAATCGTAAAGATCTGCTGGTTGGTACTGTAAAATCGGCATCCATCGCAGCCGTACTCCTGGGTATCATCTACGTTTCCCTTGGGTGGATAGGCAATAAAGTCAGTCTGACACCGGAAGAAATCGGAGACCAGAACTCAGGCACTTTCATTCTCACTTTCGTTTCTGACCTGGCATACGGCCAGTTCGGCATGATTCTGCTGGCTGCCATAGTGCTGCTTGCCTGTCTGACGACAGCGACAGGTCTTATAGTTTCAGTAAGTGAGTATTTCCATAAGGTCCTGCCAAAAATTTCCTATGAAATTTTCGTAGTCATCTTTACGCTGATTTCTTTCATCCTTGCAAACCAGGGGCTGGAACAGGTCATCCAGACGAGCGTACCGGTACTTTCAATTCTTTATCCGATTGCGATTACATCGGTCATACTGCTGTTTGTCACTTACTTCTTTACATCACCGAGACTAAGTTTCCAGGTGCCTGTAGCACTCGTAATCGTAGTAAGCATACTCAGTGTCGTTCACCGCAATGCCTGGCTCGAGATGCCCTGGCTCGAAAATCTTCCATTCTTCGCAAGTTCATTCGAATGGATACCGTTCATGATTATCGGCTATGTTGCGGGATATCTCATCGGTCTTAGAAAAGAGAAAATCAAATATACCTGATAGAAAAAGCAGTCCGGAAAATTTTCCGGACTGCTTTTATATTAATTAGTAGCGATGCTCCTCTTTGAGTTGCAGCAGACGCGATTTGAGATCGTCCTCCATCTGTACAAGCTCTTTTTCTGCAGCATGGCGTTTTTGAGAGCCTTCCTGCTGTATCCTCAGCGTCTCTTCGATTGTCGTTACGAGATTTTCCTGTGTCGTTTTAAGTGTTTCAATATCCACGATGCCACGCTCATTTTCCTCTGCTGTACGGAGCGAATTCTGTTTGAGCATCTCAGAATTTTTAGTGAGCAGTTCATTCGTGGTATTGGTCACTGCCCGCTGCGCCTGTGAAGCAGACTCCTGACGCAGCAGTGTAAGTGCTATGGCCATCTGATTCTTCCACAGCGGAATACTTGTCAGGATGGAGCTCTGTATCTTCTCAGCCAGCGTCTGGTTGATATTCTGGATCATGCGGATCTGGGGAGCGGACTGAAGTGTAATCTGCCTTGACAACTTCAGATCATGGACCCGTTTTTCAAGACGGTTGATATACTGCATCATATCATTCACATCCTGCACATCCATCTGGTTGTTTGATGCATCCGCCTTCTTTTTAAGATCGGGGAGGACTTCGTTATTCAATTCCTCCTTCTTCATTTCCGCCGCTGCAATATAGATATTGATTGCATCGAAATAATCTTTGTTCTGATCATAAAGCTTATCCAGCAGATGAACATCCTTAGTCAGTACTTCCTTGGCATGCTCAAGCTGGATACTGATACGATCCACCTGGGAGGCTACACTCTGGTGTTTGGAGATGACTTCGTTCACAGACTTCTTTACACGCCTGAACAGACGTGTGAAAATATTCTTTTTTTCACTGGATAATTCATCAGGATCCACTTCTTTAAGTTTCTTCATCAGATCTTCGAGGGTATCACCGATAGGGCCCACATCTTTGGACTGTACTTCGTTCAGCATCTGATGTGAAAATTTGGAAAGTGCCTGCTGTGCATTGGAGCCGTATTGGATGAGGGCATCATTGTTAAGCGGCTCAATCTTCTCTTTGATTTCTTTGATTTTCTTCAGCTCTTCCTCATCGAAACTTTCTTTATAGGTTGTGAGAGATTCTGCTGTCTGGCGGGGCGAGGTTTCCATATCACTTTCAGGCTGAAGTTTCAGTTCTCTTTCAGACTGATCCGCATCACGCTCCATCGGGGCAAAAGGATCGCTTAAAAGCTCTTCCTTCAACTTATTTTCTTCCTTCATTTTTTTCACCTCTGTCAGCTTTTGCTGGTTCTTTCTCTTTTTTGTCCATGTTGACTTTCTGTCTATCCAGTTCATTGTCCAGGCGCAGCGGCCCTCCCGAACGCTTGCGGTTCAATTTGATCACTTCCTTTTCCACATCCAATGAGTGATAGGTGCTTCTGTTCATTGCTGAAAGGTTGGACTGGAGTGTACGCTTCAGCTCAAGGAGCGAAATTCTGGTTTCATGCAGCTTTACTTTTTCTTCTTTGGATTTTCCCGGCATTTTATAGAGGTAGAGATACTGTTCGATAGTATTCACAGCCGAATCGAGGTTCGAATGGAAAAATTGCTGGACACCAAAAAACAACTTCGGATTGTCTTCGACGGAACTGTATATTGTCCTGACAATCCTGTTGATATCATAAATGAGCTTTGCATCTTTCAATGTTCTTACATTTTTATAATTCTTTCTGAGTCTTCTTATTTTCTCCCTTGCTTCACCAAGCTTTGTTTTGACATATTTATATTCACTTTTTGTTATGCCCATTTCTCTCAACTGTGACTTCATGCTGTAGGATTGGGATGGAAAATATGCTGCAAAAAATCCACCCGCTGCGATCAACATATCGTAGACAAGATGGATATCGAATGCAATCATTGAAGCTAGGCCGGCAATGATGGCAGCCGGTATTGACACCATTGAAGCAAACCAGTGGGATATATTATATTTCATGTCGATATTACACCTTCAGTCAGTACTATTTTGTTGAAAATTTTTTATAACTGTCATCAAGATCCAGTTGCTTGACAGAGTAGTCATGCACGCTAGAGGAGGGGGAGGCACCTTCGACAACTCTTCGCGTAAATGTATCCAGTGCTTCCGCGCTGCCGGTTGCCAGTATTTCGACGTAGTCCTGAACGTTTTCGGCATATCCTGTAATTCCCAGCTCATCAGCGATCATCTTTGTTGAAAATCTGAAACCGACACCTTGTACATGACCGATTACAATAATCATCCTAGTTTCCATATTTTGCACCTCTTTATATTACATTATAAGTATTTTAACTTGATAATGCTAATTATACGCGTATATAATACATATATTATCAAAAGCGAATGGAGTTTTTAAAATGTTTCATATCGTTATACTTAAAGCCGACTATGAAGGCTGGTGGCTTTTTGACGACTGGCAGCAGAACATTGTGGAAACATATACATTCGATGCTGAAAATGAAATGAGACAGGAATACAGGAAACTACTTGATGAGATGAAAAGCACCTATCACAGCTTCAGGACAGGAAAGTATGACATGCACGCTTTCTTCAATGGATGCGAACTTGAATATTGTGAAGATTGTGGAGAGGACATACAAATCTACTATACACCTATCATGATGAAAGATGACTCGGTATATACATTCTAAAATTAAAAAACAATGAGGGAATCCTTCAAATATTGGTTTGCAATATTCTGATTCATGGCGTATAATTGATAGTGCAATAGGCATTATTATACAGCTGAGACGTATTAGGCTTAATACATTTGTCTTCTCTGAGTAATTTGCATATTGAATATCGTCTTTGGAGGATTTAATTAATGAAACAAGGTACAGTAAAATGGTTCAACGCAGAAAAAGGTTTCGGCTTCATCGAAATTGAAGGCGAAAACGACGTATTCGTTCACTTCTCAGCTATCAACCAAGAGGGCTACAAATCCCTCGAGGAAGGTCAATCAGTTGAATTTGAAGTAGTTGAAGGCGACCGCGGCCCACAAGCTGCAAACGTTGTTAAACTATAATATAAATCATTTAAATGTAAATTGATTTGTATCATCAAAACCTCCCGGACATTTTGTCCGGGAGGTTTTCTCGTTAATTAATCGGATTTATAATATATCGTTTTCTATAAGCTGTTCAAAAGTCTGTCTACGGATGACCGGCCGTGTTCCTTGATCGTCCACAAACACGACTGCAGGCTTCGCCATCTGGTTATAGTTGGACGCCATGGAATAATGATAGGCACCCGTAGTTTTTACCGCCAGCAGGTCGCCCCGTTTCAAATCGGCTGGTACAGACAGGTGTTTGCCTATGATATCGCCGGATTCACACAGCTTGCCGACTACATTCGCCTCAGTATTATCAACGTCTGTTCTGTTCACAGGGACTAATTCATATTGTGCATTGTACAGGGGTGTTCTGAGATGATCACTCATTCCTCCGTCAATGGATACATATTTGGTTATACCCGGTATCTCTTTGATCACACCGACTTCATAAACGGTCGTGCCGGCTTCAGCTATGATGGATCTTCCAGGCTCTATCATCACATGGGGCAGGGGATAGCCATACTTTTCCGTCAACCTTTTCAGTTTTCCGATAATCCTTCTGAAACCGGAGTCGACAGGGAAGCGCCTGTCGTCTTCAACGTATTTTACACCATAGCCCCCACCCATATTCAGTACTTCTATATCCAATGATGAATCCGAAAGCCACGAGTAGACAGCCTCCAGTGCATTAAGGAATGGAGATTCGGTGGAAAGCTGGCTTCCCAGGTGATAATGGATGCCCCTGAATTTCAGGTGGCGGCTTTCTTTGATGGCGTTGACGGCCTCGAGAGCTGAACCATTATGTATTGAAAGTCCAAATTTACTGTCTTCCTGCCCGGTCTGGATGAATTCATGCGTGTCCACGTCCACTCCGGGATTAATGCGCAGCAGCACATCGATCTTTCCAGTTGCAATGCTGTCAATCAACGCAACTTCATCGAGGGCGTCCACTACAATAAGGCCAACCCCCGAATCAAGGGCGTACTCCACTTCCTGTACTGTCTTATTATTCCCGTGGAAATGGATATCCTGGGCGTTGAATCCCGCTTTGAGCGCTGTATAGAGTTCGCCCTGGGAGACTACGTCGAGCTTCATCTTTTCCGTTTCAAGGAGCTTTACCATCTGGACAGACGTAAATGCTTTGGACGCATACGAAATGGAATAATCAAGACCCGCCTCCTCAAGCACCCGGTGATATTTCCGGCACTGGGTTCTGATCGCATTCTCATCATATACGAAAAGAGGAGTGCCGTATTCACGTGCGATGCCTGTTAAACCGTGTCCGTTTACAGATAGTTCATTATTGATGTATTCCAACGTCATTTAAAATCACCTTTTCCAAAGATTGATAATTCAATGCGCCCAGTTGTTCGGAGTTGGCCCCGACACCCTTAGCCGTGAATTCATCTATTCTCATTTCATTGCTGTATAATACCACTTCATCACTCTGAGAGACTGCATCGTCGATTTCTACAATCATATGGCTCATCATCAGAGATTTTATCGGATATCTTCTGCCGCCTATCATGCAGTCGAATGCCGCACGCTTCCTTAACAGGCCGTCACCATAGCCGATGTCGACGACAGCTATCCTTCTGTCTCCGTCCGGTTCATATGATCCGCCATAGCCGCATTTCTGACCCGATCTGATACTTCTTATCTGTACAATTTCCGCTTTCAGTTCAAGACTTTGGATAAAAGCCGTTTCAGGGAGGCCATAGTAGGGACGTGAGCCGTAAAGGCTGATGCCGAGCCGCAGATGGGTATGTCCATCCAAAATACCATCACGGGCAAAGCTTGCGCTGTTCTGGGCGTGTACAATATCAAAGGTATATCCTGATATATCCAATGTTTCCAGGAGGTCAAGCCACATGCCACGCTCAATTTCATATTCATCCATCCCCAGTTCATCTGCATACCCAAAATGTGTCCATATCCCTTTGATATGCATCTGCTCAGCCGCTTGGAGGGTTTTCTGATGTTCCATCACTTCCACCATGCCAGGGGCACCTTCGAATCCAGAGCGGTTGAAAAGTCCTGCAAATTCCAGATGCACATTGATTCCCGCGAGTGATTCATGGTATTCATAATAATATTCCAGAGAAGGCATTGTGATATGAAGATCATATTCACGCACCGCTTCGAGATTCCTGACTGGATTCATCATGAATATCAGAGCTTCTGGCATATATGAACGGATACGCTTGGCTTCGTCCAGGGAAGTGGTGGCGAAGGAACGGATACCCGCTTCCCAAAATGCCCTGACAGCAAACTCCAATCCATAGTTATATGCATTGTTCTTTACAACTGCGATAACATCCCTGCCGCCGGCGGAATGTTTTGCTGTTTCAATGAATTGTTCTCTGTCGATTGTGAGTATTCCACCCATCTGAAGCACTTCCTTTACAGACTGTTTAGTATGGATTCATAGTAGTCGGCCACATCCACAAGTACTTTTTCATCAAAGTTGAATGTGGATGTATGGAGCCCTCCTGTATATCCTTTATCTTCGTTCCTGCTTCCGAAAAACACAAAATAGGAGGGGGCAAGTTTATTATAGAAACTGAAATCCTCCCCGAAAAGATAGGGCTTCTCCTTATCGACCGCTTCCACTTTCATGTTTCTCAAAGCTTCGTCCACCGTATTTCTGAGTGATGCATCATTCATCACCGGCGGGTAGCCTTCATTAAATGTCACGTTTACTTCTGCACCAAAAAGAGTTTCCGCAGTTTCACCCAGCAGCTGCAGCCGGTCTTTTATCACTTTAAGGTCTCCAGGTACATAAGTTCTGACTGTACCTTCGAGATAACCACGGCTTGCAACCGTGTTTATCGCTTCCCCTGCATTCATACTTCCTATATGGACAATGTTCCTATTGAGTCCGTCCAGATGAAAATGCTGCAGCTGTGAAATCTGGGTCGACAGATGCATCAGCACTTCTACGGCCGATATGCCCTGATGCTTTGAAGCGACATGGCTGGATTCACCCGCTATACGGAAACGGTATTCAGTTGCACTTGCTGTGATGGCTCCGTCCCTGAGCATGACTTTACCCTCATCTTCATCCGGCATAAGGTGGATTCCAAAAACGGCTTCCACTTTTGCCACGGGTTTCCAGGATCGGAGGAGTTGATCTGCCCCGGCAGCCGTTTCTTCGGACGGCTGGAATATAAAGACAACATTATGGGGGAGAGCCCCTCTTTCCTTTAAAATCCTGCACCGCTGCACAAATAGCATCAGGGCTGTGGTATGGCCGTCATGGCCACATGCATGCATCCTGTTGTCAGTCCTGCTCCTGAATTCCACATTGTTTCCTTCATGGATGGGCAGTGCATCGATATCCGCCCTGAAGGCAAATGTGCGGTCTGAGTTTCCGTCCATATATGCAACGACCCCCGTCTTAAGGGGGCGTTCATAAGGAATATTCAATTCATCGAGGAATCTGATGATATGTGCCGTTGTCTGAACTTCTTCCATGCTTGTTTCTGGAATCTGATGCAACAGCCTCCGGTGGGTGACCGCAAAATCAAGATCAGTCATTTAATTTCCTCAATGCTGAGACAATTTCACGTTTTGAACTGTCAACATCCTGCGACTGCTTGATCACTTTGGCCGGTGTGCCTGCAACTACCGCACCGGCTGGTACGTCATCAGTGACAATTGCGCCGGCGGCAACGATGGCACCGGCACCGACTCTGACCCCTTCCAGAATTACTGCATTCGCACCAATCAGTACATCGTCTTCGATGACTACCGGGGAGGCACTCGGTGGCTCGATGACCCCTGCAAGGACGGCACCGGCACCGACATGTACGTTCTTGCCGGTGACTGCACGTCCGCCGAGGGAGGCATTCATATCAATCATTGTGCCTTCTCCGACGATGGCACCGATGTTGATCGTTGCGCCCATCATGATGACCGCACCGTCTTCAACCACTGCATTTTCACGGATGAAAGCTCCGGGTTCGACACGCGCATTTGTCGCTGAGAGATCTTTCAATGGAATTGCTGAATTCCTTCTGTCCATTTCCACTTCTACTTCTTCAATAATATCCTCATTGGCATCCTGGAAAACTTTCCAATCTGCATAATCCCCGAAAACTGTTTTGGAATTTTCACTGCCGAATACTTTCAGTGTATCGGGGAAGCCGACACCTTCAAAATTGCCATTTACATAGACCTTCACCGGTGTCACCTTGTGCGCATCGCTGATATACTGGATGATTTCCTCTGCTGTAAAGTTTTCCATTGTACTATCTCTCCTCGAATAAATTATTATAGTCATAAAATCCATCTGAATGCTTTACTAACTCATTTGCCGCTTTCAGCGCGCCATTTGAAAATATTTCTTTTGACTGCGCCTGATGCCTGATTTCAATCACTTCATCATCTTTTGCAAAAATGACGTCATGAGTGCCGACAATCGAGCCTCCCCTGACTGCACTGACACCTATCTCTTCAGGTTTTCTCTTTTCATGGATATTGGACCTGTCATATACAGGGTAACTGCCATCACGGTGGTCCATTGCCGTATCCAGAAGTTTCACAAGTGTGCCGCTCGGTGCATCCACTTTCTTGTTGTGATGGCGTTCTATCATTTCAAGGTCGAATTCATCAAGCATAGACAGGGCTTTTTTCAGAACCTCGTTCATGACATGGACACCGTAGCTCATATTGGCGCTGAAGAACACTGGTGTAACGGTGCTTTTTTTCTTCAGACTGTCGATGATCTTTTCTTTCTCACCGGTGGTCGCGATGACGAGCGGTGTTTCCACTTCATCTTCGAGCAGGGGCAGTATGAGATCCGGGTGTGAAAAATCAATTGCCACATCGGCATCTGCCGCGTCAATCGATCCGAACACAGGGTAGGGCACATCCCGTTCTTTGTTCCTTAGAATGACGCCGGCAATTTCATGCCCTTCCTCTTCGGCAAGCCTCGCTGTAATCTTGTTCATTGTGCCGTAGCCTATGAGAAGGATCCTCATACAAGCGTTCCCTCCCTGAACTGTCTGAGCGTTTCGATGACTTCATCCAGTGCATCGTTCTCGAGTGGGATGAGAGGCAGTCTCAGTTCATTGTTCCCGTATCCGAGCTCTGCAGTCATGGCCTTTACCGGAATCGGATTTACATCGACCTGTACTGCACTGATCATCGGCATTACACGGTTGAATCTGTCCTGCGCCGAAGCATCACCATTCTGGATCCGTTCATAGACATCCTGCAGCTCACCGGGGATGATGTTGCCGACCACTGAGATGAGCCCTTTGCCGCCCAGTTTCACAAAATCATGCATATTATCGTCATTGCCACTGTAGAGTACAAAATCCTGATTCTCTGTAAGTGCCAGGACTTCCCTGGTATATTCAAGGTCTCCCACCGCATCTTTCAGGGCGACGATGTTCCTGTGAGTGCTCAATTCACGTACTGTTTCCGGCTCAATTGTCATGCCGGTTCTTCCCGGTACATTGTACAGTACGGCCGGCAACTCTGTATTATCAGCAATTGCTGTGAAGTGGCGTATCAGCCCCCGCTGGTTACTTTTGTTGTAGTAGGGGGTGATGAGCATGATCGCGTCCGCACCGATTTTTTCAGCGTATTTCGTCAGTTCGATGGAAGCGCTCGTCGAGTTTGTCCCGGTTCCGGCGATGACAGGAACACGGCCGTCTACAGTCTCTACACCGACACGGAGCAGTTCCCGGATTTCCTCGGCACGTAAAGTGGGGGATTCTCCGGTCGTTCCATTGATGATGAGTGCCTGCGCATCATTTTCAATCAAATACTCAATATGATTCCTGAATGCCCCGTAGTCGATCACGTCATTTCGGAACGGCGTGGTCATTGCAACTCCAATACCCTCGAAAATTACAGTATTCATAATGAATTACTCCCTTTCCATGATTTGTTTGAGAATTTGGACTGAATTCTGTGCTGCGCCTTTCAGTATATTATCCGCAGTGCACCATACATGGAATGTGTTCCCTAAGGAATCATCCCGTCTAATCCGCCCGACAAATACTTCTGGTCTTCCCGTAGACTCAAGAGGCGTTGGATATTCGTTGCTTTCAGGATTGTCCAAAAGCATGATGTGGGGGATATTCCTGAATGCATCCCTTACTTCTTCTTCCGTTGCCTCATTTTCAAGAGTCACGTTCATATGGACACTGTGAGAGTTCGATACCGGGACCCTGACACAAGTGGCCGACACTGCGAGGTCCGGCAGTCCAAGAATCTTTCTGGTTTCATCAATCATCTTCTGTTCTTCTTTTGTATAGCCATTTTCAAGAAACACATCGATGTGCGGAAGTACATTGTCATAAATCGGCCGGGGGTAGGTCGTCGGTGCTTCACCCCGTGCTCCTTCTTCGAGATCCCTGAGGCCGCCGGAACCTGAGCCTGATACTGCCTGATAAGTCGTATAATTGACACGTTTCAGACCAAATTTTTCCTTTAAAGGCTGGAGTGCCACAACCGACTGTATAGTTGAACAATTCGGATTCGCGATGATTTTCCTGTCAAGCTTCGGCGCATTTATCTCAGGCACTATCAGGTCGATGTCTTCATGCATCCGCCACTGGCTGGAGTTGTCGATGACGATTGAACCGTTCTCTTCAAACAGCGGGGCAAACTGCCTGCTTGTGGAACCTCCGGCACTCATCACTACATAATCGAACCCCTGTTTCGGCGTTTCTTCAGTCAGTTCCTGTACTGTCAGCTCTTCACCCATAACCTGAAGACTCTTTCCGGCTGAACGGGCTGAGGACAGCAGCGTGATTTCATCTGCCTTGATACCATATTGCTCAAACATCTCGATCATTTTTGTTCCTACAACACCTGTTGCTCCTACAATAGCTACTCTCACCATTAACATTCTCCTCCTGATTTATAGATCAAATGCAGTGGCAAGTGATTCCACTGCATCTTTACCGTATTCTTTATCAACGACATAGGAAATACTGATTTCAGATGTCGTCGTCTGGTAAAACCTGATGCCCGAGTCATTAAGTGCCATGAAAGCTTTCGATGCAACACCAGACATGTCGCGCATCCCCGAACCGATGATGGAGACCTTGCAATAATCCGTCTCCAGTATCAGCGACATGTCAGGATGAAGCAGCCTTATCTCAGCGAATATCTGATCCAGCAGGACTGATTCAGCATCATTCACTGTAAATGAC
The DNA here is from genome assembly GCF_000330705.1 of Salinicoccus carnicancri Crm. GTDB lineage: Bacteria > Bacillota > Bacilli > Staphylococcales > Salinicoccaceae > Salinicoccus > Salinicoccus carnicancri. The sequence goes on from NZ_ANAM01000008.1 coordinate 119,769, forward strand.
AACTGGCATCCGTCGTTGCCCGACATCTGTGAAATCATATCCACATTGATGGATTCTTGGTCGAATTTTTTAAAGAGATCGAACATCAGAGTCGATTCGGCACAAGGTTCAAAAATAGTTGCATGGATGATATCCTCATCCAAAGCGGCGCCAATCACCGCCTTCCTTTCGAGCACTTTGCTGTCCTGCATAATCCATGTTCCTTCCTCTTCCGATAATGTTTTCCCCAGATACAGCGGGATGGAATGGTTCTTCGCAATCCCAATACTCCGTGTTTCCAGGACTCCCGCACCGAGAGCGCTCATTTCCATCATCTCTTCGTAGGAAATGCTGTAAATCCGTTTTGCTTGTTCATATACTCTCGGATCTGTTGCATAGACGCCGTCGACATCCGTATAGATCTCGCAGGGCATCCCGCAGCTTGCTGCAATTGCCACTGCAGTAGTATCAGAGCCGCCGCGCCCCAGGGTTGTGATTTCATTCTGTTCGTTCATCCCCTGGAACCCTGCGACAACCAGGACATCGTTTTCCTGCAGGGCATTTAGCAGACATGCTTCGTCTACCCCTGAAATCATGCTTTTCATATGGCTGCCGAACGTTTTGATGCCTGCCTGGAAGCCTGTCATCGCCTTTGTCTTTACACCAAGGTCCTCAAGCACTATCGAAAGATAGGAAATCGTCTGCTGCTCCCCGGTTGTGACGAGAAGGGCAATATGATCGTCTTTCGGGGCAGGGGAGAGTCTTCTTACATTGGAAAGCAGTTCGTCCGTCGTCCCGCCCATCGCGCTGACTACAACAATGAGTTTCTCGCCCAGAATTGTCCGGTCCCTGAGTGACTCAGCAATTTCTCTGATCTTGTCAAAATCTCCAACTGAAGTACCGCCAAATTTCAAAACACTGTTTTCCATATTTCCCCCCTGTATATAGAAGGCACTCGCTCAATAAAAAAACAAGTCCGGCGGAATGCCGGACTTGTTCTGAATTTATCTACAAGTGATGCACTCCATTATTCAAAAAAATAATGACAAACCTGTAGCTCTTAACCACCAGATCCAACGGAACCCTGCTGCAACAGGGAACCATTTCGGCATCGCACCCTTTCACACGCTCCAGTTCGCAGACTGTCAAAAGCGGTTACTGATGATTGATGCGCCTCATCCATATTTGCTATTTAATTATAAATGTCATTATACATACAACTCATGGTTCTGTAAACTCATTTGTTGAAATTTTATATAATAATCTAAAAACTCAGTTCCTGATCAGACCTTTATCACGGAGGTACTCTTCATATGTTGTCTCTTTGACAATTGCGCCAGTCTGCTCGATTTCAAGAACTTTATTGGCGATTGTGTTGATGAACTCGAAGTCATAGGAAGTGAAGATGATGGAACCTTTGAAACTTTTGAGTCCTTCATTCACCGCAGTGATGCTTTCAAGATCCAGATGGTTCGTCGGTTCATCAAGCATGATGACATTGGCCTGGGACAGCATCATGCGGGAAAGCATTGCGCGCATTTTCTCTCCGCCGGAAAGGACATTTGCCTTCTTCTTGGCTTCCTCTCCGCTGAACAGCATGCGTCCCAAAAACCCTCTCAGGAAAGTTTCCGTCTGTTCTTCAGGCGGTGCGTACTGGCGCAGCCAATCCACAAGGCTCGTGTTGACGCCATCGAAATACTTGCTGTTGTCCTTTGGCATATAGCTCTGGGAAGTCGTCACACCCCATCTCACTTCACCTTCGTCGGGAGTGATTTCACCGGCAAGGATTCGGAGGAGGGTGGTGCGGGCAATTTCACTGTGGCCGATCAGCACAGTTTTATCATACGGCTGCAGTGTGAAGCTCACGTTATCCAGCACTTTGACACCGTCGACAGTATGCGACAGTTCATTGACATAAAGAAGATCGTTCCCGATTTCACGTTCAGGTGTGAACTTGACGTACGGATACTTCCTTGAAGAAGGCTTGATATCATCGAGCTCGATCTTGTCGAGCATCTTCTTGCGGCTTGTTGCCTGTTTGGATTTTGAGGCGTTGGCACTGAAACGTGCCACGAAGTCCTTGAGCTCCTTGATTTTCTCTTCTTTCTTCTTGTTCTGTTCCTGCGCCATCTGCTGGGCAAGCTGGCTGGACTGGTACCAGAAATCATAGTTACCGACATAGAGCTGGATCTTTCCAAAGTCGAGGTCGGCAATATGTGTACATACGTTATTCAGAAAGTGTCTGTCATGGGACACGACGATCACTGTGTTGTCAAAGTCGATCAGGAAGTCTTCAAGCCACTGGATGGCTTCAATGTCCAGTCCGTTTGTCGGCTCATCGAGCAGAAGGACATCAGGATTGCCGAACAGGCTCTGGGCGAGCAGCACTTTGACCTTCTGATTGTTTTCAAGTTCAGACATCTGGCTGTCCATCAGCTCCGGTCCGATACCAAGACCATGGAGCAGGCCTTCTGCATCCGCTTCGGCAGTCCAGCCGCCCATCTCTCCGAATTCTCCCTCAAGTTCCGCAGCACGGATACCGTCTTCGTCGGAAAAATCGGGCTTCATGTATATTTCATTCTTTTCCTTCATAATTTCCCACAGTTTCGTGTAACCCATCAGCACGACATCCAGTACACGCTGATCTTCGTATCCAAAATGATCCTGCTTCAGTACAGCGAGCCGCTCATCTTTCCCCATGCTGACATGTCCTGTCTGAGCATCCATTTCTCCGGATAATATCTTCAGGAAAGTCGATTTCCCGGCGCCGTTGGCACCTATCAGACCATAGCAGTTCCCCGGGGTGAATTTAATATTTACATCTTCAAACAACTTGCGGTCACCAAATCTGAGACTCACATCAGTAACCTGTAGCATAGGCATTCTCCTTTAATGATATTCTTAAGCGATGATACCACATTTATGGTACCATTGAAATATAATTCGAGGGGGCATGTTACCTATGGATACCGATTTGCGACGGTTTAAAGAGATAATGGATGAAGGTCGCCGCATCGTGTTCTTCACAGGGGCCGGCGTCTCTGTAAAAAGCGGCATCCCTGACTTCAGGAGCATGGGCGGTCTGTTTGATGAAATATCTAAAGAAGGACATTCGCCGGAATACCTGCTCAGTGCCGACCATCTGAATGACGATCCGGAGAGCTTTATAAAGTTTTACAGAAAGCGGCTTTTATTGGCTGATAAAACACCGAACATCGTTCATCAATATATTGCTGAACTGGAAAAGGAAGGCCGGTCTTTGGGGGTCATTACACAGAACATCGACGGCCTCCACTCTGATGCCGGCAGCAGACATGTAGATGAGCTGCATGGGACGCTGAACCGCTTCTACTGTGTAAGCTGCAGCAGACAGTTCTCCAAGGAAACGGTAATGTCACAGGATATGAAGCACTGCAGCTGTGGTGGAGTACTGAGGCCCGACATCGTTCTTTATGGTGAAATGCTCGACGAACAGGCGATATTCTCCGCGATTGATAAAATATCAAATGCAGATGTCCTGGTCGTCCTCGGCTCATCACTGGTCGTCAACCCGGCAGCCGCAATGACCGGTTATTTCAACGGGGGGCATTTCATCATCATCAATAAAGATCCGACATCATTCGACCGGGACGCAACGCTCGTATTTAACAGGGATATGACCGAAATCATAGAATCCATCCAACAATAAGGAGTTAATCAATGGAACACATTTCAGGTACAGTACAATTTTTGGAAGTGATCAAAAAAGAAGGATCGACGTATCATCTGAAGACGGAAGAGGATACGTATATCCGCATGAATGCCTCGGCATCTGACGAAGAGTATGAAATAGGCGAGGATGTCAGCGCATTCATCTATCCGAACCGCAGTGGTGAATTGTTTGCCGCACCGGTTGTCCCAACTGTCGGTATTGATAAATACGGGTTTGCAAAGGTATCGGAAGTCAACCGTGACGGTGCATATGTGGATATCGGTGCACCGAGGGAAATCCTCGTGCCTTGGATCGACCTTCCAAAGCTGAAGTCAGTATGGCCAAAAGAGGGCGACGAAATCTACATGAAATTGAGAGCTGAAAGCGACAATCAGCTGTACGGCCGCCTGATTTCGGAAAATGAAGTTGCGGAACGCTTCACGCCGCTTAAAAAAGCAGATTTTGCAGAACTGAAGAACAAATGGCTCGAGGGGCGGCCTTACAGGCTGCTCAAAGTGGGTACCTTCCTGCTGACTGACGACGGCAGAAAGGTTTTCGTCCATGAGTCCGAACGGGAAGATGAGCCAAGACTCGGTGAACTAAAGAAATTCAGGGTAATCGGCATCAATGATGAAGGCGAGATCAACGGTTCCTTCCTCAAACAGGCATATAAGAAGATGGACGACGACAGCGAGAGAATACTCGATTACCTTACTAAAAACGGCGGTTCCATGCCGCTCAACGACAAAAGCTCTCCGGAAGATATCAAAGAGGCGTTCAACATGTCAAAAGGCGCATTCAAACGCGCCCTCGGCCGGCTGATGAAAGAGGGCAGGATAGAGCAGACAGTCTCGGAAACATATATGAAAGAGCAGTAAAACATTAATGCCTGGCTGGGAGGTCCCAGCCAGGCATTTTCAATCATCCTTCTATTTCTTCTGTCAGTTTTTCCAGTTCATCCACCAGTTCGCCGATGTAATCGATCATTTCCTTGAGCGGCTTATCTGTAGTGATGTCGACACCCGCCATCTGCGCAAGCTCCACCGGTGATTTCGTGCCGCCTGATTTCAGCACTTTGAGCCAGTCATCGACTGCCGGCCGCCCTTCAGAAAGAACGCGTTTGCTCATTGAAGTGGCAATCGTCAGCCCCGCCGAGTAAGTATACGGATAAAGGCCCATGTAGTAGTGCGGCTGCCTCATCCATGTGAGTTCTGCACCTTCTGTGATTTCCACATCATCTCCCCAGAACTCCGAGATAACCCGGCGTTTCAATGTGTTCAGATCACCGGCAGCTACATTCTCATCATTATCCACCATTTTGTAGACTTCGCGCTGGTATGCAGCTTCAAGGAGGTGGGTCACGCAGTTGTGATAGTATGTCCTGGAAATGATTGAACTGATCACCCAGCGCTTGAATTTTGGATCATCCGAGTTCTCAAGCAGATGATTGGCCATCAGCATCTCATTCATCGTACTTGGTGCCTCGATGAAATACATCGAGCTTCTTGCATCGAATACATTCTGTTCACGGTTTGCATTATAGAAATGCCCGGCATGTCCGAGTTCATGTGCGAGAACGAATACTTCCGTCATGAGTGATGTCCATGAAATCAGTATATATGGATGTGTCCCGTATGGACTCGAACAGAATGCCCCGGTGGATTTCCCCTTATTCTTCACGAAATCAATCCAGCGCTCATCATAGGCACGATTGACCATCCCGAGATAGTCATCCCCCATGATGGCCAGTGCATCATTGATGTACCTCCGTGAATCTTCGATACTGATTTCAGGTTCCGACTGGGGATCCAGGGGCATCTTCAGATCTTCATATTTCATCGTATCCAGACCGTGGACGCGTTTCAGCAACTTTGCATACCGTCTCATGTGCGGCGCCAGGTCCCCCATGATCATGTCGATCTGACGGTGATACATTTCCTGATCCACCTTCTGTCCATGAAGCAGATAATCGATTACAGATTCGAACCCCCGCAAGTCGGAAGTTGTCTTTTCCCTCTTCAGCTGAAGATTATAGGTGCCGGCCGTCGTATGCTGATATTCCCGGAGCTTGTCACTGAAGGCCCGGAATGCATTCCGTCTGATTTCCGTATTTTCATGGCCTTCCAGATTACCTTCGAATGACAGATAGGAGAGGGGAATGTCCACACCATCTGCCTCAAAAGTACCGAAGTCGATATCAAGCAGCTTCGTCTTGTTGTAAAGCTCATAAGGGCCGTTGAACACAGAAGAGTAGGAGGCAAGCACTTTCTCGACCTTAGGGTCCAGCTGATACGGCTTCTGTCTCAACAGGTCATCGATGAATACTGACAGGTCGGGCGCCTGTACTTTGATATCCTCGAGCACTGATTCATCCAGAGCCAGAAGCTCACTTTTGACAAAGCTCGTTTCACTGCTGAAATATGCAGAGACATTCGAGGATGCTGAGCTGAGCTTCTGTGATTCTGCATCACTCTGATCGGCAGAAAGACTCAGGCTCGCATAGGTTCCGATCGGCACCAAAGATTCGGCCAGAGACTTCAATTCATTGATTGCCCGGACTGCAGTCGCGGCATCCGCCAATTTACCGGCATAACGTCCGGAAAAATCTGCCACACGCGGCCTGAACGATTGTACAGCCTCATAAAATGCATCATCCGATGGGAAAAGGTCTGATAGGTCCCATGTATGCTTTTCTTCAACCTGACTTCTAGATTTAAGTTCTTCCATATAATGTGAACACTCCTTTAAATTTCGAAAACCGAAGTAATAACTCGATTATACATGAAAATTCAAAAAATTTAAATCGTTAATAGACGATATATTATGTTTTAATTATTGCCGTTGCGAGAATATTATTATGAAGCGAGGTGAATATGATGATTCAGGATGTCAGTTTTTATATTATCAGTATACTAACAGTGCTCATACTCAGTGCACTGGTGCCATTGGCTTTGAAGAAATACTTCATCATCCCCGTATTGACTTTTATTGTGATGATTCTTGCCGCATTCGTCATTCCAAATTTCATAGAAACGACGAATTGGGAGGCACTGACGGGATACGCCGTTTTCCTTGGAATATTGTCCTTATTGGTCAGTATCCTGATGTGGTTCTATACAAGGGGCAGACGGAAGAAGAAAGAAGTTGCCCAAAGGGAAATGGGTGAGCAGCACACAGAAGATGATACAGATGAGAAAAGCAAAAAAAGAAGGAGGAAATAAAAATAAGCTGCCGGTTACGGCAGCTTATTTTTAATGACAGAGCAAAGCGGGCGCGTGGAACCATTTTCTACTCGCAGGGATGAAATTCCTGACAAAAAGGAGATTCACCGTCATGATGGTTCACCCGGGGTATATGAAGTAAACATAACTGGTCCGGGACGAATTGGAACAGGCAGAAAGCAGATAACGACGGCGGTGTAATTTGTAATCATAAGCGCGGTGAATTTCATAATGCATTACAGCCGGATTTCAAATGAAATGAACAGTTAAATGATATTATGGCACTCACAGAAGACCATATAAGTATAGAACAGCTGACTGTAATTAAAATATTATCATCTGCAGAAGACCCAGGGTTACAGACAGTCGCAATATGATCAGTGGAAGAAATACGTCACCGGCGTAGGGCCCTCTTTTGCAAACACCCATAACTTCCTATAATATATATTATGTAAACTTTATTTTTAAAAATTTAAAAAACCCTCTCAATGATACCCGAATTCATATAGAAACAGCCGGTTCGGCATCTTCACCCGAACCGGCTCATGTTCATCATGGCATTCTATTGCTCTTTTGATTCATTTACGACTTTATATACAGTCGCTCTTGATACACCGGCCATTTCCGCAATTTTACTGCCTGTATATTGCTGTGTTTCATACAGCGACCTGATCATCGCTTTCTTATCTTCGCTGACTCCGGGTCTGCCACCGTTTCTGCCGCGTGCTCTCGCTGATTCGAGACCTTTCTTTGTCCTTTCGCTCATCAGGTTCGCTTCAAGCTCTGCAAATGCCGACATCATCGTGAAAAACATTTTTCCCATCGGATCTTTTGTCGTGATATTCATATTGATGATTTCCAGATCGATCCCGCTTTTTTCAAGTTCAGTTGACAGTTCTATCAACTGTTTCGTCGTCCTTCCAAGCCTGTCCAGCTTTGTGATGACCAATGTGTCACCATCCCGCATGTAATCCAGGCAATTCTCAAGCTCTGTCCTGTCGGTTTTCCTGCCACTCACCTTTTCTGAAAATATTTTGATGCATCCTGCGTTTTCGAGCATATCCAACTGGCTTGTCAGGTTCTGGTGCCTTGTGCTCACTCTTGCATATCCTATTTTACTCATTTTTACATCCCTTCCATATAATGTATTTAAAAGGTTATAAGTTGATTATAAACCGACTTTGAATAAAATACAACAAAAAATACAACATTTAATACACTTTATTCAAAATTAGTTAACTTTATATAGTTGTATGTAAAACCCTCGTTAAATAGACTTGTAAATTTTAACCTTCAGGTTACAAAAGTATTCAACTATCAGAATTAATAATTTTTGATTTTTTTCTTGACTCTGGACTTAATACGCTTTATTGTTATAGACTGTTTGTTTTTGAAATGGTTCTATGTAATTGATATTCTGTGTATTCAAGCAGATGTTTTAAAGTGGTATATAATGATGACAAAATCTCAGCAACTTCAACATTATCTCTTTTCTCATCATATACATCCCTACCTTTTATAAACAGCAACTACACATTCAGAGAAAGAAGAGATAACTTGAATCATGTAAAGGGAAAAAATAATTCTATCGACTGGCCAGTGTTTATCATCAGCGGCGGTACATTGCTGTTATTTGTAATAGCCGGCATACTAAACCAGGACTTTGTGACGCGCCTTGTCAATCAGCTTTTCACACTCTCTGCAACATATTTCGGCGGCGTCTACCAGATTATCATGCTGATAACTTTCATAATGGCCCTGGTTTTAGCGTTTTCTAAGTACGGCAATATTCGACTGGGTAAAATGGACCGGCCTGAAATCGGTAATTTCAGATGGATTTCCGTGATTATGTGTACTCTACTGGCAGGTGGCGGCGTATTTTGGGCCGCTGCCGAACCACTCAGCCATTTCCTGCAAGTGCCGCCCCACTTTGAAGGAGTTTCTGGCGCCACATCTGAAGCGGTGGTTCCGGCACTTGCAACAAGTTTTGTAGACTGGGGCTTCCTTGCCTGGGCTGTACTCGGAACACTCGGCACCATCGTTTTAATGTACGCACACTATCATAGAAATGCTCCATTGAAACCAAGATCGCTGCTTTATCCCCTTCTCGGTGATAAAATTTCTCAAAAAAATGTACTCGGTACTCTCATTGATTCATTCTCCATAATCGCTGTAGCAGCAGGAACCATCGGACCAATTGGTTTTCTTGGCCTGCAGGCTGGATATGCTTTCAATCAGCTGCTTGGCCTGCCGAATACATTTTTAGTACAAGCAATCATCATTACGGTTGTTGTAATCATAGCTGCCATATCAGCATTGACAGGTATATACAGAGGAATTCAAATATTAAGCACTTACAATGTCATACTTTCTGTCTTTCTTGTAGCAGCCATATTGACTGTCGGACCGGCACTTTTCATATTCGACAATTACATCGAGTCGTTTGGTGTGTATATTCAGAACTTTTTCACCATGAGTACATTCCGGAGGGATGATGTCTGGCTAAGTGCCTGGACCGTATTTTTCTTTGCATGGTTCCTGGGATATGCACCGATGATGGGCATTCTCGTCGCACGTATATCAAGGGGGCGTACGATACGCCAACTTGTCATTGCAGTAGCAATTATTTCACCGGTCGTAACCACTTTCTGGTTTACTGTAATCGGCGGAACAGGCATTTTTCAGGAAATCTCCAATCCGGGGGTCATCTCTTCTGCACTTGACATCAACGGCGCGCCTGCAGCGATGATCGCCACTACAGAACAATTACCCATGGGCTTCATACTCGGCTTACTGTTCATGATAGCTACTGTCGTATTTGTACTGACTACCACCGATTCGATGGCCCTGGCCATTTCAATGGCTATCACGGGGGGCGGCGACCCCTCCGGGGCCATGCGTGTTTTCTGGGCGCTGCTAATGGGGGCTGTGGCAATATTGCTGCTGACTATCGGTGAGGATAGTATCAGTTCATTACAATCCTTTATCGTTGTAACCGCAGTACCAGTCGCACTTTTGATGGTGACAACATTCTGGACTGCGCCTAGAGTGTGCAGAGAACTCGCGCATGAACAATTTAAAACAACTACAGAGAATACAAATAAACATGGCAGATAATATTATGAATAAAGCCCGGGTGCTGTACAGCACCCGGGCTTTTCTTTAGTTAATATTCAATTTTTGCCCCGTCTGTATTATGCTCCATTACTTGACAGGGGATTCTTTAATTCATCAATATATTCTTTTCCCTCGAGCAATGAAAGTCCCAAAGTTTCCCTTGCCTTTTTAACCGCTTTTATATCGTCTCCCTCTTCAATAAGTTTACGCAGCTCATCATTTATTGGGTTTTCTGGTATTTCCGTTTGATCAGTCAAATGATCCAATGTCTGCTGCATAGATTTCATACGCTGTTCCAACCTGGTTACCCGTGAATGCATAGAGACAGCTGCCAATATAATCAGTAAAACAGCAATGGCAGGCATATACCCCATTCCACCCGCCCCCTTTCTTTCAGCAATTGACTTCCCGAACAGACGCGGAGTGACTATACCTTATTCAATTTTTCCGCTATCATGTATACCGGCTTATTAAATACTTTATAAAATGTTCCTGGTAACTCTTCAATAAAGGTATTGTAGCCCTTTTTGAATTTGTAAACACCATAGTCTTTGGAGTTTTCCGTGAAATCACCTGTGAGCCCGAAGAAATTGAATCTTGGAAGCCCCAGCTCCTTCGCTTTCCTAATCATTTCCCATGTCGTAAAGTTCGTACCCATGAACATCGAATGTTCCGGATAGCTGCCGCTGAACAGATAGACCATCTCATGGTTGTTATAGTAGTACATCGCCGCAGACAGCTCAATGGTATTGCCGTATTCTTTCTGAACCTCTCCTATTTTGGCGATTCTTTTCTGTTTATTCGCTACCAGATCTTTCATCTCATTCAGGCGCCCCTTCATGCGCTTTGTCCCCTGTCCGCTCTCGAGTTTTTTCTCCATATCGGACTTTTCGGCCTCCAGGGCATCAAGCTCTTTGTTCAGACGCTCGAGGTATTTGTCCACTTCGATATAGCTCAGCGTTAGATAGGTCCTGTCCTTCAGCGTTTTGAGCAGATTCTTGATCTTTTTACCACTTACCGGATCGAAGCCGATGCGTTCTTCTGTATCTTTATAGATTTCTACGAACTTGTCATACTCATCTTCATCCAAATACCTGAGTTTCAGATCCATCTGTTCCACTGCACGTGTGTTGTACCGCGTCTTCGAATCCATGTTCCTGATCAGTTCGTCTTCACTTTCTGTAATGTCCAGGATTGCCTGGTGTCTGAGAAGCTCTTCAGTGACAAGCTGTTTCGTGAACCCTTGGTGGGTGTAGCCGAGTTCTGTGTAGATGTCCACGATTTCAGTATTGTTCTTTTCACTGTCGATGACTTCGCCTTCGCCATTTCTGATTCTATATATATGGTACGGTGAATGGATGAGTTTCAAAGCATGGTTCCTCTTCACGTAATCATCGATTTCACCGAGAAAGAACGCAAGACGCTCGTTTGTGAAATTTTTGATGAGCGGTCCTGTGTGGGAAGTGAACAATCTGTACCTTCTGAGTACAGGGGTCGCACTCAGCATGGACACACCCACAAGCTCTTCATCGTCATAGAGCCCGAGCAGATGCACTTCCTGGATTTTGGATATATAGTCATAATAGAGTGCATCATGCAGGTAATGGGAATAACTGTCATAGTCTTCCATGAATGCCTTGAAAGTACTCTCCTGGATTGGTGATGTTTGCATGTTTAGGACAAACCCTTCCTGATTTTACTTTTTCATCTGCTGCAGTTTGCTTTTCACCTTGTAGATGTTGTACTGGAGCGGGCTGATTACTTTTACGAAATCTCCGACAAGCTCTTCGATTTCTGCATTGAAGCCACGTTTGAAACGGTAGACCCCGTAGTCTTCACCATCTTCCGAGAAATCGCCGCTGACACCGTAGAAGTTGTACCTGTCAATCCCCTTTTCCATGCAGTATTTCATCATTTCATAATGCATCATGTAAGGACCGACGAATTGGGCGAACTCAGACGAGCTCGCTCCGGAATTGTAGACCATTTCATAAGGCGTTTCGAAATAGATGCCGGCGGCAAGATTGATGATCCTGCCTTCCCGCTCTTTTATTGCGTTGGCTGTCCGCCAGTCCGCCTGCAGCTTTTCAATCTGCTTTTCAGCCTCGGCAATCTTGTTCAGTGTCTTGTCATTCTTATTTTCTTTCTCCATCATCTGGCTGTGCTTTTTCCTCACGTCATCCAGCTGGTCCTTCAGGTTGCCCACATATTCATACAGATCAAGGTAGGCAAGCGGAATGAGGACCTTGTCCCCGTATGTTTTCTTGAAGTTGGTAAAGTACTCTTTGGGATTTGGATGTGTAAAGAAACCCTGGCGCTCACTAGTATCTTTATAGAGTTCCATGAAAATATCTATTTCATCCACATCGAGGAAACGAACTTTGACTCCAAATTTCTGCGCTTTTTTTATATTGCGCTTCCTCTGTGAATCGAACGATTTCACCAGTGATTTCTCATCAAATCCAGCGAGACCCAGAACGCTCATCCAGCGTGCCTGCGAGGTTCTTGAGTACCCCCGGGTGAATCCCTGGTGCACGTATCCCTCATCCTCCATGATCTTTATGAGATGATCCTGCGTTTCATAATCTTCTTTCCCGTTTACATCCTTATCATACTTTTTGTAGATCCAATTCGGGTCCAGCTTGACGTAAAGGCCGTTATTCGCCTTGAGATATCTCGAAAGCTCCTGCAGATAGAATCTGACAAGACCGTGATTATGATAGTCGAGGACAGGACCGCGGTTGGAATAGTAGAATTTTTTCCCCATTCCGGTATTTTTTAGTGTGAAAAGGCAGGCTGCCACAACTTTCCCGCTCCTATCCTTTACACCGAGAAGACGGACTTCCTGTCCGTCCTGCTCCCTGTTAGCCTTATTTTCTATCATCTGAAAAAAGGCGGATTCCTCCCCTTTTTCAATATATTTCTGGTATTCCTCTTCAGTGAGTTCCGTAAATTTCATTCTCTTTATCCTACCTTCCTGTGAAAGTGCGCAGTTTTACAAGGCCTTTATATGCAGTATATACCGGTCTGTTGACCGGTTTGATGAAATCCCCGATATATTCAAACACTTTGGCATTGAAGCCTTTTTTAAACTGGATTACGCCGTAATCTTCCGCTTCCGGGGTGAATTCACCGCTGATTCCGTAGAAATTGTATACATCAATATCATTTTCAAGCGCATAGTTAATCATATGCCACTGGATCAGATAGCTCCCTGCAAAATGTCTGAACTCGTTTGCGCTGCCGCCGGCGAGATAGACCACTTCGTGCGGTGTTATGAAATAATAGGAGCTCGCCACTGGCAGTTCCCTGCCGTGTTTTTGGAGAAGTGCTTCGCCTTCGGCAAGCTTCTCCTCGATATTTTCCAGTTGTTCAGCAAGGTTTGTGATCTTTTTCTCCGCCTTTTTGTTGGCCGGATCCTTTTCCAGGGTCTTTTTTGCCTTATCGATATTTTTGACCAGCTGATCACGGTCTTTCTGTGTCGATTCATTATATTCCTCAAGATCCACATAGACGAGCGGAATCAGTACGTTATCCCCAAAATGCTTTTTGCGGCTGATGTAGTATTCATCATCCCGGTCTATGAATGCCTTCATCTCGGAAGTGTCTTTCATGAATTTCCTGAATACATCGATTTCGTCAAGTTCCAGATAGCGCAGATGAAGACCGTTCTTCTGCGCTTTTTTGATGTTCCGCTTCCGCAGGCTGTCCATATCTTCAAGCAGTGTTTTCGGGTCCTTGCCAGCGAGGTCCAGTACGGAATGCCATCTGATCTGGACCACCGGATCGAAACCTTTGGTAAAACCTGTATGGCTCCACCCAAGGGCCTTGAAATAATCGAATATATATCGGTTTCCCATATCTTTGGTGATTTCTCCGTCATGAGTGCGTTCTTTGATGACTTCATAAGGATCCACTCTTGCATACATCACTTTTTTAGGTTTTAGAAACTCTGTCAAACCTTCGAAAAATGCATCAAAAACACGTTTGTCACTGTAATCCATCACAGGTCCACGGTTCGTGTAGGCGTATTTAAACACTTTCATCACAGGAGTCAGTGTCACAAGGCTCGCTGCCTTTATTTCTCCGCCATCCCTGACTCCGACCAGGTATGTTTCCACTCCTGCATCCTTTTTCAGATTATAGTTATCCACTGTCTGGGTGAAGTGGCTGAAATGAGCCTGTGTAAACCGCTCGAATTCCTGTATCGTTAACTCTGTAAATTGCATAATGGCACTCCTGTCACCTATTTTTGATACCTAGATTATATTATCAGATTTATACTGCCTTCTCCATCATTTCCCTGAGGGCCTCATTTTAAATTCGCTTATTAAGACGAATTTTAATTAATTCGCTTATTAAGACGAATTTGTGTATAATCTGACTTACAGTCGTCTGTATTATAACATTGAGGAGGTTTTCACACATGATATCATCCCTGATCATGGACATTTCCGGCAGTTCCGGAGCGGACAAAGAAGTTTTCGATGACCTGAAGACATTGGAATCCGACATAAGGACGTGGATTCTGGATGATGACTTTTCCCATGTCGACTATCGCATGGGAGACGAACTTTTTGTATTATCCTCCACTCCCCACAATACCCTTTTCATAGCAATTTATGCCAAACTGCTGTGGCCCCACAATGATTTCCCGCTCAAATGCAGTTTCCATACAGCAGATGTGGAACCGCCGGCGGGAGACCCCGAACAGTGGAGCCACCAGTCGATCAAAGATACGAGGGAGGCGCTCGGGGAGATCAAAAAATCGGCAATCCAGGATTTTACATCCCCGGGTCTGCCGGACAGGATAGCCATTCCTCTCATGTACTTGACAGATATCATCAATAATATGACGCCGCTCCAGCGCGAAGTCGCTTTGCTGAAACTCTCTGGCAGGCGCCAGACAGACATTGCGCGTATCCTTGACAAGAACGAATCTACAGTCTCCGCCCACTACAGCAAATCCCGCGGCCGGCAGTTCAGCATAATCATGACGTACCTTTCCGATCATTACGGCATCTCCCGCGAAGGGGTGCATGGCCGTTTCCGGGAGTCGGTTGAAAGGAGATTCAAACCATGAAAACACTGCTCATTTCACTTTCAGTCCTGATGTATATTGCGAGCGGATGGCTTATCAAACAGCTGCTCAGCCTGCTCTCAGGCATAAAATATAAGAAAACCGATAATATCGGCATGACAATCGGGTACAGTGAGAGACTGCTTGCAGTAATATTCGTCGTCTTCAATCAATATACTGCCCTTGCGCTCATCATAGCAGCCAAGTCAATATTGAGATTCCCTTCCGGAAAAGAAGATAACAGGGTGCACAAGGAAAGTGAATACGTACTGGTCGGCACAATGCTGTCACTGGTCTTCGGCATTTTAAACGGGCTCCTTGTGCTTTATGCCCTCAATCATTAGAAGCGGTCCCGCACCGCTTCTTTTTTACCGTTTGTGGCCGGCGATAAGTCCATCGCGGTGTTTAAGAGTGGAAGGTTCAGTACAGCTGAGCGCCCGCATCACACTCAGCTGCCCGTATCTCACTTTCAGGTCATCGACAGTCTTCATGAGCGATTCCTGGCGTCTCAGTGCGCCGGTATCTTCAAACAGGGACATTTGGCTTGCGCTGTCCGGAATGAAATTCGTAAGGGTCACACTGATGGTCCGGTACAGTGCACGGGGGTCTGCAATGCTTTTCAATATATTCCATATCTCTTTCATCATGCGATTGCTGCTGTTCGTCCCTCCGGGAATCGTGAACTGTTTCCTATATATACGTCCATCTTTCGTACCGACGGCAATCTGCACGGTTTTTGCAAACCTTCCGGACAGCCTGAGCCGGTGCGTCACTTCATCCACATGTTCCAGCACGACGACATATATCTCCCTGAATCCGTAATCCTGCATCAGAATCTGGCTTTTGCAGATGGACGGCGAGTGCACAGTGTGCTTCTCCCGTATTCTGCTGGAATCGATGCCGTTTGCATGCAGATGCCAGTCGACACCTATGATGCCGAAGTCCTGTTTCAAATACACGGGGGAGTACCGTGCCAGATCACCGATTTTGAATATGCCCCGTTCATTGAGTTTCACTTCACTACGCCGGCTGATTCCCCAGAAGTCCCGGAGGGGTTTGATCGGCCAGAGTTTGTCGGGCACATCGTGATAGCGCCATTCCGCAATGCCGTCCTCCATCTTTTTGGCTTCGATATCGAGGGACAGCTTGCTGAGCAGGAGATTGTCTCCTATGCCGACAGCGCATTCTATCACAGTCTCATCGTATATTTCATTTTTGAGTTTTATGGCCAGCGCCTCCGGCGTGCTGGCAAAAAGGTGCCAGCTTTCTGTGACATCCATGAAAAATTCATCCACGGAGTACTGGTGGAAATCTTCAGGTTCCACATACTTCAGGGCGATCTCTGTAATCTTTGCCGAATAGTCCAGGTAGGTCTTCATCGAAGGGTTGATGATGTAGATGTCTCTCCTCTGTGGTATTTCAAACAGCCTGGATCCTGTTTTGATGCCTATTTTTTTGAGTTCTGCAGTTGCAGCAAGCACCACCGCACCAAGACTCTTCGTATCCGCGACCACAGCAAGTTTTGTGGTCTTTGGGTCCAGACCCTTTAAAATGCACGATACACTCGCAAAGAAACTTTTCTGATCGACACAGAATATATGCCTTTTGGGGCAGATATTATAGTTATACATGACGGACCCTCCTTTATGGGAACATATGTTCTCATAAACATGATATCACAATTGAGCGCCTCCCAAACAAAAACAATCCCTCAAGGGATTGTTTTATCCTGTGATATGGATATCGTCCTCGTCATTCGCATCAATCGAGCCCGGAAGCAGCACTTTCGTATGGAGTTTGACAGAGTGCCCATCGTCACTCACCACCAGACCGGATACGGAAAATTCAAAAGGGATGTCGATGGTCTCCCCCTTTCCGACAGTCAGCGTATGATCAAGCCTGGTAGCCTGTATCACTTCCTGATACTCATCAAAATCGGAATCTTTGCGGTAGCCGCGGGTCACTTCATATAATGTGAGCTCAATGCCGTTGAACGTCTGTGTACTGTCCCCGCCCGTAACTTCTATGACACCACTTATCCTGTCTTCCGTCCGGTAGGAGGCTTGCGACAGCCGGGTGTCCACTGTCACGCCTCCGATGCCGATTCTTGTCAGCAGATTTTCAAACATAAGTCGACCCTCCAGATAATAATGTTATACGCTTACTACACATTTAGCCTGATATCAATAAACTTAATCCAGAATGGGTATAAGAATTCATACGGCATATTAAAAAATTCATAAAGGGGATGAACAGAATGAATGATATATTAGAACTGCTCAAAAAGGGGAGCACGGCATCGCTCACTGCTGCCGTCATCAACCTCCTGATCGCCGGGTTGAAAGGGGCTGCATTCCTGTTCACAGCCAATGTTGCCATGTTTGCCGAGATGATGCACTCCCTGGGTGATGCCATCAACCAGTTTTTTGTCTTCATCGGTTCGAGCCTCTCCAAAAAAGCACCGACGAAGCGGTTCCCCTTCGGGTTTGGCCGGCTCGTCAACCTGGTCTGCCTGTTCGCCATAATTGTAGTAGCCATACTTTCATATGAAACGGTGAAGGAAGGTATCCACCATGTTGTCGAACCGCTGCCGACCGGAACGGATACAACAATGCTGCTGATCAACATCGGTGTGCTTGCAATTGCTGCATCACTTGAAGGCTTCGTGCTGTATAAAGCAGGCAAAGAACTGCTGCAGCAGGCCGGACAACCCTATGACGGCCTCAAGCCGCTGACACTGAGCTATCGACATATGAACCGGGCAAAGCCGGCAACAAAACTCGTCTTCCTGGAGGACACGGTGGCGACTATCGGGGCATTGCTCGCCATCATCGCAATCCTGATCGGCCGTTTTACGGGCTTTGCACCGTCCGAAGGAATTGCCTCCATCATTATTGGTCTCATGATGTTCTATATCGTTTATAAAGTATTCATGGAAAACGCAGCAGGCGTCCTCGGAGAAAGCGACCCCCATATGGAACAGAGAGTTTCACAGATTGTTCTGAGACATGATGAGATCACAGATATACGGAAACTCTTCGTCATAAAGGAAGGTGATGACCTCCACGTTGAAATCGTGGCGGAGACCGACCCCGACATAACAGTGGAACATGCAAATGAGATCCGCGATGAAATCGAATCACTGATACTTCAGCAAAATCACGTGGCAGACGTCAACACCGAGTTCGAAGTGGATGACGGGCGACGGACATGGCCAAAGACTGCAGAAGAGATGAACCGGAAGTCCAAAAATAAAAATTCCGGATATTAAAAAAGGATGGCGGCCGCCATCCTTTTTCATATGCTATTGTTCATCCGGTTTCCCTTCAAGAAACTCATGCAGCTCCTGATTGTTTGCTTCAAAGTCCAGATCTATGACATTGCCCGCATGCGGTGTATCCATGAACTGATAAGTGTCCTCCACAGGCAATGTAAGAGTATCCATATTCTTATCGCCCCGGACGAGGAACGAGGACATCATGCGATACATTTCACCATCCGACATGCTGGTGTTGACATGTCCCATGCCTGTGCCCGCAATCTTCGGCAGCTTGAAGATGTTACCGATGGATACCGCCTCACTCTTCACCGCATCAATCACCTGTTGCTGACGCCTGACGCGTCCGAAATCCCCTTCTGCATCATGACGGAACCTGGCGTAGGCAAGAAGATCACTGCCCCCCAGACGCTGTGGCCCTTTCTCCAGCTCAGTATCGATTTTTGCGGACATATCCTTTTCGACATCTATCGGGATGCCATCTTTGTTTATGACATCCACTAAAGATTCAAAAGCGGCATAATCAACGACTGCATATTCTTCGACCTCGATGCCGAAATTCTGGCTGATTGTCTGCCTGAGCAGTTCCACACCGCCAAGGGAATAGACGGAATTGATCTTATAGCTCTGATAGCCGGGGATATCCACGTAGATGTCACGCATCAGTGAAATCAGCTTCATATCCTTCTGCATATAGTCATACTGTGCAATCATGATTACGTCCGTGCGTTGTGAACCATCCACTTCCCTGTCTGCCCCGAGAAGCAGTATATTCTTCTTGCCGTCTCTGTCATCCACTCCGTTGAACTCATGTGCCCTTTGTTCCACGCCGTTCTCTATTGCGATATCAACTCCTGATTGATAGGAGAAATATATATATAATGCGCCTCCTGTTAGCAGCAGAAGTATTATGAGGGGAACCATACCCCGCTTGCGCAGCCTTTTCTTCTTCACTGTGTGCGCCGCCTTCTCAGAGCGGCTGTATTCGTTATCCATTATCATGCTCCTGAAAATAATCTACTGAATCAGTTTACCTGTTTTGAAGCAATTAATAAAGAAATATCATGGACAGGGCATGCACAGACCATGATATTGATTGAGCCGGCATCCGACATTATAGTAATATGAATTGAAGACAAAAGGAGTGAGGGATACCATGATACGAAGAATGCTGCCGTTGATCATAATTTTATTGCTGGTGCTGCCCGCGGGCGCAAAAGCTGCTTCGGAATGGAGTCAGGCAGTTACCATCTACGGTGCAGGGCTTGAAGACGACAGGGAGCTGCTCGATGCGACGGGTGGAATACTTGGCACCACTGAGGAAGACAAGGTGGAATATGTCAGAAGCGGGGATGTTGAAAAGTATCTTGGCGTGATATACGACAATTCCGTCCTCAAATCCAGCATACGCATCCTTCAGAAGGATGCCGGAGCAGGACTTGACATTACTGTCGATGAAAGCATGGGACAGATTACGGAAATAACAGAAGAGACATACAAAAATGCACTGCTGACCTCAGGCATCACCGATGCGGAAGTGGTCATCGGCGCAGCTGAGGATGTCACCGGCGAAAGTGCACTGGCCGGCATATACAAAGCCTATGAAGCACAGGGGGAGGAAATAGATCCTGAACGTGCACAGAATGCACAGGATGAACTGGAGACAATCTCGGAAATCACCTCAGAGAACAGCGGTGTGGAGGGATTCTCCCAGGAACAGCTGAACAAGATGATTACCGAGATCAAAATCCAGGTCATCGAAGCCGGTGGAGATCTCTCTGAAGGTGAAATCAGGAATATCGTCGGTGAGGAGCTCGAGGCAAACGGCCTGAACGGCATACTGAGCCAGGATCAGATTGAACGGATTGTTGTCATCATCATGAACATACAGGATTCCGGCCTGTTCCAGAGTGAAGAGGCACAGCGTCTCCTTGACAGTTCCAAAAACCTGATTGATGAAATCACTTCAAGTGAAGGGTTCCAGGATGCCAAAGATACTGCGCAGGAACTGGGCAAAGACATACAGGATTCCGGCGCATGGGAAGCATTCAAAGATGCGGTCTCCGACTTCTTTGGGAAAGTGGCGGATTTCTTCAGATCACTGTTCTGATCCAATCAAAAAAGCGGACATGATGTCCGCTTTTTTTGGTTATTCCGCTGTGTCATTCTCTCTGTAGGAGTAGCGGTTTTCACCCCACTCGTCCACATCAGAAAGATCTGCTTTGATATTGTTTGTCTGGAACACAGGGTTGATGCCCTGTTTCAGCTGTGATCTGTAATCTGCTGCCACCTGGAATACTATACTGCTCAGCGCAAATACTGCCACCAGGTTGGTAACTGCCATGAGCGCCATAAACATGTCAGCTGTTGCCCATGCCGTTTCCAGATCCATGACCGCACCGATGAATACCATGATGACAACAAGTGCTTTGAATGTGAAAAGTACCCCTTTATTTTCTTTAATATAATTCAGGTTGCTCTGACCGTAAAAGAAGTTCCCGAGTATAGAACTGTAGGCAAAGAGCAGAATGACAATTGCAATGAAAGTGGCGCCGAAGGAACCGATCTGTGAAGTCATCGCCGCCTGTGTCACCTGGATGCCCTGGATTGCATCTGCACCATACTCCAGGTCGGTATACATAAGTATGATGATCGCTGTCGCTGTACATACAACCATGGTATCGAAAAATACACCAAGGGATTGTATGAGCCCCTGCTTGACAGGGTGGCTGACTGCAGCTGCAGCTGCTGCATTTGGGGCGGAACCCATACCCGCTTCGTTTGAAAAGAGCCCACGCTGGAAACCGTTGAGGATTGCTGCACCCACTGCACCGCCAAATGCTTCACGGATACCGAAAGCATTTGCAAATATAGTGGAGATCATTGGAATAATCTGGTCATAATTGATGATTAATATTACCAGTACAACCGCAAGATAGATGACAGCCATGACAGGCACAATATATCCGGTCACATTGGCTACCCACTTGGCTCCCCCGAAAATGACAAGGGCGGTAAATGCGGCTATAATCACACCGATGACCCATCGGTCAATATTGAACGCTTCCTCATAGGCATGGGCTATGGTATTGGACTGGAGTCCGTTGAAGACAAATCCGAATGTGACTGTAATGAGAATCGCAAAGAATATACCCAGCCACCTCTGGTCAAGCCCCTTTTCCATATAGTAGGCAGGGCCGCCGCGGAACCCGCCCTCTCTGTCCTTTACTTTGAAAACCTGTGCCAGCGTGGATTCAAAGAATGCAGTCGCTGCACCGAAGAATGCAATCACCCACATCCAGAATACGGCACCCGGTCCCCCGAGTACGATTGCTGTGGCGACCCCGGCGATATTTCCGGTTCCGACACGTGAAGCGGCACTGATTGTGAATGCTTTGAAAGGAGAAATACCTTTTGAACCATCCGGTAAACTCTCCGCTTTTTCCTTCAATACACGAAACATTTCCCTGAACCATCTGAACTGGACGAACCTGGAGCTGATGGAAAAATATAACCCCGCGAGTATTAGAAGGCCGATGAGGAAGTCTCCCCAAAGAAGCGTGTTGCCGACTTCTACTATTGATTTGAACCAATCTGGTATAATGCCTTCAAAATCCATAAAAAAACACCTCCTGCATGATATTAAGTATTATATCACTACAGGAGGAAAGAGGAAATTCAATATATAGATTATGTGAACGCTTCAAACATCACTTCATTCACTTCACCAAACGTATTTTCATCAACAATAAACGAACCATTGGAGTACTTGCCGCTCATTCTGATTGATTTTGCATTGGTCCTGAATTCGGATGCTGCAGATTTGAGCAATATATCAATATCATCTTTAACGAGCCTCGCATTTATCAGGCGATGCGGTTTCGATTTGATATCCTTCAGCAGCATGTTGCCAACCTGTGCTCTTGAACCTTCTTCAAAAAGGTTGAGCTCCGTACGTTTTACAGAACCTCTTTGGGACACTGTAATCAGATATTTCTGGTCTGACACCAGGCCGGCCATAATGATGCAGTCATCGTCTTTGACATTCATCGCCCGGACACCCTGTGCTTTAAGACCTGTGTTGTTGACTTCGGAAACAGGGTATCTGAGCGTCATCCCTTTGCGTGTGACAAGGAGAATATCCTCCTCTTTCGCATCCGACAACTCCACAGAGACGACTCTGTCATTGTTTTTAATACCCATGCCCGCTATCGGCCGTTTGATGCGGGTTGCTTCATACGCATCAAGCCCCGTTAATTTGATCTGGCCACGCTCTGTTACCATAACTACAGTGGTTTTGCTGTCATACTCTCCGATGAGAAATGCAGTGAGGGGGGTTTCATCGGATTTGAGATTGAACCTGGTTGAAAGATGTTGCCCATTGTCCTTCCATTTGATGTCCTGCAGTTCGTGGACAGGGATGATCATGTAGTTGCCATAGTTAGTGAAAACAAGGCAGTGCTGCAGCGTATGCCCTTCTTCCAGCATGATCAGCCGGTCTTCCTGCTTCATCCCGACCTCCCCGATTGTACTTGCATTATAGCTCCGCATACTCGTGCGTTTGATATATCCCTCTTTAGTCACTGAGACCATGACATCTTCTTTGGCGATGAGCACTTCTTTTTCCAGTTCTATTGTCTGAATTTCATCTTCGATGACACTCAGCCTCGGAGATGAGTACTTTTTCCGTATTTCTTTCAGTTCCTTTTTAATCACGGAGAGCAATTTCTTTTCATTACCCAGGATTTCCCGCAGCTGATTGATGGTGTATTCGAGTTCATTGTGCTCCGTCTCAAGTTCCACAATATCTGTATTCGTCAGCCTGTACAGCTGAAGCATGACAATGGCTTCCGCCTGGACTTCAGTGAAACCGAACGCTTCTACCAGATTGTCCTTGGCATTCCGCTTGTTTTCCGATTCCCGTATTACACGGATCACTTCATCCAGTATGGACAGTGCTTTCATCAGCCCCTCGATGATGTGCATCCGCTTTTCCGCTTCTTCAAGTTCATATTCAGAACGGTTACGGACCACTTCCTTCTGATGTCTGACATAGGCTTCCAGTATTTCTTTGAGCCCAAGAAGCTTCGGCGCCCGGTCACTGATAGCCACCATGTTGAAATTATAGGAAACCTGCAGGTCCGTCTTCTTATAGAGGTAGTTGATGATGCCCTCGACATTTGCATCCTTCCTCGTTTCGATGACTACACACTGCCCGTCCCGGTCTGTTTCATCCCGGACTTCGATGATGCCGTCCACTTTCCGATCTGCACGGATTTCATCGACCTTCTTCACAAGACTCGCCTTGTTCACTTCAAATGGCAGCTCATCGATGATGATATGGGTCTTGCCGCCTCTTACATCCTCGGTCCTCACTTTACTGCGGACAATGATTTTTCCCCTGCCCGTTTCATAGGCTTTCCTGATTTCGGAGACACCCTGGATGATGCCGCCCGTCGGAAAGTCCGGCCCTTGGATGATTGTCATCAGTTCGTCGATTTTCACCGTCGGCTTATCTATGACCTTGAGTGTTGCATCGATGACTTCCTCGAGATTATGCGGCGGTATTTCAGTGGCATAACCGGCGGATATTCCCGTCGTGCCGTTTACGAGAAGGTTCGGGAATCTGGCCGGCAGGACGACCGGTTCAACTTCTGTGTCATCAAAGTTATTGATGAACTGAACCGTGTTTTTCCTGATATCCCTAAGCATTTCATTGGAAATTTCAGAGAGTCTCGCTTCCGTATAACGCATTGCAGCCGGCGGATCCCCATCCACGCTACCTTTGTTGCCATGGATGGTGATAAGCTCTTCTCGCATCTTCCATTCCTGTGAGAGCCTTACCATGGCATCATACACACTTGTATCCCCGTGCGGGTGATAGTTACCGATGACGTTACCCACAGTTTTGGCGGATTTTCTGTATCCCCTCTCGAATGTGTTGCCCTCTTTGTACATCGCATACAATATCCTTCTCTGCACCGGCTTCAGCCCATCCCTGACATCAGGGATGGCCCGGTCCTGGATGACATATTTACTGTACCGTCCGAAACGGTCGCCGATGACATCCTCCAGCTGAAGCTGCTGAATATGATCCGTCATGAAGTTTCACCACTCTCTTCCAATTTTGCCACATCATCATTTTCAAGAATGCTGTCCTGCTCTTCCAGCGTGAAACTCACATTCGATTCTATCCATTTACGCCGCATTTCAACATTATCCCCCATGAGTGTCGTGACACGTTTCAGCGACAGTGCTTCATCTTCGATCCTCACCTGGATCAGCGTGCGTGAATCCGGGTTCATCGTCGTCTCCCATAGCTGGGCAGGCATCATTTCACCAAGCCCCTTATAGCGCTGGAGTTCGACATTTTTACCCAATTCCTTCTGTGCCTCGGCAAGCTCATCTTCCGTCCATACATAGCGCACTACTTCCTTGCCTTTCACTTTCTTTTTCAGCTGGAAGAGCGGCGGCAGTGCGATATAGATTTTGCCTGCATCGAATAAAGGACGCATGTAATTGAAGAAAAACGTCAGAAGAAGCACCTGGATGTGTGCCCCGTCCGTATCAGCATCGGTCATGATGATGATTTTATCGTAGTTTGAATCCGCCACTTTGAACTCATTCCCGACTCCCGCGCCGATCGTATGGATGATCGTATTGATCTCCTCATTTTTGAATATATCCTCGAATTTCGCTTTCTCGGTATTGATCACCTTACCGCGGAGGGGGAGGATGGCCTGGAATTTCCTGTCTCTGCCCTGTTTTGCAGAGCCGCCGGCGGAATCCCCCTCGACCAGATACAATTCATTTTTTTTGGCATTCCTGCTCTGTGCCGGGGTCAGCTTTCCGGACAGGAGAGTATCCTTGCGCTTTTTCTTTCCGTTCCTCGCCTCTTCACGCGCCTTCCTTGCTGTTTCCCTGACGTTTCTTGCCTTGATGGCTTTTTTGACGAGCTGGGTGCTGAGTGTACCATTCTCTTCAAGATAGTAGGGAAGATGATCCGCCAGAAGCGCCTCCATCACATTTCTCGCCTCACTCGTTCCGAGTTTGCTCTTCGTCTGCCCTTCAAACTGAAGCAGATCTTCCGGGACTTTTACAGAGAGCACTGCAGTCAGACCTTCCCGTATATCATTCCCTTCAAGATTCTTATCTTTATCTTTCAGTTCATTAATCTTCCTTGCATATTCATTGAAGACACGTGTAAAACCTGTTTTGAAACCAACTTCATGTGTGCCCCCGTCTTTCGTCCTCACATTGTTGACAAAGGAGATGACGGTTTCACTGTACTGATCATTGTACTGGAAACTGACTTCGGCGAGTATGCCGTTGTATTCGCCGGAAAACATGCTGATTTCCCCGATGGAATCCTTGCCTTCATTCAGGAAATCGATGAACGCTTTCAAACCGTCATCATATTTGAATGATTCCTCGAGCGGCTCCTCAGGACGTCTGTCGGTTATGCTGATCCTGAGCCCTTTCTGGAGAAAGGCGGATTCCCGCATCCTCTCCATGATCGTTTCAAAATGGAACACCGTGCCTGATTTGAAGATTTCCGGATCGGGTTTGAAAGTCACTTCTGTGCCGGTCTTTTTTGTCTTGCCAGCCGCAGTCAGCGGACGGTCAACTTTGCCGCCGTCTTTGAATGACATCTCATGGATTTTGCCGTCCCTGAATATCCTGATTTCGACCCAGGAACTGAGTGCATTGACAACAGAGGCACCCACGCCATGAAGTCCGCCGGCAGTTTTGTAGCCGCCCGAACCGAATTTTCCGCCTGCGTGCAGCACCGTGAAGATGACTTCCGGTGTCGGACGCCCGGAAGCGTGTTTCCCCGTCGGCATGCCACGGCCATTGTCGGTCACTGTTATGCTGTCATCCTTGTTGATCGTGATGAAAATTTCATCACCATATCCATTGATGATCTCATCCACAGAGTTGTCTGTAATTTCGTAGACGAGATGATGAAGTCCCCGATGATCCGTCGACCCTATATACATACCCGGCCGTTTCCGCACCGCATCAAGACCTTCCAGTATTTGTATCGATTCATCTGTATAAGTATTCTGTCTTGCCAAATCAGGTATCCTCCCACAAACGTACGTTCGTTTAATGTAATCTCTTACTATTTTTATACAAATCTTTGGCGATTGCAACCCTAAGCTCCATTTTACACGGTTTTTACATTTCAAGCCATTAGTTTACGATAACATTAATATGTAAACTAATTTGTGTTAGGTGCAGATAGTTTTTTATGGTAAACTGTTAGTACCTGATGATAAAGGGGTTTTTAATTTGGAAATACTCATTTCACTGTTGGTGTTCGGTTACCTGATCGGAGCAGTACCTTTCAGCCTTCTCATCGGGAAATGGTTCTACAAGATCGACCTGAGGGAACATGGGAGCGGGAACATCGGAACTACCAATACATTCCGTGTACTCGGTAAGAAAGCGGGAATCCTCGTACTCATAATGGATATGATGAAAGGGGCAATCCCTGTCTGGACGGCAATGCTCATAGACACCGACTTCCACGTATTCCTGCCGGGACTGGCTGCTGCACTCGGCCATGTGTATTCGATATTTTTGAAATTCAGGGGCGGCAAGGCTGTTGCCACGAGCGCAGGTGCTGTGCTCGCATATAATCCATTGATGTTTGCTATATTACTGAGCGTCTTTCTACTTACTTTAAAAACCAGCAAATATGTGTCTTTGTCCAGCATAGTCAGCGCCGTCCTGTTCTTCATCCTTTCCCTTGTTTTCCGCGACCCTCTGCTTATCGGATTATCTTTTGTCATTGCCGTAGTTATAGTTGTTAGACATATATCCAACATTAAACGTATAATGGACGGCACAGAGTCAAAGATTACATTCATGTAGCGAAAGGATTGATCAGCATGCTTAAAGTCACTGACAATGCAGTTAATTGGATGAAAGAAGAACTCGACCCCGAAAACGGCCAAGGCGTAAATATCTATGTAAGATATGGTGGAGAAACCCAGCTCAAGCAAGGCTTTTCCCCTGCCCTTACAGTCGACACCATCCCTGACGACAGTAAGGTCTTCGAATACGACGGTATAGACATTTTCATAAAAGAAAGCGATCTTTGGTACTTCGAAGATTCAGAGCTTACAGTTGATGTTAACGATCAGGAAGAAATAGAATTTTCAGATAATTGAAAAATGATTAAAATGAACAGCCCATCTCACATTGAGATGGGCTGTTTTCATGAAGCCTTCTTATTTGAGTTTGTTTCTGAGAACAAGCTGCAGAATTCCACCGTGGCGGTAGTAATCCACTTCAACTTCAGAATCAAAGCGCGCTTTGACTTTGAATTCTTTTTTCTCACCTTTGTCATTCGTTGCTGCAACATCGAGAAGGTCTCCCGGTTTCACTGACTCGTCAACCTGTATGTCAAATGTTTCGCTGCCATCGAGACCAAGTGAATCCGCATTTTCGCCATCAACAAACTGCAACGGCAGCACACCCATCATTACAAGGTTTGAACGGTGGATACGTTCATAGCTTGCCGCAATGACTGCTTTGACACCAAGCAGGTTCGTACCTTTGGCAGCCCAGTCACGGCTGGAGCCCATGCCGTAATCGTCTCCTGCTACGACGACGAGACCTGTACCGTCCTGCTGATACTTCATCGCTGCATCATAGATACTCATCACTTCACCTGTCGGCCAGTAAGTTGTGAATCCACCTTCTGTACCCGGTGCAATCTTGTTGCGGATACGGATGTTTGCAAAAGTACCACGCATCATCACTTCATGATTTCCGCGGCGGGAACCGTATGAGTTGAAGTCCCTAGGAGATACACCCTGTTCGATCAGCCATTTTCCTGCCGGTGTATCCTTGCCGATCGCACCTGCCGGTGAAATGTGGTCTGTTGTCACAGAGTCCCCGAATTTACCGAGTACACGCAGACCGTTAAGCGACTCTACTGTACCTGCTTCTGTCGACAGATCCTGGAAGAATGTCGGATTCTGGATGTAAGTGGATTTCGGATCGAAATCGTAGAGCGGTGCATCGGTTGTTTCAATATTGTTCCAGATTTCATTGGAATCAAATACGCTTTCGTATTCTTTCCTGAACAATTCAGGTGTCACTGTACTCATGACTGCATCCCTGACTGCTTTTGTGGAAGGCCAGATATCCTGCATGAATATATCATTGCCTTCTTTGTCCTGGCCGATCGGTTCAGATTTAAGGTCAATGTCCACAGTTCCTGCCAGTGCGTAAGCAACCACAAGCGGCGGTGAAGCCAGATAGTTCGCTTTGACAAGCGGATGGATCCTTCCTTCGAAGTTACGGTTACCGGAAAGTACAGAAGACACTAGCAGATCATTGTCCACGATTGTTTCTGTGATTTCGGGCTTGAGCGGACCGGAGTTGCCGATACACGTTGTACAGCCGTACCCGACAAGGTTGAAGCCGAGCTTATCAAGATATTCCTGCAGGCCTGAGTCTTCAAGGTACCCTGTAACGACTTTGGAACCCGGAGCCAGTGAAGTTTTGACATAAGCAGGCACTTCAAGTCCTTTTTCAACCGCATTCTTGGCAAGCAGACCTGCACCAAGCATTACGTACGGGTTGGATGTATTCGTACAGGAAGTGATGGCAGCAATCACCAGATCACCTGTGCTGATTTCAGCAGTCCCACCATCTTTGAAGTTGACTGTACCTTTTTTGTCGAATTCAGATTCGTCCATGCCGTGGCCATGGTTACCGCTTTCGGCTGTAACGGATTTTCTGTACTCATCCTTCATCTCTGACAGCGGGATGAGGTCCTGAGGACGCTTCGGTCCTGCGAGTGAAGGTTCCACCGTTGAGAGATCAAGATCCACTACATCAGTGTAAACTGCTTCCTCTTCCGGATTGAAGAACATGCCATTCTCTTTCAGATACTGTTCCACAACAGCAAGATGCTCTTCGGAACGGCCTGTCAGACGCATATAGTCGATCGTTTCAGAATCGACCGGGAAGAAACCGCAGGTTGCGCCGTATTCCGGTGCCATGTTTGCGATTGTCGCGCGGTCGGCGAGTGGAAGTTCAGTGACCCCCTGGCCGAAGAATTCAACGAATTTGCCGACCACCCCTTTTTGACGGAGCAACTCAGTGACACGAAGCGCGAGGTCGGTCGCTGTTGCGCCCTCAGGCAGTGCATTGGTCATCTTCACACCGATGACTTCTGGCACCGGGAAATATGAAGGCTGACCGAGCATTCCCGCTTCAGCTTCAATTCCGCCGACACCCCAGCCAAGTACGCCGAGGCCGTTGATCATAGTAGTATGGGAATCCGTACCTACCAAAGTATCCGGATAAGTCACGAGGCCACTCTCTTCCTCTCTGACATGCACAACATTAGCAAGATACTCGAGGTTGACCTGGTGCACGATACCTGTTGCAGGCGGTACAGCTTTGTAGTTGTCAAACGCTTTAGTCGCCCAGTTCAGGAATTCATAACGTTCCTGGTTTCTTTCGAACTCAAATTCCATGTTCTTCTGGAGTGCATCATGCGTACCGTACTCATCAACCTGAACAGAGTGGTCGATGACGAGATCGACAGGCACTTCCGGGTTGATCTTCTGAACGTCGCCGCCGACATCATCCATCGCTTTCCTGAGTGATGCAAGATCGACAACTGCGGGAACACCTGTGAAATCCTGAAGAATAACACGTGATGGTTTGAACGGCACTTCGTTGCCTTCATTGTTCCCCTTATCCCACTGTGCCAAAGATTCGATGTGTTCATTTTTGATTACTTTGCCATCATACTGTCTGAGCACCGATTCAAGCAGCACTCTGATTGAGTATGGCAGTTTGGAAGTTTCCGAAAAACCTTTTTCAGTAAGGGTTTTCAAACTGTAGTATTTGTAATCCTTACCGCCAACACTAAATGAACGCTTTGCAGCTTCATTTAAATTCTGACTCATAGTTAATAGCCCCCTATCAATATTTCAGTCATGCGACTGCTCATATCAATTGTATAACTTAAATTTATGGATGTAAACGAAACTCAACTTGAAAAAGACGTAATTACGATACAAAAAAATGACCTATAGTAATAAGCACTGCTTATGGCCATAGGTCGGAGACATAACTATATATTAATTGTTCTTTCTGTTCCCTTCCCTCTCCCGTTCCTCTTCGTATTCTTTCATCATCTTCTCATAACGGGTTCCTTCATAATCCGGTTCAATGAGCAGGTTCAACGCTTTCTGTTCGTCGGAAATATCCTTGTAGGTCGCTATCATTACGAATATCAGTATGATGGAGAACGGAAATGCCGATGCGATTATGGATATGATCAGTCCCATCGGCATGTTATTGAACATTTCGAACATGATTTCCTCGGTGGCAAGGTCTCCGAAGCCACCAAACGTTTTTTCTGCTTCAATTGCACCGACACCGAATACACTGAACCAGAAAAAATGGGGACTGCGGGGCCCATGTTGTATATGTTGGTGCAAAATTATCCTCCTAAAACACTTCCCCATACTACCACAGCCTTAACCGGCTATCAATTTGCATTTTATGACACTAGCTCTCTCCGGCCGCAGCATTTCATAAAGAAAATAAATACAAATTGTGATTTTTCATTTGTATCTACAAGTGATAAGTGGCATATTATTATTTGCGCAGCCTTAACAAATGTGCAATCTCAAATGAAGGAGGATTGGTTATGTGGAAAGAATTCAAAGAATTCATTGCCCAGGGGAATGTACTTGATCTGGCAGTGGCAGTAGTACTTGGTGCTGCATTCGGGAAGATTATCACTTCACTCGTTGAAAACATCATCATGCCTGCCATCGCTCTTATTTTCGGTGACACGGATTTCGCTTCAAACTGGTCTTATATGGGTATTACTTACGGTGTGTTCATCCAGTCCATCATCGACTTCCTCATTATCGCGGCAGCAATCTTCCTGTTCGTCAAACTTGTCAACAAAGCATCCAGGAACAAGTTTGTTGAAGAGGAATCAGAGGAGGAGCAGGTACTGCTTCTCAGGGAGATCAGGGACGCATTGCAGGACAAGAATGATAAACCTGAACTTTAACCCAGAAAGGGGGACGGCGGTCTGATCCGCCGTCCCCCTCTTTGATCATGTTATATTCAGGATTGTCGCAACCACCAGGGCAAGTGCGGCTATGCCCAGCCATGTCAGTGTTATTTTCCATACGAATTTCACCCATTTGATATACGGAATACCTGACACGGCAAGAACTCCCATCAATGATGCCGATGTCGGAATGATTGTGTTGGTGATCGCATCACCGTATTGGTATGCGAGCACCGCAATCTGTCTTGGAATCTCCTGAAGATCGGCAATCGGTGTCATAATCGGCATTGTAGTCACCGCCTGTCCGGAACCGGATGGGATAAAGAAGTTGATGATGACCTGTATGACAAGCATGCCGAGCACGGATATTGACTTCGGCAGATAATCCAGTACACCGCTCATGCTGTTGATGATCGTGTCGATGATGACTCCTGATTCGAGCACTACAAGTATCGCCCTCGCAAAACCGACGATTATTGCACCGTAAACGACAAGTTTCATCCCTTCTATGAAGGCATCAAAAATATCATTAACTTTCATGCCGCCGACAAATCCGGCAATGATGCCTACAAGGAAAAAGTTTGCTGAAAGTTCGGTAAGGAACCAGCCGTGCTGGAAAATCCCGTAAACATTGATCACAATCCCCAAAAAGAAAGTGAGCAATATAAAAATATGACGCTTTTTCAATTCGTTGAAGTTCATCACATCTTCTGTAAAATTCACCTGACCGGATTCCGACTCATCAAATATGATGCTGGATTCAGGATCGTTCTTCACTCTTCTGGCATAGTGCATGACATACCAGATACCACTGCCCAGCACGAGAAGATAAATGACAGCCCTGAATTCCCAACCTGAGAAAATTGTGAGTTCTGCAATCTCCTGGGCAATGCCGACAGTAAATGGATTGAGCATCCCCCCGATGAAACCGGAAGCCGCCCCGAGAGTGACCATGGCGGTACCGACAAGAGCATCATATCCGAGAGCGGTGGCAAGTACAATTCCGATTGGCACGAATATGATTGCCTCCTCCGACATGCCTGTGGTAAAACCAAGAACCGAGAATGCGAACATGATTACGGGAATCATCAGCTTCTCATTCCCCCGGACCGTCACCATGATCTTCTGTATCGCCGCTTCTATAGCGCCTGTTGCCCGGATGACCCCAAACGCACCCCCTACAAGGAATATGTAGAAGATTATCTCACCGCCATCAACCAGGCCGGCGGGAATCGATTTGAAAAGGTCAAAGAATGAAACCGGGCTCTGTTCTACCGTGCTGTAACTGTCCGGCACCACTTCAGTCCTTTCGTTGACTTCCACTCTTTCAAACTCTCCGGCGGGTATTACATAGCTAAGTGCTGCCGAAATGATGACTACAGCAAGCAGAATGGCATAAGTATGCGGAAACCTGGGTCCCTTTTTGATATTCTCCGTCTCTTCTTTCAACATAAAATCCCCCTGTTAAATGATAACTCCATTATACATATAGCAAGGTTAAATGTCAGAATAATTTAATAAATAAAGGGAATAAAAGCACAGCTATTGAAAACCCCGGTAAATCCTTTGGATGTACCGGGGTAAGTCTACTTGTTGTTAAAATACTTTTTCACTTCACTGATGAAGTACAGGCTCCCTGTAACAAGGAGCATATCCCCGTCGAATTCTTCCATGAAGCGTTTGTAGTCACTCACTCCATGTTTATCGGGATGATTCACCGTCTCGTATATCTCTTTTATTGAGAGTGCCTTTGGAAAATCGAAATGGGTCACATTAAACTCATCAGCGATGACTGAAAGCATATCCACCATGCTGGCAAGCGGTTTGCCCTCTATCGCCGAGAACAACACAGATATTTTTCTATCATTGTAGTTTTTCCTGATGGTATCGACCAATGCTTCCACCGCTTCATTATTGTGTGCACCATCCAGGACGATCAGCGGCTCGTCCTGGATTTTTTCGATCCGTCCGGGCCATGTCATCGCTTCAATCCCGTGGATCAACTTATTGAAGTCGAGCATGGCTTTATCATTGTCGTGCAGTTCAAGAAGCGCGGCAATTGCAAGTGCCGCATTCTCTTCCTGGTGCCTGCCTGCCATCTTCAGCTGTATATCCGGAAAATCATACTGTCCGTACTGGAACTGGAATTCACCCTCTTCGGCATCCCGCACCAGGATGATGTCCCTGCCGAGTTCGATTCCTCTGGCATGGTTATCGTCGAGCACTTTGTGTATATAATCCCGTGCACTGTCATCTTTAACGCTGAATACGAGCGGAATACCCGGTTTGATGACGCCGCTTTTATCCTTGGCAATATCGAGCAGCGTATCGCCGAGGATATTGGTGTGGTCGAGACCGATGCTTGTCAGTACTGTCATGATCGGTTCGAATACATTTGTCGAATCGTTTTGGGCACCGAGACCCGCTTCAACGATGACGAAATCGACGGATCTGAGCCTTCCGAAATAGACGAACATCATCATCGTGATTATTTCAAACTCGGTTGCTGTACCGAGATCCGTCTCCCTCTCCATATCTTCACTGACCGGCCGGACAATTTCAACGAGACGCACGATATCATCATCGCTGATGGCCTGCCCGTCAACAGAAATGCGTTCATTGAATGTTTCTATATATGGCGAAGTGAATGTACCTACGCTGTAGTCATTATGATTCAGCGCATGTCTCATATACGAGACGGTGGAACCTTTGCCGTTCGTTCCGACAACATGGATCCCGTTGATATTCTTCTCCGGATTCCCTATTCTCCCGAGCATCCATTCCATTCTTCTGACACCCGGTTTTATCCCGAATTTGATACGTTCATGAATCCAGTCGAGACCATCTTTGTAATTCATGTTCTAACCCTTTCTTTTAAGGCTGTCCAGACGTCCTTTCACTTCATTGTACTGGGACTGGTAGCCGAGCTTTTTCTCTTTCTCCTTATCCACGACAGCTTGCGGGGCGTTGCTCACGAACTTTTCATTGCCGAGCTTGCCGTCTACACGCTTGAGCTCTCCTGCAAGACGCTCAAGCTCCTGCTCAAGCCGTGCAGCCTCCTCTTTCATATCAATAAGACCGGCAAGGGGCAGTATGACCGTCGCACCTTTGACCACATCTGTTTTTGCATCATCATCCACCTGGATGCTTTCCGCAACCTCAAGTGTCTGCGGATTACAGAACCTGTCGATATAGCTGCGGTTCGTCTCGACAGCTGCCCGCCTTTCTTGATCCTTCACTTCGATCTGGATATCGATCGGTCTGGACAGCGGGGAGTTCACCGCACTTCTCGTCTGCCTCACCGATTTGATGATGTCGACAAGCAGCGCCATACCTTCCTTGGATTCCGGATATTTATGGTTTTCATCCGACACCGGCCATTCGCTGACAACGATGGAACGGTTGCTGTCGACCGTCTGATAGATCTCTTCGGTAACGAACGGCATGAACGGATGGAGCATCTTCAGAATGCTGTCGAGTGTGTGAAGCAGCACCGACCGTGTCATCGCCTTCTCTTCGTCCGTACCTTCGGTCATGGGCACTTTCGCCATCTCGATGTACCAGTCACAGAATTCATCCCAGATGAAGTTATAGAGGAGGCGCCCCACTTCGCCGAACTCGTATTTCTCTGACAGCCTCGTCACGTCCTCGATGGTTTCATTCAGGCGGGTGAGGATCCATTCGTCGGCAAGCGTCTTTTCGCCTTCAAGATTGATATCAGCCATGCCGAAATTTTCACCGATGTTCATCAGACTGAATCTTGATGCATTCCATATCTTGTTGATGAAATTCCATACCGACTCCACTTTGGCATCAGAATATTTCAGATCATGCCCCGGTGTTGACCCTGTAGCCAGGAAGTACCTCATTGCATCTGCCCCGAACTGGTCGATGACATCCATCGGATCGACGCCGTTGCCAAGTGATTTTGACATCTTACGGTTCTGTTCATCACGTACAAGCCCGTGGAGCAGCACATCATCAAATGGGTTTTCCCCGGTGTGCTCAAGGGAGGAGAAGATCATTCTCGCCACCCAGAAGAAGATGATGTCATAGCCGGTCACAAGGACATTCGTCGGGAAGAACTTCCGGAAATCCTCCGTTTCCTCCGGCCACCCCATCGTTGAAAACGGCCACAGGGCACTTGAGAACCATGTATCCAGCACATCCTCATCCTGCTCCCAGTTCTCTTCATCCGCCGGCGGTTCCATTCCCACGTGGATTTCTCCCGATTCCTTGTGGTACCAGGCGGGAATCTGATGTCCCCACCATAGCTGCCTTGAGATGCACCAGTCGCGGATATCTTCCATCCATCTGCGGAAAGTGGCATCAAAACGCTCTGGTACGAAGTCGATTGGATTTTTAGAATCCTGGTTGTCCAGACTTTTTCTGGCCAAGCTGTCCATGCTCACGAACCATTGTGTGGACAGGTATGGTTCGACGACCGCGTCACTTCTCTCGGAGTGTCCGACAGAATGGACATGCGGCTCTATTTCAATCATCAGCCCCTCATCTTCAAGATCTCTTACCAGCGCTTTCCTGCACTCGAACCGATCCATCCCGTCATACTTACCGGCAAGCCCGTTCATGGAACCGTCCGGATGCATTACATTGATGCGCTCGAGATTATGGCGTTCACCGATGACGAAATCGTTCGGATCGTGGGCCGGTGTCACTTTCATCACGCCTGTGCCGAATTCCTTGTCCACATATGCATCGGCGATGATTGGAAGTTTCCTGCCGACAATCGGCAGTATTGCATTTTTACCGATGATATCCTTATAACGCGCATCTTCAGGATGCACAACTATGGCTGTATCCCCGAGCATCGTTTCCGGACGTGTCGTGGCAATCTCCACATGACCACCGTTTTCGAGCGGATATTTCACATGATAGAAATTGCCATCGACTTCTTTATGGATCACTTCGATGTCACTGAGGGCCGTCTCTGTTACCGGGTCCCAGTTGATGATATATTCCCCGCGGTAAATCAGACCTTTATTGTACATATCGACAAAGACTTTGCGGACCGCCTTTGACAGGCCTTCATCCATGGTGAAGCGTTCCTTGTCATAATCCAGACCCAGGCCGAGCTTCTCCCATTGGCTCCTGATGAAATTTGCATATTCCTCTTTCCAGTTCCATGCATGCTCCAGGAAACTTTCCCGCCCGATTTGATGCCGGCTGATGCCCTGCTCACGGAGCCGGGCATCCACTTTTGCCTGAGTTGCAATACCCGCATGGTCCATACCGGGAAGATAGAGTACTTCGTAGCCCTGCATCCGCTTCATGCGTGTGATGATATCCTGGAGCGTAGTGTCCCAGGCATGGCCGAGATGCAGCCTGCCGGTCACATTCGGCGGCGGAATGACGATGGAATACGGTTCTTTGTCCGACGTCGCATCAGACTTGAAATAGCCTGCCTCCACCCATCTTTGATACTTGCCTTCCTCGACTTTTGCCGGATTGTATTTCGTAGGCATATCCATAATTATCTCTCCTTAATTTTTGCATAATAAAAACCCCCGTCCAGAAATAGGACGGGAGCTCCGCGGTACCACCTAAATTCAGCATTGCTCATGCTGCACTTGAGATGATTAACGCTCATCAGACGTCCCGTCCTACTGCATTTTCAGACGGAATCAACATGCAGACTACATCCGCGGTGTGCTTCGGTATGCTTTCAGCCCGCGCATACTCTCTTAAACCCGCACTTCCGTGACCTTCTGCCGTGATGTTTATAGATTTAATCTTATAGTATTCCAACCAGCAGGAACTGTCAAGTTTCTTTCCCGTCCTGACTGCGCCGCCTGCGGTTCCTGGACAGGATGATGTTGATCACCGGTGCAACTATCAGCAGGATGAAGAAAATCCTGAATATGTGATAGCTTGAGATCATTGCGATGTTCGCCCCCATCTCCACTGCAACTATGATGATCTGGCCGATGCCGCCGGGCGCTGCGCTCAGGAACAGATTATTGAAGTTATGCTCCGTAAACAAGATGAAGAGGATGACAATCAGGAATGTGCCCAGTATAAGGAGTACGTTCTGGACAAGCATTGACACGACCATGCGTCTGTTCAGTCTGCTGACCAGTGAAGAGATCTGGATGCCGACACGGATTCCGAACAGCACCTGTGCAAGGTACATGAATTCCACATTGAGGGCAAATGTATGGTCGGTGGCTAAGTTCCACACCAGCACGCCGATCATCGGGGCAATCATCACAGGGACCGGAAACTTCAAAAGTTTGAGGACGAACGTAAGCACCACTGCTCCGGCGGCCAGCATGAGCATTTCAGGCACAAGCACAGAGGTAAGGTTTGGTTCAATGTCGTCCGGTATGCCGGGAACACCGTCTGAAAAAATACTGGCAATGAAGGGCACCAGAATGACAACGAGGACAATGCGGGACATCTGTGTGAGAGTGACCAGAAGCAGGTCGGCGCGTTTTTCCTCCTCCGCCATCAGAATCATCTGTGAGAGTGCTCCGGGTGTAGTTGCAAGAACCGCCGTTTCATATGTACAACCTGTCATTTTAGTGAAAAACCTGGCCAGTATCAGGCTCAGGATGACGACCATCAAGGTAAGCAGTACGATATTTAACACATCATCCTGCATATCGATGATTGTCTCCTTGGTGAAGGTGGAGCCGATTTCGATACCGATGATGAAGATGCCGATGTCACCCATCCACTTCTTAAATCCTGTATCCCGTCTGGTCAGCCGCTGGAAGATTACTGTTGCGATCATCGCCCCGAAGAGCCACGGCAGGATCATGCCGGCTGTCTGTAATATCCATGAAAGAGTTGTTGCCGCAATAAACAGGAACAGCAGCCTCAAGTATTTCATTATGTGAAACCTCCCCTTTGTACCATCTGTATGCCTTTGCCGCAAACAACAAAAACTTCCACATCGAATGCGGAAGTTTTCGAATCAGTTATTGGCCTGCCATGAATTCATAGAGTGCAGTCAGGTCTTCATCAGCAATCTGATCCTGGCTGAATGACGGCATTGATCCCCGGCCGTTTCTGACAACATCAGTGAATTCACCTTCCTCGAGGCTTGTGCCTGCAAGCGCAGGTCCCATGCCGCCGGAGAAGTCCTCACCATGACAGGATGCACAGTTGTCGCGGGCAAACCCTTCAGCATCGAAGTCGCCTGTGGATGCCTCTTCGCCACCGCCTTCTCCGCCGCTTTCCTCTTCGCCACCGCCGGATGATTCTTCGGAAGACTCCTCTTCCTCTCCTCCACCGGTAAGCGCAACACCGCCGTTACCTGTGGCGAGGTGTATTACAAGAGGAATAAGTAACAACAGGATGATGATCGGAGTGATCCAAACAAGCGGGTTTCTCTTGTCATCCTCTTTGTGTTCAATCATTTCTCTGTTTTGGCCGTCGACGAACGTTTTGTCTTCGTCTCTCTGCCCTTTCATGAATTTGTCTTTATCGGACACATGCTTGTCCTTATCATTTGCCATGTACACAACCTCCATTTATGTGTTTAACTCAATTATACACTTTATTTATTTTCCGTAAACGGTATAAATTGCGTTATTCTGCTTTAATTTTGTCCAGGGCATTACTGAAT
The DNA here is from genome assembly GCF_000330705.1 of Salinicoccus carnicancri Crm. Lineage (GTDB taxonomy): Bacteria > Bacillota > Bacilli > Staphylococcales > Salinicoccaceae > Salinicoccus > Salinicoccus carnicancri. The sequence goes on from NZ_ANAM01000008.1 coordinate 158,794, forward strand.
GCCGTCAGTGTTTTACTTATATCCTCTTCGGTATGTTTCGTTGAAAGGAACATGCCTTCAAACTGGGACGGCGGCAGGTATACGCCCTCTTCAAGCAGGCTGCGGTACATTTGGGCAAACAGGTCGAGGTCGCTGGTATTCGCCGAATCAAAGTCTGTAACCGGTCCTTCAGTGAGGAAGAAACCGATCATCGAACCGGCGCGGTTGACAGTAATCGGATAGCCTTTTTCACTGAATATTTCCTTCAGACCATTCTCAAGCATATCGCCGAGACGGTTGAAATATTCATAGCTCTCCGGCGTGAGCTGCTTCAGTGTTTCAAGGCCCGCCGTCATGGCAAGCGGGTTCCCTGAAAGCGTCCCCGCCTGGTAGATGTCGCCGGTCGGTGCAATGTGCTCCATGATATCGCGCCGGCCACCGTAGGCGCCGACCGGCAGTCCGCCGCCGATGACTTTTCCGAGGCATGTGAGGTCGGGAGTGATACCGTAATGCCCCTGTGCGCAGTTATACCCCACCCTGAAGCCTGTCATGACTTCATCAAAAATCAGGAGAGTTCCGTTCTCCTCTGTAATCCTGCGGACGAAATCAAGATAGCCTTCCACAGGGGGGACGACTCCCATATTGCCGGCAACCGGCTCCATGATTACTGCTGCGATGTCTTCGCCGAATTGATCGAACGCTTCCTTCAGGCTCTCTTCATCATTGTATGGCACCGTGATCGTGTTGGCGGCCGTACCTTCCGGCACTCCCGGAGAATCCGGAAGCCCGAGAGTCGCCACCCCGCTGCCCGCTTTTATGAGCAGCGAGTCACTGTGCCCATGGTAGCAGCCTTCGAATTTGAGGATTTTGCTCCGCCCTGTGAATCCTCTTGCAAGCCTTAGGGCCGCAAGTGTTGCTTCTGTACCTGATGACACCATGCGTATCATTTCCACAGAAGGCACACGGTCGATGACCAATTCCGCCAGCTCGTTTTCAAGTGATGTCGGTGCGCCGAAGCTGGTGCCTTTTTGGGCCGCTTCAGAAACAGCATCCACCACTCTGTCGTCGCTGTGGCCGAGGATGAGCGGACCGAAACTGAGCACATAGTCGATATATTCATTGCCGTCGACATCATATGTCCGGGCATCTTTGGCATGATCGATGAATACAGGATCCATCCCTACTGAATTGAACGCCCTGACAGGACTGTTCACACCGCCCGGCATGAGTTCCGTCGCTTTCTTATAGAGTGCCTTTGAATTTTCGTACATGTTATTCCGTCCCTTCATCAATCATTCTGCAAAGATCTTTTGCGAAATAGGTGATAATCATATCCGCACCGGCACGTTTCATGGATACCATCTGCTCCATGATCACTTCCTCGTCAAGCAGCCCCATATCAATGGCGGTACGTGTCATTGAGTATTCTCCGCTTACATTATACGCCACTACCGGTACGTTTGAGCTGTTCCTGACATCACGGATGATATCAAGATATGACAATGCAGGTTTTACAATCATCATATCGCATCCCTCTTCAAGGTCACTTTCAAGCTCACGCTGTGCTTCAAGACGGTTTGCCGGATCCATCTGGTACGTCCTCCTGTCACCGAATGACGGTGTGGAGTCGGCGGCATCCCTGAAGGGGCCGTAGAACTTCGAGGCATATTTGATACCGTAGCTCATAATCGGAATATGGCTGAAGCCGTTGTCATCGAGGCCTTTTCTGATTTCACTGACAAACCCGTCCATCATGTTGCTCGGAGCAATGATATCCGCCCCGGCCCCTGCCTGTGACACTGCTGTCTGGACGAGCAGCGGCAGGGTACTGTCATTATCCACATCTTGGGTTTCACTGTCGATCAGACCACAGTGTCCATGATCTGTATATTCACAGAGGCATGTATCCAGTATCACAAGGATTTCAGGATGGAGCCTTTTGCTGATCCTGCATGCTTCCTGCACGACACCATGGTCATGGTATGCACCTGTACCTTCGGGATCCTTTTCATTCGGAATGCCGAAGAAAATGACGGACTTTATCCCCAGGCGGCTGACTTCCTCCAGTTCTTTTTCAAGCAGGTTCAGCGATACCTGGAATACACCTTTCATCGACGGCACTTCTTTTCTGACATCATCCGCTTCCACTACGAATATCGGATAGATGAAATCTTCTTTTGTCACTCTGGTCTCCCTGACCATATCTCGCATGAACGCCGTCCTTCTCATACGGCGATGTCTGTCAAAATTCATCGTTACACCTCTGATTAACTCTTTTTTCAAGCATGTTGAACATATCCTGCAGTGTCTCTTTTTCCGGCTGGATACTGTCGATCCCCCGTTTTTTTAATGCATCATGCGTCACATGGCCGATTGCTGCCACTGTCACATTTTCAAGTCTGCCCTTGTCTAATCTGCCGGTAAAGGCTTCTACACCCGACGGACTTGAGAAAGTGACTGCATAAGCTCCTTCGTAAAGCAGTCTTTCAATCTTTGCAAGTGACTCTCCATCCGGGACTGGGTGATAAAGCGGGATACGCGTGACCTCCGCACCGGCATCACTCAGGTACTCATACATGAGCGGCCGTGCGTTGGCACTCACGGGATAAAGGATCCGTTCACCTTTATTTACAGCAAACTCCTCCATGAATTTTTCCTGGCTATAGCCGCTCGGTTCAAAATCGACATGCATACCATGCTCCTCCATGGCCTCACTCGTCCTTTTGCCGATACTGGCCAGCCTGTTGAACTTGACCCTGCCAAGGAACGGGGCAAAATGTTCCACCGAATTCGGGCTGGTCAGAACCAGCCAGTCGTATTCCCCATCCAGCATGCCTTCGTTGAAGGGCAGGAGCTCGGTCCTGATCACCGGTGCATGCTCAATGGTAAAATCACCGGAACCTGCACTTCCCATTCTGCTCTGCGTAACAATTACAACCGGTTTAGAGTGATTCATTGATCCTGTCAATGATGTCCTTGGCCCCGATACGTTCCATCTCATCCGCTACAAGGTTGCCAAGCGTTTCCGGATTTTCATGGGATTTTCTGACAAGATACTGCTCACTGCCATCTTCAGGCATGATGAGGCCCGTCAGGTACAGCTCACCATCTTCATATTTTGCATGCCCGCCAATGGGCACCTGGCAGCTGCCGTCCATGCGCTTCAGAAATGCCCTCTCGGCATTTGTACAGGCTGCATCTTCCTCGGAATGGACCTTCTGCAGCATTTCAATGAGGTCCCTGTCATCCGAGCGGCACTCTATGCCGAGCGCGCCCTGGGCGATTGCAGGGATGAAAGTTTCAGGATCCAGATATTCAGTCACGATATCATCGGACCATCCCATACGCTTCAGTCCGGCCGCAGCAAGGATGATTGCGTCATATTCACCAGATTCCATCTTTTTGATGCGGGTGTCGATGTTTCCGCGCACCCATTTGACTTCGATGTCATCCCTCATTGCCAGCAGCTGGGCACCGCGGCGGAGACTGCTCGTTCCTACCACGCTGCCGGCCGGCAGATTTTTGAACGCCACCTTGTCGTTGGAAAGAAAGGCATCGCGCATATCTTCACGCTGCGGCACACATGCGATGGTAAACCCTTCTGACAGGGTGCTCGGCACATCTTTCAGACTGTGAATCGCCATGTCGATTTCCTTGTTTTCAAGCGCCTGTTCGATTTCTTTGACGAACAGGCCTTTGCCGCCGACTTTTGACAGCTGCACATCCACGATGCGGTCACCTTTGGTGACAATTTCCTTTATTTCGATGTCTATGTCAGGGTAATGTTCCTTCAGACTGTCTATGAACTGCTTTGACTGTGTCAATGCCAGGCCGCTCCGTCTTGATCCTACGATAAATTTCCGCATTCGGTATTTCTCCTTTAATAACCCCAGAAATGGAACTGGGAGAGTTGTGTGATGAAAATATAGTTAAGCATACAAATGAAGAAGATGATGACATTCAATTTAGCAAAGCGCAAAATATTGTGTTCCGTTTTCAGATGGAACAGCAGTGCGGCATACAGCAGCAGCACAATACATGTACCGAGGACTTTGATATCGGTGAATATCCCCGCGCCCATTATATTGATGCCCCACATTGCTCCGAGCAGGATGCTGATCGCCATGCTGCACACACCGAAAAGCAGCGTACGCACCATCATCTTTTCTGCCGTCCCCACGCTGAATAATGAAAAGAAAAGTCTGTTGAAACGCTTCTTTTTCAGATTATCATACTGGATGATATAAATCACGGCATGCAGGGCAGAGACGAAGAACAGAACATATGCAAGCAGGGCAAGCCCGACATGGATGACAAGAAGTTCATTCATCAAAGTGGAAACTTCGGTCGTCTTCGAGTATTGGACCGGTGCAAAGGTATGGACAGCGAACAGTATGAAAGCGGTCAATACATATATGAACAATGCAATTTCCGAATCACTCCTCCTGTAGTGGAGGAGACCGGTCATTATTATAAGTATGGACAGCGCATAGAGACCCTCAAATGTAGTCTGGACCGGAATACGGCCAATGCTTACACTGATGCCGATGAACCCTGCGATCTGCAGTCCTGCCGCAGCAATTGCAACATAAAACGAAACCTTCCTGGCCTGGCGATTTCTGAAGAACAGATCGTAGCTCAGCGCAGAAAGGCTTATAAAGTATAGTAATAGAATAAATTCATGGATGCGGAACATAAAGTCCATATGTTACCCACCTGTCTAATCGAGTGCGAGCTCCTGTTTTCTGGCGCGGAGCCTTTCCTGATTTTTGGCTTTATCCTGCTGTCTGATCTCATTCACTTCGTCTTCGATGCCGAACAGCTGCTGGATTTCATCCAGTTTTACATCCGCTTTTCTGCTGCCTGCAATCTCTTTCGTATAGATGATGGGATCTTTGAGCATCTGGTTTATGATACTTTTCATGTGTTTGGAGACGATCGTCCGCTCACGATCGGTCATCTCCGGCATTTTTCTTTCCACACTCTGGAAGGTATCTTCATGTATATTGAGCGCCTTGGATCTGAGCGCCTGGATGACCGGTACAACACCCAGCATGCTCACCCACTCTTCGAAGCTGTCCATGCTCTCTGCAATCATCGCTTCAATTTTGAGTGCCTCTTCCTTGCGGGTGGAAAGATTGGCATCCACGAGTCCCTGAAGATCGTCCACATTATACATATAGACATCATCCAGGCTGCTTACACCGGGCGCGATGTCACGTGGCAGGGCAATGTCCATCAGCACGAGCGGCTCCCTCATCTTCCTGTCAGCCAGAGCGTTCCTGACCATATCTTCAGTAATGACATGGTTTCTCGCCGCTGTACTTGAAATGACAATGTCGGCATCCGCAAGCTGCGCTTCCAGGGTATCGAATCGTGCACTCTCACCGCCAAAATGCTGTGCCAGCGCCTGTGCTTTGTCCTCTGAACGGTTGATGACCGTCAATTTATTGATACCGTTTGATGTCAGGTTGAGCAGGGATTGCTCCGCCATTTCACCCGCGCCGATCACCAGGACTTTGCTGTCGCTTATATTAGAGAAGATCTTCTTGGCCAATTCAACCGCCGAATATGAAATTGATATTGCATTTTTTGAAATATCCGTTTCACTGTGTCCGCGTTTTGCAACTGTAATCGCCTCTTTGAAGAGCTTGTTGAAGACTGTTCCTGTCGTATGTTCCTGTTGTGCAGTAAAGAAAGCCTCCCTGATCTGGCCAAGAATCTGCGTTTCTCCCAGCACCATGGACTCAAGACCTGCAGTCACACGATACAAATGATGGATGGCTTCGTCCGCCACCTTCACATCCGTGATGCTCTTCACTTTTTCAAACTCAAGACCGAACCAATCCGAGATGAATTTCTGGGAATAATATTTGCCAGTATGCACCTGGTCACTGACCACATACAATTCAGTACGGTTGCATGTAGAAAGCAGTACAGCCTCAAGTATGCTTTTTTGTTCTCTTAATCTGTGGAGTGCCGGAATGACTTCCTCATCTTCAAAAGCCACCAATTCTCTTTCTTCGACACTCGCTTTTCTGTAATTCAGACTTAACGCAATAACGTGCATCCGAATTGCCCCCCAATTCATATTGCACCTTCACGAGGTACTTATAACATATATCATTTTAACAGAATGTGAACATATTATCCATGCCGCCACGCTTATTTATACTGATTATAAATAAGAATTTTTTGTGAACATCTTCATATGTGGTCGGCAATCGTCTGGATGACGAGCGGCAGGTTCCTCTTATCCGTTGATGAGAACGGTATTATTGTGTCCCCCTCCTCAAATTCTATGCCCTCTTTGATTATTTTCAGATGCTTCTGCACTTTGCTTTTTGGAACTTTGTCCATCTTAGTACACACGACAATTACCGGTATTTCATAATATTTGAGGAAATCATACATCAGAATGTCGTCTTCGGTCGGTTTATGCCTCATGTCTATAAGCTGGATGACTGCTTTTAAAGCGTGCCTTTCCGTAATATATGCCTCTATCATCGCGCCCCATTTCTCACGCGCCTTCTTTGATTCCTTTGCATACCCGTAACCGGGTACGTCCACAAACACGAACTTCGCGTCCATATCATAGAAGTTGAGCGTCTGGGTCTTTCCCGGCTTCGAAGAAGTTCTGGCGATATTCTTCCTTCCCGCCACTGCATTGATGAAAGACGACTTCCCAACATTCGATCTTCCACTGAGTGCTATTTCAGACAGCCCGGTTTCGGGATACTGGTCAGGGCCTACTGCGGATATGAGAATATCCACACTTCCCGGATTTATTTTCATATTTCCACTCCTTTCAGCAAAAAGAGCTGTCCGGTTAAAGACAGCTCAGGTGAATTTATCATTCTCTTATGCGCTTTTACGTTCCGGATCCAGCAGTTCACCGTTTTCATCATAGAGCAACGGTTGCGCTTCATCCTGAATGGTTTCCCTCGTAATCTTGACTTTACGGATCTCTTCATTTGAAGGGATGTTGAACATGATGTCAACCATGCGCTCTTCGATTATCGAACGGAGACCGCGTGCCCCCGTCCTTCTTTCGATGGCGAGCTCACTGATTGCATTGAGTGCATCCTCATCAAACTCAAGTTCGACGTCATCGATCTCAAGCATTTTCTTATACTGTTTGACAAGCGCATTTTTAGGCTCCGTCAAAATGGAGTTGAGTGCTTCGACATCAAGCTCCTCAAGATAGCTGATGATTGGTACACGGCCGATAAATTCAGGAATCAGACCGTAGCTCTGGAGATCGTCCGGACGCACGCGGCTCATGATTGCATCTTTATCGTCGAATTTCTCGCTGGATGCACCGCCGAAGCCGATGACCTTCTCACCGATCCTTCTCTTGATTATTTCATCCATGCCGTCAAATGCACCGCCTATGATGAACAGGATATTTGTCGTATCTATCTGTATTGACTCCTGGTTCGGATGCTTTCTTCCTCCCTGCGGAGGCACGCTGGCTGTCGTACCTTCAAGGATCTTGAGCAGTGCCTGCTGAACGCCTTCACCCGATACATCCCTCGTAATTGAAGTGTTTTCGCTCTTTCTGGCAATCTTGTCGATTTCATCGACATAGATGATTCCCTGTTCTGCACGTTCAACATCAAAGTCTGCAGCCTGGATCAGTCTCAGGAGGATGTTTTCAACATCGTCACCGACATACCCCGCTTCAGTCAGGCTCGTCGCATCCGCAATTGCAAACGGCACGTTGAGTGTCCTTGCGAGTGTTTGTGCAAGGAGCGTCTTACCACTGCCGGTGGGACCGATGAGGGCAATATTACTTTTTGAAATTTCAACACCGTCCTCATTGTTCTGGTTGATGCGTTTATAATGGTTGTAGACCGCTACACTCAATGCGCGTTTCGCCTTTTCCTGGCCGATGACATAGTCATTCAGGGATTCGAGAATCTCCTGCGGCTTAGGAATATCAGTGATCACTTCAGTCTTCTCTGATTTGAGCTCCTCTTCGATGATTTCGTGGCACAGTTCGATACATTCGTTACAAATATAAACACCGCTGCCTGCTATCAGCTTCTTAACCTGTTCCTGGTCCTTCCCACAGAAAGAACAAGTCAGGTTAGTGTCGTCTTCATTAAATTTAAACATTTTCAACACCTCTTTTTTCATTCCTGTAAAATATACTAGATATAGGCGGCAAAATCAAATAACTGGTTTCAGACTTCTCAAAATGAGTAGAAAAGCTCTGCAACAACTGTTACAGAGCTTCGTTCTATTTTGGCTATAATCTGTTATTCAGCTTTTTTCCTGTTGTCTACAAGCACATCGATCGCCTTTTGAACTTTGAGATCTTCATTCAGCATGGAGAGGTCTCCGAGTGTTGATTTGATATCTTCAACTTTGATACCGAACTGCTCACTCATTTTTTCGAGCTCTGCATCCACATCAGCCTCAGCCACTTCGATATTTTCATCGACAGCAATCTGCTTCAGTACGAGGTTTGTACGTACGCGTTTTTCAGCATCGTCTTTCATCTGATCACGCAGTGCATCCTCATCCTGTCCGGAGAGCTGCTGGTACATTTCCATGTTAATTCCCTGCTGTGACAGACGCTGCTCAAATTCCTGGAGCATTCTGTCAGTTTCAGTTTTGATCATTGCTTCCGGGACGTCGATTTCAGCGTTGTCAGAAGCCTGTTCAATCAATTGTTCTTTCATTGAAACGTCAGCCTGGTTCTCTTTTGCTTCCTTAAGGTCTTTTTCAAGTTTTTCTTTAAGCGCATCCACCGACTCGACATCCTGGTCGAGTTCTTTGAGAAGGTCTTCATCAAGTTCAGGCGTTTCCTTCACTTTGATAGAGTTTATCTTCACCTTGAAGACCGCTTCTTTGCCTGCAAGCTCTTCAGCATGGTACTCTTCAGGGAAAGTGACTTCAACGTCTTTCTCTTCGCCGTTTTCAAGACCGATGACCTGCTCTTCAAATCCGGGGATGAAACTTCCGGAACCGATTTCGAGGTCATAGCCTTCAGCTTTTCCGCCTTCGAACTGCTCGCCGCCGACATACCCGTCGAAATCCAGATTGACGATATCCCCTTCCTCAACCTTGCCTTCGTCTTTGACAACCATTTCCGCATGGGATTCGAGCATGCTGTCGATTTCTTTCTGAACGTCCTCTTCAGTCACTTCAGTATCAGTTTCTTCGGCCTCGAGACCTTTGTACTCTCCGAGTTCAACTTCAGGTTCAACAGTTACTTTGGCAGTGAAAACAAGGTCTTTGCCTTTTTCCATCTCTTCGATATCCACATCCGGCTGATCAACCGGATTGATGCCCGCCTCTTCGACAGCTTCTGTGTAAGCTTTGGGAAGAAGGATATCGAGTGCATCCTGGTAGAGTGATTCTACACCGAAACGCTTCTCGAACATCTGACGCGGTACTTTACCTTTTCTGAATCCGGGTACAGATACCTCTTTGGATACTTTTTTAAATGCTTCATCCAGGGCGGAGTCCACTTCCGTCGCCGGAACTGTTACTGTCAGTACTCCTTCGTTACCCTCTTGTTTTTCCCACTTTTGAGCCATAGTCTAATTCCTCCGTTAGTACGTAATTTCAATTAACCAATATAGTATAACACATCGATTTTCCATATCCAACAATGGATTTGATCAGCGCCTTGCCGCAATCGACTCTTCCATCGAACGTATCCAGCGGAGCGCATTTTCATCTGCATCGGATTTCCTCTCATATTCAAGGTTTAACATTTCATGCAGAATCAGTAAATAACTGTCTATAAGACTATCCGGATTTACATCCGGTGTCAACGGATAACAATGGATGATATGGGACATCACCATCGCCCTCGCCGATTCATGGAATTCGGGCATGCGTTCCTCCACCCCTTCCAGAACTCCCTGGAGGACCACCTCAGACAGTTCCGTCTCCTCGAGCAACTCGAGCTCCGACGGCTTCCGCCTCACCTTCTTACCGAACTTTTCAAATTCCACCGGGGTACTGTCGCCTGCTTCCCTCAGATAAAGGAGCATGAAAGTGATGAGCTGATAGTCTTCCGCTTCGGGCAGCAATCTCCGGACAAGGCCGGTGTATCTTGCGTTCTGTTCATCCGTCCATTTTGCCAGCACCTCGAGTTTCTCGTACTGCATCATCCCCCGGAAATCATCCGGCGTCACTTCAGGTTCCTGAGGCTCCGGGCGGTTTTCATCCAACGCCTTCTTGGCACGATGTCTGAGAGCTGCGACTTCGATGCGGAAGCCCTGCGGAATACTCTCTTCCATGAGATGGTCGGAAAACTCGATCACTTCAAAATATCTGCCCAGTTCAATGAGCGCGCTCAGCAGATAATACATATGGGTTTCGTAGTCACCTGCACCTTCATTCATCGCGAGCAGCGCATCATCGACGATGAAATCTGCACCATCGGTTCTGAGCCGTGCTTCATAGTATTTTTCAATCAGTTCAAGTTCCGGAGCAGTATGATCCCTGTACTGGGTGTACCTCCCGATGTAGGTGGAATATTCCCCCTCATCATAAAGCTGCTTCATGTCGCGTTCCGCTTTCTTCAGGAAGCGCCTGTGTGAGCTGACCTTATCCGGCATAAGCATCCCTGATGATCAGTTCACTCCAGGATTCATACGGGGACATGCCTTCCAGGCTCCCGTCTTCCGCCCAGATCAGTTCCAATGTGTCCTCCTCTTTGGATGATACAGTTGCAGGATCTACTTTCACGCTCAGGACCAGTCCGATGTGCACCCGTCCCACTTCATTGTCATCGTCGTTTATAAGACCCATGATTTCCATATTCTTTACCGAATCGGCAGAGAGCCCGACTTCTTCTTCCAGCTCCCTGGCCGCATTGACGGAAAGTTTCGAATCGATGTCCGCCACTTCCGGCACATCGTTCATATGGCCGCCGACGCCGATTGACAGAAGGCCGTGCAGGCGCTCCTCTCCGCCGCCACCGAGCCTTTTGTATACGAGAGTCGCCCCATCCTGCTCCGACTTTATCAGCACGTAGCTGATCAGCTGCTTATATGAAGGATCCTCCTCCATATCCCCGCGCCTTTTCACTTCAAAACCGCCGAAAGTGGAGACGATTTCCTTATACCTCGGGTCCTCTTTCCCGATAAAGCCATTGAAGGCATTTTTTTCATCATTGAATATGACAGATCTCGGTACAACCAGGATCTGTTCGTCAAATTTGCTCATTAAAATTCTCCTCCCAAGGTTAGCTGCATCATAACAATCTTATATAAGGCAGACTGTTTTGTAAAATAAAAATCATCAGCCTCATCATGTGTTTTTCAGGCTGTGCCGGACTTTGTTCTCCAGTTCGAAGAACAGGATGCCGAAGCCGAAACTGAGCACTGCACTGATGATTACATACATATACAGCGGCAGTCCGGCGAACAGATCCGGTATGAACCAGAAATAGACCATCTGTGTCAGGAAGACATGGTAAGAAGCGCGGCCGGCAAGGATCATGAGCCGGGAGAACGGATTAGTCCCATTGATACTGTACGCCTTCAGGCAGACGATCGTGAACAGCAGCGTATAGAAGAACGCCGGCGCATGCTGGCTAAGCCATACCGGCTCCATGATCAGTTCAAGGTCATAATAATTCACACCTGTAATGTAGATGACACTGAGCCCGGCCAACAGAATGAGCCACTTATAACTGATTCTGTGGTAATTGAACGAAAGCCACACCCCGAGCGTGAGAGCGAATATGTATCTCACAACGATGATCCGGTACAGATCCCTTGATACATCCAGCCACAGACAGACAAATTCAAGCATGAGACTTACAATGAGCAGGACGAAAGCCATGACATTCAGATTCTTTCTCATGATCATGTATATGAGGGGCAGCAGCAGCGTCGCCTGGATGATGATCGGCACAAAATAGCTGCCCGGCCCAAACCCCCCGGTAATGAACGAAACAGGCAGTTCACGGGGATTGAGTCCGCCTTTGAATATAAAGTACAGTACCACCTGACCGAGCCACACTGCCGCGAACGGATATATCAGCCTTTCGACCTTGCCATAGATGAAAGACGGACTATAAAATTCAGCAAGCGTTTCAAAATTCCTCTTCCTGTAGGAATTTGCAGTGTTGAAACCTGCCAGCAGCAAAAATACCGGAACCGCCTGCCATATATGGTAAGGCGAGTATGTTGCGTAGAGAAGATCCCTCGGAACACAGTGGATGAATATGACAGCGAACATGGCCATGGCCTTCAGGGCATCGATATTATAATTTCGCTCCTTCATTTACAGCCTCCTCCACAGATTTTAAATATTATCATAATCCAAATGGGGGACAGCTACAACTGAAAACAAAGTCGCTCGAAAACAGCGATGGGCTCCATCCTTACCAGCATCCTGATTGAGGTGGCCCTTCTTTTATCTGAACTGCGGGTTCAGCAATCCCCCGCTTGATTCAAAATATGAGATACCTTTCTGCTATTTACAATACCGGTTCACAGCGTTAAGATACCGTGGAGTATTAAAAACAAAGAACAGGAGCTTGGGGGATAAGTATGAAAAAATCATTCGCAGTATTTGGGCTGGGACGCTTCGGCGGCACGATGGTCAAGGAGCTGCACGATATGCATATAGATGTAATTGCTGTGGACAAAGATGAAGACAGAGTAAATGAGTTTGAAGGCTGTGCAACATATGCCCACTGTGCTAATGCGATTGACGAGGCGTTTCTTAAACAAATTGGTGTTCGAAATATTGACCATGCCTTTGTCTCATTCGGCAATGATTTGGAAGGCAGTATACTCACCTCTTTGATTTTGAAAGAGCTGGGCGTGCCAAAAGTCTGGGCAAAAGCCAAGAATGACGATCACGCTACTGTTTTAAATAAAATTGGCGTTGACAGGGTCATCCACCCAGAAAGGGATGTGGCCAAAAAAATCACAAAACATATTACCTCAGATAAAATGATCGATGTCATTGAACTGTCAGACAAATACAGTATGGTTGAAATTGAGGCGACTAAAAAAATTGGGGATAAGACACTGGCGGAATTGAATATCCTTTCAAAATATGGGTGTACCATCATAGGCATACAGAGAAATACTGAATTTATAATTTCACCACCCATTGATCAAACAGTTTCCGTCGGAGACATTCTTATAATGGTCGGCAGCAATAAAGACATTAAAAGGTTTGAAAAACACGCGGTGTAAAAAACGGGCTCTGCATTAAAAAGCTGGAGAAGTTGAGGTGACTTTATGCCAGTTTGGAATATAAAAATATATAAACTTGAAAATAGAGACAACTTGGTAGTTTTAAAAGCAACACAAGGACTTGGTAGACAGACCTTTGGAGAATATGAAATATATAACTGAATAAGCGTTAGCAAGCCACCTGCTTAAATTAGTGAGTGGCTTTTCGTTTATCTAAACTGTGAATTCAGTAACGCCTCACTCAACTCAAACGCAGTAATCTTTCCAACCATCTGGCCAGACACAACATTGATGTCTGCGTAATAATTATCCATCAGACCATCTTTCATTATACAGTACGATGATAAAAGTGAAGGCCTAAGAAAAGGTATGACTTCATTTACACATAATTATTGACGGTCCCCTTTACATATTAGAACCTCTGTTGTAATTAGCAAATATTCATCATTTATTTATATAAAGTTACTTATCAATAGTTACTTTATGATATGATTGAATTGTAATATATTAGGAGGTTATACATATGAAAGAAGAAAAGAAAAAGAAAGGTGGCTGCCTTAAATGGGCATCTATCATTATCGGTATACTCATTCTATTTGGCGCTTGTAACGCAGCATTTAGCGACGGTGGAGAAGACACTTCAAATACAGATGGATCTGACGCTGGAATGACTGAAACTGCAACAGAGGAAACGACTGAAGAAGTAACAGAGGAAAGTGCAGAGGAGGATACTGAAGAAGAAACAACTGAAGAAGTAACAGAGGAAAGTGCAGAGGAGGATACTGAAGAAGTAACAACTGAAGAAGTAACAGAGGAAAGTGCAGAGGAGGATACTGAAGAAGTAACAACTGAAGAAGTAACAACTGAAGAAGTAACAAAAGAAAGTGCAGATGAGAAAGAAAATAATGACGTACCCCGAGAGTGGACATCCGCATTGAGGAGTGCAGAGAATTACTCTGATATGTTGCATATGTCCAAAGCCGGTATTTATGATCAGCTTACATCAGAGTATGGGGATGCTTTCCCTGAGGATGCCGCTCAATACGCAATTGATAACATAGAAGTTGACTGGGAGCAAAATGCCTTAAAATCAGCTGAAAACTATTCTGATACCATGAGCATGTCTAAGGCTGGTATTTATGACCAGCTCACATCTGAAAACGGTGAACAATTCCTTCCTGAAGAAGCACAGTATGCCGTGGACAATATGGAGGCGGACTGGAATGAAAATGCACTAAACAAAGCTAAAACTTATCAAGACACAATGGAAATGTCACACTCGGCAATATATGATCAATTGATTTCAGACTATGGGGAAAAATTTACACCAGAACAAGCACAGTATGCTATTGATAACTTAGAATAATACTTATAAGAACCGCCCTTCTCACGCAAGGCGGTTTTCTTATCTAGATCGTGAATTCAACAGTATCATTATTTCCAAAGTCTAAATAGGAAGTCCCCCCACCTCGTAAATATACGTAACATACTTATCGGTCAAGTTATCTTCTATTGTATATTGGACAATATCACCATTATACTCCTGAGGGCGAAAATAAAAAGAAAACCCCATAACCACGCGGGTTACAGGGCTTTAATAAGTGATGCTTTTTAAATCTAGCGTCCCAGAAGGGATTCGAACCCCTGACCTACAGCTTAGGAGGCTGTCGCTCTATCCTGCTGAGCTACTGGGACATCGGATTAATAAAACAAAAACCCCCGCGGGGGTTTTCATCTCTAGCGTCCTGGGAGGGATTCGAACCCCCGACCGATGGCTTAGAAGGCCATTGCTCTATCCTGCTGAGCTACCAGGACTTAATTCGGACATTTACAATTATAATCAATTTCAACGTCCAAAGTCAAACCTATTTTGAAACTTTATGATGTTTTATTACACCCATTAAGTATGGTTTCATCATTTGTTGCCTGTCACCCAGTCTTTTTTGAGCATTCTGTACAGGATGCAGTCATGGTAGTGGTCATAGAGGAATTCGTATTCCGCCATCACAGCCTCCTGTGCGAAGCCGAAGGCCTCTGGGATGGCTCTGGACCTGTAATTTTTATCGCCGCAGATTATTTCAACGCGGTTGAGACCGAGTCTGTCGAATCCGTAATCTATGAGACCTTTGACGGCCCGTTTAACGATGCCCTTGCCTTCAGCATCTTTTGAGATCCAGTAGCCGATCTGCGCCCTCCCCTGGCCAGGCGCCATCATATTGTATCCGGTCATGCCGCAGAGTTCCCCCCTGTAGTAAATGGCGACCTCGAGCCCGGTGCCTCTGTCGATATTCTCCTGCCAGGCCTGGATGACTGTGATGTAGGAGTCGGGGCTGGTCGAGTGGTCGACCCACGGCAGCCATTCCCTCAGATGGTGCCTGTTCTTATCCACTGTCTCGAACAGTTTGAAGCGTTCTTCCATCTGCACTATTCCGAGTTCTATGTCATCGTCTATCTTTATAATCGTCATGTGATCACTGTCCTCTACGATGAAATCATTTTCTTTTTCACTTCACTGTCAATCTGGTCGGTTGTGCATGTCTTGTTGCCTGTGAACCTGTGTCTGTTGCGGGCGACCCATTTGTATATCGCGGTCCTGAGACAGACGGGCATGATTTTTGACAGTCTGACGGCACTGAACCCGCTCGCATCGGCAACGACTTCTATAACCGCATCTGAATGGATATACAGATCATCGGAAAAGTACGCAACAGTATCGAACCCCTCCGGCATGACTGCTTCCAATTCGTCCACGGAGGCGAACCTGACTGCATCTTTCCTGTCGATCCGTGATATGAATTTGGCAAATCCATTGCAGACGATGCATTTATCATCAAAATAAAGTATATTCATATTGTGCCTCCCTACTCCCCAAAGGAAATGAGGATATTCATGAAACAGTTTACCGCAACATTTTTCACCATACTTGCAATCCTTTATCTGGCGGACCGCTATATGGATTTTGACATGATTACGGCCATACTGGTCGGCGGCGCTTCTGTCCTGCTCGTCGTGATTGTGCTGGCCATGGCCGGCGGGGTGCTCCGGAAGAATCTGTACAGTTTTACCCTGCTCATACTCACTGTCTTCATTCTTTTAAGCCTCATTGTATAAAAAGCTGAGACCCGCGTCCCAGCTTACAGTTTTGTGAGGCTGATTTCCTCAAGTATCTGATGGTTCCTGTCGTAGAAGCTCACGATATCATTCTCTGTATCGAGCACTGCATAGGACTCAGGCCACTGGCCCTTGGACTCGGAAATACTTCCTGGATTGATGCAATAGATACCGTTGATGTTTTCGGCTTTTGCGATATGCGAATGGCCGTATAAAGCATATTTTGCACCGTATTCACGGGCGCGCTCCGCCAGTATCTGCCTTGTTTTCTTAATGTCGTAAAAATGACCGTGCGTGTAGAATACCTTCGCCTCGTCATTGTATTCTTCGATGGGGTATCTGGTATCGCCGTCCACATTCCCTTTTACACGGTTGAAATGGCTCATCTCCGTATCATCATAATGGAATTCGCTGTCCCCGAGATGAACATTCAGCTCCCCGGCATTCCTGCCGTAAGCGTCATATGAAATCCCCTGTTCCCCATGATTGTCACTGATAATTAATAGTCTAATTGGAATCCTTCCTCTCATGGCGTACTAGCACATCGAAAACCCCGGTATCTTCCCGCAGGCGGTCCAGTGCATTTCTCCTATGGCTTATTTCCCCTTTTGCAGAAGGAGTAATCATACCGAGTTTCTGTCCGTCGTCTGTCTCAAAAAGCGGGTCGTATCCGAAACCACCTCCACCGGCAGGAGATTCAAGGATGCGGCCATGGAGTTCACCTTCATATGTGCGGGTTTCCCTGCCCGGGATTGCGAGCGCAATGACAGAAGTGAAATGTGCCGTTCGGTCATTCACTTCCTCCAGCGCCTTCAGAAGCTTTTCATTATTTTCCATATCTGTCGCATCAACACCCGCGTACCTCGCCGAATAAACACCCGGGGCTCCATCCAGCGCATCCACGCTAAGCCCGGAATCATCACTTATGACGGGCATACCGAGAGCATCTCTCGCAGCCTCCGCTTTGAGCACGGCATTTCCTTTGAAAGTACCTTCAGTCTCCTCCACTTCAAAATCCGGAATCAGTTCTTTGATCCCTATAATCTCATCATCCGGAAAAATTGCTCTGAAATCGTTTATCTTTCCCTGATTGCCACTGGCTATGACTATTTTGACCATATCAATATGCCTCCAGATCAATTTCTTCTATTTTGTAATCTATGAATGGAATCCAGTCGCCTAAAATATATTCGAAACGGCTGCTGTCCCCGTTGACGATCATCACATGGGTCTTGCTGTTTCCCGGCGCGGCATGTGATTTGCTGTATGTCATGATGGAACTGACTTCCCGTGCCGTTTCATAACCGGAATCGATGACATTTTTCCGGCCGCCGAAAAAGTCGTGTATTTCACCGGCAAGGAGAGGATAATGAGTGCACCCCAGTATGACGGTGTCGGCAGATGTTCCGAGCAGCCCTTTTAAAGTCTGG
This sequence comes from Salinicoccus carnicancri Crm, assembly GCF_000330705.1. Taxonomy (GTDB): domain Bacteria; phylum Bacillota; class Bacilli; order Staphylococcales; family Salinicoccaceae; genus Salinicoccus; species Salinicoccus carnicancri. Next base: position 176,498 of record NZ_ANAM01000008.1, read on the forward strand.
TGGATGGCCACCCTGACGACAACTTTGTCCTTGTATCTGAGCTCTTCCACTATCGGAACAAACTTGGGACAGGCCAGGCTCGTCACCTTGAATCCCCCATTAATGTGATGAATCGCATCCCTGTATGCACCTGAATTTACAGTGGCATTTGTCGCAAGCACGATGACATCCTGATTATTGCTGCTCTGGATTGCGCTTCTCGCCCCCGGATTGATCACTCCGATGACAGGTATATCATATCTGTCATCAAGGTCTGAAAGCGCTGCGGCTGTCGCGGTGTTGCATGCCACTACGATCATCTTGACACCGCGCGAGACAAGATGGTCGGCAACTTCAACTGTATACCGCCTGACCTCTTCGAGCGGACGGTCTCCGTATGGGCATCTTCTGAGGTCGCCGAAATAGATGATCTGCTCATCCGGCAGCTGCCTTATTATTTCCTTGGCCACTGTCAGCCCCCCGACTCCTGAATCCATCACCCCGATTGGCTTATCCATTGTTCCTCAATTCACTTTCATGGAGTATTGATTCAAGGATACCCGGCAACATCATTTTCTCCTCCGTAGAAAGATGGCCGGTGATATCGGAGATATAGGAGATGCGCTTGTCGATCACTTCATTGATGACCTCGCGCCCCTTGTCCTCCATGAGCACAAGTACGATGCGCTTATCCTTTTCATACTTCTGCCGCTTTACGAAACCGCCGTTCTCAAGCTTATCCACGATATCAGTCGTCGTGGAGTGTGCAAGATAAAGCCTGCTTGATAGTTCACCTATAGTTATTCCTTCTTTGTCTCCGGCCCATTGAAGCGCCACAAACTGAAGCGGAGAAAGCTCGTAGGTCTTCAGGATCTCACGGCCGTGACTCTTCACATGGGCGGATATGTACCTGATGGACTTTTCTATCGAAATGATTGGATCCTTATCACTCATGCGCTTCATTCCTTATCTCATATTTTCTTCATTATAACGTAAACTGAAATAAAAAAATAGGAAGAGCGGCGCTCTTCCCATTTAAGTAATCATATTATTCCACTTCATTATTCCACTTCGTGGTCGCTTCCGAAGAAAGATTTGAACATGTGGAAGGTTGCTTCCCTCTGCATCGACGCGATTGAAGTCGTAAGCGGAATGCCTTTCGGGCATGCCTCGACACAGTTCTGTGCCATGCCGCACTCGGCCACACCGCCGACACCCATGAGAGCATCGAGACGTTCGTTCTTGTTCATGCTGCCCGTCGGATGCAGGTTGAACAGCCTTACCTGGCTGACGGCTGCTGCGCCCATGAAGTTTGAACTGTCATTGACATTCGGGCACACTTCCAGACATACACCGCAAGTCATGCACTTGGAAAGCTCATATGCCGTCTGACGTTTCTTCTCAGGCATCCTTGGCCCCGGACCAAGATCATATGTGCCATCAATCGGAACCCATGCTTTGACGCGCTTCAGGTTGTCGAACATGAATGAACGGTCGACCTGGAGGTCTTTGACCACCGGGAATGTGGACATCGGTTCAAGTCTGATCGGCTGATCCAGCTGGTCGACAAGTGCCGTACATGATTGTCTGGCATTGCCGTTTATGACCATGGAGCATGCGCCACAGACTTCTTCAAGACAGTTCATATCCCATGTTACCGGCGTCGTCTTCTGTCCTTTGGAGTTTACCGGATTCCTCTGTATCTCCATAAGGCCGCTGATGACGTTCATGTTCTCGCGGTAGGGAAGCTCAAACTCTTCCCAATAGCTCTGGGTCTCCTGATTTTCCTGGCGTTTTATCTTAAAAGTAATTGTTTTCTCACTCATTATTTTTTGCCACTCCCTTCACTCTTTTTGGAGTAGTCACGCTTACGCGGCGGTATCAGACTGACATCAACATCCTGATAGTCGAAGCGCGGCGCCTGGTCTGCACCTTCGAAATGTGCCATTGTCGTCTTGAGCCATTCATCGTCATTACGTTCTGGGAATTCCGGTTTATAGTGTGCACCGCGGGATTCATTTCTGTTATACGCACCAATCGTAATAACACGTGCCAATACGAGCATATTCCAAAGCTGACGGGTGAAGAATGCCGCCTGGTTACTCCATTTTTTCGTATCGTTGATGTTAATGCGCTTATATCTTTCCATGAGTTCGACAATCCGTTTGTCGGTTTCAAGAAGCTTGTCGTTATGGCGGACAACAGTGACATTGTCTGTCATGATTTCACCGAGCTCCTTGTGGATGACGTAGGCGTTCTCCTCGCCCTCCATGGACAGGATGTTGTCGAATTTTTCCTGCTCTGTGTCACGGTGTTTCTCATAGACGGCCTCGTCGATGTCTTCATATGATTTATCCAGTGCTCTCACATATTCGATCGCATTCGGTCCTGCAACGTGTCCGCCGTAGATTGCCGACAACAGTGAGTTTGCACCGAGCCTGTTGCCTCCGTGCTGTGAATAATCGCATTCACCGGCAGCAAACAGCCCTGGAACTGAAGTCATCTGATCATAGTCCACCCAAAGGCCGCCCATTGAATAGTGCACTGCCGGGAAGATTTTCATCGGAACTTTGCGTGGGTCGTCACCTGTGAATTTTTCATATATTTCGATGATTCCACCAAGCTTGACATCCAGTTCATGAGGGTCTTTATGTGACAGGTCGAGGTATACCATGTTCTCTCCGTTGATGCCGAGTTTCTGATTCACACAGACATCGAAGATTTCACGGGTGGCAACATCCCTTGGAACGAGGTTGCCGTAATCCGGATATTTCTCCTCGAGGAAGTACCATGGTTTACCGTCCTTATAAGTCCAGATACGTCCGCCTTCACCGCGGGCAGACTCACTCATCAGTCTGAGCTTATCATCTCCCGGTATTGCCGTCGGATGGATCTGGATGAACTCACCATTGGCATAGACAGCGCCCTGCTGGTACACGACGGATGCGGCAGAACCGGTATTGATCATTGAGTTTGTGGACTTGCCGAAGATGATGCCGGGCCCGCCGGTTGCCATGATGACAGCATCTGATTTGAATGTTCTGATTTCGGAGGATGTGATTTCCTGTGCTGTAATTCCGCGTGCACGTCCTTCATCGTCGATGACGGCACCCAGGAATTCCCACCCTTCATATTTGTTGACAAGACCGTCAACTTCATAACTTCTGACCTGCTCATCCAGGGCGTATAGAAGCTGCTGCCCGGTTGTCGCACCGGCGAATGCCGTTCTGTGATGCAGTGTTCCGCCGAAACGTCTGAAATCAAGCAGTCCTTCCGGTGTCCTGTTGAACATGACACCCATGCGGTCGAGCAGATGTATGATCTTAGGCGCTGCTTCCGTCATCGCCTTGACCGGCGGCTGATTGGCAAGGAAATCACCTCCGTAGACCGTATCATCAAAGTGAATTGCAGGTGAGTCACCTTCACCTTTCGTGTTCACCGCACCATTGATCCCACCCTGGGCGCATACAGAGTGAGAACGTTTTACAGGCACAATTGAGAATAGATCGACTTCCGCTCCTGTCTCCGCTGCCTTTATCGTTGCCATCAGTCCGGCAAGACCGCCTCCGACAACGATGATTTTATCATTAGCCATTATTTCCACTCCTTAATTAGATAAATGCCAGTATAGCCTGCACACCGATGAAGCTGACCACTACGAAAACTGCCATGGATACATAGCTCATGATGCGCTGGGATCTGTCTGATTGCGTAAAGCCCCATGTGATCATGAACGCCCACAGACCGTTGGCAAAGTGGTATACAGTCGCTATGATACCGATGATGTAGAACACAAGCCATAGCGGATTGACCACAATCTGATGCACCATATCAAAATCCAGATCAGCTCCGAAGAAGACCTGTACACGTGTCTGGTAGACGTGGATGGCAATGAAAATAAAGGCGATGACGCCGCTTATCCTCTGAAGCAGGAACATCCAGTTTCTGTATGTACTATGCCAGCCGTAGCCTTTTCCTCCGATGTTATACTTGGCAGTGAACGCAATGTAGATGCCGTATATACCATGGAATAGAATCGGAATGTAAATTATGAAAATCTCCAAAAAAATAACAAATGGCAGATTGGCCATGAAACCTGCCGCTGCGTTGAACGCCTCTTCACTTCTTGTTGCACTGTGGTTGACCAGCAAGTGCTGGATGAGGAATACACCCAGTGGAATTACTCCCAGCAAAGAATGAAGACGTCTTACAGCAAAACTTGAATCTTGTTTTGACACTCGAATTCCCCCCTAACTATCCATTATAGATGGTTTCACAATCTCATTTTACTCCTCGCATATATATAAATCAAGGAGACATGACATGTTAGGGGAAAGAATTGTTTAATTTTAAACAGTAATTGTCAAAAAAATGAAAACGCATCCTCATGATTTGATTTTTTCCAGTATCCTTTCCGCTATCGGAGCCGGGATTCCGATGTCTGTAAACGAACCGACATCTTTCTCTTTCATCCGCTTTATAGAACCGAAGTGGCTCAGAAGCTTCTGCTTGCGCCTGGGACCGACTCCCTTGATGTCATCAAGCACAGAAGTGACCGAAGTCTTACTTCTTGTATTTCTGTGGAAGCTGATGGCAAACCTGTGTACTTCATCCTGGATCCTCTGGAGCAGATAGAATTCCTGGGAATTCTTCTTCATCGGCACAATTTCGGCAGCATCACCGTATAGCAGTTCCGCCGTCTTGTGCTTCTCGTTTTTGGCAAGCCCCGCAACCGGAATATCGAGCGACAGCTCGTCCATGAGGACCGATTTCACGGTATTCATATGGCCGATTCCGCCGTCGACGATAATCAGATCAGGCAGAGGCAGGTGCTCTTTCAGGACACGCGTGTATCTTCTTCTGGCCGCCTCAGCCATTGAAGCATAGTCATCCGGGCCATCAACCGTCCTGATCTTGTATTTCCGGTAGTCCTTCTTGCTCGGTTTGCCGTCTATGAACGACACCATGACACTTACCGGGTCCACACCCTGGATGTTTGAGTTGTCGAATGCTTCGATCCGTATCGGCGTCTCGATGTTCAGTATCCCGCCAAGACTTTCTATTGCGCCGATTGTCCGTGCTTCATCCTTCTCTATGATTTCAAATTTGTTCTTCAGTGCAATTTCGGCGTTCTTATTGGCAAGCTCAACCATTTCCTTCTTCTGCCCCCGCTTCGGCTGTACTACATCAACCGGCAGGTATTCATCTATAATTTCCCTGTCCAGCCCCTCTGTTATATGCACCTCTTTGGGGAGAAGATTGGATTTCAGATCATAGAACTGTGCAATATAACGGTAGAATTCCTCCTGGATCTCATCCTGGACCGGAAACATCTCCGCTTTCTTCTCAATCAGATTGCCGTTTCTGACGAGCAGCACCGAAATCGCCATCCACCCTTTCGACACACTGAAACCGAAGCAATCGCGCGCCGTCATATCCTTGGACATCATCTTCTGCTTGTTCATTGTGGCATCGACATGCCCGATCAGATCACGGTACTCCTTCGCCTTTTCAAACTCAAGGTCCTCCGACGCCTTTTGCATCTTCTCTTTAAGCTCTCCAACAATCTGTTTTGTATCCCCGTTCAGAAACCGGGTGATGCCGTCGATCATCTCTTTATACTGCGCCTGGGTCACATCATATACACAGGGACCCAGGCACTGTCCGATGTGATAATAGAGGCAAAGCTTGTCAGGCATCGTATTGCATTTTCTGAGCGGATATATCCTGTCCAGCAGCTTTTTCGTCTCGTGGGCGCTGTATGCATTCGGATACGGACCGAAATATGTTCCTGTCTTCGGCTTTACCGTACGTGTAACGATAAGCCGTGGATGTTCTTCCTTCGTTATCTTTATGAAAGGGTAGCTTTTGTCATCTTTCAGAAGTATGTTGTATCTCGGATAATGTTTTTTTATCAGATTGAGTTCAAGCAGGAGCGACTCCACTTCGGAATTGGTCACGATGAAATCGAAATCGGTGATCTCCGCCACCAGCCTCATCGTCTTTTCATCATGGGCACCGGAAAAATAGGACTTCACACGGTTGCGGAGATTTTTCGCCTTCCCCACATATATCACTATGCCGTGCCTGTCTTTCATGAGGTAGCAGCCGGGCTCTGATGGCAGCACTGACAATTTTAGTTTAATATCCTCCATATTAACCCCTCATATTCCCTCTTAATAAAAAAAGCCGCCTGTCCGGCGGCATATCAATAATCATGCATGCTTGTCGATCAATGCAACAAGCTGTTCTTTCGGCTGGAAGCCGACAACTTTATCAACCGGCTGTCCGTCTTTGAACAGAATGAGCGTCGGAATGCTCATAACTTCGTATTCACTCGCAGTCGCCTGGTTATCATCAACATTCAATTTTGCGATGTCCGCCTTGCCTTCGACATCAGTTGCCACCTCTTCAAGTACAGGAGCAATCATCTTGCATGGTCCGCACCAAGGCGCCCAGAAGTCTACCAATTTAAGGCCGCTGCCTACTTCATCTTTAAAATTCTGATCATTCACTTCATATATAGCCATTGCACTTACCTCCATTTTGTCGATTATGTTTCTCATTATAGCATGATGTTGCAAAAGGGCTCAATGGAATTGCTTAGGCGAACACGAACAGATACATTATGCCGCCGAGAAACATTACAATCCCTGCTCCGATCATCACTTTCGCCAGTTTATACATATCGAAATTATCCATGTCATCACCTACTTCATTTCAACTACTGTCACACCAAAGCCTCCCTCATTCGGCATGCCGCCTCTGAACGATTTGACTCTGGGGTGGGCTCTGAGGAACTGCTGTACTCCTTTTTGGAGCGCCCCGGTCCCTTTGCCATGAATGATTTCCACTTCATTATAGTTGGATAGAAGGACCTGGTCCAGATATCTGTCCAGTTTATTCAAAGCTTCCTCATAGCGTTCCCCACGAAGATCAAGCTCCCTTTTGACAGGTGACCTGCCTACCCGTCTCGGAACGGGTTGCTCCTTTTTCTGTTTTTTGCGCTTTTTCAGTTCATCAAGGCCGACTTTCATCTTGATGATGCCCATCTGCACAGTGGCTTCCTCACCTTCCACAGCAAGAACTTCACCTTTTTGGCCATATGAGAGCACATCGACCTCGTCTCCCGCCTGGATCTTTTCTTTTTCAGCAGCGCGTTCTTTGCGCCTGATCTCCTCCTGATGGTAGCTGTCTGTGAGCGCCTTCTTCTGTTCAATCATTTCATGCTCCTGAATGTCCTGCGCTCCCCGCTTCTTCATATCTTCGAGCGTGCGGATGACCTCCTCTGCACGGATTTCACTCTCTTTGATGATACGGTTGGCCGCCTCCCGTGCATTTTTCCTGAGTTTTTCCTTATATGCTTCAAAATCTTCCATATAATTCTTGAGATCCTTATGCACTGCCCTTGAATCCCTGAGGAGCTCCTCAGTCTCCTGCTCATTATCACGTGCGTTTCTCGTATGCTTTTCAAGTGCAGAGATCATGTCATTGACTTCCTGGGAATCGCGCCCGGCAAGTTCCCGGGCACGGGTGATGACATCATGGTTCAGACCGAGTTTATTCGATATTTCGAATGCGTTCGATTTGCCGGGGATGCCCATCAGCAGTCTGTACGTAGGCGACAGTGTATTGACATCGAATTCTACACTCGCGTTTATGACGCCATCACGTGTATAACTGAATGATTTCAGCTGCGGATAGTGGGTGGTCGCAACGATGGTGGCATTTCTTGACAACAGATATTCAAGAATGCTGATGGCAAGAGCCGCCCCCTCCTCGGGATCCGTCCCCGCACCAAGTTCATCAAGCAGAACCAGGCTGTCTGCATCCGTCTCATCCAGTATTCCGGTGATGTTGGTCATATGGCTCGAGAACGTCGACAGTGACTGTTCAATGGACTGTTCATCTCCGATATCACTGTAAATTTTCGAGAAAATCCGGAGCCGGCTGCCGTCCCTCGCCGGCACCGGTATACCCGACTGTGCCATGAGCGCGCTGAGGCCGATCGTTTTGATGGTTACAGTCTTACCGCCAGTGTTGGGACCCGTGATGATGACAGCATGCGTCTCCCCATCCATAACAATGTCATTCTTAACTGAAACATCCGCCGGAATGAGTGGATGGAACGCTCCGGGAAGGTAGATGCCTCCGTTCGCTACTACCTCCGGTTTCGTGCCGCCCATTGCCGAACCGAACCTCGCCTTTGCGAATACCATATCGATATGATGGAGCGCATCGTCAGTCATGGTAAGTTCTGAAGCCACTTCAGCTGCTTCCGCCGTCAACTGGTACAGGATGCGTTCGACTTCCGTCTCTTCCTCATCTTTAAGGCTCTGTATCTGGTTAGTCATCTGCACGACGGCCATCGGCTCCATATAGACCGTCTGGCCACTTGAGGAAATGTCGTGGACGATGCCGTTGAAATCGCCCTGATGTTCTACTTTTACAGGCACGACGTACCGGTTGTTCCGCATTGTGATTATGCTGTCAGACAGCTTCTTCTGATTGCCTCCACGGATGATTTCGTTCAGCCGGTCCCGGATCTTCCCTTCCTCGGAAGTGATTCTGGACCTGACCCTCAGGAGGGTTTCGGACGCATGGTCCAGCACACGGGAATCATCGACCGTCTCAGTGATCCGCCGGTACAGGAAATGGATGTCCGGGAGGCCGGTGATGTACACCGGTATATGGGTAAGTTCCACTCCGTCCTCCTCAAACTCATCAAAAACTTTCGTCAGCATATTTTTCCGGTTCAGCATAGTACGGATATGATTGAATTCAGGCACACCGAGCATACTGCGGATTTCAGCACGTCTGACATATTGCTTTATATCCGTTATGCCGCCAAGTTCAATATTTCTATACCTCAGCATAGTGGAAGCATCATCCACTTCGCTGATCATCTGATCCACTTCAGCAATCTCCGTGGAAATGATTGCAGGCGTGATCCGCTCTTTCGTCTTATTACTTTCAGCGTGTGCAGACAGCTGGGTTAGTATCTTGTCGAACTCCAGTGCATTTATCGTTCTATCATTCATTTTAAAACCTCTATTTCCCTTTATTCACAAACTTCCTGAATGCGTCTCTTGAAAACGTATTGATGACATCCTCTTTTTGGATCAGGCCTTTTTGCAAAGTCGCCACACCATAGTTCATGAACTCGAGATGATCCGTATGGTGGGCATCCGTATTGACTGTGAGCTTCAGCCCCGAATGTCTGATGATATCAGACGACAGGTCGAGTCTTCTCGGGTTCGCATTCACTTCGAGGACAGTGCCAGTGTCTTTCGCCATGCTGATCAGTTCAGGCATATTGACCGGGTAGCCTGCCCTCCGGCCGATCAGCCTTCCTGTCGGATGGGCGATATGACGGACGTGGGGGTTCTCGCATGCACTCCTCAGTCTGTGCATGATTTCATCTTCCGTCTGGGAGAAACTGGAATGGATGGCGGCGATGACATAATCCAATTCCGAGAGCAGATCATCCGAATAGTCCAGAGTGCCGTCTTTCAATATATCCATTTCGGTTCCCGTGTATATATCAATTTCAGGATATTCATCCCTTAGTCCCTTTATCTCTTCGATCTGCCTGTACACCCTGTTTTCATACAGGCCGTTTGCAACACGGAGACTCTTGGAATGATCCGTTATGATCATATATTCATAACCTTTTGCAATGCAGGCCTCTATCATTTCACGTACCGAAAATGCTCCGTCGCTGTACACCGTATGCATATGGAGATCGCCTTTTATATCATCCATCGATACGATGCCTGATACATCAACCGCTGTCTCTTCACCGGTTTCCCGCATCGCCGGCGGGATGTACGGCAGACCGAAATGATCGAAGAATGCCGCTTCCGAGTCAAATGTTTTCACTCCGTCATCCGTTTGCACGCCGTACTCGCTGATCTTTTCACCACGTGATTTTGCAATCTGGCGCATCTTCACATTGTGGTCTTTCGAGCCGGTGAAATGGTGGAGCGTTGTAAAATATTCATCTGCTGTGACAAAGCGGAAATCCACATTGATTTCATCCATATCATCCTCTATGGTGACAGACAGTTTCTTTTCACCCTGTGCCACTGTATCTTTGATGAACGGTGATTCAAGGAACTTTTCTGTAAACTCTGCAGCATCAGTCACTTCTATTATATAGTCGAGGTCTCGGCTCGTCTCCTTGAAGCGTCTGCCGCTGCCGGCCACATCATATTTCCTGACCGTATTCATGTTTTCCAGTACATCCTCAACCGCCGTCCGGAAAGAAATGATCCGTTCGATCGGATAACGTTCCGGACGGGTCAGGAGTTCATCAATGGCTTTTGAAATATTCTCTTCGGTTTTCGCACCAAACCCTGACAGGGCGCTCACCTCTTTATTCTCGCATGCCTCTTTCAGCTTCTCCATACTTGTGATGCCGAGTTCCTTGTGGATTTTTGCAATCTTCTTCGGACCAAGTGTCGGTATTTTCAGCATTCTCACCAGTCCTTCCGGCACCGAAGTCTTCAAACCGTCAAGCACAGTGGACCTTCCCGCGTCCCTGTATTCCACTATGACTTCATTGACCCCTGTGCCGATGCCTTTGATTGCAGAGAAATCTTCTATTTCCGCAAGCGACCGCCCGTCTGCCTCGATGGCTGCTGCAGCCTTTCTGTACGCAGATACTTTGAACGGGTTCTCAAGGGAAAGCTCCATATAGGTCGCAATTGTTTCAAGTAATGCAATGATATCTTTTTTAGTCATGACAGCCTCCAAAAAAAGAGCCATATCACTATGACTCTGTTATAACCAATCTATAAATTTATCAGATAGTATGAATGTGTGTTCCATTATGAATGTCGCAAGCCAGGAATCACCGATCGCATTCTGGATGAATTCAAGCGGGATGATCGCAAGCATGAAGATGATCACAGTCAGAATATAAATCATCTCGACCAGACCGAGCACCAGACCGGCGATTTCTCCCATATTGCCGAAAAAACTGATCTGCTGCAGATAGTCAAATGCACTGACAATGAGTTGGATCAGAATTTTGGACACTGCGAAAATGATGAAAAATGCCGTCATATCATAAAATGCATATTCAGCATTGGCAAGGTCCGGCAGCAGCGGATTATGAATCGACTGTGCTGTTGAGGGATAGGGCATGACCATATCGAACCTTGCAGACAGTGTCTCGTAGTTCATGGCAGATATGATAATCGCAGAAATGGTCCCGACAAGATGCAGGAGCTGCAGAATGACTCCCCTTCTATAGCCGATGACCATACCGATCAATATAAGTATGAAAATTATTATCGACATAGCATCAATTATCCTTTTGTTCCAGTTCGCGGACTGCAGAATCATATTTTTCCTGAAGCTTTACGTAATCATCCATTACGTTCACTGCCGCCAGAACTGCTTTCCTTGTTGTATCAAGCCCCGCGTTCCTGACACCGATCTCCCTGATCTTCTCGTCGACGAGCCTCGCCACATATCTCATGTGTTCGGGGTTCTCCGCCCCCACCAACGTATACTGCTGGTCATAAATATCAACAGCAATGCGATTTTTGTATTCTGCCATTTGACATTGCCTCCTATACAAAGTTTCACTGATAAATGTTATATACAATTTAACATAAAAAGCTTTACTGATGCCATCCTGCCCCTCTCCGCCCTGAGCATGCAGATCCGGGAGCATAGGACCTAATATTAATATAAATGTATAATAACACATAGTCTCCATCAATTTAATAATACTATAAAAATTGATGAAATCAAAAAATGCCGTGTTACAATCATTAATGAAGGAAAGCAACTATATTCTCAAAAGGAAAGATGACAATGATCTATGACAATATGAATGCCATCGGAAGCGATGAAGCCGGAGTCGGCGATTACTTCGGACCAATGACAGTTTGTGCCGCCTATGTGCAAAAAGACAAAATCGCTCTGCTCAGAGAGCTCGGAGTGAAGGACTCCAAAAACCTTTCAAACGGTACGGTGGACCGACTTGCGCGCGAAATCATCCATGTCGTGCCCTACTCACTCGTCGTCCTCGACAATCCCTCCTACAATAAAAAGATCGATGAAGGCTGGAATATCGTAAAACTGAAGGCGGTTCTCCATGATCACTGCATACAGAAAGTCCATGAGAAAATGGAACAGCCGGATGATCTTGAGGCTATTGTCATCGACCAGTTCACAACAGAAAATGCCTACCGCAAATACGTTCCGGATCCGTTCCGCCCGGACCTGATACATCAGGAGACTAAAGCCGAATCAAAATCCCTCGCCGTCGCCTGCGCCAGTATTCTCGCACGCAGCAGATACCTCGAGCAGATGGCCAATCTCAACCGTTCACTGAAGCGCGATGTACCGCGGGGAGCAAGCAAAAAAACAGACCTCTTTGCGGCAGAGCTTGCCGAGCGGCGTGGAATGGCGTTCGTCGACTCCATTTCAAAGAAACACTTCAAATCCAGGGAGAAGGTCAAAGAACTGCTGGGCAAAAAATACAGCTAGACTAATAAAACCAGATGCTTCTGCATCTGGTTTTACTTTTATCTGATTGCCGCGCCGCCCTCTTCCAGCGCTTTCAGTACAGGTGTGTGCACTGCTTCAATCTCTTCATCGGTCAACGTCTGTTCTTTATTGAGATAAGTGAGACGGAGGGCAAGGGATTTCATGCCTTCTGCGACGTTATCCCCTTCATAGACGTCGAATACAAAAACATCTTCCAAATATTTATCGGCAGCTGTCCATATCGTCTGAATCAGTTCGTCCGCCGTCACCGAGCGTTCCACAATGAGTGCAACATCTCGCGTGATTGTAGGATATTTTGAAAGCTGTTCGTAGACGATAATACCGTTTTTCACATCCAGCAGCCGGTCGATATTGATTTCGAATACCGCCGTCCTGTTGAGGTCGTTGTCTTCCGCATACTTCGGATGCAGTTCGCCCGCAAAACCGATCTTTTCTCCGCCCAGATGTATGTCCGCCGTCCGTCCCGGATGCATTTCTTCATATCCCTCTGTCTGACGGTAGCTGATGCTATCAGACAATCCCAGTTTTTCAAAGAGGCTGTCCGCGATACCTTTGGCAGTATAGAAGTCCGCCGGCACGCTTGTGCCGAGCCAGTCGGTATGGTTCATTTCTCCGGTCAGGATGCCGCCGAGCATTTCAATTTCCTCCGGCTGGTTCCCCTCACCCCTGGAGACGAAGACCCTGCCTAATTCATACAGCTGGACATCCTTCTGCTGGCGGTTCGCATTGTATACCGCATTGTCTACCAGGTGCGGGATCATGCTGTTCCTTAAAACGGCATGATCTTCACTCATCGGCATCAGGAGTTCAAGTCCCTCCGTCCGGTCAGTGAACTGTTTCGACTTCTCCCTGCTGGTCAGTGCATAATTGATCGCCTGGGACAGACCGAGAGCCTCAAGCTGGTGGCGGATGATTCGGACTTTCTTCTGTTCATCTGTAAGTTTGCCCGGAGTGATCATGGAATATTCCGGAAGGGAGGACGGCAGTGCGTCATAGCCGTAGATCCTCGCAACTTCCTCAGTGATATCTTCACGGATTTTCAGATCATCCCGCCTTGAAGGGATTGAAATATTAAGGGTCCCTCCATCGGTTTTTGTCCCGAGCCCGAGCCTGGACAGTGATTCTGCGATTTCCGCAACTGAAAGATCCATGCCGAGCCGGTTGTTTATGAACTCTGCAGTCACCGTGATTTCACTGTTCTCAAGATCCAGTTCACCATCGGACATCACTTTGCCGGTCACTCTGCCGCCGGCATATTTTTCAAGAAGGTAGGCCGCACGATCCAACGCTTCGAGTACGAACTCATGGGACACACCTTTTTCAAAGCGTGCGGACGCTTCACTGCGCAGGTTCAGCCGGTTACTGGTCTTTCTGATGGATACAGGATTGAAGAGTGCCGACTCGATGAGGATATTGGTTGTGCTTTGCGTCACCTCGGAGAAATCCCCGCCCATCACACCTGCAAGGGCGATGGGGTCTTTGCCGTTTGTAATGACGATGTCGCTGTCCATAAGGCTGCGTTCTTTGCCATCCAGCGTCGTTATCTTTTCATCCTGCGCGGCAAACCGTGTCACTATGGCATCAGAGCCGATCTTATCACGGTCGAACATGTGGAGCGGCTGCCCGAATTCCAGCAGCACATAGTTTGAAATATCAACGACGTTGTTGATCGGACGGATACCCGCCTTTATGAGACGGATCTGCATCCACACAGGCGCAGGTTTTATCTCTACATTTTTGACGAGACGGGCGCCGTAATATGGCACGGCGTCCGCGTCTTCGTTTTTGATGCTGAATCCATTGCCGCCGTTATCCCTATGCTCCGTCAAAGGGCTCCCGGGGCGGGAGACCTCCCCGCCGAAAAGCGCACGTGTTTCATAGGCTGCACCCGCCATGCTTAGCGCATCCTTACGGTTCGGCGTCAGATCGAAGTCCATCACCTGATCATCGAGATACAGTGCAGAGAGGGCATCCGTACCGATATTCTGATCCCGGTTGAAGATGAAAATTCCGTCCTGGTATTCCTTCGGCACATGGTCCTCCGGAATGCCGAGTTCCTCAAGGGAACATATCATACCTTCAGAGACCTGGCCGCGCAGCTTTGCTCGTTTGATCTTTATGCCGCCCGGCAGCCTGCCGCCGACTTTGCTGACAATCACATAGGAGTCCGCCCTGACATTCGGCGCTCCGCATACAATCTGGCTGGTCTCTTCACCGGTGTTCACCCGGCATACTTTCAGCCGGTCTGCTTCGGGATGCTGCTCAACAGATTCGACATAGCCGACCACAAGGTTCTTTATACCCTCCGTATAATCGATCACTTCATCCACTTCAATACCGCCGCGCGTAATCTTCTCGGACAGCTCATCGATGGAAACATCGACCGGTATCCACTCATTCAGCCACTCTTTAGATACTTTCACTTTGGTCCCCTCCATCTTCCATTGCTTTGAACTGATTGATGAATCTCAGATCATTGGTGTAGAAATTCCTGATATCCTCGATACCATACTTGAGCATCGCAATCCTGTCCGGTCCCATGCCGAATGCAAAACCTGAATATTCATCCGGGTCGAATCCGGCCATCTCAAGAACATTCGGATGCACCATGCCGGAACCCAGTATTTCTATCCAGCCTGAGCGTTTGCACACGTTACAGCCCGCACCTTTACATTTGAAACATGAAATATCCACTTCGACACTCGGCTCCGTGAACGGGAAGTAGCTTGGACGCAGGCGGATTTCGCGGTCCGGTCCAAACATCTCCTTGGCGAATAGCTCGAGCGTGCCTTTTAAATCGCTCATATGGATGTTCCTGTCGACCACCAGTCCCTCTATCTGGGTGAACTGATGGCTGTGGGTCGCATCGTCACTGTCCCTCCTGTACACTTTCCCGGGACAGATGACCTTGACCGGCCCCTGCCCTTTTTTTGCCTGCATTGTACGGGCCTGCACAGGGGATGTATGTGTACGGAGCAGGATATCCTCGGAAAAATAAAAGCTGTCCTGCATATCCCTTGCCGGATGGGATTTTGGCAGATTCAATGCCTCGAAGTTGAAATAATCCGTTTCAACTTCATAACCTTCGGCAATCTCGTAGCCGAGACCGATGAAGAAGTCCTCGATATCCTCTATCGTACGGCTCAGTGGATGGGGGCTGCCGAGTCTGAAGATCCGGCCGGGAAGCGAAACATCAATCGTTTCCTCTTTGAGTCTGGCCTCGAGCGCTTGATCTGCAAGCACCGTCTCCTTCTCTTCGATCACCGAGGTGATATGGGAACGCACTTCGTTGACAGCAGCGCCGTACGCTGGACGGTCTTCATTTGAAAGGTTTTTCATCTCCTTCATCAGACCGGTCACTTTCCCTTTTTTACCTAGATACTCGACTTTTAAATCCTGCAGGGACCTTTTATCTGAAACTGTTTTTACCGCATCATCGAATGCGTTCTGAATTTCTGAAATTCCGCTCGTATCCATCTTTCCAACTCCTCGTAAAATAATAAAAACCCCATCCTCAACAAAAGGACGGAGTTTTCCGCGGTACCACCTGATTTTCTGCACACAAAGGTACAGACACTTCACGAATATAAGGGATTCGCCCTTGCTTCAATCAGCCAGGTGAACCCTGGTCCCATCCGTGTACCACATTGCAGTCGGTGTGCGGCACTCCCTGATACGGAATCCTGGACCATTTATGTCCGGCTTCAGGCTGAAGCTGTTTATTAATCTTATAAAATAATTATAAATCAAAGCACCAAAAAATCAAGCTTGGAAATGATGCATGAGTATTCCGCCGGCAATGCCGACGTTCAGGCTCTCACTCGCCCCGCTCATTCCGATTGTCACCCTCCTGTCCGCGGCGTCAAGGACATCCCTGCCTACGCCGCCGCCTTCGTTGCCGAGTATGAGCATGAGCGGGCCGGCCGGATTCACGATGCCGTCAAGTGGCTCCGCATCAATCAGAGAAGTGGCAAGGACAGTGCCTGCGAATTCCTTTGCGGCGGTTGCAGCCGGCCGGATTTCAATTCCGACATGGAACGTGCTGCCCTGTGCGCTTCTGAGCACTTTTTCACTGAACGGATCGACAGTATCCGGCGACAGCAAAACCCTGTCGAAACCGAATGCATCAGCAGTGCGGATCAGCGTACCGAGGTTTCCGGGATCCTGGACATTATCGAGAAGCAGGACCCTTTGGCTGGAGGACATCGGCGGTACATATGATACCTCGACGATGATTCCCGGCGGTGTTTCGAGCTGGGAAAGCGACCTCATGACATCCTCGCTGACAAACATCAGCTCCAGACCTCCAAGGTCAAGATGTGCATGTTCATAAGCTTCATGCAATATCACTGAATGGATTGTCTGGCCGTGTCTTACCGCCTCTTCAACCAAGTGTTCCCCTTCTGCGAGGAAACGTCCGGACCGGCTGCGGTATTTCTTTTTATGGAGCTTCCTCAGGTCCCTGACTCTGCGGTTCTCTTTTGATGCAATGATTTCCCTGTCTACCAAATGATCTCTTCCACCTTACTGTCATCGAGCGATCTGACGATTTCCGTCACCAATCTGACTGCGTTATTGTAGTCCTGCCTGTTGAGGATTGATACATTGGAATGCATGTACCTGAGGGGCACACCGATCGACACTGAAGGCACACCTTCGTTCGATACATGGAAGGCACCGGAATCCGTTCCGCCGCCGGTGATTGCCGACCACTGTACAGGGATGCCCTTGTCCTTCGCGACTTTCTCAATATGGCGGCGGAAGCCGACATGCCCGATGTTGGAGCCGTCGAGCAGCAGTACCAGCGGTCCGTCGCCCATCTTGCCTATTCCGTCCTTCTCACTCATACCCGGAGTGTCCCAGGAGATGCCGACATCAACTGCAATTGCCAGATCCGGCTTGATCTTATTCGCAGCGACTTTCGCACCGCGCAGGCCAACCTCCTCCTGCACAGTCGCCCCGCTCACAACGTTGATGCTTACATCCTCATCCTTGATCTGCTCAAGCACTTCGATTGCCAGGCTGCAGCCGAACCTGTTGTCCCAGGCTTTCGCCAGCAGATAGTCTTTGTTTGCCATTTCTGTAAAATCGCAATGCGGTGTAATCTGATCACCCGGTTTTACACCGGCTGCTTCGGCTTCCTCTTTGGATGCCACACCGATATCGATGAACATCTCTTTCATATCCACCGGTTTTTTGCGGGCTTCCGCACTCAGGACGTGCGGCGGCTTGGAACCGATAACTCCTGTGAGTACACCCTTATCAGTAATGACATTCATGCGCTGGGACAGCATCACCTGGTTCCACCATCCACCGACCGGTGTGAACTTCAGGAAGCCGCTGTCGTCGATCTGGGTCACCATGAAGCCGATTTCATCAAGGTGCCCGCCTATAAGCAGCGTGCGGGAACCGCCTTTGGCATCACGTTTACCGAACAGGCCGCCGAGGTTATCGTTGACCAGTTCATCACTGACAGGTTCAAGATATTCTTTCATCACATTTTTGACATCATACTCAAAACCTGAAATGCCGTGAGCATCAGTCAAACTTTTCATCATCGTCAATTGTCTGTCCATAATCAGTCTCCTATCATTCATTTTAAGATACTTTCATTCTACCATAAATTATTTCAGTTCCCGTAATAAAAACCATATTGGTATAAATGTTTGCCATAAGCTGATATTATTCAATTATGCAGCAGCAAAAGTTATCCTAGGAGGTATGTCAATGATAGATATAGAATTATCCAAAGTGGAAGAATCCGGAGAACAGACCGTCGTTAAACGCAATACTTATGAAAATGAAAAAGAAGCTGAAGAAATCTATAACCTGCTGACGGACGACTATGCAGATCAGACCCTCCCTTTCTTTGACAAGGGCGAAAAGCTTATCAGGCTCGACATTCTGCCACAATCCGCCGAGGAAGTGAAAAAGCACCAGAAGGAATGTTATTTTGAATATTCCGAGGACCTGCTCGACAAACTGCAGAACAGGATATGATGAAAAATACCCATTCCGGTTGAACCGGAATGGGTATTTTTCATGTATCATTATTTTTCCAGTGCACTTTTAGCCTTTGTTGCAAGCTCGGCAAATGCTTTCTCATCGGAAATTGCGATCTCTGAGAGCATTTTTCTGTTGATATCGATGCCTGCAGTTTTAAGGCCGTTCATCAGACGGCTGTAGCTGATGTCGTTTTGACGTGCAGCTGCATTGATACGTGAAATCCAGAGTCTGCGGAATTCACGCTTAGTGTTGCGGCGGTCGCGGTAAGCGTACTGCCCGGATTTTGTTACTTGTTGTTTAGCAGTTCTGTAAAGAGTGCTCTTCGCACCGAAATATCCTTTTGCCTGCTTCAATACCTTTTTACGTCTTTTACGGGATGTCAGTCCATTTTTAACTCGAGCCATGATTGGTCCTCCTTGTTCAGTCGATTATTTCATGTTTGATAGTAGTTGTTTAAGACGCTTCTGATCGCCTTTTGATACGAGTGTCGCTTTTCTCAATTGACGTTTCTGTTTAGTGGATTTGTTTGCAAACAGGTGGGATGTGAACGCTCTGTTGCGTTTGAATTTACCAGTTCCTGTACGCTTTACACGTTTAGCATATCCTCTGTGGGTTTTCATTTTTGGCATGGGGTTCAACCTCCGGTTTATTGATTTTTGTCGATGATTGGTGCAACTACAAGGAACATTGAACGGCCTTCCATCTTGGGCCTCTGTTCTACGGTAGCGACTTCGGAAAGCTCGTCTGCGAAACGTTCCAGCACTTTACGTCCGATATCTTTGTGTGTGATTGCACGTCCGCGGAAACGGATGGAGACTTTGACCTTGTCCTCTTTGGACAGGAACTTTTTCGCATTCTTAAGCTTCGTGTTGAAGTCATGGTCTTCAATGGTCGGGGAAAGCCTGATTTCCTTGACGTTGATGATTTTCTGCTTCTTGCGCGCTTCTTTCTCTTTACGCTGCTGCTCATACTTGTACTTGCCGTAGTCCATGATACGGGCAACTGGTGGCTTGGCGTTCGGTGCAACAAGCACGAGGTCCTGTTCGACACGGTCCGCCATCTCCTGGGCTTCCTTCTTCGGTTTGATTCCGAGCTGGGAACCGTCCTGTCCAATCAGTCTGACTTCTTTGGCACGGATTCTATCATTGATAAATGTCTGATCCTTTGCTATCTTTGACACCTCCATAAAGTTTGAAGACGAACAAAAAGGCGGGCACATTTTGCGCCCGCCATCCGACATGAAGACGAACAGGCAACTCTGCCTGCACATCTCTTCTGCACTAACCCGTTCGCTGCATTGGTGCGCTTGCGGGTGAGAAGCGGGTCGCTTCTTCTTGTCCGTTCTTATCAACTCTTAATATATTACACTAACTTCAGAAATCTGTCAACGCTATTTTTTCAATCGAATTTCATCAACCAGTTTCCAGACGAAATCCTCCCTGTCATAGGTGTTCTGATCCTGTTCGCCGTACTTTCTCACGTTGACCTGTCCCTCCTCTATCTCCTTATCACCGATGACCACCTGATACGGGACTTTCCGCATCTGTGCTTCGCGTATCTTGTAGCCGAGCTTTTCATTCCGTTCGTCAATATTGACCCGTATTCCCTGGCTTTTCAGTTCATCCTGGATACTCCTCGCATAATCATAGTGGAGGTCAAGGTTGACAGGGATGATTTCCACCTGCTGAGGTGCCAGCCACAATGGGAATGCCCCCTTATATTCTTCAGTGAGGAAAGCGACAAAACGTTCCATGGTAGAGACGACACCCCTGTGGATAACCACCGGACGGTGCAGTTCACCATCACTGCCGACATAAGTCAGATCAAAGCGTTCAGGCAGCAGGAAGTCGAGCTGCACAGTCGAGAGTGTCTCTTCTTTGCCGAGAGCGGTCTGAACCTGAACATCCAGTTTTGGACCGTAGAAGGCGGCTTCTCCTTCTGCTTCAGTGTACTTGATGTCCATTTCGTCAACCGCTTCTTTGAGCATGGATTCCGCTTTCTCCCACATCAGGTCATCATCAAAGTATTTTTCAGTATCCCCCGGATCACGGTAGCTCAGACGGAATGAATAATTTTCGAATCCGAAGTCCTCATATACATCTATGATCAGCTGGACGACTCGTTTGAATTCCTCCTTGATCTGATCCGGACGTACGAAGACATGGGCATCATTCAGCGTCATTCCACGTACACGCTGCAGACCGCTCACTGCCCCGCTCGCTTCATAGCGGTGCATCATGCCGAGTTCAGCAATGCGGATTGGCAGTTCACGGTACGAGTGTTTGGCGGATTTGTAGATCATCATGTGATGCGGACAGTTCATCGGACGGAGAACCAGCTCCTCGCCGTCCATGTCCATCGTCGGAAACATGTCTTCCTGATAATGTTCCCAGTGTCCGCTCGTCTTATACAGATCGACATTGGCCATGATCGGTGTATACACATGGTCATAACCCATCGAAACCTCTTTATCAACGATGTAGCGTTCTATCTCCCTTCTTATTGTGGCGCCGTTCGGCAGCCACAGCGGCAGGCCGGCACCTACAAGCTGGTTGTTCTGGAACAGTTGCATATCCTTTCCGATGCGGCGGTGATCACGCTCTTTGCGTTCTTCAAGGATATTCATATACGCCTTCAGAGCCTTCTTGTCGAAGAAAGCTGTGCCGTAGATACGCTGCAGCATCTTGTTGTCACTGTCCCCGCGCCAGTACGCACCTGCTGTACTGAGGAGTTTGAATGTTTTGATCTTGGAAGTTGACGGTACGTGGACGCCGCGGCAGAGGTCGGTGAATTCACCCTGGGAGTAGACGGTGACCATTTCACCTTCCGGAATCGCATCGATCAGTTCGAGTTTATACTCATCATCCTTGAAAAATTCCTTCGCTTCTTCCCTGGAAATTTCATGACGTGTAACTTCCACATTTTCATCAACGATCTTCTGCATCTCTTTTTCAATTTTCGGGAAATCGTCAGATGAGATTTTTTCATCCATATCAAAATCATAGTAGAAACCTTCCTCTATGACCGGCCCGACACCAAATTTGACGTCACCGTAGAGGCGTTTCAGCGCCTGCGCCATCAGGTGGGCAGTCGAATGCCTCAGGACTTCAAGCCCCTCTTCGCTCTTGTTGGTCAGAAGCTCGAGTTCGCTGTCTGTTTCAATTGGCCTTCTGAGATCGTACATCTGTCCATCGACCTTGGCAGCCACAGCCGCTTTGCGGAGCCCCGGACTTATTGACTGCGCAATCTCTTCGGCAGTGACGCGGCGGTCGAATTCTTTTACATTCCCGTCAGGGAAACTGATTTTAATTTCGCTCATTCCACTCTTCCTCTCTTTTATTGAATCCTGAAAATGAAAAAGCCGCCCCTCTGTATATAGAGGGGCGGCTTTCACCGCGGTACCACCCTGATTCACGGGGTTGCCCCCCGCCTTCAGCCGGATATAACGGTCCGGTTCCGGCCGGGTATTAACCGGCATGCAGCAAGGTAGTAACCATAACGGCCTTATATGCATGTCTCAGCAAATCATGCATTCTCTTAAATGAGACTTGGATACGGTGTTGTCCTTGGATTTAACTAATGAAATTATAATTTTATTATACTCGATTCATTTTCCGTTTTCAAGTGCCAGCTAATCCCTGTAGTTTTTGCCATGGAGCTGTATTTCCTCGCACAGCGATCTGATGCGCTCAAGCATCCGCATCGCCTTCGTCTCCTCCACTCCGTTCTCTTTCGTACGGCTGTACCTGTACTCGAGGTCGTTCATTGAATAGTTGGAGCTGATAAAAGTCGGCAGCCCCTCGACCATCCTGTAATGCAGTATGCCTGTCATCACTTCATCCCTCACCCATGGTGTGACGTCCTCCGCGCCGAGGTCATCAAGCATCAGCACCTGTGCATTTTTGATGGTATTGAACTTTTCGTCTGTCGTTCCGTCCCTGAAGCCGGCTTTCAGGTCACGGATGATTTCCGGCACATAGACGATCATGGATGAGATGGATTTCTCCTTCAGCTCATTGGCGATGCACCCGAGCAGGTAGGATTTCCCAATGCCGAAACTTCCATGTATATAGAGCCCTTTGGCATCCGTTCCTGCGCTGATCACCTGGCTTGAAGATATCGCTTTCCGGATGACCTCCTGCCGGTTGGAGTCGGGGTCCAGAAAAATCGTGTCAAAGGTGGCATCCTTCACATCTTTCGGCACGTGATAGGATTCTATCATCCGTTCACGCTCCCGGAAAGCATCCTCTTTCTTTTTATTCGGGCATACAGAATAAATGATGTGGATCCGCCCGCCCCTCACATCTATAGACGGCACATAACCTTCCGGATGGTTGATGCAGGTTGCGAGGGAACCGCATTTTTCACATGCCAGCGACTGCTCGGTATAGCGCTTCAACTGAAGCATGTCATTGCGGATCATTGTGCGGGTAATTTCGACATCGCTGTTTTCGATGAGCTCGATGATTCTCGGGTGGCGGATAAGCTCTTCATACAGTTTGTCATTATTCTCTTTTATCTTTTTTGAGTTTTTTAAAAACTGGTTAATGGGTTCCATTTGAATCACCTGGATTTTCTGAATTCCTCTATCATTTTTTGAAGCTCCGGATCATCTTTTGCCGTTTTCTGAGGCGTCTGATCCTTTGTTTTCTCTGTGCTGTCAGGCTTGTGTTTACGGGTTTTTGTCTGTTGTCCGCCATTCATCCAGGACGGACGGCGTTCACCCTGCCTTTCCCTGTAATTGTACTTCTGCGCCGCCCGCTGGGAAGCATTTTTCTGTTGCTGCCTGAAGTCCATGATGGACTGGTAGGCATCTTTTGCCGACATGATGCCCTTTTGTTCCCAGTCCTTGGCAATCTTCATGGTATACGGATAATTCAAATCCCCCTGCTTCTGCTGGTAGACATATTCGAGCAGCAGGTTGATTACGCCATTCGGCAGTGCGGTTTTTGCGATGATATCCGTAACCAGTTTGAGATCCTGCTCACTCGGGCTGAAGCTCCTGATGTCATTCAGCCGGTCGAGCGGATTGATGTTTTCCAGGCTGTCAATGTAGGAGGAGCCGCCCTCATTCTCCGGAGGTTCATCTTCATTACGGAGTTTCGGCAGCCGGTTGCCGTTTTCTTTCTGATAATACCTTCTCGCTTCATATTTCAGCTGCTCTTTGTCAATACCTGCATACTGTGTCGTTGACGACAGCAGTATCTGCTTCATATCATAGGCGTTCAGACCGAAGAGTGCACTCAATTTGACAATCAGCATGCGCACTTCTTTGGTGAAGAATGCCCTGTCGATTTTCGTTCCCTTGAGATGTGTGAAGAGGACATCAAAATCAAAATCGTCAAGATCCAAATTCGGCCCGGAGGAATGATTTTCTTTCCCGAAGCTTTCCTGCGGTACACTGAAGCCTTCCGCACCGCCGGAAGTGAACACCTCTGTGAATTTTCGCGTCACTTCGGAAATATTTTCCGGCTTGCCGGGATAAATGAGCCTCTCTTTTTTCTTCCTGTAGGCATCCGTGCCGACCGTATTGTATAAATACAGGCTCAGCATGGGATCTTTGAAAAATGCATCGGGGGAAAGCGGCAGAAGCACTTCGTAGATGAACAGGTCATCATGGTCTTCATTGGATACAAAAGTCCTGATGAGGCCGATTGCTTCGAGTTTTTCCAGCTCACCTGAAAATTTTGACAGTGCCATGCCGAACTCGTCCATGATTTCCCTGTGGAAGCGTACAGCAAGCGGTTCATAATGGGATGCCGATTCATTCATATATATATAGATCATCGAGGCTTCCGCATTGATCAGGGGCAGATAAAGTTCGTTGATGACATCCAGATGGTGTGTACCGAGCCTCGCCGGCCTGTATATTATAAATTCGGTGTTCGGTTTCAACCGGTCATTGAAGTTCATCATCATCACTGCCTTTGGCAAGGTGTTTCAGCGTATCCATCAGCTGATCAATATCTTTGAATTCTTTATACACAGAGGCAAAACGCACATAGGCAACCTGGTCAAGTGTAATCAGCTCATTCATGACAGATTCGCCGATTTCATTGGAGGTGATTTCAGGCTTGTTCAGGTTCCTGAGGGCAGCTTCTATATTTCCTGTTCTCTTCTCCAGTTCCTCGTATGGGATCGGACGTTTCTCACATGCTCTGAGCAGACCGTCCATAACTTTTTCACGGCTGAAAACTTCTCTTGTGCCATCTTTCTTTACAACTACGAGCGGGGAGAGCTCCATCCGTTCAAAAGTTGTGAAGCGGAATCCGCAGTTTTCACATTCCCTCCGTCTTCTGATCGCAGAGTATTCATCGGTATGCCGCGAATCGATCACTTTGGAACTGGGATGTCTGCATGTTGGACATTTCATATAATCACCTCATGATTCGGGGTTCGATACTTCATTATAATATAACATAAGAAAAAAAAGAAGAAACCGAAGTTCCTTCTTAAAAATTACAATATGATCAGGCATTGCTGACAAGGGATTTTGACAGAATCTCTTTTGCAAGATCGACAACGCGTGTGGAGTAGCCCCACTCATTATCATACCAGGCAAGCACTTTGACTTTGTTATCATCCATTACCATTGTAAGCGAACTGTCGATGATGGAGCTCCTGCTGTCGGTATTGAAGTCACTGGAGACGAGCGGGTCCCCGGAGACGCCCAGTATGCCGTTCATTTCTCCTTCTGCATATCTTTCGAAAGTCGCATTGACGTCCTCTTTTGTCACATCCTTATCCAGGTCGACAACGAGGTCTACAAGTGAAACGTTGGAAACCGGCACACGGAGTGCGAGTCCATGAAGTTTGCCTTTCAGTTCCGGCATCACTTCACCCAGGGCTTTGGCTGCACCTGTGGACGTAGGGATGATATTATCACCGCAAGAACGTGCTCTCCTCAAGTCCTTATGCGGGTTGTCAATGTTCTTCTGGTCATTAGTATACGCATGGACGGTTGTCATCAAACCATTTGTAATCCCGTATTCATCGTTAAGAATCTTTGCCACCGGAGCAAGACAGTTTGTTGTGCATGAAGCATTGGAGAAAACATCATACTTCGCGGTATCAAGTTCCTGGTCATTCACCCCAAGGACAATCGTCTGGACATCTCCGCCTTTGGAAGGCCCCGTAAGCAGAACCTTCTTTGCGCCCGCCCTGACATGGGCGTCCGCTTTGTCACCATGATTGAAAACGCCTGTCGCTTCGATTACAAGGTCTATGCCGAGGTCTCCCCACGGGAGCTTTTCCGGATTCCTTTCGCGGGTGATCAGGATTTCCTTACCATCGACAATCAGTTTGTCATCCGCCGGCTCAACGCGCTTGGACCATCTGCCGTGTGTAGTATCATAATTGATGATGTGCGCAAGCGTCTCAGCAGGATAGCTCGCATTCACAGCAACGAGATCAAGCTCTTCAGATTCTGCAGCAATGCGGAAAACCATTCTTCCAATTCTACCTAAACCATTAATCGCAATTTTTTTCATGACAATCGCCCCTTAATGCTATACTTATTTTTATTTAGTATAACACATTAGAAGATAGTTTAAAGCAGAAATTGTGAAATTATAGTCACTTTTCAATTTCAGCCAGGAATTGTTCTATCTGTTCATAGAGATCTTCCCGTGAACCGCTGTTGTCAAGGACACAGTCACTGCGATCCCTTTTCTCGGATAATGGCATCTGGCTGCTGATCCTGCTCTCCGCTTCCGTCCCGCTCAGACCGTTCCGCTCCATCAATCTCGACTTCTGGGTCAATTCGTCGACATATACTGTCAATGTTATGTCACATTGATCGTCCAGTCCATTTTCAAAAAGGAGAGGGATATCGAGGAACACATGATTTTCTTTTAGAAGCCTGTCCCTTTCCTCATTCATCATCCTGCGTATTTCCGGATGTACGAGTCCGTTCAGCACTTTGCGTCTGTGCGGGTCACTGAAGATGATCGAGCCGAGCTTCTGCCGGTCTATTTCACCGTCCGGGGCCAGAATCCCCTCTCCAAAAGTTTCAATTATCCCCGGGTATGACGGGCCGCCCTTGGCGGTCGCCTTCCTCGAGAATTTATCTGCGTCAAGCACAGGATATCCCCTGCCTTCTATATAGGCCGATGCCGTCGATTTTCCGCTGGCGATTCCGCCGGTAAGTCCAATGATGCTGTTCATAGTATCACCTCTGGCATTTTGTGCAGTAGAACGTATTCCGTGTTGCGATCATTTTTGTCTTAACATCGCTGCCGCAGTGTGCACATTTTTTCTTCTGATATATTTTGAAACGGTCCTGCATGCTTCCACTCTGCCCCGAGACACCTCTGTAATCTGAAATGGTCGACCCTCCACTCCGGAGGGAGACTTCAAATACACGGACGATTTCTTCATGCAGTTCAGAAAGGCGTTTTACAGACAGGTTGCCCGCCTTTTTCGTCGGCAGTATTCCTGAGGAGAATAAAGCCTCCGAAGCATAGATATTGCCAACACCGGGAATGACAGCACTGTCCATGATCACCGCTTTTATAGTTTTTTTTGCATTTGCCCCCTCTCTTGCCTTTTCAAGAAAAAAGGGCAGGCTTTCCGGCTCGGTATATTCAGGGGCCATGCGGCTGAAAGGGGCAAAGTCAGCGAGTCTGTCTACAGTACTCATCTCTCCGAATCTCCTGATATCACAATATGAGAGGAGATGCCCGTCATCCAGCGCGAACAGCACATGCCAGTGCTTTCTGTAACTTGCATCCCCTATGTCTTCCAGCGACTCTGTTATGAAAAATGCACCGGACATCCCAAGATGACCGATCATATGAAATATTTCCCCGGATTTTTCCAAAACGAAGAAGAGGTATTTCCCCCTTCTTCCCACTTTGAGTATGGAAGCGCCCGCCAGAGACTCGCTGAACACCCGAAGCTCCTGCTTGATGATTGTCCGGCGCCCTGATCCATGCCCTTTATAGACATAGTCCGATAATTCGATATTCTCTATTGTCCTGCCCTCCACATTTCGTGAAAGCTCCCTTTTAACCAATTCAACTTCCGGCAGTTCCGGCATATTTTCACCTACTTCACTTCATACCAATCTGTACCGTATCCATATTCCACGTCAAGTGGCACGCTCATCTCAACCGCCTGCTCCATGATCTTTCGGATGACAGGGATAAATTCTTCCACCTGATCTTCTGGTACGTCGAAAATCAGTTCATCGTGGATCTGCAGAAGCAGTTCAGCATCGAATTTCTGAGCCTTTTCCGAATTTGCGTATTCCACCATTGCAAGCTTGATGATGTCGGCAGCACTCCCCTGTATCGGAGAGTTCATTGCTGTGCGCTCTGCAAAGCTCCTGGCATTGAAGTTACGGCTGTGGATATCCGGTATATATCTTCTTCTGTTCATCATCGTTTTGACATAGCCGTCCCTTTTGGCATCCTGCACAATCGAATGCATGAATGCCTTGACCTCAGGGAATGAATCGAGATAATTATCTATAAATTTCTTGGCTTCTTTTCTTGTTATCCCGAGGTTCTGGCTCAGTCCATAGTCACTGATGCCGTATACGATTCCGAAGTTGACCGCCTTGGCATTCCGCCTCATAAGAGAGGTCACATCCTCTTTTTCAACCCCGAACACCTCCATTGCCGTCTTCGTATGGATGTCGGTATTTGAAGTGAAGGCATTGATCATTGTTTCATCCTGCGTAATGTGTGAAAGCACCCTGAGTTCAATCTGCGAATAATCAAGCCCGAGAAGCACATGTTTGCTGTCCTTCGGTACAAATGCTTTCCGGATCCGCCGCCCCTCTTCGATGCGGATCGGGATATTCTGCAGATTCGGTTCAACCGAAGACAGACGTCCCGTCTGGGCAAGTGTCTGGTTGAAACGCGTATGAATCCTGCCGTCATCCTTCACTTCCTCCTGCAGTCCGATGACATAGGTCGACTGGAGCTTGGAGAGCGTACGGTAATCCAGCAGATACCGGATGATTTCATGTTTGTCCTGAAGCTGCTCCAGCACATCCACCGCCGTGGAATAGCCCGTCTTCGTCTTTTTGATGACAGGAAGTTCCAATTTTTCAAATAGTACAACTCCGAGCTGCTTCGGCGAATTTATATTGAACTCCCCACCGGCGAACTCGTGAATTTTTGCCTCTATTTCATCCAGCCGTCCCTGTATTTCTTTTTCCATCTCAACAAGTCTTGAGGCATCGACGGTGATTCCTCTTATTTCCATCTCTGCAAGCACTTTTGAGAGTGGAATTTCGAGATCCTTCCATAAATC
Organism: Salinicoccus carnicancri Crm; assembly: GCF_000330705.1. GTDB lineage: Bacteria > Bacillota > Bacilli > Staphylococcales > Salinicoccaceae > Salinicoccus > Salinicoccus carnicancri. Next base: position 205,274 of record NZ_ANAM01000008.1, read on the forward strand.
ATACATTTCGTCGTCACCCAGTGCCTGAATCACTTTATCCTTCAGCATATGGACTGCCATCACTTTGGAGTTTAGGAACTCCACCCGTTCTTCATGCGCCGGATTTTTGGCTTTTTTCCCTTTGCCGTAATGGAAGTCATCACTGTCCACCGAGATATCAAACTGTCCGGCGGTTTCTGCAACATCCAGAATTTTCCGTGATGGGTCCAGCAGAAAGCTCGCAAGCATGACGTCCGTGGTGAAGTCATTGAAGGTGACACCAAGCTGTCTTAACAGGCCTGTCTGACGTTTCAGATCGTATACGTTAATGTTTTTCCTTGTAGCAAGGAAAGCTTCCAGCTGGCCAGTTCCAATATCTTCCGTGCGGGTAATGAAAGTCCGTTCTCCGTCAGTGACTGCAAGGTATTCAGGGGGGGTGAACAGATAATTGACCGCATTCACTTCCAGGTGCAGGGATACCTCCTCGCCCAGTTCATCGATTGTTTCCACAAGCACATCATCAAATGCAATCTTATCCTCGGCTTCATTCGCCTCCATGTCACCAAGCAGCGATTCAAACTCCAGCTCTTTGAACAGCTCATACTTCTCTTCTTCGTTATGATCCGAAAACGTCAGATCTTCCAGAGTGAAATCAAAAGGAACTTCCCGGTGTATAGTGGCGAGCTCCTTGCTCATAAGGGCTTCATCCCTGTGATCTGTCAAGTTCGCCTTCAGCTTCTTTCCTCCGACTTCTTCAACATTTTCAAGCACATTTTCAACCGTCCCGTACTCTGCAAGCAGTTTCAGGGCGGTCTTTTCCCCTACTCCGGGAACACCTGGAATATTGTCAGACTTGTCCCCCATCAAACCTTTCAGATCAATGATCTGAAGCGGCTTGAGCCCGTACTTCTCTTCGATGAAGTCCGGATTATATAAATCGATGTCCGAAATTCCTTTTTTAGTATAATAAATGACCGTGCTATCGCTCGCGAGCTGCGTAAGATCCCTATCACCTGTGATGATGATCGTTTTGAAACCTTTATCGGCATCTGCCTGACGGCTCAGCGTGCCGATGATATCATCCGCTTCAAACTCTTCGATTTCATATCTTTTGATACCGTATGCATCAATAAGGCGGCGGATGGGAGCAAGCTGCTCCCCGAGTTCCGGCGGCATCTTCTGGCGTCCGCCCTTATACTCTTCATATTGCCTATGTCTGAATGTGGATTTGCCTGCATCGAAGGCCACGAGAAAATGAGTGGGTTTCTCATCTTTGATGATTTTTTCAAGGAGGCGCGCGTAGCCGAAGATCGCATTCGTGTGCAGGCCGCTCTGATTGCTGAGCAGCGGCAATCCGTAAAATGCCCTGAAAGCTACGCTGTTGCCGTCTATCAGAATTAGTTTCTTCATGGAAAATGCCTACTTTCTTTTAGATTCCGTTCAAAATTTCATTGCTCCCTCATATATGGATTATACAGTTGACCCTTGTATTAATCCATTGAAAAAGACACAGCCAAAGCTGTGTCTTTTCGTTATCCCGGATAATGTATTGGTGAATCCGGACCAAGCGGGATTCCAAGCAGCGTCCAAATGACGAGCATGATGATCCAGAATATGAAGAAGCATATCGAGTACGGAAGCATTACTGATATCAGTGTCCCGATGCCAATGTTCTTGTCGTATTTTTGCGCGAACGCAATGATGATTGCAAAATACGTCATGAGTGGTGTGATGATGTTTGTACTCGAATCTGCTACACGATAGGCCATTGTCGTCAGTTCCGGTGAATAGCCGAGCTGCATCAGTATCGGCACAAAAATCGGGGCCATCAGTGCCCATTTGGCACTGGCACTTCCGATGAACAGGTTGATGAATGCTGTCACCAGCATGAAACCAATGAGGAGCGGTATACCTGTCAACTGAAGGTTATCAAGTATCTCTGCCCCATATACACCGATGACGATACCAAGGTTCGACTCTGTGAAGTATGCCACGAACTGCCCTGCTGCAAATGCGAGAACGATGAACATTCCCATGGATGCCATAGTATCTGACATCTGGTTTGCCACGTCCTTGTCATTTTTGATACTTTTCGTAACTACACCGTATACTATTCCCGGTATAAGGAATAGGATTGCAATGATGGGCACCAGTGAACTCATGAACGGCGACTGGATGATTGTATCCATATAATTGCCTGCGTCATCCGGACCGCGCATCGGTGAATTTGGAAGCACTACAAGCAGCAGCGCGAGTGCAAAGCCCACAATAACCGATACCCCCGCCCAGATCATACCTTTCTTTTCAATCGGACGGAGTGTCTGGATGTCCTCTGCATCAGCAAGAGTATTGTTTTCGTCGTTCTCGTCCATCTTGAATGCACCGAGACGCGGCTCGACAATCTTATCTGACACAAACCACCCAACCAGTGTCAGCATGAATACACTTGTTGCGATGAAGTACCAGTTGAATGCGACATTCATTGAGTCTGCATATGCTGGATCGATTACGGATGCCCCTGCAGCCGACAGTTCCATCAGCATTACATCCGTACCGCTGAGCAGAAGATTCGCCGAGAAGCCGCCTGACACCCCTGCAAATGCAGCGGCAAGGCCGGCAAGCGGATGTCTGCCGAGTGCGAGGTACAGCAATGCACCAAGAGGCGGCAGGACGACATAGCCTGCATCTGAGGCAACAGATGACATGATACCGGCGAAAACGAGTCCCCCGGTAATCAGGCTTTTCGGTATTGACAGGACAAAACCTTTCAGCACTGCGCCAATCAGTCCCGAGCGTTCTGCAACGCCAATACCGAGCATCGTGACGAGCACCACACCGAGCGGGGCAAAGTTGATGAAGTTATCCGTCATGCTTTCGAATATGTAGCTTATTCCTTCTGCATTCAGAAGATTCGTTACTGTGACCGTCTCATTATCCTCCCCAGGATGTTCGACAGTTACTCCACTCATTGAGAAAACTGCTGATGCAACGAGCGTCAATGCTGCGAGTATTGCGAATAATGTTACTGGGTGCGGGAGCTTGTTACCAATCCACTCCACGAAGTCCAGAAACTTCTGAAACAACCCATGATTCTTTTTCCCTTTTCCCATTTTCAAAATATTCCTCCCATTTAAGCAAATGAAAAAGTCATCATCACGATGACTTTTTCAGTATAATATTCCAACCCACTTTTTTCAAAGATTATTTTAGAACATTCATTACATTAATTACTGAATCCCTCGATCTATCAAGTTGTTTTCTTTCATCATCCGTCAGTTCCAGTTCGACGATCTTTTCTATGCCGCCTTCACCGAGCACTGTCGGCACTCCGAGGTAGAGTCCGTCATATCCGTATTCACCTTCAAGATAGGCGATGGAAGGCAGGATGCGTTTCTGATCTTTCAAAATGGCTTCCGCCATCTGTACGAGGGCTGCCGCAGGCGCATAGTAGGCCGATCCACTGCCGAGAAGATTCACTATTTCAGCGCCGCCTTTGCGCGTGCGTTCAATGATGCTGTCTATCTTCTCCTGATCCAGCAGTTCTGTAAGAGGCACGCCCCCAACGCTCGAATAACGGATCAGCGGCACCATGTCATCCCCATGTCCGCCCAGGACGAAGCCCTGCACATCCTTGACCGAAAGATTCAATTCCTCGGCCACGAATGTTCTGAAACGCGCTGTATCCAACACCCCGGATTGACCGATGACCCTGTGTTTCGGCAGGCCGGATTCTTTATACACTGTATAAGTCATCGCGTCGACCGGATTTGTCAGGACGATGATGGTACAGTCCGGGGAATGTTTAACAATATCACGTGTCACAGCAGCCATGACTTTCTGATTCGTTTTGACGAGGTCATCCCGGCTCATACCGGGCTTGCGTGCGATTCCGGCTGTGATTATGACAATATCGGAACCACTGGTGTCCTCGTAGTTGCTCGTACCGGTGATTCCTGCATCCACCCCCAGCACAGGCGTCGCTTCCATCATATCCAGAGCCTTCCCTTTCGTCGGGCTTTCAGATTGTGGAATGTCTACAAGAACAATATCACCGAGCTCCTTTGCCGCAGCGATAAAAGCTGTAGTGGCACCGGTGAAACCGGCGCCGATTACAGATATTTTCCTTCTTTCCATCTGTACACTTCCTTTGTAAACAAAGTGAATTACATATTTTTGATGAGCTCATCTCCGAATTCTGAGCATTTCACTTCTTTGGAATTGTCCATGAGCCTTGCAAAGTCATATGTGACGACCTGGGAAGCAATCGTCTTCTCCATCGCTTTTGTAACGAGGTCAGCCGCTTCCTGCCAGCCGATGTGCTCAAGCATCAGTACACCTGAAAGAACGACAGATGAAGGGTTCACTTTATCCAGACCGGCGTATTTCGGTGCAGTTCCGTGTGTCGCCTCGAAAATCGCATGGCCTGTCTCATAGTTGATGTTCGCCCCCGGTGCAATGCCGATTCCACCGACTTGCGCAGCAAGTGCATCGGAGATGTAGTCTCCGTTCAGGTTCATGGTAGCGACGACGCCGAAGTCTTTCGGACGTGTCAGAATCTGCTGGAGGAAGATGTCGGCAATTGCATCCTTGATGATGATCTTGCCTGCGGCTTCAGCCTCTGACTGGACTTTATCGGCTTCTTCCCTGCCTTTTTCCTCCACGATCTTGTCGTATTCCTTCCAAGTGAAGACTTTATCTCCGAATTCACGTTCAGCAAGGTCGTAACCCCATGCTTTGAATGCACCTTCTGTAAATTTCATGATGTTGCCCTTGTGGACAAGTGTTACTGAAGGACGGTTGTTGTCGATGGCATAGTTGATTGCAGAACGCACAAGACGTTCAGTCCCCTCTTTTGAAACTGGTTTGATCCCGATCCCGGAAGTCTCAGGGAAACGGATATTTTTAGCGCCCATTTCATTCTGAAGGAAATCAATCACTTTCCTGACCTCGTCCGTACCTTCCTGGAACTCGATGCCCGCGTAGATATCTTCTGTATTTTCACGGAAGATTACCATGTCAGTATCTTCAGGACGTTTAATCGGTGAAGGTACACCTTCAAAGTATCTTACCGGACGCAGGCACGTGAACAGGTCAAGCTCCTGTCTGAGTGCCACATTCAGCGAACGGATTCCGCCGCCGATAGGTGTAGTCAGAGGACCTTTGATTGCGAGCAGGTACTCATCGATTGTTTCCAGTGTTTCCTTAGGGAGCCATTCGCCGGTTTTGTCGAATGCCTTCTGTCCCGCAAGCACTTCTTTCCATTCGATTTTCTTTTCACCGTTATATGCTTTTTCCACAGCTGCATCGAGCACTTTGCTTGCAGCACTCCAGATGTCAGGTCCGATTCCATCCCCTTCTATGAATGGAATGACAGGATTATCAGGTACATTCAGTACACCGTTATCAGTAGTGATTTTTGAGCTTGCCATAATTCAAATACCTCCATGTTTTTGTATATTGTTTATCTGTTCTCAATCTGTTCATACTTCTTGCCGGTCTGACCGACATATTCCGCTCTCGGACGGATCAGCCTGTTATCTGCATACTGCTCAAGAATATGAGCGAGCCATCCGGACATGCGGCTCATTGTGAATATCGGCGTAAAGAGATCGTGGTCGATGCCAAGTGAATGGTACACGGATGCACTGAAGAAGTCCACGTTCGGCAGGAGTCCTTTTTCCCTCTCCACAATATCAGCAATTTTAGCTGATTTTTCATACAGTTCAGGTTCTCCGCGTTGTTCAGTCAGTTTCTCGGACATGTCCCTCAGATATTTCGCACGCGGGTCACCTTCCTTGTAGACACGATGGCCCATGCCCATGATTTTCTCTTTGTTGTCGAATTTCTCCTGAAGGTATCCTTCAACTGCATCGACAGAGTCGATTTCAGACAGCATTGCCATTACACGTTCATTGGCTCCGCCGTGCAGAGGTCCCTTAAGGGCTCCGATTGCTGCTGTAACCCCGGAGTAGACATCGGACAGTGTCGCAACACAGACCCGTGCTGTGAATGTGGAAGCGTTGAGCTCATGGTCTGCATGAAGTACAAGCGCCTTGTTCATCGCTTCAACTTCAATCTCATTGGGCTCTTCTCCGTTCAGCATATACAGGAAGTTGGCAGCATAGCTGTATTCTTTTTTTGGATTCAGAATTTCTTTTCCGTTCCTTGTCCTGGCAAAAGCGGCAACTAAAGAAGCAATTTGCGCCTGGATCTTAATCGCTTTTTCATGATTTGCCTCTTCATTCATCTCCTCGGTCAGCTCATCGAAGTGAGCCAGATAGGATACAGCAGTCCTGATTGCAGTCATCGGATGAACAGCATCAGTGCTGTACGCTTCGAAATGACTGTGGATTTTAGGATCAAGCGTCATATATCCGAAGAGCTTGTCACGGAAATCATCCAATTCAGATTGATTTGGAAGCCTGTCATTCCAGAGCAGGAAGACCACTTCCTCGAACATTGCATTCTCTGCAAGATCGTCTATCTCGTATCCGCAGTATGTCAACTGTGAACCGATGATGGAACTGATGCGTGATTCAAGCGCCACGACACCTTCTAATCCTTTTTTCTCAGACATATAGATTCTCCTTTAATCAATTAAAGATACAGCCTGTTGGCCTCTATACCATTATAGCAAATTCAAGAACTTTGTGAACAAATCAAATTTTTGCAGAGATTGTGAAAAAGTAAGCGTTAAAAGCTCTGAAACCGCTTCAACAAAGGGAAAAGCACAAACCTTTAAAGATTTGCGCTTAGTATAAGTACGCGTTAATTAACTTATTGATGGTCATAAGTTTCCCTTATATCAATGCGAGATATCCGACGTGGAGATACCGGTGGCGGCTTTGACCTGCACTTCCCTGTATTTCTCCACAGATTCCTGCTTTCCAAGGAATGTTCCCAGGAACGCCCCGAGGAAACCGGCGGGCACAGAAATGATGGCAGGATTATCAAGCGGGAACACCGGCGACATCTCTATAAATGCCCCACCTGCAGGATCCATGACGTTCGGCCCCAGTATCACAAGGATCAATGCGGCAAACAGGCCGGTCAATATACCGGTAATCGCCCCCGCAGTATTGAACCGCTTCCAGAAAATCGTGAATACTATCACCGGAAGGTTTGCACTTGCCGCCACACAAAAAGCCAGCGAGACCAGGAATGCGACGTTCTGATTCTGTGCAAAGATGGCCAGTATGATGGCAAACACACTGACACTGAACGCCGCAATTTTGGCGGCAAGCATCTGTTGCTGCTCCGAAATTTTCCCTTTTTTGATGACCTGACCGTAAATATCATGTGCAAATGCACTTGCTCCGGACAGAACAAGGCCCGCCACGACAGCAAGGATTGTCGCAAATGCCACAGCAGCTACGAATGACATCAGGAGGTCCCCCCCGAGCCGCTCAGCCAGCAGAGGTGCTGCCATATTACCTGCCGGATTGGCCGCGATGATTTCCTCCCTTGAAAGGAGGGCCGCCGCCCCAAAACCGAGGAAGATCGTCAGTATATAGAATATGCCGATAATCCATGTCGCCCACATGACTGAACTTCTGGCTGTTTTGGCATCTTTTACAGTGAAGAACCTCATAAGGATGTGCGGCAGTCCCGCCGTTCCGAACAAGAGCGCGATCATGAGGGATATGTTATTGAGGGGGGAGGCCCCCTGCGAACCGGGGTTCAAAAATTCCCCTTTGAACTCCGGTGCAGTAATACTTTTCATCTCACCAAACATGCTGAAGATGTTAAAGTTGAAATGGAGCAGTACTAGAAACGAAATGATTACCGTCCCGATCATCAACAGCACGGCCTTCACCATCTGAACCCAGCTTGTTGCCGTCATTCCGCCAAAAAGTACATAGATTGTCATCATGATACCGACAATGATTACAGACAGAGTATACGGTATTCCGAAAAGCAGCTGGATAAGCGCCCCTGCCCCGACGAGCTGGGCAAGCATATAAAATATTACAATGGTGATGGATGACAGTGCTGCAAATGCACGCACCTTCTTTAGTTCAAAACGTGCGGCAATCATATCAGCCACTGTATATTTACCCAGGTTACGCAGTGGTTCTGCAACAATATACAATACGACCAGATAGGCCGTTAAGTATCCGACACTGTAGAAAAAGCCGTCAAACCCCCATAGAGCAATCGCTCCCGCGATGCCGAGAAACGAAGCTGCGGAAAGATAATCCCCTGAAATGGCCAGTCCGTTCTGCCAGCCTGTCAGCCCTCCGCCTGCTGTATAGAAATCCTTCGCTGAATTCGTCCTTTTGGAAGCAAAATATGTGATGACAAGAGTCGCTCCGACAAATACTAAAAACATGATGATCACAGTTGCACTCATTACAGTTCCCCTTCCTGGTACTTCCTGATGATTTTGTCCGCTTCCCTGTCAAAAGCCTTCGCCCGCCTCATATAGATTGTGACAAGCGTCCAGACCATGATGAAAAGCAGCAACGCATAGATCCATGCCCATGAAATATTGCCGAATGCTTCATTATTGAGAATGGTCGTATAGCCGGTAAGTACAGGAAAAAGCAGTGTTGCGATAATGAAGAAAACGCTGATCGGCAAGATGAATTTGTTCCGCTTACTGAGCAGTTCCCTGAATTCCTGCTGATGGGCAATCTTCTCATAGTCAATTTCTTTCATTGTATAACCCCCTTTATAATTTCATTTTATTTCTTCAGATAAATTATGTCAATTTTATGAATAATTAAAATGAAGTTTTTCATAAAATAAAAAGCATTCCATAATTGAATATGGAATGCTTATAATCTACATATCTTTCGGTTTTTCAAGGACGTCAATTTCACCGATCCTCATGTATTCCAGGTTGGATATCATATTGATTTCACTGCCCTCATCTTCTAGCGTCAGTGTCATTTTAGCGCCGGTATACTGATATTCGTCATTCAGCATCACTGTAACCTGGCCGTTCATGCTTTCGGCACCATCCAATGAATCCAGCACTTCCTGGTCGACAAAACCGGCAACGTCTTCAGATGAGCCGACAGGGAAAAGTATTTCATATCCCCCTTCCGTCTTTGTTGCCTCGCCTCCTTTGAAAGCCTCCAGGTTCTGGATGATTTCACCATAGGTGCTGCCGTTCATATCCACGTCGGCATCCTCTTCATTGATGCTGCCGTCTTCATATGTGAAATGATCCCCGTCTATGACGTAGTGGACGTCCACTGCACTCCCGTTGTCGACTTCGACTTTCACTTCGTCCTGCTCACTCTGTGTTGTTATTGTACGGACGACATTCTGCGCATCCCCGGAGGAAATGGTGAAAGTCTGTCTCGCTTCGTAACTGGAGGCTTCGCCCCATTCAGCAACCGCCCGATCTATGATTTCAGATGCGTCAGCTTCAGACTGCTGACCTTCTCCAGACTCTTCTGTCTGCCCCTGCTCTTCGGTTTCTTCGGATGTATTTTGGGATTCATCTCCGGCGCTTTCTTCCTGGCCGGATCCGTCCCCGCTGCCGCAGGCAGTAAGAGCCGCCGACAGTAGTGCAAATAATAATATCCTTTTCATTTAAGCCACCTCAACATCATTATACCGGCACCCTGCAATCTCCACAACAATAAAAAATGCATATGAAAGCCCCGGAAACCAGACTGTAGCACAGTTTCCGGGGCCTGTGTCACTATGTGACTGTGTTTATACTACAATACATTTGCGTGGCCGCTGAATATGCAGTTCTGTTCCGAATCCAACGTAATGACCATACCGTCCTCCAATACTTCGAAGGCGTCGGATGCTCCGACAATTGTCGGCAGATCCAGGTTCAATCCGACGATTGCGCCATGTGAAGTCAGTCCGCCCTCAACCGTTACGATGCCTGCGGCTTTCTCAAGAAGCTCAGTCATTTCCGGTTCAACAGACTGCGTGACAACAATCTTGTCTTCTATATCCTTTTCCTTTATCTCGGAAGCGGAACCAAGGACCACTGCTTCCGCCACAGTACTTTTGCGCCCGATACCCTGAGCACGAATGAGCACATCACCCACAATATGGAGCTTCATTAAATTCGTTGTGCCTGCTTCGCCTGCAGGGACACCGGCCGTAATGATCAGCAGATCACCGTATGTTGCAAAACCTTCTTCGAGGGCAGCTGACACTGAAGTGTTCAGGAGCGCATCCGTATCCCTTCTGCCTTCCTTCAGCACAGGATGGACACCCCAGACGAGCTGAAGCTGACGGGCAACCTGATCGTGCGGTGTGACGGCAACGATCTCTGCATGCGGACGGTATTTGGAAATCATTCTTGCAGTATGGCCGGATTCTGTCGCTGCGACAATCGCCTTACACTTAAGGTTCAATGCCGTATGGGCAACCGAAACGCCGATTGCTGTAACCATGTTAGTCTGCAGTGATTTCGTCCGCTCGGACAACAGCTTCTTATAATCCTGTGCATCTTCCGCTGATAAAGCGATGCTTGCCATCGTCTGTACAGATTCAAGCGGATAATCACCCGCTGCTGTTTCACCACTGAGCATGACTGCATCCGTGCCGTCATATATCGCGTTGGCCACGTCACTGGCTTCAGCACGTGTACACCTCGGATTATTCTGCATGGAGTCCAGCATCTGTGTGGCAGTAATTACCGGCTTCCCTATCAGATTACACTTTTTGATGAGTGCCTTCTGAACCATCGGCACAGATTCAGGTGGAATCTCGACACCCATATCTCCGCGTGCAACCATGAGACCGTCGGAGATCTCAAGTATGCTGTCGATATTGTCGATCCCTTCCTGATTCTCTATTTTCGGAATGATTTTGATGGATTCTGCTGATTTTTCCTCTAGCAGCTCACGGATTTCAAGTACGTCACTGTTTGTACGGATGAAACTCGCCGCTATGAAGTCAATATTCTCATCTATGCCGAAAATAATATCCTCACGGTCTTTGTCGGTGATGCCCGGAAGCTTCACGGATACACCGGGAACATTGACGCCTTTTTTATTTTTAAGGATACCGTCATTCAATACACGGCAGTGGATTTCTCCTTTGTCATGCTGGATATCCTCTACTTTGAGTTCCACAAGACCGTCATCCAGAAGGATGCGGTTTTCAGTATCCACATCGTCAATAAGTCCCGGATATGTGATGGAGAACTTTTCGCTGTCGCCTGTGACCTCCTCCATCATGACGATGATTTCCTGGCCTTTTTCAAGTTCCACCGCTCCGCCTTCCATACTGTGTGTGCGTATTTCAGGCCCTTTTGTATCAAGCAGTATTGCCACTGTCTTACCGAGTTTATCTGCAGTTTCCCTGATATTTTTGATGCGCGAACGGTGTTCCTCATGATCCCCGTGGGAGAAATTGAGACGCGCCACATTCATGCCTGCTTCTATCAGTTTTTCAAGCGTTTCCGGGTGTTCGGAAGCCGGGCCGATGGTACATACGATCTTTGTATTGCGCATTTATGATTTCCTCCTAAATAGATAGCTCCTGAGAGAGTCTGTATAATCTTTCATCAATCTTATGATGTTCTTCGAATACCTGGTCGAAGCTGGTTTTTGACAGGCTGTTGTTTTCGATGCCCACAGCATGACCGCTTACACCTTCGAGCAGCAGCTCAACGGCAAAAGCACCCAGCCTTGAAGCGAGCACCCTGTCGGTGCCGGTCGGCTTTCCGCCCCGCTGCATATGCCCGAGCACACTTTCGCGCGTATCAACATTGATATACTTACGGAGCTCTTCACCGCATTCAGAAGCGCTCATTACACCTTCCGCCACAATGATGATGGAATGTTTCTTCCCCCGTTCCATACCGGTTTCAATACGCTCTGCCACCACTTTTATATCTGACGGTGCCTCAGGAATGAGAATCGTCTCAGCACCGCCGGCAACCCCTGCCCAAAGGGCGAGATCGCCTGCATCGCGCCCCATCACCTCTATGATGAAGGTGCGTTCATGACTGGTTGCAGTGTCCCTTATCCTGTCCACCGCATCAACGATTGTGTTGAGTGCAGTGTCAAAGCCGATTGTATAATCAGTGCCGTTGATATCATTATCAATCGTGCCCGGCACACCGATTGTCCTGATGCCCTCCTCATCCAGTCTCTGGGCCCCTCTGTATGAGCCGTCGCCGCCGATGACGATGAGGGAATCTATACCTCGCTTTTTCAGATTATCGATGCCTTTTTGCCGTACATGAGGCTCGATGAATTCGGGACATCTCGCAGAATAGAGCTTTGTGCCGCCCCTTTGGATGATGTCACCGACATCTCCAAGTTCAAGCTTTTTGATATTATCATTTACAAGGCCCTGATAGCCCTGGTAAACACCATATACTTCTATACCCTCATAGATGCTTTTACGTACTACAGCCCGAAAGGCTGCATTCATACCCGGTGCATCTCCACCGCTGGTCAATACTGCAATTTTTTTCATGGGGTGACCTCCGTTGAATGATTGTCTTAAACTAAAAATAGCATATCAGTATACCTTAGCCAAGTATTGCCGCTTTGAAACCGTTTTACACATAAAAAAGAACAGCCGCCGTCAAGACTGTTCTTCGTAAACGCCAATATCCATATATTTCTGATAACGGTCTTCCATGAGGGCATCCCGGTCTAACTGTGACAGTTCTTCCAAATGCTTTCCGAGAACCCCGTCGAGCGTTCCGTATACGGTATCCTTGTCATTGTGTGCCCCGCCCTGGGGTTCTGCAATCACTTCATCTGCAATGCCCAGTTCCTTCAGGTCATCTGCAGTGATTTTGAGTGATTCTGCCGCTATCTCCTTCAAAGAAGAATCTTTGAAAAGGATGCTTGCCGCCCCTTCAGGGGAAATCACTGAATATGTGGCATTTTCAAGCATAAGGAGCCGGTTGCAGACACCGAGCGCCAAAGCACCGCCCGAGCCGCCTTCACCTATCACCACGCTGATGACGGGTACTTTAAGCCCGGCCATTTCAACAAGGTTGCGTGCAATGGATTCACTCTGGCCGCGTTCTTCGGCCGCTCTGCCTGGATAAGCGCCTTTCGTATCGATGAAACAGATGACCGGACGGTTGAATTTATCCGCCTGTTTCATGAGTCTCAGGGCTTTTCTGTAGCCGTCCGGATGCGCCATGCCGAAATTACGCTTGATGTTATCTTTCGTATCACGTCCGCGCTGATGACCGATGATTGTGACAGGCGTGCCTTTATAGGTGGCGATGCCACCGACAATCGCCGCGTCATCACTGTACACCCGGTCTCCAAAGAATTCGATGAAGTCATCGAACATTGCATCAATGTATTCAAGCGTCGTCGGACGGTTTATATATCTCGCAATCTCCACGCGCTGCCATGGTGTCAGGTTGTTGTATATTTCGTTCTTCTTGTCTGTTACTTTCTTTTCAAGAAAACTGATTTCCTTGGTCAGATCCAGCTTGTTTTTCGCCGCATACTTTTCCAGTTCCCCAATTTTCTCTTCAAGTTCCTGTATGGGTTTCTCAAATTCGAACGCCATGACTACACCCCGCTATGCATTCTGAGTATTTTTCCGAGATAGTCTTTCATATCATTACGGTCTACGACCCTGTCAAGCTGTCCATGTTTAAGCAGGAATTCCGCCGTCTGGAAATCATCGGGCAGTTTCTCCTTGATGGTCTCTTCGATGACGCGTCTACCCGCAAAACCGATGAGGGCACCTGTTTCAGCCAGATTGATATCCCCGACTGAAGCAAAGCTGGCCGACACACCGCCTGTTGTGGGGTTCGTCATATAGGCAATGTATAAAAGTCCCGCCTGACTGTGTTTTTCCACCGCCACACTCACTTTGGCCATCTGCATCAGGGAGATGATGCCCTCCTGCATGCGGGCACCGCCGCTCGCTGTGAAAACGATGACCGGCAGCCCTCTTTCAGTGGCGTAGTTAAATGATCTGGCGAGCTTTTCACCGACAGCAGACCCCATGCTTCCCATTCTGAACCGTGAATCCATGATGGCCACAACCGTCCGTGTACCATCTATTTCACCTTCCGCACAGACCACCGCTTCATTCAGCCCTGTCTTCTGCTGGTCCTTTTCAAGTTTAGATCCATAATTCGGGAATTCAAGAGGATTGGCGGATGCTACTTCTTCAAAAAGTACTGTAGCCGTGTCCTCATCCATCAGTGCCTCCATGCGTTCAACGCTTGTTATAGGCAGGTGATGATTGCAGTTTGTACAGACATTGAGTCTTTTATAAAGTTCTTTCGAATAAAGGATCTTTTTACAGTTCGGGCATTTGGTCATGATTGAAGCGCTGTTTTCGAATGTACCGTCATTCGAGTTGGTTTCATTTACTTTTTTATTCAGCTTGGAAAACAAGTCTTTTAGCATACTTAACCCCTTGTTTCTATTACGAATTGAAAGCCCGTGAATATTTATCGAGCAAAACGTGAATTTTTTTTAATATTTGATTGTCATCGTCATAGACAGACATGTCTTCATCGCCATACTTTGTCCTGACATGATTTTCAATCATTTCTTTGATCTCTATGATTTCATCCTGCTGTCTTTTTGTTCTGATGAGGTACTTGCCGATCAATTGGAATAATTGATGGTTGTCTATGTCGGCGAGGAAAGTCCCTTCACCGCGGCGTACATAAATGATACCAAGCAGTTCAAGGGCCCTGAGCGCTTCTCTGACACTCTGCCGGCTGACATTCAGCTTATCCTTCAAATACCTCTCACTCGGGAGCTTTTCGCCCACCTGGATATTTTCAGCTTCCACCAGGTTGTGAATCTGTTCTACGATATGTTCCAAACCCGTTCTTTCTTCCATAGTCCCCCCGTATTTGCTACGTTAGATTTAGCGCATTCTGGTAGACCTCTTCCGGGTCCACTTTGATACGGCTGACTCCGCTTTCCATAGCCGCTTTTGCCACTGCTTTTGCAACGTTGGGAGCGACTTCCTTGTTGAATGCATCCGGGATGACATAATCAGCCCTCAGTTCATCTTCAGAAATCAGGTCGGCAATCGCAATGACAGCCGCTTTTTTCATTTCGTCATTGATATGTGTTGCACGCACATCAAGTGCACCCCTGAATATGCCCGGGAATGCGAGTACATTATTGATCTGGTTCGGGAAATCACTGCGTCCCGTCCCTATGATGCTTGCGCCTGCAGCTTTTGCCGTATCAGGCATGATTTCAGGATTCGGGTTCGCCATGGCGAAGATGATCGGATCGTCTGCCATTGTCTTGACCATCTCTTCGGTCAATGCACCTTCGATGGAAACCCCGATGAATACATCGGCATCCTGAATCACATCTTCCAGCCCGCCTTCGACCTGATCCTGATTTGTGAACTGCGCAATTTTTTCCTTGACCGGGTTCATGCCATTCGGTCGGCCTTCATAGATTGCACCTCTTGAATCACACATGATCATCTCTTTTACACCGAAGCTGTACAGCAGGTTGACAATCGCAACGCCCGCAGCCCCGGCGCCGTTCAGGACGACCTTGATCTTATTCAGGGAACGACCCGTCAGCTTCAGCGCATTCATAAGACCACTCAAAGTCACAATTGCAGTGCCGTGCTGATCGTCATGAAAAACCGGTATATCCGTCTCCCGGCTCAGTCTCTCCTCAATCTCGAAGCATCTCGGTGCAGAAATATCCTCCAGATTGATTCCTCCGAAAATGGGGGTCATCAATTTGACCGTGTTGACAATTTCATCCACGTCATTCGTCTCGAGTGCTATCGGGAAAGAATCCACACCGGCAAAATTTTTGAAAAGCGCACTTTTGCCTTCCATTACAGGCAGGCTGGCTTTCGCGCCGATATTGCCGAGTCCGAGTACTGCGGATCCATCCGTCACCACACCAACTGTGTTGCTTTTAATTGTATAGTCGAAGACTGTGCGTTCATCCTCATAGATCTCTTTGCACGGTTCGGCAACACCCGGGGAATAGGCCAGGCTGAGTGCCTCCCTGTCTTTGATTTCCACCTTGGAATTTACTGATAGTTTTCCCTGCTTCTGCTTGTGCATGTGTAGTGCATCATCTCTTAGCGACAAATTGATCTCCCTTTCTCTGAGTGGTCATACCACTTTTTATATTAACATTATCGATATTGTGTGACAACAAATTATCTTAAAATACGTATATCCTCTTTATCCAACATAGATATCAGCACCGGCAGATCCTGCAGCTTCACCCTGCCGATCTCTTCACGGTTCCCGAAATCCAGCACAGGAAGCCCCGCATTGCCGAGAACTTCACTGAAATCATACTTGTGGGCATGCCTGATGAATACCTTCCCGGCCGATTTCAAATATTCCCTTTCGAAAACTTCGGGAGTATCGGCATCATCTATAATGAGCTGTTTCCGACCTTTCCTCTCCTCTATCCTGCCGGATGTCACCAGCATCTTCTCAGACAGCCTGCCATGGATATTGAAGTAGACTTTCGGGAAAATGACCGCCTCCATCTCATGGAAACCATCGGAAACACTTGCGAATGCCATGTTCTGCCCTTTTTTGGTCCGGATCACTTTCACGTTCTCGTAGAACAGCAGATAATCCCCCCGCCGCCTGTCGTGATGAAGCAGTGTAAAAGGAATGTACTGCATATCCCTGTGCATGATCTTGACCGGATGCTCCGAGATGTAGAAACCGAATACTTCCTTCTCCCCTTCGAGCATTTCCAGAGGTTCCATCTCTTCGACATACTGGTACTCTTTTTTTACACTGAAACCCAGCGTACTCAGAAAAGAATCATGCGAATACTCATCACCACTTATACTCTCCACCATGGAAAGCGACTGGAGCATCGTTTTCCTGTTCTCCCGAAAACTGTCCAGTGCCCCCGAGATGATCAGCTGATGCAGCATCTTTTTGTTCAGATTGACAGACTTCACGCGTGTTTTCAGATCATACAGATCTTTGAAAGGTCCGTTCTTCCTTTCTTCTACTATGGCTTCAGCCGTGCGGAAAGTAATTCCGCCGATCATCCCGAACCCCAGTCTGATACCGTTTCCTGCCGTGTTCATCCAGACTGAGCGGTTGATATCAGGGGGCAGGATATCTATCTGCAGCTGCCTGATTTCATCAGTCACCTGCTTCATCTTCACATCGTTGCCGAAGTGGTGCGTCAGAATTACAGCATAAAAAATCTCGGGGTGTTTTGTCTTTATATACGCCAGTATATAGGAAATGCGGCTGTATGCAATCGCATGACTCTTTACAAAACCGTAGTCGGCAAATTCCAGGATCAGATTGAAAATGAACTGTCCGAGTTCAGTTCCATATCCCCTGGAAGCCGCCCCCTGTTCGAAATGGGAACGCTCCTTCTCAAGTGTCGCCCTGTCCTTCTTACTCATCGCCCGTCTGAGTATATCCGCCTCTGCGTATGAATAGCCGGCTATTTTAGCGGCAATCTGCATGATCTGCTCCTGGTATACTATGACACCATACGTCTCCTCCAATATTTCTGTGAGGTCGGGATGCGGGTACGACACCCCGCCGGGGTTCTCCTTCCCTTCTATGAAATGTGGGATTTCCTTCATCGGGCCGGGCCTGTACAGTGCGATGACAGCAGCCAGGTCCAGAAATCCCCTGGGATTCACATCCTGGATGACTTTGCGTATGCCGTCTGATTCGAGCTGGAATATGCCGAGAGTTGCCCCCCTGGCAAGAAGACGGTAGACATCCGGTTCATCGAGAGGAATACATTTCAAGTCGAAGTCTGGTTCCACATGCCGTATTCTATTGACCATATACCTGATCAATGACAGGTTCCTGAGTCCAAGCACATCAATTTTAAGCAGACCCGCCGACTCTACTTCCGTCATCGTCCACTGGCTCAGGGTATGACCCTCCGAGAAGATGACAGGTACGACGTCTGTCAGAGGACTTTCACTCAGCAGCACACCCGCAGCATGTGTCGAGGAATGCCTCGGCAGCCCTTCGACCTGCATGCATATGTCCCTGAAAATCCTGTATTTGTCATCGGCATCCATAAGCGCGCGGAAATTGTCTGATGAAAAGGCTCTTTCAAGTGCCACACCCGGACCATCCGGTATGATACCTGACACAAGTTTCAACTCTTCATCTGTAAATCCGAGGACACGACCGACGTCCCGGGCCGCCATCTTGGCACTGAGTGTACCGTAGGTAATGATGTGCGCAACGTTCATCGTACCGTATTTATCTATGAGGTAATCGACAATCTCATCCCTGCGTGTATCTTCGAAGTCTATATCTATATCGGGCATCGTCACACGTTCAGGATTGAGGAAACGTTCGAAAAGCAGATTGTATTTGAGCGGATCTATTTCTGTGATGTTCAGGAGATATGATACGAGGCTGGCACTCGAGGAGCCCCGTCCGGGGCCGACATAGATTCCTGCATCCTTGGCGTAATTCACCGCATCCTGTACGATCAGAAAATAATCCTCATATCCCATCTCGATAATGATGCCGTATTCATATTCCAGGCGTTCCCTGTATTCTGGCTTGTCTCCGGCCACTGCAGGGAGTCTGTCCATAAGAAGCTGCCAGAGATATTCCTGCGAATCGCTGTTGTCAGGATGCGGGTACACTGGCAGGACATTCTCCGTTTCAGGAACTGAGACATTACATTTTTGTACAATCTGCCTGTTGTGTTCCAGACAGGAATGCTCGTCCTCCGCCAGATCCTGATGGGTTTTGACGAAAGCCGTTCCTGTCCGCTCACTGATTTCACCGGGGTCAAGCTTTATATTGTCACGGATTGCATTTAAAACCGTGAGCGCCGGCAGTCCGGATGGTGAAAGATAACGCGAGGCTTCGGCATATACTCTGGTATAGGCGTCACCGCTTACAGTATGGGACTGGTATTTATCGCTTTCAGCAGTATTCAAGGCGTCCAGAATTGCCACTCCGGCGTCATTCGTTGCCATAGCGACGCATTCTTTTATATTGTCCGAGAGAAATGCAGGCGGAGTATGTTCAATCGACTTATAGGACAGCATTGCCGACAGTCTTATGAGCTCCCTGTAGCCGCGGTCATTCTTTGCAATCAGTATCAGCGGTATGCCATCAAGCCCGTCCTCAACTTTTATCTCCATACCCGCGAGTGGCTTTACATCGTATCCGGGTGCTTTCTGCAAAAAGCTGTAGACACCGTGCATCCGATTGAAGTCTGTCAGAGCAACAGCATGCTGCCCATCGTCGGAAACCTTTTTTAAAAGTTCATCAATTCTGATGCTGCTGTTTAAAAAATCAAAACAGCTGTGTACGTTCAAATTGATCATGGACAACTGCGCCCCTTTCTAAAGTTTGGCGTCCAGGGCCCTTATCATATCAGGGATGCCCTCAGCTGTCTTGAGGCTCGCACCGCTGGCAAACGGGTGGCCCCCGCCCCCGAACTGTTCCGCAACATCATTTATCACCGTGTCCTTGGAGCGGAGACGCACACGTATCTCACCTTCCTCCTCCACTGCCATGAACCAGATTTTCGCTTCTTCTATCTCCCGGTACATGTTGACGCTCATGCTGGCTTCATTGCTGGTCAGGTCATATTTCCGAAGTACGGATTTCGGAACCCATACTGACAGCACACCTTTGTCGGTAATTTCAAAGTTATCGATAAGATATCCTTTGAACCTGAACTGGTTGAGGGACTGCACATTCATGAGTTGCATGTCCTGTGCAGCATCAAAATTGAACGTCTTCAGTTCCGAAGCAATCCGGTGGGTCATGCTGGTCGTATTACTGAATAAAAATCTGCCCGTGTCCCCCACTATGCCTGCAAACAGCAATCTTGCCGATTCATCATCAATGTAGTCATTGTCGAATCCCCACAGTGCAGTGAGCAGATATATGAGTTCCGACGTCGAGGACACACCCGTCTCCACTATATTGATATCACCGTACGGGTCGTGATCCGGATGGTGATCGATCTTGATCACTTTTTCCCCCACGGACAGGTCCCCGTCTATACGGTCCCTGTTGGCAGTATCCAGTACGATCAGCAGCGGATTGCGGAGCGTCGTCACCGGATCCATCCTCCCCAGGTAGTTGAGGGAGACTTCCTCCTCTCCAAGTGCCGCGACGGATTTATTCGGAAAGATCGCTTTCAGCACCGCCTTCAGCCCTAGCTGGGAGCCCAGGGCATCGGGGTCGGGACGTTTATGCCGCATGATGATGATTTCCTCATACTCGTTGATCAGGTTGAGAACTTCCCTGTAATGTGCTTTCAATTGTGAAAACTGTTTTATATATTCTGTGAACAATTGTGATTCTCCCTCTCCAAATATTTACTTGGTAAGCATTATAAATTATACTACAATGTGGAATGGAGTTGTATCAGATGGAAATGTTATATCAAATATCGGTATCTGTTCTGGTTACCCTGCTGCTGGCCAGCCTTTTCATGTTCCTGCTTTTCAAAGTAAGGCAGATCAGGAGCAGACGTGATGTTCAATCTGCACATTTTAACAGCATATCAAGAATCTGGCTCGGTCTGCTCATCCTCGCTTTCGGACTGAATACCATCATCCAGTTCCATACAGCTGTTTCCTATATAATCGGCGCATTGTTCATTATATTGGGTGCATATAACATCTGGCATTTCAATGCTGCCAGAAAGTATTTCAAAGGCAACCTCCCAATCGAGGAGGAAGCCTGGGAGGAATTTGAACGCAAACAGCGGCAAAGCGGCAAATAGACAAGTGGGAATCCACTTGTCTATTTTTTATGGTCGCTGTAATGCTGGATCATCAGCATGGCCTTGGACAATACATTCCCTTCAGAGGAAGTCTCGACTTCAAGACGGAGAAACTGATCTCCGAGGTCGATGATATTACCCTCCAGGACGATTTCCTGGTTGAGCTGTACGAGCTTCACATTTACAAGGTTCAATGAGTCCATGTGGTAGCTGTGGATGCCCCGGCTCTTGAGCACTACTGCTGTCAGCCGTTCGATAAGCCTCATGAACGCTGATTGGGTGATGCTTCCATATTCATCCGTCATAAAAGGCATGACTTTCATGTGGACCCTGTTTTCGTCTATACGGATTTCCCGGTCAATCACCTCTTCCGATGACATGCCCGTACTGAGCTTTCTCGGCTCGAACTCCCTGAACACATCACGCCTGTGCACAACACCCAGAAACCGGCGCTCCCTGTCGACCACCGGTACTATATTCAGCTGGTGCCAGCTCATCACCTGTCTGAGTGTCTGGAGAGTACCCGACGGCAGCACTTCAATATTCTGCTGCAGCCATTCGCTGTAACGCTCTTTATCCACTGAAGAGATGTCTGAGGAGCGTATAGTACCGATATACCTCTCCCCTTCCACCAGGACAGTCATCTTGTCCGCCGGGATATATTCGCGTACATCAGCGGTTTTGAGGTCGTACACATACTTCTCCTGCCTTACAACCAGGTCGTCCGCTGTGACGACATTGCTCATAAGGGATCTGCTGTAGAGCTCCCGCTGTATGACGGAAGCCACAGAAAATGTATCGGCACTGGTTGAAATGACGGGGAGGCCGAGTGATTCCGCTTTTTCCATGATTCCTGCAGCGGGACCGAATCCCCCGGTAATGAGTACTCCTGAACGATTATCCATTGCCCGCCACTGGGCATCCTCGCGGTTGCCCACGATGAGCAGCGCCCCCTTTTCGAGATATGTCTCGAGCGCTTCTGTACGCATCGCACCGATGATGAAGCGGGTAATTTCATGCGCCATTCCCTTTCTGCCGGCGAGGATAGTACCCTGGATGACACGGTTCACCTGCTGAAATGTGAGATTGCCCTCCCCGGCGGATTCCCTCGGCGCAACGCGGATCGTCCCCACTCTTTCTATCGTTTTGACGAGCCCTTCCTTTTCTGCGGATTTTATCGCCCTGTAGCTGGTTCCGTCCGAGACATCCAGGTTCGCAGATATCTGCCTCACTGAGATTTTAGCGCCTTCCGGCAATGCATGTATATATTCGAGTATTTCATCATGTTTTGACATTTAATCACCTTGGGTCCATTATACATTAAAAATAAGGGACACGGCGAGTGTCCCTTATTTTATAAACATATCTGAATCTTAAATTCTGACTTCATCACCCGCTGTCAACACCTGGCAGTCGGTGGACAGTTTATCTTTAAATTCCTGCGGATCCTGCCTGATTGGTGGAAACGTATTGTAATGGACCGGGACGGCTGTTCCCGGCTTCACCAGATTATCAGTTGCATACACCGCATCATCAATCCCCATCGTGAAATTATCACCGATTGGAACAAAGAATACATCAAACGGACCATTCAGTTCTGATATGAGTTTCATGTCACCGAATATTCCCGTATCCCCGGCGTGGTAGATTTTCTTATCCCCCGCCTCAAGGATGATTCCGGTCGGCATACCTGTATAGACCAGCCCGGAACCATCATCGAAAGTATAGCTCGAGCTGTGGAAAGCGTGTACGAATTTGACGGAACCGAATTCGAATTCATTTCTGCCGCCGATGTTCATCGCCACAACTTCGATATCCTTGCTGCCGATATAGTCCGCAAGCTCCACCGGCGCAATGACTGTCGCATTATTCCGCTTTGCGATGTCCACCGTATCTCCGACATGGTCGTTATGCCCGTGCGTGAGGACGATATAGTCGGTCCTGACTTCACCTGCATCGAGATCGGTGAGTTCATTTCCGTTTATGAATGGATCGACGAGCACTTTGGAGCCATTGTTCTCCAAAGCGATGATTGAATGTCCATGATAGCTGAGTTTCATTATGAAGATACTTCCTTTCCATTATGATGATATATATTAACACTACCCGCAGGGCACGTTAATCATGCATGATATGATACAATCTCTTTGAGGTGAATCACGTGAAAACCATTCAGAGAAACCACAATCTGTCAGAAGGATTTACATCTGAAATTCTGGCAAGGGAAGATTTCAGCACGCCGAACAATGTACTGCCCGGCATGAAAAAAGCGCTCCATCCCGGTTCGGAGATCTTTGCATCACTGAACCACTGGGATGAATCCAACCCTTTCATGCTGAAAAACATCATCATCGAGTCCGCCCGCATGATGGCGGATGCCGATGGATTTGTTACAGACCAAGTCTTTTCCGACGGGCACCACCACCTGGACCTGCCGTTCGTCAGCGAACTTTCCAAAATCATCGGTGGACATCATTTCATCGTAGGGCCATCATTCAGTAAAGTTCCGGCATTTCTTCAGAGCCGTCTCCTGGATGAACTCGTCGACCATGACGCGTCAGGCATCATGTATGACACAAGAGATATCGATATGGATGACTTCAATGCCCTGCAGCCTTTGGCAAAACTGAAGATCCATGCCAAAAAGCGGATTGTCATCATCCCTCTTGTCAGGGATGAATCCCAGCTGAAAGAGCTGACAGGAAGCATCCCTTTCGATACAGTGGTTGTCGACCGGCAGACGTGACCCATGGAAATAGCCTCCGGAACAGATTGTCCGGAGGCTATTTCTGATGTATCACAGGAGTGTTTCTATATCGGTATATTCAAGGTTCTGAGCTTCTGCTACAGCCTTGTATGTCACATGACCTTCATACGTGTTGAACCCGCCGAGCAGGACAGGGTTCTGCCTGGCAGCTTCCCTGTACCCTTTATTGGCAATCTGGAGTCCATAGTTCATCGTTGCATTGGTGAGCGCTATCGTGGAAGTACGCGGCACTGCACCCGGCATGTTCGCAACCGCGTAATGGACGACTTCGTGCCTCACGTAAATCGGATCATCGTGTGTTGTCACTTTGTCCGTCGTTTCGAAAATACCACCCTGATCGATTGCGATATCCACGATCACTGAGCCGGCATTCATCGATTTGATCATATCTTCAGTAACGAGTCTCGGCGCTTTGGCACCCGGTATAAGGACGGCACCGATCACTAAATCGCTTTCTTTTACCGCTTGTGCAATGTTGAGAGGCGATGACATGAGCGTCTGCACACTCGCACCGAACAGGTCATCCAGCTCCCTGAGCCGTTTCGGATTGAGGTCCAGAATGGTTACATCGGCACCGAGGCCGATCGCCATTTTAGCAGCGTTCGTACCCGCCATGCCACCGCCGATTATGGTCACTTTGCCGCGGGAAACACCCGGTACGCCACTCAGCAGAATTCCTTTTCCTCCGTTGATCTTCTGCAGGTACTCTGCTCCGATCTGTGTTGCCATTCTTCCCGCAACTTCACTCATAGGAGAAAGCAGAGGCAGTGATCCGTCAGGTGCCTGGATTGTTTCATAGGCAATCGATACAACGTTTTTCTCTAAAAGCGCTTTCGTTAATTCGATTTCTGGAGCAAGGTGAAGATAAGTAAATAAAATCAGGTTCTCTTTAAAGTAGCCGAACTCCCCGGCAAGCGGTTCCTTGACTTTCACAACCATGTCAGCATCCCATGCTGCATCTGCGTTTTCAACGATTTCAGCACCTGCATCAACATAGTCGGAGTCTTCAAAATATGATCCGGCTCCCGCATTCTTTTCAACTTTGACCGTGTGCCCTGCCTCTACAAAAGCATGGACGCCCGCCGGAGTAAGGCCCACACGGCTTTCATTATTCTTTATTTCTTTTGGAACACCAATAATCATTGCAATATCTCCTTTCTTCATTGAAGCAATTGTAACACACAGTTAACAAAATCGTCATGAGAATCGGTTAACATAAGTTATAAATTTTTCAAATGTGGTATAGTATAAAGAAAGCGATATCATACACGAAAGGGGCAATAATAATGCTTAAGTACAACAACATCCTCATTGCAGTAGACGGATCGAGAGAAGCAGAGTGGGCATTCCATAAGGCGATTGAAATCGCCAAGCGTAACGATTCCACACTTTCAGTCATCAATGTGATTGATACACGGTCATTTGCATCAGTTGAGGCATATGACCGGACCATCTCACAGCGGGCGAATGATTTTGCACAGAAACTCCTGGACGGCTATGAAGAACTGGCTGTGGAAAGAGGCGTCACAGATGTCGTCAAGATCATAGACTATGGTTCTCCAAAAAATATCATACCTAAAAAAGCGGTCAAAAAGACAGGCGCAGATCTGATTGCCTGTGGTGCGACCGGTCTGAACGCAGTCGAAAGGTTCATCATCGGTTCCGTTTCCGAAAATATCGTACGGCATGCTCCCTGCGATGTACTGGTGGTCAGAACGGAAAACCTTCCGGATGATTTCGAGCCGGTTGTGGCAACAGAAGAGTTCATGAATGAAAACAAGCAATAACTGAACCCAGTGGAAGCGAAAATGCGGCCCCGGAATAGCACCGGGGCCGCATTTTCGCTTTAGATCAGAGTTCTGCAACCTCCATCACATCGCGCGCAATCATCACTTCTTCGTTTGTGGGAATGATGATGATCTTGACCGGTGAATACGGATGATTGATGAATTTCTCCTGTCCGCGCACATCATTTGATGTCGGATCGAAATAGACTCCCATGAATTCAAGCCCTTCCAGCACTTTGGCACGCACGATATCTGAGTTCTCCCCGACTCCCGCCGTGAAGATGATTGCATCCAGACCACCCATGCGTGTCGCATAGGAGCCCATGTATTTGTGGATCCGCTCGCCGAAAACTTCCAATGCGAGTTCTGCTCTTTCATTCCCTTTCTGCCCTTCTTCCTCGATATCGCGCAAATCACTGGAAAACCCGCTCACGCCAAGCAGCCCGGATTCCTTGTTCAGGACATTCAGGACTTCCACAGCCGATTTACCAGTCTTTTCCATGATATAGGGAATCAGGGCCGGGTCGATGTTCCCTGAACGGGTCCCCATTGTGACTCCCGCAAGCGGCGTAAAGCCCATGGAAGTATCAATCGATTCGCCGCCTTTTACAGCCGCGATGCTCGCACCGTTACCAAGGTGGCAGCTGATGATCCTGAGTTCTTCAAGCGGTCTGTTCATCAGTTCTGATGCTCTCTGGGTGACGTACTTATGACTGGTACCATGGAAACCGTACTTACGGATGCCGTAGTCTTCATAGTAGTTGTACGGCAGACTGTAGAGATAGGAGCTTTCCGGCATTGTCTGGTGGAATGACGTATCAAATACCGCAACATGCGGCACATCGGGCAGCTGTTCCCTGAAGGCATTGATGCCCATCAGGTTCGCCGGGTTGTGCAACGGCGCAAGTTCGCTCAGTTTCTGTATTTCCCTGACGACCTCGTCATCGATCAATACTGACTTGTCGAACACTTCACCGCCATGTACCACACGGTGTCCACTGGCATCGATATCATTGATACTTCTGATGACGCCGTTCTCAACAAGTTTTTCCAGCATGAGGTTGACTGCCTCCTCATGATTTTTAAAGTCCTGATTTATTGTCTTCTTCCCATCATCCACTGTGATGGAGAAGATACCATTATCCAAGCCGATCCTCTCCACGAGTCCCTTGGCTATCTCTTTCTCAGCGGGCATTTCGAACAGCTGGAACTTGAACGAAGAGCTTCCCGCATTTATTGCAATTATTTTAGACATGTTTTCCTCCCGATAACTTAATAGTCATTAGCATAACTATCATACCATGATTCTGTCTGGGCTAAAAAGTGTTTGAACTGATCCGCATTCTTGAAGTCCGGTATGTCTCCGATCAATACTTCATTGTTCTTGAGAGGTGAAAATTTCTTTTTAAGGACGATGATCGATTTCCGCTGATTCTCTGTTTTGAAGATGGAATTCGGCAAATTCAGGAACATCAGCAGTGTTGCCGATTCGGAAAGGTACTTTTTGATTGTCTCGTTTTTTTCTTCAAGCATATCCGACGGTACTACAAACACGCCTATTCCATCATCTTTAACATAGCTCATTGCGCTTTCAAGCATGAGAAGATGGGCATAGCTCCGCTCTTCCTTGAACGCCGTGGTGAACCCCTCCACCTCGAGTGGATAGTAGCCGACCGGCAGGTCACCGATCGCTGCATCCACCTGCGGCAGCCTGACGGGTTCTATGATATTCTGCGGATATATATCCATCGGCACTTCAAGATAATCGCACAGGTTCACGTTCATCTGAGCAAGAAGCGGATCCACTTCCACACCGAACAGTTCAGTGTCCTCAATCTGTTCCTTTACTGTCAGCGACAGGTGACCCGTTCCGCTTCCTGCGTCCAGCAGTCTGATCGGATCTTTGTTGAACAGCTGCAGCAGATGGGATATGAAGTACCCGATTGCATCCGGCGTAAGCTGGTGATTCGGCTGTACTTTTTCTTCTTTTACATGATAAAGGTAGGCGAATTGGAACGCTTTCCTCAGATCACTGTAGGAACCGTCCTTTTCGACACGTATCAACGCCTCCCCCAATGCCTCCAGCCTCGTGGCATCGGGATTGCTCTCAAGCAGACGGTCCGATTCTTCTATCAGTGCATGATAAACATTTTCCATCTTTGATAATTCCATTTAAATCCCTCATTAAACATAAAATAGGGACTGCCCCGCTCGGACAGTCCAGACAAATCATTATACTATTATATTATATAGATTCCAATGCTTCAATCGCTTTGTCATAATTCGGATGATCCGTACCTTCCGGTACATACTCCACATAGACTACTTTGTTGTTCTCATCAAGGACGAATACGCTGCGCGCAAGCAGTCTGAGTTCCTCCATGACGACACCGTAGCTCCTGCCAAAGGAAAGATCCTTATGGTCACTAAGAGTCACCGCATTATCCAGCCCTTCATCCGCAGACCATCTCTTCTGGGCAAAAGGAAGATCATTTGAGATCGTCAGTACAGCTGTATTGTCGACATTCGCAACCCTTTCGTTGAATGTCTTGGTCTGAGTGCTGCACACCCCCGTATCAATTGACGGTATGACACTGATCAGCTTTTTCTTACCGTTATAGTCGCTGAGTGTCACTTCCGAGAGGCCAGTATCCAATACTGAAAAATCCGGTGCCTGGTCCCCAACTTTCACTTCGTCACCAATCAATGTCATAGGGTTTCCTTTGAATGTTACTTTAGCCATTTTGTAGATCATCCTCCTGATAATTTTTCTCTCCATTAACTGTTTCCCGGTACATATGCGCTTTAATCATATTTTTATAACCCTGATAGTCATTCTTCACTACATAGGTGTCAGCGAAGTAATCATGCAGACCCATTCTGTTTTTAGTGAATATGATCATCAGATAGGGTATATAGGCGAGCGCATTATTGATATACCGTCCCACAAGCTCCCGGTACAGCACCTGCATGAAACCGAGTCCTCGGCCGTCCTTATCGATTACGCTGATACCCGTGATCATTTTCCCCAGTGTCTGGCGGAAAAAATAGGTCATCAGTACGAAATAAAGGAAGTAGAGCAGCCCTGAAGCGATATTTTCCACACTGAATATCGGCAGCCATAAATGCGATCCCTTGATATCGAACATGCCGAGCACCGGGTAGATAAGAATCTGTGAAGCTGACCAGATTAAGACCACATCAATGATGTAGCTGACCAGCCGGGTGAAGAAGTGGGCTGTGGCCATGTGATCGAGCTTGTCCATAATCGTATCATTCCCGGCGCCGGGCTGATACCTTGTATTATGTTCCATGTGTATCCCCCCTACTTCTCATACAGGTACATAGGCGTCATGCCCTGTCTGTTGTCCAGTAAAGATTCGATCTTATCGATATCGCTTCTGCCTGTTATGTCAGACAGCAGGTTTTTGGCCTTATAGCTTAATGGGAAGTTATTCTGGCCGTTATATCCGTATTCAATGACCTGCGGGTTGCCGCCGAGTTCCTCTTCCAATGCTTTCATGGCATCCTCAAAGTAGCCCATCTGGTCGACGAGGCCGTTTTCCATTGCGTCTTCACCCATATAGATGCGACCGTCGGCCAGGTTCTTGACTTCCTCGTCGCTCATGTCCCTGCCTTCAGCAACTACGTCAACAAAATCCTGATACATTCCATCGACCATGCTCTGCACATACTCTGACTCCTCTTCAGTGGGATCCCTGTGCCCGCCAAGCATCTCTTTCATGTCCCCACTCGCATAAGTTTCGAATTCCACCCCGAAATCCTCTGCGAGCTGGCTGTAGTTGATGCTCTGCATGATGACACCAATCGACCCGGTCATCGTCTCATTGGAAGCGAATATCTGGTCGGCAGGCGCGGAGACGTAGTATCCGCCGGAAGCTGCCATGCCTCCCATTGAGCTGTAGACCGTCTTCCCGGCCTCTTTGATCTGCTGCAGATATTTATGGATTTCAGCACTCTCGTAGACTCCGCCCCCTGGTGAGTTCACATTGAGCATGACTCCCTTTATCGTGTCATCATCGAGGATCTGCTTGAGCGATTCGATCACAAGCGTATGGTTATACCCCTGTGACTGGAACATGCCCGGCTGTTCCCCCGAATCCATGATGGTGCCTTCAATATTGACCACTGCGATCCTGTTTGCTGCATCACCCTCTTCCATCACAGTTGAAGGCGGAAATTCACCTCCTGAGAATTCACTGAATACATCTTCCCAGTCGCTTGCCCACATGGCATTGAAAACAGAGGCCACGACACCAAAAACGAGAAGTGCCAGTGCGATTACAACCGCTATGATACGTTTCAAAAAACCAGTCCTTTCCTATGTATTATATTCATTTATAATGATACCATACAGCGAATAATTTATAACGTAACTCCACCCATGTTCAAAAAATAGAAAAAATTGCCGTATCCGCTATGAACAGGTACCCCTGATGGATTGCTGAATTGTTAAACTGGCATGATCTGTGGTATAAAAGTATTAGATGGCAGAAAAGGACAGGCTAGACAAATAGTATTTAGGAGTGAACCGTTTGAATAACAACATTTATAAGACAGTATATTTCTTTGCTCCGCACGGCGAAGAGACCAGGGAAGTGCACGATGAACTGTCTGACATTTTTTCAAGACATGGCATCGAAGAAGTGGGGGCAAGTGATGATGCAGATATCATCGCATCCATCGGCGGTGACGGAGAATTCCTTCAGTCGGTCAGGAAGAACAACTTCCGGGATGATTGCGTCTATCTTGGAATTGCCGTAGATGGTGCAAACTATTTTTATGTTGATTTCCACTACCGTGATATAAAAACACTCGAAGAGGCGATCGATCAGGATAATCTGGACGTACGAAATTATCCGCTTCTCGAAGTCAGTATCAATGACAATAAGCCGAGCTACTGCCTCAATGAATTCACACTGCGCTCGAGCATTGTCAAAACCATCAAAATGGATGTCTACATCAATGATTTCCTGTTCGAACAGTTTAACGGGGACGGTATTCTCATCGCCACACCGACAGGTTCGACAGGCTACAACAAATCACTCGGCGGTTCGGTCGTAGATCCGCTCATCCACGCAATGCAGGTGACGGAACTGGCAAGTGTCAACAACAATACCTACAGGACACTCGGCACGAGCTTCCTTCTGAACAAGGAAAGGCCGCTGACCCTGCTCATTGACAAAAATCTGGATTACTACCCAATCATGTCACTCGATAATGAAGCGATAAGTGTACGCAACACGGAAAAAGTCGAGGTATCGATCAGTGACAAACTGATCAAGACTCTGAAACTGAAGGACAATACATTCTGGCACAAAGCACAAAGAAACTTCCTCTGACTCCAGAGGAAGTTTCTTTTTTCATATCATGAAAGGAAATCATATATATTTTTCAGTATCAGCACACTGGTAACAATGATGAACAGCCCCCTTACATATCCCACTCCTTTTGAGATTGCAAGATGGGCACCGGCATATGAACCAAGCACCATGCTTGCCGCCATAGCAAGTCCGTAGGTATAGTTCACTTCGCCCATCGTGATGAAAAGCAGCAGTGCACCGATGTTGCTGCCAAAGTTCAACACTTTGGCATTGCCCGCCGCCCTGAGGAAATCAAAGCCGGTGAAAAGCATGAGGAACAGAAGGAATGACCCTGTGCCGCCGCCCATGAATCCGTCATAGAATCCGATGATGATGACAAACACTATCAGTATGACTGCCTTGCCCTTTGAAAGTGCATTCTTCTTTTCTATCGCCCCCCAGTCCTTCCTGAATAATGTATAGACAAGGACGATGATCAGCATGACCAGGACCAGCGGCTTCAGAACTTCACCAGGCAGCCTGACTGCGATGAAGGCACCGGCTATGGAAACGAGGACGCTTACAGGGAACAGTTTCATCATCCGCCTGAAGTCGACATTCCTCGACCTGAGGAATTTCATGGAACTCGTGAATGATCCGAATGCAGATGCGAGCTTATTGGTCCCGAGGGCAGTTGCCGGCGACATACCGGTTGCGAGGAGCGCCGGGATGGATATCAGACCGCCCCCGCCTACCACGGCATCGATGAAAGCGGCTATGAAACCGAGCACAATGATCAGCAGCAGGGCTGAAAGTTCAAATTCCATGACTCAGCCTACAGCAGTGAGTCGAACGCATCAGAATCTTCTTTTGCATCCGGTTCATAAATTTCTATATTTTCAAGCGCTCTGTGGATCATCGGATTGAAATCGACATTCGATTCAAACTTGAGAACATTGTCCAGCGCCGGTCTCGTCTTCGGCGCCTTCGGCTTGAATATCGTACAACAGTCTTCAAACGGCATGATGGATGTTTCATAAGTACCATATTCTTTTGCCTTTTTGACGATGTCATTCTTTTCAAGTGTCAGCAGCGGACGCAGGACGGGAAAGCTTGTCACTGCATTGATTGCATGCATGCTGGTGAGCGTCTGGGAAGCAACCTGTCCAAGGTTCTCACCGTTTACCACTGCCTGGGCATCTATCTTTTCAGCCAGTTTTTCCGCAAGCCTCAGCATGACGCGCCGCGTTGAAGTCATGGATATATTATCCGGAATCTTATCATATAGAGTGGTCTGCAGTTCGGTGAACGGTATGATGTGAAGTCTGATATCCACACCGGTTCGCTCTGACATGATATCGATCAGCTGCTTGACCTTATCCGTCGCCTGCATGCTCGTATACGGCGGGGAATGGAAATGGATCGCTTCCAGCTTCACACCTTTTTTCATGATTTCAAAACCTGCCACCGGGGAATCGATGCCCCCTGAAAGCATGAGCAGTGCCCTGCCCCCTGTGCCGGCAGGCAATCCCCCGACACAGCTGATTACATCATGATACATATAGATGGCGTCAAGACGCACTTCGACCATGACCTTATAGTCCGGTTCCCTGACATCGACCCTGATATTCTCAGTGTTTCTGAGCAGCAGACCGCCGAGCATATCCTGAATATCGAATGTTTTCAGGTGAAACGCCTTATCTGCACGCTTGACTTCTATTTTAAATGAACTCCCCGGTTTGAAGTCCGCGGCAAACTGAAGCGCCGTCTCTTTCATCGCCTCTTCAGTCCTGTCCATTTTCACAACCGGGGATACACTCAGGATACCTGTCACATGCCTCAGCTTCTCCATCACTTCATAGGGGTCGGCCTCGAATAGTTCGATGTAGGCGCGGTCCCTGTTCGCCTTCACTTTGACGTCAAGACCTTCAAGGGCACGGATCATCGTCTTTCTGATTGCATTGACGAACATCTTCCTGTTTTTCGTCTTCAGGGTCAGCTCACCATATCTCACTAAAATGTGGTCGTATTTCATTTTAGTACACCTCCTATTTGCTTGTGTACTCCGTTAAGAGCTTCAATTAATATATCTGCTTCCTCATCTGTTGTAAAGCTTGAAAATGAAATCCGGATGCTGCCCTTTACAACCGCCTCCGTATTGTCCATCGCCACGAGTGTTTCATTAAGTACAGAAAGTTTTGAGGCACATGCACTCGTGGTCGACACCATGATGCCGCGGGCGCCAAGTGCATTCACCACGACTTCCCCCATGGCACCTTCAAAAGACAGGTTCAATATATGGGGGACGCCACCGGGCTGGACGCGGACAGAGGAGAGAGCTGAAACTGCATCCCTTACGCGTTCATTGTACCGGGCTATCCTTCTGTAACTCTCTCCCCTGTTCTCTGTTGCGATCCTCAAGGCTTTTGCCATCGCCGCCACCGCACCCAGATTGACAGTTCCGCTTCGGATACCTGATTCATGGCCTCCACCGTACATGACAGGCCGGAGAATACCCTCCCGTTTCACAATCAGGCTGCCTGCGCCCTTCAGTCCATGGAATTTATGTGCACTCAGGCTCAGAGTATCCGCCCCGTCTAAATCCATGTCGACTTTGCCTATTGCCTGGGTCGCATCTACATGGAAATGCACTTTGGGGTAATCCTTCAGTATTTCCGCAATTTCAGACACCGGCTGGACTGCTCCCGTTATATTATTTACAGCCATGACTGAGGCGAATACAACATCGCTGTCAAGCTTCCCCTCCAAATCTTCAAGGTCAATTTGTCCGTCTTGCTTGGTACCGATGTATTTGACGTCGAACCCTTCATTTTTCATCTCTTCAATGACGTTGATGACACTCGGATGTTCGATTTCACTGACAAGAATCGTTCTGCCGAACTGTTTTTTATTCTTCAGCACCCCCTGTATGGCGATGTTATTGCTCTCTGTCGCCCCGGAGGTAAACACACATCCCCACCCCCCCAGGCCAAGCAGTTCGAGCACCTGTTTCCTCGAAGCCTCAAGCAGCTGCCCTGCCCTTCGGCCTTCCGGATGGATACTTTCTGTATTGTAATAGTAGTTCCTGTTTACCTGTTGAAATGTTTCCAGGGCCTCCTCAAACGGACGTGTTGCCGCTGCATTGTCCATATATATCAAAATGCCACTCCTTACGTAAAAGTGACCTGGGATATAAATATCCCAAGCCGCCTTTGATTATTCATTATCAAATTCTCTTTCAATTCTTGCCGCTGCACCCGGTTCAACCTTTTCGAGCCCGTTTTTCGCAATCTCGAGCGCACGTTTATAACGGTTCTCCTTGAACAGGCGTTCCGCCTCATTCAGCATCGTGTTGAAATCATGGTCATCCCGGCGGTATCTGTTGCCGTATTGAATCATAAGTTCCGTAAGCTGTGCTTCCTGAAGTATTTCATATGCCTCCTGGTTGAACTTGTTGAGCAGCAGTACAGTATGATTCACCTTGTCCTTTATATACTGGACATTCAGCGGCCGGCGCTCAAAGTACTTGTGTATCTCCTTGACATCGATGTCAAGCTCATTTTTCATGACCAGGAATTTCTCAGGAACGCTAGACATATTGGAGCCCATCAGCTCCCTGTATATGTCCTCTTTCCTGTCCTGGACAAGGAGTGCATTTTCCCTGGCTTCTGCTTCGTCTTCGCGGAGGGTGATCAGGTACTCCTGTATCTGCTTCTGTTCATCATTGATGGCACCGATGTTCTCTTTGATATACTCCAGGTTATCAAGCACTTCACTGTATCTCGCCGTCGTCTTTCGCATTTCAGTAGTGATTTCATCGTAAACATCGATGAGGTTCTCTATTTCATGCTCGAATTTCTGGACTTTATGGATGTCGGATTCATTGATGTGGAACTGCTCTTTCACATACTCGATTTCTGTCCTGAGCGTGTAGTTGAGATCCTTGGCATGGAACAGGTCATCCGTGATGATATGCTGTTCGTGATCGACCTTCGTCTTTGACCGGACTTCATGCTCCACAAGCTCAAGCATGTCATCAAGCTGCGCATTGATATCATCGAGGATCGCCCTCGCCTCATCCAACTCCAGCCGGGTGATCAGCGGTTCAACGAGATTCAGTTTACCTTTCAGCGTGGACAGTTTGCCCTCGACTTTGATGTGTTCAAGGTCATAGCCCTCCGCTTTAAGATCGCGGCAGCCGAATCTGATCTCCTGGAACTGCTGCGGGAGTTCCTTCTGCACATCCTTGATGAGCAGTGGGATTTCGTCCATATTCTCTTTTAATGTCGAGAGTTCCTCATGGACATCGTTGATGTGCTTGTTCGCTGTCACATAGTTTCCTGCATTCACCAGCTGTTCATATTCCTGAAGTTCAGGTTCGTAAGCCTCAATCAGTTTCTCAAGCGAAGGCTGGGAGTCACCGAACTTATGACCGTTTGCCAGAACATCCCTTTTGGCTTCCCTGTACAGTTGCTCCGATTCATTGAAGTTTCTCTCACCAGCTTCATTGGAATCAAGCAGCTGACCGATTTCAGAAGTCAGTGCCTGATATTGCTGCTCCACTCCATCAAGCGTCTCTTTTACAGAACCTGCTTTTTCCCGCCCGTCGTTAAAACGAAACCGGTCGACATCCTCTGATGCCGAGCCCAGTTCTTTTTCTGCTTCAGTAAGGGAGCTGTTCAATGCATTTTGCCAGTCAGACTGCCATTTTTTATAGAGAGTCAGTGCCTCACCATGGAGATTGTAGTCCTTCACCTTGACCAGGGTATCCTGGAAAGGCAGTGCTTTCACTTCTTCAAGCCTGGACTGCTGACTGCTAATTTCATCTTTTCTTATATTCCGCATGTATAATAGTGCACCCATCCCGATTATCGCCAAAAGGATGAGCACGATTAAAACATAAACCCACATACAGCTACCTCCTAAACATATATTCAATTATAGCTTAAATGACAGGAACAAAAAACATTTAAATATACAAATCAGTCGTTAAATTCGATGCTACAATTTATGATTCCGGCCGTTTTTCCAGCATGTGTCAGCTGAAAATCCCCGCTTCCGGATGGCAAGTATAAAAAGAAAAATTCCAACTATCAATATATTACCATTAATACTCGGGTTCCGGTGTTCTATTATATTAAAAATCTAAAGATTGAAACAGATTTCAAAAGATTGTATAATTTAATAATATTTATAAAAGATGAAGGTGATGCAATGTATACGGCAGTTGAAATCAAAGACTACACACAGCTTAACCAGATGCTGAAAGGACTGATCGAAGACGAAACAGACCGGATTGCCAATCTGTCAAATGCAGCGAGTCTGCTCAATCAATTCCTGGATAATGTAAACTGGGTCGGTTTCTACCTCTATAGAAAAGAAACGGATGAACTCATACTCGGTCCCTTCCAGGGCCTTCCTGCCTGCGTCCGCATACAGAACGGCAGAGGGGTCTGCGGCACTGCATTCAAGGGCAACGATATATTCATCGTTGACGATGTCAACGAATTCCCGGGGCATATCGCCTGTGATGCAAATAGCAAATCGGAAATCGTCATACCTGTCTATAAAGACGGTGAACCAATCGGAGTGCTCGACATCGATGCGCCTGTATACGAGCGATTCACAGAAGAAGACCGTGCCGGTCTCGCAGAATTCGTAGCTGTACTGAAAAACCACATATAATCATATCATCCATTGACTTATGCTGCATGGTGATGTAGAATTACTAATTGTGTAAATAAACGGATTAAGTAGCGGATAATTATTACATGCCAGTATGCGGTCCCCTCAAGAGGTGTGCTGTGTAACTGATGCTATTAGGCGAAGGCACTTTAAATCGCATGCCCATGTAAGTGGTTGTCACCCTTATGATGTTTGTTGCATAAACTAAACACATTAAGGAGGAGTCAAAATGGCTCGATTCACAGGTTCAATCTGGAAAAAATCCCGTCGTCTCGGCATTTCCCTGACTGGTACCGGCAAAGAACTGGAGCGTCGTCCTTACGCGCCTGGTGACCACGGTCCGACGCAGAGAAAGAAAATGTCAGAGTACGGCATGCAGCTTCAGGAGAAGCAAAAACTGCGTTACATGTACGGAATCAACGAACGTCAATTCCGCACAATCTTCGACCGTTCAGGCAAGATGAAAGGTGTTCATGGTGAGAACTTCATGATCCTTCTCGCTTCCCGCCTCGATGCAGTGGTATACCAGCTCGGTCTTGCAAGAACACGCCGTCAGGCACGTCAGCTTGTAAACCATGGCCACATCACAGTAGACGGCGGCCGTGTGGACATCCCATCCTACGTGCTGAAACCTGGACAGGTTATCGGTCTTCGTGAAAGATCACGCAACCTCGACATCATCAAAGAAGCTATCGAGTATAACAATTTTATACCTGAATACCTGACTTTCGATGAAGAAAAGCTTGAAGGTACATTCGTACGTCAACCGGAACGCTCTGAGCTTCCTGCTGAGATCAATGAACAGCTGATCGTTGAGTACTACTCAAGATAATAGCTCTGCCTTCAATCAGAAAAGCCCTGATTCTTTGAGGTTTACCTCATTCTGGAATCAGGGCTTTTTGTATTGCCGTAAATCATTATGCTAACATGTATATTAAACAGCAAGTAAAGGGAGCAATTCGATGAAATTTTCAGATGAGACATACAAGAAGCTAATATCGGAAATCATGGCGCAGCAGCACGGAACAGGAAAAGTATTTAACTTCCTGGTCAAGCTGGACCAGTTTGAAACGGAATTTACAGTGGATAAGCCTCCGGAAGTGACTCTCGATAAAATCCGGGAAATCACTGTACCCATAGACCACCATGACCTACCGGATGATGAATATCTGTTTTATATAGGTACAGGAATCAAGGATCTGAATCCGGCTGTCGTACATCTGAAAATAACCGGAGATGACGACAGCACAACCGTCAGTGTAATCTCCAGTGCCGCTGAAGGCCTCATCAGACAGAAGTCTAACAAGAAAGCCATTGAAAAATTGAAGATGCAGCTGGGTCTGCTGGACGTATTGTAGAAAAGAGCCGTACGGCTCTTTTTCTGTTCAGCATACTATGTTTTCATCGTGCCCGTGATGCCTGCATTCAATCTGGACCGTCACCTGCCCGATCCCCTCTTCCTGCATTTTTTCATCTATTTCACCGATGATTACCTGCGATTCGTGGACAGTCAGGTCTCCTTCTACAACCGCATGGAGGCTCATTGCATTCTGGCCACTGGTGATACTCCATACATGAAGGCTGTGTATCCCTTCCACCCTCTCTATGCTTTTCAATGATTCTGCTATGTCATCCAGGTTTACATCCTTCGGCACGCCCTCCATCAGGATATGGAGCGATTCTTTCGTGACCCTCCAGCCGCTGATGAGGATGAGAACAGCAACGATTACGCTGGCCAAAGGATCCATGAAGCCCCAGCCGAAAAGCATGATGCTGACCGCGGCAATGATGGCTCCGACCGAACCGAGCATATCCCCTATTACATGCAGAAATGCAGCTTTCAGGTTCAGATTGTGTTCCGTGTCCCCGCGCATCAATATCCATGCAACCAGCAGATTCACTACAAGGCCGATAACTGCAATAAGCAGCATGCCGCCGGACGCAACTTCAGGCGGCTCCATGAACCTCTGTACCGCCTCGTAAAATATGAAGACGGAAATGAGTACCAGGGTCACGCCGTTGAATACGGCGGCCAGTATTTCAAAGCGCTTGTATCCATATGTCTTGCTGTAATCCGCAACCCTCTCACCGAATTTGAAAGCTGCAAGTGCAATCGCAAGCGAGACTGCATCACTGAACATGTGCCCTGCATCTGCGAGCAATGCGAGGCTGTTCGTAAGCCACCCTCCGACTGCTTCAATGACCATGAATGATGCGATAAGTATAAAACTCAGGAGAAGCACTTTTTTATTGGCGCCGTGCGTGTGGTCATGATGATCCTGCCCCATCATTCTCACCTCTTCATTCCATCTTATATTCTTCGGTACCATTATATCAACTTGCACGGCAACAGTATATCCCCTCGTTTTCAAGCGCTCATCTGGACATGGGGGATATCCGGGGCATAGTAATCTATACCCCCGATATCATCAGCTTTATCTTCCGCCCTGGGCGTCTTACTTTTTTAGCCACTCCCATGCCTGATCCTTCTGTGCACGGTCAAACTGTTCCACTTCAATGCCTGGGGCAAGATTTGAGATTTCCGAACCTCCTTCGACCAATACTGAATCGGTGATTACTGCAAACTTCCCATATTTTTTCCAATGTTTGATGTCCACAAGTATTCCTTTTACGATTCCCAAAAGATCGGTACCCTCAAAATTTTTTATATCTACAAGCGCATTCAATGTCTCTTCGTGTCCGTAATGTTCGTCGATGAACGTCTCAATCATTTCCACATCTTCTTCTGTCATTTTCCCATCAACTGTCATCTGGACAAGATTTGGATATTCACTTTCCTCCAGCTCTATCAAATCCAGTTCCCTCCTTGATTTTATACGTCCCTCCTCACTACCCTTTCCATCCGGATAAAACACAATTTATATGAAATTTAAATGTGGATTGCCCGAAAATAAAGAAGGATTGTATATACAATCCTTCACATTCTATGATTATTTTTTTTGTAATAAGTGATATACTCCCCTGTCAGGTTGTCACCGATATAGCCTTCACTGTTGGCAAGCATCCACTCTGTATCCCGGAAATGCACATTCTCAGCCTCACCGGTTGGAGCCGGTGCATCAAAGAGATCAAGCTGCATGATATGACGCTTTTTGCCACCGTATTTGTAAGTCGTCTTCACTATTTTGAAACCGAGCCTGAATTTGTCCTTCAAGCTTGGAACATTTCCCGGCATGACCGTTGTCAGTATATGATCGAAATTCCCGGACTCCCTGACGCGGCAGATCAGATCCCTGCCCATCTCTGTCTGCAGGCCCTGCCCTCTTGAAGAAGGGTCGATGAAAGTGATTTCGGAATAGATGACACGATCTTTACCACTTATGCCCGCATCATCTGCAAGGTGTTCCGGTTCGTCTGCAGGCGGGATATACATCGAGCGCGTAGCAACAAGCACATCACCTTTGAAGACGCCGATGATATACCCCTGCCTGATTATCTCCGCGAATTCTTCCTTCGTAAGCGTTTCGAGCACTTCCTTATCTCCCAATGAATCATAGACAGCATTCTGGAGCGCGATAATCTCCTCCAGATCATTCATATCCAAGTTTCTGAATTCCATGTGACACTTCCTTTTGAATTTTGATAGTCGGGTTATTGAAGATGTTTATATTTCATTTGAAATGGCTATATTATTTATGAGGAGTTGGTGCATATGGCAATCATAGTCAAGGTTAAGGACAGCACGAACAACGAGACGGATTTCAGATTCATCCGTAGCGACAAGGTCAAAGACAGCGTCAAGGCTGCATATATAAATCAGGAAATGAAACAGGCAGCAGGCAGCAAGTTTGTGCAGTTTATATACCCGAGTCATACGGAGACTTTCACCCAATTTAAAATCGACTATAAAAGACGCTGATTGACAGCGTCTTTTATTGTGTATTACCTCAGAGTGGCATCCAGCCAGCTGAACATGAGATTTTTCCATTCAGCTGCCCGAGCGTCTGCGATTCCTGTCACTTCTGTCGCCAGGCTCAATCCGTGCTGTCCATGCTGGAAAGTGTGAAGTTCCCACGGGATGCGGTGAGATTCCAGCGCTTTGGCAAAATCCAGTGAATTCTGGATGAACACGAGCTGGTCCTCCACTGTATGCCAGATGAAGGTTGGCGGCGTGTCCTTTGAAACATGCTGTTTGAGATCGGCCATCCGCACCATACTTTCATCCGGTTCGCTCCCGAATACCATACGTGATGCAACCGACATATACTGCGGATCCCCTATCCCGCGGGCGTCCGCTATTTCCTTGTTGAGCAGATAATCAAGAATCGGGTATCCCAGAACCTGGAAATCCGGCCGGTACCATCTCGGCTCCTTCCCGACCTTCTCTTCCAGCCATTTAGTGTTCCAGTGGACCCCGAGACTTGCCGCAAGATGGCCGCCGGCCGAGAACCCCGCCACACCAATCCTATCGGGATTGACATTGAACTCATGGCAATTCTCCCTGATGAATGTCACTGTTTTTGCAAGCTCTGTCAGTGGCCCCGGGAATTCAGAGCCGAGGACGGTCTCTTTTGCGACGGTTGATGCTATCTGATACAGTTCATCCCGGTCGGCCTTCCTGCCTTCCCGCTGGATGGCGGAACCGATGGTCGAGTATCTCAGGATGAAAACATGGTACCCTTTTGCCAGAAATTCATAGGCAACAGGCTCCCCTTCCCTGTCAGACACATACATATAGCTGCCGCCCGGGCATATGACGACCGCCGGCCGTCCCTCTTTCTGATACAGAGGATTCTCGCCCAGCATCATAGTAACTTCCGCATGGTTGTCTCCTATATAGAAACTTTGTAATATCATGTAGTCCTGCCTCCATCAGTTGATCAGACGGTAAAGGTAGAGTTCATTGGTATATTCACCGTCTATCAGGAGTGAATCAATGCGCTCGCCTTCCGTCAGAAAACCAAGTGTCCTGTATAACTCAATCAGATGCGACCGGTTGACCGGCAAGGATAATTCAAGACGGTATATGCCGTTGTCCGCCGCCCATCTGATACCTGCATTCAGCAGCTCTTTTCCGATACGGTCCTGCTCCGCCGTTTCCCTGATTCCCAGAGAGACGTTCGCACGGTGTTTCGTCATCTCGACATTGTTGCCGAAAAGATTCATATACCCTTTCATCTCCCCATCATCCAGTGCAACCAGAATCTGCTTCCTTGCATCCTGGAGTACGTTTGAAAACAGATT
The DNA here is from genome assembly GCF_000330705.1 of Salinicoccus carnicancri Crm. Lineage (GTDB taxonomy): Bacteria > Bacillota > Bacilli > Staphylococcales > Salinicoccaceae > Salinicoccus > Salinicoccus carnicancri. The sequence continues at coordinate 246,666 of NZ_ANAM01000008.1, forward strand.
TTCCATGTCTGAAACGGTCATGACTTCATCTCCGCTGAATCGCCCGAAACCGAATGAATCCAGTGAAGCCAGCAAATTCAAGAAACTTTCAATATCCTTCATTTCAATCGCCCGAATCTCCATTATCAACCCTCTTCCCTCAAAAGTACTTCCGGTATCCACTTCCATTTTATCAGAGTTTCCCCTGAACGCCTAAAGTTTGCACATCATGTTAATATGTATATATAAATATCCATGAGGTGAAAACATGACGAAAATTTGTTTGGTAAGGCACGGACTGACGGATTATAATGCCCAGAGGAAACTTCAGGGCGCTTCAGACATCCCGCTTAATCACGAGGGCGAATACCAGGCGGAATGCGCCTGTGAAAAATTGAAAGATTATCATTTCGATGCCATCATCTCGAGCCCTCTAATAAGAGCGTACAGGACTGCCGAGATAATCAATGAATACCACGGCCTTGAGATCGAGACCATGGACGAACTGAAAGAGCAGTCTTTCGGACCGCTTGAAGGGCATCATATAGATGATATCCAGACAAAATACCCCGACGGAATCTTCCCGGGCGCCGAGACTTTTGAGTCACTGTCAAATCGGGTGGCCAGAGCAATCAATGAGATAGAGCGTAAATACCCGGATAAGCATATCCTGCTGACGGCCCACTCCCGGACGATAAAATCCATACTCTCCCTCTGCAGCGACGAGATCCATATGTTCAAAACTAAACTGGATAACTGCAGCCTGAGTCATATCGAATGCGTAGACTCCAAGTGGTCGGTCAGTGATTTCAACATCACCACCCAGCCTGCAGTCGACAGATAAAAAAGAAGGCCATGGACTTCTTTTTTTTGCCTCGGCTTGTGACGGAATCTGATAATCAAAAATGGAATGTAATCAATGCAATGCCACCTGTGTTAACATGAGATATAAATTAAAGCACATAAACCGTTTTTGTGAGAATGGTTTTCAAAAACTTTGTTTAGGAGTAATCAGTGAAATGCAGACAATTGTTTCAAAAATACAGGAATTCAGAGGCGGTCATTATGAGTATGGCGTCCTGCAGGCACAACAGCTTAAAAAGACGCCCTATATGGCAAACAGGAACTACGAGTGGATCAAAAGACGTCCAAAGTTCTCCCTAGACTATGCGGAAACGAAAAGTCTCTATCAGAAATTCGCACCCGCCATATGGGAGGAGCTTCAGGGACTGCAGGATGAACTGGAAATTTCGGACATGGAAGTCCTTTTGAATCTTGCCCACTACAGAGTGTCACCCAGGGATTCAGGGTGCAGCGTCTACTTTGATGAACACAGTTTCATCAGGAATTATGATTATCATCCGAACACATACGACGGCATGTACAAACTGTTCCAGCCGGCGCAGGGATTCGCCCATATCGGACCTGCCTCTCGCGTAACGGGCAGGATGGACGGCATGAATGAACACGGCCTCGTGATGGGCTATAATTTCATGAATCGGAAACAGCCTTTTGACGGTTTCACATGCTTCATCATCGGCAGATTCATACTTGAATTGTGCAGAAATGCTGATGATGCCAGACAACTTTTAAAAGAACTCCCCCACCGTGGCGGGTTCAGCTATGTCGTCCAGGACAAAGGCAACGACTCATTCATCGCGGAAACATCAGCCAGAGACATCGCATTCAGGCAATCCAACGTCTGTACGAATCATTATGAAATGCTCGAAATAGAAAATCGGAGGTATCTGACCGACTCTCTGGAACGCCTGACGATACTTGAGAGCACCGGCTCCCCTTCAGAATCCGAACTCATCGAGCTGTTCACAGACCGCAGATACGGTCTTTTTGTGGATAATTATAAAAGCTGGGCCGGAACGATACACACAAGCTTCTATGATAAGAACAATCTTGTCGCGGGCATCCGTCTCGGAGAGAACACTACATTGAATAAGTTCAATTTCAAAAGCTGGCTGCAGGGTGGACAGGTCGGTCTTAAAGAGATAAAAGGGACACTGGATACAGACCTGAAATTCACAAACGCCGACTGGCGGAAAATGAAAAACCTTTAATGCAATAAGCATTAAAGGTTTTTCGCTACATACTCCTTCTGACCACTTTTCTGTAATTCAGGAGCGACAGGACACCGAACAGGGAGTACAGAATGATGTATCCACCCATCACTGTGAGCATAGGTGTCCACATAGCTGTCCCGAACAGGAACCAGCCCGCCTTGACTGCAAAATATGTGTGGAGCAGACCGATCAGCAGCGGTATGCCAAATGTGATGATCATCTTGATGGAGAGTCCTTTCATGATTTCCTTTTCGGAAAAGCCAAGCTTTCTCAGAATGCTGTAGCTCTCCTTCTCATCCTCACTTTCACCAATCTGCTTGAAATAGAGTATGCATCCTGATGTGAGAAGGAAAGCAAATCCGACGAATCCAATGATGAACATCATCATGCCTGTCGTCTGCATCAGATTCGTATACTGGCTGATTTTTGACTCAAACCCAGGATGCTCCTCTATGTCCATCATGTTATAGATTTCCATGCTGTCCTCCCCTGTGATTTCAAGTCCATACATCGCTTCTGGTTTTGGGTATTCCTCATCAGGAGTGTAACGGGATTCCATCTCTTCATAGACTGCCTCATCCACTATCACTGTCGGCATGCCGAAGGATATGAATGAGGGAAGAACCGCCCCGGACTCAATCTTCCCCAATTCAAGTGTGTGTTCATAATCCCCGCTGTGAAACGTGAGCGGCTGTCCTGTTTCAAATGATACAACCGAGTCAAGGTACGACTGTACACCGGTGACCACCGTCTGGTTCTCACCCACATCAACTTCATCGACGCTTTCATCACTGACCACATTCAACTTCATGTCCCGCTGACCGGTATGCCCCGCCTGATCACGGTCGATATCGACGGCTCCCTCATCTTTTACTTCATACTCGATCAGAGGCCTTTCGACGATTTCGTATCCGACCCCCTCTTCCTGAAGCATCTCTTCGGAGTAGTGCAGCCCCTCCTCATCATAGAAAATATAATCCTCGGGTATTTGGGACTCCACAGTCTTATCCACTGAATAGTAGCTGATGTAGGACAGGGACATGAGACCCATACTGAGCGCACTTACCACACTGATCAATGTCAGCAGGAATGCATTGGATTTCATCTTGAACATGATGCTTGTCAGTGACAGTACGTCATTCACATTGACATGGCCGCCCTTTGACTTTCTGATCATATTGAAGATAAAGGCGACTGAAAATTTGAAGGTGATGTATGTCCCGATTATCGTCAGAAACAGGATGCCAAACAGAAGCGGCACGATGATCATGCCAAAATCAAAGATCTTAGCGGAAAGCCAGTAGCCGGATATGATCATCAGCAGTCCAATGATACCGAAGGCCATGGTTCCAACACCAAGTTTCTTGCGCCCCGACTCACTCGTACGATCCAAATTGAGCATCTTGATCAGTCTCGTCCTTTTCAGGAAGACGAAGTTCTGTATCATGAGGAGTGCGAAAATGACGATATACAGCACCGCCGTCTGAAGAACGGCATCGATTGAAAAGCTCAAACCGACCGGCAGATCTATCTGCATTGCCCGAAGCAGTATCATCAGCAGCATCCTTGATACAAGGAAACCGAATCCTATGCCGAGTATCAGGCTGCCGAAGTAGATCATCGCATTTTCCAGCAGTAATATCCTGAAGACTCTATTTCCGCTCAGGCCGATCAGCTGGAACAATGCGAGTTCCCTGTTGCGTCTTTTCAGGAAGATGGCGTTCGCAAACATGACAAAAGCGACGATGATGAATACCAAAAGGACCGAACCGACCAGGAACCCCGTCGACATCATTGTTCCGGAGGAAATCTCTTTCTGTGCACTTTCATCCTTTGACATCAGCACGAACGAGAAGTACAGTGCGACACTGAACACGAGAGCAAAGATGTACAGTATATAGTTGCTCATATTCTTAAAAAAGTTTTTCAGAATGATGCTGTTAAGATTCAACGCCGACACCACCCAGCACGCTCTGTGTATTCATGATTTCCTTGTAGAAGTATTCCTGGGAACTTTCTCCGCGTCGGAGAGTCGAGTACACAAGACCGTCTTTCAGGAAAATCACCCGGCCGGAATAGCTTGCGGCTGTGGCATCATGCGTAACCATCATGATTGTGGAGTTGCTCAGTTCATTCAGAGTCTGCAGTTTCCCAAGCAGATTGCTCGCCGCCTTTGAATCCAGGGCGCCTGTCGGCTCATCTGCAAAAATGATCTTGGGTTGATGGATGAATGCCCGTGCAGCACTGGTACGCTGCATCTGTCCGCCTGAAATTGCATCCGGATATTTGTCCTGAATATCGAATATACCGAGTTCATTCGCGACAAGTTCAAACTGTTTTTCAACTTCCGGCTTTTTCATGTTCCTTATGGAAAGCGGAAGAAGTATGTTCTCTTTGACCGTCAGCGTATTGAGCAGATTATACTCCTGGAATATGAAGCCGAGGTCGTTCTTCCTGAAATTGGCGAGCTTCTTATCTTTCAGCCCGGTAATATCCTGATCTTCTATGATGATGTGACCGCTGGTCACCCGGTCGATGGAGCTGAGCACATTCAGCAGCGTGGTCTTTCCGGAGCCTGATGCCCCCATTATCGAGACAAACTCCCCTTTTTCTATGCTCATGTCGATCCCTTTTAATACCTCAGTCCTGTTGAGTCTGTTTCCATATGTTTTTTTAATATCTTTTGCTTCGAGAATCATGACGATCCCTCCGTCTCTAATTTGTTTCTATGTTATATAATAGGACCCGGATCCAAAAGTTTCGTTTGATTCTCATTACATAAATACAAAACCATGTGACACTTTTGTCACATGGTTGAAACATGCTGGAACCTGTTCTTTTTAGGCAATGTCACAGTGACTGTAGTACCCACGCCGTAAGCAGATTCGACATGCAGTCTGATGTCCATCGCGCGCGCCGCTTCCCGGGCAAGATATAACCCCATCCCCGTGGCCTGGCTGTCTCCGTGATCGCTTGTGGATGTGAATCCTGCGTCAAAGATCCTCGGCAGGTCCTGTCCACTTATACCCCTGCCCCTGTCTTTTATCACGAGCACCGGCCATTCTTCATCCATAAAGCTCTCAATATCGATATCACTGTTCTCCGAATACTTAACACTGTTCATAATGCATTGATCGATGATGAATGAAAACCATTTGAGGTCCGTCTCCATATGAGCTTGACGAAGATCGAGATTGAAACCGATCCCTTTTTCCATGCACAGTGCCCGGAGTTTCCGCAGGGCGGCCGTTATGACCTGCTCCACCTCGACTTTTTCGATATACAGATCATTGCTGATGTTTGACAGCCTCCTGTCGTAGAGCATTTCATTCAGCATTGAATCAAGGCGCAGCCATTCCTCTTCAAGCCCCTGCCTTTTGGAGTCTTTCAGATCGCCGATCATAAGCTTCATTGTGGTCATCGGCATTTTCATATCGTGGATCCACTTCGTCATCTCATCCAGGTTCTCACTCGTCTTCATGGATTCCCTCTCAAGAAGTTCATTGTGGTTTTTCAGGAACTTTTTCATTTTACCATCGACCATCTTCTCGTACGGGGTCTCAGGTGGCGGGAGAGTGTCAATGTCACTGATTCTCTCCAGGCTTTTGAATTCCTTCCTGTATTTTCTGCCTTTGTAATAATCGACGCCCAAAAAGATCAAAAAGATGACGAGGTTGACGACAACAATATATATCAATGATATACCCGGTATTTCCGTATCCAGCAGACCGAGTATGAGAATCGACAGACTCAGGAGACAGAACACCAGTATCCACGGCATTTTCTGTTTGATATAGATGAGAATCACTCCCTGATCATATAGCCCAGTCCAGTTTTGGTGATGATTGCATCCGCAAGCCCCATGTCTTCGAGTTTTTTCCGGATCCTGTTAACATTCACTGTAAGCGTATTGTCACTTATGAATTTAGAATCATCCCACAGCTGCTCAATGATGGACTCACGCGCCACGACCTGTCCCGGGCTCTTCATAAGTATGGAAAGGATGAAAGATTCGTTTTTGGTCAGGCTCACATGCTCATCTTCCTTTGAAATTGTCAATTTCCTGAAGTCGAACAGAGCATCCCTGAATTTCACGACATCCATGTCTTGATTCTGATACTGATATACCCGTCTCAGCAGCGCCTGGACTTTCGCCACCAGCACATCAAAATTGAATGGCTTCTGTATATAGTCATCACTGCCCATCTGCATGCTCATGACCATATCTGTCGGATGATCCCTGGAAGACAGAAAGATTATGGGCAGGCTGGAAATGTCCCTGATCCGCCGGCACCAGTAGAAGCCGTCATATTTAGGGAGGGTGATGTCTATGATCACAAGATCCGGCTCCCCTTTGATGAAATCATTCATAACATTTGAGAAATCGGTGACGCCGAATACACTGTAATCCCACTCCGCAAGCCTCTTTTCCAGCTGCCTGAACAGGCTCTCATCATCTTCTATTATGAAAATTCCAGACATGTAATCCCTACCCATCCGACAATTAAAATAAAAATATCCAGTTCCATTATATATGAAACCGGACATTTTGTATCGTGAAGCAATGTCTAATTGTCAAAATCCCATTTTGGCCGCCCCTCTGCAGAAAACATGCTGTCCATCTTCCGTCTGAGTTCAAGTTTCTGTTCACACATCTCATCTGCCGCCCTGAAAGTACCGATGTTTCTCTCTTTCGAAATGTCGAAAATCCGTTCAAGCGAGTGGCCGATGTTCCTGGTCTTGGTCATCACACGGTCCGGATTCGCCCCGTACAGTTCGTCCGCCACCTGGATTAGACCGCCACTGTTGACGATATAATCCGGCGCATACAATATACCGCGTTCATGGACCACCTCACCATGAGCATCAGATGCCAGAACGTTGTTTGCACTGCCGACGATGGCCTGCATCCTGAAGTCTTTGAGCGTTTCATCATTGATGACACCACCGATGGCACATGGGACGAATACATCAGCATCCACCGTGTATATATCTTCCAGCGGAACGAATTCAACTTCACCGTCAAGAGCATCCGCACGGTCTGCAATTGCCTTCACTGAATCACCGCTGATATCCGCGGCAAATATCTTTGCTCCACGTGCGAGCAGGTGCTCTGCAACTTTGAAACCGACTTTTCCGAGCCCCTGGACGGCATAAGTTCTTGAAGCAATGTCACGGGTCCCATAGAGTTCTTTATTCGCCGCTTCAATGCCGTATATTACACCCAGTGCAGTCGGTTCGCTTGAGTCTCCGCCACCGTGGAATTCTGGGGGTTTTCCGGCAATCTGCCTGGTTTCTTTGAGTGCATGGGTGAAGTCTCCGATTTCTGTTCCCATATCCGTTCCGGTATAGAATCTTTTATGGAGGGAATCCACCATCTGCCCGTAGGCTCTGAACAGTTCCGGTTTCCTGTCTGTTTTCGGATTGCCGATGATCACCCCTTTGCCGCCGCCGAAGTCCACATCCGCACCGATGCACTTGTAGGTCATCCCCCTGGAAAGCTTCAGTGAATCGTCCAGTGCTTCATCAAATGAATTGTACATCTGCATGCGCGTGCCGCCGAGCGCCGGTCCAAAAGTCGTATCGTGGATGGAAATGATCGCCCTGAGTCCCACTTCAGGACGGTTACAGATCAGCACCTGCTCGTGACCTGCAATCCTCTCCATGATTTCAAAATCTCCCATTGTTTCCATTTTCTCAATATCTCTGATCCCCATTGTAGTCACCCCTCGAATAATATGGTTTCAGGATCTGCCAGAAACACCTTCAAATCTTCGATTATTTGTGTGGCATGCGCGCCGTCAATGATCCTGTGATCAAATGTGAAGGACAGTTTCATCATCGGTCTCACTTCTATTTCTTTCTCCCCGTTCACAACCGCTTCATCCTGTATACGGCCAAGCCCGAGAATTGCAGCTTCCGGGTAATTGAGCAGAGGTGTCATATGGACACCCGATGAACTCATGGAGCCTGTGTTGGTCACTGTGACGGAGCCGTATTCCATATCATATGAGGTCAGTTTCCTGTCCCGCGCCCTGTCAGCCATATCGGTAATTCCATCTGCGATTTCCAGCAGATTCAACCGGTTTGCATGCTTGATATTAGGTACGATCAGACCCGAAGGTGCATCGATGGCAACGCCTATGTTGCAAAACTCCTTGATCCGCAGACTTCCGCCCCCGTCATCGATTTCGGAATTAAGCGCCGGGTGCCGCTTCAACAGGGAAGCCATCGCCAAAACTGCATAAGCCGTATATGTCAGCCTGATGCCCCGATCAGCAGCCTGCCCTTTGAAACGGTCCCTGTGCGCGATGAGACGCCGGGCATCGACGGCATCGAAAACAGTCACCTGTGGCGCCTTTGTTACGCTGTCGAGAAGAGCGTTCGAAATCGCTTTTCTCATCGGAGGAAGTAATTCATGCCTGTAGGAAAATTCTTCTCCGGACAAAGCTCCCTGTCTATCCGCATCAGTGTCGGAAGAATCTATGTGGCGGTCGATATCCTCTTTGGTTATTCTCCCCTTCCTTCCCGTGCCTTCCACCTGTGTCAGGTCGGCCCCTTTTGTTTTCGCATATTTTCTGACACTCGGCACTGCAAGCATCCTGATATCCACGCCGTCAACAATGAATTTCTTATTCACCAGAGGTGCGCCGCCTCTTTCCTCCCCGGACGGTCCAGTGCTGTTTTCAGCCATTTTTTCGGCTGATTCCTGCACCGGTTCCTCCCGGTTTTCTCCCGATCCGTCATCGATGGTCACAAGCACCTCCCCGACTTTGGCAATACCGCTTTTTATCTTTATATCTTCAACGATTCCAGTGACCGGTGATGTGATTTCCACAACCGATTTATCGTTCTGGATTTCAAGCAGCGGCTCATCTTCCTTCACATGGTCTCCCACTGATTTGAGCCAGCCTGTAATATCACTCTCAGTCAGCCCTTCCCCTATATCGGGCAGTCTGAATTCATACCCCATTTTCATACCCCTTCCTAAAACTCCAGAGTTTCCCTGATTGTCTCTTCAATTTTCACGCTGTCCGGTATCCATATATTCTCGGCAGCCCCGAAAGCGAAAGTCGTATCCGGAGGTGTAACACGTTTTGGAGGTGACTCCAGATACATGAAGCAGTGCTCGGCAATCTCTCCTGACAGATTCCCCATCACACCGGATGACCGCTGCGCTTCCTGTACCACCACCACATTGCCGGTCTTTTTGACGGACTTTTCTATCGTATCCATGTCAATCGGTGAAATGGTGCGCAGATCGATAATCTCGACCGAAGCATCACTTTTTTCTGCAGCCAAAACCGCCTCATGCACCATCTGGCCGTATGCCACGACAGTCACTTCATCGCCGGCACGAACGATATTCGCTTTATCGAGCGGCACAGTATATTTTTCTTTTGGGACCTCCTCTTTAACAGAACGGTAAAGCTTCAGATGCTCGAGGAATAGGACCGGGTCGTCAGATTCGATTGATGATATCAAAAGACCTTTGGCATCATACGGAGAGCTTGGCACCACCACCCTTATCCCGGGTGCCTGTGTAACCATGCCCTCAAAACTGTCTGAATGCAGCTCTGGTGTGTGTACGCCGCCCCCGAACGGTGCCCGGATCGTAATCGGGAGATTCTTCGTACCGCCGGTGCGGTACCTGTATCTCGACATCTGTCCGGCAATCGAGTCCATCGCCTCCAGTACGAAGCCGAAAAACTGCAGTTCGGGGACCGGTCTGAACTTGTTTTCCGCAAGTCCGATGGACATGCCCAGAATCCCGCTTTCAGCAAGTGGTGTATCAAATACACGATTTTCACCAAATTTATCCTGCAGGCCGTCGGTCACTCTGAACACTCCGCCATTTTTACCGATATCCTCTCCAAAAACCAGTGTGTCTCCATCTTCCTGGAGCTTTATGGCAAGAGCTTCATTCAGTGCCTGTACAATGGTTAGCTGTCTCATGAATGTTTCCTCCCCGCATATCCTTCCTGCTGCCTTTTGTAGAATCCGGGTTTCACACTATACATATTATCGATGAAGTCATCCACAGTCTGTCCGGGTGTCTTCCTGACTTTTTCAAGAGCTTCTTTAATTTCAAGGCGGACCTGTTCTTCTGTCTGCGACTCGATCCTGTCATCCCAGAGTCCCTTTTTCTGCAGGAATTTCCTCATCCGTATCAGCTGATCCTTCTTCTCCCAGGCCGTCAGTTCCTCATCATCACGGTAGCGGGTCGGATCATCACTCATGGTATGCGGTCCGTATCTGTATGTGAGGGTCTCGATCAATACCGGCCCCCGCCCCTCTGTTGCATATTTCCTTGCAAATTTCACAGCGCTTAAGACCGCCAGCGGGTCCATGCCGTCCACCTGGATGCCGAATACTCCGGCGGCAGCCGCCTTCTGAACGAGGGTGGCCGCCCGCGTCTGCACTTCGCGCGGAGTGGATATTCCGAAACCGTTGTTCTGGACGATGAAAATGGCTTTTGCATCAAAACTTCCCGCCATGTTCAATCCTTCGTAAAAGTCGCCCTGTGAAGAGCCCCCATCCCCTATATATGTAAGGACCACACGGTTTTCCTTTCTCAACTTGAAAGACAACCCAAGCCCCGCCGCCTGTACGATCTGGGCACCGATTATGACCTGGGGCGGCATGGCATTCAAGCCTTCGGGAAACAGATTGCCCTCCACATGCCCCTTATACCAGAGGAAAGCCTTATGAAGCGGCAGACCGTGCATCACGAGGGGTGGGATGTCCCGGTATGTCGGCAGCAGATAATCCTCCGGTTCAAGAGCAAACTGGCTCGCAAGCTGACTTGCCTCCTGTCCGCCGCTCGGAGCGTAATTTCCGAGTACTCCCTGCCTGTTCAGATTGGTCACCCGTGTATCATATATCCTGCCCCAGATCATCCGCTTCATAAGTTCGACAAGTTCGTCATCACTAATATCGGGGTACAGGGTGTCATCGATGATTTCCCCTTCCTCATCGATGATGCGGAGAACCGGGTAAAGTTTTCCGATTCCTTCAAACTGCGCCTCTGCATCAAAAGGATTCAACATATTTCTCCCCCTATTCCTTTGTAAACGCTTACAAAGTTATTATAACATCTTCCTGAAATATTTGAAATGTTTGTTATATTAACGATGAAAAAGACCTATCCGACCTATAATCTTTTAATTTATTCCAATTCCCTTTTGTTTTGAACCAACCATCGCCTGGCGGCTTTTTAGTTTATTCAGAGTTCCTTTTCCCGACAAATTTTCCAAGTGGAAATGAAACTCCCCTGTTTCGATCACGGGAAAATCATTTCCTGATCGGCATGACAGTGCCGTATGTGACAGTCCTCCAAACCCATTCAAGCGGGCCGAATCTGAAAAGCTTCATCCACAGATGGCTCAGGACCATCTGTATCATGAAAACAGCCAATACAATGGGGATGAACCACACGGCATCCACTCTGTTGAACAGATTCAAACCATAGAACAGTCCCGTCATCAGCACGCTCTGCATGATATAGTTGGTCAGCGCCATCTGCCCCACCGGCTGCAGCAGTTCCGTCACTGTTTTGAACTTCTGTACAATGAGGATGAAGAGCGCGATATAACCGAGTGACATCAGCGGTCCACCCACTGTATAGGCGAGCAGCGTCAAAACAGCCCATGCCGGATCATCCATCATGTAGGTAAGACCGTAACCGACAAGAATCTTGACGGGTGTCCCTGCGCCCAGGCCCGCCGCTGCTGTCCATACCAACAGTTTTCTGTGGGCGGCCAGATTCTCGAATATACGCTTCTGCCCTGCATAAAGCCCGAGCAGGAACATTGCCAGCACAAGCGGGATCATCGTAATATTACTTGATGTCATGATGCTGAAAACAGATATGTTCACGTTAAGAATATCGATATATCCGCCCTGCTGAAAGGAAGAAACCATATTGAACCCCGGATCATAGTCCCCGTTCCCGCCGAAATCGCCACCGGCTGCAAAAAGCAGCAGTGACATGGCGGCTGTAAACACCGTGCCAAGAAGCAGTATGACAATGCTTACTGCCAGATTGACCGCCGGTTTCAGTTTATAGAAGATTAACAGAATGATACCGGTCACAGCATAGACGGTCAGTATATCCCCATACCAGATGAAAATGGCATGAAACAGTCCGAATGCAAGAAGCATCATCATCCGCCTCAGGAAGAGCAGCGAAGCGGACCCCGGTTTCTTTTCCGCACGGGAAAGGAATATATAGAAACCCAGGCCGAAAAGGAATGAGAACATCGTATAGAAATTGGAGGTGACGAAAGTATTGATGAACATGATGACGGACGAATTCGCCCCCTCTGTATAAATATCACTCGACTCGCCGGTGAACTGTTCTTCGATCGCCGGCCCTGCAAAGGCCATGACGTTCATCATCAGAATGCCGAGAAGCGCAACCCCCCTCATCGAATCGATTTCATGTACCCTTTCCGACTGTCCGACCGGCAAATAATCCTGTCTCATTTCCAATCCCCTCCGGATATTTTCATTGATTAATATGATACACCAATACTTTCATAGAATTATAGAAAGGACTCAAAATGATTGAGCCCTTTCTACCAGGGAACCGATATCGAACAATTCGACCGGACTCCCTGTCACATATGAATAGATATAATAGATGATCAGACCCACTATCGGCAGGAATATCACTACGAAGAGGAATACCTTCATGAACCTGGTGAACACGCTGTATAGCAGCCTGAGGACTATGATTGCAACGACAGTTGCAGCAACAGTTCTGATGTCGTATTCAAGCGAGGCAATGTCAAAGAAATTTATGGCGTAAATCACGAAAAATGAGAGTGCAATGGTAAGAATCAGTCTAATGAACAAAACGAATCACCCAGTCATTGTTATTGATACTTCATCTACTATACTATTTCTTCATGTTCCCGTACAAATGATACGGACAGGAGACCGAGCCCAACGATGGCAACACTCAGCCACGGAGCGAAACTGATGTCGAAATTGCTGATGTAGATCCCCCCGATGACTGCCCCGATTCCTATGCCGAGATTTAGCCCTGACATATTCCAGCTGAATACCATTGCTGCAGAACCCTGGACGTTCTCGACCAGGCCGCTCTGAACCGACGGGCTCGTACTCCACTGGAAGACGCTCCACAGGAACAGGTTGATGTAGAAAAGCACTGGTGTACCATACAGCAATGGCAGTATCGCCATCGATATCATGAACAGTATAAGCATATAGATGATGGTCCGCTTGCTTCCGATCCTGTCCACGAGCAGACCTCCGATGTATGTCCCGGTCATGCCTCCCGCACCTGCAATGAGCAGTGCGACCGAGACACTTTCCAGCGTAAAACCATTGGATGTCATAAGCGGCGAAATATAGCCGATGACGATATAATTCCCTATCAGCACCGCCATGGTTACGCCGATGTAGAGGAAAACGTTCCTCTTATCAAGGACCTTATCCTGCACCGGCTCACCGAGCTCTTCCCCTTTCCTGTCAGGAACGAGCGACAGGATGCCGATGCCTACCAATAGTGCAATGATGATTACAAGCCAGAAAATGATGCGCCATCCGAACTGCTGACCGATCAGCGTCCCGATCGGGATTCCGAAGACATTGGCGGCACTGAATCCCATATAGACAAGTGCAATCATCTTCCCCCTGATCTCAGGACGTGACAGCAGCACTGTCATATCCATTATCTTTACGATAAACACCGCAGCGGCCACTGCCGTGACGACACGTCCGAGTGAAAGCATGAGGAATGTATTTGATATCCCGAATATGAGATTACCGATTATGAAGACGACAAGCGAGGCAATTATGACTGGTTTCGGCCTGAATTTTTCCGTCATTTTTACCAGCAGCGGTCCGAAGACAGCGAAACTGACTGCATATACAGTAATCAGCTGTCCTGTCATGGCGTGGGATATGCCAATGTCATCACTCATCAATTCAAGGATTCCTGATATGATGAGTTCCATCATACCGAGCAGGAATACACCCACAGTAAATGTAATTAACAGTTTTTTATTCATCTTTGACTCCATTTCAAAAATAATGTAATATCCGGCTGAACAGAGAGCCGGCCGGCTGGGCCGAAAGACACATACATGATAGAATATGCATGAGGTGGCAAAATGAAAAGATTGATTCCCATACTTCTGGCAGGATTCCTGATAGCAGGATGTCAGGCCCAGGACCAGGAGGAACTAGGTGCGATGTACAATGCATTCGAGAGGAACCAGAGCGAAATTGAGGCTGATTTCCAGGACTATTACAAAGAAATCGAAGCATCTGATGACCGTGAAACACAGCTCAAAATCATCTATGAAGAAATGATCCCTGCAATAGAGGATTTTGAAACTACAATACAGAATTACGAAGTCAGTTCTGATGAACACAAAGCACTCAAGGAAGATATGCTCACGTATATCGGCTCACTGCATGAATTGACCGCAAATATCGGCAAATTCAACAGGACATTCATAGCAGGAAACCCTTTCGATGATGAATTTACAAAAGAGGCTGATGAAATGCTCGAAACAGTCAGATCCCAGGAGGAAAAGGTACAGAAAGATTATGACAGAGTGCTTGACGAATACAAGGGACTGAACGCGGAATAGAAGAAGCTCAGGGCGCCAAGCGCCCTGAGCTTCTTCTATCGGCAATCCATTTATATAGATCTGTAAAATCATAAGTCCGTATTTGCTTATATAATGATACATCATCAGTGACGATAAGTCCAGTCATTTTACACTGATTATTCACGGATCACTTCTCCAGATTCTCTGCGTTCACCGCTGCCGGACGGCCAACACTGCCCGGCTTTACATTTTGTTCTTTGCGTTCAAATAATATGTCTTCAGGATCAATGTCATTGACTTCATTCTTAAGGTAATACCTGCCCTTGGTCAATACTGCCAGCAGAACGGTCAGTATCGCAGCCAGCGCTGACGCAAAGAATGCAGCAGTACTTTCAAGGAATGTCCCCATGTAGCCGAGTGCCGCCACTGTGCCGAGGCCGCTGGCTATAATTAGTGAGACCACCCCCACCGGATTCCATTTGTACAGATTTTCCTGGCGTGCCTCATAGAAGGCAGGGCCTATCTTAAGCAACATCTTGACGACGAGCGCATCCGTAATCAGTACGGCACCCCACGCAAGCAGGAAGACACCCTGGAATGTCAGAGCAGTATCCAGATGATCAACGATGCCGCCGAGCATCAGAATCATTGCCGTGAGCCCCGCGACTACTATCCAGAATCTGCGGCCGGGTGTAAACCGGCAGACATTTTCAAAAAAATTGGAAAGTGACAGTGAGCTGCTGTAAATGTTGGTGACATTGATGCGGACCTGGGTCAGCATCGTAAACAATGCACCGCCGATACCAAGCAGCTGGACGATGTATACGCCCGGGTTCGGCTCCGCAAGACGGACGCCAAACCAGATACCGAGACCGCCCATGACTCCGTAACAGAAAATCTGCGGAATGAATCCGATGGCAACCGAGCCGAATCTGATATGCCCGGGCTTAAGGAAGCGGGCATAGTCACTTGCAAGAAGCGCAGTCAGTCCCATGATGCCGTGCTGCATGCCGATGCATAGCAGGAGTGCCGTACCGCCGACCTGCACCCCTTCAGGCATGTAAGTCCAGAATCGTCCTTCATAAAGAGAAGTCGTAAAAACCGCCACTGTAATTGCGGCAATCAGAAATGCAAAAAATATCGGCAGTGACCATTTCTGCAGCTTATCCAGTTGTTTTATGCCAAACCAGTTCAATGGAATTACAAGTGAACCAAAGATGACTATGAGCAGCCATACCGGAATTATCGGAAAAAATTCATGTACTGCATAGACCAGTATCATACCTTCGAAAGCACAGTACATGATGAAATTGGAAGCATAGATAAGCGATGTCAGAGAGGCGCCTATGTATCCAAATCCCCCTCCGCGCGACATTAAATTGACATTCATTCCGCTTCTTGCGGACAGATAAGAGATGATGGTGCCCATGATTCCTGCGACTATGATGGCATAGCCGGCTGATATCAGTGCATTGACGGCACCGAACTGAAGCGCCATGACACTTCCCAGCTGAAAATAAAAAATCGCTGTTGCGATTCCGAAAGTTATGTTGGTTATGCTGAACCAACCCATTTTGCGTTCCCCGTAAGGAACCTTGTCCAATGAGTAATCATCTTCGTGTGATTCGTTCCCACGATCTGCCACATTCACAGACCCCATAAATATCCACTCCAAACTTTTGAAATTTTATATTTAAGCGACTTTTACACTATAAACCACTTGCACAATTAAATCAACAGGCATATCAGTGTTAAACCAACTTCATGTGAATAAGTACACATCAGTTTATATTATTCACCCTATTAATAATGAAACAAAAAACATAATTTATGAGAAATTATGTTTCTAAAAAAATAAGACACCTTCTGACAGAAGGTGTCTTAAAAGCATTCAGCAGTATGAATTGATGAAATTTTCATGTGTGATTTTTGCGGTAAAAACACTGCCGTATCTTTGATCGATTGCATCTGAAAGATTCGGGAAATCGCCTGCATCCCGGAGTCGATCTACATAAGAAGCTATACCGTCGAAGTCAGAACCAATACCAATATTGTCACGTCCGCCAAGTTCTAAAATCCTGTCTATGTGGGGATACAGATCTTCAATCGAGACATCCCCCTCTTTTATGAAGGGCGGGTTGAATACTATGTTGATCATCCCCCCCTTTTTTATGATCTGTCTGATCTGGCTGTCATACAGGTTTCTTGGGTGATCGAACACATTCCTTGCATTGGAATGGGAAGCGAAGATACGGTCTGCCTTATCAATAACGTCAGTGAAGCCGGCAGTATTCAGGTGGCTGACATCTATCAGCACGTCATGTGCATTGCAGCACTCAATGACCTTGTAGCCAAAATTCGTCAGTCCTGCCATGCGGTTCTCGCCTACGCCATCTGCGACAAGGTTCGCATTGTTCCATACAAGGCCGAGTGACATGACTCCAAGGCGGATCAGGGTTCTCAATTTCACCAGGTCGTTGCCGAAAGCATCCGAACCTTCTAATGTAAGTACCGCTCCAACCTGGTCCGGCTTCAATTCATTTATTTCAGTGAAGTTCCTGATATGGACAAAGCCCTCCTGAGCTATCACTTCATTGTAGAAGCAGTCCACCTGCTCAAGGGCGTGCTGCCATTTTTCATTATCGGGGATGCCGGGAGCGATGAATATCGCGAAGAATTGGACTTTTACATCTCCTTTCCTTAATCGTCCCGCATTTGTATCAAGCTTATCTGCATTTCTGTAATCCAGCACTCTTTCTCCTGTACGAAAACTGTCCCGGTAGTCACCCTGCAGCTTCAGCAGGGCATCACAGTGCGTATCGATGACCTTCATTCTATCCTCTCCTTTACAGATTCAATGATAGCAATATAGTCCGACTATTCAAAACAGATTAAATCTTTATACATTTGAAATTAATATTTGCATTAATATACCGTTGCGTATAAACTGATTATGGGTATGAAAACGTTTTCTATATTTTGTGTATTTACTTGTCGTCCGCTGCATGTATAATTATAACAAAGGGAGGAAGTTTTATGCGTAATAATGCAACTTTATTAAAATTCATAATACCGTCACTGATCGGTATCCTTATGTTTCTATATCCATTGAACATCGATGGGGAAACGACCATTCCGGTAGCTTTCCTTGCCAACTTACTTAATGAATCCCTTGGATATGACACGATCGTCCTGATTGTTGTCATCATCATCAACATATCCGCACTGCTCACCCTGATCTTCAGCTGGATATACAGGCCCAAAAATGCATTTCTCGCCAACCTGTTCACTGTAAATCCAATGTGGGTCATTCTCAGAACCGTCGGTGCGGTATTCTCAGTCATGGCAATCATGACAGTCGGTCCAGAAGCCATCAATTCCGATGTTACTGGCGGCATGCTGCTCAACGACCTGCTTCCTACATTATTTGCAGTGTTCTTGTTCGCAGGGCTGCTGCTCCCACTGCTTTTGAACTACGGGCTTCTGGAGTTTGTAGGCTCGATTTTCGCAAAAGTCATGAGGCCGCTGTTCACACTGCCCGGCCGTTCAACAGTGGACAACCTCGCTTCATGGGTAGGGGACGGCACCATAGGGGTTCTCCTGACAAGCAAGCAGTATGAGGAAGGGTTTTATTCCGAACGTGAGGCGGCTGTAATTGCAACAACATTCTCTGTTGTTTCGATAACATTCAGCATTGTAATACTGGACCTCATCGGACTGATGAATTATTTTGCCGCCTTCTACATTACTATAATTGTTTCCGGGCTTGTTGCTGCATTCATAATGCCAAGGATTCCGCCCTTGTCCCTGATCAAAGACAATTACTATACTGATGGTCAGGACGTCGATGAAACCATTCCAAAGGGTTACAATCCATTCACATGGGGATACAAAAAAGCAATGGACAGAGCTGAGACAGCCGATGGTTTTACGGATTACCTGAAAGATGGCACGAAAACTGTCGGAGATATGTGGTTTTCCGTACTCCCTATTGTCATGGCAATAGGAACACTCGGTACTATGATTGCAGAGTACACGCCTCTCTTCACATGGCTTGGTGCACCATTTGTGCCTGTTCTTGAACTCATGGGAATTCCCGAAGCTGTCGCGGCGTCTGAATCATTATTCATCGGTTTCACAGATATGTTCCTGCCTGCAATTCTGATTGAAGGGGTTTCTTCAGACATCACGCGGTTCATCATCGGAGCTCTGAGTATCACACAGCTCATCTACCTTTCCGAAGTCGGCGGGGTCATACTGGGTTCCAAAGTCCCTGTTGGCCTGGGGAAACTGCTCATCATCTTCCTTCTCAGAACTGTCATTACACTGCCCATCATCACTGTCATTGCACATATCATTTTCTAGTTTCATCCCCGGTCCCGGCCCTTGGCCGGGATTTTTTTTGTCCGGTTCGATTATTTCAACACTGGTTCCAGGGAGTATATAATGGAACCAAGGATTGATTAAAGGAGTTAATTTTATGTGCCTGATAAATTTTCATTTGAATGATCACGAAAAATACAAACTGGTTCTGGCAGCCAACCGGGACGAGGAGTACCACCGGCCGACCGAGCCTGCAAAGTTCTGGGAAGACGACCGGAACATCCTTGCAGGGAGGGATTTGCGCGGTACAGGAACATGGCTCGGCATTACAATGGACGGGCGTATCGCAGCACTTACAAATATCCGAAACAGCGACGAACTCCTGAATACTAACCTTAAAACACGCGGTTTGCTGGTCAGCGGATTTTTACAGTCGAAAGACACAGCCGAAAAATACCTTTCCTCCCTGAAAGCCGAATCCGGGGAATACTCCGGATTCAACCTGATTGCCGGGTTCCCCGATGAACTGTATTATCTGAACAATTATGATAATGAAGTACAGAAGATCGGAGACGGCATCCACGGATTGAGCAACCACCACCTCGATACGCCCTGGCCCAAAGTGGTCAAAGGGAAGCACATGCTTTCAGAAATCACTTCCGGAAAAGATATTGATGTGGAGGCTTTGTTCAGGCTGCTGAAGGACAGTGACACGGCTCCTGTGGAAGACCTGCCGGACACCGGACTTTCAAATGAACTGGAAACACAGCTCTCGCCGATGTTCATCGACACTGAAAATTACGGGACACGCTGCTCCACCGTACTTGTTGTCGATAAGGATGATAATGTGGAATTCATCGAGCGGACGTATGAACACGGCAGGATGACCGATGAAAAAAGATATGCTTTCACAATCCGATAAAGCTAAAGAAGCTATGAAAATTTTCATAGCTTCTTTACATTGGAGAGGCTGTCATTAAATTCCGCCCTGAATGCACTGAACAGTTCCGCAACACCGGGCAACTCATCAATCAGGCCGGAAATCTGCCCGCCGTTAATGAACCCGTTTTGCATATCCCCTTCCATTGCACCGAGCAGATGCTTTTCCTCATCTGTATTTTCTTTGTATGTTTCAAGCGTAATGCCGCGCTCTTCTTCTTTCCGGAGACTCTCGGAATACCCGTTTCTGATCAGCCTTCTGCATCTGCCGACCGATCTCCCGTATATTTTTGTCGACGATTCATCCGCTTCGATTATCTTTGCCTTATAGTGATCGTGGGCAGGATGTTCCCTGGTAGCAATCAGCCGGGTGCCGAGCTGCACCAGATCTGCCCCCAGCGCCATTGCGGCAAGCATTCCCCTCCCATCCCCGATGCCGCCGGCAGCAATAAGCGGCTTGTCGATGACCTTTTTCACCTGTGGTATGAGCGTCATCGTCGTGGCTTCGGTGGAAGCATTTATCCCTGCCGCTTCGTACCCCTCGCATGTGATGATGTCCACGTCCATGCCCGCCACTTTATTCGCCTGGGAAACGGTGCCGACAATAACATTGACTTTCATGCCAAGCGCCCTGATCTCTGGTATGTAGGGGGCCGGATTTCCTGCCGAAAGAGTGATGACATCCATATTATACCGGGCGGCCAGCCTGATCATATCCGCCGGGGCGGCATTGACAGAGATGGGAATATTGACTGCGAGGGCGCGGTCAGTCAGTCTTCTCGCTTCTTTCAACTGCTTTTTTGCTTCATCGGGGGCGAGCGTTCCGCAGCTGACTGTTCCAAGCCCGCCCTGTTCTGAAATGAGCGCAGCAAAACACCCTGTCGGTATATTCCCCATGCCGCCCTGCACAAGGGGAATACTGAGTCCGAGCGCATCCATGATTTTCATCATACTCATTCCTCCGCTTCAAGATATGAATCCGTCGGTACACCGGCATCCGGTAACAAGGGGTCATATGCATTATCCGCTTTGAACACACCCTCGAAAAATTCAATGGCGCCTCTGCCGAGGAGCTGGTAATAGTCGCTGAACAGCTGTCCGGCATGATGTCCAAGCCATCTGCCGGGAAGCAGTTCCGCTGGGAAGCCGGGATCAATGAATAAAAATTTTCTGTATTCATGTGTCAGCATGACCCTTTTTATGAAACATTCGGCGTCAGTCAGCCTTCCTTGTGCAATCAGCTGTCTGTCCAGCACGTAATCCCTGCTGTACTTTTCAAAGAAGCTTTCATACTTTTCATTTATTTCTTCAATATTCCAGCCCCTCTGAATCAGACGGGAATTTTCGCCCACTGTATATTCAGCAGAAAAGACATCAATCTTATCCCCCAGGTCATATTTTACAGTCAGCCTCTCCATGGTTTCATGAAGAGGGTTCGGTGTGATATAGACATTCGTGGAAAGTTGTCCGAAACCATGCCATTCCAGTTCCCTGATGAATGCCTGCCTGTGCTTCGCATCATCGAACCTGTTCTGGAGCACCACCATCAGCCAGTGGCCGTCCCAACTCTCCTTGCGGATGTTGAAAATTCTTCCTGCAGCAGTGTTCAGACGGCTTTTCCCGGCTTCGGTCAATGTATAGAAACTCTTTTTGCCCTCTTTGTCAATCGACAGCCATCCCTGCTTTGACATACGGGAGAGGCTCATTCTCACCGACTGGGGATTGTGTTCGAATGCCCCGAGCAGCCTGATCAGGCTGCCCACCCATATCCGGTTGTTGTAATGGCGTATATAATCGCCGTATATAGTAAAAATCAAAGATTGCGTCTTTGCCATGATCCTACCTCTTATCCTTTTCATTCATCCCTGAAGACTGGTTTCCTCTTTTCACTGAAACTGTTCAACGCTTCCATTCTGTCGTATGTTTTGAGTGTTTTCAAATAATGCAGGCGCTCAACCTCCACGCCTTCCGAAACACTGTGTTCCATACTGTCGTTGATGGCGCGTTTTGCTGCATGAAGCGCCACTTTGGGTTGTGCCAGCAGAATGTCCACCAGATTCTCGACGGCTGCATCCAAATCGTCCGCCTTTACCATTCTATAGATGATACCATATTTTTCAGCTTCGGCTGCAGAGATTTTTTCAGACAGCAGTATCATCTCCCTGGCTTTATTCACACCGGCGAGCGCGGCAAGCCTTTGAGTTCCGCCTCCACCCGGTATGATACCCCATCCTACTTCTGTAAGACCGAGTTCCGCACTTTCAGCGGCAATTGCAAAATCACAGGCCAGGATCAGCTCCATTCCGCCGCCAAAAGCGAGACCGTCAACTTTGCAGATTGTGACAGGGTCAAGCCGGCCGATCTTATCAAAAACGGAACTGATGAGCTTGACATTCCTCATTGTTCTATTCTCATCGAGTCCAAGTCGTTCTTTCAGATCCGCTCCACTGGAGAATGCCTTTTTTCCTGCAGCCGTAAAAAGAACAACTTTCACACCATCGCTATTCATTATTTCCTCAATAATCTGCTCAAGTTCCCTGAGCATTCCATAATTGAATGCATTGAAGTATCTCTCCCTGTTGAAATGGATGCGGTATACATCCCCCTCCTGTCGGCTATCGATGTATTCCATCCGTCTCAGGCCCCCCTTAACATTCACTGTAATCATATACTCCTCTTCCGGATTTTTTACCCAGCCGCCCCGCGTTCACATATTTTTCAAGAAGCGGAGCCGGCCGGAACCTTTCTCCGAGTTTACTGTGAAGTTCTTTCATATTATTCAGCCGGGCATCCAGTCCGACAAGATCCACCAGTTCAAACGGGCCCATGGGATGGTTCAGCCCGAAGCGGACCGCTTTGTCAATATCCGCAGGCGTACCCAGTCCCTCCTGGAGCATATGGAAGGCTTCATTCCCTATGAGGCAGCTCATACGTGAAGTCACAAAACCGGGGAATTCATTGATCACTACTGTCTCCTTCCCCATTTTTTTGGCAACTGCCTCCACTTCGGTTACAGTGGCGTCCGACGTCTCAAGCCCTCTCACTATTTCTACCAGCGGCATCCTGTGCACCGGATTGAAGAAATGCATTGCTATCGAATTTTCAGGTCTGTTGCCGTAGGAGGCAATTTCCGTCGGACTCATCGTACTTGTGTTTGAAGCGAAAATCGTGTGGCTCATTGCCTTTTCTGAAACAGCTTCATGAACCGCGCGCTTGATTACGGCGACTTCCGGAACCGCTTCGATGACAAGATCGCACTCCTTGATTGCTTCTTCATAGGAAACAGAAACCTCCAGTCTGCCGAGTGCATTTTCTCTGTCGGTCATACTTATTTTGTGCCGGCCAACGCCCTTATCAAAAAGTTCTTTTATATCCCTGTAACTTTTATCCACCATCTTTTCATCAACATCCATAATGACTGTATCAAAACCGGCAAGAGAAGAAGCATATGCGATCCCTTTACCCATCACGCCGGCGCCGATGACTGTTATTTTATTGGTCTGCAAGATTACACCTCCGGTTATAAAGAGAAAGGATGGAATCAGCCCCCATTCCTTCTATGGTCTACAGCATGAAAGGATTGATTGGTTTCCTGCCGAAATACGACATGATGCTTTTAGTTTCACTGTACAGATCAAGAGTCTCTGCAGAAAGTTCCCTGCCGAATCCGGATTGTTTGTATCCTCCGAACGGAGTTCCGGGGAATGCGGAAAATGGACAGTTGATCATGACGATGCCAGCTCTGATCTTATCGGCCACACGTTTTGCCTTCCTGGTGTCTTCTGTATATATGCTTGATGCCAGGCCATAGATTGTATTGTTTGCCAGACTGACGGCCTCTTTTTCATCACTGAAGCGTGAGATGACGACCACCGGACCGAATATCTCATCCCGGACCACTGTCATGTCTTCTGTAACATCAGTGATGATTGTCGGTTCGAGCCAAAACCCGCCTTCATAACCTTCAATGCTCAGACGGTTGCCGCCGTATGCGATAGTTGCCCCTTCCTGCCTCGCGGTTTCTATATATGCTTCAACCGATTCCAGCTGACTTTTATCAATCAGGCTGCCCATGTGCGTTTCTTTACTCATGGGATCACCCATCTTCATCTGCTTCGTCTTTTCAACGAATTGTTCGACGAACTTATCATAAATCCTGTCTTCCACATATATTCGGCTTCTCGCATCACATGACTGGCCCGTGTTGTTATATATGCCGTAAACGGACGAAGCCACTGCATTCTCAAGCTCTGCATCACCGAAAATGAGCGCCGGAGATTTTCCGCCGAGCTCCAGTGTCAGACGCTTCAGTGTCCGGCTTGCTTTAGACATGATGTCTTTGCCTGTATCCGTCGATCCGGTAAAGGCCACTTTATCTACCTCGGGATGCTCGACGAGATAGTCACCAACCCTGCTGCCGCTTCCCGGCAGTATATTTATCACACCGTCCGGGACACCTGCCTCCTGACAGATTTCCCCCAGAATCAATGCAGTCAGCGGTGTCAATGATGCAGGTTTTAAAACAACAGTGCATCCTGCAGCGAGTGCAGGTGCAACTTTCCATGCAGCCATCATCAGCGGGTAGTTCCATGGTACAATCTGTGCACAAACACCGACCGGTTCTTTTTCGGTATAGTTATGAAACTGGCCGGGCACATCATTCGTTTGACCACCGTGATTACAGACGGCACCCGCATAATATTCGAAATCCTCAACAGCCTGGTTGATCTGTCCGGTGGCAGCATTGATTGATTTGCCCGAGTTCAAGACTTCGAGCTCGACAAGTTCTTTGAACCTTTCCCGCATGATTGAAGCAATCCTGTTCAGGATCTTTGCCCGTTTGGATGCCGGGTAGATTTTCCATTTGCTGTTCTCAAAAGCATCCCTCGCCGCCATCACAGCACGTTCTGCATCCTCCCCTGTCGCCATGGCGACTTTGGCTATGACTTCACCCGTTGCCGGATTGATGATATCATTCGTGCCGCCATCGCTGCTCTCCACCTTTTCACCATTGATGAAAAGTTCATAGAATTCTCTCCTGATGCCGTTTTGCACCTTCACTTCCGTCATTTAAGTATCCTCCTATTTCCCTTTGAATTCCGCTTTTCTTTTTTCCCTGAACGCCATCATGCCCTCACGATGATCTTCAGTCAGACCGCTTACTCTCTGGTATTCACTTTCAATATCCATGAATTCCGGAAGCGTCGAATCCGCTGCCCGTTTTGTCAGCTGTTTGATCAGTCCGATTGCAATGGATGGCTTTCCAAGGAGGCGGCCGATTCTCTTCCGGGTTTCTGTATCAAAAATGTCCTTTGCAAAAACATCATCGACCAGCCCGAGGTCCAGTGATTCACCGGCGCCCATCCTGGGTGAGAACATGGAAATTTCCAGGGCTTTCTGCTGTCCGGCCAATTTTGTGAGATAAAAGATATGTCCGCTGTCCGGAACCAGACCGACGTTGATGAACGCACTTGTCATCATTGCATCATCGCTCATCCATCTCATATCGCACGCCAGTGCAATGCTCATACCCGCACCTGCTGCTATTCCATTAACTTTGGCCACGATCAGCTTCTCAGATGTATCTATTGCCTGCACCAGCGGTGCATAGAACAATCTGATCACTTCTCCATGATTCATGCTGTCAT
The DNA here is from genome assembly GCF_000330705.1 of Salinicoccus carnicancri Crm. Lineage (GTDB taxonomy): Bacteria > Bacillota > Bacilli > Staphylococcales > Salinicoccaceae > Salinicoccus > Salinicoccus carnicancri. Next base: position 272,220 of record NZ_ANAM01000008.1, read on the forward strand.
CCACCCCGGCAAGGTCCTGCCCCGTTGAAAACGCCTTCCCTGTCCCTTCGAGGGTAATGACCCTGACATCCTCATCTTTCTCAAGCATTTCCAGAGCCTGCCTGGTTTCTTCCAGCATTTCATTATTGAAGGCATTATATTTATCCGGACGATTGAAAATAATCTGCCCCATGCCTGCTTCCTTATTTACAATGATGGTTTCATACATTGCTACCGCCCCCTGAATTCAGGTGGTTTCTTATCCAAAAACGCCTGCATCCCGATTTTCTGATCTTCTGTGGAAAACAGCAGATAGAAATTTTTCCTTTCAATCTGCATCCCCGCATACAATGAATTATCCTGAGCGGCATTTACGGATTCCTTGATCAGTTTCAAGGCAATCTGTGGCTGTTTTGCAAGTTTTTCCGCCAGTTTGAATACGGTCTCCCCAAGGAGCCTTCCATCTGCAAGGTGGTTGATGACACCGTGGTCGTGCAGTGTTTTGGCAGAAATGGTTTCGCCGAGCATTATCCACTCCATCGCCCGCTTCGTACCGACAAGTCTTGTCAGACGCTGGGTGCCGCCTGCTCCCGGCATAGCCCCGATGACCACTTCCGGAAACCCGAATCCTGCATCTTTGTCCGCAACAATCATGTCCGAGAGGAGCGCCAGTTCAAATCCACCTCCAAATGCATATTTATGAACGCCGGAGATAACAGGTTTCGCTATTTCAGACATCCTGTCCCATATTCTGAACTGATCCCGCACCATCATATCCCGCGCATCGGAATCTTTCATTTCACTGATATCCGCCCCGCTTGAAAATATTCCGCCCCTTCCCATGACAGTCATGACTTTTACATCTTGTTCTTCGTCAAAGCATTCCATGGCATGGAGTATCTCCTCTGTCATCTCAATGGAAATCGCATTGTTCACTTCAGGCCGGTCAAGCCAGATCATTCCTATACCATTCTTCAGTTCGATACTGATGTTTTCATAATTAGCCATCAGCATCTTCACCGACCATGAAGGTCACCGATTTTCCGGCAAGTGACATCGCATCTCTTGCAGATGCTCTGCCCTCATCAGATGAAAGGCCTTTCTCCAACTCATCCATATTGTCATAATACATTTCACAGATGATATAATATCTACTTGGATTCCCCATCGGATCCCTGTCATATTTGCTCACTCTGACTTCTTTCAGACCGGGTATTTTCTCAGTCAGCGGTATATGCTTTTCAAAGTAATGGGTATCGAACGCCTGCTTATCCTCCGGGTGTCCATACATAGCTACAACCTTCACCATTTCTCTGTCCCCTTTTAATGCATATTTGATGATACGAGTTTCATCGCTTCAAACGGATTCCGGCAATTTCTGCAATACAGTATGCTGCGGCATGCCGTCGGCCCGAATATATTCTCCACCGTCACAAACGTCGATCCGCAATACGGACAGTCGACATGCCAGCTTCCGTCCGATTCAATGAATTCCGGCGGCGGTGCGATCCCGAATTCCTTCAGTCCTCTGATGCCGGCTTCAGTCACCCTGTCGCTCGTCCACGGCACTGAAAATGTGAATTCGACTTCGGCTGAATCCGCCCCGTCAAGTTCCAGCAGCGCCTCCGCACAGTTCTTTTCAATGATTGGAAGCGCAGGGCACCCGCTGAATGTGGGCAGCAGCGTCACTTTTATACTTGTATCCACTGCTGCCACTCTATACACCATCCCAAGATCGACGATGGAAACCGTATCGATTTCCGGATCCTTAACTTCTGCCAGTTTCGAAAGTATCAATTCTTCATCCAGTATTTTTTCAGCCTTCATATTCATTCACCTACCATTTTGCATATGGCACTGAGCCATATACTTCGCTCATCAACTCCAATGCATGTTCCAGGTCCTCCGTGTGCCGGCCGAGTCTGCCGTTCTCTTTCTGATCATCCGGAAATGAAAACACGCTGTCCGTCTGATCGAACACCTTTTCCATTTCCTTTCGGAAGCTGTCCTTCATTTCAGATGCCGGTGCAATATACCCTTTTCTGGTGATGTCTTCAGAGTACTTTCCAAGATGGAACAGATCCGCGCATTCGCCGTTCACTTTTTCAAGCGCAGCAGCCATCCTCGCTTTTGCATCATCACTTGAATTCATCAGCTGTATGAACCATGTCCGCCAGTGCAGCTCATGATAATAAAGTTCCATTGCCGCTTTTGCAGCAACGTCCCTGAGCGGAGTAGATGAAGATTGCTTCAACGCAACAAGCTTCACTTTTTTATGCATGTTATAGTAGAGGTTCCTGACAACATGATAGGCCCAGTCATACTTCGGCACATCAAGATACTCCCCTTCCCCATTCCTCTTTTCTGTAAGGATGCTGTTCCTTCTGTCCGCCGGTCCCCTGAAATGGGCGAGGTCATCGGCATCCCTTCCGTATATGTCCCCAAGCAGCCCATAATACATTGCAGCGTGTCCCATCATATCCTGTGAAATCGAAGCCGACGCCACATCCTCTTCGATATGCGGTGCCAGCCCGAGCCATTCCGATGACCTGAATGACAACAAATAATCATCATCTGCAAGCTGCTTCAGCAAATCGGCAAGATATGCCTGATCCGTCTCCGTCAGTCCTTCAAACTTTCCGCTTTCCGTCTTTTCCATGACTTCACTCCTTCGCCCATCCCATTATTTCCTTTTCATCCAGCAGGTTCTGTTCGTACATTCTCCATTTTTTCCTCAGATACCCGTAGCCCTTCGTATTTCTGTAATCTTTATTGTCCAGTCGCTGCAGGGTTTGCTTCTCCCCATCCGATAAAGTAAGTATGTTCTCCCGTCTAACCACCCAGAGGTCAGAGACGGGCTCCCGCCTAAGGAAGTTCTCCTGGGCCATCACTTTCGCTATTTCATCATTCGGTGCCGTCAGACTGAAATGATGGATGAAGCCCTTATCGGGTGCCCTTTTGGAAAACACTTCATATTCATTGTAAAAAGTGCCGCTCATGTATTTATCCTCCTTATGCTTCCAGTGCCTCACGGACCCAGGCGTTATTTTTATAGGCCGCCCTCCTCAGGTTGAGACGGTCCTGGCTTTTCGGCCCTTCATTGCCGATGATCTGTTTGAACTTTTTCCAATCCGGCTGCCGGTACTCCCATATTTTTGTTTCTTGATCAAATCGGAGTGTGTCATCAGGGATTGTCAGCCCGAGCGAGTGTATCCTCGGTACGTATTTGCTGAGGAAGCTCTGCCTCAGTTCTTCGTTCGTCTTGGTACGAATCTGGTATTTTATCGTTGCATCCTGTTTTGAACTGCCTGTCGTATCTTTCGATTCAGGGCCGAAGAACATGAGAAGCGACGGCCACCAGCGGTCGATTGCATCCTGGAGCATTTCCCTTTGCTCTGTACAGCCTTCCGCCAGAGCCATGATAATGGATTCACCATGCTGAGCATGGAAAACCTCCTCTGCACATATACGTTTCAGGGCGCGTGCGTAAGGACCGTATGATGCTCCGAGCATATTCGTCTGCGTGATGATCGCTGCACCGTCGACCAGCCAGCCGATCAGCCCGGCATCCGCCCATGTATGTGTTCTCATATGGAAAACATTGTGGAATTTCAGCCGCTCTTCAAAAAGATCATCCATAATATCCGCACGATTCCTGCCCAGGGGTTTCATCAGATCCTCGGTCACTCTGAGCAGCAGCTGTCCATGCCCCATCTCGTCCTGGACTTTCGCCATGATGCCGAGTTTGCGTCCAAGCCCCGGTGCTTTCGGCACCCATTCCTTCTCAGGCAGCGCCCCCATGATTTCACTGATGCCGTGCATTGAGATCAATTTGATCAACACTGTCCTGTATTCGTCAGGCATCCAGTCATCCATTTCAATTTTGTCACCATCTTCAATCCGTTTCATGAATGATTCGTACTTCTCGCTTTCTGTCATCCCTGTAACCGCTTTCATTTTACTGCCTCCTTAATTTTTCGGCGTCCGCCATTAATATGGGCTCAACGCCGGTCTTTATCGAATACGTCGGACACCCGTCCAGGGCATCCTCAAGATCGAAATTGTCCGGCGCAAGCCCTGCATGAACCGCTGGATATGCAGGTTTCCTGATTAATCACCGTATACAGTATTCCCCGCTATACTCCCCCCTGGTTTTCATCAATTATGGATGTGGAATGCTGCGGCTGATGTTTTGCTGCCGGATTGATATGGACTTTTGCACTGGATACTGCAATCGGTGCTTCCCCGAAGCCCGTTGCGATCAGTTTCACTTTGCCATCATAGCTGTTGATATCACCCACAGCATAGATTCCTTCAATATTGGTTTCCATTTTGGAATTGACGGTGATATCATTCTTTCTGATATCAAGACCCCAGTCTTTCATAGGACCGAGTGTCGAGGAAAAGCCGAAATTGCAGATGAATTCATCTCCATCCACTTCTATTTCCATCTCCTCCTTCGCATGCTTCAGGGTGATTGAGAAGAGCTTCTCCGAAGCTTCGAACGCAGCCGGCTGAAACGGTGTCAGAAGATTCACCGAGGAATCCTTCAGCTCCTGGACGCTGGACTCATGTGCACGGAAACGATCCCGCCGGTGGACCAGTGTCACCGATTTTGCTGTATCATTGAGCATCAGGCTCCAGTCCACAGCAGAGTCACCACCTCCGAATATTACAACGTCCTTATCACGGAAATGCTCAACATCTTTCACAAAATAATGAAGGTTTATCCCTTCATATTCCTCTATATTCGGCAGCTTCATACGCTTAGGCTCAAAAGAACCATTGCCGCCGGCAATGATGATCGTCCTGGTATGGAAAACCTCATCATTTTCCGATTCTATTATGAAAGTGTCCTCCACCGTTCTGTTGATGCTGATAATGTTCGTCTCCAGCGATATATCTACATCAAAGCGGTTCATCTGCTCTTCAAGGTTCAAAACGATATCCTTAGCCTTCTCTCCCGGGAAACCCGGAATATCATATATATACTTTTCTGGGTAAAGCGTCGCCAGCTGTCCGCCCATCTCAGGGAGACTGTCCACCAGGTGCACTTTCATCGATCTGAGACCGGCATAGAAAGCGGTAAACATGCCGACAGGGCCGGCTCCGATAATCGTCGTATCATAAATCTCCATTTCATCTGTCACATTCACGCCCCCCTTATATAACTAATTTGATACTTAAAATTTATACTCGTTATAAACAAATAGTAAAAAACTTCACCGGTGAAGTCAAGGGATTACATGTTAATAATTGAATAATCACATTTTTTATATATAATGGAATTTATATAACTATATGAGGAAACTTTTTATCAAATCAGTTATCTATCAAGGAGGGAATAGTTTTGGACCTGGGGGACGTTGTAAAAAAAGAGACACCTGCACCGCCATGCGATCACTACCTGAACGTCAGTGTGAAAGAAGCATCAGAAGGAAAAAGCAGAGGAATATGGACAGTGACTGATGCAATGATCAATGGCAATGGTGTGGCCATGGGAGGCTTTTCAGGTGCAGCTGCCGACATCATGTTTGCCTATGCAATAGATTCACAGCTTGAAATGGGTGAAGGATTTGCGAGCATCAATCTGAACACCACATTTCTCAAGCCGGTTATCAGAGGAGATGTCGAAATTCTGTGCCGGATACACAAAAAAGGGCGGACTGCAGCATACGGCAGCGCCATGCTCATGCAGAATGGAAAAACAGTGGCGGAAGCCACATCCTCGATCATGATCATAAAAAAATGAGCACAGATACGCTGATCTGTGCCCAAATCGATTATTTACCATACTGGATCATGTGATATTTTTTCTTGCCCCGGCGGATTACTGTGAATTCACCATTCAGCTTGTCGGATTCGCGGATTTCATAATTCACGTCCTGCCGACGCTCGCCGTTGATGTAGATGGCACCATTAGTGATATCCTCACGCGCCTGTCTCCTGGATGGGGACACGTTTGTATCTACAAGGATCTTTACCAGATTCATATCCGTTTCATCATAGTTCGCCGAAGGTACATCTTTGAATGCATCCTTCACCTGCTCAGCAGTCAGAGATTTGATATCCCCGCTGAACAGCGCTTCTGTTATCTTCTGCGCTTCCCCGAGAGCATCATCCCCGTGGATGAATGCAGTGATCTCTTCAGCCAGACGTTTTTGCGCCTTCCTCAGATGCGGTTCATTTTCTACTGATTCTGCAAGTGAACCGATTTCCTCCTTGGACAGGAATGTGAAAAGCTTCAGGAATTTGATGACATCCGCATCGCTCTGGTTGATCCAGAACTGGTAGAATTCATAAGGTGATGTGCGATTACGGTCCAGCCAGATGTTGCCAGATTCGGTCTTGCCGAACTTCTTGCCATCGGCTTTCGTGATGAGTGGAATCGTCATCCCTTCGGCTTCCGTCGCACCGTACATCCTTCTCATCAGATCGAGCCCGCTCGTGATGTTCCCCCACTGATCTGACCCGCCAATCTGCAGTTTGCAATTATACTCCTTATTCAGATGACCGAAATCGATTGCCTGAAGAATCGTATATGTGAACTCGGTATATGAAATGCCCGTTTCCAGTCTGGACTGGATTGCGTCTTTTCCAAGCATGTAGTTCAGGCTGACATGTTTCCCGTAATCCCTGAGGAAGCTGATCAGGCTGATGTTTTTCAACCAGTCCTTGTTGTTTACCAGGATTGCCCCATTTTCATCAGAAAAATCAAAAATCTGTTCCATCTGTTTTTTGATGCCCAGGACATTGTCATCGATCTGATCTTCGGTCTGGAGGCTGCGTTCTTCGGCCTTGAATGAAGGGTCTCCGATCATCCCTGTGCCACCGCCGATCAGGACAATCGGGCGGTGGCCATACTCCTGGAACCTCCTCATCGTCAGAAACGGTACAAGATGCCCTATGTGGAGGCTGTCTGCAGTCGGGTCCGCCCCGCAGTAGAGCGTCAGCTGTTCATTGTCCAATATCTCCGAAATCTTCTCTTCATCCGTCATCTGGTAAATGATGCCGCGGTACTTGAGATCTTCTATCAATTCATTCATGTGTTTTTCCTCCTGGTTTAAAATTTATATCATCGCAATAAAAAAAGCCCCTTACAACAAAGTAAGGGTGCTTTCATACACGGTACCACCATACGTTTAACTCTTTTTGGGACAGAACGTTGTCCCGGACGCCCGGACATGGATGATTGCAGTGTATTCGCAGGGAGTACGCACCGGTTTTCACCAACCACCGGCTCTCTAAATTGCACAAAACCCGCTACTTCTCTGCAGTCCAGTAAATATCAATTTAGCAATATCATACAATTTAGTTCTTGTGAAGTCAACCGCGGAAAGAAGTGAACTGCTAAATTCTTTTCATGTATATCTGCCATATGATAACATGAGGAATCGCATAAAAGCGGTGTTTATTCGTTAACTCCCCTACTTATTTCTATGTTATAATGACCGGTGACAGGAGGTAGTCATGAAGAAGAACGACTTTTTAAATGATATTAAAAAAATGTTTTCCGTCGGTGATGGCGGTTCAGAGAAAGATAGGCTGAAGGGATCATCATTCAAAGAAAAACTAAATAATGCAACTGACCGTTTCAAACGGGCCGGTTCGCCGGCAAGAATAACATTCTTCACTGCTTATAATACTATATGGAATATTGTACTCTTCCTCCTCCTCTCCTTTACGCTGATCGGCATACTTGTCTTCAGCATTGGCCTCGGGTACTTCGCTGCCCTTGTCAATGATGAAGAGGTCGAACCCGCTGACGAAGTGAAAACAGCATTGACGGAGATGACAGAAAGTACAACGGTCGCCTTCGGTTCCGGTGAATCCCTCGGCACACTGAGAGCGGACCTGATACGTGAACGTGTGGAATATGATAATATCTCACCTTATGTCACTGATGCACTCATCGCTACAGAAGATGAGTACTTCTATGATCATAACGGCATCGTACCGAAAGCATTCCTCAGGGCGACACTTCAGCAGGTCGGCGGTTCCGAGTCGGGGACGGGAGGCAGTACGCTTACCCAGCAGCTGGTCAAAAATCAGCTGCTCACAAACGAAACCACATTCGACCGCAAGGCCACGGAACTGCTTCTCGCGTTCAGGGTCGAAAAACTACTTAGCAAGGAAGAAATTCTTGAAGCATACTTAAACGCTGTTTCCTTCGGACGTAATGCCAACGGCCAGAACATAGCGGGGATCCAGGCTGCGGCCGATGGGGTATTCGGCAAAGATGCAGCAGATCTCAACCTGGCGGAAAGTGCGTTCCTGGCAGGCATGCCGCAGAATCCTTATGCATATACACCATTTATCCAGGGTGGCGATGTTAAAAGCGAGGAGGCACTGCAGTCCGGTAAAAATCGTCAGTTGTTTGTACTGGAGCGGATGCTCACAGAAGGTTCAATCACCCAGGAGGAATATGACGAAGCAGTCGATTATGACATCTACAACAACCTGGCGGAAAATGTAAGAGTACCAAACCAGGATTATCCGTTCCTTACCGAAGAAGTGGAAAGACGCGGCATAGACATAATCAAATATCATATTGCCGAAGAAGAAGGTGTTTCAAGAGAAGACGTGGATTCAACGCCGCTCCTCAATCAGGAGTATACTCAAAAGGCGAATACGGCACTCCGCAATCAGGGGTACCATATTGAAACGACAATTGATAAAACCATCTATGATACGATGCAGAATGTAAAGAATAACTCCAACTATTATTACGGCAATAGAAGCATCCAGGAAGCCGAAGACGCTACGGAGGAAGAACAGCAGGAAAGCAACCAGGAGTTCGAACATGAAATCGGAGCTGTCCTGAAAGACAATGCATCAGGCAAGATATTAGGCTTTGTCGGTGGCAGAAATCATGAAAACTCTTCCGTGAACCATGCCACCCAGACTTCAAGAATGGCCGGTTCTACCATGAAACCGCTGATCACATACGGTCCCGCATTGGATAAAGGCATCATTGCACCGGACACTGTTCTTCTGGACAAATTCTTTACGATCCCATCAATCAATTACAGTCCGAGAAACTACGATGTGGATGAGGAATTCGGTCTTGTTTCAGCAAAACATGCACTGAGCAATTCCTATAACCTGAGCACCCTCAGGTTATGGTCGGATGTAAGTGGACATAACCCTCAGGAGTACTTCGACAAAATGGGTATGCCGCTTGCAGACACACTGTATGCGAGTGAGAATACCCTCATTCCTTCATTGCCACTCGGTGTCAACAACATGTCCGTTGAAGAGAACGTCAATGCATTCTCGACATTCGGCAATGATGGTAAAATGACCGACAGCTATATGATCGAATCCATCACAAGTCCCGAGGGTGAAGTCATCTATGAGCACGAGGGAAGCACTGAACAGGTTTTCAAGGAATCAACAGCCTATCTGATGTCAGATATGCTCCAGGAATCTTTCCAGACCGGATCTGCCTATCATATCGAGGATTTCTACAACAGATATGATGACCAATTCGACTGGGCTGCCAAAACCGGAACTTCCAATTCGTTCATCGACTCCTGGTTCATGGGCTACAACCCGAAAGTGACACTGGGACTCTGGATGGGATATGACAGGAACATTCCGCAGGTTGCCAATCAGGATGCCGAACAGTACATGCACATCTATAACTGGAGGGACATGGCAACGGCACTCAGTGAAGCTGCACCGGAAGAAATGGGCGCCAGCCAGAGCTTCAACCGCCCCAATTCCGTCCGTGAAGTGGAATATTGTGCACTGACGATGGAACAGGAGGACGACTGCAGCAGCAGCATGGATAAACCGATCGAAGGACTCATCGCAGAAGATACCAGACTTTCCAACAAGAGCAGCCTGAGTGATTCTGAAATCCAGCAGAGAATGGGCGCTGCCTTCGATTCCGGGCTGAGCAATTCAGATCTTAGGGGCACTGTTACAAACACCTACGACAACAGATACACTGTCGGCCGCTCTTCTGACGATGATGACGATGATGATGATGATGACGACGACGATGACAATGACGACAATGATGACGACAACTAGAAATATAAAAAGGTTAGCCGGAAAAATTCCGGCTAACCTTTTTTAATGACTTCTCTTAGAATAATCCTTTGGAATTACCATCCGCATCCACATCCATATGGACTGCAGAAGGTACTTTTGGAAGCCCCGGCATGGTCATGATATCCCCCGTCAGTGCCAGAACGAATCCTGCTCCATTTTTGGCGACGAGTTCCCTCACGGTAACCTTGAAGCCCGAAGGCCTGCCGAGCAGTGATGGATCGTCACTCAATGAATACTGTGTCTTTGCCATGCATACCGGAACGTTGGACCAGCCGTGGCTTTCGATTTCTGCAAGCTGTTTTTTGGCTTTATCCGTGAAAATGACTCCGTCTCCGCCGTATACTTCCGTTACGATCTTTTCAATTTTCTGATCGATCGGCAGGTCATTTTCATAAAGGTGTTTGAAATTCTGTTCCTGTCCAAGCACTTCCAGCACCTGTTCCGCAAGGTCGGTACCGCCGGCGCCGCCGTGTTCCCATACTTTGGTCAGAGAAACACGCACCCCCTGCTCTTTGCACCATCCAAGGACGAAATTCCTTTCTTCATCCGTGTCTGTAACGAAATCATTGAGAGCAACAACCGGCTCGACTCCGAATTTGCGTGCATTTTCCACATGCTTTTCAAGGTTTGCGATACCCGCTTTCAGAGCATTTACGTTGGGCTCACCAAGGTCGCTCTTAGCTACGCCGCCATTCATTTTAAGGGCACGGATTGTGGCCACAAGGACGATGGCGTCAGGTGCAAAGTTACCTTTTCTCGCTTTGATGTCCATGAATTTTTCTCCACCGAGGTCGGAGCCGAAGCCACATTCAGTAACAACGATATCTGCCAGTTTTCTGGCGGTGTTCGTTGCGATCAGCGAATTGCACCCATGGGCGATGTTAGCGAATGGACCTCCATGGATCAATGCCGGAGTCCCTTCCATTGTCTGCACAAGGTTCGGTTTTATCGCTTCTTTGAGAAGGAGTGCAAGCGCGCCTTCAACTTCAAGCTGGCCGACTGTCACCGGTTCTTTATCATATGTGTAGCCGATTATGATGTTAGCAATCTTTTTCTTGAGATCGATGAGGTCAGTTGCAAGACAGAGTACAGCCATGATCTCACTGGCCACTGTAATGTCGAACCCGTCTTCCCTCGGCACACCGCGTGTTACACCGCCGAGGCCGACGTTTATCTGACGCAACGCGCGGTCGTTCATATCCATGACACGTTTCCAGGATACACGACGCGGATCGATATTCAATTTGTTGCCGTGATGCAGATGATTGTCGATGAATGCGGCCAGTGCATTGTTGGCAGTCGTGATTGCATGTAGGTCACCGTTGAAATGGAGGTTGATTTCCTCCATAGGCAGAACCTGTGCGTGACCTCCTCCGGTAGCACCTCCTTTTATGCCCATGACCGGACCGAGTGCCGGTTCACGGAGTGCGACCATGACGTTCTTTTCAAGCTTATTGAATGCATCTGCCAACCCCACAGTACATGTTGATTTCCCCTCCCCTGCAGGTGTTGGGTTCATAGCGGAAACCAATACCACTTTGGATTTCGACTCATCGCCTTCCACCTTATGTATATCGACTTTCGCCTTATACTTGCCATACATTTCAAGTGCATCCTGTGGGATGCCCGCTTTATCAGCAATATCCTGAATCGGTCTGATTTCGGCTTTTGCTGCGATTTCCTGATCTGTCAGATGTGCCATAATTTCATCTCCTGTATATATAGATTGCCCGGCCAAGCGGACCCTTACCATCTATTATGCCATACTATTCAAAATATTGCCCCCGGTAAATTACCGGAGGCAGAAGTTTGGTTTTTATTCATCGTCCATGGAGGATAGATCTCCGGCCGGCAGTTCGAGCTCCCAGGCTTTCAATACACGTCTCATGATTTTACCGCTTCTCGTCTTAGGCAGTTTATCTTTGAATTCAATTTCCCTTGGAGCAGCATGGGCCGCAAGACCCTCTTTTACGAACACCCTGATCTCTTCTTTGAGTTCATCGGTCTGGTCGAATCCTTCACGTATTGCTATGAATGCTTTGACAATCTCGCCGCGTACTGGGTCCGGCTTACCGATGACACCAGCTTCCTGCACCGCCGGATGTTCAACCAGCTTGGACTCGATTTCAAATGGACCGACTCTCTCGCCCGCAGTCATGATGACGTCATCGACACGGCCCTGGAACCAGAAATAACCCTCCTCATCCATGTATGCAGAATCCCCTGACACATACCAGTCACCGATGAAATAGGATTCGTATTTGGCATCATTCTTCCAAATTTTACGCATCATCGCCGGCCATCCCTTTTTAAGGGCCAGGTTGCCCATGCGGTTGGGAGGCAGCTCATTACCTTCATCATCAATGATGGCGGCTTCCGTTCCCGGTAACGGTTTTCCCATCGAGCCTCCCTTGATGTCCATGGAAGGGAAATTGACAATCATATGGGCACCCGTTTCAGTCATCCACCAAGTATCATGTATTCTCAGATTGAAGACTTTCATGCCCCATTTGACAACTTCAGGATTCAAGGGCTCCCCTACTGAAAGTACATGCCTCAGGCTGGACAGGTCGTAATCTTTCACGATTTCATCCCCTGCCCCCATCAGCATACGGAATGCTGTCGGTGCACTGTACCAGATTGTGATATTAAGATCCTGGATTGCCCCGTACCATGCTTCCGGAGAAAATCTGCCACCAACGACAACATTCGTTGCTCCGTTCAGCCACGGGGCAAATATACCATAGGATGTACCTGTCACCCAGCCTGGATCGGCTGTGCACCAGTATACATCGTCCTCTTTCAGGTCCAGCACATATTTGCCGGAAATATAATGCTGCACCATCGCCTGCTGTACATGCAGCACACCTTTTGGCTGACCGGTTGAACCGCTCGTATAGTGAAGAATCATGCCGTCCTCTCTATCCAGCCATTCGATGTCGAATTCGTCTGAAGCGTTTTCAAAACTTTTGTCAAAGTCGAGATAGTCACCTTCCACACCATCACCGACAACTACCACTTTTTCAAGATTTGGAAGATCATCCATCGGAATACGCGGCAACAGCTCAGGTGTCGTAATAATGACTTTCGCATCACTGTTTTCAAGGCGGTCCCTTACAGCTTTTTCCATGAAGGCCTCAAACAGCGGACCGACGATGGCACCGACTTTCAAGGCACCAAGCAACGAAAAATAAAGCTCCGGGCTCCGGGCCATGAAGATGAATACTCTGTCGCCTTTCACAACCCCCGCTTCATCCTTCAGTACATTCGCCGCTTTATTGGATGCTTTCTTCAGTTCATCAAAAGTATAGGAGGAGTGTCTTTCTCCATTCTTGTAATGGAGCGCGACTTTATCAGCCAGTCCATTTTCAACATGCTTATCAATTGCTTCATAAGCCATGTTGTACTTACCTGTTTCATACCATGAAAAGTTTTTTTCAACTTCATTCCAGTCAAAATTTTTGACTGCTTCATCATAATCTTTCAGATTAGGATTTTGATCCGTCGCTTCATAAAGTTCTACTTTCATAAATATAACTCCCCTTTTGTATTTTTCTTTTACAATTATTATTATATAATACTGGTGACGGATTTTTCAAAATTTTTAAAACGGAAACTTCAGGAGGGCTTCTTTTGCGCCATATAAAGACGTATTATAAAGAAGATTACAAGGCACTGGATCAGTCGTTTGTCATCGAAGGTCCCGTCTCCCGACAATCTCTGGAAAATTATTCCTATGACGATGGACTTTATGCATTCCGACCGCCCAAAGAGCAGTTTGAAGCTATCAGGGAAATCTCAGACCTTGAGGAAGGCAGGATAATCATCGCCCGTGAAGGCAGCCATATTATCGGCTACGTTACATTCCTGCATCCCGACCCTATGGAAAGATGGTCTGACGGCAGACTGCCCTATATCATGGAACTCGGCGCTGTGGAAGTGAGTTTCGGCTATAGGGGATTCGGGCTCGGAAAGCGCATGCTGCAGCTTGCGATGCTTGATGACTATATGGAGAACTATATAACCATCACTACTGAATATTACTGGCATTGGGATTTGAAAAACAGCGGTCTTGATGTTTATGAATATAAAGATCTGATGATCAGACTGATGGCAGCGAGCGGCTTTGAAGTATTTCAGACAAATGATCCTGAAATTACGGGCCATCCTGCAAACACCCTCATGGCACGCAGAGGAAAGAACATCACAGACGATCAGATGATGGAATTCGATAAGATAAGATTCAAAAACAGATTTTTCTTTTAGGAGGATGTAAAAATGCTTGTTGAAAGGATAATGACTTCCCCGGTGTTTACTCTTACACCGGAGAACACCATCGAAGATGCGATGGATATGATGAGCCGGCATTCATTCCGGCACATCCCCATCGTTAATGAAGACGAAAAGCTGACGGGTATCATTTCTGATCGTGATATCAAACTCACCCTTCCATCGGTCCTTTCGGACGATGATCCTGAATTCAGTCTGAAAGTACCGGTATCACGTATAATGAGAAAACGGGTCACCTACTGTCATCCGCTCGATTTTGTCGAAGAAATAGCATTGGATTTCTATCATTATTCGATAGGTGCCATGCCCGTCATTTCCAGCAGCAGGATCGTGGGTATCGTCACTCAGAAGGACATGCTCAATACATTTTTGGAGATTACAGGCATTACGGAACCCGGTTCCATCATTGAAGTGAATGTAGAGGACAGGACGGGTGTCATATATGATATCGGCAAAGTCTTCAAAGAGCTCAATATCAGAATCATCAATGTATCGGTATACAGAAACAGGGAAATGAAGGGGTATAAGACGGTGGTACTCAGAATACAGGCAATGAATCCGGTCAAGGCAATAGAGAAACTGGAAGAGAAAGGATTCACAGTTGTGGATCCGATGCATTCGAACCAATGAAAAAACCTTTGTATGTATACGATGATTCATTGCTGAAATACCGTTTCAACTCCACTCACCCCTTTAATCAGATGAGACTAAAAATGACCACAGACCTGCTGCAGGCTGCAGGTTTTTTATCAGAAGAGCATATCATAAAACCGCGCGAAGCCACAGATGAAGAGCTTCTGCTCGTGCACAAAAAGGATTTCCTGGAAGCTGTCAGAGCAGCGGGGGACGGGGCTTTACCCGAAGAAAAAATGGAAAGCTATGGATTGAACACTGATGATACCCCCAGTTTCCAAGGGATGCATGAAAAGAGCAGAATGCTTGTCGGAGCGACGCTGACGGCAGTTGACGCTGTCATGGAAGGAAAGGCTGACAAGGCAGCCAGCCTTTCTGGAGGGCTGCATCATGGTTTCAGCGGCAGAGCAAGCGGTTTTTGCGTCTATAATGATTCCGCTGTCGCCATAGAGTATATGCGCAGAAACTATGGAAAACGTGTAATGTATGTCGATACAGACGCCCATCACGGAGACGGTGTCCAATGGATATTCTATGACTCCAGGGAAGTCATGACTTATTCCATCCATGAAACCGGCCGCTACCTCTTTCCGGGCACCGGCAGTCTAACTGAGCGCGGAGCTGGTGACGGCTTCGGGTTCTGTGTAAATCTTCCGGTGGATGCATTTACCGAGGATCAGTCATTCATGAGCATTTTCAAGGAAAGCCTGGAGGCGGCAATCATAAAATTCAAACCGGATGTCATTCTCAGCCAGAACGGTGTTGATGCACATTACAGGGATCCGATGACCCACCTCTCATTGACTTCCGCCTCTTTTGAAGAGATACCGAGGTTCGTCTGTGAAATGGCGGATAAGTATACTGAAGGCAAATGGATAGCTGTCGGAGGTGGCGGTTATAATATATGGCAGGTCGTGCCACGTATGTGGGCGCAGGTATGGCTGGCAATGACAGGAAAGGAACCGCCGCGCGGAAGGCTGCCACAAAAATACATGGATAAATACACCCCCAAATGTCCGGTTGATTTTCCATCAGAGTGGGCAGATGATACACATGACTACCAGGAGATTCCCAGACGCCGGGATATCACTGAAAAAAATGAAAGTTCACTAAACCGCGTGATACTTCACATAGAAAGTTAAAAGCAGCCGAATCCATCTGATCTGGCTGCTTTCGATACTATTTTGTTGTGGCACGGTATTCTATCTTGTAAGGCAGGATGACGTTCGCCTCATCCACCGTCTCTTCATTCATGTATTTGGTCAATAGTCTCATGCCAACGGCACCGATATCGTAGAGTGGAAGCGCTATGCTTGAAAGCGGTGGTCTCACCATATTTACGAGCCTTGTATTACTGCAGCTCAGCACCTGTATATCCTCCGGAATTCCAAGATCATGGTCCATGGCGCTGTGAAGTACGCCTATGGCTGTTTCATCACTCATGGTGATGACCACATCCGCCTTATGGGCGTTTATTTCTTCGAAAATATCCTTGCCGGACTGGTAATCGGAACCGGCATTAAGCATCAGACTGTCTTCCGCTGACTTGCCCGCATCCCGGTAGGCTGATTTGATCCCTTCCTCGATATGGTTTTCGAGCTGATCTGAATAGGATGCTTTCAGGAAGGCTATCCGCTCAGCACCTGTGTCCAGGAATTTTGTTGCTGCTTCTTTGATCGCTTCGAAGTAATCAATATTTACAGATGGGAGGTTCTTATCTTTTTCACTTGTACCGCAAATGACAACCGGCACATGGGAGTCTTTGATATCCGACAGAGTTTCTTCATTAAGCGCACCGCCAAGGAAGACCACTCCATCCACCTGTTTGCTGACCAGGCTCAGGAATGAATCCCTTTCCTTCTCCGGGTCGTTCTCCGTATTTGTGATGATCGTCTGATAATTATACATCTCGGCAATATCATCCAGACCTCTTGCAAGTGCCGCATAATAAAGGTTGGAGATGTCAGGGATGATTACACCCACCGTCGTGGTCTTCTTACTCGCCAGTCCGCGCGCAACCGCGTTGGGCCTGTAATTCAGACGTTCAATAACATCCTTCACTTTTTTACGGGTTTCTGGCTTGACATTCGGATTGCCGTTTAGAACCCTCGATACTGTCGCCATCGAGACTTTTGCTTCCCTGGCAACATCATAAATTGTAACAGTCATATTGCACCTCCGTGCTTTCACTCTTGAAAACGCTTTTTGTATAATGATAACATGAACGGTCGGATTTCGACACAATTATGGTAAATTTGTATAAAAATCATCAAACTCGGCAAAGGACATCTGCTGTTTACTGTCACTCAGGGCCACGTCGGGGTCAGGATGCACTTCAGCCATGATACCATCCGCTCCTGATGCAAGCGCGGCTTTTGCACATTCCGCCATAATTTCCTTACGCCCGGTGGAATGTGTGACATCCACCATGACGGGAAGATGGGTTGCCTGTTTCAAAAGAGGGACTGCAGAGATATCCAGAGTATTCCTGGTACTTTTTTCATACGTCCGAATCCCTCGTTCGCAAAGGATTACCCGGGGATTCCCTTCAGCAAGTATATATTCGGCAGCGTATAGAAATTCTTCCACTGTTGCACTCAACCCCCGTTTCAGAAGAACCGGTGTCTGAGATCTGCCGACAGCTTTCAGCAATTCGAAGTTGTGCATGTTCCTCGCACCTATCTGGAATATATCCAGATGCGGGCGGGCCAGTTCCACATGCACGGGGGCTGTAATCTCACTGATTACCGCAAGCCCGTATTCTTTCCTGATACGGGAGAGTATCCCAAGGCCTTCCTCACCGAGCCCCTGAAAATCATAGGGGGAAGTTCTGGGTTTGTATGCGCCTCCCCTGATGATGCCGAATCCCTTTTCCTTCAGCATGGCCGCAACTTCTGCAGTCAGTCTGTACGATTCCACCGCACATGGACCAAATATGTTTACCGTTTCCGCTCCCCCTATTTCACGACCGTTTACTTCTACAATAGTGTCTGACCTTTTAGACTCCCGTGAATAGAGCATCCGCCGTTCAGTATCATGTTCCCTCTCCTTCCCCGCTTCATTGAACAGCAACTGGGCCAGTTTTGCAACAAACTCTTCGGTTATCGCACCATCGTAATATGATGTGAGTTTTTTTATATAAGCCGCTTCGTCCACATCATCACGGGCAACTGCACCTTTTTGGATGCGGTCATCCAGAAGTTTCAACAACTCCAGGTCAATCTCAAACAGTTCATCTTCCCTGTTACCAGCCATACAAACACCTCATAAAAAATCTAACCACATGCGGACACATGTGGTTAGTAATATTCCTACCATCCTGTTTACTCATTTTTCTCTTCATACTTAGACATGTCGACTGTTCTCGCATCTTTAGTATAATTCTCGCTGACTTCTTCCTGGATGGCTTCTTTCTGGGCTCTCATATCGGATTCATCAATCGATTTCACACGGTTTTTCTCGTCCATTTCGCTCTTTTTGACGACAGCCTCATCCTTTTTGTCTTTGAGTTTGTCACGGAGTTCATTGGTCTTCTGCTCCGCCTTCTCTTTAAGTGAACTGTCAGACTCATCAGTGCCGAAATTCTTGGAGAGTTTGTTCGCCTGGTCTGTGATATCGTCCCTTAAGGCATCACCGGATTTTGGAGCAAGCAGAAGTCCTCCGATCGTTCCGACCACGAGCCCCAGGATCAGGCCGATTGAAAAGTCCCGCCCTGTGGACTGGTGCACCTGCTGCTCATATTCCTCTACTCCGTGAAGATGCCGATCTCTGTTATAAGTTTCCATTTTAAGACCTCCCATTACTTACGGTCATCAAGTCCTGCGTTCACACGATCCTCATCAAGGTTGTCACTGTCCGTAGAAGTTTCATTCACTGCCACAGGCAGTTTATCCGGATCCGTTTCTGAAGTCGTCGAGTACCTGGTGGAATAGGCACTGTTGCGCTTCTGCCTCATCTGCCACTTGTCCGCCACTTCCATTGCAACGTTGGACCATTGTACAACCTGTGAAATTTTATCTTCATTTTGTGAAATGTTGTGAGTGATGGAATTCGTCACCCTGTCCACAGAGGAATTCAGATTCGTCATTGAATTTCCGATTCCCTGTACTGCATCAACGACAGAATTCAGTTTTGCAGATTTTCCCTGTACATCTTCTGCAAGACGGTTCGTCTTATGCAGCAGGTCTGTTGATTCTCTTGTAATGCCCTGGATCTGTCCTTCCACACCATCGAGTGTTTTGGCTACATGATCCAGATTCTTTTTCACCGAAAACAATACTACTGCCAGCGCAATACATAAAATCAGAAATGCCACTGCAGCAATACCGGCGGCAATATATAAAACTATTTGCCAATCCATTGTAACGCCT
Source organism: Salinicoccus carnicancri Crm (assembly GCF_000330705.1). Taxonomy (GTDB): domain Bacteria; phylum Bacillota; class Bacilli; order Staphylococcales; family Salinicoccaceae; genus Salinicoccus; species Salinicoccus carnicancri. The sequence goes on from NZ_ANAM01000008.1 coordinate 291,554, forward strand.
CCATCTTCTTTCTTTATTTGTTATTCATTTTATAAAATAACCCGAAACACTGCTTTGTAAACATGTTTACAGTCAAATCATGAAAGCAGCTCGGTGAAACGTTTTTCATACTTTTGGATGTCACCGGCCCCCATGAATATGATGACAGCTTCCGCATGGATGTTCAGTCGCTCCAGGTCCATGTCGTCCAGAAGTTCTGCATCGGGTATCAGATTCACAAGGTCTCTGCTCGACAGTCTGCCTGACTCTTCTCTCGCAGAACCGAATATATCCACTATATATGATTTGTCAGATTCCGAGAGTGCCTCGGCGAAATCTGCAAGAAACGTTTCAGTTCTGGAAAAAGTGTGTGGCTGGAACACCGTCACTATTTCCCTGCCGCCGTATTTTTTACGGGCTGTCTCAAGTGTTGCACTAATTTCCCTCGGATGATGGGCGTAATCATCAACTATCACCATACCGTTCAGAAATGTCTCACTGAATCTGCGCTTGACCCCGCCGAAAGTCATGAATGCATCTTTGATATTCTCCATGTCAAGCCCCTCCAGATGACATACCGTAATGACGGCGAGCGAATTCAGTATGTGATGGTCACCGTGCATCGGTATGCTGAATCTGTCCAGTTTTTCCTGCCCGATGTAAACATCAAAATGTGTACCTTTGGAATTAGTTTCGATGTTCTCCGCTCTGACATCATTGTTCCCGCTGATGCCATAGAACCAGACCGGCACATCCAAATCCATATCCCGGACGTATTCGTCCCCGCCGTATGCTATGACACCTTTATTCGCCTGCTTGGCCATATCTGTGAAGGCATCCACGACGTCATCTATACTCCTGAAATAATCAGGATGATCAAAGTCTATATTAGTAATTATTGCGTAATCGGGATGGTAGCTTAGAAAATGACGCTTGTATTCACAGGATTCGAAAGCAAAGTAATCGCTGTTTTCAAGGCCGAATCCCGTACCATCACCGATCAGGAAAGTCGTCTCCACATCACCGTTCATGACATGGCTGAGAAGACCCGTTGTAGAAGTTTTTCCATGGGAGCCTGTTACGGCAATGGATGTATACCTGCTCATGAAATCGGCCAGGAAAATATGATATCTGATGACAGGATAGCCCGACTCAAATGCCTTTTTTATCTCCGGATGGTCGTCCTTGAAGGCATTGCCTGCGATATAGGTAAAACCGTCCACTACATTATTCTCGTCAAAATCCATTATTTCTATGCCTTTGTCCCTCAGCTGGTGTTCAGTAAAGACTTCACTCCCAATATCAGAACCCCTGACTTCATGTCCGAGATCATGAAGCACCTGGGCAAGTGCACTCATCCCTGCACCCTTTATCCCTATAAAATGATATTTTTCCACGAGTTCACCAATCTTTCTTAAAATGAGCTCATCCTCCGATATGCTTCAGATGGGAGAAGACTCTTTGTTTTGAATCATGAGGCAGCACGGCACCATTCACACGGAGTGCTTTGTTCGATGTAGGAATCTGGATCAGCATATCATTGCCGTCCGTCAGCGTCTCACTGCCCTCAATGATATTGGACTTTTCATCTCTGAATGAAATCCGGGTCTGCATCATCTGCAGCCATTCAAAACGGATATTGACGTCCGTTCTGGTGTGTTTCATGATCAGATGAATACCCAGCGGTTTACCTTTTTTCAGAACCTGTACAATTGTCTTGACAGCATCCGGATTGTTGCTTTCAAAGAGTTCTGAAAGATCATCGATGACAACTGCAATCACACTTTTACGCGCTTCATAGCTGACCCTTTGATTAAAGCTGTTCAGATTCCTGACATGAGCCCTTCTGAACTGATTATGCCTGTCATTAAGTTCCTTGAGCAGGCCGCTCAGTACATCCGGGTCCATTACCGATTTTTGAGGCTGGAACAGATGTGGCACATTTTTATAATCTTCATAATGCGGTTTGTCTGATGCAATCAGAATTCTGAATTCATTCGGGTTATGGTTCATCATCAGTGAAATGAGTATATTATCGATCGCATTCGAAGAATCAATTTCGTTATTTCCATAAACCAGTGTATGGCCCGCTTTTTGAAGTTCATAGCTGAAAATCTTATCATCAACAGTCTTTCCGACTACAAATTTGAAATCATTCTTGCGCAGTTTGAGGCTGCTCGAGGAAAACACTTTGCTGAAAGGGATATGAATCGGGTCCTTCAGCGGGAATTCAATTCCTATATTACTCGTGCCTATGATTGGAGCAATGACTCTGAAGCTGTCAAATGGCAGATTCGGCCCTAGATGTTCCCTGAGCCGGGCGATATTGCTCAGTCTGAATGTACGGTCCAGCTTGATTCCGAAACGGCCAATTATGCCATTTGTCTTATAGTCAAATATTTCCGCCGGAATGCCGATGGCTTCGAATGCTCCGACCACCTGCCCGGCAAGCGCTCCATCCGCTTCACCGTAATCATCCGTCTGATCACTGCCGAGCATATGTATCGAAGGCATCGTGTACTTCGGCCCCTGCCGCTTAGTTTCAATCTTACGGTTATTCAGCCGTTTTTTCTTATCATATGGTGTCATTATGACATTGTAAGGAGAAGCCGTTCCCAGGTTTGCTTTCTTCTCAGAAGTTTCTTGTACAGGCAGAGCCTCTTCATTTTCAGCCGATTCCTGCTCATGCCCGATCGGCGCAGGCTGTTTCCCCTTCAGATTATATGGGTCATCATAGCGTGCCTTTTCGCGCGCTTCACGCTGTCTGCGTTCCTCAAGGCGTTTCTTTTCCTTCTTGGCTCTCAGCAGCCTTTCACGCTTCAGCCCCTCTATGATTGGAGATGTATACCCCTGTTGCCTGACACCTCCGTCCTCTTTATCGGCTTCAATATAGGAAAGTTCCTTTTTGGAAAGCTCCTCCTTTTTTGTGCCGTGGATTGCCGAAATCAGAGGTGAGGCGCCGGGCAGCGGTTTCTGTCTGATGGGACCACTGGCGCCGTTTTCATCAGGTTCTTCATGTTTCTTTGTACCATGGACTGCTGAGGGAATGTCCCTTGCTTTTGTAATTCTGAAACTGGAATCCTTCTTCTCCTGCTTTTTCGTCTCCTCAAAGAGAGTCCTTCTCTGTTCCTTTCTGATGAATGAATCTGAACCATTGCCATCATTCATAGTTTCACTCTGATGTGATTCCCCATCTTTCTTTTCATCATCAAGTTCCAAAGGGAACCGGAAACGCTCTCTGTAGCTTTTTTCATCTTCGGCTTCTCTGTTGAACTGCCTTCTCCTTCTCGATCTATCCATATGAACCACCTTTACTTAACTTCAAACGGCTGAGCCACTTCATAACTGTCGTCCAGGATATAGATTCCCTTTACGCCGTCATCTTCAAGATTCAATTCTTTTCTTGAACAAATCATGCCTGTTGATTCCACACCGCGCAGTGTGGAAGGTTTTATATACAGACCGTCCGGCATTACTGCACCCACCTTGGCCACTACGACACGCTGTCCTGCATCAACATTCGGGGCACCGCATACAATCTGGAGCACTTCATCCCCGACGTCCACTTTTGTCACGTTCAGCTTGTCGGCATCCGGATGCTCAGTCTTCTCCAGCACTTTCCCCACTACAAATTTCGGTGATGTATCAAAGTCCATCCTATCCAAGCCGTATTCTTCAAGAACTTTGTTGATCTCTCCGGCAATATGCTCTGTGGGTTCAATATTAACCCCTTCATGCATGCTGATTTTCTTAGAAGCTTTGAAGATATTCAGGCCGATGGTCTCCATACCCTCCTTTATGACAGTCAGGTCTTCATGAAATTCATAGGAAGGTGATTCCGCTTTTCTGATTGTCACAAGCAGTACATCCCCCACATGTTCATTATTGTATGTCAGTTTCATCATCATTACCTCTTTTATTATAATTCCTCTGTTTTCCCAGTATGAACACTGGTTCGAGCTTTTTCTCCCGATAGGAGAAAGACAGGGAGGTGATCGGTGTAAGCCCTTCGGCAAAGTACTGCATCATCATCTGTGCCATGATATCGTAACCGACATTATTTTTGACGTCTGCAATGATCAGTACATCCTGGTGGGGTAATCCCACCATCATTTCGCCCTCACATTTTTCATGCATTTCATCAAGGAACTCTCCGTTCAGGATACGGGATGCATCGTAACCGTCGTTATGGTTGACGAAATAAAAATCATTCTCCTGCAGCGTATCCCTGCTCATTTCGATTTTCAGCTTCCTCAGGTTGTTATCTGCAAGTGTACGTATATCCTCCTGCCTCATGCCGAGGGATGAGGCAAGCTCTTCATCGATCAGCCGATAGCTTTTCCTGAAATCTATGGCGTAGTATATATCGGTTTCATTCGTGTGACTGTCTTTTATGAAATCCACACCGTTCTTCGTCTTATCGGGAAAACTCGTTGAACGGACCACAGGGTAGATCACTGCCTGTTCGGGATCGATTTTCTCTTCCTTCATACGTTCAAGCGTTTCATCTATATAGTATACAATTTCATCAGCAAAATTGCTGTCTTTCTTAAATTTATCCATCGCTTTGGATAACGAAACATCGATTCCCTTTTTATTATCTTTACGCTCGACTCTGAGCATCTCTTTTTCCCGGTCGAATGAGGTATTGAAATCACTGCGTTTCTCAGCCAGTTTTTCAATCACTTTATCTTTCAGCTGGAAAATATTCATTGAATTGCCTCCACTTCTAATCTTTGGCAGACAGCCTCAGTACCTGGTCGCCATCTTTGATAAGTCCCGTCCTTCTCAGCAGAATATAGAATACCAAAGTCAGCACTGCCGGTAAAACGATATGGAATACAAGTATGGATATCCATACTTCAGCTGTCGCCCCCATCGTTTCCACCGCCATGATCTGCCCAACGAATCCGCTCGTTCCCATGCCTGCACCTGCCGCATTGTTTTCCATAGGAAAAAATACTGTCATGATCGGCGCAATGATTGCACTCGACAGAACGGGAGGCAGTATGATGAAGGGGTTCAGCAGTATATTCGGAATCTGGAGCATTGAAGTTCCCACACCGATGGAAATGAGACCTGAGACTCCATTATCTTTATATCCTGTAACAGCCAGCCCGACCATATGGCAGCAGCAGCCGATCACAGCTGCTCCAGCTGCCAGACCGCTGATATCGAGCATTATGGCAAGAGCGGCACTTGATAATGGAGCTGTAAGCGCCACGCCGAATACCACTGCCACCAATATACCCATTATAAACGGTCTCTGCTCTGTGGCAAACCCTATGAATTCGCCGATTCCTATCATGAAGTCTCCGATTGCGGGTCCAACGAACCTGGCGATGAAATATCCCATGACAATTGTCAGAAACGGGGTTACTATAATGTCAATCTTTGTCCTCCCCGCATAAAGCCGGGCGATTTCTATGGCTGCGATGCTTGTAATATAACTTCCGGCCACACCGCCCATATCATACGCTGCGTAGCTTACAACCAGTGTGGAGAATATGACAAGCGGTCCTGCTTTCAGTCCATAGGCGATGGCAGCGCCGATCGCAGCACCGGTCAGAGCCATTGCCACCTCCCCAATCTCCCTGAGCCCCTCCAGATAAGGAATATATGTGCCGGCCGTGTCAATGATGAGGCCGATGATCAGCGAAGAAAACAATCCCAGGGCCATAAAAGCCATGCCATCTATGAACCATCTGCGAAGCAAGCGTCTCATGTGTACCTACCGCCCTCTCAATGCTTCCACTTTTTCAGAATCGATACCCCTGATCAATTCTGTCAGCATCTTTTTGGCATGCAGATAATCATTGTAATTGATGATGGAGTGGCTGGTGTGGATATAACGGGCACAGATGCCGACTACAGCGCTTATGACACCTTCTCCTGAAATGTGGATGCTGCCTGCATCCGTACCGCCCGGGGACTGGTAATATTGATGTTTGATATCATTCCTTTCTGCAGTTTCAAGCAGATAGTCGCGCATCGGTTTAGAGAGGATCATCGTTCTGTCCATGATCCGGATCAGCGTTCCTTCACCTATTTTACCAATGTCATCATCTTTTCCGGCCATGTCATTCGCAGGAGAGCAGTCAACAACAAACGCAACGTCGGGCTTCACCATATTCGCGCTTGCTTTCGCCCCTCTCAGGCCGACTTCCTCCTGGACATTTGCTCCTATATACAGGTCACAATCCAGCTCGGCGTCCTTAAGCGCCTCAAGTGCTTCAATCGCTATCAGGCAGCCGTAGCGGTTGTCCCATGCTTTGGCAAGCAGCTTATCAGTCCCTTCAAGCACCTGGAAATCCACGTCCGGTACAACAGAATCGCCAGGCCGTATCCCCATCGCCTCCAATTCTTCCATGGAGTCTGCACCGACATCAAGCAGCATATCCTTGATTTGTGTTTTGCCGTCTTTCTCCCCTTTCCTGAAGTGGACAGGCACACTGCCGATGACCCCCGTAATCTCCTTTTCATCTGACGTCCGGACCTTGAATTTATGGCTGAGCATGACATCAGTCGACCACCCGCCGAGCGGTGTGAATTTAATCATTCCATTTTTGGTGAGCTGGGTGACCATGAAACCGACCTCATCCATATGTGCCGCCACCATCACCTTCGGAGCATTTTCCCTGCCGGATCTCTTTACGGCGAAAATACCTCCCAATCCGTCAGTGATGATTTCATCGGCAAATTTACCGAGTTCAGACCGCATGTATGCCTGGACTTTGTCTTCAAATCCCGGAGCACCGTGAAGTTCGGTCAATGTTTTCATTCTTTTTAAAGTGTTGTCGCCAAATTTCATTGTAATTCCCCTTTAAAAATTCTATTTTTGCCACTCCCTGTGTTAAACTGACTCTGATGGGAGGATTCGTACATGCCAAAATACATTAAGATTCTAACTACGCTTTTCATCCTTACTGTACCGGTGCTCATATGGTTCAGAAAGCATCAGCCGATACATCCCCAGAAAATCATCAGACAGCTGCACATACAGTTTGAGGACATCTCATTCATCTCAATAGACTACACAACCAGCACGAGGAAGCTTCTCGGGATGAACTGTGAAGTCTATACAGGCGTGCTGCATGTCAGGAAGGATGATACTACAGAAAGGTACCAGTTCATCGCTGACGCTTTCACCGGAGAGATCATGGAGATTACTTCTTTGTAACCCCCATGATCTCTTCAAACGTTTCACGGATGCGGTCGAGACCCATGAGTACGCGCTCTCTGCTGGTAGCCACATTGAAACGGAAATGCCCGTTCTTTTTCACATCATATATTTTTCCCGGTGACACAGCAATTCCCCCGATTTCAACAAGTGCTTTGTGCACTGCATCATCATCCAATCCGGATTTTTCAAAACTGATCCAGGCAAGATATGTCGCATCCGGCTTTTTGAAAGTCAGCCATCCGGACATATGCTCCTCTATATAGTCCTCGATCACCCGGAAGTTCTCCTCCAGATGACTGTTCAGAGCATCCACCCATTCGCCGCATTCGTTATATGCGGCTTCAATTGCCGTCAGAGCAAGTGAGTTCGCAGCGCCCATACCATATTTGGATCCAATGGCCTGATTCAGCTTTTTGCGGAAAGCCGCATCTCTCGAAATAAAGTAGGAATGCGGGATACTTGCCAGGTTGAACGTTTTACCCAGACCTGTTGTCACGAGGATTCTGTCCCCTTCCTCCATCAGCTCGACCATCGACACAAATGTACCCTTGGGGCTGACGAAATCCATATGGATTTCGTCACTGATCAGGAAAACATTGTTGGACATGCATATTTCACGGATTTTACGCAGTTCATCCTCAGTCCATACTTTCCCGGTCGGATTATGCGGGTTGCAATGGATATAGACTTTTACATCATCCTTTTTGCACAATGTTTCAAAATGATCGAAGTCAAACGTATAGCCATTTTCATCCTCTATGAACGGGCAGTCCACAATTTTCCGCTCATTGCCCTCCAGTTGGCCAATGAAGGCATTGTAACTCGGTGTCGTAAGGATTACCCCATCCCCTTTTTCGGAATGCTGTCTGACGACTTCTCCGACCGTGAATAGCACGGATGGTGCATAAGAAATTTCCTCATCCCGAAGTTCGATATCAAAACGGGAATTCCACCAGTGTTTAACCGCCCCGTAAAAGCCGGGATTCTGCCATATGGTATAGCCGAAGATGCGGTTGTCTATCCTTCGTTTCATCGCATCGGCAATCGGCTCGGCAATTTCAATATCCATGTCTGCAATCCAGAAAGGTTCCAGCCCGCGTCTTCCAAACAGCGCATCCGTCCCCTCGTACTGAACGCTGTATGTACCCTCTCTTGAGATATTTTTATTAAAATTGAACTTATCCAAAAAATCTCCTCCAAACATACTGAATGCTGCATAACATTTCTCTATCATTTTATCATTCATTACTGAATAATACACGGCATTAAAAAAAGCACCTTCAGAAAGATGCCTTTATCCTGTATATTAAATTTCCTTTTGCCGAAAATTTCTCTTCATATTCCGTTCTGATGTTATCCTCCGGCTCCGCCGCATGGAGGTCCAGGATCACTTCATGGAAATCCATTCCGAACCGGTTCAGGCTGACAAGGCTGTACTCGAACAACGCGCGGTTATCAGTCTTGAAATGGAGTTCACCCCCGGGGGTCACAATCTGTCTGTACTGGTCCAGGAAGGAGCTGAAGGTCAGCCTCCGCTTCTCATGGCGTTTCTTTGGCCATGGATCAGAAAAGTTAAGGTATATACGGTCCACTTCACCTTCGCTGAAATACTCTTTGATCGCATTTGCATCCAGAAGCACAAGCCGCACATTGGCAAGCTCCAGCTTCCGCACCTTTTCGAGTACGCGGATCATCACATTCTTATCCAGCTCGATTCCTGCATAATTTATATGCGGATTACGCCTTGCAAGTTCGGTAATGAATGTCCCCATCCCTGTCCCGACTTCAATATGGAGCGGCTGCTTTGTTTCAAAGAATTCATCTATTCTTCCTGCGTATCTCGATTCAACATCAACGATATCATCATTCGACGACAGAAAATCCATCGCCCATGGTTTGTTGCGCATTCTCATCGGCTATTCCCCACCTGAAAATAATTATTCATATGATTTAAATAAAACGGTTCCTATTAATAATCCTGTTGAGGAATATGATCCAGTCGTTCATATCTTTAAAACGTTTGTGATCCTCATACCATTGGATCATCGTAATCGCCTGTACCAGGGTATACCACTTCATGCGTTTTAGCAGATCGCGGTCGAGCGGCTTTCCGTAGTCCGCGAGCCACTCTTCCCACTTCTCGCTGTCCACATAAGTATAAAGCAGCATGCCGAGGTCTATGGCAGGATCTGCAATCATTGCACCTTCCCAGTCCACCAGAAAAAGCTCATCCTGATCGGACAAGAGCCAGTTATTGTGGTTTACATCTCCATGACATACTGTGCAGAATTGTTCATCAATTTTCGGCATCTCATTTTCCAGATACTGGATGGCTGCACGGACAGTATGATGGGCATTCACTTTCGGTGACAGCGATGATTGGATCTTGTTCAGTAGCAAGTCCGGCAGCATGGGCTTCATACCCAGTTTTTTGAGCATTGTCAGAAGAGGGCTTGATGTGTGGATTTTTTTCATCAATGATGCCACTCTCTCCGAACACATCTCATCACGGTTCAGCTCCCGGCCATTTTTCCAATGTTGTGCTGTCACTACCTCACCGGTCTCTATTCTTTTCGTCCAGACCAGCTTAGGTACGATACCTTCAGCCGACAACGCCGCAAGGAAAGGGCTGGCATTACGTTTCAGGAACAGCTTCCTGCCATCCTGCTCCGCCTTGTAGGCTTCGCCGGATGCTCCACCAACGGGGTCGAGTGTCCAGCCGAGCTGATAGAAATGCTCCAAGTTCTACACCTCTTTTCATCGTCAAAGAAAAAAGCGCTAAATACTTAACGAATAAGATAGCGCCAGTTTCTGTTCGTGTTATAAATTTTATAGGGTTTCATGGTTTATTTCAAGGACTATTATCAAGTCCGGTTTTGACAACACGATGTCACGGGCCGGCAAAACCATATGCTGTAAGCCTTTGACCCTCCTGAAAATTAAAAGGGTAATATTTCAGGTTAACATTATTTAACCAGGTTTAATTTATGAATGTTTGCATCAAACACTCTCTGGATCCGTCTTGTCACCATTCCTCTCTGTCCGTTTCCGATAATCGTGTCATCCACCTTGACGACCGGTGTCACTTCCTGGGTGGTGCTCGTGATGATCACTTCCTCCGCATCCATCATTTCTTCCACACTAAAACCAGCTTCCTCGACAGGGACATCCAGCTCTCCGGCAATCCTCAGCACTTCCTGCCGTGTAATCCCGTTCAGGATGAGGTTATCTGCCGGATGTGTTTTCAATATGCCATTTCTCACGATAAAGACATTTGTCGATGAACCTTCCGTCACCACACCATCCCTGTGCATCACTGTTTCATGGGCTCCGGCTTTTACAGCCCTCTCCTTCTCCATGACATTTGCCAGCAGGTTCAGACTCTTCACATGACACTTGAGCCATCTGTAGTCTTCATTTGTGATGACGTGCACACCGTGCTCAGATTGGCTGTGCGGGCGCCTGGCCTCATTGATGTAGGCCAGTACCACCGGCTTCACATCAACGGGATAGGCATGATTCCTGTTCTGGATACCTCTTGAAACCTGGATGTACAATGCACCGTTCTCAATGGTGTTCCTTTCTTTCAATTCCGTTACGATATCGAGCAGCTCAGTGCGCTCCACACCGTCGATTTCAATTTCGGACATACTGTTCATAAGACGGTCCAGATGACCCTTGAGCGTAAAGAACTCACCGTCATAATATCTGATGACTTCATAAACCCCGTCCCCGAAATAAAATGCACGATCCTGGTACATGACCCTCAGTTCTTCATCTTCCTTGAATTCACCATTATAAAAACTAATTTTCATCCATCTCACCCTTTATACAGATTCTGTGCAGCGCCTCAAGGTATATTTCGGTGGCAAGCAGCAGTTCATCCAATTTCATACGTTCATTCTTCTGATGCATCGTATCCGCAGTATTCTTGAACATTGCGCCGAAGGCAACACCTTTCTCCAGTGTTCTGGCGTATGTCCCGCCGCCGATCGTAAACGGTTCAGAATCATCATTAACATGGCTGCGATAGGAATCAAGCAGCACTTTTACCAAAGGATCCTGCTTATCTACATAATGAGGTTCCTGATGCGTTACATCTTCGATGATGAAACCATCTGGATAGATTGTTTTTTCAAGCGCTTCAACGCCCTTTCTGAAATCCAGTCCTTCAGGATATCTGAGGTTGATTCCGAAAATCCCGCCGTCGACCTCGGTGTAATTGATCATGCCGGTATTGACCGTTGTATCCCCCAGCTCATCATGGGAGTGGGCCATGCCGAATTTCGCCCCGTCAGCATTATCCAGGATTCTTGATTCCGCAAAGTCCACAAAAGCAGTCGCATTACTGTCCAGATCAAGCCCACCCAGGAACCTGAGCAGGATGAAACCGGCATTCACACCCGCCTCCGGGGTGGAACCGTGGGCACTCTGCCCTGATATCGAAAGTTTCAGAAAGCCATTGTCTATCTCATATTCCCCATCAATATCGTCGCGCCTCAAAAAGTCTTCGAAAGACTGTATCACTTCACTCATGTTCTGAAGCACTTTAAGTTTCGCCTCCGCAGCTTCAGGCACCATGTTGTATCTTTCACCCGAGATCAGTACTTTGAGCTCTATGTTGGGTTCTTCATCATCCAGGGACGTCTGCTTCTGTATGATATTGAATGTGGTGATCCCTTTCTCACCATGGATGAGAGGGAATGCCGCATCCGGTGCAAATCCCGCACCCGGCATTTCTTCTTTTTTGAAATAGGCATCAGTGCACTGCCAGTCCGACTCTTCGTCCGTGCCGACGATCAGGCGGGTGCGACATTTGAAATCCATTCCCTCGTCGGCCAGAATCTTCATTGCATAATAGGCGGCCATCGTAGGCCCCTTGTCATCCTGCACACCCCTCGCTCTGATGATGCCATCTTCGAGAACGGGCTTGAACGGATCAGTATCCCAGCCGCTGCCCGGAGGCACAACATCGACGTGTCCGAGGATACCAAAAAGCTCATCGCCCCGCCCGAGTTCCAGATGCCCTGCCAGATCATCCACTTTCCTTACGGTCATGCCGTCACGCTCTCCAAGGGAAATCATATAATCCAGTGCCGCTTTCGGACCGTCGCCGACAGGGGCATTCCTGCCGGCTTCCCCCCGCACACTCTCAATTTCAAGCAGGCCGAATAAATCTTTGATCAGATCATCCTTATACCTGCTGACCAAACCTTTATAATCCATGATTTCTCCCCCAGTGCTTATGTAGCGTAATCTTATTTTTCAATGATATATAAAATCATGGACAAAAACAAGGAAACAGCGAAATAAATCGCTGTTTCCCCGTCTTTTACAAAAGTTATTTTTTCTTGTTCTGATCGCTGTCTTCATCTGTGACTACATGGATATTATGGTTGGGATCCTTCTCCCCCTCATCCTGTATAACTTCAGCATTACCCGGATCCTCCTTGTTGAGGCCGCCATGAGATACTGCGTCCTGAAGCTCTTCATCGGGATGGATGCCGCCTTCTGAAACCCACTCCTCATTCATCTGTTCAGTTGTCAGCTGACCTTCTGAATCCATTCTGTCCGGCTTCGTGAAGTGGCCTTCACTCTCATCCACACTGCTCGCGCCCTGGACAGCGGATATTTTACTGTTATCATTGCCCTCTTCGGCATAATCATTCGCAGCTGCCCTGGAATCCCCCTTTTCAGCATTCAGCTTTGATTTTGCCTTCTGCTGCGCTTCCTGGGCATAGGCTTTCGGATCCTGTTTGGCCTTTTCAACTTCACTTTTCGCTTTTTCCTGCACATTCTGTGCATAGCCTTTAGGGTCGTCCTTCACTTTCTCAAATTCCTGCTTTGCCTTTTCCTGGTACGGTGCAGTCTGTTCGTTGAATTTATCCTGTACATTCTGCGCGTAGCCTTTAGGATCTTCTTTCACCTTGTTATATTCATTGACTACTGCGTCCCTGTTTTCTTTCTTTGATAATTGTTTTGCTGCAACCGCAAGACCAAGCATAGCTGCAACTTTCAATAAAGTTCCTGATTTTCTGGCCATGTTCAAAACACCTCTTAATATATTATTTATACTGTGACTAATCTATGATAGATATTTACCCGTTCGATTATGCCTTAAACTTATTTTTTCAGATCATCAATCTCTTTGTCCGTAAGCCTGCGCCATTTTCCTTCCCCGAGCTTCTCATCCAATGTGAGCGCTGCAAATCCGACACGCCTGAGACCGGTCACTCTGTTGTCCAGATAGCCGAACATCCTTTTGACCTGATGGAATTTGCCCTCGGTGATCATGAGCTTCACCCGCCTGTCGGATAATTTTTCCGCCTCAGCAGGCGCAGTCGTAAAATCCTTCAGCGGAACCCCTTTCCGGAGGATCATGAGATCCCGTTCCGATACTTCCTTTTCAAGGTCTGCAATGTATGTCTTGCCAATCTTGTTTTTGGGGCTGAGCAGTTCGTGGGCAAGCTTCCCGTCATTTGTGATGAACAGAAGGCCGGTGGTATCTTTGTCCAGCCTCCCCACCGGGAACAGATCCCTCTTCTGGGGATGCTCTATGATATCCATCACCGTTGCTGTCTGCCCGGCTTCAGTAGATGAAATGACGCCGCCGGGTTTGTTGAGCATGATATAGATTCCGCGCTCCAGCATTACCGGTACACCGTCCATAAGAATCTCCTCTTCCCCGGTGACTTCGGCTTTCGCATCCTTTATTATCTGTCCGCCGACCGTCACTCCCCCCTTTTTCAGTACTGACTTCACTTCCTTGCGGCTTCCGGCTCCGGCATTGGAAAGATATTTGTCCAGTCTCATATCAAAGCACCTTCAATTTCTTTCTGATCTTGTCGGCTCTCGCCCCGAGTATTTCATCCGCCAGCCCAGACCTGAATGAAATGAGCATATAGACGAGTGCACCGGCCGGTACCGCCACTGCGAGGACAATGACTGAATTCAGCTTCTGCCCGATATCAAGATTCAATATGAAGACATAATAGATGATTTCGACAACAAGCAGCATCACCAGACTGTAGAGTCCGATTTCTGCAAGCGGCCTGAGCAAAGGTCTGAAATGGAATTTACCGTACTTCTTGATGGTGGCGAAGTTGATCAGCACTCCGATTGACAGCGCAATACCAGTTCCCATCACTGCACCGACTGTCTGAAATTGCATAATCAGCGGAATGTTGACGGCCGCTTTTATTGCCAGCATGGCCAGTACGACATAAAGGGTGAGATTCTGCCTGTCGATACCCTGCACAATGGAGCATGTGACAGAGAAGAGTGAAATGACTACGCTGACCGGTGCATAGAACAGCAGTATCTTTATCCCCATCTCATTATAGCTGTAGAATGATGTATAAAGTGGTGCCGACAGGATCATCATTCCGACTGCTGCCGGTACCGCGAAGAACAGCAGCATGAGGATCATCAGTCTGATCTGATGGTGCACATCATCCATCTTTCCTTTATGGAAGTTTTTCGTGATGAAAGGCAGAATCGTGATTGCAAATGCGGATGCAAATGCCGTCGGAATCATGACGAGTTTATGCGTAGTCAGGTTCAGCATGCCGAACCATGCATCATGATATTCTTCCGGCACACCGCCCATCGCAAGGCCGTTGTTATGCGTCAGCTGATCGATGAACATCGTAAGCGGAATGCTGATGCCCACGATGATGAACGGCACACCGTAACGGACGATTTCAGAATACATCTCCCTGTATGAAAAATCATAGTCCGTTGTATCCGCATCGACCATCTTTTGGATATGCGGCTTCCTCTTTCTCCAGAAATACCACAGTGTCGCAAGGGAGCCGATTCCCCCGATGAAGGCTGCAAAGACAGCGATTTCGTTCGCCGTCTGTACGGTTCCGTCAACCATGTAGATGACGACAAACGAACCGCCGAGCAGGAAGAGTATGCGCAGTATCTGTTCGATTACAGAAGATGCACTCGTCGGGCCGAATGACTCGAAGCCCTGGAATATACCGCGCCATGTGGCCATGAACGGCACGATGATCACAGCTATGGCCACAACACGTATGATTCCGGTAATATCTCCTGTGCTCCATCTGTGTTCGCCTCCCCCTGAAGCGACCATCTGCATCTCAGCGATGAACGGCGCTGCAAAGTAAAGGGCGATGAAAGCGATGAAACCTGAGGATATCATCACTATGAGGCTTGATCGGTACAGTTTCTGACTCGTGGCATATGCCCCGAGGGCATTGTATTTGGCCACATATTTTGAAACCGCCCCGGGCACACCAGCCGCCGCAACCGACAGCATGATGGTGTAGGGCGTGTACGCATACCCGTACAGAGCGAGGTTTTCCTCGCCGCCCATGATACTGTAGAATGGTATGAGATAGAGCATACCAAGCACTTTAGTGATTACGGTGGCAATCGTCAGCAGGAACGTGCCCCTCACTAATTTATTTGAATCAGACATTTAACATCCCTCTTACATTCAGAATAATATTCATTATAATCGAAAGCATATAAGTTTCAAACCAAAAGGAGAGCTCCCAATGTACCATACCATAGTAGTCGGCGCCGGTGTCAGCGGCCTGATGGCAGCAAACGCCGCTTCGCAGAATAATCGTAAAGTGCTGCTTATAGAGAAGAATAAAAACCCGGGGCGCAAACTGCTGATATCCGGCGGCGGAAGGTGCAATGTCACCAACAGACTTCCGTATGAGGAGATCATCAGACACATTCCCGGCAACGGCAAATTCCTATACGGACCCTTCTCCACCTTCGACAACGAAAGTATCATCAGCTTCATCGAATCAGCCGGCGTACTGCTCAAGGAGGAAGATCACGGCAGGATGTTCCCGGTATCAGACAGAGCAAAAGATGTCCTCGATGTGTTCACGGACGCCCTCCACCATAACAATGTGGAAGTACGTTTCAATACTGAAGTCCGTGAACTGCTTGCCGAAGATGGCAGGGTCTCCGGTGTCAGACTTGCTGACGGGACAGAACCTTCTGCGGAAAACGTGATCATCACAACCGGGGGCAGAAGCGTCCCCCACACCGGTTCCACCGGGGACGGCCACAGATTCGCAAGCTCCCTTGGACACACGGTCACGGAGCTTTTCCCGACCGAAGTACCGATCCTGTCCGATGAACCGTTCATAAAGAATGGCAGTTTAAAAGGGCTCAGCGTGCATGATGTTGCACTGTCAGTACTCAAAAAGAATGGAAAACCGAAGATCACCCATCGGATGGATATGATATTCACACATTTCGGAATCAGCGGTCCGGCAGCCCTCAGATGCAGCCAGTTCATCTATAAGGAACAGAAATCACAGAAGAAAAGGGAAATAGGGATGTCGATAGATTTCTATCCTGACATGACTCCCGGGGAACTGAAGGACAGGACTGCCCGGGAAATTGCCTGGAACAGAGACAAATCCCTCAAAAACATATTGAAAGGCCAGCTCCAGGAACGGCTTGTGGTGCTTATTCTCGAGAAACTGAACATTGACGGCGGCGTCAGCGGACACCATATAAGTACCCGTGACCTCGAAACGATCATCAACTTCCTCAAAAACTTCACTTTCACCGTAAACGGCACACAATCCATAGAAAAGGCCTTCGTCACAGGCGGCGGCGTCAGCCTGAAGGAGATTACACCCCGGACGATGGAAAGCCGGCTGATCGGAGGGCTCTATTTCGCGGGGGAAGTTCTCGATATCCATGGCTACACCGGAGGATACAACATTACAAGCGCCCTGGTTACCGGCTATGTCGCCGGCAACAGCGCAAACGGCCGGATAACCTAGTTATCCGGCCGTTTCTTCATGTGCGCTATAATTAATTCGCAACTATGTTTACGAGTTTGCCAGGTACCACGATGACCTTCCTGATCGTCTTGTCATGAATGACTTCCTGTACTTTGTCGGATTCGATTGCGATGCGCTCAAGATCCTCTTTCCCGGCATCAGTCGGCACATTCATCTTCTCCTTCACTTTGCCGTTGACCTGTATGACGATTTCAACTTCCGCCTCCACGACTTTGGACTCGTCGAATACCGGCCATGCTTCATACGTAATCGTTTCGGAATTACCCAGCCTGTGCCAGAGCTCCTCTGCCAGATGGGGTGTTATCGGAGAGAGCATCTTTATGAAACCTTCTATATATCCCCGGCCCAGCCTGTCCTGCCTGTAGCATTCGTTGATGAATACCATAAGCTGTGAAATTGCCGTGTTGAAACCAAGTGCCTCATAGTCGCCCGTGACCTTCCTGATCGTTTCATGGTATACCTTATCAAGTGCAGGCGTCTCCCCGTCCACGACAACCTCTCTCACGGAACCATCTTCATCGATGAGAAGGCGCCATACGCGATCCAGGAAACGGCGTGCACCGTCGAGACCGTTCTCACTCCAGGCAACAGAAGCATCAAGCGGCCCCATGAACATTTCATAGAGTCTCAGAGTATCCGCGCCATGTGAATAGACGATATCGTCCGGGTTGATGACATTCCCTTTCGATTTACTCATCTTTTCATTCCCTTCGCCGAGGATCATGCCCTGATTGTAGAGTTTCTGAAACGGCTCTTTCGTATGGACGGCACCAATATCGTAAAGCACCTTGTGCCAGAATCTTGCATAGAGGAGATGCAGCACCGCATGCTCCGCACCGCCAATGTAGAGATCCACAGGCAGCCAGTGTTCCAGCTTCTCCCTGGAAGCCAACTCCTCAGTATTATGCGGATCGATGTACCTCAGATAGTACCAGCAGCTTCCCGCCCATTGAGGCATCGTATTCGTTTCCCTCCGGCCTTTCACACCATCCTCCCGCGTCACATTGACCCACTCTTCATTGTTCGCAAGCGGTGATTCACCGGTGCCGGAAGGTTTGATATGATCCATGACAGGCAGAGTCAGCGGCAGCTCACTCTCATCCACCGTGCTCATCGTACCGTCTTCCCAGTGGATGACAGGAATCGGCTCACCCCAGTAGCGCTGGCGTGAGAAGAGCCAGTCGCGGAGCTTATAGGTCGTCTCTTTCTTGCCTAATCCTTTTTCTTCCAGCAATTTGATTGCCCTGCTGATCGCCTCATCCTTTTCCAGCCCATTGAGTACACCGGAGTTGACATGCCTGCCCTCACCCGTATACGCCTCTTTCTCGATATCCCCGCCTTCGACAACTTCCACGATTGGCAGATCGAACGTTTTGGCGAATTCATAGTCCCGCTCATCATGTGCCGGAACCGCCATTATGGCTCCGGAGCCATATGATTGGAGCACATAGTCGGCAATCCATACAGGGATATTTTCACCGGTGAACGGATTGGTTGCGTAAGCACCTGTAAAAGTGCCTGTTTTGACCTTCGCAAGATCCGTACGCTCGAGGTCGCTCTTACGGGCAGCCCGTTCCTGATAGTCCTTCACACTGTCCCTGTGCTCATCGGTCGTAATCCTGTCGATCAGTTCGTGTTCAGGCGACAGCACGACATATGTCGCACCGTACACCGTATCCGGCCGTGTTGTGAACACATTGAATGATTCATCAGACCCATCAATCTCAAACTTGATATTGGCCCCTTCGGATTTGCCAATCCAGTTGCGCTGCATATCCTTGAGTGATTCCGGCCAGTCCAGGTCCTCAAGGTCTTCGAGCAGGCGGTCGGCATATTCAGTGATCCTGAGCATCCACTGGCGCATCGGTTTTCTCACTACCGGATGACCGCCACGCTCAGACAGCCCGTCGATCACCTCTTCGTTCGCGAGCACAGTGCCAAGCGCCTCACACCAGTTGACAGGAACTTCATCAACATAGGCAAGTCCTTTGTTGTACAACTGTATGAAAATCCACTGCGTCCATTTGTAGTACTGCGGATCCGTCGTATTTATCTCTCGACCCCAATCATAGCTGAAACCGAGTTCCTTGATCTGGCGGCGGAAGTTATTGATGTTCATCTGGTTGAATTCCGTAATGTCGTTGCCTGTATCAATCGCATACTGTTCTGCAGGCAGACCGAATGCATCCCACCCCATCGGATGGAGTACATTATACCCCTGCATGCGTTTCATGCGAGAGATGATATCTGTTGCCGTATACCCTTCCGGATGGCCTACATGGAGGCCGGCGCCCGACGGGTATGGGAACATGTCCAGCGCATAGAATTTCTTTTTGCCCAGTTCATCCTCCGTCCTGAAAGTCTTTTCTGTTTCCCAATGATGCTGCCATTTTTCCTCGATTTCCTTATGGTCAAACGTCATAAAAATTCCTCCCCGTAAATAAAAAATCCCATGCCTGTATAAGGCATGGGACGATCGTATAATCTATACAACCGCGGTACCACCCGCATTCACTTTAAAGTGCAGCTTAATTTTTTATGAGATTAGGTTGACATCGGACGAGTTCACATACATCCACTGCCGGCTTCCACCATACGCGGCTCTCTTGTAATGGAATGTATACTACTACTTCCGACACTTATAAATATAGGATATATTCATAAAATTAGCAAGATATATATTTCGGGACATGAAATGATCCCGCCATGCTACCTTCTCTCCAGATCCAGCAGCGTCTCTTTCTTATCGAGCCCGCCTGTATAGCCGCCGAGTGATCCATCATGGGCAATCACCCGGTGGCAGGGCACAATGATCGAAACCGGGTTTTTCCCGTTGGCATTCGCCACCGCCCGGGAATAGTTCGGCCCGCCGCAGTCCTCAGCCAGCGTCTTGTAGCTTATTGTTTCACCATATGGAATTTCATGAAGCCGTTTCCACACTTTCTGCTGAAACGGCGTCCCTCTGCGGGAAAGGTCGAGCGGGACATCAAAGCGCTGTCTGTCACCGGCGAAATACTCCCTGAGCTCCCTGACGCACTGGTCGAGGGTTTCATTGGAGGCATATCCTGCACGGTCTTTATCCGTATAATCCACACCGACTATCGAGCCTTTTTCTTCAGCAATCTTCAAACATCCAACGGGGGTATCCATAAAACATTCATTGATCATCTAAATCAGTCCTTGTATATGATATTGAATCCCTTTTCATACCGCTTCCTCACAGCACGGAGAAACAGCATGGAAACTCCGGTTGAAACAGCGAGTACTGATAGCACGACAGCTATCAGTAAGTGGTTGAGTCCGCCGTCGCGTGCAAATAACACCGAAATCAAACCGGCAGCAATCAGCAGCACACCCATGATTATCGACAGTATGACATTGGTCGCCGTATCCAGCCTTTTGGCAGGGTTCTTCCTGCTCACCACCGGCTGCATGCTTCCGGCAAACATGCCGGCCGGGATGACAGCAAGTGACACCAGGATGATGAACAGTGAGGAATAGAGGAGCGCAGCCATACTGACAGGCAGAATCATCCAGGCGACAATGCCTGCCAGTAAATATACAGGGGGGATCGTCATTATGTTGAACAGATATTTCGCCTTCACAAGATCAGCCGCTTTCAGCGGCATTATTTTCAGAAACTCAAAATGCGCTGCGTCCCGCGCCGTATTATAGGCACCTGCAAAAAGTGATATCACTACCGTTCCGGAAACAGATACCGCGATCATCCGTGAATCATGAATATTGCCGCTTGCTTCAATGGCGGTGGCCGGATTTGTGTACAAGATGAAGATCATGATGCCCGGCAGAAGATACTGAGGCAGCAGCACCGTCCATTCCCTGAAGTCACGCAGAGTCATCCGCATATCCTTCTGCACGAGGGTCCTTACAGGCGACAAGGCATCAGATGAAGCATCCATATGACGGCGTTTCACCGACTGCTCCCCCACCCACCCGGATTTGAAGGCGTGCACCACAAACGAACGGAGCAGAAGCACAAGCACAGCAGCAAGTGCGGCTGAAACCACGGTACCTGCGAGTCCGCCGGCGGGACTGAAGTTGTAGAGGAAACCGCTGTAAAGAAATGATGCATCCGGCAGGATCCCTGAAATGTCCTGTACAGAAGAACCGCCGATAAGGAGCACACCATACACCAGCACGAATGAAATGCCGCCCAGAAACGACAGGACTTCACTGACTTTATTCGCAGGGAGCACTTTCGTCACCGCAAAAACCAGACCATAGGCAAGCGACATGGAGACGATGCTGAGAAAGAGGAAATAGGCTATATGGGTTACTGTCAAAAGCCACTGGCCTTCCCTCATTGAGAACAGCACGCCTGTAATGATGCCGAGCGCCCCCATGATAAACGCCGTATTGATCAGCCACTGCCGGATGAACTTTGCTGCAAAAAGAGCGGCCGGTGAAACCGGGAATGTCAGATAGAGCTGTATATTCCGGTCCATGAACATCTCTTTGATGATTGAATTCACCGCAAGCAATGTCAGGATCAGGACAGCCGCAAGCGACAGCAGGAGCATGAAGCCGCCAAGGCTCTCCTCCCCCGCCCCCAGTATTATTATGGAAAGCACCGACAAGGCGCTCGGCAGGATGAACAGTGCGATGACCGCAGCAAGCAGTCCGTATATAACTTTTTTGGAATCACTGAGCACTTTCATGTAGTTGATCATGGAGCGTATCTCCACTCTCAGGATGGATCTGATCATGGGTTTCAGCCTCCCTCTGTCAGTTCAAGGAAGACATCTTCCAGGCTCGCATCCGGCTTGCCCGCAACAGCCCTGAGCTCTTCAAGTGTGCCGGAATTTCTGGCAACACCTTTATAGATGATCAGTATCCTGTCCGCAATCTCTTCAGCCAGGCTGAGGGTATGGGTCGTCAAAAATACGGTATGCCCCGCTGCCGTATACTCCCGGAGATATTTTTTCAGGTTCCTGTTGCTTTTCGGGTCCAGCCCGACGGTCGGTTCATCCAGGAACACGATATCCGGATGATGCATCAGCGCCCCGATGATCACCAGTTTCTGCCTCATACCGTGGGAATAGTTTTCAACAAGTGTGTCCAGCCTGCCTTCAAGATCGAAAAGACCCAAAAAGTATTCGAGCTCCCTCTCGTATTCCCCCTGCTCCATACCATAGACGCTTGCCACGAAATTAAGGTATTCGCGTCCGGACAGCTTGCCGATGATATCCGGAGTGTCAGGTACAAAACTGATCCTGCTTTTGAGTTCTGTCTTATCCAGCCTCATCACTTCGCCCAGAATTTCAACAGAACCCCCTGTCGGTTCCAATAGCCCCATCAGCATTCTTATCGTCGTTGATTTACCGGAGCCGTTCGGGCCCAGGAAAGCGAACAGCTCCCCTTTCGGCACTTCGAAATCCAGGCTGTCAACGGCTGTAGTTGAACCGAAAATTTTTGTTAATCCTTCTGCTTTTATCATTGGCTCCGTTCCTTTCATCAAGCATGACTGTCTTACGAAAAATGTTATACCTTTTGTACACTATGCACAAGCTTTATGATACAATCCCACATAGGAAATGGTCGGTGAAATGCTATGGAAAAATTCAAATACAGTTTTGGTGATAAGAGATACCACACATGGAATTATCATCTGAAAAACAAATTCAATGAAAAAATCTTCAAAGTCGCACTCGATGCCGGTTTCGACTGCCCCAACAGGGATGGCACCGTGGCCTATGGCGGCTGCACTTTCTGTTCCGTTGCAGGAAGCGGGGACTTTGCAGGAGACAGCGTCGATCCAATCCCCGTCCAATTCGAGAAGATCAGAGCGGATATGCAGAGCAGAAAATGGAAACATGGAAAATATATTGCCTATTTCCAGTCATTCACCAATACGCATGCCCCGCTTGCAGTCCTCAAGGAAAAGTTTGAATCCGCACTTGAGATAGAGGGTGTCGTCGGACTGTCCATCGGTACGCGTCCTGACTGTCTGCCGGATGATGTTGTGGAATATTTGGCGCAACTGAACAATCGTACATACCTATGGGTGGAACTCGGCCTGCAGACCGCGCACGAGGAAACTTCCAGACTTATAAACAGGGCACATGATCTTACGTGCTATATAGAAGGTGTCAGAAAACTGAGGAAACATGATATCAATGTATGCAGTCACATCATCGACGGCCTGCCCGGTGAAGATTATGAAATGATGATGGACACATGCCGCACGGTCGCAGGCATGGATGTGCAGGGCATAAAGATTCACCTTCTCCACCTGCTGAAAGGGACACCGATGATTAAACAGTATGAAAAAGGGATGGTGTCCTTCCTTTCCCAGGAGGAATACACGGATCTCGTCGTCGACCAGCTTGAGATCCTGCCGCCGGAAATGGTCGTCCACCGCATCACAGGCGACGGCCCGATTGATCAGCTTATCGGCCCGATGTGGAGCACTGACAAATGGAGTGTGCTGAACGGTATTGATGATGCACTGAAACGAAGGGATACATGCCAGGGTGCAAAATATGAGGAGGATGCCTATGCTCGCACGCATACTGCCCTACGCTAAAGAGCTCGCACAAGAAATTATCGTGCCCGGGGATACCGTTGTCGATGCGACTTGCGGGAATGGGCATGACACCAGATTCCTTTCGGAGCTGACAGGCCCCGGCGGCCATGTGCTGAGTTTTGATATACAGCCCGGGGCAATCGAAAATGCCCGGGAGCTCTGCAGTCCCGCACGCAATATAGAATTCATCCTTGACTCCCACGCCAATGTCGACCGATACCTCGGCGGCAGACCTGTCAAGGCGGGCATGTTCAATCTCGGCTATCTTCCAAAAGGCGATAAAACCATCACTACCGAATACAAATCAACAATCCTCGCGATTGAAAAGATATTCCACGAAATGGTCCCCGGCGGCCGCATCATCATTGTCGTCTATCACGGCCATCCTGAAGGAAAACTGGAAAAAGAGGCATTGACGGCAGCCCTCGCAGAATGGCCGCAAAAAGAATCCCAGATCCTGGAATATCGCTTCATCAACCAGAAGAATTCAGCCCCTTATATACTGTGCGTAGAAAAAAACAGGAAAAAATAGGATGGATCAGAGACTTCTCTGATCCATCCTTCTATACAAACAGGCCTATTTTGAACAATTGCATATTGAGGAAAGTTTCCAGCTGGTAATACGGTGTCTCTATATCCTCCCTCTGGAATATGCTGTGTTCACCCTCATCCAGTATATGGATGGCCAGATCCCCCGAATTGATCCGTTTTACATATTTCGCCGACAGATAGGGGTCCACTATTTCATTGTTCCTACTGAGTATGGACAGCACCGGCACATCCGGGAAATCATCAAGATGTTCAGTCGTCGTCTTCATCTGGTTGATCACTGTCCGATACCAGTGGTAGCTGACTTTCCTCATGATCAGTTCGTCATTTTCATACCGTTCCAGATACTTTCCGTCTTCTGTAAAATACTTCATTTTGATGCCCGGATTGAAGCGGGTCGCATCACTCGAGGTCCTCACACTTGTCTTCAGGGTGTTCTTCCTGTTCATGAATGACTGCTTGAATGACAGGAGGGGGTTCAGCAATACGATGCCGTCGACCTGCAGGTTATTCAGCTTCACAGATTCAAGCGCAACCAGCCCCCCGAGCCCCTGTCCTATTATGAATGTGGGCAGACCGTACTCCTGGGCAGCTTTATACCACTCATCGATTCTGTCGGTATATTGCGCAAAGTCAGTGATATGCCCTTTATTGACCCGCGTCGTCTGGCCGTGACCGGGAAGATCGCCTGTAATGCAGTGGTAGCCTGAACGTCTCAGACGCGAAATCAGATCCGTATAGTATTCATGGTGCTCCATCATGTCATGGATGACGACCATGACCCCTTTCGGCTGCTGGTCAGTTTCCCATTTCCACATCGTAATGCTCCTTACATAATTTTTTTCTAACGTTATGATAGACTTATTATAACAATCTGATTAAAGAAAGGACATTGGAAATGTTGATCGATTATAAGGGAAAGACACCGAAAATACATGAAAGCGCTTTTATCGCACCGAATGCAACAGTGATCGGGGATGTGGAGATGGATGAGAATGCCTCTGTCTGGTTCGGTACCGTCCTGCGGGGGGACATCGCTCCGGTCCGCATCGGAAAAAACACCAATATCCAGGACCTCTCCATCCTGCATGAGACACCGGGAATACCTCTCACAATAGGGGATGATGTTACTGTCGGCCACAAAGTGACCCTCCACAGCTGTACGATAAGAAGCAAAGCCTTGATCGGCATGGACTCCACCATACTTGACGGTGCCGTGATTGGTGAGAATGCTTTCATAGGCGCCGGCAGCCTCGTGACACCGGGCACTGAAATCCCGCCGGGTACACTTGCCTTCGGCCGTCCAGCCAAAGTGGTCCGGGATTTGACCGATGATGATTTCAAGGAAATGGAACGCATCAAAGAAACATATGTAAACCATATTCCTCACTATAAATCTGAAAATGATTAATATTAGAAAATTTTAGTTGTTTTAAAATTATGTTTAAGAGTACAATATAATATGGTACTTAGATAAGAGGAGGGTGACTATGCCAGTATTAAGAGATCTTTTCATTGCTCTATCAGAGAATGAAGTGCTGAATGATGCAAGTAAAAAA
Source organism: Salinicoccus carnicancri Crm (assembly GCF_000330705.1). GTDB lineage: Bacteria > Bacillota > Bacilli > Staphylococcales > Salinicoccaceae > Salinicoccus > Salinicoccus carnicancri. The sequence continues at coordinate 317,180 of NZ_ANAM01000008.1, forward strand.
GTAGGGCTGAAATTTGGAACCAACAAAGTTGTCGGAGGCATCACGATTGAGGAGACGATTGAAAGATTCAAAGATATCAACGGCCAGGGAATGAGTGTGACATTTGATAATTTAGGGGAATTCATAACCGAAAAATCGGATGCCATAAAGGAAAAGAACAATATACTTAACATGATCCAGGCAATTGACGATCATGGAGTTGACGCATCCGCTTCCATAAAACTCACTCAGATCGGCCTGCATATCGATTATGATTTCTGCGTTGAAAACGTAAGGGAAATACTCGACACAGCAAGGGATGTCAACATGTTTGTGAACATCGACATGGAAAATTATTCCTCACACGATACAACAGTCCAGATTGTGGATATGATGATGGAGGAGTATGATAACGTCGGCACAGTGCTGCAGTCCTACCTTTATAACTCTGCAGAAAATGTGTACAAGTACAAAGACTGCAGGACACGTCTCGTAAAGGGCGCATACAAAGAGAACCCGCGGGTGGCCCTGCAGAAAAAGGATGACATCGATGCTGCTTACGAACAGCTCATCCGTATACATCTTACAGAAGGTGACGGCTTCACTTCCATTGCCACGCATGACCATAACATCATCAACGATACGATCGACTTCATCAATGAGCATAACATCCCGAACGACAAATTCGAGTTCCAGATGCTCTATGGTTTCAGAAAGGAACTACAGACCGAACTGGCCGAACGCGGTTATAATGTGTGTGTCTATATACCATTCGGCAGCCAGTGGTATGCTTATTTCATGAGAAGGCTCGCAGAAAGGCCGCAGAATCTCAATCTGGTCCTTAAATCAATCACGAAAGATCCCGCATTCAAAACTGCAGGGATAGGTGCCGGTGTAATACTCGCTGGACTGGCTGCCTATAAATCATTCAGCCGAAAATGAATGATGCACCGGAGAAACATCGCGGTGTATCCTATGTCAGCCGGTCATAGAACTGACCGGCTAGTTTTTTTGTGTTCTGGATCAGAATCCATACGGAAGTCGACATGTAATCCGCCCCCACAGTCAGACCCCCGAGTGCAAACATGCCTTCAAGCGTGCCGATATTCGGGCTGATGACATTGCGGCTTCTGTCCACCATTATTCCACCGAATTCATTTCTTCCGATCAGCTGGTGATCATGGAGCGCACCGATCAGGCCGTTCATATCCTTCCAGATGTCCTTGACGGGCCCGGTAGCATTTATGAGGGTATCAATCCGGTAGTTTTCACCTTCATCCGTCCGGATGGAAAACCTGTCTCCGGCAGCCACATTTTCCATACCGTCCACAATGACGAGTCTGCCCTCGTCGGCCCATTCGACCAGCTTTACCGCCGCCTCCTTTGGCATTGGAGAGTGGTTTTCATCAATCAGAGGATGGTATTCTTCCATGAACTTCCTTTTGTCCGTTCTTGACAGGTATTGGAACACATCACTGAAAACCGGGTTCAATGCCATGATCAGATAATGAAGACGCCCGACAGCTTCAGGGTGTTCCATATCATATTTCAAATCCTGTATGGTGTCGCCTGTCCGTCTCGTAAGCAGGGAATGATCGACACCGTTCGCCTCCATCTCGCGCATAAACAGATGTTTCAACGATGACAGCGGAATCTCGTCATCTTTCACAAGAGAACGGAGTGTTTTCGGTGTGAAATACTGCAGCCTGATATCAGCATGTGCACCTCTTACCGATGGCATTTCCCCGCTTCTGGAAAAAATGAATACTCTCTCTTTTTTATTCTCGAGCAGAAGATAACGCGCACAATCGATTGCAGACAGACCGGAACCGATGATTCCGATCTCCCCTTCCAGGTTATCCAGTACTTCTTCCACCGGATAAGGGTCCTGTATATACCCCTCTTCTCCCTCAAGGCTGTATGGATCACTGTACCTGAGACTCCCCATGGTCAAAAAAACAAAATCATAGACTTTGTCCATGCCGTCTGCCGTCAGTTTGAACTGTCCTGTTTCTGAATCAAACCGGACATCTTCCACCATACCGGGAATGAAATGGACATTTTCATGTTCCCTCACAAGAGACTCCATCTTATCCCTCGTATACTCGCCGAACTGCTCCCGGCTGGTGTACCTGGCCGCCGGGTAATCATTTGATTCCAGCCATTGCATATAGTCGCTGCCGTCGTCTTCCAGGTACATTTCCCCGGATGGGATATTGATGAGCAGATGGCTGCTGTCCCTCTGGTATGCCGGACCTTTTCCCGCAAGAACTTCATTGTCATACATATCCAGTTGTATGTTTGGTGTGTATCTGTCATCGTTCACGATATGATTGACGGTTGATATCCCGGTTACTCCGCAGCCGATGACTGCCGCCTTTACTGATCTGACCATTTTTCAATTCTCTCCTCCGGTAGTCTGTTATGTTACCATTATATATAGGATTTTATAAATTTGCATAAATGAATCTTGAATCGGACGGAGGCGGACCATTGAAACGATATTCATACATAGCATCGGGAGCAATGATCGGTGCAGTACTCAGACTCACCATTTCCCTTGTGTCAGCATATGCCGGCCTGCCGTTCTTCACCGGCACGTTCATAGTCAATATGCTCGGTGCCTTTGCCGCCGGCTACATCATGTACAGGATCATTGAAACAGGCGACCGCGGAAAAGACTTTTTCATCACCGGTCTGCTGGGAAGCTTCACCACTTTCTCGATGCTCTCATATGAGCAGTATATGCTGCTCAGCATCGGGGATTATGTCATGTTTACAGTCTATATCGCAATCAACCTCATGAGCGGCCTCATCCTTGCCGCATTGGGCTTTCAGATTGCAGGAAGGAGGAGCTAGATGACCCTCTTTGTACTGGCTCTGGGAGCAGCGCTTGGTGCTGTGCTGCGTGCTGCCATCCTTGACCTGAAAATATTCAGACGGTTCGCCATCCCTTATGGAACCATCACGGTGAATATAGCCGGTTCGTTCCTGATGGGACTCTGTGTACCTGTTCTTCAATCATCCGGCGTGCTCTATACCGGAATAATATTCGGTTTCCTGGGCGGTTTCACGACATATTCCACATTCAGTCTGGACCAGCTTTCGCTGCTTGGAGAAAAAAGGTACAGGGAACTGCTCAGATACAGTTTCATTACAATATTTTTCAGCATGGTTGCTCTGGCGGCAGGTCTCATCACCGGAGTCTCCCTGTCATAAAAAATGCGGATTCCCGAAAAGGGAACCCGCATTTTTCCATTATATTTTCATGGAAGTGATCTTCGTCTCAAGATACGGTTCTATGCCTTCCAGGCCGCCTTCACGTCCGATGCCACTTTCTTTCAGACCGCCGAATGGAATGTGTGCAGCACTGGGCTTGCCGTTGTTCCATCCCAGAACCCCGAAATTCAATCCTTCCTGGAGCCTGATGCCGTCACGGTAGCTTTCAGTGAAGAAATACGCTGCCAGACCATATTCAGTGTCATTCGCCTTTTCAATCGCCTCATCAAGATTGCTGAAGGTCTGTATGGGAGCGACCGGACCGAACGTCTCTTCATTCATGATGATCATCTCATCTGTTGCGTCCGTGATTACAGTCGGTTCGATGAAATAACCTTCAGAATTGTTCCCGTTACCGCCGGCAGTGATGGTACCGCCTTTTTGCCTCGCATCATTGATATGTTCCATCACTTTATCATAACCGTCTTTGTTGATCATCGGCCCGACCTGGACACCCTCATCCATACCGTTGCCCATTTTGAGTTTTTTTACCTTCTCACTGAATTTTTCACTGAATGCGTCAGCGATGTCCTCATGCACATAAAATCTGTTGGCACACACGCATGTCTGCCCGGAATTCCTGAATTTCGTCGCAATGGCATGATCCACAGCGGTTTCAAGGTCCGCATCCTTATGCACCACAAGAGGTGCGTGTCCTCCGAGTTCCATCGTGATGTTCTTGACGGTTGAAGCGGCGCCTTCCATCAGCTTCTTCCCCACTGCAGTAGAGCCTGTAAATGTCAGTTTCATCACTTTATCGGACTGTGAAAATACTTCCCCCGCATCTTTGCCAGAAGCATTCACATACTGGATGACGCCCGCCTCAAATCCTGCGTCCTTGGCAAGATCGAGGAATCTCATCGCAGACAGCGGAGTTTCCCGTGCCGGTTTCACCAGAAATGTGCATCCCGCTGCAACAGCAGGTGCCGCTTTTCTGGCCATCATGGCGACAGGGAAATTCCAGGGCGTGATTGCAGCCACGACACCGATCGGCTGTTTGGTCACAACCAGCCTCACGTCGTCTTCATGCGGCGGAATCGTACGCCCGTACACACGCTTGCCTTCTTCTGCATAATAGTCGATGTAGCTGCACGCATACTCCACTTCTCCAAGCGACTCGGCCAGCGGTTTGCCGTTCTCTTTTGTGATGAGTTGCGCAATTTCATCTTTATTTTCACGGATCAGTTTGGCCCATTCACTCAGGAGGGCGCTTCTGTCATGTGCATTTTTCTTTTTATACTTTTTAAAAGCCTGATGTGCCGTTTCAATTTTCGCTTCAATATCTTCTCTCGAATCTTTTTTAATGCTTCTGATTTCTTCCCCGGTTGCAGGGTTCATAACTGCTATCTCTTCAGACATCCCTGTTCCTCCTTAGAAATATATGATTTTGCAATAAAAAAAGTCCTATCTAGAGTATAGGACTTTTAAAGCATTAAAACAAAATATACGATTAAGGGTTCAGGCTGAATATTTCTTCAGCAATCTCATCCAGTTCTTTGACAGTATACTGGAACCTGCCGTGGAATACATATTTCAGGAAGAAGTTCTCGAGCTCTTCTTCGCCTACGAGGACCTTGGTTGAAGGGTCCGCCGAATAGTTCGTGATGGAATAATTGCCATTGTCAATCGGGTTGAAGTAGATCATCGGCACGACATCGTATTGAAGCTTCAAAATATTTTTAAGTTTCTCGGCAGAAAGCCTGGTTTCCTCTATAGTATGATTGTAATGGTTCACGGAAACATTACGGTCATCCGCTTTTTCGAATATCAGTGTCTGTTCTTTTGCCTTATCGAGATCCAGCAGATCAAAGAAAGATTCGACGTAAGGAAGACTGTTGAAGTTTTCCTCATTCACACCATGCAGGATGTGCCCACCCCAGTATTTTGAATCGATCATATAGATGCCCGTCCGTGTCAGGACAAGATGGTCGATCTTGCGTGTGTTCGTATAGTTCCTGGAAGGAAGATATACGTTTGAGAGGATATACATATCCGATTCCCTGATCTTTTCATCCCGTACAAGACGCTCCTTGAGCTGGATGAGGGAGAGGTCTGTGAGATACTCTCCCTTATCCACTGTAAACTGGCGCAGGCTCGAGAGTTTATTGTTCAGTAAAGTTGTATCATTATGATATTTTTCATTTAAAGTGGAAACCTCTTTTTTATGACTGAGGCGTTCCTCTTCCTGATCGGATTCATATTTCTCTATCAATCCCTGCTTCTCCTTGCTATACTCTTCAGTAAGTGCATTGACTTTGTTCCTGTTCTTGAAGAAATAAACAAGGAATGCCACTGCAACAATCAGTAGAACTGCAGCAACCGCGATAAATATCGGATTAGTGAAAATTTCAGTATTCATAGTCGAGTTTTCAATTCCTTCCAAATAATGATTTCATGCCCTCTTCAGGGCTTTGTCCATTATAACAAAATTATTAATATATAAGTGAGGTAAACATGCGATTTTTTATAAATTATAAGTATTTCCCGCCGATGATCAATGATGTGTTCGTCAATTTCGATCCAGTATCAATCATAGTCGCAGAAAACTACCAGAATGACGAGTATATATTCGAAGCACTCTCCCTGTATGATGAGTTCCCGTTCATAAACAGCAGGTCCCAGATGGAAACACATGTGAAGACCATCATGCTGGAGAGTTTCAGTGTCTTTCCGAACAAACCCAGCTATGAAGGTGAGCAGTATCCCATCGATGATGAAATGATCGGACAGCTCTGGAATATCAAACAGAAATGGATGAGGATGCAGCCTTAAATATGTCTTTTATGTAAAGATTTCCAGGTTATTTTATTTACTTCCTCAATTATGTTTCAGGCCCAATCAGCCGGGTACTGTCCAATTGGCCGGCCGGTTACATAGATAAACGGCAGGCATGATCCAGACCTGAGCCAACAGCGCATAAAACAAAAACCAGGAGGATTACTATTATGGAACTCAGAAAGTATCTCATGGCAGGCGGACTCGCGTCAGTACTCGTACTTGGTGCATGCGGTGGCGGATCCACTGAAGAAGAGTCGGACGAGGAAGAAACAACCGAAGATGACGGCGGAGGCATGGAAGAAGAATCTTCTGAGGAGTAATATGATTCTGCAGCAGTTTTAAGACCCCGGAGTAATTCCCGGGGTCTTTCTTTAATTCACTTCCACTTTTTTCAATTCTTTCTGCAGCTGCTCCACTTTATCCGTCGCTTCCCACGGGCACTCTTCTGCATTTCTTCCGAAATGACCGTAGCTTGCCGTATTTTTGTAAATCGGTCTTCTGAGATTGAGCATTTCGATGATGCCGTCCGGTGACAGATTGAAAAGTTTGCGGATGGCACCTGTAATTTCCTCTTCAGAGTGTTCGGATGTACCAAAAGTGTCGACCGAAATGGAAACAGGCTGGCTCACCCCGATTGCGTAGGCAAGCTGGATCTCACATTTTTCCGCCACTTTCGCAGCGACGATGTTCTTGGCGATGTACCTTGATGCGTATGCCGCCGAACGGTCCACTTTGGTCGGGTCCTTGCCGCTGAAAGCACCGCCCCCGTGCCTTGCATAGCCTCCGTAGGTGTCAACAATGATCTTCCTGCCAGTCAGTCCCGCATCTCCCTGGGGGCCGCCGATGACAAAACGGCCGGTCGGATTGATGATATACTTTGTTTCTTCATCCAGCAGTTCAGATGGAACGACTGCACCGATTACATGAGTGCGGATGTCATCATAGATGCGCTCCACAGGGATATCATCGTGGTGCTGGGTGGAAATAACAATCGTGTCCACCCTTTTCACCTGATCATTCTCATCATACTCCACAGTAACCTGCGTTTTTCCGTCAGGTCTCAGATAATCGAGAACATTCTCTTTCCTGACATCAGTCAGACGCTTCGACAGTTTGTGTGCGAGGGATATAGGCAGAGGCATAAGTTCATCTGTTTCACTGCACGCATATCCGAACATCAGGCCCTGATCCCCCGCACCCGTGGATATTACACCACTGTCACGCGTTTCAATCGCATTATCCACACCCTGTGCGATGTCCTGCGACTGCTCATCAATCCCGGTCAATACCGACATGGTCTTGTAGTCATAGCCGTACTTTGCACGGGTGTAGCCGATACCTTTAACAGTTTCCCGTACTATTTTGGGGATGTCGACGTATGTCTCAGTACTGATTTCCCCCACTATCATCGCCATACCCGTGTTCACAACCGTCTCACAGGCAACCCTGGCATTGGCATCCCCTTTTAATATTTCGTCCAGAATCGCGTCAGATATCTGATCCGCGATTTTATCAGGATGCCCTTCCGTCACAGATTCAGAAGTGAAAAGCCTGCGCTCTGCCATCTATAAAACTCCTTTGATTAGTTTATTAGCTATCTCTCAGTAAAATAATAAAGCCTTTTCCATAAGACAGGAAAAGGCTTCGCTCTTCCCCTTATCGATCAGAATAAATTCTGCATCCTTTAGCACCTTTCTTTATAGAAAAGAGGTTGCTGGGCTTCCCAGGGTATGTTCCCTCCACCGGCTCTTGATAAGAGATAACTTAATCTATAATATACTAGAGCTTGGATTGAAATTCAAGTAACACTATGTGAAATGACGGGTATAATGTTGCTTCAACCTGATTACAAAACTTTACATCAATCAGTAACCAAGATGTTTACTGTGTATATGATTGTATATTTAAAATTAAAATCCACATTTCACTTGTACTGCTTCCTTTTCCTGTTCTAAATTATCAACAGCATATGACGCTTCTTCAGAGATGAATTCGTCTCCATAATCTGATACCAGTTGACAGTAAATGACTGCGTTTGACGTATCCATCATTTTCCGATAAGCCTTTGCCGACTCCAGAGCATTATGTTCCCAGTCACACTCAATGAAATTTTCCTATTGTTACTCTACAAGGGTTAGTACAAATCCTTTTAAATCAACGTTTTTAAACTTTATTCCTCTAAAAAATCTTCTCGCTACCGAATTTTCTAACACTCCATTAATCGGTCTAAGTTTTGATTAAATGATTACATACACACATATCATATCTTTATAAAACCCCTTCTTTGGCATGATCTTATCAAACATCCTAATCACATACCTGGAAACCAGTGTAGTCAATACCTCTATAATGTCTATTTAGGGGCCACTCTAATCAATCAAAGTTTTAAGAGCGCCGATTGTGAAAATCCTACCAACTGATTCATGCAACATTTGAATGGATGCGATTCAATCGGAATATTCACTCTTACGTTTCTTGATAAAAAGTAACTTTACATTTAATATAATAGAACCTGGACTCGATTCGAACCAATATTATTTGATTTAATATGTCACATCATTTTATAATGTGTTATACTATTTCCTGAAAGGGTCATACACATCCAAATTCGCATAAAAATGGAGGCATACATATGATAAATCATTCCGAGTTAATCCAAAATCTTATTTCAAAAGAAACGGCTCAAATCCAGCTTTCGGCCTCACAGCTTGTTGAAAGTTCCCTCAGAAGAGGTGAAGGGAAACTGACCGAATCCGGCGCCCTGAGAGCAGAGACTGGAAAATATACGGGCAGGAGCCCCAAAGACCGTTTCATAGTTGAAGATGACGTTTCCAGGAACAGAGTGGACTGGGGGGAGGTCAACCAGCCGATTTCAGAAGAGGTGTTCAACACCCTGTACGGGAAAGTCCTTGATCATCTTGATAAGAAAGACGAAGTCTTCGTCTTCAATGGCTATGCCGGTGCGGATGAGAAAACAAGGCTGAACCTGAGGGTGGTCAACGAGTACAGCTGGCACAACATGTTCGCCCGTACGATGTTCATCCGCCCTGAAACTAAGGAAGAGGCTCTTGAGATCGATCCACAATTCACCATCGTCTCCGCCCCTACTTTCAAAGCGGACCCATCTGTCGACGGTACGAAATCGGAAGCTTTCGTCATTGTCTCCCTTGAAAAAGGTATAATCTTGATTGGCGGGACTGAATATGCCGGTGAAATGAAAAAATCCATCTTCTCAATCATGAACTACCTGCTGCCTGAAAAAGGCATCTTGAGCATGCACTGCTCTGCCAACGTGGGTGAAAACAAAGATGTCGCATTGTTCTTCGGCCTTTCAGGCACTGGAAAAACAACGCTTTCCGCAGATCCACAGAGGGAACTTATCGGTGATGATGAGCACGGATGGAATGAAGATGGCGTATTTAATATCGAAGGCGGATGCTATGCGAAGACAATCAATCTCTCTGCTGAAAAGGAGCCGGAAATCTTCCAGGCGATCCGTTTCGGTTCTGTTCTGGAAAATGTCGTCCTTGATGAGAGCGGCGAACCGGACTACGATGACGGGGAATTGACGGAAAACACCCGTGCTGCCTATCCGCTCCATCATATTGATAATGCACGTATCCCGTCTATTGCCGGACATCCGAACACGATCATCTTCCTTACTGCAGATGCGTTCGGTGTACTGCCACCAATTTCAAAACTGACGAAATCCCAGGCAATGTACCATTTCCTGAGTGGTTTCACTTCCAAGCTTGCAGGAACTGAAAGAGGCATCACTTCTCCTCAACCTGTTTTCTCTACATGCTTCGGCTCTCCATTCCTGCCGCTTCACGCCACCACTTATGCGAATATGCTCGGCGATCTGATCGATGAACACGAAGTGGATGTATACCTTGTGAACACGGGATGGTCCGGCGGTGAATACGGTGTAGGTAAACGTATGGATCTCAGCCATACACGCTCTATGGTAAGACGTGCCATCAGTGGAGAACTCGCACTTAATGCCTTCGAGGAAGATTCCGTTTTCGGCCTGAGTATTCCGGTCACTGTACCCGGGGTACCAAGTGAAATTCTGAACCCGAGAAACACATGGGAGTCCACTGCCGCCTATGATGAAAAGGCCAAGGATCTGAAGGAATCATTCATAGAGAACTTCAAGAAGTTCGGAGAAGGTTCTGACGAGATCGCCAGAAACGGCGGTTTCTCACTGCAGACCCAATAATATTGAAAGAGCGGCCAAATCAATTTTGGCCGCTCTTTCATTTTGCAAAGAAAGCATCATCAATGCTCATCTCATATAAATATCTGATGCAGTCATCTTCAAGCAGCATACTCCGTTTTTCATCCGGCACTTCATCTATACTTTCAAACATCAACGGCCCCATCGTTTCAAGGTAATCGCATTTGAAGAATATATCGTTGACATCCGCAAAATATACGGCTTTCGTAAAAGGCTTCGCGTCATGAACCGTATAGTAACCGACATATTTAAGCGTCCCGATGCTCGCGCCTGTCTCTTCGAACACTTCCCTGCGAACAGCCTCTTCCAAAGTTTCTTCCGGCTCTACCTTGCCTCCGGAAAATTCCACTCCCCTTACTTTATGATCCGTCAGAAGATACTTGCCATCCATCCTGCATATCGCGAGGACATGCCCCGCCGTTTCATTCTCTTTAAATTCCAGCGTGACTTTTCTTTCTTCAAAATCCATGAATTCAAGCATTTTATCATCTCCGATATTTGCCTTTATGACAGCCACCCTTTATCATTAAGATATTAAAAAGAATGTCTGGTGATGTTATGCGTACTGTACTACTTTCTCTGTTCCGGTTTTATCAGAAGTTCATCTCGCCGATGTTCCCGCCAAGCTGCCGCTTCAACCCGACCTGTTCGAATTACGGCATTGAGGCAATCCGGGAACATGGGGCCCTGAAAGGGACCTGGCTGACGGTAAAAAGGATACTGAAGTGTCATCCGTTCCATCCCGGAGGATATGACCCTGTACCTTTGAATCCCAAAAATTATACAGAAAAAAAGCAGTAGCCTACATGCTGCTGTTTTTTTCTGTTTCAAATGCTTCCAGATTCTTCATCCTGGAAACCTTCCCGGTGGAAGTCATGATCACTTCTTTTGTTTCATGGATTTCTTTTGGAAGTTTATACCTTGCCAGGCGTTGCTCAAGCACTGCCATGACCGCCGTCCTGTCAAAACCGGCTCCTTCTTCCAGTTCAATCAGCAGTACGGGCACTTCCCCCCACTCCGGATCTTTCTGTTTGATGACTACTGATTTCCTGACGGAGGCATGGGCTGCCGCAGCATCCTCAATCTCTTTTGGATAGATGTTTTCCCCGCCGCTGATAATCAGATCACTCCTTCTGTCCAGTATGTAAAGATAACCGTCATCATCAATGCGGCCAATGTCACCGGTCCTGAAATATCCCTCATCAAGTGACAGTTCCGCGTTTACATATCCTGTGGTGACCGCCGGCCCCTTTACAAGAAGTTCATCTTCATTTTCTCCATCGATCTTGATAGATATATTATCAAGCGGGCGCCCGACCGTCCCTTTAAGAATCTTGGGATCCTCCGGCGCAATGGAAACAATCTGTGAGCACGTCTCAGTCATCCCGAAAGAATTATATACCGGAAATCCTCTCTCCAGCGCACGGTCCAGAAGATCCATCGTCACGCCGGCGCCGCCGAGCAGTATACCTTCGAGATTATGCCTTCCTTCATGCTCCATCATCCGTCCAAGCATCACAGGCACCATGCTGACATGCGTAACTTCATGCTCCTCCAGCTCCCGCCACACATTCAGCGGTTCGAACTTTTCAATCAGAATCATCGTACAGCCGCGGATGACTGAACGCATCAGTATGGAAAACCCTGAAATGTGGTAGATTGGATTGACATTCATCCATACACTCCCCGGCCCATAACTGAATCGCTGTTCGCACCCAATGGCCGATTCATAGTGATTTTCATAACTCTGCCTTACCGCCTTGGCCCGGCCTGTCGTGCCTGAAGTGAACATGATCGACAAGGTTTCCGCTCCGGCCGTTGCCTCCTCATTGCCTGAAACGCCTTCAAGATCAATTAACCCTCCGTAATCGACAATTCTGTAACCGTCCATTGAGAGTTTTTTGGTAGCCACTATGGTATCAACTCCCACATCCGTCATCTGCCTGTCGATTTCAACCTCGGTGAGACGGCGGTTAATCATCACTATTTCAATTTTTGCAAGCATCGCTGCGTGGATCAGAATGACTGATTCAACAGTATTGTCTATAAAGAACCCGATTCTTCTCCTGTCCTGTGCATTCAATTTCTTCGAAACCGACAGCGCTTCCTCGTATAAATCTCTGAATGAAAGCTTTTTTCCATTGAATACGACAGCTGTCTTTTCAGGACGCACGTCCGCCTGCATCTCCAACCAATTATAATCCATTCCTACACCTCATTAAAAAAGCCCATCATCAGATGGGCAGGATAAAACTTATGGGAATCTCGGGAATTGACCGAAGTCCGGCTTCCTCTTCTCTTTGAATGCTTCTCTTCCCTCTTTCGCTTCATCAGTCGTGTAATAAAGCAGCGTCGCATCGCCGGCCATTTGCTGTAATCCTGCAAGACCATCTGTATCTGCATTCATACCCGCTTTCAGCAGACGGAGTGCCGTCGGTGAATGTGCCATCATTTCTTCACACCACTGGACGGTCTCATCCTCGAGCCGGTCAACCGGAACCACAGTGTTCACGAGCCCCATATCCAGTGCTTCCTGTGCATCATACTGTCTGCAGAGATACCAGATTTCACGGGCCTTCTTATGCCCTATGATCCGCGCAAGATAGCCTGCACCGTAACCGGCGTCAAATGAGCCCACTTTAGGGCCGGTCTGTCCGAAGCGTGCGTTGTCTGCAGCGATTGTGAGGTCACATACGACGTGCAGCACATGGCCGCCGCCGATTGCATATCCGGAAACCATCGCAACTACCGGTTTCGGGATGACCCGGATCAGACGCTGCAGATCCAGTACGTTCAAACGCGGCACATTGTCCTCTCCTACATAGCCACCGTGACCGCGGACCGATTGATCACCGCCGGAACAGAAAGCTCTTTCACCTTCGCCGGCAAGTACGATGACTGCTACGTTCTCATCATCCCTCGCCCTGTTGAATGCATCGATCATCTCATTTACCGTAAGAGGTGTAAAGGCATTGCGGACTTCCGGACGGTTGATCGTCACTTTCGCAATACCGTTATAGTATTCATACTTTATCTCTTTGTACTCTTTTAATGTCTGCCATTCTCTAGCCATTGTTCAGCCTCCTATTAAAAACTCTAATACTATTATACCAAACTTATCCGCCGCTTCCATATGAATGTTATGTCCGGCGCCGGGAATAATCTCAAGACGGCTTTCTGGAATCAGTTCCTCCATCCTCTGATTGATGGCTGCGAACTTCCCGTCCTTCTCACCGGCAAGGAGCAGCACCGGAACGGATACTCCCGGCAGATCCGCCCAGTATGACTTCTGGGTTCCCGTTCCATAATTGATCAGACTCTCCGCCGCACCGTACGGATTCTGAGCCAACCTGTTTTCTCTCTGGCGCATCCGCTGACCCGCATCAGCAAAGTCCTGTGATTGGAAAAGTCCCATCTTTTCCCAGGCGTCAATGAAAGAGACATAATCGGATAAAATGCTGTCTGCCCGCTTACGGTCAAGTTCCTGACGTTTTTTCCTTTCTGCCGGATCGCTGATTCCGGGCGATGCGCTCTCAAGCACTGCCGATTTTATCACTCCCGGATGATTGATGATAAGTGATACAGCAACCCTTCCTCCCATGGAGTAGCCGGCGACATGGACCGCCCCCCACCGTGACATGATCAGTGCGGCAAGCGCATCCGAGACATCATCCATGGAATAGTCTCCGCCGGCTTTCGTATCACCGAACCCCGGTAGATCGACAAACAGTATGTTGAAATGTTCCATCAGGTGTCCGGCAGCCGGTTCCATGCTCGACATATCCGACAGGAAGCCGTGCATAAGAAGCACTGTCTCCTCGAAGTCGTTATCTTTGAACCTGTAATTAAGTTCCAATGGCTGTCACCATTTTCCCGATTTCCTCTTTGAGCTTCTGATGTTCGAGCAGATTCCTATCTCTGTCAGTCTTTATCTCGATCATGTTTTTGCCGCTTCTGTTCAGAAGCCTCTCATCCAGTTCGTCCACATCCGTAATTGAGATATGATCGAATCCGTACAGTGCTGCTGCATGGCTGAAATCAAGGTCGAGCGGCGTTCCGAAGAGACGTTCGAAATGGTCTTTATCCGCGTGCTGCGGGAGGAAGCTGAATATGCCCCCTCCGTTGTTGTTAAACACAATTATATTTATATCTATATCTTCGAGCTTCGCCATCATGAGACCGTTCATATCATGATAGAGCGCAACATCGCCGATAATCAGTGTGACCGTCCGGCTCAGTGCCGTTCCGAGCGCTGTTGACACGACGCCGTCGATGCCGTTTGCTCCACGGTTTGAATAGACGGGATGTACGTTAAGTGTATCGTACCTTTCCACATCACGTATCGGCATACTGCTTGAGAGGAAGAAATTTGTCGCATGTCCGGTTTTCTGGATGATGTCATACGTAAAACGCCCCTCATCAGTGAAGTAACCGATATTTTCATCAATGAAATCTGTGATGGAGGCTTCGATATGGCTCATCCATTTTTTGAAGTCCGGTGTCCCTCCGGAAAACCCGATCTGCTCCAGTATATCCGGGACATTCCCGATATAGGATGCCGCCGGGGCCACAGGATAAGTTTTGACTTCCTGCACTTCACTCAACACATACTGCGGCACATTGGTCGAAGAGAGGAATTTATTGGCCGCCTTCGAAGTCAGCGGCTCCCCGATACGGAGGATGAAATCGAGGTTTTCCTCAATGAAGCTGTACTGTGCTTCACTGAGCACATTGAATATCAGATCATGATGTGTCACAGCATTTTTCAGGAATCTGCGCAGGTGCTGTCTCGGATCGAGAATGACAGTCAGATTTTCACGATCGATGATACCTCCGATATCCGAGAGATCCTCCCTGGTCTCCCCGATCAATAAAAGGCCCGTACCCTGCAACGGTTTTACGGTCTCATCCGTCATCCTATATTCCGGCAGTGCTTTTTGCTTTCTGTTGAACAGGCCGGTCATTGAGACATCCGGCATGGACGGCTCCCGTACAGGGATATTGATATGGACCGGACCAGTGTTTATGCCGGTGAAAAACCTGGAACACTGGAGTATCTTGGTTTCTATCAGATCTTCCAGGGACTCGTGCATGTCGGCAAGCGGCAGTTCTGTAAAGAACTTTACATAATTGCTGTACATATTGTTCTGTGTAATGGACTGCGGTGCCCCGATACCCCTGAGTTCATGCGGTCTGTCGGCTGTCAGCGCAATCAGCGGTAGATGGCTGAGTCCCGCTTCCGCCATAGCTGGCGTATAATTCGCGGCCGCAGTGCCTGATGTGCAGATGAGCCCCACAGGGCTCCGATCTGTCTTTGCAAGTCCCAGAGCAAAGAATGCCGCACTCCTTTCATCTGGATGTACATAGGTCCTTATCGAAGGATGCAGTTCGGCTGCAATCGCTATAGGTGTTGAACGTGAGCCGGGACTGATGACGACTTCCTCCATCCCGTAGGACCACAAAACATCAATGAGTGTAAAAACCTGCTTGGTCAGCATCTCCTGATGGTTCATCCGTCATTCGCCTCCAGCACATTCAGCATCGGTGTGAATTTGACCTGTGTCTCCTCGAATTCCTTTTCGCTTGAAGACCCTTTGACAATTCCACATCCTGCAAACAGAGTCGCGCTGTTCGCCTGGATGAGCATCGATCTGATCGACACGACAAATTCGGAATCATTGTCCTCATGGATGATACCCACAGGTGCTGCATACAGCCCCCGTGTTCCATATTCCTCCTTCATGATATATTCCCGCGCCTTGTTCTTCGGCAGACCGCCGACGGCCGGTGTCGGATGGATGGCATCGAGCAGATCAAAGACATCTGTATCCTCGTTCAATGTGGCTTTGATCGCCGTATGAAGATGGTAGATATACTTGTTCTCGAGAATCCCTGGTTTTGGATCATACTCCACCCAGTCACTGTACGGCTCCAAATCATGCACAATCGATTCGCGGACGACTTCATGTTCATAGCGGTTCTTTTCATCATTCAAAAGGAACGATTTCTGAAGCTCATCCTGTTCACAATCATGGGTTCTTTTGGCTGAACCCGCTATCGCATTCGTCCGTAATTTATCCCCTTTGATATCAAAAAGTTTTTCCGGTGATTTGGAGATGAATGCGGATTTGCCCTTTTCATAATAGATTGTGTAAGTACCTTTTTCATTATCCAGTCGTTCCAGCAAAAAAAGCGGATCTGCCGAAGACTTGAAGGTTATCAGTCTCTGTCTCGCAAGCACCACTTTCCTGAAACTCATTTCATCCAGTACATCAACCGTCCGGTCGACAAGCGCCTTCCATTCACCCGGAAACAGATCTTTCTCCATGTTGATGACAGGTTTGCCGTCAGCTTTCAATTCTGCATTTTCAATGGCTTCAAGCTCGCTTACTATATCACCGAGTACTGTCTGCAGATCCACTTCTGAAATGACTGCAGTGTAAAAGAGAACTCCATTTTTCAGGTCGAATTGCCATTTCGGCAGATGGAATTCCACCATGGCGAAGTCATTCCATTCATCAGTGGAATCTTTGGTGTCAAAACGGGTGCCTCCGAACAGGCTGAGACGCGAAGGGAGACCTTCCTCAAGCCTGACTTTTTGAATTTTATCATAAAGTGCATCTTTCTCTTTGGACAAAGAAAATGCAGAATATTTATCTCTTCTTATTGATTCCAGATAACCGATGCCTACAATATTATAAGCATCCTCTTTAGAACGGAACCAGTATCTGGACCCAAGTTCAGATTCAAAGTGGGAAAACAGTTTTCTCTCATCAATCGCCATACCATATATGGGGAGTTGGAGAGTCAGATAGTTTTTATCTGAATCCAGGCTTATATCATCCAGAATAGTTTGATACGCTTCCAAGTTCATTAATACACACTTCTTTCAGCATAGTTACTCCCATTTTATCATTTATTCATATATGTGTGTATCGTATATAATTAAATATGTTAAAATTGTAATCATATTTATTCATAAAGGAAGATGGTCATGCAAGGTACAGAAACACATACAGGGATCAAGAAATACCTCAGTCTGACGCGTCCCCATACTCTGACGGCCGGATTCGTCCCTGTTCTCGTCGGAACGGCGAGCGTCCTGCTTTTCGCACCGATCAGATGGGATATGTTCATCGCCATGATGATTGCCACACTCCTCATCCAGTCCGCGACGAATATGTTCAATGAATACTTTGACTTCAAAAGAGGTCTCGACAGCGCCGAATCGGTGGGGATTGCGGGGGCGATAGTACGAAACGGAATGTCGCCCCGGCTTGTTCTGAACATCGCCATCCTGTTCTACAGCATTGCCGGCATCATAGGCATTTACATTTCGATAAACACATCGCTCTGGATACTTGTCATCGGGGCTGTATCAATGGCTGTCGGATATCTCTATACAGGGGGCCCTTTCCCTATTTCATGGACCCCGTTCGGGGAGATATTCGCCGGGTTCTTCATGGGGACAGTCATTATCATGATTACATTTTTCATCCATACGGAAACGTTGCACTACTTTCCATTGCTGATTTCAATACCGGTTGCGATTACCATCGGTCTGTTGAACATGGCGAACAACATCAGGGACCGCAGGAAGGATAAGGAAAGCGGCAGGAAGACATTCGTCATCCTTGTGGGCAAGCCACTTGCAGTCATGACTACAGCAGCCCTGCTGGCATTCTGCTATGCCTTCATTTTCTGGATCGTGTTCTTCAAACCATATGGTTCAGTATTCCTGCTCCTTACATTCATCTCGATACCGCTGTTCTTGAAAACAGTGCGCCGGATGTGGAGAGGCGACACACCCGCCGAACTCATTCCGGCCATGGCTTCCATGGGAAAACTGAATACTGTCTTCGGACTCCTGCTGACAGTTGGTCTCATGATCAATGGAATAACAGGGATATAAAAAATGGCTGGGAAAATTCTTCTCAGCCATTTTTCTATATATATCTCTCCTGCTGCATCTTTTCATGAAATTCCCGTATGCATTCAAAATGGTTGGGGTTTATGTTGCGGATCGTCTTGCTTCGGACCGCACCTTTTTCATTTTTCAATTTGATGAACAGTACGCCCGATTCATAGTCCCCATAATTGTACTCATCGTCGTTGAACTCCAGGGAAATGATTTCTCTGTACGGGTAGTAGCTTACAAGCCACTTTGCGCTTTCCTCGCTGAATTTAAAGGCAGAAGCATGTACGAAAATGAGCTCGTCTTCCAACAGGATATAAAGGCCAATCCGCGTCAGGTTCAGCCGGCAGGTGCCGATGCAGTACACCGGTTTCGACTTATAGATTTCATAGTCAAGGTCCTCAAGCAGATGCTTTTTCACCTGCTGCAGAAAAAGTAGTTCATCCCCATTGAATTCATGTGGTCCCTTCTCTATTTCAGACATGGGTCTCGGGAGTTCGATGTCATCCAGATATAAATTGACTTCATGATAAGAAAACATAGACATTCTCCATATTCATTATAGAATTTGACTCCATTATACATCATTCCCATGATGCATAAAAAATATTATTTCCATTACCGAAATAATATTGATTATTCTTATAATTATATTATACTTAAAGTGTATCTATATACTAGGGGGTAAGATGAAATGAGTATGAAAAAGTATCTGCTGTCAGGCGTCCTCTCCACAGCGCTGCTCCTCGGTGCATGCGGAGGTGCCGATTCCGGTGAGGAAGACGCCAGCGGGGACAATACCGAAGAATCAGGCACTGGCGAAGAAAACCAGGATGTTTCCTACTCCGGCCAATACGGTGATTTCAATGTAGTTGAGTTCAGTCAGACAACAATGGAAGCTCCTGAAGAAGAAGCTGAAGGCGAAGAAGAAACGGGGCCGACAGAAGCAGTCGTCATCGAATTCGAATTCACAAACAACTCTGATGTCGCCACCTCACCACAGGAAGCTTTCGGTCTCGATCTCGCCGTCAGACAGATGGATGGTGACTCTGAAACGCCGCTGGAAAACCTGACAATGGATCTTCCCGAAGACTTTGAAAAAAGTGACGAAGCAGACGCTGCTGCTGAAATGATCGAGCCCGGAGAATCCTCGACTGCAGTCGTAGCATACGGGCCACTCGACCCGGAACTTGAAACCGTTCTGCAGAGTCGGGAAAACCCGATGGCCGAAGAAGACTCCGATCCACTCGATTACACGATTGAACTTGAGGAGTCGGGAGAAAAAGAATAATAAAAATCAATCCATGCCCCCTGCAGAAGCCAGGGGGCATGTTTTAAGGCAGGTAAAACATGATAATCACTACAGGCAGCAGGACAGACCAGGTTACGACGGCCCGTGCAAAAACGCTCGCCGAAGAATATCAACATCCTTTTATAAAAAGGAACAAAAGAAGCATCGATGCCCTATTTGAAAAATACAAAACCGACATTGCAACGGTCGGCAGGGAGAAACTCACAATCATGCCCTGTTCTTCGACGGAACCCATCCACTTCCATCCCAGCCTGTCTATGATCAGGGCAAAACGGCTGATAAACGGAGAAAATGATGCATTCACAGAAGCCTGTCGGCTGACGGCGGGGATGAGTGTGCTTGATTGCACAATGGGACTCGCAGCAGACAGCATCATAGCCAGCCTTGTTACAGGGGATAAAGGCTGCGTCACTGCAGTAGAGGCCAGCCCAGTCCTCCACATGCTCGCCACCGAAGGATTAAAGACATACCATAGTATGATCCCGGTAGTTGACGAAGCAATGCGAAGGATTAAAACAGTACATGCAGACCACCGTGATTACCTCAGAATGCTTCCCGATAACAGCTTTGACATCGTATACTTCGATCCAATGTTCCAGGAGACAATCAAAGCATCAAACGCCATCCGGAAAATCAGCGCACAGGCAGAAAAGAACAGACTGACACACGAAACTGTCACGGAAGCAAAAAGAGTCGCAAAACACAGAGTGGTGCTGAAAGACCATTGGAGAAGCAGGAGGTTCGAACAGTTTGGTTTCAATCAGCTTAAAAGAAAGACAAGCCAGGTGCACTACGGCAGGATTGAACTTTAATAAACACCATCACTTCCGTCAACTGATAAAAAGAAAGGCTCATCCTCGAACCTGTAACCTACTTTCATGAGTGTTCGGGGTATGTTAGAATCTGTATTTTTATAGAGGGTGATACTGCCTTTATTAGATTCGTCAATGTCTGAAATTATGATTCACATGCTTCACCCGTCTCGATCTGTAACCATGGTCCGATCATTTTTAAGGCAATTACCATGTTTCTGTAATCCGGGGTCACGCTAATCTCTGATGAATTCGAATACGCCGGCTGCTCCCATGCCGACTCCCACACACATTGTGACCATACCATATTTTGATGCCGGTCTTTTTTTCATTTCAGCAAGCAGTCGAGCCGTGAGCATTGCACCTGAAGCACCGAGTGGATGGCCCAGCGCTATCGCTCCGCCGTTTACATTTGTTTTTTCTGTATCCAGACCAGCTTCCCTGATTGTTGCAACGGTCTGGGAGGCGAACGCTTCATTCAATTCGATCAGGTCCATGTCCTCAACCCCAAGACCTGTCAGTTCCAGCACTTCCGGTATGGCATATGCAGGACCTATCCCCATCAGTTTCGGATCGACACCAACCGCCTTATAACCGACGAACCGCGCAATAGGCGTGACCCCGAGCTCCTTCACTTTATTACCCGACATCAATATGACAAAGCCTGTGCCATCTGTAAGCGGTGCTGATGAAGCAGCTGTCACTGTCCCGCCTGCTTTGAATATCGTCGGCAGTTCCTCAAGCGTCTCAAGGTTTGTATCCGGACGTATGAGTTCATCTGTCCTGAATGATTCCTTTGTGACAACAGGTCCGTTTTCATCATATGAAACGCTGTTGACATCGATTGGTATGATTTCATCATCGAATCTGCCTGAATCCCTGGCCTTTATAGCGCGCTGATGGCTTTGCACGGAATAGGAATCCTGGTCTTTTCGTGACACTGAATATTCTTCCGCCACCATTTCAGCCGTCAGCCCCATCGGATACGATACACCGGTATCTTCATCCTGGAGCACCGGACTGTTTGTGGGCTCGTTCCCTCCCATTGGAACAGCACTCATCAGTTCGACACCGCCTGCTGCCAATATATCCGCCTGCCGGGATCTGATCTGATTGGCTGCAATTGCGATGGTCTGAAGTCCGGATGAACAAAAGCGGTTCACTGTCTGCCCCGGCACACTCTCAGGCATGCCGGCAAGCATTGAAATGGTGCGTGCTATGTTCTGACCCTGCAGACTTTCAGGGAATGCATTGCCGACGATTACATCTTCCACCATTGCCGGCTGGAACCCGCCGTCAACCCGGTTCATGACCCCTTTTAAAACCTGTGCAGCCACTTCATCGGGTCTTTCGTGGGCCATGGCGCCACCCTTCGCTTTTCCCGCTGCAGAACGGCCGTAAGCCACAATATATGCATCTTCCATTCATTTTCATCCTTTCTTCATATACTCATCATTAATTACGCAAAGGCTTGCCTGTCTCAAGCATGTGCTTAATGCGATTGTATGTCTTGTCATTCTGCAGCAGCGTCAGAAACCTCTCTTTTTCGAGCTTCTGTATATATCCCTGGTTGATAATCGTGTTTCGCGGCAATTCGCCGCCGGATAGTACGTGCGCAACATCCAGGGTGACTTCATAATCATAATCGCTTATGAAATTGCCGGTACGTTGCGCATCCAGCTGACCCTTGGCAAGTGCCTTATAGTCACGCCCCAGTGCAGTATAATTTACTTTCGGTTTTGGAATGTAATTTGTTTCCGACTCATAACGCGCCCTTTCCAGTGCAATTTCCACTCTTTTTTCAGCGTTCAGTATGATAGTGTCAGTGTTTCTCAAATATTTGTATTTGAGTGCTTCATGGGCATTCGTAGATACTTTGGCAAAAGCGATATTTGTCATCACTTCAGTCATGGTCTTTTGCTTGTCATTTTGCATATGACCGGTACTGAGTATTCTGTCGGCCATTTCGGCAAGACCGCCCCCGCTCGGCACAAGACCGACACCGGCCTCTACGAGGCCCATGTATGTTTCACTCGCCGCCACGACAATCGGTGAGTGAAGGACAAGTTCACACCCCCCGCCAAGAGATTTGCCGTACACAGCGGTAACAACCGGTTTCAACGCGTACTTGAGCCGGTTGAAACTTTCATGCAACTTGTCAATTGCCGGACCGACTATTTCTTCCACCCTGTTGTCCTCGTGCATTTTTTTCATCAGGTATAGATCGGCGCCTACGCTGAAATGACGTCCTTCAGCATAGATTACCATACTGGAGTAATCTTCATTCTCCAGGAGATCTATCGATTCGATCAGATCCCCGGCGAAGTCATCTGAAATTATATTGTTTCTGCTTTGCAGTTTCAGCAGCAGCTGATCGCTGTGTGCAACAGACAGCAGAGAATCTTCCCTGTTCCATATTTCACTATCCGTGAACTCGGACACTGGTGTCACACGTTCAATGGAGTCACTCTCACTGTAAAATGGAGTATCACGTTTTTTGATCCACCCGGGCAATTCTCCAAGTTCATTTTCCATACGTTCTTTGACACGTTCGAACCCCATCATGTCCCAGAGCTGGAACGGTCCTTTCTTCCAGTTGAATCCCCATACCATGGCCCGGTCAATGTCCGCATAATCTGATGCGGCCTTGGGAACATTGAGGGCGGAATAATAGAAATTGTTCCTCAATGTCTCCCACAGAAATCTTCCCGCTTCATCTTCAGCATTGAAGACTGCATCCAGGTTCGCCCCGAGATCCCTCCCAAATTTCCCAAGGATATGAAACTCCGGCTGGTCCGGGGTGATATAATCATTACTTTCCGGGTCAAACACGAGATAGTCCTCTTTTCCCTTCTTATAAAAACCCTGCTTTTTCTTCTTACCAAACGCTCCTTTTTCCATGAGCGTCCCGGCTATTTTTGTGTCATGGAAAAATTGCTTCTCTTCGGGTATCTGCTGCAGCCCTCTTATCACCGTCACCGCAATATCCAGCCCCACAAGGTCCACCAGTCCGTATGTTCCTGTACCCGGGCGCCCAATGTTGCGGCCGGTCAGGGCATCCGTTTCCGCAATCGAAAATCCTTGTTGTTCCGCACGGAACATAATATCGTTCATCGTCTGTGTACCTATGCGGTTGGCCACAAATGCAGGGACATCGTTTGCAATGACAACACCTTTGCCCAGAACATCTTCCAGAAAAAGCTGTACCTCCTCTAATGCATCAGACGACGTATTTGCATAAGGTATCACCTCAACCAGCTTCATGATGCGGGGAGGATTGAAGAAATGCATGCCGAAGAATCTTTTTTTCTCACTGTCGTCGAACACTTTTGATATGGAAGCGATAGGAATTCCCGAGGTGTTTGTTGCAAATAAAGTTCTGTCTCCAGCTGTTCTCCTCACTTTATCCCATACCTCATGTTTGATACCCAGGTCCTCTTTCACAGCTTCGATATAAATGTCCGTACCATCATCCCCGGTGAGGTCCTCTTCAAAGTTGCCGTATGTCAGATTGGATGCAAACGACAAATCGAATAATTGAGGCCGCTTCTTATCAGTTATTGTATCGTAGGCTTTTTTCGAAATTTCATTGGGCTCGTCCCTATCGCCAGCAATGTCCAGAATTTTAACCCTGAGCCCTGCATTGACCAGCAGGGCGGCAATCTGACTGCCCATTACACCGGCACCCAGAACGGTTGCTTTTCTTATCGTCATGAAAAAACCTCCAGATTATTTTATCCTGAAAATGCAGCATCCATTTACTGATGGTTACATAAATGCAGAGTCACCGGTCAATGCCCTGCCGATGACCAGCGCATTGATTTCATGCGTCCCTTCATAAGTGTATACGGCTTCGGCATCGGAGAAGAACCTGGCAATATCGTAATCTGCAAGTATGCCGTTCCCTCCTGTAATGCCACGGCCCATCGCGACGGACTCTCTCAGCCTCAAGGCGTTCATCATTTTTGCAGTGGATGTTGCGACTTCGTCGTATTGCCCGTTCTCCTGCATACGTGAAAGCTGTGCAGATAATGACATCGCATGTGCGAGGTTTCCCTGCATCATGGAGAGTTTTTCCTGGATGAGCTGATATTTGCTGATTTCCTTACCGAACTGCTTACGTTTTGTGACATATTCACGGGTTGCCCGCAGTGCGCCGGCCAATGCCCCCGTGGCCATGTGTGCAACACCGGAACGGGTAGAGTACAGTATTTTAGCCACATCTTTGAAGCTGTTGATGTTCTGCAGCCTGTCCTCTTCCTTCACAGCAATATTATTCAGACGGATATTTGCGTTTGGCACGCCCCTGAGCGCAATCTTATTCTTTATGATGTCAATATCGACACCTTCCTGTTCGGGACGGATGATGAAGCCCTTTGGTTTGCCGGTTTCAGCATCCACTGCAAATACAGGTATCACATCCGCAAGATTTGCGCCGCCGATCCATCTCTTTTCACCGTTCAGTATCCAGTGTCCATTACGGAATTCTGCACTCGTTTCCAGCCCCCCGGCTACATCAGACCCATGTTCCGGCTCGGTCAGGGCAAAACACGTTCTGAGCTCATGCGACTGCAGTTTTGGCAGGTAATAGGCCTGTTGCTCTTTGCTGCCGCCGAACAGGAAGGAATTGTGTCCGAGTCCCTGGTGCACACCGAGCAGAGTGACCAAAGAGACATCAAACCTGGCAATTGTATAGGACATGAAGAACTGGAACAGCTGGCTGGTCATCTTCGCCTTCCCGCGGCTCTCAAAAAGCAGTGGGTTGTTGAAATAGTCGAGCTTCCCCATCTCTTCAAAAAAACCCTCCGGTGCCGTTGCATTGATCCAATGTTCATTGATTGATTCCCTGTACTTGTCCTCAAGCAGATCATCAAGTTCCTTTAGAAACTTCACCTCCCCCTCCGTCAATCCATGTGATATGTTCAACAGGTCTTCAGGATATAAATTTTTCAGCATTTCTTCTTTCGCGGCCATATCATATCCCCCCCCATCATCTTTTTGACAGCGCTTTCAAATCATTCAATGGTTATCAACCGGCTTTCTCCACTTTTTCGTTCATCAGACGCTGCAATTCCAACCTGTCCGGCTTGGCTGTTGAATTTAATGGGATTTCATCCAATTTCAAATACATTCTCGGCACTTTGTATCCTGCCAGACGTTCTCGAACAAATCCATCTATTTTACTTTCAAAATCAGGGTCGGGCTCAGCCAGCACTACGACCGCTGACACAGATTCTCCGAATTCCGGGCTGTCATATCCGATTACAACGGTCTGTCTGATGAGCGGATGCTCTGATAATACCATTTCCACTTCGGACGGCAGCACATTTTCCCCGCCTGTAATGATCAGGTCCTTCTTGCGGTCGACGATGAACAAGTCCCCGTCTTCGTCTTTTTTGGCCAGGTCTCCTGTCAGGAAGTATCCATCTTCAAAAGACTGTTCCGTTATGTCAGGTTTGTTCCAGTATCCGGGGGTGACGTTTTTACCTTTCACTGCCAATTCCCCGATCTCTCCCGATCCGACTTCGTTAAAGTCTTCATTCAGGAGTTTCATATCAACATACATTACCGGCTTCCCGATACTCATCGGTTTTTTTAATGAATTTTGTGGAGTGTTGACCATGGTGAGCGGCGCTTCGGTCAGACCGTATCCATTGATCAGCGTATGACCCATGCTTTCGAATCTCTTCTGCACAGCCGGCAGCGGTGAAGAGCCGCCCTGTATGAGAAAATCGATATTTTTGAAACTGTTGATATCAAAATTATCGGCGGCAAGCATTCCGTAATACATTGTCGGGATCAGTATCAGATAGTTCGGCTGGTATTTTGCCATCAGATCATTCAATCCCCGGCCGTCATAATAACGGTGGAGAACCAGCGTCCCTCCTGCCATGATCAGAGGCAGAGCCGTGTCATTGAATCCGAGCACATGGAACATCGGTGTGGATATGATTGTGGAATGGGTCGAATTGATTTTATATGTCAGTGCTGTATTGATTACATTGTTCACGAACGACTCGTAGGTGAAAATGACCCCTTTCGGCAGTCCCGTCGTCCCGCTGGTATACATAAGGGATGCCAGATCATCACTTTCTACATCGACTGTCTCAAATGGCCGGTGGTGCGTGGGATTGGTAATTTCATCATACTCTCCTGAATCGATATCCATATGAAGCAGCTCATCAGAAACCATTTCGAGGCTTCCCTTATGCCTCGCCGCATAAAAAATAAGTTTTACGCCTGAATCGGCAATGATACTCTCTATTTCATCCGGTTTCAGACGCCAGTTGATCGGTAGATATACAGCCCCCATTTTAAACGAGGCAAAAAGCAGATCCAGTACTGCCACATCATTCGGTGCAAATATACCGACGACATCCCCGCGTCGTATCCCCTGGTCCTGCAGATGGTTCGCCAGGTTCTCGGCCCGGATATTCAAATCCTGATATGACCATTCCGTATCCTTTTGCGGGTCAATGACAGCCGGCTTAACTTCGTCATAATCCGCCCTTGTCCTGATCCAATCATAATTCATAGTTCTCTCCCCTTTATAATGATTATCATTGCCAATTGATTAGTATAATCCCCTTGTTTGTTACGTATGAGACCTTCATCAATTACTTTCAAATCATGTTTACACTGCAGGCTGGAACTTCAGATGCTATGATACATCCTTCGTTGGAAAATAACGTCTTGAATCTGACTGTTGCCGGACCCTGTTCACTATATGATGTTTCTAAAGAAACCGGAAGTTAAAACGCCCTTAAATGTAAGCCTTTTCATTTTAAATATATCATTCACAAAAAGTTATGTAAATTAATCGGTTTAACTTTTTACACTTATAATCAACTCAATTAACTCCGCTCAGAATAAAAAAATGGCTACGTGCAGGCACGTAACCATTTTGATGAATATATGAACGGACAGTGAGGGATTCGAACCCTCGATACGGGGTTGCCGTATACACGCGTTCCAGGCGTGCGCCTTCAGCCGCTCGGCCAACTGTCCATATTGGAATTAAAACAGAAGTGAGCTGCTCACTTCTGTTTGATGACCCGTACGGGACTCGAACCCGTGTTACCGCCGTGAAAGGGCGGTGTCTTAACCGCTTGACCAACGGGCCATATGGCTCCACAGGTAGGATTCGAACCTACGACCGATCGGTTAACAGCCGATAGCTCTACCACTGAGCTACTGTGGAATAAAATGGAGCGGGTGATCGGAATCGAACCGACGACATCAGCTTGGAAGGCTGGGGTTATACCATTTAACTACACCCGCATACAATATTTAATCAAGGGCGGATGATGGGGATCGAACCCACGAATGCCGGAGCCACAATCCGGTGCGTTAACCACTTCGCCACAACCGCCATAATATGGTTCAGGACGGAATCGAACCGCCGACACTGTGAGCTTCAATCACATGCTCTACCGACTGAGCTACTGAACCTTGTTATGTATAATTTAAAAATGGCGGTCCCGACGGGAATCGAACCCGCGATCTCCTGCGTGACAGGCAGGCATGTTAACCGCTACACCACGGGACCTCCATAAAATAAAAAAATTGCGGGAGGTGGATTCGAACCACCGACCTCCGGGTTATGAGCCCGACGAGCTTCCAGACTGCTCCATCCCGCGCTAATATTATTTATGCCGTTTTTCAACGTCTGATATATATATTATACGTTTTGTTAAATCTTTTCAAGTGGTTTTCATAACTTTATTGAGTCAAATTTACACTTTCTTCACACCTGTCATCAAATCCAGGACTATTCCGGACCGCGTTTTTTCAGTATGATAGTTCTTTTACTGTTCCCGGATGGAACTTTAACTTAACTGCCCATATAATGTAACGTACAGATGCAAATATGAAAAGGATGTTTTTATGAAGAAGAAGACCCTTGGAAAGAAGAAGTTGACCATTCCGGCCATAATACTGCTGCTGATTGTGACTGTGACGGTCTCTCTTGTAATGGAAGAGGACCCGGATGCGTCACGCTCTGAACCCGAAATCTCCGGAAATGAAGAGCCCCACGGCAGAGTCCAGGTCACCGTCGATGAATTCATCGACGGTGATACGACACGATTCAATTATGAAGGTGCAAGCCAAATTTTCAGGTATCTGATGATTGACACACCGGAGACAAGACATTCCAGACACAAAGAAGAACCGTTCGCCAGAGAAGCGGCAGAACGGGCCCGTGAACTGCTTGAAAATGCAGAAAAGATCGAAGTGGAATTTGATTCGGGACCCGCTGCGGATGATTACGGCCGATATTTGGTCTATGTGTATGCAGATGATGAAATGATCAATAAAGTACTTGTAAGGGAAGGCTTGGCAGAAGTGAAATATGTCAATCCCCCAAATGATACCCACGCTGATCTGCTTTATGAAGCGCAGGAGGAGGCACAGTCGGAAAATTTGGGTATCTGGTCTCTAAGTAATTAAAAAATGAGCGTTCCCTTCCATTATGAAGAGAGACACTCATTTTATTGGTGGGTTTCGGTCAAATCTGTCTCATCAGACGTTGTGGGTGGAATCCAGTCCTGGGACCATTGCTCAATATCTCTTAAGACAGGTTCAAGAGAACGCCCTTTGTCTGTAAGTGAATATTCGATTATGACAGGAGTTTCGGGGTATACGTCTCTTTTGACAAGACCCTCCCGCTCCATATCTTTAAGTCTGTCGGAAAGTACCTTGCCACTTACACCGACGGCTGACTGTATAGCGCCGAATCGCTGCGGTGCGTCAAGCATCTGGTAGATGACCAGCGCCGTCCATCTCTGGCTGAGTAATGAAACAGCTTTTTCAAACCTTGGACAAAGTGCCGATTGTTTCATTTCTTATCACTTCCTTCCAACATATTGTATCATAACAACCAATTAATTAAAAGATATTAAATCCCTTTACATAATTAATTAATTATTATATACTTAGTTACATAAAGTAATTAATTAAAATCAATGGAGGACACAAAGATGAATTTTCATACACCACCTGCTGTACATGTAGAACACGTAAAGTTGAACGTCTCCAATCTGGAGCATTCAATTGAATTTTATACAAAGACATTGGGTTTTTCCCTATTGGACAAAAATGACCAGTCTGCAAGCCTGACCGCAGATGGAGAAACGAGCTTAATTTCTCTCCACCAGCCGGAAAATGCCAAACCAAAAGGCAGAACTTCAGGATTGTACCATTTCGCGATTCTGCTACCGGAGCGTTCAGACCTTGCTGCGATCACTTTACAGCTTGCCCATAAGAACATCCGTTTCGGATCTGCCGACCACCTGGTCAGCGAGGCTCTCTATCTGAACGACCCTGATGGAAACGGCATTGAAATATATATTGACCGTCCGGCCGAAGAATGGAGCTGGAAAAACGGACGTGTTGACATGACGACCGACCCGCTGGATTTCGAAGACTTATTGAAATCATTCGATCCCAATACACAATGGGACGGCATGCCGGCAGGCACTGTGATGGGCCACCTTCACCTGCATGTGGGAAACATCGGTGATGCAGTCAAGTTCTACACAGACGGTCTCGGCCTTGAAATCGTCTGCGACCTCGCCGGCCAGGCGATGTTCATGTCCACAGAAAAATACCACCACCATATCGCAGTGAATATATGGAATGGAATCGGCGCCCCTGCTCCGGATGAAAACAGCGTCGGCCTCAATCATTATGTTCTTAGATACCCTGATGAGACTTCAAGGGATACTGCAGTTTCAAGACTTGAAGAAACCGGATTTAATGTCACACGAGAAGATGGCAGGATATTTTCCGCCGATCCTTCAGGAAGCCGCGTGGAACTTGCCTTTTAAATTTATATATGCAGTCAAAAAAGCTATCCTCAACAGGATAGCTTTTTTATCATGCTCTTACCAATTTTCGGTTATTGCTGTTAAAATGGCAGGAGATAAGAAAACAATGAAATGCAGGAGGCAGACATGAAACTACGTCCGTTAGAAGAAAGAGACCTTGAATTCATCCATGAACTCGCCAATGATTACTCATTGATGTCATATTGGTTCGAAGAACCCTATAATTCATTGGAGAAATTGAAAGAACACTACCGGAACAACACTTCCGGAGAATCTGCAAGAAGATTCGTTGTCATGAATGAACTGGACAAGGTTGGAATCGTGGATCTTGACTATATCGACTTTATCCACCGCCATTGCGAAATCATGCTGATCATCAAGCCCGAGTTCAGTGGAAACGGCTTCGCAAAATTCGCATTCAAAGAGGCGACTAAATATGCTTTCGAAGTGTTGAACATGCACAAAGTGTATTTGTATGTAGATGTTGAAAACGAAAAAGCAGTGGGAATATACAAAAAACAAGGGTTTAAAAATGAGGGTGTCCTCAGAGAACACTTTTATGCAAAAGGAAAGTACAAAGATGCTGCATTCATGTCCATATTGAAGCATGAATGGCTGAAAGAAAGAGCGGAAGGACGATAAAATCCCAAACGTTCGTCTATTTCAGACCAATCCCCTGAAAGAGGTTCGTCTATTATTTTATAAAGGCTGTGCCACATTATATGGAAACATTCAGAGTTACTGTCGCCCCATCATTGGATGAATATCTTTCACTTATAAACTAAGACACAAAGACTATTTTAAGCGCTTGACCTTCTTCACCTGATTCGGAAAAATTTCATTCCCGTTCAGCATCAAGTGTCCACGGCCCTCTTCCTTGGCCTTCTGTATCGCTTCCTTCAGGCTCTCAACTGTGTGGATATTGGTATAGATGGTCTGCCGCAGCCGGTTCTTATATATTATTCTGAATTTCTTTATAGTAATCCCCCCTCAAAATCCCTCTATCTATAATTTTAATATTATGTAAAGAAATTATCAAATCATTAAACCGTTAAAATGAAAAAGACCCGTAAACACATGGTTTACGGGTCGAAACGGAGATGGAGGGATTTGAACCCTCGCGCCGGGAAAACCGACCTACACCCTTAGCAGGGGCGCCTCTTCAGCCACTTGAGTACATCTCCATGGCTCCACAGGTAGGATTCGAACCTACGACCGATCGGTTAACAGCCGATAGCTCTACCACTGAGCTACTGTGGAACAATGTTATTTTTTCAATCGAACATTTACAATTATATCTATTCCCACAGAGTTTTTCAAGCGTTTCAGGCCATGTTTTATGTTAAAATTTACACCCCTCCCCTTGATTGCAGGCCGTTTATATAATTTATATAGGAGTGGTATATTGTTTCATGGATCTGGGCGGATTCACCTCTTCCGAGTGCCGGATACTGGAAGTGCATCCCCATCTCTTTCTTCTGGTACTTTTCCTTCTGCTGATTGAACCGATAATGCAGTTTAAGTGCATTCAGGTACTGGTTGTTGAATGATGAATAGGAAATATCCACTTCGAGTTCTTCATTATTGGAGAATTGTATGCGTGTCATGCCATTATTGTCCCAGTAGGCCTGGATATGCTTTATATTGAACCAGTTGTTCTCCTGGACCCTGTCTGAGTTTGTGCAGAAATATATGTATGCTCCAAACAAATCCACAATCACCGGAATTTTACTTGTGATATTCGTCAGGGATTTTGTAAGGTCTTTTCTGGCGATGTAGTTCTGAGAATGGTTCCGGCAGTTCCTTTCTATCACTTTGTTGGGAGTGAGCTGGCACCTGCGGCTGTCCCCATAGGTTTCCCCCACCCTGCTCTCAATACTGCCATCATTGTTGACTGAAACGATGTACATCGTTTCTTCATGTATCTGATATTGGAGTCTGTTCATGCTGTTCCCCCTTATCTAAATATTCTAAATACATGATACCATATGTTAACTCATTTGTTAACAATAATATGGTTTAATTGAATTATTTGTTAATAAAAGTCAAATAGTGTAATATTACATTAATAAATAGTCTAAATATTCAAAACTCTGTTTGACCTGACCAGAAACGTGTTATATAATTTGTAACAACCATTTAGATGAAGGGGGAATAGGGATGAATAAACAAGTATACCCGGTTAATCAGTTGCGAGTCTTCATCAACACGATCAATGACCTTTCTGCTGAACTCCTGTTACAAGAAGCGATGGATGAATACAATCGTAAATCATACAATGATAGGATTGAAGAAGCTCTCTTGGAAAAAGACGAGGAAAAGTTCATTAAATACACCACTCTGCTAAAGGAATTGACTGATGAAGATACAGAAGATGATGAATGACGATAAAAAAAGCTGACTTTACCTGTACTGAGTACATAGCGTAAAGTCAGCTTATTTATGTTATACGATAAGTTCCAGCAGCTCTTCACGGGTGATTCGGCCCAGATAATGGGAAATGTCCACATCTTCCAATGCTTCCGCAATTTTTCCCCTGTCATGCTCCACTCCGATCAGCCTTTCTTCTATGACATCAATTTCACCGACACCAAAGAAATCACCGAAAATTTTTGCGTGCTCTATCCGGCCTTTCTTTACATCCAGCCTGATATCCAACAGCCCTGCCGGAAACTTATGGGATACATTGAAGTTATATTTTGGATTTTTACCATAATTCCAGTCCCATGTCTGGTATTTCTCTTCAGAAAGCTTATTGATTTTCTTCCAGTCTTCGTCAGTGAGTACATATTCTTCTATATGGTCGTCACCGCCGAAAATATACCTCAGTATTTTACGCTTGAATTCCTCTATATCAATTTTCTCATCCAGAAAATCATTGATATTCCCGACACGGCCCCTGACGGATTTTACTCCTTTGGATTCAATCTTTTTGGGGTTTACTTTGAGTGCATTCTGCACCTCTGAAACATCACTGTCGAGCATGAGCGTACCGTGTGAAAACATCCTGCCCCTCTGGCTGAACATAGCATTACCCGATACTTTCTTCCCATCAATTTCCAGATCGTTTCTGCCCGACAGCTCTGCCGGTATGCCCATATCATTAAGCGCATCGACGATCGGCTGCGTGAATTTGCTGAAATTATGGAAACTGTTTCCGTCATCCTCTGTAATAAAACTGAAATTCAGATTCCCTTCGTCATGATACACTGCTCCACCGCCCGAGACACGCCTTACCACTTTGATGTCGTTCTCCCTGATGTATGATTCATTGATTTCTTCTATGGTGTTCTGGTTTTTACCAATGATGATCGAAGGCTGATTCACATAGAACAGGAAATAGGAATCATCAGTCGGTATTTCACGGAGGACATACTCCTCCATGGCAAGGTTGATCATTGGATCAGTAATATTTTTGTTTGATATAAACTTCATTTTTCCCCTCCTCAAAAAAATGACCGGATATTATTATAATAACATTCCGGCCTCAAGATTCCATTTATTTGGTTATGCTTTCCACAGCTGCCTTTGCCTGACTGACACAATCCGGCAGACCCACACCATGATGGGATGCCCCTGTAAGGACGATGCCCGGGTAGTGCTCCGTCATATACTTCCGGACTGCATCCACTCTGGATTTGTGCCCCACTTTATACTGCGGCATGGAGCGCTTCATCTTCGTAACGATTGTGAACTCGGGTTCACCTTCAAGATCCATGATCTTATCCAGGTCCTTCCTTGCCAGGCTGGCGATTTCACTCTCACTTTTCTCATGGACGATGAAATCTCCCGGTCGGCCGACATAGGCCCTGAGGAGCGCCTTCCCTGATGGAGTGGAGTGCTTCCATTTCTTGCTTGTCCATGTACATGCTGTAATGGAAGTATCCATCCTCCGTGATACGACGAAGCCTGTGCCGTCGATATCATTTTTCACCTGATGCTGATCAAATGCCATGACGACTGTCGCCACACTGGTTGCTTCCATATGTTTGAAATACTCAAGGGGCAGGTCGTCGAACCATCTCTTGTACTGGAAATGGGGGGTAGTGATGATTATGCGGTCGTACTCTTTCACCCCACCATCCACCTGCACCGCATATGTTTCACCATTTTTGGTGATGGCTTCCACATCACTCCCAAAATGAACATTGACCCCGCTTTCAATATTCACTTTCAGAAGACGGTCGATGAAAGACTGGAGACCGTTCCTGAACTGCAGGAACTGGCCTACTTTCCTGCCTTTGGGCTTGTCCGATGAAGCCGGCTTCTCCGCAATGGCACCTTTGATGAGACTGCCATACTTCTCCTCTCTCTCTTTGAAGTAAGGAAAGGTGGACATCAGGCTCAACTCATCGATGTTTGTCGCATATATCCCCGAAAGGAGCGGCTCTATCATATTTTCGAGAACATCATCCCCGAGCCTTCTTCTGAAGAAGCTTCCCACAGATACATCCGTATACAGAGGTGTGGGTTTCTTGAAGAGATCAAGTCCGGCGGCGAGCTTTCCGGTGGCTGAGACCAGATCGGTGGTAAGGAACGGGCCGAGCTCCGTCGGCACACCGAGCACAGAACCTTTTGGCAATGCGGATAATTTATTGTTCGAATATATATAGGACTGCCCGGTTGAATTCCTTACCAGGTCATCCCCCATGCCGATTTCTTCAGCCAGTTCGGTCATTATCGTCTTTCTTGCCAAATAGGATTCCGGGCCGAGCTCGATGGTATAGCCGTGCCTCTGGTGCGTCCTGATCTTACCGCCGGCCCGGCTGTCTTTCTCAAACAGGTCTATTTCCAGATCACTGTGCTTTGAGAGGTAGAATGCCGCTGAAAGTCCGGTAATACCTGCTCCGATTATGGCTACTTTCTTCACTTTGATCAGCCTTCTTTACTACAATTTGTTAATTTCGTTGATCATCGCCTGTATGAAGCGGTCATCCGTATTCGGCATTGCAGGGCGGTGGTATCCCGCCCCCACTTCATCACACACTACTTTACACTCATAGTCATTATCATACAGTACCTCAAGATGTTCACACACAAAGCCAACCGGCAGGTAGATGAAATGACTGTAGCCGCGGGATTCATGAAGGTTTCTGGTCAGATCCTGGACATCCGGGCCAAGCCACGGGTCCGGTGTGTTGCCTTCAGACTGCCAGCCGATATGCACGTTCTGGAGGTCCGCATGCTTTCTGATAAGCTCCGCAGTAGCTTCCAGCTGGGCCGGATACGGATCGTTGTGCTCTTTGATTTTTTCTGGAAGACTGTGTGCACTTACAATGACTGCTGTATCCTGCAATTCCGCTTCAGGTATTTCCATGAGAGAAGATTTCACGGCTTCTGTCCAGAAATCGATGAAGGGCTCCTGCTCATAGAATGATTGAACAGACTTGATGCTGATGCCATATTTTTCCCCCTCAGCCTTCGCCCGTTCATTGTAGGTGCCTACTGAAAACTCGGAATAATGCGGTGCCAGTACAACGGAAACCGCTTCTTTGATACCATGATCGCTCATGGATTCGACCGCATCCTCTATGAACGGGTCGATATGCTTGAGTCCGATGAACAGTTCATATTCGACTTCGTTTTGCGATGCGTTCAATTTATTGACGAGCGCTTCCGCCTGCCGTTTGGTGGTATCTGCAAGCGGAGAGATGCCCCCGATTGCTTCATAACGGTCTTTCAGATCCTGAAGTGCTTCCTCTGAGGGTTTTCTCCCGTGTCTGATATGTGTGTAATACGGTTCAATGTCTTCCTCTTTGTAGGGCGTACCATACGCCATCACCAATAGTCCCTTTTTCACTGCCATTCCAAATCACTTTCCTTTGCTGTACTCATGTACAAATGTAGTCAGTCGTTTCAATGTTTCCGGCTCGACTTCGGGGAATACCCCGTGCCCCAGATTGAAGATGTGGCCATCGTTCCCGCCCTGGTCAAGGATTTCTTTCGCCCTTTGTTCAATGACTTCCCAGTCGGCGAGAAGCAGTGCCGGATCCAGATTACCCTGGAGGGCTTTTGCCACGCCCATTTCACGTGCTTCACTGATGGAGGTTCTCCAATCGAGGCCCATCACATCCATGTCCAGCTTATTCCACTCCGGGATAAGATGGGATGCACCGATACCGAAGACGATGACTGGCACTCCCATATCCCTGATACTGTCGATTATCTGGTTCATGTAAGGCGCAAGGTAATGTGCATAGTCCGCTTTGTTCAATGCACCGCCCCAGGAATCGAATATCTGGATAAGTCCCGCACCCGATTCAACCTGTGCCCTGAGATAGCGGATGCTCATTTCAGCCAGTTTTTCCATGAGTCTGAACCACGTATCGGGCTGATTATACATCATTGATTTAGTTTTATGATAGTTCTTTGTCGGCCCGCCTTCAATCATGTAGCTTGCCACCGTAAACGGCGCCCCGCAGAAACCGATCAAGGGAACATTCAATTTCTCTTTGGTCAATATTTCGATCGTCTTATAGACATAGTCAAGATCTTTATACGGATCAAGCTCACCAAGTTTCTCCACATCACTGATGTGGCGGATAGGATTATGGATTACAGGACCAACTCCCGCCTTTATCTCCACGTCTATACCGATGGGAGCCAGCGGGGAAACAATATCCTTGTACAGCACTGCAGCGTCAACGTTATAATTTTCGACAGGGGTCGCTGTCAAGTATGCAGTCAGCTCCGGCTGATGCGTAATTTCCATAAGGGAATATTTCTCTTTGACTTTATTGTACTCCGGCTGGCTGCGTCCAACCTGTCTCATGAACCAGACAGGAGTGTAATCCGTCTTTTCCCCTCTTGCCGCTTTGATGATAGTATCATTGAACAATGTATTTTCCTCCAATATTCTATATATCACTCAATATTCTAACATACTGTTGATAATAATTATTAATTACATGCATAATGTCAAAAAATCGATTTATTTGGTTTGCGTTTAGTGAAAGTTGATTTAAGGTATGTATATACCAAGACTATTTAAGAGGTGAACATAATGGAACTACATTTGACAACAGGAACACTGAGGTATTTGAAAGACATCAAACACGAACATCCGGAAGTCCATATCGGTGCAATGGGCCAGGATGCCATCCTTTTTTATGAAGATGACAACAATGATTCATTTTTCACTTCACGCCACACCTACGATATCAAACATTCAAAAGGGGAACTTGATGATGAAAATGCCACGTCGGCGCATTTCATTCCCATACCCGACAACAAAAAGGGAACGATGCACGGACACCTTTCCGACCTGGTGGCAGCATTAGAGACTGCAAACGGGGTAATGGCCTACAGAACAGGGGAGGCCGTAAACGATGAGTCTTTTGTCGTCATGATCCAATGGGCACAAGCATCCACATACAGCGATTTCAAACATACAGATGTATATCACTCATACCTGAGCAGCGAGGTATTGAAAAAATTCCGTACAGCGGAGTCACTATTCCACCAATCCATCTCCGCAAAGTTCTTCCTGCCGCTTAAGGACAATGATGAACAGGCCG
Source organism: Salinicoccus carnicancri Crm (assembly GCF_000330705.1). Taxonomy (GTDB): domain Bacteria; phylum Bacillota; class Bacilli; order Staphylococcales; family Salinicoccaceae; genus Salinicoccus; species Salinicoccus carnicancri. The sequence continues at coordinate 354,842 of NZ_ANAM01000008.1, forward strand.
AAGACTCTGAAGACGGATTTTAAGCGACTGATGACATCAGTCGCTTAATTCCTGTTCTTTTTTATATACAGCTCTGCTGAACACTCTGTTTGTCAAGTATCCCCATAGCGGGAAGACAAAGGCGATGTAGGCAAACCCCGGATGGACGATGGCAAAAATGATGCCGAAGACCAGCGTTACGGCGAATACCGCCTTGTGTGAGAATGTAACATAGCTTTTCTGGATGAAGGAGCGGTCGACCGGCCACACTTTCGGCCAGAGCAGATAGGCCTGGGCCGAATAGATCTGGGACATCTGAAGCACTATGACATATATCCCGAACAGACCTGTGACGATGGAAACGTAGAGGTTGCCCATCCATACCATCACGATGCCGAAGAGTATGATGAGCCTCAGTATGATCATCGGCAGGTCATGGTCCCTGGCAAACGTTCTGTAGAAAAGGAACTCATACATCTTCTCCTTGCCGAACGACATACCCGCCGGCTTCCACAGTAGCGGGTCCAGGTATTTCCTTCTTTTAAACTGCTTGTCGATATGGTTCACATTGGTGAACATGGAGACATTTCTGTAATACCGGTTGAGTTGCACTTCCTCATGTTCTATATATGCATTCCAGTCGAAAGCGGGGTGCTCACGCCCCTTTACGTATCTGTCCGCCGCCAAAAGGAATACCAATGATAATATCAGCCATACCGGGTGCTGCAGCACGAGTATCAGACTGAGTACATCCATTACAAAGAGGATGACGGTCATTAAAGAAATGGAAATTCCGGTATTGATGACGCGCTTCCTTACATGGAAGTTGACAGTGTAATGGATGAGCGCCAGGAGCAGGAACAGCATTATTCCAATCGCCCCATGCCCGACTGTCAGGAGGAGCAGGGCAATCACTGCAGCCGTGACGGCTTTTGAAATACCGAGCATGAGCGAATACCGGCCGGCATTTTTAAGATAGGTTCCCATATGTGTTTCATACGGCAGCAGAAAGATGCCGTCTGCAGGCTTCAGGAGCGAACGGTACCCGGGCAGCAGGAACAGGGCTACCACGGCAGAAGCAATCAAATCCAGCCATACTGATGGTTCCAGTGTCTGGAGTATCCCGAGCAGCGAATAAATGAATACGCCGCCGGCGATGGTGAGGAATATCAGAAAATGGCTGTTGAATATGAATTTACCGTAGTAGCTGCGGCGCCTTATATCTTCATTCACCCTCGGTCTGAATAGATTATCGGGCATCGGCGGAGGTACCTCCTGTAATCTTCAGATAAACCTCATCAAGAGAGGCAGCTGCCATATCAAGGGAAATGCGGAGTTCCTCGAGAGTGCCGTCCGCAACCATACGTCCGCTGTCGATGATTGCAAAACGGTCGCAGTATTTTTCCGCCGTGGCCAGTATATGTGTACTCATCAGTATAGAGCGCCCGGCGTCCCTCTCCCTGACCATCAGGTCGATGAGCGAATCTATGCCTAATGGGTCAAGACCTAGAAACGGTTCATCGATGATGTACAGGTCCGGCCGGGCCAGAAATGCACAGACCAACATCACTTTCTGCTTCATACCCTTGGAGAAATGAGTAGGAAACATATTGATCTTCGAATCCAGCCTGAATATTCCAAGCAGTTCCCCCGCCCGTTCCAGTGCATCCTCTTCCTCTATACCGTATGCCATGGCGGTCATCAGTATATGTTCTTTGAGTGTCAGTTCCTCATATAGTACAGGGGTTTCCGGTATATATGCGAGGCGCTTCCTGTAGTTTTCGGCATCTTCACTGATTGTGGTGCCGGCCACACGGATTTCACCCGAATGCGGCCGCAACAGGCCCAGTATATGCTTGATGGTTGTACTCTTCCCTGCACCGTTCAGGCCTATGAGCCCGACGATTTCCCCTTTTTTTATATCAAGGGAGACATCATGTATGACAGGTGTCTTCGAGTACCCACCCGTCAGATGTTCTATTTTCAGTACCATAACCGACTTCCTTTTATTTGTAATCATTTATTTGTATACTTATATTAAATTAATATATCATAACTGAACAATGGAGGTACAATGAATGACTAAAACAATTTTCGAGAAAATAGCCGACCGTGAAATCCCTTCAAACATCGTATATGAAGATGAGGTATGCATCGCTTTCACGGATGCTTTCCCGCTTTCCAAAGGGCATACACTCGTCATACCGAGGAAACCTGTGCCGGATATATATGACCTGGATGACGAAACCGGCGCACACATCATGAAAGTGATCTCCAAAGTTGCAAATGCCATAAAGGATGCTTTCGAACCGGCCGGACTGAACATTGTCCAGAACAATGGTGAATATGCCTCACAGACTGTTTTCCACCTCCACTTCCATCTCATACCCAGATATGAGGACGAATACGACGGGTTCAGCTACAATTGGCAACAGGATCCTGATGAACGTACAGATGAGCAGAAAAAAGAGATCGAAGAGTCAATCAAAAACCAGCTCGATGTATAACTCTTCGACGCTTTGGGTAAAGAGACATAAATGGCAAAAAGGACGTGACACTTAATGAAACTCAGAAACGCAGGTATCGGTTTCCTCGTCGGTGTAACCGGGGGGACACTGATTGCAATGCTCAACGCCCCAAAATCAGGGAGCGAGCTTCAGGCATCGCTGAAGTCCGGTTCGGGCAACATGAAATCCCAGATGGATCAGCTGAAAATCGAAGCGGATGAAGTCAAATCTTCTTTTCTGAAGACAAAGCATGAATCCCAGGAAGTGTTCAAAACACTGGGAGATGAAATCAAGACAATGATCAGCAACTACCAGGCGGACATTTCACCGAATATTGAACGCATACAAAAAGACGTGGAAAATCTTCAGAACCGCGGTGAAGAGGTCCAGGAATCAGTGGGGAAAATCCAGGATAACTTCAAATTCAAATTTAAATAGGCCTTTACACAGCAGCAGGGTACAAAGATTTGTGCCCTGCTGCTTTCTTGTGATATATTAGCCTCTGTAGTCTAAACTAAAGGAGACTTGAACAATGAAAAAGAAATTAGCTCCGATTGTCATTAGTTTCGGACTGATTGGCCTGGCCGGCTGCTCAGACGATAATGGAAGCGGAAACAGTGAAAATGATGAAACGGAATTCGGCAGCGTACTCTCAACGAGTGATGCGGGGGATGTCACTACAGACGATATCCTGAACCAGATTGGCACAAGTACGGTTGCAAACCAGACATTCCAGCTCACCCTCGACAATATCCTGCAAGATAAATACAGTGAAGAAGTTGACACTGAGCAGATTGAGTCCCAGACAGATGAAGAGATTGAACAGATGGGCGGAGAGGAACAATTCTCCATGGCACTTCAACAGCAGCAGCCCGGCATGACTGTTGACAAATATAAGGAACAGCGTATAACAAACGCCTACCATGATAAATTCTTCGAAGAAAAGTTTGAAGTGACGGATGAAATGGCGATGGAAAACACAAGGGAAGCTTCCCATATACTTATTGCAGTGAAGGATGAAGAATCTGAGGAATCCGCACCGCAGCAGCAACAGGCATCCGAAAGCGATCTGACTGATGAAGAGGCGAAGCAAAAGGCTGAAGACCTTAAAAAGCAGCTTGACGAAGGTGCTGATTTCGGGGAACTCGCCAAGGAAGAATCACATGATACCGGCAGTGCCGAAAATAACGGGGCCCTCGGCTACGTCCAGAAAGGACAGATGGTAGAAGGTTTCGATAAAGCATTGTTCGAACTGGAAAAAGGTGAAGTTTCTGATGTGGTCAAATCAGAATTCGGCTATCATATCATAAAGCGCCATGATGAGGAAAACATCGAAGACGAACTGCCGCAGATTAAAAAACAGATGGTGAGCAAGAAAATCCAGGAAAACCAGGATAAAGTGCTTGAATACTACAAAGAAGTGCTCGAAGAGTATAACGCAGACTTCGAAAACGAAGACATCAGGACGTTCATCGAAGACACTTATCTGAACCCTGAATCCCAGCAGTCACCTGAGCAGCCGACAACAGAACAGCCTGCAGAGAACGAAGATGCTTCTGTAGAGGAATCCTCTGAAGAAGAAACTTCAGAGGAGGAAGCCACTGAAGAAAACGCAGAATAACAAAAGACTGCCGCGGAATTCCGCGGCAGTCTTTTGTGTCATTCAAATTTTTCCGGACGGTAGAACGCCCGGTTCTCGAGCGGAAATATACGGTCGGTAAATGTCCCCTTATCCGTCTGGCCCGTGTGTTTGTCCATCATCATCATGCGGGCATCGATGTTGTCTATGAAATGCAGGATCTCCGCCTCTTTGATCATAGGTTGCTTTGGAGATCCGTATTCAAGTTTTCCATGATGGCTGAGTATCAGGTGCTTCAGAAGCATGACTTCCTCGCCTTCGATGTTCAGTTCATCAGCCACGCGTGTAATTTCATCATTCGCTATCACGATATGACCGATGAGATTCCCTTCCACGGTATAGGTGGTGCCCACCGGTCCGGTCAGCTCCTTCACCTTGCCTATATCGTGCAGGATGATTGAACTGTACAGAAGACTCCGGTTCAGGGACGGATATATGTCACAGAGTGCTTCTGCCGTCCTGAGCATATAGTGGACATGGTATGCGAGTCCTGAGACGAAGTCATGATGGTTTGTCATGGCTGCCGGGAATGTCAGGAACTCCCTGCCGTATCTATTAAGAAGCTGGCGGACAATCCTCTGCAGACTGCCGTTTTCAATCTTGATCACATAATCCATTATACTTTCATAAAGCGTGTCTTCGTCCATCGGCGCTTTTTCAACGAAATCTTTGGGGTTGAGGCCGTCCTCCTCTTTAGCTGTTCTGAAAGTGGCTATTTTCATCTGCCTCTTATTGCGGTAGTCGATGACGTCGCCTTTGACTTTGATCAGTGTTTCAGGCTTCAACACCTCCATGTCCTCTTTTGAAACTGTCCACAGTTTCGCTTCTATTTCTCCCGTGCGGTCCTGGAGGAATAGAGTCATATAGGGTTTCCCCTGTGTGGTTACCCCCTGCTGACTCCTTTTTATAAGGTAGAAAGTTTCCACGCTGTCCCCCGGCTTAAGCTTTGATATATTATTAATCAGAGCCACCTCATTTCACTTTTTCTTTTAGTTTTATCGTCTGCTGGGAAGGTATCGAACTGTCAAGATTGCAAGTAAAGTACAACACCTGATCTGTCACTTCATTGCGGAGATAATCCATGATGATTTTTTTGCGTTCCCTGTCGAAATGTACAAAAGCATCATCTATGATGAGCGGAAGCTGGTAGTAGCCCTTTAGTGCTTTGATCAGGCTCAGTCTGAGACTGATGTACAGCATTTCCTTGGTGGACTGGGAAAGCTCCAGCGGATGGAACAGCTGTCCGTTGCTGTGCCTCACTTTGATGCCGTCCTCATCGTATATCACATTGATGTATCTTCCGCGCGTCACACTTTCAAAAATGGACCTTGCCTCCTCTATGACGATCGGCAGGCGCTCATCCTTGATCGCTTTGATGTGGGTTTCAATCAATATGCGTATATAGTTCAGGGACATATACTCTCGGGAGAGTCCCTGGATCTGATTTTTGCGCATTTCAAACATATGGTTGAGTTCACTGAGCTTCCCGTCGCTTTCGAGGCCGGCGATTTCAGAGTTGATTTCCGCAAGTGCCTTCTGTTCATGCTGGATCTTGCTGTTGAACTCCTCGATCTGAGTTGAAATATTCTCTTCTTCCTCTTTCAGGTCGGCAAGCAGGAAGCGGGCCAGTTCATTTCTTGAATCATAATCGAAATGTTCTTCATCAAGCTTCGTAGTCAGTTCTTTGAACTTTGCGATATTGTCATGATATTCTTCATGTTTCCTCGCATAGTAGTAATACTCTTCCTCGTCTTCCGCATCCACATATTCAAACAGTTTCTGGACTTTCTGTGCAGAGACGGAATTTCTTTCTTCCAGAACATTGATTTCATTTTCAAGCAGTTTGATCTGATCATCCAGCCTTGTGTAATGCGACTGGTCCTTGTACATTTTTGAAACCGTGCTCTTCACATCATAAAAAATACTGCTGTCATCATATTGCATATCCATTGAAGAAATATCATTTTTCACTTCAGTCTTAAATTCCCGGAGTTCTTTTTTGATATTGTCGATTTCAAGTTTATGCCTGTTGATCTGATTGCGTTTCTGCTTGATCTCCCGGATTGTGTGGATGGCATCCACAATATATTTGTTCTCAATATCCGGGTTTACCCTGAGATTTTTTTTCACATTGAGCAGATCGGTGTTGAGGGAGTCATTAAGCGCTTCTTTTACGGAAAGTGCCTCCTTCATCTCTTCAAGCTTCACATTGGAAGAAATCCGCTTTGTGTTCTGGGTTTTCAGATCCATTTTCAGATTCCTGGCATCATTGATATCAAAATCCACATCATTGTTCCGTTTGATTGTATCGATGATGTCCTCGAGCTCATGGACTTCCTTCTGGTAGTCCGTCTTCAATGATTCATCCTCTTTCTGGTTGGTGAGCATGAGCAGCAACAGGGTCACGATACCGATGGCTGCAAACACACCGCCCATCAGCCAGTTCGATGAGAACAGATAATAGATTCCAATCAGCAGTGCGATGACACTGATGCCGATTATGAGGATGGACTGCCCTCTTTTGACTTTGTTCCTCTCCCGTTTTTCCCGCTCATAATCCTTCTCAATCAGCTTAAACATCTTCTCTTTCTCTTTGAGTTCATACTCGCGGTCTATCAGCTCTTTTTTGATGCGCAGGCGTTCTTCGCCGATCTGTGAATCTTCGAGATGTTCAATGTCCTGATCAAGCTGTCTGATATCGGACTTCAAATGGTCTATTTCCCTGATCAGATACTGCTCTTCAAGTACTGCCTCATCCAATTTTGAAAGAAGCTTCTGGACGGATTCCTTGACTATATTAGAGTCATCCACATCGTCATATTCCTGCTGCCAGCCGATATCTTTCTGAAGATTATGGATATCATCCTCGAGATTTTCAACAGCTGTATTGAGCCGGGTGACTTCGAGTTTCTTCTGCTTGATATCCGGCTCCCTCTTCTGGATCCTTTCAAGACAGGCAAGGTGATCTTTATCAGGCAGATCTATCAATGAAATTTCGTTTTTCAATGATTTCAGTTTTTCCGCCCTTAACCCGATATCCCTCTGAATCTGCTGACTCTGGTTTTTCAGACCTTCGTACCTTTCCACCCCCTGTTCAGGGAACACGACAGGTTCTATGTTGAGTTTGTCTTCAAGCGACTTCCATGCTTTGATATCAGAGTGATACATGACTTCCTTCATCTTCTGTTTCCTGATGGTTTCAAGCTGATGCAGGGCATTCTTCTTTGCATTCAAGCTTTCTTCGGTCTTAGACTGCTCATTGATGAGCGTCTTATACCTCTCTTCGTGCTGTTCGAGCTTTTTGATTTTCTCATTCACACCTGCGATTTCTTCAAGCTCCTGGTTGACCTTCGGATTGATGCCGTTCTTTTTATAGATCGATTTGAGCTCCGCATCGATTGCACTCAGCATTTCATCATATTCATGTGATCCGAGGGCACCGGCGCGGAGGAGGTATTCCTGAAGCTTGTCTTCGGTCATATTTTTATGGATATCCTGCAGACCGAGTACATCAAATGAAAATATCGACCGGTATGTCTTCTTGTCGATGAAGTTCAGTTTCTTGATCAGCCAGTCCTCGCTTCTCACAGTACCGTCATTGAGATATATTTTTACATCACCCTGCACCTTCCCCTTGATGCGTTCTATCTCAACCGGCCCCGGTTCATCGGGGAATTGGACCGTCAGCTTCCCCCCGTACAGGTTATGCATACGGGGCTCCCTTCTCGGTTCCTGTTCCTTCCTCGTCGGAAAACCGAACAGTATGGAATGGATGAAGGACTGCATGGTTGATTTACCCGCTTCATTCTCACCGAATATCTGGACAAACTTCTGATTTGTATTAAGTTCCGTTTCTGTAATCTTTCCGTAACCGTATATATTCAACGATATGATCTTCATATACCCACTACTTCCTCATAAGCATTTTAAGGCGTTCTTCGCCCTCATCCAGCAGATCTTCCTGTTCCAGTTCCTGGATAGGCAGAAGATAGCGGTTAAGTCTCGGATCCATGTACATTGAATTGACAGCCTCTTTGAACAATGTATCATTGGATGAATAACTCGCTTTTATGTCATTTAACAGTGCTATGCTGTCCTGATTCATGTACTTGAGATGCAGGTTGTCGATCCATACAAAATCCTTGAGGTCCCTCTCATCTTCCTTAAGAAGTTCGATAACTTCATTGAAATCCGGTTCCGATATTATTTCATCACCATCATGGTAGAGTGTCAGCTGTATAATCTGTTTGCCTTTCTCCCTGAGCCTGTGCTTGAATTCCACTATCGACTGGTAAAGGTCCTGCTTATTGAGTGAAGAGACATCAAGTGTATATTCAGAAAACATGATGTCCTGAACAGGGATGAATTTCGTATCGAGGTATACATCATCCCCCTTCACATAGATGAACCCTTTCTCCCCGTATTCATTTTTATGCCGTCCCTGTATATTCCCCGAATACTGGATCGGCGGCAGGTCACTCAGCTGTTCCCGCTGATGGATGTGGCCGAGCGCCCAGTAATGATAGAGTTTCTGATTCAAAGTTTCGAGGTTGAACTCCGTATACCTTTCCTGCCTGTAGCTTCCTTTGGAATATGTCCCGTGCAGGAGGCCGATATGGATGCCTTCATTCATCGTGTTGACGGGATAGCCGTCCAGCTTGTTTTCATAGGAGTCATCAAGGAAATAGCTGAAACCATGCAGGAAGATTCTCTCGCCTTTCGAACTGATCATCTCATATGTTTCCACATTCTCTTTAAATACAGTGACATTATCCGGCCACACGGTTTTAAAACCATCCGTCAGAGGATCATGGTTGCCATGGATGACATAAGCGAAAATACCATTTTCCTTGAGCCTGCCAAACTGCCGCTTCATGAATATTTCCGATTTTAACGTACGGTTCGCCCTATCGAAAACATCACCGGCTATTACAATGAAATCCACTTTGTTTTCTATGGCGAAATCGATCATTCTTTCAACGCTTTTATATGTGCTGTCCATCAGAGCATTCAGGATTCCACCCGGCATCCTTGTTCTGGATTTGAAGGGGCTGTCCAGATGCAGGTCTGCACAATGTATGAATTTGACCATTCGTCTCACCTGACTTTTCATAAAATCATTTATGTATAGTATACCAAAAAACAGAAAAGAAAGAGGCCTGTAACAGACCTCTTTCCATATTATTTTTGATTCTCGAGACCGTAGAGTTCTTCAATCGGTTTCATGATCACTCTATTGAGATCCTGAATAAGCTGGCTCATTTTCTGCTCTGCTTCCATCAATGATTTGATGTTTTCATCTTTTTCAATATCTTCAGCAGACTTCTGAGCTTTCTGAACTTCCTCTTCCTGGATTTCCTCACCCTGCATCTGCTTTTGTTGAAGATTCATCTGGATCTCCCTGAATTCATCAAAAAGTGCTTTTGATTCAGGATTTTCATTTACTTTGCCGTAGAACTCCTTCATATTCTGGAATTCTTCAGATTGACGGAGTGCACTCTCAAGTGCGTTCGCCTGATCATATACGTTGACTGTCATTAGTTTAAAACTCCTTTTTACACAAGATATAACTACTGTAACACACTTGCCGCTGTTATAAAAAGGCTACGATGATCCCTTGGGAAACTCCTATGATGCCGCCCAGAACGAATCCCAGCACTTTGATCATCTTGAATTCCTTATCTGCAATATCAAGGACCAGTTTTTCAATGTAGCTCAGTTCAAAACTGTCGATCTGCCTTTTTATCACCTGTGCGAGGTGCAGCTTTTCAAATATCCTCCCGGTATTGCGCCCGAGATATTCCACAATATTGTCAAGCAGCCTGTACTTACCCCGCTCTTTGAAGGATTTGAACATTTCCGGATTGAAGTCGGCAATCGGTCGATCCAGGATTGCATCGATATTTATGCGCGCCTTCAGTATATCCGAGACACCCTCTAAAAGCCTGTCCCTGTCCTTTTCACTCAGCAGCTCACTGAGTTCATATGCCTTCACCCTCGCGTACTCTTCTTCTATGATCCGGGTCTGTATATCTGTCATCTTGGGATGATGGATAAGTTTGATGAGTTCACTCTGAATATTTTCGACGATGGATTCCTTGCTCATGATATATTTGATCGATCTCGCAAGTTTTCCCCTGTTCTCTATGAATTCATCCGTCATTGTATAAAGGTCCCTGTACCCCTCTTCAGAGAGCAGATACGCCTTTACTTTCATCATTGCCTGCGGCTGGATTGCTCCCACTTTGTCATCCATGGCTTTCAAGGCATCGGGCGGTATCAATTCATGGATCTCCCTATGATAGAGCTTTTCCCCTTCGGATGACACTTTATCTTCGATCTCCCTGTTGAAGCTGTAGACTATCTTATCAGACAGACCTTCACTCAGCCGCTCCAGAAAATACCTTGGACTCAGCTTTTCATGCTCGATGGTGTCGATCTGCTTATCTATGAACAGCATGATGAAATTTCTTGTTTCCGGACTCTCTATCTTTTTGATGAATACGTCAGGTGTCAGAAGATGTCCTATGATTATATTGCCAAGTTTTCCGGAAGCCTCGTCCCTCCGTCTCGGTATGACACCCGGTGTAAAAGGCAGCCTGCGTCCGAACAGGTATTTTGCTTCATATGGCCTGAACAGCATCTTGATCGCAAGTATGTTGGTCAGCCCGCCGATGAATGAACCGACGACTCCCATGAAAATTATCATTGTCACTGCATTCAACTAGAATCCCTCCAAAGTATTGCCATTATCCTGTGAATTGTCCCTGGATAAAAGAAAAGCACCTTCCGGTGCTTTTCTGAAAATATATTAAACCGGCTGCAGATCTGTCTGTCTCATAAAGAACGTGCGGATTTCACGCTCGATATACGACGCATGGACCGGATGATTGTCAGGGTCAATGACCCTGTATATATTATTGCTCTTATTGAATTCCAGACTGTAACCATTTTTCCTTTCGATTTCTTCCCAGTAGACCGCTTCTGCTTCATAGTTCGGGTATACACAGTGGCCTCTTGATATCACCTGTGCAAGCTCGAGAGGATCTCCGCCAAAAGTATTTGTGAGCACTTCGCTCTCTCTGAACAATGCACACAATGAAATGCAGGTAGTCCAATTTGGCAGAATACGTTCCTTTTCTATTTGTACGAGCGTCTTCTTTGAGAGCCCGATGGTATGACTCATGGAGTCCTGGGTATAACCCGCTTCAGTCCGGACCATTTTGAACTTGGACTGCAGTATCTCAGTAAAATCCTGTTTATCCATTTCTTTCTTCCTTTCAAATCTACCTTTTATATTGTAATATTTCCATGCTATAATAATACACTTTTAATATAATAATATATTTCGCCAAAAAATAAAAGGGGCATGCATCATTATTCATCAAGTGTTCATGATGTGCCCCTTTTAATTATTCATTTATCAGTCTGATCAGGCGTTCGGTTTGGTGCTCTGCAAACCTTTTTTCTCTTCCTTGACATCCTGCTGATGATCAAGGACTGTTGCAATGGCTGCATCACCTGTGATGTTCGTCATTGTCCTTGTCATATCAAGCAGACGGTCAATTCCGATGATGATGCCGATTGCCGCCGGATCGAGCCCGACCGCTGTGAGCACCATAGCGAGCATGACCAGGCCGACACCTGGAACCCCGGCAGTACCGATGCTCGCAACTGTAGCGATGACAACGACAGTCACCATCTGACCCAATGTCAGGTCCACTCCTGAGAGCTGTGCGATGAAAACTGTTGCAACCCCCTGCATGATTGCAGTGCCATCCATATTGATTGTCGCTCCCAGCGGCTGGACGAAGCTTGATATACCTTTACGGATCCCAAGCCTTTTCTGGGCAGTTTCCAGAGAGATAGGCAGCACAGCGCTGGATGAAGATGTACTGAATGCCACACCCATCGCCGGCGCAAAGTTTTTAATGAACCATATGAAACTCTTTTTCGCCATGAACTGTACCATCGAACCGTACACAAGTGCCAAATGGATGAACAATGCCAGCAGAACACAGATGAAGTAGAGTCCCAACTGTCTTATCGCACCAAATCCAGCCTGCGTAAAGGCAGTAGCAACAAGGCCGAATGCACCGATTGCTGCGAAATATTTCATGATTGCCATTACAATCCACATAACAACTTCATTGGCCTGTTCGAACAGATCCACAAGGCGGCCGATCTTATCTTTTACGGATATCATGGCGATACCGATGAATACGGCAAAGGCGATGACCTGGAGCATGTTGTCCGTTGCCATGGCATCGAAAACATTCGTCGGAATGATGTTGATCAGTGTCTGATCGACTGTCTGTTCAATCGCTTTACCGGTTTCCCCACCTTCAAGTTCTGAAGTACGGTAGTCTGAAACCTCCTCCGAATCGAGGAGTTCAGACTGTCCGACACCCGGGTCCAGAACGTTTGCTGTGATCATGGCAATTGAAATCGCAATTGCTGTAGTCAGCAAGTAAAATCCTATCGTCTTGACCCCCAGGCTTCCGAGCGTTTTCGGATCTCCGACATTATATACACCCAGCACAATGGAGATGAATACAATAGGCACAACCATCATGAAAATCATGTTAAGGAACAATTGTCCGATTACATTGAATATGTACTGGTCGATCCATTGAACCCACCCCTGATCTGTCATAGGGCTGAGTACTGAACCAACCGCTATACCTAAAATCAAACCTAATACGATATACAGAGTCATTCTGTTACCGACTTTCATAAAATCCCCCCATAACTTTGAAAGTGCTCGTCTCATTATAAAGCTATGCATTCAATTTTGTAAACTGATAATTTGTAACCGTTTACCATAGTGATACTGAAGGTCTGGCTAAAACTCCACGATGTTGTATTTGATGGCATAGATTACCGCCTGCGTCCTGTCTGAAACTTCCAATTTATTCAGTATGTGACTTACGTGGGTTTTCACTGTCTTCTCACTGACAAACAGCGCTTCACCGATTTCCTTATTTGATTTCCCTTTGACTATCTCTTTCAGCACTTCCAGCTCCCGGGCAGACAGTTCATTTTTTTCGTGCGGCATGTCACCTTCCCTGTCGATTACTTCCAGAATGTTCGGGTGAATGACTTTTTCGCCTTCTATCACATCTTTGATGGAAGCTATCAGTTCCTCCGCTTCCATTTCCTTTATAATATAACCGTCAGCCTGGGCGGCGAAAACAGGGCGGATATACTCCTCACTCGTATAGCTTGAGAGTACAAGCACCTTGACGTTCGGGTACTCTGCTTTTATCTGCTTTGTCACTTCGATTCCGTCCATCTCAGGCATCACCAGGTCAAGCAGGACCAGGTCTGCCTCTTCATGACCCGAGGACAGGAACTCCAGTGTCTCCGCGCCGGTGCCAAAGTCAGCGACAACCCTTATATCATCTGTCGTGGACAGCAAGAATTTCATGCCCTCCCGGACGATATGGTGATCATCCGTCATTATAATTTTATACATCTTAGGATTCTCCTCTCGGTATGGAAACTTTTACAGATGTTCCCTCACCCTGTTTTGATTCAATCTCCAGCTTGCCACCGAGCTTCCTCACCCTGTCTTTCATATTCCCGAGGCCGTAGCTGTACCCACTTTTGTCTTTCTGGTCGAAGCCGATGCCTTCATCTTTTATCCCTATCAGAAGTTCATCCGGCCTGGAGACTATGCTGATTGACGCCTGAAGAGATCCGGAGTGCTTCCGGACATTGTTCAGTCCTTCCTGCATCACCCTGTAAAGGCCGATTTCCACGTTATCCGGCACGTCATAGAAGCCTGTTACACTGACTTTTATTTCCAGACCCAGAAGCCCTGCATACTTCTCTATGGCGTCGATGATGCCCTCTTCCAGACCGATCGGCTTCAGCTGCCAGATCAGTGCCTTCATTTCACTCATGGCATGCTTCGAAGTATTTTCTATGGTGTCGAACGCATCGGACAGTTTTTCCCTGTCTTTAAGATTTTTGGCCGCATGGGAAGTGATACCTATCGAAAACAGCATCTGATTGACCGAATCATGAAGATCGCGGGCCAGACGCTGGCGTTCCCTGATTATCATGTTTTCCTGTTCCTGGGCGGTCAGTTCAATACGTTTTAAAGTCGAACCGATCTGGAAAGCAACGGATTCCAAAAGATCAAGTTCATCTTTGGCAAACTGCTCGGTGTCCGGACTCGCCACATTGAGCAGACCGAATGACTCATCACCTGAGAGCAGGGGGACTGTGGCATGATGGGTGATATTGTTGTTTTCCCCGGGATATGCCATCCTGGCCTTTTCCAGACGGGAACAGACGAATATGTTCGTCGCCCGTTCGAGTTCCCTTTTGTTGTATTTGTTGACACACCAGCACTTCCCCTCACAGAGATGATGATACCCTTCTCTTTCAAGAGAAGTTGGCAGCCGGTAGTGTGCCTTCAGCTCGGGATTTCCTTCACTATCTATGAAAAACAGCCAGCCGGTTTCAAACTCAGAATGGTCGACAAGAAGTTTCAACGCCCCCTCTATCATGGTATCCCTATCGGTTTCCTCATTCAGGAATTCTGCAATATCCTTCAAAAGCTGCAGTTTACTTTTCATAAGTCACTCACCTGCCATTTTTAAAGTTACTCAATTTGTAAAATTATTGTTACCATTTATCCAGAGGTATATTTTATAATGATATAGTATGCACTGCATACAAGTCGATAACAGGAGGTCAAGGATGGACCGCAGAAAATTATATCTACAATTGCTGTTTTTCACTTCGCTCATTTCAACCATGGGCTCTCTCTACTTCAGTGAAGTCAGACAGTATGTTCCATGTGAATTTTGCTGGTACCAGCGTATTCTCATGTATCCTATCGTCATCATTTCGCTCATCGCCCTGATAAGACAGGATTTCGGTGCAAAATATTATATCCGTGCCCTAAGTATACTCGGTATCGTCATGGGAGGTTACCATTACGCACTTCAGAAAGTGAGTTTTATCGGAGATGGCATGGCAGCCTGTGAAGGAGTGTCATGTACAGTCCAATATATAAACTGGTTCGGTTTCATTACAATCCCTTTCCTGTCGTTCATCGCATTCACTGTCATTATAATTCTAACATTTCTGATCAAAAAAGATTAAAGGAGAAATTTAAATGGGAAACAAAATATTTTACGGCATCATTATCTTGGTCGTCGTCATCTTTGCCGGGGTATTCATCTTCATGAACAGCGGCAGTGATGATCCGGAATCTCTCAGTGAATCGGGGTATTATCCATACACTGACAAAGAACCCGGTGATCTTGAAGGATCAACGATCGACAAACTCGACAACGAGGACTATCATCACAATAAAACGCCTGATGAAGTAAATGACCTTGTAGGCTCGGGTGAAGGTGAATTCGTTTATTTCTGGAGCCCTACATGCGTGCACTGTGAAGCTGCAACACCGTTTCTGATGGACGCATTCAACTCAGAGGACCAGGAGATTACCCAGCTGAACGTCCTTGAATACCAGCAGGCATGGCAGGATTATCAGATTGAGGCGACACCTACACTCATCTACTTCGAAGATGGCAAGGAAGTCGACCGCATAACGGGCAATCCGGGCAATTCCGAAGACTATGTATCATTCATCAACACCGTGACCGGAGAAGAATAGATGAAATTTATTGTACACGAACGGTTCGATTCGATGACACTTGAAAATATGCTTAAAACGCTGCATGTTCCAAAAAAAGAAATGCACCTTCTGAGGATGTCAAAGGACATCGCAATCAATGACGAAAAAATGCCACTCGTCAGCACTCTGTCGGCAGGTGATATAGTGATTCTGCCCGATGATCACGGTCCGAGCAGCTATAAACCGAGCTATCGCACCTGCGAAATCCTGTATGAAGACAGATACCTGGCCGTTCTTCTGAAACCGAGAGGTGTCAAAACCCATCCGAATGAGATGCATGAAACGAACACCCTGATGAACCATGCAATCTACACACTCGATACACCCTACCTGGAGCCGGTCCACAGGCTGGATCAGGAAACAAAAGGTGTTCTGCTTGTGGCAAAGCATCCACTCATCAAAAAGATGCTCGATCACATGCTTGCCGAAAGGGAGATAAAAAGGACTTACATTGCAAGGGTTGATACTAAAAAGCTGATTGAACCGCAGACCATCAGCCAGCCGGTTGCCAAAAATCCGAAAGAGCGCAACAAGTACCATGTGACGGAGAAAGGCAAAGAGGCAATCACCCACCTCCTTGGTTCCAAAGTGCATCAGGACTACTGTGAAATTGAAATCGAGCTTGAAACAGGAAGGACCCACCAGATAAGGGTCCACCTTGAACACATCGGCCTGCCCGTCATCGGAGATACACTTTACGGTGGCGCAACACTCCGCGACCTGCAGCTCTTCAGCTACAGAATCGCTTTCATACATCCAATAACACAACAGGAAGTCCTTGTCCAATTAGACAGAGAAACGATATGACAAAAGGCAGATCGATCAGATCTGCCTTTTGTCATATCTTCACTTTTATACCTTCAAGGACATTCTCAAGCATTTTTCTGCCATCAGCCGAGCCGATGGATTCCGGATGGAACTGCACGCCCTCAATAGAAAAGTCCCTGTGCCTTATGGCCATTACCTCCCCTTTTTCATTCTCTGCGCTCACTTCAAAACAGTCCGGCAGTGAAGCTCTGTCCACGACAAGTGAATGGTAATTCATCACTTCCGTCCCCTGCGGAATCCCACGGAATATTCCTATCCCGTCATGATGGATCTGTGACGTCTTTCCATGCATAAGCCTGCCCGTTTTTACAATATTACCACCGAAAGCATGTGCAATCGACTGATGCCCCAGACAAACGCCAAAAATAGGAAGGATTCCTTTGAATTTGTCTATCACTTCCAGCGTCATCCCTGTCTGTTCAGGTGTACGCGGCCCCGGGGACAACAGTATAAGGTCGGGCTGCAGCGCCTCTATTTCATTGAGCTGGACTGCATCATTCCTTCTGACTGTAATATCTTCGCCGCATTCTCCAAGAAATTGGACGATATTGTAAGTAAAGGAATCATAGTGATCGATCATATATATCATTTTATCTTCCTCCTGTGGACTTTGAGGACGTGGGCATTCCCCTGAACACGAGTTCCGCCAGATGAACGGCTTTTGCAAGCGCACTCGCCTTATTGATTGTTTCCTGATACTCCATTTCCGGATCGGAATCCGCGACAACGCCGGCGCCCGACTGGATATGAAGGTCACTCCCCATAAGGGTCATGGTCCTTATAGTTATGCATGAATCCATATTACCGTCAAAGCCGAGATAGAGGATACTGCCGCCGTAAAGATTCCGGGCCGTGGGTTCGAGTTCCCTCAATATCTGCATGGCCCGTACCTTCGGAGCTCCCGAAAGTGTGCCGGCCGGGAAAGATGATATGAAAGCATCGATCGGTGATACCTCTTGTCTCAGCTCCCCATTCACTTTGCTGATGATATGCATGACCTTTGAAAATCGCCCTATGGTCATATAATCGCTGACTGCAACTGAGCCGTATTCTGCGACCCGTCCGATGTCGTTCCGGGCAAGATCCACCAGCATGCGGTGCTCCGCGATTTCTTTGTCATCGCTCAGAAGATCCTCTGCAATCCGCTCATCTTCTTCCACGGTCTCTCCTCGTTTCCTGGTGCCGGCAATCGGATGGATTTCAAGCCTTCCATTTTGCACCTGGAGCTGCCTTTCAGGGGAACTTCCGATGACTTCCACATCATCGAATTTCAAATAATACATATAGGGTGAGGGATTAACATTCCTCAGAACCCTGTACAGTTCGAATCCTTCCAGCTCAGTCTTCGTCTGGAAACGCTGTGACAGGACCGCCTGGAGAATATCCCCTTCCTTGATATATTCCTTTACTCTGCAGACATCCCCCTTGAATTGATCTTTGGCATAATTGCTTTCCATTTTGGGGGGCGGAGTATCATACAGGTCAACCGGCATCATTATGTCAGTCAGCCCGCTTTTTCCGACCAGCTGTTCCCTGACGTGCCTGATGTGCTGAAGCGACCTGTCAAACACCTCCCGCCTATCCGCCTCTTCATCGACCCTGGCAAATGTGAGTATCGTTATCTTTCTTGTACGGTGGTTGTAGGCGAGCAGCGTCTGGCAGAATAAAAGATGATAATTCGGCAGTTTTTTCTCCGACCCGGTTCTCACGGGCACCGGCTCATAGTCAGAAATGGCATCATAGCTGATATACCCGACTCCTCCCCCTTTGAAAGGGATATCGATTTCCGGGATTTTAACATCCAGCTCCAGGAGCACTCGCTCGAATGCCTCTTTGAAGGAAGATGCTTGCGTTTTCGAACCATAATGCAGATCACTGATCACGAATTCTCCGGCTGTTTCCACCACATCCATCATCGGATCTACACCTATAAATGAAAAATTCGACCACGGCGATTCCGGTTCCTGACTTTCCAGCATATATACCGCTTCATCTTTAAGG
The DNA here is from genome assembly GCF_000330705.1 of Salinicoccus carnicancri Crm. Lineage (GTDB taxonomy): Bacteria > Bacillota > Bacilli > Staphylococcales > Salinicoccaceae > Salinicoccus > Salinicoccus carnicancri. The sequence continues at coordinate 373,458 of NZ_ANAM01000008.1, forward strand.
GCATGGAACATATGTACCGGTGTCAGTACGTCTGTGTAAAAAGACTGTGCCACCGGCACGGTCCTGTGATTCCCGGCATCATGTACAAACGATTCATATGTAGTCAATTCATCACCTCATTCATATTGACTGAAATATATGTGAATAGTCTATAGAATTCAGAAAACAAAGTCAATCGAATACAAAAACTTCCTGACATACATATCTACTAAGATACCTGTATGTCAGGAAGGCTCATATGAGACCGGCATTGCCCTTGAATTATCGTTTCCTCTTTTTGAAACGCTGTCTCACTTTCAACAGAAGTTCGTTCTCTTTTTGGACTTGTTGTTCGCGGCCGTAACTCTCAGCCCTTCTCATAAGTTCGTCCTGGGCGCTGACTGGCTCATATGCATTTTTTACATACTGATATGTCCCATCAGGTTTCTGGGCACGGGCCTTGATATTATCCATGAGATAGAGCCGGTTGATGGATTTCAGCTCATCAAGTATTTTTGGATCGTTTATCGGAAAAAGTATTTCAACCCGTTTGATCATGTTGCGTGTCATCATGTCGGCAGAGGACAGATACATCTTTTCCTCTCCATTATGGTTGAAATAATAAATTCTCGAATGTTCGAGGAAACGTCCGACAATACTGATGACACGTATGTTGTCACTGACGCCTTCAATTCCCGGTTTCAGGCAGCATATGCCCCTGATGACAAGGTCCACTTTCACGCCTTCCTGGGAAGCCTGGAGCAATTTATTGATGACTTTTTTATCAGTGAGTGAATTCATCTTGGCAAAAATATAACCATTGCCGTTTTCCTTGTGGAGTTCTATCTCCCTGTCGATGGATTCGCCGAACAGATCCCGTATTTCAAACGGCGCAACATGCAGAGAATGGTATTCAGGTTTAAGCGAATATCCGCTCAGGTAGTTGAAGAAATTGATTGCGTCAATTCCAATGTTCGGATCTGTAGTAATAACCCCCATATCAGTATACTGCTTCGCAGTTGAGTCGTTATAGTTGCCTGTACCCAGATGGACATATCTCACTATCCTGCCCTTCACCCTTTTGACGACAAGTGTGATTTTGCTGTGGGTCTTGAGATAATGCATTCCGTAGATGACATGGCATCCCGCATCCTCGAGTTCTTTCGCCCACTGCACATTGTTCTCCTCATCAAAACGCGCCTTCAGCTCGACCAGGACGGTGACCTGCTTGTCATTTTCTGCAGCACGCTTCAGTGCATCGATGACAGGGGAATCGCTTGAAACCCGGTACAGTGTCTGCTTGATTGCAAGCACATCCGGGTCTTCCGCCGCCTCCTTCATGAAATCCACAATAGGTTCAAAGCTCTCAAACGGGTGATGGAAGAAAATATCTTCATCCAGCGCCTGTTCATAGATGTTCTGTGAACCGAGAAATTTTGGTTCCTGGGGTACAAATGGCTGATATACAAGGTGCGGCAGACGTTCTTTAAGCCTGGAAGACAATTCAAAAAGGAATGTCAGGTCAAGCGGACCATCGAATTTGTAGACATCATCATCATGCAGGTCGAGTTCGCTCCTGAGAAATGATCCATTTATCGTCGGATCTTTGCTGATATCTATTTCGAGACGGACAGCCGCCCCTTTTGTCCGCTCTTTCAGAAAGCGCTCTATCTCTATAAGGAGGTCTGCCGCCCCTTCCTCATGGATTGTCAGGTCGGCATTCCTTGTTATCCTGAACGGGAAGGTTCTGTCGATCCGGTAGCCCTTGAACAGCTTTTCGATATACGTTTCGATGATATCTTCTGTGAGGACGTAGTATGTGTCCTCCCCGTCCTGCATTTCATAGAATCGTCTGATGACCGTCGGCAGCTGGACGATTGCTGTCTGGTCACCGATATCATCCGACAGATTGACGAATATATTTATCTTCTTGTTCTTCAGTTTCGGGAATGGGCGGTAGGCGTCAATACCGAGCGGTGTAAGCGAAGGATAGATTTCCGAATTGAATATATCTTCAAGCTCAAGGCGCAGATGCTCAGGCAGCTCATGCGGGTGTCTGAAATATATATTATACCTCGCAAGTTCATCCTTCAGCTTATGATAATATTCATATTGTACCTTGCTGTTTTCCCTGTTCAGTTCCCCTATGCCCCTCAGTTGCTGTCCCGGGGTCAACTGTGTTTTTGTATCCGGTTCATGATAGTTCATCTTCACCTGGTCTTTCAGTCCGGCGACACGGACCATGAAGAATTCATCCAGATTTGAGCTGGTGATTGCCAAAAACTTCAGACGTTCCAGAAGAGGATTATTCGGGTCTATCGCTTCCTGGATTACTCTGTAGTTGAATTGGAGCCAGCTCATCTCCCTGTTGTTGTAATAGTTTCGGTCATTCAATTTGTATGCCATCTCAATCCTCCCCTTCGATATTATACAATCTGAATATTAAGCTTTTGTAAACCTCAGTTCCACATTTTCATCCATTATTTTCTCGATATGCTTCTTCTGACGGTTCGCCTGGTAGTCTTCTGCAATCGGGTCCCCCTGATACTCGACTGTCAGCACCATCCCACCATCCTCCTCCTCGAGGTAGAGCTCTTTGACAACGCCGGTATCAGAGACATTAAGCGCATTTGCGAATTTCAATATGCTGCCGAGGGCATGTATATCCTCCACTTCATCATCATCAAACCAATCCGTCTCATCCGCATAGAACTGCAGCAGAGTCTTGTTTTTGTAACTGGCCATCAGTGCAAGCCTGACCCTGTCCTTGTGCACAATGCCGTTGATATTACTGTTGGAAATAAGATAATAGGTATGCTGGCTCGTGGCATCACGATCTATGAAATCTCCCAGATAGAAGAGATAGGCTGCATTTTTCATCAGATTCTTCTCATGTTTCTTAAAATCAATGTACTGATGTTTTTCCAGCTCATGAAAAATCCTCTCAGCCAGTTCGGTCCGCCGCTGCGCTCCGGATGGTTTGATTTTGAAGTCATTTGCCAGTTCAATCAGCGAATCCCTGAACACCTCATGCTTGTCAAATGCATCCGGAAAATCTTTTGAGATGATCGAAATCGCCATCCCTTCACGTATCCCTTTCCGGCTGAATTTGAACTCGTCCGCTTTGACGACATCATAGAGCGCCCTGAACACTATGACACTCGGCAGAATGATGTCACTGCGGTCTTTGCTGAGTCCATCTATATCGTCGAGGTCATCACTGTCTGTATTTTTCAGCAGACTGTATACACCTTTCAGGTCCCCTTTGGACATGGAGTACCCGTGGACACCTGCAATGGGATAATTTGTCTGTGACTGATGGATTCGGGCGATGTTACGTGCACTGCCCCCGATGGCGAGGATCGGTACTTTCCGCTTCGAAAGCCATTTTACACCCTTCAGCTGTTCCTTGACGTATTTTTCTGTCTCGGCAATCGCTTTTTTATCATTATGATCACTGTCTTCGAAAAACATCGATTTCAACGTCACCACGCCGAAAGGCAGGCTGATGGAATGTATGAGTTTCTTATCTTCAAAATAGGTGAGCTCAGTACTTCCACCGCCGATATCAATCGTTACGGCATCAGTGTTGCTGATCGTGTGAGTGACCGCGTGATATCCATAATATGCCTCTTCTTTACCGGTTATGACCTTGAGTTTCATGCCGACTTCCGCCTCGACCCTATCGAGTATTCCGTCGACGTTTACAGACTGCCGGATAGCTGCTGTGGCAACAGGATAGATGTCTGAAACATCATACTTTGCAGCAATCTGTTTGAAGCTGTTCAATATGGAGATGAGGTTGTCTATTCCCTCATCTTCCATTTCATGATCTTCATTCAGAAATTGTGCCAGTCTGGCAGGCGTCTTAATATTCTGCAGTTCCTTAAGTCCGGTACTTTCATCATATGCGAAAAGTACTAGACGGATGGTATTTGAACCTATATCCACTAAACCGATTCGTTTCATAAAATACCCCTTAATCTCTGGATTGAATCATATCTTCCGGTTTGATCCACTCATCAAACTGTTCTTCAGTCAGCAAACCGGATTCAATTGCAGATTCTTTCAATGTAAGCCCTTTTTCGTGCGCATTCTTGGCGATTTTGGCTGCATTCTCATAGCCGATATGCGGGTTGAGTGCCGTAACGAGCATGAGTGAATTTTTCAGGAAGCGACCGATGTTCTCCTCGATTGGTTCGATGCCGACAGCACACTTGTCGTTGAATGTCTGCATGCCGTCTGCGAGAAGATAGATGGACTGGAGCGTATTATAGAAAATCACAGGTTTGAACACATTCAGCTCAAAATTACCTTGTGAAGCTGCAAATCCGACTGATGCATCATTTCCGAACACCTGTGTCGCAACCATCGTCAGCATTTCAGACTGCGTCGGATTGACTTTTCCCGGCATGATGGACGAACCCGGCTCATTTGCAGGAATCTCGATTTCCGCAATACCTGCCCTTGGGCCTGAAGACAGCCATCTGACATCATTCGCAATCTTCATCAGGTCTGCAGCCAGGGCCTTCAATGCACCGTGGAGGTAGACGACTTCATCATGTGCAGTGAGTGCATGGAACTTGTTCGGTGAAGAGATGAATTCATATCCCGTCTGGCTGGAAATCTCTTTGGCAACTCTGTCACCGAATTCCGGGTGTGCGTTGATGCCCGTGCCCACAGCTGTACCGCCGATTGCCAGATTCTTAAGCTGCTCCTTCGACTCGCCGATCAGCGTCTCACATTTTTCAAGCATGTATCTCCAGCCGCTGATTTCCTGACCGAGTGTGAGCGGTGTAGCATCCTGAAGATGGGTTCTCCCGATTTTGATGATATTTTGAAACTCATCCTCTTTTTTCTGGAATGTTTCCTTAAGATTCTCAAGTGCCGGAACCAACTGCTCTTCGACAGACTGATAGAGAGCAACATGCATTGCTGTAGGATAGGTATCATTCGAACTCTGTGACTTGTTTACATCATCATTCGGGTGGACCTTCTCATCAATCCCTTTTTCAGACAGATACTCGTTTGCCACATAGCTGACCACTTCATTTACGTTCATGTTGCTCTGGGTACCGCTGCCAGTCTGCCATACTACAAGCGGGAAATGCTCATCCAGCTCACGCGCAATGACTCTGTCGCATGCATGGACGATCGCATCTTTTTTATCATCTGAAAGTTTACCCAATCCATTATTCGCTACCGCTGCCGCTTTTTTCAGATGTGCGAAAGCTACAATGACCTCAATAGGCATCTTCTCCTTGCCCACCGGAAAGTTCTGTCTGCTCCGCTCTGTCTGTGCAGCCCAGTATTTTTCACTCGGCACCTTGATTTCACCGATAGTATCTTTTTCTATTCTGTATGCCAATTTAAAAACCTCCTGAAAAATTAGTATTCATTGAATATTTTATACTAATTTCCAGGAGGATTCATCTGTTATTGTTGTTTTTCATTTCCATTCGGGTCCATACCATGCGACTCATCATCTGAGGAATCAACCGGATAGTCCTCATTTTGGGATATCTGTTCCATCTCTTTACCGAGCGCCCTGACATCTTCCATATCTTCAGTCATCTCGTTTTCTTCCGGTTCGACGTCTTTTCTGTAGTCAAAATCCTTTTCCTCTTTCAATCCTGCCACCTTCTTTAAGCAAATTCAGACGTGTAATAGCCTACGATATCCTGGTCCAGTTCGGATGCAGCTTCTTCATCAAGCACCACGGTCACCATGCGGTGCTGTTTGATGCTGCCGAAGGCACCCCCGCCATTTTCCTTTGCGTTGTACAGTTCCCTGACCATCTTCGCCTTATCCTTCCCTGATGCGACGAGTATCATTTCCTTCGCATCGAATAAAGCATCGTTGCTTCCGGAATCACCATATCCTACGCGACCGTCCTTATCAATTGTAAGAAACGCAAGGTTCACCCGTTTTTTGCTGTCCAGCACATCATTAAGTGCCTCTGCTGTGCCATCGGTTCTCAGCTGGCTCTCCGGTATATCCAGTTTGCTGAACACATCTGCATCTCCCCCTTTGCCGACACCGACAAGGTACACCTGGGAAAAATCAGCCGGATGCTGCTTCGCTTCCCCGACAAATTTCTCATATGCCCATGCAAGGTCTTCATCCAGCTGCAGAGCCATGATGCTGGTCGGATTATTATGAACCTGCTTCCTTAGAATATCAGCAGCATATATGCTGAGCAGTTCGTTGTCTTTGTAGATTTTGAAATTCATAGCCATGATGATTCCTCCTAGTTTCTTCACTGTCAGTCCTATTGTACCCTGATTTCTACAGTTTCTAACAATAAAATTTATCCGTATACGGCTTTTTTCTTGCCTCACTTTAGTTTATAATGAATGTATGTATTGAACACAGGAGGGCCAATAATATGAAAGCATTTCTTATACTTATGGTTTGTGTCTCCTTTATGACCGCCATCATGACAGCGTGCCGTGAGTCTGAATGGGGTTATAAGGATAACGGGGAAGAGAAACTCAACTGATTCCTAAAAGAAGTCATGCATATTCTGCATGACTTCTTTTTTACTGTCCTAAAAACCCCTGTCCTTTGATGACCGCATCTACATCAATCCTCTGTTTCTTCGACAGCATGCCGATGACCTGATCGCTCCATGTATCATCCCTCCTGCCGCCACTCCGCTCTTTATAGTATTCACTTATTTCCTTGTCATATGCGTCAATACTGTCTTTCACATCCTCAACAGGTTTATACATATTTTCATGATATATGACCTCAAACGGCAGCCTTTCCTTCCGGCTGCCCGCGTGGTCCGGTTTTCCCACGACCATGCCGAACAACGGTATCACACCTTTTGGCAATTCAAGTATTTCAATCACTTTGGCCATATCGTTCCTGAGTGAACCGATGTAACACATGCCAAGCCCCATGCTCTCCGCCGCCACTGCAAGATTCTGTGCCGCAAGTGCCGCATCGACTGTGCCGACGATCAGCTGTTCCGTCTTGTCATATGCAATCGGTGTCCCTTTATCTTGCGACAGTTCATAGTGCCGGTGATAGTCTGCGAGAAAGACGAACAGATGGCCGTTATTTTCAACATAGCTCTGCGTGCTTATTTCACTCAATGCCTTTTTCCTGGCCGGGTCTGTCACTCCCATGATTGTATAGGCCTGTACATAGCTTGATGTACTCGCACTCTGTGCGGCTTCCACCAATTCCCTGACAGTCTCCCCATCCAAACTTTCATCTTTGAACTTCCTGATCGAGCGGTGGTTTTTCAGAATATCAATAGTTTCGTTCATCTTCATGTTCCTCCTAATGTAGTTCGCGGTATCCCTGCTGCCTCAAAGCCTCATACAGAAGTATCGCCGCAGTATTGGAAAGGTTCAATGACCTTATCTTATCATTCATCGGAACCCTTAGCGCATTATCTGCATAGCTTTCCATAATCCATTCAGGAAGACCGGAGGTTTCGCGTCCGAATATGAAGTAATGTGCTTCGTCAATGTTGCTGAAATCCGCATCTGAATAGAATTTCCCGCCAAATTTTGTCAGCAGATAATAAATGCCTTCGGTCTTCTCAAAAAACTGTTCAGCCGAATCGTAGTATCTGATATCCATATGATTCCAGTAATCGAGTCCCGCCCGCTTCAGCATTTTATCATCTGTCGAAAATCCCAGCGGGCGGATCAGATGCAGAGTTGTATCCGTCCCGGCACAAGTCCTGCCAATATTGCCGGTATTTGCCGGGATTTCCGGCTGATAGAGTACAATGTGATTTGCCATATCTAGTCGCTCCTAAATTGCTTCCTGGATGCCTTTCAGCATCTCTTCTTTGACTTGCCCGTCCGTTTCCACCTGAAACCTTTCATTAATATATACAAGCGCATCATTCCCCATGATGCGCCCGATAGCCCAATACGCCGTCCCTTTGATCACCGGGCGCTGATCTTTCTCAGCCACTCGCTTCAGAATCTCCACTGATTCCACTTCTTTAAAATGGGCAAGTGCGATAATCGCATTTCTCTGAATTGGTTTCTTTCCTCTCCACACACCTGCCAGATGACCATATGTTTCCTTGAAATCCCGGTTGGAGATCTCCAGAAGACCTGTAAGTTCCGGCTTCAGTATTTCCGGCTCCAGCACAATATCCTCGTGGTGGTCGGTGTTTATACCTTTGTTCCTCGGACATACCTGCTGGCAGGTATCACAGCCATAGAGGCGGTTTCCGATCTTGCTCCGGTATTCGTCGGGGAGGAAACCTTTTGTCTGTGTCAGAAACGAGATGCATTTCTGTGAATCGAGCTGGCCCGTCCCGGTCAGTGCACCAGTGGGACAGCGGTCTACACAAAGGTTGCAGTCGCCGCACGAATCTATCAGTTCCTCATCCGGTGGAAACGGATAACTGGTGATCATCTCACCCAGGTACGAGTATGTGCCGAGTTTCTGATTTATCATAAAACCATTTTTGCCGATGTAACCGAGGCCGCTTCTCCGCGCCACTTCTCTGTCACTCAGCACCCCTGTATCCACCATGGATCTTGTCTCGATATCCGGATCGAGCGACTTGATATACTCTTCAAGTTTTTTCAGTCTGTTATTTAACAGCGTATGATAGTCCATCCCCCATGATGCACGGGCGAAAAGCCCCCGACGCGCCCCTTTCCTGCTCTTCGGTGCATCAGGAAGCCTGTTGGGATAGCCTACCGCAATGGAAATAATACTTTTGGCGGATCCGAGACTTCTCCGAGGTTCTGTCCGCTCACCGACTGAACCTTTTTCGAAACCTGATTCATATCCCCTTTTATGATAATCGATCAGTTTTTCTTTGAATTCCAAAAACGGCTCGGCATGGGTGAATCCAATCTCATCTATGCCGATTGAATGGGCGTAATCCATCACTTTTTGCTTGAATTCACTGCGTTCCATTTAAATCCCCCTTTTATATATATTGAAATCCCCTGTTTTTTCATTTATCATTAAAAGTAACTATTAAACGAAATGGGTGAACTTTAGGCCGATGAAGTAATTATCTTTTTTCCACTGTAATTGATGTGACGTATGCGCAAGTCTGTTTTGTCGTGCGCAAAAATCATGTTGGAAAAGGGATAATTGAACGAGTCTGGCCACAATATCATTGATGTTCACCTTATGCGGCAAGCACACCTTCCATCATTGTATTATACAGCCCGGCTCCCTTTTCTGACAAACAGAATCGAGGGGATTTTTTATGTTCGAAATAAATGACGCCAGGATTGAAGTACAGGGTGAAACCATTCTTACTATCGACCGGTTGAGAGTACAATCATCAAAAACCATTGCACTCATTGGAAGGAACGGCAGCGGCAAGACTACACTGTTCAATTATATATACGATAACAGGATCAGGATTGCAGGCAGCAACGCCATCAAGCTGATTCCACAGATCAAAGAGAAAGACACCAGAAAAAGCGGCGGTGAAAACACAAAATCATATTTGCAGGAAGCGATGAAAGTGAATGCCCACATCATGCTGTTGGATGAACCCACCACCCATCTGGATGAAGGAAATGTCCGCTGGCTCGCCGGAAAACTCAGGAGATGGCCAGGCATCAAAATCATCATTTCCCACGACCGGGATTTTATAAACCAGGTGGCGGATGAAGTGTGGGCAATCGAAGAGCATACCGTAATGGTATATCCGGGAAACTATAATAAGTACCGTGAAATCAGGGATCATAAACTGAAAAGGCAGCATGACGAATATGACAAGTATATCGCAGAGAAGAGACACCTGGAAAGCGCAGCTGCGCACAAGGCAGCCAGATCCCAGTCCGTAAACAAACCTAAAAACAAGCATGATTCCGATTTCAGACAGACCGGGGCAAAACCATACTTCAACAAGAAAAAGAAGAAGATGGAACAGGTCGCGGCAAGCATCAAGACAAGGATTGACCAGCTTGAAGTCAAAGAAAAGCCGTATGAAGAGAAGGCCATTCGTTTCCATACACAGCATATCGAAGACCTCGGCAGCCGGACGATCATCAAACTCGAAGATGACGATATAGCCATTGAGGAAAAATCCCTTATAGAGAGTGCAAGACTTTTTATACGTGCAGGTGAACATATTGCCTTCACAGGAGCCAACGGCTCAGGAAAGACAACCCTATTCAACCACATCCAGCAGAAATATGATGGCGGCGTCCCCCACATCGGTTATTTCAATCAGCAGCTGGAATCATTGGATAATGATAAAACAGTCATTGAAAACATCATGGAGACAAGCATTTACAACGAAACAGCGGTCAGGACCGCCCTGGCAAGGCTTGCAATCGTCAAAGATGAAGTGTATAAGCCCGTCTCTGTCACAAGCGGGGGCGAGCGGGTCAAAATCCAACTGGTAAAGATACTGATGTCGGATGCTGCAGTCCTCCTCCTTGATGAACCGACCAATTTCCTGGACATCCATACAATCGAAGCCCTGGAAGGTATGATCAGGGATTTTCCGGGCACCGTCCTGCTTGCCAGCCATGACAGGATGTTCAGGGAAAACACTACAGAGAAATCCTACACAATCAAGAATAAAAAACTGACTGAAGAAGTCAGCATCAGGGAACAGGACGAGGCGAAAGAGGAGCTGATGGTGATAGAAACAAAGATCACAGAAGTCCTGGGCCGGATGGCCGAGGGGTCAGATGAAGCACTGGATGCGGAATTCCAGCAACTTCTACACAGAAAAAAAGCACTCATGGACAGATAGACCAAAAGACCAGTTGCCGTGAATTATCGGTGGGTACTGGTCTTTGTTCTATTATTCTACAATGTCTTTAGCGAGCCCGGCTGCACCGATGACCCCCTGGTCATCATCCAGTTTCGGCGGAGTGATATATGACTCAATGTCCTCAATTGTAATATAGTCATTCAAAATCCTTTGGAATTCCTTTCTGATCATCGGATACAAATGAGACTGTTTCATTACTCCGCCTCCGATGATGATGCGCTCCGGGCAAAGTACCAATGTATAGTTCACCAGCGCCTGGGCGATATAATGGGCAACACTTGCCCATACCGGATTGTCAACACTGATATCTGCCCCGTTGATGCCAGCACGTTTTTCGATTGCAGGACCCGAGACGAGCCCTTCAAGACAATCGCCATGGTAAGGACAGACGCCTTCAAAACTGTCATCATCCATCCTGCTGACTTTGATATGCCCCATTTCAGGATGGGTAAGTCCTTTGAACACCTTGCCTCCCTTTACGAATCCGGCACCTACCCCCGTGCCTACTGTGATGTACACAGCGGAATCAGCATCCCTGCCCGCCCCGAATCGGAATTCCCCGAGACAGGCGGCGTTCACGTCTGTATCCACAGCAACCGGTACGCCGAGCATCCGCTTCAGTTCTTGACGCAAAGGGAAATATTTCCATCCGCTTTTAGGGGTATTCTTTATCATCCCGTAAGTTTTGCTTCTGTCATTCAGATCAATGGGACCGAAGGCCCCGACACCAAGCGCGTCAATCCGATGCTTCCTGAAAAAATCAACGGCTTCCGCCAACGTCTCTTCCGGCCCCCTGGTCCTGATCACACATCTATCTCTCATTTCATTGAATTCATCCAACACGGAACAGACGAATTTGGTTCCGCCTGCCTCTATGGCACCTATCAGCATTTGGGACACTCCCGACATTTATTTGTATGTTTTATAATACAGGACCGGAAGCTGGTTTAACAGTTCCGGCCCTGTATATGATATCTAAATGAGTACACCCCGTTCAGGCATATTCGTTCATTGCTCTTTGGATACGTTTGGGAATCATGCATACCGAAGCTTTCATATCTTCTGGTCTGAATGTCTTATCGATGCATTCCTCCCAGAATTTGAGATGCGTCTCATCGATTGGCGGATCATCTTCATCCAGCTCTTTTCCGGTTTCATCCTGCACACTGTACCAATACAGGTATTCATGATTTCCTTTTTTTTCACGGAAGATAGTCTCAACGAACATTTTTTCTCCTTCAAGAGTGACAAGAACATCATCCATATGCTCCTGCATGTACTCAATCCATTCGTCCACACGCTCACTTTTATTTTCTTTTATCCTGAATTTGGTCAGTTCCACTTTCATTTAAGACTTCCCCCTATAACGGCTATTATAGTAACTATATGTCAGCTTATTAATTGTCTATTTGAAACACTACAATAATCTACACCATAAACACGAAAATTTAAAGCCTTTTTTAAAGTTTTTCACCTTTTTCCATTCCATTCTGCGTAAAATTGTTCCAGGTAATTTTCCAAGAACACATGCCTGTCATCGGCGATGCTTCTGGCGGCATTTGTATTCATCAGGCCCCTCAGCTTCAGCAGCTTTTCATAAAAATGGTTGATCATGGTATTATCCTCATTTTTATACGCTTCAAACGTCATATTTTCGCGGGCGCCCGTTTTGGGATCGTACATTTCATGCCCTTTGCTTCCACCGTATATAAATGTCCGTGCGATACCCACAGCACCCAGTGCATCCAGCCTGTCAGCATCCTGCACTATTTCATCTTCCAGACTCTCCGCTCTTACAGGGTTGCTCCCTCCTTTGAAAGACACTGCACGCATAGCATGGATGATGCGTCCTGCGGTTGTTTCATCCACATCATTTTCCCTGAGAAATACTTTCACTTTATCGGTCTGTTCATTCTCATCATCCGTCAATTTATAATCGATAAAGTCATGGAACAACGCAGCCATCTGAACGACGAATAGGTTGCCCCCTTCTTGAGATTGAATATGTAATGCATTGTTATAGACCCTGATGACATGCCAGTAGTCGTGCCCGGTGCGGTCATCCTTATGATACTTTCTTAGAATCTCATGCGCTTCTGATATGATTTTGTTTTTATCCATCATCATTACTCCAGTCTCTCTCCAAATCAATCACCCTGAATCCCTCTATCACAGGACATTATAACATGGTTCGTGATTAATGGAAGCTTTCCCGGAGATTACACAGAAAAGGATTGGCCGGCCGCCAATCCTTACTGTCTGATTAATTCTGCAATTTGTATTCTGGAAGCTGTCCCCTCTTTTATGGGATATAATGGAAAATTATGATTCATCCTATTATATTCAAAATAGTTATGCCCGATTCCTTTCTCATTTAAGATACGGGACAGTTCTGCCGCATCCGGAAAGCATATCTCATGTGTTCCGATAAATATGGAAATCCTCCCCATATTTTCAAAATCACCATAAATCGGCGACAGACGGTATGAGCCGGGGGATGACCCGCCGGCCCACATTCGTCCGATTTGCCTCAGATTGTCCACATTCAGCATCGGGTCCTTCTTTTCATATTTTCTGATGTCCTTATGCCCCAATGATATATCCAGCCAGGGGGAAATCAGTATCATCTCTTTTGGCTGCTGTATATTTTCATTACGGAGCATCTGGGCAAACCCGAGTGCCATCCCGCCGCCTGCAGAATCCCCCATCAGGATAATTTGCCGATAACCCTTGCGGACCAGTCCTGAATAGACTGTCATCAGCCGGGTATATGCCGATTTGTAGGAGTATTCTGGGGCTTTGGGATAGATTGGAACAAAAAACTCTGTATCCGTTTCCTGAACCAGCCTGTCGAGGAACCACCAGTGGAATAATGACGGCTGGTTGATGTATCCGCCCCCGTGGAGATACAGCACACATTTTTTACCCCCTCCGGTTTCAGGGGACATTCTGTAAACTTTCATGCCTTCGGTGGAATGGCTGTCCAGATCTGAATCTACAATGATACCGGCCGGTATTATATATTCCCTGCTGTTTTTCCTTTTCATTTTCCTGATGTAATTATCATCAATCTTGTCCGGCCACATATGCGCGAGAGCAACGGCCGCCTCCGCCAGTCTGCTGCCGACACTTCTTTTTTGTATGCGGACTGTGTACAGGGAGAATATCAGAGAAGCTGCTCCGATTGTAAGCATGCCCCATCCACCGGTTTTTGACAAACTGCGCATATGACTTCACCTCTTACCTTTAAATAGCCTGCCGGAGCAACGGTTAAACAAAAAGACCATATCCCTGCAGGGATATGGTGTATATATTAACCTTCCTGTTTTTCAGAGAACTGGAGTTCCAGCTGAACTTTAACATCTCTGCTTACAAGCACGCCGCCTGTTTCAAGCTGGGCATTCCATGTCAGGCCGAATTCTTCGCGGTTGATTGTGAATGCTGTTTCAAAACCATGAACTTCCTGTCCACCCATTGGACTGATGCCTTTACCGTTGTAAGTCAGTTCAAATGTTTTCTCTTTTGTTACACCGGCAATCGTAACATCACCCGTCACCTTGACAGTGTCTCCTGACTTTTCCACCTGTTTTGAAGTGAATGTGATCTGAGGATTGTTTTCTGTATCGAAGAAATCATCAGATTTCAAATGACCGTCACGGTCAGCATTTCCAGTGTTGATACTTGCTGTTTCAATTTCCGCTGTTACTTTGGCATCTTCAAATGTTTCAAGATTATCAGTTTCGACTTCGAAATTGAATTCTTCAAAACTGCCTTTTACTTTTGAGACCATCATGTGTTTGACCTGGAATTCTACTTCTGAGTGAACTGCATCTGATACATAAATTGTCATGTTTAATTGCCTCCTAGGATAACTAATTGAATTATCTCTAATTCGAGATAAACCTATAATACAACACTTACTTACTTTTAGCAACCAATAAACTAAAAATAACTTAATTAACCTTCACAGTCACCTATTACCCATGAAGGAGAAGAATATGCACATCCCCCATAAATTTACTGAAAATTAACATCATAATCTAAAAACCCTCCGATGTATGGATCGGAGGGGAGTACATTCAAGTTATCAGTTTACCGCTGAATCTACCTGCAGCAGCCCGTTGCCATACCAGTTTTTGTCACTTCCGATGTACTTCGATGCTGCCTCCATCATAGATCTTACATCACCAGCTCCTGCATCAGGATATGCTCCTCTGATGACTGCCCCTGCTCCCGCCACATGTGGTGAGGCCATTGATGTACCGTTGAGGCTGGAGTATCCATTACCAGGTACTGTGGAATTGATGTCAACACCCGGTGCTGAAATATCGACCGCCGGCCCTGTTGAAGAGAATGATGCACGCTGATCGTTCTCGTCTGTTGCCGCTACGGCGAACGCAGAATCATATTGCGCTGGATAACCTACAGTATCCCCTGTACCTGAAGCATTACCCTCGTTTCCGGCAGCCGCAACCACCAGAATATCATGATTGTAATATGCTGCATCGACTACGTCCTGAATAGCCTGGGAATGTTCGGAAGAACCGAGGGACATATTGACGACATCCATCCCGTTCTGGATAGCCCATTCAACACCCCGGGCAACTCCGGAAGAAGAACCGGATCCATTGCTGTTCAGTACTTTGACTGCGTAAAGATCTGCATCCGGCGCCACGCCCACAACACCAACATTGTTATCAAGTGCTGCAGCAGTGCCGGCTACATGCGTACCGTGACCGCTCCCGTCATAGTATGGATCTGCATCCACTCCGGACGTAAATACCGAGTAGCCGCCCAAAACATTAAGGTCTTCATGAGTTCTGTCAATGCCGGTATCGATGACTGCAAGCTTTACACCATCACCAGTATCTCCGCTCTGATGAGCAAGCGGTGCCTGGACTTTGTCGATGCCGTAGGGTATATCCTGCTGATAGGCATAGACCGGAATATCTTTTTCCACATAGCTGACGTTGGGATTTTCCTCCAGTTCAGCCGCTTTTCCCTCAGTGAGATCCGCTTCGATCATATCTACTGTCTCAAATTCGTAACGGACTTCCTCAGAGGCAATGTCAAAAGATGAATATGTAGTAAAATCAGATGTCTCTTCAAATTTTACTAAGTATTTTTCCTTTGTTTCCTGCGCAAATGCTGTAGCTGACAAAACAAAAAATGCCGTAATGACTGTAAGCAACGTAAAGAATTTCTTCATAAACCAAGTTTCCCCCTTTGTCTAATCTATCTCCATGATAAATCTTATAAATGTGCTATCAATATTCAGGTGTGCAAAAACTTTGTCCGTTTTCACACAGGGGAAACAATTCAACTGTGCAAGCTTCCTATTTGGTTCCCTGACCATCGGTATGCTATCATCATTATAATTCCTAGTTTTTATATATGTTTTAATTAGTAAGGAGTGGTTCATTTGAGTAAAATTCCATTTATTGTTTCTACAGATTGGCTGTACAAAAGGTTGGATGATCCGAACATCAGAATCCTGGATGCCACAACCTTCCTCCGTCATTCAGAAACAGGCTATTATGATATATGGTCCGGCAAAGAGGCATATGATGAGACACATATCCCCGGGGCAGTGTTCGCGGATATATTGAATGACCTGTCTGACCCTGAAGCGAAATACCCGCTTACAGTACCTTCCCGTGAATATTTCACACACAAAATTTCAAAATTGGGGATTGGGGACCCGGACACCTACGCAGTTGTCTATGATCGCGGAGCCGAAGTGGATAATTCCATTGCTTCAGCCGACTGGGCATCAAGACTCGCCTGGCAGATCCGTTACGAAGGATTTGAAAATGTCGCAGTCTTGGATGGTGGGCTTCCAAAATGGCAATCAGAAAACAAGCCCGTAACCAATGAAGTAAACACCTATCCCCAGGCTGAATTCACCGGCGCGAGAAATGATTCTCTCTTTTCCACAAAAGAGGATGTTAAAAGGGCACTTGATGATGATAATACCATCATCATCAACAGCCTTGATCCAGAGACTTATAAAGGCAGTAAAAAGACATATGCGCGTGCCGGACACATTCCGGGCAGTGTGAACGTATTTTTCGGCAATCATTCCGACCCGGAAACAAAGGCTCTATTTGATGATGATGAAATCCGTAAAACTTTTGAAAATATAGGCGCACTGGATCCGGACAAAAAGGTGATCACCTATTGCGGCAGCGGAATCGCAGCAACATGGAACGGCACCATTCTCAACAAACTCGGTCAGAATAATGTTTCAGTCTATGACGGTTCACTGACTGAATGGACAGACGATCCCACCCTGCCGCTGGAGACAGAAGATTAAAAAAGCAGCCTAACGGGCTGCTTTTTCCAGTCAATTCATGCTTATTCTGTAAGATAGCTTATGATTTTCCCATTCATGTCATCGAGATTTTTCCTCCTTATGAACGTATGACCTTCATTTTCATATGCGGTAAAAGTTACATCCTGTCCATTATTTTTCATACGGTCTGCCATCTGCACCGACTCTGTAAAAGGCACCCGGGAATCATGATGGCTGTGAAATATCATCAACGGCACTTCTACATTCCCCGCTCTCATCAACGGGGATATTTCATTAAACATTTTATCATCAAGGCCCAAAAACCCGTATTCCTCCGACCGCAGACCTCTTCTCCAGGCAGGGGTATCATTCAGGAATGTCGTCAAGTCGGATATGCCTACGATATCCACTGCCCTTCTCCATAATCCGGGATGGTGTGTAACCAGAAGAAGCGTCATGAATCCTCCGTAACTGCGGCCCATTATCGAAATCTCTTTATTGTTCATACCCCGCCTGTCAATAAGATGTGTTCTCAAAGCCACAACATCCTCCATCGCATCCAGTCTCTTTTCACGGTCATCCGCTTCCAGATAGAAGCGTCCGTAACCGAGGCTCCCCCTAATATTGGGCACCGCAACAGTGATTCCTTTTTTATATAATCTATAGTATAATTCATTGAACTCTGGCCTTGCCTGTGACTCAGGTCCGCCGTGTACATGGATTACCGCAGAACCGTGGCCGTTTTCCGGCTCATATAAAAAGTAAGGCACTTTCAGTCCATCAAACGAAGTAAAGGAAAGCATGCGCCATCTGACTTCTTCTGTATCCTCATAGTTTTGAAGTATGATCTTCTGTTCTTTCCTCTCCATATCCAGCCGATAGATGCAATGCGGCACGTCTGTCGAAGAAAACAGCAAGTATAGTACATCCGGGTCCTGCCATACCAAGGAATGGACGACCCCGTCCGCTCTGAAATCCATTTTTTGAGCTTCATGATTACCCAGATCATAATGATACAGAGTGGAACACCCGTTTTCATTCACAGCAATCACAGCTGACTTCCCATCATCAGATAGTTTACAGTGTTCTATATCCCATGGGAATGATGTCATCTTCACATAGGACCAGTCGGTAAGATTCAGCCTGTACAGGTTCAGGCACCCGTCTCCCCAATCGGATACCGCATACGCAAACCCGTCATCGCTATTCAGTGAAATGCTCTTGAAGCGCCCTTTAGGCATCGGTAATTTCGACAGTTTGCCTTCACGTATATTGTATGAATAGATTTCTTGATCGATGTTGTCCACATCAAGCGTCACCAGCAGTGTATCTTCATCCAGTTTCTTTTTTATGTAGGCGGGTGACTCGAACTCTTCCAAAACAACAATTCCTCCCTGCGTATTGTAACTGCACAGCTCAAATGCGGAAGATGAATGATGATTGCGGGTGACCATAAATTTTTCATTTGTGTCATCATAGATTCCGTAATGATGGAAATAATCCGGTTCCTGTATAAACGGCAGCGCCCCATCCCCTTCAAGTCTGTGCAGCTGGTTCCTTTCATTACCGTTATGATCAATCGCAAGTACCATTCCATATTCTTCAAGCCAATAGCCCTTTATATTTTCCTCTTCATATGTCACCTGCGAAACCTCACCATTGACAAGGTTCATTTGCCATAACTCCCTCTTGCCGCTTTCATCACTGATATAGAATAGCCTCTCTCCATTTTGCCCTGACTTCATGGCAGAATACTTTATGTAGTAACCCATCAATAATTCCCCTCTCCGCTTTATAAGCCCATTATAGTACAATGATTGATTATTCCGTCAATTATATTTTAATCCTTTCATGGGATAAATCATGAAATTGAAGACGAGCAGTTCATTCACTGGGAGGGGTATGCAGTATTTATCATCTATATCGAATAAAAACCTCCATCCACAATAATGGATGGAGGTTTACGGTTATATATGAAATCTTCTGCCCAGCTGTGTGAGAACTGCCTGCTGAGCAAATATCATCATGATTATTATGACCGATACTGCATATGCTGCGGCAAGCGCGCTCGGCCATATGACAGTGGTGACTCCCGCCGCGTATAGAGCCGCAGGAAGAAAACCGAGGATGAGCATCATGATCATGAAGCTGAAGTAGCTGCTCCATTTGATGCGTCTGAAAAAAACAATCGACGTTATCATGACCATCCCTGAAATGATCAGGAACGGAACGACATAATTCACCGACCATGAGAGGAACTCTGCCCCCGATTGTGAATCTATCAGCAGAAGCAGGATTGTCAGGCTCATTACCTGCATGACAATCTTACTTCCGAGATGAGACTTTGATAAAATCGTATGATTGAAGGAAACGAGCATATACATCACCGCACCCGCCACGTGGAAAATCCATAAAAATTGAGGCATGATTACAATATTGATCAGCAGACAGATTAAAACGGCTGTGATGCCTGCAAGCATAGTTATTCTCGGCGTCCGTCTCCTGGAGAATTTCCTGTCCGCATATGATGGATACCTTTCTTCTCCAGTTCCATCACTTAAACCTTCCATGCTTCCAAGGCATAACGGACATGCAGCATGGCTGGTCCAGATCCTGCATTCTTCACATTGTTTCATCATGTTTCCCCCACTCGTTTGAATAGACTTCTATGTCTATATCAACATGCTTCATCAGTTCGTTAAAAAAGTTTTTGATAATATCCGTTTCAGAGATGGATAGTGAAAATGTCACCGTCATCGTGTTGTTTGCCGTAGCAATTCCACATCCAACCGGACTTTTTACTGTTGTATAAAAAGCCAGTTCCACCCGTTCAATATGTCTGCTCATGGATGGCGGCAATGACACATTTCCCATATTGGTCATTGTCAATGCCTTTGTTCTCTCACCGATATAGTTAAATCCATAGCGCATCGCCGGATATTTCAGAAATACCGGAATTGTCCGTGTCATGAAGCTGTTTTGGAGATAGACATGCTGGTTGATGCCCTTTTGAAGTGATGTTCTCCCTGTGCGTTTCGCCAATTCCTCATTTACAACCTTTAAAATATCTTCAAAGGAAGTCGTTTTGTCTATAGTTGCTCCGATATTCGCAACTGAGAAGAAATTCCGTAATGTTTTCGACGGAAACTGTCTTCTAAGGTTTACCGGAACCGCAATTGTAACTTTCTTCGGTCTGCTGGATTTCAACAGTGCTTCTCTGCCTATAACCTGAATCATAATGGCTGAGAGGAATCCTGTCAACGTTGTCCCAAGGCTTTTGGCATATTTGTTAACAACTGACGCATCCATTATACCATGAATCATGTTCATTCCTTCAGTCCTAAGCGGAGTTCCTGTTATCTGGTAAGACGGTTTATCCTCTTTTCTGAAGACATTCCTGTCCACATTGTCAGCATACTGACTAAAGCTATCTTCGGTCTCCAATGAATCCGGTTCATCCTCAGGCATCAGGATGAGACCATCATCCATGACATTCCTTTTCCTGTACTGTAGATATTGATACACGAGCGTTTTCAGAAATTCAGTCGCTCCCGTGCCATCTGTCAGTGAATGAAATACTTCCACTGAAATCTTTCTTCCAAAATACAAAACCCGCAGCAGATATCCTCTGCTCTCCGCCGGTTTGATGGGCGCACACGGATAGTCTCTCTCCTTTTGAACAAGAAGCGCTTCATCATTCTTCTCCATATAATCCCAGAACAAACCTTTTCGAACTCTTACAGTCAGTGTAGGAAAACGGGGACTGATCACATCCAGTGCCTCCTGAAGTATTTCAGGATCCACTTCCTCTCTCATCACCATGGACACACGGAACACATAGGAATTATCCGTATTCGATACAGCGTGGAATACCTTACCCGTATTATCAATCCTGTACCAGCTGTCCATCCCATCCCTCCCCATTTCTGTATATGTCCTATTATACATGCCCATCCATTATTCTAAAATCATTAAAAAACACTCATGCATTGCATGAGCGAACAAGTATACTGTTAACGTCTTTTTAGAATTTCTTTGACCGTCTGGACTATGTCCTTTGTCTCTTGCTTATTATCCGTATTTTTCCTCTCCTTTACAGCAATTAATTCCCTAGTGTTCAACCAGGTTTTAAAGCGGGCAAAATAAAAGACGATCAGCGTTGAACTACATCTGATCGTCTTAAAATATTGAAATACTTTATATTGAATCAATTTTATAGTTAATTTAAATACCACCGGCCGGGATCGAACCGGCACTCCCGCAATGGGAACTGGATTTTGAGTCCAGCGCGTCTGCCAATTCCGCCACGGTGGCAAGACATTATCAAGCAATTGAAAATGGAGCGGAAGATAGGATTTGAACCTATGTCTTGCTTCAGGAAGAAGCATATTCTGAGCACTAAACTACTTCCGCTTGTCATTAGTTAAAATGGAGGCGCCAACCGGATTTGAACCGGTGATAGAGGATTTGCAGTCCTCGGCCTTACCCCTTGGCTATGGCGCCTTCTACTGGGCTAGAAGGATTCGAACCTTCGCATGACGAGACCAAAACCCGTTGCCTTACCGCTTGGCTATAGCCCAAAAAGGGGCGGATGATGGGAATCGAACCCACGAATGCCGGAGCCACAATCCGGTGCGTTAACCACTTCGCCACAACCGCCATATGGCAGGGGTAGTAGGAATCGAACCCACACCAAAGGTTTTGGAGACCTCTATTCTACCATTGAACTATACCCCTATATAAATGGAGGGGGGCAGATTCGAACTGCCGAACCCGAAGGAGCGGATTTACAGTCCGCCGCGTTTAGCCACTTCGCTACCCCTCCATCAGCTAAATGGTGCCGGCCAGAGGACTTGAACCCCCAACCTACTGATTACAAGTCAGTTGCTCTACCAATTGAGCTAGGCCGGCTTAATTTAAAAATGGTGGTTCAGGACGGAATCGAACCGCCGACACTGTGAGCTTCAATCACATGCTCTACCGACTGAGCTACTGAACCACTGCATATTGTATTTTAAAATGGCGGTCCCGACGGGAATCGAACCCGCGATCTCCTGCGTGACAGGCAGGCATGTTAACCGCTACACCACGGGACCTATTGAAAATTGCGGGAGGTGGATTCGAACCACCGACCTCCGGGTTATGAGCCCGACGAGCTTCCAGACTGCTCCATCCCGCGATAATGATAATAATAAAAATGGCGGAGGAAGAGGGATTCGAACCCCCGCGAGCCGTTAAGCCCCTGTCGGTTTTCAAGACCGGTCCCTTCAGCCAGACTTGGGTATTCCTCCGTATGATATCAATTGTACCAAAAACATGGTGGACCTTGCAGGACTCGAACCTGCGACCCAACGGTTATGAGCCGTTTGCTCTGACCAACTGAGCTAAAGGTCCAATATGGCGGCGGAGGGGATCGAACCCCCGACCTCACGGGTATGAACCGTACGCTCTAGCCAGCTGAGCTACACCGCCATGATTAACATAAAATTTAAATGAATGGTGGAGACTAGCGGGATCGAACCGCTGACCTCCTGCGTGCAAAGCAGGCGCTCTCCCAGCTGAGCTAAGCCCCCATACATATGATAAATGGTGAAGCGATGCGGGTGAAGGGAGTCGAACCCCCACGCCCGAAGGCGCTAGATCCTAAGTCTAGTGCGTCTGCCAGTTCCGCCACACCCGCTGACTTCTTAAAGAGTCGGGAAGACAGGATTCGAACCTGCGACCCCTTGGTCCCAAACCAAGTGCTCTACCAAGCTGAGCTACTTCCCGTAATTAAACTAAAAGCGCGCCCGAGAGGAGTCGAACCCCTAACCTCTTGATCCGTAGTCAAACGCTCTATCCAATTGAGCTACGGGCGCATGTTATAAAAGGTTTTAAATCTGGTGCCGAGGACCGGAATCGAACCGGTACGGTAATTACTTACCGCAGGATTTTAAGTCCTGTGCGTCTGCCAGTTCCGCCACCCCGGCTTAATAATGGAGCGGAAGACGGGATTCGAACCCGCGACCCCCACCTTGGCAAGGTGATGTTCTACCACTGAACTACTTCCGCCTATTATAAACCTAAATGGTGCGGGTGAAGGGAGTCGAACCCCCACGCCCGAAGGCGCTAGATCCTAAATCTAGTGCGTCTGCCAGTTCCGCCACACCCGCTTGGGTTATGAGCCATAGAGGATTCGAACCTCTGACCCTCTGATTAAAAGTCAGATGCTCTACCGACTGAGCTAATGGCTCATATTAGTAAAAATGGTGCCGGCCAGAGGACTTGAACCCCCAACCTACTGATTACAAGTCAGTTGCTCTACCAATTGAGCTAGGCCGGCTATTATTAATGGTGGAGAATGACGGGTTCGAACCGCCGACCCTCTGCTTGTAAGGCAGATGCTCTCCCAGCTGAGCTAATTCTCCTGTAGGAAGATGTAGATATCAAATTAATGCAACACTGCCCGGCAGCGTCCTACTCTTGCGGGACGTCAGTCCAACTACCATCGGCGCTGGAGAGCTTAACTGCTGTGTTCGGCATGGGAACAGGTGTGGCCTCTCCGCCATCGCCGCCGGACAATGTCATATGCGAATGTGTCAGATCCAGTGTCACTGCATAAACATCTGCAGTGCCCCGTTTCATGTCACATTCAAAACCGGATAGAAGCAATAGATTGCGCATAAACCGAAACACGGTTTCTTCATCATTCTTGAATAAGTCATCGATCGATTAGTATTCGTCCGCTGAATGTGTTGCCACACGTACACGCCGAACCTATCCACCTCATCATCTCTGAGGGATCTGATGGGGAAATCTCATCTTGAGGGGGGCTTCATGCTTAGATGCTTTCAGCACTTATCCCGTCCATACATAGCTACCCAGCAATGCCGTTGGCACGACAACTGGTACACCAGGGGTATGTCCATCCCGGTCCTCTCGTACTAAGGACAGCGCCTCTCAAATTTCCTGCGCCCACGACGGATAGGGACCGAACTGTCTCACGACGTTCTGAACCCAGCTCGCGTACCGCTTTAATGGGCGAACAGCCCAACCCTTGGGACCGACTACAGCCCCAGGATGCGATGAGCCGACATCGAGGTGCCAAACCTCCCCGTCGATGTGAACTCTTGGGGGAGATAAGCCTGTTATCCCCGGGGTAGCTTTTATCCGTTGAGCGATGGCCCTTCCATGCGGAACCACCGGATCACTAAGTCCGTCTTTCGACCCTGCTCGACCTGTATGTCTCGCAGTCAAGCTCCCTTATACCTTTACACTCTGGGAATGATTTCCAACCATTCTGAGGGAACCTTTGAGCGCCTCCGTTACTCTTTGGGAGGCGACCGCCCCAGTCAAACTGTCCACCTGACACTGTCTCCCGCCCGGATCACGGGCGCGGGTTAGAATCCCAACCACACCAGGGTGGTATCCCACCACTGCCTCCGTGTAGACTGGCGTCCACACTTCCTCGGCTCCCACCTATCCTGTACAGGTGAGGTCAAGATTCAATATCAGGTTACAGTAAAGCTCCACGGGGTCTTTCCGTCCTGTCGCGGGTAACCTGCATCTTCACAGGTACTATGATTTCACCGAGCCTCTCGTTGAGACAGTGCCCAAATCGTTGCGCCTTTCGTGCGGGTCAGAACTTACCTGACAAGGAATTTCGCTACCTTAGGACCGTTATAGTTACGGCCGCCGTTTACTGGGGCTTCGATTCGCACCTTCGCTTACGCTGAGCGCTCCTCTTAACCTTCCAGCACCGGGCAGGCGTCAGCCCCTATACGTCACCTTTCGGTTTGGCAGAGACCTGTGTTTTTGGTAAACAGTCGCTTGGGCCTATTCACTGCGGCTCATATCTCTATGAGCACCCCTTCTCCCGAAGTTACGGGGTCATTTTGCCGAGTTCCTTAACGAGAGTTCGCTCGCTCACCTTAGAATTCTCTTCCCAACTACCTGTGTCGGTTTACGGTACGGGCGGTGGCTGTCCTTGCCAGCGGCTTTTCTCGGCAGTGTGAAATCAATGGCTTCGCCTACTCTTTTCGGCTCCCCGTCACAGCCCATGGTTACACAGGGCGGATTTGCCTGCCCTGACCACTCACTGCTTGGACGTGCCCTTCCGGTCGCACGCTCCATCTATCCTACTGCGTCACCACATCACTCAAACGGACATCACCGGTACAGGAATTTCGACCTGTTGCCCATCGCCTACGCATCTCTGCCTCGGCTTAGGTCCCGACTAACCCAGAGCGGACGAGCCTTCCTCTGGAAACCTTAGTCATTCGGTGGACGGGATTCCCACCCGTCTTTCGCTACTCACACCGGCATTCTCACTTCCAATCGCTCCACATGTCCTCACGGTCATGCTTCCCCGCCATTGGAACGCTCTCCTACCATTAATACTTCGTATTAATCCACAGTTTCGGTAATATGTTTAGCCCCGGTACATTTTCGGCGCAGCGTCACTTGACTAGTGAGCTATTACGCACTCTTTAAATGATGGCTGCTTCTAAGCCAACATACTAGTTGTCTGTGCAACGCCACATCCTTTTCCACTCAACATATATTTGGGGACCTTAACTGGTGGTCTGGGCTGTTTCCCTCTCGACAATGGACCTTATCACCCACTGTCTGACTCCCATGAAGCACATCGATGGCATTCGGAGTTTGTCTGAATTCGGTAACCCGGGATGGGCCCCTCGTCCAAACAGTGCTCTACCTCCACGATGCTCTCATGAGGCTATACCTAAATATATTTCGGAGAGAACCAGCTATCTCCAGGTTCGATTGGAATTTCTCCGCTACCCACACCTCATCCGGTCACTTTTCAACGTAAGTCGGTTCGGCCCTCCATCCAGTGTTACCTGGACTTCAGCCTGGACATGGGTAGATCACCTGGTTTCGGGTCTGCAACCCCATACTCTGTCGCCCGCTTCAGACTCGCTTTCGCTGCGGCTCCGCATTCGCTGCTTAACCTTGCATGAGATCACAACTCGCCGGTTCATTCTACAAAAGGCACGCCATCACCCATTAACGGGCTCTGACTACTTGTAGGCACACGGTTTCAGGTTCTCTTTCACTCCCCTTCCGGGGTGCTTTTCACCTTTCCCTCACGGTACTGGTTCGCTATCGGTCACTAAGGAGTATTTAGCCTTGGGAGATGGGCCTCCCGGATTCCGACGGAATTCCTCGTGTTCCGCCGTACTCAGGATCCACCGTGCCAGACAATGCCCTTCGCCTACGGGACTGTTACCCCCTACGGCCGGCCTTTCCAGGCCGTTCGGCTCCGCATTGTCTCGCGTCTCGGTGTCCTACAACCCCAGCCGAAGCTGGTTTGGGCTCTTCCCGTTTCGCTCGCCGCTACTCAGGGAATCGATTTTTCTTTCTCTTCCTCCGGGTACTGAGATGTTTCAGTTCCCCGGGTCTACCGCCGCGCCAGCTATTGATTCACTGGCCGGCAACACATAATCATGTGCTGGGTTCCCCCATTCGGAAATCTCCGGTTCAACGCTTACTTACAGCTCCCCGAAGCATATCGGTGTTGGTTCCGTCCTTCATCGGCTCTTAGTGCCAAGGCATCCACCGTGCGCCCTTCATTACTTAATCGCAATGAATTTGTGAGTGTGCCGCCCGAAAGCGGCACAACGCGTGTTTGTGTGAACTCTTTTTAATTTCAGTTCTCGGTTTTCTACGCTTTGATTTTCGGTTAAAAATCATTTATTGCTTCTCTATCCGGTTTTCAATGTACATGATACTGAATACAATATGTCAACCATTCCGTTCCGTAATTATCCTTAGAAAGGAGGTGATCCAGCCGCACCTTCCGATACGGCTACCTTGTTACGACTTCACCCCAATCATCGGTCCCACCTTCGACGGCTGCCTCCCGTAAGGGTTGGCCCACCGGCTTCAGGTGTTACTGACTTTCGTGGTGTGACGGGCGGTGTGTACAAGACCCGGGAACGTATTCACCGTGGCATTCTGATCCACGATTACTAGCGATTCCAGCTTCATGGAGTCGAGTTGCAGACTCCAATCCGAACTGAGAACAGTTTTATGGGATTCGCTCAACCTCGCGGTCTCGCTGCCCTTTGTTCCTGTCCATTGTAGCACGTGTGTAGCCCAAATCATAAGGGGCATGATGATTTGACGTCATCCCCACCTTCCTCCGGTTTGTCACCGGCAGTCTCACTAGAGTGCCCAACTCAATGCTGGCAACTAGTCATAAGGGTTGCGCTCGTTGCGGGACTTAACCCAACATCTCACGACACGAGCTGACGACAACCATGCACCACCTGTCACTCTGCCCCGAAGGGAAGCCCTGTCTCCAGGGCGGTCAGAGGATGTCAAGATTTGGTAAGGTTCTTCGCGTTGCTTCGAATTAAACCACATGCTCCACCGCTTGTGCGGGTCCCCGTCAATTCCTTTGAGTTTCAGCCTTGCGGCCGTACTCCCCAGGCGGAGTGCTTAATGCGTTTGCTGCAGCACTAAGGGGCGGAAACCCCCTAACACTTAGCACTCATCGTTTACGGCGTGGACTACCAGGGTATCTAATCCTGTTTGATCCCCACGCTTTCGCACATCAGCGTCAGTTACAGACCAGAGAGCCGCCTTCGCCACTGGTGTTCCTCCATATCTCTGCGCATTTCACCGCTACACATGGAATTCCACTCTCCTCTTCTGCACTCAAGTCTCCCAGTTTCCAATGACCCTCCCCGGTTGAGCCGGGGGCTTTCACATCAGACTTAACAGACCGCCTACGCGCGCTTTACGCCCAATAATTCCGGATAACGCTTGCCACCTACGTATTACCGCGGCTGCTGGCACGTAGTTAGCCGTGGCTTTCTGGTTGAGTACCGTCACACAGGTAGCAGTTACTCTACCTGTCGTTCTTCCTCAACAACAGAGTTTTACGAGCCGAAACCCTTCTTCACTCACGCGGCGTTGCTCCGTCAGACTTGCGTCCATTGCGGAAGATTCCCTACTGCTGCCTCCCGTAGGAGTCTGGGCCGTGTCTCAGTCCCAGTGTGGCCGATCACCCTCTCAGGTCGGCTACGCATCGTCGCCTTGGTGGGCCGTTACCCCACCAACCAGCTAATGCGCCGCAGGCCCATCCATCAGCGACAGCCGAAACCGTCTTTCAACTCTCCACCCCGCGGTGGAAAGGATTATCCGGTATTAGCCACGGTTTCCCGCAGTTATCCCCGGCTGATGGGCAGGTTGCCTACGTGTTACTCACCCGTCCGCCACTCGATCCGAGGGAGCCAAGCTCCCTCTTCTCGCGTTCGACTTGCATGTATTAGGCACGCCGCCAGCGTTCATCCTGAGCCAGGATCAAACTCTCCATAATTGGAAAGCCCATCTCGAGCTCCTGCCGTGCCGTCTCCGGCACCGCACTGCGTTTATATTGTCCGCCTCAATCTGTGACACACTGTGTGTGTCGCTTTCTCGGAATTAACGTTGACATATTGTCATTCAGTTTTCAATGTTCTCTTTTGTGTCACTCGTTTTTTCTCACTCTTAGTATGTTACATCAGCTGCAAGTTTTATTCAAGCGTAATTTTTACACTTTCGAAAAACTATTTGCTGTATGAAATACTGTCTTGTTGCTGAGTTAAAAAATTTACGCCGCTCAAATCAGCGACAAGATATATCATAACAAGTGTGCATTTTAATGTCAACAACTTTGCTGAAGAATTTTAAAATCTTTTTTTGCGGCTGCTTTGTTCATCAAATGCTAAATATTAGGTTATCATAATGGCTCATAATTGTATATAATGAATTTCAGAGGTGAAAGTATGAAAAAGAAAGGCAATAAGATCCAACGGATTCGCGGCTATGCTCTGGCACTTGTGTTCATAGGCATGGGTATAATGTACCTGGGAGTATTCTTCAGGGAGTCGCCGATCATTTTCAGCATCTTCCTTATAGTAGGACTGCTTCCGATAATGCTCAGTTTCATCATATACTTCTGGGTCGGGATGATCAGCACCCGGACAGTCACCGTCCAGTGCCCCAATTGCGAAAAGCACACGAAGATACTCGGTCATGTCGACTTCTGCCAGCATTGTAAAGAACCCCTTACCATCGACAAGGAACTTGAAGGCCAGGATTTCTCGCTGGATTATAATGTAGAACATAGGAGAAACCAGGCAATCGATGAAATCAATAAAGAAACCGGTCAAAATGACCGGTCTCAGGACAAATAGGAAAAGCGGCCGCATGGCCGCTTTTCCTATTTTCTGTATGAATCTGTTTTTGCATTCTAAATCTCTTCCCTGCATTCCGGACAGAGCCCGTATATCTCGAGTCTGTGGTGACTCACATCATATTCTGTCACAGAACCGGCAAGCTGTTCCACTTCTTCGAGACCCGGATAATGGAAGTCTGTAATCTTGCCGCAATTGCTGCAGATGATATGGTAATGCGTATCTGTTATGAAATCGAACCTGCTGGATGAATCCCCGTAGGTGAGTTCCTTTACCAGCCCGGTATCCTTGAAGAGTTTCAGGTTATTATATATTGTAGCTACACTCATATTAGGATATTCACTGGACAACGCCTTGAATATATCATCAGCAGTCGGATGTTCTTCAGTTTCTATCATATACTTGAGCACTGCTTTTCTCTGTGGTGTAATCCTGACACCAGTCTTTCTGAGTGCATCAATCGAATCAGTGAACTGTTCATTGGCATCCATCATCTTCATATTGATACCTTCTTTCCTATATCAGACTACTGTAATATATTTATTGTACTTTGTCATTAAATTGTTTGTCAAATCAGATTTTCAGTAGCCGCGGGCATTATCGATGATATTCTTCATGGAGTTGAAATCATCAGCCCGTCTCAGATTATATATGAAGATATCGAATGCACGTGTCAAATATTCCGGCGTTTTGGATGATGCATGCGGTGTTATTGTCAGATTATCATATTCGTAGAATTTGTGATCGGACGGCAGCGGTTCCTGATTGAACACATCCAGGATCATGTGTCTGATATATCCTTCTGATAGAACGGCATTCACGGTATCATCTGTCATGATATCCCCGCGTCCGATATTGACGAATATAGCCGTGTCTTTCATTTTCCTGAATGTTTCTTCATTGAGCATGCCCCGGGTGGATCCGGTACTCGGTAGTATGTTGATCACTATATCCGCTTCGCCGATATGTGCATGCAGTTCGTCAACAGGGAGGGTCTGATCAAAATTTTCAACTTCCCCGCCCTTCGTATTGTAGCCTGTCGTTTCTGTGCCGAATGCCTTCAATACTCC
Organism: Salinicoccus carnicancri Crm; assembly: GCF_000330705.1. Taxonomy (GTDB): domain Bacteria; phylum Bacillota; class Bacilli; order Staphylococcales; family Salinicoccaceae; genus Salinicoccus; species Salinicoccus carnicancri. Next base: position 403,725 of record NZ_ANAM01000008.1, read on the forward strand.
AGCCAGGTGCGAACCGATGCTTCCTGTGCCGAGGATATGGACAGTTTTGCCGTATATTTCCTCGGTCACCGCCTGTTTCCTCCAATACGCCCGCTCCTGCTCAAGATTCAATTGATGGATACCCTTGTAGAAATTGAGCAGGAGTCCTATCGTGTATTCCGTCATCTGTATCTTATGGATGCCTTTGGCATTCGTGATGTGTATGCCCTCCATCTCTGACAGGGGCATATCATCCAGGCCGGCACTCATCACCATCACCCACTGCAGATTTTTGAAAGCCTGCATATCTTCTGCTTTCATGTCAGAGCCGTAAGTGACGAATATATCCGCCCATTCCCGGTCACTGTCTGTCACGTCACGTGATTTCACAAAACGGAATTCATATCCGCCGAATTCATTTTCAAGCTGATCCAGCATATCTTCCCTTAGTCTTGTTGTAGAGAGGATGTTCTTCATCAACCTACACCTCTTGCAAAAATTCTTTGAGGGAGTCCATATGCTCTTTCGCTTTTACATTGTCATACCGCTTCAGGATGTTGCTGTTTTCATCCACGACAAAAGTGGTCCGGACAATCCCCTTCGATTCCTTGCCGAACACTTTCTTCATCCTGTATACATCAAGACTCTCGGCGAGTTTGAAGTCATCATCCACCAGGAGGTCGAAGTTCAGACCCTGCTTCTCGATAAAATTCTGATGTTTCTTCTTGGAATCGCCGCTTACCCCGTAGACCGTTACTCCAAGGTCGTTGAGTAAATCCATATTGTCCCTGAGATCGCATGCCTGGGTGGTGCATCCGGGTGTGTTGTCTTTAGGGTAGAAGTAGATGACCGTCTTTCCTTTCAGGTCTTCATTGGAGACTGTCACCCCGTCCTGGTTTTCAAGTGCAAATTCCGGAAATTTATCCATCTGTAATCCTCCTATATAGTTTTATATATACTGATGATAACGGACTTCTGCATAACTCACAACACAATGAACCTCGCTTAATAATGGAAGGTATGTGTGATAGAATAACTAATATAAAAAATTGCAGTTAAAAGGATGAAAACGAATGTTCAGTCATGAAAAATCAAAAGCACTCAAAGATGAAGCGAACAAAGTCATACTGGGCGGTGTCAACTCCCCTTCCCGATCATATAAGGCAGTCGGGGACGGGGCACCGGTCGTGATGGAACGCGCAGAAGGCGCATACTTCTATGATGTGGACGGTAACAGATACATAGATTATCTGGCTGCCTACGGTCCGATCATTACAGGCCACGGCCACCCCCGTATCCATGAGGCCATTGCCGAGCAGAGCAGCAAAGGCATCCTGTACGGCACACCGACGACCCTCGAAATAGATTTCGCCAAAAAGATCCAAAAAGCAATTCCTTCACTGGAACGCGTAAGGTTCGTAAACTCCGGGACCGAGGCCGTAATGACCACTATCAGAGTGGCCCGTGCCTATACCGGCCGCAACAAGATCATCAAGTTCGAAGGCTGCTACCACGGCCACTCTGATCTCGTCCTGGTTGCTGCAGGAAGCGGCCCTTCCCAGCTCGGTACACCGGATTCCGCCGGCGTCCCTCAAGGGGTGGCCGAAGATGTAATTACCGTGCCGTTCAATAATATAGAAGATTTCAGAACCGCAATCAGCCATTTCGGTGATGAAGTCGCCGCAGTGCTTGTTGAACCGATCGTCGGTAACTTCGGCATCGTCGAACCGTTCGACGGTTTTCTTGAAGAGGTGAACCAGACTGCACACGACAACGGTTCACTCGTCATCTATGATGAAGTGATCACCGCCTTCCGCTTCATGTACGGCGGTGCACAGAACTTCCTTAACGTGGAACCGGATCTGACTGCAATGGGTAAGATCATCGGCGGCGGAACACCTATAGGTGCCTATGGCGGACGACTGGATATAATGGAAAAGGCAGCCCCTCTCGGACCGGCCTACCAGGCGGGGACAATGTCAGGCAATCCGCTGAGCATGGCAGCCGGAATCGCATGTTTGGAAGTGCTTGAGAAGCCCGGAGTCTATGAAGAGCTTGAGCGTCTCGGAAAAATGCTTGAAGACGGACTCACAGAATTGATTGGAAAATACGGGATCCAAGCCTCCATCAACCGTCTTGTCGGCGCACTCACAATCTATTTTACAGACAGGACGGTCACCGACTACAGCATGGCTGAGGAAAGTGACGGGGAAGTGTTCTCAAAATTCTTCAACGGTCTCATTCAGAGAGGCATCAATATTGCACCATCCAAATACGAAGCCTGGTTCCTCACAACAGAGCATACTGAAGACGATATCAGAGAGACGCTTTCCATCGTCGAAGAAGTTTTCAAAAATGATTTATAGGAGATGGTGCCATGCGTTTTGGTGCTAGAGTTTTTAAAACCGGAATCACCGTTGTATTCACTCTCATGATCACCAAACTGCTGAATCTTGAGCCCACACTGATTGCAGCCATCGCCGCGGTCTTCGCCCTGCAGCCGAACGTGCACCGCTCGGCAAAACGGCTGTGGGAACAATTCCAGGGAAACACCCTCGGCGCTATATCGGCAATTTTGATGGTCCTCTTATTCGGCAATAACATCATCATCATCGGACTTACGGTCATACTGGTGCTTGCCGTCCTGCTGTTCTTTAATCTGCAGAGTGTCTCGACACTTGCAGTGGTGACGATGATCGCCATCATGGACGCCCCCCAGCTGATGGGTGAGACGACAACATTGGAGTTCCTGGAAGCGGCCGGCATCAGGTTTTCACTTGTGATGATCGGTGTATTCTGTTCACTCGTCGTCAATCTGGTCTTCATTCCGCCCAAGTACGAAACAAAAATGTATCACAACTGCTTTAATATCACGAGTGACATTTTCAAATGGATCAGACTTGAATTGAATGCGGTAAGTGAATACCAGGTGGTAAAGAAAGACATCGAATCACTCAGGACGAGAGTAGTGACTCTGGAGACCATGTACCTATGGTACCGGGAGGAAAAGAACTATTTCAGCAGAAGGTATTTCGCAGAGGCACGCCGCAAGATTTTATTCCAGCAGCTCATTTCCTCCACGAGAAGGGCATTTGAACTGCTCCGCAAGATAAACCGGTTCGAAAATGATTATAACCATCTTGATGAAGACTTCAAGTACAGGATCAAATATGAACTGGAACAGCTCATGGCCTACCATGAGCAGATATTCATGAAAATAACCGAGAAGATCAAACCCGAAGTCCCGGCTGACGCTTATGATGTCGATGACCAGTTCGAATTTTCCATGATGGACAACTTCGTCACGCTGTATAATGAAGCAGAAACTGACGAGGAAAGGGTTCAATACGAAAATATACTGGAAGTGATCTCGTCCATCCATGAGTATTCAAACTCACTCGACAGGCTCGACAGGCTGACATCCAGCTTCTTCAGGTTCCATGCCGATAACAACAAGATCAACATCCAGGATGAAACGCTCGATATATAAAAAACCAGGTATCCAAAAAGGATACCTGGTTTTTTAATGCTTCCATCCATTGTTTTCGGACACCCGGCCTTTGAATCTGCTGATATGCGGGTTCCCTTTTATGATGAAACGGTAGGGAAAGTCGACCGCTTCTTCCTTCGTTTCAATACCGATGCGTTTTGTCGCTTCAATGACCGCCGGTGTTTTCCCCTCTCTCAACGTCAATATTCCATTGTTCAGTTCCATACCATTATGAAGGTCCCTTTTTATGCCAAGTGCCTCAGTAAGTTTTCCCGGCCCGGCTGTAAGATCATTCCCCCTGCCACGGCGGCGGGCCATGGCATCCTTTCCGGTATTCGGTTCGATGCCGCGGATCAGCACCCCTTCCGGATGCTCCTTTTCGCGGGTCAGGAAATTCATGCAGTTGTGACCGTGCATACTGTAGACATACAAGTGGCCGAAACTGTTGAACATCTTCTCATTCTTCTTTGTCATCCTGCCGCCGAAAGTATGCGCGGCCCTGTCCTCCAAACCGAGGTAGGCCTCTGTTTCGGTGATGAAGCCACTGGTCACTTCGCCGTCGATTTCGGTAATGATTTCCTTTCCCAGAAGTGCTCTTGCCGCTTCCAGGGTACTATGCCTCAGGAATGAAATATCTGCTTGTCCGCTCATGAACTCATCCTTTAATCCTATTTATTATAAGTTTTGAATGCTGTAAAGATCATAGTATGCGCCCTGTCTGTTCATCAGCTCATGATGTGTGCCGGATTCTTCTATCTCCCCGTTGCTCATCACGAAAATCCGGTCTGCATGGGTAATTGTCGAAAGCCTGTGTGCCACTATGATAGTCGTCCTGTTATTTGACAATTCAAGGAGGGTTTCCTGTATGATGCTCTCACTCTCAAGGTCGAGTGCGCTCGTCGCTTCATCCAGTATGAGGATCGGCGGATTTTTCAGGAACACTCTGGCAATCGCAATACGCTGTTTCTGTCCGCCGGATAATTTGACACCGCGTTCGCCCACTTCTGTGCGGTATCCATCAGGCAGCCCCATTATGAATTCATGGGCATTCGCCCGTTTAGCAGCCTCGACAACCTCCTCCTCGGTCGCATCCGGTTTGGCAAGCATTATGTTTTCCAAAATTGAATCCGAAAATAGGATGTTGTCCTGCATCACGAGACCGATATTATTCCGGAGGGACTCTATCGTATAGTCTCTGATGTCTTTGCCATCCAGCATCACCCGTCCCTCTGTCACATCATAGAATCTCGGTATCAGAGTGACGAGGGTGGACTTTCCCCCGCCGCTCATGCCGACGAACGCGACTGTCTCCCCGCTGCCGACATTGAAATCAATATCCTTAAGCACACTCGTATCCTCGCCGTCATAGTCAAAACCTACGTTGCTGAACTCGATATTGCCGTCGGTACGGCCCAGTTCTTTTGCACCTTTACGGTCCTGGACGTCGTATTTCACATCATAGAGCTGGAACACCCTGTCCATGGAAGCAATACTCTGTGTGAGAGTCGTAGAGGAGGATACAAGTCTGCGGAGCGGACCGTACAGCCTATCGAGATAGGCGATGAATGCCGCCAGCGTACCCACCGTCAGATTCCCGTTTATCACCTGGTAGGCACCATATCCAACAACCAGCAGCGGACCGATGTCAGTGATCGTATTGACGACTGAGAAGCTTCGGGCAGTCCACTTTGCGTGATTTGTCGCTTTATCAAGGAAATTGGAATTCCTTTCATTGAAACGGCCTTCCTCATTCTTTTCGACAGCAAAGCTTTTGATGACGTTTATACCCTGGATCCTCTCATGCAGGAATCCCTGCACTTCTGCAAGCGCCTGGGACCTTTCCCGTGTCAGTCGTCTCAGCCTGCCGAAGAAATACCATACACCGAATATATAGAATGGGAAAATGACCATGGACACGACCGTCAGCTCCCCGTTCATGCTGAACATGATCACGAGGGCGATGATGATCGTCACGAGATCGAGCCAGACGTTCATCAGCCCTGTCATGATGAAATCCTTCGTCTGTTCCACATCATTGATGACACGCGAAATTATCTCCCCCACTTTACTGTTCGAATAAAATTTCGCGCTCAGCATCTGCAGGTGGCCGTACATTTTCTTCCTGATATCATACAGTATCTTATTGCTCGTCCACTGGGCAAGGTACTGTCTGAAATATTCGACCGGCGGCCGGATCACCACAAAGATGAAGGAAAAGATCAGAAGGACCCTGATCAGCATGTTCATCTGGTCTTCAACCGTCAGACCGTCAGCAAGAATAATGCTGTCAATTACGTATTTGATCAGCAGCGGCAGAAGAAGCGGAATCCCGAACTTCAGGATGCCGATGAGGATCGTCAGTACAATCAGCCACGTATACGGCTTTACAAATTGTAGATAACGTTTTATCAATTAAAAACTTCCTTTTCAAAAAAACAATCAACCGTCCCCAGTTGATTGGTCTTCAGTATGATTTGAAATCGTTGTTGAATCTCTGTTGCCACACTTTGACGAAATCGGGAGCGAAAGGCCCCTTCTTTCTTTCGATCCATTGCTGGAGTATATCCACATTGCGCCTCAGAATCTTGTCTATGTCATCCGGGTACTTCATGCGCTGCTTATGGACACGGTATTCGTCTTCATCGAGCAGATGATACTTGCCGTCAGGATACACTTTTATATCCAGATCGTAATCAATGTATTTCAATGCTTCTTCATCATAGACAAATGGCGAGGAAAGATTGCAATAGTAGTATACCCCGTCTTCACGGAACATGCAGATTACGTTGAACCAGTAGTCCACATGGAAATAGACAATCGCAGGTTCGCGGGTTACCCATGTGCGCCCGTCGCTTTCAGTGACCAGAGTACGGTTGTTGCCGCCGATGACAACATGATCCGTCCCTTTCAGTATGGTCGTCTCGGACCACACGCGGTGGATGCTCCCGTCATGTTTATAACTCTGGATTTTGACCCTGCTGCCTTCTTTGGGTATGGATTCGAAACCCATATTCCACACCACCTTTATAATAATACCTCTGTATTATATCATAGACGCATTTATATTCACATTTTTTGGTTCTACATTTCCAACTGCCTGTATATCTTCTGCATGGCTCTGCTCATGGGCAGCTTCTCCACCTCTGTCCTCGGCACGAAATCATCGTGTGTCCCTTTTGTATATAAAACATAGCCTTCCATATACCAGATCTGATGGGTGAACACATGCTTCACACTGCCTGTGTGGATATCCGGGTGATCAAGTGGCAATCCGAGCTCCTCTTCGATTGTTTCAAGCGAAGTATCGATATCATATTTGGGCAGTTCGTACATTCCGCCAAGCAGTGTGCCCTCCTGCTTTTTGAGTATGATCTCCTCCTTATCATTGAGTATGAAGTAGACATTGTAGTATACCTCCTTTTTGCTCTTCGCCCTCTTTTTCACCGGCACCCCGGACACCTGCCCCTCTTTGTATGCCTCGCAGTGTTCCTGTACAGGGCACATGATGCATTTCGGTGTTCTCGGTGTGCAGACCACTGCCCCGAGTTCCATCAGAGCCTGGTTGAAATCGCCCGCTTCAAGGGGCATGATTGCTTCAATATCCTGCTTGACAGATTTCTGGACGGAGGTTTTGGTCATATCCCTGTAGTCAAGGTTCAACCTTGCCATGACCCGGAGCACATTCCCATCCACGGCGGCGAGCAGATTGTTGAATGCAATGCTCTGCACGGCCCCCCCGATATACGGCCCGACGCCCTTGAGGCTGAAAAAGGCATCGGGATCGTCCGGTACCGTCGAATCATATGTATTCTGCACTTCCTTCACTGCGGCATGGAAATTGCGTATCCTGTTATAATAGCCAAGCCCTTCCCAGTCCTTCAACAGACTCCCCTCGTCCGCATCGGCCAGAGTATCAAGATCCGGATAATTGGTTATGAATTTTTCAAAATAGGGTATAACAGTAATAACCTGGGTCTGCTGCAGCATGACTTCACTGAGCCAGATGTAGTACGGATCGCTCGTCCGCCGCCATGGCAGGTCTCTTTTATTTGCCTGGTACCATGCCAGTAGGTTATTATTAAAATCTGAAATGTTCAGCATCGTAACATCTTCCTCTACATAAATATTTCTCAATTGAATGGGGAGTCTTAATATGGATACTCTAACACATACCCTGATGGGCGGAACAATAGTCGGCCTGGCCGCAATTGATCCTGCAATCGACCCATTATCCATCGGTTTCATCACCACTGTCGTGGGTGCCTCACTCGTCCCCGATGTGGACACAGTCATGAAGATGAAAAACAATGCAGTATACATTACACACCACCGCGGAATCACCCATTCCCTTCCCTTTACATTCTTCATCTGGCCGGTTCTGCTCACAGTCCTGTCTGTGCTGCTTTTCGACCTCCCGACATTGAACATGTACCTGTGGATACAGTTTGCAGTCTTTCTGCATGTTTTCGTCGACATATTCAATTCTTACGGCACACAGGCCCTCCGGCCGATAAATAATACCTGGATACAGCTTGGTGTCATCAATACCGTCGATATCCCCATCATCATAATGCATGTATTCTACTTCGTACTATGGTTCCTCGGCATGTCACCGGTCGCGCTCTTTTTCATACTGTACGGCGTCATGCTGGTCTACTACATTGCACGCGCGGGCATGCAGCGTTTCATCAACAGGAAAGTGGAACGGCAGCTCCCCGGGGAATATATAACGCGGGTCTTCTGCATGCCGACCATCCACTTTTTCGAATGGCGGCTCGTAGCCGTCACACAGAACGCATATTACGTTGGCAGGAGTTTTCGCGGAAACATCATCTTTTACGACCGTTTCAATAAGAGCGCACGGATCGATGAAGAACTGTTCGAAGCGGTGAAGGAAGACCTGAATTTCAAGGCCTTCACCTTCTTCTCCTCAATCTACCGCTATGAAGTGAAGGAACTTTCAGAGGACCTGGCTGAAATAAGATATGTCGACCTCAGATATCTGAAAGACGGCCATTACCCGTTCGTCTGTATCATGCAGATAGATAAGAATGATAAAAAGGTCATACACAGCTACACCGGCTGGGTCTTCTCGGAAAGCAAGCTTCAGCGCAAACTGATAAATAATTAAAACGACAGGATGTCAGGCATCCTGTCGTTTTTTACTGTACTGGTAGAGATTGAATTTCATCTTGCTGTAGAACCCGAGCATCCACAGGTATAGGAATGCAGTCTGTGAAAAGAACAGTATATCATGCGGAAGCCTGTCGATATTCCAGGCAAGCTGCACAGCGTTCGCCTGAAGTCCGTTCACTACATAGTAGAACGGATTCAGGCTGAGTATATTCTCAAGCACAGCAGGTATCGATTCGGGCAGATAGAGTACCGGCACAACCAGTACCAGCACTGTAAAGACCGCCACATTCACCTTTCCGAGGTTCGGAGTCTCTACTGTCAGGAACAGCAGGATGAAAGGTATGATCAATATGACACCAAGAACCGTGTAATACAGGAGGGAGAATATGTCGATCAGCCAGTCATCCACCACAAGTGCTGTGAATGCACTGTACAGAACAGTGAACATCACAAATATGAAAGTCTGGAAAATGACTGTAGGAAGCATTCTGAAATACAGCGGGACATAACTGACTTTGACCACTGAATCTTTATAGAATGTGGCGTTCCTGTTCAGGACCACCATACTGAAGAGCCACACAGCCCCCATCAGGCCGACAATCGTATACAGATAGCGTATGATCCCCTCCGGTCCCATGAATGTCATCGCCCCGAGCAGAAATACGAGCCCGATGGCATAAAACAGGAGGGGCGTGAGATTGTGCTTCGAAAAATATCCCGTCTGATCCAGGAACTGCCTCCACAAATATCTTACTTTGTAATTCATCTTTCCCCTCCTACTGGTCAATGTACAGCCATGTTTCATTTGATGCATCCAGTATCATGAAGCCCCCGTCCTGGAGCCTGAATATGACATCTTCGGAATTAAGTCCATATTCTTCACGGAGTCCATCGATATCGGAGGCGGGCATGGTCATTGAAAATACGTAGCCATTTCTGAAATGATAAGTAACAGGGAAACCGGAAACCGTTGCATGGCGCTCGTCGGATGATGACAGGCTGAAGTCGTCAGTCACTTTCTCCGCCTGTCTTCCCACATACCGTGTATAGAACTGATAGGACTCAAGGAATCTGTCACTCGTGTAAGGCAGGAGTGACTCAAAAGCAGCTTCAGGATAGAGGCTCGCCGGATTGAAATAGATCAGGCTGTTCTCACCGGTCTCATATTCCGAGCCTCCCACCATTACCGTATACCCGTCCTGGTAATCAGAATCCACTTCCACAAGGCTCATGTGGGAGAGCACCTGGCTGCCGAACTCCATATCATCTTCTGCAGTGATTGCATAATACGTACGCGCGCTCTCTTCCTCTTCCGGCACAGTCACTCTCTGATCCTGGTTGCTGTTCGCCTCGCCGGTAAACGTAATATCCATGAATATGACAAAGCTCGACATCAGCATCATGAACAGCAGTACAACAGACAGGATGATCTTCCGGATGTTCAATCCGTCGATGATGCCCGTCTGTTTACGGCTCAGCCGCTTCAGGGAATGTTTATATCTTGCATACTCCGAGACGTTCTGTTTCCATTCAAGGTCGAAAAGGGCCTCTTCATCCACGCTCTTCAGCTGACTTTTCTTACGCATATATTCATTATATGTATCCACGCCTTTTTTGACGCTGCCGTCATAGCGTATCTGCCCATAACTGAGCCATAGGAAATAGTTCGCCAGCATGCTGATCGGTTCAATATCGCTCTCAAGCAGGAGGAGGCCGCGCTCCGAACGCTCCAGATTATCCACGGTGTTCCTGAACATCTCTTTATCCCGGCCACTCAGATGACGGTACATATTACAATAGATGATGATATCCGCATCAGTGACTTTGGACATCTCAATAAGAATCAGCGCGATTTCTCTGCGTGGAAGATTCCTGACAGGCGTAGTCCATCTTTTTCTGAACAACGGCTGCTCTTTGAGTTCCTCCATCACTCTCAATGCCGCATCCGGCCGCATATATTCATCCAGAAGTTCCGAAACGAAAATATTCACAGGATGCCTGTGATGGACATGGTCCATGACATCCAGACTGAGTATGGAACTCCTGGTCTTCACTTTCCCTTTTGTCGCATCGAGTGTGCCACTGACAACCTCTTTCAAATAATAGAGAGTCTTATAGTCCGACAGAATGCCGAGCACTTCTCCCTTGTAAAGATGGAAAGTGACATCCTTCAACATCAGACCTTCAGCACGGCTGAGTATCCGGTCTTTGAATTTCACCGGTTCTTTGGCATAAGTCAGGTCGCGCGCCCTGAGCAGAATGATGTCGTGCATCGAATCAACCTTTCCTGCTTAACTGGAGCATGCTTACTGGAATACCTGTCTCTTTTTCATTTCCGCCGAGGTAGAAGCCCCAAGCGAAGACCCCTTTTATATATTCCACTTTAAAATAAAAATCCTCGTTGCTGACAATCTTATATATTTTCCCCGGTTCAATCTGGGACAGATCGATCAGATAGCTCTCTGCAATCAGCACCTGGCGTTCATACACCCGGTATTCATTTTCGATCCCCATCATTTCCGCCTTGCGCATCTTTTCCCGTTTATCGACAATGTACGCTTCTATCTCACGTCTTGTCATTGTGTTAAATGAACTCATCATCTATACCGCCTAACTTTTCCTGGATCATATCGTAATTATAACCTCTCCGCATCAGCGCCTGGACCAACTTCTGCCTGGCAGCATACGAGCCGTCCATTTTCATATGCTTATTGTAGTACTTTTCAAAGTCTTTCTCAAAATGGGAGGTCTCATCGAATTCGTCATCATCAAATGTGATCATGTCCATATGGTCTTTATTATACCCTTTTTGATAGAGCTTCTCATGCAATTTCATCCTGAACTGGCGATAGGCCCCCCTGTGCTTTTTCAATTCCCTGGCTTTTATCCGGTTCATGCGCTCGTTATCGATTTCCGAGTCGAATGCATCCGCCGTGCGCATGATGATATCCTGGTCGATCTGATGTTTCTTAAGTTCACGCACGAGTGAGCCGGGGCCTTTGTCACTGGTGTTCAGCATCGTATTCTTCAATGCTTCGGCATAGTGGCTGTCATTGAGATAGCCTTCGCCCTTAAGCCGGTGTATGGTCTCTGAAATGACATCAGGGCCGTAGTCTTCTGATAGATATTCACGCATTTCACTGATGGAACGCAGTTTATAGCTGATATGTTTTAGCGCATCTACATAAGCCCGGTCATACTGGATCGCCTGCATGATCCTTCCGTATTCCGCCTCGTCAAATTCGGCGCCCTTCATCAGACGGTAACGGACGAGTGATTCCTCATGGGCCTTGAAGGAATCACCATTGTCCATGACTATTTTGAACATGCCGCCCTTTTGTTCAACAACTTTTACAATCTGCATTCAACTCACCCTAATCAAAAAGATCATTCGCAAAGAATTCCCTGAGCGCCTTCGATCTGTCGCGTCTGTGCTTACGGTGTTCAGCCCTTTCCTCACCGGTTTCGTCCAGCCATTTCAGTCTGTCATTATCCGGTATGAGTGCCGGAACGCCGATCGGTTTTTTGTCGTCACTGAGTGCCACAAAAGTCAGGAAGCTGAAAGCTGCAAGACTCATCGCCCCGGACTCTTCCAGTTCCTCTTTTGAAATCTTGACCAATACTTCCATCGATGAGGTACCGGTATGGGTGACCATCGCCTCCAGAATGACAACATCCCCCAGATTGATCGGTTCCAGGAAATCCACCGAGTCGATGGATGCTGTCACCACTTTCGATCTCGAATGGCGCCTCGCTGCAATCGAAGCCACATCATCTATGTATTCCAACAGCCGTCCGCCGTAAAGTGTCTGATGATTGTTCGTATCAGGCGGAAGTACATTCGAAGTCTTTACTGTATATGACTCTGACATTTTCTTTTCCATGCTATCCCCTCCATGTTCAGCAATACTATAATAGCATATTTTGAGCATAAAAAAAGAAGGGATAGACGATATCCCTTCCTGAAAATCATCGGTGTGGATGATTTATATTTTACGCTCCAGCGCTTCCTCCGGAGTATCGACGACCAGCGCATCCTTGCCGGGGAGCGCTTTGGTCAGAAAGTACGACAACACTGCCGCAAATGCGAAAATGGCAAAGACAAATGCTGCAAGTACTAGAAACATCATTGCAAAACTCATAGGTATCCTCCTATTGGACTTTTCTTATTAACTCAATTTTATCATATTTTCAGCTTTTTGCATCAAGAATTTAAAACGCCCAATTGCCTTTGTCAAAGATTTTTTCTTCGTTTCCGTCTTCATCGACGCCGTATATATTGAGTTCTTCAGAACCGATCATGAAATCCACATGGCTGATGGAATCATTGAGTCCGGCTTCCTCAAGTTCCTCCCTCGACATCGACTTGCCGCCCTCTATGCAAAAAGCATACGCGCTGCCGAGTGCGATATGACACGAAGCATTCTCATCAAACAATGTGTTATAGAATAACTTACCAGTATTTGAGATCGGCGAATCATGCGGAACGAGTGCAACTTCACCAAGATACCTTGCCCCCTCATCGGTGTTCAGCAGGTTTTCGAGCACATCATAGCCTGTTCCCGCTTCAAAATCCACCACTTTCCCGTGCTTGAATGTAAGTTTGAAATCATCTATTATGTTGCCGCCGTAACTGAGCGGCAGCGTATTCGAAACATACCCGTTCACGCCTGTTCTTTTCGGGACACTGAAAACTTCCTCAGTTGGCATATTCGCCATGAAACGTTCGCCGTCTTCATTCACACTCGAAGCCCCCGCCCAGAGATGCCCTTCAGGCAGTTCCATTACAAAGTCTGTGCCCGGCGCCTCATATCGCAATGCTTTGTATTTCCTGCCGTTCAGATAATCCACTTTCTCATGCAGCGAGCGGTCAAGTTCTTCCCACGCTGCAACCGGGTCCTCAACATCCGCCCGTACAGTGTAGAGGATGAGGTCGAGCAAAGCACTGACAGCTTCTTCCTCGCTCTTATCCGGGTAGACAAGCTTCGCCCATTCGACGGAAGGATAACCTGCCACACACCAGCTATGGTAGTCGGACTGGATCCTGTTCGAAAAGTCCTTGAATGCGCGGCCCGAGGCAACCTGCATCGCCTGAAGCTTTTCGGGATCCACGCCTTTCAGCAGTTCCGGGGAAGATGAAGTAATGCTCAGGAAGCCCGCTTTTTCATCCGAATAGTACATCCTTTCATCAACGGTCCACTGATGGATGGTGCTCAACTCCTCCCTGGACTGATTCTCTGCATGCATGCGCGTCAGGGCATCATCGGTCATACTCACTTTAACTTCTTTCGCACCCTTTTCATATGCTTTTTTTGTTACAAGTCTGATTAGGGGCAGGGCATCCACGCCGGATCTTATAAAAACCCTTCCGTCCTTTTGTACATTCAAACCGGTCTCCACCAGCAGACCCGCATATTTTTCGAGTTTTTCCTCAAGCTGTTTCAATTGTGTTTCCCCCTTTTTATGAATTTCTGAGTTTGGAAAGTTCTTCGATGATGGCGGACTGTTCAATCGCCGAAATCGATGTCCTTCCGGTCACCATGCTGTGTATATCTTCAATTTCACCAAGGCTTTCGTCGTTGAAGTCCTCCGGCTTGAACATACCTTTGTTCACCACATTCAGTTTATCTTCAATATCATTGAGCATCGTACCTTTGTCCATATGTAAGCCCTCCGTTTCGATTCTTCGACATATTCATATTAACAAAGTTCCTTTGATAATAAAATTTAAAATCACGTTATTGGATGAATATAGTTTGAATTTGTTTTAAAATGGTTATAAGCAACTATATCAGTACTCATAAAGGAGAATTTACATGAAAAACAAACTTATTCCCGCAATCCTGATTGGTGCAGCTGTTGGTGCAGGCCTCAGTCTGATTGACAAGGGCACCAGGGACTCAGTGATGAGCGGCTCCAAAGATCTTAAATATTATGCCCAGAACCCGGATGAGGCAAAACAGAAATTCTCTTCCGATTCCCGTCAGCCATCCAAATTCGATTCGCTCAAAGATGAAGTGATGTTCTGGAAAGATACAATCGAGGAAATCAGACAGAAAAATCCTGAACTCGAGCAATCCATCATGGATGCCAAAGATACATTCATGAAAAAGCGCGACCAGAAACATCTGAATTAAAAATCCGGATATGCGGAGGGCTGACGGCAGTTGGCCCTCTTTTGTTAAAGAGGTGAAATTTCATGGCAGAAAACAAGAGCAGCTCAAACTATCTGAACGAGGCGAAGATGACGGAAAAAAAGAACAAAACCAAAGAGGCCGGAAGAAACAGTGACGACATATTCGTCGATGAGGTGAAGTTCAAATCCAAGGCTCCCAAAAATCCCGGCGAGGAGATATATGTTTCCAAAATCAACAAGCCCGCAAAGATAAAGGGGGATCCAAATTTCTTCCAGAGCCTGATGTTCCAGTTTTCAAAAGATAATACATCGGGGATGGCTGCACAGCTTGCCTACTATTTCCTGCTGGCAATCTTCCCGCTGCTGATCTTCCTTCTGACACTGGTGCCTTTATTCCAGATTGACCAGGCCACAATAACTCAGATGATCCAGGACTATGCACCCGCTGATATTGCCGGCACGCTGGAAGGAATAATCAGCGATGTCATGACATCATCAAGCGGCGGTCTGCTTTCTGTCGGCCTGATTGTTACCCTATGGTCCGCTTCAAACGGCATGACAGCCCTTATGAATGCATTCAATGTTGCATATGACATAGAAGATAACAGGAACTTCATCGTCGCAAAGTTCCTGTCCATAGTATTCACAGTAATACTCGCCCTGTCCGTCATACTGACTTTCGTACTTATTGTATTTGGTGAGCAGATTGGTAATCTCATGTTCGGTGTGATTGGCCTGGACCAGCAGTTCCAGACACTATGGAATCTTATCAGGAGCGTTCTGCCGCTGCTTCTCGTGTTCGTCGTATTCCTTGTCATGTATACGACAGCACCGAATATCAGGCTGAAAGTGAAGTCGGTCATCCCCGGCACATTGTTTACGACAGTCACTTTCCTTGTGGCTTCATGGGGCTTCAGCTTCTACATTTCCAATTTCGGAAACTACTCAGCGACGTATGGCAGTATCGCCGGTGTGATTATTATGATTTTATGGTTGTACATCACTGGTGTTATCATTATATTAGGCGCACAGATAAATGCGATTATGCATAAGCGTACTTTACGAAAAGAGAAAGAGGAAGACAGACAAGATGAGTCTATTGCATGATTTACTCGAGTACAACCAGCAGTTCGTAGAAAACAAAGAGTACGAGAAGTACACGACGACGAAGTCACCGGACAAGAAGATGGTGCTTGTATCCTGCATGGATACAAGGCTCACCGAATTATCCACGAAAGCACTCGGCCTTAAGAATGGGGACATCAAGCATATCCAGAACGCCGGCGCCATGATTGCCCACCCTTACGGCAGTACGATGAGAAGTATCCTTGTGGCAGTCTATATGCTCGGTGCGGATGAAGTCATGATCATGGGCCACCATGACTGTGGTTTCGGCGCCCTCCAGCCTGAACCGGTAATGGAGGAGATGGAAAACCGCGGCATCAACCCAGATGTCTTCGACACATTGAAACACTCAGGCATCGATATAAAAGAATGGCTGAAAGGTTTTGACAGTGTGGAAGAGAGTGTGACAGAGAACGTCGCGAAAGTCAGGCAGCATCCGCTCATGGTCCCTGACATCCCTGTACACGGAGTCGTCATCAATCCTGACGACGGCAAGATTGACCTGGTGACAGACGGCTATGAATACAACTAGAAAATTGAAGTAAGGTGTTATTTTATACCGATTTGAGGTATAATACAGATAAGGAGGGGATGAAGATGAACTTCAAGGAAAGAGGCACTCCTGAACGTGGAATTGACCGCATGCAAAACGAAGGCGGCGGAGGCTCTGCTCTCAAAGACTTGCTTGAAAGACATCCTGACGAAGAGACTCCCCAAAATACCGATAGCCCTCCAGAAGATCAGAAGCATGGGAAAACCGGCAGGCAGGATGACATGAAAAATCCCGCCTGAACAGGCTGATCTTTGGCTGAGGGACGGCAAAAAGGACCGGAGACCTGGTCGATACCAGAGTCTCCGGTCCTTTTTGTGTATGTTTTTGGTATGCTATCAGTCTTCAATCAATGTGAGGAGTTTCGGTCCCGCAGCTGTCACCAGGATGGTGTGTTCTTTCTGGGCGACGAAACTGCCATCTTTAGTCTCAAACGCCCAATCATTCTTGCCATCGGTGACGAATGACGCATTGGAGGAGATGAACGGCTCCACTGCTATGACCATCCCCTCCTTCAGCAGTTCATGATTTGTCGGGTCAAAATAATTCATGATATGCTGCGGGGCATCATGCAGACTTTTCCCGACACCGTGGCCAGTCAGATTCTTTATGACGCTCAGGCCGTTTTTGCGGGCGACTTTGTGTACTGCACGTCCAATCTGACTCACTTTGGTTCCCGGTTTAATCTTTTTGATCGCCTCATCCAGGGCCTCTTCACACACGTCTACTACTTTCTGTTTCATCGGATCTCCAGTTTCACCCACGATGAATGAAATGCCTGTGTCGGCAAAGTAGCCATTCTTTTTGGCGGACACATCGATATTGACGAGATCCCCCTCTTTCAATTCCCTTTTTCCAGGGATACCATGCGCCACTTCCTCGTTGACGCTTATGCATGTGAATCCGGGAAAATCATATTCGGAGACCGGCGCGCTCTCCGCCCCCATCTCTTCCAACAGCTTTCCGCCAAGCTCATCTATCTCTTTGGTAGTCATCCCCGCCTTTGTTGATTCCACAAGTGATTTCAGCACCCTGCCGCAAATCTGGCCAATCTCTTCAAGATGTTTCAGTTCTTCATCTGTTTTGATAATCATTATATTCCCTACTTACTTTTAAAAATATGTTTTCAGCTTTTATTATAACAAATTCTTCATGCTATACTGACTATACCGCTTAAATTTAAGAGAAAGAAGTTATGATATGAGTTTAGATATCCGTAAGATCATTGGACCGCGAATCATAAAGACAGGGATTTCCACTTTCCTCACAGCAGTGATATGCATTGTACTGAACCTGCCACCAATATTCGCGGTAATCACGGCAATCGTTACCATAGAACCGACCGCCTACGCTTCTTTGAAAAAAGCATATGTAAGGTTTCCCGCCTCAATCATCGGTGCGTTTATCGCAGTCGCCTCCCTCTACCTTTTCGGGGAGAGCGCATTGACATATTCACTGGCTGCAACGCTCACCATTTTTGTTACCTACAGATTGAAACTCCATGCCGGCGTCCTCGTCGCTGCTCTCACAGCCGTGGCCATGATTCCTTCTGTCGGTGATGCGTATTTCTACAATTTCTTTTCACGTCTGGCAACAACTACAATCGGTCTGGCTACCAGTACACTCGTCAATTTTTTTATACTGCCTCCAAAATACACCGATCAGGTAGAAAAAATGACTGAGGCAACCACCAAAAAGACACATCAGCTGCTCGTCAAAAGAATCCATGAACTTACAGAAGGCAGATTCGTCTCAAAAAAATCCGAAAGAGAATACATCACCATCCAAAATCAGATTACCGAATCTGAAAAACTGCTGAAATATCAGCAGGATGAATTCAAGTATCACAGATCCAACCGCAGTGAGATGCGTCTCATGAACCGTCTTGAACGTGAGAGCCAGTTCAAAAAGCTCTATTTCATCCATGTCGGCAATCTGATCTACCTGCCGGAAAATATAACCATGGACTTCTCTTTGGAGGAGAAAGAGGCGATGGGAAACATTGCACGATGCCTCGCGGGCGATCTCTCCACACTGAAAATGACGAATCCATCCATTCGGTCGTTAAGACGCTGTATCAGAAGGATGGACGGAGAAAATGACGCTTTTAAAATTCATGTCCTCTATGAAATCATCATCATCTATCAGATGATCGTCAAGCATGAAAGGGTCCCCGGGGAAAGTAGAAAGGTGAATACTCAAATAAACGCAGATTAAATGCACTATAGGAAGTCATATATTGTCAGGTTGCGGTATGTCCGCTCTGACAGGTGTGATACCGTCACCCCGATGAGCCTTATGGGTTCTTCGGGGCTTTTTACATCATGATAGAGCGAATATGCGTAATGGAATATTTCTTCACCACGGTAGATTGGATTGTCCGTCATCATCTGTTTTGTATGCGTGGCATAGTCCGCCGTCTTGGTTTTCACTGTGACTACCCTTCCCGCGAACTGATGCCTGTCGAGGTTGCTGCTCACTTTCCCGCTCAAAGTCTCAAGCACCCTCAGAATTTCAGCATCATCATTGATATCATAATTGAAGGTTGTTTCTTTGCCAACTGATTTCCTGACCCTTTCGACGCTGAGCTCTGCTGTACCGATGCCTCTGGCCTTCTGGTAGAGGCCGGAACCCCGCTTTCCGAACTGCCGGACCAGCTCATCTTCAGGCCAGTTGTAAAGATCCTGTCCGGTGTGTATCCCCAGGTCTTTCATCTTTTGTTCCGTTACTGCGCCCACCCCCGGGAACTTTCCGATGGGCATCCCGTTCAGCACGTCCTGCACATTTCCATAGTGCAGCACTGTAGTACCTGCAGGTTTATTCATCCCTGAAGCAATTTTGGCCAGATATTTGTTATAGGAAACACCGCTTGAGGAGGTCAGCTTTGTGGCATCATAGATCTTCTTTTGTATGCTGAGGGCAATCGAACGTGCCGTCCGTTCCCTTGAGACAAGATGAGTGACATCAAGGTAGGCTTCATCAAGTGAGAGCGGTTCAACCACCTCGGTATATTTCAGGAAAATTTCCATCACCGTTTTTGATATTTCCTTATATGTCTCGAACCGGGGAGGCAGATATATACCGTCCGGACACAGTTTATGCGCCTGTTTCGTCGGCATGGCAGAGTGCACGCCGTATTTACGCGCTTCGTAACTTGCAGTGGAGACCACCCCCCTGCTCCATGATTTCCCGCCGACGATGACCGGTTTGCCACGATACTCCGGGTAATCCCGCTGCTCCACCTGGGCGAAAAATGCGTCCATATCAATATGAATTATTCTTCTCTCCATTTTTCTCACCTGACATTAATTCTTAATCAGTCCATTATAACACAAAAGCGAACTCACGTTCGCTTTTTCATCCGTCATCAGGCCGTGCTTCATACAACGTCATGCCTACATCCGTATCTTCGGCATATTCCAAATTACTGTATTTCATCATCAGGTACACATAATAGAAGTCACCCGCGCAGCCGCCTGTGTGTATGGCCAGTATATATTTAATGGAAGGATGCAAAAATGCAAACATCAGAATAAGCAGCAGCACTGAGATTACAATGAACGGCATTAAAATGATGACCATATACTGTTTCCTTGTATACACCGAACCCGGTGCTGTGGCATAAAGCATTCCTGATGTGTAGCCGAATTTTATCCGGGAGGAAGAAGAAAACAATTTGAAGAACAGCCCGTGTATGCCTTCGTGTACGGTAAACACCGCAAACAAGAGTGCCAGTGCAAGCAATATATCACCAAAAGCGATCCGGAACTCCACACCGCCATCCGTCATTTGAGACAGGAAAACCCTGCCATCTACAAACAGCGGCGGTATCAGCATGACGATGGTGATGACAAGCGAAATCACCGCTATTTTGTTCATTGTCTTCCTGTCTTCAAAGATGTCCAGTACATACTTATCGATTTCCTCTCACCCTTTTCAGCACGATACCATAGTGATGCGCTTCGTGTATCTTCGCTAATTTCACTGCCTGAATGATATTCGGGCAGCCGGCTACCGGATCAGGATATCTGATCCGGTAAAGCGCATTGCTGTCCAGACCGTCCAATATCTTTTTAAGCTTCTCTGTCTCATCTTCAAGCATCATGCGGAGCTCACCTTTGGAGTATTCCCTCTTCATATCCGGTACCAGGATGAACGGTGCCTTCATAGTTTCTCCAGCGTATATATTTTCCATATGCGCGTCATACTCAGCCGGCGATTGCCGGGACAGCATTAAAAATGCACGCGCCGGCGTATTGTACATACACGAAAACATACGAAAATACTTTAAAAGCAGCCAGCAATGGTAGATCACCTCTCCTACACTCCACTTATCCGGCACGTCTCTTCTGTACAGTTCATCATTGAACTCGACAGTGCTGAAATAATCGTTGCGCAATACCTCCAGTTCCTCAAAAATCTCTTCAAGTTCCCTGTTCATCTATAACCACTCCCTGTAATCTATAGAGGCTCAGTCCAGAAACTTATAACCGACGCCCCACACCGTCTCTATGAATTTTGCCTCCGGGCTCTCGATCTTTTCCCGGATCTTCCTGATATGGACCGTCACAGTGCTGATATCCCCGACAGCCTCAACACCCCATAGCCGGTCGAAAAGATGCTCCCTTGAAAAGACCTGATTGGGGTGTGTGGCCAGAAAATGCAGCACATCGAATTCCTTTGCAGTGAGACTGACTGTTTCACCATAAAGCGTGACCACCCTTGATTCCGGGTCTATGGCCAGACCGTTTGTTTCCGTACTTCCATCTGGCGAATATTTATCTTTTATCCGTCTAAACCTCGCCAGATGGGATTTGACCCTGGCGACGAGTTCGGCAGGACTGAACGGCTTGACAATATAATCATCCGCCCCGAGATTTAGCCCCCTTACAATATCGATATCCGATTGTTTGGCTGTCACCATCAGAATCGGCACATCCACTTCATCGCGTATCTTTTTGAGTATTTGAAAGCCATCCATATCCGGCAGCATTATATCCAGCACAATCAGGTCATAACTTCCGGTATAGATCATACGGACGCCTGCGTTCCCACTCAGTGCGATATCTGCATGGATACCGCCCACTTCCAGATAATCCCGTTCAATTTCGGCTATGCTCTCATCATCTTCAACAATTAATACCCTTGTCATTTTATACCCCCGCTCAAAGGAAGTCCGACTGTAACCTTTGTACCTCTTTCCGGCTCGCTTTCAATATCTATATACCCGTCATGGTTCTCGATGATGCTTTTTACAATTGAAAGACCAAGACCGCTGCCCCCTGTATTCTTATTGCGGGAGGAATCTTCCCTGTAGAATGGCTGGAATACTTTGGACAATGCCTCCCTGCCGATTCCTTTTCCGTTGTCGCTGACTATGACCCGGGCATGATCGTCTGCAGTACTGAGCTGGACCCAGATCCTGTGTTTTTCATGCATCCTGTATTTGATACTGTTATTCAGTATGTTCACAAATACCCGGAAAATCTTCGACCTGTCTGCCGGAATGATGGTTTCACCTGCAATATTTTCAAACGACAGTTCAATGCCTGACTCCTCCAATTCAAGTTTCATCTCATCAATGATGTGGCTTAAAAGCTGGTCCAGTCCGATATTTTCGGTAAGAAGTCCAGCACGCCCCTCATCCAACCTGGAAAATAAGGATAACTCGTCAATCAGAGTATCGAGTTCATCCGCTTTGGCAGCAATCGTCTTCAAATATTTCTCCCTCTTCTCAGGAGTTTTGGCCACGCCGTCTATGAGCCCGTCCACATAGCCCTTTATGGAGGTTACGGGCGTTCTGAGATCGTGGCCGATACCCGCAATCATGTGCCTTTTTTCTTCTTCATTCCTTTCGTTCAGTTCATTCTCCATCTTCAATCTACGGCGCATCTCATCAAACTCGCGGGCGAGTGCGGAGATTTCATCCCTTCCTCCGGTCTCCACTTTAACATCAAGGTTCCCCTCCCCCATTTCCTTTGTTGCAGCACTCAGCCTGTCAAGGGGACTGATGATGCTTCTTGCAAGCATGAGGATGAGCAGAGTATTGATGAGGATGACTGAAAGTACGAAGAGTACAAATCTCACCGTTATGAATTGACCCATGTTTTCTTCATTTATATCCATCCCCGGAGCGATGAAAAATAGATAGCCCAGACTTATTTCAATGACAAAGAAGGCTGACACAGGCAGTATGATCAGCAGTACACTGGAAAGCGCCAGCCTTTGTTTTATCGTCATTGTGAATCTCTCCCTTTTTTTACTATCTTATCAACTTGCGTATGATGAATGCCACCCCGCCGAGCAGAACTCCCATCATTGTACCTGTCACGAGGCTGCTTACCACAGCCGCCATCCGGGTAACGATTATGCTGATGTAATCCGGAGCGCCTGCGAGATTTCCCCCGAGTTTCAGCACGTCAGGGAAAGAAACAGTCCAGAATATCTGATGAACCAGTGCCAGCATAATGCCAAAGACGATGCCTGCAGCGAGCAGCATCCTGAATGGATGTGCATCTTCACACCAGACCGCCGCCGCAACCCAGATGAGAACCGGAACAAAAACAAACAATGAATTGATAAATGTACCTTCCGTCAACCATCCCAAATCATGCAGGACAACGCGCGGCACAGCGAGCAGTGCCAAAAATATAATTCCCCAAAATGATATACCCGTAAATTTTCTCATGATCATTCTCCTTTTATTATGCTTTAAACAAAGGATAATCGATGAAAATGATCAAATTCTGAAGTATGTATTAAATATTTCTTAAGTTTTCCACATACCATCATTTCAGTTTGCGTTATAATGTTCCACGGGAGTGATTTACATGTCAACATACACAATTGTTGGAGGCGGTATTGCGGGTGCCTCCATCGGCTATCATCTTGTGAAGGCAGGACATACGGTTACATTGTATGACCGTGCGGATTCCGGGCAGGCCACTGCTGCTTCAGCAGGCATCATCGCCCCATGGATCAGTCAGAAGCGCAATAAGGACTGGTACCGGCTGGTGACCGCCGGAGCGAAATACTATCCGGAATTTGTCAAAAAGATTGAAACTGAGACCGGCGTCTCGACCGGGTACAAGCAGGAAGGTGTACTCTCTTTGTTCAAAGATGATACGGTACTCGAAAAAGGATTCAAACGGATCCATTCGAAGAAGGAAAATGCCCCTGAGATGGGGGAGGTCTATAAAGTGTCACGGGAAGATGTTAAAAAGATGCATCCCCATCTTACCGACCTCTATCCTGGCGTCTATGTGGAAGGCGGCGGCCAGATAGAGGGGGCCAGCCTGCTGAAGGCTCTCAAAGCGGGATTCCTCCATCATGGCGGCCTATGGATCAATGAAGATTTTAACCCAGGCAAGGCTGAGGGACTCCTGATCTACGCATCAGGCGCCTGGGCCATTGAACAGGGCTACGCCCCAAAAATCCGTCACCAGCGTTCCGAAGTGTTCCATTTCGAAGTCGATGAGGCGGAGAGAGTGAAGGATACACCGGTCGTTATGGCCCTCGGACCGATCTATCTGGTCGAACTCGGGGCAAACAAATATGCAATCGGTACGACGCACACAGAAACTGAAAGTTTCTCCACTGAACCCTCCAGGGAAAACTATGACTATTTGAGAGGGCTCGCACAACGGTATTTTCCCGATTCAAACATCAGAGATATCAGCATGATGGTCGGTCTCAAACCATTCGCACGCGATTATATGCCATATATAGGGTATGCCGAAGAGAACGTGTTCATAGTAAACGGTCTCGGCTCTACCGGACTCACAGCAAGCCCGGTGCTCGGAAGGGAAATCGTAAAGTTCCTGAATGGTGAAGAGACAGAACTTGACTTCGGTGACTATTCATATATCTAAATGAAGCTGGGGCATAAGTCCTGAAGATATATATAACTAATCGATTATACTTTAAAAGACGGACGTTAGACTTCTGGGGGAATAGCATCTGCGTGAGACTACAGGCTCACGCGATGCCCCGGAAAAGCTAACGTCCGTCTTATTTATGACGGGAATAGTTTTGTCCCAGCCTTGTTTTCATATCAAAGCGATGGTCACGGTAAGAACGTAATATATGAGCAATACTGCATTTATGACGAGCAGTACTGTCGACAATGTATTTTTTCTGAACCTGAAATTCACCGTGCTGAATAAAGTCCCCAGAATCGAGAGCAGGGAATTCAGGACCCAGATATACGAAGGTTCGAATAAAACCGCAAGGATGACAACCAGTAATGGAATCACTGCACAGAATACTATCAGCATAAGATCCCCCCTATGCGTTCGAACAGCCGGGTTGCCATTTGATCCTGAATTCATCAGTAGGCATCGCATGCCTCTTAGCGAAAAATGCCCCCTGCAGTCCCATTTTGATCTCACCGTAATTCATCAGTCGTGCCGGTCCAGTACGAAAAGCCCCCTCATACAGCTTTGCCGGCATTTCAGCAACCTGTTTGAATATTAAATATGGATTGACGGCCATTTAACCTTCCCCCTTCAAAAGTAAAACAATATTCCTGAAGAACCCCTTTAAACATTTTTCATCATTCAGAATATTACAGTATTTTCAAAATAAAATCAATATCCCGTCTTCTCCATGCTTTAAATATCGCCTGCCCCGGCTACTTCAGAAAATTAACTTTGAAATCCATGCTCCCTTTGGACTATAATGGATGGAAATAGTTTAATTTTGAACGTATCTGGTCCTTGGAAAGAAGGTAGGATATATGAGTATTTTATACAACCAGAGCATTCTGAAAAACTTCTTTTATCTTTACGCAGCACTTTTCATACTGTTCTTATTTAATTTCTTTACAGATATTGCAGCTTTAGGAACCATTGTCAGCTTCACGGCATTCGCCGTACTTTTCATCTCGTGGCTTTTTGCATCCCGCCTGTTCAGGATGATCGGTGCTGCATTCGTGTCAGTGGGTGTCATTTTGAGCCTGACTGCCGGGGAGTCACTGATGACGGTCGTTACCAATACAACGAGCAATCTGCCACTTTTATTCTTCTTCAGCATACTTCCATGGATTGGTACTGTTGTCAAAGTCGGCGGTCTTGATGAGAGCATCACCGATATGGTCCAGGATGAACAGAACAGGGTCGAGAAGATTTACGGCAGAAGTCTGTTCACCACCTACTTTCTCGGTGTGTTCCTGAATCTTTCCGCAATATACATAATCCAGCAGGTAATAAGTGACCTTTTTAAAAAGGCAAGTGTGAGCCTCAGGCACGAGTTCATCATAAAGTCCACACTCCGGGCATTCTCACTGGCAGTGATCTGGAGTCCGCTCGAAGTCGTTGTCGGATTGACCGTCGATTCCACAGGATTGTCCTATTTCACACTGCTGCCGTGGCTTATACTGTGTTCCCTCGTGACCTGCCTGTCCGAAATCTATATTTCGCGCAAAGAGTTCAGGAACGTAACGCTCGATGCGCCATTCAAAAATGTAAACAAAAAAGAGCTAAGACATTCGATCCTGAAAATGATCGTCCTTCTTGCCAGCTTCATGTCACTCGTAATGACACTCAACATCTTCTCCAGCCTGGGATTCGTAATGACGGTCGCACTGATCATCATTCCATTCTCGTTCATCACCGCCCTCATAATGCAGAAATTCGAACTGTTCCTAAAAGGCGGCTGGACAGCGTGGCGCAACCATAACAACACGTTGCAGAACTTTGCCGTGCTGTTCCTTTCCCTCGGAATTTTTTCCGAAGGATTCAATGTAAGTCCACTTCCCGGGCTGATGCAGCAGGTGTTCGGCTACATCGACTCATTTGTAGTACTGATACTCATTCTGATCATGCTCGTCATTTACGCCCTGGCCATGTTCGGTGTCCACCCGATTGCCACACTCGCCATTCTTTTCGAAGTCCTAAACCCAATCATCAATGCGGATAATGTGCTGAGTATCGCCATCGTCATGATAGTATGCGGCCTGTCCATTGCACCGGCAGCACCATACGGCCTTAACGCAACAATGACTTCACAGTACCTTGGCATAAATCCTTACAGAATCACTAAAACAAACATCGGATTCGCATTCAGGATGGGCTTCATCACAATCGCCATCGCAATGATCCCAATGCTGTTCTGAGCCACGCAAAAAGCCGGGATCCCCGGCTTTTTCTTGTGTCCAGATCCAATTACGCCATCAGCCCCTGGTACATGTATATGAAGATGAACAGGAGCAGCAGGCCGATGATGACCAGGTTCAATATTCCGGCGAGCATCAGCACCACCATCTGCCATCCTTCATAATTGCGGATATACGTTACCAGTTTGTAGCCGATGAAAAAGATGAATGGCGCAACGAACAGATAAGAGAAGATCAGCGGTGAATTCGTCCTTGGTCCCAGTTGCAGGACGAATACCGATAGAAGGAATGCCAGTGTCAGGACGATGAAATACAGCAATGAAATGACCCGGATCACCCGGTGCTCATTCCTTCCCAAGAAATACACCACCCCGAGAATAGCTGCTATGTAGAATAAAGCGATAAAATAAACCATGTATGAATCTCACTTTCGTAAAAATTATATGATTTTCCGGCGTTCAAACAGACCGTAAACCATCGGCCAGAACACAAGGACCAGTATGACCGGCAGCATCCATCCCCCTAACAGGGAGGTTTCATTGATGGCAACACTCAGCATTTCCAAAATGACTATTGAAAAAATGATGAAAACCATGTTTTTCGTCAGGTTCAGAATCTTTCTGCTGTTAAGATAAAACTCCCTTCGATTGGAGGCATTCAGCCTGAGCGGATAGTTATGGACCTCAGGATGTTTTTCAAGTATTTCCATTACCATTCCCAAAATAATTCCAATTACCGGCAGCATCAATAACTCAAAATCTGTGTCATAACGGTCCGCCCCGCCCGACGCATTGAAATGGACCGGGACCTTTTCCGGGAGACTGTCCCAGGCAAAGATCATCAGGACAAGTGTGAGTGCAAATAGACTGTAGCCGGCTATATTGGCCATTTTCTCCAAAGTTGTCTTCGGTAGCTCAATGCGTTCTTTTTTGGACACAGCAACCACCCTCCCAATGATTCGGCCATTCTCAGTATACTATATCATGCCTCATAAATAAAAACTGCAGGCCGCTTGGCGGCCTGCAGCACACACTATTTAATAGTCAACATCCGTATCCAGATTCTCACCATTGGTTTCAATCACCTGCTTGTACCAATTGAAGGATTTTTTTCTGTACCTGTCGAGCGTACCGTTGCCGTCATCATCCTTGTCCACGTATATATATCCATACCGTTTTGACATCTCACTTGTAGACATGGATACGAGGTCGATTGGACCCCAGGACAGATAGCCCATCAGATTCACACCATCTTCGATTGCCTCACTCATCTGCTCGATATGCTTTTTGAGGTAATCGATACGGTAGTCATCGTAAACCTTCTTGTCCTCAGTCAACTCGTCATACGCACCGAGACCATTTTCGACGATGAACAATGGTTTCTGATACCTGTCCCACATGTCGTTCAATACGACTCTGAGACCGATCGGGTCAATCTGCCAGCCCCAGTCCGATGCTTCAAGATATGGGTTTTTGACACCTCTGACAAGGTTGCCTGAAGTTTCCTCTCCGCCTTCGCTGGCTGAAACTGTCATCGACATATAGTAACTGAAGGAAATGTAGTCGACCGGATATTCCCTGAGAAGTTCAAGGTCCCCGTCTTTGATATCAAGCTCTATGTTATTCTCTTTGAAGAAACGTTTGATGAAATTAGGATATTCACCTCTTGCATGAACGTCCGTGTACATCAGGTTTTTCTGATTTTCCTGCTGGGCAAGGAGGACATCCGCCGGATTACTCGTATAAGGATAGAATGACATCCTCGCAAGCATGCATCCCATAAGGGCATCCGGGGCTATCTCACGCAGCTTTTTTGTTGCGATGCTGCTTGCAACAAACTGATGGTGAAGTGCCTGATAAGATGTCTGCTTCGGTTTTTCCTCCAAATCGCTCAGTACACCCCCGCCCGTGTAAGGGCTGATGTTCATGATATTGATTTCGTTGAAGGTCATCCAATACTTGACGTAGTCCTTATACCTGTTGAAAACAGTCTCTGCATACCTTACAAAATGGTCGATGACTTCCCTGGATTTCCAGCCGTTGTACTTTTCAATCAGACCGTACGGTGTCTCGTAATGTGACAGGGTGACAACAGGCTCGATGTCATATTTCTTCAACTCTTTGAACATGTCTTCATAGTACTGCAGTCCGGCCTCATTCGGTTCCCCATCATAACCTTTAGGGAAAATGCGTGACCAATGGATGGACAGTCTGAATGACTTGAAGCCCATTTCAGCAAACATTCTGATATCCTCTTTGTACCTGTGGTAGAAGTCAATGCCCTCACGTTTCGGGAAACGGCCGTCATGACCGCCTGCCAAAATCCTTTTGATGACTTCAGAATCCACTTCCATCGAGTTATCCTTTTCCCTCTTTTCTTTCGGGATATACTCCACGAAATCAGCAGCACTGAGTCCTTTGCCCGCTTCATCATAAGCACCTTCAATCTGGTTCGCTGCTGTAGCACCGCCCCACAGGAAGTCTTTTGTAAATGCCATTATTAATCAACCTTTCCTTCTAAATTTATATGTTCTCTAACTTATTCCTCAAATCAGTCCAAAGTGGCGGAATGCATTATAAAGGCCGTCATCTTTCACGTCACCGGTGATATAATCAGCCGCCTCTTTGATTTCCGGCCCGCCATTTCCCATCGCGACTCCGACACTGCAATGGCCGATCATCGGTATGTCCACCTTGGCGTCACCGAAGGCAAGAGTATCACCGATATCTTTCTCAAGATGTTCGATCAGGATATCGACGGCTGTTGCCTTTGTAATATCTTTCAGCGTAACATCTCCGAACAGGGCTTTTTCTTTGGCACCACCCCAGGTGCCGACTTTCAGTTCAGGAAATCTGGCTTTTGCCACAAGATAGTCATCGTAGCTGTCCAGTATGAAACTGATCTTGTTTATATCACCGCGGTAAGGGTCTTCACCGAATATCATGTCCGGAAATACTTTACGTACAGTCATTTTATCTGCATCAGGCTTGCCCTTGTAATCCACATACTGCTGGATGGTGCTTTCACCGCGGTCTTCAAATCTCCCGCTTCCGAACAGCCCGGCATTGCTCTCAAGATAATATTCAAGATTGCGTCCCGCCAGCCAGTCCACGATGCTTCTCGTTTCCGTTTCGGATAGCGTTCTGTGCAGAATAACCTCATCATCGCTCTCCACATAGCTGCCGTTGCCGCCGATATAGCCATCAAACCCGATATCCAATATATAATCATACATTTCAGCCTTGCTGCGACCTGTCACTGTATAGATTTTATTGCCGTTCTTCCGTGCTTTTCGGATGGCACTCACGGCCGATTCCGGTAATTTATTTTCGTAGGACACAAGCGTGCCGTCCACATCAAGAAATACGATCTTTGAATTCAATTCCATTCCTCCATCACGTATGGTTGAAGCTTTTCACTAATTCAGATGCCTGGTCCTTACTGATCATCCCCCCTTTCCACTGTCATGATCAGTTCTTCCTGTTTGATATGGTCAGCATCATTAAAACCGATGTCTGGGAAATCAGCAGAATTCGTCACGATGATTGGGGTAACGGTGCTGTAACCCGCTTCTTTGATACTTTCAATGTCGAATTTTATAAGAGGATCTCCGATTTTGACCCGCTGACCATCTTTGACCAGAATCTCATAATGCTGTCCCTGCAGCTGTACAGTATCCAGCCCGATGTGTATCAGTATTTCAATACCGCTGTCAGACTTCAGCCCAGCTGCATGACCGGTCGGGAACACTGTGACGACTTCCCCGTTGAACGGTGCGACAGCCTCGCCCAGTTCCGGCTCTATGGCTATGCCCTTACCCATGCTTTCACTAGCAAACACCTGATCTTCAACATCTTTAAGCTGAATCATCCTGCCATCCATTGGGGACATGACATCATTTTCATTTAACGCAGGCGCACTCACTTCTGCTGCCTGTACATTCCCAGTGGAGACATTTTCTTGATTGATAGTCTGAGGAGCAGCCGCAGTACCTTCTTTGTATGTGAAGTAAACGATAACGAACGCGAGGACAAAAGTTATAATAGTGGCAAGCACTGCCATCACAACCGGGAAGCCTATCCCTTCCGGACCGATAAAGGATGGATAACTGAAAATCCCCAATCCACCGAGCATATAAAAACCTGCTCCGGCCAGACCGATTATACCCCCGCCTGCTGCAGAAGCGACACAGCCCCATATGAACGGCCATTTCTTAGGAAGAGTCACACCGTATATCGCCGGTTCTGTCACACCGAACACCCCCGATATGAATGCGGGTATGCTTAACGTCTTCAGTTTCTCGTTTCTTGTTTTCAGCATGACCGCAAGAACTGCACCGATCTGCCCGAATGACGGGATGGCTGCTGCGGCCAATATAGGGTCAAAACCACCTGTGGCGATATTGTTCAGACCGATTGGTACAAGCCCCCAGTGCAATCCGAAAATAACAAGCGCCTGCCAAAGCCCGGCTACAAGCACTCCCATAAGAATCGGCGACATTTCATAGATGCCTGATGCTCCTGAACCGATGATCTGACTGATCCATGTAGATATAGGACCAATGACCATGAATGTCAGAGGTACTACTATAAGCATTGTAAAAAATGGAACCAGGAATAATTTCACAACATCCGGAATAACTTTTCTTGCGAATTTTTCAATATATGATGCAAAATAGACCGCCAGAATGATTGGTACCACTGAGGTAGCATAACTCATCAGTATTATTGGTATCCCGAATAATTCAATATAGATCGGTGTTTCAAATATCGTTCCTCCGAAAATTGTGTATAATGCTTCCCCCTCCATAACCTCTGCTATGGCCGGATAAGTAAGTGCAGCACCGATTCCCATACCTACAAACGGAATCACATTGAATTTCTTGGCTGCAGCATATCCGAGGAATATCGGCAGGAAGTGGAAGAACGCATCCCCTGTTGCATTAAGCAATATATACAGGCCATCCTCCTCTGTCACCCAGCCAAATGCAAGAATCATGGCAGTCAATCCTTTAATCATGCCGGTGGCGGCAAGCACTCCGAGTATCGGCTGGAAGATGCCGGAGATGATATCGATGAGGGTGTTAAATACAGATCCTTTTTTCCCGTCTCCACTCCCATCATTTTGCGAATTGTCACCTTCGCTGATGTTCGCAGTATTTGTAACAGCTTTATAGACGTCCGGCACATGGTTGCCGATGACCACCTGGTACTGTCCGCCGCTCTGCATCACAGTGACGATTTCATCATTATTCTTCAACATATCTGTATTCGCCTTATCCTCATCTTTCAATTTGAAACGCAGGCGTGTGATACAGTGTGTCAGTGAATCGATGTTCTCTTTACCACCGACATTTTCGACGATGAACTTTGATAATTCTTCGTACTTCATGATTTTCCTCCCTCTGACCTCAAAAATAAAAACCTAAACATCGCGATATTTGCCGGCCGATCAGTTCCGGTATATCATCAAAGTTTAGGTTTTGCCTGATTGAACAGTTACAATCCTTCATATTTAATTTTGAACAAAAGAAAAACCCACATAGAATCCACCTGTAGCATGGAATCAATGCGGGTTTTGCCTGATTGAACAGTTACAATCCCAACGTACGTTTTGTTGTTGAATCAAATATAATACTAATCTATGGAAATGTCAACGCTTACATCTGAATCTTTCTTCTCAGCCGTTCAATATGCAGCACCAGATACATCTCTTCATCCGTTGACAGTGCATATCCGTAGTTGTTTACCAGATACGAATCGATTTTGGGAATGACTTTGAAAGTATCCCCGTGCTTCTTTTTCAACAGATTGAACATTTCCTCGTCTGTGATGCCTTCCAGGGTCTCGTTATGTGTCACGCGCTGTGCGAAGAATTTGAGATGGGTGATGAATCTCATATACTGGATGGAGTCTTCATCAAATTTCAAATTAAAATGGTATTTGACGATGTTCAGCATATCTTGTGTAATTTTGGTGATATCACGCAATTTACCCACATCCTCATTCATGGCACCATTTGCCAGATGGAATGCGATGAACCCCGCCTCGTCAAGCGGCAGTTCAACTTCCAGCTCATCATGAATATGTTCAATGCTTTCCAGCCCCAGCTGATATTCAGCACGGTAAAGGTTCTTGATTTCATAGAGCAGAGGATTTTTAATTTCCATACCTTCTTTTGCCCTGACGATCGAATAATTGATGTGGTCCGTCAATGCCAGAAATACTGTGGTATTTATCCCCCTGTCCAGTTTTTCTTCGGCCTTTTCCAGAATATGCTGGCACACTGTCATCACTTCATCCGGAATTTCCGAAATCAGTTCATCGACATAATTCCTGTTCTCGGATTTCACTTCAAAGATTTTATCAATTTTCCCGTTATCAACAAAGTCGCCTTTCTTTTTACCAAAAACGATTCCTCTTCCGGATATGATGACTTCTTCACCTGCGTCATTCAGAGCGCTGGCTATATTGTTATTATAGATTTTTTGAATTTTCATAGCGCCAAACTCCCCGTTCACTTGTTGCACATTTTAGCTTGCCGTTCATTATAAATATATATGTATCTTAACAGAAAATAAAGGTTCAATAACGAAAATAGAGGGAGACAGTTTTCTGCCTCCCTTTCGTATCAGCTTTCCGAGCTGGTTATTTTACTGTTGCTTTGACATCCACAGGGATGCCATTCTGGGTCATCTTGGAATAAGGGCACACCTTATGTGCATCCTGCACATACTGATCGGCATCCGATTGCTCCACACCCTCAAACTCAACTTCGATTTCAGCAGCGAGTTTGAATCCGCCGTCAGATTCATCCTTCTGTAGTTTAGCAGTGGCAATGACCGTTCTTTTTACATCATCTGCACCGGCTTTCTTCAGTACGCCATCAAGTGCACTGTTGTAGCAGGCACTGTATGCCGCTGCAAACAGTTGTTCCGGGTTCGATTCATTCGTATCCTCTCCGGACATTTCTCTAGGCTGTTTCACGTTCATCTTAAAGGAATTGTCTTCACTGTGCACTTCGCCGCCGCGTCCACCGGTGTTAAACACTTTTGCTTCATAAATACTCATCTGTAATTCAACTCCTTATTAATTGTACATTCAGTCTATTCCTTTAAAATCCCAACCTTAAACATGTTGGATCTTCAGTCTGCGGATAGAATGATTGCTGAATCTTCCAGCGCTGCAGCTGCAGGTCGATCCAGTTCCCGATTACGCCAATGCTCCTGCCCTTATCCCTTCCGTTAATGTATCCACGAACTCTTTTGTTCCAAAGACGGGGGCAATGTGTGCAGAGCTGCCGGCTTCGTCAAACGGCGGTTCCCCCGCTGTTTTCGATTTCCTGTTTTTTCAGTTCCCTTCTTAAGATCTTGCCACTGATGGTTGTTTTGGGCAATTCTTCCATGACCTCGATCTCTTTGGGTGCGACGTGGGCGGCAAGGTTGTTCCTGACAAACACCCTTATTTCTTCAAGCAGGTCCGGAGACTGGACAAAACCGTCGCGTAGCACGATGAACGCTTTGACGATTTCCCCACGGACTGGGTCAGGCTTCCCGATGACTCCAGCCTCCTGTATCGCTTCATGCTCGATCAGTTTACTTTCGACTTCAAACGGACCGATTCTCTCCCCGGAGGAATTGATCATGTCAT
This sequence comes from Salinicoccus carnicancri Crm, assembly GCF_000330705.1. GTDB lineage: Bacteria > Bacillota > Bacilli > Staphylococcales > Salinicoccaceae > Salinicoccus > Salinicoccus carnicancri. The sequence continues at coordinate 437,904 of NZ_ANAM01000008.1, forward strand.
CGTCCCGGCTTTGGAAGAACACATAGTCCTCGTCGTCCTGATATGCCAGATCGCCTGACAGATACCACCCTTCATACTTGAAATAAGAATCGAATTTGTCCTTATTGCCCCAGATCTCCTTCATCAGTCCCGGCCATGGTGTCCTGACCGCCAACTGGCCTGTCGTACCTCTTGGAACAACATTCCCTGCTTCATCCAGTATGCCGACTTCGACTCCCGGAAACGGTCTGCCCATCGAACCCGGTTTGATCTTTTCTCCGGGGAGATTGACGACAAGGTGTGCACCGGTCTCCGTCATCCACCATGTATCGTGGATTCTGACGCCCAGTTCTTCCCATGCCCAGTAGATCACTTCAGGATTGAGCGGCTCACCGACACTCAGTATATGTCTGAGTGAAGACAGGTCATATCCTTCAAGGATATCGCCTTGGGACAGCAGCATCCTGAAGGCTGTCGGCGCGCTATACCAGATGGTCACTTTCAGTTCAGCAATGAGCTTATACCAGTGTTCGGCCTTGAAACGGCCACCCTGTATGACCACCGTAGCACGGTTCAGCCATGGCGCAAAAAGCCCGTAGACACTGCCTGTCACCCATCCCGGGTGGGATGTGCACCAGTAGACATCATCATCTTTGATATCCAGCACCCATTTGCCGGACTGGTACTGATGGGAAACAACTCTGTGTGCATGCAGTACACCTTTCGGCTTTCCTGTCGAGCCGCTTGTATAATGGATGAGCATGCCGTCATCCTCCTCCATCCATTCCACAAGACCCTCTCCGGAACTTCTGGATGGTGCCGCTTCGATATCTTCAGCAAACAGGATTGTTTCGAGCGACGGAATGTCCGCTTCCGGCACACGCCTGACCATCTCTTTATCTGTGATCAGTATTGAACCATGGCAGTCGTTGATGCGGTCACGGATTGCATCTTCCATGAACGCTTCGAATAATGGAGCCGCAATCGCACCGATCTTTATGACACTGAGGATGGCTATGTAGCACTCCGGAGTTTTAGGAAGGAATACGAATATACGGTCACCTTTTTCTGCGCCGTTTTCCTTCAGTATCCGGGCATAATGGTCCGTCTTCTCTTTGACTTCCCTGAATGTGTAGCTTATCCTTTCATCGCCATTTACATAATGAAGTGCAGTCTTATCTCCACGTCCGTCATCCACATGTCTGTCTATCGTTTCGTACGCAATGTTCAACCTGCCCGTCTCATTGAAACTCAGACCGTTTTTGGCATCTTCCCATTTGAAGTTTTCCCGGACTGTAGTGTAGTTCTGCAGATTATACTCACCCGGTACCGGCTCAATGATTTCCAGTTGTTTCAAAGTCATATGAAAAGCCCTCCTTGATCTTGTCCCCGGCCCCTGTTTGGGACCGGATCATATTTCACAGGCATAAGTTGATATAGTTCCCAGGAGACGCTGGGCTTCCTTGTAGGTGCAGCGGTTATGGACAACCTCCATCCCGCCGTCTCTTGCGATATCAGCAGCCTCCGGGGAAACGACCCCTTCCTGCAGCCAGAAGATTTTAGCATCCACCCTGAGCGCCTCCCCGGCAATCTCTATCGCCGCTTCCGGGCTTCTGAATACCTGTACGACGTCGATTTTAGCAGGCACACTTGCGAGATCCGGATATGCCTTCTCTCCCAGAATCTCCGTCTCACGCGGATTGACCGGAATAATCTTATATCCCAGCCTCTGCATCTTACGTGCCAGCCGGTAGCTCGGTCTCGCTTCCTTGCCGCTCAGACCGACAACCGCCAGCGTCTTTTGCCGGGGCGTTTCATTTCCGCTTTCATCAACCACTTTCTCGACCGGTGAATTCAGCACCCACCTGATGACGCCCTCATCGTTGATGACAATCTCTTTTTCGTCCCGTACACTAAAACCTGTCGCTTTTGACAGGGCCTGGTCCAGGTCATTTTGGATATCCCTCACAGATTCGATGCCTACTGACAGCCTGACCAGCTCTTCATATACTCCCGTTTCTTCCAGCTGTTCTTTGGACAGCTGCTGGTGGGTGGTGGAGGCCGGATGGATGATCAGGGATTTGGCATCTCCGACATTCGCCACATGGGACCACAGTGCAACATTATCAATCAATTTTTTTCCTGCCGCTTTGCCGCCTTTGATGCCGAATGTGATGATGGATCCGAAACCATTCCTGAAAATCCGCCTGGCAATCTCGTGAGAAGGGTGGTCAGAAAGTCCCGGATATGTAACCCACTCCACAGCCGGGTGATCATTGAGGAAACGTGCCAGCCTTTCAGCATTTTCATTATGCCGTTCCACTCTGACATGCAGTGTCTCAAGCCCCTGAATCAGCTGGAATGCATTGTTCGGGCTTAACGAGGCGCCGAAATCCCGGAGCAGCTGAACACGGATCTTGGTACTGAAGGCAAGCGTGCCGAAATCCACTGCATACCGTATGCCGTTGTAGCTGCTGTCGGGTTCTGTGAACTCAGGGAATTTCGCCGTATTCCAGTTGAAACGGCCGCCGTCCACGACGACGCCTCCGATGGAAGTTCCATGTCCACCGATCCACTTTGTGGCGGAATGGATGACGATATCAGCACCGAGGGTAACCGGTTTGCATGTATGAGGCGTTGCAAAAGTATTGTCGACTATGAGCGGTACCCCCGCTTCATGTGCAATATCAGCAACCGCTTCGATATCCAGTACCTGCAGACCAGGGTTACCGATTGTTTCACCAAACACCGCTTTGGTCTTATCCGTAATCGCTGCCCTGAAGTTCTCCGGGTCGGACGGATCGACGAATGTCACATTGATGCCGTAGCGCGGCAGCGTCACAGCGAACAGATTGTATGTGCCGCCGTATAGATTCGAACCGGCAACTATTTCGTCACCTGCACTTGCCAGATTGAGGATGGAAAGCGTAATCGCCGACATGCCTGATGAAGTTGCGACTGCCGCAACCCCCTCCTCAAGAAGCGCCATCCGCTTTTCAAAAACTTCCACGGTCGGGTTGCCGATGCGTGAATATATATTGCCCGGTTCATCCAGCGAAAACAGGCTTTCAGCATGCTCAGTGTCATGGAATACGTAAGATGTGGTCTGGTAGATCGGCACAGCCCGTGAACCTGTCGTCGGATCCGGTGCCTGTCCGCCATGCAGGGACAGTGTCTCCAGGTCATAAGTGGAATTGTGTTCGTTCGTCATATTCATTCCTCCAATTTCTATGTATGAAAAAAGCCCTCTTCTTTTATAAGAAGAGAGCCTCTGTCCTCCTCTTATCTCCCAGGAAAGAACCCTGCAGGAATTAGCACCTTTTCAGACAATATGCCTGATGGTTGCCGGGCATCACAGGGCCAGTCCCTCCGCCTCTCTTGATAAGCTGATTATATTAATTTCTATAATGTTTACTACAATACTATGATTAAACACATTTGTCAAAACATTTCTTCAATACAAAATATTAAGTCTAATTAATCACTCCGCATAATATTCGTAAAGCCCGCCGTGGTCGTTATCCCCTTTGCCCTGGTTAATCAGTTCATTCATGATCTCTTTAGTCTTTGAAGTGACCGGAAGATTCATACTTTCATCAAGGCTTCCGAAGACATTATTGAGATCTTTCATATGAAGATCCATCCGGAATCCAGGTTCATATGCCGCCTCCAGCATCCGTCCGATTTTCGCATCCATCACATTACTGCCTGCAAGTCCGCCTTTTATGGCATCATACATCGTATCAAGGTCAAGACCCAGCTCCTTTGCGACAGCAACTCCTTCCGAGAGAGCAATGATATTGTTTGCCACAATGACCTGATTGACAAGTTTCGTGGCATTCCCGAGACCGACCCCGCCCGTATGTGTCACACTGCCGCCCATGATTTCAAGGAGCGGCATCACCTTCCGAAACGAATCATCTCTTCCACCTGCCATGATGGACAATGTTCCCTCAACCGCTTTTTCCTCTCCGCCGCTGACCGGTGCGTCGATATAATCCGACCCGGCATTCCTGAGATATCCAGCAGCTTCCTCACTCATTTTCGGCGTGATTGAACTCATATCGACAACAATTGTTCCAGTTTCAAGTTCTTTATAAAGACCGCTTTTGATTATGACATCATGGACATCCTGTGAGTTCGGAAGCATGAGTATAAGCACGTCTGAGCGTTGGGCCACATCCATGTAACTCTCCATCACAGTTGCACCCAGTCCCTCCAATTCATCATTGGTTGATTCCCTGCTGCTTGCAATATACATTGCAATATTCTGGGAGAGCAGATTTTTGCACATCGGTTTTCCCATTATGCCGAGCCCTATGAATCCCACTTTCATAATATACACACTCCTAAAAATCAAAATTTGATTCCATTTCCCACTCATGAAGCTCATAATACCTTGCACCATTCACTATATATGGATCAGCTCTGACCTTACTTTCAACCGCATCCAGCGACTCTCCCTGATAGATTACCAGCCCTCCGGCGCCATCAACAAAGCGCCCATTCATAAGGATTGACCCTTCATCCCTGCCCTCTTTCAGAAACTCAAGATGCTGTGGGCGGAAATCCCTGCTTTTCTGTTCATCCTTCATCGGAAGGAATACAGCAAAATACTTCATCATTCCCCTCCTAATTTATAGAAAGTTTAGATTGCTTCATTTAATATTATCAGATGATGCATGGTTTTTCTTTTCGCGGCTCCCGTAGAAGTACAAAACACCAACCATCATACGGTTGGTGTTCATAAAAAATCATTGATGTTTATCTTCTTCGTCCTGTTCAACATCCTCTTTAAGATTTCCAGCTTTCTTTTCGATTACCTGCTCCTCTGCGAGCTTCCTGTCCCTGGCATCCAGTATGAAGTTCTTCGTATTGTTCATCTCTTCATGAATTTCAGACATCTTCTCTTTAGTCAGCGGATAGAACCTGAGAGCAATGATTGACGCAACCCACCCCAGTATGGGAAAGCCGAGCATGCACATCAATCCAACCCAGAGGATTCCGGTCGTCTGTTCATCCGTCACTGTCGGAAATTCATCAGCAAATCCAATCATTGATACCATCGCCCCCACTACGAACGGCGTCAGACTCGAGACCATCTTGTCCACAAATGAAAACAGTGTCGCAATCATTCCCGGGATATATCTGCCTGAGGTATATGTTTCATAATCAGATACATCGCCGATCATCGGGATGACGATTGATGGCGTCAGTGAACTGATGGCCCGTCCGAACGAGTAAAGGACCAGAAATGCGATGGAGAGCACTCCCCAGTCATCAAAGGCAAAACTTTTTGTGTCGAATACGAGCATCATTATGAAAAGGAGCACGAAGGAAATTGCCCCTACATATGAAAACAGGACCAGAGCGCGCCTCAAGCCGAGGTTCTGTGCATATCTCACGCCTGCGAAAATGAATATCAGACTCGGCACAAGGACAATCAGGCTGATCTGGCCGCTCAGCGCAAAGTTTCCAAGCAGTATGCCGAAGAACATGACCTGGACCACCTGCTGGTTCATGAACATTGCCGCAAATTTATCGGTCGCCGCCGATATGACGAGCATCTGCAGGGCCCTGTTGCGCTTTAATACCGGCCAGTAGTCCCTGAACCTCGTCTGGACATTGATTTCTGCTATGCCATAGAATTCCTTCCTGTCCTTGGTCCGGATCGCAAATACAGCGAGTACTGTAAACAGCAGTCCGACAGCAGCAAAAGTGAATGACAATTCTATGAAATAACTGTAAGTGAAATCACCGTACTTGCCAATCAGATACTGCGACGCGTAAATCTGTCCGAACGTAAACAGTGACAATGTGAATATAGCATCGAAAATTGAGAACATCGGCCGCTGTCTTGGGTGGTTGGTAAGGACCGTCTGCGCTGCCCGTGTTACAGTCGTCTGCATCGTGTATCCGAGGATATAAAAGAATTGCAGCAGCACGAATACGACGAACTGCAGATTTTGCGGGAATAGATGCAATACGTTGAACATGAGAAGGAACGTAACCAGCAGCACGATGTTCCCGATGACCATGATGGGTCTGAATTTGCCAAATTTAGTCTCTGTCTTATCCAGTATGAAGCCCAGTATCGGATCCGTAATACTGTCGAAAACGCGCATAAGACCAAGTATCGTACTAACAGTCATGACTGCAAGTCCGGCGACACCGGTCGCATAATAGGTGACAAACCCCATACCAAACAGGAAAAGATTCGTTGCACTGTTGTTCAGCGCAAAAAATGCAATCTGCCATATTTTTGCCGTGTGATATTTCTCTCTTGAGAAATCCCCTTCCAATTCCGGTCTTGCCATAAATACCCACTCCCCCTGTCAAGTACTTTAAAATCCATTTAATTTATAAGTTAAACTAATTAATGGTTTGAATATATCACATTGAAAACCCTTACACAATGATTTTTACTGATTTTTTCGAATAAGATGATTATTTTGATTTAATGGATAAACAATATGTTTACATACAGGGGTTTTGAATATATTTCAGCCATAATAAAAAAATGGTGTCCGATAACCCCGGAAACCATTTTCATAACTACTTGCTGTATAGTATATTTACCTTATATCATTCAGCATCCGGTTGATGACCGACAATGCCCCTTTGTATGCTGTTTCTTCGTATACATGCCCCAGTGATTCTTCATCAATGTTCTGTCCTTTCTCCAGCCACAGCTGGTACAGGCTGATGAGTCCCGCGATATGATATTCTATGACATACTCGAAATCTTCCACTTCTTTGATCTCCAGATCTTTTGCATAGCTGATGATGATCTGTCTGAGGCGGGCTTTCAGTTCATGTACAAACCCGGGATCACCATTCGGGCCGAGCAGCACCGCTACTTTTTCACCGTTCTTTTTAAGGTAATCATTCGTCCCCTCTATCGGTTCGATGATCCTGCCGTCGTTTTCCTTCAGTTCTATGAAAGGGTTGATGATCATTTCCTTGTCCGGCATCAATGACGCTTTCAGTATTTCCAGCGCTTCATCGATATCTATGAAATATGTGTAGAATGTCCCCCTGTTATATCCCGCCCTGTCTGTGATTTCCTTTACTGTAATTTTTGCCATGGGTTTTTCTTTATAAAGTTCCCAGAAGGCATCGAGAAGGTTGTTTTTAGTTACTTCTTTACGACTCATTTTAGACATATTCCCCCACTTTCAACACTTTCGCTCTGATTGTTTATTGATTCAGGTCCACAAATTAATTAACATATAGTATTGTACAACACGTTGTTGGATTAGTAAAAATAAATAATTCTATATAAGGAGAGAATATATTTTGAAGCTATCGGATTTTTCCATAAGGCGCCCGAACTTTACCATTGTAGTCATGATCATCCTGCTGCTGCTCGGCGCTGTTTCCCTTACCCGCCTGCCTCTGCAGCTGATGCCGAATATTGAACCGCCGGTTGCGGCTGTTGCCACTACGTATCAGGGCGCCGGACCTGAGGAGGTCATGGATGATGTGACCAAGCCCCTTGAGTCGGAGCTCTCCTCACTCAGCGGACTGACGAATATTTCATCACAGTCCCAGGAAAGCTCATCAATCGTCATACTGGAATTTGATTATGACACCAAAATCGAAGATGTAGAGAATGATATCACCCGTGCAATGGATTCTGTCGATCTGCCGGATGAGGCTGGTGATCCGTCTTTCCTCAAATTTGATATTTCCATGATGCCAAGTATTCAGATGGCAGTTACATCGAGCGGTGAAAGCGCCGCTGAATATCAGGATCAGGTCGATGACCTGATCACCGAACTGGAAAATGTCGAAGGAGTCGCCTCAATCACCGAAAATGGCTCGGTTACCGAAGAAATCCAGGTCAACCTGGATACGGAGGCACTGTCCCAATATAACATGAGCCAGAGCGATATCGCCGGCATCATCGAAGCGAACAATATATCCATACCGAACGCCACCGTGACGGATACCGAGGACCGCACGTCCATCTCGACCCGGACAGTCAGCGAGATTGACGGCGTGGAATCCCTGCGCGAGCTTGTTCTTGCGGATCTGCCGGATGACGCCGGTACGGTGACACTCGATGATGTGGCGGAAGTGTCCATCGAAGAGCAGTCAAGCGATACTCTCACAAGGATGAACCAGGAAGACGCACTGTCGATTGACGTCATGCTTTCATCGGATGCCAATGCTTCGAGCGTTAATGAAGAGTTCAACAATGTACTCGATGAAAAACTGGACGAGGAAGAATTCGACAATCTGACAGTGGAAACCTTATATGATGAAGGGGAATACATCGACATTGCGATAAACAGTGTCTACACATCTCTGATTTCCGGCGCCGTCCTTGCGATGATTGTCCTGTTCGCCTTCCTCAGAAACCTGAAGGCGCCGCTTATCATCGGTATTTCCATCCCTTTCTCTGTCATTACCACTTTTGCACTGCTGTTCTTCACTGACATCAGCATCAACATGATGACACTGGGCGGATTGGCACTCGGAATCGGTATGCTTGTCGATAACGCCGTCGTCGTAATAGAAAATATATACAGACATCTATCCATGGGCAAAAAGCCCAGGCAGGCGGCAAGTGAAGGTGCGAAGGAAGTTGCTTCCGCAATCATTGCATCCACTTTGACGACAGCGGCCGTATTCCTTCCTGTCGTATTTGTCAGCGGCCTTGTCGGACAGCTCTTCACACCATTTGCAATAACAGTTGCATTCAGCCTGTTCGGCTCCTTATTCACCGCGCTGACGGTTGTACCGATGCTGGCCAGCAGAATTTTGAAGGCACCGGATGAAAACCTGGAGAAGGTCCGCAGCGAACGGTCCTATATGAAAATGCTCAGAAAATTTACCAGATGGTCATTGAACCATCGCGTTCTGGTGATTGTACTCACGACCCTCCTCCTGGTTGTCAGTGCACTCGGCATCTACAACCAGGGCATCAACCTGCTGCCCGAGAGTGACGAAGGTGCACTCACCATTGAAATTGAAAAGGAACAGGGCACGATTTTTGAGGATACATTCGAAACAGTCGAAAACATAGAAAATGAACTCAAGGAATATTCCGAAGTCGATACTTACCTGAGCAACATCGGATCTGCATCTCCGATGATGACGATGTCGGAAGAACCCAACAAAGCGAGCATAACGGCAACACTTGTCGATCCGGACAGCCGGAGTCTCACCACGAATGATTTCATCAACGAAATCGAAGACGACATTGAAGGCATTGATGAATCTGCCGAGATAAACATTGTGCCGATGTCACAGTCAGGCATGGGAGGGGAACCGAATACCTTGACACTCAATGTCTCCGATGATTATGCAGACCGTCTGGCGGAGTCCGAAGCCACAATCATACAGGCACTTGAGGATGACGACCAGATTGAAAGTGTCGAATCCAGCCGTGAAGAGATGGTGCAGGAACTGCAGGTGCAGGTGGACCGTGCAGCAGCCAGGGAAAACGGCCTGCAGCCGGCCCAGATCGGTTCCGCATTGTACGAAGCTTCGAATGGTGTACAGGCATCGACCGTAGAAGATGGCAATGAATTCATATCCATTAACGTGAAGTATCCGGATGACATACTCACAAGTATGGAAGAATTTGAAAATATCGAGATTGCAAACAGTGAAGGTGAGTATATCGCCTTAGAAGAAGTCGCCAATCTCGAGGAAGTGGACATGCTGCCGTTGATCACCAGGGACAGCATGGAGGAAACTAGCGAGCTCACGGTTACGTATGCCGAGGACATGTCACTGAACGAAGCAGGAGCCTACGTGGAAGATATCGTGGCCGACGCTGATTTCAGTGATAATACGCACTACTCCGTCGGCGGAGACCTCGAGATGCTGACAGATGCCATGCCGCAGATGCTGCTGGCGCTGATACTCGGGATTGCATTCATCTACCTCGTGATGGTTGCCCAATTCGAGTCATTCAAACATCCGTTCATAGTAATAATGGCTGTACCGCTCAGTATCATCGGAGTGATGCTTTCACTCGTCATTACGAATAATCCGCTCAGCATAGTATCGTTCGTCGGGATCATAATGCTGCTCGGCATTGTCGTGAACAACTCCATCCTGTTGGTAGACTATACAAACCAGCAGAAGGAAAAAGGTTACCCTACACTGGAGGCTCTTGAGATGAGTGTGCAGCACCGTTTCCGTCCAATCGTGATTACAGCACTCACAACAGCACTCGGCATGCTGCCTCTTGCCATGGGCATCGGTGAAGGCGGGGAAATGGTCGCATCCATGGGTATTGTCGTGATCGGCGGTCTCACAAGCAGTACAGTCTTCACACTCTTCATCATTCCTATTTTCTACAGCTACGTGGATAAGGAAACACGTAAAATGCATAAGAAATACATGACACCGGACGGGGATGTCATCACACAAAAGGAAATCGATGCCAGAAAACGTGAGGAAGAACGCAGCCAAAAAGAAAGTGCAGACAGCGAATACGATTACGAATCAAGGAACACTGCACAGAATGCAGACCCCCGGGCACCTGAAGTCGAGGAAAATCATAATGACAACTACATCAATGAAATGCAGAAACTGCTGGATAGAATGAAGAATGACAAATCTGATGAATAGCAGATAATTAAAATCCGTACGGGAAATTCCCCGTACGGATTTTTGTGATGGATAATATAGTATTACTCAAGTAGGATTTGTCTTTGTCTGTCACTTTATAATACTTTGTTCAAAAAAACAACTGTTATCTGAAAATAAAAAATGACGGTTCCCGAAGGAGCCGTCATCAAATATTCTGTTTCAATTTCCTATTTTTTATAACCTAAGTCGGGGATGCTGTTCCAGCGCTCACTCAGGTAGCGGGCTGCCATCTTCGGTTCCCTTTCCCTTGTGAATACGCCCTTCTTGTTTCCCTGGACACGGTTGATGCCGAATTTTGTCTGGAAATCGGCAAAGTTCCATAGCTGTTCACCGACAAAATTATCAATCTCATCAAACACTTTGCTGTTCATCCTGTAGTAGTCTTCCTGATATTCCTCGCTGAAAGGTTCTCCGTACGGGCTGTGGAAGCCCGCCACTGTGTCAGCACCGTATTCAGTGTACATGATTGGTTTATCAGGGTATTTTTCCTGCCATGCAAGCAGTTCTTTGCGCGTTTTTTCTTCTGCGGTCTTAAGATTCCCGGTATCCAGGTACCAGCCGTAATACCTGTTCAGCGCAATGACGTCCAACAGATCGGAGCACTGGTCGGATTCCGGCGTCGCCATCATTATATAGACATTCGTGAGCGGCCGTTTCTGTGGGTCCAGTTCTCGTGCCAGATTGAACAATGGCTCAAAGTATTCATATGCCCCGTTGGCATAGGTAGCTGCTTCATTGGATATCGACCACATTACGACGCTTGGATGGTTCTTATCCCGATCGATCAGCTCCCGTATGACTTGTTCATGGGCGTCGGAAGTGTCCATAACTTCCCATGTGTCATCTTTGCTGTCCCCTCCTTTCTCGAGTACGGAGAGGTCGAAACTGAAGGAGCCGAACAGACCCACGGCTGGGGTTTCATCGATGACGACGATGCCTTCCCTGTCACACAGGCGCATCATTTCATCGGAGTACGGATAATGGGAGGTCCGGAATGAATTCGCCCCCATCTTTTTCATCAGGTTGATGTCGAGCACATTATAGGCTTCATTGAGTCCCCGTCCGTTGACATAGGTGTCTTCATGTTTTCCGAAGCCTTTGAAATAGAAGGGCTCTCCATTGATCAGGAACCTGCCGCCAGCGACTTCCACCTTGCGTACACCAAACTGTTCTTCATATACATCGGTTGTCTCGCCTCCCTTTATTCCTTCCACTTTCGCCGTGTAGAGATAGGCATCAAGCGGCTGCCAGAGAGCGACGTCATCAATAGCCACGCTGACGGTGTTGCCTGAGCTACGCCCTGCCACATTGCCCTCTTCATCGATGATTGTCACAAGCACCTCATCAAAATCACCCGCTGTTTTTACATCAACTTTTACATCAGCGCGCCTTTTGTCAAGATCGACCTCAGGTGCAATGGAAATATCTTTTATATAATCTTTCGGTGTTGTATAGAGGTGTACGGGACGATGCAGGCCGGCATAGTTGAAGAAATCGAAATTCTCATCCACTTTTCTTACCAGATTCCCATCCTCGTCCCTGTGCTCACTGTAGTTGCCTACCGGCAGCGTCGTGTAATCGAGCAGATTCGAAAGACGGACCGTGAGGCGGTTCGTTCCCTGTTCAAGGAATTCATCGATTTCAACTTCGAATGGCGTGAATCCACCTTTATGATGAGTCACCTCTCTGCCATTCACGTATACCCATGCTTCATGGGTCGCTGAACCAAAGCGCAGAACAATACGTTCCTTCATCAGGGGCTTTGCAATTTTGAATTCCCTTTCATACCATGTATATCCACTGTGTTCACGTATTTCCTTTGTCACCGTCTGATCATTGAATGATGCAGGTACTGCCATGACTTCTTTCGCCGGCAGCGGTTCTGTCGGATCGACAGATTCCACCTCCCTGTCGATCATGAATTTCCATACGCCGTTCAGATTCATCACAACACGGCTTTCGGTATCAATCGGATACAGCATTATTCATTTCCTCCATTCAGGTTTTCATTTATTCTCTCCACTGTCATTATAGAATACCCACCATCTTGTGATTAGCATTTTATTTGCTATAATAGCATTTATATTACTTATTTTTCAGAAAATAAGGAGGGAATAAGAATGACCGATGATATACATGATGATTTTATGAAATCCAGCCGGATCATACACCATACAACAAAAATGGATGTCACACTGACAGACGGCTCCGGTAAAATCGTGCAACAATACAGCAATCATACCATTCCGTCCGTCCTTGGCAGGCCTGTGAATGATTATGTAAATATCAATGCGGTGCTCATAGATGAATCTCCCAATAAATACCTGCACTACACCAATCTTTACGGTATCGAATATATAGCGGCGGGCGTATACAGATCGGATGGATACATTGGCGCCATGATAATCGGACCATTCATCTCCGGCATTTCAATCCTCGATTTTGTACAGGAGGTCATTGCCGAAAATAACCTGCCGATCGGGGAGCGGAAAGAACTGGAACAGTTCTACCAGTCACTGTCTGTTTTGGATGAAATGGATACAAACCACTTCGGAAACCTTTTGGTAAACCTGGTGACCGGAGGTTATATTGAAGCGCAGCCAGCCGGCACCAGTGCTGCTCATCCGGTCATCGATTATGAACAGGTAGAATTGACCAGAGAGGAATACAAAGAGACCATTGAAAAAAGATACCATCATCAGAATAAGATGATGGAGGCCATCCAAAGAGGCGATAAAGAAGGCGTGGAAAAGGAACTGGACACCATGATGGATATATTCGTGGGCTTTTCCGACCGGATACCCGGCAGCCCCATACGATCATCCAAAAATATGGCACTGGTGTCCAATACAAGTTTCAGGGTCGCCGCAGAAAACAGCGGTGTGCATCCCATTTATCTTCACATAATCTCTGAAAGATTCGCCATACTGATAGAAAAGACTGACACACTGACCAATTTAAAAAAACTGATCACTTCCATGGCGAATGAATACTGTGATCTTGTCCATTCCTTTTCAACAGGCGGCTACAGCCCCCATGTCAGAAAGGCGATGGATCATATCATGATGAACCTCGGAGAAACGCTCACTTTATCCGGAATTTCAGAAAAGCTGCATATCAACCCCTCCTACCTCTCCAGAAAATTCAGGGAGGAAACGGGTATTTCCATGACAGGATTCATTACGGAGAAAAGAATAGATGAAGCGAAGATCTATCTCAGGAAGAGAAAACACTCCATAACGCATATCGCACTGCTTCTGGGTTTCAATGACCTCAATTATTTCAGCAGAGTTTTTAAGAAACATACAGGAACCTCTCCTGGACAGTATGCTGCAAAGGCATAGAAATACCGCTTTGATGTGTATCAAAGCGGTATTTGAGACCCGATCATCTGAACACCAGGCCGCCATCGGTGACAATAGCCTGCCCGGTTATATAATCGGCATCATCAGAAGCCAGGAATGATACCAGATTCGCCACATCTTCCGGTTCCTGCGGCCTCCCGAGAAGGATATTCCCCGAGAATTCCCTGAAAGCATCACCGGGTTCCATATGATCATAGTATTTGACCATTTCCTCATCTATCCGATCCCACATGGCTGTACCTGCCACACCCGGACAGTAGGCGTTGACCCTGATATCATATGGGGCAAGCTCCTTCGCTGAAGAATGGGTGAACGATTTTACGGCGTGCTTCGTTGCTGAATATGTCGAGAGCATCTCATATGATTCATGCCCCGCGATGCTGCAGGCATTGATGACTTTGCCTTTCGTCTTCTGTTTCCTGAACTGTTCCGCAGCCGCCTGGGTGCCAAACACCACACCGTTCACATTGATTGTGAACGCCGTGTTCAGCTGCTCTTCATCCACATCGAGAAACGGTGTGACAACATCTATACCCGCATTGTTGACGAAGACATCAAGCCTGTCGAATGCCTCCACCGCCCGCTGCACAAGCAGAAACTGATGTTCCTTTTTGGAGACATCTCCCTGAACACCTATCACATCATGCCCTCTCCCCTTCATCTCTTCCACTGTGGAATTGACCGCTTCTGCATTGATATCATTGACAACAACTTTGAAACCATCTTTTGCCAGACGTTCTGCAATACCCTTTCCAAGGCCGCCACCCGAACCGGTTACAACAGCAACTTTAGACATAATGACCCCCTCCGTTTTTTATCTTTCTATTCAATTATAGTCAATAAAGATCATTGCTTCAATGATATATCAGAAAATTCCGTCAAAATAAGTATTTGACATTTCCATGAATACCCTGTAAATTGGTATCTAGCGATTTACATAATGACTCCGTAGCTCAGCGGGAGAGCGCTTGCTTGACATGCAAGAGGTCGGTGGTTCGAAACCACTCGGAGTCACTAAACACTAAAGAAGCATCCGGAAAATTTCCGGATGCTTTTCTTGTTGAATCAGATATTTAAAATTATAAATCAGACGAACGAATTACCGAGCACGCTGTTTACATCGTTGACAACGACAAAGGCATTCTCATCATATTTTTTGATCAGCCTTTTAAGCCTGACCAGCTTGGATTTGTTGATGACGACGTAGAGGATATCCTTCTCCGTCCTTGTATAGAAACCTTTGCCGTTAAGCATTGTCACACCCCGGCCGATTTCACTGTTGATCAGTGTCCCGAGTGCCTCGGGATTTTCAGAAACAATCGTCACAGCTTTCTTCGGATTCATACCTTCAATGATGAAATCCATGACTTTTACCGCAATATACATTGCAGTGACAGTGAGGAGTACTTTTTCAACTGTAAGGACCGTCAGACTGAGAAGGATAACGATGAGGTCTGCCACCAAAATGGCAGTTGCTATTTTTACATCCAGGAATTTATGGGCAATTCGTCCGATTATTGCCGAACCGGCCGTCGTTGCGCCGATACGGATGACAAGCCCATTGCCGAGCCCGATGAACAGGCCGCCGAATATGACGTTGAGCATTATTTCATCCGACTGGATCGTCCATGTTTCAGTCAAGCCCAGAAACATGGACATCATGATCACTGCAAATATCGTGTAATACATCGCACGTCTCGATAGGTACCGGAAACCCACAATGAGCAGGAGACCATTGAGTATCAGTGTGGATACCGCCGGTGATATATCAAACGCGTACAGAAGGATAATTGCCAGCCCCGTGACGCCGCCTTCACCCAGATTGCCTGCAATCATAAAAGTATTGATACCTATGGAAAAAAGGAATGAACCCAATATCACGACAGCTATATTTATCAATGTCTGTACCGTGATCCTCGGTGTCATGTAGATCCTCATCTTTTCAAAATTGATTCTTCTGCGTTTTCTTCTATTCTTCACAATTACCCTCCTTTAAATCGCTTGAGTACCGCCGATTCATGATAAAGGAGAATGCATGTAAATTTCAACTCTTTTTTTGTATTCCTAATTCTTCATATTTTCAATAATATATATGAAGTACAGGGGTTTCTCCTATCATCTCCAAAATCTGTCATGGTCTTTTTTATCTTCAATATTAAAGTCGATCAGCTTTCTGAGCAGGTCGTAATTCACCGGTTCACTCCATGTCATCCTGATGACATTATCAGTATAACTGTGGCCGACTTCTATGATTTCCGGTTCAAAATGTTTGATTGCCACAGTTTCCGGCGCAACAGATACATGCTTTTGGGCTATGCTGAAAGCGAGTATGAAGGTGCCGTGATCCGTGAACATCGGCTGATTCCATTTAACCGTCTTTCCCAAATCCGGATATTCATCTGAAATCCACTGCAGCACTTCCTCAATTTTAAAACGCTCTTGCCGATTATCCAACTTGTCCAGAAATTCTTTGAATTCTTCCATCTTCTTTCCTCCCAGTTACTCTTATGACAGCAGTTCTTCTATGTGCCATGACTCTCTTTTATACAATTTAAACATGAAGAACATCAGTATTATCACTGCAAAAATCACGCTGTCCTCTTCTATTTCATCATCCATTTTTATGGTAACTTTTTCAGGTGAATATTCAGTGATTACAGCTGCTTTTCTGCGGTCGATGAAAACATCCATGTCGCCTTCTTCGTCCTCTTTTATATACATATGGCGTTCCCCTATATGCCCCTTCACCCTGAATCGCAGCAGGTTTTTTCCCGCCTTTTCCTTGAGGAACATTGCCGTTTCTCCGGCAGCAATAATATAGTTGGCGATATTCAAATCCCTGAATTTGCGCTGTTTCAACCCGACAATCACTTTGGAGCCTTCTTTGGAAGTAAAAGAATACGTATGTTTTTCTTCACATTTCCTCAGTACATCTTTCTCAATGAACCCGGCTGACCCGCCCTTAGCATCGATTATCTGAACAAGCCTGTGATCGTCCGCTTCAATAGTGGCCTGGAACTGGTATTCTTTCATGGCTGCCTCCTCAAACCTTTAACCGGTTATTCATCAGTTGCTTCAATTATAAACATATTGTCCCCGGCTTCAAAGCCCAATCACCGACAAAAAAGAAGTCCGGCCGAAAATACGGCCGGACATGGGAGCTATGTCATACAAACTCTTCGTACTCATTTGGGTGCTGACCTTCCACTCTTCCCTCTTCTCCTTTATCAAGAGAATCAATCTCTTTTACATCTTCGTTGCTCAATTCAAAGTCGAAAACGTCAAGGTTCTCTCTCTGGTGAACCGGCGATGAAGACTTCGGAATGACGAGTACATCATTCTGTACATTCCAGCGTACAATGATCTGCGCGGGCGACTTACCATACTTTTGTGCAATTCCCCTGATTGTTTCATTTTCCAGAACATCATTGATTTCCCGGCCGAAGGGACTCCATGCCTCCGGAACGATTCCAAGACGCTTGTTATCTTCAACAAGTTCATTATTGTTGAAATAAGGATGCCTTTCAATCTGGTTTGTGGCCGGCGTCACACCTGTCTCATCAATGAGTTTCTCCAGATGTTCCGTCAGGAAATTGGATACACCGATCGTTTTTATGAGACCGAATTTCCGGGCATCTATCAGAGCCTGCCACGCTTCCACGTATTTTCCCTGCTTCGGCAGCGGCCAGTGAATCAGATACTTGTCGAAGTAGTCGATGCCGATACGGTATAGGGATTCCTGAATCATCTGGATTGCCTGATCGTAATCATGTGCCGCACCCGGCAGTTTCGAATTGATGATCAGCTCTTCCCTCGGAACGGCCGTACGGCGGATTGCCTCTCCGACAGCCCCTTCATTATCATAATTGGTTGAAGTGTCAATGAGACGGTATCCATTCTTCTCTATCGCAGTCACAATACTGCCGACGCCCCGCGCTCCTTTCAGGCCGACGGTGCCAAGACCGATCGCAGGGGTATCCGTGCCGTCATTAAGTCCATACATTTTATCCACTGTCATCAAGCTTCCTTTCCTATAAAATGATGCGTTTATCCCAAACAATACACTATTCCCGATCACTCCTGCCTTCAATCACAGACAACTCTGCCCGTAAAAAAAGAACCGGCCGAAGCCGATTCTCAGATCCAGAAGGTCATTTATCAATTTTTCTGAGCAGAGATACAACCTCGACATGTACAGTATGCGGGAACAGATCCACCGGCTGCACCTGTACGAGTTCGTATCCGAACTCCCTGAGCCATGTGATGTCATCTGCAAAGGATTCCGGATTGCAGGATACATAAACCACCCTGTCCGTCCGGAGTCTTCCGATTCTTCTCATCACTTTGCCGCCGGCACCGGAACGTGGCGGGTCAAGCATGAGCAGATCTGGTTTCCCCCACGTTTCAAGTACTTCGTCCATGCCCCGCCTCGCATCTTTGGCCAGGAAGAACGTATTGTCTATGCCATTGTCGGCAGCATTCCGTTTTGCAGATTCGATGGATGTCTCCACGATTTCAATGCCGGCAAGCTCTTTGACCCTCGAAGCAAACGGGAGGGAAAAGGTTCCGACTCCGCAGAACAGATCGATCATGCGTTCACTTTTTTCAGCGTCTGCCATCTCAATCGCCAGATCCACAAGTTTCTCTGCCTGTACCGGATTTGTCTGGAAAAATGTATCGAACCAGATCCGGTATTTATAACCGTACATCTCATCATTGATGTAATCCCGGCCGAAGAGTGTATGGGTTTTCTCAGACTGGGCTACATCCGCCCATTCCCTGTTTTCCATCCACATCAGGCTTTTGACGTTGTCGAACTTCTCCGTAATCCTTCGGATCAGATTATCCACCGCCTCTTCAAGCGCGCCATACGGTGATTCAGTTGCAAAGACAGCCAGCATGAGTTCATCCGTCTTCTGTGACTGTCTGACCATCAGATTGCGCAGAAGTCCAGAATGTTCATCTTTATCATAACCGCTCAAATTGAATTCTTTTCTCCATTCTGAAACTTCGAGCATCACTTCGACCATTTCGTTTCCTGCAATCAGGCATGTATCCAGATCAATCACTTTCCGGAAATTACCGAGTTCATGCATGCCGAGAGAACCGTCATGGCCGAAAGTGAACTCCATCTTGTTACGGTATTCCCACGGGCTTGTTGCACCGATCGCGTCTTTGACGACCCCGGTATCGAAACCATGCCGGCTGAGGAAGCGTTTGACCTCCCCTGTCTTATACTGCAGCTGGCTGCCATAGGACCAATGCTGCCAGACACATCCGCCGCACAGCTCAAAATGCGGACAGGCCGGCTCGATTCTCGCGGGGCTGGCCTTTATAATTTCATCAGGGAGAACGCGTGCTTTCTTGCGGTCTGGATTCGGCACTGTCACCTTCACTTCTTCACCGACCAGTGTCTGGGGCACGTTCAATTTAAGCTTCCGGGGATTGTCCCCTCCAGTATCCCGCCAGACTGCGCCCATGCCGGATCCTTTTTTATCCAGTTTCTCTATCGTCACAGTATGAGTTTCAAAACCCTGTTTCGCCACACTAGCAACTCCTTAATATCGATTGCTCAACTTTATGTTCAACTGCTCTATTCATTTTATAGAGTGCGGACTGGATTGGCAATACGTTTCCGCCTGTTTCGCCATCCTCAGATCCAGAATCTGATCAGCAGGCCGACGGCAAGGCCGAACACACCATGGCCGAACGTCCAGTAGAACCATGCGGAGGCATCATTCCAGGCAGGAGGTGTCCGGGTGAGGGCGCTGAGGAAATAAAGCATTCCGCCGCCTGCTGCAAAAACCAGTATATACGGCCACAATGCCATCTCCCGCCCGACAGGGATGAGAAGATAAAAAAGTACGACAGCGCTTGCGATGCAGGTCGCATAATGGAACAGGATGCCGGTGATCCAGTAGTCACTCCATTTTTTGAGGAACGGCATATAATCCATATTGTAGAGCAGTATATCCGCCTTGCTCCCGGTAATAAGCCGGACCACTTTCATGAAGCCCGCAAGAAGGATGCCGGCAATGATGCCTATAAGGATGAGTTTTATAAAGATGACCATCTTAAGCCTCCAAATTGAAGTATAGTTCGAATATACCCGCCGGCGGCCATATTTATCGTCAATCAATCTGATTTTTGGATTATTTACTTTATAAATGACAAAATGGGAATAAGGGAGAGGTGATTTCAGTTGGGACAATTGAACCTTGATGAATATGCGGATAATATAAATCTCTTTAAACCATTCGTGCCGAAAGAAAGTCAGCTCAGTCAGAAAGCCGGGCTTACAGATGATATTCTTTTCATCCTGAGGAATGAAAAAGCGGGCACGCAGGATATTGAAATACCTGAAGACTACAAAGCAAAAAGACGGCTGGTCAGAGCTTTGCTGAATATCAGACAGCCGTTGCCGCTGGACCGGGAAATGATGACGAAGCTGGATACACTGCTTCAGATTGAACTGGAGGAGAAGGTCGTCATTGAAACAGAGCAGATTGAGACAATCAGGGAACGATATCCTGATTCCTCTATATCCCAGGCCGATAAAATGGCGCTCTGGCAGGGGGATATTACCGCTATGCGTGCAGATGCAGTAGTCAATGCTGCAAACAAAGCGCTGCTCGGCTCCATGCAGCCGCTCAGTGACAATGTTGATAACGCCATCCATTCAGCTGCCGGCCCCATGCTCCGTGATGACTGTGCGGAAATCATCCATGTCCAAAAGAATGAAGAGCAGACCGGTGATGCAAAGATTACAAGAGGCTACAACCTTCCCGCAGAATATGTCATCCACACCGTCGGTCCTGTCGTAGAACAAGGCGGCGGCCTTACAGAAACGCACGAGGAACTGCTCTCTTCGAGCTATATCTCCTGTCTTGAACTCGCCACGCAGATGGATGATATCAAGACAGTCGTGTTCCCTTCAATCTCAACAGGCGAATTCGGTTTCCCCGCGCAGCAGGCTGCAGAAATTGCAGTTGGTACTGTAAATGAATGGCTCGAGAAAAACGACCATAATTTCAGTAAAATCATATTCGATGTGTATGGAGATTTTGACAGGGACATATATTTGAATATACTGGAAAAATGATGAACCTCCGGGGCTCCCGGAGGTTCATCATGTCCATTCTTCAATGGGTCTCAGTTTTGCTTCTATTTCCCCGCGCTCATGCTCCAAAAACGGCGGCAGATCGAGGTGGTTCCCCAGGTCTCTGGCAGACGAATCTGCAGTGAACCCCCGTGCTTTCGGGCCCACGATTTCAAACATGACCCCATTGTCTTCCCTGAAATACAGACTTTCGAAATAATACCTGTCCTTCACCCCGGTTGTCCTGTACCCTTTCTCCTTCAAAAGCCTGTCCCATACCTCAAGCGGTCTGTCTGCGGAATGGATCGCCAGGTGGTGGACACTGCCCTTTCCCGGACGTTCTTTATCAGCATGGGATTGTTTTATAAGTATTTCCCCAAATACTTCACCTTCCACAGCCTGCATGACTGCAGCCTCATCATTTTCTCCGGCCTTCTTATATCCAAACAGATTCTCAAGCAGACTGACGAGGGCGGATTTATCCTCCACAGTCATTTCAACTGTACCCATGCCAAGGATAGGGTGCTTCGCGTCAACATCATTTCCTTCCCACGGGGACCATTCACCAGGGACGGCATCTCCCCTGTGGTTGATCAGGATGAGCTTCAGTCCCTCCCGGTCCTCGAAAACCAGTGAATCCCTGCCGGCATAATGGCCGATGCCCTCATTTTTCACTTCCATCCTGTCCAGCCTCTCCTGCCAGTACATAAGTGAATCGTAGGAGGGGACAAGCAGCCCGACTCCGGAAATCGAGTTCGTTCCTTTGCGGGCAGCCCCGGTATTCGGTATTTCGAAGAATGTCAGGTCATTGCCGGCACTGCCTGTCCTGTCGCCGTAGAATACGTGATACATGCCTGTATCCCCTTGGTTCACAGACACTTTCACCCGCCTCAATCCAAGCACTTCCGTATAGAAATGATTATTTTCTTTCAGATCTTTTGTAAACATGGATATGTGATGATGCCCTCTGATCATTGAACGCCACCTGTCCTTCTTTATTATTTGGTGATGCTCATCCACGGCCGTCCGTTCTCCCAGTGCACCTTCACAGGAATCTTATATACTTTGGAGAGCAGCCTATCGGTAAGCACTTCCCTTTTCGGCCCACCGGCCGCAACTTCCCCATCGCGCACAAGGAGTACATGGGTGACTGCATCTGTTATTTCCTCAATGTGATGCGTCACATACAGCAGATGGCTGGATTTCCCTGCGACGTGTTCAGCAATATCCAAAACATCCTCACGTGCCAGAACATCAAGCCCGGAACAGGGCTCATCAAGAATGAGCAGCTCAGGTTTTGCCATCAGTGCACGGCCGATCAAAACCCTTCGCTGCTCCCCCTGTGAAAGCAAATTGTAGGTTTTATCCTTCAAATACAGGAGCCTGAGCTCCTTCAATATCTTTTCCGCACGTTCCCAGTCTTCTGCGGTAATTTCACGGTACAGGCCAAATGAGGCATACTTACCGCTGATGATGATGTTCATCGCCGTTTCGCGATTCATAGTCTGGGCAAAGCGGCCGAGGGAGCTGCTGACGTAGCCTATCTTTTTGCGCAGTTCCGGGATGCTCGCCTTGCCAAATTCGGTATCCAGCACTTTGACCTTTCCTGCAGTCGGATAATTATAGCCGGTGACAATATTCAGGATCGAGGTCTTCCCGGAGCCGTTAAGGCCCAGGATTGCCCAGTGTTCACCCCTGTTCACCGTCCAGTTGATATCCTTCAGTATTTCAACGCCACTCCTTCGCCAATAAACATCCTTCATGGTGATGATCCTGTTCATATCAAGCACTCCCAATCAGATTCACATCTTAAACTTCAATATACATAAAAGGACGGCAGAATCAAAGTCTGCCGTCTTCCAATCATTCATCAAATAAGTTCATGCTCAAATAACGCTCACCTGTATCCGGAGCTATGGCCAGGACACGTTTCCCCGGTCCCAGCCTTTTGGCAACTTCTATCGCCGCAAAGGCAGAGGCGCCGGCCGATGGACCTACGAAGATGCCCTCCTCCCGTGCCAGCCTTTTGAACATGTCGACTGCATCTTCGTCTGCAATCTGTATGATCTCATCGAAAACGTCCGTATTCAATATATTCGGAATGAACCCCGGACTCGTTCCGACGAGCTTATGCTTCCCGGGTTCGCCGCCGGAGAGCACCGGTGAACCTTTCGGCTCAACAACCGAAATATGGAGTCCAGGCAGATGCTCTTTCAACGTCTCACCCGTCCCAGTGATCGTACCGCCTGTCCCTGCCGTGGCGACGAAAGCATCAAGATTGCCGCCCATCTGATCCAGTATCTCAACCGCAGTGGTTGTCCGGTGTACATCGGGGTTCGCAAAGTTCTCGAACTGCTGTGGGATGAAACTGTTGGGGATACCTTCCTGCAGTTCTTTCGCCTTTTGGATGCAGCCGGGCATCTTCTCTTCGCTCGGCGTGAGCACCACTTCAGCTCCATAGGCTTTGAGAAGGTTTATCCTCTCGTTTGTCGAGCTGTCCGGCAGCACAAAAATCGCACGGTATCCTTTTGCTGCGGCATTCATCGCAAGACCGATGCCGGTGTTGCCGCTGGTCGGCTCGATGATGGTGCCGCCCGGTTCCACCAGGCCGTCCTCCTCCGCTTTTTTGAGCATGGCGAACGCCGCACGGTCCTTGACACTCTTGCTTGGATTGAACATCTCCAGCTTGACGAAAACGTCAGCCGCGCCCTCCGGCACCACTTTGTTAAGTTTGACAACCGGAGTATCTCCGATCAGATCCACTATGCTATCTACTCTGTTCATGAATTGAACCCTCTTTCACGTTTAATTCCTATTCCCCTAGTATATTATAAAAATGCAAAAGGTCCAAGCAACATCATTTATCTGACTGCATAAACAGGCTGACTGCCCCGTACAGGGCGGCATCATTGAACAGTTCTGCTATTTTAAATTCCGTTTTCAAAAAATCCGGGGGCAGGAATGACTCTATGTGCCTTTTTATGATATCGAGCAGAAAATCCCCCTGCTGTGATATACCGCCGCCAATGATCACATGGCCGGGATCGAACATGATAATAATCTGCGCCAGGCCTTCTGCCACATCATGGGCCCAGTCATTGATGACCTTTTTGCTTTGTTCATCTCCGGCCCTGGCACGATCAAACAATTCTTCCGTCTCCATTCCAGACCCCAGACTCTCCTGCAGTCTCAGTTTGAGTGCAGATGTGGCGGCGCGCTGTTCATAATTCAAACCGGACGTATCTTTGAGCAGATACCCCACCGCATTTGCCTGGTTGTGCGCGCCTCCGGTCACTCCTCCGCTGTAGAAGGCACCGCCAATCCCTGTCCCAAGGGTGACGCAGAAGACGTTATCCTTCCCTCTCCCCGCTCCTTTCCACATCTCGCCAAGGAGCGCTGCATTCACGTCATTTTCAACATGGACAGGCACGCCGAACCGTTTGCTCAGATATGCTTTGAACGGTGTCCCTTTATAACCCGGAATTGTAGGTCCTGCATAGACGATTTCGCCCTTTTCCCTGTCGACGATCCCTGCCGTACTGATGCCTATGCCCCTGATATCTTCACCCCGGTCCAGTTCCTCCCTGACGATGGATTCAACTTTACCGAGTATGCCGTTGTCTTTATTGCCGCCCGTTTCTATCTTGTCCCGTACCGAGAGTCTTTGATCCCCATTCACCACTGCACTCTTGATGAATGTTCCCCCGATATCCACTGCCAGATAGCTCATCGTTTTCACCTAGTCTTTCCTGACGTTGCCGAGGTGCCCCGACAATATCTTTTTGGCACCGTCCGCATCCTTATCAATGATTTTTTCTATGATTTCCCTATGCTCTTTGAGCATCTCCTCTATCTCTTCAGTGCTCAGATCGATGGATGGTGCAACCTCGAAGAAATAGTTCGTAATGATACTGGTCATCTGTATGAACAGATCATTGCCGGTCGACCGCAGGAGCTGCTCATGGAATTCCCTGTCGATTTCCCGGAACCGGGCTGCTGAATCCACTGCTTCATACCGTTTCAGAACTGCCTCCAGTGCAGCGAACTGTTCTCCTTCATCATTCCTGATGATTTCATCAATGGCACTCGATTCAAAAATCATCCGGAGGCTGAGAACTTCTTCGAAGTCACCGCCGTTGATCCTCCACAGAAAGAAGAAATTGCTTAGGAGCTTGTCTATATTCGAACGGCTCAGCGTCGCTCCCTGGCCCTGCCTGATGCTGATCACACCGGTGTTCTCAAGATAGCTGAGCGCTTCACGGACGACCGAACGGCTGACACCATACATTTCTGTAAATTTACGCTCGGTGGGCAATTTATCACCCTCCGAGAGGCCGTGCTCTATGATATAGCTTTTTATCTCCTGAATGACAGTCTGTTTCAGTGACTTCCTTTCCGTATTACTGATCGGTTCCATCACCGCGGGCCTCCTCCACTTGCCGGATAAATGTGAACACCGGTTCGAGATGTTCTGCGATCAGGCGGTGCCCGCGCACAAGATCCTTTTGTACCAGTGCTGCTATGATATCCTCATGTTCCTCATATGATTTTATGAGAGAATCCCTGGACTGTACCAGGTCGATTTTGACCAGCGAGAAATACTCCTGGATCACTTCGGCGAACTTATAGAAGGTATCATTCCCCGTCTCTTTCATCAGCTGCTGATGAAACTGCTGATCATACTTCTTGGTATCTTTGCCGGCCAGAATCGCCTCATGGTAGCTGCGGTTGATCTCTTCAAAACAGGACCTGTCGATCTGCAGATCATTTTCTATGATGAGACGGACAGCTCCAAGTTCAATGACCTTCCTGATGTCCGCAAGCTCCCTGAGCTTCACCCCGTGTACCGCATGGTGATGTTCCAGTATATTCCTTATCGAGTCGAAACTCGAGTGGCCGACATATACTCCGCCCCCTTTGCGCACTTCTACGATACCGATTGAAGAGAGTGACCTCAGCGCTTCCCGGACGACCGTCCTGCTCACCTCAAGCTGCTGAATCAGTTCTTTCTCCGACAGGAATTTATCTCCCGGCCGAAGGTTGTTCTCTATTATATTCTGCTTCATCCTCTCCGCTGCTATTTCTACCAGAGAAGTCTTTTTAATGGCCATATGTCCTCACTCCTGTAATACCCCCATCATACCACACGTTTTTTTGTATGATGCGATTTGAAAACGGTCCCTCATTTTCCCTTGACAATATACCAGAGTCGCTCTAATATGAGAATTATAAATTGGTCTGACAATATTATATCTTTTAGCGGTTAATTTTATCAACTCATAGGAGGAACCAGTGATGAAAGGTTTATTTACAGCATTGCTCATCCCGTTTGATGAAAACGGACAGATTAAAGAAAAAGGTCTGAGACAGGTCGTCAGGCATAACATAGATGTTCAGAAAGTCGATGGCCTTTATGTCAACGGAAGTACTGGTGAAAACTTCCTGCTGACTACAGATCAGAAGAAATTCATCTTTGAAACAGTCAAGGATGAAGCGAAGGATTCAGTGAAGCTGATTGCACAGGTCGGGTCCCTGAACCTCGAGGAGGCGGTTGAACTCGGCAGGTTCGCGACAGAACTCGGATATGACAGCCTGTCCGCTGTCACACCATTCTACTATCCGTTTACATTCGAGGAGATCAAATCCTATTACAACACAATCATTGAAGAGACAGGCAATGACATGATCATCTATGCCATACCTGCCCTTACTGGTGTGGCAATATCCATGGAACAGTTCGATGAACTGTTTGCCAATGAAAAAGTGATCGGTGTGAAATATACCGACAGCAACTTCTTTGCACTCGAAAGACTCCGCAACCGCTATCCTGACAAACTGATCTACTCAGGTTTTGACGAAATGCTCGTATACGGACTGCTGTCCGGAGTAGACGGCGCAATCGGCAGCACCTACAACGTAAACGGCCTGAAATCACGCAGGATCATGGAGCTTTGCGAACAGAATAAATTCAAAGAAGCATATGAAGTGCAGCATGAAGCAAACGATATCATAGAAAAAGTACTTGAACTCGGCATTTACCAGACACTGAAGGAAATTCTTAACGTCAAAGGCATCGATGCAGGAACGACAAAGAATCCTTTAAGCTCATTCGACCCTTCAAAACGTGCGGAAGTTGAAAAGCTGGTTGCAGATTTCAATCTCTAGATTCTTTAGTAAGCCCTGTACTCACAGAGTCGGGCTTTCATAAAAAGCCATATGTAAGCGGTTTATAAAGCTGTTAATGACAGGGGGAACTTAACATGGAAGCAACAGGCCTCGGCGCAATAAACTGGATTGTCATCATTGTTTATCTTACCGGCATGCTCGGTGTCGGTCTTTATTTTACGAAGCGTGCAGGCAAAAGTACTGATTCATTCTTCACTGCGGGCGGAAGGATCCCGGCATGGGCTGCAGGCTTCAGTATCTACGCAACAACATTGAGTGCCATCACATATATGTCCACACCGGAGCAGGCGTTCCTCTCCGACTGGTCATATTCGGCAGGCAACATTGCAATCTTTGCAATCATCCCGATACTGATCTACTTCTATATCCCGTTTTTCAGGAAATTGAATGTGACAAGCGCGTATGAATATCTGGAAGCACGTTTTGGGGTATCACTCAGAGCTGTCGGAAGCATCCTGTTCATACTCTTCCACATCGGCCGTATAGCGATCGTCGTCTATCTCCCGACACTCGCAATCACGTCCGTTTCCAATATCAACCCTATGCTCGTCGCATCCGTTGTTGGACTGCTCTGCATCATCTACACATTCCTCGGCGGAATCGAAGGGGTCATCTGGAGTGATGTCATACAGGGCATCATCCTGCTCGGCGGCGCAGTACTGATACTGATCCTCGGAGTCACATACATCGACGGCGGATTTGGCACGCTCATCGAGGATGCGACGCGGGAAGACAAACTGATTACAGCGCAGAATTTCCAATTCGGGACAGCGGCAGCAGCGATTCCGATAATATTCATCGGATCGATCTTCAACAACCTGCATCAGTACACGGCAAGTCAGGATGTTGTACAGAGATACCAGACAACAAGCTCAATGAAAGAGACAAGCAAGTCACTATGGACAAACGGATTTTTGGCATTGCTGACAATACCACTTTTCTATGGCATGGGAACAGTCCTCTACAGCTACTTCAATGACATGGGCGGCCTTCCGGAATCCGTAAACACATCAGCAATCGTGCCATACTTCATCGTGACCACACTGCCTGCAGGCGTGGCAGGACTTCTGATCGCCGCCATATTCGCTGCGGCACAATCAACGATTTCATCCAGTCTCAACAGTATTTCAGCTTGTGTCATCACTGACTTCAAAGGACGCTTTGTCGGTAAGAATCAGGCACAGGACGTAAAACTTGCAAGATGGGCAATCATCCTATCAGGGGTGATCGGCATGTCCGCAGCCCTCTTCCTCGTATCCACCAACAGGGAGGAGACATGGAATCTGTTCCTCAGCATCACAGGCCTGTTCGGAGTACCTATTGCCGCAGTGTTCGCCCTCGGCATATTCACAAAACGCGCCAATACAAAAGGTGTCTGGGTCGGACTCATCGGAGCCGCTGTCGCTTCATACTTCATCGGACAGACAAACATGACTCCATTTGCCGTAAGTACGTTTGCATTCCTCATCTCATTCGCACTCGGATACGTTGCGAGCCTGCTTTTTGCGGCATCACCGAAAAATATCAAAGGCCTCACGATCTATACCAGGAACGAGGCTTATGTAAAAGAGGATGAAGAAGTCAAAGGGAATATGACAGTCAACGTGGAAAATTCATGATCAAGAGCAGAAAGCCGCCTACCGGTCACAACGGTAAGCGGCTTCTTTTTCTCAAAAATGGCAAACAACCTGCGAATCTGTTTCCTTTATCCAATCAGATGTATATTGTTAAAATGGAACCGATAAGATATGAAAGGGATGATTCCATGGC
The DNA here is from genome assembly GCF_000330705.1 of Salinicoccus carnicancri Crm. GTDB lineage: Bacteria > Bacillota > Bacilli > Staphylococcales > Salinicoccaceae > Salinicoccus > Salinicoccus carnicancri. Next base: position 466,917 of record NZ_ANAM01000008.1, read on the forward strand.
TTCAGACCGCAAAGTGGTCCTGTTCATTGCAGCAACGCTCGATGGCTATATCGCAACGACTGATGATTCATTGGAATGGCTGTTCAAAGTGGAAGGTGAAGGGGATAACGGCATTTCTGAATTCTATGATACGGTCGATACTGTCATCATGGGCAGGCGTACCTATGACTGGCTGCTCGATCAGAAGATAGAGGAATTCCCATACAAAGACTGCGACTGTTATGTCTATACAAGATCCGACATGCCGGACAATGAAGATGTGAAATTCATAAATGGGCAGACAAGCGAACTGATTCATTCACTGAGGGAAAAAGAAGGCAGGAACATATGGATCATGGGCGGCGGCGAACTGATCCATGAATATCTGCAGCAGGGGCTGGTTGATGAAATCACGGTCACAGTGGCGCCGGTCATTCTTGGTGACGGCATCCCCCTGTTCAGAAACGGTGACTATCATCATGAACTTGAATTCAAAGGCGCCAGGGAATTCAATCAGTTTGTAGAACTGAACTACACAGTCAAAAAGTAGCGGAATAAAAAAATCCAAGGGGAATCCTTGGATTTTTACTGTACAATCATATTCTCTGAAAAGCTTTTGAGCAGTCCGCGCGCTTCATCTGTCGATTTCGTGTTCATGAGCGCATTCCTCAGCCGCCCCGCCCCACGGAAGCCTTTGACATATATTTTAAAGAACCGGTGGAGCTGGGTGTAGTTCCGGAGTCCGAGTTCCGAATACTTGTCGTGGAGATCGAGATGCAGCCTCAGAAGATCGAGCAGCTCCTCACTCGTGTGCTCTTTTTGTCCATGTTCGAAAGCGAATGGATTTTTAAATATCCCGCGTCCGATCATCACACCATCGACACCGTATTTTTCAACAAGTTCCATGCCTGTCTGACGGTCCGGGATATCCCCGTTGATGGTGAGCAGCGTATCCGGCGCCACCTCGTCACGCAGTTCCTTTATCGCGGCGATCAGCTCCCAGTGTGCATCAACCTTGCTCATTTCGCTGCGTGTACGCAGGTGTATCGAAAGGTTCGCTATATCCTGCTCCAGCACATGCCTCAGCCACCCGTGCCATTCTTCGATTTCAGCATAGCCGAGACGCGTCTTCACACTGACAGGCAGACCGCCCGCCTTCGCCGCCTGGATCAGTTCAGCTGCGACTTCAGGCCTCAGGATCAGCCCGCTGCCCTTGCCGTCCCCGGCAACGTTCGGCACCGGACAGCCCATATTGAGATCGATGCCTTTGAACCCCCGTTCCGCCATGCCGATGCTCATCTCGCGGAAATGTTCAGGTCTGTCCCCCCAAATATGTGCAACGATCGGCTGTTCATCCTCTGTGAAAGTCAGCCGGCCGCGCAGACTGTGTATGCCCTCAGGATGGCAATAGCTGTCCGAGTTCGTAAATTCTGTGAAAAACACATCCGGTCCCGCCGCTTCCGCCACCACATGACGGAACACGACATCCGTCACATCCTCCATCGGTGCAAGCACAAAAAAGGGCCGTGGCAGGTCCTGCCAAAAATTCTCCTTCATAACCAAATTCCTCTCCCTGTCATATCCATCCGGTGATTTCAATCATTATATTTTACCTCAGATGCAAATAAAAATCCAGATTCTGAAATCCGGATTTCATCATTCCATATACAAGGTTTCTTTATATCTGTATTAGCTCATATATTCTACATACCGTATTCACATTAATTCCAGCGCGACAACACCCTCCACATGGTTCGTCTGTGGGAACATGTCGACCGGCGTGACCGGGCTGATGTCATACCCCTGCTCTCCCATGTATTTCAAATCACGCTGCAGTGTACTCGGATTGCAGGATACATAGATGATCTTCTCCGGCCTGACTTCGGCAAGTGCTTCAAGAAATTCGGGATGGCATCCTTTCCTCGGTGGATCGACGAAGACGACATCGGGTTTCACTCCCTCTTTGACGAGTTTCTTCATCACTTCCTCCGACTTGCCCAGATGGAACTCGGCATTCTCGGCGCCGTTCAACCTTGCGTTCTCCCGCGCATCCTCCACTGCGGAATCAACGACTTCTATACCGATGATCTTCCCTGCACGGTCTGTTGCCGACAGCCCGATCGTTCCGATGCCGCAATACGTATCGATGATGGTCTCATCACCTTTCAGGTCGGCTGCTTCCAGTGCTTCCCGATAGAGTTTCTCTGTCTGTTCATGATTCACCTGATAGAAGGATCTTGCCCTGATCCGGAACTTTTTCCCGAGCAGTGTATCTGTGATGTAGTCCTTTCCATAGAGGACGTTCGTCCTGTCACCGAATATCACATTCGTCTTGTCCGGGTTGATGTTCTGGACGATGCTCGTGACCATCGGGAACGACTCGATGATGGCATTGATGATGCCAGTGAATACATTTTTCTTGCCGTTGGTGACGAATGCGACCTGGACTTCCGAGTCATCATGGTTCGAACGGATGATGACATGGCGCAGCAATCCCTGATGCATGGCCTCATCATATATGGACACTTTCTCTTTGTTGAGCAGTTCTTTTATGAACACCATCAGATCGTTGTGGATCTCCTTTTGGATCAGGCAGTGTTCAATGTCGACGATATCGTGGCTCCTCGGCTTATAGAATCCCATCTCCACTCTGCCGTTGTTGAATTTCACAGGAATCTGGGATTTGTTGCGGTAGTGCATCGCTTCATCCATGCCGACAGCGGGGTTGATTTCCTTATCCAGCCTTGCCATACGGTTGATGCTCTTGTCCATCGTTCCTTTCTTGAATGCAAGCTGCTCCGCATAGTCCAGCGTCTGTATCTGGCACCCGCCGCATTGATAGTAGTACGGGCATGGGGGATCTATGCGGTTTGCAGAAGGCCTGATGGTTCTCTCGACTCTGCCGAAACCGAATTTCTTATTGGCTTTTATGACTTTAACTTCAATTTCCTCCCCGACAAGTACGTCGGGTATGAAGATCGGATAGTGGTCCACTTTGACGACTCCCATGCCTTCATGCGTATAGTCCGTCACAGTTCTTGTATAATATTCATTCTTGGTTACTGCGGTCATATTCATCCCTCTTACTCCAGATTAATTTCATAGCGGCTGAAGCCGTGTTCCGTTTCCTTCATGTGCCTGATCGGCTGATTTGTCATTATATAATCCTTTGCCTTTGTCGCTGTTTCCATCCTGTATGTGCCGCGCGGCAGAATTGTCATGGGGTCACGGAGCTCAAACTGCGGGTTGCCCCTCATATAATCGATAATTATGTCCCGTACACTCAGCCTTGATTCATGCAGTATTTCAGCATTCCGCAAAAAAGGTGTATAGGATACCCGGTAATTGTTCGCAGGGATGATGAATTCATCATCATCTTTGACTTCCCTGCCCATATACTTCACTTCAGCCACCCGCCGGGAGTCATGGATCTGTTTGGCTGTACTGTCATATCTGGGCGGACGGGTAATGTCAAAGACGTAATCAAGGTCAAAAAATGTATCATAGTTATAACTGGGGAAGCCGTCCCTGGAACGGTTCGGCCTCAATAAAAATCCGTCCTCGTCAGGAATGATGAACTGCGATGCACTCCACTCCAGCCATTCCCTGAGTGTGGCTCCGTCAATTTTAATGACGAGCAGGGTATTCGCATGTTTGTACAGATCGATCGCTTCCGCAAGTGTCACCGCCCCTGCTTCAAGCACTGTAAAGTCGTGAGGCCCGTCCCTGCCTGCTTTGACCGCAGCATTGAAACCGAGTACCGGCAGGCTTTCAAGCTCACCGGCTGCAATCAATCTTTTGGCATAAGCTTTCCCCGCTTCCGCCACCACCTGGACTGCTTTTGAAGGGAACAGTCTCGAGAAATAAGTATGCCAGGGGCTGTCAATCTCTCCTATGGGAGTGGACAGATACTCCAGGACCTTTTTGTGAAAAGGTTCGTATTTAGCTAATAGGCGTGAATCCAATCGTGTTTCCCCGGTGTCAATCAGACAGGCCGACTGGTGCCGGGTCTGCCAGCCGTCCTGACTCCTTTCGACCTCAAAGCTGAGCTTTCCGGCATGACTTCCGTACACGCCGGGCTGTACCATAGGTTTATTGTTGATTGTCCCTCTTTTGAAATCGATGGTGCCGATCGATACGTCAAAGTCTCTGTCCGGAAAGAATTCATGCGTGTGACCAAACACGATACCGTCCACATCCTGGATCATGGTCATCAGAAGCGTCTGGTTCTCACCGGATGTTTTCAAATGATCCGGATTTTTGCTCAGACCGGAATGTGAGAGGAGTATTGTCAGATCGGCGCCGGCCGCTTTCATCTCGGCAGCTGTCTTTTCCACCGTCGTCCGCATGTCGGCAACATTGAGCCGGCCTTCCAGATGGAATGCATCCCACTTCAGGATCTGTGTCGGCACTACGCTCAGAAAGCCGATCTTTATCGTCCCGCCGGGCGTCTCCTTCTCCAGGATTGTATAAGGCAGTACACGTTTACTTAAGGGATGATCCATGAAATCCACATTGGAGTTTATGATTGCAGGCCTGAGGCTTGTGTATACAGAATGAAGGTAATCCAATCCGAAATTGAATTCATGGTTGCCGATGCCGATTACGTCGTAAGTATCATTTATAATCCGGGGCAGGAGCCGGTGGCCGGGGCCTGCCTCAAAGTCATAATCGTTCCATACGTCCCCTTGCAGAATATCACCGTTATCAACAGTCAGGACCATCTCATCAGGATGGGACTCCTTGTAGCGGTCGATATAGGACTTAATATGGAGAAGGCTTGTGCTTTTCTCTTTGCCGCTGAAATAGTCATATGGATAAACGGCACCATGGACATCCGTCGTAGCAAATACTGTCAGCTTCATAATACACCTCGAAAATATAGTAGTTCCCATTATATCAGAAAGGGATGTATATAGGCATATCTGACCTGAGACTCCAGAGGCATCGGAAGCATCGGTCTATATCACCGGCCAGTCCATTGCCACTGACGGCAGACTGGGCCTGTATCCATCCCGCTGCAACCGGGAGAATGATGGATGGAGGGTATCCGGCCTGCTCCAGTAAGTCCTCCCTGAAACAAAAAGGAGGCTGGGACAAAACTATTCCCGTCATAAATAGGACGGACGTTAGCTTTTCCGGGGCATCGCGTGAGCCTGTAGTCTCACGCAGATGCTATTCCCCCAGAAGTCCAACGTCCGTCTTTTGAAGTATAATCGACTATTTATATATATCTTCAGGACTTATATCCCAGTCTCATTGAAAATCAATAGCTGTATTTATCGTTCAGTATATGTACTTTATAGAATGATTCCGGCACCCTGACTTCCAGGTGCTCTTTCATATTTTCGAAATGCGCCGGCAGAACACCGCCGAATTCGCCATCCAGATTGAGTTGCACTTCCTCGTAAGAGGATATATGGACATCCTGGGCTTTGTACACATGGACTTTGGGATGCTTCAGATGTTCGCCCCGTGTTGCAAGGGTCAGTATGTGACCGAGTTCCGCAAGGCTTGCCTCCTCTACGATAATCAGTGAAAAGTATCCGTCATTGAATGCCGCATCCGGCACCAGTTTGTCAAAACCGCCGATCGAATTGGTGAGCCCGAGCAGGAACAGCATGACTTTGCCTTCGAAAATGTTTCCATCATAATCAATCCTCACGTTCGAGCTTCTGATCTGGGGCAGCATTTCGATCCCCTTGACATAATAGGCAAGCGGTCCAATGATGGCTTTCAGTCTGCTTGGCGCCTCGTAGGACACTGCGGTAATCTTGCCGCCTCCGCCGATATTCATAAAATATTTGCTGTTCATCCGTCCCAGGTCGATTCGGGCGGTCCTGCCGTCCACAATCATATCAACCGCATCCAGTATCCCGGGTGGAATGTGCAGCGCTTTTGCAAAATCGTTCACAGTTCCCATCGGCACGATGCCGAGTTCCGGCCGATCCTCAAAATCAGCCATGCCGTTGATCACTTCATTGACCGTACCGTCCCCGCCCGCGGCAACGATCAGGTCAAAGTCCATCTCACATGCGTTTGCGGCAGCAGAAATCGCATCTCCCTCACCGGTGGTCGCGTGTGCACTCGTGATATAGCCATTTATCTCCAGACGTTCGAGCACAGCTGCCAGTGATTCTTTGAATATCTCTCTGCCGGAGGTCGGGTTGTATATGATTCTCGCAGTTTTCATTTCCTTCTCCTAATTTCATGTTTTGAATATGAGTAAAACAAATAGACACTGAGTAAAAACACAACAATCTGCAGTATGCGGGTCAGGGCAGGCATATCGAGTGCTGACATGAAAATCATGAATCCGATCAGGACCAAGTTCAGTATGAACAAAAACCTATACAAATTCAGCATCCCCGGGCTGGCCGGTAATCGCGAGGAACAACCTTGACTTTTCCGCCTGATACTCCGCCCTGCTGATCCTGGATTCCAGGTAATCATCTTTGATCTCTTTCAACCGGCATGCATATGATGGATTTTCATTGATGCAGTCCCTGCAGTAAAGGATGTCATCCTTCCGCTTTGATCCGTACTCCATCAGTATGAAGTTCACCGCAAATTCTTCATAGGGACAGCGGAGAATCGTCTCCCCCTTATAATAAGGACTGACTTCTTCGACGACTTCGTACCCTTCCTCAATCATATGCCCCGGGAGTTCTTCCAGCGACCGGCTGTTTTTGACAAGCATCAGTATATCTATATCCCCGGGAAGTGCAGCCGGACCGAGACTTGTCGATCCGACATGGTGAACTTCCATCGCCACTGATTTGTAATGATTGAGTATATCGAGTGTCGCCTTAATATAACACTCTGATGCTTTTTCATATAATAAGCTGTCATTCATTGTTTATCATTCCTATATATCATTCACAAACAGATTTGTGTATAATTAATTTGACAATTTTTTTATTTTTCATATTATACCATATACCAGTGAAAGTATGAACATCCCATACCAAGGAGGGCACCATGAAAAATGTATTAATCGTCATACTGCTCATCGTATTTGGCGCCGGGCTGTATGTAAACTTTGGCATGAGCCAGAATATTGATCAATCAGATATCATCTCCGGGACATCGCAGGAGGAAACAGAGGAAGGCAGTGAAAACAGCGGCTCCGAAACATCCGGTGAAACTGGAGACTCCGGTGATGAGGCAGGCGGGCAGGACCTCGCTTTCAGCCAGGAACCACTGCAGGAGCGCTACACCCAGGCCGTGGAAAATAATGAAGCACTCATCATCGATGTCCTCCTCCCCTCGTATTATACAGATGGTTTCATCGAAACGCTTGCGGGGCAGTTCGGAAGTGACAATATCGAGTTCAACCGCATCGACATAAATACCAACACCGTCGATCTGACGGAACTCACAGTGAGCGAAAACAGCGATGCCGTCATCATGGATGCGCTGCAGATCAGGGACTACAACGACGAAGTCCTGCCTGAGCGTGATACAGATAACCTCACCAGCGCCTATATGAATATCTACAATAGCGGCAAGGTCGTATACATCCTCGGCAATCCGAACGCACACGAGCATGAAAATCTCGCCAATTCCCTTGCAGAAGACCAGACATATCTTACTGAGAACGACTACTTCTACATCGACAACCAGGACACTGCACCGGCCGGCGAATTCTACGATTACGATGCCGGCACCCTAACAGAAGAAACAGAAGGCATCATTGCAGAAAACATTTATGGATATATGACCGAATAAAAATTGAAGATACGACGATGAGGCACCGGAACCGATTGGTTCCGGTGCTTTTATGGTTGATGGGAGACTGGAATTCTTGTTCTCTTATTGACGTTTTTGATTCGATGACAAGAGACAGTCTTCTCTTATTAACGATCGAATTTCGATGATAAGAGACGCCCTCTCTTATTACCGTTTTTGATTCGATGAAAAGAGACAGTCTTCTCTTATTACCGATCGAATTTCGATGATAAGAGGCACCCCTGGTCTTATTGTCGTTTCCATTTCGATGAAAAGAGGCACCCCTGGTCTTATTGTCGTTTCCATTTCGATGACAAGAGACAGTCTTCTCTTATTACCGATCGGTGAGCTATGATAAGAGCTTCTGCCTCTCTTGTTTTCGATCCCTAATCGATAAACCCCCGTCTCTCACTTCAACGAAAATCGGACGATGAGACGAGCCGCCGCCAATATAAAAACGCACACCTTTTCGGTGTGCGTTTCTGTGGTAAATCTATCTTTTGTTGATCTCTTCGAGCAGAATCTGATTGACCATCTTCGGGTTGGCCTGTCCTTTGGATTTCTTCATGATCTGTCCGACGAGGAAGCCGATTGCACGGTCTTTCCCGTTCTTGAAGTCTTCGATGGACTGTTCGTTGGCATCGAGTACTTCTGTGACCATTTCACCGAGGACCTCAGGGTCTGAAATCTGCTCCATGCCCAGGTCCTTGACGGTCTTCTTGGCATCTCCGCCTTTTTCTACCAGTACAGCAAATACCTTTTTGGCCTGTTTGCTGGAAATTGTGCCGTCTTCGATGAGTTTGATCATGTCTGAAAGATTTTCCGGTGTGAGCGCAGTGTCGCCCAGTTCCACCTGGTTTTTATTCAGGTATTCACTGACGCCGCCCATCAGCCAGTTGGATGCAAGTTTCGCATCTGCCTGATTGGATTCGACCATCGCATTGAAGAAGTCGGATGTCTCTTTCCTGAGTGTCAGAACATGTGCATCATAAGCCGGCAGTTCGTATTCACTGACGTACTTTTCCTTGAGCGCATCCGGAAGCAGCGGGATGCTTTCACGGACCCTGTCTTTCCAGTCCTGGTCGATGTGAATCTCCACAAGATCGGGTTCGGGGAAGTACCTGTAGTCATCTGAGCCTTCCTTGACGCGCATGAGGATCGTTTCGCCTGTCTTCTCGTCGAAACGGCGGGTTTCCTGCTCGATGGTGCCGCCCTTCATGAGGACTTTCTCCTGGCGTTTTTCCTCATGCTCGAGACCTTTCCTTACAAAGCTGAAGGAGTTCAGGTTCTTGAGTTCAGCTTTAGTACCGAATTCCTGCTGGCCATACGGGCGCAGTGAGATGTTGGCATCACATCTGAGTGAACCTTCTTCCATCTTCACATCGGATACGCCTGTGTACTGGATGATGGCCTTGAGCTTTTCAAGATATGCATAAGCCTCTTCCGGTGTACGGATATCAGGCTCTGAAACGATCTCCACAAGTGGTGTACCCTGACGGTTCAGGTCGACAAGTGAATGATCATCCTTGTGCGTGGATTTCCCTGCATCCTCCTCCAAATGGAGGCGCGTGATCCCTATACGCTTCGTCTCACCGTTCACTTCGATGTCGATCCATCCGTTCTCGCCGATCGGCTTGTCGAATTGGGATATCTGATATGCTTTCGGATTGTCCGGATAGAAGTAGTTCTTACGGTCGAATTTTGTAATATCTGCGATATCCATGTTGAGTGCCATGGCCGCTTTCATACCGAAGTTGACCGCCTCCCTGTTCGGAACCGGAAGCGTGCCTGGATATGCCAGGTCCACGACACTCAGATTGGAGTTTGGACCGGCACCGAAATGTGCAGGCGCATCAGAGAACATCTTCGTGTTCGTTTTCAGTTCAACGTGGACTTCAAGTCCGATTACTGTTTCGAAATGCATCATCGCACCTCCAGCTGCAGCTTTTTCAATTCTTCATGAAGATTGAACTTCTCTTCGAATTTGAACGCCGCATTGTATATTTTCTTCTCATCAAAATGATTGGCGATGAGCTGCAGTCCGATCGGACGTCCGTCTCTTGAAAGGCCGCTTGGAATGGAGAGTGCAGGCATGCCTGTCAGGTTCGCCGGCACTGTCAGGATATCGTCCTTGTACATCTGCAGGCTGTCTTCGCTTTTCTCACCGATATCATACGCCGCCGTCGGTGTCGTCGGCCCGATGATAAGATCGTATTCAGAGAATAACTCTTTCATTTCGCCCTCAAGCAGGCTGCGCAGTTTCTGCGCCCTGATGTAGTGCTGATCGTAATGGCCGGCACTGAGTACGAAAGTACCAAGGAGAATCCTGCGTTTGACCTCGGAACCGAACCCTTCGGAACGTGTTTTCTTATAATGCTCTTCAAGGGTCTGTGCGCCTTCAGCCTTATAGCCGTAACGGATACCGTCAAATCGTGCAAGGTTCGCACTCGCCTCACTGGAGGCGATCAGATAATATGCGCTGACACCGTATTTGGTATGCGGGATGGAGACTTCGTCCACTGTGGCACCGAGTGACTCGAATATTTCGGCCGATCTTCTGACCGATGCACTCACTTCGTCATCGATACCTTCACCGATAAATTCCTTCGGCAGCGCAATCTTCATACCGGACAGGTCGCGGTCGATGCCTTCAAGGAATTCAGCTTCGACACCGGGCATGCTCGTTGAGTCTTTGCCGTGGCTGCCCGAAATGATTTCAAGAATTTTTGCATTATCCCTGACATTGCGCGTAATCGGGCCAATCTGATCCAAGGAAGATGCGAATGCCACAAGGCCGTATCTTGAAACGCGCCCATATGTCGGCTTCATGCCCACAACACCGCAGAATGCAGACGGCTGGCGTACGGATCCGCCGGTATCAGAGCCGAGTGAGAACGGCACATATCCGGCTGCAACTGCTGCTGCAGACCCGCCTGATGAGCCTCCCGGCACTGCTTTTGTATCCCACGGGTTGCGTGCAGGCTTGAAATAGGAATTTTCAGTGGAACCGCCCATGGCAAACTCATCCATGTTCTGCTTGCCCATCATCACCGGGTTCTCTTCATTCAGCTTGTCCATGACGGTTGCATCATAGACAGGGTTGAAATCTTCCAGCATGCGGCTCGCACACGTCGTCAGAATATCCTTGGTGCAGATGTTATCCTTGATCCCCATCGGGATACCGAACAGTGCACCATCCATCCTGTCTTCCGCCTGCAGACGGTCCAGCTCCTCCGCCCGCTTCAGCCCCTCTTCTTTATTGACAAATAAAAAAGAACCGATTGTCTCATCAGACGCCTCGATCCGCTCGAACAGCGCACCCACAACTTCTGAGGGCTTTATCTCTTTCGCTTGTATCTTTTCATACAGTTCTTCAACTGTCAGTTCATGAATATTCACGTTAAACCTCCCTATAGCATTTTCGGCACTTTGAAGTAGCCCTCTTTCGTTGACTTGGCATTTTTCAGTGCCTCTTCCTGTGTGAGCGGCTCTGCCACTTCGTCTTCACGGAGCACATTGTTCAAGTCCAACGCGTGGAACATCGGCTCTGTGGAGCTGAGGTCCAGATCATCCAGAAGATGTGCATAGTTGACAATTCCGTCAAGCTCCTTTGTAAATGCTTCCGCCGCCGTTTCATCTTCAAGCTCGATCCTTGCAAGATTGGCGACATGCTTCACCGTGTCCTTATTAATCTCAGACATTCCGTTCCCTCCATTTCTAATTAGAACATTTAAATTTTATCAAATATCCCGGTAAAAATCTATCCAACGGGCATTTTCCCATACCCCAGAACAAAAGTGTATTATTTTACCATTATTTTCTGAATATTCATTGTAATAAAAACCCTCTGTAGTATAATTAAGTTGTGTAATTTTATCCCGCTATAATCGTTATTATGTCAGGGGATACAGCGTATCGGGTGCGATAAATACACAAATTCAATTTGCAATACAAAACCAGTTTTTGTATTGTGACTAAGGGGAGGAGATTTATAATATGATTTTAAACGCAGCAGTAAATTCAGAGTTCACCTTTACGGCTGGTTGGGAACAGTATTCGATGATGGCTGTGTACTTTTTAATCCTGATTTTAATCGGCTATTATGCCTATAAGCAGTCTACGTCGAACCTCAACGAGTATATGCTTGGTGGACGTAACATCGGTCCCTGGGTGACCGCACTGTCTGCCGGAGCATCAGACATGTCCGGGTGGATGCTGATGGGGCTTCCGGGAAGTATGTACAGCGTCGGTCTGTCCAGTATATGGATTGCCATCGGCCTTACAGCCGGTGCCTACGTAAACTATTGGATCGTGGCACCAAGACTCCGCGTCTACTCGGAAGTATCGAAGGACTCGATTACGCTTCCCGACTTCTTTGAGAACAGGTTCAGAGATAACAGCCATATGCTTAAAATTGTTTCAGGTCTTGTCATCGTCATTTTCTTCGCTGTGTATACAGCGAGCGGCATGGTTTCCGGAGGCAAGCTTTTCCAGAGTGCATTCGATCTTCCTTATCATTGGGGATTATTCGTCACAGCCGCCGTGGTCGTTATCTATACGTTTTTCGGAGGATATCTCGCAGTCAGCCTGACGGATTTCTTCCAGGGGACAATCATGTTCATCGCAATTGTGCTGATACCAATTGTGACATGGATGAACCTGACGGGACAGGGCATAGAACCTTTTGTCAGGATCGAGGAGCTCGGCGCACTTGCTGACATCAACTATCTGTCGTTCATCAGTGGTGTTTCAGCCGTCACTATACTGAGCAACCTGGCATGGTTCTTCGGATATTTCGGACAGCCGCATATCATCGTCCGTTTCATGTCCATCAGATCACACAGGATCATTCCGCATGCCCGCAGAATCGGTATAACGTGGATGTCGATTTCACTGATCGGCGCATGTCTGACGGGCCTGCTCGGCATTGCATTCACTGATGCTACACGTCATGCTGTCGCCGACCCGGAGACGATCCTGATACTTATGAGCCAGGTCCTCTTCCATCCACTGATCGGCGGGTTTTTCCTGGCAGCAATTCTTGCAGCTATCATGAGCACGATTTCATCACAGCTCCTTGTCACTTCAAGTTCGCTTGTACAGGATTTCTATAAATTGATCCGTACTAAAGTAATCGGAAAAGAGACAAAGTCCGATGAAGAACTGGACAAGCTGTTCGTTCTCATGGGTAGACTTGCCGTTGTCCTTGTTGCCTTTGTCGCCATCCTCATCGCATGGGATGAGGAGTCTGTAATACTGAACATCGTTGCAAACGCCTGGGCAGGTTTCGGTGCCGCATTCGGCCCGCTCGTCGTGCTTTCCCTGCATTGGAAAGGTATGACCCGTTCAGGTGCGGTAGCAGCAATTGTCGGTGGTGCAGCAACAGTAATCATATGGGTTGCAGCAGGTACTTTCGGTACCGGACTCTATGAAATGATTCCGGGCGTCATAGTTTCAACACTTGCAGCCATTATTGTAAGTAAGCTGACGCAGGATAGAGGGGTTACTGAAGAAATCGAAGCAGAATTTGATGAAACAGTAAGAATCCTCAAGGAAGAGAGATAACACACCCGTGTTCTCAAATTTAAAAGTACCGCCGAAGAGATCTTCGGCGGTACTTTTTGTATATCCGGACTTATTCATATATATGGACATCCATCTCATCATCCTCATTCTTGGTGATGAGCGCATAGCTTTTGCTCTTGTCTTTGATTGAAATTTCCACATTGGTATTCCTGAAATGCTCCTGAACGAGTTCACTGACATACTGGGCCAGCCCGATGACTTCCCCCCGTGAAGTATATTCAACAGGTATTTCTATGGACAGATGTTCAAGATTGCCATCTTTGAAATACCCCTCGCCGACCGACGTCGTAAAACTGTCGAAGTATGATTCCAGTTTTCTGTTGAAGTTCTGGTAGTCACTGTTTATCTCTTCGCTGATACTTCCCGCTTCGGATGAGGGGAGGAGCACATAGTTCTCCTGAATTTCAGTGAATGATGAAATTTCATTGCTGCCCGGTTCAACGGTCGCGGTGGAGAGGAAATGTCCGGGTGTAATATCCGTTTCACCGGACTGCATGAAGATGCCGAACACGATTGTCATATCCTGATACTGTTCGTTCGCACGGATGCGTTCCAGGATTTCGGCCGCCATGCGCTCTCCCTGCTCCCTCACTTCCTGTTCATCAAGCGTTTTGGTATATGTTTCGCCGTACTCCTCCTCCTGGTAGTAGTACTCGCTGTTCATCGCCAATCCGATCGTCATGCCGGAAAAGTCCATGTTGCCGTCCTCATCCTGGGTCATGTAGTTCTGTTCCAGTATATGGGAGAGGTAGAGCGGTGCCTCTTCCGCGATTGTTTCGGGATCTGTCTCGCCCTCTGTGGAAGGGTTGAGCCCGAGGTTGCTGAATGCATTGTTATCCGCCTTCTCCTCCTCGCTCATCGCATCAATCTCTTCTGATGTATAGCTACGGCTCAAAAAGCCGCGGACCATCTCTTCGGTGAAGACCTGACCCTCCCGGAATACATGATCATCCGTGCTGAAAACAGATTTGCTGATGTCGAAAAGACCTTTTTCGAATGTCTCGATATTGTAGCTTGAGACCATATTGGAACTTGTCAGCCCGCGTGATGGTGAAATCTGGTAGGGAATCACCGTCTGATAATACCCCGGATCCTCCCCGACTTCATTTGTCACCGTCTCTTCCTGTTCCTCTACAGGTGCCGTGTTCATTTCCTCTTCATCCGATGCCGTCTGCGTCTGATCGGCCACTTCGCTTTCCGGTGTCCCGCAGGACGCCAAAAAGACCAGCAGCAATGGAGTAAGGATATATAATTTTTTCATAATCACTGCCTCAACTTCTCAATGAATTCATTCTCGTCCCAGACTGCAACACCCAGTGACTGTGCCTTCTCAAGCTTGCTTCCGGCCTCTGCTCCCGCCACCACTACATCCGTATTGCCTGAAACGCTGCCGGTAACTTTGCCACCGGCATCTTCAATCATCTCTTTTGCTTCCGTGCGTGCCAGCTCTTCAAGCCTGCCTGTCAGGACGAAAGTCATTCCGGAAAATTCAGAGCTTCCTGATTTGGGCTTATCTTCCGTCATGTTGACGCCCGAGCCCGCGAGCTTGTCGATGAGAGCTGCAAAATCGGGATTCTCGGTATATGTCACAATCGAGCTGGCAATCTTCTCACCGATCTCAGGTATTTCCATGAACCGCTCTGCCGGCTGCTTCATGATGTTCTCCATGGAACCGAATTCCCCGGCAATGAGTTCCGACGCTTTCGCCCCCAAAAACCTGATTCCGAGACCGACGAGAAGTTTTCTGAGCGGGTTTTCTTTGGAAGTTTCTATCGCTGCAAGCAGATTGCTGACTTTCTTATCACCCATACGTTCGAGTGGAATAAGGTCATCATACGCCAGCGTGTAAATATCACCGATATCACGGACGAGCCCTGCATCGAACAGCTGACGGATCACTTTTTCACCCAGCCCGTCAATATTCATCGCGCCTCTTGAGACAAAGTGGATCATCCCTTCGACCAGCTGCGCCGGACATTGCGGGTTGATGCAGCGTATCGCGACTTCATCTTCAAGCTTGACGGTTTCATGACCGCACCCCGGACATTCAGTCGGTGCTTCGTAAACTTCCTGATCGGTACGCTCGTCAAGTATTGGGCGGACCACTTCCGGTATGATATCGCCGGCCTTCCTGATCACGACCTTGTCATTGATCCGGATATCTTTCTGCTCAATCATTTCATGGTTATGGAGGGATGCCCTTGCGACAGTCGTCCCGGCCACCTTAACCGGTGTCAGAATCGCCGTCGGGGTGATGACTCCTGTCCGTCCGACTGTGAGTTCAATGTCTAATATGTCAGTGACCACTTCCTCGGCCGGAAATTTATATGCTATTGCCCAGCGGGGCGATTTCGCTGTGAACCCCATCTGATCCTGTTTGCTGATTTCATTCACTTTGACGACGATGCCGTCAATATCATAATCGAGTCCATTGCGGTGGTTTGTCCAATATTCTATGTACTCGATCACCGCTTCAATATCATCCACGAGCCTGCGCTCATGGTTCGTTTTGAAGCCTTCCTGATCAAGCCTGTCCATCGCTTCACTCTGGGATGCCGCTTCGAGTTCAGTCAGATTGTTGACACTGTACAGGAAGATGGACAGGTTCCTCCTGGCTGCAAGCTTCGGGTCCAGCTGTCTAAGCGACCCCGCCGCTGCGTTTCTCGGGTTCTGGAACAACCCCTCTCCCCTGTCCTCCTTTTCCGCATTCAGCCTTTCAAAAGAAGCTTTGGGCATATAGGCTTCGCCACGGACTTCGAAAGACAGAGGGCTCTTTATCTCAAGTGGGATCGCCTTGATCGTCCTGAGATTCGATGTGATATTCTCACCGACTGTACCATCCCCGCGCGTCGTCCCCTGGACGAAACGGCCCGCTTCATATTTCAGTGAGACAGCGAGGCCGTCGATCTTAAGCTCGCACATATAGTCCACTTCGCCAACCATGTCGCGCACCCTTTTATCGAACGCCCGGAGTTCCTCAGAGTTGAATGCATTGGAGAGACTGAGCATCGGCGTGTCGTGCGCCACTTTCTCAAAGCGGCTCATGACCTCTCCGCCGACCCTCACAGTCGGGGAAGTATCCGTCTTTGATGCCGGATACTGCTCTTCCAGGGCAATCAGTTCATGCAGCAGCCGGTCATATTCACTGTCGGGGACGGAGGGATCATCGAGTACATGATATTCGTAGTTATAACGGTTCAGTCTGTCCTGGAGCTTCTTGATTTTCTCTTCCATAAAATTTACCTACTCCTTCTTTGTCAGCGGTGCAAAGTTTGCAAGCAGCCTTTTGACGCCGACAGTCGTGAATATTATGTCGAGTTCCTGGCTGTCCCCTTCTCCCTTTATGCCGGAGATGATGCCTTCGCCGAATTTCCTGTGCTCGACCTTATCACCCACTGTGAAGCTCGTACCGCTATTGTTGGTGATGACACGGCTCCTTTTCTTCGGTCCGCGCCTGTTCATCTGGAAGCTCCCCGATGCAATCGGCTGCGGTGCCTCATCCTGACCTCCCAGGACAAGCTCTTCCGGTATTTCAGAGAGGAAGCGGCTGCGCATATTCGACTCCGTCTTGCCGTAGATCATGCGGCTGTCCGCACGTGACAGGAACAGCATGTCCTCAGCACGTGTCAATGCCACATACATCAGGCGGCGTTCCTCTTCAAGCTCCTTGTCATCGAACATCACTCTCCTCGACGGGAATATTCCCTCCTCGAGCCCGACGATGAATATGACTTTGAACTCAAGACCTTTTGAGGCATGCATCGTCATCAGAGTCACTCCGCTGTCCTCCTCGACGCCGTCCTGGTCCGATACCAGGGCCATGTCGCTCAGGAACGTGAATAAAAGTTCATCGGACACTTCATTCTCCTTGTCGAATTCACGGGTCACCGTCCTGAACTCCTCCAGGTTTTCGATGCGGCTGCGTGACTCAAGCGAGTTCTCCTTCTCCAGCAGGTCAAGGTAGCCGGTATCCGCCAGTACTTCATCCACGAGTTCTGTGACGGACATGTACTTAGACTTCTGCTTAAGGTTATCCAGCATATCGTTCAGATTCATGAGCTTGACGACGGCGTTCCTGGATATGCCGATGAAATCGGACTCCCCGATTGCCTCGTATATGCTCGCTCCCGTGTGACGGCCGTGCTCTTTCAGCTTGTCCACCGTCTTCGGCCCGATGCCGCGTTTCGGCACATTGATTATCCGTTCAAATGAGATGTCGTCATTCGGGTTCTGGATGACTTTCAAATAGCTCATGAGGTCCTTTATCTCCATGCGGTCGTAGAATTTCATGCCGCCGACCATCTTGTATGGAATATTGGATTTCACAAGCGCATCCTCAATCGCACGGGACTGTGCGTTGGTCCGGTACAGGACGGCCATGTCATTGTAGGAATACTTTGATGAGAGGTCGAGGACATTCCTTACGACTTCCTGGCCTTCCCCGCGTTCCGAATCAGAGACGATGCTCGTAAGCTTCGGCCCACCATCCCGGTCGGTGCGGAGGGCCTTGGGCTTGCGTTCGGTATTGTTGCCGATGACGGCGTTTGCCGCATCCAGGATGTTTCTGCTGGAGCGGTAGTTCTGTTCGAGCTTGATCACCGCCGATTCCGGATAGTCATCCTCGAAGTTCAGTATGTTCGTGATATCCGCCCCGCGGAATTTATAGATGGACTGGTCGGAGTCACCGACCACGCATATGTTGCGGTATTTTTCAGCAAGCATCCTGACCAGCTGGTACTGGGCATGGTTGGTATCCTGATACTCGTCCACATGGATGTACTGGAAAAGGTTCTGGTAGCGTTCAAGAACTTTTTTCTCCTTTTCGAACAGCTCGATGGTCAGCATGATCAGGTCATCAAAATCGAGTGCGCTGTTGCGGTAGAGGATCTGCTGGTAATCATGATAGATTTCACTGTAGAGTGCATCCAGGTAGCCTTCCGCCTCTTCGGCGCTCTGTTTGGGCCTGATCAGGGAATTCTTCTTATCGGAGATGAAACCGATGATGCTTCTCGGATTATGCTGTTTGACGTCCAGATTGCGCCGCTTCAGTATATCCTTCACTACAGAACGCTGGTCTGTCGGATCGAGGATGGAGAAGCTGTTTTCATATCCGAGGTAGTTGATGTTGCTGCGCAGTATGCGCACGCACATCGCGTGGAATGTGGAGACCCATATGTCAGCAGCACCGTCACGGATGAGTGCAGACACACGGTCCCGCATCTCGCGGGCCGCCTTGTTGGTGAAAGTGATGGCCAGTATGTTCCGTGCCGGCACCTCCTTCTCCTCCATCAGATATGCGACACGGTGCGTGAGTACACGTGTCTTCCCGCTCCCTGCACCCGCCATTATGAGCAGAGGGCCTTCGGTCGTCCGGATGGCCCGTTTCTGTTCTTCGTTCATTAAACTTAAGTCCATTTTAAAAACCCCAATTTACTTGATAATTGTTCTGAGTGCCTTTTTCGTACTGTCATAGATTACATTGCCGACCACTATCGTATCGGCATACTGCGCCATCTCCCGGGCTTCACCCGGACCGCCGATGCCTCCGCCGTAGATGACATGGGATTGCGAGGCATTGTCCCGCACCATCCGCATGACCTCCGGGTCTCCGTATGTACCACTGTATTCTATGTAGATATAGGATGTCTGGTAGAGCTTGTCCAACATGTTAATGTAATGCGGCACCATTTCATGTGTCACGCGTTCTGCATCCGATTTTTCAAATGCCTTGCATTCTTCGTTCATGATGATGTACGGCAGCAGCGACATTTCACTGTAGTCGATCAGGTGGCTGTATTCGGCCAGCGCCTGAAGCATCAGGCCGTGCTGCCATCTGATGTCTTTCGTATTGAAAACGGCGGGTATGAAGTAATGATCGAACCCCGGTACGACAGCCTCCGTCGAGGTCACTTCCAGCGCCACGGGCACGGAGAATCTCCTCACGCGGGCCATCAGGTTCAGCACATTGTCTTCCGTGATGCCGTCCGTGCCGCCGACGATGATTGCATCAGTCTCCGATTCGCAGATTTTTGCGAGTGCCTCGTCAGTAATATCCTTCGCAGGATCCAATTTGAATACATGTCTACATTCCTTCAGCATATAGAAAACTCCCATTAAATTTCATAAGGATATTATATCATTTTTAAGCCTTCACTGTTTTATATTATGTGTGAAAACGATGGATTTTGCGAACAAAAAACGCGGCTCGATGAGCCGCGTCAAAGTATTCAATCAATCCCCAGATATTCTTCAAGTGTGAGGCCGCTTTCATAGATGGCCTCCGCCTCGTCCCCGACATATCTCAGATGCCACGGCTCGTACTGATAGCCTGTAATCTCTTCTTTACCTTCCAGGTACCTTATGATGAAGCCGTACTCGTGTGCGGCATCCTTCATCCATTCATATTCAGGTGTATCGCCGAATTTTACGCTGAGGGTCGTGGCACTGTCTTCTGATCCCACGTCAATGGCAAGGCCTGTCTGATGTTCGGAATGACCCGGTCTCGCACTGTACTTATCAGCTGCCTCACGTCCGTCCCGCGCAACATAGTCATTGTACAGGCCGGCCTGGTAATCATACGTTCTGAAGTCGCTGACCAAAGTAAAATCAAGGCCGCGCTCCGCACCGTCGGCAAACATCTCGGTGTAAGCATCGATCACTTCCTGCTGGAGCCCCGGGTTGTAGTCCGGCGGCAGCGGGATTTCCTTGTTGACTACCAGTATGCCGTCGACATATGTGACACCGTCTGCAACTTCGATGTCAGGCAGTGCATTGAGGCTGCCGATATCCGCCGGCTCATACTGTCTTTCAAATGTTCCATGGGAGGCAGTCTGCGCTTCATCCAGCGTAATGCTGCATGCCGACATAAGGAGCGCCGCTGACACAATCATCCCTGTTAACAGCTTGCTACTCATACAATTTCCCTTTCTGCACCGGCACCGCCATATGTTTATTCGAGTCCGGCACGCTTGAATATGATATCCACACGCTTCAGGTGATGGTTTCCATCAAAGCAGCTTTCAATCTCCTGCGGTGTCAGAAGCTCTCTCACCCGCTCGTCCTTTTCGATGAGCTCCCTGAAAGGCACCTTCGTCTCCCATGATTCCATCGCTTTCGGCTGCACAAGGTCGTACGCCTCTTCACGCACAAGCCCTTTGTCTATGAGTGTCAGCATGACCCGCTGTGAATACACGAGACCGAATGTCTTATCTATGTTGGCCTTCATGTTATCTTCGAACACCGTCAGGTTTTCGATGATGTTTGCGAACCGGTTGAGCATATAATCCAATGCGATAGTGACGTCCGGAAGCATGATACGCTCGGCAGATGAGTGTGAAATGTCGCGCTCGTGCCAGAGCGGCACGTTTTCATATGCTGTGGTAATGTAGCCGCGGATGACACGGGAGAGCCCTGTGACATTTTCACTGCCGATCGGATTCCGTTTATGCGGCATGGCACTGGAACCTTTCTGGCCCTTGCCGAACGCCTCCTCCACTTCCCGCGTTTCTGTCTTCTGAAGGCCGCGCACTTCGACCGCAAATTTTTCGACCGATGTCGCAATCAGCCCGAGAGTGGCGATGTAATAGGCATGCCGGTCGCGCTGCAGCGTCTGTGTGGAGACTTCCGCAGCACTGAGCCCCAGATGTTCACATACATACTCCTCCACTTCCGGCGGGATGTTTGCGAACGTACCGACCGCGCCGCTCATCTTGCCGACCTCGATTTCTTTCCTGACATTTCTGAAACGTTCAAGGTTGCGCTTCATCTCCATGTACCAGAGCGCCATCTTGATGCCGAATGTCGTCGGCTCCGCATGGACGCCGTGTGTGCGTCCCATCATCAGTGTCGTCTTATGCTCCCTCGCCTTTAAAGCAAGCACATCGATGAAACGCTCAAGACCACGTTCGATGATCTCATTCGCCTGTCTGATGATGTAACTCTGCGCCGTATCCACAACGTCAGTCGAAGTGAGGCCGTAATGCACCCACTTCTTCTCTTCGCCCAGTGTCTCCGACACCTGGCGTGTGAAAGCGACGACATCATGGCGGGTTTCCGCTTCTATCTCCTTGATGCGATCGACATCGATTTCAGCATTCTTCCTGATCAGTCTCACCTCATCCGCCGGTATAAAACCGAGCTCCGCCCACGCTTCCGATGCCAGAATCTCCACTTCAAGCCATGCTCTGAATCTGTTCTCTTCTGTCCAAATATTTGACATTTCCTCACGGGAATAACGGGAAATCATGCATACACGCTCCTTCATTATCAGTTCGGTATCATTATAACAAACATCAATAAAAACGAACATTGAAATTATAATTAATTTCAATGTTCGCAAATAAGTGCGCCTATTCTTCTGTCAGCTTTCCTTCAAATATTATCTCCTGATAGTCAACGGCCTTTTCGCCGGCTTTTTCTGTGAATACGGGCCGCTCAGTGCGCCGCACAGGGGCGTAGCCTTCGGCACGCATACGCGCCAGACAGTCCTCCAGGCTTTCCCCGCCTGTGACTTTAAATTTTTTCTTCTTTGGCTTCTCCGGCATCTTCCCGTTCCTTTTCTTCATAGATTTCCTCCAGCACCTCTTCCACGTTTTCCGGTTCATAGTTCTTCAGACGGCGGCGTCTGACGCCCTTCGTCCAGAATCCGCCGTTGATATTCTTCGGTTCGTGGGTGATGATGAACGCCTTCTCATCCAGTTCCTTGATGGTTGCGATGAGTTTGCGCTCATATTTCCTCGGGGTCAGGATCTGCATAGTGGTCCGTTCCCCGTCCCGTCCGTACTGATAGCCGTGTGTGACACCGTATCCCAGGTCTCTGATGTTCGTCGGCAGGTCGCGGTCTTTCTCGGCGGTTATCACATTGACGACGAGATAGCCGAGCGCCAGCCTCTCTTCGATTTTAAGTCCCACCAGGATACCCGCCCCGAAACCGAGTGCATAGGCCAGGACATTTTGGAACTGGTCCAGGTTCTCAAGCACAAGCCCCAGTCCGATGACGTAGACGAATGTTTCCATGATACTGAAAGTTGCTGCTGTATAACGGTACCCTTTGAGTGTTGCAATGGTGCGCATCGTCAGAAAGCTTACATATATGATATTGATGACGAATATGACAAGCACCATCAGCCAGGGGTTTGTGGAAATGGCTGTTATCATGCTAAATTCCCTCTCTGATTACAATTTATGAAATTTTATTTCTTTTCCGCTTCATATTTCGGTAAATTATGCCTGTGGTACGGCAGGTTACGTTTATGCCGGGATTTCCTGTACCATTTTATGATTGTTTCATAGTCTTCATCGGATACATCCCCGCCCTCAAGGAAGTCGTCAATCGCTTTGTAGGTGACCCCCAGTGCCTCCTCATCACTGATCATCGGCTTGTCATCCTCAAGGTCTGCCGTCGGCACTTTGCTGAGCAGATTCTCCGGCGCACCAAGATACTCCATCAGCAGCCTGCCCTGGCGTTTGTTGAGTCCGAACAGCGGCACCAAATCGCTCGCCCCGTCCCCGTATTTCGTATAGAAGCCCGTGATGGCCTCTGCGGGGTGATCGGTCCCGAGCACAATGCCGTTCCGGCTTGCCGCAACCGCATACTGTACCTTCATGCGTTCACGTGCCTTTTCATTCCCTTCGACGAAATCGCTCATTTCATATCCTGCCGACTCCAACGATTTGACACTCGCATCGACACTCGGCCTGATATCGATGGTTGCTGCATATGACGGGCTGATGAACTCCATTGCATCAAGCGCATCCGCCTCATCATTCTGCCTGCCGTAGGGCAGACGGAGAGCATGCAGTGCATAGCCGCCGCCCGATTCCTGATTCAGTTCATCGACGGCCATCTGCACCATCTTCCCGAGCAGGGTTGAATCCTGGCCGCCCGAGATGCCGAGTACGAACGATTTTATGAATGGGTTGTGTTTCACATATGTCTTCATGAAATCGATGATTTCCCTGATTTCCGTTTCCGGATCTATTTCGGGCTTCACATGAAATTCATCAATTATTTCCCGCTGCAATGGTCTCATGACATAATCACTCCAATGATTTATTACTTGCTTCTTCGATAAGATCCTGTTTGATCTGCCACAGTTCAGTGGACAGGTCCACCGGATATGCCTCCGGGTTCAGGAACCTCTTATATTCTTCCCAGAGGATGGAGAGGTTGCTCTCAAGACGCTGCTTTATGTCCGCTATCTCTTCCCTTTCATACACGAGCTCCCCGTCCCTGAAGATATCCTTCAGGAGCTCCACCTTCTCGAATGAACGGATCAGCTTCCGCTTCATCGTATGGACGGGATGGAACATGAGCAGCGCCGCATCCTCATTCACCTCTTCACCGGCGTGGGTGATGTATTCCCCTTCTGACATGCCTGTATACTTATTTATGATGCGGTACACATCCTTTTTGCCCGGGGTCGTGACTTTTTCCGGGTTTCCGGAAATCTTGATGCGGTTCTCGAGCGCCCCCGATTCATTTTCCACGGCAACCAGCTTATAGACCGCACCGAGCGCCGGCTGGTCATACGCTGTAATCAGTTTCGTGCCGATGCCCCAGCTGTCCACCTTTGCCCCCTGGGACAGCAATGACACGATCGTCACTTCATCGAGGTCATTGGAAACGACAACCTTCGCATCAGGGAACCCGGCTTCATCCAGCATCTTGCGCGCCTCCTTGGACAGATAGGCGATATCGCCGGAGTCAAGCCGTATGCCGAGGAAGTTGATCCGGTCGCCGTATTCCCTGGCAACCCTGATTGCGTTCGGCACCCCCGACCTCAGCGTGTCGAAGGTATCCACAAGGAACACACAGTCCCTGTGCGTCTCGGCGTAGGCCTTGAACGCATCATAGTCATCGCCGTATGCCTGGACCATCGCGTGGGCATGGGTACCGCTTGCGTTAAGACCGAACAGTTTCGCCGCCCGCACGTTGCTGGTCCCGTCGAAACCGCCGATGATGGCAGCGCGTGCGCCCCACAGTGCTGCATCGAATTCATGTGCCCGCCTTGTGCCGAATTCCATCAGCATGTCGTCCGGCACAAGCTGGCGGATCCGGCTCGCCTTCGTCGCAATCAGCGTCTGGAAGTTGACAATGTTGAGCAGCGCCGTTTCAATCAGCTGCGCTTCAATGATTGGCGCTTCGATCTGCACGAGCGGCATGTTGGCGAATACGAGCTCACCCTCCTCCACCGCACGTACATTCCCCGTGAACCGCAAGTCCCGCAGATATTCGAGGAAACTATCCCCGTACCCGAGACTTTTGAGATATTCAATATCCGACTCTGTAAAGCGGAGGTTTTCCAAAAAATGGATGATGCGTTCCAGGCCGGCAAATACGGCGTAGCCATTGCCGAAAGGCACCTCCCTGAAATAAAGGTCGAACACCGCAGTACGGTCCGCCAGACCCTGCTCCAGATATGTCTGGCTCATGTTGATCTGGTACAGATCCGTGTGGAGCATAAAGCTGTCGTCTTCAAATTTATACATCCTTGCCAATCCCTCCATGTATGCTGTAAATCAGTTATAATTATTTATAATCAGTTTAACACAAGAATATACTGTACCATTACTATAATCGTCTGGAGGCATAACATGAAATCAGAGAGCTTCAGGGCACGCTTCATCATCCTGTCCGTCATCGTCTGCATATCCGGGTTCTCCCAGGGTATGCTGCTCCCCCTCATATCATTCATTTTCGAAAACCGGCAGGTCAATGCCACCATCAACGGGCTCCATGCATCGGGCCTCTATATAGGTGTACTCCTGTCGGCATTGTTCATCGAAGCGCCGCTCCGAAAATACGGTTTCCGTCCGATGATCATCACAGGCGGCGCCATCGTGGGCCTGTCACTACTCGCATTTCCGCTGCTCGATTCGATATGGCTGTGGTTCATACTGCGCCTCATCGTCGGCATCGGGGACAACGCACTGCATTTCAGCACGCAGACATGGCTTACCACAAGCACACCGCAGCACAAACTCGGCAAAGTCATCGCCTTTTACGGCCTGTTCTTCTCGGCCGGCTTCATGATCGGACCAAAAGTGAGCGAACTCGTAACAATATGGGAGCCGCTGCCGTTCCTGGCCTCAGGGGTGCTGACGATGATGGCATGGCCACTGATTTTCCTGCTGAAAGGGGCGGAGGATGCCAAACCGGAAGACACCGGCGTACAGGCCAGCCTGTTCAATACACTCAAAAACTTCAGGGATGTGCTGAAAACGAGCTGGGTGGCATTTTTATTCCCCATGCTCTACGGGGTACTCGAGGCCTCCCTCAACAGCAACTTCCCCGTGTTTGCCATCCGGCATGATTTCGAGCTGTCGGAAATCACATGGATCCTGCCGGCCTTCAGCCTCGGTGCCATACTGCTCCAGGTGCCGATCGGCGGGCTCGGTGACAGGGTCGGACGGGGGAAGCTCATCAACATACTGCTCGCCCTCGGGGTGGCCGTGTTCCTCATGATGGAGATGTTCAGCGGGTCATTCATCATGCTGCTCCTCTCCTTCACACTGGCGGGCATCTTCGTCGGCTCCATGTACTCACTCGGCATCAGCTATATGACCGACATCACACCGAAAACAAACCTGCCGGCAGGCAATCTGATGGCCGGCATCATGTTCAGCATCGGCAGCATCTCCGGTCCGGTGGTGGGCGGCGCAATCATCGGTACGACCGGCGGTGCACACTACTTCACATTCTTTGCATGCCTCATCCTGGTGCTGGTCGTCATGAATATTTTTTTCATGCAGAAAAGAAAAGCTGCCGTTCGATAGAATTCTGCACCGTTTAATGGAATAATGAACGTAACAGACCAATCGGAAAAAGGGGGCATCAATATGTCAGAAGCATTGCTCGTCATCGATTATTCCTACGATTTCGCCGCACCGGAGGGAAAACTCACCGCCGGGGAACCCGCTCTCGAAATCGAAGAGGCACTTGTGGATAAGATTGGTGAATTCCATGAAGCCGCACGCCCGGTGTTCTTCATGATGGACATCCACCAGGAAGGGGACGAACACCATCCTGAAACAGAGCTTTTTCCGCCGCACAACATCGCCGGTACCAAGGGGCGTGAACTGTTCGGCAGGGTGAAGGAGATCTATGAAGAGATCGAATCTGCGCCAAATGTATTTTTCATAGATAAGACCCGGTACAGCGCTTTTGCCGGCACCAATCTCGGGCAGCTGCTCGCGGAAAGGGGAATCGATTCACTTACCCTTACCGGTCTCGTCACAGACATCTGCATACTGCACACCGCAGTGGATGCATATAATAATGGATACCGGATCACAGTGCCTGCATCGTGCGTGGGTTCATTCAACCCCGAGGGGCACACGTTTGCGCTGGAACACTTCAAAAATTCACTCGGAGCGACAGTTGAACGATAGAAGAATGAGTGGCTGAGTGATAAAATGGGAATAGTAATAACATATCAAAGGAGACATTAAATATGAGTGCAGTTAAAATTTTTGGACATCAGAATCCGGACACGGACACGATCACATCCGCGATTGTTGCAGCAGACATCGAAAGCCGTCTGGGTCACGACGCAAAAGCGTTCCGTCTCGGTGAAATCAATGCGGAGACGCAATATGCGCTTGAACACTTCGGCATCGCATCACCGGAGGCGCTCGGGACACTCGACGCGGGCGAGCGGGTCATCCTGGTCGACCATAATGAGTTCCAGCAGTCTGCGGACAATGTCGAAAAAACGGAGATCCTGAAAGTGTTCGACCACCACCGCATCGCAAACTTCCACACAGAATCCCCGCTCTACTACCGTGCGGAGCCTGTGGGATGCACAGCGACAATCCTCAACAAGGTCTATAAGGAAAACGGGCTTGAAATCACAAAGGAAATGGCGGGGCTGATGGTTTCTGCAATCATCTCGGATACACTGCTGTTCAAATCACCGACAACGACTGAAGAGGATATCGATGCAGCGTCGGAACTGAAGGAGATTGCTGGCGTCGACCTCGAAGCGTACGGAATCGACATGCTCAAGGCGGGGGCATCCACCAGGGACAAGTCCGCCGGGGAACTGATTACAGGAGATGCGAAATCCTTCGACATGGGTACCAAGACGACGCGCATCGCCCAGATCAATGTCGTGGATGTGGATGAAGTCTTTGAACGGCGAGAAGAAATCGAAGCGGCGATCAACCGCCAGATTGAGGCGGAAGGCTACGACCTGTTCGTACTCGTTGTGACTGATATCCTTAAATCCGATTCCAAAGTACTGTCACTCGGCAAGGAATCCGGTGCTGTCGAGAAAGCATTCGATGTCGCCCTTGATGACAACACTGCAGTATTGGAGGGAGTCGTCTCCCGCAAGAAACAGGTTGTGCCGAACATCACCAAAGCTTTGTCATAGAAAGGAGCAGGTTTCATGCTTAAGAAGGAAGACGGAAAACTTTTTCTCGAGGAAGAGCACAACATCATCGCCGAACTCATCTACGAAGAGCATGACGACTACTATGATGTGACCAGCACGTTTACAGATCCCGAATACCGCAACAGAGGTCTTGCCAAAGATCTCGTCGATGAGATTGTCGAGATGGCACGCGACAATGACAAGAAGATCCAGCCGACATGCCCGTATGTGGCGGCAGCCATCAAAGACGATTCCTACGATGACGTCAAAATAAAATAGATCATTAAAAACGCCCCGCAAAAGCGGGGCGTTTTTAATGGAAAGCAATTCCAAAAAAAATAATAGTTGAAAGAATGAAAAAATGGTATGACTGAATAGTATCATTAATTTTCTGAAAAATCAATATAATAAAGCATCTTTTTCTAACTGAATATTTTACTTATTACACTTTCCCTGCCTTCTTCCAGATACTGTTTGGAACATTCATCCTCCACCGTATATCCGAGCTCCTCTGTGGCCCTTGAATAGGACACTTCATCAATATAGTTGGTGAGCTCCGCCTGGTCAAAGCAGGAGGGATGAACAATTTCCTGGAGCGTATTGTCTATGATGACCCGTTCCGAGCCACTCGTCCTGTCAGCAAGCGGCAGAACAAGCAGCAGAACCGCCGTGAGGATGAACATGATGATCACTGTACTTTTTTTCATCTTACAGGAATCCGACGAAGACGCCTTCCGGTGCCTCCGCTTCGCTTTCACGGCGGGTGAGCGTGCCGTCTTCATTCACATCAAACAGAACGAGGTTATGGGACCGCTCGTGGGCGCAGATGAGATATTTTCCGTCCGGTGTAATGTTGAAGTCACGCGGCCACTCACCATGGGTCGGTTCAATCTGGATCCTCTCAAGTTTCCTGCCGCTATCGTCCACTTTGAATACCGCTATGCTGTTGTGTCCCCTGTTCGACACATACAGAAACTTCCTGTTCGGATGCCTGCGGATTGCCGCCCCCTGTGAATGGCCGTCAAAATCCTCGGGCAGGGCTGAATAAACATCCTCCGGCGTGAAGATGCCGTCTTCATAGGATGCGCCGATCACTTCATTGGACAGTTCGGTGAATATGAACGCATAGTCCCCCGCTTCGTTGAACACAAGATGGCGCGGACCGCTGCCCGGTGCTACACTGCACTCCGCCACCTGCTCCAATTTCCCTTCGGCGATTTTCAGCGTGACCAGCTTATCGGCACCGAGATCCACTGCCGCAAGATACTGCCTGTCCGGGGTCTCCGTTACAAAATGGGTATGCGGGCCGTCCTGGCGTTCGTGGGGACCGTCCCCTTCTATCTGGAAGACATCCAGCCGGTCGGTCACAACACCTCTGTCATCCACTTCGTAAAGGCGGACCTCCCCGGACCCATAGACGGTGTCCACCAGATGGTTCTGATCCGACGTCAGCATCAGATGGCACCCCGACCCGCCTTCTTCCAGGCAGTCGTCGATGAACCTGAGTCCGCCCGTTTCAAGATCGGCGATTTCGTACGTTGCCACGCCGCCTTTCGTCTTTCCTTTTTTGATCGCATAGACGCGGTCATTCTGAATGTCCAGGTAAGTCGCATTCGGTGTTTGTGCCGCGACTTCGACAGATTTAAATTCCCCTTTTTCAGAATCCAGCTCATACCGGTATATCCCCTGGCCGTTCTCTTTGGTGTAGCTTCCTATATATCCGATCATTTATACTTCCTCCTAATTCCACTTTCTAATAATCTTAGCATACACATCCCCATTCCCTAAATGAACAGATTCATAACTGCCCGTTGAAAAATAGAACATATGTTCGTATAATAGGGGCAAAGTTTATGAAAGAAGAGGCGATGCAGATGGATTATCGGGATATACCCACGGAAAAACTGGACTCCAATATTCCACAGGGCAGAGGGATGATCAAATGGGCTCCTTTTGCCACGATGCCTGAACAATTCGAAACCGTCGAACGGTTGGTCGGAGACCAGACAAAGATCAGCCGCCCGGAACTCTCCGATGACCGGCTGGAGGAGATGGACCGCATACTGAAAAGAGCGCGGCAGGATAAACGGCGGATAAAAGTCGAATACTACTATGACGGCAGGCGTTTTTACATCACGATAGACATTATGACGATAGACACATGGAGCATGATGCTGATCGGACAGAATGCAGACAGTCCGGCAGACGGCATGGTTTTCATCTCCTTCATGGACATACTCGATATAGTGATGCTGTAAAAAAATGCGAATTCAAAAAAGCCGGGGGAGAGCCCCCGGCAGGTCCACGCCGGTCAGTCCTCGAGGAACAGCACCGGCTCTTTTTGGAAATCTGTCGCCATCATCAGATGATAGGCGAGCACGGTCGTAGTGATTGCGCCCACACCACCCGGCACAGGGGTGATATATGATGTCTTGTCCTTGACCGCTTCGTAGTCCACATCACCGACCATCCTCCCTTCCTCGGTGAAGTTGATGCCGACATCGATGACGACTGCGCCCTTTTTGACATGCGCGTCGCCGATCAGGTTTCTGGCACCGGCTGCGCTGATGATCACATCCGCGTTCCTGCATTTGTCGACAAGATCATCGGTATAGAGGTTGCAGGTGGTCACCGTTGCTTCCTTGTTAATCAATGACAGGGTAAGCGGTTTTCCGACAACCGCGCTCGCGCCGACCACTGTGACATTCCTGCCCTTGAGGCCGATTTCATAAAATTTCAGGATTTCCATGACCGCAGCGGGAGTGCATGGTTCAAGCCGGTCCGGCTCTCCCGTCAACACCTTCCCCATATTGATCGGGGTCATGCCGTCGATGTCCTTGATCGGATTCATCAGCTCCACGACCCGCTTCATGTCGATATGCTTCGGCACCGGCTGCAGCAGCAGGATACCATTGACCGAGTAGTCCTCATTGATCTCCCTGAATTTCGTCAGGAATGCCTTCGCGGAAACATCCCCCGCAAAGTGATACTGCTCCGTCTCTATGCCGAGCTTTTCAAAACGTTTCACTGCCGCATTTTCATAGGAGACCGCATCCGTCAGCTCGCCGATCCTGACAAAGGCCACCTTCGGATTGATCCCGTGCTTACGGGATTCCGCGAGTGCATCCGCGATCTCTCCGGAAAGATAGGCAGCAACTTTCTTACCTTCCATAATCGTCGTCATTAGCAAGTTCTCCTCCATGGTTTTTTATGAGATCAAACGTACTCCTTCCTTTCAATCATAGCAGAATAAACACGGGAACTTCCACTAATCATATATGTGCATAAAAAAGACCGCCTGTAACCAGGCGGCCGGAAAGCGACACTTACTTCGTTTCACGGTGAAGTGTGTAGCTGTTTGATCTAGGGCAGTATTTTTTCATTTCAATACGCTCAGGATTGTTTTTTTTGTTTTTAGTCGTAATGTAGTTACGATCTCCACAGTCAGTGCAAGCCAAAGTTACATTTACTCTCATCAGTTCCGCCTCCTTTGCTATACGTGTTTCTAGTTCGATTTGCGGTGATGGATCTGCAAAATTGGAACAATATTAATATTATACCATGTCAGACAGCACTCTGAAAGTACTGCCGGGCTACTTTTCAACTGGCCAGTTGATCATCCCCCATGTGGGATGAAACGATTGCTGTACAATATCAGCCAGATCCCCGTATTCATTAAACCGCCTTAACCATTTTAAGCGTTCCTGGTGTTTTTTTCAATACTTTTATAAAAATAACGATTCTCCCTTGTGCAATCGTAACCGTTACGATATAATTTTAAATCGTAATCATTCCGCTATGCCAAATAAAAGGAGCATACATACATGAAAAAATTGATGACAGCCATATATACGACTCTGCTGGTACTCACACTTGCCGCCTGCGGAAACGGCGGGGACGGTGGCGGTGAAAATGAGGCATTCCAGATCTATACCACCGTCTTCCCCCTGAAAAGTTTCGCCGAACAGATCGGCGGAGATACGGTTGATGTCGAAACCATCTATCCGAACGGCGTCGACGTCCACTCCTATGAACCTACACAAAAAGAGATGATCGGCTTCGCCGGCGGGGACCTGTTCCTCTACACTACCGATGAATTCGACCCCGTCGCTGAAAAGATCAAAAATGCAGTCGGAGACCACAGCAAATTCTACGCCGCGGGTGCCGGCATTTCAGAAGACGATTTCATAGCAATGCATGAAGGGCATGACCACGGAGAAGAAGGGCATGACCACGATGAGGAGGAACACGAACATGGCTCGGAAGATCCTCACATATGGCTCGATCCGATCTTTTCCCTTCAGATGGCCGAGTCCGTAAAGGACAGGCTGGTGGAGATGAATCCGGAGCAGGAAGCGCTCTATACTGAAAACTTCGAGACTCTCGCGGATGATATCAAAGACATCGATGCAGAATTCAAGTCCATAACAAAAGCGCCTGTGCGCGACACCATATACATTTCACACGAATCCCTCGGTTATCTCGCAGGCCGGTACCATTTCAACCAGGTCGGAATCACCGGTATGAACAATCAGGAACCTTCCCAGCAGGAACTCGTCGAAATCATAGAAAACGTCGAAGCACATGAGGCTCCCTATATACTTTATGAACAGAACCTCACTTCCAAGATTGCCGACACCATAAGGCGGGAAACAAATACCGAACCGCTGGAATTCCACAATCTCTCCGTCCTGACCGACAGAGATCCAAACGATGCGACCTATCAGTCGCTCATGCGTGAAAATGTCCGGGTGATCGACAGAGCGTTGAATGAATAGGCCCGGATTAGCAGAGCGCCCCTTCGGGGGCGTTTTTTGGTGAAGGTGTCATTACCGTTATCCACGGGACGATGAGATGCAAGAACCTGCCGGTGCACCGTGCTTATTGTCGATCCAGTTTCGAAGATAAGAGAACAGCTCCGCTTATCATTGATTTTATTTCGATGATAAGAGGTCCCCGGCTCTTATTATCGATCCAGTTTCGAAGATAAGAGAACAGCTCCGCTTATCATTGATTTTATTTCGATGATAAGAGGTCCCCGGCTCTTATTGTCGATCCGGTTTCGAAAATAAGAGAACAGCTCCGCTTATCATTGATTTTATTTCGATGATAAGAGGTCCCACGGCTCTTATTATCGATCTCCGATCGAAGACAAGCCGGCCGTTTCTCTTATTATCGACCGGCAATCCATGATAAGAGCCCTGCCTCTCTTGTCTTTAATTCCATTCCGATAATGCCCCGACCTCACATTATCGAAACCAAGCCGTTAAGGCGCCCCCCCTCACATCAACGAATCGGGAATAATGAGGTGAGCCGGCCAGAACAAAACGGGGCACCCTGAGTGTCCCGCTTCACAAAACAGTCTATTCACCTTCCGTGTTGGTTTCCCGTTTCAGATTCTCCGTGAACTCCTTGATTTCATCCACATCTTTTTTCAGGAAGAATGCCAGAACGGCAATTCCCGCTGCTGCCACGACGAGCAGCACAATGAACAACTTAAAAAGAAATACAAATAATGATCTGATGAATTCCATAACTGCCTCCAATACCCTTTTGATATCATTTACCCAATACCGGAAAAATAAATCGGAAAAATGAAATAAGCCCTTGAAATTAATCTGAAAATTCTGTATTATGAAGTTAGTTAATTAACATTAACTACAACCTATTCCATTTTCTTAATAAAAATTTCTCCTATTTTTCCTGCACTCACCCGGTGCAGGTTTTTCTATGTCTGCGCGGATCAATTATCCTTTGACCACTTTAACATAGACGGTTCTCCTCCGCGGGCCATCAAACTCTGCGAAGTATGTGCTCTGCCATGTGCCATAGATCACTTCGCCATTTTCCACAATCAGCGTCTCACTCGCGCCCACGAGCGATGATTTCATATGGGAGTCTGAATTACCTTCGGCGTGCCGGTACGCCTCTTTGTTGTCGAAAGTGTCATTCATTCCGTGGACCAGGTCCCGCACGACATCCGGATCTGCATTCTCATTGATTGTGATGCCAGCAGTGGTATCAGATGATCACAAATACAGTCAATATAAAACACTAAAAAAGAGGAGCAAATGTCTCTACAGCTTTGCCCCCTCCACTTATCTACAACATATTCAATATCCCCTAATGACTTGTAGCCTCTGCCTGACTAGCCCAGTTGATATATTATGCTTGTCAGCTATCTCCTCAGTAGAAAAACCTGCAGTAGCATCTGCTAAGATTTCCCTGCTTGTAACACCTATATTAGTCTTACCTGACAACCCTATCTGTTTGAGTCTGCTGTAAATTGAGTCCCTACTACACTTGTAATAGATACAGATTTCTCTAGTGCTCATTCCTGACTCCTTAAGATCTTTTAACTCCTGCAGATCAATATCTAGTACTTTCTTAGGTCTCTTATCAGTCTCATCCTCCTCAGTAATGCCCTTTAACTCTTTAGCCTCCTCATTAAACTCATCTTGCAACTCTTTATGTAATGCCTGCTCCTCAGCAGTAAGATCAGCTACATCTGTAAGCTCCTCAGCTACATCAGTATTATCACTGTCTAACAATGTATTAACTCTATTATATGCAGTTCTGCAGACCTTAGCTATATCTGTCTTGCTGTAGCCTTTGTTAAACATATCATTAACTAGATCATACTGCTCCTCAGTCTCTAAATGCCTAAAATCATTTATCAGTTCTTTCTGCTCCCAGTGATTGAATAAGTAGGATGGTAAAAGATAGTTTCTATTAGTGAAGTATTTAACCCCAGTCACTTCTCCATCTACAATAATAGGCTGTGGGTAAAGCCTGCAGATCTTATTATCTTTGTTGATACCTATTTTCTGTGGTCTCTTAATAATGTTAAAAACCTGATCCAGTTGCTGATCTAACTGCTCCTGCTTGTGCTCATTATATTCTCTCTTAATTATCCTCATACACTTTTTAAATGCCTTTTGATCAGTAATTTCATAATCTTTAGAAATGAATCTCCCCACAAGCTCAATAGTCCATGTTTTCTTTATTAACAATTTCATCAAATATCTATCTGCAATCTTGGTATAGGTGCTATTGGTCAACTTTTGTTTTTCTCCCTTTTTCCTCATAGGTAACTCTCCCTTTCCCTTTGTCTTTTATGTTATCTCCCTACAGCTCTCTACTGTGTTTATAAGTTCTCCCTGTGCTCTGCCTTTGTCATGAACTCATTGAATATATTGGGTCTGATCTGCCCTGTAATAATGCCATTGATCAATAAAGGAGGTAGCTCCTCATACTCTGCACATATTTCTTTAAAGTCAGTACCTACAAAATAGAAACTGTACAAAATCTCTTTAACAGTGTAATCAGTCATTAACATTCATAACCATCCCTTTAGATAATAGAAAAAACAGAGGTACTAATGCCCCTGCCTTTTATGTGAAATCTATATAAACAGCGATATGTCAAAGTTTAGATAAATACTTTATGATCCCTTAAAATCTGCTGATCAAATATTTCTTTTAGATGAGGGTACAGCCCTCTCTTGCCTAAGTGATAAGATTTGTACCTAGGCTCTCCCTGTTTTACAATCTTGTAATCAAGCAAGATATTGTTACAGTAGCCAAATGCTTGATTTATTGTAGTAGCATGATCCTTTAAATATTTACTGTCCTCTACTACTGTTGAGATTGAAACAGTTTTAGTAACTGCCTGCTCAGTTTCATTAAATACTTTTGTAGCCTCTTTATGCTTTTCAAATACTTTTGTAACTACATCCTCTATCTGCTTAATGCCTTTTGCTTTAAGTGTCTTACTCAACTCCTCAGCAAGTTTAAGATCTTGCTTAAGCTCCTCCTGATTCTTTGTGAGTTCCTTTAGAGCATCCATGCTTGTTACATCTGCCTTATTAGCCTCTACAGCCTCAATCTGTTCTGTAAGTGTTTCTAGCTCCTTATTATGCTCATCATTAATCTGTTCTACCTTTTCAATTACATTGTTTACCTCAGCTTTTACCTCTTTTAGGTCTTCTACTTTCTCATCTAATGCTACCTTAGCCATTTCTACACTTGTTACTTTCTCCATTTAGTCATTTCTCCTTTTATTTAGTCTTTGCTATTAGTCTCTGCTAACAACATTTTGCTTATTTCTTCTTGTGTATCTAGTATTACCTGCAGTTCTTTATCATGCTTGCTAACTCCTGCCTTAACCTCTACTGGATCAACCTCAGGTGTAGCAGTGGGCTTTAGTGCTGTGCCTCTATTTTTAACTATCTCTTTAGCCTCTTTTTTATCAAATACAACAGAAAGTTTCTTTACTAGCTCTGCATCTGATAGCTTAAGTCTTTCCTTTTTCTGTACATTCTTGCCCTTTGCATACAATCTAACTTCTCTTTTATTTAATGGTCTAGCTGTTCCTCTTTCTATCCTGTCCAATCTTAATGCCTCCTGCATTAGCTTTAGATCCGGATGCTCTACCTGATTATATAAACTCATAAACAACATGCCATAATAAAGAGCCTCAAGCTTTAACCCCTCATCTGATATGGTTGTATCTACAAACTTCTGTCTACTTCCCTTTGTTTCTACAGTACCTAAATCTAGCAGGGTACTTTCATTTAACATTACGCCTAGATCTCTTGTATCTAAGTACTTGCTGATACTGCCTAACTCATTTTTAATAAACCATCTCAGAGATCTCTGTTTCATTGCTTGCAGATTCATAACCTCATTAGAGGACATCCCTGTAAAATCTATGAGTAACTGCTGTTGTCTGACAGATGCATCAGGTCTAATCGCCTGCTCTATCAGATTCTGCACAAACTTATCAAGTTGCTCCTCAGTCATTGATCTGTTTAGACTTGTAGGATCATACTCAGGTGCTTTAATCTCCTCCTGTGTCTTTAACTCCTGATCATACAACTCTCTATGCTCTGATATGTATGTTCTTAAAAGTCTACTGGAGAAACCAAGCTCCTTGCTGTATGCCTCCTGTGTAGTGCCAAAATGCACCTTACAATAGGCATGTAAAAGAGCAGTCTGCTCTGATCCAGTGGGTTTATTTTCTTCTATAAACTCCTGAAACTCTGTTTTCTGTGTTTCCTCTGCCATACTATTACTTTCCCCTCTCTTAATCTCTGTATTATTCTCATTAATTGCCCCTGTTGCTACCTATTTCATTTCTCTACTATATAGGGCTACTAGATGAGGCTTATCCCAGTAGTTACTTAGGATAATATTACACTAACCTCTGTAGACTCTCTATTGATATCCTGATTAACTTCTGTCATATAAATCTCCTCCCTTTAGCTCTATATTTAGAAATGCTGTTTTAACTGTGACTGCCCTCATGTCACAGCTTTAAAAAGTCTCCTAACAATAATAATGAAAGATATTATATTTTAAGGAGACTACACATTGGAAAATAGAAATTTAAAGGTAAAAGTAATTGATAGTATTATGGGATCAGGTAAAACTAGTTGGGCTATCCAGTATATGAATGGGTCTCATGAATCTGAGAAATTTATTTACATTACTCCATTTCTTAATGAGGTTGAAAGAGTCAAAAGAGAGGTAACAAATAAGGAGTTTGTAGAGCCTGAGAAATTTAAAGGCAAGAATAAGAGAGAACATTTTAAAACTCTACTTTCACAGGGCAAAAACATCTGTAGTACTCACGCTTTATTTAAAAAAGCAGATGAGGCTCTTATAGATTTAATTCAAGTTCAGGGCTATACCTTAATACTAGATGAGGTCATGAATGTAATTGAACAGGAGCCTATTACTAAAGAGGATTTACAGCACCTGACACAACCTAATCATAATGGGGAGCCATTACTGTATGTAAAACCTGATGGTACTTGTAGATGGACTAAAAAGGACTATAAGGGTAGGTTTGAAAGCATCAAGGAGTTAGCAGAGAGCAATAATTTAATGATTCATAATAACACAGCTCTGTACTGGACTATGCCTGTAAGAGCATTTAGAGCTTTTGAGCAGGTTATTGTAATGACTTATATGTTTGATGGTCAGCTACAGAAATACTACTATGACATGCATGATGTGGATTACTACTACAAAGCTATTAAATTAGATCCTGAGGATAACAGATATAAACTAATCAATTATGTAGATCACACTGCAGAGGACAGGGAGCACCTGAGGGAGCTTATTAATATCCATTATTCAAAGTTAAATGATATTGGTAAAGGATACCACGCTTTCAGCTCTACTAAGTTAGATAAGTATGCTAATGATTCTGCTTTTATTGAGCTTAAAGAGAGAGTTAAGAAAGATGCTTACAATTTTTACAGAAACAAAATAAAGGCATCTGCTAAAGATGTTATGTGGACTACTATAAAGGGAGAGAATGATAGCATTAAAAAAGCTTTGGCACCTCATGGACTCACTAGAGAATACAATGAACAGCCTAATAAATTTGTGGAGGTCACAGCTAGGGCTACTAATGACTACAAGAATAAGACCACTTGCATTTATTTAGCTAACAGATACCTTAATCCAATGTTAAAGCAATTTGTAGAAGATGGAGGGGCTAAGGTAGATCAAGATAAATTTGCATTGTCTGAGTTATTACAATGGATTTTCAGGTCTAGAATTAGAGTAAATCAGCCCATTGATATTTATATTCCCTCTAGTAGAATGAGGAGACTGTTAGAGCAATATCTTAATAATGAAATATAAATGGATTATAATTAATATGATGCCTCTGCTGTGCACTACAGTAGGGGTATTATTACAAATAGCTGAAACCCTTGATATAGCTGACTTACTCACTCCACTGAGTAAAACCTTTACAAAACCCTATAGTGGCGGGTCTTCAGACCCCCCTCCCTTATAATAACAGTATACAGACTGAGTAACTTTTTAGCAGTAAAGACAGCTATATATTCCAGTCGCTAAAGCTCCTTACATAGCTCAGGCATTACCTGCCCTCGCCCTACCCTCTTAATTAACTGCTGTAATATCTTCTACAATATAGGCAGGTTTATATTTAGGTGGGGGCATGAGCTTTAGCTCAGGCTAGGTTTTAGATGCTCTTAGGTCTTTGCACTATAACAGTACCTCAGCAAATACTTTAATATCAGGTAGCTACTTAGCCTTAGAAGTATAATCCTTTATGCTATGTTTTTTGTGGTCTACTATGTAGACTGTTCTTTCTTCTTTTTTGTGTCACTACCTGTTATTTACTGCTTAGCTCTCAGTAATAGCAGGTACTTTTTTTATGTCTTCTACTCCATACTGTAGTAAAGATCTGCTACTGTATTTTACATATAATTTAATATACTTATCTCCCTGTTAGTGCTGTTAATTCAGTTACTGGCAGGTTATTTTTGTATACTCTGTGAGGTTAGATATTACTACTACAGGTACTGCTAGTTACACAGGGGTTACTGAAATAAGGGGAGGGGGAGGTATATAACTGTAGGGCGATTGTGAGGAGCATTAGCTTACACAGTAGGTTACATTAGATTACATGGTAAACAGCCCAAGAAACATCAGGAGGGTCTGCCACTGCCATTAGTGAAATATTTCATAGGTGTAGCTATTATGTAAAGAGTAAACGCTTGACACAATAATATTTATAGCATATTCCTGCCCCTGCTCCTGCAGTTTCCTTAAAGGAATACATAAGCCTGATATGATCTACAATATCATTCTGAGTCAGGTACAGTACTACTAATTAAAACCTAAGAGATATAAGGGCTGTAAGTGTTAGGGTATTATTTTGAAAATAAAATGGCTGTAAGTACTGTTGTAGAGCCTTTTCTCATTTTGATATATAGGGCTATTAATTAAGGGGGAGGGGGCTAGGTAGGTACTGAGCAAGTACTGAGCAATCTCTTACTCTACAGCTAAGACACAAGGAGAGGGCTTATATATTGTGGGGCTACAGCAGGGACTGTAACTAACAGCAGGGCTAAGCTCCTGATACATCAGGCAGGTACTGGACTCACTGCAGAGCACTGTAGCTAACAGCAGGAGCTACTACTGTACTAATGAGAGGGCTAAAGCTATAGAAGTGTGTAGATATATATATAGATATGAGCACTGCAATATACATAGATATTGTAGCTACCATTTTGAAACTAACTAATGAGACTTTACTAAGCTGATAGAATCAAGGCAGTAACTTAACTATCAATAACATTACTTATTGAGACAGTAAGAGTTCTGTACTAATCCAGTAACAGTAACAATAAAAATAATGATGATAAGTTAAGTTAGCTAAATGTAATAGTCTTTGCTCAGCTCTCTACTGATCTGCTAATACTTTTAATTAATTGATTGTAGACTAACAGAAATAATACTTGTGCAAGCTAATATAAGCTATTCTGACAAACTTTAATATAAATCTAACGCCTTTATATTAATCACTTTCAGATGCTCTAAATTAGCCTCACAGAACAGCCTCATATTGATACAGTTATAGTTATCAGAGTAAAGATAGCATAATCTATCTAGCATGGGGGTATGGGAGGGGGCAGACCCTATATATAGGAGCATCTTGTGCTGAAATTATTTCTTTTCCATTTTTTACAGCTCCTGAGGAAACTAGAGCACCATAGAGCAAGTACTATAGACTAAGTAGCACTACAGAGCCTCACTAATATTATTGTAGATACACAGACCACATAGTGAGCCCCCCTTACTTAAACAGCCTTACTATAAAAAATATTTCTAAGTCCTAAAATTACAGATCAGCAGACAACATAAAAAAAGCAGAGACTATAATGTCCCTGCTCTGATACTAAACTTATTCTAATTATTACATGTAAAATCTTATTATCTAATTTTTGGTATTACCAATGAAAATAGTGTGACTTCTATTAGAGTAGACACTTTAATAAGTAT
Source organism: Salinicoccus carnicancri Crm (assembly GCF_000330705.1). Taxonomy (GTDB): domain Bacteria; phylum Bacillota; class Bacilli; order Staphylococcales; family Salinicoccaceae; genus Salinicoccus; species Salinicoccus carnicancri. The sequence goes on from NZ_ANAM01000008.1 coordinate 507,421, forward strand.
ATTTCTATAATTCCTTAACAAAATTTACTTTAAAATGGTAATCCATTATTTTTATAATAAATTTCCATTTCATTTATTAACTCTAAAAGAATAATTGCTCTTTTAACTATATCTTCAGGTAATGAATTTAATTTTTCTAAGAATTTATTTGCTAAGTCAACATAACCCTCTATAGCAATGTCTGCAGACAAATCTTTAGCTGTTAGTTCTAGGTAAGGCATTACTCTATCAATAATCTGTAAAACTGCCTCATTATAATGATATATTTCATCATTATTAGCATGTAAAGCATTCTTTATTAGTACTTTACTTTGTTCTCTTTCATTTATTGGTAAAAACTCTAGTATTTCTTTTAATGATATATTTGACTTATCAATAATATTTCTATAATTTATATTGTCTAGATTTTTATACGCCTTGTTTTTAACAATCTTTTTATTATCTGCTTTTGTCTCTTCTGCTGTTCTAATGCTTTCTAATTCAGCAGATACCTCGCTGAGCTGTGTCGCATTAAAATCTATACCTAAATATTTACTCGCATATTCTATAAAGCGTACTGTCTTATACATATGAAAATTTTGACCTGTTTCATTAAAAAATTCTTGAATTAGGTTAGGGTGAGGTCCTTTAGTCTCCCCTTTCTTAATATGCCACCAGTCCTCTTTATTATCTTCTGTAATAAATATCACTGGTTTAGCATTTTCACACGCTTTAACTTTATCAATTATTTGTTTCCATACTATTAAATCGCCATATTGGAGTTGATACTTGATACCATCATAAGACCTATACTCTTTTTTATCAGTTTTATCTTTAAAACCAGGAGGGACTTTAAGAGGATACCTTTCTCTCCCATCTTCCTCAATTTTATTTATCTCATCTTGATTATATGACTCTCCAACATTATTATTCAATAATTCTAATATCCTGTCATGTATTTCATTTGAGTTAGGTAAATCATTTATTTCTTCTTCTACTTTTTCTTCTAACTCTTTATTAGATTCATCTAAATTTTTAATAAAAAAATTAAAATCCTCAGTCCTAATAAAAGGATTATCATCTTGAGCATTTTGTAAAAAAGATTTCGCCTCATCTATTAGACCTTTCAAATTTTTTTCTATTTTTTCATATCCCTCTTTTTGATTATACATGTTATCCTCATAGTTAAAGAAATACTCTAGGGCAACTTGATGCGGTATCCATAATCTATTTTTTTCTTTGAATTTTTGTAAAATTTCTAATAGTCGCCCTGCACTCTGTTTTGAGGGATATTTATAAAAATATAATAAAATATTTGTATCCACCACTATAATTGATTCATCCAACAAGTCCTCATATTCTTTTTTTGTATATTTAATAAATCCTTTAAATTGTTCTAACATTTTAAGCCCCCTAAACATTTTTAATTTTTCATTTCATCTCTATATTTCTGTGATTTTATTTTCATAGCAATAAAATAGACAGTAAGATCTATCAGATTTTTTAGATCATTAATGTCTGTCCCCTCCCATTTTCTTGTATAATGAGTTTCATCATTCCCCAACCATGTAGCTCTTTCTGCCATTTGTTGTATATCTGAATCACTTATATAATCATTTATACATTTTTGAATTGAATGAATTGCTTTAACAGTTTCTGCATCCTCAGGATGTTCACTTATTATGTAATCTTTTAATAAAAATTCTAGAGATTTCCTATAAGCACCTCCACAAATAAGATTAAGTTCCGCTTGTTCTGCATTAAATGCTTGATTATATATCTTTATAAATTCTGGAGATAACTCATTAATTTCTTTAGGAAATTCTTCATAACTTTTACTCTGGGGGTAAAGATATGATAATTTAAATTTATTAGTATCGCCTGGTTGTCTTATGGTACTCATAGTATACACAGCAAAAAATAGTGATTCACATTCTCCATTTGGACATTTACATAAAAGCTCATGAAATCTATACTGTTTTTCATGTATAAGAATATATTTAGGTATTATTAAATTCTTACACAAGGGGCATTTATCAGGTTTTTTTTCCAAGTAATTTAAATTTTTACTATCCTCAATCTGTCTAATGTATCCCATTTAATAGCACATATCCTTTCATTCACAAAATCAGAATCATCATACAAATTATACCATATAAAAAAGAGCAGTATTCTGTTACCTGCTCTTAATTAACTAAACAATTATAAGTATTTTCAGTAAATCTAACAATAATATTTCAATTGCATCACTTAATATCTTTGATATAAGTAACTGTGCACGCTGTATAATACTGGTTTAACCCTTGATTTTTCATTCTTAAATTGTATACTTTGCTTATAATATTCATTGTAAAAAGTTGATTCAGTATTAGCTACATCCATGACAAAATACATCTCAATAGGCTCTAGCTCAAAAGCATCTGATATTTTCAGCCCATTTCTTAAAGCTCTTTGATAACTATTTTTATCTATATTCCCTGATAAGCCATTAAAAATATCTCCATCTAACTTTAAATAAGAGCCTTTAATCAAACTACTTTTAAGTGTATTCCTAAACTCTGTGAAATCATTACCTGATTTAAGAGAATCAGTTTTAAACCTATAGCCCTGTAATTTCAAATTTTTCATTGCCATGTATCCCCTCTACTTTTTTCAATAACTAAATGTAATTCTTTGATCTAGTCATTTAACAATATTATACCTCTACTGCTCCAAATAAATTTAAATTTTTTTGTAACTCTCTCCCCCACTTATGCCAATCTACAAACTGTTCTAATTCATATACAAGTTCTAGGCTAAAACTCCCCATATCAGCAACAGCTCCATCTTTCTGATCTTTGTAATACTGATAAGCTACTTCTGATAATTCAGTAATTCCTTGATATAGAATAAACTGATCATTTGTTACAATTTCTAATGTCTCACTAATTTTATAGTTACCACTATCAAGAATAGCATTAATAAACAATAATTCATGATCTGTAAACTCTTTACTTCTAAACTTTCTAACTTTAGAATTAGCTATTTCTTTTTTCAGTTCAGTGTAATCTGTTTTGTTATTAGTCATGTTTAAATTCTCCCTTTAATAAATGTACTTTCTAATAGGTTCATAAGTATTAAAGCAGGTGCTGAGGCTATGAATGTAAGTATTACAAGATTATCTATATCCATTTAAACAGCCTCCCCCCTCAGTCTTTAGCTTTCTGTATATGGTAGCCCTTGAAATTCCAGTAATATCTGAGATCTGTTTTACTGTATGCTCTCCCTTGCTGTACAGTTCCAAAGCATGAGCCACTTTATTACTATTAGCTCTAGGTCTGCCAAACTGCACTCCTTTAGACTGAGCTACAGCTACACCCTCCTTAACTCTCTGATGTATCTGTTTTCTCTCCATCTCAGCAAGTGCTCCCATAACTGTAAGTAGAAAATCTGACATTATGCTCTCTCCTGAAATATCTAACCATGAATCAGAGAGAGACTTAAGGGAGGCATCTTTATTCTTAATGATCTCCACTATCTCTAGCAAGTCCTTTGTAGATCTACTGAGCCTATCAATGCTAACAATATATACAGTGTCTCCCTCTTGTAGCTGATCTAGTAGCTCATTGAGCTGAGGTCTATCCCTCTTACTACCTGAGATCCTGTCTCTGTAAATGTAATCACAGTGCTCTAGTTGTTGCTCCTGCCTATCAAACTTTTGCGACTCATTGAGGGTACTGATTCTCATGTAGCCATAGTTCATATTTTGTTATCTCCTTTCATTAGTAGTATCATTTTGATACCTGTATAAGTAATATACCACTGTGAAATACTGGTATCAATATAATACCACTATATATTTTGGAGATTTTACACTTTGGTAAAAAATAAAAAAGACAGGGCTGTTTAGCCCTGCCTAATCTACAATAACTATATATTAATATCTATTATCTTTTCTAAACTCATCAGGTATATTCAACCTATACTCAGATGGTAAGCCCTTGTTTAGTTTAATCTCTAGTATTCCTAATTTTTCTAGTTCTTGCATCCCTCTACTTGTGGTAGTCTTAGCCATTCCTAGCCTGTCCTTTAAGTCATTAAATGAGGTCTGTACTTCTCCTGTATCCTCTGAAAGGCTGTACATTCCTAAGAATAGCCTTAGTGTAGATGGTTTCAATTTTATCAGTAAATTATATAAGGTTACTTTGTCCATTCCCTACATACCTCTCCCATGTCTCTCTACATCATTCTCATTTATTAAATCAACATAATTATATCACAGATTAAAAAGAGGCTACAGCCTTAGCCATAGCCTCAAATGAGAATAAATAAACTATCATTAGAGAGGAAAAGTATTAAAGTATGATGCTGTTGTAGGTGTATCTAGTACTATAGTTAGAATAACAACCCTAACTGTGACAGAGGCTGTTAGATACTGTTTAGATGCTGTGAGTGCCATTTAAAGAGGAGTTAACTACTTGATATGAGTGACTTACCCAGTTATAACTCTCTATGTGTCTCTGTGTAGCTACTCAGCCCATGTTATTGTCAGTGTAGGCTTTACTTTCTGCCCTTGCTCATCTTTCTGATACTCTACTTTAGATATAATGCTCTTTAGGAAGTTATTTATATTTGTGACCAACTCTTTTTTATCCTTATCTGTTAAATCAGCATCCTCTTTAATCTGTTTAGATGTTCTAATATTTTTGATGTTATCTACAAGGTATTTAATTCTCTGTTCATAAGTGGAGGTATCTAAGTTTATAAGACTCTCCTTATAACTCTCTACTACATCTTTTAAGTGATCTTTCTCCTCTTCTATACCCTGCTGTCTCTCCTTAAAGGTGTTTTTATCTATCAATCCATCTACAGCCAAAGAAAGTAGATTTTCCTTTTTATCCTCTAGCTTTGCTAAAGATTTCTCAGCATCTTTAATTTTATCATGATACTTTTTAACAATAGTTGTATTGTCATGGGTCTTTATCTTAGACAGTTCTTTCTCTACTTCCACACTGTACTTCTTAATTTCTTCTAGTATAGCCTTTTCTAATTTTTCCAAAGAGTGCCCATAGTTTTTACAACTTTTATTAGTACATTTCTTTAATATATTCGCTACCCTGTACTCTCCTGTCTCTTTGTAATTCTTATACTTAGGGTTAGCTGTAGAATTAACTAGCATCCTATTACTGCATTTAGTACATATAAATAGCCCTGAGGTTATAAAGCTAGTAGTAGATCTAGTTCTATTGTAACTCTTAGTCCTCTGCTGTACTAAATCTGAGATAAGCTGATACTCTGATACCTTAATTAGAGGCTCATGAGCATCCTTAACCTCTACAGATCCCTGTGCATTTTTGTAGTTAAGGATGCCCCTATACACAGGATTATTAATCATTCTAGAAACTGAGTTCATTCTAAAGAGCCTGTGATCTCTAGTCCTGTAGCCCTCTGCATTTAATTTCTTGCAAGCTGATGGATAGCTCATGCCTTGTAGCATCAAATCTACAGCATACCTATACACCTTGCTCTCCTCCTCATCAGGAGTAAGCCTGCCCTCTGAGTCTCTGATGTACCCATAAGGTGTAGGATTGCCTTGCCACTTACCTGCTCTAGCACTATTTAACTTTCCTACTAATAATCTCTTTCTGATCTGCCTGTACTCAGCATCTGCAATAACTGAGCCAAAGGAAAATAACAGCTTATTGTTATCCTCTCTCAGATCATACTCTGCAGTAGGAGTAATGAATATAGGGCAGTGCATCTCTAAGGTCTCTGCCAATGCCATTAAAGTAGCTCCTGACCTACTGAGCCTATCAATATCATGAGCAAATACTGCATCATACTCTCCTGCTTTAATATCCTTAAGCATAATATTGTACTGCTCTCTATCTGAGTCCATTGAGGATGCTATGCCATCACTGTATATCACATAGCTATAGCCCTGACTTTCAGCGATTCCCATTAAAGTAGTCCTGTGATTACTTAAGCTATCCTCATCCTCCCCTTTCTCTCTACTGAGCCTCAGATAAATACATGCTTTTTTACTGTTATCCACTCTGCAAACCTCCAATAATAGTACTCTAAACACAGCTACCTCTAGTGCTCAGTACTATCATTAGAGATAACTGTATTTATGTGACTACTACTGTATGCGGTGTGAAGACAACCACCACACCGCCTTTCAGCTTGGATTCCGCGAGCGCTTCCCGCACAAGTGAATCGATGTTGACGAAAGTCTCCCGCCGGTCGGTTTCCACTTCATACTTGAATAGCATTTTATCACCTTTAATCTTCAGTATTGTGGGTACTATACTACTAGAGATTGATGAAAGGAGATATCGGAATGCCTTATACAACGAATGATTATCCGGATTCACTGAAAAACATGGAAAAGCTGGAACGGAGAAAGGCGATTGATATCATCAATGCACTGCTCGAAGAAGGATATGACGATAACCGGGCCATCCCGATTGGGATCGAACAGGCCGAAGATTGGTATAAAGGTGCAACAGCTGAAGAATTAAAGGAACTTGAGCGTAAAGATATCACACAGCATGAAAACGATCCGGGTACCCAGGGCGGCAGGATAGCTGATAACGACGTCGAAGTCTTCTACGAAGATGACGAATGGAAAGTACAGACAAAAGGGGCGAAACGCCCGAGCAGCACGTACGCCACGAAGGATGATGCCGTGAAGCGGGCAAAAGAGATTGCCGACAATCGCGGCGCGGAAGTCATCACCCATAAAAAGGATGACTAGCTGAATTGCCCCGATCAGATGATCGGGGCAATTTTCATACCTGTGTATTCAATTGCAGAAGGAACAGCGCCCCTTCACATGTAGATACTATCCTTTTTTAATCAGTTCAATCGCCGGTATGTCGGCAGGTGCCCATTCCAGCTCATCGATGACTCCCCTTTTGAGCCATTTCATATCGACGTGTTCGAGCAGCTGGATTTCACCGGATATCACTTTGGAGTAGTAGGTCGTCAACTCGACTACCCCGAAATCATATTCATGGACAGTCGTGGTGATCTTGTCCCCGACTTCGATCCGGCAGCCCATTTCCTCTTCCAATTCACGCATCAGGGCATCCAGCGGTTCCTCCCCCTCCTCGATTTTACCGCCGGGGAATTCCCACATCAGCTCAAGACTTTTCCCTTCGGGACGCTGTGCACATAGAATTTCATCATTTTCATTTACGATGACAGCCCCGACCACTCTTATGTATTTTTTCATGTCTTCCTCCGAAATCTTTTTCCCCAATTATAACAAACTGCTTCAATAATGAAATTAAATCGTATCAAATGTATAATTATGATAAATAAATTTAATTTGGACATTAAAGTATTTAAAATCTGGGTATGTTAATATGAAAACAAAATAATTTATATACAGCCTGCATATTTCGGCCATAAAAAAAGCCCCTGCCTGAAATTATTAAGAGGTCGGGTGCATTTCTTAGGCAGGGGTAAATCCAATTAAGGGTAAGGAAAAAATGAACTTACTATAAGTTGCTAATAAACATCGATGGGGCGGAGTCTACCATCAGACATGTAAGGACCGCCGCTGGTAACAGTAAAGACCGGCTCATCCGACTTAACAGTACTCGCTTCTACTGTTTCCGGACTGCTGAAAGTCACTGCACCGAAAAGCATCAGGCCCAAAATCATTACGCTGACAAGTTTTTTCATCCCATTCACCACCAATCAATGTCTATAATCACATTATGTAGTATTCTAAATATTTAATCAATATTCACATATGCAAAAATTGTGAACAAACTGGAGGATATTTATGGAGTATTATGAGCAATTCAAGAAAATACGGCAGCTGAAAGGATTAACCCATAAAGATCTTGCTGAAGGCATATGTGGCATGACGACAATCTACCGCTTCGAGCGTGGCGATACTGCCATCACTGCTGAAGTACTGTATCAGTTATGCCAGCGGCTCGGCATCAGCATGCAGACTTTATTCGTCGATGAGGATTCAGAATATGCCTTCATTGACTATTATTTGGAGAAACTGCGTGAATACGTCTACTTCCGGCACCCCGATATGCTGAAGATGACTTTAAAAGATGCAGAAGAGACGATAAACAATAATCCGTCTTTTGATTTGAAATATAATAATTTCGACAGGCTTTTCAGAACATACTCCGCCATCGTATTAAAAAATGAAGAACGGTATGATCAGGCAGAGAAGATCCTGGTTGAACTGATGAAAAATAAGAAAAACAAGTCGGATCTCGAGCTTGAAATCATCAATACGCTCGGTGACCTGTACATCACCCAGGACAAATATGGGGAAGCACTTGAACTGTACACACGCCACAGGACACGCATTCTGGCACATGAAGACAGCCATTATTTTGACCATTATATGCTGATCCAGCTGTATTATGGTTACGCAAACAGTCTTTACAGCAATTTCAGGGATGTCCAGGCTCTCGATATCTGCTTTAAGCTGCTCATCCGGATTCAGGAACACAATACGATGTACTATCTGGGGAAGACGCATTATCTCATGTGCCTTATTTATCTTGCTTTAAATGATGGTGAAAACGCTGAGGAACATTTTAAAAAAGCGGAATCCGCTTTTCATCTCGAGGAAATCAGAGACAGAATGGAAGATCATCTCACTGCAGCAAAAAGAGAAATAAAGTCGTTAAAGAAAAGCGAAAACAGCCTGTAACCAGACAGGCTGTTTATAATTTTCTCCTGAATCGGTGGGATACCTGCACCTCTCCGGTTGCGGTCTTCGTCTTCTTGTCATGCTGGTATACGAAACCCCTCGCTTCGTAAAACGGCAGGCCGTATCCATTTCCTTCCTGCACGGAGACCCATTGACAGACTGCGCCCCGCTTCCTGTGGCTCTCTGTAATTTTTGCGAGCAGTTCTTTACCAATGCCCCGAAAGCGATACTTCCGGTCTACATAGAAGACGAATATTTCGGATGTATCAAGTGCCGTCATGCCCCCGCCGATGACGCCTGCGACTACACCATCCACCTCGGCAACATAGCTGTAGCTGCCATGCCTGATATCACCGGCCACCTTTTCCTCTGTGTACCAGAAGGAAACAATGCTCCGCTGGAAGGGTTCGGACATCGTCCCTTCCACCGTCTGGCGCCAGCCTTCACTGCATATTACGGCGACCTTCAGTGCATCAGAAATTACCGGTCTCCTGATTACAAGCTTCATCCGCACGCACCTCCGGTCCCTATTCATCCCGTCCTTCTTCCGGGGTTGAAACTTCTTTATCCTCTTCGACATATTTCACATTTTCATGCGCCTTCAGTTCAGCCACCTGGTTTTCATTGAGGGTGATCAGGTACATATGCATAATCCAGTATTCATGTTTTATGTCATCCGCGGCGATGTTCAACACCTCAAACTCCTTTAAGGTGAAAGGTGCTTTGACACTCACCAGATAATCTTTTTTCTCTTCCATACAGCCACACCCCGCAAGTAGAGTCAGCGCAGCATGAACCCCTGCCGAAAACAGGAATTCCCTGGATAAAGATCACCCCTCTTTTCGTTCAAGCAGCTGCACTATTTCATATTTGCCCAATTGTGCTATGTTGTTTTTCATGTTCGCCTGCTTCAGTGTCTCCTCTGCGATATCTTCCACCGCTTCCCGGTCGATGCCAAGTTCTTTCAAGGTCAGCCTCAGTCTTACTTTACCCTTCAGTTCATTGAACCCGCGGGCGAGGTCCCCGGCATCTTCGAATCCTATGTCCTTTGCATGCTGATTCAGCCGGGGGTCCGCCTCGGCGTTGATGACGAACCATTCCTCCAGTGAAAAGGCGCACGCCTCCCCGTGGGGGATGTTGAAATGGGAAGTCAGATAGTAGCTCATTGCATGTGATGCCGTCGTACCGGTCTGGCTGAAGGCCACACCGGCAAGCATGCTGCCGAGCGACATGTTCCTGCGTGCTTCCCTGTTCTCCGGCTCAAGAAATGCCGTCTCCAGATTTCGGAACGCAAGTCCCGCCGCACGGACAGCAAGCGCATCGGATATTGGATTGCTTTTGACCGAGCCGAGGCAGTCAAGCGCATGGCAGATGACATCGATGCCCGAGACGGCCGTAACATTGGGCGGACATGTAAATGTAAGCTCCGGATCCACAACCGCAAGCTTCGGATAGAGGCCTTTTCCTGCCAAAGGCACTTTCAAACCGTTTTCCTTATCACTGATGACACTTGTCGGCGTCACTTCCGAAGCGGAGCCGCTCGTAGACGGGATTGCGATGATCGGCAGTGCTTCTGTGAAATCTGTATGCCCGAACAGTTCACCGGCACCGATGCCCTGCATATACGATGCCGCAGCTGCTTTTGCTGCATCCATCACCGAGCCGCCGCCCGTTGCAATCACGGCATGAGCATCATGCTCATACATTGCGCTGGCAATCGATTCGACATTCGCGAGCGTCGGATTCGCTTCGATTCCCGTGACCACCTCACACACCTTGCTCCCGAGCAATGATTCGATCAGTTCCACGACACCATTCTTCACCTGGGATCCTGATGCCGCCACGACAATCCGTTCAAAGCCAAAGTCTTCAACAAATTCATTCAGCCGGGTGAAGATACCTTCCCCGAACTTTATCTCTACTGGGTTATTGAATGAGAACATGATTCCCCTCCTTTGCCGCCATTATATAATAAAATTCCCGCCATCACTAAAAAAAGCATTCCGGTAATCCGGAATGCCTTGAAAAACTTTAGAGCATGCGTTTCATTTCTTCAGCCACATGTTCAACTTCCGTACCTACAACAACCTGAACGTTGTTTTTGCCCGGCTTGACCACACCATGGGCACCTGAAGTCTTAATCTGGCCTTCGTCGATCTTAGAGTCATCGTGGACATTTATCCTCAGCCTTGTCGTGCAGTAATCCACCGTGTCGATGTTCTCCTTGCCGCCGAGTCCGATGAGGATCTTGTCAGCCTGCTGTGAATACCTGTCGTCGGGCTTACCGTCTGAGATGCTTTCAGATGCGCTGTCATCAGAAACGGTGGAGGCACCGTCTTCAGCCAGTACAGACGCGTCACGCCCCGGTGTCTTGAGGTCGAGCATCGTGATGATCGCCCTGAAAATCACATAGTACAGGACGAAGAACACAAGCCCCTGCACGATGAGCATGTACGGCTGATTAGCGATCGGCACCTGCGTGCTCAGCACAAAGTCTATCAGACCGGCGCTGAAACCGAAACCTGCCGTCCATTCGAACAATGCTGCAACGAACATGGACAGTCCTGTCAGGAATGCATGGACAATATAGAGCAGCGGAGCGAGGAACATGAATGAGAATTCCATCGGCTCGGTCACACCCGTAAGGAATGCTGTCAGGGCAGTTGCCAGAAGGACCGATCCTGCCGCTTTCTTATATTTCGTTTTTGCTGTGTGATACATTGCAAGTGCCGCACCCGGCAGACCGAACATCATGATTGGGAAGAAACCGGCCTGATAGCGTCCGGTTATGCCCTGCTCACCTTCGCTTGCCCAGAAGTTTCCGATATCATTGATCCCAACAGTATCGAACCAGAACACTGAGTTGAGTGCATGGTGCAGTCCCGTCGGAATGAGGAGCCTGTTGAAAAATCCGTAGATGCCGGCACCGACCGCCCCGAGGCCGCTGATCCACTCACCGAAGTTGAAGAGCAGATTATACAGCAGCGGCCAGGCGACATAGAGGATGCCTGTGACCGCAAGCATGACGAATACCGCAATGATTGGCACTGCGCGCCTGCCGCTGAAGAAAGCAAGGTACGGCGGCAGTTTCGTTTCACTGAACCGGTTGTAGAGTGCAGCACTTATCAGACCGGTGACGATACCGATCAGAACGTTGTTTTCGATGACGCCGAATGCCTCACCGACCTCTTCGGCCGGCACTCCCTGCAGAAGTGCCACAGATTCCGCATTCAGAAGATTTGTGACTACCAGGAATGAGACCAGCCCTGTAATTGCCGCGGCGCCGTTCTTATCCTTGGACATGCCGAAGGCAAGCCCCACTGAAAAGATGATTGCAAGATGGTCGAATATGGATCTGCCGGCATTGATGAAGAATCCGGCGATGACACTCTCGCCGCCCCATCCAGTCGGGTCGATGGCATATCCGATACCGAGCAGCAGTGCTGCGGCCGGCAGCACCGACACAGGGAGCATGAATGATCTCCCCATATTTTGAACATAGCGTAACATATTTTTTCCTCCCTTTTTACCCTTTAATATATGTTATCGCTTACAATATAGCATATTTTGTCATATCTTTGATATACTATTTTTACCCACGCTTAAAGTTTTATGATAAATTATATTTTTTACAAGGAAGCGATCTGATGAAATTACTTATAAAAAATGCGCATATTGTCACCCATGAGAAAGTTCATGAGAATCATTGGCTGCTTACAGAAAACGGAAAAATCCATTCTTTCGGACCGATGGAAAACTGCCCGGAAGCTGACAACACAATAGATGCTGAACACAGCTACCTCCTGCCCGGCGCCATCGAGATGCATATCCACGGTGCAGACGGCGTTGATGCGATGGATGCAGACATGGAATATATCGAGAAGATTTCCGCCCACCTGCCGAAGACCGGATCCACATCGTTCCTTGCGACGACTATGACATCAACGATCGAGGATGTCGAACGGTCGCTCATGAACCTTGCGGATTACACCTATCAGTCCGGTGCCGAAATGCTCGGCATCCACCAGGAGGGCCCCTTCATATCCAAAAAGCACCCCGGCGCGCAGCATCCGGACCATATCATTACACCTGATGCAAAGATGATCCGCCGTCTCCAGGATATTTCCGGCAACAGGATCCGGCAGATCACGTTCGCACCGGAGGAGGATGAAAACGGCATATTCCTCGAGACTCTCAAGGAACTCGGCATCATTGCGTCCGCCGGCCACACCGATGCGCTGTATGAAACACTCACTGAGGCTGAAAAAAATGGCGTGAGCCATGTCACCCACCTGTATAACGGCATGCGCGGCCTCCACCACCGTGAGCCCGGCGTCGTCGGGTTCGCCTATATGTCCGATGCCTTCGTTGAAATCATCTCCGACGGCATCCATTCACGTCCCGCAATGGTGAAACTTGCCTACGACAACATCACTTCCGACCGGATGATCATGATCACCGATGCGATGCGTGCCCAGGGCCTGCCCGACGGCCGATATGACCTCGGCGGCCAGGAAGTCATTGTAGTGGGCAATGAAGCCCGTCTTGCCGACGGAACGCTTGCCGGCAGTGTGCTGACAATGGATCAGGCAGTGAGGAATATGTTCGCCTTCACCGGCTGCAGCTGGCCGGATATCGTGAAGATGTCATCCTACAATCCGGCAAGGGAACTCGGCATCACTGATCAGAAAGGCGTCATAAAAGAGGGCGCGGATGCGGATCTCGTCCTGTACGACGGGGAAGCCGACCTGATGCTTACAATCGTCAGAGGCAAAGTATTTTCATAGATGAACGGGAGGCTGGGACTAAACTATTCCAGTCATAAATAAGACGGACGTTGGCTTTTCCGGGGCATCGCGTGAGCCTGTAGTCTCACGCGATGCTATTCCCCCGGAAGTCTGACGTCCGTCTTTTAAAGTATAATCGATTATTTATATATATCCAGGGCTTATGCCCCATCTCCATTCATGTGCATCACCGGGGCTCGGGCAGGCTGACCTGGGCGATTTTCCCGATCTCATTGCAGAATATATCCCAGCCGCCCGGAAAACCATTGTTACCCGAACGTATCAGTTCACCCGCTGCCCTCTTCAACACGATTTCCCATTGTGTGCCTTCCAGCACGAACGGATTGTCATAACTTCGTTTCCAATTCAGTATATCCACCTCCCGAAGCATCTCCATAAGTTCCGTCAATTCCTTGTCCCCGAGCGTCGCTACGGTCTTTTCAACCCTGCCGCGCGTGGATCCCAGCCGGACTCCTCCGGTTTTCAGATCGATTTCTATTTCATTGAATCCCCGGTTGAAGCCGCCATAGGATATTTTCACACCATTTATTTCTCTGTAGGCAGCTTCAAAGGCTTCCGCTCTGTCCCATGCCCGGCCGCATTCACTGCAGACATATTCATCCATGTTCAACTCTTCTGTTTTGCGCGAGCCGCAGTCCACGCATTTCCTGTACATGATCACTGCACTCATCCTTTCAAAATACTGTGCATCCATTGTCTCACTAAAGATGTTTTTGTGCCCGGACTGGGTTTATCACATTAAAAAACACCTCCCGGAACCAACCGGGAAGTGCTCTTTCCGAAAGACTATTCCCACCATCTATCACGCTTGGCGTATGTGATGGAAAGTGTCTTCCGCTCTCTTTCTTTGTATGCGTTATGCCTTGCTTCAAGTTTGACCCTGTCTTCGCTGAGCGTACGGATGAAGGACACCATAAGCATGATGAAAATGGCTATCAGCGGTACCCCTGCAACGATGGAAGTCGTCTGAAGCAGACCCAATGAATCTTCCCCGCCGACCACAAGCAGTGAAAACGGCAGGAGGGATAATGCGAATGCCCAGAACAGCCTGTTCCACCTGTACGGTTCACCATCAACCTTGGTCTGCGTCGTACCGGCAAGTATATAGGAGCCTGAATCGAATGTCGTCGCCAGGTAAATCAGTGCAGTCACCAGAAACAGTACAGTGATGACCTCTCCCATCGGCAGCTGGGCGATGATTGCCATGATGGCATCTTCACCGCTGTGGTTCTGCAGGACCCCGGTAACCGAGTATGTGCCTGAAAGTTCAAGCCACAGGCCGTAATTGCCAAGTATCCCGAAAAATAGTACAGATCCAAGCGTTCCGTATACGAGCGTACCCAGTACAATTTCCTTCAGGCGTCTGCCTTTGGATATGCGTGCGATGAACAATCCGACAAACGGCGCATACACAAGCCACCATGCCCAGTAGAACACTGTCCAGTCCTGCGGGAATGACGTTTCCGGGATGCTACCTTGTCCGCCGAATGGTTCAAGCCATGTTGCCATGCGGAAGAAATCTCTGAACATCAGTCCAATACTCGATACCGTCGTCTCCATGATGAAAATTGTCGGTCCGACAAGGAATACAAAGGCAAGCAGTATGAACGTCAGCCATATATTGATGTCGCTGAGGAACTTTATACCGCGCTTCAGGCCGGAATACGAACTGAAGGCAAAAATCAATGTTGCAGCCACCAGTATGCCAAGCCGCAGCATCAGGTTTTGCCCGTCAACTCCGGATAATGATTCGATGCCTGCGGCAATCATCGGTGTGGCAAGGCCGAGTGTCGTCCCCGCCCCGCCGAGCAGTCCGAATATGAACAGGATGTCGATGAGTTTGCCCGGCCATCTTTCCGTGTACTTCCCGAGCACCTTTTCACACGCCAGACTGATTTTCAGTATAGGCGTCTTTTTCACATACAGCGAATAGGCGATCGGCAGCGCCGGGAGGACATATATTGCCCAGGCAATCGGTCCCCAGTGGAACATGCCGTAAGTGCTGGCATAGTTGATTGCTTCCTCGCTTTTCGGTTCCAGATGGAATGGCGGCGCCTCATAATAGTACACCCATTCGATGACCCCCCAGTAGAGGATGCTTGAGCCGATACCCGCACAGAACAGCATGGCCGCCCAGCTGAGTGTCTTGAACTCCGGCTCGTCATTTGCCTCTCCGAGAGTCACCTGGCCGTATTTGCCGAATGCTATATAGAGTACGAAAGCAAGCACGGCACCCCCAAGTGCAAGGTACACAGCACCAAGGCCCGTCGTCACAATGTTATTCAGAGCAAGTATGATCATATTGCTCGCTTCAGGAAACACCATGAGTGGTATGACAACAGAAAGCAGTATCAAAAGTGACACGACAAATGTCGGCCAGTCCATCAATCTGTATTTTTTCATTTTTCCCCACCTCTTGTAAGTTTCTGATACGTTGGATAAAGCAACTTATTCATCTTAACACAGTGAGACATTAAATCAACTGTCCAGACGGTAAAGTTTAGTATCCGTTCATTTATAGCGGTATTTTTTGAACCTGACGGTAAACGGCAGAAAGACAACCAGATAGATTACCAGCAGGGCGATGCTCATCAGAATGGATATGCCGGCCGGCAGCTGCATGACGGGCACCAGCAGGAACACCATCAGCGCCACACCAAGGATGGCAATATAATCATAAATGATCGCAAGTGTCGAAGGCTCTAAATACTCCCGGCATCCCGGACACCTTATACGGGTCCTCGGTTTTATTGCATAGCCCAGCAGTTTCTCTTTATAAGTCCAAACGTGATTGCAATACGGGCATTCACCCATATTTTCACCCCCTCTTTTTATCATTCCATTATAAGGTAAATCCACTCTTCAACCAAGAAGTTTTCAGAAAGTATGAAAACCTTTACAAAATGCTGAGTATTCAGATAAAATTAACGTATAACTGTTAGGAGGTAAGGTAGATGGTATATGAATTTCCGCACAAAGAGAATGCACAGTACAAGGTCAAAGCACAATATGAGAACTATATCGGGGGCGAATGGGTGCCGCCTGCAGGCGGACAGTATTTTGATAATGAATCACCGGTGATCGGCAAGGCCGTGTCCAAAGTCCCGCGTTCCACGAAGGAGGATGTCGACAGGGCGATTGAAGCGGCCCATGAGGCGCAGAAGTCATGGGGGCAGACTTCCCCGACCGAGCGCAGCAACATCCTTCTCAAGATTGCCGACCGTATCGAGGAAAACCTCGAGGAACTCGCGGTGCTTGAAACATTCGAGAACGGCAAGGCTGTCCGTGAGACTCTGAATGCCGACCTGCCTCTTGTGGTCGATCATTACAGATATTTCGCCGGCGCCATCCGCGCTCAGGAAGGCGGCATTTCCCAGATTGACAATGATACAGTGGCCTACCACTATCATGAGCCGCTCGGTGTCGTCGGCCAGATCATCCCATGGAACTTCCCGCTGCTCATGGCGACGTGGAAGCTCGCTCCGGCGCTTGCGGCGGGCAACTCCGTCGTACTGAAACCTGCGGAACAGACACCATCGACCATCCTGCATCTGATGGAACTTGTCGGCGACCTCATTCCGAAAGGTGTCGTGAACATTGTCAACGGTTTCGGTTCAGAAGCCGGACAGTCACTCGCCACCCACGACAAGATCAACAAGATCGCGTTCACCGGTGAGACGACTACGGGACGCATTATCATGCAGAACGCCAGCCAGAACATCATCCCCGTCACACTGGAACTCGGCGGCAAATCTCCGAACATCTTCGCCAAAGACGTAATGGATGCAGATGATGATTACCTGGACAAGGCTATTGAAGGACTCGTAATGTTCGCCCTGAATCAGGGTGAAGTATGTACTTGCCCATCACGTGCACTGATCCACGAGGATATTTATGATGAATTCATCAAACGTGTTATCGAACGTGTCGAAAAGATCCAGGTAGGCAACCCGTTCGATGAAAATACGATGATGGGTGCCCAGACTTCAAAAGAGCAGAAAGAGAAGATCAGCTCCTATCTTGAAATCGGGCGGAAGGAAGGTGCGGAAATACTGACGGGCGGTAGTATCAAGGAAGTGGATGGAGATATCGAAGGTGGATACTATTTCGAGCCGACCATCTTCAAAGGCGACAACACGATGCGCATCTTCCAGGAGGAGATCTTCGGACCGGTGCTCGCTGTCGCGACATACAAGGACGATGACGAAGCCATTGCAATCGCCAATGATACACTGTACGGTCTCGGTGCCGGTGTATGGACCCGCTCGCAGAATAAAGCCTACAGATTCGGACGTTCAATCCAGGCCGGCCGTGTATGGGTGAACACATATCACGATTACCCTGCCCATGCTGCATTCGGCGGCTATAAGATGAGTGGTATCGGCCGCGAAAACCACCTCATGATGCTCAGCCATTACCAGCAGACCAAGAACCTGCTGGTCAGCTACAGCGAATCCCCAAAAGGATTCTTCTAAAAATGGAAACGCTGAACAGTATTGATGCAACAGAAGCTGCCAGATCCCTGATCAGGGATCTGAAAGAAGAGCATGGTCCACTCATATTCCATCAGTCCGGCGGATGCTGCGACGGATCGAGTCCGATGTGCTTCCGGGAAGGTACGATGATCATCGGGGATGCCGATGTCAAACTCGGCGAAGTCGAAGGCGTGCCGTTCTATATGCACCACAGGCAGTACGAATACTGGAAACATACGCGGCTCACACTGGATGTCGTGGAAGGCATCGGAGGCATGTTCAGCATAGAAGGTCCACGCGGGGTCAGATTCCATATCCGTTCGGAACCGATAGAAGGATAGATTTCGACAGAAACCGGGGATACCCGGTTTTTTTTATGGCTTTTTGCGGGCAATGGGCGGAGTGCTATGTACACGTTGTCCTTTTTATGCCTGCTCCCCGGAATCCATCTGATGGCACAGGCGCGCAAAAAGCCCGGGACAATCGTCCCGGGCTCCCCGCTCGCGTCCAGACCTACTCATCTTCGTCGAACTCGTAGTAATCGGCAAGTATGTCTTTGATTTTAATTGGTTTTTCAGACTGGATGAGTTTGATGTTGGAAGTCACCTGATCGCACCCCTCATTTTCAAGATGACGGTTCAGTTTCTTCACAAGGTTCATCAGTTCATCAATTGATCCTTCGACTGTCGTTTCCATCGGACCGACAAAATGGGTCAGTCCGCTTTCTTCGATGATCTCAATCGCACTGTTGACGTGCGATTGATAATCACTCGTTTTGGGATGATGGGGCACCAGCTGGATAGCCATAATGTAGTTCATATTCTATTCCTCCCTGATAAATGTGCTTCTGATTGTCAATTTTATGATAACATTGCCGTAAATGCTTTTAAAGTAAACGCACTGATCATAATCATTTTCACAAGGAGTGTTCACATGAATTTCAAAGGGATGAAGTGGCTGAATTTCACACTTACCATCATCGCACTGTTTGCCATCTACATATTCCTCAGCAGCCGGGTGAATCCTGCGCTCTCCAATATCCTCGCCGTCGTCCTCATCATCATCGGACTCTTATCCCTGATACCGGTGCTGAAGAAACCCAAAGATGGCAATGGATGATGGAGGCTGCGGAAGCCGGTAAAGGCTATGCAGTCTTTTATTCCATGTAGTCGACTATTTCCACCTCGTCGGAATACTCCGTCATATGGGAAGTGACATCTTCATAAACCGATGCCGCATCGGATAAACCATATTCTCCGGCATCAGCAAGCGGTACAAGCCGGAAATTGTCATATTCCTCACTCGCCACATATGTCGGCATGAATTCGACATCATCCACACTGGTCTCCCCGCCGGTTTTCGTCACATCGAAGCCGATGATGCCTCCGAGCTTCGTTTCAAGTGACTGCTGGGCGCTGAAGAAGTTCCCGAGAGAATAGGCGATGACCGCATCCCTGCCATCCGCCGTCTCATTTATCTCTATCGGCTGGAGCACGTGCGGGTGATGGCCCAGAACGATGTCAGCCCCGCGTTCTGTCATCTCAATCATCTGCTGCCTGTCATTCTCCCGCGGATACTCTTCATATTCCACCCCCTGGTGCATGCTGACGATGAGCAGATCGACCTTCTCATCAAGTGCCTCGATATCCTGGTTGATCGGACTGCCGTCGATCAGATTGACCAGATAGTCCTTGCCTTCAGGTACCGGCATCCCGTTTGTTCCGTATGTATATCCCAGGAAGCCGACTTTGATGCCGTTCAACTCAAGTATCCTGTCGCGCTCTGCATCCTCTGCACTCTTGTTGGCACCGACGTACTCAATCCCTTTATCTTCGAACAGATTGATGGTCCGGAGTATGCCCTCCTCCTTCTTGTCGAGGGTATGGTTGTTCGCATTCGACACGATATCCGCACCGAACTCCAGCAGCAGATCGCCCGCTTCAACCGGCGAGTTGAAGTTCGGATAGCCGCTCAGGCCGAGTGCCTCCCCCCCAATCGGTGTTTCCTGATTCAGGAAAGTAAGGTCTTTGTCATTCAAGTAAGGCGCCACTTCAGACACACGCGAAGCAAAATCATAGCCATCCGCCGTCTCCACATCTTCATACAGGTGATCGTGGATCAGCACATCACCCGCCCCCGCAAATGAGAAACTCTGCGAAAAATTCTGCGCAATGATGGATGACACATCCGCCGCCTCCACAGGCTCCAGTTCCTTCTCGAATGTCCCATTTGGCTCCGCATCCGCACCGCCCCCTCCGAAAAGGCCCAGAAATAACAATACCGGCAATAAAAATTTCATATCCATCCCCCATTTATTTTTATCCAAGTACGCGCCACATATAGAGTGTCGCATATGCACCGAATTGCCCCCACCAGCTGATGATGTCCTCTATGTACTCGGCACCGGGCTTCCCATCCAGGCCATCTGTGATTTTGAGCGCATTCCGGAGACCGGCATCCCCGACGGGCACCGCATGTCTGAACTTGACCGTTCGCATCAGCACAACATTGGCGCTCCACGGACCGATGCCCCGCACTCCGGTCAGATGCGTTTTTGCCCCGCTGTAACTGTCAAAACTCTGCAGATATTCCTTCGACAGACTGCCGTTCTCCACCCCTTCGGCACAATTCAGTATATACTCCGCCTTCCGTCTTGAAATCTGCATCTCCCGCATATCTTCCACTGTGAGCGTAAGCAGTTCCCCGGCACTCGGCATGATCCAGTATTTTTCACCTTCGTACTCGATGAAATGGCCAAAATATTCCACGAGCCGCCTCTTCAGCTCAAAGGCGAATTTCATGTTGATCTGCTGTCCGATGATCGACCAGACCAGCACATCGGTTACATTGACATAAGCGAGCATGCGGAACCCGTAATACTCGCCGGTCACCGCCTCAAACCGCCCATCCCTGCGCGCAAAGGCGTAAAAACGCTCCAGATCATAATCCAGATCGAACCAGTCTGCCACATATTCACTGACCACGCACTCCCCTGCACCCTCATCATGTAAAATCTCAACCTCGAGTCCATCCGGCTCCGCCGACTCCGACACTTCGAATAAAACCCGCCTGCCGCCAAATATTTCCGCGCGACGCACTTTTCCACCCCTGGTCTGATACAGGCAGTCGTCCTGACGCTCCATGAAATCATACATCACTCCGAAATCGAAGGGACCATTGGCCCGCAGGATCATATTCTTCTTTGTCCTTTCACAATGTCTCCCTGCCTCGGTTCGCGCCCTTCGGCGAACTGTATCCTGATGGATTCCGACTCATATGGATGGGAACCGTTCATCACATGGAAGTGAAGGTGTGGAGTATCCGAAGCACCGCTGTTTCCGCACTGTGCCAGCTTTTGGCCCGACTCAACCTCATCACCGACTGCCACCGTGATGGAATGCTCCCGGAGATGCGCAAGCATCGTATATTCATCATAGCCGTGTTCCAGGATGATGCAGTTGCCTTCCGGCGATACCAT
The DNA here is from genome assembly GCF_000330705.1 of Salinicoccus carnicancri Crm. Lineage (GTDB taxonomy): Bacteria > Bacillota > Bacilli > Staphylococcales > Salinicoccaceae > Salinicoccus > Salinicoccus carnicancri. Next base: position 528,838 of record NZ_ANAM01000008.1, read on the forward strand.
GCTCATACGGTGCGGTGCATTATCCTCCACATCCTTGATGACATGGATGACTTTGCCCGCCCTCGGCGCCACAACTTCCTCACCATATGCATGATAGGACAGCAGCTCACCCGGATCCCCGGAAAATGCCCTGCCGTCCACTTTTTTGATGAAGTCATAGGCGTATCTCTGGTGCATATGGGAATAGTGGTAGTTCAGAAAGCTGTCCGTGCCGCCCCAGAGGACGAACCATTCCCCTGTAAACGGTACGCGGTAGCTGTTGATCGTCGATTCCCTGTCAGTATCGAACTTCTCGTAAATATCAAACTGTATGCCCATGATTTCCCCTTCATTGTTGAAGGCGGTAACAATCATGCGGCCGCTTTCCTCCGCCACCCACTGATAGCGTTTGATACCCGGCTCCAGCTGATTTGTCCGCTTCAGGGAGAACCGTCCGGCGCCATCGTTGAACTCCGCTGCGGCTGCGGTAAATTCATCCTCCCCCATGCTCAGCCGGAAATCTCTGATCGTCTGATTGTATATGCGCTTGAAGTTCCCCTCCGAGAAATGATATCCAAACTCTTCCGGAAATACTCTGTCCTTCGCCATCTGATCATCTCCATACGTCGTTTTACTACCTTAATCATACCGGAAACAGTCATACCCGTCACGGCACGCCTACTCTATCTTCTCGATGATTTCCTCTGTCTGCTTCTCGACCGATATCAGATCGTTGAGCCTGTAGGTGCCATAATCGAGCAGGATGACATTCTCACGAGGCACACCGAGAGTCTCCGACACCTCTTCCCCGACATCCTCCTGTCCGCCTTCCCTGACGCTCACAAATACATAATCCGTCTCCACCCCTTCCAGATCTCTGAGTGTTTCAGGACCCGATCCCCGCTCTTCGAACTCGGCCTCAAGCGTCTCGTCAATACCGAATTTCAAAACATCATAGACCGCCTCCGTCCCGAAACCTGCATATTCCTCGTACAGGAAATATCCGTCCTCCTCCTTTGACAGGACCATGGCTGTATTGCCCGCCACAATATCCGCAGCCTCGCGCTGCAGGCGGGTCGCCTCCTCAAGCCATTCATCACCGATCGCTTCGGCCTTCTCCTCTCTGTTCAGTATGACACCGAGGTTGAACAGATGCGTCAGATACAGACGCTCCTTGAAAGGACTGAATGTGGAGGTGCTATAGTTCACCTGCACTGTCGGCGCTATTTCCTGGTAATCAAACAGATATTCATCCGTCGTATACGTCACAATCAGGTCCGGATCGATCCCTTTCAGTGACTGAAGGTCCCCATGCTCAAGATACACCGCATCACCGCCCGTAAGTTCCCGGGCATACCGGCTGTCCTCAACGATGCCTGTCACAGCCCGGGTATCGCTGCCGAGAAGTTCCGCATTCCCTGCATCAATTGCGCGGAACAGGACGACACGTTCTGGATTGGAGGGCAGTTCAATCTCCTCACTGTGTTCGGTCATAATCTGTCTGATTTCACCATCGTCGGAAACCCCTGTTTCTCTGAAACTGCTGCAGGCAGGCAGCAATAGCGCCGACAGAATCACTATCATCAATCTCATTTTCATTTTTGCATATCCCCTATGTTCAGATCAGTTTCCATTATACACCAAACACTACCCGGTTAAAATGACACAAAAAGAGACCGGGGGACCCCGGTCTCTTTTGCGTCATATTCTTTTATCCTGCGTTTCTGTTTGGTTCCATTTCCAGATGGAGTTCCCGTGTCCTGTATTTATAGAGGAACTCGAGCGTCCGGTCTATGTCACCATCCGACACGCTTTTCAGACTGACTCCGATATGTCCCCCTACCCAGAAGTGAATCACTGTACCAAGCATCAGCAGTTTCTCCTCACTGATCCCTGTGATGTCCTCATAGAGCACACCCCTGCTCTCGATCTCCCTTTCATTGATGTAGATCCTTATAAACAGGCGATGGGTTGTCGGAATGATGGCGCCGTAAAATTCATGTCGGCCATCCTGTTCATACTCGATGGTCCCGACAAGCGCTGGACCGACCACTTCATTCTCAAAAAGCTCTATGCTTCCCATGTCCTTCAAACGTTTGTACATCTTCCATCCCCCTTAATGTTTGTCGTTATCATTACCCCCACTCTTAATATAATAAACAATTCCAAATTTTGCAAATATTAAACCGCTTATCATTCCCACACATCCGCCGATAATGTTGAGTATTACATCATCCACATTCGAAATCCTGCCGATCGGCAGGATATACTGGAGGAATTCAATCGACACCGACGTGAGAAACGTGAGAAACACTGTCCAGAACGCCCGCCTTAAAAGCAGGTATACGAAAAAGCCGAAAGGGACGAAAAGTACGATGTTCATCAAGAGTGAGTTGATGATTGCCCTTGTCGTTGCATATTCCCACGTGTCGATGATGCTCAGAAACGGAATGAATGATGTGACTTTTTCAGGATTATTGCTTGGCAGCATCGTCACAAGCGCCATGCCGATCAGAGTCATCAAAAGCCCGACATACGTCAGATAGCTCACGATCTTCTTTCTGTTGTCCAGTTTGTATCCGCTGCGGCTGTTTATCAGGAGTGTGATGAATACCACCGCAAAGAACAATATGATAAAAACCGGGATGACCGGTTCAAAAGCGTTGTAAAGTTCGTACATTTTCCATTCCTCTTATCTGTCAGCCAAATTGCTGTTCTGTAAATATCCTGTACATTTCATGAGTTTTCATAAGTTCCCGGTGCGTTCCGCTCCCCGTCAGATACCCGTTATCTATGAAGAATATTTTATCTGAGTTTACAACAGTGGAGAGCCTGTGTGCAATCACTAACACAGTCCGCCCCTCCATCAGTTCATCCAGCGCTTCCTGGACGTAGCGTTCCGAGCGTGAATCGAGACTTGCCGTCGCTTCATCCAGCATGAGCAGTTTCGGATTTTTCAGGAAGGCACGGGCAATGCCGATCCGCTGCCTCTGTCCGCCCGAGAGTTTCACCCCGCGCTCGCCGACCTCCGTATCGAGGCCGTCCTCAAGCGCATCGATGAACTCTTTCGCATATGACTTCACCACCGCCGACTCCACGTCTTCATGTGTGTAGTCCGATTCTTCAAGGCCGTATGTGATGTTCTCAAGTATGGTTCCTGAAATGATGGCACTCTCCTGGGCAACGTAGCCGATATTTCTGCGCAGCGAACCGAGCGGAATGCCGCGGATATCCATGCCGTCGATTTCAATAGCGCCCGAAAGGACGTCATAATACCTTTCAATGAGTGCGAAAATCGTTGACTTCCCACCTCCGCTCGGTCCGACGAACGCCACTTTCCGGTTATGTTCCGCCCTGAAATCTATGCCGTGCAGAACGGGCTTATCTTCACCGTAGCCGAAATGGACATCCTTGAATTCAATCGTTCTGAACTGCAGGTCCCGCTCTGCAGCCATTTTTGCCGCGTCCGCTTCTTCATCGCGATCAAGTATGCCGATGATCCTGTCGGTGGCACCGAGGGCCTTATTATACTCGGTGAAAAACATGGCGAACATCGTCATCGGCATGATAATCTGGAACAGGTAGAGCAGAAACGCCACCATCGTGCCCACAGACAGCGTCCCTTCTGCGACACGCAGTCCGCCGTAGCCGATGATCAGTATGATGACAAACATCATCACTGTACCCATGATCGGCGACAGGAATGCATTGATCTTCGCCTCACGCATGCCGTAGTTATACAGCCTTCTGATGCCGGATCGCCCTTTCTGCCGTTCATATGCTTCGCCGTTGAAGGATTTCATGAGGCGGATCTCACTCAGCGTCTCCTGGACACTGCCGGTGAATTTCGCCGTCTCATCCTGAAGTGCCCTGGAAATCCTGCTCATTTTCCGGCCGAGCGGCATGATGACGAGTATCGAGACCGGCACGGAGATGAACATTATGAGCGACATGCGCCAGTCCAGGACGAAAAGGATGACGACCGAACCCGCCACCGACATGATGCCGCCGATGAGCTGCGGGAAATGGCTGGTGATCAGATCTTTTATGATGGCAGTATCATTGACCACCCTGCTGACGGACTCCCCGCTCTTGGTCCGGTCGAAATAGCTGACGGGAAGCATGAGGAATTTATCCCACACAATCTCGCGGAGCCGTGAAATGATTGTCTGGCCGACACGTGCGAGTATATAGTATGAGACTCCGTCAAGTATGGCACTGAGCAGGAACACCGAGATGATGAGGACTATGATGCCGGAGGAGAACATGTCGGTATCAAAACCGTCGATGAACCGCTGTGTGAGAAGCGGTACGATGAGGCTGCCGACCGTGCCGAATAAAGTGAGTACGATTGCGAATATAAAGAGCCCCTTACTGATTCGTGTGCACCGCAGCAGCTGCATGAAATCCGGGAATGATGCGGACTTTTCCTGTAATTTTTCTTCCATGGGTTATGACCTCATTTTCTGATCGAGTATTATCCATTATATAGTAACAGCAGGCTTTTCACTATGGTAAAATCGATGTAAGAGAAGGAGGTAATCCCATGTCACTTGAACTGAACCAGCTTACCAAGAAATTCAACGAAAACACTGCAGTTGATGACATCAACCTCACTGTGCCCACCGGCAGCATGTACGGCTTCCTCGGTGGAAACGGTGCGGGCAAGACGACGACATTCCGGATGATTCTGGGCCTTCTGAAACAGACGGAAGGCACGATCACCTACAACGGGAAGCCCATCGACTACAGCGTCACAAACCGTATCGGCTATCTGCCGGAGGAACGCGGGCTGCATCCGAAGCTGAAAGTCGAAGAGCAGATACGCTATCTCGCCCAGCTTAAAGGAATGTCGAAAAAGGATATCGATGTAAAACTCGATGAGTGGCTCGAGCGGTTTGAAGTTCCGGAAAACCGGGACAAACGCATCGAGAAACTGTCCAAGGGGAACCAGCAGAAGATCCAGCTGATTGCATCGATCATCCATGAGCCGGACCTCATCATACTGGATGAACCGTTCAGCGGACTCGACCCCGTAAATGTGGAGATACTTAAGAAATCGGTGAAGGAACTCAACAGCAGCGGTGCGACGATCATCTTCAGCACGCACCGCATGGAGCATGTCGAGGAAATGTGCGAGGAACTCTGCATCCTCAACCACGGCAGCCAGGTCGTCAGCGGCAATATCGACCAGATCAAAAGCGACTTCGGACAGAAGGAGATAATCATCGAAGGGGATCATGACATTTCATTCCTTGAAGAAATGCCGGGTGTCCTCGACATGAAACAGGTCAGGAAGAAGACGACGCTGAAGATTTCAGACGAACAGTATGCCGAGCCGATTTTCAAGGAAATCATCAAACTCGGATATTTCAAACGATTCCAGGTGAATGAACCTTCGCTGAACGATATCTTTATTTCGAAAGTGGGTCGTAAATATGAATAAATTCATGACGACGTTCCTGCAGACATATGTTTCCAAAGTACGCGCGAAGTCATTCATCATCAGTACGCTCATCATCATCCTCCTGATATTCCTTGCCGCGAATATCGACAGGATCATCGAACTTTTCGATTCGAGCGAAGAGGTGACCACGCTTCAGGTCGATGCGGAAGAAGCGCAGTACGGGGCGATTGAATCAATGTTCGCATCCATGGATGCGGAATTCGAAATAGAGCCGTACGAAGGCGGCGACGCGCCGGCGGGCGGTGCAGTGCTGTCCCTCGAGGAAACAGATCCGATGGCGTTTACCATTTCGGCTGAAAACGATCTTCCCGATGAACAGAAGACGGAAATCGAGACAGCCCTCGCTGAAGTGCAGAGAATGAACACGATACAGGCGCTCAACCTGACACCTGAAGAAACAGCCAGCCTCGGCGAGTCGCCTGACATCACTTATGACATCGCTGCAGACGATGGGGAAGCGGAGGACGAAGGCTCGGCCGCCGACATGAACCCGCTCAACAGCATCATCTTCTATGTCACAGTGATCATCATGTTCTTCATCATCATCAACTACGCCAGCCAGATCGGTACAGAGATCGCCATGGAGAAGACATCCCGCGTCATAGAAATGATCGTATCAAGCGTTCCGCCGGTGACCCATCTGCTGGCGAAGATATCCGCGATGATCTCGGTCAGCCTGACCCAGCTCATCGTCTTCGTTCTGGCAGTCATTGCCGCGATACAGATGTTCGATTTCAACAACCTGATCTCCGAATTCGGTTTGGAGTCGAACGACCGGACAGTCACGCTCGCTGTCTACTCACTGATCTACCTGATACTCGGGCTGGTGCTATACCTGTCGATTTCCGCCCTGCTTGGCTCATTCATCAGCCGCATGGAAGACCTTCAACAGGCACTCCTGCCCGTGACGATGTTTTCACTGATCGGTTTCTATATCGCAATCTTCAACATCTGGACGAGCGAAAACATGCTCGTCATCATCTCGAGCTACATTCCCCCGTTCACGCCGTTCGTCATGCCACTCCGGGCGATGCATGAAACCACAGGCCAGGTCGAACTGCTGCTCGGAATCGCAATACTGATTGTGACCATCGCTGCTGTCATCTGGCTTGCCGCAAGCATCTACAGAAACAGTGTCCTGTCGACGGACAAAGGCATACTGAAAAACCTCAAACGCATCAGAAGAGAATAGTCGTGCTGTTGGAAGGACTCCGGTCCTTCCTTTTTTGTGATGAGCGGATGGCGGTTTTGACCGCTTTCCTCATCGATTGGAAAACGATGACAAGGCAGACCCCCTGCCTTATTGTCGATTCCGAAACGAAGGCAGGACAACGCCTTTACTTATCATCGATTGGAAAACGATGACAAGACAGACGGGGGTCTCCCCCCGGATCGCTCCAAACACAAATGGCCCTCCGCATGTGTGCGGAAGGCCAAATCGAATCCCGTATCTTATAATTCTATATCCGCAACGTCGGTGATGACTTTTACGTCGTGGTGGCGCTGCAGTATTGATGCCGGAACTTCTTCAGTTATTTCACCGTGGATCATGTTTTTGAGCGCCTGCCTCTTACCCTCACCTGAAGCCATAAGCAGGATGCTCTTGGCGTTCATGATCGTTCCGAGCCCCATGGATACTGCCTTGACCGGAACGTCTTCTATTTTGTCGAAGAATCTTGCGTTATCCTGGATTGTACTTTCTGTCAGATCGACGACGTGGGTGCCGGATTCGAACGAAGTTCCGGGCTCATTGAAGGCAATGTGTGCATTTCTGCCGATGCCGAGAATCTGCAGATCGACACCGCCGAGCTCATCTATCATTTCATCATACTCCCTGGTCTCCCGGGCAAGGTCTTGAGCCACACCATTTGGAAGCTTCGTATTCTCAAGTGGGAGGGCCACCTTGTCAAAGAAGATCTCCCTCATGTAATAATGATAGCTCTGCTCATCTTCCGGCGAAAGGCCGACATACTCGTCCAGGTTCACCGTATAAACGTGGGAGAGATCGACTTTGTTCTTATTCAGCATTTCCGCAAGATACTCATACATCTTCTCCGGTGTGGAACCTGTCGCAAGCCCCAGCACGAGCCTGTTCGAGTCCACTATCTTCTGAAATACGATCTTAGCTGCTTCCATGCTCATTTCATCATAATTTTTCACTTTGCTTAATTCCATAAAGTGCCTCCATGTTCTATTCCAATAAAGGATATGTATTCCGGAATATCCAGATGAAGGAAATTCCGGATCATTTAAAATTATAATATCACGAAAAATGTTGAAAAACTAGAAAAATTGCTAGTTAATTCACATGATTCCCCTTTTACAGATTTTCTATGATGGTGCGTACTGCATGGGTGATATCTCCCTGGGACCAGCTCGGAATATCCAGTTCCGTCCCGATTTCGTGATGCGCCGGCACATGGATGAACCCGGCAGGTGTATCGAGCCCTTTATCCTGTATATGATTCAGCGCAGAATACATCACATTATTGCACAGGTAAGTGCCGGCCGTGTTGGATATGGAGGCCGGAATCGCCTTTTTCCTGAGTGCCGCTTCCAGCTTTTTCACAGGCAGAGTGGAGAATAGCCCGTCCGGACCCGCACCGTCTATCTTCTCACCGTCGGGATTGAATCCGGCATTATCCGTTCTGCCGTCTATGCAGTTGATCGCAATCCGCTCGATATGGATTGTATGGCGGCCGCCGGCAAGCCCCAGGCATACGACTGCATCCGGGTGTTCGGCTTCCATGTCCCCTGTGATCCGTTCACCGATTCCATCAAAGACGACAGGATATATTTTCCCGGTCACGCTGTACTCCCCGATTACAAGACCATCAAGCTCGCGCACCGCAGCTTCTGTCGGATTCGACCTGAAACTCAAAAACGGTTCGAATCCTGTCAGCAGTAATTTCTTCATCGTTTTCCCACCTCACATAATCATGTCACTTCCAATGTATCAGACTGTGAAGAAAAAAGCTCCCATATTAAATGGGAGCCCTCCGTCGATCAATCCAGGTCTTTCAAATACGGGAAACTGCTCGGATACTGATAATACCCTTCCAGTTCATCGTCTATACCTGCAAGCAGTACAGAATGATAAATCGGTACGAGCGGAGATTCATCCAGGATGATCTGCTGCGCACTGGCGTACTGCTCCATGCGCGCCGCCCGATCAGTCTCGGTCCGCGCCTGGTCTAGCAGCTGGTCCACTTCTCTATTCGCATATCTCGTGCGATTGCCCGGCGCGCCATGGTTGTCCGAATGGAACATCGGATAAAGCCCATAATCTGCATCAAGCGTCACCGTGCCCCAGCTGCCCATGAACATTTCATGTTCACCGTTGGCCGTGAATTCCTGGTAGGCGCCGGACTCCATCTGACGGATCTCCAAATTGATATTCAGATCCTTCAGCTCTTCCTGTATGAATGTGGCTATATCCGCAGTCGTCCGGTCGTTTACGACAATTTCAGCTGTGAATCCATCACCGTGTCCACTCTCCTCAAGGAGTTCTTCTGCCGCTTCCTTATCGAAAGGCACCGGCTCAAGATTCTCACTATAGCCTGTCACAGTCGGATTGAGCGGAGTATCGGCAACAGCCGGGATGCCTTCCAGCATTTCATTGATGATGGCCTTCTTGTCGATGGACATTGCGATTGCACGTCTCACATCCGGATCATCGAACGGTTCTTTCTCAACATTGAACCCCATGTAGGACATGCTGGCACTCTTGTTCTGTGCCACACGCGAGCCTTCTGTCCCGTCAATCCGCGCGACATCACTCGGATTGACCGGGTAGATCAGGTCAGCATCGCCAGTTGACAGTTCTGCAATCCGCGTACCATCTTCCGGCACTGCCTTGAATGTTACGGACTTGGGCTTTGCAGGCTCTCCCCAATAGTCTTCGTTGCGCACAAGGGTCACATGATCACCTTCCGCAATCTCCTCAAACTTGAAGAACCCGGTACCAACCGGATTTGCATTGACTTCCGTCAGTGGATTGCCGCCTTCTTCCATTCCTGCGTAGTCTGCATCGATCACTTCCTTGCTTATCATGTGCCCGCCCGGATGGGCCAGGTGTGCCGGCAGTGCAGCAAACGGCCTTTCGGTATGTACACGGACAGTGTAATCATCAACAATCTCCACATCATCTATCTCTGTGAATAGGAACTCGAGGGGGGCCCCGACTTCCGGATCTCTCACGCGGTCAAGGTTCGCTTTTACAACTTCGGCGTTGAATGCACTGCCATCATGGAAAGTGATGCCTTCACGCAGTTTGAATTCCCATGTCGTATCATCCAGCTGCTCGTAGGATTCGGCCAGTCCGGGTTCGAGTTCGAGATCCTGGTTCATTTTCACCAGTGTTTCATATATGTTGGTCATCACATAGAGTGAATATCCGTCATTTGCCGCATGCGGATCAAGGGAACTCGGCATGGCAAGCAGGCTGAAATTGATATCCCTTCCCGCCGCATTCTCCTCGCTGCCGTCTGATTCAGCAGCTTCATCCACCCCGCTGTCATCCGTGCATGCTGCAAGCACGAATATCAGGGACACAATCAGAAAACACCATTTTTTCATTTTCATTTCCTCCCATTACTCATTCACTTATTATACCTATAATAATACTATGGATTAAGGGGTAAAAGAAGCGGAAATGTATACAATTACTGCACATTTCCGCCTATTAGTTACTTTTTCAATTATTTTTCCTGTAATCCTCGTTCTCAAGGTCGGTCACGAACATGTGACCCGGCGCGTGGGTGATCATGATGGAAGGCTTCGCATTCAATGCCGCATTCTGTGGTGTGACACCACATGCCCAGAAAACCGGCATTTCCCTTTCCCCGATTTCAACCGCCTCGCCATATTCAGGGCAGGCGATATCTCTGATGCCGATCTCGTGCGGGCTGCCGTAATGGACAGGTCCGCCGTGCATTTCGGGGAACTGCCCTGTTACACGTGTGACGGTCTCCACTTCACTTTCATCAAACGGCCGCATTGAGACGACCAGTTCGCCGCTGAACACACCCGCCGGATCGGTCGCGATGTTTGTCTTGTACATGGCAACGTTCCGCCTCTCATCAATATGCCTGATTGAAAGTCCCTCATCCAGTAGCGCCTGCTCAAACGTAAAGCTGCAGCCGATAAGGAATGTGACGAAGTCATCCCGCCAATATCCTCTGATGTCATCCGTCGTCTCGCGGAGCACGCCGTCCTCATATATATTATACTTAGGCACGTCTGTCCGGATGTCGGAGCCGTCCGCAAACCGGCTTTTTGTCTGTCCGTCTTCGATGACCTCAATCACGGGCACCGCCTTCTTATTGCGCATGGCATACAGCAGGAAGTCAAATGCGTAAACCTTCGGCAGGATGACCAGGTTCGCCTGGACTTTATGGCCCGCGGCACCTGAGGTCGTTCCGGTGAATTCACCATTCCTGATCGCTTCTCTCAATTCTTTAGAATCCACTTCGTATCCTCCTATCTATTCCATAGATCTGCCAGGCCTTCAAGTGACATGATCCCGGCAATGAGTGTGATGATTACAGCGACGGCACCGAAAATGATCATCCACGCGGGATGGCGGTAATCACCGACGATTTTCTTCCTTCTGGAGGCGATAAGTATCGCACCAAGAGTGACCGGCAGGATGAGACCGTTGAAGGCGCCTGCCAGGATGAGCAGCGCCACGGGGCGTCCGACGAAAGTGAATATCACCGTCGACACGACGATGAACACGACGATCACCGTATTGTTGTGTTCATCAAAAAACCTGTGTATAGATCTCAGGAAAGACGCGCTGGTATAGGCTGAACCGATGACGGATGACAATGCTGCCGCAACGAGCACGACACCGAACACCTGCATGCCGATGTCACCGAGTGCGATCTGGAACACGGAAGCCGGCGGGTTATCCGGATCGAGCGTCGCACCCGTCGCCACCACACCGAGCACAGCGAGGAATAGAAGCACGCGCATGACGCCCGTTGTCAGGATGCCATAATTCGCCGCCTTGCTGACGAAATTCAGGTTCTCCTGCCCCGTCATACCGGCTTCGATCAGTCTGTGTGCACCGGCGAATGTAATGTAGCCACCCACTGTGCCGCCGACCAATGTGATGATCGGCACCACAAGGGATCCAGGCTCTTCAGGGGCCACCGCCCGGAGCGCCGCCTCCCCATATGGCGGGTTGGACCGGATCATGACAAAGGCGGTGATGAGAATCATCAGCACACCAAGAGACTGTGTGACAACGTCCATTACAGCACGGCCGTTCTTGACAAGGAAGACGAAGATGGCGAATGCACCGGTCAGTGCTGCACCAACGCGCACATCCCATCCGAATATCGCGTTGAAGCCGAGGCCCGCTCCAGCGACGTTGCCGATGTTGAATGCAAAGCCGCCGAGGACGATGAGCAGTGCCACAGCATGGCCGAGCCCCGGGGCAACATCGTTTGCGACATCCTGTCCCCGTTTGCCTGAGACACTGAGCACGCGCCAGATGTTCAGCTGTGCACCGATATCAATGATGATTGAAGCAAGGATGGCAAAAGCAAAGCTTGCCAGAAACTGTTCGGTAAACACCGCGGTCTGCGTCAGGAACGCCGGACCGATTGATGAGGTGGCCATCAGGAATATGGCGCCAAAGAGCAGGCGCCGCTGTGCTGCGGTCAATTTCGGTTTTTCATTCATTTTTCCACACCCCTTCCAATCTACATCATTTTAATCTCTATCCCGTTCTCACCGAGCTGCCGTCTGATCTCTCTGACAAATTCCAGAGCCTTCGGGCCATCGCCATGCACGCATATGCTGTCTGCCTGGATATCGATGTCATGCCCGCCTATGGATTCGACCCTGCCCTCTTGGACCATGCGGATGACGCGCCCGACCGCAATATCCGTGTCCGTGATCATCGCGCCTTCCTTGCGCCTTGAGACAAGCGTACCGTCATCCTCATAGGCGCGGTCGGCGAAGACTTCGTGCCTGACTTCAAGGCCAGCCTCCTCACCGGCTTTCACAAGGTTCTGATTGGAGAGTCCCAGCAGCTTGAGTCCGGGATTGTAATCGCGCACCGCTTCGGCAATCGTCCTGGCGAGTTCCTTATCCTTGAACGTGGCATTATACAGTGCGCCGTGCGGCTTGACATGGTTCAACTCGACACCCCCGACTCTGCAGAACCCATCCAGGGCGCCGAGCTGATAGAACATCAGGGCTCTGACTTCCTGCATGGAAAGTTCCATATACCTTCTGCCGAATCCCATCAGGTCGGGGTACGCCGGATGCGCTCCGATGCCGGTGCTTCCGCTTTCCCTGATCAGTCGGACGGTCTTCAGCATGACCGACGGATCGCCCGCATGGAAGCCGCAGGCGACGTTCGCCGATGAAATCAGCGGAATGATTTCATCATCGTTACCTATCGTATAGTTGCCGTAGCTCTCACCGAGGTCTGCATTCAGATCAACTGTCAACATGTCCATACTCCCTTTCTATTCTATGATTTCATTGTTTTCCAGAAACTTGATGTCCACGGTATTGTCCATATATTTCGGGTGGTTCATCAGATAATGCTGGAAATCGAGTGTCGTATCAATCGGAGAGATCACCGTCTCTCCGAGCACATGACGCATCTTTCGTATGGCTTTTTCGCGGTCCGGGGCATGCGCAATGATCTTGGCGATCATCGAGTCGTAATCCGGCGGGATCTGATAGCCCCGAAACACATGGGTGTCGACACGCACACCGTTGCCGAGGCCGAAGTGCAGCCGGTCGATGCTGCCCGGGGACGGCATGAAATTTTTGGCAGGGTTCTCTGCATTGATACGGCATTCGATGGCAAAACCTTTCATCTCTATATCTTCCTGCCGGATATCGAACTGGCCGAACAATGCCACCTCGAGCTGCAGACGGATGATGTCAATTCCGGTGATCATCTCGGAAATCGTATGCTCCACCTGTACCCTCGTGTTCATCTCCATGAAGTAGAATGCATCCTCTTCCTCCACATACAAATACTCGACGGTGCCCGCACCGGCATATTCAAGCCGCCCTATGGCAGCCGCCGTCCGCTCCGTAATATCCGCACGCGTCGCATCAGCGAGGACTGCTGCCGGCGCTTCCTCTATCAGCTTCTGATTATTGCGCTGGATCGAGCAGTCCCGTTCGAAAAGATGCACAGCGTCCCCTTTGCTGTCACCGACAATCTGCACTTCGATATGCCGCGCTTTCGGAATGTATTTCTCTACATAGATCCGGTCGTCGCCGAACGCATTCTTCGCCTCTTTCCTGGCGTCTTTGTACTGTTTCCCGAGTGACTGCTCATCATGCACGAAGCGCATCCCCTTTCCACCGCCGCCGGAGACGGCCTTGATGACGATCGGAAAGCCTATATCCGCAGCCACCTCCTTCACTTCATCGATGCTTTCCACAACGCCTTCGCTGCCCGGGATGACCGGGATGCCCGCAGCTTTCACAGTCCGTCTCGCCTCCGCCTTGTCCCCCATCTTTTTCATGATGGCGGAATCCGGGCCGACGAAGATGATGCCCGCTTCCTCGCAGCGCCGTGCAAACTCCGGGGTTTCCGACAGGAATCCGTATCCGGGATGGATGGCATCCGCGCCCGAGACTTCCGCCGCCTGGAGCATGCGCTCGATGTCAAGATAGCTGTCGGTGCTTTTGGGCGGACCGATGCAGATGGCTTCATCCGCTATCGTGACATGCAGGCTGTCCCGGTCCGCTGTGGAATAGACGGCCACGCTCCCGAGACCCATCTCCCTGAGCGTCCGTACAATGCGGACGGCAATTTCACCGCGGTTGGCAATCAATACTTTCTTCATACTGTCTAGTCCTCCTTCGGCCTGAGCGTCACAAGCGGCTGATCGTATTCGACCGTTTCCCCGTTCCCGACGAGTACCTCCTCAACCACTCCATCGGCATCGGCCAGCACATCATTGAACACTTTCATCGCTTCGATCATGCCAATCTGATCACCGCTTGCCACTTTGTCACCCGCTTCGACGAAATTTTCCGTGCTGTTTTCCTCTTTATGCGTATAGAACGTACCCACCTGCGCCGCCTTAACTGTATGCAGTCCGTTATGCCCGCCGTCCGCAGAAGACTTGTCTTTACCACCATGCTCCGTCACGACAGTGTCACCGCTGCCTTTTGTTTCTATGTGCACCTCCGTATCCATATCTCCGACGCGGAGCACTTTAAGGTCTTCCTCTTTCGCAAGTTTTATCAGTTCCCTGATTTTTTCCACATCCATAGTCGTCACCTCTTCATGATACTTTCAATTTTTCCAGCCAGCGGCCGTCTGTGGGACCTGAAATCATTGTCGATTCCAAAATATCCATCTGATCGGACCTTCCCTATTTCATCCTTATAAAGTTCCACTGCCCTGTCCACACTGATTTCCTCAAACCGGATCGTGTCACCCTGCCGCTTCTGCACAAGCTTCGGTATGTCACAGAGTGCCACTGTGGCAATGCGGGCGTATCCGCCGGCGGTCTGTCGGTCGTTCAGCAGGATGATCGGTTTGCCGTTTTTCGGAATCTGGATGCTGCCGAGCTGCGTCGGCTCACTGAGTATATCATGTCCACCCACGGCTTCGATCACTTCCCCGTCAAGCCTGAATCCCATGCGGTCACAGTCCTTGGTAAGTGTATACCCGGAACCGTAAAACTTATCCAGGTTGTCTTTGAATCTGTCGTACTGCTGACCGGGGATCACACGGATGACATCATCGTCATCATCAAAAACCCTGATCCGCCCCATTCCGGCGGCACCATTTCCACCGGCCGCTTTCAGACTGTCACCGGATTTCAGTGTCCTGCCGCCGAGTCCGCCAATGCCGCTGCGTGTATGCGTCGAGGCGCTGCCGAACACTTCAGGGACAGCGAAACCACCGGTCACAGCGAGATATGTTCGTGCACCGCGTTCTGCGCCGCCAAAAGATACCTGTTCCCCTTTCATCAGCGGGATTACCGTACCGGTCTTCATTTCCAGTCCATCGACAGCCACCGGCATTTCCGCACCGGCTGTTGAGATTGTCACTTCCTCTGTCACTTCAAAGGAGGCGCCCTGCAGTGTCATCTCAAGCACTGCTGCACCTTCATCATTGCCGAGCAGCCGGTTTGAGAGCATCATCGCCCGCCAGTCCATCGCACCGGCCGGGGAAAAGCCTTCGGCCTGATGGCCGTATCTTCCCATATCCTGGACTGTCGTGAAAAGCCCCGGATCCATCACCTTCAATGCCATCATCCATCACTCCCTGACTCAATTTTCACTTCATACCGGCCGGCTTCGACCGCGTCCTTTATATCATCATACTCTTTTTCATCTACGGCACGGTAAACAACCCGATCCCCCGCCTGGTAGAGTATCGGTTCCGCACGCCCCGGGTCGAATAAAGGGACCGGTGTCCGCCCGAGAAGATTCCATCCGCCCGGGGATTCGAACGGATACATGCCGGTCTGTTTCCCGCCGATGCCTACCGATCCGGCGGGAATCCGTACCCGCGGTGTCCCAAGCCTCGCCTTGTGCAATTTTTCATCGAGCCCGCCGAGATACGGGAAGCCCGGCATGAAGCCGAGCATATATACCAGATATTCCTTCCCGCTGTGCATGTCGATCACTTCAGCAGCAGAAAGTCCATTTTCCTCAAAGTTTTCAATATCCGGGCCGTATTTCCCGCCGTAGCAGACCGGGATCTCCACTACCCGGTATTCAAATTCACCCTCAAGCAGCGCATCCGTATCGAGCCCCCCGATCTCTCCCTCAATCGTTTCAGCATCCGTTTCGAAAATATCGAAATAGATGATGAGACTCGTGTATGAGATGACGATTTCCCCAATTCCGGCGATATCGAGCGATTCTATTTTCTTCTTCAGTTCAACCAGCCGCCGGTTCACCTTCTCATCAATGTCATCTCCCATGTATATCGTAAGCGCGTTTTCCGCATACTGCCTGACTTCCATTTTTTCACCTTCTTTTCTTTATTCGTCACTTGAAGTATAACCTACAACGATAAAAATTAAATATTAGAATAATTCAATTCTATCAGACGCCTCTGATATGTTATAGTTGATTTTAAATTATTGGGAAAATACAACATGAAGATATCCAATGCTGTAAAAACGGAAAGAACGAATGATTCTCACAATATATCAGGAGTGATCTGCCAATGAACACTTTTCTTGAAAAGATGAAAGCGGAGATGCCGGATGACAAAACTTCCGAGAGACTGCACGCACGGATCCTTGAAATATCCGAAATCGGCCGGACCGGAGATGAAGGCTCAAAACGCATGGGCTACTCCGGCTTGGAAATTGAGGCAAAGGAGAAAGTCACCGGATGGATGGAGGATATCGGAATGAGTGTCCGCACTGACGGGGCCGGCAATGTATTCGGAAGATACCAGGGCCATGATGATTCTGAGGTATTGATGGCGGGCTCCCACCTGGACTCTGTACCGAACGGGGGCCATTTCGATGGCGCGGCGGGTGTGCTGTCGGCGCTCGAGATCGCAGAACTGTGGCATGAATCCGGGTATACACCGAGGCATTCCTACGAAGTCGCCATCTTCTCTGATGAGGAAGGCAGCCGCTTCAACAGCGGGCTTACAGGAAGCCGGGCATTCATGGGACTGATTGATGAAGATGAACTGGATAAATACCGTGATTACAAAGGTCAGACGATCGATGATGTACTGGGGAATATCAATTCGGACCGCAGACGGTTCCTCTCATCAAGAGGCCGGGACTGCAACATAAGGATGTACGGGGAAATCCATATCGAGCAGGCGAAACAGCTGGAGGAAAAAGACCTTCCTGTCGGCATTGTGAGCGGCATTGCAGGAGCGACGCGGACTAATGTTACATTCAGAGGCGAAGCCGGGCATGCGGGATCTACACCTATGCATCAGAGGAATGATGCGCTTGTCCAGGCATCGGAATTCATCCGCACACTGCCGGAAGTCGCGGCATCAGTGAGC
Source organism: Salinicoccus carnicancri Crm (assembly GCF_000330705.1). Lineage (GTDB taxonomy): Bacteria > Bacillota > Bacilli > Staphylococcales > Salinicoccaceae > Salinicoccus > Salinicoccus carnicancri. The sequence goes on from NZ_ANAM01000008.1 coordinate 546,276, forward strand.
CCGACCGCGGTGGCCACCGTGGGCAAGATGGAAGTCAGCCCGAACGGCGTCAATGTCATCCCGGGCGAAGTCGAACTCGTCGTGGATGCAAGGGACATCAATGAAGACCGGCAGACGGAGCTCATCAAAGGTGTGAGGAGACATGCTGAAAGCATAGCTGAACAATCCGACGTCACGGCACGGATAGATCTCACCACACGCATCATGCCGGTACCGATCCGGAGTGAAGTGATTGCCGGCATGGAGGAATCCTTCAGACGGCAGGGACAGACCCCTTTCCATCTGCCGAGCGGCGCCGGCCATGATGCGATGAGCATCGGTACAAAGTATCCGGTCACCATGCTTTTCGTCCGCAGCATCGGAGGTATCAGCCACACACCGGAGGAATTCAGCCATGTCAGTGACATCAGGGATGCCGTCCTCATACTCAAGGACTTCTTCGAAAATCTCGAATGACGCAAAAAAGGTTCAGATCTATTTGATCTGAACCTTTTTCACTCATCCGAGGAACTCCTGCACCATATGTTCACGCTTATCCAGCATGATCTGCTCTGCCTTTATACCCAATCCGCGCAGCAATGCAATGTTCTCTATCAGAAACGCATCGCTTCCCACTACGTAGAACAGGCCATCTTTATCTTCAGCAAGGTTTCTCACATGCTGATAATATTCATCCCGGTCATCCACGAACTTTGAGGTGAACCCTTTTTTTGGTGCCGATTCGAAAATACCGGGGAAAAGATGATCTTTTGAAGAATCGATGTTCAGTGAATACAGGCTCCTCACCTCATCCGGGCGGTTCATGTATTCCCGCACAAGCGGCCGGAACGTCGCCAGTCCGACGCCAGCGGAAAGGAGATAGACATTTTTCCCCTCCCTTTTCAGCGGCACATTGGAATGTGTCTTGAATATTGCCACAGGACTGCCGGCATCGAGGCCCTCCAGCATATCCTTGAATTCAGAGCGCTGCTTCCGGATGCGTGTCGTAATCCCTATGGATGCCTCATCCGGCAGTGTCGAGATGGACATATGGCGGACCAGCCCTTTATCAGGCTTCTCACCCGCGTTGAACCCTTCAAGCCCGAGATGCGTGTGCGAACCTTCCTCCCAGGTGAACCCATCCGGACAGTCCAGCATATACGTCCTTATCTCCGGCGTTTCCTGAATCACCCTGTTTATCTTCGTCCAATGGATTTGCATATATTAAACAGTCTCCCGTCATCATTTTATCAATACAAGTATAAGTATATAACAAGTGATAACGATTCTCAATTAAATGATTCCAAAGATACAATACCGGCAACCAAATACCCGACGGCTTTTACTGATCCTCCACACCCAGTTCTTTCCTGGCCATCTTTTCATATTCGTCCATGCCGGATTCCATCGCAAATTCTGCAATATCTACTGAAAATGAGGACATGAGTTCCATCATGTGCTCTTTCATGCCCGGCCAGCAGTAGCCGCCGGCCGCCTTATAGGCTGCTATCAGATTATCGAGTCCATCTTCGCCAAACACTCTGTAGTGGCCCATGAAATCTTTCGATATATCCGAAACTTTCGCCTCGGTCCAGTCGATGAGACCTGTGACATTGGATTCACTATCCACCATGATATGACCGGGATGCAGATCCCCGTGAATCAGGCCTGTCTCTTTCGGCCACATTTCCTCTGCTTCAATCCATCCCATCCACCGGTCCCACAACGCATCGGAAACACCGAAATGGTTCCTGACCTTTATCATGCGTTCTTTCATATTTTTCCTCAGACCACCGGGACCGATGGTTTCTATCCCTGCCTCCCGGGCTTCAGCAAGAGGGATGCTATGCAGATCCGCCATCGTTTCTGCAAGCGTCCTTGTAAAGTTTTCAGGCAGATTCTGATTATCAATTTCGAATATATAGTTCTGGATTTCCGGATCGATCGTCCCCGACGGCACACCGCCAAGACTCTGATAGGCGATCAGATCCTCTTCATATATCTCCCATACAGGCACTTCAAAATCTACGTTCCGCGCAATTAATTCCAGTGCCTTCTTTTCAGGCTTCGTCCGGACAAATACATCCTCCCTTCTCGGTATTCTCAACACCCAGTTCCTATTCTTCTTGTCCGATCCGAAAACAACCTGGAAATCGAGTCCTGAATTATTTTCCACCAAATTTTTTCGGTTCAGTTCCAAGCCATGCGATTCGGCCAGTAGTGCGATTTCGTCCATCGTTCTTCCCATGAAACCACTCCTTAAAATTCATTACATAACCTTACCCTCATGAGGGTAAAGTGAAAACAGTTTATTTCAGGAGAGTGATCCCATGGACCACAACCCAAAAATACAGCCACCCGCCATCATCATCTATGCAGTCCTGGCCGCAGCATTTCTCTTCGTCTCCGGTGAAACCGGCAGTTATCTTTTGGAAAATACAAATCTGCCGTTGAATCTCGTCCGTTTCCTGCAGGGTGTCCTGTTTGCCGTTCTTACTCTGGTTATCCTCTTCTTCGTGCGGCGTAAAGACAGGAGAATCATACGAAAGATCAAGCTTGGCGGACCCGATAGCCCGGGCAGGATGAAAACAGCCATACTGATTCCTTTCATCCTCATCTCTCTTGGAATACTCAGCGCAGATCTCTTCGGGCTCATTGAAAATACCTCGTTGAATCTGACGAGGACCGTCATGACGGCGCTGCTGCTCAATACGGTTACAGCATTCCTGTATGAGGCGTTTCCCGAAGAGCTGTTTTTACGCGGCCTCATATATGAACAGCTGAGGCGGAAATTCAGCTTTCCCGTCTCTCTATTCTCCCAGACCGTGATTTTTCTTTTTGTTGCGGTATCAAGCTTCCTGCTGCAGTCTGCCCTGTTCGGCGAACCCGTATCCATCACACCGGACTACGTCATACTGATATTCTTTTTTGGTCTCGTTCTCCAGCTGGTCAAGGAATACACAGGCACACTCTGGATGAGCATCATATTCCATCTCATCTATCTTGAGGCGGCACGGTTCATCTCCGGCGCATCAAATACACAGGGAGAAGGACTGATTGTATACGACGAGCTGTTCCCGGGCGCAATGGTCATCTACCTCTCATTCCTGTGCGTAGTATTGGGGAGCCTCGCCTGCTTTTCCATACTGGTCTTCAGGCTTAAAAAGCATAATATATGAAAGTAATATTGTCTGTCAGGCATTTTTCACCGGCACCACCATAAACCCGTCTTCAGTGTTGCCGAACATCATGCCTTCTGCCCTGCCATGATAGATGCTGTACATGCCGTAGGCGCACAAAAAAGCATCGATCTTATCTTCTGTGTGTTTATGCTCTTTGCGTGTGAGGGAAGTCACGTCTAAAGTGAGCTTTGAACTAAGTCCGCTGACATGCCCCTCGGCTGTTTCTATTCTTCCAAACCGATTGAGCAGTATTTCCATCTGCCGGCATGTCTCGTCAAAAGGGACTTTGGGTTTCCGTTTATACTTCACCGGGTAAATTTCCGGGAACAGACCGCAGCAGATGCCGGTAGGGAATGTCTCGATGATATTGGATTTTGATTCGGTGAAGCCGACCTCTGTATCAGGAAATTCCCCTTGTATCATCTTCATCAGCGTTTCACCCCGTATATCTCCGAAAACCTTCATGAAATAGCTCCTGTTTGAATTGAAGGCGGACAGTCGGTGCCCGTGGATCCTCGTCCGCATCAGTGCGCCTTCCGCCCCTCTCGAACCGGTCTCGTTGTTTACGATCAGCGGTGCGTCGATGGCGATGCACATGTCATCCCCGCTGTAGTTCCTGATGATCTCCAGTATTTCTTCATTCGTGTAAATGCCGGCATCAAGAAATTTCACCTCTCCACTTCCAATGATTACACAGATTCCCGACTCATTTTTATAAGTCCAGGCCAGATCGATTCCTATGAACAGCATACATCTACGCCCTTTTCCTGTAATATTGTATCTATGATACCATCCGACATAATCCGGATGGAAATTATCGAGAGTTTTCTCCTGCCGCTCTCTACAATAAAGATTGGAAAGGACGGGGAAATGATGCTTAAAACATTGAATGATGTGATCGACTTCATAGAGGACAATCTCGCGTACGATATCAGAATCGAGGATGTTGCAAAATACATCGGTGAGTCGGACTACCACTTCAGGAAGATATTCCAGTACATCAGCGGCATGCCGCTCAGTGAATATATCAAAAAGAGGAAGCTGGCCAAAGCAAATCGCGATCTGGTGGACGGACAAAGCGTGACGGATACGGCATTCAAATACGGCTATCAGTCCATCGACGGTTTTACCAGGGCGTTCAAATCCTGGAGCGGCTATCTGCCCTCTGAAGTCTACAGGGATAAGATCATCGTTTCTTTTCCGAAACTTTCATTCTATATCGACGTCAGAGGAGGAGAAAATATGGAAGTACAGATTAAAGAGCTGCCGGCGTTCACGATCGCCGGCGTCAAACGGAGGGTGCCGATGCAGTTTGAAGGTGTAAATGATGAAATTGTCAAACTGGCTGAAAGCATCACCGGGGAACAGAGGACGAAGATGCATGAATTGATGAATATGGAGCCCGCCCAGATTGTCAATGCGTCATATGATGCAGACGAAAAGTTTTTGAAGGATGAAGGCGGTCTGACCCATGTAATCGGTGTACCGACTACAGAAACGGATATCAGTCCGCTGCTTGACACAGTGGAAATCGCTGCCCACACATGGGCGGTCTTCCCGAATGCGGGCCCCTTCCCGGAAACACTCCAGAATACGATGGCACGCACCTATTCCGAATGGCTGCCGTCATCCGGGTATGAAGTCATCGATGTTCCGTCATTCTCGTTCACCAACATGGATGAGGATAAGGAGAACCATGCTTACAGCGAAGTATGGATACCGGTGAGACCAAGTCACAGTTGATAGAAACGGAAGACAGGAATTCCCTTTATATACTTCCTCATATTATAGTAATATTAGATGGACACTATCACACCCCGGCACATGCCGGTATGGAACAGGGGAAAATTTTGATGAAGAAGAAATCGAATGAAAAGAAAGCCGGATGGATCGTCCGGGAGCCGGAGGAACTGCTGAAGTTCCTGTTTGAAATGATGCCGTCAGAAAGCAGAAAGGCAGTTAAAGGCATGCTCAGCCGCGGACAGGTCACTGTAAATGACACTGTAACGACACAGTTCAATGAGACACTGACACCCGGCGACCGTATCACCATCCTTTCCCAGGGTGCCAATCCCAAAGTGAAAGTCAGGGGGATTGAAATCCTGTATGAAGATGATGATCTTATCGTAATCGACAAGGAAGCCGGTCTGCTGACGATCGCCTCGGATAAGGAAAAGCAGGCGACCGCATACCGGCAGCTGTCGGATTATGTAAAAAGCGGCAATCCGAAAGGCCGTATTTTCATTGTGCACCGGCTGGACCGTGACACTTCGGGCGTCATGCTGTTTGCAAAAAGCAAACAGACCCAGCAGCGTCTGCAGAATGCCTGGAAGTCCAGCGTGCGGGAGCGGACGTACATTGCACTCGTTGAGGGCACCGTCAAGGAAAATGGCACAGTCACTTCCTGGCTGACGGAGGATAAGACGCTTACGATGCGTTCAAGCTCCAGGCCGAACAAAGGTCAGAAAGCTGTGACCCGCTATAAGGTATTAAAAGCAGGCCGGGAATCATCCTTATTGCAGGTGAACCTGGAGACAGGCCGCAAGAATCAGATCCGTGTCCACATGCAGGACATCGGCCATCCGATTATCGGGGACAAAAAGTACGGTTCCCGTAAAAATATCATCGGCCGTCTTGGGTTGCATGCAAGTGCACTCCAGTTCAAACATCCTGCAACCGGCGAAATCATGCGTTTCGAATCGAAAACCCCTGCAGCATTCACACGCAAAATCTGAAGCAAAGTCAGACACAACTATGCACGAAAAAGGCAAAGCCCGGGAGGCTTTGCCTTTTTCCATGAAGCTAATCTCTCTGTGTAAGCGTGATGGACGGATAATTCCGCAGTATGACAATGTCACCCTCTTCAAAAGAAGTGACAAATGACGACATGCCGCCGTACTCTGAATCACCCAGGGAGAAGCGTGCCTTCACACTGTCCGGATGTGTGTATGTTTCAAGAGTGCCGAACTGCCCTTCATCTTCTGCCGTGATTTCATATACACCTGCGGGGAAATCCTCACCCACAACCCACATGCCTGTGAACAGCTCGGATACTTCCTCCGTTTCATACGGCGTAAAACTCACATTTTCCAGACCATTGATTTCAATCGACTGTCCCTCTTCCAGAAAAGCGAGCACCTCGCCTGAACCATAATCCTGCGCTTCCTCTTCACCATTGAGCGTCGTGCTTAAAATCGTCCGGTCCGAATCATCGCTGATGAACAGGTTGCCTATGCCGGTATCGGCAGCAATCACATACCTGCCGGCAGGAATATCATTTCCGACTGCATGCGTGCCGGATTCAAGAGTCGTCTCCTCCCCTTCGCCCAACAGGCCGCTGTAGTCCTTCGGCTGGACTTCAGTTTCTTCAGAATCACTGTCCGTCCCTTCAGACTGACCTTCGTCGGATGTTTCCGTATCAGCCGTCCCGGCTGTATCCTCCGATGTTTGTCCTTCAGCTGCATCCTCTTCCGTCGGCTCCTCCTCGGCAGAATCATCGCTGTTCACCCAGCTGTTGATTTCATCCGCCAGGGAATTGAACGGATTACTGCAGGCACCGAGGAACAGAGTACTCCCCAGTATCACTGTGGCAAATTTTAATGATGCACTCCTGTTTTTCATAGTAATAACCCCATTCACAAGTTTGTAACAATTCAACTTAATTATAGGGCTGTGCTGGAGAGCGGTCAAATCGGATTGGGGACATCAGCTACTCCGCTTTTCCAGGGTTCTATACAGCTGTGCCGAAAGCCAGGTGGTATCTTGGGCATGTCCCTCTTTGTCCCTCAGCCTTTTGCAATTAATTCCTCCTGCTCTTCTGACATTTTACCAAACAATTTGTCGAGTTCCCCGTCCTCCGCCTTTTCAGCATAGTTTTCCAGCAGACGGCGGTTCGTCCCGGCATCTGTTATCTTTCCTAATTCATCCTGGATCCGTTTTGCGTTTTTGGCGATTTTCCTGTGCCTGACGGATGACAGCTTTCCAAAATATTTTGCAGAAAAGCGTACCTTTTTGGCCCGCTTTCTAGTCTCATGGACTTTCTCAAAGTCATCCAGGTCGACATTTTCATACTCATCACCCAGTCTTTTATACTTTTTAATGAGATGCTTTTTGATATAGGCGTCCCAGTCATCCCTCTCTTTCAGTGTAAGGTGCCTGATTCCAGTCTCTGCCGTCTCTATGGCAGACTCTGCAGTTTTTACATTGGTCTTGTTGAATGTCCGGCGCATTTCCCTGCGCCGTTTTTTTCCGAGATAGTTGAACAGTGCCCTGTACCGATCGCTCAAGCCGGGCTTTTGACGCGCAATTTCGGCACACCACTCCGTCAGTATATCCACTTCGCGCACCGGACCGTAAATCAGAGCCAGTTTCCTCAGCTCCCCGTTCAGCTTCTGATACTCTTCGCCATCCATCACCTTCTTAAGAAAGCTCAGCATGCTGCGGAGCTTCCTGCTGTCCGTGCGGATCCGATGGGCCGCCTCTTTGTCGAATGGATTATTCTGATAGTCGGTATATGATTTCTTCAACTTGTCCATACGTCTGCCCAGTCTTTTCTGTATCTGTTCCATGATCTCCTGAGTCACCTTTCGATTCCACCTCATATATTTACGGTATGCTTCCCCGTTGCGGCAGAAATTATGACGGTTATTCGTTTAAAATATCCTGCATCGCTCCATGGACACTTGTTTTATAGATTTCTCCAAACTTTGCAAGGTGGACCATCAGAAGGTACAGGCGATAGAAACGAATCCGTTCCCAGGCACCTTCCGCTAGCGGATATTCAGCTTCATAGGCATCATAGAAGTCTCCCGAGAAGCCGCCGAACACTGTGGTTGCCCCGAGATCGAATTCCCGGTCGCCGTACAGCGGGGACGGGTCGAAGAGTGCCGGCCTGCCGTCGGAAAGGAACATGTAATTACCCGCCCACAGATCTCCATGCAGGAGTGACGGATCGCTTGAATGTTCTGCCAGTTCTGCTGTCATGACATCCCGCACTTTCATGTAAGTTTCCGACTCCTCTGTTGTCCACAGCCCTTTATCCATGATTCTTTCCTTCAATACATCCATCCGCCGGGCGATGAAAAGTTCACTCCATGAATCTGTCCATCCGTTGTCGAATGAAATATTACCGCCTTCATGCGGCTGATCGAACCCGAAAATCCCGGCATTCTGATGTGTCTGATGCATCTTCGCCACCATCCGCCCCAGGTCTTTCTGGCTGCCTGCCCCTTCCTTCAGATAGGTCAGCAGCAGCCAGGCACCGTCGTCAAACTCTCCACTGCCTATGACTCTCGGAGCAGTGATGCCTGCCTCTTCAAATGCTTCGAGACCGGCGATTTCCGCGGCATAGAACGCTTCAGACTGCCCCGGCTGGACAAGGAGGAACTTCGGCTCATCGTCCGTTTCGACCCGGTAGGCATCGTTGACGTCTCCTCCTGCGACCGGGATGATATTCCTGATGCCGTCCAAAGGCAGTTTTTCAATCCATTCCTGATTCAATATATCCTCTCCTTACAATGGAATCTCATATGAATACTCTTCCCTTTTACCGCCAGATTAAAAAGCGGCAGCCGGAATCCGGCTGCCGCTTTTCAACATCATCTTCTGATTCCTATTGTGCGTCCCATCTCTTTGATGTCGACGTCATTATCCTGCATGCTGTAGTAATCTGCGACCGTCCGTGCGAAAAATTCCGGAAACGGTGCCGGACGTCCCGTCTGCCTGTCCATCCCCATATACATGACTTCATATGCTGCACACTGGTCACCGTGTGGATCATGCAGTGTCATGAAGACATGCAGGCGTTTGGCGTCATAATCATGGATTCTGATCCGGACGGTGATCTCATCCCCGCCGAAGACTTCCTTCTGATAAACAATGTGATTCTCGAGTGTGAAGATTGTATAGGAAATCTCCTCGATCTTCTCCGTATCCAGTCCCATCTGTGCCAGCCATACCATGCCGGCATCACTGAACGCACGGCCGTATTCACCGTCGTTCATGTGGCCGTTGTGATCGACCCAGCCCATCGGGACGGTCGTTTTGTACTCATACGCTTTTACTGTCATAACTGAGCCGCCTTTTCATTTTTTCTCATCGCTTCAGTCTGAGTCAGCCAGTATTCTTCCGCCAGCTGTTTCACCTTAACCAGGAATTCATTGCGGTTCTGGTCGAGCTCGGACATCGTATAATCATTTGAAGAAGATTCACAACCGCTTACAACACTATCATACAGATTTTGTGTGAGTTCGGGGGCTTCAAGCTTCGTCCACGGCTTTTTGAGCGCCGGGCCGAACTGCTTCAGCATGTGGCGCATGCCGCCTTCACCGCCTGCCAGATGGAATGTCATGAACGGTCCGTGCTGGGCGTATCTCAGCCCCGCTCCGTGTGTGAATGCCTTGTCCACTTCCTCGGTCGTTGCAATGCCGTCATTGACGATATGGAGGGCCTCTCTCCACAGTGCCTCCATCAGGCGGTCTGCGATATGGCCCTCGATTTCCCTGCGTACATGAAGAACATCCATGCCGATACTTTCATATACCAGTTCCGCCTTTTTCACGTTCTCTTCGCTCGTCTTCCCGCCCGGAACGATTTCGACAAGCGGGAGTATATAGACCGGGTGGAACGGATGTGCCACGACAAAGCGTTCCGGATGGTTCAGGTTCTGCTGAAGTTCGGACGGCATGATGCCGGATGTACTTGAGCCGATCAGCGCCCCGGGGGGTGCATATGCATCGATTTGACGCAGCACAGTATCCTTGATGGATTCCACTTCAGGCACATTCTCCTGGATGACATCCGCGTCCTTCACCGCCTCCCCGAGGTTCGGTGTGAACGTCAGACGGTCGATGGATGCACCCGGTGCGAGCCCCAGCTGCTCGGCATACGGCCAGTTCTGCTCCACCTGCTTCATCATTGATTCATATGCACCATCAGCAAGGTCTGTTGCCACCACATCATGCCCATGTGCGAGTATACGCGTAATCCAGCCGGAGCCGATGACGCCTGTTCCAACGATTGCGAACTTCATCATTGGCCCCCTTTCGGATTCCTGAGATTATAGAATTCGCGTGCTTCCTGTGGTGTCATCGGTTCCACGCCCTGTTCCTTCAGGATTTCCACAGCTTTCTCAACCAATGACTCATTCGTCGCCTTGACACCTTTGGCCATATATATATTATCTTCCAGCCCGACGCGCACATTGCCGCCGCGTTTTGCAGCTTCCTCGACTGTCGGCAGCTGCATGCGGCCGATGCCGAATGCAGACCAGTGGGCGTTTTCCGGAAGGCGTGTCTTGAAATATTCTATTGTTTCCGCATCATTTTCAGCCCCCCATGGAATACCGAGGCAGAATTGGAATAGGGGTTCGCCTTCAATGAGACCTTCTTTGATGAGCTGCTTGGCAAAAGCGATATGTCCGGTATCGAAGCATTCCAGCTCAGGCTTCACACCCGCATCCTTGACGAGCTTCGCCTGCTGCCTCAGCCAGTCCGAAGGGCTCAGGTATACCGCATCACCGAAATTGACACTGCCGCAGTCGAGCGTACACATTTCCGGCAGCAGTGCACCGATTGGCTCGTGCCGCTCCTTGGGCGTCTGCATATCGGAACCCTCCCCGGCCTGGTACGGGTTGTCCATGTCCGGGATGAAGTCTCCGCCGCCGCCGGATGTCAGATTGATAACGACATCCTGGTCGGATTCACGGATCAGGCGGACCGCTTCACGGAACAGTTCAGTATCATGGCTGATGCCTCCTGTCTCAGGGTCACGCACATGCAGGTGGGCGACCGTCGCGCCGGCTTTCGCCGCCCTGATGGCAGAATCCGCTATCTCCTGTGGTGTCACCGGTACGTTTTCGTTCTTTTCCACTGTATCCCCAGCACCCGTAATCGCTGCGGTCAACATTACTTTTCTAGCCAAAACAACTACCTCCGCTATTATTATTTTTTAACACGTCGGATAGTATACCAACCAGTCGGTATTTTTTCAATGGTTCAGATGCTCTTTTTTTATTTTTCCGTATAGCTGCTCAGACGATCGAGCACCTTCCTGCGCATATCTTCATCTATCGCATCCAGCCCGAACACCTCTGACAACCACAGGCCGTCCACTGCGAGGCGGATGATGGTGGCATCCACATTGTCGATTCCGTCCTGCTCTATCTTTTCCTGCCATCCGCTGTAAGTTTCCTGCAGTGGCGCAAGCAGTTCGCGGTTGATGCCCTGGGCGGCGAGCATGCCTGATGTGATGTTTGCATTATCCGCCCTGATCTGCCGTGTCGCTTCGATGAAAGCGCGCAGCCACCTGCCGTTGGATCCATCATCCGCAGCAAAATGGCTGTCCACATTATCACGGTACATCTGATCGGCGTGCTCAACAAGACCGCGGATCAGTGCATCCTTGTTCCTGAAATGATAGATCAATCCGCCCTTGCTTACCCCTGCCCTTTCAGCGACGGCATCCAGCGTAAGAAAATCGCTGCCCTGTTCATTTACAATCCCTGCTGCCGCCTCCAGCAGCTGCATCTTTTTAGAAACCCTTGCCATAATCATCCTGCCTTCCAATACTGTTATTTGCATATATATTATAATAACCGAAAGTGACCTTGATATTAAACATGACGAATCATTCCATATACCATTTCTGATTCATGATCCCGGATTCTGCGACAGGACCACGGATGACATTGTTTTCCGATAAGGAAGATAATTTTCAAATATATTTCCGGCATCCTTTTTTAAAGTTTTTTTAGACCAGTGAAGGGTAAAATCAAGTATAATACTATATACTTATAATCATACAATACAAAAAGGATGTGTTATTAGATGTACAAAAGTATTCTCCTTCCCTATGATTTCGGTAACTCCTTCAGCAACGTCCCCGATGAGCTTGCCAAACTGACTGGGGGAAGCAAGGATTCCAGAGTCACAATCTTCAACGTAATTTCGGAGACAGAACAGGCGGACAACGTAAAATACCACGGTAAGCACTTTGAGGATATCACAAAGGACAAGGTTGAAGATCTCAAGCCCTTCACGGATCAACTGGATGAACTGGGCATCAAATACAGAACTTCGTTCAAGACCGGCCGTATCATTCCGGAACTTATGAATGAAGTGAACGAGAATGATTATGAAATCGTCGTAATGAGCAACAAACGGTCAAAACGCGATATCAAGCATGTGCTGGGACATGTTACGCATAAACTGGCAAAGCGTGTCAACATACCGGTCCTCATCATCAAGTAAACACCGCGATATCAAATACCCGCCAGCCTGCAATTGAGGAGCACCTCAAGCCCGGACCGGCGGGTATCTTTTCATGCGAGTTTTAAATTTGAACAGATGCCCCGGTGCCGGGGATATACAGCTTTGAGTCTCTGGAAACCGATGTATGTTAACAGGGATCTGCCCCCCGGTCCATACCCGTGAGAATCACGAACTCACCCCTGAATGACTCAACATCATTGCCGATCGGGAACAATCATATGATACAACAGCCCGGTCCGTTCAGCAATTGTGCGTGCATCCTCCGGCTGGTCGCTTGCGAGCCACCATTCAATTATCCCAAGCACACCGTACGAGAAGAAACGGGCGGCAACTTCCCTGTCCCTTTCACCTTCTATGAAGTCCTCCATCTCCACTCTCGTGTCATCGAGTATCAATTGGAGGAAACGCTTGCGGAAATGTTCAGTGCTGTTCCCGCCGAGCATACTGGAGAAAAATATGAAATGCTTCTCTATGTATTCGAACCACAGGAACTCAGACTCACTGTGCTCAAGGCCGACACCCAGTTCAGTCCGGTATTTCAACGCCCCGATGTGCTCATCAATGACTGAATCCAGCAGATCATATTTATCTGTGTAATGCAGGTAGAACGTCTTGCGGGCAACATTCGCGCATCGCGTGATCTCCATGACAGAAATCTCTTCAAAGCTCTTCTGCTCAAGGAGGCCTGTCAATGCACTCTTGATTGCATCTATCGATTTCGCGACTCTTCTGTCCGTCTGCTTCATAATCAGGAAATCCCCATTTCAAATTATTACTCATAAAAGGTCTGTGTGGGTATTAATTCACAGTTCCATCAAAACTGGTTATAGTATTACATGGAATCCATGGTATATATTATATACAAATGTGTGATTCGCAGGCAAATCTGTAAAGGGTGGACCATTCCTTTACACAGCCGGAAGGAGGCAATTATGAGAGTAGAACTGACAAAGTTCAGAGTAAAACCGGGCAAAAGCGAATGTGTGGATGAGTGGTTCGAATATATGCACAACCACATGGATGATGTACTGCTCGGCCTCGAAGGTGAGAAAATGTATGTCGAGACGATTTTCCGTGAAAAATTCGACAACCGGGAATATCTGTACTGGTACAGTGTACAGGATGATAAAAACCCGGAAGCGATAGAAGACGCATACATCGACCAGAAGCACATCGAATTCATGGACGAATGCATCGACAAGACATTCCGGCCGGATGACATGGAAGCGGAAGTCATGATGATGCCGGAAAAAGTACGCGAAGTGATGAAATAAGCTTAACCACCTTGTCCCCCTGCCGGGTTATCCGGCAGGGGGACATTATGTTTCCAGCCATGCCCGCGGCCTACTCCCAAAGTTTGATTTCAACGCAAAATGGTTTCCGCGATCAGGACATGAGGTAGACATCCTATATCAATGACTTTAAGAGAGCAATCACAGAAAGCGTGCCGCTCGGCCGTTATGCTGAATCGGAAGACATCGCCAACGTCGTACTGTTCCTCGCATCAGACGACAGTAAATTCGTCACTGGTTCACAGTACAGAGTCGACGGCGGCATGGGTGCTACAAGCTAGATGACAAACGAATATCGATTCATCGGAAAAGCGGAACCGGAAAGTAAAGGTTCCGCTTCTTTAACCCATCATTTGCTGCCTTCGATATTACAATATATAAAATTCCTGTTATGTAATTTATGATAAATTACTATGTGTAAGAGTGAACAGAAGTGAGAGATTCTCACCAACATAAATTATGGGGAATGCAGTATGCGAACCAGAAATCAGTGACACTCCGGACTGCAGCGCAACAGCCTGCAAAGTTCACGACGGCTCCGGAAACCGCCTCCATTTACAGTTATTTGAATATTCGGTATAATCTCATTTAACATCATCCAAAGAGGAGTGGATCCATTGAATGCCATACTTGTCGCCATCCTGGGACTCGCCGTTTTTGTTCTGGGCTACCGCTACTATTCCAAATTCATCGCAGAACGTATCTACAGACTCGATCCGAACTATGTTACACCGGCTCATAAATATAAGGACGGTGTGGATTTTGTGCCGACGAACAAATTCGTACTGTGGGGCCACCACTTCACTTCCGTCGCGGGTGCCGCGCCGATTCTCGGTCCCGCCATTGCCGTCTACTGGGGCTGGCTGCCGGCCTTTCTATGGGTCATCCTGGGAACTGTCTTCGCCGCCGGCATCCACGATTTCGGTACACTGGCACTGTCGGTGCGCAATAAGGGCCAGTCGATTGGCACGATAGCCGAGAAGTTCATCGGCAGACGGGGGAAGATCCTGTTCCTGTTCATCATACTGACGCTTGTACTGATGATCAACGCAGTCTTTGCCTGGGTGATTGCAAACCTGTTCATTACATATCCTGCAAGCATCGTCCCAGTCTTCATACAGATACCACTCGCCATATGGATCGGTTATGCGGCATACAAACGGAATGTGAGGATGCTTGTACCTTCCCTGCTTGCACTTGCTGTCATGTACCTGGGGGCGATTGTCACGGCGGAGGTCTCGTGGCTGCAGATCGACCTCGTCTCCTATATGGGCGGTGAGGAAGCTGCGGGGCTGTTCGGTCTCGGTTCCGTTTCAACCGCATTCATGATCTGGATTGTCATACTGCTGATCTATGTATACATTGCATCGACCCTGCCTGTATGGAAGTTGCTGCAGCCGAGGGATTTCATCAACTCCCACCAGCTGACTGTCGGACTCATCATCATGTATGCAGGCCTGCTGCTGACGAACCCGACCATCAGTGCACCGGCTACAAACGGGGATGCAGACACCTCCTGGCTGCCACTGTTATTCATCACGATTGCCTGCGGAGCGATTTCAGGCTTCCACGGCCTCGTGTCATCAGGTACATCTTCCAAGCAGCTGGACAAGGAGACCGATGCCCGCTTCGTCGGCTATTTCGGAGCAGTCGGTGAAGGCATACTTGCACTGATTTCAATCCTTGCGGTCGTAACGCTGTTCAACAGTGCCGATGAATTCACTGCCACCTACTCCAGCTTCAATGAAGCCAATGCCACCGGGCTCGGCAACTTTGTCGAGGGTGCGGCAGTGCTTGCCGGGGGCCTCGGCATACCGGAAAATGTCGCCACGACAATCGTATCCATCATAGTCGTGAGCTTTGCCGCCACGACACTTGATACCTCGGTCCGCCTCATGCGGTATATCATCGCAGAGATCGGTTCTGAGTATAAAGTGCAGCCACTGACGAAAAAGCATGTCGCCACTTCTGTCGCGGTCGTCTCCACTGCAGCACTGGTCCTCCTCCCAGAAGGACCGAATGGTTTCGGTTCCGGCGGCTATCTCATCTGGCCGCTGTTCGGAACATCCAACCAGCTGCTTGCCGGAATCAGTCTGCTGCTGATTTCCATATGGCTGAAGAGGCGGGGCATCAACTATATCGCCACACTCATACCGATGATCTTCCTCCTTTTCATGACATTGTACGCGATGTTTGTCCAGGTGTTCTTCGAATGGGCCTGGTATGCAGAAGAATCAAACCTGTTGCTGTTCATACTGGGGGCAATCATATTCGTCTTCTCGATATGGATAATCATCACATCCATACAGGCTCTGAGCGGAAAATTCGATGATGAACTTGAAAAATACCGGAACGACTGATCAATGAGGTGATAATGATGTTGGACAAAGCCAAAAAACTGGTCCGCTTTTATGAGGAAGTGCTTGAAATGCCGCACCGGACGGAAGTAGCAAGGGAGCTGAGAGACCAGGATGACATGTTCCTGCTCCTCCTCTACTCCGAGATGATCGGTATACCAAATCCGGTCTACTACTATACTCTGGAACTGTATCCGCACATCATCGAGGATTTCCATGACTGGCACCTCCGCATGGGCATGGACAAATCACCACTGACAGGCATCCGCTGCTGCTGATCATATTAAAGGAGCATACCTATGAGCATTTATGACAAAAAGATTCTTTTCATCGGAGGGAAAGGCGGTGTTGGAAAATCCACATCCGCTGCTGCCATCGCATGGAGACTCGCAAAATCAGGGAAAAAGACCCTGCTCATTTCGACAGACCCGGCGCACAATCTCGGGGATATCTTTTCACAGCAGATCGGCGGGGAGACGACAGAGATAGCAGATAACCTCCATGCACTGGAAATCGATCCGGAAAATGAAACGAAAAAATATATCGACTCAGTTAAAGAGAACATCAGAGGCACTGTACAATCCAGCATGATTGAGGAAGTCAACCGCCAGCTCGATACAGCCAGAGCTTCTCCAGGCGCAGATGAATCCGCACTATTCGACAAACTGGTGTCCATCATTCTTGAAGAAGAAGGAGAATTCGATAACCTCGTATTCGACACCGCCCCCACAGGGCATACAATCAGGCTGCTCACACTGCCGGAACTGATGGGTGTGTGGATCGAGGGACTATTGAAAAAGCGTCAGAAGACAAACGAGAACTATACCCAGCTGCTGAACGACGGAGAGCCAGTGGAAGATCCAATATATGATGTGCTGCTCGAACGTCAGAATCGTTTCGAGAAAGCACGGAAAATCCTTCTCGAATCCGGGAAAACCGGATTTATCTTCGTACTGAATCCCGAGCGGCTGCCTATACTCGAAACAAAGAAAGCCGTCGACCTGCTTGACCAATATCATCTGCACGTAAAAACACTCATCGTCAATAAAGTCCTGCCCGATGAAGCCGACGGCAGCTTCCTCGAGCAGAGACGGCAGTATGAAGGCCGGTATCTCCGGGAAATAGAAGATACATTTACAGATCAGAAACTGATCCATGTCCCCCTTCTCCCCCATGACATCACAAGTATTGATGAACTGGATAAGTTCAGCGGGTATTATGAGATGGCCAAAAACAAAGATTAAATATACAAAAGCAGCACGCTGTTCTTCAAATGAACAGTGTGCTGCTTTTATAGTCCTTGTTCATTATCTGCCTATTTATTTCAATCCACGCACCCACATGGGGTGCGACGTCGATACCCCTGAAACTGTACACCCTAACAAAGAGATTTCAATCCACGCACCCACATGGGGTGCGACAATGCGCTCCATGAGTTCGGATTCCATCTCATGTGAATTTCAATCCACGCACCCACATGGGGTGCGACTGAAACAATTATCAAAGTATGCATGGATCGCACAATTTCAATCCACGCACCCACATGGGGTGCGACGCAAGCACATCACACGGTTGTCTAAAGTCATTGGAATTTCAATCCACGCACCCACATGGGGTGCGACCAGTATTGATGGCAGTTGCTGATCAATATTTAAAGATTTCAATCCACGCACCCACATGGGGTGCGACTGTCGTCCAATACGATTATTGTCGGTCAGAAATTATTTCAATCCACGCACCCACATGGGGTGCGACTGATTGATCTTTGCAGATGTCCGGGTGCCCAACTATTTCAATCCACGCACCCACATGGGGTGCGACTCCGGAGCCCTCATCCGATTCTCCTTCTTCGGATGATTTCAATCCACGCACCCACATGGGGTGCGACGGGGAGATGGAGCGGATGAATTCGCTGTTTTAAACATTTCAATCCACGCACCCACATGGGGTGCGACAGTACAGCGAGAAACCATACATGCCGTGGAGGATTTATTTCAATCCACGCACCCACATGGGGTGCGACGATCTCACCGGTGGACTTTAAAAGTCAGGAATCGGGATTTCAATCCACGCACCCACATGGGGTGCGACGCAGTGCCTTCTGAGCGGCTGTGTGCGATAACGTATTTCAATCCACGCACCCACATGGGGTGCGACGTTAAAGCAAATATTGATGGTTTCACAAAAGACACAATTTCAATCCACGCACCCACATGGGGTGCGACAACAGTGGCTAAAGAACTGGCAGGCGTCATGAACATTTCAATCCACGCACCCACATGGGGTGCGACTCGATTGTGCGACCATACGGCATTTGACCTTTTTTATTTCAATCCACGCACCCACATGGGGTGCGACTGATACGGATACGTTCATTGAAAAGCGGACCAAAATTTCAATCCACGCACCCACATGGGGTGCGACCATTTCAAAACCGATGACGGTGGGTGGCGTCCGGATTTCAATCCACGCACCCACATGGGGTGCGACACGTTAAATCAAATGGCATCATATGAACTCTAAGCATTTCAATCCACGCACCCACATGGGGTGCGACATAAATACAAAGAAACTATAAAGCAAGCTGTCAATATTTCAATCCACGCACCCACATGGGGTGCGACATAAATACAAAGAAACTATAAAGCAAGCTGTCAATATTTCAATCCACGCACCCACATGGGGTGCGACATTCTCTCGTTCGTCTGTGCTTTAAACTCATGCGTATTTCAATCCACGCACCCACATGGGGTGCGACAATTGCTTGATTTGCATTGTAATAGGGCATAGCTATTTCAATCCACGCACCCACATGGGGTGCGACGCCTGCGGGCACAGGAACTAGAAGATAAACAAAATATTTCAATCCACGCACCCACATGGGGTGCGACATGGACTGTCTATCATTTATACGTGTTATATAACATTTCAATCCACGCACCCACATGGGGTGCGACTGGTAATGGCGCGGAAAGAAAGCGGAAACTGGGTATTTCAATCCACGCACCCACATGGGGTGCGACTGATTAAGTGCATTTCCCAAACCAGAAGCACTCCCAATTTCAATCCACGCACCCACATGGGGTGCGACAGGCAATCATCCAAGCAATCAGTCAAAAGGGGGAGGATTTCAATCCACGCACCCACATGGGGTGCGACATGACTGCATAACCACTATTGACTGCCATTATCGATTTCAATCCACGCACCCACATGGGGTGCGACGAACGTTAGAACTAATGTTATTATATTTCGAGAAATTTCAATCCACGCACCCACATGGGGTGCGACGGGCTATGTTGATAAACAGATCATAGACCGATTTATTTCAATCCACGCACCCACATGGGGTGCGACTCGAGCAAGTCAGACAAGCAATAAGGGATAAAATAATTTCAATCCACGCACCCACATGGGGTGCGACGAATTATGAATTATGCGACTGAAACTTATACGACAATTTCAATCCACGCACCCACATGGGGTGCGACAACGGAGCATATCAATTAAGATACACTCCGTCGCATTTCAATCCACGCACCCACATGGGGTGCGACGATTTGGAACAGCCAGAGAATATCAAGACAGTAATATTTCAATCCACGCACCCACATGGGGTGCGACGCTCTAATTTTGGCAACAGTTGAAAAGTGTTTTCGAATTTCAATCCACGCACCCACATGGGGTGCGACATCTATTTTTGAATTAATACTTTTTGAATAAGAAATTTCAATCCACGCACCCACATGGGGTGCGACACTGCTCTATATATATAACGATTCGGATTGTCTGATATTTCAATCCACGCACCCACATGGGGTGCGACTTAATGACCGGCCGGCGTAACTTACATTTTTAGATATTTCAATCCACGCACCCACATGGGGTGCGACCTTTAAAATCGCTTATATTAATGGCTTTCTTTTAATTTCAATCCACGCACCCACATGGGGTGCGACGTTTCGCCATTGATTAATGCTTCTATCTGATTTTCTATTTCAATCCACGCACCCACATGGGGTGCGACTTTGAGGCTAGACTATTACTTGTAGATAACAAATTATTTCAATCCACGCACCCACATGGGGTGCGACTCCCTTCCCTTCTTTTCATCCTCAATAAGTAATATATTTCAATCCACGCACCCACATGGGGTGCGACTCGAACGATTGGCAGATGAATTGCGGATGACAAAGTATTTCAATCCACGCACCCACATGGGGTGCGACTCCCTTCCCTTCTTTTCATCCTCAATAAGTAATATATTTCAATCCACGCACCCACATGGGGTGCGACGATAATAGCGTCGAGGACGCACAATTTCAGGAGGTAATTTCAATCCACGCACCCACATGGGGTGCGACAATATATACGAGGGACGTATATGAGGCGCTGACTATTTCAATCCACGCACCCACATGGGGTGCGACAAATATACAAAAAAGGGGAGGAGATTATTAATATCATTTCAATCCACGCACCCACATGGGGTGCGACATTAATCAATTGATCGACGACAGGGAAGAAGAGAAATTTCAATCCACGCACCCACATGGGGTGCGACGATCAATGAAGGCGACACGGTTGTGCTCCGTTTCTTATTTCAATCCACGCACCCACATGGGGTGCGACTCAGTAATGGGTGTCTATTTTTATGTCCAAATTTAATTTCAATCCACGCACCCACATGGGGTGCGACAAAAAGAGTTTGCGAAACAAAAACAGACTGAAATATTTCAATCCACGCACCCACATGGGGTGCGACTATAATAACCAGACATACTATCACTCCTTTCTTTTATTTCAATCCACGCACCCACATGGGGTGCGACAGCACTCTCGATGATAAAGAGACATTTAAGGTCATCATTTCAATCCACGCACCCACATGGGGTGCGACTGGCGCAGCTGCAAGATTCTCTCGCCACTTTCATATTTCAATCCACGCACCCACATGGGGTGCGACTAAAGACGTGATGGAGAGCGATGTGTGGGTGGAGATTTCAATCCACGCACCCACATGGGGTGCGACCATAATGAGGTGGTTCAGGCAATTCCGTTCAACAGATTTCAATCCACGCACCCACATGGGGTGCGACCTCAGTAATGGGTGTCTATTTTATACCTAAATTTAATTTCAATCCACGCACCCACATGGGGTGCGACTGTTTCTCAAATTCTCTTTCGCTATCATCAGCTGTAATTTCAATCCACGCACCCACATGGGGTGCGACTGCCTATTTAATCATGAAAAAGCACTACTATAATACATAAGCGAAATATTATAGCAATTTTAAGTGCATTCATATCTATAATTCACTAGTTTTAACGCGAACCTCCCCTATCTTTATGTGTAACTCAGGTTCGCTATAACTGACTATAGTATAAATACATCTTTATCGGGATGATATGAATCATCTTTCCCCAGTGTTTCAACTCTTCTATCCCAATTTTTACCCAGTAGATAAAATCTCAATGAATCTCTTTCTTTATCAATTATCTCTTTGAGTTCATTTTTTAATCTAACATATTGATCCGGCATGACACTGCACTCGAATACCGAATTTTGAACACGTTGGCCATAATCAGTACATTTTTTTGCGACATGCCTTAATCTTTTTTTACCACTACCTGACTCGGTATTAACATCATAAGTTACCAGTACCAGAATATTGATCACCACCTATGTTAGAAATGGGGGATATGCTTCAATGTCCTTTCTAATATACCTGCTCAACAATTGTGCTTGCACGTATGGTATTAAACCTATAGGCACCTTCTCTTTTATAAAGGGATGAATAATATCTTCCTTTTTTCTGCTTTGCCATAACTTCAATACATTCTGCCTTCCTTTGTCATTCAGAAGTACAGCTTTATTCGCTTTCACTTCAAAATCATTCTCATTGATTTGCTTTCGATTAATTAAAGTCACAACAAATCTGTCCACCATAAAAGGCCTCAGCTCTTCAATTAAATCCAATGCCAGACTCACTCTTCCAGGCCGATCTGTATGGTAGAATCCTACATAGCTGTCGAGTCCCACAGTTTCAAGAGCTGACTGTATTTCATAAGTCAGTAAACTATAAAGATAAGACAGGATGGCATTGACTCTGTTCAGGGGTGGGCGTTTCGAGCGCATTACAAATTTGAATTCTTCCTTTTGGTACAAAATTAATTCATCAAAAGTCTGAAAGTAATGGCGAGCAGCATCTCCTTCCACACCTCTCAATGAATCGAGATTCGCACATTGATCTACTTTCTCAATTTGACTTTTCAAATACTCAATCGTAAATAACACTTTGGCTTTATCCACTTTTTCTCCATGATCACGCAACAACCTTAAAAATAATTTCCGACTATTGATGAGCTTCCCTTTAATACAGTGGGCAGCTACCAGTAGACTGGCTTCTTCATCATCAGCCAATCTGTACTGGGCTCTTCTGAGAAGAACATTACCATTTGTCACACCGATGAATTTACCACAAAACTGACCACTCGGAGTAAGATAAGTAATTGATATATTATTCTCATTGGCTAATCTGACTACTCCCGGACTAGTTCCTGTGTAATTAAAGCAAACGATGCCTTCCAGTATATGTATTGGAAAGCGTTTGACCACCTTATTTTCATGCCTGACAACGATATTTTCACGTTCACGTCCTAAGTGAAAATCTTCATTAGTGATATATAAAGTATTCAATAATTTTCTCATAACATATCCTCGTCCAGATGATTACTCATATAATTTGATATACTGATTTTTTTCTTGGTGAGTCGCGGAATACAAATATCATATAATGAGCATTCTTTACAATTTTTATACGTCTCAGCCTGAAGGGTCCTCCCTTCTTTGTATACCTCATGCATTATCCGGGCAGTATATTCCACTTCTTCTCTTAAATTTTGAGTTATTTCAACCCTCACCTTTTTATTGGTTTGATTGTAGTATAGAAAAGAATGAGAAATGTTCACTTTCAAAGTTTCTTCCAAACAAATTACTTGGGCAACAAGTTGAACGATATCCCGGTTATCTTTCTTTTCTTTCCCCCGTTTAAATTCAACAATAGCGGGCTGCCACAATCCTTGTTTCCCATTAACTTCAACCCCTGCAGCTTCCTGCTTTGTGAATTCCACAATATCAAGAATACCTGACAGACCTAATTTGGAAGAAGCTACCGGCATTGCTCTTGAAATGAAATGATTTTTCCTTTTCTCCTTTAAGTAAGGATTATCCGCTTTCTTGTGAACAATCTGGCCTTCTGCCGTCCACCTGTTTTCTTTCCATTGCTGCTCAACGTGAATCAAGCTCCACTGACGTTTGCAAAAGTAGAAATGCTGTATCCCGCTCAGCATAAGGTAATCATCTTCCCGATACATAATCAAATACCCTCTAGTTGTTCAATTTTGAGTCCGAGTTCCTTATATTCCTTAAGTTTTTCTTCGTTTAAATGAATATTATAATCTTCGTACTTTTCTTTCATGTCATTTTCTTTATCCCATTCTAATAAGCCTTTGATTTTTGCACTTGATATATTTCCTATTTTAGTAGAGTGTTCAAACCAGAAAATGTCCTTGACCTCCATCGAACCTTCGGGACGCGCCGAAGAAGCATCATTTATAAACAAAGTCCTAAGGGCTTCCTTTATCACTTTTAAGTCTTCTTGGTCAAAACCTGTTCTTTCTGCGTAAAAGCAATTAATTGCTCCATAGATGACATATGTGGCGAATTCGACCACATGTTTGGTCCCCATCGTATCAGAAGAACGTGACTTCTCATTTTTAGGTTTCATTCCATTTGTACTTCTTGTAATCTGCATGGATGTGATTTCCACTGGATCCAATGATTTGGCGATGCCTATGGATACCGGTCCACGTATACCAATGGATTTCTTTTCATAAGTGATCACCTGACCAAAAGTTCTCACATCCAGCCATCTTTCCTGCACTCCTTTTTCTACATCCAAATCATTTTTGTTTCCTTTGAAATACTCCAGGTATCTTTCTTCCAGTGAATAGAAATCATCATCTACCCGATCACGAGATTTCACAAAAATCTCATGGCCTAAGTCCTGCATACGGTTTCTAATTTTTCTCTTGATGCTCACATCACTCATTTCACCATAACCCTTGGAATCAGTTCTGGGCATATTTCCAGCAAGCGGGTCACCATTGGGATTTGCATTATTAACAACGACAGTAGCAATAAAGTCCACTTTATTTTCAATCATTTAAACAACCTCCTCCTGTTCTTCATCTTCTTTTTTAGAAAAAATATAATCAATTTCTGAATAATACCCAAAAATGAATTGGTATCCTAGAGATTTATTCAATTCTTTCTCGTCTGTATGGTCATGTAAAGCATTGATTATCTCTTGTTTTTCTGAAGTTAGTTTATGATATAAACCTCTTTTGCCTTCGCTGTTCCTTAATTGTTTTTCGTATGATTTTATTTTCTCCTCAAGACGCAACATCATAGTTGCCGGGTTATTAGTATATGAAGTCCAAAACTTTTCCGCATTGGTGATACGTCCACCATCTCTATCGAATGTACTTTTTTCAATCCTCTCATATACAGCTAATAAACGACCATACAAATAAGAACGGTCTGTATTATTTTTATCTACCATTTTATCAAACTTCCCCTCCTTCTCATTATTAAGCACTGACAATGCAACAAACATCAAATTATTCCAGGTACTTTCATAGCTTAATCTGTTTTTTATATTGAGTTTGGCCTTCACAAAAAAGTCGGAAGGCATTTTTTCTCCTTCAATGATATGTGTAACCAGTTTTCTTTCCTGGGATTTTTTAAAGCTTCCGTTGTCAATCGCCATTTTTCCATCTCGTTCGATGCCATACGTTGTGTGAATTAG
Source organism: Salinicoccus carnicancri Crm (assembly GCF_000330705.1). Taxonomy (GTDB): domain Bacteria; phylum Bacillota; class Bacilli; order Staphylococcales; family Salinicoccaceae; genus Salinicoccus; species Salinicoccus carnicancri. The sequence goes on from NZ_ANAM01000008.1 coordinate 571,228, forward strand.
GTTAAAAGTATGTGGTGTCTGTAGTTCTGTTTTATCTAATTCGTAATTGTATCTCCACCAGGAGTTCATATCCTGCCACTTTTTTAAATTTCTGAATAATTGGGATACAGAAAGCTCTTTGAAATATTTTACGGAAAGCCGACCGTTACTCGCCTTATCAATTATGGCTACATAATAAGTATTTACATCCAATAGTCCGGTGTTGCCTCCCCAGAATGCCTCCCCTACCTTCTTATTCCTTTGAGTCACCGGTATGAAGTCGTCCTCTTCTTGATTAATTTCTGAAAATAGATTAATCGTCTTGTCCCCAGGCTTAGTAACCTCCAATCCAATATCATTTGAAATATCATCTGAAAACCAGTTGATCAAATATTGTTGTTCTCCCAAGTGTTGGTTACTATTCTTATTTTCCAAGAGATATTTCAACATGAGATGCACTTTTTCGGAAGTACTGTATCCGACTTGTACTATGTCGGTTCCTGCTTTAAACCTGCCATAATAAGTTTCCTTGTTGTTGCTGACCGATATTAGTTTCGCATTCCCCAATAATCCCCTATGATTTTTTACTATATAATCTTCTTTACCGGTAAAATAACATACACCATTATTCTTATTATTTTGTTCAACATATTGTATGTAATCCTGATGCAAAGATTCATTGCGGGTAATGCTGATATTTTTCGCTCCTTCAAATTCCTCAATCATGAAAGTGACAAATACACTGGATAAATCATCCTGCTTCGGCTTATCTTTATCATCATTGTAATATACGGTCAGGTTTCGTAAATTATAATCTATGCCGTCATATACACTTTTTACGATCACCTCCAGCATCTCTTCACTGTTGATAAATGTTTTTATAGCTTTTAAAAATAATTTAGTTGATTCACTCGTGCTGTTATCCAACCAATCGTATAAGATTTTTTTATATCTCTCATTTTTAGGTCTGTCCACTTTAGCAATATATTGCAATTTATCCACCAGTGGATGAGGAGGAGGATTTTGACCAGAACGCGTTAGTGATTTTTCTGTTACGGGAAATATGATGCTTTCTTTATCGTCTAAAAATTCAGCTTTAACAAATTTTCCATCCTTAGTGATAGTGCATTCAATAATGTTCCGTCCATCCGATCGCATACTATTGTGATAGATCGGCAGCAACACGGTACTACCTTCCTCATATTTGTCCACCAGGCCGGCTTTCTCAGCTTGGTTATAAGTATTTAGTAAAGCTGTAATCAAACTCATGGATACACCTCCTTCTATTCCTCCAGTTCATCAAACTCATCCTCCACTGATTTGATTTTTTTCGGGTATTTAAATTCATAATCAGAAAGTTCATTCTGCACTTCACACTCATCTTGATTTTTGAAAGTAATCACTCCGTCTTCCATCACGGTATTTGTAAAGCACGCAACCAAGGGCTCCCCTGGGGAAGGTGGATACTTGAACGAGTGAAAAGTAACACCAAATGATAGTGTCTGGTTTTGATAAAAACTTTCCACCTGTTCATATTCATCTTCAGTTACCGCTTCAACATTGGCTACACACTCCCGGGTACCAAGAAAGACATCTCTTCTTCCACCCTTTTTAATTGAACGTTCAGCAATTGCTTCATGTTTCTTTTGATTCCGGTCGTAATCAAGGTCCTGCCGGCTTTCATTCCATTCAAAATGATATTTAACGTAATAACAAGGGTCGGATAAATAGGTGACATAATTGAGGTCCGTTTTCCCTTTCCCCACCATTGCACGGATACCTTTTGTATCTGTCTGAATTGGATTGATGACTTTAACTTCATCAATGACGTTTACAAAGGTTGGTTTAAAGTACAAGCTATCCGCAATTCCATGAAGCCCTTGCCGGGTCGGTACAGAATAGGTGTGTTTCTCACCACCTCCCTTACTTGATATATCAGTCCATAAGGCGTAGTGTCCATACACTTTAAAATATAATGACTTTGATCTAAATTTCATGTTTTCACCTCAATTCGCTTGATCAAACCTTAAATACAGTTTCTTACATACTGATTTTTTATAAGACAAAATCCTTTGCTTCTTCAATTATCCCAAATTTTTCATCATAACTGTCCTTAATTAAAATACTTACCCGGCCTTCCAAGTAATACATGATGGCGTGACCAAACTTTTCTGTACTGTATAGATTCACTGTATAAGGTTGCAATTTGTCCAATATAATTTTTATCTGGCCAATCTCATCAAACCGATATTCCGTCTCTAACCTTTCCAGCATAGGAATCAGTTTTTCTATCAAGTTTCTACTTTGTTTGTAATATACAATGACAGCTGTCGTTTCCTGATCAATGAGATTAATTATTTGTCCCGCACTTTTGAACGATTGATTCAAGTACCTTCTTTTGTGTCGAATTGAAAGTTCAATATTTTTAGAGAGGAGACTTACGGCCGTGCTCTTGTCTTTACCAAGAGAGTAATTTAGACTTTCAGAGGAATTCGCATAGTAATAGTCATAGAATTTATCATTCAACTCCTCAACATTGATCTTATCTTTTTCATATCTTAAAATTTTCTCAGTCACTGACACTTTTTCTTTAATGGATTTAAGCGCCACAACATCCATATTCTCAAACTCTTTTTTGGTCTTCACCAACTTAACTTGTCCCAGCCCTTCTAATTTTCCATTCCTGTTACATCTGCCCATCGATTGGACAATTGAATCTATACCGGCATATGAGCGGATCAAACGTTTGAAATCAATGTCTACTCCCGCTTCAATCAGTTGAGTACTTACACAAACAACTGGTTCTGTCGGTAATTTTCTTTTTATATCTTTTATAATATCTTTACGATGTTGAGGGCAAAGGTTTGTACTCAAATAATAAACCGGTCTGGAAGTTCTTTCTTCCAAAACATCAACTACTTTCTTAACTGCTTTCTTTGTGTTCAAAATTATCAATATGGAATCTTCAGGGTAGTCGAGCACTTCTTTTACGATTTCAGTCTCGTCTGAACTCTCTCCATCATGTAACTTGCTGACAGTAGTTCGGTCAAAAACGCTTCTTTCTCCTTTATCCATCTTGACTATATTTTTCTTTTCCGCAATTTGATAATTGATTTGATATTTTATATAGTCAGAATTATAGGTAGGTTGTGTGGCTGTGCATAATACGACAATTGATTCCATCACCTGACTGATGAAATTCATGGTCAGATTAAATAGATGTGTGACTTCAATTGGAAGAGATTGAACTTCATCTAAAATGATGACTGAATTTGCCAAGGAAGAGAACCTTCTTATATTGTTAGATTTTTCTTTGAAAAGAGTTTGAAAAAATTGAACCATAGTACTCAATATGACAGGGCTGTCCCAGGAATCTCTCAGGTATTGAGTTAACATTTTTTCTCTCTGATCATCATCAATACCATTTTCCCCTTCTTCTTCAGGTCCTACTATATTCGAATGATGTTCAGTTATATGCTTATCTTTTAGTATGTGTTTGATTTCTTCTGCGTTTTGCTCCAATACTGATAAAAATGGTGTTATGTATATCAGCCGATCTTTGTCTTGATGCTTCATCTGATGAACTCCATACCTTAGTGATATGAGTGTCTTACCCGATCCAGTGGGTAAATTAAGCTGGTAAATTCCAGGTGTATCGGTTGTACCTCTTTCCTTCGCCTCTGCTGCTAGTCGTGTACGTATTTTATTGATTTCAGACACAGGATTCGCAAAGCCTTCATACACCTTTTCTATTTCTTCTATATAATTTTCTTTCTTCTCTTCCAAATCTCCGTTGGTTAGAGGCTTTACTACCTCTTCATATGCATTTATCGTATCTGTAATATCTGCATTTTTTAAAAACGATAAATACATCCTCATTTTTAACCCACTATAAAAATGCCGCTCTACTTCATCTTTTGGAGTCAGCTTGTTACTGAGTGATTTGAATTCATTAAAGGAAGCATTGATCAGGTCAGATAAACTAATGTCATATTGTTCGAAAAAAGCATTGGCGAAAGTGACGACATCCTCTTCAAAATAGTAGGTTTGATTACTCTCACGCTTATCGTATTCCATTCTATAAGATAATTGGTTCTCATCTGAATGAGGATTCCATACATCGAATAAACCATGGTGGGAAAGAATTACATATGACATGACATCTACATATTCGGCGAATAAAAGAAGATCATCTTTTGCAATTTCCCTCTCGGCAAGATAATTATCATTTATGAACTGATTGAAAAATTTTGCCCCGGCAGCTGAGTGTTTCACTTTTAATTTAGGCTTTTCATTAATCTTCTTTTGGAATCTTCTATCTGCTTTTCCTAAATCATGTAATATACCTAACAAAAATAATGTTTCCCGCTGATTGATAACGCTTCCATTTTCACCCGCCTTAACACCTACATTCAAGAGATGATCTGAGAGCCTTTGCTTTTCCCCAGTATCTTGATTTTTATGTGCAGTGACTTCCAATCTACCCCTCCTCTGACATATATTATATCATAAAGAATTTATTTTAAATCATTTTATTGAATATTCTTATTTTTCTTGGAAATATATAGAGTCTGAACTACTTATACTTTCAGTTGGGGGGGGCAATTTGATCAAAACCAAACGGTTTTTGAAATTTTCATGTGCTGTGGTGGAATACAGGATTATTTCCATGTCGTGGGAGGAATTATCAAATAAATATATGGAAGTACTGTTTTTGGACCAACTTTCTTCATGACTCGAAACCAGTTTTGAAATTGGCATAGTATTTGCTTCACTTCAGTATCTGAATCCATCGACACATTGTCTTAAAGATAACCCTTATACACAAAGCTGGATGTTAGCTTGAAGTGAAGAACCCGACTGGATATCTATCACCAACGACCCGCACCCGAATGGTCACCATTGCTCATCAGTGGCTTTCTATGACAAATTAAAATTACTTTTATTGTTTAGAATTCATTTTCGTCTTTAGCGAAAAGGTTCACAAAAAACTTGCAAAATATACAATGAGGAATAGATGCCCATGAAAAAACCTTTGCTAAACATATACATCATGGTTATGGCGATTCATATCTTCCCGATCTTTCAGGTTGAAAATATCCACCTTGAATAATTCGAATTCTATACCCGTGTCCGTTCCGCTTTCCAGAGTCAACGCCTGTTATCATAATGGTTTCAGTTATCCTTAACTGTCTCCTTGGTTTTTAATGATGTTATCATTTTTCTTGTCCTGATTATTGTAATTGATGGGCGAAATTAGAAAACATTTATGATTATTATATTTCTTCATCCCAATCTTTCTTCTCTTCTTCACGCATATCCTCTGCGGTCGACTCGGGATAGACCACCCGGAATTTGTGATGTTCCATCGGTATGATTTCCACCATCTTGTCAATCATCAGTTGCGGATCCATCTGATTGTTCAGGCTGTTCCCGCTGGCTTCTAGCTTATCTTTCGGCGTATGGTGCTTGTTTTCATCGAACCATCTCCAGTTCGCCTCCACTGCCCGGTCATTGAACCCCGTGCCGAACCTGCCTGGATTGATGGTCGCAACCTGTACATTGAATTCCTCCATCTCCTGCTTTAGAGCTTTCGCAATGGCTCCAAGGGCATGCTTGGAGGATGAATACAGCCCCTTATAGGCGGAACTCATCTTTTCAGCCTTGGAGGACATGAAAATGATTTTCCCCTGCTTCTTTCCGACAAAATATTCAGCTGCGATACGCGCCGTTTCGAGTGTGCCGAAGACGTTTATCTCGTACAACCTTCTGATATCATCCATCGGCATCTCCCAGATCGGGCCACCTTCATTGATTGCCGCATTGGCCACGAATATGTCATATTCATAATCTTTCATGGCCTGCCGGTCGGTTGGATCCGTAATATCCATCTTGAATATCTCCAAATCTACACCCGCAGCCCGGGCTGCATCTTTCAGTCCACCCGCCTGGGATTCACTTTCAACAGAGGCTATGACCTTATGCCCCTCTTGTGCCAGTCCAATCGCCGCCCCTTTGGCGAGACCTGAGCCTGCGCCTGTGATCATGATGGTCTTAGTCATTCGTAACTCCCTCCTTGGTTGTTGGTGCTGCTTGGCATCTTCCCTTTAGTGGTACATCCAAAACGCGGACAGCCTAGAGTCTCAGCCTGGATACCTTCCCACTCACCCATGCGCATCCTCCAATCCCGGCTGTGAATTCTTCAAATGACAGGCGAGTTGAATTTTAAGCATATCCTGACTGTCATTCAAATCAATATCCAGCAGTTCTTCAATCGTACGAAGACGCTGATAGAGTGTATTGATGTGGATGTGGACCAGCTTTGCTGTCTTTCCTGGTGAACGGTTCGTTTCCATATAGGCATCAAGTGTTTTCTCCAGCTCCTTATACCGGCTGTTGTCTACTGTCAGCGGAGACAATGTCTCCTCGATGAAGTGATTGATATCTTCTGCCGGCTGATTGAGGAATAATCGGTTTAGTCCGATATCCTCATAAAGAATCACTTCCAGACTGTCACGGCTTGCCAGGTAGGAGATGATTTTGTTGGCTTCGCCATAGCATTTGTTTATATATTCGAGCCCTTTATAGACACCGCTTATCCCTCCGCGGACCAAGGTGGATTCCTTCGTTTGTTCCTGCACGCCAATCTCGTTCAGTTCATCCTTTATGTCGTATACCTCCTCTGTACCGGAGAGGGACAGGAGCAGGATGATCTTATTATAAAATCCATAAACAAGCTTTACGCTGTCACCCAGTTTTTTACTAAGCCGGGAAGCTAGCTGGTGGATATGGATTTCTAAATATTGAAGATCATTTTGTGCATTTACAATTTCCAGTACCGCAACGCTCCAATACCCTTTTACATTCAGGTTCAATTCCTTGCCATATTCAACTAATTGTTCATTGTCGCCATAAGCAAGCAGTTTACGGAACTGTTCATAAACTCTGCGATGGTAGATTTTCGTCGCAGTCTGCCAGTTGACCAGTTCCAACGCTAAAACAGTGGTGCCCTGCTCAATCGTAATCTGCTCGATTTCCGACATGGGCCTGTCCACAAGTATGATTAGACACCCTATAAAAACCTGTCCGTTAAATATGGGATATAAGTAATATCTATCCCCGTCGTCCGTTACCGTGTAGAAATCCCTGTGGCGTTCCAGACACAGCACTTTGATTTCAAAAACACTGAAACAGGCTTTTTCATTCTTTCCGGGTGAGTAAAAATCATTTTCCAGACCATTGAAAAAGATCAGTTCCAGATCAATCATATTCTGCATACCGTCCACCACTACGTTGATACCTTTATTCTGTATGGAAAGCATTGTAAGTGTGTGATGGACTTCCTGGCGCTTCTGCAACTGGTTGTTCTTCTCTGCCAACTGTCCACTTAAATCTGTAATCTGCTGCAGACGTTCTTCAGTCTCTGCATGGTATTGGGCATTTTCGATGGCTATTGCCGCCTGTCTGGAAAATGCTTCCAGTAATGTGACGTCTTCCTGCCCAAGTCGCTTTTTCATCCTCCCTTGATGGACGATCATCACGCCAATTCTTTTTTCATCGATGGAAACCGGTACACAGATTGCTCCGTCCACCATACCGGGTGTCCCAGTCGATTGGAGAATACTGTCATAGTTCTCAGGTAAAATGTTGTACGCACGCATTTCTGCGATTAATTCGTCATAGGAGTTATACACTCTGCTTCTGCCATCTTCGAACACTTTTCCCGTGATGGATTCGCCGACCCGTGTTTCAAACTGGTAGATCCGCTCGTTGAACCCTACCTGTACTTTTGGTATCAGCTTTTGTCTATATGGATCGTAAAGCATCAGGAATCCTGCATCTGAAGTCGGAATGACATTCAAAGCATGGCGGATGATTGTTTTTAACACTTGGTCGAGTTCAAGACTCGAGGAAATCGAATGCATACTCTCGATCATCATCTGCTGTTCTGTTGTCTTCATTTTCAGTTCATCTTCCAGTATGATGGAATGCAAACTGTGGTACAGATGCTCCATCACCCATTCGTCCACTGCGTTGATGTGCTTGAATATGCGCAGAACGATTCCTTTCTTGTCCAAATAACAAAAATGCAATTCGGTGCTTGCATCGTACTTCTCCATACAATATCTTCCACTATCCGCTCTACATGCCGGTACCCCTCCGTCTTCCCGGACGGTTTCACCTTCCAGTATTTCAGCCCTCTCGCCTGTCCCTCTGAACTTCCATATCTGGTGCTCTGCATCCCCAAATTCCTTCCCGATAAAATAACCGATATATTTTTCCAGATTCATGTCCCCACCCTCTCTATGTATAAAACCCCATAACATAAACAGAAATTATGTTCATTTACATATTGTAAACGTTTTCTACAAAATTATATACTATAATAAATTATTTGAAAAATTAGTCTTTTATCCTGATGATGCGTTTTCAACATAAAGGGGGAGAAACACATGGATATTGTAATGGAACTCGCGAACAGTAAAGTCATGTGGATGGTGGCTTCTCTTGTCATCGGCCTTGTTATTTTCCAAAGTATTAAATTCATCCAGCTCGCCTCAAGGGCAAGCGAAGATGTCGGGATGAGCAAAAAGGAAGTAAGAAGTGCAGTAAAAACCGGTGCAATTGCTGCAATCGGCCCATCCATCGCAATAGCGATCGTGGCTATTTCATTGATTGCCTTCATCGGTAATCCACTGACGATGATAAGGATCGGTGTAATCGGTTCTGCTCCGATCGAATCTCTCGGGGCAAGTCTCGCAGCGGAAGCATCGGGGGCAAGTCTCGGGGGAGAAGGTTATGACAAAGCTGTGTTCACAGCAATCGTCTGGGTCCTGTGCCTTGGAGGCATGGGCTGGCTGCTGTTTACTGTACTGTTCACTAAATCACTCGGAAAAATCCAAGAAAAGGTGACAAAAAAAGGAAACGGCCAGAGATTGATGGGGATTTTTGCCACTGCTGCGATGATTGCAGCTTTTGGGAACCTTTTAAGTGCAGAGATGCTTAAAGGACTGGCTCCCATTATCGTAATTATAGCTGCCGCTGGGACGATGGTCATTACAATGAAGCTGTCAGATAAGTACAACCTCGCATGGCTGCGTGAATGGGCGCTCGGCTTTTCCATCATAATCAGTTTATGCTTCGGCTATTTCGTCATCTGAAGTAAACATTCACGACGGGTGTTTATTCTTCAAATCAAAAAGGGGGATACCTTATGTACACTCAAAAAGTAAACGGAATCAGTGCAGATACCAGCATGAAAGAAGCAGTGGACAAAAAGACATTTACCATGGCATCATTCCATGAGAAATCACACTTTTGGGGACGGCTGACAATATGGTCCGTCATCATCCTGACCATATCCCTTCCTGCATATCTTTCATTTGGGCTGGGCTATCACCCCGGTTGGCAGATCATCCTCTCCGGACTGGCTGCCTACGCTGGTGTGATCGCAGTAGTATGGGCACTTGAACCCATCATGTATTTTCCCATGCTTGGCGTTTCTGGAACCTATATCAGTTTCCTGACAGGCAATATCAGTAATATGTGTCTCCCTTCTGCTGCTGCAGCCCAGAGTGCAGTCGGTGCTGAACCGGGGACGGCAAAAGGAGAAATTACAGCAACGCTGAGTATAAGTGCCGCTTCCCTGGTCAATAAACTCCTCCTCATACCGATAATAATCGGCGGCGCAATCATTGTTGCCAACATGCCACCGCAGATTGAAGCAGTATTTCCACTTGTTCTGCCTGCAATATTCGGCGCGGTTTTTGCACAGTTTGCAATGAAAAAACCCATCTACGGGGCAATCGCTTTAATCATTGGGATAGGCGTCAACCTGACTGCCCTGCCCATTTACTTAAAAAGTCTGACGTGTATTGTACTCACAGTCCTGATCTGCATCCAACTGGAAAGAATGAAGGAGAAAAAAGCATCCCAATCATAGGAGGAATCAGAAATGAGCATACAGATAAGCAGCAAAGATACTATAATTGAATGGTTCGAACGGAATAGGGAAAAATATACACAGATGGCCCGGGACATTTGGAAAAATCCACAAACCGCATACGAGGAAACATATGCGAGTGAACTTCAGCAAAAAGAGTTGGAAAGCCAGGGCTTTACCATTAAAAATGACATCGGCGGCCTCGATACGGCTTTCATGGCTGAATATGGACAGGGCAAACCGATCATTGGCATCCTTGGAGAATTTGATGCACTGCCCGGTCTTTCCCAAACCGCGACGCCCAGGAAAGAAGAAGTGACTCCAAATGGTCCCGGACATGGCTGTGGACACAATCTCCTGGGAACTGCCGGAGTAGAAGCTGCAGCCGCACTGAAAGAAAAAATGGAAGAGGATGGACTTTCAGGTACGATTCGCTATTACGGATGCCCCGCAGAAGAAGTGCTGAGCGGGAAAACACACATGGCGAAAGCAGGCGTTTTTGATGACCTTGACAGTGCATTGACCTGGCATCCGATGATGAACAATGCTCCGATGCATGCAAGTACACAATCCATGGTCTCCATCAAGTTCCATTTCAAAGGAAAACCTGCTCACGCTGCCGCGTCTCCGGAAGCTGGCAGAAGTGCACTCGACAGTGTGGAAATGATGAACATCGGGGTTAATTATCTGCGTGAACATGTCCCGGACGGCACGCGCATGCATTATACGATTACTGATGGGGGGCTGGCACCTAATATCGTACCAGAAACAGCAAGTGTCTGGTACTTCCTCCGGGCGGGGTCGAAGGAAGAAGTGGAGGGAATACTGGAGCGGGTACAAAATATCGCAAAAGGTGCTGCTCTGATGAATGAAACGGACGTTGAATCTGAAATCATCGGATTCCCTTATGAATCATTGCCAAATGATCCTTTGAATGAAGTCATGTATAAGAATATGCTTGAAAGTGCCCCGCTTGAATATACAAAAGAGGAACAGGCATTTGCAGAGGAGCTGGCACAATCATTACCGACATCCGGCAAGTCCGCTGATGAATTACTGCCTGCCTCCATTTCATTCCACCCTTATCAACCCGGTGTATCTTTACCCGGTTCCACCGATGTCGGTGATGTAAGCTGGATTGTACCAACCGGTTCTATCACGACAACATGTACTCCAGTAGGTACAGCATTGCATTCCTGGCAGGCAACAGCTGCATTCGGCACTCAAATTGGCTATAAAGGGATGCACCTGGCAGCAAGTTCAATGGCACTTACCGCATATGATTTGCTTACTGACAAAGATGATATCCTTGAAAAAGCAAAGGAGACACTCGATATACTGCGTGACGGAAGAGAATATCACCCTGGAATTTAGAAAGAAACAGGCTGTTATATGACAGCCTGTTTTCATACATATCCAAAATGCACCTTTTGTATTTTAAGACACTGGTCTCCTATTCGGGAATCGACATACCAGTACACCAATTGAATCTTTTTGCATCTGCGGCCATTAAGTATAAAATATAGTTGACAGACCATTGAAGGGGGAAAGATATGAATGGCTAAAATTGAAGGCAAGTCTGCAATTGTTACTGGAGCAGCGTCAGGGATGGGCAAGGCGATTGCGAAACTGTATGCAAAGGAAGGTGCAAAAGTCATCGTCGCGGATTACAATGCCGAAGGTGCGGAAGCTGTCAGCCAGGAGATCACTTTTGAAGGCGGAACTGCAAAACCTGTGACTGTGAATGTCGCTGACGCGGGACAGGTCGAGGATATGATCGACGCAGCAATCAGTCACTTCGGCGGGCTTGACATCCTCGTCAACAACGCTGGCATCATGGACAGCTTTGAGCCGGTCGGCGAGATCACTGACGAGAAATGGGACAGGATTTTCGATGTGAACACCAAAAGTGTCATGCGCGCCACGCGCAAAGCGGTCAACTACTGGTTGGACAATGACAGGGAAGGTGTCATCGTCAATACGATTTCAACAGGCGGATTGAACGGTGCCCATGCCGGCGTCGCCTACGGCGCATCGAAGCATGCGGTCGTCGCCCTGACCAAGAACACCGGCTATATGTACGCCAAAAAGGGCATCAGGGTCAACGGCATTGCACCGGGTGCCGTCGAAACAAACATCAGCTCCGGCATGGAGAACATCAGTGAATTCGGCATGGAACGCGCCGGACTGACCCAGGCCCTCATACCAAGGACCGGAAAACCTGAAGAAATCGCAGAAGCTGCACTGTTCCTCGGATCGGATGAATCAAGCTTCATCAACGGCGCTGTCCTCACCGTCGACGGCGGCTGGACAGCCGGATTCTGATACTATCCCCCTCTGTCCCAGCACTTACGGGACAGGGGGGATTTTTATCCATGCATGCCGCTAGCTCTCTTTCACCGGCCACGTCTCCATATTTTCCGCCATATCCCAGAACATATATTCGAACATACTTGTTTTATAGATGATTTCCTCCAGCTCGGCGAGCTCCCTTTCCGGCTTATCTTCAGCCAGTGTGTTCATCAATTGTTTACAGCTTTCCGCAAGATCTGTGAATTCTTCTGATGAGTATGTCTGTACCCAATTGCCGTACAGCTCATGATCCAGAGCCCCCTCAATCTGTGACAGCTTCAGGCCTATGAAATTATAGCTCCACGCACATGCCAACACCGTGGCGGCAACATGCTCTATGCTCCCCCGCTGCGCCACATTCAGCATGTAGCTAGTATAAGCCGTTGTGGTAGCTGCCGCACCCGTATTTTCCAGGTCCTCCCGAGAAATTCCAAATTTTTCCGCATATTCCCTGTGCAGATCCATTTCCATGAAAAGCGTACCGTGCAGCAGCTTGGAAAATTCATTCATCGTTGCGAGATTGTGTGCTTTGGCACTGCCCAGAGCGAACAATCTCGAATAATCGATCAGGTAGACATAATCCTGTTTCAGCCAATGCCTGAATTTCTCTTCCTCAAGCCACCCTTCCCCGAGCCCTTTGACAAAAGGGTGATCCAAATAATTGTTCCATAATGGCTCCACGCGTTTCCAGATGCGATCTGTGAACTGACTGTTCATCATAATTTCCCCTTCCTAATTTCACCGGGGGAAAAGCAGACAATCCCACAACCTGATATGGCCGTGGGATTGTCGATATATGCGAATTTCATTTTCCAAGTATCTTCACTCCACTTTCCTACGCCGGTATTACCCGAATCAGGTTCAAAGGGTCGATTGCTCTCTCAGCATCTGCATGCTCCCCCAGTCGAATAAGAATCATATTATATTGTATCTTGCACCCACCATCATACATAGGACAGCAGAAATAGGCAAACAAACATGGCCGGATTAAATACTGTAGCTCTGGTCCAGTTCCCCAATTTCAGATATCACCCTGCACGTCGTTTCAATTCCTTTATAGAAATGCTCCACAACCAGGTTTTCATTCGGTGAATGGTTTGCTTCATCGATATTCGCATAAGGGACAACGACTGAAGGAACACCCAGTATTTTCGTCCATACTGCATCAGGCAGACTGCCGCCTAAGCTCGGCTGGATGAAAGCTTCCCTGCCGAATGATTTTTCTGCGGACCTCCTTATCGGTTCAATGAATTCAAGTTCAGAGGACGTCCGGGAGGGCTGCATTGTACCGAGCTTCTGAACTTTTACGTCCGGCGCATGCTTTTGCACATGGTTTCTGAGCCTCTCAAAAATTTCATCCGGATTCTGGTTCATGACCAAGCGCATATCCATTTTCACTTTCGCTTCGGCGGGGATGATCGTCTTCGCACCTTCCCCGCCATATCCGCTCGTAAATCCGGCGATATTGAAAGTCGGTTCGAAACAGAGCGCACGGTAGTAGTCCGCCTTGTCGAATTCCACACTGTCGTCACCGATATTCTTCCTCACATCATCAAGATCAAACGGCAGCCTGTCAATCAGTTCAAGTTCCTTCTCCGTAGGCGGTAATACGCCATCATAGAAGCCTTCAATCAAAATTCTGCCGTTGTCATCTTTCATCGTACCGAGCAGATCCATGAGCTCCCAGGCAGGATTGCGGGCGATGTTGCCTTTGTTGCCCGAATGGTTATCGAACTTTGAGCCCAAAGCCGCGAGCTCCACATAGAGGAGCCCCCGCACACCGAGGAGGACAACCGGATGATTGCCCGCAAGCATCGGCCCATCGGAAGTATAGACAAAATCTGTCTTCAGTTTTTCCTTATGCTGTTCAACAAACCACGGGAGATTCGGACTCCCCGTCTCCTCCTCACCCTCGATTACGAACTTCACGTTGATCGGCAGACTGCCTTCCGCTTCAATATACGTCTTTACCGCAAGTATCTGGGCCATGATCTGCCCCTTGTTGTCCCCTGCACCACGGGCATAGATCGCACCGTCCCTGATTGTGGGTTCGAATGGCGGGCTCACCCACTCTTCCAGCGGATCGGGCGGCTGGACATCGTAATGGCCGTATATGAGCATTGTTTTCGCATCATCAGAAACATGATATTCACCACAGACCACAGGATTGTGTTCTGTTTCAATGATCTCAACGTCTTCTATCCCTGCACTTTTGAGCTTGCCGACCATCAGTTCCGCACATTCCGCAATGCCCCTGCCTTCGGCACTGATGCTTTCCTGCCTTAATACTTCGAACAATTCCGCCATATACGTTTCCCTGTTTTCATCAATGATTCTTTTGAATTCCATGAAGTTCCCTCCTCATATTTCAGCTTTTATAATTTTCCATCACTTTTATGATCCCTTCTGCTGCATCCGCCATATTTTCATATGAAAGTTCAACAAATGGAGCATCACACATTCCACCCTTCAGTTCGACCTCCCCACTTTGCTTTCCCGTCTGCTCCCGGGCGCATTATACGCATGCAGTTTTTCAAACAGATCCTCGATGCCTGTCGCTGTCCCCCTCTTCATCACTTCCAATGCATACTTTCAAAATACATCAACGTTCTGAATATTTCATCAATATGAATTTAACGTAACAGTGAAATCGCCGGGCAATCGGCTTTAATAATGCGATGATGGTCTGTTAAACTTTATTTATATGAAATGAACATCCAACAGGAGCGGGAGGCATAAATGATGACAGACACAGGATTGGTTCTTGAAGGTGGCGGCATGCGCGGCCTCTACACAGCAGGGGTACTGGAATACTTCATGAGTAAAGACCTCTATCTCCCATATGTGATCGGCGTTTCGGCAGGCGCCTGCATGGGCGCTTCATATCTTTCCAGGCAGCCGGGCAGGAACAGAAAGGTCAATTTGGATTTTGTCGAAGATAAACGGTATATCTCGCTGGGGAATTATATAAAGAAACGTGAACTTTTCGGCATGGACTTCATCTTCGATGAAATACCGAACAGACTCGTCCCATTTGATGTAAAGACACTGGTCGACAGTCCGGAGCAGTTCACGATCGTCGCGACCGACTGCGGCACCGGAGAGCCGGTCTACTATAAAAAGACGGAGAACCAGGATCACATCGCTGAACTGCTGAGGGCATCAAGCTCCCTGCCCTTCGTCGCCACCAGCGTGCAGTATGACAACCGTCACCTCATGGACGGCGGCATCTCCGATCCCATACCGATCAGAAAGGCACAGAGCGACGGGTTTGAGAAGAATATCGTCATACTTACAAAACCCCGGGGATACTTCAAAAAGCCGAGCCGGATGTCGAAGGTCATCAAATATAAAGACCATCCGATGATTCATGAAAAACTCGGCATCCGCTACAGACATTACAATGACACACTCAAATACCTCTATGACCAGGAAAAGAGGAACAATGCATTCGTCATAGCACCGAGCAAACCTTTGAAGATAAGCAGGACCGAAAGAAATAAGAAACGTCTCGAAGACCTCTATGAACTCGGCTGGAGGGATGCCGAAGCGCAGTACGGCAGGCTGCAGGCATTCCTTGAGTCAGAATGATATAGATATGACACGTGTGTTCCTCGGTAAAGGGGATATGCTCGAAAAAGGTTTTCAGGACAACCTTTAGCAGATGTGCTTCAAGTTACCCGCCTTTCTGATGAGAGGCGGGGTTATTATTTTCCTCTGACAAGGTTGCAGAAAATCACAGTATATATTATCATTATGAATGAACATCATTCATTTACGGGGTGTTTTTATGGATAAGAGACAGAGGATCATTGATTCGGCCATCAAACTGTATTTAAGGCAAGGCATTGAAAAGACGACAATCACTGATATTGTCAAAGATGCGGGTATCGGCCAGGGAACCTATTACTTATATTTCTCATCCAAGCTGTCAGTCATGCCAGCGATTGCTGAAGACATGGTGAACAAAGTTCTCAGCCGGCTGGAGAACGAGGTCAGGGAACATTCTTTTGAAAAGAATGTGGAGGCTATGGTCTCGGTCTTCTTCGACAATACCGCGGAGTACAAGGAGCTGACGAAACTCGTCTACACCGGGTTCACTCAGACTGAGGAAATCGGCAGGTGGGAAACGATCTATGCTCCATTGTATGAATGGGTGCAAAGGCTCCTTGAGCATGCTCATGCTGAAGGCGAAATCAAACCTGTCACAAATACTTTCTTCACTGCCAGAATAGTGACGGGGGCCATGGAGTCTGCTGCGGAGCAGGTCTATCTCTTCGATGATCCGGAGCAGTCATTCATCGATGAGTACCGCTCCGCCCTGGTGTATTATATATTGACGTCGCTGAATTACAGGCAATGATGTTTTATCACACAGCATAATGGCGTGCCCGTTATGCTCTATTTTTCAATAAAAGATGAATGATATTCATTCAGGAGGGGTTTTAATGAACAAATATTGGATTTATGTTATTTTAACAAGCCTTTTTGAACTGTTCTGGATTTTCGGTTTCAATATCGCAGAGCAATGGTGGCACTGGACGGTCATCATTCCGGTGATCATCCTGGATTTCTGGTTCCTGTCAAAGGCATGTGAAGGGCTCCCTACCGGGACGGTCTATGCCGTTTTCGCCGCAGCGGGTACGGTCGGCACGGCACTGATGGACGTATACATTTTCGGACAGGACTTCACGTTTTCCAAGATCATCTTCATAGGCGTAATAGTAATCGGTGTCATTTCACTCAACATTTCAGATAATAGGACGGCTGGAAAACAGACCGGGGAGGTGTATTGATATGGGCTGGATATATGTACTGATTGCTGCAATCATGGAAACGGCAGGTGTCATCGGCCTCAAAAAATTCAGTATGGAAAAGAATGTGAAAAACCTTCTGCTTTTGGCCGCCGGGTTCGGCGGTGCATTCGCCTTCCTCTATGCCTCCTTCAACTACCTGCAGGTAAGCGTCGCCTATGCAGTATGGATCGGAGCAGGAACGACAGCTGCAGTCCTCATCAATATGATATTTTTCGGGGAATCCAGAAACTTCGGACGCATCATCAGTGTCGTCATCATCGTCATCGGTGTATCCGGACTCAAGCTAGTCTCATAAACCGGCATATGAATAGTTGCTCCCTGCCATAAGGAATGCTTTGGAAACGACGGCCGTTAAAGAGGATGGCGGAACTTCATTTTTAAGCTGGCGGACACCGTGACTTCTGCCATGTCCGTCAAAGTCGCTTACCGGACACCGTGACTTCCCCCCATGTCCGCCAAAGTCGCTTACCGGACGCCGTGACTTCCCCCATGTCCGCCAAAGTCATTTTCCGGACACCGTGACTTCTGCCATGTCCGTCAAAGTCATTTACCGGACACCGTGACTTCTGCCATGTCCGCCAAAGTCATTTTCCGGACACCGTGCCATCACTCCTATCGCAGTGTCCATTGTTTCTGAGAATTCAAGCCGTATCACTGGAGAGACCATCATGGCTGATGGTGACATCATCAAACTCTACTGTACTGGAAAGCTGACCGCCTGTAATCGGTCAGCTTCTTTTTTAAACTTTTTTCAAAAACATTGACACAAGTGTGCATTTTGTATATATTGAACATACACATTATATACAAAAGAGGTGTTTTCTTGAATATCCAGATATCGAATAACACTGATATCCCCATCTACGAACAGCTGAAAAATGAAATCATCCGGGCCATCATGACCGGCGAAGTACAGCCGGGGGAAGCGCTGATGTCGATGCGGGCGCTGGCGAAAGAGCTGAAGATCAGCATCATCACGACGAAGCGTGCCTATCAGGACCTTGAACAGGAGGGGTATGTATACTCAATTGTCGGCAAAGGGACCTTTGTAAGTGAACAGAACGCCAACATACAAAGGGAACGTGTGCTTCTTGAAATCGAAAAGAATATCGAAGAACTGCTTAACACGGCATATCAGATCAACCTTTCCGCCGAGGAACTGATCGATATGATCCATGTCATTGAGGAGGATAAGAAATGAATGCCATAGATGTCAAAGGACTTCATAAGGAAATAGGAAACTTCGAAATCAGGGATTTGAGCCTTGATATCCCCAGAGGCTATATCACAGGCCTGGTCGGGGATAACGGTGCCGGCAAGTCGACGCTGATCAATCATTTGATCGGGCTGCTGAAAGCGGACCGGGGTGATGTAACAATACTCGGTTCCGATGACATCGAGCGTGACCGTGAAGATCTGCTGAACCGTATCGGTCTGGTTTTCGCCGAGGATAATTTTCCCGAACATCTCTCCCCCGCCAAGCTGGAAAAATTGCTTACCGTCTATTTTGAAGCGTGGGACAGCACTGTCTACCACAAATATCTGGATGACTTCAACGTACCGGAGAACACCAGAATCAAAAGACTTTCCACAGGAGAGAAAGTGAAACTTTCACTGGCTGTTGCCCTGAGCCATAACGCCGAGCTTCTGATACTGGATGAACCGACATCGAACCTCGCGCCGACTTTCAGGATGGAACTCCTGGATATACTGCAGGAACTGATGATTGACGGGGAAATTACCATCCTGTTCAGCACTCACATTACAAGTGATCTGGAGCGCATCGCGGACTATATCGTGATGATTGATAATGGGGAAATTTTATTCAACATGGAAAAAGAGGCGCTGCTGACAGCCTACAAAAAGGTAAAAGGGCCAAAGGATATACTCGACGATGAAACCGGCGAACTGCTGATGGGCATAAGGGAGAATTCCCTTGGCTTTGAAGCGATGAGCAATGCGCCGGACACTCTCCGTGAACTGTTCGGCGATAAGGTAATCATTGAGAGACTGAGCGTTGATGAAGTGATGTACTTCACCAAAAATAATAGGAGAGGTGTCTGATATGAAGAAACAGCTCTATTTGAACCTGATGTATTCCAAATGGATATGGGTGATGGGCGCTATCATGATCAGCATCAACCTGCTGACTGCTTTCGGGCAGTCTATCATCAATCTCCAGCCACTGATGCCGTTTGTAAACCTGCTCAACATCATTGTCATGGTCTACACCATTTCAAGCATTCTGAACATCGACATGCGTCTTTCGAAAAACAACAGTCACCGTTTCCTTTTCTCACTGCCAACCCGGAAAAAGGACATACTGAAAGCCGGGTTTGTCTATCATGCATTTATGCTCGTGTTCACGGCGGCAGTCTTCTCGACCTTCGTGATCATCGGTCATGACTATCATTTATACTATGGCCTTGTCATGATTACGGGTGTCAGCCTGATTATGATGAGCATCTATCTATTAATATTCACAAGTGTCTGGATGGACATTCCATATATAAGGTACATCATATACTACGTGCCATTATTCATCGTCTACATGTTCCATTTCATGCCACTTGACAACACAGTGACCCAAAATATCGACCTGGGCATCGGATGGGACATCTACCGGTTCATCTTCCCTTTCATCGTGCTCGGCATCGGCACCATCGTTTATGCAGCCTCCTATTTATATGGACGGAAGAAGATTGTGAAATCGGATATTGTTTAAACATGAATATGAAAAAGAACCTCCCCTCCCATATATGGGAGGGGAGGTTCTCATATTCTGTGTGATCTCATCTTTGCCCCACCTGTTTTCCTGCACTGTCGGACATATTCATGATGACAACACCGGTGATGATCACCAGCAGCCCGATGATATTGACCGTGGACAGTGTTTCACCGAACAGGAATATGCCGATCACCCCGGCTCCGGCTGTTCCAAGGCCCGCCCATATGCTGTAGGCAAGACTCAGCGGTATGGCTTTCAGGGCGAAGATCAGACTGATGAATGAAAGGGCAAAGCATATCGCCATTGCGATTGTCGGCATGAGGTTGGAAAAACCTTCCGACAGGCTCAACATCGTCGTCCCCGCCACTTCGAATACGATTGCACCTCCGAGATAAATATAGTTTCTCATAATCCATTTCTCCTTTAGATCCTCATCAGCACAAGACCGATGATCAGTACGATGATGCCGATCACCGTTTTTGGACGCAGTTGTTCCTTGAAGACCCCGAACCCGATAAGGGCAGTCAGCGCTGTCCCCACTCCGCTCCATGCGGCATAGGCGAAACTGAGCGGTATTGTCATCAGAGCCAGTGACAACAGATAGAATGCCATCCCGTAGCCAAGAATTATGCCGGCAACCGGCAGCCTGTTGTTCGTGACCGCTGTAATTTTCAGCATGCTGGACCCGAACACTTCAGATAGTATCGCTCCAAACAATGACAGGAATCCCATCTAACTCCCCTCCTCCTGAAGTGACCTGCATTCATCAAGAATCACATTCTCTATCTCACCCTTGTTCACGTCATCCCTGTAGTACAGCACATGGAACCATATGCCATCAGCAAGCAGACGCAGCTTCATGATCTTCGCCCGGTCTCCCTTATCAGCCAGGAATGAATCATTCCACTGGCCGGCAAAGTGCTGCCAGAGATCCAGACTGTCCTCATCAGCATATGAAGCGATGAAGACTGCGGGCAGAAAACTCTGCTGGTCCTGCTTTAAATAGTCAAGCGTAGCCAGTGCATACGCCCGGGTGAACTGGTAATTGCCAATCATATCCTTCTGATGCTTCTCCACTTTTTCATCGAAGTTGTCAATCACCTTCTGGTTCATTTTCAAAAGCAGGTTCCCTTTGCTTTCAAAATGATAAAGCACGCCGCCTTTTGTGATATCCGCCTTCCGCGCAAGATAATCCATGCTCAGTGCCTGTATGCCTTCGTTCTGTATGATTTCAGCCGCCATCAGCAGCAGTTCTTCTTTTTTGCTCATTCTTTCACCTCAAAAAACTTTACTGACCGTTCAGTACAGTAATTATAACATCCTTTTTTTCTGTTGTGCAATAAAAAAAGTATGGAGGCTATCCATACTTTTCTAATAAACAGTTTTCCTATTCCATTCTGTCCAGTTTCCCATCTCTGATTTCATACACCAGATCCGCCGTCCGCTCGACGAAGTATTTGTCGTGGGAAGTCAGGATGATGGTCCCCCTGTACGCCCTGATGAATGCCTCCAGAGCTTCAATCGTGTTCAGATCTATGAAGTTCGTCGGTTCATCCAGTATGATGACATTGGACGGCCTGACAAACATCAAAGCGAGCGATACTCTCGTCGCTTCTCCGCCACTCAGATCATGGAGCGGCTTTGTCACTTCATCCTGGCTGAATCCCAGGTTCTGCAGTATGCTCCTCACCAGCGGTTCCTGGAATTCACTCTGTTTCATCAGATATCTTATCACCGTTTCGTCGGTGAACATTTTATAGTCCATCTGCCGGTAGCTTTCAATCTTCACTTTCGGTGAAATGTCCATGCCTTCGGCATCTTCCATGATTTCATGCAGCAGACTGGATTTCCCGGAGCCATTATTTCCAGTAATGGCGATTGTGCGTCCCAACGGGAACTGGAAACCCACTCTGTCGAGCAGTACCTTATCTCCCCGTTTCACAGTCACATCCTGCCCCATGACCGGAAATTTGTTGTGGATTTCCATCTCTTCAGACATCGGGAATTTCAGTGACGTGCCGTCTGCCATACGTTCCACTTCATCCAGCTGGCCAAGCCTCGACTCGATCGATTTGGCAGCTTTGAACGCCTGCTTCTGCACGGTGTCCTTCTGTTTGCTCGAACTCAGCCTGTCCGGCTTGATATCCTGTTTCCTGGTCTTGTCCCCGCCCATCTTCGCAGCCTTTTCCATCTGCTTCTGTGCTGCAGCCTCAAGCCGCTTCTTCTCACTGACAAAACTCTGGTACTGACGCTCATGCTCCAGCTTTTCCTGTTCTTTCTGTCCCTCATAATCATCGTAGTTTCCGGTGTATTCACGGACCCTGCCGTCCGACACTTCCCATATCTTATCCGCGATACTGTTGATGAAATGCCGGTCGTGACTGACGAATATCAAAGTGCCGAAATAATATTCCAGTTCATCGATCAGCAGATTCACACTCCCCCGGTCCAGGTGGGTTGTCGGCTCATCCAGCAGCAGGCCGAGCTTATACGCGGACAGCGCCTGTGCCAGGCGGAACTTCGTCTCCTCACCGCCACTTAGATTCATATTGTCAGGAACATTCAGCCGGCTCAACAGTTCAAAGTTGAAGCTGTCATCAACCGCCGTATCCAGGTCGCCGATCTGGGCAAAGTAATTGAAATCCGTCTCACGCTGCACAGTTCCTTCAAAGCTTGTAAAATCCCCCGCGATAATCTTGAGCAGCGTCGACTTGCCGGCGCCATTCGGCCCGATGATGGCAATACTGTCATTCATATACGCCGTCAGTTCACCAATCTTCAATATCTCCCTGTTACCAAAACTCACATCAATATCTTTCAATTTAATTGACAGTTCATTCATTATAATTTGCACTCCTTATGAGTCTGCAAACTATATTTTTGCACACAAAAAAGAGACAGCCTCATGCTATCTCCCCATGCCTGTAGGATCATCCTAAAAATGGATACACTCGTCCCCTCAGAATATAGTTATAGCAAGACTTTTGAATAATAATATTAGGCTAGTTATTCAAAAGTGACTGCCAAATCCTGGGTACACCCATTTTTAAAATCTCCTTCCGTTCAGTATTCGCATTGTTATTTTACCATATTTCCAGTTGGAAATTAAGAGAGGTTTCAAATTTTAAAGCATTTAAAATTCCCTGCCCGGATGATACGATTGGATTACCTATTTTATCCAGGGAAAGGGGGGATCTGAATGAAGAAGTCTCAAGACAGCAAAGGACTGTCATCAACCGCCATACCCCTCGCAATGATTTTTGGCACGCTTATCGGACTCATTGCCGGCATGATCATCAATCCGGATATAATCATGTACACACTTGTTGCCGGTTCCGCAATCGGACTGCTGGCAGGAACTGTCACATATGCCCTCTGGTCAGGACGATAGAAACATGCACCTAATCTATCCTGTCTCCCTCTTCAAGACCGGTCACATCAAATGCCTGCTCTTTGTCATCAAAGCGTCCCAGGGCACCCACCTTTTCCCCGTCAAATACAAGGACGGTGTAGACATCCTGCTCCCCTTTGACTGCGCCGTCCGAGTCCAGCCAGATTCCATGCTGACCCATGACGACTTTGTTGTCCCTGGCGTAATGTTCAAACGTTTCAAGTTTCAGTCTTGCCCGCTCCAGCCATTCTTTGAGCCCTGTCTTATCAATCGTTGCCGTACCTTTCGGTCCGTGGACTTCAAGCTCTTCCGATGTAATTCCAGCCAGACCTTCGAGGTCCCGGTCATTGCAGTATGCAATCCACCGGTCCGCGTTATCTATCATTGCATTGCTATGTGTCATGTGTGATCAGTCTCCATTCTGAAGCTGGTTTCCTTCTACTAATAATTTACCCAGAGTATTCCTCAGGTAATCAACCAGCGATTTCATGTCTCCTCCCTTATAGCTTGTCCCTGTCATCGTACTCACCAAGACATCCCTCTCCCGGATTTTGTCGTATTTTCACGATATCACGCGTGTATAGTTCATAAAGTCGTTATATTCACGGATACTTTTAAATCCGGCCGTTGATATAATGGAGGAAATAGGAGGGATATGCATGAAAAGATATTTATGGATGCCGCTTATCGGATTGCTCGCAATCCTCGCCGGGTGTTCCGGCAATGCTGCAGGTGATGCAGGCGGCATCAAGGAATATGTTGCGGAACTAAGTGCAGGCAATATTGCAGAGTCCGCTTCCATCGACTCTGAATCACTGATGGTCACCGATGACAGCGGAGAGCAGATATATGACCTGCCAAACGGTGAATTCTTCGTTTCAATCGCACCGTTCATTACATACACCCATCCCTGCAGTATCCACAGCCTGACCGGCTGCCAGGGCGAACTGGTGAATGCAGATATGGATGTGAAGATCACCGATGATGAAGGCAATGTCCATGTCGACGAAACTGTCACTACACTCGATAACGGCTTCATGGATTTCTGGCTGCCGAGCGACAAAAATTATACGATAGACATTTCATATGATGGTAAGGGAGGCAGCTACGAGTTCTCCACTTTTGAAGGGGACAGCACATGCCTGACCGACCTGCAGCTGAAATGAGGATATTAAAAAGGCTCCGGAGTTGTTATCCGGAGCTTTTTCTGTCAGGCTGCCCGCCTTGCCTTCTGCTGACCGCCATGACAGCGGCAGCCAGCAATGCCAGGGCAGTTATCAGCAGTGTCGTATCAAGACTCATATACATACTGTCATTTTCTGCATAGATGCCAAAATACGGCCAGATGAATACAAGCGGGTACAGCCAGTCCCCAAAGCGCAGTGCCACTGCTATGCCGGCCAGGGCCGCAAAAACCAGCATGATGATTGTCCAGGGAAGTTCGCCCAGACCGATGAAAGTTTCAACATCATTATTCACTGCCAATGCAAAGATATTCACGATAGCCGCTATCGTCACCCAGCCCATGTATACGGATAATGGCAGCCGGTCAAATCCGTAACGACCTGCACCCGTCAGAACTGCATACATTTTAACGAGTGTATATAACAATCCGGCGATGACGATGACCGATGCCCACAGCCACTGCTGGGTGAAAACAAGTATCCACAGTCCGTTGAGAAGGAAGTTGAATACCGGCCAGAATTTCAGACGGGCCGTCACTGATCCGTCCCCGGAAAAGAAAAGTTTAATGATCCATGCAAAGAGAAGCATGTAGATCAGACCCCATATTGAAAATGCAAATCCCGCCGGCTGGATGATCGCCTGGTTCGCATCGGCCACACTACCGACATTCGTCCCGCTCCAGTAGTTCAGGAAAATCATGACCATGAAGGTGATCAGATATCCGGTTGCCCATTTTCTCTGTGAAGACATCGTTTCACTCCTTGTCTTTTAGTGTCTTTATCTATTGACTGTGCGGGGAGTGGATAAACCCTCTGTTGCCAGGGATTTCTTTTACCCTGGCACATCAGAAGATGAAATGGAGCACCGTAAAACAGAACATTGAAATGCCAAGACCGATGTGCAGCCTCCTGATCTTCAAGCTGGAATCGAACAACAGACGGTACCAGCCGGACAGTACGAGAATAAGCAGGTTCAGAGCTGCAAGCATCCCGGTCAAAATCTTCATGTTCGACAGATCGAAACTATAGAAACTGATCACAGACATACCGTGCAGAATGATGAGGATCAGGGCAGTCGTCCCTGTCCATCTGTGATAAGGGACAATGCGTTTTGACATCCGGGCAAGCTTCACTTTGACCGCCCTGCTTTCAACGTTGCGGATGGTTGAAAACACCGCATTCCGTGTCCAGTTGAATATGAAGAACAGGAAACCGGCGAATCCCAGCAGTATATGAACATATGTCGTATGAATCGAAAGCCCGGCCATGACATTCCAGACCGCCCATATGAGCAGTAAAGCATTAAACAGAAACCAGACACTCATGTGACGCCTCCAGCATTATCTTTTTTGTGATATATTCCGTGTCATTCATTATTTTCCCTGAATCTCTTCGCATCTTTCAGGTAGCCGATGACTCCCTCTTCATCAAACTCAAGTTCCCGCGTAATCGGCTTGAAACTCACATTCCCATTCACATCGATATGATAGAGAACGATGTCATTTTCAGTGAGCGTCTCCGCTTTGCTGCCGGGCATTTCTGAGA
Source organism: Salinicoccus carnicancri Crm (assembly GCF_000330705.1). Taxonomy (GTDB): domain Bacteria; phylum Bacillota; class Bacilli; order Staphylococcales; family Salinicoccaceae; genus Salinicoccus; species Salinicoccus carnicancri. Next base: position 597,167 of record NZ_ANAM01000008.1, read on the forward strand.
TGTCTGCATCTTCTATATAGCGATTCAGCCAATAATAGGTGAGCGTCTCTTCAAAGAGCATATGATGCCGGAGTGACTCTTCGGGACGGAATTTGACGATCCGGTCCATTGAGGAGATCGGCAGCATCTTGACATTTCTCAATCCGAATTCAGCAGACATTTCATTGAAGGCCAGGTTGTTCAGGACATAGGACCGGGTCATGAGGAGACACCTGTCATAACTGGTCAGATCAGTATAGATGCGGTCTTCTTCCGACAGCAGATTTCCTCTGTATGTTTCAATACCGAACTCCTCTGCCCTGCTTGAGGTGAAATGCAGCAAGTCTGACATCATGACAGGTATGCCGTGGTCCTTCAATTTTTTTGCCAGCTGCAGTGAAAATTCATTTTCCCCGATGATGATCACCCCCGGCGGACTGGTGCTTGAGAGATCCATCGCCTGGCTGAGGGGCTTGAAACCGAAGCCGTAGACAACAACGGTAACAAAGACGAAACCGAATGTTACAGGTGTGATCATTTCAGCCATCGGCACACCGGCATCGATGAAAAGGCCCGCAAAGAACTGGGCGACTGTGAGGGCGACGATGCCACGCGGTGCTATCATTCCTACGAATGACCTTTCCCTGAAACCGATTTCCGTATTTATCGTGGACAGATGTATGGACAGCGGACGCACTATCAGAATCATCACCAGACAGAATATGAACAGTTCCCAGTTGAGCACGTTGATCAGCACATCCCGTGTCAGGGAAGACGTGATCAGGATGAATACCGTGGAAACCAGGATCAGAGAGATTTCTTCGATGAATTCGTCAGACTGTTTGTAGATGAGATTCCGGTTTTTCATCCTCGCCATCGCCAGCCCGAAAATCGTCACCGACAGCAGTCCGGATTCGTGGAGCACCGCCTCGTTGATGCTGAATATCAGCAGGATGAAGGCGAACTGCACAGGCGGCATCAGATGCTGCGGTATATACTCTTTCCTGATCAGCAGACGGAACAGATAAGATCCACCGAGGCCAAGCACTGCCGCCACAGTGAAGCCGATGAGGAATTCAAATATATAGGTGCCGCTGAAATTGTTACCCACGACCTGGAAGACATAGAATGAAAACAGAGCAAGCAGCGGTCCCACCGGGTCCAGTATGATTCCTTCCCATTTCAATATGGAATTTACTGAGTTTTTGACTTTTGCCTGCTTGAGCAAAGGTGTAATGACCGTAGGTCCCGTGACGATGAGCAAACCGGACATTACCAGTGAAGCTGACAGCGGGAAGCCCAGTATATAGTACATTGACAGAGTGCCGAATATCCAGGCAAGGGCAGCACCGATTGTGATCACCCTTCTTACCGCCTTGGATACCCCTTTTAATTCACGGTAGTCCAGGTTGCTGCTGCCTTCGAACAGAATGACGGCAACAGCCAGGGAGACGATGGTGCTGAACAGATCGCTGCCCATCATCTGCTCCGGATTGGCAAACTGGAAAACCGGACCGATCAGAAGTCCGGCGATGGACATGACGACGATGGCGGGCCATCTGATCAGCCCCGCCAGCCACTGGCTGAATATGCCGAGACTTATGAATAAGACGATGACCAGCATTATTGGTAGATCCATATATACACCCCTCAGACATTTTATTAGTGCAATTATATCAGTAAACGAAGTACCGGTAATCCATGAACGTTCCGGATCTGTAAAATGACATTTGAGTGAAATGAGCCTGTGGAATGTTTGCAGGGACACAAAACGGATAGAGACATATGTAAACAAACAGCATTGAATCAAAATTGGAGGTCTTTTCAAATGGCTAAATATGTATTCCAATCCCCGGGAAAATATATACAGGGACAGGGGGTACTTGAAACACTGGGAGAAGAAACAGGAAAACTGGCCGCGAAACCGTTGGTCATATCGGATGAAATGGTCTGGTCGATTACTGAGCAAAAGATTACCGAAAGCTTCAACAATGCAGGCATCGATTTCAAATACGAGGAATTCGAAGGTGAAGCCTCAGAAGCTGAAATCAGCCGGCTGACTGACGTTGCCGAAAACAATGATGCAGACGCTGTCATCGGTGTCGGCGGCGGCAAGACACTGGATACGTCAAAGGCCATTGCCGATAACCTCGGCTCACCGGTCATCATTGTACCGACCACTGCATCGACTGATGCACCGAGCAGTTCCCTGTCAGTCATCTATTCGGATGAAGGGGCATTCACAGGCTACAGGTTCTATGACAAAAACCCGAGCCTGATTATCATCGATTCAAGTGTCGTCGTCAATGCGCCCGCCGGACTATTCGCCTCCGGCATGAGTGACGCCATGGCTACGCTGGTCGAAGCAAGGGCGGCTCAAAAAAGTAATGGTGACAACATGGTCGGCGGCCAGCCGACACTCGCAGCCGCGGCGATTGCGGAAAAATGTGAGGAGACAATCTTCAAACACGGACACGCTGCATATGAAGCCGCTTCAAACGGCATCGTCACACCTCAGGTGGATGCAGTCATCGAAGCAAACACACTGCTTTCCGGCCTCGGATTTGAAAACGGCGGACTGGCTGCAGCCCACGCCATACACAACGGCTTCACTTCACTCTCCGGCGACATCCATCACCTGTCCCACGGTGAGAAAGTCGCCTATGGCACACTCGTACAGCTCGTCCTTGAAAACAGTCCGGATGAAACGCTGAACAGGTATATCGAATTCTATAAAAACATCGGTATGCCGACGACACTCAAAGAGATGCACCTTGAAGACACAAGCTTCGAAGACCTTGTGAAAGTCGGCGAGCTCGCAACAGATCCGGAAGACACATTCGCCAACCTGAGCGACAGGGTTACACCGGAAGAGATTGCGAACGCAATACTTGCAGTAAGCACTATCAGCGAAGCCGGCAAATAATACACGGATCAAAAAAGAGGCCCCGTTTATTCGGAGGCCTCTTTTCAGTGTTACATAATATAGGCAAAGAATGAAATCACCAGCGTAAGCCAGAGCAGAACCGCAAGCACCAGGAAGAACACACTCCATTTGGACACACGGTCATTCTCCCGGTATTCTTTGCGGATCGTCGAAATGAGAGGGACTGAGAACAGTATCAGTACCACTGTACTCACTATTATCCTCAGGATCATAGTATCACCTGCCGATCTCTTTTATAGAAGGACATGTATTTATAATACCCTGGATACGGTCCTGCCATGCCTTTATCACCAATGCAGTCAGTCGTTGGAGTTTTCCCTGTGAACCCTTCTGGATTGACCTTCCACCGCATTAGAGTAAAATGTAACCAACGGATGCACAGCTGCAATGCAGCATATCAATAAGGCTCAGGTGATTCTTATGGAAAGAAAAGTGTTTAAATGGATATTGGCAGGTGCTTCTGCCGCTATTATATTGACAGCCGCAATATATTTCCTCGCTGGCTATCTCAGGTCACCTGGTGCCGGCAGTACATCAGAGGGGGACCACGATGATGTCAAGGTGGCGGCGGTCGGTGACAGCACGACATACGGACTGCTGATAAACAACAGAACCGAGAATGCATATCCACCGCAGCTGGATTCCCTGCTGGGCGAGGGATATTGGGTCGGCAATTTCGGGGCGAATAACTATGCCGCCATGAAAAGTGCAGACTTCCCCTACAATGTGACCGGGGAATATCAGGACAGCCTGGACTTCAATCCGGATGTCACTGTGATCATGCTCGGCACCAATGATTCCAAAAGCACAAACTGGAATGGCCGTGAACAGTTCAGGGAAGAGTATTCGGAACTGGTGGACACCTATACTGAAGAGCACCCGGATACAGAGATCTATCTGGCCACACCGCCTGCGGCATTCAACGAAGCGGACAGACCCGGTGATATAAACAACGAAAATATTGATAAGATTACAGAAATCATCAAAGAGGTCTCAACCGAAAAAGATACCGGGCTCATCGACATCAATCAGCTGACACAGGATAGGCGGGAGTGGTTCCAGCTTGATGGCATACACCCCAATTCAGACGGGGCCAGCCACATCGCCAGGGAAGTGGAAAAGAATATTACCGACTGATAGCGCTGACGGAACTGCGTTTTAAATCCATCTTATATGACCATTGTATAAAATCCGGACTCGGGTATAATAAACGATACACAAAGTTTTTCAATAGAGTAGCCAACAGGTGGTGGAACAGATGATTTTATATGCTGAAGATTTTGGTCACGGAGAAGAAACGGTCATTTTCCTGCATTCAGGATTACAGACGGGACGTACAGATTTTGAACATCTCCTCCCCTATTTCAATGACAGGTACCGCATTCTGCTTCCCGACCTGAGAGGGCATGGGAAATCCGGCTGTGACAATCTCGAGAATTATTTCGAAAGCGCTGCTGATGACCTGGCCGACACCATTAGACATTCAGGGATTACGGACATCCATCTGGTTGGTGTATCCCTCGGAGCTTTGGCTGCAGTTCATTTCGCATTGAAATACAGGGCATCAGTCAAATCCCTGATCCTGTCAGGACTAATGTTCAAAAAGCCCTATAGCTATTCTGAACTCCACAAAAATCAAATTGAAATGCAAAACAAAGTATTGGAAAACAAAGAGACTATAACTCACTTTGACAGTATCCATCCGCCGGACTGGAGACGGCTCCTTGATATTACGAGAAACCCATCATGGTATCCATTTGATAAAAATGCTGAAGTACTGGAAGAAAAACTGCCGATACATGTCATTGCAGGAAGTGAAAGTGCTCATGAACTCGAAACGATTGATGCCCATGTAAGAGCCAAAGCTTCTATTGCAGTGATAGATAATGGCGGGCATCTGCTCAACCATGATAGCCCCGGGGCATTTTCCAGGTCGATACTGGATTACATACACCGATAAAAAAGGCGCCATGACAACAGAGAGGGTTGTCATGGCGCCTTTTAAACACATTAGTGTTCATGCAATTGCAAGTCCAAATTATTACCGGACATGCATAGTTACCTGGATTGCTGCTTATACTTTGGAAAGTAACCAAGTATGAAAGCAAATGCGGAAAATAATGCGGCCAGGACAATCGCAGGCGTCAATAAAATTTCATTTGCCCGTATCATAATGTTTCCATCGCCCATTACCAACCCAAGTAACTGTGTCAATACGAGTATAAAAGCTGTAGCAACCGAAAGCATCAGACAGACAATGAAAGCGCGTTCTAAAAACCTTTGCATGTTCACCCTCCCCATACTGGCAGTATGCCCATACCAATCAACCATCCTATAATGACTACAGGAAGAGCATAAAAGAGTATAAGCATCCCAAATGTTTTTTCCGGTCTGGACCCCACGATTCCTGAAGCAATATAGATTGAACCGGAAGCTGGTGGCATCTGTGCAGAAGTAGAAGCAAACATCATAATTACAATGGCAGAAATCATAGGTGAAAAGCCGCTTGCCACTAATATTTCATAGGACACAAGTCCGACTGCGGTCAATGTTCCAGTCGAAGTCAACGGTCCTGCTATTATTGTTATTCCTATCCCCAACATTAGCAGAGTCAGCCAGGCTGGCGCATTTGCCGCTTCTATGAACATTGATATATTGTCAGATAATCCCAGTGCCGTCAACACTTCACTCGCAGCGACTGCAAAAAATATCAATGCCCCAATTGTCCTGAATCTGGGAATGGACGATTCCAGGAACTCCATAAAACCTTTCCTCGTTCCGGGAAGATTCTTACGGCCTAAAATGAGAGCAATTACAATCATCAAGGTAGGAATCCACACCACTATATCAATACTATCTAAAGCTTCCTCACCCAAAGACGGTATTTCCGTGAGCATATTTGCCAAAGGTCCGATTGTTATAACCAAAGGGATGACAGCCCCCAGATACAGCAGAATGGATGTCCATCCTTTTTTGAAAGACACTCTCAGCGGCTCCAGTTCCTCGGCTGGAAACGGCTGTATGTTTTGTTTTTTGACAAATATCCATATCATTATCAACCGGTGTAAAAGCTGATATAATGCTGCTACAAATAATGCTATATAAAACTCGCCCACACCAACAGCAGCGGCGACCGGGGCAAAGCCCAGAACAATGAACATTGAGGTCGTCGGCGGGAATACTGAAGCCATTCCGCCATTTCCGACCATGACTGTCGCAGCAATATCCTTATTCCATCTGTTCTTCAGCATCCACGGACCGGTAATTGATCCTGTTGCTGCAGTGTTTCCCGAATCCCCGCCCGACAGCGTGCCCAGGGCGATCGATCCAAGTGCATCCATGAAGGCAGGTGCACCGGGCAGCCTTCCTACCAGTGAATTCAGAATGCCCAACAGTTTTTCGACAATACCTGACTTATCAATCAAATATGCCATAAATACAAATGCAAGAGCGGCATAAAGTACTGAAAAAGTTGAAGCAAATGATAATCCCTGTATCAAAAGTTCAAAAGCTCTGCTCCCCCCCAGGGGAACAATTGCTATGAACCCGATTAATGCAGCTTCCCCAAGGTCCCGTTTTAGCTTAACACTCCACAACACCAGTATGGCGACAAATAATACTAATGCTAATACTCCCATGCTCTTCCCCCTTTTGAAATGCTAGCGCCTATTGTATTCTTCCATGACTCTTTTCCAGTCATACTGATCTTCCGCCAATTTTTCACCCAATCCCGCTTCCGATATGTCCGCCAGCCTCTGCTTTGTTCCATTTGTCATATAAGATTCCAGCCCATTCGATTTCATAAAATCGATAACGTTTTCCATTTCCTGCTCTCTTCGTCGTGAATGTTGTACGTTACTTTTAATATATCTGTTCAGAATTTCAGCAAATGAATCCTTATCCATTGTTTCAGTGATGGACTCAAAAATTTCCTCTTCAATCCCCATCTTTTCAGCAGCTTCCATCACTTCGTATAATAGCGTCGACAAACCTTTGGTGAATATGCTTCTAATGAATTTAAAATTGGTAGCATCTCCTACATTTTCACTTAAATATGAAATGTCCATCCCGATATTCTTTGCAATACCGACCAATTCAAGTGTATCTTTGCCACTCGCTAATATGGGCACGGAATTCTGATAGACATTTAACGCGCCTAAAATCGCCGCATCGATTAAATTTACATTCTTAACATTGAGCTTTCTCTCAATATCCTTTTTTTCTTTTGCGCTTGCAGTTGTCATATCAACATATAACGTCCCTTTTGTGATTTCATCATCGATGGAATCCCATACTTCCACAGCATTGGCTGCGGGTACAGCTACAAATAGAATATCCAAAGATTGTTTTAATACAGCAGAGGCTGCATCAAAAAAAGTCAATGTGGTTGCTTCAGATAGTTCCCTTGACTCCGAAGACTGATGCAGGGGGTCAAAGGCATAAATATTCTGCACACTATATTCACTCAATCCTTTTGACATCTCTCTGCCGACTTCTCCATATCCAATAAATCCTATATTCATTTTTATCACACCATTCCTATTGCTTTTTCCTGTTGATTGTTTCTCTCAGCCAGGACGGTTCTATTTCCTCTTTCTCGCTACTTTCATTTATCGTTTTCAACCTTTGTGCTTCATAAACCTTTTTTTCTTCAGCGCCAGTAATGACTCCCTCCGCAATATCATATGGAATAACTACTACGCCATCTTCATCCGCAATTATATAATCATGTGAATTAACAACTACTCTCCCGCATTCGATTGTTTTGTCAAAAGACCCGGGGCCTTCTTTACGGGGGCCTTTAGGCGTGAAGCCTTGCGCGTAAACCTGGATATCCATTTTGGATATCTCATCCTTATCCCTGATCAAGCCATCTATGATGATGCCTTCTATTCCCAACTTTTGAGCTGCAGCAGCCATCAGATTTCCCAAATATGCTGAATCCACAGCCCCTTTCCCTTCAACCACCAGTATGTCACCGGGCTCAGACTCATAAATGCCATAATGTATATAAAGATTGTCCCCGGGATAAGTGGAAACCGTCCTGGCCTGACCCACCAGAGTTTTTTGAAAATTAACCGGTTTGATTTTATAATTCATGACATTCTCATAATCCATGCCATCTGCTACGAGCGTGGAACTCAATTTCTTCAACCTGTGTATCATGTCCTTATCGCTCTTATACATTTCATCACTCCTTTTAGTAAAATTCATAACATTATTAATTTTCAATGTAATAAATATTACATTATCACTGCAGATTTCTTTTGTAAACCTTTTCATAAAATTATTCAAAAAAAAATTCCTGAAAAGCTCAGGAATTCTTTAATGGGATATTATTTTGTGTGATAGTCAATGCTCTTTAATATATCGTCGACTTCGCCAAGCCTGCCGTCATCTTCATGAGAGTCCCCTATTGCCAGCGCATTGATGATGTAATCAACCGTCACAGTTGCAGCAATGGGGGAATTATGGAATGCCAGGCTGCCCGAATCACACGGAATTACCACATCCCCGTAATCAACCAGTGGAGAAGAATATTTATCTGTTATTACAACTATTTTTATACCTCTTTTTTTGGCTGACCGTACGAAATCATCAATGCGTTTTGCATATCTGGGAAAACTGACAACCACTAATAAGTCCCTGGAATCCATTGATATGATTTCATCCACCCAATCAGAAACATCAGCAACAATGAGGCTGCAGTCCCCTTTGATGCGATTCACATTCTGAGAAAAATACTGTCCCACCGGAAGACCACTCCGAACACAGGTGCAGCAGATCTTTCTTGAGTCCTCGATGAATTTTACAACCTTATCCAGGTTATCCTTATCAACTTGCTCCACAAGCTGATTCAATCGGTTTATATGGTACCCCACAGTCTGTATCCATAATTCATCTTCTTCAATATTCTGCAGGTTTGATATCAGACGTGCCTGTGGTGCATCCCTGTCTTTTACGAACTTCTGTATATCATGCTGAAAATCCGAGTATCCCGAATAGCCCAGCTTGGCCGCTAATCTCATTATCGTAGTTGTACTCGTACCCACTTTCTGTGCCAGTACATTGATAGTGTCAAAAGTCACTTCTGATGTATTTTTTACAATGAAATCAGCAACTTTTCTTTCAGAATTAGTAAGCGTTTTAATACTGTCTCTTATGTTGTCGATAATACTTTCCCTCGGCATAACATCACCACTCTCATCACGTCACTATAAATCAGCTTCGTAAGCATACCTTTCATATATCATAATAACACATATTTTTTATGAAAATATGATGGTCATGCCTATCTCCTCCTCCATAATTCAAAAGTGTGCTCATACTTGTTTTTCTCATCAACAATGCCCTTTTCAATTTCCACCAGTTCAAATGCTCCGTAATTGAAGCTCCCGGGGAAGTATGTGTCCCCTTCGAAGGAATCGTGAATTACGGTGCGGTACAGTTCATCCACTTCGTCCTCAAAAATTTTGAAGAGTGCCGCACCGCCGATGATATATAAATCTTCATCATTCTTTTCTTCCAGCTCCAGCACTTCTTCTTTTGTATGGACCACGATTGCCCCGGGTGCGTCATAATCCCGCTGCGCTGTTAAAATAATATTGCGACGGCCGGGCAGCGGCCGGTTCGGAATAGTCTCGTAAGTTTTCCTGCCTGTCACCATATCGCCACGCATTGTAATCCTTTTAAAGAATGCAACATCCGCGGGCAGGCGCCACGGCAGCCCGACCCCTTTTCCGATCAATCCATTTTCATCTTCCGCCCACACATAAGCAAGCATTCCATCCACTCCTTCAGTGACCGTCCATGATTTTCTTCACCCGCTTCCCGGGACTGATAAAAAGAAAGTCCATCCGTCATTGGCGGACAGACTCATGGACGACTATTCATTATTACATCGACAGCTTAACATCTTCAAATTCATCATCGTTCATTATCTTGATGGCAATCGGTGTGATTTTCAAGGCTTTGAGGTGTGGGTTCTCTTTCGATTCGAAAAACTCCGTATCCGCTTCTTCCCACAGCCAGTCGATTGTCTCCCGGTCTGCCATCCTTTCAACCTCACCGTAAAATTCCACAAAAGCATGATTGGGTGAGTCATGGAAACCGAGCAGGACATGTGCTTTCGGATTGTCCCTCAGCTCATCATATTTCGGCGATGCATCATTCGTTTTCGCATATAGTGTCAGACCGTCATTGTAGAACCACATGTAGCGGGCATTCGGTTCATTATTATATGCCGTGGACAGGACACCGATTTTAGATTCACTCAAAATTTCAGTGATGCGTTTTACAGCTTCAGAATGTTCCACATGATCACCTGCTCCCTCCTCTTTATCATACTTCTCAATACCACGACAACTTAGACTCGAATCATATGTGCCTGGATACCCAACGTAAACCTCCCGTTATTACGGACAATTTATATGAACACATTAAAAAAGAGAAAACACTCCGGGGGAGTGCTCTCTCTTGGTGATTGCTGTACAGATTACCGGGACACCGGCCAATGGTTTTACAGGAAGTGGTACATTTCACGTCTTCTGCTGTCGAAAATGGGTACTTCCTTCCTGATCCGGTCGATTTCACTGCCATCCGTCGTGCCCGTTACAACAGTTTCTGACCTGTCATCCGCTTCACCCTCCACATCACCGAATGGCCCGATTATCATGGAACGGCCGGCGAATGTCTGATCCGCTGTCTCTCCGTAAGTGTTCGAAGCGATGATGTAGCCCTGGTTTTCAATCGCCCGGGCTTTGAGCAGCGTCTCCCAGTGATGCTTACGGGCAAGCGGCCACTCTGCCACGACGAATATCGCCGTGGCCCCCTTCATTGTCAGATCCCTGAACAATTCCGGGAAGCGGAGGTCATAGCAGATGACGAGTCCGAATGTTTCCCCTTCCAGTTCGAAGGTCTCCACTTTGTCTGTGCCGCCGGCCAGATATTCCGGTTCGTCCAGCATCGGTACGAGATGTATTTTTGAATACTGGCAGACCAATTCCCCGTTGCGGTCGATGACGAATGCTGTGTTGTAAATGTCGCCGGTATCGTCGATGGCATTCGCCACCGACCCGGCCACGATATTGACATTGTACTTTACAGCCAGCTCTGAAATGACGGCTTTTGCCGGTTCAAGGCTGCGGCAGGCAAGCCTGTCCACATTTCCCAGGTCATAGCCGGTCGTCCACATCTCCGGAAGCACCACAATATCCGTTCCGATGAGGTCCTCTTTTTCAAACAGTGTTTTCACCTTGTTGATATTCACGTCTACATTACCATATGCCACTTTGAACTGAAGTATTTTGATGTTCATACCGTCCGTCACCCCTTCATAGTCATTCCGCTGCGATCTGCTCAAGCTTGTTGACCTGATTGTCCAACACCCTCTTAATCACTGGCCTGGCACCTTTTAAGATCAGGTTGTATTTCCTCCCCGCGCCTTCGAAATTGCTTGTCACAGTCACCTGGGTTTCATTGTTGCTGGATGGAGCGAGTTCGAAAGCTGAGGTGATCGTGCCCTGCTTAAGAGTCGTCCGCACTTTAACATACCGGTTCTCTTCATATTCCGTGATTTGCGAGCGGAACTGATAGGATTTATTCAGCACTTTAAGTCTAGTTCTGAATTTTGTCCCTCTCGCACGCTCTTCCTCTGTAAAATAGTCGTTACCCTCAAATATGGGACTCCACTGTTTCAACTTTTCATCATCATTCACTACATCGAAGATTTCCTCCGGTGAAGCTTTCATCTGTTTATCATATCTGTAAAGTTCCATAAGAAGACCACTCTTTCCTCAAAGAAATTGGATGTTATATAATAATCATATCATTTTTCTTTCATTTAGCCATGCACTCGATTATCATGATTTAAAAAGGGTGAAAGAATGTTGGAACTAAGAAAAGACAGAAGTTTCACTTCAAAAGATATCAACAGCCTGTACATGAGCAAAGGCTACAGTTCATATGAAAATAGACTCGATGCTCTCTATGAGGCGGCTGTCACCTCAGATTACATAGTTACCGCATGGGACGGCGCGCAGATGGCGGGCATCATCCGCTCTTCAGGGGATTTGAACTTCACCCAGTATATCTCAGACTTGATCGTTCATCCTGAATATAAAAGCATGGGGCTCGCCTCGAAATTGATGGATGCATATATAAATGAGGTTTCCGGAGTCGAGGAAATATATCTGATGATGGATACAGCCCCTAAAAATTCCTTCACCAAAAACTGGCTTGCCTACAAAGGCTTTGAAGTCCTCGCTGAAACAGATAAACAGACCATCTACATGATGGGGAAAGATGGAAGTAAGAAATGATTCCTCTTCTGATGGACACCGTCCATTTTGCCGTGTCCGCCAACCGCATAATATGTATTTGCTTCCCCAAAATGCAAAGACAGGGCGAAACATAAAGGTTCCGCCCTGTCTCGATACTCTATTCAACTGATCCTTCTACATCCTCTTCGTCCTCCGGAGCTGTTGTGATTTCATCCGGATTTGGCTTTTTGATCTCAGTATCATCAAACGCACCGTAATCCGAGTAGTTGAGGATGATTTCAATTTTGATTTCCTGCTGTGGATCCTGCTGTGCAGGTGCCGACGCAATCAGGTTTGCACTTTCCAGTTCACCTGACTCCTTGTTTATGAATGCGACGAGCCCTGTTTCCAGTTCTGCCATGATCGCTCCTGTGAATTCCACCTGGAAGTATTCCTGGTAGAGGTCATGTACTTCATCATCATCCCCTGTGTAATAGAGGAGATAATAATTCCCCGCCTCCTTCACTTCCATGGAATCCGGCATCTGTCCGATAATTTCATGTACATTCGAATATACACCGTAGACCAGCTCATCAGGTGAATACTGGCCGGAATAATCCATCCAGCCCTCCTGACTGTTAAGAATCACTTCACCGGTTTCACTGTTTGCATAACCGTGGGGCTGGGTCACATTGAAATTCTCATCGATATAATCAGAAGCGACTTCAAGTCCGCCGTCGGTTTCATCCACTTCAGCCCTGTTTCCAGTGAATGATTCATCAAGGACCTGCTCCCCATCAGTGACTTCGATGGCAATCGCTGTCTCCTGCATGTATGATGTTACCTCTGATGGGTCCTGCAGGACATCCTCCACGGACATATCGGTGTCTTCTGCACTCTCAATCATGTCGGCCTTATCCTGACCGAGATCATATGCCTGCTTCATGTCCTCTTCATCGACCTCTCCGTCAGAAGTGTCTCCAGATGATCCGTCTTCCGAACTTTCCTCATCAGATCCGGAAGCATCGGCATCGGATTCACCATCATCGCTACCTTCGCCACTTTCTCCGCCGGATTCCTCTTCTGAACTATCCTCCTCCGTCGACTCCTCTTCCGTACTTTCTTCCTCTGTCGACTCTTCTTCTGAACTATCCTCTTCTGCACTCTCTTCATTGGTGTCTTCTGAGGTTTCCTCTGTTGTCGTCTCTTCGGTATTTTCCTCTTCACCGTTTTCTTCTCCGCCACCGTTACATGCTGCCAAAAACAGCGTTCCGATGAGTGTAGCTGACAATAATTTCTTCATATAATCCACTCCATCTTAATGTAAAATATGAAAAGCTCACTATCATGGTAACATTTCTGTTATTATTCTGTAACATTTTATACAAAATTATTCATGCGCTCATCTTTTCCGCGAAATAAAATACAGTCCGGTTCATCCATATGCTATTCAAGAGAGCCTTCTATACCTTCATCATCACCTTCTGCTGCGGATCCTCCCCTGTCTTCCGGGTTGGGCTTCTTGATTTCTGTATCTCTGTCAAATATTCCATAATCCTGATAGTTAAGAATGATTTCGATGGTGAGGATCTGCTCCGGATTCTGCTGCCCGGGCGCTGATGCTATCAGATTGGCGCTCTCCAGTTCCCCCGATGCCTTGTTGATGAACGCCACGAACCCCAGTTCAAGTTCATCCATGTCTGCCCCCGTGAACTCCACCTGGAATGTTTCCTGGTAAAGCTGATGGACGATATCATCTTTGCCGGTATAGTAGAGGATGTCATAATCGCCCTCTTCCAGCACCTGCAGTGAATCGGGCATCTCTTCGATGATTTCGTGTGTGTTGGAATAAGTACCGTATATCAGCTCTTCCACTCCGTATTGTGTGGAATAGTCCTCCCATCCCGTTTCCGAGTAAATGAACAGCTCGTCTGTCTCACTGTTTCCGTATCCATGCGGCTGGATGATTTCATAATTTTCATCGAAGTAGTCTGACGCCACCTCGAGTGCCCCATCCGATTCATCGACTTCTGCTGTGATGCCCTGGAATGACTGTTCCGTGACCTCTTCACCTTCTGTGACCTCGATGATGATTGAAGTATCCTGTATATATGACGTGATTTCAGAAGGTTCTTTGAGCACATCTTCGACAGTATTATCGGTTTCTTCCGCATTTTCCACCATGTCCACTTTGTCCTGGTCGATATCATACGCACTTCTCAGTGCTTCTTCATCTATCTCCGACTCCGTCAGATCCCCGGGCTGATCTTCGGATGAAGTTTCCGAAGTTCCGGATTCTTCAGTTGATTCGTCATCCGCTTCTGCAGATTCTTCATCTGTGGCACTCGCAGAATCATCTTCTGTCGTCTCTTCTTCTGTCGCTTCTTCCTCAGTCGCTTCTTCCTCAGTCGTCTCTTCGGTGGTTTCTTCCTCGTCCCTGTCTTCTGCCGTATTTTCTTCCTCCGTGTTCTCCTCTCCGCCGCATGCCGCAAGTAACAGTACCCCGGCCAGCGTTATCGGGAACAGCTTCTTCATAAAATCCCACCCGCCTAATCTGTAAAATTTAATTAACTTAATATTCGGATTTCCGTAATATTTTCGTAACATTATTATATTACCCATAAAAAAGGATTGGAAGCATAAATCTTCCAATCCCTGGTATTTTATATGAAATAGTTCCCGAGAACACTGTTCACATCGTGTACGACGACGAATGCGTTATCATCATATTTCTTGATGAGCCGCTTTATCCGGGTCAACTGGTTTTTGTTGATAACGACATAGAGGATATCCTTGTCCTCCTGAGTGTAGAATCCCTTGCCGTTCATGGATGTCACGCCGCGGCCGATTTCACTGTTGATCATCTTGCCAAGCAGTTCCGGGTGTTCGGAAATGATGGTGATCGCCTTTTTCGGGTTCATGCCCTCGATGATGAAATCCATCACTTTTGCTGCAATGTACAGTGCGATGACCGTGAGCAGCACCTGTTCGAATGTCATCACTGAAAGTCCGATGGTGATGACGATCATGTCAAAGAACAGCAGTGCATAGGATACATTGACATCGAGATACTTGTTCGCGAGCTGTGCCAGTATCGTCGTTCCGGCTGTTGTCGCCCCTACTCTGATGATCAGTCCGATGCCAAGTCCCACGAACATGCCGCCGAACACGGTGTTGATCAGTATTTCATCGGTTTCGA
Source organism: Salinicoccus carnicancri Crm (assembly GCF_000330705.1). GTDB lineage: Bacteria > Bacillota > Bacilli > Staphylococcales > Salinicoccaceae > Salinicoccus > Salinicoccus carnicancri. The sequence goes on from NZ_ANAM01000008.1 coordinate 612,552, forward strand.
TATGCCATGTTTCCGTCATCCACAGGAAGAACGACATGAGGAATACGACGAATATCGTGTAGTACATGGAACGCTTGCTCAAAAATTTAAAGCCGACCGCCAATAAAAGTGCGTTAAGTACGAAAGTTGAAATCGCCGGGGATATATCGAATGCATAGAGGAGTATAATCGCGATACCAGTGACTCCGCCTTCACCGAGATTCCCTGCAATCATGAAAGTGTTGACCCCGATCGAAAATATGAAAGAACCGAAGATGACTGTCGCGAGGTTGATCAGTGTCTGTTGGGTGATCCGCGGGCGGATGGCCAATTTCCTTTTTTCAAAGTTGATTTTCTTGAGTCTGTCTCTGATTTTCACAATTATTCCTCCTTCTCTTCGTTTAAGCCACCGATATATGATAAATCAAAAAGGGAAATATTTCAACTTGGCTGTTTCATTTTTCATTTCCTTCTTTTTCAGGAATGCTGACTCTGACCCTCCCTTTCAGAAGGCTGATATCAAGCGGCCCAAACGGATACGGGTCACCGTCGACATCCATCACAGAAAGCCGGTCCGCCTCTACCTTCAGCCATTCGGTTTTTAAGTACCGGACGTTTTTGTGCTCTGTAATCCTGCCTTTCAATGCCAGCCATATGATTTCCAGGATTTCCTTCGCACTGGATTCTCTGATATTCAGTACATGCAGGTTTCCATCATCGAGGGACGCTTCCGGCAGAAGCCTTTCGAAACTGCCGACAGATGATGCGTTGGCGACGATTGTCAGCAATGACTGCTCCATTATTTCCTCATCCGCCAGCGTTATTCTGACCTCATAGGGTTTCATGGTCACAAGCGCCCGGATTCCGGTATGCAGATAGGCAATCGAACCGAAACGATTTTTAGTCTCTGACTTGACGCGGGTGAAGGCTTCCATGAAATCACCGAGTGCAATCAGATAGCCGGCATACTGATCATTGTACCTGATGACGTCCGCTTCGATGGTTCTCTGTTTTTCAGAAAGGGCACTGATTGTATCGTTCAGATCCAGCGGGAGACCGAGTGTACGGGCATAATCATTCACAGTGCCTGCCGGCAGTACGGACAGCAGCGGTTTACAGCCGCTTTCTGTGATGCCGCCGATGACTTCACCAATCGTACCATCTCCGCCGGCCGCCACAATCAGGTCGCTCTCTGCCGACTTTTCCTCTGCAAGATGCCTTGCCCCCTCCGGTGGTGTATACAGAATTTCCACATCGTAACCGGCTGAGCCGAGCTGTTCAATGATTTCATATTCCATCGGACGATTTTTCGTCCTTCCGGACTTTTTATTGAAAATCACTGCTGCCTTCTTCATATTTCCCTCCGCATTAAAAAAGATCCTGGATGATAATCCAGAATCAATGACTTATATTCATTCTATTATATTTTTATGGATGACGCCATCTTTCGCAACAAGCTTGATATTATCATTGTCTTTCAGGGCGCCGATGTTCTCAAGCGGGTTCTCTTTTGAGAAGATGAAATCCGCCACATACCCTTCCTTGACGAGACCGGTATCCGTATATCCGAGACATTCGGCAGAGGTCTTTGTGGACGCAACAATCGCATCCATCGGAGTCATGCCGCACTCGACCATGAGTTCAAGTTCGCGCAGATTCGTACCATGCCTGAACACCCCGGCATCTGTGCCCATAGCAATCTTCACTCCTGCGTTATAGGCTCTCGTGAAGCTCTCTTTATGGTAGTCCAGCACTTCCCTCGATTTGTCGATTGCCGTCTGTGCCATGCCGAGCTCGTCGGAGAATTCAAGGACGGAGACCGGTGCAAGGAGGGTAGGTACGAGATATGTGCCCTGGTCCTTCATCCTGCCGCATACCTCATCATCAAGGAATATGCCGTGCTCTATGGAATGTATGCCCGCTTCCACACATTGTCTGATGCCTTCAAGCCCCTGGGCGTGCGCCATGACTTTGACACCGTTACGGAACCCCGCCTCTTCGACGATCACTTTGAGCTCCTCTGGTGAAAACTGTGTGAATTTTGGATGGTCTGTCGGACTTGAAACGCCGCCGGTGGCATGGACCTTGATGACATCCGCCCCGGCACGCAGCATCTCACGCGTCTTCTTGCGTACTTCCTCCACACCGTCACACACACCGTGAGGCATACCCGGGTGTGCCTGGATCAAATCTGTCACAACACCTGAGTAGTTGTATCCATCGCCGTGACCGCCCGTAATTGTCAGCGCATTGACACTGATCTGCATGCGTGGGCCTTTCACCAGTCCATCGTCAATCGCCTTTTTGAGTCCGAAATCGCTGCCGAGAGCATCCCGTACTGATGTGATCCCTGCATTAAGAGTACGTTCCAGATAGTCTGCTGCAGCATAGAAATTATACGAAAAGGGTGTGGTGAGCCTTTCTTCCAGAGGCTTGAACTCTGTCATCATATGGACGTGGGCATCAATCATGCCGGGCAGCATGTACTGGCCTTTACCGTCCAGCACTTCAGCATCCTCAGCCGGTGTGACGTCAGGACCGACAGTGCTGAATCTGCCGTTCTCCACGCAGACATTCGTATTCTGTACCACGTCAGCTCCTGTTCCATCGATCAGATTCACATTTTTAATGAATAATTTACCCAATATAAACACTCCTATTTTTAAAATGAATTAAATGAGACTCATGATAAATGTTGCAATGAAGACCGAAGCGACGGTCACTGTGACAAACCCGCCGATCAGCATCGGTGTCACCAGTTCCTGGAACAGCTTCTCCTCATCTTCCGGATTGTCCGTCTCACTGCGGGCAACTTCTTCACAGATCAGGTAATCCCCGGGGAAACCGATCAGTGCCGTCAAGGCCACAGGCATTCCTTTGTACGGGTGCCAGCCAACAACCTTCGAAGCAATCAGGCCGCCCGCCATGATGCCGAAAATGCCGAGTGCGAGAATCAGGACGACCGCCGGAATGTTTTCCACTACATCCTGCGGCGTAATGCCGCCCATCGTGCCGATGATGACAAAAATCAGTGCAACCATCATGAAACTGAATGAATTCGCGGACTCCAGGGCGCTCTTCGGCAGAAGATTCGTATTCAGTGCCAATATGCCAAACAGCAGGCAGAAGAGCGTATAGTGGATGCCCGTGAGTTCTCCGAGCACAACGCCCACGGCGGCAAGCACAAAGATGGCGAACAGTTTGATCGTGTTGTTCTTCATAAGGCTGAACCTTACAGGTGCGACATCTCCTTCATCATCAAACGGTATTTCACCCGCCTCTTTGCCGGCAATCATGAAATTCCGTCCGTATTTCTTCATGAAGGCAGCCGCCAGCGGCATTCCGATGACACCCTGGAATGACTGCACCAGGACGGGGACGACGATAAGTCCGGTCATACCGATTTCGGTCAGTTTCTCGTTGGTGATCAGAAGGGCGACAACGCCGCCGGAAACCGGGCCGATACCGCTTGCAGCTGTCGGGAAATCATATACGAAAGACACTATGCAGAGAATCAGCACAAGCGCGCCAATCAGGCCGGACAGTGCAATGACCACCGCCCGCCACTGCTTTTTCAGAATCCTGAAGCGCATCAATGTTCCCATATGTACAATCAGAGGACCAATCAATATCGCTCCCAGCGCAGGGAGAGTAGACAGCTCAAGAATATTTTCAGGAAAGACACCGAGCCATGTCAGGATCAGAAACCCAAGCATCGCAGTCATCAGCATAGGTATACGAGCCCTGGTGTAAATGGAAATGCATTCCCCCAGGGCAATCAGTGCGAACAACACTACTGTGGCAACTATCGGTTCCTGCAACATGATTTTTCACTCCTTTTTTATAAGTTGATTAAGTCATTATACAGCCAAACCACCGATAAAGAAAGGGATTATTCTGAAATGAAAGAGTTTTCAGAATAAATGTACACAAAAAAAGACTGCAACTGCAGCCTTTTGATGAAATCACTCTTCAAACGCATCCTCCGCAATACTGAGCGACCTGAGCATCGCGGTCTTCTTGTACTGATGGACTTCGAATTTCTTGAGGATATCAGAGACGACTTCGACGCCGTCGACGATATAGTCCCCTTTGTTGAGCATGATGCATTCTGCCCTGGAACCGGCAACGACATCGGAGATTTCAGAGCGGGTCGGAATCCCGGTCTTGACCAGTGATTCCACGACCTGTGTAGCCCAGATCACCGGCACATGGGCCGCTTCGCATATCCACAGCAGTTCCTCCTGCACCTCGCTCAGCCGTTCGTATCCTGTCTCCACAGCAAGGTCCCCGCGTGCCAGCATGATGCCGAAGGGCCGAGCTCCTGCTGCCTGCTGGATGATTTCCGGCAGATTCCTTATACCTTCGCTCGTCTCGATTTTGGCAATCGCCGGCAGGTCCCGCCTGTCATCAGTCAGCCTGTCGCGCAGGGCCGCTTCAATATGATCGATGTCATTCTTATCCTTTATGAATGAAAATGCGATGGCATCTGCATGCCCGGCGGCAAAATCCAGATCTTTAAGATCCTGTTCGGTCAAGACGTCAAGTTTATAATCCACATCAGGGATATTGATGCCCTTTTCGGTCTTCACCCTCACACCATTTTCCTTGACGGTCCGCACCACTTCACAGATGACACCCCCGTCAGCCGTTTCCGTCACTTCCGCTTCGATGTGTCCGTCATCGAGCTTCACGACCTGGCCTTTTTGCATTTTTCCAATCACTTCGGGAACCGATGTGTTCACAGCAAGTTCGATGCCTTTGGGCAGCGTCATGGAGGTCCGTCCTGATATCAGGAAACGCTCACCCTCCCTCACTTTCGGATTCCTCTTGGTTGTGAGCAGTGTCTTCGTGCGGATTTTCGGACCGCTGATATCCATGAGCACACGGCATGTATGCCCCGTCTTCTTTTCTGCTTTTCGTATATTTTCAATCATCGCTTGCCATACTTCCGAATCATCATGGGCACAGTTTATGCGCGCCATATTCATACCTGACATAATAAGCGATTGCACCAGTCCGTAGTCCGATCCGGCCGCCGCCGGCATGGTGACCAGTATGCGTTCGTTCCTGTCATGACGGTTTTCGCCGAATATTTCATCCGTGTTATTCTTGAGGGCCTCATTACGCTCCCTGAACGATGCCTGGGAACGGTAGTCGATATTTCCGACATCCTCCCCGGTAATGCTCCCAAGTGTCTTCACCAGCGCATTCAACGTGCCGGGGACATCTGCCTCCAGCCGGCCGAGTGACGAAACCCCCCATGGAATAAGGCGCTCCTGCAGTTCCCGGAGATCCATTTTGCGGAACGCCATATAATAGGCCAGGTTCTGTGCGCTGTTTTCATATGCCTCTCTGACAGGCGTCCGGTTCCATCGGGCGTACAGCCTGTCCCCTTCCTCTATTACGGTTTTTCTCACTTCCATCACTTTTTCAAGCAGTGCCCTTCCTTCCTTCATATCCATTGATACCACTCCCCGTCCGCTCATATATATTGTATATATACCCGGGACGGCGGTTTTTTATTTACAGTATGAAAAAAGCACGGACCGGGCCCGTGCTTCGCTCAGATTTTCTTTTCATAGCAGATGTGGAGCACTTCAAGATAGCCGATGTGGAAGATCGACCACAGTGTCCAGCCGATGTAACTGTGAAGCTCCATCGGTTCCTCGGCCTGTGTTGACAGTATATAATACAGCATCGTCATGATGAGCCAGATCATCACCATGGACGGCATGTAGAGTTTGCTCCGGTTTATGTAGATCCATTTCAGAATGGTTGCCATCACTACGGATACGAGCAGATGAAGCAGTATCTGGATGACGATATGCAGCTCTTTCGTGCTGATGAAATCGAGGTTGAGCAGCAGATCCAGAAGCTCTATATCAGTGGATAACTGGACATATAAAAATGCACCGGCCAAAAGCAAACCCGCCACAGTACCGCTGATGAGACCGGAGAGTAGTATTTTGCCCATAGCACCTGTTCCTTTAAAGTATTGGTGAGTCGAATTTCACAATTCCATTATATCATATGCAAAAAGGTAATTTAAGACTGTTATTGGAACGCAAAACCTTATATGATGGATTTCCTATCAAAAATGAGGGGGATAAGCATTTGGCACACTTATCAATGGAAGAAGAAAAACAGCATCTGATGCTGACAGTCGATTTTTTAAAGGCCTACAACGCCAAACTCTCACTCGAACGCGATAACCTCAAAAAGGGCATCCGCTCAAATCGTGAAGCGATAAATGAGGAAATTGCATCCATCGATGCGGATTTCGAATCCGGAAACATCCATCAGTTCATACAGATGCTGCCGGATCTCCGGACCACCGAAATGAACTTCAATTTCATCGATGCCATGTACAGACGGACAAAACGCATGATTCCGAAACCATACTTCGGCAAGGTCACAGTCGATGGTGAAGACATATATATCGGTACAGGAACGATAAGGAATAAAGACAACGACCTCCTGATATACGACTGGCGCACACCTGTTGCCAGCCTCTTCTATGAGAACGAGACAGGCCCACTCTCCTATACTATACCCGACGGAAGCCGGATTGAGGCAAATGTTTCCGGCAGAAGACAGTTCATTGTTGAAGACTCGAAGCTCCGGAAGATGTTCGACAGCGACATGTATATAGGGGACGAGATGCTCCAGAACATGATAACCGACTCCTCCCGGTCGAAACTCAGGAACATCGTCTCCACAATCCAACAGGAACAAAATGAGGTCATCCGTCAGCCGCTCAGGCAGGACACCCTGGTATACGGCCCTCCGGGGAGCGGCAAGACTTCCCTCGCCCTGCAGCGGATTGCATTCCTGCTCTATCAGCATAGGGATACCCTGAAACCCGGGAACATCCTGCTCATCTCACCGAATGAAGTGTTCAACGACTACCTGTCGGACGTGCTGCCGGAACTCGGTGAAAACCATGTCAAAAACACTACATTCTACCGTCTGCTCGGCCAATTCCCCTACTTCAAGGCACGCCGCTTTGAAACGGTCTACGGGAACATCAGGCGGCTCCGTGGGGACGCCGGAGCGCATGAAATCTATGAATACAAATCCTCACTCCGGTACTTCAAATCACTGCATGCATACCTCGGCGGTCTCGCAGACAGAGGAATGGAATTCAGGAATCTGAAGGATAGAGACGGAATCTTCATCAGAAAAGAGAAACTGAATGATATTTTCTATAGAGAGCTCTCCCATCACCCGGTCACCAAACGTCTGCTGAAGATAAAGGAACGCCTCCTTTCCCTCTATTCGGCACGCGTGGCTGAAATCAGGGAGTCCAGATTCAGGGAACTCGATAGCCAGAACAAGTATATCGGCGAAAAGCACCAGCTCAGGGAAGAAGCCCACTCCTACGCGAAAAACCAGCTGAAACAGGCCCACAGGCAGATCATGCTTTTCAGGTTCATCCACATCGAGAAGCTCTATATCAATTCCATCGGCGATAAAGAAGTCAGGAACAGTACCATCCGCTCTATCAAGGAGAACGATTTCAAATATGAAGACATCGCACCGATGCTCTACATCTATATCCATCTGCTCGGGGCTTATGACCGCTCCGTGCAGCATGTACTGATCGATGAAGTGCAGGACTACTCGAATATACAGTATTATGTGATGCGCCATTATTACAGGAAGGCGTCATTCACGAGTCTGGGGGATCCCAACCAGCAGATCCATCCGGCTGACAAGGACGCACTCATCGCCAAAAATCATGTACAGAAGCACCTGGTCCGTTCATACAGGTCCACCAACCAGATCAATGCATTCCTGAACAGCCTTGTGCCGGATTCAATCCAGTCCGTTTCCGTTGACGGGGAGGAAGTACAGAAACTCCATGCCCGGGATCATACAGAAAAGATCAGGGAAATACTGCGGGCACAGGACAGGCCGCAGGTCGCTATCATCACACCGTCAAGAGAATCCGCGGACGCACTTTACGATGAACTCTCAGATGAATTCCCACAGTTCCGCAACCTGCAGGAGAAGGACACACTATACAACCAGTCCTTCATCATCCTGCCCTACTATCTGTCTAAAGGGTTCGAATACAACACGGTCATCCTGACAGGGACGGTGGAATATGAAAACGAAGACCACATCATGTACGTGCTCTCCTCCCGGGCGACCAGACATCTGCATATCATCGAATAGATGAGTGAATATTGATTTTTTTGAAGACCGACTTTACAACTCGGATTAAATCCTATATAATTACTCTGCTTTGATTTTAAAAAAGGAGTTATTGTTATGGATATTCTGCTTATCATTATTAATCTTGTCATCTTTCTGACATTGATCGGGGCACTCATGCTCCTGAAGAAACGCAATGTCAAATTCTCATACCGTGTCATGACCGGTCTATTGGTCGGACTTGTATTCGGAGCGGTGCTCCAGCTGATCTACGGCGTTGAAAATACCGTCATCACAACTACGACCGACTGGATGGCAATCATCGGCGACGGTTTCGTCCGTCTCCTGCAGATGATTGTCATGCCGCTCGTATTCATCTCCATCCTCGGGGCCTTCGCCAAGATGGACATGCAGGAGAAATTCCTGAAATCAGGTTTCAAGATCATCCTGATACTGCTCGGTACAACAGCCATAGCCGCTGCAATCGGCATCACTGCTGCCCTGCTTTTCAATCTCGATGCTTCAAGCCTCAACCTTGGTGAAGCGGAGAATGAAAGAGCTTCCTCACTTGAAACAAGTGCCCAGGAAGTCGAGGACCAGACACTGCCGCAGCAGCTGGTTTCACTGCTTCCGGCAAACCCATTCCTTGACTTTACAGGCGAACGTGCAACATCGACGATCGCGATCGTATTCTTCGCGGTATTCATGGGACTCAGCCTGGTCCGCCTGGTCAAAAGCAGCCCTGACACAGGTGAAAAAGTCAGGGCCGGGATCGTAGCCGTCAACGAATGGGTCATGCAGCTGGTGAAAATCATACTTGCACTGACACCATACGGAATATTCGCCATCATGGCAAACACAGTAGCCACTTCGGATTTCCAGGCCATCTACGACCTCGGATTGTTCGTACTGGCTTCCTACGCCGCACTGATTGCAATGTTCCTGGTTCATCTCGTCATCATTTCACTGACCGGATTGAACCCTGTCCAGTACTTCAAGAAGACATCCGAGACCCTGTTATTCGCATTCACTTCCCGATCCAGTGCAGGCACGCTGCCGCTGAACATACAGACACAGAGAATCCGTCTCGGCGTACCATCAAGCATCGCCAACTTTTCCGGAAGTTTTGGGCTGTCCATCGGACAGAACGGCTGTGCAGGGATCTACCCGGCAATGCTCGGCATCATGATAGCACCGGCCGCAGGCATTGAAGTCAATGCGACATACATCATCACACTGATTGCCGTCACAGTTATTGCTTCCCTCGGTATCGCAGGCGTCGGAGGCGGTGCAACATTCGCCGCAATCGTGGTACTTTCCACGATGAACCTGCCGATCGCACTCGCGGCCGTACTCATCTCGGTCGAGCCGCTCATCGACATGGGACGTACGGCACTCAACGTCAGCGGATCCATGGTTTCTGGCACCGTGACTGCCAAGACCAACGGCCAGATAGACAAAGACGTCTACAATTCGCATAACCTGGATGAACTGACTGCTGAAGTCTAAAATGATTATCGATGCCGGATCCTGATACAGGGATCCGGTAATTTTATACTCGCATCCATATATTGAATGATACTGATTAAGGCATTCTGGTATAATTGGACAATGCAGATAGGAGGATGAATATGAAGTCAATGACACCCTTTCTGATGTTCGAAGGCCGTGCAGAGGAAGCGATGAATTATTATATGGAGGTTTTCAAGGATGCGGAAATCCGCTATGTAAACAAGTATGGTGAAGACACCCCTGAAATGGAAGGTAAGATCATGCAGGGAGTAATCCGTATCCACGATCAGCTCATCATGATGATGGACAGCAACGCGCCTCATGAATTCACATTTACACCAAGCATGTCTTTTTTCATAGAGTGCAGATCGATGATGGAAATCGAAAATTATTACCGGAAACTCAAGAAAAAAGGCGCCATTCTGATGCCCCTGGACGAATACGGTTTTTCCGACAGCTTCGGCTGGATCCAGGACCAGTTCGGCGTTTCCTGGCAGTTGAACTTTTACAGATAGACAAAAATACCGCCCCTCTTCTTGTCAGGGGCGGTATTTTTTGTTCATTTATGCAGTTTTCCTGTTAAAAATTCTGCCAAAGAAAGATCTTTTCAGTTTAACATCTTTCTTGTTTTGGGAAATGTGGCTGTAGCTTTCAGCAATCCTCTTGTACTCTTCCATGCGAAGGTCTGCAGAAATACGGTCTGTTGAGAACATTTTGTCCCCTCCTATTTTGTAATTCATATTTATATAAATATTATTATTGCCGTTTGTCTATATTTAAATAATACCATCATACCAGTATCCCATCAATGATTATGTGAACATTTTACCAAAGTAAATATATTAATAATTTTTAAATAATTCATTATTATGTTGTAATTATTGATTAAAAATTTCAACATCTAATTCAGTTTAGATATAAAATACTTACATTTGCATCATTATGCCCGATGTTTCCGTTTTCATAAAAATCTTCTGCATAATCACTTTTCAGCACCTGCAATCAGTCCAGCACTGGATTTAAAACTTTTTATCCTTTAAAGGCATAAAGTGTTAAAATGAAAACAGGCATTCTTCACACTGGGAGGGACCATTTTATGTGGTGGATATTGGCCATAGTGATTTTCGCTTCGATTGGCGGCTTCGGAAGTGAATATTTGAAGCACTTGAGGAAAATGGAAAAGATCAAGGTGGAGGCCGTAGACAAACAGCTGGAACTTGAACGCTTGAAGCAGGAGAATTTCCTGCTAGAGAACCAGCATATGAAATCGGAGCTCGAACGGATCAAAGAGGAGAACAAAAAGCTTCTTGAATCGAAACAGAAAGATAAAGAAAGTCCCTGGCTCATAGAAGAGACAAGGACTGATGAAGAGGAGTGAACAGATTCATTCCTCTTTTTTATATTCCATGTGGTAATGCGGTATATTATCCTCAAGATGCATTTCAGACACCGCCCCGAAGCCGAATGACTCATAGTATTCTTTAAGGTGGGCCTGGCCGTGCAGGTATATCAGTTCTCCTGAGTGATACCCATCCACATATTCCATCGCCTGTGCCATCAGCTCGCGGCCCAGGCCGGTGCGCCGTCTGTCACTTCGGACAATGACCCTGCCGATTGAAACAGGTTCTTCCAGGATGATTCGCAGATAGGCAATGATTCCCGACGCATCAGTTTTATAAATGTGGAGGGACGATTCATCCTTCCCGTCTATTTCCTGATAGGCACACTCCTGTTCCACGATGAATACAGCAACCCTCAATCTGTATATTTCTTCAAGTGTATGTATATCAAGGTCTTCAAATTCTCTGAAATGCCACATGGTACTCCCTCCCACAGGAAATGTATTACCAGAATATTATCATAAAAACACCCGGCACACTGGTGTGCCGGGTCCATGTCAGAAAAAATCTTTTCATGTTAAAGTTTTATGCAAACTGGCTATTCAGTTCCCTTGCTGATTCACGGACACTTTCAAGGCCTTCTTCGATGATCCGCGCCGCATCCTGAGGCATTGCATTATGGCCTTCAATGACGATTTCATCAATGATGTTCATGCCGAAAATGCCGCCGAACACATTCTTCATGTAATTCATGGACATGTCCATGGCTGAAGCTTCAGGTACGCTGTATACGCCGCCGCGTGCATTCAGCAGTACGACTTTCTTGTCAGCCATCAGCTGCGCCATGGAACCGTCAGCATTGTATTTGAAAGTGAACCCTGCAGCATACACATAATCGATGAATGTCTGCAGACGGGCCGGGATGGTCAGGTTCCACAGCGGGAATGCAAATACAAGTACATCCGCTTTTTCAAAAGCATGCATTGCCTTCTGCTTCGCATCCATCAGACGCTGTTCATCTTCCTTCAGCTCTTCTTCGTTTTGAATCTTGCCGAAGGCGCTGAAGAGCTCCTGGCCGATATATGGCATATCTTCTGTGAAAGTGTCATATACTTCGATGTTCATTTTGTCGCTGTTTTTGATCGTTTCCATGTATGCATCATACATTTTGGTTGAAATTCCGTCGGGGCGGTTGTTCGCTTTGATCACGAGTACGTTTGTCATATAAGTGTTCCTCCAAAAATCATCATCTTTTAACACACATGATACATGATAACAAAAAGTAAGTTTGTTGTAAATGTTTATCGATGATTTTTGAAGGAGGCACATGATCAGACATTGGACTGGCTATTTCTTCTTATTCCTGTTTTCAAGAATGGCGATGCTCAGCACATGAGGAATTTTATGTGTATCCTTCGAGAAGTTCTCCCTGATGTATTCATCAATCTCCCCGAGTGTCCGCTTGCGCTTTTTCTCTTTGAACGCTGCAAGCCAGGATACCGTGGCAAGACGGCCCAGCCATTCTTCATTTGTGAATTTGACTTCGTAATCCATCTTATACAGTTCCTGCAGATCGAATCGGGAATATTTCCATTCGTCGAACCATTCGACGGGGAAGCTGTTTATCATCTGGGTGGCATCCTCTTTTGCACCGGCTCTCTTGAGCTGCTTGTCGCTTGCGTTGTCCTTGATGATTTTCAGGGATTTCTTCACTATTTTCACACCGGATGTGAACCCCGAGTCCATGACAATGAGATATCCCTCCGGTTTCAGGATCCGTTTGATTTCCTTGAGCACCTCTTCTGTGTCAAACCAGTGCCATGCACGCATGACAGTGACGATATCGTATGTGTCCGCCTTCAGACCCGTGTCTTCGGCATACTTCTGCCTGAATTTTATGCGGGGATCATCCCCCACGAACTTCCTGCCGGTTTCAATAAGTTTTTCGGACGGCTCCACTGCATCGACGATTGCGCCCCGGTTGCTGAGCATCTTGCTCAAAAGTCCCGGCCCCGCACCAAGGTCAACCACTTTGCTGCCGCTGATTTCCACGCCTCTCTTCTCCAGCCCTTCCAACAGACTTTCAGGTATATCATCCCTGTATTTCAAATATTCTTCCGCTACGCTTCCAAAGTCTACTGTTTTCATTCCGAACACTCCATTCAATGAAATTTACGCCTCTGATTCCTGATTCGAATTTGATTAGATTACTTTATATCTGTTGTGGGTAAAACAGATGTAAAGGAGAGTTGATAACAATATGAGTAAATCTGTACTTATTATCGCAACGAACCACGGAACAATCAACAACGACAAGGACAGACCGACAGGTGTGTGGCTGAGCGAAGCTGCAGAACCGTATCAAATCTTCCAGGGGGCAGGACTGAAAGTGGACATCGCATCACCGAAAGGCGGCGAAGTCCCGATTGATCCCGCTTCCCTGACAAATGGCCGGGATGATGAAAAGTTCAATGATGTCATCCGTCTGCTCCAGAACACGCAGAGTCTGAAGGATGTCGTCTATGAAGGCTACGATGCAATATTCTTTGCGGGCGGCCACGGGGCAATGTACGATTTCCCCGGCAATCCGGAAATCCAGAACATCACCGCATTCTTCAAGGATGACGGCAGGACAATCGGTGCCGTCTGCCACGGTCCCGCGGCTTTTGCCGATCTGAAGACGAAGGACGGCAGCCATCTCGTTGACGGCGTCAAAATCACCGGCTTTACAAATACAGAAGAACAGTCCATGAATCTCATGGAGGATATGCCTTTTGCGCTCCAGACAAAGCTTGAGTCCCATGGCGCCGGTTTTGTCGTCGGTGGTGAGATGGAGAGTAATGTCGTCAAAGACAGAAACTTCATCACCGGCCAGAATCCCGCTTCTGCTGCAGACGCTGCACAGGCAATCGTCAATCAGCTCACTTAGAGATTATATAACATTTGAAAATATAAAAACACAGAACATCGCACCGATGTTCTGTGTTTTTTGTTATTTAATGAGTTTTGACATTTCCTGTATTTTCCCTGCATGAAGTGCTTCATGGAGAATCATGAAGGACATCTGTTCATATCTTTTCGTCATTCCCATGAATTCGCGCGGCAGGTCTTCATCCAGGCTTTCTTCTGTAATATCTTCAAGCCGCGGAACCTGGCCTTCGAGCAGCGCCTTGATCTCTTCGATCGAAGGTGTTTCATCATCAAAATCATCCGGACTTGTGCCGTATCCGAAATATTTCTGGAATCTTTTCCCATCATCCGACTTGGAATCTGTAAGTGCTGCAGTCGGCAGTTCCATCATACCCGCCACGTGGCCCAGCTGCCAGTGGATATTGTTCTTGAACCCTTCCGGAATCTTCGTCATATCTTCCACTGATACTTTATCAAACGTTTCCAATATCCACTCTCTGGATGTTTTCACCTGGAATAATAGTGTTTCTTTTGCCACCTGTAAAACTCCTTTCAAATTTGAATTCCTTATCCATAGTATCCATACCCTGTTTTTCAGTTGCTTATTCAGGGCATTAAGTATAATGTGGGCTTGAAAATATTCGATAGGAGGCTTCATTCATGACCAGATTTCTTCTCAATCTCATTATCATGGGAATCATCACCATCGCCATCTACTGGCTGATTGACTCATTCATCCCCGCCCTTTCGGTCTATTCAATCCCAATTGCTCTGCTTTTGGGCATTACGATTGGTTTCTTCATATATATACAGATAGATAACAGGATGGGACCGTAACATGGATAAAACACTTGCTTATTTCGGAAATCGGAATATAATAGTATAGTACTGATTTCAGAAACAGGGGTAATACTATGGAAACAAACAATAATCACAAGCCGGATTACAGACTGATAGTCATCCTGCTGTCCGGCGCTTTCGTCGCACTTCTGTCCAATACATTCCTGAATGTCGCCCTTCCGTCCATAAAGAATGATTTTGACATATCCACCTCGACTGTACAATGGGTATCCACCGCCTACATGCTTGTAAGCGGCATCGTCATTCCGACCACCGCCTTCCTCATGCAGAGGTTCAGCGCCAGAAAGCTTTTCATCGCGGCGATGGTCCTGTTCCTGACCGGCACCCTGGTCGCCGGTTTTTCCCCGGTTTTCCCCGTCCTGCTTCTGGGACGTATGATCCAGGCATCCGGTTCAGCAATCCTCATGCCACTCTTGATGAACGTGATGATCACAAGCTTCCCGCCAGCGCAGCGGGGAACCGCAATGGGGCTGTTCAGCCTGGTGATGTTCTTTGCACCTGCCATCGGCCCCACACTCTCAGGGTTTGTCGTCCAGCACTATTCATGGCATATGCTTTTCTTCATGATGGCGCCCATACTCCTTATCGTACTGTCCATCGGATGGTTCAAGCTACCCGGGACGGACACCCATTATACTACGAAACTGGATATCCCGTCGGTCATCCTCTCCACGCTCGGGTTTGGAGGCATCCTCTACGGCTTCAGTGCAGCCGGCAACAGCGGCTGGATGCGTGCCGATGTACTGATCGCACTCTTTACCGGCTTTGTTGCGACCTTCTTCTATATAAAGAAGCAGACCCGGATGGACAAGCCGATGCTCGACTTCAAAGTATACAAATTCCCGATGTTCATGCTCGCCTCACTGCTTATCGGCACAATGAACATGGCTCTTTTCTCAGGGATGATTCTCATGCCGATATACCTGCAGGACATCCAGGGAATTTCACCGCTGGAGACAGGGATTCTGTTACTGCCCGGTGCACTGATCATGGGGTTCATGAGCCCTGTCTCCGGCCGGTTGTTCGATATGTTCGGCCCCAAGGTCCTGGCAATCACCGGGCTGGTGCTGACCGTGTCAACGACATCCTTCTTCAGCCAGCTTGAAGTGGATACCAGCTATACCTTCCTGATCATACTCTACTCCATCAGAGCGTTCGGTATGACACTTGTGATGACGCCCGTCATGACGAACGGTATGAACCAGCTGACGCCTGAGCTCACTCCTCACGGCTCATCCATCAACAGCATGCTCAACCAGGTTTCAGGTGCCATCGGAACCGCACTGCTCATCACTGTAATGCAGAACAGGATGAACCAGAAACTCTCCAGTGTTGCACCATCGGATACAGCTGCTGTGAACCAGGCCATGCTCGATGGCATCAACTTCGCCTTCCTCATTGCGACCCTGCTGCTCGCTGTGGCGCTGATACTCGCGTTCTTCCTGAAACGCGTGGCATCCGACGAAGTCATCGGCAATGATATGACCAAGGCAAGACCAATCGAATCGGACGAATGAAAAAGGGACGGCGGAGCACTGATATGCTCCGCCGTCCCTTTCATCTAATTGTCGTACGCTTCATCATATTCTGTGATGTCGGGATTTTTAAGTCTGAAGGCAAGGAAAAATCCGATCAGGGCAAGCCCGCCCGCGAACATGAATGAAATGTTCACCCCGCGTATCATGCCTTCGGCGCCCTGCTCCGGAATCATCGTATTGGTCATGATGGAGACAAGCAGCGCAGTGCCCACGGCACCGGCGACCTGGCGCATCGTATTGTTCATCGCGGTGCCGTGCGGCACCAGTTTCTTGGTCATCTGATTCAGTCCGGCGGTCGTCACCGGCATCATGACCATGGACACGCCGAGCATCCTGAATGCGTTGACTACGGCAAGATATGTGAATGTCGTTTCAGTACCGAGGGTTGTGAACATCAGGGAAGTCACCGCGACGATCCCGAGGCCGATGATGGCAAGCCATCTTGCTCCGTATTTATCAAAGAGCCGGCCGGTAATCGGGCTCATCACTCCCATGATGATCGCACCCGGGAAGAGCATCATGCCGGATGCCAATGCTGAAAATCCGAGCATGTTCTGCATCAGGATCGGCAGGATGACCGATCCGCCAATCATGGCCATGAAGACGATCATGCCAAGTGCGGTCGTCAATGTGAAAATCCGGTCCTTGAACACTGCAAATTCCAATATCGGCTCTTCCAGGCTGTTCTGACGCCTGATGAAGATGAACAGCGCCACTGCACCGATGATGAGCGATATGATGACAGCCGGGCTCAGCCAGCCGCTGTTGCCGGCGACACTGAATCCATATAGCAGTCCGCCGAAACCGAGTGTCGACAGGATGATAGACAGCACATCAAGTTTCGGATTCGTCTGCTCAGTGACATTCCTTAAAATGAAGTAGGCGATTATCAGATCGATGATGACGATCGGAATCAGCATATAGAAGAGCCCGCGCCATGGATAGATGTCGATGAACCACCCTGACAGCGTCGGTCCTATGGCCGGGGCAAAGCTGATGACGAGGCCGAACATGCCCATCGCCTTGCCACGCTGATCATGAGGATAGACGAGGAACAGGATGGTCTGCATCAGCGGCATGATGATGCCGGCGCCCGCCGCCTGCAGCACCCTCCCTGCCATGAGCACCGGGAAGTTCGGCGAGATGCCGCATGCCAGAGTCCCGACACCGAACAATGACAGCGCTGTAAAAAACAGCGCACGGGTCGAGAATTTACTTATCAGAAAGGCTGTAACAGGTATCATGATGCCATTGACCAGCATGAATACGGACTGCAGCCACTGGGCCACATCCGCTTCCAGGTCGAGATCCGCCATGATGTGCGGAATCGCTGTTGCCAGCAGCGTCTGGTTGAGTATTGCGGCAAATGCGCCGGACAGGAGCACTGCCATCAGCGTAAGACGGCCTTTATCGGACAATTGATCTTTACTTTCAAGTTGTGGAGACATAGAAATTCCTTCTTTCCTAGACATAGAACAAAAATGATTGTATTATACAACTATATTCGATGTCAATGAAAACAACCCGAAATTTGAAAGGCGTGTGATCTGCACATGGTCAACGATAGATCGCTGGAAAAACTGGAGCTTGAGATTGCCATGATGGTGCGGCGGCTCCGCCACCGATTGCCCGACATAGATGAAAAGCAGAAACTCCAGCGGGCCAGCTATTTCATCCTGCTCATCCTGGCAGACAAGGGACCGATGGGGGTAAAGGATATCGCAGACCGGCTGCACCTCGATGTTTCCACAGTCAGCAGGCAGGCCGGCGATCTGCTCAAAAAGGAATTCCTGAAAAAGATTCCCTCTGAAATGGATAAACGGTCCTATAAGTACGAAATGACCTATAAAGGGCAGGAAGTGCTCGAAAGCAACCGGGAAAGCCGCGAGGAGCGGTTCCGCAAAATGATTGACCGGTGGGATGCGGGGGAGATTGAAGAATTTGCCCGTCTGCTGAAAAAATTCAACAGTCTGATCGAGCACGACTGATAACAAAAGCAGCATCCCTGTTCGGGATGCTGCTTTTTCTAATGCTTCTGCTCTGCCGGTTTGCGCAGCCTGAACGCGAGGATGAAACCGGCAAATGAAAAGATGCCGGTGAGCACGAATGATATGTTCACTCCATGGATCATGCCTGCGGCTCCCTCCCCGGGAATCATCGCAATGGTCATGACCGACACGAAAAGTGCCGTTCCGACAGCGCCTGCCACCTGCCGCATCGTGTTGTTCATCGCGGTGCCATGCGGCACCAGCCTGTCAGACAGCTGGTTCAGTCCGGCGGTTGTGGATGGCATCATCACCATCGATATACCGAGCATCCGGACTGCATTGACCACCGCAAGATATGTGAATGTTGTTTCTGTATCAAGCACCGCAAACATGAACGTGGTCACTGTGACGATGCCAAGTCCCGGTATCACCAGCCACCTGGCGCCGAATTTATCGAACATCCGCCCGGTGACAGGACTCATGATGCCCATGAGAAGCGCACCCGGCAGCATCATCAATCCGGACTCGAATGCAGTGAAGCCGAGCATGTTCTGCATCAGGATCGGCAGTATGATGGCACCCCCGATCATCGTCATGAACGCTACCATGCCGATGATCGTGGCAAGGGTGAATATCGGATCTTTGAACACCCTGAATTCAAGTATCGGCTGTTTGAGCCTGAACTGCCTTCTGATAAACAAAGTCAGCGCCACAGCACCGACAGCAAGTGACGTGATGACCGTCGGATTCAGCCAGCCGCTGCCGGCGACACTGAATCCGTAGAGCAGGCCGCCGAAACCGAATGTAGACAGGATGATTGAGGTGACATCGAGTTTTGGATTCGTCTGCTCGGTGACATTCCTGAGGATGAAATATGCGACGATGAGGTCGATGACGACAATCGGCAATATGATATAGAACAGTCCGCGCCAAGGATAGATTTCAACAAACCAGCCGGACAGCGTCGGCCCTATGGCCGGGGCAAAACTGATGACCAGCCCGAAGAAACCCATCGCCGTCCCCCGTTTCTCCCGCGGATAGACCAGGAACAGGATTGTCTGCATCAGTGGCATGATGATGCCCGCACCTGAAGCCTGCAGTATCCTGCCAAGCATGAGTACCGTAAAGTTCGGTGCAGTGCCGCAGACCAGGGTACCGATTCCGAACAGCGTGAGTGCTGTGAAGAAAAGCTTTCTCGTCGTAAATTTACCGATGAGGAATGCCGTGACGGGAATCATGATTCCATTGACCAGCATGAATACGGACTGCAGCCACTGGGCCACATCCGCTTCCAGATCGAGATCCGCCATGATGTGCGGGATTGCTGTTGCAAGCAGCGTCTGATTCAGAATGGCGGCGAATGCACCCGACAGAAGGACCAGCATCAGCGGCAGCTTCTTTATTTCTTTTTGTTCTTCCATTTCCTGTACATGTTGGGTCATAAGATTTCCTGCTTTCATTATCGAAAAAGTACGTCTTTGATCTTCCTGCATATAAGAGTGTAAGCGTCCCGCTCCAGGGGACGCTTACAAATATCATCTGTCTTTGGCGAGCCTGCTGATTTCAGCGATGACCTTCACTGCTTTTTCCATCACATCGACCGATGCATATTCGAATTTTCCGTGGAAGTTCTCTCCGCCTGTGAACAGGTTCGGTGTCGGAAGTCCTTTGTACGACAGCTGAGAGCCGTCGGTCCCTCCCCTGACCGGCCGGATGACAGGCTCTATGTCAAGGTTTTGCATCGCCTGTTCTGCACAATCGACGATTTCCATCACCGGTTCAATCTTATCCTTCATATTATAGTACTGGTCATGTATTTCAAGCGCGACACGTTCTTCACCGTATTTTTTACCTATCTCCGCGGCGTTCGCCTCCATCAGACGTTTGCGGGCTTCGAATTTCCCTTTGTCGAAGTCACGGATGATGAAGTCCGTCTTCATTTTTTCAACATCTCCTCCCATCCGCGTCAGGTGGATGAATCCTTCATAACCCTCTGTACGCTCCGGCGTCTCATCTGCATCGAACATCGTGACGAATTCGGACGCCATGCGGCCCGCATTCACCATCTTATCCCTGGCTGTCCCGGGATGCACACTGTTGCCGGTGAATGTCACATGCGCACTTGCGGCATTGAAGCTCTCATACTGGAGTTCACCTTCCGGGCCGCCGTCCACGGTATAGGCAAAATCGGCACCGAAGCGGTCGACATCGAAGTGATGCGGCCCGCGTCCGATCTCTTCATCCGGCGTGAATGCCACACGTATTTTGCCGTGCTTCATCTCATCATTATTGATCATGTATTCCATCGCTGTCATGATTTCGGCGACGCCGGCTTTATTATCCGCTCCGAGGAGTGTCGTGCCGTCTGTCGTCATCAGCGTATGGCCTTCGTATTTTTCAAGCTCAGGAAACTCGTTCGGCGACAGTACAATATTCTCATCCCTGTTCAGGATGATGTCCCCGCCCGCGTACTCGATAATCTGGGGATTGACGCCGGTGCCGGTGAAATCAGTCGACGTATCCACGTGTGCCAGGAAGCCGATGACCGGTGCACCTTCGATATTCGCCGGCAGTGTCGCCATGAGATATCCTTTGTCATCTGTTTCCACTTCGGCCATACCGAGGTCCTTGAGCTCCTGTTCGAGGAGTCTGATCAGATCCCACTGATTGTCAGTGGACGGTGTCGTGTGACTTGCCGCATCCGATTGCGTGTCTATTTTTACATATCTCGTCAGACGTTCAATAAGCGTGTCTTTCATGTCCCATTTCCCCCAAGAATCATTTTAGTTATATTCTACCATACGAATGAGCGGAAATTTATCGATTGGCACATACTGATGGTGGAATGAAGACAACTGATGATCGGGGGGATTACACGGAATTTGTAATCAGCACATTCGCAGAGGTGCTTCCCGTTCCGCACACGGGCCTCACAATAAGTACGGGGCTCGTTGTGCCATGAAGCACATTTGATGCCACAGGCCTCTCCCACAATTCAAAAAGCAGACCATAAGGTCTGCTCCGGCAATGATCTATATACTTTTAATATCTTCCCACCCGAAAACGAGTTCCGTCAGTCTGTCGCCGCCGATATCCGTTTCTTCCTTGGCGATGACGCGGCCGCCCATCTTTTCGTAGAAGCCGCAGGCATCATTGTCTTCGAGCGCGATGATGATCATGCTTTCAAAACCGCGTGCGATGAGGTCGGCAACCACCGCTTCAAACAGCTGCCGTCCACCTCCTGTCCCCTGCACCGCCTCATAAAGGTAGATGGCGTAAAGTTCCCCGTCATATCCGATATGCTCCTCGGAGCGTTCAGGACCGCCGACGGCAAAACCGACAGTGCTGCCCTCCTCATCAATAAGCAGGAACGTATTATTCTGTGTAACCACCGATTCCCATACTTCCTGGCGCTTTCTATAATCGAGTGCGGACAGATAATCATCGCTGACTATCCCCTTATAAGTCGTACGCCAGCTGTCGACCTGCACTCTCGAAATATCTTCAGCATCCGGCACACCTGCAGTTCTGATTTCAAATGACATCGTGCTTCCTCCCTCAACATCTTCATGGATAACCTTACTACAGCAATCTGAGCCTGAATTCCCCTTCTTCTTCATAGTAGTAGAACTCCGACAGCAGTTCGGAGTCGAATACTTCAAACATCTCCTTGAAATCTTGGGCGAGCTCATAGTCCAAAAGCTCGCTCTTATCAATCCAGAACACTTCGCCTTCATCACTTGAAGTAAGCTGTCCTTCAAACTCATCCGTCCGGTAGAATAAAACGACATACCTTGCATCATTTTTGTCCTGAAACTGTTTCGTTCCACACAGCTTCAAAGATTTTACAGTAAGACCCGTTTCCTCATAGACTTCCCGCCTGGCTGATTCAACGAATGACTCCCCCATCTCAACCTTGCCTCCCGGAAAAGTGATGCCGGGCCAGTTGCTGCTCACCCGGTCCTGCACGAGGATCCTGTTTCCGTCACACACCATACACATATTGGTAAATACCGCACTTTCATAATCTGCCATATCCCCCACCTACATGATGTCCGTCTTCAGCTGGCGGTCGCGGTTATGCCGCTCAAGCGAGAGTTCGATCAGCCGGTCGAGGAGTTCTGAATATCCGATACCTGATGCTTCGAGCAGCTTCGGATACATGCTGATGCTTGTGAAACCCGGCAGTGTATTGATTTCGTTGACGATGACTTCACCGCTTTCCGTGAGGAAGACATCCACCCGGGCCATGCCTTCGCAGTCGAGTATCTTGAACGCATCGAGTGCTGTCTTCCGGATACGCTGTTCCGCATCATCCTCAAGTTTCGCCGGGATTTCCAGCGCCGCCCCGTTCTCGTCGATGTATTTCGACTCGTAGCTGTAAAAGTCGGTGTTCGCAATGATTTCCCCGGGCACTGACACAATGGGATGGGCGTTGCCGAGGACGGACACTTCGATTTCGCGGCCTTCCACGGCACTTTCGACCATGACTTTGGTGTCGAATTCAAATGCGAATGCCACTGCTTCATAGAAACTTTCTTCATCAGTGACTTTGGAAACCCCGACGGAAGAGCCCTGATTCACGGGCTTCACGAACATCGGCAGTCCGAGTTGCCCTTTGACAGTGCCGTAGTCCACATCATGCTTTTCATCATGTCTGTATAAAACCCAGTCTGCCACCTTTATGCCTTCGAGCTTCAGCAGTTTTTTTGTCATGTCCTTGTCCATGCAGACAGCGGAACTCCGCACGTTGCAGCCGACATACGGTATATCCGCCATCTCCAGCAGGCCCTGCACACTGCCGTCCTCTCCGGCGGTACCATGCAGGATCGGCAGGATGACATCGAGGGCTTCCATCCCTTTTGGCGATGACAGCTGTTTCGACGGAATGATCGACAATCCTGTTGCCCCATCACCTGCTTCAAGGCTTCTGATCTCCTCGGACTGGTCGCTGAGCAGCCACTCCCCTTTCTTTGATATATGTACAAGCTTCACATCGTATTTATCCTCATCCAGGGCGTTCAGGACACTCTTTGCCGAGCGCATCGACACCTCATGCTCCGTCGACTGTCCGCCGTAGAGTATTCCCACGTTCAATTTTGCCATATCATTCCACTCCTACGTTATGACTGTTTCTGTTTACTTTATAATATCACACAGCGCCTCCCGATTCTTTTATTTTCCCCCGCAATCCATCATTTCCATGCTATAATCTTTGATGGATTAAAATTTCATATTTCGAAATAAAAGGAGGGTCACCCTTGAAGAAATTCTTCTCCTATTATGCACCATATAAAGCACTGTTCATGCTGGATTTCACATGTGCGGTCATCGTGGGGCTGCTTGAACTCGCATTTCCCCTCATCGTCAACCTGTTCATCGACGAGCTGCTCCCCGGTGAAAATGTCCAGCTCATACTCCTTGCAGCAGCCGGCCTTGTGGCAATCTACCTGTTCAACACGCTGCTTCAGTTCATCGTTACATACTGGGGCCACATGCTCGGCACCAACATCGAGCGTGATATAAGAAACGAAATGTACGGCCACATCCAGCGTCTGTCCTACCGTTTTTTTGACAATACGAAGACCGGCAGGCTGCTGACACGCCTGACGAACGATCTGATGAATGTCGGCGAAATGGCGCACCACGGCCCCGAAGACCTGTTCATCGCTGTAATGACACTGCTCGGCGCCTTCGGCATAATGCTGTCGATCAATGCCGAGCTTGCGGTGATTTCATTCATCATCGTTCCCGTCATACTCATCATCGCCATATATTTCAATAAGAAGATGACAGTCGCATTCAGGGAGCTGTTCGGACGGGTTTCTGACTTCAACCATATGATCGAAGACAAGGTCGGCGGCATCCGGCTCGTACAGGCATTCGCCAATGAAGACCGTGAGCTCCGGGCATTCAGGGAAATCAACGAGTCATTCCGGAAGACAAAGCTCAAAGCCTACAAGATCATGTCCCTGAACAATTCATCCACCTACATGCTCATGCGCCTGGTGACGGTTTTCATCCTGGTTGCAGGTACTTATTTCGTGATGAACGGGGAGCTCAGCTACGGCGAATTCGTCGCTTTTGTCCTGATTTCAAACATGCTCTTCAAACCGCTCGAGAAGATCAATGCAATCATCGAACTGTATCCGAACGGCATCGCCGGATTCAACCATTTCATGGAGATCATGCGCGAGGAACCCGATGTCAAAGAGCGTGATAATGCGGTTGAATTGAAAGATGTCCGTGGGAATATCACATATGAAAATGTCAATTTCAGGTACGAAGAAAAGATGATACTTGATGACATTTCACTTACCGTGAACCCGGGTGAAACGATTGCCATAGTCGGACCGAGCGGTGCCGGTAAGACGACACTCTGTTCTCTCCTTCCCCGGTTTTACGATATAGACGGCGGGATGATCAAAATCGACGGCACCGACATCCGCGACCTGACACTGTCTTCACTCAGGGAAAATATCGGCACAGTGCAGCAGGATGTATTTTTGTTCTCGGGTACGCTCCGTGACAACGTCGCATATGGCAGGCCCGAGGCGACGGATCGGGAAATCCATGAAGCTCTGGGCAAAGCCCGGCTGACTGAACTCGTTGAAAGCTACCGAGATGGACTCGATACTGTCGTCGGTGAACGCGGGGTCAAGCTTTCAGGCGGCCAGAAGCAGCGGATTGCAATTGCCCGGATGTTCCTGAAAAATCCACCGATACTGATTCTGGATGAAGCAACCAGCGCTCTCGATACGGAAACAGAGATGCAGATCCAGAAGGCATTGAACCGCCTCGCCGAGGGCAGGACGACGCTCGTCATTGCCCACAGGCTCGCAACGATCAAAAACGCAGACCGCATCATGGTCGTGACGGCAGACGGCATCACTGAAACCGGCACCCATGAGGAACTGCTTGCTATCGAAAAAGGCATCTACAGAGGACTTCACGAGGCACAGTTCAGCGTGCAGTAACCGCTGTCCGACATAAAGAATCTCCGGAATCACTTCATTATAAGTGACGCCGGAGATTTTTTGTATCAGCTTTCGTTTTCATCAGGTCTTTCCATCAATTCTTCACCATTTTTCCCTTCATAGCGCAGGCCCCATCCTGTAAGTGCTGCAATGAGCATGATGATGAAGAGGAACCAGCCCTGGAATACAAACGGGAACACTGCTGTCGGTTCCACGACAGGCAGCCAGTCGTACGAGTCTGCCTTTATCGTCTGGATTGTCGACCAGCCAAGCAGAACCGGTGCACCCCACGGGAATATATAGCCGAGTGCAGAAGTCACCGCATCCAGCATATTCGCACGGCGGTATCGATGGATCTGATATTTCTCACCGATTTCCTTCACGAATGGCGCAGCCGCGATTTCTGCTGCCGTATTGATTGTTATGGAACTGTTGAGTAAAGCAACGATCGCCCAGATGGAAAGTTCTGCTCTCCGGACGGAATTCCTGATCCATTTGACCAGTCCCTCCGTTATCGCAGCCATCGTTCCGCCGAGACGCATCAGGTGTGCTGATCCGACAATCAGCAGGATGAGTATCGCCATATTGAAGTATCCGGTCAACCCGGAGACGAGTGCACCCTGGACCACATTATCGGAGTCCGGATCGAAGCGTATTATGTCTCCAAGCGTTCCCGGAGCAACCAGCAGTATCAATACGATGGCCGACAGGATCCCCCATGTCAGCGATGTCAGCAGATGCTGTCCGGATAGAGCAAGAATGAGCACGATTGCGAAAGGTACGAGCATTATCAGCCCGCTCGGGCCCACGGTTTCCATTATGGATCCTGCAGATGCCTGTTCAGTAGCCGTACCCCCGCCGCCGAATACTGCAAAAAGGATGACTGCAGGCAGCGCTGCAGCAATCGAGTATTTGAAACGGCTGCGTACGACACCCGGGACATCGGCTTCCTGGGTAGTCGCGGATACGATTGTCGTATCCGAAACCGGCGCAAGGTTATCGCCGAATACCGCGCCTGCCAGAATGGCGGCAAACATGAACGTCGGATCTCCTCCAACTGCGACACCCGCCGGATACATCAGTGTACAGAATGCCACGGTGGTCCCATATCCTGTACCGACAGCAGTTGAAAAAACGGCCGCCAGTAAGAAAGTCAGTGCGACGAACAGACCCCCTTCGACGCCTGTCACCGACCCTATCCAGACCAATCCTTCCACCAGTCCCCCGACCTGGAGAATCTGCGCGAACATGCCCGCATAGAACCAAGCCACCATGGCAATCACACCAATCGGCTGTGCCAGGCCGTCAAACAGCCCCTGTGCGTAGTCCTCCCATTTACTTTTGCACAGCAGCAGACCGAGTGTCACGCCCATCACAGAGCCCAGAACGAGCGCAACTTCAGACGACAATTGCAAAACACTGATTGTAATCGCCCATACTACAAAGAATAATAAAGGCACCGCTGCCCCCAGCGGCCCCAGCCTGAACTCCAGTTTCTCAACCGTCTGTTCCCCGGTAGCACGATCTAATTCTTCGTTATCATTCACTTTTCTCCCCCCTTGTTTTGACGGCACCCCAGCATTTGAAGATGCCGCTTCCAATTTCACCATATCATATTTTATGAATATACCGAACAGAAAAGTAACCGTTTTCATCCGGCCGGTTTTCACAAAACATTACGGAGATATAAATTTTACTGAATATTCCATGAAAAACATTGACTTTCAGATGGAGTACTGATATCATTTGTTACAATCTTAATTGAATTGAGTGATACTTATGTCAGACACATGCATCCATACTCAATTGAACACTTTCTTTTTCAGCGATTTTAGATAGCGTCTATATTCCATCGTGGGTATAGGCGGCATGCATATATCTATGATGGCTGATTTGAACACGCAATTTTTCAAAATCCGGCCATGGGCAATCTGAATGGCTGGATTTTTTTCATTACCTTTTTGACCATTCGGGTGCCTCCTGCAGGCGGGTCCGGATGGTTTTTTATTTCACAAAATTCGAGGAGTGGTTTTTATGTTGATTGGATATCAGGGCGTCGAAGGATCATACAGCGAGTTGGCATGCAGAAAGTTTGCAGGCGGAACAGAGTATCAAATGAAAGGCTATCCCACTTTCAGGACCCTTGTTTCGGCGATGATGGACGGGGAGCTCGATTACATTGCACTGCCGGTGGAAAACTCCACAAGCGGTCCGATCACCCGCACCATCGATCTGATGAAATATCTGGAAGTTTCCGCAGTCCGGGAAGTATACATCAAAATCGACCACGCACTGATCATGGAGTCCGCCGCGGAAATATCCGATATCACGACCGTCTATTCCCATCCTGAGGCACTCGAACAGTGCTATTCCTATTTGAGCGAATATCCGAACATAGAAGTCCGGGAATATACAGACACAGCTGAAGCGGTGAAGATGGTGAAAGAAACCGGCGACCCACACATCGCCGGAATCGCAGGCAGCCATGCCGCCGCTCTGTATGATATGACCGTCATCCGTGAAAACATCAGTGACAACCCACTCAATACCACGCGGTTCCTATTCTTCCGCAGGGGTGTTCAGGGATCACGGCCCGAAACGAATAAAACATCGCTCTACATCGAATCCGATCACAGCACCGGTTCGCTGAGCGAAATCCTGAATATTTTCAGCCGTCACGGCATCAATCTGCTGAACCTCACCTCCCGCCCGATCCAGCACAAGCCATTCTCCTACGGATTCTTCATCGATGTCGAAAAAGGCAGGGAAGACTCCGTGCTGGCCGAGGCATTGGAGGATGTCCGGCATGTGAGCAACTATATCAATATGCTGGGGACATACCAGAAGGGCGAGATTCCATCGTATGAAAAGATGCTTACGAATGAGTAGCCGCTCTCACCCCGGCTTATTCCCTGTTCCGGATTGACCACCCTGCACCCTCGCCCCGCTCCCAAAAATAAGCCCTCCCGGCCGGGAGGGCTTATCCTTTCATCTATTTTCTGTATCTTAGTCGGTAGTAAAGATAGTACAGTGCCGGTGTCGCGATGAGTGACAGTATTGTCGAGAATGCAAGTCCCGCGATTACGGTTACCGCGAGCGGTTCGAACAGTACGTCCCCGGAGAGCGCGACGGGTACGAGCGCCAGAATGCTGGTGACCGTTGTCAGTGCGATCGGCTTGAATCTTACCCGCCCGCTTTCGAAAATCGCCTGATGGATATCCCCTTCCCCTGCTTTGCGCCTGGCTTCGATGAAGTCGATCAGTACGACGGCGTTCCGGACGACAATTCCGGACAGTGACACCATCCCCATGATGCCGAGGAAGCTGATTGGTGTCTGGGTGACGAAGAGTCCGATGATGCCGCCGCTGAATGCGAGGAAGATACTGAACACTGTGATGAGCGGCATGACGATGGAGTTGAATTCTATGGCGATGACCAGATACACAAGTACCAGTATCACTGAAAATAAAATCCCGATCTCGACGAAGAAGTCGGTCTGATCGGACGACTCCCCGCCGACAGTAAGTTCTGTCGTACCGCCGAGTCCGTCCTCGAAATCAGCAATCGTCTGATTAACCATCTCCTCATCATCCGCATATACCTGGAGTTCG
This sequence comes from Salinicoccus carnicancri Crm, assembly GCF_000330705.1. Taxonomy (GTDB): domain Bacteria; phylum Bacillota; class Bacilli; order Staphylococcales; family Salinicoccaceae; genus Salinicoccus; species Salinicoccus carnicancri. Next base: position 641,431 of record NZ_ANAM01000008.1, read on the forward strand.
GCCGTCCGTTCCCCGGTGCTGTGCTGGATGGAAGGTGTGTCCATTGTCTCTTCGATGTTGACGAAATCAGACAGTGGATATGTCTCGGGTGCCCCCTCTCCCGGCTTGACGATGTCCACGTTATCTATCGTGTATTCATCCGAATATTTGAGACTCGCTTCCCTCGAGTCACCATCCACGATTATTTCCTGGATCGGAATTCCCTCTGAAATCATGTTCAGTTCATTCTTCACCCGGGAGACGGGCACGCCTTCCTCTTCAAGCGCTGCATAGTCTATGCTGTAATCCATGGTCCGGACCGGGCTGCCGATATTGGAAGTGACGATGGCGCCCCCGGATTCAAGCGACTCGGTCAGTGCATCCACTTCATCGTTCAGCGTTTCCAGATCCTCCTCGAACAGTTCGACCGTAACCGGCGCACTTGCAGGCGGTCCCTGGATGATTGTTTCCATGAATATCGTGGCTTCCGGGAATTCCTCACGGACCCTGCTCTCATACTCATCGATGGTTTCTGATGCACTCATCTTTTCTTTGTCTATCTCAAGTGCAATCTGTGCCGTGTTCGGCCCTGACTGCTCAAGTGACGCACCGAAGAGGTTCGGCAGTCCGTCCCCTGTGAATAACGAAGCGGATTTTACATGGTCCATCTCTTCAGTCAGATAGGACAGTACATCCCGGGCATCTTCATGCGTCTTTTCGATTGTCTGGCCTTCATCGAACGTCAGATCGAGTGTCACTTCCGAACGGTCCGCCTCCGGGAAGAATTCAAAAGGTGTGAAGCGGATCAGGCCGACAGAAAGCACAGCGATGATAAGCACCGCAAGAAACGCGGGCAGCGGACGCTTTATGATTTTCGGCAGAACTCTGTCCGCATACACGTTGCTGCACCATGTGAATGCCCTGCCGAGCAGTCCGGGATGCTTCGGTACTCTCTTTTTGACTATCAGGTACCGGACAGCAGGCACGAATGTCAGCGCCAGAACGGTCGATACGATCATCGTCGATATAAGTATGCTCGGCAGCGCCTTGATGAAGTCACCGTTCGCTCCGGACAGGAGAAGCAGCGGTGAAAATGTAAAGACGATTGCAAGCGTGGATGCGATGACAGACGGTGCGACCTCCTTTACACCGTTGAAGACGGCATCCATCCGACTGTCTCCGACCGCAAACCGCCGCTCTATGTTGTCATTGACCACAATCGAGTCATCGACCAGTATACCGAGCGCGATGATCAGACCGATGACGGATATCTGGTTGAGGTCGACGCCCATCCACGGAATCGGTGCCAGCCCGATCAGTACCGCCAGGAACACAGTGACCATCACCGTCACGGAACCGAACCATGACAGACCGAGGGATGTGCCGACGATGACCGCAAGCAATGCGATGGCAAGGGATGTATAGAGTCCGACAAATATATCTTCGACATTTTCCCGTTCGGAGGAGATATTGTCCACCGTTATATCCCCGGGCAGTTCTCCGAATCCGTCATCGACAACGGATTCGACCTCTTCTGAGACAGAGGGCACATCTTCCCCTGGTGCGAGGAAGACAGTGAAGGAAACCGCCGGTTCCCCTTCATACTCAACAATGTCGAGAGGCGCATCCTGCACTTCTGCGACTTCAGCCACCTCATCAAGAGGTATGCCTTCATCGCCGACCCTCACCTGCCCAAGGACTTCGACCGGTTCCCGGCCCTTGAATGACAGGCGGATGGTCTCATCACCTTCCGTTTCCTGTCCGAGTATCACCGGATTCAGGGACAGTTCGATCTCGTTCATGATTTCATTCGGGTTCAGCCGGTTTTCAGCCATGGCATCCCAGTCCAGCCGGATCTCATACTTATAATCTTCATAGCCTTTCAGCGTGACACTGTCGACGCCGTCCATCTGCGAAACTTCCTGCTCCAGCTTCTCGAGGTCGTTCCTTGCCCCGTCCAGGTTCTGCCTGTCATCACTGTGGATCTGATAGCTGAGGAGCGGGAAGTTGTTGCTCAGTGACTCCACTTCCGGTTCTGCAGCATTTTCCGGCAGATCGCCACCGAGTCCGCCCACGACATTGTTGACGTCATTCAGTACATCATCCGGATTGCTGCCGTCCTCAAGCTGAAGCGTGATGACGGACACATCATCCTGCGACACCGAGGATACATCCTCAAGCCCGTCCACACCGAAAATCTCCGATTCGATGAGATTCGTGACATTCGTCTCCACATCCGCCTTATCCGCCCCCGGCCATGCCGTCGTGACATTGACAAGGTTGACCTCGGTCTCTGGAATTTCACGCTGCTCGATCGTCAAAAATGTATAGATGCCCAAAACTGACAATGTGAATATCAGTATGATGAACAAAAGGCTTCTCCTCAGTAGTGTTTCATAAAGCTTCTTCATCCAGTTTCCTCATTCCATTTTCTTTTATTATAATTCTGAGCCGTACGTAATATAAATCCCGGCGACAAATAAAAAGAAGACGGCAAAATATCCGGGCACTATCAGTGCATCAGGCAGGAATGTCTGTGTGCCGAACATGATGAGCGTCCCCAGCCCAAAACAGATTGCTGCTGCCACTTTCATAAAATATCCTCCACCCAGTTTTTACTGATCATCACTATCTATCCATGTCGTCTTTTCCTCAAAGGGAACCCGTTTGACATTATCTTTCACCATATCAGGTTCTCCCACGAAAACGAGCCCCAGGATCTCCTCATCACCAAGAAGTCCGAAGTGTTCCTTCACCAGGGATGTATTGTAGATCGGGCCGCTCCGCCAGATGGCACCGAGCCCGAGCGAATGTGCCGTGAGCAGCATGTTCTGGGTTGCTGCTGCGACCGCACAGACATCCTCTATGTAGATTGCTTTCGGATGATCCGACGGGGACAGCGCAACTACGATCACCGTCGGCGCGGCGAACGGTTTTCTGCTGATTTTCTCTATGCGCTTTTGCCCTTCCTCCGACTCAGGATTATCCACCCTGCCCCGGGCAGCCTCTCTGAGCACACGGGACAGTGGTTTTCTTCCCTCCCCGCTCAGCACGAAAAATTTCCACGGTTCCGTACGGTGGTGGTTCGGCGCCCATACCGCCGACCCGAGCATCGTCTCTATCTTTTCCCTATCAACCGGCACATCCTTCACTCTGCCCAGACTGCGCCGCCCTCTGATTGCTTCTGTTACGTCCATGATCACTGCTCCTCTATTTTTTATTTACCTCAGGTTACCAGACTTTTCGCAATTTCAACAAAATAAAGTGCCCCTTTCTCGAGCGCTTCCTCATCAACAGTGAACTTGGGATGGTGGAGTGGATAGGATTCCCCCGCTTCCTTGCTGTGAACCCCGATGAACTGCATCGATGCAGGGACAGCCTGTGAAAAAGAGGAGAAATCCTCGGTACCGAAAATCGGCTGGTCCACTTCGATCAGCTTGTCGGTGCCGAATACCTTTCCGGCGGCGCTGCGGGTCACTTCCACGGCTTCCGTCCTGTTGAAGACCGACGGGTATCCAATGTCCCAGTCTATGGTATACTCCGCCCGGTGTGCCGCCGTCACCCCTTTTAATACATGTTCCAGTTCCTCTCGTGCCCGCACTCTTGATGCTTCATCTATCGAGCGGACGGTGCCGCCGATTTCAACATGTCCAGGTATGACATTCATTGCGTCGCCGCCGTGGAAATTGGTGACTGAGATGACCGGCACTTTGTGCGGTGATATTTTGCGCGAGACGACCGTCTGAAGACTCATTGTGAACTCGGATCCGGTGATGATCGGATCTATTACGGTATCCGGGCTTGCGGCATGCCCGCCCCTGCCCTTTATCCGGATGCGGAAATCATCCGCTGCGGCACAGAATGCACCTTCCCTTACAGCGAAATATCCCGTTTCATAATCCGGGGATACATGGAGGGCGAAAGCATAATCCACTCCTTCTGTCACGCCGAGATCGACAAGTTCGCAGGCGCCTCCGGGAAAGTCCTCCTCGGCGTGCTGGAAGATGAACCGGATCTCCCCGTCAATTTCACCGGGCATGCGCGAGAGCTCATCCGCTGCACCGAGCAGCATCGCGGCATGGGCATCATGGCCGCATGCATGCATCACTCCGGGATTCAATGAAGCATACTCCACACCCGTCTCCTCACTCACCGGCAGTGCATCGATATCCGCACGGAGCAGTATCACCGGGCCATCGGTTTTTCTCCCCCTGAGCACTCCCAGAACACTCGTTTCCGTCGGACGCGACACTTCGATTCCGTCGAACGTCCCGAGCACTTCTGCAATATATTCCGAGGTTTCATATTCTTTATATGAAAGTTCCGGATTTCTGTGAATATGTCTCCGCCAGCCAACCAGGGCCTGTTTAAGATCTTTCGTTCCCATCCTCATGAGCTCCCCTCCTAATAATCCTTGTTCCTACAGTATACTAGAGCCGTACCTATTAGATAAGAGTGAGTTGCCAATATTTCAGCTCTCCTATAAAATGGCTTAATACTGATAAAATTCAAAGGAGATGGAAGATTTGATAATGCTTATTCTGCTCGGAGCCGCGGCGGGCTCACTCACTCCGCTCCAGACTTCCATCAACAGCAGGCTGGCCGTATTCACCCGCTCGGTCTTCCTGTCGTCGTTCTATTCTTTTCTTGTCGGCACGCTTATGCTCATCCTTTTCAACCTTTTCGCAAACCCGGAAAAACTTTCGCCATCATACATAGCAAGCCAGGATTTTTCATATATATGGTTTGTCGGCGGCCTGATGGGTGTCATCTACCTGACCGGCAATGTCCTGCTCCTGCCGAAAATCGGCGCGGCACTTACAGTAATCATGACGGTGGCCGGACAGATGGTCATCGGCCTTCTGATCGATACGTTCGGCTGGTTTGACGCCGAAGTGCAGCCTATCAATATCTTCAGGATACTCGGCATCATCATCATGATCGCAGGCATCATTTTCATGAACTACAAAAAGAGGAGTGCACGCCAGGCCACGGAATCATCGAACCTCTGGCTCGCACTCGGTCTGTTCACAGGTGCCATGCCGCCCATCCAGACCGCTGTGAACAGCGCACTCCGGCATGAAGTCGATTCGTTCTTTTTCGCATCCCTCGTATCCTTCATCGTCGGCACCGCTGCACTGCTGATCCTGTCACTGATCATTGCCAGACACATCCGCTTCGTCACATACGACGGCACGATCGGCAGCATCAGACCGTGGCACTTCACCGGCGGTATACTCGGCGCACTCTACGTCACGACCAACATCATCCTCATGCCGCATCTCGGTGCCACTCTGACACTCATGACCGTTATCTTCGGTCAGATGCTGATGGGGCTCCTCATCGACCATTTCGGACTCCTCGGAATCCATAAGAATCCGATTGATGCGAGGAGGGTCGTTGGAGTCATCATGATCATATCCGGTATCGTACTGTTGCAGATTTTCTGAACACAAATAGGGCGGCCCGGACCGGGCCGCCCTATTTTTACGTCTTTCTCAACTGTCTTCTCGTGAGCGTGAATACCATTCCGGCAAGAATGGCCAGCCAGACACCGATGGCTGCGAATATCGTAATGTATGGAATGGTCATCAAAAACCCCAGGTCCAGTGCAATGGAGAGTTTCGTCGTACCGACGGTATACATGGCAATCGGGAAGGCCATGCCCCACATCTGGGGTTCGTAAGTGAACGGGTAGCGGTTTACAATATGACGCCATATGCCGAGTGTGATGAGCAGTGGAATCCACCATGTGCCAAGTACCCAGTAGAACAGGGTAAAGCCTTTGATGAACACACCGAGCTCCCTTACCAGTGCGGAGTCCATGCCGTAGATCATAAGGACGGAACCGGCGAGTGTCGTGATGGCCAGTGCCCCCATGTTGATCCAGTACGGCGGTGCGAGCGACATAGCCTCCACTTTCAGGAACATAAGCCTGTAGAATATGAAGGCGATGATGTTCAGGTAGAGCATGCAGCCAAGCAGGAAATGACAAAGTGAAATGAACAGTATGATATCACTGTAGGCATCCATGCCCGAAGCGACCAGTGTTCCGAGCACAGCGATGGACTCTGTGGAGACGACTGCCAGCAGCCATCCGCCGTTCACTGACTCTTCTATCGCCGGCTTCACTTTCTTGACGATGATGATGGTGAAAAATGTATACATCAATATTACCCAGAGGAAAAATGCCACGCTCCAGAATATGAACCCCCACACATAAAGCCCCTTGATAACCACCAGCTGGGTGCCGAATACTTCGGTGCCGGCAATCAGCGTGAAAAACCCAGGCCCCTTGCTGTGCTCCCCGATATCTGAAAGGAATTCATCAGTATTGAGTGCGACCCTCATGATATTCAATGCGAGCAGGATTACATATATGAATAGATTGAAGTATATGAGCACTTCCGCAGCGGCGAAAAGCCCCAGGTACCAGCATGAAAGCGACAACGCACCGGTCGCCATGACCATCGCAAAGTATCCCGGGAACAGGTTGCGCGACTGGCGTCTGAAAAAATTCAACATGATACCCACTCTTTCTGTCCTTATTTATAAAAATTTCAACTTATTTATGATATACAACTTACCCAGATTTTTCAATCTGCCCTCTTTTGAAAATAAAAGCTGCCACCATAATGCGGTGACAGCCTGAAACATCTATGACTTCTATTCGTATTGCCTTACCTCTCCATCATCTTTTTCACTGCTGTGATTGAGCCTGTAGATCAGATAGCCGAAGCCGCCGATTGCCGACAGCCCGGCAAGCTGGAAGAGAAAATCTGCAAGTGTCGCATCCATGACAATCTCCCTCTCTATAACTTATTAAAGGAATTGTAGCACGGAATGTAAGTGGTTTCACTGATTTTTTGTAAATATCGGTAATAATTTTACGGACGGCTGCCGAACCGGTTGTTCCCGTCACTTGGCAGGAGGGTCAACATGAACCCTGTGATGTTGAAAAGTGTGATGACTGTGATGACCGTTGCTTTCGCTCCCCTTTTGATGAAGCTCATGAAAACGAGCGGTATCAGGAGAAATGACATCAGCTGCGGCAGCTGGAACCAGCCAGAAACTCCGGCATCCTGGTAACGCCTTGAAGTAAGGGATATCATTGGTATGGAAATGAGCGCACCCAAAACGTTCTGCACCTGCCGGGGCGCCCTGAATGCCGCGAGACCGGTTCCCCACAGGCCGAACACGATGTTCGGTATCCAGTATTCTTTTCTTGTCGCGCGCCCCCTGAACTGGAATGCCTTTGTGAAGTAATCCTTCAGATTTTCGAACACACCCGTCCCTCCTCATCGTTATTTGTTCCTTCATTATACTAAAAATAATCATCATTTCATAAGTTGACCACTCTAAAAACACGAAAGTTGATTCGTCAGAGTTCATGAAAACGCATTAAAACATGAACTTAATCTGATAATGCTGTTGAAAAGTTCGTCAATGGTGTTACAATAGTATTATTCTAAATTAAAGCACTCATATAATAGCAGTAATATGGTCTGCAAGTTTCTACCGGACGCCGTAAATGTTCCGACTATGGGTGGGCAAAATACGGACGGATTTGAATGTACCCGTGTACATTCTCCTTTAATCCCGGAACTGTTGCTCATCTTTCGGATGCGCGGTAGTTTTGGGATTTTTTATTTGGAAGAATGTTTTTAAAAATGGCTGAGGTGAAAAGAATGGATATTTTGAAAGAGAAGATTTTAATGGAAGGGACCGCCCTCTCCGAAACTGTGCTCAAAGTCGACAACTTTTTGAATCATCAGGTCGATCCAAAGCTGATGCATGAAATCGGACGGGAGTTCCAAAATCGTTTCGAAGGGAAAGGGATCACGAAAATACTGACCCTTGAATCCTCCGGCATCGCCCCGTCTGTGATGGCAGGGCTGCTGATGGATGTGCCGGTGGTTTTTGCCCGCAAAAGACAGTCCCTCACCCTGACGGACGGGCTGCTCACGTCCGAAGTGTACTCCTACACAAAACAGGAGACCAATAAAGTCTGTGTCGCCCGAAAATTCCTCGGGGAGGATGACATGGTCCTCATCATCGATGATTTCCTCGCAAACGGCAAGGCTGCCGAAGCTCTGATCCATCTCGCAGACCAGGCAGGTGCTGAGACCGCGGGCATCGGCATTGTCATTGAAAAAGCGTTCCAGGAAGGCGGGAGGATTCTCAGGAAGAAAGGCTATCATGTAGAATCACTCGCCCGGATTGCAAACCTCGAAGCGGATAAAATCGAATTCGTTCATGAAAAGGAGCGTTCCAATGCAGATGTCTAAGACAAAATCCCTGTCCCTCGGACTCCAGCACGTCCTTGCGATGTATGCCGGGGCTGTCATCGTCCCGCTCATCATCGGGGCGGGCATCGGCCTGTCCAGCGTCCAGCTCACCTATCTGATCGCCATCGATATCATGATGTGCGGTGTTGCGAGCATACTGCAGGTCTGGAGGAATAATTTCTCAGGCATCGGCCTGCCTGTGGTACTTGGGTGTACTTTCACCGCCGTCGGACCGATCATCGCCATCGGCAACAGCTACGGCATCGAGTCCGTCTATGGATCCATCCTCGTATCGGGTCTCGCCGTCATCCTCATTGCCAGATATTTCAGCAAGATGATTCGTTTCTTCCCGCCGGTCGTCACCGGATCGGTCGTCACAGTCATCGGGATCACCCTGATCCCCGTCGCATTCAACGACCTTGCCGGCGGCCAGGGCAGTGATGATTTCGCCTCGCCGATGAACCTTGCCATCGGATTCGGGACCTTGTTCGTCATACTGATGATTTTCAAATTCGGCAGAGGCTTCGTCAAATCCATCGCCATACTGCTCGGGATCATGATTGGTACCGGAATCAGTGCATTTTTCGGACTCGTGGATTTCTCTGCAGTCGGTGAAAGCTCATGGTTCCATCTGCCGCAGGTATTCTATTTCGGCATTCCGGAATTCCATCTTGCACCGATACTGACGATGATTCTCGTCGCAATTGTCAGCCTTGTCGAGTCCACTGGGGTCTATTTTGCTCTCGGTGACATCACCGACAGGGAACTGGGAGAAGAGGATCTGAAGCGCGGCTACCGTGCAGAAGGCCTGGCAATACTTTTCGGCGGCCTTTTCAACTCATTTCCGTATACGACATTTTCACAAAATGTCGGTCTCGTCCAGCTATCCGGTGTGAGAAGCAATCACATCATCTATATCGCCGGCGGAATGCTGATTCTGCTCGGCCTTGTCCCGAAAATCGGTGCACTGACACTCGCCATCCCGACATCCGTCCTTGGCGGTGCAATGCTTGCGATGTTCGGCATGGTCATCTCCTACGGCATCAAGATGCTTTCAAATGTAGACTTTGAAAAGCAGGAGAACCTGATGATCGTCGCCATTTCCGTCGGCATGGGACTCGGTGTCACCGCAGTGCCTGAACTGTTCGCAGCACTTCCGGAACGCATATCCGTCCTCACAGACAGCGGCATCGTTATGGGAAGCCTCACGGCCATCATACTCAACATCGTCTTCAATATAAGAAAAGCACCTGATGTCGAAGTGGAAAAAGCTTCCCGCGAACAACACGTGCCGGGCTAGGATTTCATGACGTCTCCCACAGAGGCGTCTTTGTTTGTGTTGTGCAGATTTTAGGCATATACTGTTGCATACAGACAGTTAAGCGGGAGAGATTATCGTGAAAAGAATTATAATGGGCACAGTATTTTTAATTGCAGGAATCGCCCACTTCCTGAAACCCGGGAAATTTGCCGGCATTATTCCCGGCTTCATACCCTTTAAGACATTCATCGCCTACTTTACCGGCCTGCTGGAGTTTGTTTTCGGAGTACTGCTGCTCCTGGGCAGGATCAGAAACTGGCAACTGAACGGAATGCAGAAATTCCTGTGGGCAGTATTCCCTGCCAATGTCTATATGTATACACACCAGGAAACGCTCGGCCTTGAAAAATATCCGAATTGGGCACTGCTCGGACGCCTGCCCCTCCAGCAGCTGATGGTCGATATACTTGAAGATATCAAGAAATAGCTGCAGATCCCCGGCCGGGGATCTATATTTAAAAGCCGGGATTCGCACGACATTCCAAAAGAAAGCCGCCGAGACATGGGTCTTGGCGGCTTTCTTCATCATTCAATCTCATTTTTCATTTTTTTCTGCACTTGCTCTTCCACTCTGTCCACACGTTCAGAGTTTACCTTCTGTCTCGGCTTGGGATGGAACCATTCTATTTCCCCATTTTTCCGGAATATTCCTTTGAATTCCTCGCCCTGGATCTTCAATTTGAATGAATGGAGTTCATGCGATTGATTGACGAGCATCGGTTCCACCTCTATTTCCTCCATTTCATCTCTGATCCCTTTTTCACTCAGCAACTCATGTATCTCTTCCTCCACTGATGCAAGTTCCGCTTCACTGACATATTGTTTTGGATGCGGGTTCAACCACTGGATTTCCCCATCAGAATAGTCGCCTTTGTAATTGCGTCCATCTATGACAAGCTTGAATTGATGTCTCTTATGCTGACGAGTCTCAAATACAGGTTCTACTTCAAAATTATCCACCAGGGAAAAAACCTCCTCGAAATTTTCTGATATTAATCTATTCCCATTCTGCCAAAAAACATGCTTATGGCCAGGAATTTAAACCTCAACTTAACCATGATGGGAAGAAAGGTCAAATATCTTATGAATCAAGAGTTTTGTAAATCGGTAAAATGGATAATACGGTCGCAGACTTTTTCAAGCAGCTGATAATCATGACTGATTGCAGCCACACCTATTCCGCGTTCTTTGGACAATTTTATCAATGAATGCCAAATCTGTGCCTGAGTAACAGCATCGAGCATCGTTGTCATCTCATCTGCGATGAGATAATCGATATCTCCTGTCAGGGCACGTACCAGACAGAACCTCTGCAACTCTCCGCCGGACAGTTCACCTGGCCATCTTTTCAGCCATTCCTGTCTGATACCGAAAATATCAAGAAGTTCCGGGTTCAGCGGCCCTGCTTCCAGCAGTGCCTTCCTGATCCGCCATCTTGGGTTTACCGCTTTTTCGGGGTGTTGCCATATCATTTGGACTGGATGTATCCCTTTTTGGAGAATGCGTTTTCTGCCAATCTGCACCATGCCTTCTGATGGATCCCTGTATCCTGCGATAATCTGTGCCATCGTGGATTTGCCTGAGCCGCTGTTTCCATATATACCAACGATTTCTCCCGGCATGATCTGCATTGACAGTCCTTCAAATACCGGCGGCTGGCCTGGATAGTGATAGCTTATTTTTTCAACATCCAATGGATACCTTTCAGATGCCGCATCATGCATGCATTTATAATTCAGGTGGCGCATTCCTTCCGGGTGAACACTTGATTTGAAGCCGTTTCCCGGCAGTGCGTTCCATAGCGCTTTCGTGTAAGGATGCACGAGGCGTTCACCTTCTCCGCTGAAATCCTCCGCACTCGCAATTTCAATCGTTTCACCTTCGTAAAAGACGGCGATTTTATCGGCGACCTGCAGGGCGATTTCAATATCATGTGTAATGAACATCATGCCTTTCCCTTCATCCGCCAGCCTTCTCAGCTGTTTCACCGTCTCCTGGAGTACGGCCGGATCCAGACCCGGTGTCGGTTCATCCGCAACGACGAGCTTGGCACTGCTGATCATGGAGGTCGCTGCCAGCACCCTCCTCGCCATGCCGCCGGAGAGTTGGAACGGGTAGTTCTCACCGACGGATTCCGAGAGCCCCACTTTTTGAAAAACATCACGCTGCACGGCTTTCTTATGTCTCCCTCTGACCATGGAGCGGACCTGCTTTTTAGCCTTCATCAGGGGATCCAGTGCATTGACCGACTGGGGGATGAGGGAGATTTCTTTTCCCCTCAGTACTTCCTGACGCTTCTCAGTGAGTGCTTCTCCTTTGTAATTCAAAGTACCGGAGGTTCTGGCGTTTTCCGGCAGGATGCCCAAAATTGCATTTGCAAGCAGACTTTTCCCTGAACCGCTTGCGCCCAGAACTGCCACGATCTCCCCTTCATGTATCGTCATATTAAAATTTTTCACAACTTCCAGATCTGCTTCCTTCAACCCTTTTTCATAGGTCAAAAAAGACATGGAAAAATCCTTCACTTCCAAAAGCGGTGCCTGTCCTTCCCTTTCATTTCCAGACATTTCTTCCCTCCTATCTCCCCTGACCCTGGAATGGATCAATCAATTTCCGTATATTCCTGCCCAGCAGATCAAAAATGATGACCATGAGCAATAAAGAGAAGCCGGGGAAAAATGCCAGCCACCAATGTCCCGTGGACAGATACCTCATTGATTCCGACAGAATGATCCCTATCGCCGGTGTTTCTGTTGATAAACCGAAACCTAAAAATGTGATTGCCGCTTCATGAAGTATCGCGTGCGGGAATAACAGTATGAAACCAACCAGAAGATGTGGAATCAGGTGAGGCAGTAAATGGTGCCTGCCAATCCACCATCCCGTTTTCCCAAAGCGTTCGGAGATTCCGACATATTCAGCCGATTTCAATTGAAGCACTTCTGCCCGCAGCAGTCTGGCGAGGCTTGGCCAATGTGTAAGGGCAAGGCCGATGACAACTCCTTTGAAGCCGCCGCCGGCTGCGAATGATATCAGTATGAGCGTCACTATATGGGGGACACTCAAAAAAAGATCAATCAGCCAGGTTACGATATTGTCCGCTGTTTTGTTCCATGCCGAAAGCAGGCTGAGCGACAAAGCGATGATACTACTTGCAAAAGCTGCCAGTATTCCTACAGACAGGCTCAATGTCAATCCTTTCATCGTGCGCATCAGCATATCCCTGCCCAGCCAGTCTGTCCCGAAAAGATGCTGCAAGGAAGGTGCCTGATTTTTCATATCCAGATTGATGCCAATATCCTCCGCATCTATCATCAGCCCGCTTATAACCAGTGCGGCAAGGGCTGCAAAAGCAGACAGGAGGATTGCGATAGTGCGTTGTCTGACATTCGCAGAAGGCCTTTCATTCTGTTTGCCGACCGTTTTCAACTCCATTGCTACATCCCCCTCCTCATGCGGGGGTCTACCAGTCTGTACAGTAAATCCGCCAGCAGGTTTCCTGTGAAAACGAACAGGGCCGTAAACAGTACTATGCCCAGGAGCAGAGGTACATCACTCCCGAGACCCGCTTCCACTACAGCCTGTCCAAGGCCCGGGTAGGAAAAGACCTGCTCTGCAAGGACTGCTCCACCGAACAGTTCCCCAAAGGATGCAAAGTGCAAGGATATTGCAGGCATTGCTATATTTCTCAGTCCATGGCGCCGGAACAGAGTAAACCCTTTCTCGCCATTTGCCATTGCAAAACGGACATATTCACTGTCCAGAACCTCCAACAGTTTCTGTCTTGTATGCAGTGTGACATTCGCTACACCTACTACGCTCAGTGTCAGTGCAGGCAGGAACAGATGTCTGAGGCGTTCCAGAAGTGATATATCCCCCTCCAGAATCCCTGCTGGCGAACCCAGTCCAACCGGAAACCAGCCGAGCCATACAGAGAAAAGGATCAGGCATAAAAGTCCCAGCCAAAAAGCGGGTGTGGAGGCGAGTATGAAACAATAGCCTTTGATTGCCCTGTCTGCCAGGCTCCCCTCTCTCATTCCTGAAACGACACCCAGCGTGAAACCGATGATGCCGGATATGATCCAGGCCGTCGACATCAGTACAAGGGATGCTGCAAAGCGTTCGGCAATGATGCCGGCCACGCTGTCACGGTAAAGAAGCGATGTACCCAGGTCGCCCTGAAGCACCGCTGCCCCCCAGGACATGAACTGCTGTATGGATGAATCATTCAATCCCCAGTATTCTTCAATGTTGGCACGCTGGTCCGGGCTTACCCGCGTCATATCGGCACCGATGTAGGATTGTACCGAATCTATCGGCGACAGGCTGACGAGGGTGAAAGATAAAATGCTGACAGCAACAAGCAAAGTCGAAAGCTTCAATGCTTTTCCAAGTATATATTTTATAAATTTTCCACTGCCCATCACTTACCTACCTTCCGACAGTTGTCATCCAAATTTTCATCATTCTTCCCAGTGCCATTCGTCAATATTGTCCGTGATCGGCCAGCCGTGTCCATGAGGATGAAGTTTCTGTTCTCCGATATCAAGTTTTTCATCAACCAGATATATGTGCTGTAAATTCACGAGCCATACCCAGGGCGCGTCCCCCCGGGAAGAAAAGCCTGTTTCGCCGTCCCACTGTGCTTTTTTCCAGTATTCATACGCCTCTTCCTGTGTCGTGGCATGCATTGCTTTTTCCATATATTCATCTGCTGTCGGATTGGAATAGTAGTTTGCATTATAATATCCCTCCCCACGGGTACTGCTGCTGTATATGTTATACATTTCAAGTGGATCGTGGCTGCCCCATCCCATCATTACGGGATTCGAGTGCATCGAGCGCTCCAGGTCATTCCAGCTCTGACCTTCCGTGTCCACTTTGATCCCCAGTTTTTCAATCTGATCTGCCGCAGTAATGGAAAGGGACTGGCGGATTTCATCCCCCGCTGGATAAAGGATCGTGAATTCCGCCGTCAGTCCATCTTTCTCACGTACACCCTCTTCATTTTTTTCCCAACCGGCTGAATCAAGCATTTCCCCTGCCTTCTCCATCTGGTCATCATCTACTGTCGTCTCAGGGTTCCACCAGGGCAGATTATCTGCAACAGAGTAGGCAGGCGTTCCAAACCCATTAAGCACTCCATCGACCATGGCTTCTCTGTCCACAGCAATATCTATCGCCTTTCTGATGGTCTTATCCGCTGTAACATCATTGCCGATAGGTATGCCATCCTCTGTTTGTTCACCTGCTGCTACATTGGGAAACATGATTCCCCTGTTGTCAACCGTATCCAGTGCAACCAGATCCATGCCTTCAACATCCTGTTCGGCAAAACCCGGAGTGACAGCCACAACATCCGCTTCATCGGACTTGGCTGCCGCAAATGCTGCATCCTCTTCCAGGAAAAGGAACGTCATCTTTTTAAAATCCGATTTTTCCCCGTAATAATGAGGATTGGCTTCAACAATCAACTGCTGGCCTTTGTTCCATTGGACAAGCTGATACGGTCCGGATCCAACCGGGTTTTCATTATAGTCATCATCGTATGCGTGTCCGGGGACAATCCCCAATGTCACAAGATGTGAAATGAAAGTCGACTCCGGCTCTTTCAATGCGAACTCCACTGTATGATCATCTGTAGCCTCCACGCTTTCAAGGTTGCTCAGATCGATGACAGACCCGCTATCCTTTGCAGTTTCAAAAGTGAAGACGACATCCTCGGCCGTGAGTGGTTCCTCATCAGAAAATAATACATCATCCCTCAGTTCCACAGTGTACTTCAACCCGTCTTCACTCACCTGGTAGTCAGTTGCCAGGTCATTTTCGATATTGAATTCTTCATCGTATTTCAAAAGAGTGCTTTGGAACAGGGGCGATCCGTACATCCCCCAACCGGTGGTGGGATCGAAGCCCTCCTCCGTTTCCCCGCCAATGGCCAGCACAAGCTCATCCTTTTTCGAAGTGTCCGGATCACTTTCCGGCATCATTTCTGTCTTTTCATTCGTACAGGCGGCCATCAGGGAAAAAAAACCGGCCAAAGCAAAAATTATATATTTTTTCATCCATCGTTACTCCTTACTGTTCATACTCAATAAGTAATGCCCGACAATTATGAAATGTCGGGCCATGCATTAGTATTTGCGCAGAAAGCTCGGTTCCACCTGGTGCCATTTTTCACTTACTGCCAGATGACAGGCTGATACAATACTTTCAATCAGCTGGGTTTTGTCCGCCAGTATTCTGATTGTGAACCCGGGTATCGTAAGCCGGGATATTCCGAATTCAAAATCCCCTTCCATCCCGTCCACAATTTCATACAGACTGTCGAGCAGGTCATCGTCGGTCTGTTCGCCGATGACCATGAAAGAGCCCAGATGGGTGTAGCCCTCCATAAAACCCAGACCGCCCATATTTTGTCTGGCGGGCTGCAGTTTTATATGATCAAATACAACCAGTTCGTCATCCATGTATATTTCATTTTTCAAACGCAGTGTATCATAGCTGAACTCTTTCCCTTCCGGTGACCAGCCAGGTGTCACGATATCAGAATAGAGCAGCGTTGATCCACGCTCCATATGAACCACATTTTTCTGTACATACTTTGCATCCTTGTACGCAATGAGCGGATCCGGCAGATATTCTAGGTAACTGCCTTTTTCCAGATGGAATTCCGTCTCCTGATATGCATATGATACAGGTGTCTTATAGACCTTTGTAGACGACTGGGTTGTCAATGTGAGCCGGGAATCTTCTGCAAGGGTCACCTTCATCCGGTATGTGTCCCCATCCAGGTACCCACCGCCCGGATTAAGGAGATAGTAGCAGGGATGGCTGTAACCATTCAGATAGACAGGACGCATTACTTTGAAAGCACCCTGAAAATATATATTGTCCGCCACCGTCCTTCCTCCACGGTTTTCAACGTCCAGCTCAAGCACGCCTGTCCAGTCAGACATCCTGTCCAAGACCTTTCAGCATCGCATTATTTTCTATCCACTCGATCACCTGGTCGAGCCCCGTATTATCTTTCAGGTTGGTGAACACAAAAGGCTTATCCCCGCGGAAAACCCTGGTATCCGACTCCATCACTTCAAGACTCGCTCCAACGTGTGGTGCAAGGTCCGTCTTATTGATGATGAACAGGTCGGATTTGATCATGCCCTGCCCCCCTTTGCGCGGAATCTTTTCACCCTGTGCAACATCAATGATATAGATTGAGAAATCTACAAGTTCCGGACTGAATGTGGCAGCCAGATTATCTCCGCCGCTCTCCACGAATATCAGTTCGACATCGGAATGCTGTTCCCGTAATTCCTCAACCGCAGCGTAATTCATGGAAACATCCTCACGAATTGCCGTGTGCGGACAGCCGCCCGTTTCTACCCCGACTATCCTGTCTTCGTCCAGAACACCATTTTTCACAAGGAACTTTGCATCCTCTTTAGTATAGATATCATTTGTAATGACAGCCATGCTCACTTCATCTGCAAGTTCACGCGTAATTTTTTCGACCAGCATCGTTTTGCCCGCCCCTACAGGCCCGCCAACACCGATTTTTATAGGTTCCATAATTATACACTTCCTTAGAATTTTTATATTATGCCTTTCATCATGAGCTGAATATGCGTATTCCAACATGCTCATGCTGCATCTGTGAGACCTCGAGCCCCGGTGAAACCACACCGAATTCATAATCATCAAGCTTCATGATCTCATCACCGGCTTCTTTTAGTTCCCCCTGGAATTGATGGATCACTTTCTGACCTGCTGTCTGTCCGATAGGAATCGCCCGCACAGCATTCTGCACAAGGGCAACAATCGTCGAATACAGGTAATATACAACAGTTGTTTTCCTGTCGACTCCGAGATGATGGCCCAGCATTGTAAACACGATCGCCGGATGTCCGAAGGATTCTTTATTCCGGAGCCTCTCCATATAAAGACTTATGATTGGTATATCATAGATCGAGTCTACTGCATCCAGCATGCGTTTCCCCATCCGCTGTGTCCCATCACGGGATTCCCTGGCAAGGTTCTGGACCGTCAGAAGACGATCCATCTCCCATACCCTGTCAAAATCTTCTTCGTCCAATGCTGCATAGACGATTTTTGCAGCCAGACCGTCTGCATAGACGAGCTGTTCATGGAGGTAGACTTTCAGCCAGTCCGAAAAGGTTTCCGGGTCGACGACAATATCATTTTGGATATAAGTCTCCATGCCGAAAGAATGGCTGAAAGACCCTGTGGGAAACTGGGAATCACACAGCTGGAACAATGTCAGGGCATTATCAGTCATGACTATGCCCGATGTGTCGGAATGCCCGTTCGACCTTGCGGTCTTCACGCTTGAAAGGTATTTCCAGCTCTTCAAGCAATTCCTCTACAAGGTAATCGTACTGAACCAGCATATCATCACCTTCGAACTGTGCAGGAAGATGGCGGTTCCCCAACTGATGGGCGATTGTACCCATCTCATTCATATCACGCGGGCTGATGATGATCAGGTCATCACTCATCACATCAATTATGATGATATTCTCGTCATCCATGTACAGTATGTCCCCCGCTTCCAGGTCACGCGGGTTGTTCAGCCTTATTCCCATATCACGGCCATGATCCGTTTCAACACGCTGTATCCGTTTCATCAAATGTTCACTTTCCATGAACACCTTCTCCTGATGGCGCTTTTCCAACTCCTCAGGGCTCAAATCTCTTATATTCATAACCACTTCTTCTATAATCAATTAATTCACCTCAAAATAGATAGTAACGCTGTCCTAAAGGCACTTCATCAACAGGGTCGCACGTCAGTACCTCTCCGTTTATTTTCACTTCATATGTCTGCGGGTCCACATCTATATCCGGTGTCTCCGAATTCAGCTTCATATCCTTCTTAGTCAATTCGCGTATACCATGGACAGGAAGCACAAGCTTCTCAAGTGCCAGTTTCCCTTTAATGTCGTTGTCGTATGCTGTCTGTGAAACAAAAGTGATTGAACTGTTGGTTAACCCTTTGCCGTAAGCTCCGAACATGCGGCGATAGACCATCGGCTGAGGTGTCGGTATCGTTGCATTTGGATCTCCCATCAAACTCGATACCGCCATACCGTTTTTCAGGATCATCTCAGGCTTCGCTCCAAAGAATTTTGGATCCCAGATTACAAGATCTGCGATTTTCCCTACTTCGATCGATCCCACATAGTCTGATATTCCGTGTGTAATGGAAGGATTGATTGTATATTTCGCAACATAGCGTTTTGCGCGGTTATTGTCTCTGTGTTCATGGTCACCTTCCATCACACCGCGCTGTTTTTTCATCTTATGTGCGGTCTGCCATGTCCTTGAGACCACTTCACCGATCCGCCCCATCGCCTGGGCATCCGAGCTCATCATGCTGAAGACACCCATGTCCTGCAGAATATCCTCGGCCGCAATTGACTCATTGCGGATTCTTGAATCTGCGAATGCTATGTCCTCAGGGACAGAAGGATTCAAGTTATGTGCAACCATTACCATATCCAGATGTTCATCAATCGTATTGATTGTGTACGGAAGCGTCGGATTCGTCGATGCAGGCAATACATTCATGTAGCCTGCCGATTTGATCAGATCCGGAGCATGTCCGCCCCCGGCACCTTCTGTATGGTACATATGGATGACACGGTCTTTGATTGCCGCCATCGTATCCTCAAAGAAGCCCCCTTCGTTCAGTGTATCCGCATGCAGAGCAATCTGTACATCGAATTCATCAGCCACTTCCAGTGCCCTGCTTATGACTGACGGCGTTGCTCCCCAGTCTTCATGGACTTTCAGACCGATGGCACCGGCCATGATCTGTTCAGCCAGCGGCCCCCTGTCAGCTGCATGACCTTTCCCGGTAAGTCCTGCGTTTATCGGCAGTCCTTCCAAAGCACCGAGCATTCTTTCAATATGCCATTTACCCGGTGTTGCCGTTGTTGCTCTCGATCCTGCTCCCGGTCCTGCACCGCCACCGATTATAGTGGTCACTCCCCCTGTCAGCGCAACATCTACCTGGTCGGGGTTTATAAAGTGAACATGGGTGTCTACTGCTCCTGCAGTAATGATTTTTCCTTCTCCGGAAATCACTTCTGTGGATGCACCCACTATGATATCGACCTGATCCTGCACCAGTGGGTTTCCAGCTTTGCCGATGCCTGAAATCTTACCATCGCGAAGCGCAATATCGGCCTTGTATATTCCTGTATAATCCAATATGACCGCATTGGTAATGACTGTGTCAGGGACCCGTTCATCCTCTTCCCTCATAATGGTTGGATGCTGGCCCATACCGTCACGGATTACTTTACCCCCACCAAAAACGACTTCCTCGCCATATTTTGTATGATCTTTTTCCACCTGTATGAATATATCCGTATCCCCGAGACGTATCGAATCCCCCGTCGTCGGACCGTACATCTGGGAATACTGTTCCCTGGACATTTTAAAACTCATTATTCAATCCCGCCTTCCAATGATCCTTCCACTTTGTTGTGGAAACCATAAATTTCTCTTGTACCGGCAAAATCAATTAATTGAACCTCTTTCTCGTCCCCGGGCTCAAACCGGACTGCAGCTCCTGCGGGTACGTCCAGCCGCTTGCCGTATGTCTCTTCCCTGTTGAAACTGAGTGCATCGTTCACTTCATAAAAATGATAGTGGGAGCCGATCTGAATCGGTCTGTCCCCTTTGTTTATAACTTCGACACGGGAGCTTTTTGTCCCTTCATTGCAAACGATTTCTTCTGATTTTAGAATGTACTCTCCTGGAATCATGATTTTCCATCCCTTTCTCCACCTGGAAATATAATATATACGCCTTAACGGATTGGATTGTGGACAGTAACCAGTTTGGTCCCGTCCGGGAATGTCGCTTCCACCTGGATATCATCTATCATTTCCGGTATGCCTTCCATTACATCCTCACGTTTTAAAATGGTTGCACCATATTCCATCAGCTCCGCAACAGTCTTTCCGTCCCTGGCCCCTTCGATCACTTCATATGTGATAAGAGCCATCGCCTCCGGGTGATTCAGCTTCAACCCCCGGTCCCTGCGTCTGCGGGCAAGATCTGCAGCCACTACAATTAACAGCTTCTCCTGTTCACGCGGCAATAATTGCATGTTCCATCCTCCTCGAAATATAATTTCCTATCTTATCTTATATCCATAAACCGGCTTCCAAAACTCAATGGTCTGAATAAAAACAGGAATTCAAAAATCCGTCAGTAAATAAACCATGCTAAATCGAATAACAATAGTAATTATCATCGCAGTAATACACACGATCCTATTCATTTTGTTCAATACATACAGGCGCCCGTCATTCATTTTCATAAAATATGAAGGAAGCAGAGGGCTTCCAGAATAACTAGAAAGTGAAAGTCATCATTGTGAAAAAAAGATCAATTCCACGGTTGAAAAAGGAGATATAATTGTCTATCGTTGATTTGAAGCGGTTTTTACTACTACCCTATTATAAGATTTTGGCGGGATAAATCAAGCATTACCCTCAAAATATTCTAACGATTTTAATATGCGCATTAAAAAAAGCGAACTTTTACTTCAAAGTCCGCCTGCAGGCCACTGCTATTTGTTTGTAACGGTATCCACTTTCAGCAGATATCCGAGGTATTTCGCAATCTCGAGCATTCCGTACTGACGGGCTGCTTCTTCTGCGTTCGAGTTGTAGTTTGTGTTCGTGTTTATATCATAAGTGTATATCTTGCCATCCTTATCCCTGATGAATTCGATGCCTGCTATCTGGATATCGTTGTCACGGAGGACTTTTTTATATTTTTCAATAACGGGCTCATCAAACCCGTTTATGACCTGGAATTTCGGCTGCCTGCCTGCGTCCGTTCCGGCCGGGCAGAACAGGTCTTCGACCGAGCAGGCATCTGCCGGACACAGTTCGAAGCCGTCTGAAGTATCGACCATCACGGCATACATGAGCTCGCCGCCGACGAATTCACATCTGGTGATGAAGGGCTCCGGTGATTCGACATACTCCTGGATCAGGGTGATGCCGTCGACCGAATCATCGAAATCATCACTTTCGACATAATCTTTCAAGCCTTCCGGAGATCGGAAGAGACGGACGCCGAGGCCTTTGCCTGCGCGGTTGTGTTTTGTAATGAATGGTCTGTCCCTGAATTCCTCCGCGGCTTCGATCAGCTGCTCTTTTCCCACGGCTGCAATTGTTTCCGGTGTCTTTACCCCATATTTTTCAAGCTGCATATACTGGCGGACTTTGCTCACTTCGAGATTCAATGCGCCGCTCCCGTTTATGACCGTCCTGCCGTAGTGATCGAGCCAGGCAAGTACCGCATCCGCAAGTTCAGGAGCATACCTGTTTCCTCTTGTATGCGAGGAGGCACTCATCCTGTTATAGAATATGCCTTCCGGCGGCGTCTCATTCAGATTGATGATGCCGCGGGTGAGGTTCCAGTCTTCATAAGGCAGTCCGAGCTCTTCAAACCGTTTATAGAGCGGTCCCGTCCATTCATTGTTTTCATGAATTACATAGATCTTCTCCATATGATCAATACCTTTCCATAACCTTTACCCATGATTTTAAAAATGCGCTTTCCGAATAAGAAAGCGCATCCGCACATCTTATCTTCCAGACCAAACGGTCTGATGGATTTGGCACAGTATCACTCTGACCTGCTGCCGAGGTTTCACCGGGCCATGTCCCTCCGCCTCTCTGGATAAAAGTTAATTCATATTTTATTACTAGGTTATCAATCATGATAACTCCTTCAGAGTACTGTGTCAATGAACTAATCCTCATTCATGAAGGTTTTTTCATATTCGAAAAAACGTTCCACATTGTTATCATCGGCAATTATCGCAATATAGCCGTCCGGCCGGATGAACATGACGGTATTTTTACTGATGCCCGCCTTTCTCGCGGCTGCCGTCCAGTTGAATTCATGCAGTGCAAAACTTGATCTTTGCATGAACCGTCGCATATATGCACTCGTCTGACCGTACAGCTGATAATGGAACTCCGCACCTGCAAGCGGGACATAGTTGTCACTGTCCCCATACTTTACCCACGGCAGCCGGTCGCCACTTTTAAGTTTCCCTGCGCTGCCGCGTGACAGCATGCTGTCTTCATAATCGATATGGATCTGGGAGACGAGGCGGAACATCGTCCGCTGGACTGCGTTGAACCGCGTGAGAGCAGGTGCCATAGCCGGCATGAACAGATCCCTTACAGCATCCGATACAGGATTGTCAGCAATCATGCCCTTGAATACCTGGTCGGTTGTCCTGACCAGAAGCCTCGCAAACGGAATCCTTTCCTGTTCATAGGAGTCAAGAATTTCCGCATCCATCCCCCCTTCGATCACTTCGGCCAGTTTCCATGACAGGTTCATCGCATCCCCGATGCCCGTATTCATCCCCTGTCCGCCTGCCGGACTGTGGATATGTGCCGCATCACCACCGATGAAGACCCGTCCCCTCCTGAAATGTTCGCTGACCCTGTGATGCACTTTGTAGGTTGAAAACCAGTTGATTGTTTGCGTCTCTATCCCTGCATGATTTTCAACATAGTCACTGACATCTCCGTAACAGGCATCTTCTTTTCTTTGGCCGGCCTGCCCGGGAACGAGGCCGATGATACGCAGCGACCCGGATGTCCTTACCGGCAGAACAAGAGCAAATCCCTCTTTTGACATATGGACCTGCACACCGTCGGCCTCGCTGTTGCTCATCACATCAGCTACGAAGAACACCTCTTCGTATGTGCCTCCCGGAAAGTCATAACCCATCTGTTTCCGGACAGAGCTTCCCGGGCCGTCGCAGCCGCACAGATAACTGTATTCAGCCATCTCTCTTTCATCACCAACTGATATGACAGCTTTGACACTGCTGTCTGTTTCTTCATAATGGAGGAGCTCACGGTTCCATTCGACTTCAATATTTTTCGTTTGCAGGTAGTGGATGACGATACGTTCATGCACATCCTGGGGCAGACTCAGCACGAAGGGAAAAGGGCTCAGCCCTTTTCCGATATTATCGAAAGGGATATTCCCCCGTTTCCTGCCGTCATTGAAAATCGCAACGTTATCGGCAATGATTCCCTTATCGATCATTTCACCTGCCAGGCCGAACTGGTCATACAGTTCAAGTGTCCTCGCATGGACCACCATGGCCCTCGATTCCTCACCGGGCCCGACTGCCTTATCGATGATCCTGAACGGTATACCTTTCTGCTCCAGTCCGACTGCCATCGCCAGCCCTGTCGGACCCGCGCCCACAATCAATACTTCGCCTTCCACACAACCACCCCTTTGCGAGTGTCATTCCTCTGTTCCCGTTTCTGCCGCCTCATATTCCTCCCGCACCCGGATCATCTGCCGCGGGAAATCCGTCATGATGGCTTCGACACCGAGTTCGAAAAATTGTTTTGCACTCCCGGTGTCGTTTACCGTCCAGACGCGCACTTTATCTTCAGTACGGTTGATCCGTTCCACTTTTTTCAGCACCGCTTTGTATGACAGATGGAGTGCATCGAGTCTCAGCGTATTGATATAGTCATAGATGATACCCGGAACCTTTTTGCTGAGCCATGCAACCCTGGCATTCGGATTGATCGTCTTCATGCGGATCAGTGTCGGAAGATGGAACGAGGAATAGATCACCTTGTGTTCAATCGAATAGGCGCTGACCATCGCATCCACTTTCTCTTCGATGCCCTCATACAGGACCTTGTCTGTTTTGAGTTCAATGTTGAGCTCTATGTCGTGATGATCCGCAAGGTCCATCACTTCCTCAAGTGTCGGCACAGTCTCTTTGTCCCACGCTCCCTCATAGGCTTCAAAATCCTGATATCTGACTCCCGCGCTCAGAGTCCGTATCTCCGCGAGTGTCATATCCCTGATCATGCCGCGGCCATCAGTCTTCTCCTCAACATATTCATCGTGGATGACCACGAGATGGCCATCCGATGTCATGTGCACATCAACCTCCAGACCATCCACTCCCGCATCAAGTGCTTCCTTAAAAGCCAGCATCGTGTTTTCAGGATGGGTGCCCATGGCACCTCTGTGCGCGTATATTTTAGTCATTGTCCCTCACACTCCATTTGAATTAAAAAAGAGGACAAACATTCTCATGCTCATCCCCCGGTATAACTGTCCTTTAGTGCAGTTTCAATTATATTTACCCAATGATTTTTTAATCAAACCCGCTTTTTCCTTTTTATCTTCCGCTTTGGTGATGCCGCTTCCGACGATGACCACTGCAGGATTCAGGTTCAGATAGCGGTCCAGATTGGTTTCATCGATGCCCCCGGCGACATACACTTTGAAGTAGCGGTCTGTAAGTTCTTGAAAGAATGGATTGTGACCCGCGCCTCCCGACTGCTGATCTTTGCCGATATGCGCACTGACAGAGCTGACGCCGATAGATTCGAGCTGATCGAAGACGTCCGGATCTTTATTGTTCAGAAGATCGACCACAACTTCTTTCTGCCTTGCCTCAGCAGCCTCCACACAGGCGCCTATAGTGTTCATGTCGGCGAAAGACATGACAGTGATGATATCCGCCCCGTAATCGAATGCCGTCTCGCTTTCACTCTTTCCGGCGTCACATATTTTGACATCGGCCAGCACCGATTTCCGGGGGTACCTCTCTTTTACATCCCTGACGATGCCGAGCCCGTATTCCTTGATGATACCGGTGCCGACCTCGATGATATCCACCGATCCACCCACCTGGGCAAGTATCCGGAAGCATTCTTCATACGTCAACCTGTCGAGTGCGATCTGAAGCTTCATAAATTCCTCTCCTCTTTCTGATCAGTCATACGTTTTAAAGCCCTGTTCATTGAACGAGACGATCTCTTTGATATGCCTGTCGAATATGCCCGTTTCGACAACTCCCGGGATGTTCACCAGTTCCTGGTGCAGCTCACCTGGATCATCGACCGTTCTGTAAGTGCAGTCTACGATGTAATTCCCATTGTCAGTGACGAACAGCCCCCCTCCGGCCATTCTCATTTGTGTCGCAGCACCGGTTGCTTCGAGGAGCCTACCTGTCATCCTGTAGAGGTACTGGTTAATCTCAACCGGAATCTCAACTCCGCCAAAGTCCTCCACTTTTTTACGCTCGTGTGCAACGAGGATGAGCCTCCCGGCAAAGTAGTCCACCTGCTTTTCGCGCATGAGCGATCCTCCGCCTCCCTTTACTGCGAGGCAGTTTCCTGTGAACTGGTCTGCTCCGTCAATTGCGGCGTCCACCCTCTCTGCATCATGGATGACGGTGAGACCCAGGTTCTGCAGCGCTTTTTCGGTTTTTAGCGAGGTGGATAAAAACTCCACTGACAGATTCTGCCTATCAATGTGATCTTTCATCACCGGGATATATTTTTCTATAGTCGTGCCGGATCCCATCCCGATGATGCTGCCGTCTTCAATATATTGATTGAGATATTCAAATGCTTTTTCCATTTATTCTGCACCCCCTGCCATCATATCAGGTATGATGAACACAAGCCCCGGTACAAATGCTATCAAGAGCAGTACTGCAACGATGATGAGAAGATACGGGATGACTGCCGTAAACGAGCGTTCAATGGACAAGCCGCCGATCTTGCTGGCAATGAGCAGGCATAATCCGTATGGCGGTGTCGCGAGACCCACGGCGAGCGTGATTATGACAATGAGCCCGAGATGCACCGGATCGATGCCGAATGCTTCGGATGCCGGCAGTATGATGGGCACGAACAGGATCATTGCAGGTATCGCATCCATGAACGTTCCGATGATCAGGAAGAAACCGATGATCAGCAGAAGGAATACCCATTTCATCGAGATATTTTCAGTAAAGAATGTCTGTGCAAGTGTCGCGAGCTGGTAATAGCTCAGCAGCTCACCGAGTGCACTGGCTGTTGCCAGGGCGAACAGGGATAATGCACTGAGAGACAGCGTATCAAAGATGATCTTCGGCAGGTCCCTCACCTTGAGCGTCTTATAGTAGAACATGCTGATCAGAAGCGTATACACCGAAGCGATTGCTGCCGATTCCGTGGCGGTGAACAGCCCGGTCATGATCCCCCCGATAATGATGATGATTGTCAGAAGCGCCGGGAAAGCGTCCAGGAGCTTCTTCCCCATCTCCTTCAGGTGTACCTTTTTGAAAGTCGGATATCCCTTTTTCACTGACAGGAAATATATGAATATCATCATGCCGAGGCCGATCAGTATACCGGGTATGATTCCACCCAGGAAAAGCGTGCCGACGGATGCGTTGGCAACACCGGCAAAGATGATCATCGGGATGCTTGGCGGGATGACGACACCGATTGTGGAGGAGGCTGCAGTGACACCGACAGCCGTCTCCCTGTCGTAGCCGTTTTTCAGCATGCTCGGAATCAGCACTTTTCCGGTGCCGGCGGTATCCGCCTGCGAGGCACCGGACACACCGGCAAAAATCATGGACACCAGCACGTTCGCCTGGGCAAGACCGCCTTTCAACGGTCCGACGATGGCAAGCGCCAGGTCGATCATCTTTTCGGAGATCTTACCGGAGTTCATCAGGTTTGCAGCCAGTATGAACAACGGCACGGCGAGCAGGACGAACGAATCCAGCCCGTTGACCATCTTCATCGGAATGATCACTCCCGGTATGTCAGGGATCGTCATCATGCCGAGCAAAGCAACAATCCCGATGACGAATGCAATCGGTACGCCAATGACAAGCAGTATGATAAACAGCAGAACCAGAAGATAACCCATCAGTTACCGACCTCCTTTCCATTCATTTCCCTGAGTTTCCCGATCGAATCCGCAATATGATCCACGGAATACAGAATCATCGTCACCGACATCACCGGCACAGCCAGCCAGATAAAGCCCATCTTGAACGCCGGCACCGTTTCCCATGTATAGTTCCAGAAATGCTCCAGCAGCTGGAAACCGTATAGTGTGACCAGTACATTGAATGCGACAAGAAGTACATCGATGAATATTTTCAGATATAATCTGTTCTTTTGGCCCAGCTTCATCTGGAGGAAATCAAATGTAAAATGCTCCTTATGCTTCACCATGACTGCCGCTCCCATGAAGATGGCCCAGATGAATGCGTTATTTGCGAGTTCCTCCGTCCACAAAACCGACATGCCCATATAACGGGTGATGATCTGCAGCAGTGTGGCAAGGAAAAAGATTACCAGGAACAGGATCCCTGCAGTAATCTGTATCTTTTCTGTCGTCTTTATCAGTCTGTTCATTCTTCCACCTCCGGAGCTCTCATTGTTCTTCCCTCAAGCTTCTGATTTTTTCCAGTGTTTCAGTCATATCCAGATCTTCGGCAAGCTCGTCCTGGATCGGTTTTGCCACTTCCTCCATCTCAGAAGTATCCATCTGGTTCACTTCCGCACCGGCATCAATGGCGATTTCCTTATACTCCTCATCCTGTGCAAGCACCGCTTCCCTCTCCGCTTCAACGGATGATTCTGCTGCCTGCATCAGTATATCCTGTATTTCTTCGGGATATTCGTCGAATCTGTTGCCGTTGGCAAGCAGGAATCTGGTCGTATAATCGTGTGCGGTCTCGGTGATGTATTTGCCGTTCTTTGTCGTGTGATGGTTCTGCTGTACGAAGTATGGATATGAGTTCTCAGAGGAGTCCACGACATTCTGCTGAAGTGCCTGATAGAGTTCACCCCATGAAACGGATGTCGGAATCGCCCCGGTCTGCTCCCAGAAATCGGATACGACGCCGGATGTCTGTGTCCTGATGGTCATCCCGTTCAGGTCCGACATGTCCTCTATCGGTTTTTTACCGTAATAGTGCCTTGCGCCGGCTGACCAGTAGCCGAGCATCTTGAAGTCATTGTCCGACTTCTCATTCACCGTCTCCGCAAATTCCTCACCGATCTCACCGTCCAACACCTGCTCCCAGTGCTCATAGCTTTCGAACAGATAATGCAGTGCGAAGAAATCAAATTCCGGTATGTCCGTCCGGGTCATGAAGCCCGGTGACACCAGTACGACATCCGCCGCCCCGACCACTAGCTTCTGCACGAGTTCCGGCTCCTCTGTACCGATGGTGCCGGCATGGACCTCAACTTCTATCCGGCCGCCGGACTCCTCCTCAGCCACTTCCTTGAACTTCAGCAGACCCGCCTGGTAGGGACTTTCACTCGAGGTCTGGTTGTGTGCCGCTATGATCTTGATCGGTTCCTCCTTTGTCCCTTCCTCGATATTCTTTACATCGGAACAGGATACAAGGGTCATACTTGTCACTGCTGCAAGCAGGATCAGAAAAAATTTTTTCATAAATAGTACTCCTCTACTCCAGATTGAAATGTTTCGCTTTTATTTCCCGGTCGTCTTTGACTGCCTTTTTGTTGAGATGGATGATCAGACCATCCAGTATGAGATGCATGGACTGGTCAAACTGATTGCCAAGAGGCTGGATTGTCGGGATGTCATTGTGTTTGGTGCTGGCATCGATGGACAGCACCGCATCGAACGTTTCACGGAGTTCCTTGTCGTCTGATGCAGTGACAAGTGCTGTGTTGCCGCCCAGCCTTTTTGCCTTCTCCGTCATCGTCCTGACCGAGTGTCCTTTGCCTGAACCGCTCAGAATGAGAAGCAGATCTCCTTCCCGGAAAGCGGGTGTCGTCGTTTCTCCGATCACGTAAACTCTGTAGCCGCTGTGCATCAGCCGCATCGCGGTCATCCTGCCCACCAGGCCGCTCCGGCCGTTGCCGTATATATAGATACTGTCCGCTTCTTCGATTTTTGTACCGAGTGCTTCAAGCTCCATCTCATCCACAGAACTGCACACCTTTCCAACCTCTTCAGATACCGTTTTCAAAATTTCATTCATTTGCATAATCCTTCACCGACTCCCTTATTATCAATTCAGGCGTGAACCTGCGGGTTTTAACCGGACGCTCTTCTCCGTTGATGATATCGAACAAAGACCGCGCCGCCTCTGTGCCTATGCTGAATGCCGGCTGGGCCACGACTGTGATTGCCGGATTGAAGAATTCAGCGAATCCAATATCATCTATGGTGATGATGGAAACATCATCCGGGATGATAAGCCCAAGGTACTTCAGCGCCTTCAGCACTTCAAACAGCGCCAGATCATTCGACACGATCAATGCACCGGGCAGTTTTCCCTCACTTGTCAGACGGCTTATACAGTCTTCCATCGCATCGAGTTTTCCGATGATTTCAAAAGTTTCCATGTCATTCTTCCCGCACAGACGCCTGTACTCATCCAGCCGCTCATGCCTCGGTGTTATTCCACAAAGCGGCTGCGACACAAAACCGATGGCACTGTGCCCTTTCGCGGTAAGGTGGCTGAATGCCACACGGACCGCTGTTTCGTTATCGAGCATGAATGATGGTACGGGGGCACCTCCAATGATCCGGTCAACGAATACTGTAGGGTAACCGTCTGCTGCGAGCCCGGTGAACAAACCGGCATTCCCCTCGGTCGGGATGACTACTATGCCATCTACCTGCTTCGCCCGCAGCATCCTGATATAATCTTCCTCCTTATGCGGATCGTTATCCGCATTGCAGACGATGACATGATAGTTTACGCGCCGTGCATAATCCTCTATCGCCCGGATGATCTGTGTGGAAAAACTATGTAATATGTTGGCGACGATGATACCGATGGTCATCGTTTTTTTATCTTTCAGGCTTTTTGCCACGACATTCGGCTGATAGTTCAAGTCCCGGACGGCACGCGATATCCTCTTCTTTGTATCCTCGCCCATCGCTGTATAACGGCCGTTCAGATAATGGGACACCGTGGTCTTCGAAACATGTGCAGCCTGTGCGACATCGTTGATGGTCACTCTTTTCATACGATAACCTCACACCTTTCACTAAACCGGTTTAGTAAACCGGTTCACTAAAGTATAGGATATGTGTAAGCGTTTTACAACCTTTATTTAAAAATTTAGCCAATTTAAAAACCGGGGTTTGCACCCGGTTTTCTCTTAATCCCACTGTTCAGTCCGTCACATGCTCTTCCAGAAATTGCAGGAGACGACGGTCGCTCTCGTCCTTCGCCGCCTCATTGGAGTCGATTGTACCGCCAACTGCAAGACCGCCAACTGCGGGAGGCGCACCAAACAGATGCCCCGCCTCAGGGTATATATCCATCTCTGCCCGCTCGCCCAGTGCTTCTCCTATCTCTTTCGCTGCAGTTTCACTCTGCCACATCGCGTCGTCCCCTCCGGCAATCAAAAGGGCGGTTCCACCGAAGTTTGATGTATCGATACGCTTAGCTTCGCTGTTATCATTTGTTTCGACTGCAGAAACATAGGTTTCCCTGTATTTCACCGGGTTCAGTACAATCGAATCGAAAATCGTTCTTGCGAATGCCCAGAAATCCGACTGCTGCAGACTGATGTAAGGCAGATCCTCGTCATCCCATGTCCAGGAAGAATGGGACTCCCGGCCGAAACTGAGGCCCTGGAATACATAGCTGCTCGGTGCATACAGTACCAGGTTGCTGATTTCATCATAATAGTTAGTCAGCACGAGCCCAAGTTCCGCGCCTTTGGATGCACCGATTACAGTGACCTCTTCACCTTCAAGTTCTGCATGTTTCAGAAAGTCACCGAAAAATTCCAACGGTACTTGAGAGAGCTCTTCATTCTGGTTCGGTGCCCCAAAGAAGAACAGTGAATACACTTCATAGCCTTCCTCTGCAAGCTGCAGTGCCATATCAAAATTACTGCTGCCCTCGGAACCTCCAAATACGGCAATGGGCTCAGTTGCAACAGGCGTATCGGGCAACAGATGGAAACCCGCCGCCCCGCCCGACTCGAAATATTCTATGGTCCCTCCTGTGAATGAATCCGGATAATCCGACAGATCATGATAATTCGGCATTTCTCCGGACAAATCGTATTTCTGTGTGTTGTATATACGCATGCCGAACACTGCGATGGCGACAGCAACAATAAGGACAACAAAACCCAAAAATACTTTAAGCACAATTTTCATCATCCATCCCCCTGTATCTGTCCAGTCTTTATTCACATACCCTTAAAATGTAAATTCACACCAATATATCGTGCAGATAGGCGGCTCATTTCGTCGAGTTGTTCGGCCTCAGGACAAAAAGGGAATAAGTTGACTGTCAGACGATTCTGTTACAGAATTAGAGTAGAATCGCTTGTTGTCAGTCACTCAAGCCTCAAGGGAAATGTACAAAGTATCTGAAAAGAATAAGGAGTGGAATTTATGAACCAGGAACAGTTTGATAAAGTGAAAAACGGCAACGGTTTCATTGCTGCACTGGATCAGAGTGGCGGCAGTACACCAAAGGCGCTGAAAGCCTACGGCATAATGGAAGACTCATACTCCGGTGAAGATGAGATGTTCGACCTTGTCCATGACATGCGTACGCGCATCATCACATCCCCTTCGTTCAATGCCGATCAGATTTTGGGTGCCATCCTGTTCGAACAGACGATGGACAGGAAGATCGAGGGAAAATATACCGCTGATTATTTAGCCGGTAAAGGCATCGTTCCTTTCCTCAAAGTTGATAAGGGACTTGCTGATGAAGCAAACGGCGTCCAGCTGATGAAGCCGATTCCAGACCTTGACAGCCTGCTCGAGCGTGCAAATGAGCGCGGCGTCTTCGGTACTAAGATGCGCTCAAATATTCTGGAACCGAATGAACAGGGCATCAGGGAAGTAGTGGACCAGCAGTTTGAAGTCGGCAAACAGATCATTGCCGCAGGACTCGTTCCGATCATTGAACCTGAAGTGAACGTCTACAGCGACAATAAGGACAAATCAGAGGAAATCCTTAAAAATGAAATCCAAAAGCATCTTGACCAGCTTCCTGAAGATCAGAACGTGATGCTGAAACTTTCAATCCCGACCGTGGCGAACCTCTACAAGCCGCTCATCGATCATCCGCGCGTCGTCAGAGTCGTCGCCCTCTCCGGCGGATATTCCCGCGAGGAGGCCAACGAAAAGCTGAAAGAGAACGAAGGCCTCATCGCGAGCTTCTCCCGCGCACTCGCATCAGACCTCAATGCAAACCAGTCCGATGAAGAGTTCAACAAGGCACTGAAGGATGCTGTCGATACGATATACGACGCATCAGTGAACAAGAAGTAATGATGGCCGGCATTCCCTCCAGAGTGCCGGCATTATATTTTTTCACTTTTACAGTGGACATTTGTATGAATGTGATGTATAGTGTCCTTAATAAGATTTTTAAGTACAGCAATATCTAATTCACATGTTACAAAGAGTAATCGTGACTAGACGGTACTTTTTGTAATGTGTGGATTTTTTTATTCCAGCGTATTTAGGATTATTATTAATAATTTTTGGAGGTCATCATTCATGACACAAGGTACAGTTAAATGGTTCAACGCAGAAAAAGGTTACGGCTTCATCGAAGTTGAAGGCGGAGACGACGTATTCGCACACTTCTCCAACATCGAAGGCGAAGGCTACAAAACACTTGACGAAGGTCAAGCGGTAGAATTCAACATCGAAGAAGGTCAGCGCGGACCACAAGCTGCCAACATCGTAAAACTCTAATAATAATTAAGTTTTCGTTGGATTGAAGAACCTCCCGGGCATTTTGCCCGGGAGGTTCTTTGTGTTATGCGGGATTCCCTGGAAACGGAGGCCGGCAAAGAGCGTTGACGGCCTCCGTTCTGCCGCAGGTGCTGCCCTATTCCCTTATCTGTCCCGAGCCTTCGACTACATATTTATAGCTTGTGAGCGCCTCGAGTCCCATCGGACCCCTGGCGTGAAGTTTCTGTGTGCTTATACCTATCTCCCCGCCGAATCCGAACATCTCTCCATCGGTAAATCGTGTGGAGGCGTTGGCATAGACTGCTGCGGAATCGACTTCATTCAGGAAATTCTGGATGGTCTGATAATCGGTTGCGGCGATTACATCCGAATGACCTGTGGAATATCCGTCGATATGGTCGATCGCCGCCTCATAGCCGTCGACGACTTTCACGGCAATCTCATACCCCAGATACTCTTCGCTGTAATCCGCCTCTGTTGCGGGCACGGCTTCAGAAATCAGGCTGCATGTCTTTTCATCACCGTGAATCGCGACACCGGCTTCAAGCAATGCCTCTCCGAGTGCAGGCAGTTCCTTCTCTGCAATACTGTCATCAATGAGCAGTGTCTCCAGCGCATTGCACACGGACACTCTGTGAGTCTTCGCATTTATGAGCAGTGATTTCGCCATCTCCGGATCTGCAGACTCATGAATATACAGATGACAATTCCCTGTCCCTGTCTCTATCACCGGCACGGTGGCCTGTTTCAGCACGGTCTGGATGAGTCCGGCGCCCCCTCTCGGAATGAGGCAGTCCACATACTCATTCGCCTGCATGAATTCCGCCGCGAGTTCCCTTGAAGGGTCCGTGATCAGCTGTACACTTTCTTTCGGCACAGCAGTGCCGGACAATCCTTCCTGCAGTGCTTCAACAATCGCCCTGTTACTGTTCATCGCTTCCTTCCCGCCGCGCAGTATCACAGCATTTCCCGCCTTCAGGCACAGTCCCGAAGCATCCACTGTGACGTTGGGGCGTGATTCATAGATGATGCCGATCACACCGAGCGGCACGCGCACCTTACCGATCTTGAGCCCTTGTTCATTGATCCACTGCCCTTCGTTCTGGGTCGTCGGATCGGTGAGTTCCGTCATCTGCCTGAGCCCGTCCTGCATGCCTGCCAGACGTTCTTCATTGAGAGTCAGCCTTTCAACCAGCGCATCGCCCAGGCCGTTCTTTTTTCCGTTTTCGATATCTTTGCTGTTGGCTTCAAGAATCTTTCCAGCATGATTCTCCAAACCTCCGATCATCGCTTCAAGCGCCGCGTCCTTCTCCTTGGCGGAGAGTTTTCTCAGCACTTTCGCCGCATGTTTCGCCTTCGTTCCCAAGTTTTCAATTATAGCTTCTCCCGTCAGTACATTTTCAGTCATATGATTCATTCATCCCCCTGTATCTGTAGTTCAGCTTCGTTCTTTTTGAATAAAGTCCCCGCATCCTGGCCGTTCAGAATATCGAATATGATGTTCGGATTTTTTGCTGAAGTAATGATCATGGACTTGTTGATCGACATCATCTTCTGGGCCGCCCTCAGTTTCGTCTCCATCCCCCCGGTTGAGAACACGGAGCCTGCACCGCCTGCCATGGACAGTATATCGGTATCGATTTCACCGACATATGAAATAAGTTCCGCTTCCGGATTCGTATGAGGATTGGAATCATACAGTCCATCCACATCACTCATGATGATGAGAAGGTCCGCATCCACCAGTTCAGCCACTACCGCAGCCAGCGTATCGTTCTCTCCGAATTTTGTGCAGTGTCCTGATTCATCCACGGAAACCGCATCATTTTCATTGATGATAGGTATTATATCCTTGTTCAAAAGCGAATTGATGGATGTGTTACAATTAGCATAAGAGTTGGGGTAGTTGATGATATCCCGCGTCATGAGTATCTGGCCGACATATTGTTCATAGTGCTGGAAAAAACGGCTGTAAAGATTCATCAAAGCACTCTGGCCGACGGAGGCAAGTGCCTGCTGTTCAGCAACCGCACTCGGATACTTATCCATTTTGAGTGTGCTCGCCCCCACACCGACCGCTCCGGAAGATACCAATACGACTTCTTTTCCCTGCTGCTGCAAAGATGAACAGACGAAAGCAAGACGGTCAATCTTGTGGTAGTCCACCTTTGTCGGGGATTTCATTATGGAATTCGTACCAATTTTAATGACGACGCGTTTACATTCTTTTAAAATATCACGATTCATCCATTTCACTCCTATTGCTAAAGATAATGCTTTTAATTATACAGAATATAGTATAAAAATCCACCTAATATCTCCTATTATTCTCTTTTTTCTATAAAATAAAACGTTTTCATTGGTATAATTACACACATATGAACAATGAATCCTATATTTAA
The DNA here is from genome assembly GCF_000330705.1 of Salinicoccus carnicancri Crm. GTDB lineage: Bacteria > Bacillota > Bacilli > Staphylococcales > Salinicoccaceae > Salinicoccus > Salinicoccus carnicancri. Next base: position 677,004 of record NZ_ANAM01000008.1, read on the forward strand.
AAAATGACAACCCCAAACCTGTATATACTTCTTCATAAAAAAGACCGGCCGAAAACCGGCCGGTCCTGCTTCCTATTCTTCATTCAGGTCATCGTGAATTTCTGCAAATTTCCCTGCAGTGTATTCACTCATGCCGCGATCTTCAACATTCTCCACATAGAGGCTCATCATCATGTCTTTCTCTCCCTGGTCGTAACCGATGAACCATCCGGTTTCAGAACCCCTTGACTCCTGGGAGACTTTGTTCTCGCTGGTACCCGTTTTCCCTGCAAACTCTGCGTAATCCCGCTCTGTATCATCCGGGTGGTTTTCCGTAACCACCGCCCTCATCGCCTGTTCCAGATAGTCCAGGTTTTCCTGGCTGGAAATGCCTTCGATCTGCACTTCATCTTCAGATTCCTTCAGGATGTGGGGCATGTACACATCACCGCCGTTGATGATGGCACTGTATATGGAAGTAATCTGTATCGGTGAAATCATCAGCTGTCCCTGCCCGTACGCTGTATCTGCCAGCTGGATGTCACTTTCGATCGTCTCTTCGTTCGCCACCTGGCTTGTGTAGATCGGATAGTCTGTATCATAGACATGTCCGATGCCGAGATCTTCCATGCCCTGGATGAATGTTTCGGCTCCGAGCTCAAGTGCTGTCTGGGCCATGTAGATATTGTCAGAGTAGGTCAGTGCCCGTTTAAGATCAAATTCGCCGTCAATTTCGTGGTAGCGGTTGACCTGATAGCCCCCCCAGGAACCGTCTTTCTGCCATCCCTTTCCGGTGATGGTCCGTGTTGCATCCTTGTCAAAGCCATCTGAGTTCATCGCAATTATGGATGTCAGCATCTTCTGGGTCGATCCGGGGGACGTGGCCCGGTTGAACTTGTTAAGCAGCGGGTTATCCTCGTCTTCATTGAGGGCATCATAGTCGGACTGTGAAATGCCGAACATGAAGTCGTAGGGGCTTGGACTTGGATAGCTCACCGTTGCGAGCATATCACCGTTTGAAGGATCCATGGCGACACTTGCCCCTGAATCATCCTCGAGATTCGAGTAGATTGCCTGCTGGATTTCCCTGTCGATTGTCAGTTCAACATCCTCACCGTCTTCAGGTTCTTTGGAGAACAGATTTTCCACTTCTTCGCCGTTCCCATCAACGATTGAAATATTGTATCCGCGTTTTGGCCTGAGTTTCTCTTCATAGAGTTTTTCAATGCCGCGTTTGCCGATGATGTCTCCGGACTGATAATCTTCACCTTCCTCCATTTCCTCCTGCGTCACTTCCCCGACATGGCCAAGGAGGTGGTATGTTGCGTTATCCAGTGCGTATTCACGAGCCGGTGATTCTGTGACTGAAAGTCCGTTATCGCTGAATTTCTGCTTTTCCTCTTCAGTGAACCTGTGTGCGTCCTTGATCGGCACAAACATGCCGTCACTGATCCACTTCTGGTCAAACAGGCTCTCCAGGCTTTCTTCACTCATCTCAAGCTCACCGGCCAGTGAGAGGATATCCTCTTCGTTTGTTGAACCGGCAGTGTAGCCTACCGTTTCCTTCACACCATTGAATGCAAGTTCTTCACCGTCCTTATCAAGGATTTCACCGCGTTCCCCATTCAATGGTTCTACGTTGAGCTCATTATCCGCAAGACCTGGTATGATCATGTCCGGAGTCCATTCTACAAACCAGTCGTCCGCTTCATCATCATACGAAAGCAGAATTTCATACTCCCGCTTCAATTCACCATATGCCGTCTCCATCGTCAGTTCGCCGGCATATTTTTTGGTATCGTCAGAGGAATCCGCTTCGGATTCACTGAGGTTATCCAGTGTCACCTGCTCGACGCCAAGGCTTTCAAAAACCTGCGCACTCCGGTTCACCACTTCCTCCTCCGGGTATGAATCTTTTGCCCCGTTACTGACATATCCGTACATCCCGTCAAAATCCTGCGCCTCATAGGCAGCAGTGAAGCTGTCCAGTGTTTCATCTTCAGATTTCTGCAGGAGACCGGAATTCAGTACCAGGAACACCGCTGCGCCGAGCGCCACAACCGCCGGACCTATCCACACTATTTTCTTTTTCACTTTCTCACCCTAACATTAAAATCGAGATTAAGGTCATTATACAGAAATTCACCCGCTCCTGAAATCAATTACCTTCCGGATACAGCCTCAAACTCATACTCAGTACCCATTACAAACAAGTCCCATTTGACCTATCATTGAATTTAGCTTACCATTTAAATATATCAATTGATTAAGGGCAGAGCGCTTATGATATTCATAATTAGGAGGTAATTACTATGGCATATGTAATTCTTCAACCGTGCATGGAGGAAAAATCCGGAGATTGCGTTGAAGTTTGTCCTGTAGATTGCATAGAAGAAGGTCCGGACCAATTCTACATTGACCCGGAAATCTGCATCGACTGCGGTGCATGCGTAACAGCATGTCCGGTGGATGCGATCGTGGAAGAGTATGAAATGACACCCGAAGACGAACCGTTCCTGGAAAAAGCCGAGAAATTCTACGGCATCAAGTAATGGTCACAATTCGACATACCGATTCCCCGGATACGGAAGATATTTCCCCCGTATCCGGGGAATTTTCATTCATCCGGCGTCCTCCGCAGTCCGCCATCCTTTTTGAAGTTCATCTATGCTGAGACCGAAGTCCATCTGCAGATGGGGATAGTCGGGAAAATCCTCCCAGTCCCCGCCCCATTCAAACCCGAGCGATTTGGCAATATCTGCGACTTCAACCCAGTCAGCCTGCCCGTTACCGTTGCCATCATATGCCGTATCCCAGATGATTTCCCCCTCGTCATCCCTCAGTGCAAAGTCGACGGCAAGTCCATAGTTGTGATAGGATTCTCCGCCTCTGGACCGCGTAACTATCTCACCTTCTGAAACGCGTCCCTGTTCATACAGTTCATCCTGCTGACTGACAGAACGGAACCCTTCTGTAATGACAGCATCTATGTTCCTTTCCGCCGCCCGGTCGAGCAGAATATTTTTATGCTCCTCGACCGCCGGATGCAGTTCTTTCGGCATCGGCGCATCTTCATCAAACTTCTCGTATCGCCCGTCCATGCGGTTGCAGGCGGCAGCGAACATGACCAGAACCAGTAAAGCCGCCCCTTTGAGCAGTCTGTTCTTCCTGTCTTTCATATATACATACCTCTTCATCCTCTCTTACGTTGAACTCTCTTTACACTTTCATCCACAAACAGCGGTGTTTTCAGGCATTTTTTGAACACTTTCATGGCATACCCCTTCAAGTAAGACTTATACAGCAGATGCTTTATATGTTTATACCCTGTAACATTTTTAATAATTTCCTTTTACACATTTTTGTCATCAAAAAAAGACAACCCAAAAGGGTTGCCTTTTTCGACATTATTATACAACAATGCAGTTGGTACTTACATCATGCCCGGCATTCCGCCGCCCATGCCGCCCATATCAGGGGCGCCACCGCCGTTTTCTTCAGGAATGTCAGCAACTACCGCTTCTGTTGTCAGGAACATCGCAGCGACTGAACCTGCATTCTGCAGTGCGGAACGTGTCACTTTTGTAGGATCCACGATTCCCGCTTCGATCATGTTCACCCATTCGTCTGTTGCGGCGTTGTAGCCGATGCCTATTTCCTGGGTTTTCAATTTTTCTACGATTACTGAGCCTTCCATGCCTGCGTTTTCCACGATTTGGCGAAGTGGTGATTCAAGGGCTTTGAGAACGATGTTCACGCCGGTCTTGACGTCCCCTTCCGCTTCGATTTCAGACACTTTCTTATGCACGGAAACGAGAGCTGTTCCGCCGCCTGAGACGATGCCTTCCTCTACAGCTGCGCGTGTGGAGTTGAGTGCATCTTCGATGCGGAGTTTGCGTTCTTTCATCTCAGTTTCAGTAGCAGCGCCGACTTTGACCACTGCTACGCCGCCTGAAAGCTTGGCCAGGCGTTCCTGGAGCTTTTCCTTGTCAAAGCTGGATGTTGTTTCTTCAATCTGTGCTCTGATCTGTCCGACACGCGCCTCGATATTATCTTTTTCACCGGCACCTTCGACGATCGTCGTATCATCCTTCGTGACGTTTACTTTGGAGGCTGTACCCAGCATATCGATTGTCGTATCTTTAAGGTCAAGGCCAAGGTCTTCTGTAACAACCTGTCCGCCTGTAAGCACCGCGATATCTTCAAGCATCGCTTTACGGCGGTCACCGAATCCTGGTGCCTTCACGGCAATTGCTGTGAATGTGCCACGCAGTTTGTTCAGCACGATGTTTGCCATCGCATCACCTTCGACGTCATCAGCGATGATGAGAATCGGACGGGACTGCTGTACCACCTGCTCGAGCAGCGGCAGAATATCCTGGAAGTTGGATATTTTCTTGTCCGTCACAAGGATATAAGGGTTATCAAGATCTGCAACCATCTTTTCAGAGTCTGTCACCATGTATGGTGACGTATAGCCGCGGTCGAACTGCATTCCTTCAACCACTTCAAGTTCAGTTTTGAATCCGCGGGATTCTTCGATGGTAATGACACCGTCCTTGCCGACCTTTTCCATTGCTTCTGAAATGTATTCTCCGATTTCAGGATCGTCAGAGGAAATTGCACCGACCTGCGCAATGGCCTCTTTGTCCTGTACCGGGCGGGAAATGTTCTGCAGTTCTGCCACTCCGGCTTCGACCGCTTTGCCGATTCCTGTCCTGATGCCGACCGGGTTCGCACCACTTGCCACGTTCTTCAGCCCTTCCTGGATCATTGCCTGGGCAAGGACTGTTGCGGTTGTCGTACCGTCTCCGGCAATTTCATTCGTCTGATTCGCAACTTCAGCCACCAGTTTCGCACCCATGTTTTCATAAGCATCTTCAAGCTCAATCTCTTTTGCGATTGTCACACCGTCATTTGTGATGAGCGGTGCAGTGAATGATTTATCCAGAACGACGTTGCGCCCTTTTGGACCAAGCGTCACTTTTACAGCATTTGCAAGTTTATCGACACCATCGAGCATCGATTTGCGAGCGTCTTCTGAGAACTTTATTTCTTTTGCCATGTGTAAAATTCCTCCTAAAAATCATATATTAATGTATTATCGTTCAATTATCAGCTGATTATCCGATGACTGCCAGAATGTCCGTTTCAGAAACGATCAGATAATCCTTGTCTTCATGTTTGATTTCTGTGCCGGCGAATTTGGAATAAACCACACGATCGCCTTCTTTAACTTCAAGTTCCACCTTATTGCCATTGTCCAGAACTCTGCCGGAACCTACAGCAACGACTGTACCTTCCTGCGGTTTCTCTTTTGCTGATTCAGTCAGGATGATGCCGCTTTTAGTCGTTTCTTCCTTTTGAGTCAGATCAATAACTACCCGATTGCCTAATGGTTTCAACACGTGAAAGCCCTCCTTAGATAAGTTAAAATAAAATGGATATTAGCACTCGATCATACTTAGTGCCAGCAATTTAAATAATAATCAAAGTTGGTCAAAAATGCAAGGATTTTCTCTTTGCTTTAACCTAACAATAATTTCATGTAAAATAAAGCTATTGAAAATTGGAGGTTCTATAGTGAGACAGCTGTACAGTGCACTAATTATCGTCGTATTCATCGCGGTCCAACTGGCCGTGCTGCCAATATCATTCATACTGGCATTCACAACCCCCGGTATGACAGAAACAGAGATGCTCGATGCCATCATGCCATACCAGGCCATTGCCTTTGCCATAGGCGTCATCATCGTGATTGCCATCGGGCATATCCACAAGAACAAAAACAGGATTGAACGCGGCAGACAATCCGATATCCCGGTCACCATAGCATGGATCATCGGCGGTGTCTTCATTGCCTACGGTTCCCAGGTGCTGGCTGGACTCTTCAATGTCTATGTACTCGGCAATCCGCTTGAAAGCGAGAACACATCCGGAATCATTGAAATGATTGAATCTGCACCATTCATGATACTCGTCGTCGCACTGCTGGGTCCGATACTCGAAGAATACGTGTTCAGGCGGGCGATATTCGGTGAAATCTATGAAATGATACCCGGACCCAAAATCATTGGCTTCCTCGTCGCCGGATTGCTGAGCGGCCTAGTTTTTGCCCTTGCCCACTGGGATTTCACGCATATCGTAATCTATCTTGCCATGGCCTATGCATTCAGCTTCCTCTACATCATCAGCGGACGTCTGCTCGTGCCGATACTTGTCCATATGATCATGAACGGTATCGTGGTGCTGATCCAGGTTATCTTCAGGGATTACATTGAACAGCTCGAAGAGATACAGCAGGGGCTTGGCGTCATCATCCAGCTGCTTATGTAATGAAAAAAACGGATCCGGCCGGATCCGTTTTTTTCATTACCTTCACTCATCTTTCATCCGGGCTTCACATGTCTCTATGATCTTCCTCAGGGCCGTGATGCGGGCATACCGCTTATCATTGCCGGGAATCACGTGCCACGGCGCGTAATCTGTACTGGTCCGGCGGACCATGTCCTCCCCCGCTTCTATATAGAAGTCCCACTTTTCACGGTTCCGCCAGTCCTCCTCTGTCAGCTTCCATGACTTGTCGGGATCATCCGCCCTGTCCTCGAACCTCTCGAGCTGTTCATCTTTATCCAGTGACAGGAAGAATTTAATGATGATCGCGCCGGAGTTATACAGAGATTTTTCAAAGTCATTTATCTCTTTGTACGACCGCTTCCACTCTTTGTTTTCTGCGAATCCTTCTACCCGTTCAACCAGCACCCTGCCGTACCAGCTTCTGTCGAAAAATCCAATGTGACCGCTTCTCGGCACGTTTGTCGCAAACCGCCAAAGATGATGATGTGCCTTTTCCATGTCCGTCGGAGCGCCGGTCGCATTCACGGTGTAGCCCGTCGGGTCAAGCAGTTTGCGGGTGCGTTTTATATTGCCGCCCTTGCCTGCTGCATCCATCCCTTCATAGACGAGGACGAGGGGGATTTTCTTTTCATAGAGCTGAAACTGTATTTCCCGCATCCGCTCCTGGAGGCCGGGCAGCATTTCCTTATATTTCTTCTTTCTGATCTTCTCCTGCTCAAAATCAAATTTGAAAAGTTCAGCTTCATAATCTTCACTGAAACCTCCATCTGCGGCACCTTCCTTTATATTTCCACCCCCGTCTATCCGCTTCTCCAGACGTTCTATGATCGTCCTGAACATTTTATTGACCGCCTGTCCCCTATCTTCAAAATCCAGGACTGTCCACGCACAGGCAGCTGGTGCATTGAGGAATACTTCCATTTCCGCTTCGTAATCGAAGTTTTCTGTGCGCTCCTGGTATTCCTCAGCCTTCCACTTGAGCAGAGGGTTGTCATGCAGTTTATCAATATGTTTCTGTTTTATGTCATCATCCGCATGTATATAGAATTTGATGATTTCATATCCATTGTGCATCAGGGTGTCTTCGAAGTTCTCAATGTCATCTTTGATTTCATCATAACCTGCATATATATTCTCTCTGGTCCCCCGTATTTTATATTCAATGTATTGCGAGTACCAGCTGCGGAAATGGATGTTTATATCCCCGTTTTTCGGCAGATGATTCCAGTATCTCTGGAGGAACGGATACCTCAGGTCCAATTCCCTCGGCGGTCTCGTCGCAATGAAATCCGTGTACTTGGCATCAAGCGCCATATACAGTGCATTGGATAGCCTGGATTTCCCCGAAGCCGGCGCCCCTTCTATCACGATTATCACAGGCACACCCATATTTTTGGTTTTGCGTGTCACTTCACCGATTCTGTTTTCCAGGTTTTCAACCATTTCCTCACCTCTTAAAATATTTTGTACTTCCCCAATTACCCCTAAACGAAAGTTTCTGAACATGATGACGATTCGGATATTTCACTCTTCATTATGATAAAATGACCTTATGAATAAAACTTAGGAGGAAACGCAATGGTCACAACTTTCAAGGATTATGAATATGAACGTCCGGATCTGACAAAGCTCGATACTGAAGTGGACGCCCTGCTCATCGAGTTCAATCTTGCCGGCTCAGCCGAAGTGCAGGCGGAAATCATCGACAGGCTGAACACACGTTTCAACACTGTTTCCACAATGGAGAATCTGGCCTATATCCGCTCGTCCATCGATACGAATGATGATTTCTATGACAGGGAACGTAACTTCTTTGATGAATATGGACCCACGGTCCAGGAAATCACAAACAAGTATTACAAAGCGATTACGGAGAGTGACTACAGGGACGATCTTGAGGAAAAATACGGCAGCCAGCTGTTCCAACTCGCCTCCAATTCTTTGAAGGCTTTCGACCCGAAAGTGAAGGAGCTGCTCCAGAAAGAGAATAAACTGGACTCGGAATACTCGAAATTGCTCGCATCAGCAGAAATCGAATTTGACGGGAAAAAGCTCAACCTCTCCCAGTTCGGTCCCTACTCCCAGCATACCGACCGCGCCATGAGACGCGGTGCAGCCGAAGCTGTCCAGGGGTTCATGGGGAAGAACCTCGGGAAAATCGACCGTATTTACGATGACCTTGTTAAGACGAGGGATAGGATTGCCAAGGAACTTGGCTACAGGGATTTCGTTGAACTTGGCTATGTCCGTATGGACAGGATAGACTATGACAGGCACATGGTGGAAAACTTCAGAAAACAGGTGGCCGAATTCGTTGTCCCACTTGTAACTGAACTCAAGGAAAGACAGGCCGCGAGGATCGGACTCGATTCACTGAAGTCATATGACGAAAATTTTGATTTCCTTACGGGCAATGCTGTACCTGAGGGCGATACCGAAGCGATCCTTTCAAACGGAGGGAAGATGTACCGGGAACTCTCGCCGGAAACAGATGAATTCTACAGATTCATGCAGGAGAGGGAACTGTTCGACGTCGAAGCCAAAAAAGGCAAAGAGGGGGGCGGCTACTGTACTTTCATCGCTGACTACGCATCTCCGTTCATCTTTTCCAATTTCAACGGCACATTGGACGATGTCACGGTGCTGACCCACGAAGCCGGCCATGCCTTCCAGACATACATGTCACGGGGATACGATGTACCGGAGTATCAGTTCCCGACATATGAATCCGCTGAAATTCATTCAATGAGCATGGAATATTTCACATATCCGTGGATGGAGCTCTTCTTCAAAGAGGACACCGACAAGTTCAAGTTCTCACATATGGCGGGTGACATCACATTCCTCCCATACGGGGTGGCGATTGATGAGTTCCAGCACATCATCTATGAAAAACCGGAACTCACACCCGAACAAAGACGCCGCGAATGGCAGAAGCTTGAGGAAAAATATCTTCCCCACCGTGATTATGACGGGATAGAACCGCTTGTGAGCGGCTCATTCTGGCATAGGCAGGGGCATGTTTTCGGTGCACCCTTCTATTACATCGACTATACACTCGCCCAGATATGTGCACTCCAGTTCTGGAAGCGTGCCAATGAGGATTTCGACAGTGCCTGGCAAGACTATGTCAACCTGTGCAGACTCGGTGGCACACTGCCTTTCAACGCACTTGTAGAAGCTGCCAACCTGAGGTCCCCGTTCGAGGACGGATGTCTCGAATCAGTAGTCGGGGAAGTACGGGACTATCTCAATTCCATCGATGACAAATCACTTTAATATTACAAAGAAATCCCGCCTGTCCAGGCGGGATTTCTTTGTAATATCACTGGTCGCGCGGCTTTCTCGTCAGGAAATAAAGGATGATTCCTGCGATCAGAAGCACCGCACCATAGATATAGGTATATTGATTGTTTTCACCTGTATTGGGCAGTTCCTCCCTGTCGGTCTGACCGGTGATCTGCTCCTCCTGCTTGACTTCTTCCTCAATTTGCATGACTTCCTCTTCGCTCATATCTTCAACATCAACGATTTTGGAAGTCATCACACGATTGACACGCTTGTCGAGCAGCTGAAGCTGTTCTTCAGACCCGCCCGGTGTCAGTCTTATGCCTTCCAGCATATTGTAGTCATATCGGTAGATCTCCCTGGTCCCCTGACTCTCTTCTGAAGCCTGTTCCTCTTCTTTACCGGAATCATTGCCTCGCTCACCGTCTGGTTGTTCCGGTGTTTCCCCCTGTTCTTCAGCGGTCTCTTCCCGGAGCAGCTCTTCTGAAGATGACTCGTCTGTCGTTCCCTCCGACCGCTCTGCCTGTGTATCCTCTTCAGCCGGTTCAGTGACCGTCTGTTCTGTCTCTTCCTCTGCCGGCTCATCCGTCGGCGCTTCAGACGAATCTTCTGTGGACGGCTGTTCCGCCGGTTCTTCTGTCGGTTCCCCTGTCTCTTCTTCTACAGTTCCTTCGGAAGGTTCTTCAACAGACGGTGTCTCCTGCGACTCCTCTCCCGTCTGTTCCTCATCAGAAGCTTCTGATGACTCTTCTTCCCGGGATTCTTCCTCTCTGTCAGTCCCGCTGCCTGGAAGGAAATCGTCTGCCGGAGTGTCCTCCTCCTGATTTTCATCAGCCTGATCCTGTCTGTCATCTATGGCGTTTTCCTTGGCCGCTTCGGCGTCCTCCTTTTCAGGCTCCGCCGGCTCCAAATGTGGTTCAGAGGTTGGCGTTTCCTGCTCAGGAGCTGACTCTTCACCCTGGGCTTCCGCCGGTTCTTCTGTCGGTTCCCCTGTCCCTTCCTCTACAGTTTCTTCGGAAGGTTCTTCAACAGACGGTGTTTCCTGCGATTCTTCCCGGCTTTCATCAGCCTGGTCCTGTCTGTCATCTATGGTGTTTTCCTTGGCCGCTTCGGCGTCCTCCTTTTCAGGCTCCGCCGGCTCCAAATGTGATTCAGTGGTTGGTGCTTCCTGCTCAGGAGCTGACTCTTCACCCTGGACTTCCGCCGATTCTGCTGAGATTGCTTCTTCTGTCTGTTCTTCCTCAGTACTAATCTCCTCAGTCCGCTCTTCACTTTGTTCCTGTACGGTCTCTTCTGCCGGTGCAATTTCAGATACTTCCTCTGTCGTTTCAGCCGCTTCGTTCAATTGACTTTCTGTCTCTTCGGATTCCTGCTGTGTGGCCTCTGTGTCCTGCTCTTCTATATCATCTGTTTCATCAGCGCTTATAGTTGTCATCAATCCTGGAGAAAATGTCGTTGAGGCTGTGAGTAAAGTTATAATTGCAAACTTTGTCATTCTCTCTTTCAAAATTATTCCCCCATACCATTTTTCTCATGCTTCATCTATGAAATTTTAGATTTATTCTTTCTTTAATTAAGAATTAAATCAATTATATTAGATGACAGAGACTGTATCTACAAAATTTCCGATATGTTACATAACCTTAATAAAGCAATCGAATTCATGAAGAATGTTTCAGGAATATTTCAGAGGCATATCTAATAATCAAAAGAATCTGAATATCAAAACTTTCATTTGAAACACAAAAAATCCGGGGCATTCAGCCCCGGATGCACACTGTCAGTGTGTAACATCATATGTTTTAAGGATGGTATCGTATGCGGAAGAACCGAGCTCGCGGCATACGTAGAAGAAAAGCACATCGCAGATGACAAGCTGCGCGATGCGGCTGGTCATGTTCATATACTGGATGTTCGTCTCCTCTTCTGTGATTTCAATTGCCACATCTGCGTTCCTTTTCGCAATGGAAGCATGGTTCTGTGTCAGTATCACCGTCTTTACACCCAGCCGTCTTGCAAGCTTCACAACTTCAACAATCTCCGGTGTCTTACCGGACAGAGTGATGAGAAACAGGACATCGTTTTCCTTGGCGTTGGACAGTCTCGTCATGCACAGATACTTATTCTGTGTGAAAAACGCATTCACATTCACTCTGTGGAGCTTCTGGGCAAATTCATCCCCCACGTTGGCGGAGTCCCCGACGCCGAATATGAAGGTGTTATCCGCACCGGAGAGTATCCGGGCCGCTTCGGCCATCTTTTCCCGCTCCACTATTTTTTCAGTGTTGTGAAGTGCCTGCACAGTATTTTTAAGCACTTTGTCGAAAATATCCTTATGGCTGTCCATTTCCAGATCGATGACCCTTGAGATATTTTCCTTTTCAAGCGTATGTAATTCCTTGGCAAGTTCAACTTTCAGCTCTTTGATGCCCCCGAGACCGATGCGTTTGGAAAACCTCACGATTGCGGCATCACTGGTATTACTGTGCCTGGCAATTTCCTTTACCGGCATATTGATGATCTTCGCCGGATTATCCAACATGAATCGTGCAATGCGCCTTTCAACCGGTGTCATATATTCAAGGCGTTTGTTGATCTGACTCAGTACTGAAAACATTCCAATCCCCCCGATGGACAATTAATGTGTAATTTTATAGTATCAAAAATTTTAATCAAGTTTAACAGAATTTGAAATTTAAATATATAAATTTCCTGAAATTTTCACTAATACGGCCCCATATCCCTATATCTTTTGATTATATAGAGTCGGATTGAAATGAACAAATGAAAAAACCTGAATTTTATCAATGGATTGATATTAGTTTTCAAAGGATTTCAGTCTATATTGAGTCATGGAGACGTAGCAGTCTCCGATTTCTGTCGACATTTCCACGCCCTGGGCTCTTTTGCCGGGAAATATTCTGGAAGACATCACCGCCTCCCCTTCATTTATGAAGATTTCAATACTCGATTTATCCATATATATCCTCAACTGTCTCAAATCCTCTTCCAGTTCGACACTCCGCTTCGTGCCGTCAACGTTACCGGGCAGCTTCCCGCTGAATTCGATATCCAGTGTAAACAGCCGGCTTTCGGTGTTGTATATGAGCAGCGTCTCTTCCCGTCTGTTCATCCGCAGGTTGATGAATATTTCCGATGCGTTGTTTTCATTGATATCGATGATCAGCTCGTAGCAGTCACCATAGAAATCTTTCATCTTCCTCGGAAAGTGGTTGAAATAGCCTTCCGCCGATATCCCGTCGTACCTGAGCTTCTCAAGGTCAGCCACCGGATTCTGTCTTATCCTCCCTTGAGCAAGAGTCAGCACTCTCGGGACGGTCATGCAGCCGCTCCAGCCCTGATTTTCTGTCGGGTAATCGGTTTCTTCGATAGCCATACTGGCAATCAGTATTCTTTCCCCATTTTCCCCGATTGCCGTCTTTGGCGCATAAAAATCGAAGCCGTGATCGAATTCGTGGAATTCGCCGTGATCCATCACGAGTGTCCCCCGGTAAAGACGGCCGGTGACATAACCCGACTGGCGGGCATTCCAATAGCTGTAGCGGTATTTATCCAAGCCGTGCGGACTGAATGCAAATACATCACTGTCATCAATTGTGAAGAAGTCTGGATGTTCCCACATGAAACCGAACTGGTCAAGGTCTGTGCGGAGCTCTCCCCTGTACTCGAAGCTGCCCGAATCCCCGGTGGAGTAAACCACCGCTCTGCCGTAGTCAGAGCAGGTCTGGGCACCGGCAAGCATGTAAAATACACCGTCTTCCTCCCAGATTTTGGGGTGCCTGAAATTATCCGTGAATCCCTCAGGCGGTCCTTTCACGATCGGGACAGGATCTTTTCTCACTCTTAAGTGTTCATTCAGTGCTGCTTGGAGCTGGTTCGGAATAACCCGGCCGCCCTCTGTCATATGAGCGCCGCTATAAGCAATATTGACTGTGTCGTCAACTACAAAAGCGGAGCCTGCGAGGGCTCCGTGACTGTCATATATCGTATCCGGACGGAGTTTGACACCGCGGTTATTAAAGACGGCCAGATTTTCCCCTGTCACATGATACCAGTACCTGATGCCATCGTATCCATCAAATGGCGACCATTCATAAAAGAGATGGTAGATGCCTCCCTGACGGACAAATGCCGCCGGAGCCGCGAGGTGCCCTGTCACAGGCTGTATATGATAGTTCTGTCTCCACGGATCTTGCGAGGCTTTCTTCATGAATGATTCCAGTTCATCATGGGGAATTGAATCCAGTCTTTTAAATTCATCAGTTTTTGAAGTATCTTCCATCAAGAACGCCTCCTAGTCGGAATCCAATGATTCTTCGATTGACTTCTGCTCTGCCTTCAAATGTCTTCTGTATCCAATTTTGGATATATATATACTGATTTCATACAGGATTATCATCGGGATGGTCAGCATTATGTGCGTCATAAGATCAGGCGGCGCAATCAGCGCTGCAAAGATCAGCAGTATGAAATATGCGTATTTCCTGTTCTTCTTCAGGAACATGGGTGTAATGATGCCGAGCTGTGTCAGGAATAAAACCAGTATCGGCATCTGGAAAACCAGTCCGAACGGTATCACCGTCCTGAACAGGAAACCGAAATACTGATTGATGCCGATGGTTGTGGCAATTCCCATCTCGTCGGATAACTGGAAAGTGAACTCTATGATATACGGTACGAGTATGAAATAACCGAAAGCCATCCCCCCGAGCATCAGCACCATGACAATGGGTATGTAGCTCAGTGTCAGTTTCCTTTCATTGTTATGGAGCCCGGGGGCTACAAACGCCCACAGCTGGTACATGATCACCGGCAGCACTATGACAAATGCGATGATTACAATGACAAGCAGATATATTTTAAGCGGATCCGTCACCTGGAATGCATGCATCTGTATACTGCTGGTCCAGGGGGCGTTCTGCATTTGATAAATCAACGGTTTTGACAGGAAAAAACCAACAAGCATCGCAGCAACGAAAAAGTACATCACTATGAGCAGCCTTTTTCTCAGCTCATCCAGATGCTCGGTGACTTCTCTTTTTTCCTCATCGTTCATATTGCTCTTTCACCTCTTTAAAAAAAGGCGGCTTCCGCCACCTTGTTAACTCTGTGCATCCTGTGATTCGATTTTCTGCTGCTTTTTGTTTTTGTCATCGTCGTCATCATCGTCATCATCAGACGCAAGGCCTTTGGTCGCGTTTTTAAACTCTTTCAAAGTGGAACCCATGGCACGACCGAACTGCGGCAGTTTTTTTGGCCCGAAAATGATCAGTGCGACAACTGCGATAACAATCATGCTGGTAGGCCCGACTGCCATCAATGTACCCGGCATTAGCATTTCCAACATAATACCCCTCCTAGAAATTTTTCATATAAAAGAATAGTGCCTGCAATTCAACACTCAAATCTATATTATGCACGTAAATCCCATCGCTTACATCCAACCTGATCGGAGTAAAGTTCAATATTCCCTTGATACCTGCCGCTTCAAGGCGCTCTGCCATCTTCTGCCCGGCTTCAGCAGGCAGTGTAAGTATCGCAACATCGATGTCCTGCTCCGGAATGATCTTCTCCAGGTCATCAGAATGGAACACTTCGGTATCATTGATCCTTGTACCAATCATACCCGCATTCCTGTCAAACGCGGCTACTACGTTCATTCTATCATTTATGTTGCTGAATTTATAGTTCAATAACGCACTCCCAAGATTGCCGGCACCTATGATTGCCACATTCCTTGTCTCATTTCCGTGGATATGTTCCATGAAGAATTTCAGGAGGCTCTTCACGTTATAGCCGTATCCCTTCCTGCCGAGTTCCCCGAAATATGAGAAGTCCCTCCGGATTGTTGCAGAATCTATATCGAGAGCATCACTGATCTCTTTTGAAGAGACCCTGTCAGTGCCCGATTTTTCGGCTTCTTTAAAATACCTGTAATATAAAGGGAGACGTTTCATCGTTGCGTTTGGGATTTTCTTTTTATTGTTCAAATGTCCCACACCTCTTCTTTTAGGCTCTATCACTGTATTATATCACAAGTTCATTTTTGAAGTGTAGTACAAAAAGGCTTTATTTCATCGTTTTTTTGGTGTCTTTATTGTAAACTGGAGGAAAGAGAGGGTATTTAAAATGATAGTAATGCAACTTGGAAATATAAAGAAATCATATGCGACTGATTTAATCTTTGAAAATGTAAACCTTGAAATCAAATCGGGCGAAACGACCGGTATCGTCGGGAAAAATGGTGCCGGAAAGACGACACTGATGAAAATAATGGCCGGTGAACTGTCTTATGACGAGGGGACGATTTCTGTACCGAAAGGCACTTCAATCGGCTATCTCACGCAGCAGATGGCACTTGAGTCCTCCCAGACTGTCCGAGAAGAGATGATGCGCCCGTTTTCCGCGCTTCTTGAATTGAAAGCGGAAATCGAACGGATCACCGGCTGGCTCGCTGAACATGACTACAACCACAGTAAATATGAAGATCAGCTCAGACGTTTCGAGCAGCTGCAGAACCGCTTTGAATATGAAGACGGCTATAATATCGAAACTAAGATAAAGACGGTCATGACCGGCCTGAACTTTGACGTGGATGACCTCGGGCGCAATGTTGATGAATTCTCAGGCGGCCAGAAAACCCGCCTCGCACTCGGCCAGATGCTCCTGTCCTCACCTGATCTTCTGCTGCTCGATGAACCGACCAACCACCTGGATATGACAACGGTCTCATGGCTGGAACAGTATTTGAACAGCTTCCACGGTGCGGTCGTCATCATCAGCCATGACCGCTACTTCCTCGACAGGACTGTAGACAGGATATTCGAAGTGGAAATGTTCAAAGGGACGCTTTACCACACCAACTATACAAGATATGCAGTTGAGAAGGAAAAACGATTCAACCTGCAGATGAAGGCCTACGAAGAGCAGCAGAAAGAGATAAAACGTCTCGAAACCTTTGTCGAAAAGAATATTGCGCGAGCCTCCACCAGCGGCATGGCCAAAAGCCGGCGCAAACAGCTTGAGCATATGGACCGCATCAATATGCCGACGCGGGATCAGAGGAATGCCAGCTTCTCCTTCGATATCAAAAGGGAGAGCGGCAATGACGTACTCAGGGTGAAAGAAATCGGCATCGGGTACGAAGAGACGTTGAACGAAGGAATCAGTTTCAATGTCGACAAGGGTGACCGCATAGCGGTCATCGGCCCCAACGGCATCGGGAAATCGACGCTCGTCAAAACGATTGCAAAACACCTGCCGAAGCACAGCGGGGAGATCATTTACGGGACGAATGTATCCATCGGCTACTATGATCAGAAGCAGGCAGAATTCACTTCCGCAAGAACGGTACTCGAAGAACTCTGGCATGAATATCCTCACATGAAAGAAAGTGATGTCAGGGCAGTACTCGGGCGTTTCCTGTTCACCCAGGATGAAGTGCTGAAGCACATCAATGACTTGAGCGGGGGAGAGAAGGCACGCATCCAGCTGGCGAAATTGATGCTTGAGAAAAATAACCTGCTCATACTCGATGAACCGACCAACCATCTGGACATCGACAGCAAAGAAGTACTCGAAAACGCCCTCAAGGACTATCCTGGCACCATCATCTTCGTTTCACATGACCGGTACTTCATCGACCGGATTGCCACGAAAGTGATGGAGATTGGGCATCGGACGACCGACCTTTATCACGGTGATTACAGTTATTATATCCACAAGAAAGAAGAACGGGAGTCACTGGAAATACAGCCCGGACCCGACGGGCAGAAAAATGCCGATACAGGTGATTATGCCTCGCAGAAACAGAAACGCAATGAAATGCAGCGCCTGAAAAGGAATGTTGCCAAAATCGAAGATGCGATACACCGTATCGAACAGGAAATCAAAGAAATTGAGGAAACACTCCTTGATCCTGAAGTTTATGGGGATTATGAGAAAGCCGATGCGTACAACCAGCAGCTCGGACAGAAAAACCAGGAACTGGAAGCGCTGATGTCGGAGTGGGAGAAAACAGAAGAATTAATGGATGATTGAAGAATGCAGAATGCATGCATTCTTTTTTTTATACAGACAACCAGATGTTCGGTGGAATATGTAATTTAATAGAAAATTTACTTAAACACAATATTATTCACATGGGCAAGCCGATAAACAGCGGGTTTTGATGGGTTATCCACATAATCAACAGTTATACTCAGAGTTATGCACAATCATATCCACACCTGTTAATATCCTTATCCACGGATTATCCCCAAATTATCAACAGATGTGGATAAAACACACGTTCCGTATTGACATTGTTAAGACTGTCTTTACATCGCAGACCTTTGAATATACGTTCGCAGAAAAAAATTCCGGCACCTTTTCAGATACCGGAACAGTAATATACAGGAGCTTCATACAAAAAGTTCTATATCGATAAAATTCCTGCCATTCAAATCCAAAGACGCGAAATGGTTCTGCTGATACAGATGATGTGCGACCGCACCGATCATCGCTGCATTGTCTGTGCAGAATTTAAGCTTTGGTATGCTCAATTTGACATCATGCTCACTGCACAATGATTCAAAACGCTGACGCAGCCCGCTGTTCGCGGCGACGCCGCCGGCAACAAGCAGATGTTTCACTTCATACTCCTCCACCGCATCCATCGTTTTTTTCGTCAGAACGTCCACTGCACTTTCCTGGAAGCTTCTTGCAACATCTTCCTTTTTTATTTCCAGGCCTTTCTGCCTGCGATTATGCAGGGTGTTTATAACAGCAGATTTAAGACCGCTGAAACTGAAGTCATAGCTGCCCTGCTCAAGGTAGGCCCTCGGAAAATCAAATGTATCCGCGCCTTCCCTACTCAGCCGGTCTACATGCGGACCACCGGGATAAGGCAGCCCTATGACCCTTGCCACTTTGTCGTATGCCTCTCCGACAGCATCATCCCTCGTTTCCCCAATGACTTCAAACGAGAGATGGTCATCCATATAGATCAGTTCAGTGTGACCCCCCGAAACAATCAGAGCCACCAATGGGAATTCCAGTTCCTCTTCCAGCTGGTTGGCATAGATGTGCCCGGCAATATGATGGACTGGAATAAGCGGGAGATCGTGTGCGAAGCTGAATGCCTTCGCGGCATTGATGCCGACGAGGAGAGCACCAATCAGGCCCGGCCCTTCGGTCACAGCCACTGCAGAAAGTCCTTCAGGTGCCATACCTGCTTCCTCCAACGCCTGTTCTATCACCAGTGTGATCGTCTCTACATGGTGCCTTGAGGCGACCTCGGGGACAACACCACCAAAGCGTTTATGGCTCTCTATCTGGCTCACTACAACGTTGGACATTATTTCAGTGCCGTTTCTCACAACACTCGCTGCCGTCTCATCGCAACTTGTTTCTATGCTTAGTATCACTGTATCCTGTGTCATTTCAATTCCACCCACATCACATGTGCATCCTTTCCGGGACCGTAATAATCTTTGCGTACTCCACCGTATTTGAAGCCCTCTTTTTCATACAGTTTCATCGCAGGTCTATTGTCTATGCTCACCTCAAGAGAAAGAAAATCAGACTGTTCAGCCGCATACTCCTTCGCATATCTGAGAAGTGCCTTACCCAGACCGTTACCCCGCGCATGTCTGGCAATTGCGATTGTGGTGATCTGGCTCTGATCGATGACCATCCAGAGTCCACAGTATCCGATGACCTCACCATTTTCCTCCATCACAAAATAATGCGCGAACTGGTTGACGGTCAATTCCCTCAAAAATGATTCCATATTCCATGACGTATTGGGGAAGGAGGCGGTCTCAATTTCATGGACGGCTTCCAAATCATTAATTCCCATCTGTCTTATGACTTGTTCTGTTCCATCCAATTTCTTTCCGCCTCCGATATCCTCAAATATTCAGGCACCAGGGAATGAATATCTTCTTTCTCCAGTGCAGTTTCGAATGGCTCAACCATGCTGATACGCGGTACAGTGTGGACAAAATCCTCAAGATTTGCACTTACTTTCTCCTGTCCATCCAGTAGAATGACTGATGAATCATAGGAAGAGAGCTCTGTCTGCAAGTCTTCCAGACTCATATGAGCCGGTGCCACTTTTTCAGTAAAGCTGTCTGATTTCATATTATATACAGCACCAAATACATTGCCTCTTCGTGCATCAAACAGAGGAGCAACAATCCCCTTCCTACTGCTTGATGCAGCAACCACAAACAGAGAAGATACACTGTACAGTTCAGTTCCGAAAGCATATGCAAGCGTTTTAGCTACAGTCACACCAATCCGCACACCTGTATATGAGCCGGGACCGTTGGCCACAATGATCCTGTGGACATCATTTTTCTTCAACTCCGTCATTTTGAAAAGTTTGTCTATATAATCCATCACTGTTGCGGAATGCGTCTTTTTTACAGTAGTGTTGATTTCCGCCAAAGTAAAACCATCGCGGTTTAAAGCCACAGACAGCGGCCTATTTGAAGTATCAATCAGAAGGGATAACATTTTGTAGTGCCTCCAGTACAGAATCATATTTCGCACCGTTCGATTCTAAGGTAAACAATCTGCCGTCACCGGCTGTCTTTTCAATCGTCACAGACAGATATTCGTCAGGCAGAAATTCCTCAATGAAGCCTGGCCACTCGATGATGGAGACATCCTGCTCATTGAAGTATTCATCAAATCCCAGGTCCTCATCACTGTTCTCCAAACGATAACAGTCCATATGGTGAAGAACGAAGTTTTCCGCATTATAGGATTTGATGATGTTGAAAGTCGGTGAACTCATACGACGTCTGACACCCAAAGTGATCCCTACACACTGTGCAAAAGTCGTCTTTCCCGCCCCCAGATCACCTTTGAGGAGCATTACTGTACCGCCCGAAATAAGAGGTCCCAGTATTTCAGCAAGCTGTTCAGTCTCCTCAATATTATTAATATTCACTTCCAATTTCATCAAAAACCCTCCTGATCCATAAGTCCATTTCCTCTATTATACAAAAAAAGAGACCTATACAGGTCTCAATGCGGCATGTCGCATCCATATTGAATATGTACTGCCCGGCAGCGTCCTACTCTTGCGGGACGTCAGTCCAACTACCATCGGCGCTGGAGAGCTTAACTGCTGTGTTCGGCATGGGAACAGGTGTGGCCTCTCCGCCATCGCCGCCGGACAATGTCATATGCGAATGTGTCAGATCCAGTGTCACTGCATAAACATCTGCAGTGCCCCGTTTCATGTCACATTCAAAACCGGATAGAAGCAATAGATTGCGCATAAACCGAAACACGGTTTCTTCATCATTCTTGAATAAGTCATCGATCGATTAGTATTCGTCCGCTGAATGTGTTGCCACACGTACACGCCGAACCTATCCACCTCATCATCTCTGAGGGATCTGATGGGGAAATCTCATCTTGAGGGGGGCTTCATGCTTAGATGCTTTCAGCACTTATCCCGTCCATACATAGCTACCCAGCAATGCCGTTGGCACGACAACTGGTACACCAGGGGTATGTCCATCCCGGTCCTCTCGTACTAAGGACAGCGCCTCTCAAATTTCCTGCGCCCACGACGGATAGGGACCGAACTGTCTCACGACGTTCTGAACCCAGCTCGCGTACCGCTTTAATGGGCGAACAGCCCAACCCTTGGGACCGACTACAGCCCCAGGATGCGATGAGCCGACATCGAGGTGCCAAACCTCCCCGTCGATGTGAACTCTTGGGGGAGATAAGCCTGTTATCCCCGGGGTAGCTTTTATCCGTTGAGCGATGGCCCTTCCATGCGGAACCACCGGATCACTAAGTCCGTCTTTCGACCCTGCTCGACCTGTATGTCTCGCAGTCAAGCTCCCTTATACCTTTACACTCTGGGAATGATTTCCAACCATTCTGAGGGAACCTTTGAGCGCCTCCGTTACTCTTTGGGAGGCGACCGCCCCAGTCAAACTGTCCACCTGACACTGTCTCCCGCCCGGATCACGGGCGCGGGTTAGAATCCCAACCACACCAGGGTGGTATCCCACCACTGCCTCCGTGTAGACTGGCGTCCACACTTCCTCGGCTCCCACCTATCCTGTACAGGTGAGGTCAAGATTCAATATCAGGTTACAGTAAAGCTCCACGGGGTCTTTCCGTCCTGTCGCGGGTAACCTGCATCTTCACAGGTACTATGATTTCACCGAGCCTCTCGTTGAGACAGTGCCCAAATCGTTGCGCCTTTCGTGCGGGTCAGAACTTACCTGACAAGGAATTTCGCTACCTTAGGACCGTTATAGTTACGGCCGCCGTTTACTGGGGCTTCGATTCGCACCTTCGCTTACGCTGAGCGCTCCTCTTAACCTTCCAGCACCGGGCAGGCGTCAGCCCCTATACGTCACCTTTCGGTTTGGCAGAGACCTGTGTTTTTGGTAAACAGTCGCTTGGGCCTATTCACTGCGGCTCATATCTCTATGAGCACCCCTTCTCCCGAAGTTACGGGGTCATTTTGCCGAGTTCCTTAACGAGAGTTCGCTCGCTCACCTTAGAATTCTCTTCCCAACTACCTGTGTCGGTTTACGGTACGGGCGGTGGCTGTCCTTGCCAGCGGCTTTTCTCGGCAGTGTGAAATCAATGGCTTCGCCTACTCTTTTCGGCTCCCCGTCACAGCCCATGGTTACACAGGGCGGATTTGCCTGCCCTGACCACTCACTGCTTGGACGTGCCCTTCCGGTCGCACGCTCCATCTATCCTACTGCGTCACCACATCACTCAAACGGACATCACCGGTACAGGAATTTCGACCTGTTGCCCATCGCCTACGCATCTCTGCCTCGGCTTAGGTCCCGACTAACCCAGAGCGGACGAGCCTTCCTCTGGAAACCTTAGTCATTCGGTGGACGGGATTCCCACCCGTCTTTCGCTACTCACACCGGCATTCTCACTTCCAATCGCTCCACATGTCCTCACGGTCATGCTTCCCCGCCATTGGAACGCTCTCCTACCATTAATACTTCGTATTAATCCACAGTTTCGGTAATATGTTTAGCCCCGGTACATTTTCGGCGCAGCGTCACTTGACTAGTGAGCTATTACGCACTCTTTAAATGATGGCTGCTTCTAAGCCAACATACTAGTTGTCTGTGCAACGCCACATCCTTTTCCACTCAACATATATTTGGGGACCTTAACTGGTGGTCTGGGCTGTTTCCCTCTCGACAATGGACCTTATCACCCACTGTCTGACTCCCATGAAGCACATCGATGGCATTCGGAGTTTGTCTGAATTCGGTAACCCGGGATGGGCCCCTCGTCCAAACAGTGCTCTACCTCCACGATGCTCTCATGAGGCTATACCTAAATATATTTCGGAGAGAACCAGCTATCTCCAGGTTCGATTGGAATTTCTCCGCTACCCACACCTCATCCGGTCACTTTTCAACGTAAGTCGGTTCGGCCCTCCATCCAGTGTTACCTGGACTTCAGCCTGGACATGGGTAGATCACCTGGTTTCGGGTCTGCAACCCCATACTCTGTCGCCCGCTTCAGACTCGCTTTCGCTGCGGCTCCGCATTCGCTGCTTAACCTTGCATGAGATCACAACTCGCCGGTTCATTCTACAAAAGGCACGCCATCACCCATTAACGGGCTCTGACTACTTGTAGGCACACGGTTTCAGGTTCTCTTTCACTCCCCTTCCGGGGTGCTTTTCACCTTTCCCTCACGGTACTGGTTCGCTATCGGTCACTAAGGAGTATTTAGCCTTGGGAGATGGGCCTCCCGGATTCCGACGGAATTCCTCGTGTTCCGCCGTACTCAGGATCCACCGTGCCAGACAATGCCCTTCGCCTACGGGACTGTTACCCCCTACGGCCGGCCTTTCCAGGCCGTTCGGCTCCGCATTGTCTCGCGTCTCGGTGTCCTACAACCCCAGCCGAAGCTGGTTTGGGCTCTTCCCGTTTCGCTCGCCGCTACTCAGGGAATCGATTTTTCTTTCTCTTCCTCCGGGTACTGAGATGTTTCAGTTCCCCGGGTCTACCGCCGCGCCAGCTATTGATTCACTGGCCGGCAACACATAATCATGTGCTGGGTTCCCCCATTCGGAAATCTCCGGTTCAACGCTTACTTACAGCTCCCCGAAGCATATCGGTGTTGGTTCCGTCCTTCATCGGCTCTTAGTGCCAAGGCATCCACCGTGCGCCCTTCATTACTTAATCGCAATGAATTTGTGAGTGTGCCGCCCGAAAGCGGCACAACGCGTGTTTGTGTGAACTCTTTTTAATTTCAGTTCTCGGTTTTCTACGCTTTGATTTTCGGTTAAAAATCATTTATTGCTTCTCTATCCGGTTTTCAATGTACATGATACTGAATACAATATGTCAACCATTCCGTTCCGTAATTATCCTTAGAAAGGAGGTGATCCAGCCGCACCTTCCGATACGGCTACCTTGTTACGACTTCACCCCAATCATCGGTCCCACCTTCGACGGCTGCCTCCCGTAAGGGTTGGCCCACCGGCTTCAGGTGTTACTGACTTTCGTGGTGTGACGGGCGGTGTGTACAAGACCCGGGAACGTATTCACCGTGGCATTCTGATCCACGATTACTAGCGATTCCAGCTTCATGGAGTCGAGTTGCAGACTCCAATCCGAACTGAGAACAGTTTTATGGGATTCGCTCAACCTCGCGGTCTCGCTGCCCTTTGTTCCTGTCCATTGTAGCACGTGTGTAGCCCAAATCATAAGGGGCATGATGATTTGACGTCATCCCCACCTTCCTCCGGTTTGTCACCGGCAGTCTCACTAGAGTGCCCAACTCAATGCTGGCAACTAGTCATAAGGGTTGCGCTCGTTGCGGGACTTAACCCAACATCTCACGACACGAGCTGACGACAACCATGCACCACCTGTCACTCTGCCCCGAAGGGAAGCCCTGTCTCCAGGGCGGTCAGAGGATGTCAAGATTTGGTAAGGTTCTTCGCGTTGCTTCGAATTAAACCACATGCTCCACCGCTTGTGCGGGTCCCCGTCAATTCCTTTGAGTTTCAGCCTTGCGGCCGTACTCCCCAGGCGGAGTGCTTAATGCGTTTGCTGCAGCACTAAGGGGCGGAAACCCCCTAACACTTAGCACTCATCGTTTACGGCGTGGACTACCAGGGTATCTAATCCTGTTTGATCCCCACGCTTTCGCACATCAGCGTCAGTTACAGACCAGAGAGCCGCCTTCGCCACTGGTGTTCCTCCATATCTCTGCGCATTTCACCGCTACACATGGAATTCCACTCTCCTCTTCTGCACTCAAGTCTCCCAGTTTCCAATGACCCTCCCCGGTTGAGCCGGGGGCTTTCACATCAGACTTAACAGACCGCCTACGCGCGCTTTACGCCCAATAATTCCGGATAACGCTTGCCACCTACGTATTACCGCGGCTGCTGGCACGTAGTTAGCCGTGGCTTTCTGGTTGAGTACCGTCACACAGGTAGCAGTTACTCTACCTGTCGTTCTTCCTCAACAACAGAGTTTTACGAGCCGAAACCCTTCTTCACTCACGCGGCGTTGCTCCGTCAGACTTGCGTCCATTGCGGAAGATTCCCTACTGCTGCCTCCCGTAGGAGTCTGGGCCGTGTCTCAGTCCCAGTGTGGCCGATCACCCTCTCAGGTCGGCTACGCATCGTCGCCTTGGTGGGCCGTTACCCCACCAACCAGCTAATGCGCCGCAGGCCCATCCATCAGCGACAGCCGAAACCGTCTTTCAACTCTCCACCCCGCGGTGGAAAGGATTATCCGGTATTAGCCACGGTTTCCCGCAGTTATCCCCGGCTGATGGGCAGGTTGCCTACGTGTTACTCACCCGTCCGCCACTCGATCCGAGGGAGCCAAGCTCCCCCTTCTCGCGTTCGACTTGCATGTATTAGGCACGCCGCCAGCGTTCATCCTGAGCCAGGATCAAACTCTCCATAATTGGAAAGCCCATCTCGAGCTCCTGCCGTGCCGTCTCCGGCACCGCACTGCGTTTATATTGTCCGCCTCAATCTGTGACACACTGTGTGTGTCGCTTTCTCGGAATTAACGTTGACATATTGTCATTCAGTTTTCAATGTTCTCTTTTGGCAAATAATTAATGGAGCGGGTGATCGGAATCGAACCGACGACATCAGCTTGGAAGGCTGGGGTTATACCATTTAACTACACCCGCATAATATAATTTAATAATGAATGATAACTATTGTGAAGAATGATGATGCGGCTGAGAGGACTTGAACCTCCACGGGATTAACTCCCACTAGGCCCTCAACCTAGCGCGTCTGCCGATTCCGCCACAACCGCATATGTTGTTTGAAACTTTCAAATCACTTTTTAGCGACAAGTAATATCTTACCACGCTGACTTTTCAATGTCAACACTTCGATTATTATTTTTGTCAGAGTGTTTTCAAGTAAGTGACCCGTACGGGATTCGAACCCGTGTTACCGCCGTGAAAGGGCGGTGTCTTAACCACTTGACCAACGGGCCATTGATTAGTGCAACGATATTTATAATAAAGGGATATTGAGATAAAGTCAATACATTTTTAACATATTCTTAATATAAATTGATGTTTCCACGGTTCTTTTTCAAAAGTGACGTTTTTCTTCCTATATATAATCCTTTGAATTTCAGGAGTGATCATCATTTCTCTTCGTTGGTCTTTTGCTGCATTCCATAAAAGCCAGTGTCCCAACCTGTTTAGGAGTAACTGACCAAGGGGTAATATTATAATGGTGGAACTGATGTGATAATACACTCTCAGCCTTCCCGAGGTTTTATATCCACCATAAAAACGCTTTGTCTGTCTGAGCAGAATATTTCCCATTGGCAATTGATGGGGGTATAATTTTTATTAGTCAGTGTAATATTATAATATATTAATTGATTGCATATCTCAATACGGTTTGTAAAATCTAATATTAATTTTGTTTATTTTTATGCTTTAGTGTTGTTTTTTAATCTGTTTGTGTTAAGATTTATTTATAATCATTCTAAATAAGAATATGGTTAATACTTAATTCGGAGGGATTTTTAGATGGATAAAGAAAATCAGAGTCAACACACTGGCGACATCCGTGCCGGAGGCGGTGACCAGGCGAGAGAACAGTCTCAGAACCAGGGCAGCGATCGGCTCACTACTCTTTTCGGTAATCCTGTAGGTGACCGTGAAAATACGATGACTGCTGGCCCCCGCGGACCAATCGTTATGCAGGACCCTTACTTCCTGGATATGATGGCTCACTTCGACCGTGAAGTCATCCCTGAGCGCAGAATGCACGCCAAAGGTTCAGGTGCATATGGTACATTCACTGTAACACATGACATAACTCAATATACAAAAGCAAAAATCTTCAGTGAGATCGGTAAGCAGACTGAAATGTTTGCACGTTTCTCAACAGTTGCCGGCGAACGCGGCGCAGCTGATGCAGAACGCGATATCCGCGGATTTGCACTGAAATTCTATACTGAGGAAGGTAACTGGGATCTTGTCGGTAACAACACTCCTGTATTCTTCTTCCGCGACCCTAAGCTTTTCCCAAGCTTGAACCACGTTGTCAAGCGTGATCCTAAAACGAACATGCACAATGCGCAGAGTAATTGGGACTTCTGGACCTCCCTGCCCGAGGCACTTCACCAGGTGACAATCATCATGACAGACCGCGGCATTCCAAAAGGCTTCAGAAACATGCATGGTTTCGGCTCCCACACTTACAGCATGATCAACGATGAAGGCGAACGTGTATGGGTCAAATTCCACTTCAGGACTCAGCAGGGTATTGAGAACTACACCGGTGCTGAAGCTGAAGATGTAATTGCGAAAGACCGTGAGTCCTCCCAGCGTGACCTTTTCGATAATATCGAAGAAGGAAACTTCCCTAAATGGAAGCTGTACATCCAGGTCATGACTGAAGAACAGGCAAAAAATCATAAAGATAACCCGTTCGACCTTACTAAAGTATGGTTCAAGGATGAGTATCCGCTGATTCCGGTTGGTGAATTCGAGTTGAACCGCAACCCTGAAAACTACTTTGCTGAAGTTGAGCAGGCTGCATTCGCACCAACGAACATTGTACCGGGACTTGGATTCTCACCTGATAAAATGCTGCAGGGCCGTCTGTTCTCCTATGGTGATACACAGCGTTACCGCCTTGGTGTGAACCATCATCAGATTCCTGTAAACTCTCCAAAAGGTGCTGCAAACGTATGCCCGTTCAGCCGTGACGGCGCAATGAGGGTTGACGGCAACCTTGGTTCCCATACGAACTACTACCCTAACAGCTACAACAAGTACAACAGCACTCCGGAAGCTAAAATGCCGCCCCAGGAATCCATGGGTGCCATCTATGAACATGACTTCCGTGAAGATGACAGCAACTATTATGAACAGCCCGGTAAACTCTTCAGACTGCAGTCCGATGAAGCGAAAGAAAGATTGTTCCAGAACACTGCAGCTGAAATGCAGGGCACTACAGAACAGATCCAGCACCGCCATATCAGAAACTGCTACAAGGCAGACCCTGCATACGGCGAGGGTGTAGCGAAAGCACTGGGAGTCAATATCGGCGATGTTGACCTTGAAGCCCCGGATTATCCATTTTAAAATAATTATCAAAGGGGACCCGATCAGTTGATCGGGTCCCCTTTTTCATACATATATTCATCTCATTGCGCGAAGACGATGTGCCAGACTTCTTTTCTTTCAAGCATGCGCCTCGCGATTTCCTGTGCGCCCTCAAGGCTGTGGCTCGCAGCCCAGCCGCACTGAACTTCATTACATGCGGGGACTTCGGTGGCAGCTGTGACATCCTGCAATGTCTTCCCGACTACATCGGTCACGTTTTCAAAATCATCATCGTTGAGGAGAGACAGGTAGAACCCGGTCTGGCAGCCCATCGGGCTCAAGTCAACAACCTTTTCATGGTGGTTACGGATATTCTCTGCCATCAGATGCTCAAGAGAATGCAATCCCGGCATCTCCATATGCTCTTGATTGGGCTGGCAGAACCGGATGTCATACTTGTATATGACGTCTCCATGCTCACCTTCACTTTTACCGGCCAATCTGATATACGGTGCAGCTACTTTTGTATGATCGAGGTTGAAACTTTCCACATTCATCTTCGGCATTCAAATTCTCCTTTGCTTCATGTATTAGTTATCATGATATATGAATTACAGACTGCCCTCAAGAATCCAGTCTCCTATCTTTTCATGGAAAGTGAAATCCGTTCTTTGCCAACATCCACTCCTGTGACTGTGACATCAACGATATCACCAACACTCACGACTTCCATCGGATGTTTGATGAACCGGCTTGTCATCTTGGATATATGAACGAGTCCATCCTGTTTGACCCCTATATCAACGAACGCTCCGAAATCCGTCACATTTCTCACAGTACCGGACAATTTCATGCCTTCTTTCAAGTCCTCCATGGAAAGGACATCCGACTTGAGCAACGGCGTTTCAAAATCATCACGGATATCCCGTGTCGGGGATTTCAGCGCCTCTACGATGTCTTCCAGTGTCGGTATACCGATGTCGAGATCGGCGGCCATATCTTCAATATTGATCTGATCAAGCTTTTTGGACATATCATCTGTACCGATATCCTCTTTTTTAAGGCCCAGCTGCCCGATCAGTGCGTATGCCGCTTTATAGTTTTCCGGATGGATCGGGGTCTGGTCAAGTGGTTCCCCGCCCTCCGGGATCCTCAGGAAGCCGATGCATTGTTCAAATGTTTTCGATCCGAGCCTCGGTACTTTGCCTATATCCTTCCGGGTCTTGAAGCCATCATTCTCTTCACGGTATTTAACGATATTTTTACTGATTGAGGGGGACAGGCCTGCAACGTGCTCCAAAAGTGTATGGGAAGCAGTATTCACATTGACACCAACCCGGTTGACCGTCGTTTCAACAACGAAGTCGAGGGTTTCCGCAAGATTCTTCTGATTAACATCATGCTGATACTGGCCGACACCGATTGATTTAGGATCGATTTTCACCAGCTCGCTGAGCGGATCCTGCACACGGCGCGCTATTGACACCGCACTTCTTTCTTCAACATTGAAGCCGGGAAACTCCTCCCTCGCAATTTCCGATGCGGAATAAACACTCGCCCCCGCCTCATTCACAATGATGAACTGGGTGCCGAGTCCATTCTCTTTGACAAGTTCACTGACGAAAAGCTCTGTCTCCCTTGAAGCCGTTCCATTTCCGATGGCAATAAGAGAAACTCCATACTTCCTGATTGTTTCCAAAACGCTTTTTTTGGCTGCATCATATTTCTTTTGGGGTGGATGCGGATAGATGACACCCTTGTCGATGAATTGGCCCGAATGATCGATGACAGCCATCTTGCAGCCTGTCCTGAACGCCGGGTCCAGTCCGAGTAACACTCTGCCTTTGAGCGGTGGCTGCAGCAGCAGTCCTTTCAGATTCTCTGCAAAAATATCAATTGCATGCTGCTCCCCGTTTTCCGTAAGACCATTCCTCACTTCACGCTCTATGGACGGCATGATCAGGCGCTTCAGAGCATCTGCAACAGCAGTTTCCATATACCGGCCGGTTGCTGACTTCTCTTTTATCTCCTGTTTGCCGATATAGCGTTTCAGGCGCTCCATATCGTATTCCATCCTGACGCCCAGAACCCCGAGTTTTTCTCCACGGTTTATGGCAAGTACACGGTGGGGTACAATCTTCCGTATGGGTTCCTGATAGCTGTAGTACATCTCAAAGACCCCTGTCGGATCTTCTCCATTCTTCTTCTTAGCAGTCACCATATCAGCAGTATCCCTGATGACTTTCAATATATATGAACGGTATTTGGGCTCATCGGATATTTTTTCAGCAATGATATCGAGTGCCCCTGTGATCGCAGCCTCGGCAGTCTCCACTTCTTCGCCCATAAACTCCTCAGCAGCCGCTTCCACATCCATCGGTTCCTGAAGCAGGATACGTTCCGCAAAGGGGCCGAGTCCTTTGCGCTTCGCCTCTGTTGCACGTGTCTTCTTCTTTTGTTTGAATGGACGATACAGATCCTCCACCCGGTTCAGGACAGTCTGCTTTAAAATATTCCTTCTCAGATCCTCTGTCAGCAGTCCCTGTTCATCTATGAGACGGATCACTTCCTGCTTCCGTTTCTCCAGATTTTCTAGATAAGTGAATCTGTCGGAAATCTCCTTGATTTCCTCCTCATCCATCCCTCCTGTCATCTCTTTGCGGTAACGTGCTATAAAAGGGACGGTGTTCTTCTCCCCGAGAAGCTCCAGTACATTCCTTATGTATTTGGATCCCTTTCCTGTAATGCTTTGCAGTTCTTTGACAAGTTGCTCATTCATGAAAATCTCTCCTATACTACTCTCGTTCAGTTAAACCAGTACCATTATAACATTGATACCCCCATCCTTCTCCGGACGGGGGTATCTGAAAAATCATTCGTCTTTGCTCACTGCCTGCCGCAGTTTATTGATAGCGGTGCGCTGGAGTCTCGAAACATGCATCTGGCTCAGGCCGACCCGCTCCCCCGTCTCCTTCTGGCTCAGGCCCTCCATGAAGGTGAACTGGATGATTTCACGTTCCCGTTCGGAAAGTATCGGAAGGACTTTTTCCAGGATCAGACGTTTTTCGGAAAGATCATAATTATCATCCGACTGCCCCATTACATCGAGCAGAGTGACCGTCGAACCGTCTTTGTCGGCTTCGATTGAATGGTCCACGCTGAGTGCATTGTAACTCTGACCCATCTCCATCGCTTCCAGGACATCTTCTTCTGATACTTCAAGATGTTCTGCAATCTCGCTGATTTTCGGGGAGCGCTCCAGCCTGTTTGTCAGTTCATCATTGGCATTTTTGATCTTTGGCCCAATTTCCTTTATGCGCCTCGGCACATGCACACTCCAGGTCTTGTCCCTGAGATAACGCTTGATTTCACCAACCACCGTCGGCACCAGGAACGCTTCGAATCTTCGGTCGAAGGATGCATCAAACCGGTTGATTGCACCGAGCAGACCGACCATCCCGACCTGCACAAGGTCTTCATGATGGCTTTTCCCTTTCGAATATCTGTACGCAAGCGACTCTATCAGCTTCTGATAGTGCTCCACGATTCTCGTCTGGGCTTCCTGGTCCCCTTCTTCCTGATGGCTGCGTATCAGTGCATTGATATCATCCGGTGTGAGTCCTTTATCGATTGACGATTGTTTCTCCATTCGAATGCACCTGACTTTCATTAATAAACTTCGTCATGCTGATGGTTACTCCAGGGTCTTTTTTGATGTAGACTTCATCCATTAACGTTTCAATCAAGAACAGCCCCAAACCTCCTTCTCTCAAGAAGTTCACGTTATCATCTTCCGTGTACGGACCGAGCTCTTTTCTCACATCTTCATAATTGAAGCTCTGACCATGGTCTGCAACGATTATTTCCACTTTATCTTCATAGACTGCAAAACCGACAAGCACCTCACCTGTCTGGTCTTCCCCGTATGCATGCTTCACTGCATTCGTCACCGCTTCTGAAACAGCAATCTTCGAGTCTTCAATCTGGTCGTAGGTGGCGCCCGCCCGCGACAGTACACCTGAGAGGGTGAGCCTGATCAGACCGACATATTCTGCGCTGGATGGAAATTTCATCTCTATATAATCATACTGCAATGGCATTCTATTCAACCTCCGACGCTTCGTTGATATGCATCAAGTCACGAAGCCCTGTAATCTCGAACAATCTGAGGATCCTGTTCGAAACTCCTGTCACGCGGAGTTCACGGTCATGCTGGTTAAGGTCCTTCAATGTACCGACAAAAATACCGAGTCCTGTGGAGTCCATATAGCTCACATCGGTCAGATCGATTGTGACATCATGACTGCCTGACTGCCTGATGGGATCCAGAACTTTCTGAAGCTCAGGAGCTGTATACAAATCAAGTTCTCCATCCAGCACGATAAGGTATTCGTTTTCTTTTTCAGTTGTATCGATATTGATATTCATTAAGATTACACTCCCATTTTCCGTAAATACATAGACCTTCCGGCTTTTACCCGTAAAAATATGGATCGAAACATGAAATTTATTCTTTATTGTTTTTTAATATGAAAAGCGTCAGATCATCTTTTTTATGCGGATTCTGCATGCGCATCAATGATTCGTAAATATACTGGACGATGTCCTGCGGGTGATGCTCCCGGACTTCCCGGATCATATCTTTGACGTCCTCAAAATCGATGAAGGTATCATCATGCTTCCTGAGCTCGGTTACACCATCCGTAAACACGATGATCATATCGTTATTGCCGATTTCCACTTCCTTCTGTTCATACCTTGCATGCTCTTTGACTCCAAGGACAATCCCCTTTGCATCAATCTCTTCGAATTCATCCGTTTCGTAGCGGTATAAAAGTGCAGGTTCATGTCCTGCAGAGGAATAATAGAGCAGATTGGTATTATGATCGTACAGCCCGTAGAACATGGTTACGAACATGTTCTGGTTGACGTTCTTCTCGACAACACGGTTCAGTTTTTTCAGGCTGTCGCTCGGCAGCTGGGAATAGCCGTAGGAGTCCATGCCGAATTTGATCATCGTCATGGCAATTGCAGCGGGAATCCCTTTACCTATGACATCGGCCACAGCGAAACTGAGCATACCGTCATTGTGGTCGATGATATTGAAATAGTCACCGCTCACTTTCCTTGCCGGAACACTGATTGCACCGATCTTCATCGTTTCAAACGTCGGGATTTCAGCTTTCAGCATCGTCTCCTGAAGACTGGAAGCAACATCCATCTCTTTGTCATGGATTTTGAGCTTGTTCATCATGGACTTATAATCCCTGTATGTAAAACCGAAAGATATGATGACTTCCTGCAGTATATCAAGGGACTTTTTTACAAGTTCACCATCCTCGACTTCCATATCCTCAAGCAGATCTATGTGCAGTGAAACAATTTCCTCGGGCGAGGTATCCATTTCGATTACTTCCTCACTGAACGACTGGCACCAGTCGAATGCCTTGTCAGTGTCTTCGCCATAAAGATACAGATTGAGTATATCTCTATATTTATTAACAAGATCGTCTATATACGTCAAAATAAATCACCTCGGACTGAAAAAAGACTTTTGCGTACAAAAGTCCATCAGGTTTTCGATTCAGATTTTCCGGACTTGGGGGGCATGAGTTCCAAACTGATCTTCAAAGCCTTGTCCACTTCCTTCATCTTATCACTATTCAAATATGTAAGTTTCTCTTTAAGCCTTTTCTTATCCACAGTTCTTATCTGCTCAAGAAGTATTACCGAGTCTTTGTCCAGATTATATGTATCCTTTGATATCTCCACATGGGTCGGGATCTTGGCTTTGTTGATTCTACCGGTAATGGCCGCAACTATCACAGTCGGACTGTGATAGTTGCCGATGTTGTTCTGTATGATTACCACCGGACGTTTGCCACCCTGCTCAGAACCCTGAACCGGTGACAGATCCGCAAGATATACTTCTCCTCTTTTCATCTATTCACCATCTTTACTGTAGACGAGAAAATCCTCGTTCGACTGCCAGGCTTCACATTCCACTTCTTCGCTCTCACAGGCGATTGATAGATTAATCTCGCTCATTTCGATATATCCGTGTTCAAGAGAAAGTTCAATACTGCCAAACAATGCTGCGCTGTTCATTACGTAACCACTCCCCGGTAACATTAAACTTATGTCAACTATAACATGGATAAAATATCATTACTAGTTCATTTTAACACTTCATTATGCACGAATCCTGCATTTTCCCCTCTGTATATACGGGGGATTCTCCTTGATAGGGCCGTAAGTGATTCATAGGAAATCGTGTCCGAATGCACGCTGTATTTTTCCATAGACTGGTCTGATTCCCTATCCTGATCTATGATGATCACCCTGTCACCGATTTCTGCAGACTCAGGAACACTGATCATCGCCGAGTCCATGCATACCCGGCCTGTAATCGGACAATTCGTCCCGTCTTCAAGCCGGACTTCATATCCCGACTGTCTCCGCAGGAGTCCGTCGGCATATCCTATCGGCAGGGTGGCAATCTTCTCCCTCCCCCGCGCACGGTGGGCCAGGCCATAGCTGACACCTTCTCCTTCCGTCAATATATGCATATCCATCACTTTGGTCGTGAGCATAACAGAGGGTTTCAGTTTCACTTCAGAAATACTTTCGATATATTCGGAGGTATAGTAGCCGTATAAGGAGATGCCCACACGGACTGCATTGCAGAAGTCATCTTTGATCCGGAGTGATCCGGCGGAATTCTGGATATGCACATACTGCGGTCTTTCCACTGCTCCTGCAATCCTTTTGAATTCATCATATTCCCTGCCGTTCACATCCGAATCAATGTCGGCGGAACTGAAATGGCTGTATATCCCTTCATATACGAAATGCTCATTGCTGTCGATCCCTTCAATCATGCGGCTGATTTCCCCGACATCGGAAGTTCCGAGCCGGTTCATGCCGGAATTCACCTTGATGTGGATCCACACTTCCTTGTCATATCTGCCATCTATGCTGCTTTCTGCCTTCTCCAGCCATTCCAGGCTGGGTGCAGTGACGGCAACACGGTGCTGGATCGCCTTGTTGATATTTTCCGGAGGGATGACCCCGAGCACAAGCAACTTCTCCCGTATACCGTGCATGCGGAGTTCGATTGCCTCATCCAGCGTGGCAACCGCAAAGAACCCGACGCCCCGGGCGGCAAGGTGGCCGGCCACAGTCACACTGCCAAGTCCATATGCATTGGCTTTTACAACAGCAATGAATGTCTTGTCCGGATGAAGGTCCTGTATCATTCTGTAATTCTCATGCACCGCTTCCAAATCCACGTCAACCAGGGTATGTCTATAGTATTTTTCCGACACGTACAAGCCTCCTAAATTTCTTCTAGAATAACAGTTGCTGTCGCATATTCATCGGCATGTGAAATAGACACATGCGCTCTTTTGTCACCTTCGATAAAAGGTTTACCTTTGGAATCATTCATGCATATGACGTCCTGGAAGGCAGCACTTTTTCCAATCCCGGTCCCAAGCGCCTTGCTGTATGCCTCCTTCACAGCAAACCGCCCGGCCAGATATTCTATCCGGCGCTTTTCAATTTTGAGTGTATCATAATGCGCCATTTCCGGGTCTGACAGAATCCTCCTCGAGAGCCGGTTGCTGCGTGACTCGATTTTTCTTACACGACTTATCTCTATAATATCCGTACCCAGTCCAATAATCATTTTTCCCGCCTCGTATTCTCGTTGATAAGTGCCCGTATGTCATTTCTGAGTCCGTCCGCCCGGCCCGCTTCAAGCTCGGGGATTCCAATCCTCTCGGCAGACGTGCGGAGTGTAATGCTCTTCAGTCCGAAACGTCTCATCAGCGGGCCGACATGCGTATCAATGTTCTGTACGCGGAATAAAGGAACCGATAACCGCCTTTTGATCCATATCCCGCTGTGTATCTTAATCTCGTCTTCAAGCACCTCGTAACGGTAGTGTTTATATTTCAGCGCAGGAAACAGCCAGACCTGGAATATACAGATGTAGAGTAAGACACCGAATATGATCAGCGAAATCCACCAAGGAAGCCAGTCCCACACATACAATGACAGGATGAAGGTGCCCAGGGCCAAAAGGAGCACAACCCCGGCAACTATCGCTTCACTGATCCTCCATACTTTGACCGCTTTCGGCGATATCTTTTCCATTTGAATGCCCCCTTTCCGCCCAGTTCCAAATCTTTTCGATGTCTTCCTTATCTATGAATTTCAAAGATGCACTGGAGCCCACCATGCCGGCGGCTGTGACAAGAGTGATGACACCAAGGTCCGCCCGCCTGAGGAACGGATTGACCACCCATTCGGCCTGGATCACCTTTTCGTGCTTGATTACGAAATGGGATCTGGAGAAGAACCCTGTCGTCATCATATTGATTTCATCTCCATGGAACTTGTAGCCTGTATTTCTTGCGCTGTATATCCCTGAAATTATGAATATGCCCGCGACTGCCAGACCGATGATCCATGCATAACCAAACCAGAAGTATTGGACAATCCCAGTAATGATAACGACGAGGGTGAGCATCACCTGAAAGTATCTCCTATAGCCTCTGAACGGAACAGTTCGCACCGGCAATTCAACATGATAATTCGGAAATATTTCATCAATGATTCGGTAAAGCCGCTTTTTTCTGATGAACGGGATCAGTTCCACTTTGCCGTCGATTTCCCCACTGTCAAGGGAGTCACTCGTTATAGTCACCGACAGGGAATAGTAGCCGATTATACGCCGGATGATTGAGTCCTTGATGATGATGTTCTGGACTCTTATGACATTGACGCTTCTGTGCTTCTTTTCAAGAAGCCCGTATTCCACGACAAGATCATCGGATTTCATCTTCAGTGTGTAGTTGTAGTATTTGATGGACAATATCAGAATGCCCATTATATACCCTACAGTGACGAAGATGAGGACAGCTATTCCCAGGGCGAGGAATATGTTCTGGACCAGTCCTTCAAAAACTTCGAAATACCGTTCTATGAGGAAGTTGGCTCCGATGAGATTGATGAACCCGAATACTATGGCCAGGAATGCACCGAGCGCTCCGCTTGTCATGCTCATGAGAATGAGGGCTTTGCCGGTCATCTGATACAGCGTAACAAATTGCTCCGGCTGGTCTTCAACAGGTGCCTCTTCTCTTGGCCACCGGCTGGATGCACCGATTTCCACCGAGCTGTCCAGCTGATCCATTTCATTGTACAGGATGGATTGGATGGACTGCGCCTGTGACTTTTTGATGGTATCTATCTTAATGCCTTCCCCGGGGGTGATGATATCCAGCTTGACCGCCCCGAATATCCTGTGGAATATCGGTTCGTTGAAATCGATGGACTGTATGCGGCTGATATCCAGTTCCTTTTCCCTGTTGGATATCACACCATCTTTGTATATGAACTTGCCGTCCTCAATCCAAAAACGCGTCCGGAACTTGTTGAGGAAATCATATCCGCCGAAAAGCACGACAGCGAAGATAACGACTCCTCCTGAAATCAGTAAATATTTCAGTGAGATATTTCCTGAAAAAATGGCCTCTCTCGAATTGAACAGGACAACAATAATCGGTATCCATAAGTTTTTGAAAGCGTTGACCACACTGCCCAAATAGGCAACGGGATGGAGTTTTTCGGGATTATACATCTGTTTTCTCCCCCTTTACCATATTGATGACCTCAAGTTTGAGCTGCTCTGCCTCATGTGTTTTCAACGGCGGCAGATGAAATACCCTGCTTGCAGTTTTCACTGTGAGGTTCGCCAGATCATACTTTCTTGAAACCGGCCCTGTTGAAAGTTCAGCTCCCTGGATCCGCCGGATCGGAATCATCTTTGTGGAAATCCTGAAAAATCCCGTCCGTACAATCAGGACCTCCTCCCTGAGAACATAGCGAGTCACTTTGTAATATACAGATGGCTTCGCGAGTCCGACAATAAGGAACTCAAGTGCCAGCACGCCCGCCACCAGCCAGTATATCCAGTCGGGAAGATCAAAATATACGGCAGCAGCACTCACGCCTGCACCAAGAGCCGCCCACAGCAGAAACTGCCAGAAATGGCGTACTCTCAAATAATGAACAACATGTTTATGTATCTCGTTCATAAGTATCCCCCGTCAAAATATTTAATCTATTATAACTCTAATCTAAATTTCATTTCACTTCAATTATATACAGGAGCAGTGCCTCATATATAAGAAAACACCCACGTAACGGAATATTTCCGGCACATGGGTATTGTGGTTCCTATTTCATATGATCTTTGAAAGTACGCCCGCCCTGGCTGGCGCCTCTGCGCGGCCCTTTCTGCTGGCGTCCGCCACTGCGGTCGTTACGCTTGCCGCCGCTTCTTTTCTGGTCGCCGCGGCCCTTCCTGAACGGTTTTTTGCCGCCGGATGGTTTGCCGCCGCGGCGGTTTCCGCCTTTTCTTGTCAGCGGTTTTTCGAATGACAGCTGGATGCTGTCATCCGTTTTACTGAAGAAGAATTCATTAAGCAATGCTGCAACCACATCTTCAGATCCATTTTCTTCAAGCAGTCGCCTGGCGATATCCTTTGTATGATCACTGTCATTTTGGGATATCCAGAGCTGGATCTTTTCGAAGATCTCTTTCTCCCTCGCTTTTTGGACTTCCTTTTTATTCGGCGGTCTCAAAGCCAGGATTGTCTTCTTCTTTTCGTTCTCGATCATTCTGAGATAATCCATCTCGACCGGGTTGACGAAAGTGAGTGCCATACCTTCTTTGCCTGCACGGCCGGTACGGCCGATCCTGTGCGTATAGCTTTCTGCATCCTGCGGGATATCGAAGTTGTATACGTGGGATACGCCTGAAATGTCCAGCCCCCTCGCAGCCACATCGGTCGCTACAAGGATATCAAGTGCATTATTGCGGAATTTCTTAAGCACTTCAAGCCGCTTGGACTGGGTGATGTCCCCATGGAGGCCTTCTGCCCGGTAACCTTTGGCAATCAGTGCACTCGTCAGTTCATCAACACGGCGTTTCGTACGCCCGAAGACGATCGCAAGTTCCGGCTGGTGGGTATCCAGGAAATTCGTGAATACATCCAGCTTTTCAAGCTCTTTTACAATTGTATAGAACTCTTCGATCTGAGGGTCGCTTGCACCCTGGTTCATTGTTTTGACAATCTGTGGATTGTTCATGAACCTTGTGACAAGCTCCTGTATCGCCGCAGGCATTGTTGCAGAGAACAGAAGTGTCTGTCTGTCTTCTTCCGGAAGACCGGACATGATGAACTTCACATCATCGATGAAGCCCATGTTCATCATCTCATCCGCCTCGTCCAGGACCAGTGTCTTGATGCTTTCAAGCTTCAGTGTCTTCCTTTTGATATGGTCGATGATACGGCCTGGCGTACCCACGATGATTTCCGGACGTCTTTTAAGGTCCTTGATCTGGCGTTCGATGCTCATCCCGCCGAAAATCACATTTACACCAAGTTTCTTATACTTGGCAAATTTTTTGAGCTGTTCGCTCACCTGTACTGCCAATTCACGTGTCGGCGTCAAGATCAGCACCTGTGTACCGCCCTGCTTTTCAGTGTTTTCAATGATAGGGATACCGAATGCACCAGTTTTACCAGTACCAGTCTGTGCCTGGCCTAAAATATCTTTTCTTTCAAGAGCAAATGGAATGCTCTCTTCCTGTATCGGGGTTGGTGTTTCAAATCCCATTTCTTCCAGTGATTTTAAGGTTTCATCACTAACACCTAATTGTTTAAAAAACTTCAAATTTAGAGTCTCCTTTGACTTTTCGTTTCTCATTTTCGTTACGCATAACTTCTCTATTTTAACATCATCGGTGTGTTTATACAAGTACGGTTTAACCGTCTTTAAAAAGGAACCTTTCCGCTGCTATGTTCAGTTCAAGCTGGCTCTCCTCGGCATAGGCAAACAGGTGCGGGGCGCTGTCCAAGAGCTCAAGTCCGGCCCCCGGAATCCTTTCCGCTGCCCGCACACTCGATTTATACGGCACCAGAAGATCCAGTTTCCCGTGAACGATCAGAGTATCCGCTGCTATATTTTCCAAACCCTCTTTCTTCGTTTCAACAATTGCTTTGAATTCCTGGAACGCTCTGAATGGAATATCTTTGACCCTGCCTTTTATCTTTCCGTACATGTTCAGTTTCATGTGCTCACTGAAATGTGTCGGCGTCAGCCCGAGTTCCCCCAGTTTCGTGATCTTCGTATAGTCGAATGCGGGCGCAATCAGCAGCAGTTTCTCCACCTTCTCCTTTTGTGCAATATGCGCACCAAATACACCACCCATGGAAAAACCGATGACATAGATTCTGTTCACCCGCTTACGGAGCTCAATATACGCATCCCAGGCCTCCTGATACCATTCATCGCCGGTCACTTTCCTCAAATCCAGCACCGTGCCGTGCCCTGGATAGACAGGGAACTCATATTCGAATTCATAACGGGATTTAAGATAGACGAACAACGGCTCGAGCTCATGCCTGCCACCCGTATACCCGTGCAGGAATAAAATTCCGGTATTATCAGAGATGATCGATCACCCTCTCGACAGCCATCCCCCTCGACCCCTTCAGCAGGATGACAGTGTCCGGTCCGAGATGTCCCGCCAATGCTCCGGCGAGTGCTTCCAAAGAATCAAAATGCGCTTTTTTTGTGCCAGCAACCGTGTCATGGATAATGCGTGCACCGTCACCGTACGTCAGGACCAGATCAAATTCATGGGGAGATTCATCGATGTGCCCGCCGATTGATTCGTGAAGTTCCCTACTGTATGTGCCGAGCTCGAGTATATCAGCCAATACGAGTATTTTGAAGCCGTTCCTCATGCTGCCGACGGTATCGATTGCACCTTTCATGCTGGACGGACTGGCGTTGTACGCATCATTTATTATCAGCGCCCCCGTACTGTGCTTTACCCTCTGCATACGCATGTCAGTCACCTGCAGACTTTTGAAATGCCCTTTGACCTCTGCCATATCAAGCCCCAGCACCTCCGCAGCAAGCAGTGCAAGCGTTGCATTGGAAGCATTATGGGCACCGAGCTGAGGGATTTCAATGGCTTCGTCAATGCACGAGACATTGAAGCTTGTTCCGTCACTGGTCTGCTCAACATGACTGATCTGAACATCATTGGCCATATCGATGCCGCCTGTCCTGATTGTGTAATCCGCTTTTCGGTCGACGGTCTGTTCAAGCAGCGGATAGTCACGGGAATAGATGAAAGTCCCCGAGTGCTTCAACCCGTTTACAATTTCATATTTGGCTGCAGCGATGTTTTCCCGTGAACCAAGTTTTTCGATGTGGGACTCCCCTACATTGGTGATGATTGCAACATCAGGAACAGTCATTTTGCTGAGGAAATCTATGTCCCCAGGTGCATCCATCCCCATCTCGAGTATCGAGATTTCAGTATTGACGTCGAGCTGGAGGATTGTCAAAGGAAGCCCGATCTCATTGTTGTAGTTGCCGATTGTCTTCTGTACTCTGTAATGTGGCGCCAGCAGGCATTCGAGCATATCCTTTGTCGTCGTTTTGCCGTTTGAACCGGTGATTGCAATGACCTTGGGTTCTACTGTATGCAGGTGTTCACGGGCAATCGTCTGCAGTGCATCAAGTCCATCCTCCACTCTGATCAGCGGTCTCGGGTCACCTTCATCAATTTCATGCTCTGTAAGGGAGAGAGAGGCGCCTTTCCCAAATGCATCATCTATGAACCTGTGTCCATCCGCATTTTCGCCCAGAAACGGGATGAAAAGGTTCCCTTTTTCTATGGTACGTGTGTCTATGGAGACACCTTTCACTTTTTCATTCTTTATTGCTTCAGCAGCTTTGTTGGGTTTTCCATTGCAAAACTCTGCAATTTCCCCTATTGTCACTTCTATCATGAGAAACTACCATTCCTTCTGTTTATTATATCAAGCCGGGAGTCCCCTACATTATAATACAGTCACCGTTCTCTATCACTAATGAAGTTCACGGAAATGACAACACAAAGCTGTGGAATTGTCGAAAGTTGTTATGATAATATTAAAAACCAGAGTCATAATAGTGTATAATTAAAAGATGATTTCAATATGGGTAAGGTGAAATTCTTGGAAAACAAACAAGGATATAAAAGACAAAATACAAATATACTCGCCCGGGTCGACTGGCTGCTCCTTCTGCTGATCACAATCCTTGGGGTAGTGAGCATCATAATGATCCGTTCTGCGATGACAAGCGGCCAATATGCTACAGATTTCAGCGTCCGCCAAATAATTTTCTATGTGACGGGCTTCTTCATGGTCTTTGTGCTGACTTTCATCCCTGTCAAATGGATGAAACAGTACGTATGGATCATTTATGGCGTGGGTGTCCTTTCACTCATGGTTCTTTTCTTTGCGCCGGTTTCACCGGTCACACCGATCATCAATGGTGCAAAAAGCTGGTATCAGTTCGGGTTTTTCAGCATCCAGCCGTCAGAGGTAGTCAAAATCATATACATACTTACTCTTGCTTATGTTGTCAGTCAGCATAACAGATATAAGTTGACGAATGATCTGACCGACGATGTCAAATTGCTGTCCAAGATGTTTATCGTCTCGGTACTTCCCATGGTGTTCATTCTCGTCCAGAATGACCTGGGTACAACACTCGTGATGCTTGCCATACTGCTTGGTATGATCGTCGTCTCCGGCATCAGCTGGTGGCTGATTCTTCCAACTCTTGCTGTTGCTGCAACAATCGGCGGTGCCCTGATACTCGGCATTCTGTACAGACCGGATTTCCTGGAACGATATCTGGGCATCCATCCCTATCAGTTTGAGCGGATCTATTCCTGGCTGCAGCCCGAAGACTACGTCACCGAGGGCGGCTTCCAGCTCAGCAATTCTCTTAAGGCAATCGGGTCCGGTGAGATCACCGGCAAAGGGTTCAGTGACGGCATCATATATATCCCCGAAAACCACACCGATTTTATCTTTACGATCATAGGGGAGGAATTCGGCTTTCTGGGATCCACTGCAGTAATCGTCCTTCTTTTCATGCTGATGCTCCACCTGTTCAGAATTGCAGTGACAGTCAATGACAGTTTTTCTTCTTACTTCATCATAGGCTACCTGTCCCTGCTCATGTTCCATGTATTCCAGAATATC
The DNA here is from genome assembly GCF_000330705.1 of Salinicoccus carnicancri Crm. Taxonomy (GTDB): domain Bacteria; phylum Bacillota; class Bacilli; order Staphylococcales; family Salinicoccaceae; genus Salinicoccus; species Salinicoccus carnicancri. The sequence goes on from NZ_ANAM01000008.1 coordinate 720,350, forward strand.
GGCATGACGATCCAGCTTCTTCCAATTACAGGCATCCCACTCCCTTTCCTCAGCTACGGGGGAAGTGGCTTATGGGCGAACATGATTGCAATCGGCATAATCATGAGCATATATTTCCATGAGTATCGCCGGGAGAACATAAATTAAACCGCTGCCGGAAAACCGGCAGCGGTTTAATTTAAATGTTCTGTTCTTTTAATCGCAATTTCTCATTGTGTGCGATGCGATTCATAATTTCGAACCTGGACCTCGAAACCTTGACTTTGACCCCGAGTTCATTTAGCATCGTGACGACTTGTTTGACTTTTGAATTGTCGTTTTTATGCATAATGACACTCCTTCATATACGTCTTATATATATTTTACCTTTTCAAAGCTACTTTTTCTATACATTTTACAAAATAAATATTACAAAATTTTAAATATCCATCGAAATATAATAGAATGGTAATGAGGTGACTATCATGGACTGGTTAATATTCGACTACTTTTTCAGCACAGGTGTAATGACCATCATCACCCTGATTATAATTACCATCAACTTCCTGCTTGCCCTCGGCCTGATTTTCTTGGAGCGGCGGAGCGCCCAGAGTGTGTGGGCATGGATACTCGTCCTTTTTTTCCTCCCTGTAATAGGGTTCTTCATCTACATTCTTTTTGGCCGTACGATATACAGCAAAAAACTTTTTGCCATTGACGAAACTGAAAAGGTGGGGATGGAACACCTGGTAGAGGAACAGCTGGATGAATTGAATAGTGATACTCTGGATTTTACGAATCCAGTTGCCCAGAAACACAAGAAACTGATTCACATGCTTCTGTATAATAACCAGTCTTTTCTGACATTCAATAATTCCATCGAGACATTTGTAAATGGGCGGGATAAATTCGACAGTCTGCTCGCCGATATACGCAATGCCAAAGATCACATCCATTTCCAGTACTACATTTTCAAACTGGACAATCTTGGAAAAGAGCTCTACGACGCATTGCTTCAAAAACAGAAGGAAGGGGTCACCGTCAGAATCCTCTACGATGATATTGGATCCAGGGGCCTCAGCCTTCGTAATTTCAGGAGATTCAAGAACGAAGGCGGACAGGTTGAGTCATTCTTCCCAAATATGCTCCCCCTGATAAATCCCCGGATGAATTACAGAAACCACCGGAAGATTGTAGTCATCGACGGGGATGTCGGATACGTTGGCGGCTTCAATGTCGGCGACGAGTATCTCGGGCTGAATAAAAAATTCGGTTTCTGGCGGGATACACACCTGAAGATCAGTGGCGAAGCTGTTAAGTCCCTGCAGCTCAGATTTATGCTGGACTGGAACTCCCATTCCGGCCGTAACAACCTGACCCGGGAAGAGAGGTATTTCCCGGAAAGCATGCCCCACCATGGTGAAAATCCGATACAGATCGCTTCAAGCGGCCCTGATGAAAAATGGCAGCAGATCAAATACGGATATATCAAGATGATCTACCATGCCAAGGAGCATATCTACATCCAGACACCCTATTTCATACCGGACCAATCGTTTCTTGAAGCAGTCAGGATTGCCATCCTGAGCGGCATAAAAGTCAACATCATGATTCCTAATATGCCGGACCACCCGTTTGTCTACTGGGGCACTTATTCAAATGTCGGCGCAATGGTCAAAATGGGGGCAACAGTCCATATTTATGAAAAAGGGTTCCTCCACCAGAAAGTCGTCATGATTGATGACGAAGTGATCAGTATCGGAACTACGAATATCGATAACAGAAGTTTCCTGCTGAACTTTGAAGTCAACGCTTTCATATACGATGCAGAGCAGGCAGCGGAATACCGGAAGATTTTCGAAAAAGATGCCATGGACTCAACAATTCTCACCGAAGAGATATACGATTCAAGAAGCAAATGGATACGTATCAAAGAAAGCTTTGCCAATCTCATTTCACCAATTTTATAAAAGACAACGCCCCTCCCATCAATCTGGGAGGGGCGTTCTGATAAGCACAGTTTAATTTTTCTTTCTGCGCTTTTTCTTAGGCATCACTTTCGCATTTTTTATACGCTGTTCTTTTTCCGCCTTCTCTCTTTCATGCGCTTCGATGATCGGTGCCATCTCTTCGGCAACTTTTTTCTTGTAGAATGTGTTACCTGCCCATGTCTGGAATATCAGGAATATACCGCCGACTGCCCAGTATAATGGGAGTGCGGAAGGTGATATCAATGAAATCCAGATGATCATGATTGGAGAAATGTACATGAACAGCTGCATCTGCTTGCGCTGTTCTTCCGGTACGAACTGCATGGATACAAATGCCTGTCCGGCATATACGAGACCTGCGATTGCGACCATGAAATAATCGGTCTCTGTCAGGTTCATCCAGAGGAATTCGGGATATTCCGTAATACCTCCTTCTGAAGGGAATCTGAGAGCAAAATACAACGCCATGACAATCGGCATCTGGATGAAAATCGGCAGACAGCCCATATTCAGCGGATTGATGCCGTGCTTTTTGTACAGTGCCATCATTTCCTGCTGTGCTTCCATCTTTTCTTCCTGTGTAGTGGCAACTTTCGTCTTCTTCTGAATTTCTTCCATTTCAGGCTTGACTATCTTCATCTTCTCGCGCATCATCATCTGATTCTTATATGTACGCATCATGAACGGGAAAATAGCCAGACGGACAATAAGTGTGATGAGGATGATTGCCAGACCATAGTTATGGCCGAGATTATCACCAAGCCAATGCAGCAGTGAATCCATCGGCTGTACGAATGTATTAAAGAAAAAACCGTCCCTGTTTTCTTCCTGGGAATAATCACAGCCGGAGAGTACAAGCACCAGGCCGATCATTACGGGGAAGAGCCATTTTTTACTCATTTTTTCACCTCAAAAAAAATATCTCACATAAAAAGCATTGTACCATAAACAAGGATGTAAAAAAATCATTTTCCAAAGGTTAATTGAGTATATTTAATGTCCGGTCGTTCCCAGGAATCCTTCAACCGCCCTTTTTGTGTCCTCCGCCGCAGCGATTGCAGAAATGAGTGACACGCCGTCTGCCCCGAACTCCAGGCATTCCCTGTAATTTTCGCGGGTGATGCCGCCGATGGCCACCATGGGGAGCGTGCCGACCATCCCCCTCATCGTTTCCAGGCCTTCCACCCCTATCGCTTCACCGGCATCATCCTTTGATCCGGTGGCAAAAACCGGACCGGTACCGATATAATCCACCTTGCTGATATCACTTTTTTCAAACTCACTCCGGTCCCTGACAGAAAGTCCGATGATCTTATCATCGAAATAAGATGGCAGCAGGGCAATATCCATATCCTCCTGTCCAAGGTGGATACCGTCAGCCCCCACCTTTTCAGCAAGTTCTGGCGCATCGTTGATGATAAAGGGCACACCGTATTTCCTGCAAATTTTTTTAATATCCAGCGCAAAGTTGAAAAGTTCCTCTCCAGCCAGTGCACCGGGTCCTTTTTCCCTGAGCTGGAACATGGTCACACCGTGCTTCAATGCCTCTTCGATGACCTGCAACGGTCTATCTCCGGCATTGCGGCTCCCACAGATGAAATATAGTCTGAGTGCATTCCTGTCCATCAATAGACCTCCACCATCTTTTCTTCAAGCAGGCTGTCTTCATTCAGGTACAATTCATCGATGAGCATGGTCATGAATGAGCCCGGTGCAGGCACCCGTATTTTACCGGCGGCCGCTTCGGCACAAATATTGTAGTAGCTGACTGCATCCGCTACAGCTGCCTCATCAAACCGCCCTTCAATGCCGATGAAACCTGCTGTCAATGCTCCGAGCAGGCATCCCGACCCAGTGATTCTGCCCTGCAGACCGTGACCGTTGGCCATGATCATTTCATTCTTCTTTGTCACAAGAGCGTCGCGTTCACCTGTTACAAGAGAGGGGATTCCGAATTTTCTATAGACTGCCCGGGCGATTTCCAGGGTATCTGTTTTTTCCATTGAGTCGACACCCCTAAGGCTGCTCTCTTCCCCCGACAATGCATGCATTTCACCCGCATTTCCCTTGATCAGGGAAACGTGATGACGGTCAAGCAGTGTATCCGTGATACTGACACGGAAATCAGACGCACCGTAACCTACGGGATCAAAGACAATCGGCACACCATTATTATTCGCTTCCCTCATCATTTCATCCATAAGCTCATATTTTTGCTTGTCTGCCGTCCCGATATTGACAAGAAGCGCAGAAGCCGCTTTCATAAGGTCCTCCGCTTCTGATCTTTCTCCGCTCATGATCGGAGAAGCCCCGGCCGCCAGCATGCCGTTGGCCGTGAAGTTCTTCACTACATCATTGGTAATGCAAACGACGAGTGGTCTTTCTTTCCTCAGTTTTTCAATACGTTCCATGATCATTCTCCTTTAAAGCTGAAATGATTGACCGGACCGTTGCCTTGTCCGATGCCGGGGCTATTTTTTATAGCTGATGTTATATATTTCTTTGCCGTCCTGAAACTTTCTTCCATCGTCTTCCCTTTGGCTAGTTCAGCTGTCATCACAGCTGAGAAAGTACACCCGGTACCGTGGGTATGGTTTGTATCGATGCGGAGGGAGGACACCGTTATCTCCCTGTCTCTCATAAACAGATAATCGACAGCATCCCCGTCAAGGTGGCCGCCCTTTATCGTTACACTCCGGATTCCAAGCTCGTCCAGGAAGATTTTGGCTGCCTTCCTCACACCGTGTTCATCATTGATTTTTATACCGGCAATTTTTTCCGCCTCATGTATGTTTGGTGTCACATTCGCGGCAAGCGGCAGGAGCGACTCTCTTAAAAATTCTACCGATTCCTTTTCAATCAGTGCGTCTCCGCTGGTCGCAATCATCACCGGATCTATGACATACGGGATATCATGTTTTCTCACGGTTGCTGCAATGACTTCCATCATTTCAACCGTCGCAATCATACCGCTTTTCATGGCGTGCGGCACTTCATCGCTGAAGATGCTGTGCAGCTGGCTCTCCAGAAAGTCAGCAGGTATATTATATACATCCTGCACCCCCATCGTGTTCTGGGCAGTCAGGGAAGTCACTGCTGCCATGCCGTATACGCCCCTCGAATGAAATGCCTTGCTGTCGGCAAGTATACCGGCACCGCCTGTAGGGTCGTTTCCGGCTACTGTCAGTGCAATCGGGAACTTATGCATTCACACCCACCTCCATCCATCTTTCTTTGGCTGCGGCCATATCGAAGAACCTCAGCTCATGTTCCGCACTCTCCATGAAATTTTTCCTGAGTACTGCCACTTCATCCTCAGACATCGTTTTGCTCTCATTGTCGATGATGTCAAACATGACCCCCACCGTCGCGTCCCTATCATTATCATAGAACTCAAACCATTTCCTGTAAGGGTGATCTTCTTCAAAATCATTGTTTTCAATGGCCAGCTCTGCAATCCGCCGGTACACGTATGGACATGGTGCCATCGCACTGAGAGTGAATGCAATATTGCCCCTTGCATACACATTATAATACATATGCTTTATATAATGATCCGCAGAGGGGAACCATTCACCCGATTCGATGATTTCTTCGTACGGCATGCCCACAGCCTGTGCCAGAGTCTCATGTGCTCCGCTCTCACCGTCGAACAGGAACTCCATCTGCCCCAGCAGATACTTTATCGTTTCCCTTGATCCGGTTTTGGCAGTCAGCATCGCATATATTTTTGCAAATTCATCCAGATACAGGGCATCCGCCTGCAGGTAATGGATGACAGAGCCCCTGTCCACATCCCCTCTGATCAGACCCTGTATGAAATCCCCATTGTAAATCTCATATATGATAGGTTCAGCGTCCATCATCAATTTGTCAGTAAGCATACTATGTCTCCTTTTTCATAAAATAAAACCCGTTTCCAGAAACAGGAAACGGGTTCAGGTAAATAGGCTCTATGCCGTACCGACCCGCTTCCCTACGCTGGTATTATCCAGATCAGGTCCGAGGGATCAGCCGGCCGGCCGTCTCAGCAAAAAGCACCCCTAGCGGTATTTCTATCCGATTAGTTCCAATATTAATAAACCTTCACGCCAAAGTCAATCGAATTGAAAAAGGCACCGGACGTATTCGCCTGGTGCCTGGGATGGTCATTCATATTGAAAATTTGGCATTACAGTCTTGAACCGCATACAGGCCAAGGCTGGGAACCTCTTTGGTCAAACAAAATCTGTGCTCTCTTAGTCTGTTCAGCTGCAGAAGCCTGGGATGGAAGTCCACTGCCGCCTACAGACTTCCAAGTCCGAACATCAAACTGGTAAAGACCGTGATAAAGGCCGTTGGAGCTTACAACACTCGAGTTTCCACCGGATTCACATTGTGCCAATGCTCCCCAGTTCTGCCCGCTGCTGTTTGCAGAAGTGGACTGGTTTTCAGTTTTCACCTGCTGTTTTTCCTGCTGTTTCTGCTGCTGTGCGGCTTTCTCAGCTGCTGCACGCTCTTCAGCTGCCTGTTCCTCTGCACGCTGCTGTGCGGCTTCTTCCTGAGCCTGCTGCTCGGCTGCAGCCTGTTCCTCTTGCTGTGCCTGGTTCTCTGCTTCATTTTGCTGTGCAGGCTCTTCTTCAACCTGCGGTGCTTCCACTGCCGGAGCCTGTTCTGCGTTTTCACCGGATACAGTGATTGTTTTTCCCGCAAAGATCAGGTCGGAGGACAGGTTGTTCCATGCCTTAAGGTCGGAGACTGTTACATTGAACTGCTGCGCAATTTCAAATAGAGTGTCGCCTGCCTTTATAGTATAGAGACCTTCTTCGGCCGTCTCGGTTTTTTCTTCTGACTGTTCTTCTGTTTTCTCTTCCCCGCCGATTTCCAGTACCTGTCCGGGCAAGATGATGTCTGAAGAAAGTTCGTTTGAACTTTTAATTGACTCTACTGAAGTATTGTTTTCCTGAGCAAGGCCCCATAGAGTATCACCCGTATCTACTGTATGGCTTGCCGCTTCTGCACTGTATGCGAGTGTTCCGGATACAGCAACTGCTGCACCTACTGTAAGTACCTTCTTCATAAGAATGATTTCCTCCCATTAATCGGTATGTAATATTTTAAGATTAAACATATTCTCTGTTAATCAACTAGGTAATACTATAGCAGACAAAATAATCCAGTAGGTTACAGTAATATAAAATGTTAAGCGTTTTTTTACAGTTGTGTTACAGTAAGATGTCCTCCGGAAGCTCATTGTTACAGTTAAATTCGATTTAAGTTCCACTTTTTTCATTTTCCATCCCCTAAAAAACTTTCATCCGTATTCCTCTGTCCTCAAACGCTGATATTTAAGCGTTTGTCAGGAATTTCATTGAACCTGATTAAAAAAACGAATCATCCTTATTATCTGACAGCCGTAACAATATAGGGACAGGCTGTAACAAAACATCCCAAGGAGAGATTTACAAGCCTGATAAACACAAAAAAGCCCTGCAGATTGCCTTTTCGCAGCTTTCAGCCTTCTGCAGGACGGGTGAGTAGTGTGTGAGTGTAGAATTTTCAAAGATAGGGTGGCGGTGCGGCTAACAACTATGCAAGTGCCTTTTCTTCATCGTGCTCATTCTCTTCATTTTCAGCATCGGTTTCTGCTTCTGTACTGGAAACGTCCATATCCGACGGCAGGGATACTTCACCAATGATTTTTTCAATGGCTTCCAGATGGTCATCCCGGCCGGATGTGAGCTGCTGGTCCCCGCCATCGTTCAGTACATGGACAGATTTCTGTGTGACAATATTATGATGGTCGTAATACCTGATGGCATCGCCGATCATTTTTGACGGGTTGCCCAGCTCCTTTTGGTCCGACATTTTCTGCGGCATCGGTTTTACGCTCTCCGCCCAGATTTCCATGCCGTATTCCTTTTCCCCATTCGGCTTTGTATGGGTCGTTGATGCAACTTGTCCGCTGACACACAGTATCTCGCCTTCCCTTGCCCTTGAAAGTACTCCAGGTATCGCCTTTCCGAACGCTTTGCAGTATATGAAGTGGATCTCCTTGCCCTTCCGCTCGTCCTTGGGCACACGTATCGTGGCAATGATGAAAGAATTTATACTTCCATTTGAAGTCTGGGACAGAGTAACATTCTTTACAAGCTCCCCGACCAGCAGAACTTTGTTCATCATCTTTTTCACCCCCTTCCTGTATACAAGATAAGCGGCGGTGAAATTTTCTGCAAACGGCGGATATTTGATTTTATCTGTGATTTCTATACAATTAAACTGTATCTGCAGTTATTTCTGCCTACGGCAGAATTTTATCACGCAATTATATATATTCTGCTGTTTTCAGCTCTACAATCGAAAGGGGTACATGAATGAAGTCTTTTAAGATTGTCGAAGTCAAGATTGAACGCGGAGGAAATTTCATCATCCTGGATCTCATTGACGGCATCATCATCAACAAGGAAACCAGCGAAGACTCATGGCTGCTGGAGATTTCCACATCACCTGATTTCAAGGATATACTCGAACCGTATGTGGAACAGGAGGTCAACCTGCTCGTCACCATTACCAGACCGACTAATGAACCGGCCAGATTCAAAGGTGTTTTCAATGAAATGAATGAGATTGATAACGCTGTCTCGCTGATTTTCACCGGGGATATCATTACACAGAATCCGAACTATGCAGAGAATCTGCTGGCACAGCTCATTGATGAAGGATTTGAAGGGGACGAACTGCTCAATGAGTTCACAGCAATGATGGAATCCAAGACAGAATTGAAAACATCCGATGATTGATTAATCATCGGATGTTTTTTTATCCTGTATAGCAAATGTGATTTCACATTTGCAGGCAATTTCACCGTCGACCATGGCGACTGCCTCGCCTTTTCCGATCGGACCTTTGATCTTTGTGATCTCCACAGTCAATTCCAGAGTATCCCCCGGCGTCACCTGCTTTTTGAACTTACATTTATCTATCCCGGCAAAAAATGCCAGTTTTCCTTTGAACTGCTCTTCCTGAAGCAATGCCACGGCCCCCACCTGCGCAAGTGCTTCTACGATAAGTACGCCCGGCATCACTGCATATTCAGGAAAATGCCCTGTGAAGAAAGGCTCATTCCCGGAAACTTGTTTGATGCCTGTACATTTTACTCCCGGCTCTAAATCCGTCACTCTGTCAATGAGCAGGAAAGGGGGACGGTGCGGGATGATTGCTTTGATCTGGTCATAAGTCAACATTTTAATATCATTCCTTGGTCAAATTGATGATGTGTTCCCAGGTCTCCAGACGGAATACTTCGATGGGATTATCGAGTATGCCAAATCCAATCATAAGTCCTACAAAAAAGACGATGACAGCGATATAGACAAATAGAAGGACCCGGACGATCAATGGGAATCTGCGGTGTACCAGTTTTTTAGATTGCTCCGCCATATTCATACCTCTTTACTTCTGTGTTACCGCACTTTTATGTGCAGTGTCATCACCCGTCCGTTCAATGTCTGCTCCAAGTTTTTCAAGTTTCTTATGGAAGTCGACATATCCGCGATCCAAGTGCTTAAGTTCAGTAACTACAGTATAACCATCTGCTGCCAAACCTGCAAGAATCAGGGCAGCTGCGGCTCTCAAGTCGGTCGCGCTCACTCTGCCGCCGTTCAACTGCCTGACGCCTTTGATGATGGCGTGATTTTCCTGCAGATCGATATCGGCATTCATTTTCGCGAACTCGTCAACGTGCATAAACCGGTTTTCAAAAATTGTTTCGGTGATGATGCTCACGCCATCCACCGTGGTAAGCAGCGCCATCATCTGACTCTGCATGTCAGTCGGGAAGCCGGGATGCGGCATCGTTTTCACCTGTATTGCTTTCAATTGCCCATCGGGTACTACACGCACGCTGTACTCACCTTCAGGTACAATGCGCACGCCCGTCTCTTCAAGCTTGGAAATCAGTGCAGTCATGTGTTCCGTCATTACATTTTCAAGCACAATCTCACTCTGAGTAATCGCGCCGGCAATCATGAATGTGCCTGCTTCTATGCGGTCTGGTATGACTGTATGTTCAGTTCCTCTGAGACGCTCCACACCTTCGATAGTGATATGTCCTGTACCGGCGCCCTGGACATTGCCGCCCATCGCGTTGATATAGTTGGCAAGATCCATGATTTCAGGTTCCCGGGCAACATTTTCAAGATGTGTCGTACCTTCTGCCAGGCTGGCTGCCATAATCAGATTCTGCGTGGCTCCGACACTTGGGAAATCGAGGTAGATCTTGGCTCCCTTCAGGCGGCCGTCAGCCATGCCCTCAAAGCTTCCATCCACGGTCCTGAAAGTGACACCCATTTTTTCAAGGCCCTTGATATGCTGTTCTACGGGTCTTGAACCGATAGCACATCCACCCGGCATCGCCACGTTGCAATATCCGTATCTTGCAAGCATGGGACCCATCACAAGCATGCTTGCCCGCATTTTGCTGACAAGATCAAACGGCGCTTTGCAGTCAATCTTCCCTCTGGCATCGATTTTGACTGAACCGTCTGCGCGTTCCACCTCGGCTCCCAGATATTTGAGCAGATCGGCAAGATTATCCACATCGGATAACAGAGGTACATTGATGAGTTTTGATACACCATCCTCTGCAAGCAGTGAAGCCGTCATTATCGGCAGCACTGCATTCTTCGAACCTTCTATTTTCACGGAACCAGACAGTCTGTTTCCACCCTTTACAATTATAGACTCCATAACAATCACTCCATACATTTAAATCACATTTTCACATTACACTATTCACTATTTTAAAGTTGTATAAACATGTTTGTAAAGTATTTAGTGGAACATCAGGGAAGCTTCCTGCACGAGCCTGAAGAAGTCCATAATGAAATTGCTTAATGCACTTCCAAGAAGTACCGCGAGCAGAATGAGGAAAAGACGTATCCTTCCCGTTTCCCCCCGCCGGAACCATCCGTCCACATTGAGTGCACCGAGTACCCGGAAGGCAAATATGACACAGAAAATATGAAGTACAATGTGTATGAAGGCAAGTTGTGAAATTAACATTTTTACCACCTTAAAAAACCCAGGCCGGAGCCTGGGTGATCTATGAACTGTGCTTTGCTATATCTATTCTGTTAGTCGCCCTTTTCAGAGCAAGTTCCGCGCGGAATCTGTCGATTTTCTCATCGCGTTCCTTAGCGAGCAGCGATTCTGCACGTTCTTTCGCAGCAACAGCCCGTTCAGTATCGATGTCACCTGCAAATTCACCAGCCTGAACAAGTACAGTCACTTTATCAGGACGGATTTCAACGAAACCGTCTGTCACTGCAAAATACTCAAAGCGTCCATCAACTTTTATGCGGAGGCCTCCGATTTTGAGTGCAGCTACTGTCGGGACGTGGCCGGCCATGACACCGAGCTCACCTTGTTTGGTCTGGAGTATGATGATTTCACAGTTCTCTTCGAAATGGACAGAACCATCAGGTGTTACTACATCCAGTGCAATTGTATTCATTTGCTAACCCTCCCGATTTTAAACTTCTACACCCATGTCGCGTGCTTTATCAAGCACATCTGAAATACCGCCGACAAGACGGAAGGCATCTTCGGGGATATTGTCATATTTACCGTCAAGGATTTCCCTGAAGTCCGCAACTGTCTGCGAAACTGGCACATATGAACCTTTCTGTCCCGTAAACTGCTCCGCAACGTGGAAGTTCTGTGACAGGAAAAACTGAATGCGGCGTGCGCGGTTTACAGTTTTCTTATCATCGTCGGAGAGCTCGTCCATACCGAGGATTGCAATGATATCCTGCAATTCACGGTATTTTTGGATTGTCGCTTGGACTTCACGCGCAACTTCATAGTGCTCTTCCCCGACAACAGCCGGTGTAAGTGCACGGGAAGTGGATGCGAGTGGATCCACCGCAGGGTAGATACCCATCTCGGAAAGGCTTCTTTCCAGGTTCGTCGTCGCATCAAGGTGTGCGAACGTCTGGGCCGGAGCCGGGTCGGTATAGTCATCCGCCGGTACGAATACTGCCTGGATTGAAGTTACTGATCCGACATTGGTAGATGTGATACGCTCCTGGAGCTGACCCATTTCTGTTGCGAGTGTCGGCTGATAACCAACTGCTGACGGCATGCGCCCGAGCAGGGCTGACACTTCTGAACCAGCCTGTGTGAAACGGAAGATGTTGTCGATGAACAGGAGTACGTCCTGTCCTTCTTCATCACGGAAGTATTCCGCCATTGTCAGGCCTGTAAGCGCAACACGCATACGTGCACCCGGCGGCTCGTTCATCTGGCCGAAGACCATTGCAGTCTTCTCGATTACTCCGGAATCTTTCATTTCATAATAAAGGTCGTTACCCTCACGTGTACGTTCTCCGACACCGGCAAATACTGAGATACCGCCGTGTTCCTGTGCGATGTTGTTGATCAGCTCCTGGATGAGGACTGTCTTGCCTACACCGGCACCGCCGAAGAGTCCGATCTTACCGCCTTTTGTATAAGGGGCAAGCAGGTCGACCACTTTGATGCCTGTTTCCAGGATTTCAACCTCAGTTTGCAGTTCATCAAATTTAGGCGCTTCACGGTGAATCGGATCTCTTCTCTCAGATTCAGGGATTGCATCCTCGAGATCAATATGCTCCCCCAGTACGTTGAACACGCGACCAAGAGTTACCTGACCGACCGGCACAGATATAGGCTTGCCTGTATTCGTTACTTCAGCACCGCGCTGTAAACCATCTGTCGAGCTCATCGCAATTGTTTTTACGACATTATCTCCGAGATGGAGCGCGACTTCAAGAGCCAGGGTGGTAGTCTCGCCGTCTTTTTCAACATCGACGAAAAGTGCGCTATTCAGTTCAGGAAGCTCTCCCTCGTTGAATCTAACGTCGACTACCGGTCCCATGACTTGAATTACTTGACCTAAAGCCATTAGATTTCCTCCTACTCATTCTTGTTTATTCGAGTGCAGCTGCGCCGCCCACAATTTCAGTGATTTCCTGAGTGATTGCCGCCTGCCTTGCACGGTTGTATTGCAATGTAAGATCATCAACCAATTCTTTGGCGTTGTCTGTTGCAGCCTGCATCGCTGTCATTCTCATGGAATGTTCACTTGCCTTGGCATCAAGCAGTGCGCCATATATTAGACTTTCCGCATATTGTGGAAGAATCGTTTCAAGGATCGACTCCTTGTCCGGTTCGAATTCATATGTTGAAAGGCTTGAAGCCTGTGATTGATTCGAAAGGTCACTGTCGGCAAGCGGCAGCACTTTCCTCATATCGACTTCCTGCTGCAGAACAGATATGAACCGGTTATATACAATATAAAGTTCATCAAATTCTTCACTGGAAAATGAAGACACCGCCTGCTGTGCAATTTCTTTCACACTGCTGAAATCAGGCTGGTCCGCCAGTCCGGTACGTGAATTCGCAACAGGGTAACCGCGGTTCTCCAGGAACTCGAGACCCAAGCTTCCGATTACAAACAAGTCGTAGGAGTCCGGATTGTTGTTATGACGTTCTTTTATTTCGTTCGTCACCATTTTCAGCACGTTGGCGTTGTACGGTCCTGCAAGACCGCTGTCCGCCGTGATTACAATATATCCTGTACGTTTGACCGGACGTTCCTCGAGCATAGGGTGGGAACTGGTCGTGTCGCCGGATGCGATGGCCTGTACCGCCTCCTGGATCTTGTCCATGTATGGCTGGAACTTCTTGGAGTTCTCCTCCGCCCGCTTGAGCTTGGAGTTCGCAACCATCTGCATCGCCCGAGTGATCTGACTCATCTTCTTAGTAGATCCGATACGGCCTTTTATTTCTTTTATTGAAGCCATGAATTCACCACCTTAATAATTATTCACCTTCATTACTTGGAAGGGTTGAATAGTTTCTTGAAGCTGTTTATCGCGCTTACAAACGCTTCATCATCAGGAAGCTGCTTCGTATCACGGATTCCGTCCAGCAGTTCCTGATTGTTGGAATCCAGCCAGCTGAGGAATTCATCTTCGAAACGCGTGATGTCCTGAACAGGGATATCATCGAGATGTCCGTTGACAAGTGCATACAGGATTGCTACCTGACGCTCTACTTTCAGCGGCTTGTTCTCGCCCTGTTTAAGCACTTCAACCGTACGCTGTCCACGGGCCAGCTTGGCAGCAGTCGCTTCATCAAGGTCCGAGCCGAACTGTGCGAACGATTCAAGTTCACGGAACGCTGCAAGGTCAAGACGCAGTGTGCCCGCAACTTTCTTCATCGCTTTGATCTGCGCAGAACCGCCGACACGTGATACTGAAAGTCCGGCGTTGATTGCCGGGCGCACACCTGAGAAGAACAGGTCCGACTGCAGGAATATCTGTCCATCTGTAATCGAGATGACGTTCGTCGGTACGAATGCACTGATATCCCCTGCCTGTGTTTCAATGAACGGGAGTGCAGTGATCGAACCGCCGCCAAGGTCATCGTTGAGTTTGGCCGCACGTTCGAGCAGACGGCTGTGGAGATAGAAGACATCACCCGGGTATGCTTCACGGCCCGGCGGACGGCGAAGAAGAAGTGACAGTTCACGGTACGCAGCTGCCTGTTTGGTCAGGTCATCATAGACGATGAGTACATGTTTTCCGTTGAACATGAATTCTTCTGCCATGGACACACCAGCATAAGGTGCGATATAAAGCATCGGTGCAGGCATTGAAGCACCTGCTGAAACAACGATCGTGTAATCAAGCGCACCGCTCTTGCGGAGTGTTTCCACAGTCGCACGGACAGTGGATTCTTTCTGGCCGATTGCTACATATACGCAGATCATGTCCTGGTCTTTCTGGTTCAGGATCGTATCGATCGCAACTGTCGTCTTACCTGTCTGTCTGTCACCGATGATAAGCTCACGCTGTCCGCGTCCGATCGGCACAAGTGCGTCAATCGCCTTGATCCCGGTCTGCAGCGGCTCATCAACCGATTTACGGTCCATGACCCCGGTTGCCGGGCTTTCGATTGGCCTTGTTTTTGTGGCGCCCAGCGGCCCTTTGCCGTCGATCGGCTGTCCAAGTGGATTCAGCACCCGGCCGATGAGTTCCTCACCGACAGGAACTTCCATGATGCGCCCTGTACGTTTGACTTCATCGCCTTCTTTGATATCATCATACGGTCCAAGAATTACGATACCGATATTGTTTTCTTCGAGGTTCTGGGCAAGCCCCAGAACACCGCTAGGAAATTCAAGCAATTCTCCAGCCATTGCATCATTAAGACCATGAGCAAGTGCGATACCGTCACCAACCTGGATGACTGTTCCCACATCGGATACTTTCATATCCGCTTCATAGTTCTCGATCTGGCTTTTAAGAAGAGCGCTTATTTCGTCAGCTTTAATTGCCATCAAATATCACTCCTTAATTAACTGATAGTCCGTTCATTGAACTGGTTTTTCAAGTCAGCGAGCTGTCCTCTCAGGGAACCATCATAGACCTTCGTTCCGATGAAGACCCTGATGCCGCCGATCAGTTTCTCATTTATTTTATTCTCGATGAGCAGTTTGGAAAAACCAGTTTTCCGAATGAACACCTTCCCGATGGAATCGATTTCTTCATCAGAAAGTTCGTATACTGATTCAATCACAACATGCTCCTGGTTGTAATGTGCGTTATATGCCTCTGTGAAGTGGGTGTGGACAGCTTCGATTTCAGACAGAAGATTCCTGTCCGACAGAATCAGCAGAAGATTGTAAAGTGGTTTCACAACACCGCTGAAGGCCTGTTCCACCGTTTCTTTGCGCTTATTTTTGGCGATCCTGGGATTGGCCATGAATTCTGTGAAATCGGGTGTTTTCCGTACTGCCTTTATCACTTCATCGAAATCAGACTTCACTTCATCAAGCTGGCCGCCTTCTGAGACACTGCTGTAAAGCGCCTGGGAATATTTTTGTGCTGAACCTGCCATTATTTATCCCCTGCTTCCTGCAAGTACCTTGAGATAAGATCTTTCTGATCCTCTTGATTGATTTCTTTGGAAATCATCTTCTCTGCAATCAGGACGGAAAGCTCCGACACCTGACTGTTGATATCACGTATTGCTTTTTCTTTTTCCCTTTCGATGTCAACTTTCGCGTCGTTCATCATCTGGTTGGCACGCGTGTTGGCATCGTGAATGATTGCTTCCTGCTCTTTTTTGGCCTGCTGTTTTGCATTGTCCATCATAGAAGAGATTTCAGCCTGCGTATCTCTCAGTACTGCTTCATTCTCTTCTTTGAGACGTACTGCTTCAGCCTTGCGCTGTTCAGCATCATCAATTTCTGTATGGATCAGGTTCTCTCTCTCGTCCATCACTTTTTTAAGCGGCTTCCATACAAAGTAGGAAAGGGCTCCGAGAAGGACCAGGAAAGTGACCAATTGTACCAGACTGCTTCCGATAGCTGTCGGAATTGTATCCGCAGCTCCTAAAATAAGAAATTCCACGTATGTACACTCCTTTCACGAGAGTTTCATTCTTTATTCATAGTCGACATAATAAGAGGGCGAAATCTTTGATAGAAGACTTCGCCAAATGTAACGATTCTTAGAACATGAACATAAGCATGAATGAAATAACAATCGCGATGATCGGAACGGCCTCAACAACACCGATACCGATGAACATGACTGTCATGAGCGGGCCACGTGCCTCGGGCTGGCGTGAAACCCCTTCTACTGTTTTGGAAACGATAAGACCGATACCGATACTTGCGCCGAGTGCCGCAAGACCTGCTGCAATACCTACTGCGAGTAAGTTCATCATAAGATATAGTTCCTCCTAATATTTTTGAATGATATTTAAAAATTATATATTAATGGTCATCGCTAACTTTATGGGATAGGTAGACCATTGATAACATAACAAAGATGAATGCCTGAATTGCACCGATATAGATTGAGAAGCCTTGCCAGACCATCATCGGGATAAACCCTCCGACAAAGCCTATTGCACCGCTCATCATGACTGTTGTGAGCAACGCCAGAAGAATCTCACCTGCATAGATGTTACCGTAAAGACGAAGCCCCAGTGTCAGGTTGTATGTGAATTCTTCAAGTATTTTGAAGGGCACCATAAATCCAAAAGGTTCTGCGTACGATTTGATGTATGCTTTCGTACCGCGCATCTTGACACCATAATAATGTGTCAGCACGATCATCACACTTGCCAGTGTCAGTGTGACAGCTGGATCCGCTGTTGGCGATTTCCACCAGAGTGTGTGGTTTTCATCAGGTGCCACGAAAGCGAATGGCAGTCCGAGGAAGTTCGAAACGGCTATGTAAAGAATCAGTGTCAGGGCCAGGAAGTGAAATCTTCCTCCTTGTTTCCACGCCATATTGCCGGAAATGATACCTTTAACGAAGTTCATCAGTACTTCCATAAGTACCTGGCTTTTTCCTGTCGGCCGCACCGCAATGTTCCTTGTCATGAAGAATGCAATCAGAAACACTATTAACGACGACACGATGATCATCAGGGATGTCGACAGGTCAAATGTTACAGGTAAACCAAAAACGTCAATTGTCCATAACGGAGTTCCATGTTCCATTTTCTCACCTCTTTCACTTCGTCAATTCTTTAATCGCACGGAAAATAATCATGATATAGCTGAGCAGAAGCCCGCCTGCTATACCGAAAATGCTGAATACGCCAGGGAATCTCACCCAGAAAAGACATGTAACTATTACAATCAGCAGCCGCGCAACAGTTCCGGTTCTTATTTTACCCTCGCTCCCGTAAGCTCTTTCAAGGTTGTAGTACCAGTTCCACAGCAGGAAAATGGACGCAATGGTGCCAAGGGCGAACCCGGCTGCAATGGAAGATTTGGTAAATAAATAGATGAGTAGGCTTAAAAACAGGGGAAAAAGTAAAAACTTCAGGAAATGTCTGTAAAATCGTCTGAAAAATGGCACTGTCAACACTGTCTCCTAGTGTGTTTTACGGCTGTGTCTGGAAACCGTTACATTACTCTTGTAATGATATATGAGTGCTTTTTTTATGTCAATAATATGTACGAAAATATTTGTCATGACGGCGTCTCCGACATATTATTGACATATTTTTCACACTCTGAAACTTTTCGGTTTTTCATTCAGTATTTCGTAATAATATTTTATGTTTTCACAGATGCGTTCCGAAGCGCGGCCGTCGCCATAAGGGTTCGCAGCCGAAGCCATTCTTTCGTACATCTCATCCTCTGTGAGGAGTTCTTTTGTCATGTTGTAGATATTTTCTTTCTGGATGCCGGCAAGTTTCAATGTGCCTGCCTCCACGCCTTCAGGACGTTCAGTCGTATCTCTCAGCACCAGCACCGGTTTGCCGAGTGAGGGTGCCTCCTCCTGTACCCCGCCAGAATCGGTGAGAATGATATGACTCTTTGCTGCGAAATTGTGGAAATCAAATACATCGAGCGGTTCAATGATCTCAATACGGTCATGATCTGAGAGATATTTGGCCGCGATTTCACGGACTTTTGGGTTTTTGTGGATCGGATAGACGACTGTCACATCATCGAATTCTTCAACAATCTCCCTTACGGCGCTGAAGATGTTCTCCATTGGCATGCCGATGTTCTCTCGCCTGTGCGCGGTGAGCAGAATCACTTTTTTGTCCTTATGCTTCTCGATGATTTCACTTTTGTATTCTTCATTGACGGTTGTTTTAAGTGCATCGATTGCTGTATTGCCTGTAACAGAAATATAAGTTTCGTCCTTGTTCTCTTTAAGCAGGTTTTCCCTCGATTGATCTGTCGGGGAGAAATGAAGGTCTGCAAGCACGCCCGTCATCTGACGGTTCATCTCTTCAGGGAATGGAGAATATTTGTTATAGGTCCTGAGCCCCGCTTCAACATGCCCGATATCGACTTCGTTATAAAATGCCGCCAGACTGCCGGCGAAAGTGGTAGTCGTGTCCCCGTGGACCAGAATCATATCCGGCTCTGCTTCCTTGATAACAGATTCCAGACCTTCAATCACCCTTCCAGTCACTTCAGAGAGCGTCTGTCCCTGTTTCATGATATTGAGGTCGAAATCAGCAGTGATTCCAAAAATATCCATCACCTGATCCAGCATCTCCCTGTGCTGCGCCGTCACTACCACGATCGGCTCAAGCTCCGGGTCTTTTTCCAGTTCCAGTACAAGCGGGGCCATTTTGATGGCTTCAGGGCGTGTACCAAAGATTGTCATGATTTTCTTCATTCTTTTTCTCCTTGTTGGTCCTATTTTGTTCCGAAAAGTCTGTCTCCGGCGTCTCCAAGTCCAGGTACAATGTAACTTTTCTCATTCAGTTTCTCATCCAGTGCAGCAATGTATATGTCCACATCGGGATGGGCCTCCTTCAATACCTCGACACCTTCAGGCGCTGCGATCAGGCAGATGAACCTGACTTTTGTTGCGCCGCGCTTTTTCACTGCTGTAATCGCCTCAACTGCAGACGCTCCGGTTGCGAGCATCGGATCGATGACAAAAATGTCCCTCTCTTCGATGTCGCCCGGGAATTTGGCATAGTATTCGATTGCTTCCAGCGTCTCAGGATCTCGGTACAGTCCGATATGCCCCACCCGGGCAGAAGGTATCAGCTTCAGTATACCCTCCTGCATTCCAAGACCGGCACGGAGTATGGGAACAATCCCCAGCTTTTTGCCGCTCAGCCTTTTTGCCGTCGTCCTCTGAACGGGGGTGTCCACCTTGACATCCTCCAGTGACAGATCACGCGTCACTTCATATGCCATCAGCATACCGACTTCATCGACAAGTTCCCTGAACTCCTTTGTAGATGTCTTCTCATCACGGATATAACTCATTTTGTGCTGGATCAACGGGTGGTCCATTACTTGCACTTTGGACATAGTGTCCCTCCTGTCTTCTCAATTGTGCCGGAATAAGTGATCTTATTCCGGCATCCTTTTTATTGGTATAGTGGGTATTTGCCGGTCAGAGCGGATACTCTGTCTTTGAGTTCAGCGAACTCCTGGCCATTTTTGACAGCAGTAAGCACTTCTGCCATAAGGTCTGCCACTTCTCTCATGTCATCCTCATTGAAACCGCGCGTTGTCATCGCCGGTGTACCGAGACGGATACCGCTTGTGACAAACGGGGATTCCTCATCAAAAGGAATCGTGTTCTTGTTGCAGGTGATGCCGACTTCATCCAACGCTTCCTCCGCCTGCTTGCCTGTCAGGCCGAATGTCTTCACATCAACGAGCAGGAGATGTGTATCCGTGCCGCCGGAGACAACGCGCAGCCCTTTCTCCGTCAGCCTATCAGCAAGCGTACGGGCATTTTTGATGACCTGTTCCTGGTAGACTTTGAAGTCAGGGTTCAATGCTTCGCCAAACGCTACAGCTTTCGCTGCAATGACGTGCATCAGCGGCCCCCCCTGGATACCCGGAAAGATATTTTTGTCAATTTTCTTGGCAAACTCATCTTTTGTGAGAATCAGCCCGCCGCGTGGTCCTCTCAGCGTCTTATGTGTTGTGGAAGTGACGAAATCTGCATGCGGTACCGGATTCGGATGAATGCCTGCTGCAACCAGTCCGGCGATATGTGCCATATCCACCATCAGATAGGCACCGACTTCATCTGCAATTGCACGGAACTTGCTGAAATCGATTGCTGTTGAATAAGCACTTGCACCGGCAACAATCATTTTCGGCTGGTGCTCCTTCGCCTTCGCGAGCACATCCGCATAATCGATCTGTTCATCTTCCTCTTTCACTCCGTAATCGACAAAGTTGAAAAGTTTACCGCTGAAGTTGACCGGACTTCCGTGTGTGAGATGTCCGCCATGATCCAGTTTCATACCGAGCACTGTATCCCCCGGCTCAAGCACTGAGAAGTAAACAGCCATATTTGCCTGTGATCCGGAGTGCGGCTGCACATTGGCATGGTCTGCTCCAAATAGTTCTTTTGCACGTTCACGTGCAAGGTCCTCGACTACATCCACATGTTCACAGCCGCCGTAATAGCGCTTATGCGGGTAGCCTTCTGCGTATTTGTTGGTCAATGTTGAACCTTGTGCTTCGAAAACAGCTTTTGATACAAAGTTCTCCGATGCAATCAATTCAATATTATTGTTCTGACGATCAAACTCCGATTCCATCGCTTCAAAAAGTTTTGGGTCCTGTGACTCGATATGTGACATATTCTCTCTCCTTAGAACTTGAAATTTATTATTAATAGTGCGCTCTTGGCCCACCAATTAATTTCGGTCTGGAAAATGCTATGGTTACATTCGCGCTGCCCACCGTCTTCTGCTCCGTCCTGAACGGAACAGCGACATGGCGCACATGCATGCCGATCAATGTCTGTCCAATGTCAATGCCGCGGTCAGCCGTCACATGCTCGACGACTGCCGGGTTGCCCAGGTGCTCATAGGCGTATTCACTCAGGCTCCCCCCGGCTCTCCTGTGCGGCACGACATTTACAATCTCGTAACCTCGTTTTTTTGCAACACCCCGGTCAAGGGTCACGGCACGGTTGATATGTTCGCACCCCTGGAACATGATGTTGATCTCAAACTTTGCTGCAACTTCGCTAAACGCATCAAATATCAGTTCCGCGACTTCCATCGAGCTGTGCTTTCCGATGTGGTGACCGATCACTTCGGATGTCGAGCATCCGATGAGCAGGTCTTCTCCCGGAACAAAAAAATCTGCATCTTCAAGATTTTCAATCAAAGCATCGATATCATTCTTCAATCTTGCAAACTCTCCGTTCATGCCTGCCACCTTCATATTCAGTATTCAGCCAAATATCGACAATATCATTCGCCAGCCCGGAGCCGATCACTCTCTCCCCCATAGCCAGCATATTCGAGTTGTTATGCTGTCTTGTTGCTTTTGCCGAAAAGCTGTCGTGTACAAGGGCACAGCGGATGCCCTTTACTTTATTCGCCGCTATGCTCATCCCTATGCCTGTGCCGCAGATGAGGATTCCGCGGTCAAAATCACCGTCTGCAACTTTCTCCGCGACCGGTTTTGCGTAATCAGGATAGTCAACAGATTCACTTGAATCCGGACCGAAATCCGTAATGTCGACACCTTTTTGCACAAGGGCTTCAACAATCGTCCTTTTGAGATTTATACCACCGTGATCCGAAGCAATGACAATTTTCATAAATCCACCTCTTTGCTGATATTATATATCAAATATGCACGCAGCCAAATAATTTATAAATTTCTACAGATTAAATTTATCGATATATGACTTAAGTTGATTGTACACTAATTCGTATTCCTTCACAGACCTGCCATAGGGATCCGATATCGGTTTTTTTGTCCCTTCCGCAAATTCACTGATCATCCTCACGTCCGCACCCGGATAGCGCTGTATGACCATCATCTTGTGTTCTTCAGTCATGGTGAGAAGCAGGCTGTCCTTTACATCTTCCGGCCTCAGCTGTGAAGGGAGGGAAGGCGGTACAAGCGACTCACGTTCGATTATATCAATAGTCTCACTGCTTGTTTTACCGGAAAACACCATCAGTCCCCGCGATTCAAACTCTCCACCCTCAAATTTTGTCCTGGCGTAGCTTTCAGCAAGCGGGCTTCTGCATGTATTCCCGGTACATATGAATACTATCTTCATAGATGATCATCCTTAATCACTTCGTCCCCCGCCGCCTTGTATATCCGGTTCATCAGCGCCTCAGTTTCATCATTTTTGGGGAAACCGTGTATATAGATAAGATCGACATCTGATTTATCCATCCGCCTGAGTGCGGCATAGAGGTTCCTTGCCGCCTCCCGGTAATTTTCATCGTGCGAACAGAGGCTTATGAAATAGGACCCTTCCGGAATGAAGCTCCTGCAGTTCTCGGGAGCGATGATCCCTACTTTTTTATCGTCACCCGCTTCAATATGCGTATTGTTCTTCAGACCGCCCTCGAGGACTGCAAGGGGCTGGCGGGGGGCATAATGCTTATATTTCATGCCCGGGGATATCGGTTTCTCTGAATCTGAGACATGCCGGTCCACTGTTTCCTTCAGCACATTTTCAAGCTCCTCCTTGGTGATGCTGCCCGGCCTTGCTACACGGTAGGGATACTGCGTGCAGTCGAGGACCGTACTCTCCAGGCCGTATGTCGCCGGATCACTTTCCACGACACCGTATACTTTTCTGTTCAAATCATCAATAACATGCCGGTACTCTGTGGGTGATGGTTTGCCGCTCAGATTTGCACTCGGCGCCGCGAGCGGGAATCCAACGTGCTCAAGTATCGCATGACCCACGGGGTGGCTCGGCATCCTCACAGCCACAGAGTTCAGCTCCGCTACAGTATTGCCTGCGAGCATGCTGCCCTTCAACGGAAGTATGAATGAGATCGGCCCCGGCCAGAAATGGTTCATCAGGGACTGGACTTTGGGGTCGAGCGGCTCTGTAAAGTCTTTCAGTTGTTCCATGCTGTGTATGTGGACGATGAGCGGGTTGTCGCCGGGGCGTCCTTTTGCCGAAAATATTTTATGGATGGCTTCAGAGTTTCTCGCATCCCCTGCGAGGCCGTATACTGTTTCGGTGGGAATACCGACAACTTCACCATAGGTAAAAGCTGTTCTGATTTCATCTAGTTTCTCTCTTGTGCTCTTGTCTTTTAGCTGGTCGATATAGATTTCCCAAACTTTTGTATCCATTTTCAATCCTCCCACCTGAAAAAAAGTATCCTGTCCTGCCCATTCATATCTTTTTTAAGCTGTGGCCGGGTCTTCGGCCAGACCTTTCTGATATAGCTGCTGAGCGCCGTGTACTGCCGCCAGCCAATCTCAAAATAGACTGTGCCGCCCTTGGCCAGTACAGCGGGCAGTCCGTCTATCATCTTTTTATATAGTGCCAGGCCTCTGTCATCCGCAAATAGTGCCAGATGCGGTTCATGCCGGTAGACAGAAGCATCCATCTCACCTTTTTCATCATACGCTATATATGGAGGATTAGACACGATGCAGTCAACCATTATTCCTCTCTCTGTCAACGGTTCAAACAGACTCCCGCAAAAAATTTCCGGCGACACCCCCAACTCTTCCGCATTCTCCTCTGCCACTTCAAGCGCACCAGGCGATACATCCGTCAGCACCACCCGGTTTTTGTCCCAGTGTTTTTGCAGCAGGAGACCGATGGCACCTGTACCCGTCCCGATATCCGCAACAGTCCTGCCGTCGTCGGGCTCCTGATGCAGCACAAACTCAACCAGTTCCTCTGTTTCATTCCTCGGGATCAGCGTATTTCCATCCACTTTCATTTTATATCCGTAGAACCAGCAGAAGCCTGTCACATATTGATATGGCTCGCCGGCGGCAGCCCTTGTGACCGCCTTTTCAAATTTCCTGCGCCGCTCCCCCGGGACTTCCTCATCACCGTGCAGCATAAGATATGTGCGGTCGATACCGAAGAGATCCTCCAGCAGAAGTGACGCAATCCTCGGTTCTCTGTGAGATAAAATTAAAGAGGCTTCCGCCTCTTTGATCATTTTTTTGTAACTATAGTGTTGCATTGTTCAACTCTTCCAGTTTACTTGTCTGTTCCTCGATGGTCAGCGCATCGATCACTTCATCAATTTTCCCTTCAATAATCTGATCGAGCTTCTGTATGGTCAGTCCGATGCGGTGGTCTGTAACACGGTTCTGAGGATAGTTGTATGTCCTGATACGTTCCGAGCGATCCCCGGTCCCTACAGCACTTTTCCTCTTTTCTGCATATTCCGCATGGGCTTCCTGCTCTTTCAGATCATATATGCGCGCCTTCAGCACCTTCATCGCGCGCTCACGGTTCTTGATCTGGGATTTTTCATCCTGCGATGTCACGACCACTCCTGTCGGGAGATGTGTAATCCTGACGGCGGAATCGGTCGTATTGACGTGCTGACCGCCCGCACCGCTTGAACGGTACGTATCGATTTTCAGGTCTTCATTGCGGATATCCACTTCGACATCTTCAACTTCCGGCAAAACCGCAACTGTTGCGGTCGAAGTGTGGATACGCCCTCCTGATTCCGTCTCGGGCACGCGCTGCACACGGTGTGCACCATTCTCATATTTCAGCTTTGAGAATGCACCCTGTCCCTGGATCAGGAAACTGATCTCCTTGTAGCCACCCTGATCGTTCGAATGTGCTTCGACGACTTCCGTTTTCCACCCCTGGTCTTCAGCAAACCTTGAATACATCCTGAACAGGTTACCCGCAAAAATCTGCGCCTCGTCGCCGCCTGCAGCACCACGGATTTCCATGATGACATTCTTATCATCATTCGGATCTTTAGGGATGAGTTCAAGCTTCAGTTTTTCCTCCAGTTCTGGAATACGGGATTTCGCTCCCGAAAGTTCCTCTTTGAGCATATCGATCATTTCTTTATCATCAGTTTCATTCATCATCTCTTCGGACTCTTCAATCGTTTCCTTCTGAAGCTTATATTCCCTGTATATATCCACAGTTTTCTGAAGATCGCTCTGTTCCTTGGAATACTCCCTCAGCTTATCTGAATCACTGACTACATCGGGATCACTCAGCAGTTCATTCAGCTGCTCGTAACGATTTTCTATGATTTCAAGTTGATCATACATAAATTTTCACCTTTTTCGTCCTTTAATCCTGTTAATTATATCATATTTCAGACATAAAAAAACTGCATTGAAGTACAACTTCAATGCAGTCATTTCCGCTATTATTCGTTTGCGCTTTTGAAACCGAATTTTTTGTTGAATCTCTCAACACGGCCATCTGCAGATGCGAATTTCTGACGTCCAGTGTAGAATGGATGGCATTCAGAGCATACTTCTACTTTGATGTCCTCGTTGTTTACTGAACCTGTTTCGAATTCGTTACCGCAAGAGCATACAACTTTGACTTTGTTATATTCCGGATGAATTGCTTGTTTCATTACTTTCAGCTCCTTTGCCCTGAACCATCTGGAACAGAGTTGATTAGTGGCAGCCGCCACTTCGACATTAATATATTATACACCCTGCAGTGTAAAAAATCAAGGGATGCATTTTTCTTTTAAATGACTGGTTTCCCTGTATTCTGGGAAGACAGCATACGCTGCCTCAGAACATCGAAAAACTCTTCGTTGGTCTTCGTCTGCTTCAATATCCTGAGGAACCTTTCAGTGAAGTCCGGTGCATCAGTGAACAGATTTCTCAACTGCCAGAGTACATCGAGCGCTTTTTTATCAAGCAGCAGTTCTTCCTTCCTTGTGCTGGAGCGTCTGATATCGATCGCCGGATAGATGCGGCGCTCGCTCAGGTTCCGGTCCAGATGAAGTTCCATGTTTCCGGTCCCTTTGAACTCCTCATAGATGACGTCATCCATGCGGCTTCCGGTATCCACGAGTGCTGTGGATAGGATCGTCAGGCTTCCACCCGCCTCGATGTTACGCGCGGCACCGAAGAAATGTTTCGGACGGTGCAGGCTTGCGGGGTCCAATCCACCGGAGAGTGTCCTGCCGCTCGGAGGGATCACCAGGTTATATGCACGGGCAAGCCTTGTGATGGAATCCATCAGAACAATGACATCCTCCCCCATTTCCACAAGCCTTTTCGTGCGTTCGAGCAGCAGTTCAGCAACTTTCACATGGTGTTCCGGCGGTTCGTCAAAGGTAGAATGGACCACTTCGGCATCTTCAACCGAACGTTCAAGATCCGTCACCTCTTCGGGACGTTCCCCGATCAGCAGTATAAACAGTTTCGCATTCGGATGATTTTCAGTGATTGCATTGGCGATTTCCTTAAGCAAAGAAGTCTTACCTGCTTTTGGCGGGGCAACGATCATACCACGCTGACCAAAACCGATCGGGGTGACGAGGTCCATTATGCGTGTGGACAGATCATTCGATTTATTTTCCAGATGGATGCGTGTATCTGGATAGAGCGGAGTCAGTGCCTGGAAATGGGGTCTTTTCTTCACATCTTCTGCGTTCTGGTCGTTTATGAAATCGACCTGCAGCAGTCCGTAATATTTTTCGCTGTCTTTGGGACGGCGTACCTTGCCGGTGACCTTGTCACCTTTTTTCAGTTCGAATCTGCGGATCTGTGATGCCGAGATGTAGATATCCTTCTCCCCTTTTGAGAAGTTCACTGTTCTCAGGAATCCGTAGCCGTCCTGCTGGATATCATCCAGAACCCCTTCCATGTAATAGTTGCCTTCCTTTTCCATTTCGGCTTCCATTATTGCCAGGACCAGCTCTTTTTTATTAAGCCGGCTGTAATTGGTGAGTCCCAATTCTTTGGCACGTGCTGTCAGTTCTTTCGTATTGTTCTTTTTATAGAGTGCATCAAAGGATTCATATTTCAACCCTTTCTTTTCTCGCTCTGCCATAAATTCACTTCACTTTCATATAGTAGGGACCCTCGGATAATCCAGAGGTTTTAAACAAGTGGAAACTTTTGAGTTTTTGACAATTTCATATTCTACACCATAAACATTTAAAATGAAAGAAGTGGTGGAGATGGACAAAATTTATACAAAAACTGCCGGCTCATCCAAAGTGAGCCGGCAGTTCATGATCAGTCCCCGGAGATTTCCTCACGCCATATATCAGCACCGAGTATATCCAGTTTCCTGACGATGTCCGTATAGCCGCGGTCGATATGGCTGACGTTATGGATTGTAGTGATCCCGTCGGCAAGCAGGCCGGAGATGAGGAGGCAGGCCCCCGCCCTCAGGTCGCTTGCATAGACATCTGCACCTTTGAGTTCTGACGGATAGACAAGCGCCGAACCGCCTTTCTGCTCAATTTTGCCGTCCATCCGGTTCAATTCATCGACGTGCCGGAACCTCGCCGGATAGATTGTTTCTGTTATTTTACTCACGCCATCCGCTTTGAACAACAATGGGGTGAGCGGCTGCTGGAGATCTGTGGCAAACCCGGGATAGACCTGGGTCTTCACCGACACCGGCCTGTATTCATCGGGTTTTGTAATCGTTGCGTAGTCATCCCCGATTTTAATCTTTACACCTAGCTCCTCAAGCTTTGCAGTCAGTGACTCCATGTGTGTCGGAATGATATTGCGGACGGTGAAACTGTCCCCTGCAGCTGCACCCGCAATCATGTAGGTACCGGCTTCGATCCTGTCGGGGATGATATTGTGTGTAGTACCATGCAATTCTTCGACACCGTTGATCTTGATAGTGTCCGTACCTGCTCCACGTACATCCGCTCCCATATTGTTCAGCAGGGAGGCCACATCCACGATCTCCGGTTCTTTCGCCACGTTTTCAAGGACCGTGCGCCCTTTGGCGCAACTGGCCGCAATCATCAGGTTGATTGTTGCGCCGACGGACACCACATCGAAGAAGATCTTTGTACCCTTCAATTCTTCAGCCACCAGATACATCGCCCCGTGCTCATTGGTCACTTTGGCACCGAGTGCTTCGAATCCTTTGATGTGCTGATCGATCGGACGCGGGCCGAGCGGGCACCCTCCCGGCAGGCCGATCACACATTTCTTGAAACGTGCAAGCATTGCCCCCATCATATAATAGGAGGCACGCAATGACTGCACCTTTGTGTTCGGCAGTGGCATATTCTCAGCCTCTTCAGCATTGATTTTCAGCACAGTACCGTCGAGGTCCGTTTTTATATTGAGGTCATTCAGAAGGCTCATCAATGTCCCGACATCCGAGATTTCCGGAAGCCCCTCTAGCACCACCTCTCCTTTTCCAGCCATCAGTGACGCAGGGATGAGTGCTACTGCACTGTTCTTTGCACCGCTGATTTCGACTTCGCCGGAGAGGGTCCTGCCTCCCCTGACTTTTATCACTTCTTTACCCATAATCCTTCTCCTTATACGGTAGCCCCGTCTATTGGTCCTTGATGCTGTTCCAGTCGTTTAAGAACTGGTCGATCCCTTTGTCTGTAAGAGGATGCCTGGTGAGTTTCTTCAGCACTTTGTACGGAATCGTCGCAATGTCCGCACCACGCAGCGCAGCACCGTGGATATGTCCTTCATCCCTGATCGATGCCGCGATGATTTCCGTATCTATTTCGTGAAGCGTAAAAATGTAATGGATATCTTCAATCAGGTCCAGCCCTTCCAGACCGATGTCATCCAGCCTTCCGATGAAAGGTGATACATAAGTCGCACCGGCGCGTGCTGCAGTCAGCGCCTGAACTGTATTGAAAACAAGCGTGACATTCGTTTTGATACCCTCTGATGCAAGTACTTTGACAGCTTTCATGCCCTCTGCAGTCATGGGAATCTTAACGACGATATGCTGATGGAGCCTGGCAAGCTCCCTTCCTTCGGAAATCATGCCCTCCGCATCGAGTGCGATGACCTCTCCGCTGACCGGACCGCCGACAAGCTCGCATATTTCAACGAGACGGTCATGGAAAGAGATCCCTTTCTCCTTGGCGACAAGTGAAGGGTTGGTCGTGACACCGGCCAGTACACCCCACTCATTTATTTCTTCAATTTCATCCATATTCGCTGTATCAATAAAATATTTCATTAATCAGGCACCTCCGAAATTTATTGGTTATTCCATTATAAAGTAGTTGGGATGGAATGGGCAACGAATTTGACGGCTTCCTTCTATGTATCCGCTTCCCATGCATGATGATGGAATTTTTGGCTGCCGGGGCAATTAAAAAGCCTGCCCCCATGGGACAGGCTCACAGCCGGTAGAAAATCATGCCTTGTTTGAAGTACCGAATTCCTTGATCTTACCCTGTACAGTCGCTTTGACAGCTTCGCGTGCAGGCCCGAAATATTTACGTGGATCATAAACTTCGGAATCATTGTCCAGAGTGTCCCTTACAGCTTTTGAAGAGGCAATCTGGTTTTCAGTGTTGACGTTGATTTTGGCAGTTCCGTAGGAAATCGCCTTTTGGATATCATTGGTCGGGATTCCCGTTCCCCCGTGGAGAACCAATGGGATATCGGACTGGTTTCCAATTTCTTCCATTTCCTTGAATCCGAGATTCGGCTCACCTTTGTAAGGGCCGTGCACTGAACCAAGTGCAGGCGCCAGGCAGTCGATGCCTGTACGTTCCACAAGCTCACGGCATTCTTCAGGATCCGCATAGATGACCCCGTCTGCGACTACATCGTCTTCCTGGCCGCCCACAACACCCAGTTCCGCTTCCACGGAAACACCTCTGGGATGCGCATATTCAACAACTTTTTTAGTTGTTGCGATGTTGTCTTCAAAAGGACCGTGGGAAGCATCAATCATGACGGAAGTGAATCCCGCCTCAATCGCTTCTACACATTTCTCATAACTGGAACCGTGATCGAGGTGGATTGCCACTGGTACAGTGATGCCAAGGTCTTCAATCAGGCCTTCGATCATTTTGACAACCGTCTTCATACCACTCATGTATCTTGCGGCACCTTCGGATACACCGAGGATGACCGGAGCATTCTCGGACTGTGTCGCCATCAGGATGCCTTGGGCAAATTCAAGGTTGTTCACGTTATACTGCCCGACAGCATAACCTTCCTTTCTTGCTTTATTGAGCATATCTTTCATTGATACTAAAGGCATTGTAAATTTCCTCCTAAAATTCGTTACTTCTAATTGATTATAGCAAAAGCATTTAATTATTAGCAATCCTTTGGTAATATTGCTGTATTATTAAAAAGAACGGAGAGAGTGCCATGGATAAGATTCTAAAGACTCAACTCGTAAATATTTACAACCATATCGATGCACAGTCAGAGGAAATAGAAATGGCTGCAAGACTCCTCGCCCAGGCCATCCACTCCGAGGGCGAAATATTCATGAAAACATTCCACGATATTAAAGGGATGGAAAAATATCTGACTGAGGGCACACTTTCCCTGCCTAAGGCAAAGCAGTTCGATGATATCTCCCGGGTCGAGACTCCAGACCGCGTACTCGTTGCCGCCGGTATGTTTGATGAGGAAGTCAAAACATTTATCGAATCACTCGAATCCGCGGGTGTCGAATTCGCCCTCATATGCAACTTCAACAAGCATGAATCTGAAAAGCTGAACCAGATCCATCATTATATAGACCTGTCATCCCCCCGTCCCCTCATACCGACGCCGAATTTTGATAAGATCGTCAATCCATACATGAGCGCCTTCCTTTATATCTATAACCATCTTTATGTACTTATAGACGAGATGACAAACGAAGATTACTGAATACCGGGGCGGGAAACCGTTCCGGTTTTTATATGCAGGAGTATTTGCGCCTCAATGGCCGTCATACATTGAGGTGAGGAGATACAGTTCGCATCACAATGATTTTTGTGCGATGATGCTAACCCTCCTGTTATCATCGTTCCGGAATCGATGATAAGCGGGGAGCTTCTCTTATCCTTGATCCACAATCGATAATAAAAGATCCGCCTAGATTATCATTGAAAACGGATCGACAATAAGAGAGGAACCACCTCTTATCACCGATTTAAAATCGATAACAAGAGAACGCCCTGCCTTATCATTGATTTGAAATCATTGATGAGAATACTGTGGCCTCTCCTCATTGATTCGCAATCGACAATAAGCGCAGCCCTCCCATTATCATCGAAATCAAATCCATGATAAGAGCCCCCACCCCTTATCCCCGAATCAAAATCGTTGGCAAGGCGGCATCAGATCCACTCAAAAAGCCCCGCAGCCGTAACGGCTGCGGGGAACGATATAATATATCCTATTTCATACTTGCCTGGATCAGACCCTGGAACAACGGGTGCGGCCTTGTCGGCCTGGACTGGAATTCCGGGTGGAACTGTACCGCGACGAAGTATGGATGATCTTTGAGCTCGATCATTTCCACAAGACGTCCGTCAGGGGATGTTCCTGAGAATACCATGCCTGCTTCTTCCAGCTGTTCTTTGTACTTGTTGTTGAACTCGTAACGGTGTCTGTGTCTCTCATCCACATTCCCCACCCCATACAATCGTCGTGCTGCCGTACCCTCTTTGATATCACACGGGAAGCTGCCGAGACGCAGTGTGCCTCCGAGGTCTACCACATCTTTCTGATCCGGCATGAGATCGATGACAGGATGCTGTGTTTTTGGATCAAGTTCGCTGGAGTGCGCACCTTCCAGTCCGGCGACGTTGCGCGCGAATTCGACTGTTGCCAGCTGCATGCCGAGGCAGATGCCGAGAAGCGGCACTTTATGTTCACGGGCATAGCGCAGCGTATGGACCTTGCCTTCGACACCACGTTCGCCGAAACCACCCGGCACGAGGATGCCGTCTGCATCTGCAAGCTCATCTTCATAATTGTTTTCATCCAGATGCTCAGAATTGATCCATTTAATATCGATTTCCGCCCGCTGTTCGTACCCGGCGTGCCTGAGTGATTCCGCCACTGATAGATACGCATCCTGCAGTGAAACATACTTTCCCACGAGAGCGATTTTGACTGTACGGTTTATCCTGCTCAGGTTGTCAAGCAGATGTTTCCAGTCTTCCAGTTCCGCTTCCTCGGTACTTCTGAGACCGAGCCTGTTGATGACAAGGGAATCCATGCGCTGTTCCTGGAGACGGATGACGATATTGTAAATGGTCTCCTCATCACGTGCCTCGATCACGCTTTCGGTATCAATATCACAGAAAAGTGCAATTTTATCGCGCATATCTTCAGCCATTTCATACTCTGAACGGACAACGATCATGTCCGGCTGTATACCCAGCCCCCTCAGTTCTTTCACACTGTGCTGGGTCGGCTTTGTTTTCATTTCACCTGCAGCTTTGATGTATGGAAGCAAAGTACAGTGGATAAACATTACGTTTTCAGAGCCCAGGTCACTTCTCAGCTGCCTGATCGACTCCAGGAATGGAAGCGATTCTATATCCCCGGTCGTACCGCCGATTTCTGTTATGACGATATCCGCATTGGACTCTTCACCGGCTTGCAACAGACGGGATTTTATCTCGTTCGTGATGTGCGGGATGACCTGCACCGTACCTCCGAGGTAATCGCCACGGCGCTCTTTCCTGATGACTTCAGAATAGACTTTTCCCGCTGTGACGTTGGAATACTTGTGAAGGTTGATGTCGATGAAACGCTCGTAGTGACCAAGGTCGAGGTCGGTTTCGGCCCCATCGTCAGTGACGAAGACTTCACCGTGCTGATACGGGCTCATTGTTCCCGGATCAACGTTCAGATATGGATCGAACTTCTGGATCGTAATGGAAAACCCTCTGTCTTTCAGCAGTCTTCCCAGTGACGCAGCTGTGATTCCTTTGCCCAGGGAAGAGACTACTCCGCCTGTTACAAAAATATATTTAGTCATTGCACTTCCTCCTGTAAAAATAAAAATAGCTCCCTTCCACACTTGGTGAAAAGGAGCCGTTCTTTACAATCCCTGTTTCAGGGAGCCCAATAAAAATAATATCACTTTTAGAAGGAAAGTCAACTGGAAACTCTGCTTCAGAGATTCGATTCATCTTCGTAGCTGTCTTCCAGTTCATCAGAGTCATCATATTCGATATTGTCATCGATTGATTCATCAAGTGCATCGTCCAGATCTTCTTCCGTCTCGACTTCATTCTCATTGATCGGTGAATCAATATTCTCCGTATCATCCTCGACCAGCCCTTTATCCTGATCGAATGCATCATCCTCTTCGTCATAGACCACGGGATCCTCATCGTCGACAGCAAGCTCGATCTTGTGTATCGTCGGTGCAATCTTGTCTGAAATATCGTCCACAGAATACCAGTCCCGGAGTCCCCACACACCGTCTCCGGTGCTCAGGAAGCGTCCATCGGTATTCAGATCTGTATAAAATTGAAGGATACGGTTCTCGATTTCCTCATCTGTGTATCCGCCCACTTGCTTGAACTTATCAATGATATCGTAGAGATTCTTTTCCCTGCCTTCATCCTCCAAATAAATATGGGACATGTCGATGAAAGAATTCTCATCCATCATTTCCTTAGTGTACTCATCCAGTCGCATCCAATTCATCCTTTCAAGTCTGGAATATCAAAAGATATCATACAGTTAAACACTATATGAATCAAGCACTAATTTAATAGTTTATATATTTCTTGTAAAGCCTGGCATTTTCATCTTCATCAAATTTAACAAACCCGACACGTTCAAACAATCTTATTTTTTCTGCAGCGTCATCCACGTTCACAGTCAGCTCCCGGATGTCAGCCATATTCCTTCTGAGAAACGTCCCCAGCTGACGCAGTGCAGTGGAAGCGATGCCCCGGTTCCGCTCTGGTGCCTCAGTATAAAGATGGATGATTCTCAATACTTCTTTATCCGCTTTGCCCTCTATATAACCTACTTTTTCTTTTTGATTCAAAATGATGTCCAACCTGACATGAGGCAGGTCCACAGACTCATCGAGCGCAAGCTTTACATTATGTACGTACTTCTGATCCAGATCCAGGTAATAAAGGCGCTCTTTGCCGATCGGTCCATCCTCTTTAGTCGCCGTATGCATGAAGCCGGCGCGTTCATACAGACTCCACGCCCCCTGATTCTCTGCATCCACCACCAGATAAAGATGATCGAGCGATGTATATTTCCCCTGGACATACTGTGGCAGTGCCATGGCAACTTTCGTGCCGTAACCTCTGCCCTGAAGTTTCTCGTTGATGGATAAAGATCTGATGTATACGACTTCATGCGGCGTATCATATCCTTCATGCTGATAGTATTTATGGAGCACAAAGAAACCTACAATCTCACCTTCCCCGTTTTCCACAACGCATGCCGTACGGTCCGGGTCACTGACTGCATCTCCCAGCACCTCCTTCGGCAGGCTGGAATAGACCTGCTGTTTCCCACTCAATTCAAATGTCTCAAGACTTACCCTGTCTGCTTCTCTGTACTCCCGGATTGTGATGTCATTCATATTGAAACCCCTTTTTGACAAGTTTTATCATTTTGTTATGATACTAACTATACCCTTGTGAATATACATTGTCACCCGATGAAAAACGTGATTGATTGCGTTTATTATACAGCAGATGGGGGTAAAGCAAAAAGAATTTGCGAAATTTAGGGGGAGAAATTTTGGACAATGACAATTTTAAAAAGAACACGGATGATGAAATCCCTAAGACGACTGAGAAGGTGAAATCCAAGCTC
The DNA here is from genome assembly GCF_000330705.1 of Salinicoccus carnicancri Crm. GTDB lineage: Bacteria > Bacillota > Bacilli > Staphylococcales > Salinicoccaceae > Salinicoccus > Salinicoccus carnicancri. Next base: position 755,342 of record NZ_ANAM01000008.1, read on the forward strand.
GGTATTGTTTTCTGGTCATCATCCAGCATCATTCTGATTGCTGCAATCATCGCAATACTTATACCCGGGAGATTCCAGGTAGCATCGGAATCTGTCTATGGATGGATTGCAAACTACTTCAGCTGGTTTTTCATGATTGCTGTCTTTGGTTTTGGTGTGTTCCTGATATTCCTTGCACTTTCACCTTACGGCCGTCTTAAATTGGGCGGAGACCGGTCAAAACCGGAGTTTTCATTCCGCTCCTGGATAGGCATGCTGTTCTCTGCAGGCCTGGGTGTCGGTCTGGTATTCTTCGGTGTGGCAGAACCGATGAGCCACTACATGATTTCGCCGTTTACGGGCGGGCCGGTTGAAGATGAAGCTGCAGCTAAAATGGCAATGGGATACTCCTTCTTCCACTGGGGTATATCACAATGGTCTATATTTGGTGTTGCTGGCCTTGCCATCGGTTATTCACAATACCGTAAGCAGAAAAACGGGCTTGTTTCCACTTCCCTTGAACCTTTGTTTGGAAGTGAATATAACCAGAAAGCGAGAAAGGCCATCGATGTACTGGCAGTAATCGCAACTGTGACCGGCATGGCCACTTCTGTCGGTCTCGGTATCATGCAGATGGATGGCGGGCTGAATATTGCATTCGGCATCCCATCAGGCGCCCTGACCCAGATCATACTTACAGCTGTCATGACAGGTCTTTTCATACTGTCCACAACAACCGGTCTGAAGAGGGGGATCAAGTGGCTGAGTAACCTGAATATGATTCTCGCTGCAGTCATCACAATTTTTGTAATGGCAGTCGGTCCTTTTACTTTTATCATGGAAAGCATCATTGTGGGTCTCGGCGACTATCTTTCAAACTATGTAGGGTATTCACTGAGGATGCAGCCTTATTCCGGCGATGTCTGGGTTCAGGAATGGACTGTCTTCTACTGGGCATGGGTAATTGCATGGAGTCCGTTCATCGGATCTTTCGTTGCGCGTGTGTCCAAAGGACGTACCATCCGTGAATATGTCCTCGGCATACTGATTGTACCGCCAATGCTGTCGTTCCTGTGGATAGGGGCACTCGGGGGAACAGCCCTCTATTCTGACTTATTCAACGGAACAAACATCGGCGAGCTTGTTCTCGAGAATGATACAGCAGCGCTTTTCGCGCTGTTCGACCAGCTTCCGATGACAGCGCTCTTCTCGGCACTGGCAATTCTGCTGATTTTCACTTTCCTGGTGACATCAGCCGACTCTGCAACTTTCATTGTGGCCGGCATGACCTCCGGGAATACTGAAAACCCTGACATACGCCTCAAAATCATCTGGGGGATACTGCTCGGACTGCTCACTGTCACTTTGATTATCGCAGGCGGCCTCACCAGCCTCCAGGCAGCGTCATTGCTTGCAGGGCTCCCGTTCGGAATCATTCTGATCCTCATGATTATATCCGTCTCCAAGTCCATGAGACGTGAACCGAACACCTCGATGGCACGCAGGCAGAAAAAAAGTCAAAGATAAAATCGCTTAATTTCGTATTAAAAAAGAGGAATGTCATTGGTATAATAAAAGCCAATGACATTCTTTTTTGCTGGAGGCTGACTATGAAAATCGGAATCGATGCAGGCGGGACGCTGTTGAAAGTCGTCTATATTGAAGACGGAAAAAGACGGTTTGAGAAAAGACCGTCCTCAGAAATAGATTTACTGATTGAGGATCTGGGTGCCTGTCACTCAGAAGATGAAATATATTTGACCGGCGGCAAGGCCGAATATATGGACGAAAATTTGAATTGCACAACCCGCATGTCCGTCGAATTCGATGCGACATACCGTGGGCTATCGAGACTCATGGAAGAACAGGGGCTGTCAATCGGACGCTTTGTCTACCTTAATGTAGGGACTGGAACGAGTTTCCACCAGGCGGATGAAAACGGACAGAAGAGGGTTGGGGGATCCGGCGTCGGCGGCGGTACACTCATGGGGCTGTCCAACCTCCTGACAGGCATGGATTCCTATGAAGACATCATCAGACTCGCCGGACAGGGCAGCAGGGATATGGTGGACCTTCAGGTCCACCATATATATGCCGGACGTCCGACCCCTATCCCGGGTGATCTCACTGCAAGCAACTTCGGCCGCGTTCTTTCAGCCGACGTCCGGAAGCTGAATGATGCGGATAAATTACATGCAGTCATCGGTCTGATTGCGGAAACGGTCACAGCAATGGGCATCAGCCTGGCGGATGGTTTTGGCACAAAAGACATTGTCTTCATTGGCTCCACCCTGCTGGGCAACGATGTGATGATAGAAATCATAGAAAGGTATGCGGGACTCAAGGGCGCAACCCCCCACATCATTAAAAACGGTGAGTATTCCGGTGCGCTTGGAGCGGTACTATAGGGCATCGTGGAATACCCATGGTCTGCCCTCCCGCCTTTCGACTGTCAGTGGAATAGAGTAGCAGTCCGAGAGCATCTCTGACGTGACATCTTCAGGGCTGACACCCTGCACTAAGACTTTACCGTCCCTCATCATCGTCATAGTATCGGCATAGGTCATTGCAAGCGGCACATCATGCATATTTGCGATGACTGTTTTTTTGGCCGCTTCCCCTTTCATCCACTTCAATATCCGGTGCTGGTACTTGAGATCCAGTCCCTGCTCCACCTCATCCAGCAGCAGGACCGCTTTTTGTTCCATCGCAACCTGTGCACACTGCACCCTTTTGAATTCACCGCCCGACAGCTCTTCCACCGTATTTTCTGAGAGAGAATGCAGATCAAACCTCTCAAGCAGACTATCTTGAAGCGAACGATTCCCTGCATCTGCAGTCAGGCTGATATATTGTCCCACACTGAGGCGGAACCGTGGGGTGTTTTGGGGAAGATAGCTCAAAAACCGATGCGTCTTCAGAACCCTTTCCCCTTCATAACATACAGCCCGTCTCTTCATCTCTTTACCACCGTATCCGATGATTCCTCTCATCATTGAGCTTTTACCGCTGCCATTCGGCCCCAGAATGACATGCAGACCCTCGCCAAAATGCATGTTTTCCACCTTCATCTGAAATTTCCCATAATCCATTTCAAGTGTGTCGATTATAAGCATACGGATCACCTCCGCTAGTATTTTATGAAACTGTCCACTATAATCATATTTAAAGGTCTGGATCTTTCTGCCAATATACAGCTCATTGGAAGACTCCGCAACGATGGGCTCATCACCCCGGGAGAGGGTCAGATGATTTCACCTACGTAATCATGCCCGCCCGTCTGCGCAGAGAGACCGAGGGATACCCGGCAGGACACAGACAACACTTAAAGGAGCAGGAGCCTGATAACATGAAGTTTTTTCTGATGCTTTCATTCATACCGTTTGCTTTCACCGCCTGCTTCGGCATGTCCGGAGACCCGGCGGATGAAAGGACAGACGAAGGATCAACACGGAAAACCCAGGAGGAGACTTCCACAGAAGAAGCACAGTCACCGCCTGAAATCAAGCCGATAGATGTTACAAGCCCCGCCTTCATTTCAAATTTCTTTAACGGCAGTTATGAATACAGGACGGTGACCGTCCACTCAAGCTATGATTACATGATGAATACCCTGGGGGAACCTTCCGGCAAAGGCAGTATTATCGATGGCACCTATTACCACTATGATCATATCGGATTCAATTTCCCGGCTTCTGCCGGAGACTCGGGGGATCTGGAAGATCTGAAAGTTGACGGCATCATCATCTTCCCGGACGATTTCTACAAATCCGATGCTGTTGAGAATTTCGGATGGCCGACGAGAGATGAAACTTCCGACTTCCGCATGATCTATGACAGTGACACGGACAACGGCTATTACGTAATGATGAACTATACACAGGAGGACCGCATCTCAGAAATCATCATACAGTTCAAAGATCTGTCAGAGACAGACTTCTATGAAAATTGACGCAAAGAAACCGGTGCCCCCCGAAAATTCGGTTGCACCGGTTTTCCTATTGTTCTTCCCCGTTCAGTTCAAGGCGGGTGACCACCTCTGCATTCAGGGAGTTGATGGCGGAACAATATTTATCCGCTGAAAGATCCACTGCACGCTGTGCAACTTTTGCTGTCACATCGCCTTTGATCCTCACCGTCAGATCCACTTTGGTAAAACTTTTGGGCTCAGTGTCCCTTCTGTCTCCGTCAATATCTATTTCAATGGACTCTATCCTTTCCATCTCACGGCGCATGATGACGCACAGGTCGATTCCCATGCATCCCGCCACGCCGTGAAGGATCATCTCCATCGGGCGGGGGCCACTGTCGTTGCCTCCCACTTGCCCCGACGCATCCATTGTCACATCATAGCCGGAACTGTCACCTGTCGAATTGAACGCCATGCCGCCCGTCCATTTTGCCTGTACTTTCATACCTGCTTACACCCTTTCTAAAAGTTCTTATATGAATTATAAATCAAAACAGCTCCGGTTTGAATCGATTCAGCCTACATAAATGCAGTCACGGCATCCACAAGGCTGTATATACCGAGGAATGAGACGACAGCCGCGACCGCCCAGCCGACTATGTTCAGCCACAGCGGGTTGATATGTTCGCCCATGAAATTCTTTTTGTTTATCACGATCATGATGAGGATTGCGATGATTGGCAGTATCAGACCATTCAAGGCCTGGGCAAACAAAAGTACCTCGAGCGGTTCCAGACCAAGCGCAGATGTAACGATACCGAGGCCGATGACCAGTGCAAACACAACTTTATACTTCGCATTGTCAAAACCGCCCTCCCATCTCATGAAACTGCTCACAGTGACAGCCGCGCCCATGGGAGAGGCCGTCGCGGAGGAAAAGCCTGCTGCAAACAGGCCCATGCTGATGAACAGTGGAGCAAACTCTCCCATCAGCGGTTCGAGCGGAGCTGCCAGTTCAACGATGCTGGTCACTTCCCTGCCGTGGATGAGGGCACCGGCAGTGATGAGGATTGCAGCAGTAATGATGCCTCCGACAGTAATGGTTATGATCGTATCCCAGCGGGACTCCCTCAGCCCCTCGGCACTGTCCCACTTCTCACTCACAGTCGTTGCATGTATGAAGAAATTATAAGGTACTACAGTAGTACCTATCAGAGCGATGATCATCAAAATCGAACCGTTCGGAATACCGGGGATGAACGCCCCCTTCAGCACTTCTGAGATTTCAGGTCCGGATACGATCATTGTCGTGATGAAAGTGATGCACATTACCGCTATGAGGAAAAGCATGAGCTTCTCGATGATCTTATAGCTGCCGCTCAAACCAAGAAGCAGGATAATTACACCGATGACCGGTGCCACATAATTTTCCGGTATGCCGAATAAGTATGATACCCCGAGGGACGTCCCGAGAAGATCCCCGCTGATATAGGCGGCACAGCCTACGCAGACTGCAATCATCACTATCCAGACCGCTGCGAATTTTAAAATGACATTATCAAAAAGGTCACGGATATTTTCACCCAGTCCCTGCTTCGTGACAATACCTATCCTTGCCACCATCTCCTGAAGGATGATTGTAGCGAGAATAGAAAATATGATGGCCCAGAGCAGCGCAAATCCGAAACCTGCGCCGGCCCGTGTGGCTGTAGTTACTGTGCCGGGACCTATGAAGGATGCTGTTACAATTGCCCCCGGTCCGAACATCTTCAATTTTTCTTTGATTTGTACAAACATTTCTTCCTCACCCCTGTTAAAAAAGGAAGGGTTTCCCCTTCCTTCACTTATTTATGATGGGTACCGTGTATATGCCCTGCAAGTACATAAAGAACTGCAGTGGACACGAAGTGCGCCGAATTCTGGTTGGTATCCTGCTGCGGATAGACTTCAACGAAGTCCATGCCGCAGAGACCGCGTTTTGCAAACTCATAGATCATTGTCAAAAGCTCATATGAAGTAAGTCCATTGCCGTCCACCGGACCACCCGGATTAAAAGCAAAATCAAGGACGTCACTGCAGATGGTAAGATAGACCACATCAACATCCTTTGCAGCCATATCATATATCTCATTGGCATAGGCCCTTAAGTCTTCTGCTTCCCTGATATCATTAATCGTCAGTGTAACAGCGCCGTTCTCCCTGGCATACCTCCCTGTCTCCGGCTTATTGCGCGGCCCTTTGATCCCTGTATGGATGAGGCTCTCATTCCTCACACCTTCGGTTTCATAGAGACGCATGAACGGCGTACTGCGTGCAAATTTATCACCTTCATGGTGCGGCATATTATCATAATGTGAGTCCAGATGGATGATACCCACTTTTTTACCCGAGTTTGTCAGTGCTTTGACAACTGGATAGGTGATGCCGTGATCTCCGCCGAGGCCGACAAGGAACTTCCCTGAATTCCACAGTTCCTCAGTAAATTCTTCGATACGCTCCATCGTTCCCGGGACGTCGTGGGGGATGACGCTCACATCCCCCACATCACCGATGGCCATATGATCCTCCACATTGATGTGATCTAGTTCCGGCAGATATGTGCTGTATCTTGCGGATGAAAGCCTGATCTGTTTCGGCCCCAGTTCACTGCCCGTATAATCGCCCCATGTGCATGCACCTTCCCATGGCACCCCGTAGACCAGTACATCCGTATCATAGGCATCCGCACCTGTCAGATTTTTTCCGCCGAGCATCGGGGGAGTGTTACCATAAATATTCGAACTCATTGATGATTCCTCCATTTAATAAGTATTCACACAACACAATAAACTTCTAACCTCTCCACTCCCGATGTAAACTTTTATTTTAAACATCTTCAATATCCGTCGGTCTGAAACGTAGCGGACCGCTGATCAGGCGAAAGCTCCGCTGCGTTTCCATTTAAGATAATTCATGCCTAGAACCACAATGTACTTTACCCCATTGACCATATAACCATTCGCTTATATAATGATTTTTGCTACATGAATATTATCTGTATAGAATGGGGCATGAAAATTGGAAAAAATTAAAAGCAATATTTCAGAAACCGCGGAACTATTTAAAATCCTCGGTGACACATCCAGACTTTCCATGATTGCCATGATGAACCGGAAAGAGTGCTGTGTATGCGATTTTACCGAATGTTTCGGGATGAGCCAGCCGGCAGTAAGCCAGCATTTGAAAAAACTGCGGAATATCGGACTTGTAAAAGCCAGAAGAGATGGATACTGGACCTATCTTTCACTCGATGAAGGAAGCAGGTTCTATGACATTGTGCCTTATCTCATCAGAGGCATACCTGAAATTGATGAACATGTCGATCGGCTGTTTTCAAAATGCGAAGAGGGGTCATGCTGCTGATGGATAATTTCACTGCTGTAATTGCCATAATCATATTTCTCGTCACTTTGTTCCTCGTCATCAGACAGCCCAAGGGGCTTGGCATCGGATGGTCCTCCTGTGCCGGTGCACTCGTCGCCCTGATTTTCGGTGTCGTCAGTTTCGGTGATGTCGGCACTGTCTGGGGTATTGTGTGGAATGCAACACTTACCTTCGTTGCAGTAATACTGATTTCACTCGTATTGGATGAAATCGGATTTTTCGAATGGTCGGCTCTTCACATGGCACGGATTGCCAACGGAAGCGGTCTGAAGATGTTTGTCTATATCATTCTTCTCGGCGCAGTTGTTGCCGCATTATTTGCAAACGACGGTGCTGCGCTGATTTTGACACCTATAGTACTTGCGATGGTCCGGAACCTCAATTTTACGGAAAAGATGGTCATGCCATTCATTATGGCGAGTGGCTTCATCGCAGATACCGCATCACTGCCCTTTGTTGTCAGCAATCTTGTAAATATCGTCTCGGCGGATTTCTTTGGCATCGGTTTTATGGAGTATGCATCACGGATGGTTGTCCCCAACTTATTCTCCATCATGGCAAGCATCATTGTACTATACATCTTTTTCAGAAAAGATCTTCCATCTGATTATAATGTCAATGATCTTAAAGAGCCTGTTGAAGCGATACGCGACCGCAGACTTTTCAACTGGTCCTGGCTGGTACTCACACTTCTGCTCATCGGCTATTTTATGAGCGAGCCGCTTGGGATTCCTGTGTCGGCCATCGCAGGAATCATTGCTTTGTCCTTTGTCTTCATGGCCAGGAAAAGCGACGCGGTTCCGGTCCGACAGGTAATTAAAGGAGCCCCATGGGATATTGTGTTCTTCTCCCTCGGTATGTACGTTGTGGTGTATGGCCTTCAAAATGCCGGCCTGACAAACCTCCTCGGGAAGTTCATCGGACTCGCAGCCGATCAGGGGCTATTCGCCGGCACGATGGTGATGGGTTTTACCGCCGCGATATTATCCTCTGTAATGAATAACATGCCTACTGTCATGATTGATGCCCTGGCCATCGCGGAATCAGGGGCAGCGGGACTCGTCAAAGAAGGACTTATATACGCCAATGTAATCGGTTCGGATCTCGGACCGAAAATTACACCGATCGGTTCACTCGCTACACTGCTTTGGCTGCATGTGCTCAAGAAAAAAGGTGTCCGTATTTCATGGGGCTACTACTTCAAAATAGGTCTGCTGCTTACACTCCCTGTCCTTTTCATCACTCTACTCGGACTGTTTGCATGGCTGTTGATAATTTCTTAATTAAAGGAGACTGTAATATGTCAAAACCAATCGTTTATTTTCTATGTACCGGAAATTCCTGCAGAAGTCAGATTGCCGAAGGGTTTGGCCGTAAATATCTCGACGGACACTACGAAGTGTATTCTGCAGGGATCGAAGCCCATGGCATGAACCCTAAAGCAGTATCCATCATGGAGGAATCCGGCATTGATATTACCGGACAGGAATCGAGTGTCATTGACAGGGAACTGCTCGACAGGTCGGATTACGTCATCACACTCTGCGGAGATGCGGATGATAATTGTCCAGTGACACCTCCGCATGTAATGCGTATGCACTGGGGTTTCGAAGACCCGGCAAAAGCGTCCGGTACGGACGAAGAGATTCATGCCGTCTTCAAAAACGTCAGGGATGCAATTGAAGAACGGATCCTCACGTTCAAAGAGAACGGAAGATAACTTACCCTCCATCCCGGAGGGATTTTTATTGCCGGCCGAGCCTTTATCTTTGATGTTTAACCCAGTTTCCGTAACAATAAAATTAACATTAAAGGAGGAATCTCTGATGTCAACATTATTTGAACCCTACAAGATCAAGAACCTCACACTCCGCAACCGCGTGGTCATGGCGCCGATGTGCCAGTACAGTGCAGAGGACGGCATTCCGAATGAATGGCACTTCACCCACTACACCTCCCGTGCAGTCGGCGGCACAGGCCTGATCATGATGGAAATGACTAATGTCGAAGAGCGCGGAAGGATTACCGATCACTGCCTCGGCATATGGTCGGACGGCCACGTCCCCCACTACAAACGGATAGTCGATGCCTGCCACAGGCAGGGGGCGAAAATAGGCATCCAGCTTGCCCATGCCGGACGTAAGGCCCAGGATGCGCCGGAACCCGTATCCAGTTCTGCGATTGCATTCAGCGACAGATTCAAAACACCCCATGCACTTACCACCGATGAAGTCGATGAGATGGTCGATGCCTATAAATGGGGTGCGGTGCGTGCTGTCGAGGCAGGGTTTGACACTATTGAAATCCACGGGGCCCACGGCTACCTGATCCACCAGTTCCAGTCCCCCCTCAGCAATAAAAGAGACGATGAATACGGACAGGACTACGCTCTGTTCGGGGTCCGGGTAATCGAAGCGGTCAAGTCCGTCATGCCGGAGGACATGCCCCTTGTCATCAGGATTTCCTCTGTGGAATACGCTGAAGGCGGGTATGATCTCGAGCACGGCATTGAACTTGCCAAACGCTATACGGAAGCGGGCGTGGATATGATCGATGTTTCCGCCGGCGGGGAAGGCACACCATCCAAAGAGCGCTTCCAGGGACCCTACCCCGGCTACATGGTGCCTTATGCAAGAAGGATAAAAGAGGAGACAGGCACCCCTGTCATTGCCGTCGGACTGCTTGAAGATGTCAATGTCGCCGAACACGTCATCGCTTCCGGAGATGCCGACCTTACAGCAATCGGCCGCGGACTGCTCCGTGATCCCTACTGGGTGATGAATGCAAACCGCAAACAGAATCCGGCGGATAGATCATTCATCCCCGAGCAGTACGACAGAGGTTTCAGAAAGATTTAAAGGGGTGTTTTTGTGCAGCATCAATTGGACAGTTCCCATCTATACTATGAAATGTCCGCAACTATCGCACCGGCGCTCGAAATCGATGCCGGAGACACTGTACATATTCATACAGTGGACTGTTTTGAAGATCAGATCACCTCACCCGATATGGATTTCGGCACTGTCGACTGGAGCCGCCAGAACCCGGCCACAGGCCCTATTTTCGTAAGAGGCCTCTCTGCCGGTGATGTTCTCAAAGCCTCTGTCGAAAAAATCGAACTGGGGGACAGAGGCCTGGCAACTGCCGGACCACAGGGCGGTGTCATGAAAGATTATATCGAGGAACGCCACGTTAAATTTTTCGACCTTGATAAAGAAAATAATACAACGGAATTCAACGGAATGACGGTGCCCCTCAGCCCCATGATTGGCGTCATCGGCACTGCCCCGGCCGCAGGTCGCGTGCCGAACAGTACACCGGGAGCCCACGGCGGCAATATGGACTGCAGCAAAATGACTGAGGGCGCTGTGCTTTATCTCCCGGTTTTCCATGAAGGGGCACTGTTCGGGCTCGGTGATGTTCACGCAAAGATGGGCGATGGCGAAGTGGGCATCAGCGGACTGGAGACGGCTGCCAGAGTGACAGTCAGACTGGAGAAAGCATCGGGCATCAGTACAAATCATCCTGTCCTGATTGATACAGAAGGCCTGAATATGATGGTTTCGCATGAATGCCTGGACGAGGCGGTGGATGACTCAGTCAGGCAGATGATCAAACTGCTCCGGCCACACACCGGCCTGTCACTGCCGGAAATTGCGATGCTGATGAGTCTGATTGGTGAGACACAGATCAACCAAGTCGTCGACCCATTGAAAACCGCACGCTTTTTTGTCCCCCATTATTTGTTGGAGCACTACTCGATCGATCTTGGCGGGGAGATGAAATTATGAAAATTGTCCTCGCCCCCGATTCATATAAAGGAACACTGGACCAGAAAAAAGCTGCGGACATCATGGCACGCACACTTACAGACATTGGCCACCTGCCCATCACCAAACCGATGAGTGACGGCGGGGACGGCCTGCTGAATTGTTTTGTCGATGAAGGTTATGAAAAGATTGATCTGAATGTCACCGGGCCTGAAGGAAGTACGGTGCCGGCAGTCTATTATATGAAGGAAGATACGGCAATACTCGAAACCGCAGAGGCTTGCGGACTGCATCTTTTGACGGGCTCTGAGCCCGGTCGCCGCACCTCGTTCGGTGTCGGGGAACTCATGCTCAATGCCCTCGACCGGGGTGCACGCCACATCATACTGGGCCTTGGCGGTTCCGCCACCAACGACGGCGGTTTCGGCATGTTCATGGCACTCGGCGGCATGGCAAAGGATGCGTCGGGAAAACCTGTATCTGTAATGAATGAAGATATAGGAAAGATTGATGAACTGTTCATCGACAGCCTGCGAATGCTGGATGGCGTGAAGATGACGATTGCCTCGGACGTCACCAATCCATTGTTCGGTGACTACGGTGCAATTTCCGTATTCGGACCGCAAAAAGGTCTGAAACCTGAACAGATCAGCCCGTTTGAAAACATGCTCGTCCATCTGCACCATAAGGCAATGGATATATTCAAAGAAGACCACAGCAGTACACCGGGTGCCGGTGCAGCCGGCGGGCTCGGCTGGATGCTTGCGAACATGGGTGCAAACATGAAGAATGGCGGCACGCTGATTGCAGAAATGATCGGCCTTGAAGACGCCGTCAAAAAGGCTGACCTGATCATTACAGGGGAAGGCAGGAGCGACATCCAGACGATGGATGGCAAAGCCCCTTCGGTTGTAGCAGAATGTGCAGACAGGTATGGTGTGCCGGTCTACCTTATATCCGGCCAGATTACCGAAGACCTGTCGGCACATTTCGCACAGACCTGGTCCCTCGCAGATGACAGCAAAGATGTCAATGAAGTCATGGAGAATACTGAAGAATGCCTTGCAGAACTGATCAGGAGAATATTCGGATGAATTTCAAAAAGTGGCCGGGAGGAATATCCCGGCCACTTTTCCACGGACGCGCGCTTCAGTCATCAAAACTGAAATTGTCCGGATCTTTCCCCAGCCTTTCATGCGTATCCAGAGTATCCAGACGTTCCATGTCACCTTCTGTCAGTTCAAAATCAAAAATATCGATGTTCTGCCGTATACGTCCTGGTGTCACTGATTTCGGTATGGTGGATACACCTGTCTGGATATCCCATCTCAGCACGATCTGTGCAGGTGTTTTGCCGTACTTTTCGGCGAGTTCCCGGATAACGGGATCGCCGAAGAACGCCCCGCGTTTGAGCGGTGCCCATGCTTCGAGCTGAATTCCATGTTCATCACAGAATGCCCGCATTTCCTTTTGGGCAAGCTGAGGATGATATTCCAGCTGGTTGACCATTGGGGTTACCGTCGCGAATCTGAATATTTCCTCAAGATGCTGACTGTGGAAGTTGCTCACACCGATCGCCCTCACACGTCCATCTTTGTAGAGCTTTTCCAATGCCCTCCATGATTCTGTATACTTCCCTTCAATCGGCCAGTGGATGAGATAGAGGTCGAGATAGTCCATCTGCAGTTTTTCAAGACTTGTTTCAAAAGCCTTCAGTGTCTCTTCGTAGCCCAGATCATCATTCCACACTTTTGTCGTGATGAAGAGTTCTTCACGTGAAACATCCGATTTCTTCAGGACGTCCCCCAGTGCTCTTTCATTCTCGTAGAAAGCGGCGGTGTCGAAATGGCGGTACCCTGCCTCAAGTGCTGTTCCAATCGTTGCCGCCATCTGCTCTTCCGGAATTTTATATACACCGAATCCGATTACCGGCATTTTCACACCGTTATTCAATTCATAAGTATCCTGCTGTGAAATCGTCATTTTTGAATCCTCCTTCATATTTTAATCCAGCCTGAATGATCGGACGTGAAATTTCTTCACTGAACTTCTTTTTAGCATCCTTGTGATCGTATCACCGGCTCTGTGGGTTTCTTCGGGCGGAATACCCTCCATCAGCGATGCCAGTATGCTGAACAGATCATTCATAGGTGTTTTTTACCTCTTCGTTTGTAGCCGTTTCTCACCTCTTTTTACCATTCAAAAATTTCTCCATGCGGTCGGCTGCTTCTTCAAGATTCTCCATGCCTGTCGCAAATGAAATTCTTATATGCCCCTCTCCGTATTCTGAAAATGCGGCACCGGGCACGACGGCGACACCTGCTTCTTCAAGCAGTTCCACCGCGAAATCGAATGAGCTTTCATTGTACCCTTTGATCGACGGGAATATATAGAACGCCCCTTCAGGCAGTACCGTTTCAAGGCCCATATTCACAAGGCGTCTGTAAATGTAATCCCTTCTCTCTTTGTACGCAGCATTCATTTCCGCCGGTGCGTCCGCAGCACCCGTCAAAGCCTCAAGCGCCGCTATCTGGCTCGGCATACTGGCGCACAGTGTGTTGTACAGATGGACGAGCGTCAATTTCTCGATCATTTCGGCACTGCCCAACAGCCAGCCGATACGCCATCCTGTCATCGCATGGGATTTGCTCAGACCGTTCACAGCGAGCAGTCTGTCCTTGATCGCAGGGTAGGAAGTGAATGAATGATGTTCCCCGTCCAGAGTATTTTCTGCATACATTTCATCCACAACGATGAAAATATCGTGTCTCTTGAACAACTCCACAAGTGAAGCCACCGTTCCTTTGGGATAGACTGCACCTGTAGGGTTGTTCGGATAGTTGAGCAGCACCGCCTTAGTCCGTTGTGTCATCGCGGCTTCGAGCTTTTGGGCGGTGGGAATAAACCCCGTCTCCGTGGTATCGACCAGCACCGCAGTGCCACCGAGCATCGTGACGATGGGTTCATAGCCCGTATAGACCGGGGCCGGCATGATGACTTCATCCCCGGGGTTGATGATTGTCCGGAAAATCGTATCGAGCGCCTCGCTCCCGCCGTTCGTCACAATGACTTCATCAGACGGCTCATATTCCGCCGTATATTTATCTTTGTAGAAATCCGTGATTGCTTTGCGCAGTTCCATCATCCCGCGGTTATGCGAGTATTTCATGGGCTCATTGTCCACTGCCTGCATCACACGATCTCTGACTGCCTGCGGCACAGGGAAGTCAGGCTGGCCAAGTGTCAGGTCGATAATTTCAGTTTGTCCGGCCACCCGATTCGCCATCTGTCTCGTCCCCGGCAAGCCTACATTTTTCAATAGTCTGTTCAATTCAGGCACATTCATCCTCCTTTAATACTCAGTATATCTTTTTACAGCAATATTGCTCCGTACACGAGACCGAAAACGATCACCAGTGCAGGATGTATATTGAATTTCTTCAGCATTACAAAGCTCGCAGCCATCAGAATGACAGTGTGGACTGTCCCTGATTCAACGAACGAACCGGCGAAGAAATCGAATGCAATCACACCGAGCAATATGGCGATGACCGGCCTGATCAGCGTCGTCAGTGTCTCGAACTTCTTCGTCCCTTTCATCTTGTACAGGACGCCCGCCAGAAATACCATCAGCATGAGTGACGGCAGCACTGTCGCACCCACCGCCACCACCGAGCCGAAGATTCCCCCGACTTCGAAACCGATATAGCCGGCCATCTTTGTCGCAATCGGGCCGGGCAATGCATTGCCAAACGCCAGCACCTCCGCGAATTCCTGTGAAGTCATCCACCCGTAGTTCTGCACGACCTCTTCTTCAACAAGGGGAATGGAGGAGGGGCCACCGCCGTAACCGAGTACGCCGGGGATGAAAAATGCAATGAATATCTGCAGATATATCATATTCTCCCTTCCTTCCTGAACAGGCTGAATGCGACGATCACCAGGATGACTATCGCAGGATGGATATCAAGTACGGCGAGCAGCAGGAACGACAGGATGGTGAAGAGGATGATGAATCTCCATGTCGTCTTCGCTTTCGCCTTCTCCAGAAATTCATACGTCAGTATGATGAGCATGACACCGACTACCGGTATGACCCCATGGCTCATCCCCTGCACCCAGTCCAGATCCTTGAACTCCGCAAACAGTTTGAGCAGGGCAATCATCAGGATGATCGTCGGCAGGATTGCTGCCAAGACTGCGTTCAGCATGCCCAGCCACCCCTTTTTAACGAAACCGATATAGCCGGCAAGCTTGGTGATGATGGGACCGGGCAGTACATTGGCGATTGCCAGCGAGTCCTGGAACTCCTCATCCGTCATCCATTCATATGTATCCACGACTTCTTTATGAACCAGCGGAATCGAGGCGGGTCCGCCACCGTATCCCAGCATGCCCACTTTGAAAAACGCCCAGAATATCTTCATCTGCATAATTTTCACCTAATATATAGAAATTGAGCCATCAGTGCGGGATTCGCTGCCTCCGATCAGGACGCCATTCCTCCCGCGGATGATGATCTGTCCCCGGCCGAAGCTGTTCGGTTCCAGATTCACGCTGACTTTATGGCCGCGTCTTGCGAGCGCACGTGCAATATCATGGTCGAAACGATCCTCCACTTCAACTTCGAGCCCCGACTTGAACTGCCACCTCGGCGCATCCAGGGCACTCTGCGGATTCATGCCGTAATCGATCAGATTCATCGCCACCTGAAGGTGCCCCTGCGGCTGCATGAAGGCACCCATGACACCGAATGGACCGACCGGCCTGCCGTCTTTTGTGATAAAACCCGGAATGATTGTATGATACGGTTTCTTACCGCCGCCCACACAGTTCGGATTATCAGGATCCATTGAAAAATTATACCCGCGGTTATGTAACGCAAGGCCCGTGCCCGGGACCACCACACCCGATCCGAAACCCATGTAGTTGCTCTGTATATAGGAGACCATGTTTCCGTATCCGTCAGCCGTGGCCAGATACACTGTTCCGCCCTGCGGGAGGTCACCGTGTTCCCTGAGGGCAGCCTCCTCGCCGATTTCCGCGCGCCGGGATCGCAGGTAATCATCATCGAGCAGCTCTTCTGCCGTCAATTTCATAAAGTCTTCGTCCGCCACGAATGCCGTCGTATCGGCAAAAGCCTGCTTGATGGCTTCAATCTGACAATGATACGCGGCATCATCCAGATGGCTGAATTCATCTCCCTTAAGCATGCCGAGTGCCATAAGGGCTGTTATTCCCTGTCCGTTCGGGGGGATTTCATGAATGTCGTAACCTTTATATGCCACGCTGAGCGGATCGACATAATCCACTTCAAACCCTTTGAGATCTTCATGTGTAAGCAGCCCGCCGGATTTTTTACTGTATGACACGATTCTATCAGCCAGCGCCCCTTCATACACACTCCGGGCATCCGTCACTGCAATATCTTCGAGCGTATCGGCATGTTGCGGAAGTGTTCTGATTTCCCCGGCTGTCACTGTACCGAAAGTTTCCAGCCATGGCCGGATCTCTTCGAAATTATCCACTTCCCTGCTGAAGTTATCATATGCCGTCCGCCAGTATCTCGCAACGGTCGGTGTAATTGCAAAACCATCCCTTGCCGCACGTATGGCGGGAGCAAGCACCTCATTCAACGTCAGATTGCCGAACCTGCCTATGAGACTTGCCCAGGCTGCAGGCACCCCCGGCACGTTTACAGGCAGCCAGCCGTACTTGGGCATGCTGTCGTAACCTTTTGACTTGATCGCCTCCATCGACAGCCCCTTTGGGGAACGGCCGCTTGCGTTCATGCCGTGCAATCTGCCGTTCATCCAGGCGATCATGAAAGCATCCCCTCCGATACCATTGCTGGTGGGTTCCACCACCGTAAGAGCGGCCGCTGTGGCAACTGCCGCATCCATTGCATTTCCGCCGCGCTTCAACATATCTATTCCCGCTTCAGTTGCCACCGGGTGTGTTGTGGCAACCATTCCGTTTTTGGCATAGACACTGAAGCGTCTGTTCAAATAGGGATATTTATAATGATCCATCCCCCTCCACCTTTCTGAAAATTCAATCAAAAAATAATATAAGTGAAGCCCTGCATTCCCCGCAGGGCTTCACTGAAAAAGTTTATGCGCCGCAGCACTTTTTGTACTTTTTGCCACTGCCGCATGGACACGGGTCATTCCTGCCCACTTTGATTTCTCTGACGACCGTTTTAGTCTTCAGTTCAGATTCCTTATGTCCCCGGAATTTGAAATGTCTCGTATTATTCACGATGCCCGCAATGTTATCGAAGAACAGGCGCTGTTCTCCGTCATCTTTGAATTCCACACCGAGTGATGCCAGATACTGTATGACTTCATCCCGATTGGCCCCCCTCATGATCAGCTGCAGCAGGGATATATATATATTGCGGTGCTGCTCTTCGGGTACATCCATATTTTCTGCAATCCAGCCCTTCAGTTCTGTGTGATGGACGGATTCATCAATGAAGTTCGGATCGCTGAACTTGATGAATTTCGCAAATTCAGGCTCATAGTAAGGCCGGTCCCCCTGCAGCCTGCGCACCATCTGATACTGCTCATCGCTCATGTCATCTATGACAATTTCCCCATTCTCCCCATTGATTGTGATATCGTAAGGAGATCCGGCAAGGAAGTCTGTAATTTCCTCGGCCGTAATGTCCATGTCATAATATTTTTTGAACAGATGGATCAGCTGTTTGAAAGTTACAATGCCATACAGATGCAGTGACGCCCGTATCAGGTTCAGTTTCCTCTGTACGCTGATGCGCACTTCCCGGTTCTCCTCTGTATCGGCTCCGTCGAACAGGCCGGCTGCCGTATCTGTGATGAAATAGCGGTCCTCCTGTTCCATGTCCTCGACTGCATACCCCGTGATGTAGAGGCCGAAAACCTGCTCAAGGCTGTAGGAACCTTTGCCCCCGCCCTTTGCTGCATGCCGCCAGCTTTCAAAAGATGCATCATCGATGTAACGGTAGGCATACGCTGCAGTTTCAGGCTGCTTCTGTTTTTCGACAATCGCATCAATCAGTTCCTCTTTTTTCAATTTGGAAAAGTTCTTCACTGAAATCGTGCGTGCCATCTGCTTCAGATCACCCATATTATACACATTCAAGTACTCATTGATACTGACCATACTGGAAATCTCCTTCGTCCCGTTTATCTTCCCTCCATTTTACCACAACAGAGGCACTTTTGATAAATCATCAGAATATGATCATGGCGGCGTATATGACGAAAGACACTGTCGCAGCACTCAGAAGCGTGCTCATCATGACGATTTCAGCTGCATATTCCGGGTCATCACTGTACTGCTGGGCAATGATTGAACTGTTCACAGCCGCCGGCATTGCAGAGGTGATGAGGATTGCCTGCGCTGTGATCCCCCCAATTCCGGACAGAAGCAGCATCACAAACGCCACTGCCGGACCGATCACAAGCCTGGAGAGGCTTGCTGTGAATGCACTGAACCTGAGACGCCTGAATTTTATGCCGGCAATCTGGGCACCGAGTATGAACAGCACGATTCCGATCATCGCATTCCGCATGTAATCGAGGGCGGATGTGACCGGGGCCGGCATGCCGATATCAAAATAGTTGAACAGGAGTCCGAAGGCAAGCCCGTAGAATATCGGCATTCTGAAATAACCAAGAAGTGCCCTGCCCCTTCCGGAATTTTCCGCACTCAGCGAGAAAATTCCGTATGAATAAGCGAACATATTCTGAAAGACGACCATGATGACCTGCACGCTCATCGCGTAAGGATCGCTCCTGAACACGAGATCGTTGACCGGCACACCATAGTTCCCGGCATTATAGAACAGGTTGGAGTTCGTAAAAAGGATGCGCTGTCCCCTGTCGAGACCAAGGAACCGGGCGATGAAACGTGTGATCAGGAATGTTGCGAAAGCATACAGACTGAGGAATAACAGGATTCTCACGAACAGCGAAAAATTGATATCCGATTCATACAGGCTCATGAATATGAACGCCGGCATCACATAGTGGATCGCAAGCTTTGCCAGGGTTCCGCGGTCGAGCTTGAATTTGAGCTGGACGATATAGCCAGTGGATACAATGATGATGATCGGAAGTATGACATTCATGAATATGAAGATGAAACCGCCCATTCCACTTCCCTCCTACAGCATGATGGGATATATGAATACGACCTGGCACAGGACGATGAAGAACAGAGGAACTCCTGGATAAAGGGCCGGCCGATCCGGGGAGATCCATGCCCCTGATTCATAATGTACTTTAAAAGATATGGCAAAATGTCTAGAATTAAGTATGATACCGCCTGGATGACCGCTCGCCTTCAGCACCTGGAGTACGAGAAACCGGCCTGCCTGTGTCATAACATCCCACTTTATAATACTGAATATTTTAACACAACAATCCGGTTTACGGCGGCCATACAATGATCTTAATATAACTTTGACGAGGAGACGACAGAAATGAAAGCAATCGCCCTGGATATGGACGGTACGATACTCAACCATAAAGCAGAATTCCCCCTCACCCTGCCTGCCACACTTGCAGAGCTGAAAGAAAAAGGGATGTGTATATTTTTTGCCACCGGCAGGACAAGCCACGAAATACAATCCATCACACCGGACAACTGTCCGCTTGACGGCTATGTCGCCGCAAGCGGCATGGGAGTATATGCTGGCGGCATACAGATTGATGCCACTTCATTCAGCCCGGATACTGTCGAAAAGATAATCGGTGAAGCCCGGAAACGTGAAATTTATTATGAAGTCCATACCCTGGAGAATTCCTCCCGCACCCACCTGCAGGACAGGGATTATATAATCAGGGATTTCCAACTGGAAAGGCCGGCTTCACTGAAAGCCTTTGAAATCGGCTTTACTGAAACCAGCCTTGAAAATGATGAACAGTGGGTTGACGCCCTGCCCTGTGAGGATGTTGTCAAAATGTTCTTCTTCAGCGTGGATGAAAAGAAAATCGGCGACTGGTACAAATTCCTGGAACAGAACCGGGAATCAGGGGATTACGCCCTCTATACGACCAGTGTCCATAATGCCGAAGTGATGCAGAAGGGGATTGATAAGTCTACCGGCATAGAGACACTTCTCCGGCATTTTGATATCCGCTTCGAAGATGTACATGCCATCGGTGATTCAATGAACGACATCCCTCTGTTTGAAAAGGCGGGTAAGGCGACTGCGATGAAAAATGCTGATGATGACATCAGATCCGCCGCCGGTGATATTACAGACTATACATGTGATGAAGACGGATTGGAAAGGTATCTCAGAAAAACATATTTATGAATCGTCCATCATGCCATCCACTCTCAAATACCATACATGGCCTTCCATGAGCTCTTCGGAAACGATTTCGTGACCGCCGTCTGTGAGCTTCACTTCAACGGATGCACCTTTCAGTTCAAGGGACTGCTTCAGTTCATAGGCCTCACCCGCTGTGGCTGTCATGTCCCGGGCACCCGCAGTGAGCAGTACACTGCTGTGGAGCATGATCTCCCTTTCAACCAGTTTACTCCGGTAGGCAGGATGCATGAGCATTGCCCCGGCCACGGGAATATCATGGTTGAGCAGCAGATGGGCTGCCATGTTTGCACCGTTGGAGTAGCCGATGTAGACTGCTTTCGCCATGTCCAGTTTATATTCAGAAGCGAGCTCCCTTATCGAAGAGGCGGTCTTCATACCTTCCCGGCGCAGGCTCTCCTGGTCATATTCCCGGGGAGAAAGCCGTCTGAAATACCTCGCCTGCCCATTCTCTTCCACCGCACCGCGCAAAGCCAGCACGTTGGCGGAAGCATTCACCATGGTTGCGACTTCGAGCAGGTCAGTCTCCCTCCCCCCGGTGCCGTGGAACAGGACGAGCGTCCGGTCGCTCCCGTTCCTGCTTTTTATATACAGATGTTCCATGTGAAATCGTCCTCCTTTATTAGAGTTTAACCCATCTCTATTATATACTGATAGTAATAGACTTTAAGGAGCGATAGCCATGACAGTCAAAGGCATTCACCATGTATCATCCATCACGAAGGAAATACTCGACAACCATGATTTCTATACAAATATACTGGGGCTCCGGCTCGTCAAAAAGACCGTCAACCAGGATGACACCGGCATGTACCACCTCTTCTACGCCGATTACAAGGGCACGCCGGGGACGGATATTACATTCTTCGAGATATTCAATGCCCCAAAATTCCAGCCTGGTACCAACAGCATATCACGGATCATCTTCAGGGTACCCTCCATGGAAGCACTGGAGTTTTTCAGAAACCGCTTCGATGAAAAAGGCGTCTATCACGAAGGGGTCACAGAGCGTTTCGGCCATATGTCCATGATTTTTGAAGACCATGAAAAACAGCGCATGGCGCTCATGGTCGATACTGAATATGATTATTCCGAACCCAATTCAACCGATGAAATACCGAAGGAATATGCCATCACCTCGATCGGTGCGGTGGAAATCACCGTACAGTATTTGAAAGCAGCACTCCAGCTGCTCGAACTGCTCGGCGGAGAAACAAAAGAGGACCTCACCGACGACAGCACAGAAGCTGAAGT
Organism: Salinicoccus carnicancri Crm; assembly: GCF_000330705.1. Lineage (GTDB taxonomy): Bacteria > Bacillota > Bacilli > Staphylococcales > Salinicoccaceae > Salinicoccus > Salinicoccus carnicancri. Next base: position 777,003 of record NZ_ANAM01000008.1, read on the forward strand.
CAAGGTCGGCCGGGATTCGGTCCATGTCGTCGAACAGAGGAACAGCCAGCTCGAGAAGGAAGGCTACGGCAGCGTCCACCATTTCTCCCTCAGGGTGTCAGATGAAGACCACCTGCAGGAGATGCTCTTAAAACTGCGGGAGGAAAAGTGGCCGAACTCAGGTATCGTCGACCGGCATTATTTCAAGGCAATCTATATCCAGGCACCGGGGGGCATCACAATCGAGCTCTCCACAGACAGTCCGGGATTTACTGTTGACGAATCCATCGACAGCCTGGGGGAAAAGCTCTCCCTCCCACCAAAAATTGAAGACCAGCGGGATTTCATAGAAGCCTATCTGACCCCTCTCAGCTGAATTTAAAATCCCGGTATAAAAAGTCGGCACCCTGGCGGCATTGGCTTATCATTGCTTCCAAAACGGCGACAGCTCCATTCATCCCTGATAAAACGATGTATATAGAGAATCCCCAGAACCGTGTTCTGGGGATTCTCTACTTACCGGGCTGTTCATTCTTCCATTTGCTGAACTTCCGCAGTATCACATCGAAGACGATGTGATAAGGCAGGAAGCTGGAATTATTGATGCCGTTGAACAGATGGAACGGCGTGCTGTTTACATATATGTTGAACATCGCATTCTGTGCAAGAAAGTTGTCCTTCAGTGTCGTGACGCTGATGTACTGTACGTTCCTCGCTTTGATCAGATGGATGATATCCTCCAAGTTTTTCGTCTCCCCTGAAAGTGAAATGATCAGAAGAATCTCACCATCCGTCAACTGTTCTATCCCGTTCATCAGTTCCCGTTCATTTTTCAGAACCATAGACCGCTTGTATAAAGACAGGAGCTGGCGCTGCACATCATTTGCCACTTCAAGCTGGGCAGTCCCCGTACCGTAAATGTAGATGAAGGGAGCTTCATCGATCATGCGATTGAGTCTTTCGAAATCAAGCTGGTCCAGATGTTTCAATGTCTGCTTTATATCATGCTCAAGCAGATCCATCAGATCCTGCGTGTCTTCCTCCACCCTATCATTAAGCTTGATGTATGACTTCAGATCGCTGTAGCCGTCGAAACCGATTTTCTTTGCCATCCGGTGTATCGATGATATTGATGTATGCGAGCGCGCTGCCAGCTCCTGTATCTTCATCACCTTCATGTCGTCTATATTGTCATGTATCACTTTGATGACGTAGAGATCATTGTCGCTTAATGCATCATAATACTGATTCACAAGCTTATCCAGTACCATTATCCTATCCCCTGCCCTTGATGAAAATATTTCCGCCTCCTGTAAATATAATCATATCGTACTATTCTATTCCTGAATGCGTCAAACATGTTGGAAATTGAAAACGCTTCCTTTAAAGTGTCCCCTAAGACATACAGGAAGGAGTTTTTGCCTATGAATGCTGTTAAACGATTTGGAAGCGCCATGATAGTTCCCGTGCTGTTGTTCGCCTTCTTCGGGATCATCGTAGGGCTTGCGACTTTATTCAAGAATCCGGATATCATGGGGGATATCGCTGCGGAAGGGACGATGTGGCACAGCATCTGGTCGATCATTGAAAGCGGCGGCTGGACGATTTTCGACCACATGGAACTCGCCTTCGTCATCGGGCTGCCAATTTCACTGGCGAAAAAGGCCCAGGCCAGGGCGACGCTCGCGGCACTGATGATCTACCTGGTGTTCAACAACTATATAAATACGATACTGACCCTCTGGCCGGAGACTTTCGGTGTCGATTTGTCCCAGGGGGCTGAAAACCTCACAGGTGTCAAAGAGATTGCGGGCATCGCCACGCTGGATACGAACATCATCGGTGCGATACTCATCTCGGCTATCGTGATATGGATCCACAACAATTTCTATGATACGAAACTCCCTGAGGTCCTCGGAATATTCCAGGGATTGTCATTCGTTGTGGTCATCGGATTCTTCATGATGATTCCTCTGGCTTTCCTCGTCTCATTCGTCTGGCCATATGTTCAAACGGGTATCGCCTCACTGCAGGAAGTCATGCTTCAATCCGGTTATATCGGCGTGTGGATATTCCACTTCCTTGAGAGGATTCTGATACCGACCGGCCTGCACCACTTCATTTATACGCCGTTCGAGTTCGGTCCTGCTGCTGTAAATGAAGGGCTGAAGCCACTCTGGATTTCAGAACTCTCCGAATACGGCAGTTCCGATGCGCCTCTCAATGAGCTGTACCCCTACGGCTTTCTGCTCCAGGGCAACATCAAGATATTCAGCTGCCTCGGCATCGGTCTCGCCATGTACTACTCTACTCCGAAGGAGAACAGAAAGAAGATGCTGGCGCTCGTACTGCCGGCAACGGCTACAGCTGTATTTGCAGGAATCACCGAACCTCTGGAATTCACATTCCTGTTCATCGCACCGTATCTGTTCGTCATCCACGCACTGCTCGGTGCAACAATGATCATGATCATGAATATGTTCGGCGTCGTCGGACTCATGGGCGGCGGCCTGATAGATATCGCGGCAATCAACTGGATACCGCTTGCTGCGAGCCACGGTGGCATCTATATCACGCAGGCAGTCATCGGATTCATCTTCACAGGCATCTATTTCGTCACATTCAAGTACCTGATCGAGAAATTCGATATAGCCCTTCCCGGCAGAAAAACCGGGGAAGAGGCAAAACTGTATACCAAAAAAGATTACCTTGATCAGAAAAACGGCGAACCCGTCGTTGCAGCCGAAAACACCGGCAATGAATACGAAGATAAGGCCGTCTATTACCTGAAAGGACTCGGCGGCAGGGGAAACATCAAAGATGTTACAAACTGTGCCACACGGCTCAGGGTGACTGTCAACGATCCCGGCCAGGTCAGGGGCAACGACTACTTTACAAACGGTCAGATGGCTCACGGCATCGCAAAGAGCGGCACGAGTGTTCAGGTCATCGTTGGCCTGAGCGTCCCTCAGGTCAGGGAATACTTTGAAACAATGGTCTGAACACAATAAAAAGATACTCAGGAGGAAATGACAATGAAAAAATTCAACATTACAATCGCAGGCGGCGGCAGTACCTTCACACCGGGAATCATACTGATGCTGCTCGACTATCTCGATGACTTCCCGATTGATACCATCAGACTGTATGACAACGATGCAGGACGCCAGCAGACAATTGCCGATGCATGCGGCATTTTATTGGCAGAGCGTGCGCCCGGGGTGACGCTCACAGCCAGTACGGACCCTGCGGAAGCCTTCACGGATGTCGACTTCGTCATGGCCCATATCAGGGTCGGCAAATATGCAATGCGGAAGCAGGACGAAAAGATTCCGCTCAAACATGGTGTCATCGGCCAGGAAACATGCGGACCCGGCGGCATCGCCTACGGCATGCGCTCCATCCCGGGAGTGCTCGAGCTCATTGATTACATGGAGAAATATTCACCGGACGCATGGATGCTCAACTATTCCAACCCGGCCGCAATCGTGGCCGAGGCAACACGCAAACTGCGTCCGGACGCGAAAATCCTGAACATCTGCGATATGCCGATCGGCATAGAAGAACTGATTGCCAAAAACCTCGGCCTCTCTTCCCGCAAGGAATTCGAAGTCGAATATTACGGGCTGAACCACTTCGGCTGGTGGACGGATATACGCGACAGGAACGGCAATACCCTCATGCCGGAGGTCATCAGCCATGTCAGCAAAAACGGCTATGCGACGGACGGCAGTTCCGAACTCGAGCAGCAGGCAAGCTGGAACAGCACGCTGAAAAAGGCAAAGGACATCCAGGCACTGGATCCGGGGACAATCCCGAACACATATTTGAAATACTACTTTTTCCCGGATTACGAAGTCGCACATTCAAATGCAGAACACACGCGCGCCAATGAAGTGATGGAAGGCCGTGAAAAATTCATATTCGACGAGTGCCGTGCAATCGTCGAAAAAGGCACTGCGGAGAAAACCGGTCTCACGATTGATGAACATGCCTCCTATATCGTGGACCTCGCCCGGGCGATTGCATTCAACACGAAGGAACGCATGCTGATGATTGTTGAGAACGACGGAGCCATCCGTAACTTCGACCCGACGGCAATGGTGGAGATCCCGTGCATCGTCGGCAGCAAAGGCCCTGAAAAACTTGTGGTCGGAGAGATTCCGAGATTCCAGAAGTCACTGATGGAGCAGCAGGCCGGTGTCGAAAAGCTTGTGGTGGAGGCGTTTGAGGAGGAATCATATCAGAAACTCTGGCAGGCACTGATCCTGTCCAGGACAGTACCGAGTGCCTCGGTTGCCAAAGGCATTCTGGATGATCTCATTGAAGCAAACAAAGGCTACTGGCCAAAACTGAAATAAGCCAAACTAGAAAGAGGATGCCGGTGCCGGCATCCTCTTTCTAGTTTTTGTAATAATAGACCACAAGCTGGGTCCTGTCACGCAGTTCAAGCTTAGTCAGCATCTGTGAGATGTAATTCCTCACAGTCCCCTCACTCAGATACAGTTTCTCTGCAATCTCCCGGTTGCTCAGACCTTCCGCGACTTCCCTGAGTATCCCCTGCTCCCTTTCGGACAGGTCTGCCATTGCCCGGCCATGCGACCGGGTGGACATACTTTTTACGATATCGCTGTCAAAGACCATATTGCCGGATGCGACCGCCTGGATGGCGGGCAGTATCCCTTTGAAATTATCTTTGAGCAGATAGCCCCGGCAGCCGATCCTAAGTGCCTCGTGTATGTACTCATCATCTTTGAAGGTAGTGATCAGCAGGATGTTCGCCCTGCTGTCTTCATCCAGTATCTTCCTGCTCGCTTCAAGCCCGGACATGCCGTCCATCCGTATATCCGTCATCAGGAGATCCGGCGTGTGTTTCCGGTAAAGGACAACCGCTTCCCGCCCGCTTCCGCCCGTGGCCACAACAGTGTGTCCGGAACCTTCCAGTATCGTCCCGAGGGCGTTAACAACCAGCGCATCATCATCTATTATTATTATATCCATCTACCTGATGCCCTCCTTGTAAAGCGTAATATGGACCGTAAAACCACCGTCATAGAATGTGTTGAATATCCCGCTGTATTTCGCTACCGTCTCCTGCATGGATAAAAGCCCCATGCCTTTGTTCTTCTCCGGTTTCCTGCTGCCATTGTCTTTTATGGAGAGTGTCAGAAAATCATTCTGTTCCTTGATGTAAATATTCACCTCTGACGCTTGGGAATGCTTTTTGACGTTCGTAAGTGCCTCTTTCACTATGGAGAGGATATCTATTTTAACCTCATGTCCGATTTCCATATCCACATCATAGTACAGCTCTGCAGCAAACGGCTCCATGTCTTCCATATAATCTTCGATACGCGATTTTAGATCGATGGATGTTTCATACAGATGGTGGATGCTCATGCGTATGTCATCCATACCCAACTTCAGCCTGCCCTGCAACAGACGGAGCGATTCCTTCAGCTTCTCCTCATCCCTGACATACTGCAGCGACTCGATCAGCAGGATGCTGCTGCTCAGTGAATGCCCGAGTGCATCATGCATATCACGGGCGATCCTGTTTCGTTCATTCAACCCCGCCATGTATATGTCCTTTTCATGATTTTTGAGCAGTTCGTTATGCTGCCGCCTGAGCAGCAGGTTATCGCTTGTCAGCTGGTCTCTAACCTTTTTATTCTCCAGTTCCAGCGCCGACATCCCCTCCCGCAGATAGACCATGTATATGACGATACCCGAAAGCACAATCAGTGAACTTTTCGGTTCTGCCAGATGGAGGATGAACGTGGCAATGGCCCATTTCCCATAGCGGCCGGCCATCGAGAAACTGAGCAGTGGCACATAATAGATCCATCCCCCGCCAAGCAATAGTGATAAAGTGAAAATCGCCGTGGCGGCCGGTATGATAAACCGGTGTCCCGACAGGTCCATGGAAAAGAACAGTATGAAAGCAAACAGGGCGATGATCAGGCTTGCCCCCTCAGCATCCGCGAAATAGAAACCGGTCAGCACTATGTACAGCAGCAGTTTTTCTATGATCACTCTCATACCCTCACCTCCGATTCATGACATCTGTCACCCTTTATCATTATTTTATACACTAACGCTTGATTCAATAACAGTATAAACTTAATGTAACAAAGATTGAACGGGGAGGAATCATAATGATCATGATGGACGGAGTCGTCAAAAGGTACAACGAACTGATTGCACTGGACCATTTTTCATTCAACGCTCAGGACGGAGAGATCGTCGGTCTGCTCGGTCCCAACGGCTGCGGCAAGACCACGGCCATAAATTGCATGCTTTCACTGCTCAGTTTTGACAGCGGTGACATTGAAATATTCGGCAGGAAAGTCGATTCCAACAATAACGACGTCAAACGGCGCATCGGCATTGTACCGCAGGAACTGGCGATTTTCGATAAATTGAATGTTTATGAAAATGTAGATTTTTATTGCGGACTGTACATTCAAAACAGCAAAGAGCGGAAAAAGCTGGTGGAGGAAGCGATTGATTTCGTAGGGCTGGACAAATACCGGCGCTTCACCCCAGGCAAGCTCTCCGGCGGATTGAAGCGCCGGCTTAACATCGCCTGCGGCATCGCCCACAAGCCGGAACTGCTCTTCATGGATGAACCGACCGTTGCAGTTGATGCACAGAGCAGGAACTTCATACTTGAAGGTGTCAAAAAGATGAAGGCGGACGGCAGGACCGTTATCTATACGACCCACTATCTGGAAGAGGCGGAACAGTTGTGCGACCGCATGGTCATAATGGATCAGGGCCGCAATATCGCCCAGGGCACAGTCGGGCAGCTCCAGAAATCCATTTCCACGCAGGAGAGGGTGGAAGTCGGTTTCCTGACAGAAGACCCAGGGATGAAACAAAGACTTTCGGAACTGCCCCATGTTGTCAAAGTGACGAACAAAAACGACAACTACCTCATCCACTTCGAAAAGCAGGAGAACAACCTGGCCAATCTTATCAAGTTCATAGAATCCAACAATCTGACATATACGGAACTCACAAGCGAACGGTCCACTCTGAGTGATATTTTTCTGGAGCTTACAGGCAAGGAGTTGAGGGACTGATGAATCTATTCCGCATGACCTATTATCTGATCAGTATCAGTTTCAAGGATTTCGGTTTCTGGTTCTGGACACTCTGCTATCCGCTGCTGCTCACAGGTCTGTTCATCATAGCGACTTCAAACATGACAGTCGGAGAACTTGAAAACATTAACGTCGGCATCCAGGAAAACCAGGAATTGTCCGAAGTGATTGGAGATATTGATTTCATAAATATGACCGTCATGTCAGAGGAGGAAGCCGTATTGGAAATGAAGCAAGGGGATATTTCAGGTTATATACACGGGGACAACACACTGCTTGTGACAGAAACTGGTTTCGACCAGACGGTACTCGAGATGGTCATCAATCAGATTGAAAAGGTTGCAGAGGCAGGCATACCTTATGAAAACTATGATTTTGAAGCCCAGTTCATAGAAGAGAACAGCCAGGAAGCCCAGCCGGAAGCTGTGCTCTTCTATTCATTGATTGCCATGATCGCATTCTACGGTATCTTCTCCGGCATTGAATTCATGTCGTCGATGCAGCCGAACCTGGATCCCATGGGAGCACGGTTCGCAGCAAGCCCCTACAGCAAAGTCAAATTCCTGTCAGCCAGCGTACTCGGCGCACTCATTCTCAATCTGGCCACGAATTTCTTAATATTGGCCGTCATCATCATCCTGTATAAGATCAACCTGTTCACGGAATTAGGGCCAACACTCGGACTGCTTTTCATCGCGAACCTGACCGGGATCGGACTCGGGCTGATCATCGGGCTTCTCCCGAAAATCAACGCCGGTATGAAAACGACGGTGTCAGTAATATTCATCATCGGACTTGCTGCACTGTCAGGGCTCATGGGGCCTTTCATAAAAATCATTCTCATAGAAAATAACCTGGCATGGGTGAATACGCTCAACCCGCTCGCAAGACTTACGGATACGATGTATAAAATCAATTTCCTCGGCAACTATGATGACTACTGGGCAACCATCGGCATGCTGACCGGGTATGCGGCCGTCTTTTTCTCCATCACATTACTTTCATTGAGGAGGAAACAATATGACAGTATTTAAAGGGATTCTCCTCCACTTCTGGAAATACAGGATTCTGATTGTTATTCTGCTCTCTGCATTTTTCATCTTTGCAGTCATGTTCTCACAGGGCAACTCAAGTGAAAACTATACTTCAGAGTCTCTGAGAATCGACATCATTGACCACAGCCGTTCTGAAATGAGCCGGGGACTGATCGACTACCTGGATGAAAACAACGAAGTCACGGTCTCCAATGAGGAAAATCCGGATATTGAGGCGCTTGAGGAGAAGATATTCCTCAATGCCATAGACGGTTTCATAACCATTCCCGAAGATGCAGAATCAAAGTTCACATCCGGCAGACCGGTCGTCGAGACTACGGCAGACCAGCGGTCGACACAACATTTGCAGATGCAGACCGCCATCCGGCAGTATTTCACATTTCTTAAGGCTGATTTTGACACCACGGGCGAACTTCACACAGATGCCGTCACAGATCTGCTTTCAGACAGTATAGACGTAGAAATCCATGAATCGGTGGATGTCGAGGCGCAGAGTAATTTTGAGTATATGAGGAACTACACCAACTTTGCCGGGTACTGGATCATGCTGTTCCTGCTCATACTCGTGGGCAACATCATGTCGGAGTTCAATTCACCTGAGCTGAAACAGAGGATCAATGTCTCTCCCATGAAGACAAGCACCTTCATGTCCCAGATGATCCTGTCACAGATTGTCGTCGGCCTGTTCGTCGTCGCATTCATGTTTTTCGGAGCACTGGCACTGCGCACGGACAGTCTCTCGGGTGTGCCGCTTGGCAAAATGTTCACAGCACTGCTCCTGATCACTGCATTCACCCTGTCAGTCCACTATGTAATTGCTGCATTAACGACAAACAAATTCATCATCAACGGGCTCGCAAACTTTATCGCAATCGGTATGGCGTTCCTCTCGGGTATCATGATCCCGTTCGAGGTGATGGGACAGACGGCGCAGAATATCGCTCAGTATCTCCCCCTCTACCATTTCACACAGATCTACGCGGAACCGGACATCACATGGGGCGGGGCTGCATTACCGATGCTGGTCACAGTCCTATACACAGCGGCATTTCTGATCACAGGGATGATCCTTGAGAACAGGCGAAAAACATCCTCATGAACATGCAAAGAGGCGATTCTGAAGAATCGCCTCTTTGCATATCATATATGCGACTTTAAGTATTCTGTGAATTTCCTCTGTGTTTCGATGTAATTTTCAAGTTCCCGGTCGGGAATCAGATCCATGTATTCTTCACGCAGTTTCTCAGCATGCTTTTCTGCACGAGCAATCGTTTCCAGTCCCTTTCCCTCAATCACCAGGTATCGGTTCCGTCTGTCCGTCTCCTCCACTTCCCTTTTGACAAGTTCCTTGTTTTCCAGGTTTTTGATGATCTGGCTGACCGCCCCCTTGGAGATCACCATCTTTTCAGCAAGCTCATTCTGTGTCATCCTGCCGAATGTCTGAAGTTCATTGAGAACAATCAGCTGGGTAAGCGAGACATCCTCTCCGAATGTCTTATTCCAATGTCTCATTGATAAGTTCGTCAGTGATTCGTTTAAATTGAAAAGATTATAGAAATGATTATTTTCTACCAATTTTATTCCACCCCTTTCATATTATTTAAACATACTCATTTTAAATTTAAACTGTTTTTCTAATATTTCTTCAATTTAAATTGAGTATAAGAATAGCAGGACAATGTATCATTGCCCTGCTTCTGCTCAATTCCTGACTTTTTCAGGTATTTCTATATCATCGATGCTGTTGAAGGACCTGAATTCCACATCGGCGGTCAGTTCGAACGGACCGGTTTCCGTCTCACCCTCCGCTTCATAATCTATTTCCTTTATAGTGTGCTCTTTTGAATCCACTTCAATTTCCAGATTGTTGTCTATTTCAGAGAGACTGATATTGCCGAAATTTTCAGCGAACAGCTGTTTGAACGTCTCAAACACCTTCTCGCTCTTTCCGTCGTAACTGTAGGTCACCGTATTGCCATCCTCTTCCTTATCGAGCTGGTCCCTGATGTCCGCAAGCGACAGTACGGCGTTGTTGTAGGTTACCTGATACAGGGAACGGGCACCCGCAGAATCGGAAATATTTACCCAGTCTGTGCCGTTGTAATAGAAGGTTTCCCCATCCTTCGAGAAGGTACGGTCTTCTCCTCCTGATTTCAAATGCAGCGAAGGCGGCCCGTCTTCCTTCCCTTCCCTGAAGCGGACATCTGCATCGAGAGCTTCAGGACGGGCGTCATCAAGCTTTCCTTCGAGGTTCAGAAGCGCCTGATAACTTTCAATGTCCTGCGCTTGCCCGATGATGGCATTGAGTGTTTCATCGTCTGTCTCTTCCATGTGCGAAAGCTTTTCCTTTACAGTCTGTGTCGGGACGACCTCTTCATCCGGCCCGCCCGCCTCAGATGCTTCTCCTGATGTTTCATTTATATCATCTTCCACCTTGCCCGCTCCGGAACACCCGGCGAGGATGAGCGAAACAGTCAATGTGGTAAGTAAATATTTTGAAACTTTCATTCCCTCTTAACTCCTCACACCTCAAATTGTCCATAAATCATAACACGATTCCCCCATCATAACTAATGATATGCTAGCTGGAGACGCGGCGCCGTGCATCCTGCCCGGATTTTTTCCGCATCTGCAGGAAACGGCTGAGCGTATAGAGTATGAGTCCGCTCCAGATCAGTATATATGCGACTTTGTGGATATCTGTAAATGCCTCTTCATACATGAACACCCCGATGAGCAGCATGATAGTCGGCGCAAAATACTGCAGGAAACCGACCAGCGACAGCCTTATCCGCTGGGCGCCCAGCGCAAACAGCAAAAGCGGAACCGCCGTCGCAACACCTGTGCCCATCATGACCAGGCTATCGATGTTGAATCCGAAATTCCCCTGTCCACTGCCTTCCAGAAAGACTATGAAGATCAGTGCAAAGGGGGCCAGTACGAACGTCTCAACTGCCAGTGCAAAGATGGCATCCAGGTTGATCACTTTCTTGATGAGACCGTAAACACTGAACGATGTCGCAAGGTAGAGCGAAATCCACGGCGCTGCTCCGAGACCTGCGGCAAGATATGCGACTCCCGAGAATACGATGATGATTGCCATCCATTGGACTCTGGAGAAACGCTCACCGAGCAGCGCGAAACCAAACAGTATGCTGATCAGAGGGTTGATATAGTAGCCTAGACTTGCATCGAGGATATGACCGGTGTTCACCGCAATGATATAGACCAGCCAGTTTGACGTGATGACAGCCGAGGCGAAGAAAAGGGCCGCCACCTTCTTTTTGTCTTTGAAAATGAACTTCAGGTCTTTTTTGAAAAGACGCAGCCTGTTTGTGGCAATGATGAAGACAATCATGAATATGAAAGACCAGAAAACCCGGTGTGAGATGATCTCATAAGGGGATATATGTTCAACCTGTTTCCAGTAGATGGGGAGGAACCCCCATATTATGTATGCTCCAAGCGCAAAAATGATGCCTTTGTTATTTTCACTCACTCTACCACCTCTTCCCATGCATTTATAACAAGTTTACTCCTAAATTGATTATTTTCAAGGAATTAAAAAAGATCGGGACCAAGAAGTCCCGATCTGAAAAAACTCTTCATGGACACGATGATCAGAGCTGCCTGAGACCATCGTCCTCATCGTATCGCTGTGCCTCTTCACTGCTTTCATAGCCATCAGCCCTGACAGGATTCTGCGGGCTTTCGCTGTATCTCCTGTCCAGCGCATCACGGCACTCGAAATAATAGGCCGTGAGACTGCCGGTCATGTAGTACATGACGTAGCAGAACAGGGCGATGATGATGAGTGCCGCCAGCGGCACAAGGATTATCATCATGTAGCCAAGGGTCTGTTCATTATCCACTGCTATTGCGAATATCGCAATTCCGACAAACATCAGGACGTAGAGGACAGTCGGCAAAAGCATCAGCAGGAAGTTGCTCACAATCAGACGGATCAGGCCGCCGCCAGCTTTGAACATCACATCCCATGCAATCCTGAATTTATCCAGCGTCGCGATCATCGGCTGGTCGATGTATGCCATGAACGCAAGAAACATGTAGATTCCCATCAGTATATAGGGTATATACGAGATGACGATGACCAGGACATTGAGCAGGACCAGTGAAATGATCAGACCGATTTCCCCTCCTGAAGGCTGGCCGGTTCCGCTCGACATCCCCTCGCCGATTGCTATCAGCGGCGTATTTATCGCCATCACGATGAATTGCACGAGGAAACCATAGATTAAAGAAAATCCGAAATGGATGAGCAGCATCAGCAGGCTGAGTTTGATCACCTTGCTGTAATTGCCTTTTTGGAAAGTGATGAAGACATCTTTGAACTTATATTCTTTCTGCCTGTAGGCACTTGCAAAGAATCTCAGGACACCGATGCCGACCGGATAGATCACAAAGACCGAAATCAGCAGAATGACGAAGATCATTGGAAATATCCAAAGCAGCACCCACGCAGAATCGAAAAATGCCGCAGGGCTTATCAGCAGTAATGCCACGACGATCAATGCCACATAGATCAGAATGAACGTCAAAACAGTAGACCAGAACGTCTTCCCATGCAGTCCGGAAGCATTCCGCTTATACGCAGACTGGTATTCGAACATAGAGCCACCTCTTCTTACAAGAATTTTAATGCGGCGCTCCGGCACAGATCCAGTAACGTTCCTTTTGTCACTGAATCTGTGCCAAACTCGCATTTTGTTCCTATTGTAATAGTACCATACCCTTACTATGATTGAATTATATATAAAATATTTATAAATATTTATTAAATATATCCCAAGGGGTGACAGACATGTCAGAACAAAAAAGCGGTATTTCCCGCAAAGTACAGGCGTTCGGCTCATTTCTGAGCAGTATGATCATGCCGAACATCGCAGCCTTTATCGCCTGGGGGCTCATCACAGCCATGTTCATCGACGTCGGCTGGTTCCCGAACGAAGACCTCGCGACCATGGTCGATCCGATGATCGTCTACCTGCTTCCGCTGCTTATCGCCTACACAGGCGGCAAGCTCATCAGTGACGTACGGGGCGGTGTCGTCGGTGCGACGGCCACTATGGGTGTCATTGCGGCATTCCCTGATTCTCCGATGCTGCTCGGTGCCATGGTCATGGGGCCGCTCGGTGGCTATCTGATGAAACAGGTTGATGCGGTCCTCGTACCAAGAATCCGCCAGGGGCTCGAGATGCTGGTCAATAACTTCTCGGCCGGTTTCCTTGCATTCTTCCTTGCACTGTTCGGCTACTACGGCCTCGGACCCGTTGTCTCATGGCTCACGCAGTTGCTTGGCAGACTGGTCGATGTAATCGTCGATGCCGGGCTGCTGCCGATTGCCAGCATCTTCATCGAACCGGCAAAAGTGCTCTTTTTGAACAATGCAATCAACCACGGTGTACTGACACCGCTCGCATCTGAAGAAGTGCGTGAAGTGGGCCGTTCAATTCTCTTCACACTCGAATCCAACCCCGGTCCAGGGTTCGGTATCCTTCTCGCCTACATGATATTCGGCAAAGGTACCGCCCGCGCAACTGCACCAGGTGCTGCAATCATCCATTTCGTCGGCGGTATCCATGAGATATACTTCCCGTATATACTGATGAAACCGACACTCGTGGTTGCTGCAATACTCGGCGGTGCGTCAGGTATACTGACATTCTCACTGCTCGACTTCGGACTGTCAGGTCCGGCTGCACCAGGCAGTATCCTTGCTTACATCGCGATGACACCACGTGGTGAATATCTGACGATGTTCCTCGGCATACTGGCGGCAACACTTGTTTCTTTCCTTGTCGCTGCAGCAATATTGAAATTCTCCAAACAGAAGGACGAAGCGGATCTCGAAGCGGCAACTGCACAGATGGAGGAATCCAAGGGTAAAAAATCCTCTGTCGCCGGCTCCCTGACCAAAACTGAAGACGCAGAAACTACTGAAGCGGGGGTCGACTACAAGAACGTCGACAAAATCGTCTTTGCATGCGATGCCGGAATGGGTTCAAGTGCCATGGGCGCAGGCATGCTCAAGAACAAGTTTAAAAAAGCAGGTCTTGATATCGAAGTGACCAACTCGGCAATCAACCAGCTCAAAGGTGATGAGGACATCATCATCACGCAGAAAACTCTGACAGAACGCGCCGAGAACAAAGTTCCGACAGCAAAACACATTTCCGTGGACAACTTCCTCAACAGCCCGAAATACGACGAGCTGCTGGAAGAACTCAAAGAGGAACAGGGGCCATCCCAAACGGAAGAGTCCACAGAGAGTGAACCTGCCGGTTTCGATTATTCCAAAGTCGACAAAGTCGTCTTTGCATGTGACGCAGGCATGGGTTCAAGTGCTATGGGTGCGGGTATGTTAAAGAATAAGTTCAAGAAAGCCGGACTTGATATCAACGTGACGAACTCGGCAATCAACCAGCTCAAAGGTGATGAGGACATCATCATCACGCAGAAAACTCTGACAGAACGCGCCGAGAACAAAGTTCCGACAGCAAAACACATTTCTGTGGACAACTTCCTCAACAGCCCGCATTACGACGAATTGACAGAGGAGCTTAAAAAGCGTCAATAATTAAATAGCATTATATGAAGGGGTGTCATTATGATCAGTTCTCGCGAAAAGAAAATCATCAACGAGCTAATATATCATAATGACACCTTTATGCTTATTAAAGAGCTTGCCGGGAAACTGGGTGTCTCCTCCAGGACTGTCCACAGAGAACTCAAAAATGTAAGGGAAACCCTCAGGAAGCTGAACATCGAACTGATCAGCGAATACAAAAAAGGTGTCAAACTGGATCTTGCGCATCTCGAAATCGAAGCACTGACAAAATATATAACAGAAAATGCAGACAAGGACCTGAGTGTCGAAGAAAAGAAAGTGGCACTCATCTACAATCTTATGCTCAACCCGGAGGGACTCAAAAAAAGTGCCCTGGCCGTCGAGCTCGGCGTGGGTGATCATACGGTCGATGAGCTCATCAGCCAGATGGAAGGCGAACTCCGCGCCTTTGGCCTTGAGATCAGGAAGACGCGCGCAATCGGTGTACAGCTTGCGGGCGACCCTCTCGGCAAACAGAATTTTCTCGCCAGCATGATGATCAGTGAACTGAATTCAAACAGCATCTATTCCGTCATTGAAAATAACTTCGTCTTCAGTTCCCTTGTCAACAACAAAATCATCGGCATTCTGGAAGCGGACAATATATTCAAAGTGGAGCGGCTGCTCATGGATGAACTCGTCGTCCTCCCCTACACACTCACCGAGAATGCATATCTCAACCTGACGCTCCATATCGTGCTTGCAATCGACCGTACGGAGCATGAACAGAATGTTTCCATCAAAGAGGAAATGAAAGAGGAGATGAAGGATTCACAGGAGTTTGAAGTCTCCCGGTCACTGACGGACAGAGTGCAGGATGAATTCGGCATAAAGTTCCCGGAAGAGGAAGTTTATTTCATAACCATGCACCTTAGAGGAAGCAAAAGGAAGTCCCAGATTGCGCTTGGTCCGGACTCCATCGAGAATGTGATCATCGCGTTCATCGACCAGGTCAGCCGCGAGATGGATTATCCGTTCTACGCCTATCCTGAACTGAAGGAAGGCCTGCTGCTTCACATAGAGCCGATGCTCCACCGCATGGATTCGGGTATCATCACCGTCAACCCACTTGTCGGGACGATAAAAGAGAGTTATCCCGTCCTGTTTGAAGTCATCGGGGAAAAGTTCCGCCACTATTTCAACGGCAGGGAGCTGGATGAGTCCGAAATCGGCTTTCTGACAATCCATTTCGGAGGCATCATGCATGCCAATCCGAGGATAGAAGTCACCACTGTCTGTTCAAGCGGCATCGGCACCAGCCGGATACTCGCCAACCAGATCAAAACGAAGTTCAACAATCTGTACATCAGGCAGGAACTGTCCATATCCGAACTGTCCGACACGAAAACCCATGAGGATGAACTCATTCTCAGCACTGTTCCGCTCGACATGGATGGCTATATACTGGTCAGCCCCCTGCTCGATGAACATGATGAGAAGAAAATCACTGAAGCGATATCAAAGATCGGGTCGACGACTTATGACTACAGACCCCCATCCCCCGTATCCGAGCTTTCACACGTCGATCCCGACCGGGTCATACAGGCATCCGAGCTCTACCTCAACCGCACATTCACAGAATCGGATACACCCCTCGGGACGATGGATTCCGTCAGGAATGCACTCGAGGAACATTCCTCTTTGGAAAGCCATGCGGCTCTCGATACCATCCGCCGCCTGGCTGATCGGTTTAAAATAACCGGCCACGTCATAGGGGAAGCCGGTTTTTCATATCCGCATATCAAGTCGCCCTCCATCCGGAGCCACCAGCTGATCATCGTCCATAATTCAGCCGGGATTACCGACAGGAATTATAAGGGCGATGCTGTCACCGTGAATTATCAGATCATCCTCCTTGTTCCGGAGGAATCACTAATATCAGATCTGATCAGTGAAATCAGCGTACTCCTGGGTGAGCACCATGAAGATATCGGGGCATTGCTTAAAGAGCCATCCCTGATGGATGATCTATTCAAGAATTATATTCAAAACATTTATGTCACAGGAAGGAATTGATGAACCATGTTGAAGAAAGAGAATATCGTACTGAACCAGACTGCAGGATCCAAGGAGGATGTCATCAGACAGGCCGGCCAGCTCCTTGTCGACCAGGGATCTGTGGAGCCTGCCTATATCGATTCCATGCTCGCACGTGAGGAAGTCGTTTCCACATTCATGGGCAACGGTCTCGCAATACCGCACGGCACGGATGAAGGCAAGACATCCGTCATCGAAAGCGGCCTTTCCCTGATACAGGTTCCCGGCGGTGTGGATTTCGACGGAAATGAAGCGAAGGTGATCCTTGGCATTGCCGGCAAGGAAAATGAGCATCTGGACATGCTTCAGAAAATTGCGGTACTGTTCTCTGATGAAGATAATGCAGAGAGAGTCATCAACGCATCTTCCGCTGATGAAATCATCTCACTCTTTGAAAACGAGGACATATAATTATGAAGGCAATCCATTTTGGCGCAGGAAACATTGGCAGAGGGTTCATCGGCAAAATATTGCATGATAACGGATATGAAGTCACTTTCGCAGATGTCAGCAAAGAAATCATAGATGCACTCAACAAGGAGCATGGGTATACTGTGCATATCGCCGAGGAAAACGGTGCTTCCTATGACATCACCGGCGTCAATGGCATTAACACAGCTGAAAATCCCGGGAAGCTGAAACAGGCAATCCTGGAGGCGGATATCATCACAACTGCTGTAGGAGTGAATGTTCTGCCGATCATCGGCAAAAGCATCGCCCCCCACCTGCCTCGGCGGCTTGAGGACCCGCGCCCGCTCAATATTATCGCATGTGAAAATGCTGTGATGGCTACAGACACGCTCAAAGAGGCCATCATAGAAGAAACCGGCGTACTGGCGGCGTCGAATATCGGCTTCCCGAACTCGGCAGTGGACCGGATTGTGCCGGTACAGAAGAACGAACGCATCCTTGATGTCAAAGTCGAGCCGTTCTATGAATGGGTCATCGAAGAGACAGAGTGGAAGAACAACAAACGTCTTGATGGCCCTGTCTATGTGCGGGAACTGATGCCCTACATCGAGAGAAAACTGTTCACTGTCAATACAGGCCATGCTGCGATAGCCTATTACGGCAGGACACTCGGTTATGATACTGTTTATGAAGCGATGACAGACAGCAAGGTCCAGAACTTCCTGAGCGACGTCCTTTCGGAAACTCTTGAGTACATCACTTCTGTTTACGGCTTTACTGCCAAAGAACAGAATATCTACATTGAAAAGATCACCGAGCGCTTCACAAATCCTCATCTTTCTGATGACCTCAACCGTGTCGGCCGCGGTATAATGAGAAAACTCGGCCCGAATGACAGGATCATCAAACCGCTCGTCCATCTTCACAATGAAGGAAAAAGCCACAGGGCATTATCAGAGCTTGTATTATATGCAGTTAAGTTCGATAATGAGGAAGACCCGGAGCAGGTCGAAATGAATGAAATCATCGCCGAAAAAGGTCTCCTGTATTTCCTGATGGAGTACAGCGGCCTGAAACGCGATGTCACAGATGAAATCATAAATGCTCTATAGGTATAAAAAGGATCGGATGCTTTTGCAGCCGATCCTTTTCTTATACCCCCATAGAGTCTATACAAAACCGTATAATACAAATATATGCAAATAGAATATAATCATGTTAAGTTGTTCTAAGTAAAGCATTATCATACTTTTCAAGGGGGTTGCTTTGAAATGAGTAAGAAGAAGGACGATCTGCAGAAAGATATGATCGACAATACAAAGAAAGCTCCACTGACTACAAACCAGGGGCTGCCGGTAAGCGAGGATGAATTTTCCCTGAAAAACGGCGAAAGAGGCCCCACCCTGATGGAGGACTTCCATTTCCGCGAAAAGATGACACACTTCGACCATGAGCGTATTCCGGAACGCATTGTACACGCCCGGGGCTTCGGTGTTCATGGTGAATTCGAAGTCTATGATTCGCTGGAAAAGTATACTAAAGCGAAATTCCTTACAGAAACAGGCAAGAAGACACCTGTATTCGTAAGGTTCTCCACAGTCGCCGGGAGCCGCGGTTCAATGGATATTCCCCGGGATGTACGCGGATTCGCCACCAAATTCTATACCGACGAGGGGAACTACGACCTGGTGGCCAACAATATGCCGGTATTCTTCATGCAGGATGCCATCAAATTCCCTGACTTCGTGCATGCCGTCAAACCTGAACCGCATAATGAAATGCCGCAGGCAGCTTCAGCGCACAACACTTTCTGGGATTGGGTTTCTGTAAATACGGAAAGTGCGCATATGGTCATGTGGCTCATGAGCGACCGCGCCCTCCCCAGAAGCTTCAGCATGATGGAAGGTTTCGGCGTCCATACATTCAGGCTGGTCAACGCTGAAGGAAAGAGCCACTTCGTCAAATTTCACTGGAAACCAAAAGACGGCATGCATCAGGTGATGTGGGACGAAGCTCAGATGATCAACGGCAAGAATATCGACTTCAACCGTCAGACCCTGTGGGAGAATATTGAGAAAGGCAACCCTGCAGTGTTTGAGCTGGGTATCCAGGTCATAGATGAAGATGATGAATTCAACATGGATTTCGACATTCTGGATCCGACCAAACTATGGCCCGAGGAAGACGTGCCGGTACAGATTGTCGGCAAGATGACACTGAACCAGAATGTGGACAATTTCTTCGCAGAGACTGAACAGGTCGCTTTCCATCCGGGCAGTGTAGTTCCGGGAATCGATTTCACGAACGATCCGCTTCTCCAGGGAAGACTGTTCTCATACACCGATACACAGCTGATCCGTCTCGGCGGGCCGAATTTCCATCAGCTGCCGATCAACCGTCCAATCTGTCCGTTCACCAACAACCAGCGTGACGGCTATAACCAGATGTCCATCCACAAGGGGCAGACCGCCCATCATAAGAACTATATGAATGACAACCAGCCGGAACCCCTCAGTACAGAGGAAGGCGGTTATGAGCATTATCACGAAAAAGTCGAAGGCAGAAAAATCCAGGCCAGAAGCGACAGCTTCAAAGACCACTTCAGCCAGGCGAAACTTTTCCTGAACTCACTGTCAGAAACTGAAAAGCAGCATGTGTATGATGCCTTCAGCTTCGAACTCGGCAAATGCGATGTGGAGATAAGGAAGCTTGCCATATCCGAGCTCCTGAACAAGATCGACCGCGATCTGACCGAATACGTCGCAGGCAGGATAGGTGTCGAAGCACCACCTGAAGTGGAAGAATCCACTTATGAAAAGAGCTCCCCTGCCCTGAGCATGATGAATACCAACTATTCCCTCGACACGCGCACTGTCGGTGTCATCGTCATGCCGGATGTGGCAGAGGAAACATTGACAGAGGCAAAATCCAAACTGGAGGAAAAAGGACTCCAGCCAACCTTCATCTCCGATAACATATACAAAATCGGAAGTATGACACTAGACGCGACATTCGATACCGTCCATTCCGTTCTGTTTGATTCAATGATTGTGATCAGCGGCAAACAACCGCTCCCTGCGCCGGCAATAGAAAACCTCGATATTGCCTACAAGCACAAAAAAGCAATCGGTTTCGGTACAGATTCCGCCAGCATATTCGATTCCCTTTCATTCTCAGAAGATGCGAAAGGTGTCACGGATATAGAAAAAGATTTCGATGGCTACCTGGACGATGTCAAGCACCACAGAATCTGGGGCAGATAAACCCGAAAGTTCAGGGCTTCCCTCACGGGAAGCTCTTTTTTTATCTTAAAAACTTAACATTACTGTCACACCATAAATTTTGACCCGCCTGCAGGTTAAATGCTAAACTTAGCTTTGTTTCTTTTAGTTTAGCACCCTAAACTAATACTGGAGGTCCTGTCCGAGATGGATAAAAAACTGAAGATCATAGAGAATCTGCGCGATATTTACGGCTATGGATATACGGAAGTCTTTACCGAAGTCACCGACTCAATCACCGCCCGCCACATTTCCAGAACCCAGATGAATATCATCCAGCACATCTATCTGAACGGCTCTGCGACGCCGTCGGAATTGGCAGACGCGCTGAATGTACAAAAAAGTGCAGTCACCCACACTGTCAAAAAGCTGGAGTATAAAAAACTTGTGACCGTCAAAGAGAATACGCTCATCAATGACAAACGTTCGAAACTCGTCTTCATGACGGACGATGCAAAAATCCTTCTCGAAGAATTTCTGGATAACATTCTGGAGAGGATCCGGTCGGATCTCGGCAGTCTGTCAAAAGACGAGACGGACAGACTGTATACCGCAACACTGACAATCCTGAAATACATACCCGGAGGCAATCAAAATGAAGTACATTCTTAAATTCAAATGGCCGGTGACAGTGCTGATGATACTGTTTGCTGCCGCCACTTTCCTCATCTCCCCCAACCTGACCCAGCTCGCCACCGAAAAAGGTGATGTCCAGCTGTCTGATGAACAGCCAAGCGAGCAGGCCCGTGTATTCCTCGAGGAATACGGGGAAGATAATGAAATGATGTCGCTTGTCCTTGAATTCGAAGGCAATGTAAGTGATAACGAATCCAACATCAATGATTATATAGAAGAAATCGGCAGTATCGAAGGTGTTGACAATATCGTCAATCCGTTCAATCTTGCTGAAGAAATGCAGACGAATTTCATCAATGATGAAAACGGCGTCATACTGATCCCGATGGAATACACCGGACCTGTCAATGAAATCAGCAACGTGGCTGCCGAAGTCGAAAATCTGAACTCTACCGCAGCCAAAACATCGATGACTTCAAACGAATTGATACAAAACACTGTCGAACAGGATGCGATGGAAGGCATCCAGTCCACTGAAATGTTCACGGTCATCATCGTCATAGCAGTGCTCCTGATCATGTTCCGTTCCGTGGTGACGCCGCTCGTACCTGTGGCTGTTGTCGGCCTGTCCTACCTGATTGGCCAGTCATTCGTCGGCTGGTTTGTCGAGTGGTTCGGCTTTCCTGTCTCACCGCAGACACAGAGCTTCCTTATTGTCATACTGTTTGGTATCGGAACCGACTACTGTATACTGCTGCTCAACCGCTTCAAGGAAGAACTGCAGTTCCATGATAAGTATGAATCCGTGCTGCGCACATTCAGGACAGGCGGCAAGACTGTATTCATCAGCGGACTTTCCGGGGCAATCGTATTCGGTGTCCTCTACTTCGCCAATTTTGAAATATACCGTTCGGCAGTCGGTGTGGCGATCGGCATAGTATTCCTGCTGCTGTCACTGTTTACAGTGCTGCCGATACTCATGCAGCTTCTGGGCCGTTATATTTTCTGGCCGAACATCAAAAAATCAGAATTCCATGAAAGCAGGCTGTGGACACCGCTCGGCATCTTCTCTTTGAAATATCCGACGCGCATAATATTCACAGTCATCGCCATACTGATAGCCGTTGCGTTCTTCTACAATGATGAAGTGAACTATGACTCCCTCGAGGAACTGGATGATTCCTATTCCGCAGTCCATGCGACCAATGTCGTAAGTGAGAACTTCGATGAAGGGCAGCTCTTCCCTGTGGAAGTCATCATTTCAAACGGCGGTGACCTTCTGACACCACAAAGCATGTCCAGGCTGGAAGGCGTCGCTTCAACGGTAAGCAACATCGACGGTGTCAAAGAAGTACAGACGCTGACACGCCCTTCGGGCGAGGTCATTGATGATTTCCTGGTCCGCAACCAGCTTGAACAGGCCAACAGCAGCATGGATGACATGACTGGAGGTCTTTCCGAGATTTCGGACGGGCTCAGCGAGGCGGCTGAAGGCATAGACGGCAGTGAAATGGCCGGCGGTGACCTGAGCGAACTCAACCAGGGCATAGACGATATCAACACAAACATCACCCAGATCAGCACCTATATGGCCCAAACCGGTGATGTCCAGGGCGCATCCCAACAGCTCGGACAGGTCCAGCAGGGACTCAACACCATGTCAGAACAGGTTGCCACAGCCAATGAGCAGATGACACAGCAGCAGGAAGCTGCATCCGCCCAGATGGAAGAACTCAGTACCGGCCTCGAAGACGCCACAGCGGGCATCGATGAAATCCAGGGCGGCCTCGGGGAAGTGCAGACGCTGCTCGGCAATATCAATGATAACGAAGCCGTCGATCAGACAGGCATCCATGTACCGGAGGAATACTTTGAAACAGACGGTGTCGACGATGCAGTCGACCAGTACTCATTCGGCGATGATAAAGCACTCAGAATGAACGTTGTCCTTGACGGGGACCCTTACTCACATGAGTCCATGAACGTGCTCGATGATATTGAAAGTACCGTCAACAATGAACTTCAGAGGCTCGGACGTGAAGATACGACCGCCTACTTCTCAGGCGTCACCAGCATGAACCGTGACCTTGATGAAATTTCAACGGACGACTACACGCGCGTTGTCACTATCTTCATCGCGACACTGTTCATCATTCTCGCTTTCGTGTTCAGATCACTGATTCTGCCGGTGACGATGATCGGCTCCATATTCGTCACGTATTTTGCGTCCCTCACCATCACACAATGGCTGCTCGGACTGCTCGGACTCGGAGATCTGAACTGGGCCGTACCATTCTTCAGCCTGATCATATTCGCCGCCCTCGGCATAGACTACTCGATATTCATCATCGACCGTTTCAGGGAGGAGCTGGCAAATAAGAGCATCAGGGATGCAATAGAGCATTCGATCAGGCGCATGGGGGTCACCGTCATCACAGCCGTGATCATCCTGTCGGGTACGTTTGCAGCACTGCTGCCATCCGGAATGATCATACTAATCCAGGTCGCCAGCATCATCATATTCGCCCTCTTGTTCTACGCATTCATCGTACTGCCGCTCCTCGTACCGGCATTCGTCATCACTTTCCGCCGCGGAAACTGGTGGCCGTTCAGGATGCCCGGCGGCAAAGAACGTGAAGACAGGTTTAAGGACGGAGACTGAAGGGTATATTGAACATAGAAATGAGGAGTGAAGCAATGCGACAGAAAAGTTCAGGCTTAGCCGCTGTACTCAGCTTTTTCATCACAGGTCTTGGCCAGATCTATAACGGTGAAATTTTCAAAGGCATCATCCTGATGCTGATACAGCTTATAAACGGTGCTTTGACTGTAATACTGATAGGCTATCTGTTCCTGCCGATTGTATGGCTGTACGGCATCATCAACGCCTACCGTGCAGCTGAACGCTATAACAGGAAAAATCAGCGGAGATACGGCTGATAAGCAGGCATCCGACATAACGGATGCCTGCTTTTCGTTTTAAAGCATGGTTGTGCTGTGCTATAATCCCACTAAAGGATGTGTTAGAAAATGGAACTCTTCGGTCTTTTCGCAGGACTTGCCATCATCGGCATCCTGCTGCTCCTGTTTCTCTTCCTGCTCGGAATCATCAAATGGCTTCTGCAGGGCTTCTTCCTGTATCAGGTGGCCGATGCAAAAAACCTCGACCTGCCGATTCTTGGCTTCCTGCCTTTCGGCACCTTCTACCTGGGCGGGCAGATGTACGATGGCAATCTGACTCAAAAAGGCCAGTTCAACCCGAAGACCATCGGACTGATATTTGCCATCGCCGGCATCATCGTCTACATCACAGGACTGTCCATTGGTGATATCGCCATTTCGTACATCATCATGGAATCCATTGCGTTTTTGGGTATATTCAAAGCCTACTCCAGGAGTACGGGAGTGGGGGTGTTGCTTGCATTGCTCAATATCATCACAGCAGGCATCGCAGCCATCGTAATTCTCTTCCTCTACAGCCGCAGACTGGCATCAGAACTTTCGGACCCCGTGGTCAGGGATTTTGCAGCCGAAAAATATGATGAATCAGAGGCAGACGGAGACACGGATTACGACAACAGAATGTAGCATGCAAAACGGCGCCGTCATGACGGCGCCGTTTTCATTATTCCAGATTGAATTCCAGAAGGCGGTCATCATCCCCTTCCGGCTGCCCCCTTCCATCGGTATTGTTCGTAATGGCATAAAGCGTATCTCCCTCTATATATACATCACGGAAACGGCTCCCTTCGTCGTAAAACGTCTCCGTCTCCCCCGACTCCAGATCGAAGGAAATGATGCGCTCCCCCCTGAGTGCGGCGATGTAGAGGCGGCCTTCGTGATAGGCGATTCCAGAAGGTGCCCATGTCTCCTCACCGGTATGATGGAGGGGCGTTTCCATCCCATCTGCCTCTTCATCGCCCTCTATCTCCGGCCAGCCATAGTTGTTCCCCGCCTCTATCCTGTTGATCTCATCATGGGCGCTTGCACCATGTTCCGCGGCGTACATATTGCCGTCCCCGTCCCAGGCGATCCCCTGAGGGTTGCGGTGGCCGTAACTGTACACTTCATTGCCGAACGGATTATCCCGGGGCACAGTACCATCCAGGTTCATCCGCAATATCTTTCCTGCCAGACTCCCGGTGTCCTGGCTTGTTTCTTCGTCCCCGGCATCACCGGTCGTGATATACAGATATCCATCCGGTCCGATTTCCAGCCTGCCGCCGTTATGGACACGTCCGCCGGGTATGTCCTCCACAATGATGTTTGATTCATTCCATGTATCCCCGTCCCTGGTCAGTTCCACCACCCGGTTCTTTGCCCCGCCGTCCTGATAGCTGTAATACAGGAATCCTTTGTCCGGATCTTCAGGATGTAGCAGGAAACCGAGCTGTCCGCCTTCACTTTCTCCGTCGACCGGCTCCGAAAGATCCACCGTCTGCTCTTCTTTCCCTTGTCCGGTGACAAGGATCAGTTCCCCGTTTCTGCCGGATATATAGAAACGGTCTCCAAGCTTTTCAATCATCCATGGTGCTGAGAGGTTTTCAGACACTGATTCAGGCTGAGATTCTCCTCCCCCGTCTGTCCCCCCTGTCTCTTTGGTATCTCCACCACCGCAGCCGGCCAGCAGGAAGGATACGAACACTGCCAGGAAGTACTTATACATTGACCACACTCCTTTTTGAAGTTCTTTATTCCACGTTCAAAACTGCCTGGTACAGGATTTCTGTGCCACTCTTGAGCGCATCGTGGTCAAATGTCATGTAAGGGTGGTGCAACCCCGGCTTCAATCCACATCCGAGACCGAGCATCGCCCCTTTCAATTCCGGATATTTCACCGTATAGAAATGGAAGTCGTCCCCGCCGCTCGTAATGATCGGATCGATGCACCTTTCCTCCCCGAGTACATCCACAATCGATTTTCTGAGCAGGTCTATGGCATCCTGATGGCTCTCACTCGCCACGATGCCCGAATAATCGACGTCCTCGATGGAGACATCGTACAGCTTCTCTATGTTTTCAAGGATATCGTCTACACGGCCTTTCAGCTTCTCCATCTGTTCGTTCGTCTGTGCCCTCATATCTATGCCGCATTCGGCACTCCCCGGGATTATATTCAGGGATTTCCCGCCTGAGAGGAACCGCGTCATCTTGACAGAGGAAGGAACTGTCGGATTGATATGGATTTTGGACAGCATGCCCACGATATCCGTTCCCACTTCGATGGCGTTATGGTTCAGGTGCGGGCGCGCGCCATGCGCATCATCCCCGACGATCCTGAACTCCAGGGAAGATGCCGCACCATGCTCTATACTGGGGGATGCCACACCGCTCAGGGCTTCCTCCTCAGGCCTCAGATGTATGCCGATGAAGTAATCCATCCTTTCGATCACACCTTCATCCACAACGGACAGTGCTCCGCTCCCCACTTCCTCAGCCGGCTGGAAGATGAAGCGCACGCCCGTGGATTCCAGTTTTTCATGCCCCTTCAACTTGAGCATCGTGCCGATCACCATGGAAGTGTGCGCATCATGCCCGCACGAGTGATTCGCCTGCTGGACACCGTCCACTTCCTGCCACAGCGCATCGATGTCCGCCCGGACTCCGATTACAGTATTACCTGGATCAAAATTCCCCATATCGCAATAAAGACCCGTGATGTTTTTGAATCTGACAGGCTTGAACCCTTCATTCTCCAGGAAGTCATATATGTAGTCCGTCGTCCTGTGCTCTTCATTGCTGAGTTCCGGATTCGCATGCATATGTTCAAAAACCTGCTTCATTTTTTCTTCTATCATTTCAATGGGCTCCTTCTCATATAATTTATTGAACAGCAATCCATTCTTCTCTATAATATATTACTAATTACATGAAAATTCAAACAGGGAGGAATGCATATTGACTGAAGAGAAGAATGGACAAGAAGGAAGAATTGACGACAGGAGGAAAAAAAGGACGCGCCTGCCCGATGCCTATATCATCCTGTTTGTCTTCCTCGTACTCGCGGCCGTAGCCACATACATAATACCGGCTGGTGAATTCGAGACCGAGGAGTCCTCCGAGGGAATTGATGTCATCGTTCCCGACACTTACAGCATCATTGATTCCAACCCTGCCGGTTTCCTTGACGTATTCTCCGCCATCGTGGATGGCCTGATCAGCACTTCCAACCTGATTTTCCTGGTGCTGATCATCGGAGGGGTATTTGCTGTTATCGAGAAGACAGGTACCATCGATGCCCTCGTGACCAAGATCATACGCATCACCAGGAATAAGGAATGGATGCTCATCATGCTTGTCATGATCATCTTCTCGATTTTCGGCACACTTGGCATCATCGTCAATGCCGTCATCGCATTCATCCCGCTCGGCATCATCCTGGCCAGATCGATGAAGATGGATGCCATCATCGGTGTATCCATAATATATCTGGGTGCCTACATGGGATTTGCTGTGGCGATACTCGACCCGCTCACCATCGGCTTTGCACAGCAGATTGCGGAAGTGCCTTTATTCTCAGGGGCAGGCGTGCGTGTTGTCATGTACATCACCACGATGATCGCAACAATGTCATATGTCATATGGTATGCAAACCGCATCAAGAAAGACCCTTCCCGCGGGATTCTGAAAGACAACCCGTTCCCGAAGGATACGAATGACGGTGCGGAACTCGGCAGACAGGACATGAAACCCAAACATATACTGGTTCTGCTGGCACTCCTTTTAGGCATCGGAGCCTATGTTACCGGGGTCTTCACCGCCGAATGGAACCTTGAGGAAATGGCCGCTGTCTTCCTTGTGGTCATGGTGGCAACAGCCCTTATCGGAAGGATCCACGTCAACGACATGGTGACGACGTTCATGCAGGGGGCAAACTCCGTCCTGTATGGCGCACTCATCATCGGCATGGCCCGTTCCATAGTGGTCATACTGGAAAACGGCATGATCCTTGATACGGTGGTCAACTTCATGGCGGTGTTAACCGAGCCCTTTACCAGCACCATGGGTGCAATCATGCTGTTCATCGGGAACGGATTGTTCAACCTCATCGTCACATCAGGAAGCGGCCAGGCAGCCATCGTCATGCCGATCATGTCACCACTTGCGGATATCATGGGATTCCCGAGACAGATTGCCGTACAGGCCTATACGATGGGTGACGGCTTTACCAACATCATTACGCCGCTCTCCGGTGTCCTGATGGCGAACCTCGCTATTGCAGGAGTCCCCTACACCAAATGGGTCAAATTTGCCTTGCCGCTTGTGGGAATATGGTATATTCTTGGAATTATCTATATAATCATACTTGTAGCTATAAATTGGGGACCAGTATAAGGAGGACATAAATTATGAACATTAAGGAAATCAAACTCCATCAGCTCATGATGGACCTGAAGCACCCGTTCACAACAAGCTTCGGGACTCAGCAGGACCGTTTCATCACAATCATTGAGGCTGTTGATGAGAATGGACTTTCAGGATTCGGCGAATGTGTTTCCGGGGAAGATCCGCTCTATTCCGAGGAATTCATGGATGCCTCCCTCATTGCGATGAAAAAATACTTCGCACCGCTGCTGCTTCAGAACGAAATAAAGCATCCGGATGATGTGTGGGAACTTTTTGAACCGTTCAAACGCAACAACATGGCAAAAGCCGGCATCGAAGGCGCGGTATGGGATCTATATGCGAAACAGCATGATACGCCCCTGTCAAAATTGCTTGGTGGTGCCAAGAACAGCATTGATGTCGGAGTATCCCTCGGCATCGAAGACACCGATGAACTGCTTCTTGAAAGAATTGCTGAAAAAGTCGATGAAGGCTACAAACGCATCAAGGTCAAGATCAAACCCGGCCGCGATGTTGAAATGATCCGCACAATCCGTGGGAAATTCAAGGATATACCTCTGATGGTGGACGCGAATTCCGCCTATACTCTTGATGATATCGACACACTCAAAGCACTGGATGAGTTCAATCTCATGATGATTGAACAGCCGCTGGCAGCAGGCGACCTCATCGATCATGCAAAGTTGCAGAAACAGCTGAAAA
Source organism: Salinicoccus carnicancri Crm (assembly GCF_000330705.1). Classification (GTDB taxonomy): domain Bacteria; phylum Bacillota; class Bacilli; order Staphylococcales; family Salinicoccaceae; genus Salinicoccus; species Salinicoccus carnicancri. Next base: position 806,128 of record NZ_ANAM01000008.1, read on the forward strand.
CACCTGTCTGCCTGGATGAGAGCATCGATTCCTATGAAGCTGCTGTTGGGGCCATAGAACTCGGAAGCTGCCGTATCATCAACGTCAAAGTCGGGCGCGTCGGCGGACTCACACAGTCGAAGAAGATCCATGACCTCGCCCAGAAACACCACATTCCTCTATGGTGCGGCGGCATGCTGGAAGCAGGCGTCGGACGCCTTCACAACATCGCCATCACTACCCTGAGCAACTTCACATTGCCGGGGGATACCGCATCATCCAGCAGATACTGGCACGAGGATATAATTACACCGGAAGTGACTGCAGAAAACGGTGTCGTCGAAGTCAGCCATAAGCCGGGAATCGGTGCGGAAGTCGACTTCGATAAGATGAGACAATACTTGAAGAAAACTGAAACAGTCACAAAAGAAGACACACCTGACATGATTTTCTACGATTAAAAAAAACAGTACATCGGGCCCCTGTGAACTGCCCGATGTACTGTTTTTCTTCTATTAATTCACTTCACGCTCGAGATCCACTATGACGATCTCAGGGTGGTTGAACACCCTGAATGGGAATCTGCTGTTTCCGAGCCCCCTGCTGATTACGACACTCGTATCATTTTTCGTATGGACCCCTTCAGTATATTCTGGCAATATTCCCTGGTGCGGTGCGTAGAGGCCTTTGACAAAGGGCAGTCTGATCTGTCCGCCGTGTGCATGGCCGGTGAACACAAGATCGATTGGAAACCTGCTGTACAGATCGATCTGATCCGGTCTGTGGGACATCAGCAGGGTCAGCCGGTCATCCTTATCCTGCATTCTCTCCCTGAGTGACAATTCAAACCGCTCCATGATCATAGGGTCCTCTTCATCACCGTAGAACCAGAGATCCTCGAGACCCAGAATATGGATGTACTCGTTGCCGATATACAGCCTGTCACTCGTCCGGCTGATATTCTTCATGGCCGACTGTCCAATCGCACGTTCGAGTGTTTCAAAATGTTTATAATGGGCTTCGTGATTCCCCGTCACATAATATGTCGGCAGTATTTCAGTCAGCTGGTCGATGAAACGGAGTGACCGTTTCAGATAAGGCGTGCGACGGTCGATGATATCACCGGTGACGAAAATCACGTCACCGTCCGCTTCTTTTATTTTCTCGAGAAGATTTCTGGAACGCCTGCCGAACCTTGCGTTATGGAAATCGGAAATCTGGATTATCCTGTAGCCGTCAAATGCATAGGGGACCCTGTCCGACTTGTGCACGTAGCGTGTCGTGACGATGTCCTTGTCCTCTTTATACAGGAAGCGGGCCAAAGCGATGAGAAACCCCAGTATGATGTGTGAATATTTCATATTGCTACCTCTGGTTTTTATATTCATTATAATGCAAAGCAGCGCATCTTGAAACAATTATCATTCGCCGTCCCGCACCCGTTCATTTTTCGATACTGCGGCTGCCGTGCACTATGGTATCATCATACTTGAGGTGATATAAGATGGAAAAGATAAATTTAGGCGGTTCGGAACTTTCAGCCTCCCGGATTGTCCTGGGATGCATGCGCATCAACCAGATGGACAACCGGTCGCTGTCGAAGCATCTGCATACAGCCTTGGAGCTCGGCATCAACAACTTCGACCATGCAGACATCTACGGAAAAGGAGAATGCGAGAGGAAGTTCGGTAAAATCCTGAAGCGGGAGCTACAGCGGGAGGACATCATCCTTCAGAGCAAATGCGGCATAAGGTACGGACATGCGGCGGGAGGGGACATTGAATACTATGACCTGTCCAAAGAATCTATCATCGATTCCGTCGACGGTATCCTCCAGCGCCTCGGCACCGATTACCTCGACCTGCTCATGCTCCACAGACCGGACACCCTGATGGAACCCGGAGAGATTGCCGAAGCGTTCGATCATCTGGAACAGTCAGGGAAAGTGAGACATTTCGGCCTGAGCAATTTCAATGCTCCCCAGTTCGACTATGTACAGCAATACACCGATCAGAAACTGATTACGAACCAGATGCAGTTCGGACCGGCAGAGCCCAAAATCATCAACAGTGGACTGCAGGCCAACACTCCATTCGCGGGAGCAGCGGACCGGGACGGCGGCCTCCTGGATTATGTGCGTCTCAAAGATGTCACCCTGCAGGCATGGTCACCGTTCCATTACGGCTATTTTGACGGCATCTTTCCTGATGACCCGAAGTATAAGGTCCTGAATGAAAAACTCGAAATGATCGGTGAAGCCCACAGCGTCTCTAAAAGTGCGGCAGCGGTGGCCTGGATATTGCGGCATCCGGCCGGCATGCAGACCATCATCGGTACGACAAACACCGAGCGTCTTACGGAAATTGCAAAAGCGGACGATGTAACCCTTTCAAAAGAGGAATGGTACAGCATCTATAAAGCCGCGGGACATGTGATTCCGTAAAGCAACACCCCGGCTAGACCGAGCCGGGGTGTTGTCAATTCCTCATTTTTCATCTGCAGGGTACAATATGCCTGCACTCTTTCGGGCAGCTTCCAGAAATTTCATCACTGTCGCTGAATGGTCAAGCAGCTTTAATGCCTCATTGCCGTCCCCGGTTTCAAAAATCTTCACGAATGCTTCAAGCTCCGCAACCATATTGTTCGTGTTCTGTCCGAGGTCAATGGTCTCTATTTCATCACCGGCATGGATTTCTATATAGTCTATCGTATTGGCAGCCCCCCTGACGCGGATATACCCCTTATCGCCCTGAAGCAGCACGAAGTTTTCAGATGCAGTGTCCTTGGAACCGACGCATGTGGCGAAAAAGCCCTCATAATCGAGCACGCTGACCCCCGACGTATCCACACCATTTGCATGCCTGTTTGGTACATAGGTGATTTCCTCCGGCCCGCCGAACAGACCGATCATGAAATGGATGTTGTAAATATTGATGTCGGAAAGTGACCCGCCTGAAAATTCCAGGTTGAAAACGTTCGGTGTCTCCCCCGCCTTCAGCTTGTCATAGCGGCTGGAGTATTGTGAATAGTTGGACTGGACAACTTTGAGCTCACCAATTTTCCCGAGGTTCTCCCTTATGGCCTTAAAATGGGGAAGATGGATTGTCGTAATCGCCTCAAACAGAAAAAGACCCCTTTTTTTGCTCAGGGCAATCAGTTCCTCCAGCTCCCTGAGTGTCGATGTAAATGGCTTCTCGCAGATGACATGCTTGCCGTTCTCAAGTGCCCGCTTCACGTAATCGTAATGCAGACTGTTCGGCGAAGCCACATAGACCGTATCGTAGTTAGTGTCCTCCATCATTCTGTCCATATCCGTAAAAGTCATGCCTATCCCGAATTCATCAGCAAGCTGACGGGCCTTTTCCCCAGTTCTCGAATAAACACCGTAGCATTCCACACCTTCCACCTGTCCCACTGCATCCAGAAAGCGCTCGACTATGAATCCGGTACCGATCGTTGCTATTTTCATGTTCCGTATTCCCCTCTTCTGCGAATTTTCATAATCCATCCTATCATAAAATACATTCAAGCGTCAGTTTGCTCGATCAGGCAATCTATTATATAATTACATTCAAACATATATTTGAATGAGGTGCATTTTATGACGGAGACAAAACACACGTGTGAAGTGGAAAGTGTCGATACAGACAAAGTCAATCATGCGAAAGAATTCATAGATTCAGATGCCGTACGCAATGTTGCATCCATATTCAAGGCGCTCGGCGATACCAATCGGGCACGCATCGTCCGGGCTTTGAGTATAGAAGATGAGCTGTGCGTCTGCGATCTCGCCAACATAATGGAAGTGAGCACCGCATCCGCATCCCACCATCTCAGAAGCCTCAGCAGGCAGGGGGTCACAAAATCCAGAAAAATGGGCAAGATGGTCTACTATTCCCTGGATGACAATCACATCAGACAGATTGTGGATATGGCTTTCATACACCAGGAGGAGCTGAATGGGAATGCAGAATGAACAGAAGACATACCGGATTGATGGTTTCTCCTGTGCCAACTGTGCCAAAACATTCGAAAAGAATGTGAAAGACATCAGCAGTGTCAAAGATGCGGCGGTCAACTTCGGCGCTGCACAGATAACAATCACCGGGGATGCCACTGTACAGCAGATAGAAAAAGCAGGGGCTTTTGAAAGCCTCAAAGTGGTTGATAGAAACCGACCGGAACCAAAAAGGACACCGTTTCTTCAAAAACACCGTGAGGTATTGATTTCGTCACTCTTCATGCTGACAGGTTTCGCCCTGGTCATCATAGGCGGTGGACAGACATGGACCACATCAGTGCTCTTCCTCGCGTCGATCCTCACCGGCGGACACCGCATGTTCCTGACGGGGATCGGCAATCTTGCAAAGCTGCGCTTTGATATGAAAACACTCATGACCATTGCTGTCATCGGCGCTGCACTGATCGGGGAGTGGCCGGAGGCTGCAGTCGTCGTCGTTTTATTTGCCGTGAGTGAATCACTCGAAAGGTATTCCATGGAAAAGGCACGGGCATCCATCCAGTCATTGATGAACCTCGCGCCGGACACGGCAGTCATCAAAACAGTTTCGGGAACCAGGACCGTTTCTGTAGAAGATGTGGATATCGGAGACATCGTGGTCATCAAACCGGGTGACAAACTTTCCATGGACGGCATCATCAGATACGGTTCCACCGACATCAACCAGGCGGCCATCACAGGGGAGTCACTGCCTGTTATGAAACTCGCAGGGGATGAAGTCTTTGCAGGCACTCTGAACGGTTCCGGCTACCTGGAAGTCGAGGTCACAAAAAACAATGAGGATACCACGCTCTCAAAAATCATCCGGCTTGTCGAAGAAGCGCAGGGGAAACGGGCACCTGCTCAGCATTTCGTTGATCAGTTCGCAAAATATTACACTCCTGCCATCATGGCCGCAGCCCTGCTTGTGGCAATCGTACCTCCGCTGTTCTTCGGTGCCCAGTGGACCGTATGGATCTACCAGGGTCTTGCAGTACTGGTCGTCGGCTGTCCCTGCGCCCTTGTCATATCGACCCCGATTGCCATTGTATCGGCCATCGGAAATGCTGCGAACAAAGGGGTTCTCATCAAAGGTGGTGTCTACCTTGAAAAAATCGGCCAGAGCAGGGCAATCGCATTTGATAAGACGGGCACCCTGACAGAAGGACATCCGCATATCACAGATGTCGTAATATATGACAATGAAAAAAAAGAAACCGTCCTCGCCATCGCCGCCGCCCTGGAATCAAGGTCCGGGCATCCTCTCGCCTCTTCTATATTGGAATATGCGGAATCAGAAAACATTGATTATACCACGCTCCACATTGATAATTTCATGTCTGAGACAGGTACAGGCATCACCGGACGTATTGGTGGCAGGACATATACGATAGGCAAACCGGAAAAGTTTGAAGATGCCGCACGCTATCAGGCGGATGGCAAAACCGTCATGATAATGAAAAAAGACGGCCGCACAACCTGTCTGTTTGCAGTGATGGATCAGCCGAGGGATTCCAGCAGAGAAGCTGTTGAAAAACTGCACGATATGGGTGTCAAAACTGCAATGCTTACAGGCGACAATCAAAGGACGGCGGATGCAATCGCAAAATCGATCGGCATTGACGAAGTGTTCGCTGAACTCATGCCCGAGGATAAACTTGATGCAGTCAAAACAATGAAAGCGGAGGATAGTGTGGCCATGGTCGGAGACGGCATAAATGACGCGCCCGCACTGGCCACGGCGGACGTGGGCATCGCCATGGGGAAAGGCACGGATACAGCCCTTGAAACCGCTGATGCCGCACTGATGGGGAATGATATAAGACAGCTGCCGTTCACAGTTGACTTGAGCAGGCGTACGCTCCGTATCATCAAAGCCAACATTACGTTCTCACTGGTCATCAAGCTGATTGCGCTGCTGCTCGTCATTCCGGGCTGGCTGACTTTATGGATTGCGATACTGTCGGATATCGGAGCAACACTCATAGTGGCCCTGAACGGCATGAGACTGCTCAGAGTAAAAGAATGATCGATAAAAGAGCACAGGAACAGCCATCCTCACGGAAGCTGTCGCTGTGCTTTTCTGTTGTACACTATTCTTCTTCGTCTGTCTTCGTGATATGGACTTTACGGATCATCTGATCCTCCATTTCAACCACTTTGAACACAAGACCCTCCTCTGTCAGAGTATCCCCTGCTTCAGGAAAATCGTTGAATTCCTTGAAAAGGTAGCCTGACAGTGTGTCCTCTTCCTCCGGAATACCGGTACGGAAAATCGAATTCAGCCTATGCAGTGTAATCTTGCCATCGCAGACGATCTCCACTTCCGTCATAGACTCGACCAGCGGATCATTCCTCAGATCCGTTTCGTCTTCTATCTCGAATCCGAGCATTGCCTCGATGATATCTTCATGGGTCAGAATACCTTCCGTGCCGCCGAATTCATCTATGACGATGGCCATATGACGGCGTTCTTTCGTCATTTTCCTCAGGACATACTCCACAGATTGGAACTCGTGGATGATGATCGGGTCATCATCACAGTATTCCATCAGCGGCCTTTTTGGATCGGTGGACCACTGGAGCAGATACTTCGAATGGAACACGCCGATGATGTCATCCATATCCTTATCGTATACCGGATAGCGGGTATACATCTGATCAATGACAAAATCACGGACTTCCTCATATCCGGCATTCTTTGAAAGAGCTTCCATCTCTGTTCTCGGAGTCGTCAGAACATCTTTGACATTCAATTCACGAAAATCCAGCACGCCGCGTATCCTGTATGATTCATGCTTCGCAAATACACCTTCGGAATCCGCAATGTCCACAATCGTCCTGAGTTCATCCTTTGAAACCGATGATTTTTCCATCTCCCCTTTTGAGAGTACCCTGGTAATCGTATCCGTCAGCCAATTCAACACGATTGTAATCGGTTTGAAGATGACAACGAAAAATGAAATTACCGGACGCACCGTGAGGGCTACCCGCTCTGGGAATGTTGCCGCCACCGATTTCGGTATCACTTCCGCCAGAACAATGATGGAAATCGTCAGAGAGGCCGAAGCGACCGCAACACTGATACCGTAATCAATTGCCATTGCAGTCACGAGAGTCGGAAGCAGTATGTTCGCTATATTATTTCCGATCAGTATTGTCGTTATGAATTCACTCGGTTTTGAAGTAAGGGCAAGCAGTTTTTGCGCCCCGGTATCTCCATTTTCCGCTTTTGTGCGGAGTTTCATCGTATTGACGGCCGTCAGGGCCGTTTCACTTCCTGAAAAGAAGAAGGAAGTGAAAAATAGTATTATGATCGCTATGATCAATTTGTCTCCTCCTCATGAGTCTTCCTGAATAAAAAACAGCCAGTCCATGAAACGGACTGGGAATTTAACGATATGTATCTATTTTAACATTTTATAACAATATTGCTCATCTTGCAAAATGAATGACCGCCGATGGCACCTGCCGCCGGCGGTCATTTTGTGTCAGTAATGCTCCTTCCGTAATCACTGGAATCCATGCATAAAAGCACATATATCCATTTTCATCAGGGAATCAGGGTTCTCAAACATTTTTCCTATCCGTCCGATCTTATCTTCGCCGAACCAGCCGCTCAGATTGTTTTCAAATTTCCTGTCGATGACCGGTATGGCCTCATGCCGTCTGAACCTGTGTCCTATGGGATATTCCACTTCCATCTTTTCAGATTCCTGTCCATCTTCAAAAATAAGCTGTACTGCATTCGGAACGGACCTTTTGGCCGGGGCCAGGTAGTCTTTTGAATACTGTCCATCCTCTTTGACAACCATCCTGCTCATAAGATGATCTATTTCCGGATGGCGGTCATGATAATCGTCTGCATAATACTCGGTCTTCAAGTCCCCGTTCAACAGGCTCACAGCAATGATATACTCCAGGGAGTGATCTCTGTCCGAAGGATTTTTCAGTTCCGATTTGCCGGCGATGATCCGGACTGCCGATTCATGTGTGGAGATACGTATCTCACTGATGAGGGCAAGTTTATCCCGGTATTCACTGTGCAGTGCCATCGCCGCCTCTGCCGCTGTCTGCCCGTGGAATTCTGCCGGGAAATCCGCCTTGAATAAAATATTGTTCACTACATAATCATCCAGTTTTCGTCGCAGTGTTATGTCATTGCCACCCATCATATTTTCATTGAATCCCCAGTCCGGTTCACTCAGTGCGTCCGGATAGCCTTCATTCAATTTATCAGTCAGCAGAGCCAGCCGAACACCTCTCATCGTCGCATCACCAGCCGCCCAGGATTTCCGTGTGGTTACGTTTGGTGCATGCCTGTATATACGGAGCGCTGCTCCGTCAGCGAATGCATTGCTTACCGTACTTCTTACTTTTTCCGCATCTCCACCGAGAATTTCGGATACAACTGCCGATGTGGCAAGCTTGACGAAAAACACATGATCATAACCCACTCTGTTAAGACTGTTGGAGAGCGAGAGGACACCCTGTATTTCATGCGCTTTGACCAACGATTGAAGCACGTCCCCCACCGTCACTTTCTCCCCCCTGGAGGAGACGTGATATGATGCAGCAAGGATGCCTCCGAGATTATCGGACGGATGTCCCCACTCCTCCGCTAAAAAGCAGTCATTATAATCCAGCCATCGGATGAGCATGCCGATGTTCCAACTGGCATCCAAAAGCCCGAGCGGCCCGCTGATGCCAGGGACCGGCATGCCATGTTCCCGGAAATCGCCTGCTTCTATGGGGCCGACCATCTTTTTACATTGCGGATTATCCAGGGACTTGATCATGCAGCCCATACTGTCCTTCAGAATCAGGAGTGCAACATTCAGAGTGTCCCTGTCAAACGCTCTCTCCTCCGTGACGTACCCGGCAATTTCCTCAATCACTTCATCGTATTTCAATCTGCATCCCCCTGTCCCACCGGAAGCACGGTACGGTCGATTTTGGAATCCATCTCTTCGTAATCGTGCAGTTTCAGAATTTCATACAGTTCCTTTCGGGTCTGCAGACTGCTCAAAATCTGTTTCTGTGTACCCTGCTCCCTGATTGCCTTATAGACCCCTTCCACATTATGGGCAGCAGCCCTGAGCGAGGTGACAGGGAAAATGACAAGATCAATGCCGATTTCAGTGAATTTTTCCATATCAATATAATCCGTTTTTCCGAACTCAGTCATGTTGGCGAGTATGGGTATTCCAATCTCTTTCCTTACATGACGGAAGTCTTCGACTGATTGCATCGCCTCGGGAAACACGATATCCGCTCCTGCATCTGTGTATGATTGCAGTCTGCCGATCATACCCTCCATACCTTCAACAGCATAGGAGTCAGACCGGGCAACGATTTTCAAAGTCGGAGCCACCTCCCTGATCATCTGGATCTTTTTGACCATATCATCCTCCGGTATCAGCCTTTTGCCGTTCAGATGTCCACATTTTTTTGGAATCTGCTGATCTTCGATCTGTACAGCAGCCACGCGGGCCTCTACCATTTCACGGGCCATCAGCGCCACGTTCAGAGGTTCCCCGAAACCATTATCGACATCGACCAGCAACGGCATGTTCGATGCACGGACGATTTCACGCGCACGTCCCGCAACATCTTCAAGTGTCAGAAGACCGATATCCGGGATACCTTTGCTTGCAGACAGTGCACCGCCTGAGAGATAGAGTACTTCAAAACCCGTCCTTTCTGCCAAAAGGGAGCTCATGCCATCATGAGCCCCTATTACCGGCAATGCCCTATTTTCTTTTACTTTTTCCATGAAGCCGGAAGCCAGCTGCTGCTGGCTTTTCGGCTGTTCCACTATCCATGTCATTTTTCATCATCCTTTGTTATCGACTTTTACCCTGGACAGACGGTTGAAGAGTGCCGGAAGGAAGATGGAAGCCACCGTCAATACAGCAAACAGTATCGCTATAGGTGACGCCGTTATCATTGCCCACAGACCGTCGTAGCTCACACTCGCCATCCTGTAGTTCTGCTCCATCTGATGACCGATGATCACTGCCAGAATCAGCGGTGCCGTCGGAATGTTCAGTATCTTCATGAACAGCCCGATGATGCCGAATATGACCAGTATGAAGAAATCGATGATGCTGTAGCCGAGAGTATATGTCCCGATGAATGCGAGTACCAGTATGATCGGATACAGTACATGCGGCGGTGTCTTCAGTATTTTGATCAGGAACCCGATGAGAAGAATGTTCATGATGACAAGCACAATATTTCCGATGAAAAGGCTGTTGATGAATGTCCATGCAACATCAGGCTGATCCTGGAACAGCATCGGACCCGGCTGCAGTCCAAGCATAATCAATGCTCCGAGTATTACTGCAGTTGTCCCCGAACCGGGGATACCCATTGTAAGCAGCGGTATGAATGCACCTACAGCCGCTGCGTTATTGGATGATTCCGGTGCTGCGACCCCTTCCGGCGCCCCTTTTCCGAATTCATCACTCTTTTTGGAAAGCTGCTGTTCTGTTGAGTAGCTGATCATAGATGCGATTGAACCGCCCGCCCCCGGGAGAATGCCCACCAGGAACCCAACCGGTGCCTGACGGACCATAGGCCAGAAGGAGCGCGTCCACTGTTCCTTCGTAATCCATGACCTTCCAACATCATCCTTTATACGCTGATCTTCATTATTGATGAGTAAAATATTGTAAAGTACCTCACCGACTGCATAAATACCGATGATTACGACAAGAAAGTCGATTCCCTCACTCAGATGCGGTATATCAAATGTGTAACGGTAGACACCCGATTGGGAGTCGACACCAATAGTAGTGATCAGCAGGCCGAGTACCATTGAGACGAACCCCTTGATCATATTCCCTTTGGACAGCGACACTACTGCTGAAAGCGTGAAGACAAGCAGGAAGAAATATTCCGCCGGACCAAACTGCAGGGCAAAGCTTGCCAGGGGCTTGGCCAGGAATACAAATCCTATGATAGCTACAAAACCACCGACCAGTGATGCAAGTGTCGACAGCGTCAGCGCCTGGCCCGCCTGGCCTTTCCTGGTCATCGGATAACCATCGAACGTCGCTGCGATTGCAGAGCCGTCACCCGGGGTATTGATCAGGATCGAACTTCTGGACCCACCGTACATCGCACCGTAATAGATGGCCCCAAGCAGAATAAGAGCACTCGTCGAGTCCATGCCGAAGGTTATCGGAATGAGGACAGCGACGGCTGTAGCCGGGCCCAATCCCGGAAGCATGCCGACAACTGTCCCGAGAAGACCCCCGATGATGATGAATATCAGGTTCTGAAAGCTCATGGCTGTGGTGAATCCTTCTAAGAAACTATTCCAATCTACTCCCATCGATATACCTCCCTATGGCAGACTGACGCTTAACAGTTCCGCGAATGTATACCATGAAATGAATGAAAACAGGATTGTCACGATAATATTCATCAACCATTTGCGTCTTCCGTTTATCAAGAATAGTAATGCGCCTAAAAATAAGATTGTAGAAATTAAAAAGCCGATGCGTTCAAATATGAATGTGTAACCTAAACATAATACGAGCACAATGATTACCTTGATTGTCAGTTCCCTGTCCGAAAAAATCTTATATGCCTCAAAGATTTTCTTCCTGTCCTTGATCTCTGACAGGATATAGAGAATGGACAATCCCAAAAGGGAAAATCCTATCAGCAGCGGATAATTCATCGCTGCTGTAGGGTTTCCTACTTTCGATTCAGGCAGATTGAATGTGAGTATCAGATAGATTACGGAAATTAACAGTATGATTGAAGGTACTATGAATCTGATGATCTCCACCCACTTTTTCCGTATTTTGATATGTTATTCAGTCAGACCTGCAGTTTTCATAAGGTCTTCATACATTTCGTTCTGCTCATCCAGGAAAGCTTTCGTCTCCTCGCTGTTCATGTAGTAGTCCTGCCAGCCGTTGTTATCGAGGACTTTCTGCCATTCCTCGCTTTCAACCATTTCGCTGAAAGTTTCATCCCAGTATGCAATTTCTTCCTCGGTCATATCAGGCGGTCCCATGATGCCTCTCCAATGTGGGAAAGTGAAGTCAATTCCCTGATCCTGCCATGACTCAATGCTTTCATCTTCCGGAATCGGTTCATCAGCCGTGGTTGCAATAATGTCAAGGTTGCCGCTCAGATGCTGTTCCAGTGATTCTGAAATGGAAAGTGTCGCTACGTCGACATGACCGCCGAGAAGTGCCGTCAATACATCGCCGCCACTTTCATAGATCATGAATTCAAGCTGGGATACATCCACACCATATTCATCGGCAACACGGACGAATGACAGATGATCATTGTTGCCGAGTGCCGGCCCGACTGCGATTTTCAGTGACTTCGGATCTTCCTTTAGTCTCTCAAGCATATCCACACCGTCTTCAATGTCAGAATCAGACGGTACTGCAACGGATATCCATTCAGTAGCGAGTACTGCAAGCGGTGTGAAATCTTCATATGTAAGGTCACTCTGACCCAGAAGATTATTTGCAATTACAAGGCTTGAGTTGATTGAAAGTGAGTGGCTGTCCTTTCCTTTAAGGTACTGCCAGCCGACTTCACCGCCGCCGCCAGGTTTGTTTACAACGTTCATGTTCTGTTCCACAAGTCCTTCCTCGTCCAGAACATTCTGCAGAGCACGTGCAGTGGCATCCCAGCCGCCGCCAGGTGTTGCAGGTGCCACAATTTCAACGTTTTTACTCGGATAGTCAGACTCCGCAGAACCGTTGCCGCAGGCGCTGAGCACGAGCACCAGGGCGAGCATGATTACGGAAAGAAACTTCATACGACTTTTCATAGTTACATCCCCCTAAAAATATTCCTAATATTCTTTTTATTGCCTGAGTCCATATTAAACAGCTCCAGCCCTTATGTAAACGCTACCAAAATTAAAAATATAAAGAACTTTATGTGATTAAAAAACATAAAGTTCACAGCGTGATTATCTTATACTTTTTTTCAGGACGTCCCTTATCCCCAAAATCCTGTGAGACAGCCAGTTTCCCAGATTTTCTCAAATACTCAAGATACCGTCTGACAGTCGTCCGTGATGTTCCAAGATAGTCTCCGAGTTGCGAGGAAGTCCATTCCTCTTCTTCAGAGAAAGCATTTTCTATCTTCTTCAATGTTACCGGGTCGATGCCCTTTGGAAATTCATCTTCTTCGATGCGCTTTTTTCTGCCAAAATAACGGTCTATCTTCTCCTGATCCATTTCAACGGATTCTGACAGCCCCCGGTTCCTCTCGGCATATTCATTGACCGTCTCGCCCAGTTTGTCCAGCTTCACAGGCTTCACCAAATAATAAAGGACACCGAGCTGCATCATATTCTTCACTTTCTCACTTTCCTGGCTGGCAGTGACAGCTATGAAATTCACATAAGGGTATGCTTTCAGAACTTCCTCTATCAGCCTATCCCCTTGCATATCAGGCAGATAGACATCGACCAGCATAAGATCGATGTCCTTCTCTTCCAGAAGACTTAGACTTTCCGTTGCATTGAGCGCTGTGTATATTTCATCCGCACATGTATTTTCCAGCAGATACTCCCTGTACATCTCCCCTATCCTGAAATCATCTTCAACTATAAGGATCTTCATCATCCTCTCCCCTTTCCTGCGCCATCGGTATTTCGGCAGTAAATATGGTTCTCCCTTCCCGGGAGTGGACATCTATATATCCTCCCAGCAGTTCAACATTATTATTCACATTGTAGAGTCCGTATCCCCGGCCGGGACTATCATTTTTGGTCGAATATCCCTTTCTGAACACTTCATCCGTATCGCTTATTCCGCTGCCGTTATCCTTGACTGCGATTTCCAGCCAGCCGTCGAACCAGCCGGTGTAAAATTCGATTTCTGATGATTTCCTGCCCGCCACTGCATCAAAGGCGTTGTCGATGAGATTGCTGATGATTGTAATCAGTGCATTGATGGTGACCTTGTCCGAAATCTCCTCCATCCGGCTTTCCTCATCGACTCTGAAATTCACCCTTTTTTCTTGGGCTGTATTCATTTTGGCAATCAGAAGTGCTTTGACCCGGTCTTCCCGTATGCCGTGGAGGTTGTTCTGGTATGAATCCAGGTTATCGATTTCATCATTGAGCACTTCTCTTATGGCCGTATATTTTTCCATCTCCAGCAGCCCTGAAATCAGATGAAGCCGGTTCTTATACTCATGGCTTTGCGCCCGGAGATCGTCAAACAGGGACTCTACGATGGTAAGCTTATTGGAGAGCTCCGACATTTCCGTCATATCCCTCAATATGACCACATGGCCGGAAAGCTCCCCCTTTATATACAGATCATTGATGATGACTATGATTTCCTTATCGTTGAGCTGGGTCTCGAAGTAGCGGATTCCGGGGGCGCTGTCCTGAAGCACCGAATCCATGTCATGTCCGAGATGGTTGCGTATATTACACGCATTCCAATCGGCTGATTCCGGGATATCAAGATATTTACGGGCAGCTCCGTTAAGATAGATGATCCTGCCGGATAGATCGGCCCCTATGATCCCTTCATCCAGCGCAGAGAATATATTCTCCCTGTTCTTCAGGATCATTGTGATTTCTTTGGGCTCATAGCCGAGCGTTTCCGATTTTATGTATTTCCCGAACCATCTGCTTATGAAGAAACTGAGAATGATGAAGACCACGACAATGAAGGACAGCTGGGAGAGCTTTACCATTATCCTTTCGATGATCTTACTCTCGAAGTAGCCGACTTTCACTACGCCACTCAATTGTTTTGCCTCGTCACCAGCGTAGATGGGGGCAATAGCCAGAATGGCCGGTTCTATATATTTGTCTGTCTCTTCGGTATAATATGCCCCGAATATGTTTGCCCGGGCATCATTGCTGAATGGTTCATGAGTTCCGATCATTTCAGGATCAGGATGTGACATGATGGTGCCTTCCTTGTTTTTGACGATGACAAAATCTATGTCATTTTCAAAAATATACTGGTTGGTGAGCGTCTGGATCTTTTCATTGTCGCTCAGATCATCACCGTCGACCAGTGAAGGCATGAAGGAGATGGTTTTTGCAGATTGGAGCGTAAGCCTTCTGGCATTGTCATAGTATTCACTGCCGGAATGGTAGAGATAGAACACCGACAGGGAAATGATGATCAGACTCATCACCCCGATCAGTATGCCGTTTATCTTCGTTTCAAGACTTACATCTAACAGTCGTTTCATAATAATCATACTTCCCCGGATGAATTAAGAACCATTATACCAGTAATATATGCTTCATTGAAGATACTCCGCACTTTTTGAAGGAATATTCAAACAACTTTCCTGTCTGCACTACTGCCACAGCATCCAATATGATGCCGCAGCAATGATTGCGGTCATGATGAATATACAGGTGGAGAAAGAGGCGATGATGTAATGGTCCCTTTTACTGAGCACACCTGTCTGGAACGCGAAATATGACGTCGGTGAATGGATTGGAAATATGTTGGTCCCGCCAACAATCATGATCACGAGGAATGCGATACTCACGCCAGGTATGCCCGTGATATCCGCATAGGAGATGATGACTGGGAAAATCACGATGATTGCAGAAGACGGGACGACGAATATCATCCTGAACAGGAAGATGATGAGTGCAATGATCATGATTTTGAAAGTCATTCCGGAACCATCAGGCACAAACTGCAGCATCTGTTCAGCTATTACAGAAGCCGTCCCATTCTGATCCAGCAGTATCCCTATTGAAAATGATGCGCCCAGAAGCAGGAAATTCTCCCAGTCGAATGCCCGGATATCCTCATTGCCGAGAAGTCCCACTTTAGGTAATGAATAGATGACCAGCAGAATCATCGGCGGCAGCAATGTCGGTACAGCATCATTGTTTGTGACAATCCACGTGAGTATCATCAGGGCGAAGGTGATGATTACGAACCAGAATTTTTTCTTTTCAGAGGGTGTTACGAAGTCTGATTCCGTCCGGGCTTGAGGATCCCGCACATCTGCAGGAATTTCCGGCGGATAGTTATGTTTCAGATATTTCCATGCAAATACATTCACCATCAACAGTGATGCCCAGAGCGGAGGCGCGACTATCAGGAACCATTCCAGCCACCCCAGATCTGCAACATTGTAATCCTTCAGCAGCTGCGCTGCGAGAACCGGGAAACCACCACCTGTATAGACGATGATGGTGCCATTCTGGTTCATCAGACCGACCACGTACAGTGCATACTTCCTGAAGATGCTCCGGTCTGAAAAACCGAACGCATCGTTCAGCCGGTCAATGAACGGGAGCAGCATTTTCAACCTGGCAAATGCAGAAGGCATGAGCACGGGCAGTATCGCAATCATGAGCGGCAATGCGACAGCTATGGCTTTGGGGCCTTTTCTATTCAGCCTGAGCAACTGTGAAGCGACGACCTTGTCCACCCCGGCCTTTACAAGAACTCTCGCAAGTATCGTCAGAATGAGGATGAAATACAGGGCTGATGACAGGAAACCTGTCATCGCCCCCTCCACCGAATCCACCAGACCGAGTATCATCATCATGGCCAGAAGCAATATACTTGCAGCACCAGATGGCAGCGGCGAAATTGTCCAGAGATATATTGCAAGCACAAGCAGCCCCACCGTCCTTTGCTGTTCCGGAGTGAAGTCCGAGAGAAAGGTCGATGGAGCTATTAGTGTGAGAGCTGCAACAGCTGCCAGTATTAGGATATTGAATGTTTTCGTGAAACGTCTTCTGATAATTTGCATAGATATCACCTACTCCGCTGAACCCTGACTGCTATTTGTCAAATGCCTTACCCCTGATCATTTCCGCTGCAGACATTCCTGCAGTCCTTCCGAAAACGGAGCCTGACATCAGCCCTGAACCGCCTGGATAGTTGTGATAGAACAATTCGCCGACCATTTCCCCGGCAGCATACAGCCCTTTGACCGGCTCTTCCTTGTCACCCAGGACTTCCGCTTTACTATTCACCTTTACCGCACCGAAAGTAAATGTGATACCGCATGTTACCGGATAAGCATAGTAAGGCGGCCGATCGAAAGTCAATGCCCAGTTCGTCTTCTCCGGTGACAGGCCCCGGGTAGACTTGCCATCCTTGACACTCGGGTTGTAATCCCCCTCCTGCACGGCCCTGTTATAATCCGTGAGAGTTTGCATGAACGACTCTTTATCCACACCCATCTTCACTGCAAGCATTTCGGGTGTGTCCGCTTTGAATACTGTCGCCTCCTCAAGATCATACTCGGCTCTGAGCATCGGGCGCACCTGGCTGTCATACAACTGGAACGCTTTATGGTCCGGCTGCTTCAACGTCTCTTTACCATATTTGGCATACGTATAGTTACGGAAATCTGCACCTTCATCCACAAAACGCTTACCTTCCGTATTCACAATCAGACCAAGCGGATAGGATGACTTCTTGTAGATATCCCCCGGCTTACTGTAATCACCGACTTTTGGAGCATTATAATCCGTCGTATGCGCATGGCACCCGTCGTACTGTCCAGCACGCACCGCTCCAGCTTCAAGTGCCATTGCAATGCCATCGCCCGTATTGTATTCGCTGCCTCTGACCACAGCATCCTTCCATTCATCACCGAGGTACTCCATGCGTTTTTTCTTATTTGCTTCAAACCCGCCGCAGGCCAGGATGACGGAATCTGTCTTTATAACCGTATTCCCTCCATGTTTACGGCCGATGTGTATGGCGGAAATTTTACCGTCTGTCTTCTCAAGTTTTACCGCCGGGGATTCATACCAGATTTCCACACCGTTTTCCCTGGCTTTCTTGAGCATCGCTTCAACGAGACCGATACCTTTGTTCTCTGTCTTTACAGGCAGGCCGCCCCAGAAAATCTTTTTGCCGTCTTTTTCAAAAAACTGGTTTTCATTCATGATGAACTTCACGCCCTGATCTTTCATCCACTCTATCGTCTCATATGATTTGGAAACAAGGTGATCCGCAAGTTCCGCTTTACTTTTCCCCTGCGTCACTTTCATCAGATCGCCATGGAAATCCTCCGTTCCATATTCAGGCATTTCAATATCATCGTCTTCAGAAAGACCATCAACGATCCGTTTGATACCCTCGAGGTCCCTGTATGCAAAACGGATTGCACCGTCTGTGAAGAACGAGTTGCCGCCGCGTTTATGTTCAGGTCCCTTCTCCACCATCAGGACGCTTGCCCCTTTTTCACTTGCTGCGACTGCAGCACTCAATGCCGCGTTCCCTGTGCCGACTACAACCGCATCAAATTGCTTTTCTGTTTCTGCCATCCTTCATCCCTCTTTTATAAATATTCTTGAGTCAAGATTAGAAGAATGCTTGACATAAGTAAAATATATACATTCAATGGTTATAGATAGAATAATTCAATGTCAGGGTGATGATTATGAATGAAAAGGACTGGCAGCTGCTCACACTCCTCTACGAGGAAAGAAATATCACAAAAACCGCGAAGAAACTCTACCTCTCCCAGCCTTCGCTCACATACAGGCTTAAACAGCTTGAACAAGAATTCGGCATTTCTCTGATGCACCGTGGAAACAGAGGGATAACTTTCACCAGTGAGGGGGAATACCTGGTCAGGTACGCTGAAAAAATGCTCAAGGAACTGAAAAACACTGAAGACGCACTTTCAAACATGAACAGGGAAGTAAGCGGGACTCTTAGGCTCGGTTCTTCCAGCAACTTCGCACATTATGAGCTGCCGGACATACTGGAAGGATTCATCAGCCGGTATCCGGGCGTCGATCTTCAGCTCAAAACCGGCTGGAGTTCAGATATCATCAGTCACCTGCAGGATGAATCCATCCACGCAGCATTCCTCCGCGGTGATGTCAGATGGAAAGGCAAAAAGATACTGATCGCAAGAGAACACATGAGCGTCGTTTCAAAAGAGGAGATAACGCTTGAAGAGCTGCCCCGCCTGAACTATATAAAATACCAGACAGACCCGCTCCTGAAAAACACATTTGATGACTGGTGGCTGAAAAACTTCGACAGGCCCGCTCATACATCCATGGAGGTGGACCGCATAGAAACATGCAAAGAGATGGTCAAAAGAGGCCTCGGGTATTCTTTGATGCCGAACATCAGCATCCAGGATGAGGATGATCTTTATACTCTGGATATGAAAGCGGACGGCAGAAACATCGTCCGCAACTCCTGGTTCCTGTATAAAGAAGAGACGTTGGACCTGAGAATAGTCAGCAGTCTGATGCAGTTCGTCAAAGAATATTACAGTATTTGAAAGGACTCACCCGAATATCAACAGAGACAGCATCCAATGGATGCTGTCTCTGGTTTCATCTTTCAATTCATTTTTGCCGCTTCCGGCCTGTGGAGCGCATTGGTCACCTCTCCATGCTCACTTGCATGGGGACGGTCATCACCGTCTTCATATTCGTAGTCAAGCATGAGGTTGCGGTTCAGTGCCAGTTTTGTAAATGTCGGCCGCAGCAGATCGAACAGTTCGAATCTGCCGCTCAGGTGTGGAAATCTTTCCTGATAGGCAAGGATTTCATCCCTTACCATCTGCCAGAAGCCACTCTCAGGAAATCCTTCGTAATCTTCGAGTATATCCGCCAGGTAACGGAAATGACAGATGAAAAGCCCTGTAAGTATGAACTGGGTCAGCCCTTCAGGCGCTTCGGTACGCAGGACTGCTTTAAGATTGTCCGAGAGTCCGTCCAGTTCCGGCAGCGGCCGGTCACTTATATTGACATCATCCACAAAGTCTTTCATGATTATACGCTTCGGAATCAAATCTTTCAGTACGAGCACCGTATTCTGTCCGTGCGGAGAGAACACAGTGCCATACTGGTACATGAAATGCACCAGTGGAGGCAACAGGGCATGCATCAGCCTTTTCACCCACTCCTCTGCCGTCAGCCCTGATTTCTCAATCAGTTTTGAAACAAACGGCGTATCTTCATGATCCACGTGCAGCAATAATGCCAGCGTAATCGCATGTTCCCCTGTTCCGAGCTCCCTGTATATGCTCTCCCGCCATACGACGCCCAGCAGTTCCTGATACTGGTATGGCACACCGGCAACACTGCTTGCCTTGCCGGGTTTTCCGGAATCAAAAAAAATTTTATAATGAATGTTGGCAAACATAAAAAAGACACCTCCCTTTTACAGAAGATGTCTTTTCAAATCATTTCTTACATTTACCTTTTTCACCAATGAAACCCCGGCGGCCTGACGATCATACCGCACTGAATATGCTGCGTATCGCCCTGAATATCAGACCCGCTGTCCCAAGGAATGCTTCAAACATGACTGAGTACCAGGCATCCTTTTTCCATGTATCCCGCTCCGCCGGCAGTTTTTCCGCTTCACTGTCCAGTTCGTTCCGCGTAATATTCCATTCAGCATCTCGTTGCATGACATCGCCTCCTGTAAGAATATCCTATCTCAGTCATCTATACCCTGATTTTCTTGAATTAGTGTCATTTCATTGATGTTTCCCAAGAAGTTCGACAGTCGCTGCATCCCCTTTTCATAAAAACAGATGTTTACACTTCCCATTTTAGACCGGACTTTAAAGTGTTACAACAAATGACAAAACACATCCGGATGCGATATCGATCCGGATGTGTCCCCATAAACTTATTTAACATTGATTACTACATCATCATTTGAAACAGTACCGTTTTCTCTTGCTGCGATTTCAGTGCCTGCCGGTCCTGTGATGATGATTGGTGTGATGTCGCTCTTGGCATTTTCCCTGATATATTCAAGGTCCACTTCCATCAGAACGTCACCTTTTTTAATCTTGTCTCCTGCTGCAACCTTCAGATCGAAACCTTCGCCCTTAAGGTTCACCGTATCGAGTCCGAAGTGAATGAGGAGTTCCAATCCGCCTTCATTTACAAGGCCCAGGGCGTGTTTTGTCGGGAAGTCTGTGACGACTTCACCGTCAAACGGCGCTTTTACGGTACCGTTTATCGGTTTGATCGCTATTCCGTCGCCCATCATCTTCTCGCTGAATACCTGATCCGGCACTTCAGATAGGCCGACCGCTTCGCCATCGATCGGGGAGTAGACATCTTTATGTTCGTCTGTCTGAATCTCTGTTGCCGCTTCGCTTACACTCTCTTCATCTTCAGTCACCGTCGTCTCTTCAGGCGAAGTGATCTCGCCGTCCATGATCTGCTGCATATCATTCTTGATCTGATCGGATTTAGGACCGAAGATTGCCTGCATGTTGTTGCCGACCTTCATCACACCGGAGGCCCCGAGTGCTTTCAGTTCCGCTTCATTGACAGAACCTGTATCTGCAACTTCCACACGGAGGCGTGTGATGCATGCATCAAGATGTTTGATATTTTCCTTACCGCCCATTGCTGTAAGGACATTGAAAGGAAGCTCCTGTACATTGGAGGCCGTTGCTGTTCTCTCCTCGTCTTCACGTCCAGGTGTTTTCAGATTCATCACTTTGATCAGAACACGGAATAGGACATAGTAGACAACCGCATAGACCGCACCGACTATGATGACCCACCACCATTCGGTTCTGTTCTGCAGAATACCAAAGAGGAAGAAGTCTATGAATCCCCCTGAGAATGTATAACCAAGGTTAAGGTCCAACAGGTACAGTATCAGGAAGCTGAGTCCGTCGAGTAATGCGTGAACGACATAAAGTATCGGCGCTACGAACAGGAATGAGAACTCGAGCGGTTCTGTAATACCTGTCAGGAAACTTGTCAGTGCGCCGGAAGCCATGATACCTGCAACATATTTCTTATGCTGTGGTTTGGCTGCATGGTACATCGCAAGAGCTGCCGCAGGCAGACCGAACATCATCACCGGGAATTCACCCTGCATGAAGTTACCCGCCGTCAGTTCCACTCCATCACGTATCTGCGCAAAGAATATGTTCAGATCACCGCGAACTATGTTGCCGGCAGCGTCTGTATATGTGCCGAACTCGAACCAGAACGGTGCGTGGAAAATATGGTGTAGACCGAACGGGATGAGCAGTCGTTTGATCATACCGAATGCGAATACGCCAATAGCCGTATTTTCTTCCATCAGCCATAATGAAACCTCGTTAAGGCCTGTCTGGATCGGCGGCCAAACAATGTACATGCCGAGACCAATCAGGAATGAAAATACTGCAGTAACAATTGGAACAAAACGTTTGCCGGCGAAGAATCCCAAAAATGCCGGCAGATTGATGTTGTAATACTTGTTATACGCCCAGGCGGAGATGACACCGATGATAATACCGCCGAACACCCCGGTCTGGATTGTCGGCACGCCGAGCACTGTGGCGAACGCCGGATCATCAGCAGCCATTTCAGGTGTCACACCTGCCACCTGACCCATCGTCACATTCATGATCATGTAACCGACGAATGCCGCAATTGCTGCAACACCGTCACCTTTGGCAAGGCCTACGGCCACACCAAGAGCAAACAACAGTGCCAGGTTGTCAAAGACGACGCCACCCGCTGCCTGAAGCATATCGGACAAGGCTACAAGCCATCCCGCTTCAAGGAAAGGCAGCCAGTCTATCATCGCTTCTGTCTGCATTGCCGCACCGATACCGAGCATCAGACCGGCAGCAGGCAGTATCGCGACCGGCAGCATGAGCGCCTTACCGATGCGCTGAAGCTGGCCAAAAAGCTTCTTGAACATAATAAATTCCCCCTGAAAATTTAATATTTACAGAATCAACAGAAAAAGGGCATAAGTATACAGGTATAGTTAAATAAACTATTCCTATAAACTTATGCCCTTCCGGTAACACGTCTATTTAGAATAATGCTCGAAATGTTGTATATGCATTGTCAAATAAACAACTTCAGATTCGTAGACTTTCCTCTGAAGTTTGTTCTGTATCATCTTAACTATTTTCACTGCTATATTATAGCACACCGGATATTGCGCTTTCAACAGCGAGTCAAAATGTTCCTGTGTCGGCACACTCTCACCGTTCATCACACGCTGCACGCAAAAGCTGATATGGCGGACAAACCGGTCATACTGGATGGAACTCTGGTCCACTTTAGTATCCAGTCCGTACTCGATCATCGTAATGGCCTGGTGCACGACTTCGGACAACATGTTCATGTCCCTGACGGAACGGTTATAGATTGATGAATGCACATGCAATGCGATGAAACCCACTTCAGCCTCAGGCAGGCGGATGCCATATTTGCGGTTGAACATTTCCACAACCGCCTCAGCTATTTTGTATTCCTTCGGATAGAGCGCCTTCGTTTCATTGACGAACGGATTGGAAATCTCCATCCCCTCCTCCATCCGCTTCATCGCAAACAGCAGGTGATCTGTCAGAGAAAGGAGTATGCGGTTATTGATCTTTTCGCTCGTCATGTCATCGATGAGTTCGATAGCTTCGAGGGTCGACTGGAACAGCGTTTCATCCGCCATTGTAAGGAGTGTCTGGTACCTGCTCGTGTCCTGCTGCCCTTCAAGTTTATATACTTTTTCAGCCTGGTCTATCTCAAGGGTATCCCCGGCCTTTTTCTTGAAGCCGATGCCGCGGCCGATGAGGACCACTTCCTCAAATTCATCTGTGCCTATGACTACATTGTTGTTTAATGCTTTTTCTACAGTGACCACTATATATCCCACTTTCGTTCCCTGCTAATTTCAATATATAGGAGGTTCTGCCGACTTACAAGAACATAGGATGAAAAAGAAGGTTTTTTACAATACGTCGGCATAAATTACTGATTGGAAGCGATGCCGCAGGATTCCGCAACCACTTCCACTATATGCTTCACTTCAACCGGTTCATCCACTCCATCCAAATTCGCGTCCACCGGCATCCGGGCGCACCACACAGGGTGGGAGGTCACCACCAGATCCGGCTTTGCATAATCTTCTTCATGCTTCGCTTCAATATAATCGAGGCCCGGTATCTGCTTAAGTATCTTCACCGGTTCGTCGAAGACCTCCACCATATCAGAGAGCGGGTCCGGCGACTGATATACAGCTGTCCTTCCCACTTCATGCTTGAATTCAAGCTTCGCCATCTTCATGATATCCGATATATCCCGGACCTGTTCAGTAAACCGTTTTGCACGTTCATACCAGGCAGTACCCGGAACGAATAATTTATCATATTCTTTCAGAGAGGTGCCGGGGCCACCGATTGTATTCACAATGTAATCAAAGTCATGCTCCTCAAAAACCTTGATATTTTCCATGGCCATTTCCAGAGTCAGGTCAAATTCCCCTGTCATATCCCTCTCCGTACTCACACCAGCCGGAAATGCCATGCTGGTCACCCGAACATTCCCCGCCTCCATGATCCTGATCACCAGTTCATTGATCTTTGAAAACGTCGGATTTGAAACAGGATCTTCAAATAATCCCACAGAAATAGTTTGTCTCATACAATCCTCCTCTTCATGATGAATGCGTTTACATTCACGAGTGGAATTCTCCCTTACAGGAGACTTCCAGGAATGTAAACCATCATTTTGTATACGCTTACATTATACCCTGTAAAATGGTTAAATATCAAACTATTTTAAGTGAAATTTCGAACATTTTATGACAAAAGGAAATATTTTTATGCACTGATAAAAAAACGGAAGATGAGATCGTCATCTTCCGCGGAAAGTCACCGTATTTTCTTTGCAAATCGTTCGACTATTTCCCTCCCTATCTCTATTGAGCATGTTGCAGCAGGTGAAGGTGCATTCAGTACATGGAGACTCCTTGCATTTTCTTCAAAATGGAAGTCATCCAGCATACTGCCATCCGGTTTCATAGCCTGCGCCCTCACACCAGCTTCCATTGGTTGGATATCTCCTTCCTTCAGCAGCGGAACCAGTTTCCTGGCTTCTTTGACGAAAGCTTTCTTGTTGAACGAACGATAATACTCTCCCACGGCCTCTTTTATATTTTTAAGACCCATTCTATAAAGGCCGGGGAAGGTGAGTATTTCTCTAGTTTCTTCAAAATGGAACCCCAGTTTTCTATATGCCTCTTTCCTGAAACCGAGCACCGCGTTCGGTCCGACATCGACGCCTCCGCCTACCATATTGGTGAAATGCACTCCCAGAAACGGAAGCTCCGGATTGGGAACCGGATAGACCAATGTTTTTACATAGTGTTCAACACTCTCATGCAGTTTGAAGTATTCTCCCCTGAACGGTATGATCTTCACATCCGTGTCCACACCGCTCATTTTTGCCAGTTTATCACTGTACAGCCCGGCACAGTTTATCAGGTAGTCTGTTTGATACTGAACGGCGTCCGTACCTGCTGTGATTCTTCCATCCTCTTCAGTGACATATTCGACTGACGTATTGTAATGTATCTCTCCACCGTTTTGCTCAAATAATTCACCGAATTTTTCCGTCACAGCTTTGAAATCCACAATGCCGGTATTTTTCACAAGAATTCCACCGGCTGTATTCACGAACGGCTCAATCTCCCTGACTTCATAACCGTTCAGCAGTTTGACATCCAGCTGGTTCTCCAGGCCGCGCTCATACAGTTTCTTCATCCTCGGTATTTCTTCTTCATCTGTTGCGACTATGACCTTGCCGCATTGTGAATAATCAATATTATGTTTGTCACAAAATGCCATCATGGACCTGGAGCCGCTACGTGCGAACCTTGCCTTGTATGAGCCTGGTTTATAATAGATTCCTGAATGGATTACACCGCTGTTATGTCCAGTCTGATGCTTCGCCGCCTCCCCCTCCTTATCCAGAACAATGATCTTTCTGTCCCTGAATTTTTCCGAAAGGTGATATGCTGTGCTCAGTCCTATGATTCCTGCCCCTACTATCAGTATGTCTGTTTTCAATTTCCTCTCACCCCGCAAGCTTCTGCCGCTATTTCCACAATATGTTTCACTTCAATTTCATCAGCCAGACCTTCACGCTCCACACCCAGTTTCATCTGTATATGGCAACCCGGGTTCGATGTAATGATAAGGTCCGGCTTTGATTTTTTAACATTTTCCATCTTGAGGTCAAGAATCTGCATGGATTCATCGAAATGGAGGATATTATATATTCCCGCCGATCCGCAGCATAGTGATTTCTCATTCATTTCCATATAATTCAACCCCGGCACCTGGTGGATCACATCCAGCGGGGCTTCAAACACCTGCTGGACATTCTCAAGATGGCAGGAAGGCTGGTATACAGCATTCTTTTTAATCTCATGATTGAAATCAAAATCGATCATCGCCATGATTTGGGAAATATCCCGTACTTTCCCGGTGAACTTCTTTGCCCGCTCATGCCAGCCTGTACCCGGCTCGAATAATTTGTCGTATTCTTTCAGTGTCGCTCCACAGCCGCCGATCGTGTTGACAATATAATCGAAGTCGTATTTTTCATATGCCTCTATGTTTTCCATCGCAAGCTTCAGAGTCTCTTCCGATTCACCTGTGTGATGCTGCAGGGCGCCGCAGCATGTCTGACCCGGTATATTCGTAACCTGTATATTATTTTTCTGCATTATTTTCACAGCCAGCCTGTTCACATTTGCGAAGAATGCATCCATGATGCACCCTTCGAAAAAGCCGACCGACAGACGTTTCCTTCTGAAAGGGTTGACGTTCCTCGTAATGCGCCTGCTTAAAATGATGTCAGGCATCGCCCTGTTCATCTGATCCATCTTTTTCGACTTTCCCAGGATACCTGTCATTTTTACAGCTTTTTTCATACCGGATGACTGGTAGGCATAGATGCCTCTGTTGATCAGTCCGAGCACTCTCTTATTCTTCAGCGCAAACTTGAATGATGATGTCCTGGCCGCCTTTTCCACGATATCCATCTGTTTGTTCTCTTTCAATACTTCCACCGCTGACATGAGGATGTCCCCGTACCTTACATTTGTCGGACAGACCGTCTCACATGCCCTGCATCCCAGGCACAGATCGATGCCTTCCTGCATATCATCAATCGATATTCTTTCTTCCGCTGCCAGTTTGACGAGGTTGATTCTTCCCCGCGGGGAATGCTTCTCTTTTTTGAAAGCGATATATGTCGGACAGACCGGCAGACAATAGCCGCATTGTACACAGTCAAAAGTCGCTTCATAATCCAGTTTTTCAACCAATGATTCAGTCATTGCGCAACACTAACCTTTTTTCTCCTTTTTCAGGAAATATTTTTCCCGGATTCAAAATGTTTTTTGGATCCAGGGCACGCTTTATCGCCTGTTGGAATGCCACTCCCTCTTCGCCCATCTCCGTGGCAAGGAAGGCTTTTTTCATCGTTCCTATACCGTGTTCGCCCGAAAGTGTTCCACCGAGTTCAATTGCATAGTTGAATATTTCTTCAACAGCCCGTTCCACCCGATCCACTTCTTCCGGGTCGCGCATATCCGTGTTGATTGTCGGATGCAGGTTTCCGTCCCCTGCATGGCCGAAGACTACAATATTCAGATTATACTTCTTTTTAATCTCATCGATTTTCCTGAACATATCCGGAATTCTGCTGAGCGGTACGGTCGCATCCTCGGAAATTTTCGTATAACCGCTTGAGACGACTGCAGGAGACACCAGTTTGCGCACCTGCCAGAGCCTGGCCTCCTCCTCTTTATTCGATGCTACCTGCACATTTTCCACTCCGATTTCACTCAATGCCTTCCTGACAATGCCCAGCTCTTTCACAAGTACGTCCGGATCACCATCCACTTCAACGAGTATTATGGCAACTGCTTCCCTCGGCAGACCGAGCCCGGCGTAGTCCTCCACCTTATTGATTGCGTTATGGTCGAGTATTTCCATTTTGGATGGCCTGACACCCGATGTCAGTATTTTTGATATGGATTTCCCGGCTGTATACAGATCTTCGAAAATTATCATTGCCGTCCTGGTGTCGGACGGTTTCGGTATCAGACGTAAAGTCGCTTCCGTAATGACAGCCAGTGTACCTTCAGATCCGACAATCAGCTTCGTCAGATCATAACCCGTCACATTCTTGACCGTCCTGCCGCCTGTCCTCAAAACTTTCCCATCCGCCGTGACAATTTCCAGACCAATCACAAAATCTTTGGTGACCCCATACTTGACCCCCCTGGGACCTCCGGCGTTTTCTGCAAGATTCCCGCCTATGGTACAGATCGAAGAGGACGAGGGATCGGGGGGATACATCAGATTATGCGCTTCGGCCAGTTTGTGTATGTCCCCCGTCCTGACACCCGGACTGACTTTCATGATCAGATCATCCGGGTATATTTCAAGCTTGGTATCCCATTGCGAAAAATCGAGCACAATACCGCCGCGGACCGGCAAAGGTCCGCCCGACAGACTCGTACTCGCCCCGCGGGCACAGACTGGAATTTCATGCCAGTCCGCAATTTCCATTATTCTCTGCACTTCCTCAGTGGACATGACCTGGGCCACACAGTCAGGGATGTACTGGCCGAAAGACCCGTCGTATCCATAGGACATCCTGTCGTCAATTTCAGTCAAAAGACGTTTTCCCATTATATTTTCAAATTCCTTCAAAACAACATGCTCCATAATTGCCTCCCGCTATATTCTGTCATCACCAAGCTTCCTTCTCATATTGAAAAGGTGCTCCTCCATCCTTCGGGATGCCATTCCAGCATCGCCATCCTTGATCGCTTCAAATACTCTGACATGCTCACCGTAGACCATTTCACGCTTTCTCGGTTTACCTATATTCAGTTTTAATGAAAACTCCAGTGCATCACGGTGAACACTCTGCAGATTGCTGAATGTCTGGATCATAAAATCATTATTGGTTGCTATGACGATTGCCTCATGAAAATCATAATCTGCTTTCATTCCTATGATCCGCTGGTTCTGGGTGATTTTTTTAAATTCACCCAGAGCAGCGTCTATTCTTCTCAAATCTTCTTCCGTACGCCTTTTTGCTGCCAGTCCTGCTGACTGCACTTCCAATGTGGTACGCATTTCCAAAAGATCGAACAACTCCTTTTTATCAAAGTCACCATAGGTATATCCCTTCATCTCATCGGCTACCGATATATTTTTGACATACGTCCCTCTTCCCTGGCTGGATTCCACGTATCCCATGGAAATGAGTTTGCTGATTGCCTCCCTTACAGGAGCCCGGCTGACTTCGTAGTATGCTGCCAATTCATTTTCTGAAGGAAGTCTGCTGCCTATCTCGTATTCACCGCCCTTGATCAACCCGACTATATTCTCATAGATGAGTTCGGATAATTTCTCTTTTCTTATTGGCTTCATTTAATTTTGCGCCTCCACTACTCTCTTACTTTTTACACAATGAATGGTCATCACACCAATGAACAATACAATACCCACCAGATCAAACATCGGATCTGTAGTAATCAACAGGAACGCCACTGCAACAAACAGTATTCTTTCAACTATATTCATCCTGGTCCTTACAAAGTTGCCCATGCCTACAGCAAGGGCATATACACCGACGAGTGCTGTAGCGACTACTATTGCGAATCTCCAGTAATTGACCGGCCCTTCAGTTGTATCCAACAACAGGATGGGATCGTAGGCGATGATGAACGGGATGATGAATCCGGGAAGCGCGAGTCTCAGGGCTGTCCATGAAGTCTGCATCGGATTGGATTTTGCTATCCCGGCCCCGGTATAAGCGGCAAGGGCTACCGGCGGGGTTACGTTGGACATGGCACCGAA
The DNA here is from genome assembly GCF_000330705.1 of Salinicoccus carnicancri Crm. GTDB lineage: Bacteria > Bacillota > Bacilli > Staphylococcales > Salinicoccaceae > Salinicoccus > Salinicoccus carnicancri. The sequence goes on from NZ_ANAM01000008.1 coordinate 835,736, forward strand.
GTAGAATACAAAGAAATGCGCTGCAAGCGGTGAGATTCCCGCTTCCACCAGTGCTGGTGCTGCTGTAACAGCAACTACAATGTACAGTGCCGTAGATGGAAGGCCAAAGCTCAGGATGATACAGGTCGCCATCACCATGACAAGCACCAGGAACATGCTGCCCCCTGCAATGTCGATAACATTATAGGCGAGCATGGAACCGATACCACTCATGGAAACGACTGCTATGATGATGCCGACGACAGCACAGGCAATAGCCACCTGTATGGAACCTCTCGCCCCGTCTGATAATGCCCCGAAGAATCTTGATATGGTGATGCGGTTACTCCTGTCCCTGGTAAGATAGGAGGTGATGATGGAAGTGATGATGCCGGCAAAACCTGCAAATATTGCCGTTTTTCCTGCAAGAAGCACTGCAAACACGACTATTATGGGAAGCAGCAAAGCCCCTCTCTCCATTAGCACTTTCTTGACTTCAGGTATATTGTCCCTGCTCAGACCTTTAAGCCCCTGTTTTTTCGCTTCCGTATCCACTGCAAAAACAAGTGCAATATAATATAGGAGAGCCGGTACAATACCTGCAATCACAATGGTCGTATAAGGTACACCCAGGAAGCCCGCCATTATGAAGGCTGCAGCCCCCATTATCGGCGGCATGATCATCCCTCCGGTTGATGCCGCCGCTTCCACACCTGCTGCAAATCTCCCTTTAAGGCCGATGCTTTTCATCAAAGGAATGGTGAATGCGCCAGTGGTTGCCACATTTGCCACCGCACTCCCGTTCAGAGTACCTGTCAGGGCACTTGTGATCACTGCAACCTGTGCCGGGCCGCCGCGCCTCTGTCCCGCAATTGCAAGAGCAAGGTCATTGAAGAGCCTGCTTGCTCCACTTGCGCTCAGGAAAGCACCAAAAAGTATGAAGAGCACTATATAAGTGGATGCAATGGACAGTGTGCTCCCAAAAATACCATTCGAGGTCATGTACACTCTGTACAGCAAGCGTTCCAGACTGAAGCCAGAGTGCGCAAAATCAATCGGGAAATATGCACCATAAATCGCATAGATCATGGCAAGAACACTCAGCACCGGTATGAACCAACCAATCGCCCGCCTTGTTATTTCGAATAGCACAAGTATGCACAGCACCGCGAAAATATAATCCATAGTGTTTGCCTGCGACATACGATCAACATGCAGGTCGGTATAATTCAATGTAATATAACCGACTGAGATGACTGACATGACAATCATGAAAATGTCCAGATATGAAAATTTCTGCCCGGGTTTATTTTTATTGAATGGATAGATGAAAAAACCAAGTACCATTATCAGACCGATGAAAATGGTGTTACGGTAGAACCCCTGCATGTTCAGGTAACTGGATGTCAATAATACAAAAATGGATAAAATGATTCCTATTACAGCCGCAGCTTTGGATGGCCATCCTTCGAGCCTTCTTTGAGCCATATCCATCTCAGCCTCTTCAGAAGCGGCATACCGTTGAGTGTTTTCATTCATTTTCTCCATCCCCTTCCTTCACTTCTTCCGGAATCAGCCGTTCCTCGATTTCTACTCCCTGTTCCTTGAAATATCGATATGCTCCTGCATGAAGTGGGGTGTTCAACCCATCAAGTGCAGTTTCGACCTGCATCTCCCTCGCGGAATTATGTACACCGATCATGAAGTCCCTGTTCTCAAATAATATTTTTGTCAGGTTGTACACCATCTCTTCATCCATCTCCGTCGTTGCTACAAGGACGTTCGGCTGGGCGATGGTTTCGATATCTTCCTCCTGTTTCGGGTATGTTCCGGCTTCAATCGTATACCTGTACCAGGCATCGACAACTCCATTAATTTCTTCCAGCTGTTCATCAGTAACTTCAAGGATATCTGCCGAAAGCCCGCTTGCATACATATCTGTTATGGCTGAAACTGGTGTGCCTGCCGGCAGTGAACCGCCATCCAGACGCCCGTCCCTCATCGATGAAATTGTATCATCATAACCGAGGTATTCCGGACTGATATCACTCTTATCCATTCTCATGCCTTCCATCATCGTGAGGGTAGATTGCTCTGTTCCACTCGCCTGCGGCCCGACTGAAAATGAATTCCCTTCAATATCGGAGATGTCTCCGGATTCTATTTCAGAATCCATCATTACAAAATGTTCAACATTTGGCCAGATCATTCCAATCGCTCTCAGTTCTCCGTAACCTTCCCCTTCATAGATTCCGCTTCCTTCAGAGGCCTGTGTGGAAATAAGATTCTGTAGTATGGCCATATCGGCCTCTCCATTTTTCATCAGATCGATATTCTCAACAGAACCTGCTGAAGACTGGCCATTGAACTTGATATTCCGATCTCTGTAGTGCTCGGTCCATAGCTGCCCCATCCCTACACCGATAGGATAATAGGTGCCACCTGTTGATGCCGTTGCAATATTGTATATCTCCTTTTTCTCGAAGTTGCATCCGGCTAATGACAAAGACACCAGCATCAACGACAGGAACATGATGATATTTTTCCTCATTACTCTTCCCTCCCACTATATGAATGCGCTTTCACTTGTATGACAACAAGACCACATTACAACATAAAAACAGAAATTTCAATATATTTAAGACGAAAGTTTTTTCCTTCCGAACCATATTCATTTGTAAAAATACTATATGTAGGGTTATAATGTTCTGCGAGGAGTGATTAAATGGATACTTCAATCTGTCCAAAATTTGAAAATGCCATGGGTGTCATCGGTCAGAGATGGACGGGTCTGATTATCTTTCAATTGATTGACGGGCCTAAACGTTTCTGCAACCTCGAATCCTCCATGGGTGTGAGTGGCCGCGTCCTGTCCGAGCGCCTGAAGTCGCTGGAAGCGGAAGGTATTGTAGAACGCGAAGTTTATCCGGAAACACCGGTGAGAATAGAGTACAAACTGACTGAAAAAGGAAAAGCCATCGAACCGTTCATGAAAGAGCTCCAGAAATGGGCTGAAGAATGGTGCGAACCTGACAAAAGCCTGCAGGAAGCATAACCGGATAAAAACCCGCCCTGATAGGAGGCGGGTTTTTATTGTAATGAATATCCTAATTTATCATTTTTTGAAAAATCTTATTGCTTTATAATTGGTTCCCTGTTAAACTTTCTCTAAATCATTAAACAGACAACTGCATATTATTTCTTATCAAGAGAAGCGGAGGGACTGGCCCTGTGATGCTTCGGCAACAACTCGCATGAGTGATGTGCCAAATCCAGCAGGCGTCGTGCCTGGAAGATGAGAAGAAACTTTTTATAGATATATAATTATAAGTCCTTCTCATTAAAAGAGAGGGACTTTTTTTATGCGGCTGAAAAACGGAATGGTTTAAGGAGCGTTTTATATGATCGAATTCAAAGGACTGGAAAAAACATTCGAAGGGAAGCATGGTACCGTCCATGCTCTGAAGGATATAAACATGAAAGTGGGTAAGGGCGAAATCTACGGTGTGGTCGGCTTCAGCGGTGCAGGCAAGAGCACCCTGATCCGATGTGTCAACTATCTGGAACAGCCCACGGCCGGCAACGTGATTGTCGACGGCTCGGACCTCACCCGGATTTCCACAAAAGAAATCAGGAATGCCAAGAAGAAGATCGGCATGGTTTTCCAGCACTTCAACCTGCTGAATTCAAAGACTGTCTATGCCAATATTGCGATGCCCCTCATACTGGACAATGCTCCAAAGCCGAAGATCAGGGAAAGGGTCATGGAGCTCCTCGATTTTGTCGGCCTGGCCGACAAGGCTAAAATGTATCCGGACCAGCTCTCCGGCGGTCAGAAGCAGAGGATCGGCATCGCCCGTGCGCTGGCGACCCGTCCATCGATACTGCTGTGTGATGAGGCGACTTCTGCGCTTGATCCACAGACGACCGATTCAATTTTGAAACTGCTCCAAAAAATCAACGAGGAGTACAATATTACCATCCTGCTGATCACCCATGAAATGTCAGTCGTCCGGGAGATATGCAACAGGGTTGCTGTAATGGAGCATGGCAATGTAATCGAGGAAGGCACCGTCTTTGAAATATTCTCCAATCCACAGACTGTGACGGGACGGAATTTCGTCAATACGGTAATGCACACTGAAATCCCGAAATATGTAACCGATATGATTGCCGCCGATGACAATGTCTACCGGATCAATTTCGTCGATCATACCGCAGCACGTCCTTTCCTGTCGCAGATTTCAAAGAAATTCGATGTGGAGGTCAACGTCCTGTTCGGCAACATCACTGAACTCCAGGGTGTGCCTTTCGGCAATCTCATTGTGACATTAAAAGGAACCGGCCAGGAGATTTCGGATGCTCTGTCCTATCTCGAAGATAACAAGATTGTCTACAGTGAGGTGAATACATATGCTGGTTAATCAGGATCAGATTTTAAGTGCAGTCATCGAGACCGTGCAGATGGTCACGGTGTCATTCATTTTTTCAATACTGCTCGGGCTGCCGCTCGGTATCGCACTTTTTGTGACGCGGGCGGGTCAGATCCTTGAAAACAGGGCGGTGTTCAGCGTTCTCAACATTGTCATCAACGTTTTCAGATCCATCCCGTTCATCATCCTGCTTGTTGCAATCATTCCGTTCACAAGACTCGTCGTCGGCACTTCGATCGGTACAGCAGCAGCAATCGTACCGATGATCGTCTATGCCGGGCCCTACATAGCACGACTTGTCGAGAGCTCGCTGCTCGAAGTCGATGACGGCGTCCTCGAAGCTGCCGATGCGATGGGGGCCACCCCGCTCCAGACGATTCTCAGGTTCCTATTGCCGGAAGCCTTAAGCTCGCTCGTCGTCAATTTCACCATCGCAACAATCGGACTGATAGGCGCCTCTGCCATGGCGGGTACGGTCGGGGGCGGCGGTGTCGGCGACCTCGCCATCACATATGGCTACCAGCGCTTTGATACGGTCACCATGGCAATCACGGTGATCATCCTCATCGTCATGGTGCAGGGACTGCAGTCACTCGGAAACTTCGTGTCACGTGCTGTCGGAAGAAGATAAAAGGAGAAGATATATCATGAAAAAATCAATTCTACTCACATTCATTCTTGTATTGTCAGCTGTTCTTGCCTCCTGCGGGGGCGGCAGCGAGGAAACGGTCAAAGTCGGAATCAGCGGAACGGATACATCGACATGGGATTTCGTTGCTGAAAAAGCGGCTGAGGAAGGCATCAATATCGAAATCATTTCATTCAACGATTACGTACAGCCGAATACGGCACTCGCTGACGGGGAGCTTGATATCAACTCTTTCCAAACCGTCGCCTACTTCGATGAATTCATCGAAGAGCGCGATCTGGATCTCGCGCCGATTGCGACTACATACCTTGCACCGATGGGACTCTACTCGGATTCGCTTGCAGCTCCTGAAGAAATTCCCGACGGTGGAAAGATTGCACTGCCGAATGATGTATCCAACCAGGGTCGTGCCCTGATGCTGCTTGAGGATGCAGGGCTCATCACTCTTGTTGACAACTATGACGGACTGGGGTCAATTTCCGACTCTGTTGTTGAAAATCCTAGAAACATTGAACTCGTCGAGACAGCGCCAGCACAGATCCCGAGGGCACTCGGTGATGTGGACGCCGGAGTGATAAACAACGGTATCGCAAGGGATGCAGGATACAATCCGGTTGAAGACTCCATCTACCATGAAGATGAAACGGCCACTGATTACGTCAATATCATAGCTTCAAGAAGTGAGGATACTGATGATGAGACACTGCAGAGAGTGGCTGAGCTCTTCCAGGAAGAGGATACCAAGCAATTCATAGAAGAAGAGCACGAAGGTTCTCTCATCCCGGCCTTCCTCCCGCTTGAGGAAATCGGCTGGTAACACAAAAGCTCCCAGAAACTGGGAGCTTTTTTCATATTCTCTGTTTTTTGGATTCGTACCTGCCGTAGACCATGTAGTAGACCAGGAACCCGAGTGCGACAAGCACGACCATTGAACTGTAGAGGCCGCTGTAGCCGAGTGCCGGTACGAGTACTCCGAGTATATAGGAGCCGACACCGAGTCCGAAGTCGAGGGCGATGAAATAAGTGGATGTGGCGAGACCCACATTTTTGGCATCTGCAATTTTTATGCAGAGTGCCTGGGAGATGGACTGGAAGTTTCCGTAACCGAAACCGATCATCACACCTGACAAAAGCAGCATGAAGCCGGATCCTGTCTGTCCGAGTACGAGGTAGCCGATGGCGAGTACAATCAGCGATGGATACATCACTACATTGGCACCTCTCTGGTCCATGATCCTTCCGGTGATCGGGCGTGTGATCAGGATGACGATTGCGTATACCAGGAAGAAGTAGGAGGAAGCGGCGACAAGACTCTGTTCTTCTGCAAACAATGCAATGAATGACAGGACCGTTGAATAGGCCATGCAGATGAGCAGCACGACAATCCCAACCGGCATCGCCTTTTTATCAATCCATTCGAACTTCGGCTTCGGTTCTTTTTCAAGATCGACTGTCGTATTATCCGTACGCACGAAGAGTGTAAATATACTGGCGGTCAGTACAAGGACGAAGACGATCAGAAACAGCATCTGATATTCGATGAACTGCAGCAGGTAGAAGGCCATGAACGGCCCGAGCGCTGTGGCAATGACGAAGCTCAGACTGAAGTAGCTGATGCCCTCCCCTCTTCTGCTCTGAGGCAGGGCGAGTGCCGCAAGTGTCCCGACAGCCGTCGTCGCCACACCGTTTGATAGTCCGTTGAAGAATCTCACTATGAGCAGGAGCGTCAGGTTGTCGGCGATAAAATAGAGGCCGTATGTAATGACGAACATGACCGTTCCGATGTACATGATCTTTCTCGCTCCGATCAGACTGAGCTGATGGCCGGTCAGTATCCTGCCGATCAATGATCCAACGATGAAGATTCCGGCCACCAGACCGGCGGTGCTCGTGGATATGCCGAATTCATCCACGGCATAACCGCTGATCGTCACCATCAGCAGGAACATCGCCAGCATGATGAAGAAATTAAATATGAATATGATGATGAAATCTTTTGTCCAAAGCCTTTCCTTTGCCATTCAACCATTCCTTAAACTAATATAATAAGCATTTCAGACCATACGTGAATCATATCATACTGCGCTTTATAACTCCTATGGATTTTAAGGATGAGCCATGAAAAATCAGCACCACATATTCCAGTAGAGGAGTGCCGCAAGTATCGACACGACAAGGAATGTAAGACTTGAGAATACCGCCATCACATAGTGATCCTTCCTGCTCAGGACACCTTCTTTGAATGCGAAATACAATGTTGGGGAATGGATCGGCAGTATATTCGTACCACCGATTATCATGATGACGATGAAGGCGAGGGTGAGCACCTGTACACCGGTCATATCCGCGTACGAAATCATGACGGGAAATATCACGATGACAGCTGAAGTCGGTACGATAAAAATCATGCGGAATAAAAACATGATCACTGCGACGATGATGATATTGAGGACTGTACCGGCATCCTCCGGCACCAGACCGATCAGCTGCTCCGCAATCACACGTGCGGTGCCGTTCTGATCCAGTATTACACCGATGGACAGCGATGCACCGATGAGCAGGAAGTTTTCCCAGTTGAACCCACGTATATCCTTGTCGGTAATCAGCTCTATCTTCGGCAGTGCATAAAGCACGAGAAGGATCATCGGTGGCAAAAGCGTCGGCACTTTTTCCGGATCCGTGAATATCCAGGTCAGTATCATCATACTGAATGTCAGAACTACGAACCAGAAGCGCTTCGTCGGCCTATATTCATGATGATCCATGCCGGTCAGATCCTTTTCCATGGTAAAGTCCTCCGCACTTTCTGATGGATAGGACAGTTTCAGATAAAACCATGAAAACATGCTTGTAACGATGATAGCACACCAAAGTGGCGGCGCGATGACCATGAACCAGTCAAACCAGCCCAGGTCGGCAATTCCATAATCTTTCAGCAGCTGAGCCGCAAGTATGGGATAGCCTCCGCCAGTGTAAACGATCATCGTGCTGTTCTGATTGACGAATCCCGTGACGTACAGAGCATACTTTTTGAACACACTGTCCCCTGGGAAACCGAATGCTTCATTCATACTGTCAACAAAAGGAAGTACTGTTTTCAGCCTTGCGAATGCAGAGGGCATCAACACCGGCAGCACAGACATGAAAACCGGCAGAATAAGTGCGATCTTACGGGGTGTGATGTTTTTGATCCCCAATATCTTTGTAGAAATCACTTTATCTGCATCCGCCCTGATAAGCACCCGGCTCAATATGGAGAGGATCAGTATGAAATATAGCGCAGAGGAAAGAAACCCGGACATGGCATCTTCCACCGAGTCTGTCAGGTTCAGGAGGATTATCATCGCAAGTATCAGTATGCTCGCCGCACCGGTCGGCATTTTCGAAAGTGTCCACAGATAAATGGCGAGTGTCAGGAGCGAAACGGTTCTCTGCTGTTCCGGACTGAAGTCACGGAGAATGGAATCCGGGGCAAAAATTGCAAAAAGGATGATGCCCGCAATTATTGCTGCATGTACCGTCCGGGACTTGAATCTGCCTGTAAACTTCATGTTCATCACCTGTCATGTTCCGGATTCATGTCACTTCCCAGATGCCGATTTCTTTAACATTACCCTTTACAGGGCATTCAGAACCCAAAAGAAAAACGGAATGCCCGCCGGGGCATCCCGTTTTTTGAACCCTAACCTGTCTTATGGAACATCTTGTTCTGCACAGCGAATTTATGGGCCGCCTTGGCAACGCCGCGGCCTTCCTTGATGGCCCATACGACCAGACTCTGCCCGCGCCTTGCGTCCCCAGCGGCAAACACTTTCCTTCTGTTCGTCTTATAGTTATCTTCGTCTGCAGCAATCTTGTTCTGCTCCATATGAAGGTTGAAAGCTTTCGGCAATTCGCTCTCCACACCTTCGAATCCGATGGAAAGCAGGATGAGATCCGCCTTGAAATACCTTTCCCGCTCCTCAAGCGTCATCCCGGACAGTGATTCCTGTCCGAGCACCTGGGTGTTGACCCCTTTCAGATCACCGATCATATCCACATCATACCCCATGGTCTGTACACCATAGGCACGCGGTTCGATGCCGAACTTCGCCTGGTACTCCGCATGCGCGTAGTCCAGTTTGAACGTCTGCTTTTCGAGCGGCCAGAATGGATTGCCCTTCATTTCATCAGGCAGACGGTCGTATTTATTGAACTGGAAGACAGACTTGCAGTCTTCACGCAGGGCCATGGCAACACAGTCCGCCCCTGTGTCTCCGCCGCCAATGACGATGACATGCTTCCCTTCGGCGGTGACCCCGGGCTCATCAATCTCACCGAAATGATACTTCGTCTGCTCGGTCAGGTAATCCATCGCAAACTGTATGTCACGGCTCTGACGCCCTTCAAGCTTCAGATCCCTCTGCTTCCTGGCACCCACTGCGACAATCACTGCATCATATTCTGCGTCCAGGGTATCGTAAGTGACATCGGAACCGACATTCACGTCACAGATGAACCTGATGCCCGCTGCCTGCATGATGCTTATACGTCGTTCCACCACTTCCTTATCCAGCTTCATGTTCGGAATGCCGTACCTCAGCAGACCGCCTGGTTTCGCATCACGCTCATAGACATCCACATCATGGCCCCACGAATTCATCTCATCGGCGGCCGTAAGACCCGCCGGTCCGCTGCCGATGATGGCGATGCGGGTACCCAGACGGTGTTTCGGTTTCCTCGGCTTAACCCAGTCCTGTTCGTAGGCCTCATCAATGATGGTCCGTTCTATCCCCTTGATTGCCACCGGTTCGCTGTTGATGGCGAGGACACATGAAGATTCACACGGTGCAGGGCAGACACTGCCTGTAAACTCAGGAAAGTTATTCGTTTCCGCCAGGCGTCGGTAAGCTTCCCTGAAATCCCCCTGGTGGACGAGGTCATTCCATTCAGGGATATAGTTGCCGATAGGACAGCCGACCGTTTCTTTGCCGACACCTGTGCCCGTCTGGCAGAACGGGGTGCCGCAGTCCATGCAGCGTGCCCCCTGCTCACTTGCTTCATCATTGCAGAATCGATGCTGGAAAGCATCGTAATTACCAATCCTTTCCCTGGGATCCGCTTCGTCCTGTTTCTTTCTGTCATATTTTAAAAACCCTTTGAATTCTCCCATACGGCAGTGCTCCTTTCTAATGGATATTCATCTTTTCAAGTTCATCATCCGCTACTTCCATTTCATTGTTGAATGCATTCAGTTCCGCCTCTTTTCTGGATTTTTTCGCCCCAAGTCCGAAACGGATCTTCTGCTGCATTTTTCTGTATTCTGCCGGAATCACCTTGATGATCTCCAATTCACCGCTCTCAATACGCGCGAGCGCCGTCCGTGCTTTATCACTGCCGGTAAAGTAATTGTGGCCATACAGCAGATGCTTCACCTTCTCCATCTCTTCGGCATCTGTGACATGTCCCAGTTCAATCATTTCACCGTTCATGTTCACTTTGTTTTCTGCAATGGATTTTTCATTGATGATATAAGCAATGCCGCCGCTCATCCCTGCAGCAAAGTTTTTACCGATATCCCCTAGTATTACAGCGCGGCCGCCGGTCATGTATTCAAGACCGTGGTCTCCTATCCCCTCGACGACAACTTCTGCACCGCTGTTCCTTACACAGAAGCGCTCTCCGGCCATACCATTGATGAACGCCTGTCCAGCTATCGCACCGTACAGGCATACATTGCCTGTGATGATTTCATGGCTGCGGTTCACATTTGGTGCCTGTACGATGATGCGGCCGCCGGAAATGCCTTTGCCGACATAGTCATTCAGATCCCCGGTATGGTGCAGCGTGAGCCCCTGCGGTATGAATGCACCGTAACTCTGCCCTCCGTGACCAAACGTATTGACTCTGTAATGATCGTGCCTGAGCGTGTCCATGCCATGAGTGTTGGTAATGAGACTCCCCAGCCTCGTACCGACGTTCCTGTGCCTGTTCTTCACATGATAGGCCGCTTCGTGACTTTCTCCCATTTCCACCTGTTCTTTGAAATCCGGCAGCATCGTCAAATCATCGAGCGACCATTCGAACGGATGCTCCTGCCCCTTCGTCTTTCTTCTGTCCCCTTCGATCTGTATGAGGAGCGGGGCGAGATCAATCTCACTCATCTGATGCTGGGCCGTCTTGGCCGTATCCACCTCAAGATGTTCAACAGCGCCGACGAGTTCATCCATGGATTTCAGCCCGAGTTCCGCAAGGATCTCCCTGATGTCTTCAGCAATGAAGTGCATGAAGTTGACGACATGCTCCGCCTTTCCGGTAAACAGCTTTCTGAGATCGCCATTCTGCGTCGCGATGCCGACAGGACATGTATCCTTATGGCACACACGCATCATGATGCAGCCGAGGACGACGAGCGGTGCTGTGGCGAATGCAAATTCTTCCGCGCCAAGGGCACACGCCACCGCGACATCGCGCCCGGTCATCAGCTTGCCGTCCGTTTCGAGTGTCACACGGGACCTCAGCCCATTCAGCTGCAGTGTCTGATGCGCTTCGGTCAGTCCGAGTTCCCACGGCAGACCGGCGTGCTGAATGCTCGTGATCGGTGACGCCCCCGTACCGCCGTCGAAACCGCTGATGACGATCTTATCAGCATATGCCTTCGCCACCCCTGCAGCAATCGTCCCGACACCATCTTTTGCCACCAGTTTCACTGAAATATCTGCGTCCTTGTTGGCATTCTTAAGGTCGTGTATGAGCTGTGCCAGATCTTCAATGGAATAAATATCATGGTGCGGCGGCGGTGAGATCAGACCGACTCCCGGTGTGGAGTTCCGTATCTCCGCCACCCACGGATACACTTTCTGGCCGGGCAGCTGGCCGCCCTCGCCCGGTTTTGCACCCTGGGCAACTTTGATCTGTATTTCCTTTGCACTGTTCAGGTACTGGCTGTTCACACCGAAACGGCCCGATGCCACCTGTTTGATGGCGCTGTTCAGGTTTCTGCCGTCTTCATCCGCTTCAAACCGCTCCGGATTCTCTCCGCCTTCACCACTGTTGCTTTTGCCGCCGATCATATTCATGGCTTCAGCAAGTGTTTCGTGTGCTTCCTGGGAAAGTGACCCGTAGCTCATCGCCCCCGTCTTGAAACGTTTGACGATTTCCTCTTTCGGCTCCACCTGGCTGATGGGAATCGATCTGCCCGCCTTGAACCTGAGCAGATGCCTGATGCTCGAATGATGGCTGTCGTGCATATAGTCCCTGTACTCCCTGTATGCCTCCCCATCATTTGTACGGCATGCCTTCTGCAGCAGGCGTATGGACTCCGGATTGATTACATGATGATCGCCCTGCTGTCTCCACTGGAACTTGCTGCCCGCTTCAAGATACTCGAGTCTCACGTCCTGCATCTTTTTATTCCTGACGTCAATATCCCCAATGGACAGTCCCCCTATTTTGGACGTTGCGCCATCGAAGTATTTCTCCATGACCGATGCCCCGAGGCCGACCGCTTCAAATACCTGTGCACCATGATAGCTCTGGACTGTAGATATGCCCATTTTCGCCATCACTTTGATCAGCCCTTCGGTGAGTGCCTTATTGTAGTCGGTAACAGCTGTATCGTGCCCGCCGGATACACCCGCAATCGTCTCCTGTGCAATGTATGGGAGAACGGCATTGGCACCAAAGCCGATCAACGCAGCCACATGGTGCACTTCCCTCACCTCGGCAGTCTTCGTGACGATGCTGGTCCTTGTCCGCAGTCCCTCTCGGATCAGCGCCTGATGCACCGCACTTGTTATGAGGAGGGACGGCATGACATATACACCATGATCCGAAAGTATCCTTTCATCCGTAAGAACCAGCACGCCATGCGTTTTTGCTTTTTCCACCGCTTCAGCAGCAGTCTGGCGGACCGCCTCCTCAAGCGATCCTGTGTACGTAATGTCGAGCTCGGCAATACCGAGCTTCAATACATCCTCACGGCCTAGTGTCCGGTAATCGATGACCGGACGCTCTATCTGCACCCTGTCCAGCGCGGAAATATCCGGCGCAACCAGGCTCCCCTCGCCGCCGAGGTAGGTGATTTCACTCGTCACGATCTTTTCCCTGTAGGAATCAAGCGGCGGGTTCGTCACCTGTGCGAAATGCTGCTTGAAATAGTCGAAAAGCAGCTTCGGACGTTCCGACAGGAAGGCAAGCGGCTGGTCAAATCCCATCGCGCCGATCGGATCCTTCACTGCACTGGTCAGTGGCTGCATGTACTTTTTGATGTCCTCTTTCGTATAACCGAAGCGCACGAGCACATTATGCAGTGTCTCCGGATCAATATTCATGCCTTTCAACGGAGGAAGGTCCACAGCCCCCCTGCGCTTTTGAGCCATCCATTCACTGTAGGGCCTCTCCGTTGCGATACTGTGCTTCAATTCATCGTTCTCGATGATCCTTGAGGCATCAAAGTCGACAAGCAGCAGTTTACCCGGACTCAGCTGGCCTTTGTACATGACATCATCCTCTTCGACATCGACTACGCCGACTTCCGATGAATAGATGATTTCATTATCATTCGTGACATAGTAGCGTCCCGGCCTGAGACCGTTCCTGTCTGTCAGTGCCCCCAGTTTGTGGTTGTCGCAGAAACTGATCATTGTCGGACCGTCCCACGGTTCCATCAGATAGCTGTAGAACTCGTAGAAATCCTTGACAGCAGGATTGTCGTAGGACTGGTACCTCCACGGTTCCGGAATCATGATCATCGCCGCCTGCTCCGGCGTCATCACAAGACTCATGAATTCCAGTACATTGTCGACCATCGCAGAGTCACTGCCGTCCATGTCGATGATGCTTTCTATTTTCCTGCCCTTCTCACCGAATGTGTCCATGAGCCACTGTTTCGTACGCGCCTTCATCCAGCTGGCATTCCCCTTGATCGTGTTGATCTCACCGTTGTGCATGAGCAGCCTGTTCGGGTGCGCCCTGGCCCAGCTCGGAAAAGTGTTCGTGCTGAATCTCGAATGGACTGAGCCGAACTTCGACACATAACGCTCATCCTTAAGGTCCACATAGAACTCCTTGATCTGGCCGGCACGCAGCCATCCTTTGTACACGATGGTCTCATTGGAGAACGATGCCACATAATGGCCGACATCCGCTGATTCCAGATTCTGTTCAATCATCTTCCTCATATAATAAAGATCGGGTGCATCGCTCACATCCGTAATCACCTGGATGAACTGGGGCATCGTCTGTTGAACATGGGAGGCAATCGCATCAACACTGACCGGGACTTCCCTGAATGCGATCAACCCATGCCCTTCCTCATCCACCGTGTTTTGCACGATTTCCCTGAATGACTCAATAGAGGCGTCCGTGTCAATCAGATACATACCCACTGAATATTCGCCGAACCCGGGAAGTTTCGGGTATTCTTCTTTTAAAAGGTCATGGGGAATCTCGGTCATGATGCCGGCGCCGTCCCCTGTCACTCCATCAGAACCGATGCCTCCGCGGTGATCCAGCCTCTCAAGCATTTCGAGGGATTTATGGACGATATGATGGGAGCGCCTGTTATCCATATTTGCATAGAAACCAATACCACATGCGTCGTGTTCGTTTTTAGAGTCATACAGACCTTTTTGTGTGATTGATTGATATAAACTCATTTTGAGTCACCTCTTTTTTCAGAATATTTCTGTAAGTCTATATTATCCATATTTGATTCGATACAATCAATATATCAATGATATAATATTGATATCATTATTAGATTGGTTGTGAGCGTATGGAGATAAAACAGCTGAAATATTTCGTGGAAACCGCCAGACAGGAACATATGACGGAAGCTGCCGTGGTGCTCAATGTTGCCCAGTCCGCCCTTTCCAGGCAGATCGGTCTTTTGGAGAGTGATCTGGGGACCGAATTGTTCAGAAGGGAAGGAAGGAACATCAAGCTGACAGATGGGGGCAGGTCATTTTACGAGGATGCGGTGCAAATACTCGACTCCATTGAGAGATCCAAAGAAAGGCTCATCGATGTAACGGACAGGAAAGAACATACATTCAACATCCACATCACCCGGTCGGACATGACGGGCAAGGTACTGCAGTCATTCAACCACTTCATGAAGCAGGATGAAACCATCGACTTCACCATCCATTCCGAATCAGAGGAAACGCTCGGGGAAAAGTTACTGGATGAATCGCTCGATCTTGTCATATCACCTCAGAAATTCAATGACGGAGATCTCCGGAGCACATTGCTGTTCGAGCAGAACTACTATTATGTCTTCCGGCAGAAACGCAGCCTCAACCTGCCCGTACAGGCTTCCTCCAGTGAGCTCGAAAGCCTGCCCCTTGCGTCTTTCGACCCAGTCATAGAGATGGAGCGGCTGTTCAAAAACAGCCGGATACACAACTATAAAGACCTTTCAATCATCCAGCACCTCCTCATCGATCACGGATACGTCGCAATCGTCACAAGTGATGAAGCCAGACAGCTGACCTACAACTATCCGAATTTCGCCGTGCACAGCCTGAAACACCTGAATATAAAACATCCCATGTATGCAAGCATGCGCAAAGACAATGAAAAACCCTTCGTCGGAAAATGGTACGGACGGCTCAGACAGGAGTTCATGTCGATACATTCCCCCTATCCCGACTGACGCCTCTGATGTGATCAGACTTTTTACAAAGGAACTCAAAAAGGTGCGCCCCTGTAAAAACAAGGGCGCACCTTTTTGAGTCACCTCTTCAATCTTCCGATTATCTGCTCCGTCACTTCGTGCGTGGTGCTGGTTCCTCCGACATCCGGCGTGAGGAAACCATCGGCCGTCACACTTTCCATCGTTTCAAGCAGCAGCCTGCCCATCTCTTCCTCCCCGTGATGATCGAGCAGCATCTTCGCCGTCCATATCTGGCCGATCGGGTTGGCGATGCCGCGCCCGACGATGTCCGGCGCAGAGCCGTGGACCGGTTCGAACATCGACGGATGTCTGCCGTTCAAGTTGAGATTCGCCGAAGGCGCAATGCCGATGCTGCCCATGATAGCCGCCCCGACATCCGTCAGGATATCCCCGAACAGGTTGCTCGCAACCACTACATCGTAACATTCAGGATAGGTGACGAAGTTCGCTGCAAGGGCATCGATATGCCTTGATGCCGTCTCTATCCCTTCGAATCCGGCCGCAGTCTCCTTGAACACTTCATCCCAGAATGGCATCGAATGGAATATGCCGTTGGATTTCGTTGCACTGGTCACATGTCCCCGCCTCGATCCGGCCAAATTGAATGCATGTTCCATGGCCTGTTTCACCGCTCGTTTCGAGAACACATTGTTCTGTATGGCAATCTCATCATCCCCCTGGTACATCCGGCCGCCGACTGAGCTGTATTCCCCTTCACTGTTTTCACGGACGACCATAATATCGAAATCCTTCGGGTTCAGAAGTGGTGAGCGGATACCGCGGAAAACTTTCGCCGGACGTACGTTGACCTCAAGCTGGAACTCCCTTCTGATCTTAAGGAGCAGACCCCAGAGGGAAATATGGTCCGGCACTTTCGATGCATCTCCCACCGCTCCAAGTAATACACTGTCCGACTGGCCCAGCCGATCCATACCGTCTGAAGGCATCATGCCGCCGTGTTCCATGTAGTAGTCACAGCCATAATCAAACTGTTCATATTCAAACTTCAGTCCGCCATGTATATCAGCGATCGTATCCAGCACCCTCAGGGAGGCGGGTACCACTTCCTTTCCGATTCCGTCCCCGGGTATCACCGCAAGCTTTATGTCCTTCATGTGCATCCTCCAAAATTTTCATATTTTCTATGGCCAGAAACCGATCCATCTCCAGTAAGTATACGCCACCAGGGTGATGATTGCGATGCTCGCAAACGTCGCCCATATGCCCGGCCAGAGGAAATCCTTCTGCGTCACCCGGCCGGTGCTGTGGGCGACAACGTTCGGCATCGTCTCCACAACAAGCAGGAACCCCAGTAGCAAAGAAACCGCCGAAGCCACGGACATGACGGCGGGATCCAGCCCGGCCTGTGAAGAAACACTGATGAGAACGGGCAGTATCGTTATGACCGCCGTCGAGACATTCGTCACTCCGAGGTGATAGATCTGTGACAGAATGACCACGATCGGTATCGCAAGCCACGGATTGCCGAACACCTCTATGAATCCCTCTGGCGACAACAGCGTCTCAAGCAGGTCGATTGCGCCGGATTCAATCAGTGAGTAGCCGAGGGACAGTGTCGCACCAAGCAGGAGGATCATACCGAAATTCACATCAAGAAGCTTCCTCCACTCTATGAACCCAGTACCCGGCAGAGCCATCAGAACAACCGCACAAAGCGCTGCAAACGTCGGATGATATCCATGAAGGGACTCAGTCAGCCACAGGAGGATGGTAAAGAGAAGTATCGCCAGGCACTTCTTCTCATCCAGTGTGAATTTACCGATGGCCCTGTTCTTGCGCTTCATTTCCTTATGGAGTTTCTCGAATGTTTCCACCTCCGGCGGATAGCACTTCCAGACGATGTACATGATGACAATCACCAGCAGTATCCATATCGGTGCTGTATAGATGAACCATTGCAGATATGAAATCGACACATCCGCATACAGCCTGAGTATTTCAACGGCAAGTATGTTCCCGATGGCAGCAGTAAGCACAGCCACACCACTGATGTTGCCGCCGAATGCAGATCCGATATACAACAATCTGCTGAAATTCGAGTTTTTGCCCACACCGGTTTCTTCTATTATATTCGACACAATCGGCATCATCAGAGTCGCACGGACAGCGGTCGCCAGTATGAAAAATGCCTGGACCTGCATCAGTATGATGAACCCTATGTAGATGCCCTTTGCCGATTTTCCCATCACAGCAAGCAGGGAATACGTCATCCGCCTGATGAGCAGCGTATGATTCACACCGATTGCCATCATCATGCCACCGATGATAAGGAAAATCGCGGGGGAGGCAAAGCCGCTGAAGATGATCTCTATATCAACAGGTCTCAGCAGCAGAAGGAGCACCAGGACAAACAGGGCCGTCAGTCCGATCGGAATCGGTGCAAACGCCCACAGCACCAGCGCATACACCATGATCGCAATCGTACTGCGGGCCGGCCAGCCGATACCCTCAGGAAGCAAAAAGAGGACTGCCAGGAACAGGAACGTGGCAGACAGAAGGATGAGCCATCTGCTGATCTGATAATGCGTTCTGCCGTCGGACATCGCTCCCCCTCCAATTTCCTGAATATTTTATCATTATAACCATTATGCGCCTAATATTGTTTTGGAAACAAGTCTTTCCGTCACATCCCAGCGAATTAAATACTGTATAAAAAAGACACTGAGTGCCCTGTTTAAGCATCAGTGTCTCTCTTATAACCCGGGGGGCTCTACTCCAGTCCGAGCTCCCGGGAAGTTTCTTTCCTTATCTTCTTCATCAGCCCGCTGTCTTCTATCAAAGATTCGCCGTATGAAGGGATCATTTCTTTTATCTTCGGTGACCATTCCTCCATGTACTGCGGGAAGTTGTTTTCCAGCACCTCGAGGGCGACGGAGACGGAGGTGGAGGCTCCGGGTGATTCTCCGAGCAGGGCCATGACAGTGCGGTCCTCTGAATTGACGGCTTCTGTCCCGAATTGGATGAACCCTTTTCCGTACTCTTTTGTATCTTTGATCACCTGCACGCGTTTGCCGGCAACAAGGAGATCCCAATCCTCATCTTTGGCACCTGGGACGAACTTCCTCAGCTCTTCCATCCGGTCTTCCTTCCTCATCATGACCTGCTGGATGGAATATTTGACCAGCGGCATATTCTTGGCACCGGCGGAAAGCATGGTCAATACGTTGCCCGGATTGATGGACTTGAAGAGGTCCAGGTTGGAGCCGTTTTTCAGGAACTTTGGACCGATGGCCGCAAATGGACCGAACAGAAGGCTCTCCTCACCCTGTATATACCGCCTGTCCAGATGCGGTACAGTCATCGGCGGCGTGTTCGGCGGCTCTTTCCCGTACACTTTGGCGCCGTGCATACTTACCACTTCCGGGTTGTTGCATACCAGGAACGCGCCGCTGATCGGGAATCCGCCGAGCTGCCTGCTCTCCGGTATCCCGGTCTTCTGCAGCAGCGGAATCGCGTTGCCGCCTGCCCCGATGAATATATAATCTGCGGTATGGTATTCAATCTTCCCTTCCCTGATGTTGAGTATCTTGACTTCCCACCTGCTGTCTTCCAGCTGTTTGAAGTCAAGAACCTCGTGCTTGTAATGGACTTCTGCTCTATCATGCCCGCTGATATTCTTTGCCAGTTTCCGTGTGAGCTCCCCAAAATTGACATCCGTACCATAATCTATCCTGCTCGCTGCAACCGGGGTGCCTGAGGGGCGCCCCTCCATCATGAGCGGCATCCATTCTGCCAATACATCTGGATCCTCTGAATACTCCATCCCTTCGAACATGTCGAACGGACGCATCGCTTCATAGCGTTTCTTCAGAAAATCCACGTTATCCGCACCCTGGACGAAGCTCATATGCGGCAATGGCCGGATGAATTCCTCCGGACTTTCTATTTCCCCGGCTTTGACCAGATAGGACCAGAATTGCCTGGACTCCTCGAACTGCTCATTTATCTCCTTTGCCTTTTCAATATCTATGGATCCATCCTCCTGCTCAACTGTATAGTTCAGTTCACACAGCGCCGCATGCCCGGTTCCAGCATTATTCTTTTCATTCGAACTTTCTATCGCCGGTTTATCCAGCCTTTCAAAAAGCTTGATATTCCAATCGGGCTCTATATTTTTCAGCAGGGAACCAAATGTAGTACTTAAAACCCCCGCACCAATCAGAATGACATCTTTTGATTTTGCATTGACCATTTTACGACCGCCTCTCCAAGTTAAATTTCAGATTTTCATGTATCAGTTACTGCATATCATCCCGTCTCCGAAGCTTTCCGTCTGTATGAGCGCAGAATCATCATCAGAATCGATACCAGTACGAGGACGACGAGGATGAAACCGATATTGAAACCGATACCGTTCACCCACGCAAAGCCGATGGCACCGGCAAACACAAGATAGAATGCTGTCGGAATGAGCAGCTTTGTAATTATCGTACCCTCTTTGCCGACCATACCGACTGCCGCACTCGCAGCGACAACATTATGCACACAGATCATGTTACCAGCTGCACCGCCGACTGCCTGGAGCGCCACGATTACAAGCGGACTCATATTGATCTGTTCGGCGACTCCGAACTGGAACAGCCCAAACATCATATTGCTCACCGTATTGCTTCCTGCAGCAAAGGCACCCATGCCTCCTATCGTCGGTGATATCAGCGGCCAGCTGTCCCCGAAGAGTATTGCTGCACCGTTCGCAAGCACAATCGGCATCGAATCATAGCCGGCACCGTTTATCCCAGAATTAATGAACACCTGCACAAGCGGTACGGAGACGATCAGTGCCGCCATCGCGGAGAGAATGGTCTTCCAGGACACCCGAAACGCATCCCCCATCCCCTTCATATCAAGTTTGTGTATCCATCCCGTGACCACAGCAACGACTATGAATACGACACCCGGAATCATGAGCGGCGTCAGACTGTGTTCTATTCCTGTACCAAGGATATCATCAAATGAAATGGTCCATGAAGACATCAGTGCATTCAGGCCCAGCGGCTCGATGCGTGTGATGACCAGAAGGACCGCAACCAATACGTACGGCAGCCATGCCTTGAACATCGATATCTCCTTCGGTGCCCGGGCCTCAGCCGCCATTTCGCTGACCCATGAACTGTCCCAGCTGGAGCGGGGTTCAAAATCAAACGTCTCCTTCGGCATGAGAAACCCTTTTCTGGCCAGGGGAATGACGATGATAAGCCCGACCAGACCACCGATGAGCGAAGGGAATTCAGGCCCCAGAAAGTTGGCAGTCAGCGTATACGGAATGACGAACGACAGTCCCGCAAATATCGCAAACGGCCATATTCTGAAACCTTCCGAGAAACTGCGGTTTCTGCCAAAAAACCTTGTCAGCATCGCAGACATGAGCAAGGGTATGAATAAGCCGACCATGGCATGGAAAATGGATACCTGTCCACCGATATTGAATATGAAGGAAGACAATTCCATACCTTCACCGTCCAGAAAGCTGTTTACCACCGGCTGATTTTCAAGACTGGTATTCACTCCGACCAGTATCGGTGTCCCGACGGCACCGTATGACACCGGTGTCGATTGGAGCATCAGTGCAATCATGACTGCGGCGAGCGCCGGGAATCCGAGAGCGATGAGCAGCGGCCCAACCACTGTAGCCGGTGCCCCCCATCCGGCCGCACCTTCCAGGAAAGTTCCGAACAGCCATGCAACGATGATTGCCTGTACGCGTCTGTCAGGAGATATGCTTGTAAAGGATGTACGGATTGTATCAACCGCTCCACTCTCCTTGAGCACATTGAGCAGAAGCACTGCACCGAAGACGATAACCCCCACCTCGAGCGCAGTCAGTATTCCTTTGAAGGAAGCTGCTGTAATTTCGACTGCTCCCATCTGCCAGCCGAAGAACGCAATAAGTATTGTGATGATGAAACTGTAGAACATCCCCTTTTTAGCCGACCATCTGAGTATGACGAGGAAAAAGAAAATGGTAAGAATCGGTAGAAGACTTAAAAATATAAGCATAATACTGCCCCCTTGATTTAACGCAATCGCTTTAATCATATAGTCATCTGATGACTCAATGTCATGTAGCCATTCTATGTAATCGCTTTCCAAATGTCAAATATTTTCGGCAAATTAAAGAGGGCCAGATTTCTGGACCCTCAATAATTGGCCAGCAGCACATCCTCAACACCCTTTAGATGGTCGTACATATACTTTGCAGCTGCTTCCGCATCTTCATTTTTTATCGCTTCGAGAATGAGCTTGTGTTCATCATAGATTTTCTGGATGGATTTCTCCGTCTCATACAGCCATATACGCCTTGTTTCCTTCATGGTCCGGATCATCGTCTCCGACACATCTTCGAGTAGGTTGGCGAGCAGCGGATTGCCGGTCGATACGGCGATTGCCATATGAAAATCGTAGTCGGCCTGTTCACCGAGTTCATTGTTTTCCACTGCAGTCCACATCTTGCCGAGCGCTTCTTCCATTTTTTCATGGTGATGCGCTTCAGCTTTTTCACACGCCGCCCTCACACTGCCCACTTCTATGATCTTCCTCAGATCCAGAAGATTGGCGATATCCGCCTTTGTAATGATTTCGAAGTTCTGTTCAAAGCCTAAGGGCATCTGCTCATTGATGAAAGAGCCCTGTCCGTGCTTCACATGTATGACATCCAGTACTTTCAGACTGTTCAGCGCTTCCCGTATGGATGCCTGTGACACCTGGTACGATTCTGCCATTTTCGTAATTGCAGGCAGCTTGTCTCCGGGTTTCAGTTTTCCGGATCTGATTTCAGACAGTATGATATCCGCAATCTCTTCATATACTTTTTTCCTCGCCAGTGCCACTCAATCACATCCGTTATTGTTATTCTCATCTCAATAATAGCATATATCACCGGTTTCCAATCATGCTGAACATCATTTTCCCTCCATCACAATAAAGAATTTACACCCATCCGGAGCATGATTCATAATTTGCAACAAAAATATAATCATAATTATCTGAAAATACATTGATTTCTGCGCTCAAAATTGTTAAGATATAAACAATTTTTAATTAAAGGAGGCATTCGGATGCTAACACTTATTTTCGCAATCATACTGCTCATTGCAGGCTATATGGTATACGGAAAGATTATTGAGAAGATTTTTGTCATCGATGACAGCAACGGAACACCGGCTTATAAGAGCGGAGATGGTGTTGATTACATTCCAATGCATCCGGTAAAGGGCTGGCTGATCCAGCTGCTTAACATCGCAGGGCTCGGCCCGGTCTTTGGTGCGGTGGCGGGTGCGTTATATGGACCTGTCGCACTCATCTGGATCGTTTTTGGCTGTATTTTTGCCGGGGCGGTACACGATTATTTCTCAGGAATGCTGAGCATACGCAACAACGGTGCACAGTTCCCCGCCTTGGTGGAGAAATACCTCGGGAAAAGTGTCAAAGTCTTCGTCTATGTGGTTTCTTTGGTACTCATGATCCTGGTCGCCGCTGCATTCACTGCCGGTCCGGCTGAACTGATTGCACTTAAAACAGGCGGTGCCATTCCATTCGCAGCCGCTCTCATCATCATATTCGGTTATTTCGTCATCTCTGCAATACTGCCGATCAATAAGATCATCGGGAAGATCTATCCGGTCTTTGGCGCCATTCTTATCATCATGGCCGTCGCTGTACTGGCAGGTCTGCTCTTCTCAGAAACCAGGATACCCAACCTGACACTCTCAAACGCACATCCTGAAGAATTGCCTGTCTGGCCGCTGCTCATGATTACCATATCATGCGGTGCCATTTCCGGATTCCACTCAACACAGAGTCCGATCATTGCGAGGACCGTCAGAAAAGAGTCCGAGGGCAGAAAGGTCTTCTTCGGTGCGATGATTGCAGAAGGTGTCCTCGCCCTGATCTGGGCCACTGCCGGCATGACTTTCTTCGGCGGAACCGGGGGGCTCGCCACAGCTCTCGCAAACGGGGGTCCGGCAGGCGTCGTGGACAGCATTTCCATCGGCTATCTCGGATCTATCGGTGCTCTGCTCGCATTTTTAGGCGCCGTCATCCTGCCGATAACTACGGGGGATACTGCGCTCCGCTCATCAAGGATGATTCTGACCGAAGCTGTAGGCGATTATGTTAAAGTGGGGGCAAGACCAAAACTCTTCATCATGACAATATGCGTCGGTGTCCCTGCATTCCTGCTCGCAACCATTGATTATATGTTCTTATGGAGATACCTTGGGTTCTCCAATCAGATGGTTGCCGCTACAATGCTCTGGGTCGCAACAGCCTATCTCATCAAAGAAGGGAAGTTCCATCTCATCTCAGGACTTCCTGCAATCTTCATGACTGGAGCAGTCGGGGCCTACTTCTTCTATGCACCTGAGACATTGAATATGAACTATGAAATTTCCCTCACCCTGGGAATGATTCCCGTCGTCGTAACAACCGTGCTCTATGCAAGAGCTGCATTCCGACAAAAATCAAGAAACCTGAAAGAGAACACCCAATTAGGATAATAATCGAGGAGGAATTGCCATGTCACAAACACTGCAAATCGAAAGAGCCAATGAACTTAAGCACAAACCGGATGTTTCAACGGTACAATTCGGCACCGTCTTCACAGATTACATGTTCACAAACAGATATACACCTGAATACGGATGGTCCGGCGCCTCCATCGTCCCCTACCAGAACCTGCAGCTGTCACCGAGCGCCCAGGCCATCCATTACGGCCAGTCCGTATTCGAAGGCCTGAAAGCCTACAAACAGGGGGATGACATCCTTCTTTTCCGCCCCGATCAGAACTTCAAGCGGATGAACGAGTCACTGTCCCGCCTGTCCATGCCGGAAATCAATGAAGAGAATGCGCTGAATGCCCTGTACGAACTGCTCAAAGTGGAGCGTGACTGGGTGCCGGACGGCGAAGGACAGTCCCTCTATATCCGGCCGTTCGTTTTCGCCGATGAGCCGTTCCTCGGTGTAAGGCCGTCGGAAACGTATCAGTTCAACATCATCCTATCCCCTGTCGGCGGCTACTACGGTGCCACACAGCTCAACCCGACAAGCATCTATGTGGAAGATGATTTCGTCCGTTCCGTCCGCGGTGGCGTCGGTTTCGCCAAAGTGAGTGGCAACTATGCAGCCAGCCTGCTTGCACAGAAGAAGGCAAATGAGCTCGGCTATGAGCAGGTACTCTGGCTGGATGGTGTCGAGCAGAAATATGTCGAGGAAGTCGGCAGCATGAACATCTTCTTCGTGAGGGACGGGGAACTGATCACACCGCAGCTGAACGGTTCCATCCTGCCCGGCATCACGCGGAAATCCATCATCGAACTTGCCAAGCACAAAGGCTATACGGTAAAAGAGGAGAAAATCCACATCGATGATCTTGTGGAAGATATTCATGGCGGCAGGGTCACGGAAGTCTTCGGTGCAGGGACAGCGGCAGTCATCGCACCTGTCGGCAAGCTGAACATCCACGGCATCGACTATATCGTCAACGACAACCAGGTCGGCGAAGTGTCGCTTGACCTGTTCAACGACCTGACAGACATCCAGTATGGCAGAAAGGAAGATCCATTCGGCTGGGTCGTCAGACTGTAAAAGTAAAAATAACGCAGACAGTTAAACTGTCTGCGTTATTTTTATGCCCCCACTGTTATTGTCCTTGAAATCGGGCAGAATGTATTCCTATTCCGTCACTTCAAACTCCACTCTTCCGATATTTTCATATTCCACGGTATATTCACCCGCTTCAAGTTCGACCGGGATATTGAAGGTTCCCGCAGAGACGAACAGGCCGGCATTCAGCGTTCTGCTCCTTTCGGACAGTGCTCTGGCGAGCCACTTCACTGCTTTTGCAGGATGACCAAGCACTTCCGTGGACTGTCCTTCCTTGATGATTTCGCCGTCATGTGACAACGTTCCTCTGATGTCATCAAGGTCATCATATTCAAACTTCCGGGGTTCGCCGAAAATCACGGCACCGTTCACCGCCCCATCAGAAACGACTTCATAAAGGTCGATGTTCGGGAACCAGTCTTCATATCGGCCGTCCGGAATTTCAGCCCCCGGCGCCACCCTGCATTTCCTCATGATATCGTCCACATTGTCTTCGGGAAACACGATTTCATCCACGATGAATACAAGTTCCATCTCAAGGAGCGGGATATTGAAGTCTTCGAGTGAGACCTTCTCCAGAATCGTGCGGTCCGTCATTGCACCGTACAGCGGCTGGTCACTCCTGAACAAATCCTGTGTTTCCCCGCTCGTCAGACTTATTTTATAGCCGCTCAGCACCTCTCCCGACTCTATTTTAAGGTCCAGCACCGCATCCTGGACCGAGTATGCTTCCTCCAGGTCAGTGACCCCGATGACTCCGCGCTTCAAAGGCTCATTTTTAGCATATGCATCATACAGTTTTTTTACAGCTGACATATAAATACCTCCGGGACATTTACTCTAAATATAACACAATTGTTTTGTCTGCAGAAAAACCCTCTCTGACAGAGAGGGTTTTTTTTCGACCGTATCAGAACACCACGGCGAGAAACTTCAGTTCCGTATCGCCGGTGTTCCTGATGCCATGTGACTGTCCTTTCGTTATCAGGCATAGTTCTCCGGCACCGACCGTCTTTACCGAGCCGTCGGCATCGGTGAATTCAGCGTCTCCCGACAGGATGTAGTACCCCTCCGAATCATTCTGATGACGGTGGTATCCGATGCTGGCACCTGTCGGGACTGTGACGACTGCGAAAAGGTGCAGCCCTTCGGCCACTCCCTTATCAAGCAGTGTGCTGATTGTGACCTCACCTTCACCGTCATGCAGTTCATTGTATCTGTCTGTTTCTTTCACATTAAGTATCATTTCGAACACCTCTTATTTGAACAGTCCTGGCAGGAATGTGGAAATGGCCGGGAAGAATATGATAAGCAGCACCATGATGGCCACGATGGCCAGGACATGGAGTACATAGGGCAGTGTTTCCTCTATCCCCATTTTCCTGTCGGTGATGCTGCAGCCTGCTATCAGGGAGAGCCCGACCGGCGGTGTGATGTTCGCCAGGGCAAAGTTGATGATGAGCACCATGCCGAAATGGATCGGATCGATGCCGAATTCTGTAGCTATCGGCATGAATATCGGACTGAGCAATATGATCAGTGACGTCACTTCGGTGAGTGTTCCCAGTATAAGCAGTATCAATGATACAATCAGCAGGAACATGAGCGGCGAATTTGCAAATCCAAGGAAGAAATCTGTGATCATCGCCGGGATGTGGTTGACAGTGAGCACGTATGTAAATGCATTTGCCGCAGAGATGATGATCAGTATGGTTGCTGATGTCACGGCCGAAGTGACCATGATATCCCTGTATTTCACGAAATCAAGTTCCCTGTAGATCATTGCCAGAACCAGACCGTATGCCACTGCAATGACAGCGGCCTCTGTTGCCGTAGCAAGCCCGCTGAATATACTGCCGATGATGAATACCGGAGTGAGGAGCGGGAAGAATGCCGCGCGCCCTGTTCTCCATATTTCCCTCCCCGTCACCTTCTCTGTTCTGATTTCCCCGTAACCTTCTCTTTTAGCCATGAATGCCACGTAGAGGCAGAGTGCTGCAGTCAGCAGTGTTCCGGGGATGACGCCGGCGATAAACAGGCTGCCGATTGAAATGTTCGCTGTAATCCCCAGTATGACCATCGTAATGCTCGGCGGGATGATCAGTCCAAGCACCCCGGCCGGCCCCATTATACTGGCGATAAATGAATTGCTGTATTTCTCCTCCTGCAGCCTCGGCACCATCACCGAGCCCACAGCGTATGTTGTCGCCACTGTCGAGCCTGAAACCGCGCCGAATAATGCCGTAGTCACGACGGTGGTTATCGCCGTACCGCCGGCCAGCCTGCCGACCAGGGCACTGGAGAATGCCATCAGTCGCCTGGTCAGTCCCCCTTTGCCCATGATGTTTCCAGCAAGTATGAACAGCGGCAGTGCCAGATAGGAGAAGTTGTTGACGCCGGCAAACATCCGCTGCACCAGTATCTCAAGCGGTACGCCGCCCATGAGCAGCATCGCTATGGCAACGATGCCGATGACATAGCCTATCGGCATCCCCAGAAACAGCAGTCCGAAAAATACGACCAGTATCCCGAATATCATCATACCGCTCCCCCTCCTTCATCTTCCGTAGGAGATTTCTTCATGCCGCTCAGGATGAAATAAAGGGAGAACAGTCCACTGACAGGCAGTGCGAGATAGAAAATGCCCATCGGCAGCTGCAGTGCCGGCGACGATGATGACATGGAATCCGCCGCCAGTCTGAACCCGTACACAGTAAGAACCCCGTAAAACAGGGCGAGCAGTATATTGACGAACAGGTGGACGTACTTCCTTTTGTCCTTCCCGACTTTCCTTACAAAATAATTGACGGCAAGGTGCATCTTTTCATGTATTGCGAGACTGCTGCCAAGAAACGTCAGCCATACAATCAGCAGCCGGGCCAGCTCTTCTGTACCGGGCACGAAGATGTCCGATACCCTTGAAATCACCTGCAGCAGGACAATCGCCGTAAGCAGAGTGATGGAGATGATACAAAGCCATGTCAATATGCTGACAAGCGTTTTTGTGAATTGCATATGTAAGATTCTCCTTATTGTAAAAGGAAGGGAAAAATGATCATTCTTCCCAACCAGATGCATCATTATATATTCCCATTAATTCCTCTCCGAATACTTCCTGTTCCCATTCTTCATAAATGGGCAGCATCTCTTCCCTGAATGCTTCAGTATCGACATTGTCGTTGATCTGTACCCCGTACTCTTCGAGTTCGGCCAGAAATTCCGCTTCAGCTGCATCATTTTCCTCTATCACTTTATCTGAGGCCTTCTCTGTTTCATCCAGTACGATCTGCCTGTCCGCTTCTGAAATCTGCTCCCAGGCATCCGTATCCACCGCAAGCATTACAGTGTTGTAGAAATGGCCGGTCAGGGATAGATAATCCTGGACTTCATAGAGTCTCGGAGCCACTATATTCGCAAGCGGATTTTCCTGGGCATCAAGGGCGCCCTGTTGCAGTGCACCGTATACCTCACTGAAAGCCATCACAGTCGGCAGTGCCCCGAGCTGTTCGAAGGCGTCGACCCTGAGTGCCGTTTCAGCCACCCTGATCTTCATACCTTCCAGGTCTTCAGGCCTTTCAACCGGCTTTTTATTATTAGTAATATGACGGTTTCCCCACTCCATATAGCCGATCTTGGTCATGCCTTCCTCTGCCATTATATCTGCCAGGTAGTCTCCGAATTCCCCCTTATACGCCTGTCTTGCATGATCCACATCCTGCCACATGTAGGGCAGGTCTTCAATGGCCATCCTCAGGTCGAGGTACTGCATGGAACCCACCATGATCGCCCCGGCCTGCATGGAGCCGATCTGCATCTGTTCCAGCATTTCAGTTTCGGACCCCAGCTGTCCGTTGCCGTATATTTCGAACGCCACCCTTCCATCCGTCTTCTCCTCAATAACCCGGGCAAGTTCATCAATGTTATCGGAAGCCGGAGTGCCGGGGGAAAGCGCATGTCCCAGCTGCAGTGTCACAGATTCCCGGCTCTCGGCCTGCTCTTCATTGCTGCATCCGTATAAAACGATCATCAGAACCAGAAATACAGTCAGTGCCAAACATTTCTTCATCAGATCCCAGCCCTCCATTTTCTCAAGAATATGTATATTTTATACAAAGAGGTTACAGCACACCTTTCTATTATGTTAATATAATTATAAATAAATATTAATAATTATGAATTACTATACGATTTATGGGGCATTTTATGTATACTGTATACCAAAGACTACAGTAACAGTTTTCAATCGTCAATGAATTATTAGAAAAATGGGATAAATCTGATTTAACCATGAATCTCTTGGTATATCGTTTGATTTTTGGAATTTTCAGTTTTATACTCACTCTATGTATACTGTATACAGGAAATTTGGAGCGTTTCTTAGCGCGGTAGAAATCATGATTGCCGTCTTTTGAACAGAACGGAGGTGATTTTAATGATGCGGAAAATACCAAAAAGTACAAGCCTGTCAGATCAGGCATATGAGATTCTGAAAGAATCCATACTGCTTGGAGAACTGAAAGGCGGTGACCCTCTTCCTGAAGAGAAATATTCGAAACAGCTGGGCATCAGCCGGACACCTTTCAGGGATACGCTTGCCCGGCTTGCTTCCGAAGGACTCATCATCCAGAAGACGGGGGCGCCGGCGGTCGTGGCTACATTTACCAGGGAAATGTCTCTTGAACACATGGAACTGAGGAATCTTCTCGAAGTGTACAATATGGAAAAAGTGATCACGAAGATGGATGAGACACTGATAGGCCGGCTGAAAAGGAATCTGGAAATGCAGAAAAAGGCGATTGATGACAACCGTTATGCAGAATTCATGAAGCATGACAAGGAATTCCACCTGGCTTTGACAACTCCAAATATGAATTCCGAGCTCAGGAGAATGGTTGAAAAGCTCAATGCCGACCTCAGCCGGGCTTTCCTGATCCTGTCCAGGACAGTGGAGCAGAGTGCGGCTGAGGCCTATCAGGAGCACTGTGAAATTGTGTATGCCATCGAAAGAAAGGATGCTTCCGCATCCAGGGATAAGATGGTAGTGCATCTGAACAACGTGGAAAAACGCTTCCTGCAGTATTATCAAGGATAGAAACGATAGATTCATCAAAGGGGAGATTTTTTATCATGAATTGGAATACAGAAAGTCAACTGGAGGACCTTATATGCCAGCTGGTTTCATGGGACAGCAGGACCGGCACCGAAGGGGAGGTCCTTTTCCCGTATAAGCTCAAAGATGAACTGTTCAAGCTGGATTATTTTATGGATAACCCCGGATTCCTTGAGCTCCATGATGCCGGCAGGGAACGGAATGCCCTATCAGGGCTCTATAGGTCCGGACAGACTGACAGGACGATTGTACTGATCAGCCACTTTGACACTGTACATACGAAAGAATTCGGTTCCAGAAGCCGGTTCGCGTTCTCACCGCGTGAACTGACCCAGCACTTCCGGGAAAAGATGAATGACTTCTCCGAAGAAGTGAAGGAAGATATAAAATCCGGCGACTATCTTTTCGGACGTGGAACGATGGACATGAAGATGGGACTCGCTCTCCACATCCACCTGCTTGAAAAGGCAATACAGGAAAGATGGCCGGTCAATCTTCTTCTCCTCACAGTGCCGGATGAGGAAGTGGATTCCGCCGGTATGCGGACAGCTGTTGAAAAGCTTGATGGATTAAAGAGAAAACACGGCCTGGATATATCCCTTTTCCTGAACAGTGAACCGAGCTTCACCCAGAGGCCGGAAGATCCAAACTACTATATATACTCAGGCTCCATCGGGAAAATCATGCCTTCGGCACTCTTCTATGGAATCGAGACCCACGCAGGGGAACCGCTCCGTGGTTTGAACGCCTATTATATGGCATCATTTCTCAATCAGAAGATGGAGTTCACGGATGCTTTCTCCGAGGAGGAATACGGTGAGAAGACACCGCTGCCCCTGACACTGAAAAGCTATGATCTGAAAGAAGACTATTCCACCCAGACGTCACATCATGTCGCTTCCCTGTATAATGTCTTTACCATGAGGCAGAATGCAGAGGATATTTTCGTCAAATACGACTTCCTGGCCAAAGAAGCCATGAAGGAATGCCAGGAGCAATACGAAATGATCTGCCGTCGGGAGAACACCCGGCCGGTCGGGCAGATCAGAACGATGAGCTACCGCGAGCTTTACGAATACACACTGAAAAAACTCGGGGCTGAGAAGACGGATGCCATCATCGATATCTATGTGGACCGGGACGACTTGGACGACCGGGAAAAATCCATGAGGATTGCCAATCGGATGGTCACACATTGCAAGGAACTTGTCCCGCTTGCCGTAACTTTATTCGCGCCGCCCTACTATCCTTCAGTGAATGCCTCCGAAGATGGCCTGATCAGGGATATCGTCGGTTACACAAAGAGCTATATGGCGGAGCACCATTCGATCGACCCGATTGAAGTCCACTACTTCAACGGCATATCCGACCTCAGCTATGTAACGTACGACAGCCACGATGACAGCTGGGAAACCTACCGGAACAATACGCCGGTATGGGACCGGACATATACGGTTCCATTCGAGGAGATGCAGAAACTCCAGGTGCCATTCATCAACATCGGTCCGTTTGGAAAGGACGCACATAAGCTGACAGAACGGCTTCATAGGAAAAACGCCTTCCAAGTAACACCTGAGCTGCTTGAAAATATATTGAAAGAATTCTTTTGGGAAGCATGACAGGATCAGCAACTGAAATCGTAAAGGGGACTTATTATGGAATTTATCACAGCAGTATCAGATTTTCTCTGGGGATATCCGGTTGTAATCATCTTACTCCTGACAAGTATATACCTCACTGTCAAACTGAAGTTTTTCCAGTTCAGATACCCGGTTCACATATTCAAACAGACTGTCGGTCAGATCGGCAGGAAAACCAGGGGGGACGGCACAGTCACCCCTTTCCAGACGCTGACCACAGCCCTCAGTTCGACGATCGGCGCCGCCAACATCGTCGGTGTACCTGTAGCCATCATGCTCGGCGGTCCGGGTGCGGTATTCTGGATGTGGGTCATCGCCATACTCGGCATGGGGCTAAAATTCGGTGAAATCACTCTAGGTGCCCACTACAGGGAGAAGAATGCGATCGGCGAATATGTCGGCGGCCCGACATACTATATGAAAAACGGCATAAAGTGGCCGCTGATCGGTAAAATACTCGCCGGCTGGTATGCCATCTTCCTGATTCTCGAACTCATTCCGAGCATCATGGTGCAGAGCAATTCGGTTGCCAGTACGATTGAGGACACATTCGCTCTGAGCCCGCTTGTTACGGGTATCGTCGTTGCATTCTTCGTCGGGATTGTCGTATTCGGCGGCATCAAGCGTATCGGCGCAGTCAGCTCGATATTCGTCCCTGCAATGGCGCTGTTATACATCATTGCCGGACTCATCGTCATACTGATGAATGTGCAGGCGATACCTGCGGCATTCGCGCTGATCTTCACAGAAGCATTCAACCCGACCGCAGCGCTCGGCGGCGGCGCAGGCGCCGTGCTTGCAGAAACCATACGCTGGGGATTCGCACGCGGCATCTACAGCAACGAAGCCGGACTCGGTACATCACCGATCGCCCATTCCGCAGCCAAGACAGATCACCCTGTCAGGCAGGCGCTATGGGGCGTCATTGAAGTCCTCGTGGATACACTGGTCATCTGTACAGTCACAGCGCTTGTCGTCATCGTTTCCGGCGTATGGCAGCATGAAGATGCCACAGACGGAAGTGTGAGAGAAGCACTCACCGCCCGCGCCTTCGGTGAAACATTCGGACCCGCAGGCAGCACGATGGTATCCCTCGCCCTGATCCTGTTCGTATTCTCCACAATCACCGTCGTCGTATTCTACGGCGCAAGACAGGCAGAGTATCTCTTCGGTTTGTGGGCAGGCACCGCGATGAAAACAGTGTATGTCATTTCAATCATAATCGGTGCCATCGGAGGGGCCACTACACTCTGGACCTTCCTCGACATCATGCTGTTCATGATCCTCCTGCCGAACATAATTGCAATTGTACTGATGTCGCCGAAAATAATCGAACTCAAAAATGAATACTTCAAGTCCGATCACTATTACAAAAAGGACATCAGGGAAGAAAAGGAATTGAAGGCAGGGAAATAAAAGAGAGTCCGGCACCAGACACTGTTCTGGTACCGGACTTCTTTGTAGTTAATTTTTATATTAGGCGGACACCGCTATTCCCGCCGTGTCCGGCATCGCTCTTTGGCGGACACCGCAACCTCCGCCGTGTCCGGTATCGCTCTTTGGCGGACACCGTAACCTCCGCCGTGTCCGGTATCGCTCTTTGGCGGACACCGCAACCTCCGCCGTGTCCGGTATCCCACTTTGGTGGACACCGTGATCTCCGCCGTGTCCGGTATCGCTCTTTGGCGGACACCGTAACCTCCGCCGTGTCCGGTATCGCTCTTTGGCGGACACCGCAACCTCCGCCGTGTCCGGTATCCCACTTTGGCGGACACCGTGATCTCCGCCGTGTCCGGTCCCCCTCTTTGGCGGACACCGCTATTCCCGCCGTGTCCGGTATCCCACTTTGGCGGACACCGCAATCTCCGCCGTGTCCGGTATCCCTCTTTGGCGGACACCGTGATCTCCGCCGTGTCCGGTATCCGCACCCCTCCCCCCTCAAAACACAGAAATCCCGGAACCGAAGTCCCGGGATTTCTGTGTATCTGGCTAGTCCATCTTATAATCCTGGACTGCCTCGTGTGTATCATTGATCTTCTCAAAAATATCGTCACCTGATTTGATTGCCGTCCTCATGAAAAGCACATCGACCAGGTAGAGCTGTGAAATTCTTGCTGTCATCGTGCCAATTCGGATATTGTTCTCTTCGAGTGATGTACTCATGACGATGCTTGCGATATTTCGCGCCGGTGAGCTGATGGACTGCGTGATGAGTATGGTCTTGACACCTTTGCTGCGGCACTTCTTCAAAATGTCGATGATCTCTTTTGTCCTGCCCGATGTTGAAAAGAGGACAACTACAGACCCTTCTTTGAGCACCGGAATCTTTGTCAGCAGTACATGGTTATCAAACGGGACGACCGACTTGATGCCGATTCTTGAGAGCTTGAGATAAAGATCCTCACTTGGAATCCTTGACGCTCCGATGCCGAACAGTACGACTTCATCAGCGGAGGAAAGTGTCTCGGCCGCTTCCTCGACCGCACCATAGTTTACCGTTTTGTGTGTCCCGTACAATGCACTTACAGTATTATTCAGCGCTTTGTCCATCGTGACGTTGACATCGTCTTTTGGAGACAATGATTTACTGTAGACTTCCTGCTCCGACTTCGTATGCTCTTTTGCAAGTTCAACTTTAAGTGACCTCAGGCCTTTCAGCCCGATCTTCTTTGAAAACTTGGTGATGCTTGCCTGACTTACCCCTATACTGTCTGCATTTTCGGCGATGCTCGCAGTCAGAAAATCCTCACTGTTTTCGAGGATGTATTTCGCAATCAATCTCTCTTTTCTGCTGAAGGCATCCATCTGACCCCGGATTTGTTTCGTTACTGAATACATGATCTACTCCCATTCAATTGAACGGTGTACTCTGGCCCGACCCCATACAAACGCATAACCGTTCAATTTTACAATTTTGTTATACTTATTTCTTACTTTAGCATACTCATATACAAATTGTAATTGTCATCTTCCGATTTTCAAAAAATTTTATTTACAGTCATACCCGGGTATTATTTATCGAGGTTTTCGACCATCTTTTCCTTGAAGCCGAACATATAAGTGAATATGAATCCGCCGGCATATCCGAGTATCAGACCGATGATATAATGTATATATTTACCGTCAGCAATAAGCGGGACGAGCGAGATACCCGACACACCGATGTTGATGGCACCTGTTGTCATCAGTGCCTGGTATGCACCGCCGAACGCTGCGCCGAGGCATGCGGTCAGAAATGGTCTGCCGAGCGGCAGGGTCACGCCGTAGAGAAGCGGTTCGCCGATGCCAAGAAAGCCGACCGGAAGCGTCCCTTTTATGATATTCTTCAGCCGTTTTGATTTTGTTTTGACGAAAATCGCCACGGCTGCCCCGACCTGTCCGGCCCCGGCCATGCCGAGGATGGTGAATATCGGTGTATATCCGATATCCTGTATGAATTCAAGATGGATCGGGGTCAGACCGTGATGCAGCCCGACCAGCACCAGCGGCAGGAACGTTGCTGCAAGTACTGCCCCTGCAAATATGCCGCCGATTTCAAGCACCCAGTTGATGGACACGATGATTCCCTCAGACAGCACTGCACCGACCGGCTGCAGGCCGATGACTGTCAGGAGTCCGACGATGAACACCGTGAGTGTCGATGTCACAATCAGATCGAGTGAATTCGGCACCACTTTCCTGATCTGCTGCTCCAATATAGCCATGAGGAATGCGGACATCATCACTGCAAACAGACCTCCGCGTCCGGATACGAGCGATTCACCGAAAAGTTCCATATCATCCAGTGCCGGATTGAATATCAGTGCACCGCTGATTGCCCCGAGGGCGGGGGTGCCGCCAAATTCCTTTGCCGTGTTGAAACCGACGAGCACACCTATGATTGTGAAGAATGCTCCCCCGATGAACTGCAGCACCTGGACCCAGGCAAGTTCAGTGTCCACACCTGAGTTTATCGCAAAATTTACAGCCCCGTTGATCAGTCCCGAAGCAACCAGAGCCGGAATCAGCGGTATGAAAATATTGCCTATTTTCTTGAGCAGATACTTTACCCCTTTTTTCTTCGGCGCAAAACCGCCTGTTTCAACCTCCCCTATCTGCTTTTCCATTTCCCTGCGTGTCTTCTCTGCAGCGCCGGGCCCCAGGATGATCTGGAATTCGTCGTCATCGACCACGCCATTGACGCCGTCAAGATTCTTGATATTGTCCATGTCGATCTTACTGTGGTCTTTAGCCACCACCCTCACACGTGTCATGCAATTGTATATACCGGCTATATTCTCTCTGCCGCCCATCAGATCGAGCAACTGCGAAGCCAAAATTTTAGACACACTATCTACCCCTTGTCTGTAGTCAATATTTTCCTGATATCCGGCTGCTCTGACAGCAGTGATTCCGCCTGCTCCCTATCCACATCCAGCATGATCATCAGCACCGCCGTCTTCACACGCCGCCCTGATGCACTCAGGGCATCCGCGGCAGTCTGTTCATCCGTCTCTGTTATTTCACGGATCATATTGATTGCACGCCTTTCAAGCTTCCAGTTGCTCGGATTGACATCCACCATGTAGTTTCCGTAAACCTTTCCCCTTTTGATGTTGATGATTGTCGAAATCATGTTGAGGACGAGCTTTTGCGCCGTCCCTGACTTCAGACGTGTCGATCCCGTCAGTATCTCAGGGCCGGAAGACACTTCCACCGGAAAATCGGCAAGATCCGATATGTCACTCCCTTTATTATTGGAAATGCTGCCGGTCAGGGCGCCCGCCTTCCCGGCTGCCTTGAGCGCCCCTTTGACATAGGGCGTCCGGCCACTCGCTGCAATGCCGATGACGCAGTCCCCACGCCCCACTCCCAGGTCCAGTACATCCGATTCACCGAGAGCTTCGGAATCTTCCGCCCCTTCAATCGCGAACCTGAGCGCCTTATCACCACCGGCTATTATTCCGATGAATTCATCCGGGTCCGTATTGAAAGTCGGCGGACATTCGGATGCATCCAAAACACCAAGCCTGCCGCTCGTCCCCGCTCCGGCATATATGACCCTTCCCGCATTTTGTTCAATGATCGCAGTGATCAGGTTTTCTATACTATCTTTTTCCGCTTCCACAGCTTCCAGTGCATCCGTCGTCTCCTCATTCATCAGTCTGATGATTTCACCCACACCCAGCAAGTCCAGTTCCTTTGATTTTTCGTTTCTGTTCTCAGTTCCCATAGATTGTCACTCCCTTATAACCAGTGTATGGGAAAACACTACAAAAGTAAATAATATTTCTTTATATAAAAATTATTATATAAATATATTATTAAAA
>NZ_ANAM01000009.1 GCF_000330705.1 Salinicoccus carnicancri Crm
ATGGATCATATCATCAAATATATGCCCGTAATCGGGGCGGTCCACCCCCAGCATCTCCTGCATGGCTTTACTTGTAAGACCGATTTTTTTACCCTTCACGACAGCCCCGTCCGCAATACGCTTTTGTACATATTGGAGCTGTGCCCCGTAAGCCTCGTCCACAGAAATATCCGGAAAACATTCTGTGAATGGTTCAACAGGTTTCATATTTTTTTCAGCATCGTATATATAATCTCCAAGATCACAAGTAATGGTCATACATACCCCTCCTATTGTGCCACCATCTGATACAGGGTATAGGACGCTATCCTTCTCTCCCATGTAATGGCAATCTCAAACCTATTTATCTTATCCATCAGGCACTTTTGCGTAAACGAAATCTTCTGTGCATCGTTATCTACGTATATCTGCGCTTCATACCGTTTGAACCCCGCCTCAATCGTCACATTATATATTCCGTCCTGCGGAAGCATGTAGTAATCATTCAAAGACAGATAACCATCCGTCACACGGGCTTTTGTTGAATAATTCCTGCCCAGAAGCTCCCTCAACTCAGAAATTCTGCCTTCCAAAATCGCACTCCTGATACAGGTGGAACTTATCTTGCTGCCCATATGGGTCACTTTATCCACCTTTGTTGCTCCGATACTGAAACCTGAATCGGCCGCCAGCCTGTCCATGTTTCCCTCACCTTTGAACCCATAGGAGAAATCATAACCAGCCACCGCTTGGATGGTCCCGAGCTTTTCCAGGTACTCTTCTACATATTCATGAGGTTCCATGGAAGCGAATGCCTTCGTAAACTTTACGATATAGAAACGGTCGACACCCATCTTCTCAAGCACACGCGCCTTTTCCTCAAGCGGCATCAGATAGTCGACACGCTTTTTTCCATTTGAAATGACGGTCTTCGGATGCGGGAAGAAACTCATCACATCAAGTGAAGCATCATGTTTTTCTGCTTGCCGCTTTGCCTCTGCGATCACTTTCTGATGTCCCCGGTGCACCCCGTCAAAAAAACCGAGTGCCATCACGTTTTTACTGGATTTACGCTGCCATGCCTTCAAATTCATATCATCAACATAAATGATTTCCATCTGATCCGCCTCCCCTTTGAGGAATTCCTGCATATCCGGCGTTATTTCGCCACTGCTTCCAGCGCTTCGAGCCTTCTGTACTTGCCGCAGTTGAAGATGAGCGGCTCCCCCTCTTTCAGTACGAGATCGTTCACTTTGCCGATGAACAGCACATGATCCCCTTCCGTGTGCTCATTGTACACTTCGCATGACAGCTGGCACAGTGCATCTTTTATGACCGGCGCCTCACCCAGGCGGTCGAATTCAAATTGATCTTCAAACTCCTTCTGTCCGGCAAACCGCATGGATTCCTCCTGCTGCTCACAGGACAGGACGTTGACCGAGAACCTTCCGCTCTGACGGATCCTGTCCAGCATTTTCGCCTGGTCCCCGATTGAAATGACGATAAGCTTCGGGTCCAGTGACACCGACATGAATGCATTGGCAGTCATGCCATACACTTCACCTTCCACCTCTGCTGCGATAACGTTCACGCCTGTTGCGAATTTCCCCATTGCATTCCTGAACTGACGATCTTCCATACAATTACCTCCTGAAAATTTATTTATCAATCGACTGTTGCATATTCTTCATCAATTTTCCGGCCCCGCTTCTGTTTCTCGTTCTCAGACTGCTCAATTTCTTCACCTTCAGCATCTTTTTCAAAGAGCCTTGTTTTCTGTATGACAAAGTACAGAACTACGCCGGCTGCTAATGCGGCTGCTGCACCGTAAAGTGCCAAAGTGATTGCCATCAGACCGGCAACGCCCATTTCCGACTCTTTTTTGAGCTGCTGCATGCCAATTGTGATACAGAGATAACCTGTTAAGATCAGTGTCAATGACAGTGCTATGGGCAAAAAGGGCCTGAAGAATGAAACCAGCGGCAGGAGCATGATTCCGACACTGAAGGCAATCAGCATTGAATTCGTTCCTGAAAATATTGAGTCCATCGATTTTCTTCCATAGGTATACCTTTCAGCCACTGACGCTGTACCTGCAGTAAATATCGGTCCTGCCATCCCTGGGTGCGGAGCAAACAAGCCATTGAGCAGGTTACGCAGAAATGTCAGTTTATGAAGCATGCTGAAACTGTAGTTAATCTTCTCATCCGGCCGCGACTCTTCCGCACGTTTTATAACCTGTTCACCGACGACGATATCACCATAGGCAATCACATACGCCATGATCGCTGTAGGTATTGCCGCTACGAACATTTCCAAGCCCGGAAATCCTATGGAAAATGGAGACATTGCCCATACCTCCTGAATTGCCAGTGGAGTGATCCCCCATTCTATATCCGGGAATGAGTATTCACCAACCACAAGCCCGATGGCAATGGCTGCCATGATTGCCGGAATGATACCGTAACTGGCTATCTTCTGTATCATACTGCTTTTTCTTGATATTTTTCTAAAGTACATTGAGAACATGATGAACAGGCACAGCACAGAACCTATCCCAATCGTTATTGGCGTTTCCGTCAATCTGCCCCCAGGCTCTATCTCCGTCATGATTGCCGCGATCCCCGCGCCTATCAAAATACCGCCTTTAAGGGATGCCGGCAGATTCTTCACAACTTTCTCCCCCAGGCCGCTGATTCCGAAGACAAGGAAGATCAATGCGAGTACCAGCTGCACCGCTATTACTGCCTGTATTGCTTCCGGTCCCGGATCATACCCTTGGAGAAACACGATGATCAACGGTATCAAAGCTGTAATGAATCCTGAAACGAACGGCACTCCCATCGAGGATGGCAGAAGCATCAGGAACTGATTCAATATTGTAATGGTCAGAGCAGCTTCATATGAAATCCCCATAAAGCTCGTCATGATTTCTATCATGCTGAGCCCGGCTGTAAACAATACCAGACCCTGTATCAGTTCCGCCTTCTCAAGTCTATAGTGTATGAATGGCAGACGGATCTTGAATGATCCAAGCGGCCAGTACGGCTGTTCTTCCCCATCCTTCCTTTTTTTGAACACTGTTTGAAATCCCCCTCTATTGATAAATAGATGAATGTCCAAGACATCCATCCATTTAGATTACTTCACAGGTGCTTTAAGGAAATCTTTGATGACCCGGTTGAACTCTTCAACCTGCTCCCACTGCGGCCAGTGACCTGCATCATTTATGACAGTAAGTTCCGCTCCCGGTATCATCTCCTGGATCGGTTTGGCCTGTTCCACTGAGGATGTAGGGTCGTGATCCGTCCACGCAAGCAGTGTCGGTGCCTTGATCTTGCTGCACCATGAAGGATCCCATATATACTGTTTACGTGCTTCAGGGTCCTGCAGATGGACGATGTTATATACCGCTTCCTGATAGGCAGGCTGTGTATAGATATCATATCTCGACTGGATCAGCTCATCGGTTACAACACTCTTGTCATACATCAGCCATTCAAGTCGTGTTTTGACATTTTCGTAGCTTGCTTCAACAACCGCTTTAATTGTGGAAGCCCTGAGTCTCTCCATGATTTCCGGATCACTGTTTACGTTGCCCGGCGTATTCAATACCATCGCCTTTACATATTCAGGATGTTCGGCAGCGAACCATGCAGCTACCCAGCCGCCAAGTGACTCGCCTGAGAGAAAGACTTCGTCCAGCCCAAGCGCGTTTATTACGTCCAGAAGATGATCACTGTAAGCGTCAATTCCATACGGCTTGTCCGGCTTGTCCGTATAACCGTGACCGAGCATATCGATGCAGATCACCCTGAAGTCCTCAGCGAGCCCTTTTATGTTTTTGCCGTATGCCTCAATATGACCGCCTGTCCCATGCATCAGGATCAGCGGCTCACCTGTCCCTGATTCCATTACGCGCGTCTTTACACCATTGGCATCTAAATAATATAGTTTGAATTCAATGTCCTGTACTTCAGTCCAAAGTGACACAAAAATTCTCCTCTCTTTTAAGAAAATACTTTTCTGACTAATTATTGACTTTAGGCTTCACCCAGTCTTTATTGACCGGGGTCGTCTCAAAGAAACGATCAGGCACTGAAGGCCCCCACCACAGGCGGCCATTCGCATCATAATCTTCCTTGGTCCAGCCGATCGGCGGGAGATCCGTATCGCGGTTGTAGTCACCGGAATAGATTTCTATACGATGCCCGTCGGGATCACGCACATAAAGGAAGAATGCGTTACTCACACCATGCCGTCCCGGTCCGTACTCGACTGAATCCCTGTATCCCGCATCAGCCAGCAGGTCAGCCGTTCTTACAACACCTGCCACACCATCAACGATATAGGCAATATGATGAAGCGCCGTTTCCTCCTGCCTGACAAGGGCAACATCATGCGTGGAAGTTTTGGCCCTTGTCCATGCAGCAAACTTTTCATCACCATCCTGCACATATTCAGAAATGCTGAATCCGATGGCTTCCCAGTATTCCCATGCTTTATCGACATCTGTCACACGGAGGTTCATATGGTCAATTCTGACCGGAGGAATACCGTTGAACCTGTGGGTATTACGCATAGGCAGCTTTTCTACTCCTGGTCTGCCCCCGCCGACATCAATCTGTTCCATCGCATGGTAGAATTCCACCGGATGCCCGCTCGGCTCAGCAACCCTCAATGTACGTCCGCGTCCCGGATGGTGACTTTCAACCATTTCAGTTTCAATGCCCATCTCCCCGTGTTTCTTCTGCAGCTCATCCAGATATCCTTCACTGGACACCCTGAGTCCGAAGCTTGCCAGTGCCGCTTCTTCCTTCTGAGTCAGGACGAGAGTATAGATATCAAACTCGTCTGTCGCTTTAAGATACAGGCTCTCCTCCGTCTCATCCGCTTTGATGAACCCTAAAGTATCCACATAAAATCTTTCAGATTCTGCGAGGTCTGTAACGAATAGTTCAATTTGTCCAAGTCTTAATATCATAAGTACTCCACCTTTTTTATAGAATTGTCAGTAAACCGGGGTCCATTGCTACCCTCTGACATTGCTGTCGAATCCAAACAGATCCTGGCCATACGCTGCAACAGCATCTTCATACAGGGAAGTTTTGTGTGTCGCGAGCGACATCAGATCTCTGTAGAACAGTTCAATCGGCCCGCCCTTGTATAGTGCTCCTCCGCCAAGAGTAAGCAGGATGCGTGTACCAATGTCTACTGTATTTTTGATGATTTTTGTCCTTAGGGCGAAGAACTCTGAATTCGGTGTTTCACAGCCGTTCTTTTCATAATCTTCAAGCAAGGTCATATATTTATCGAGAAGCGCCTCCGCAACTTTAAATTCAGTTGTGATTTCCGCAATAACCCTTTGGCTTCTCGGAGACTCACTTTCCCTGACACCATCCATCAGACGCACTCGCTTTTCAGTGGCATTCTTAAATTCTTCAATCATTCTTTCAGCTGCTCCAACCGCCATAACCGGGAAGCCGAAATAGAATGCCGGGAATAAAGGAACATGATAGAGGGGGTAGTCTTTCTCATAGTTCTCCTCGTGTGGCCTGCGTGTTTCGACAGCTTTATCCACATCGAAAATCATTTCATCGGATACAAACACATTATCCGCGTTAACCTGATTGCTTCCGCTTCCCCTCAGACCGAATGTATCCCAGTTCACAACCACTTCCAGCTGCTCGATGGGGATAATTGGAAGGATCACTTTCGATTTGCCTGATTCATCTTCAAATTTCACACCCACACCGACCCAGTCTGCATGATTGACTCCGC
The DNA here is from genome assembly GCF_000330705.1 of Salinicoccus carnicancri Crm. Classification (GTDB taxonomy): domain Bacteria; phylum Bacillota; class Bacilli; order Staphylococcales; family Salinicoccaceae; genus Salinicoccus; species Salinicoccus carnicancri. The sequence goes on from NZ_ANAM01000009.1 coordinate 5,761, forward strand.
TGACAAAGTTCCATTTGCCACTCACTCTATAACCGCCCTCGACCCTCTCGGCAGTCCCGACAGCTGCAAATATATCTGCAATCAATCCGCCGTCCTTGTAAACTTTGTCCTGACCTTCCTGCGGCAGATATGCAGGGAGCATATTATGCAATGGATACAGGAATGACAGCCATGCAGCAGAGACATTATAGTTGGATACCGTTCTTAAAACTTTGACGAATGTTTTCAAACTTGTTCCGGGGCCTCCCTGATTTTCAGGGATCATCATTTTAGTGATTCCGACCTCTTTCATGAGATCTACAACTTCCCTCGAAACACTTGCGTTTTCCTCCGCCTGATGCGCTTGCGATTCTGCCAGCTCACCTACGCGTCTCGCACCTTCCAGAAGTTCGTCTTCAGTCAGATTCACTTGCGCAGTTAATTGCTGTGTCATATAAAAACATCCTTTCATCAGAAAATTTCTCAGTGTATGCGGTTTCAACGATATTTACAGTCTATATTACAAATTTTCTGATAACTAGAGCAATAACTGCCCATGAAAAATTAATTCATGAACACTGTTTGTTGGTTTGTGATGAAAAAATCATAAATCATCGGACATTTATGTCTTTCAAAACAATCAGAGCTTTCATGATGAGCAGCAGGCTGTTGCCCACCTCGGGGTCCCTTATGTCCTTTTGCAAGATGTGCTCTATCCGTTGTATCCTGTGCCTCAATCCACTCATGGACAAAGCCAGATCGGCAGCCGTATTCCTCAAGTTTCCTCCGTTACTTAAAAAATAATACAATGTTTCGAACAATTCATGATCTTTTTCATCCTCTGCTCCGTACAATCCCTTCAATTCCTCTTTCGCAAGAATCTGTATACTTTCTATATTATTGGAATTGATCAACAGTCCCACCACCCCCAGTTCATCATAGGAGACGCGGCTTTTACGGATGGCGAGCCTCAATGCAATCCTGGCTTCTTCGTAACCTTTGGCTACGTTATCAATATTCTCTTCATATCCTCCCAGTCCCATCTGGAAGCGGATATTTCCCATATACTTATGAATGTATTCGACATACCCATCCAATATATTGTCTATATGGTCAGGTTCGAAGATCATCATAATGATCTTGTCATCGTTGAAACCTGTTAACGCCTGCTGGCCCTTGCTCCTGTAATACTGATGGGAGAGATCGAGCAGCTTTTCCTGGAAGCCAAACTCCTCCTCTAGGGTCGTAAAGTCATTTTCATAATTTATGACCACCAGCCGGTAAGGCAGGGTGAAATCCACATCAATATACTTACCTCTCTTGACAAGTTCCGATCTGGTATACTCACCGCTCAAGACCTGTTCCAGGTAATTGCCTTTCATCCTGCCCAGGGATTCAAACGCTGCTTTTTCATTGAGCAGGACCAGCGCTGCCGCACTGGCCAAATGTTCCAAATAGAGATATTCTTCATCGTATTCCCCTGTATTTTTCTTGTCGACAATCATCGTACAGTAACCCAGCAACTGCTTTTGGACAAGCACTGGAACCACTATACGGTTGTATGCTTCAAACTCATATATCTTCTTGTCGGAGGAAAGGGTGTATTCACTTTTATCCTCCACTATGAATTCCGGCGCAGTCTCAATCATCTCTTTTCGCATTTCTTCTTTTTGAATATCGGAAATCCCCGCACAGGCGATGGTCTCCATTGAAAGATCCTCTATCGTCAGAGGTTTTCCAACGAGCTCGCCGGCAACTTTGACAATCGCTTTCAGATCCCTCCCGTTAACGACTTCATTCGTCAGCTCTTTCTGAAAATCCGACAGGTTTGTGATGAACTCCGTCTGCTCAAGCAGGTTGTCATACGTATATTCCAGCTCCTCCACGATCGGTTTACGTCCAAGCAGGTCAGCCACATTCTGTTTTACATCATCCCCCCAGTCTTCCTGGGGTCTCACCATCCATTGGCATGTATCATGACCGGCTGCGGCACATGTGATTTCTTTGGCGATCAGTGGTTTCTTGAAAATCGTGGACATCATGCCGCTGGAATAACCGGCAAGTGTATGGCATACCGGTTCTTCGGATGGGCCAAAGTGATGCAGATGCTGTTCCACTTCATATGAATCGAACCATTCACCTCTGCCAACCAGCGTTTTAAGCGAACCGTCTTCATTATATTCAATATCACATCTGTGATCGATACCGCTGATATGGCCGCTGGCGATATGCTCTATCGGCCCGTCAATTACCAGATCCTCAAGTGCTTTGTCGCTTTTTAACAGCTCACGACCGTCAGCCACACCCATTTCCCAGCCAAATTGAAACAGGAAACTATCCATGCGGTCAATCCCAATATGTTTAGCCACCTGCAGACGTAATATTCCCATGGAATTCGCAGAAGTCCTTATCTTCCGTCCATAGCCAGATTTATGTATCTTCTCAATTGACTTATCTTCAACAGAAACTTTCATTTTCCATCCTCCCAGCATGATTCGTAAAAATGAGCCCGGGACCACTCTGTCCCAGGCTCATTCTCCATAATCCATCCTATGCGTTCAACTGCTTTTCTTTTGACAGTTCCTGTGCGACACCGATGATCCAGTCTTCCTGGCCGCCGACTGCGCCCATCTCGGCTATTCTTGTCAGTATGTCCCGGGCATCCACTCCGTATTCCCTGCCTGCACGTTCTGCAAAAAGCAGGAAACTGGAATAGACACCTGTGTACCCAAGTGTCAGGGAGAGACGGTCTATCTGTACCGGTCGTTCCATCATCGGTTTCATCAGGTTTTCAGCAGCGTCCATCGTCTTGTAGAGATCCAGGTTATGGTCGATATCCATTCTGTCCATCACTGCCACGAGCTGTTCTGTTGCGGTATTTCCTGCACCCGCACCCATGCCTGCCAGACTCGCATCGATCCTGTCGGCGCCTTCCTCGATTGCGGCGATTGAATTCGCCACACCGAGTGACAGGTTGTTGTGTCCGTGGAAACCGATCTGGGTCTTGCTGTTCAGATACTCTTTGAACAGGGAGACCCTGCGCCTTGTATCATCCATCGTCAGCGCACCGGCGGAATCGACGACATAGATGGTGTCTGCACCATAGGATTCCATTTTCCTGGCTTCCTCAAGAAGGTTTTCAGGTGGCGTCCGGTGGGACATCATGAGGAAGCCGACCGTATCCATGCCGAGTTCTTCGGCTTTTTTGATGTGCTGCTCGGATACATCCGCTTCTGTACAGTGAGTTGCCACGCGCGCGACCTGTGCTCCCCAGTCATGTGCCCGTTCAAGATGCTCGATCACACCGATTCCCGGAAGCAGCAGTACACCGACTTTTGCATTCTCTGCATTGGCAACCGCTGTTTTGATGATGTCCTCCTCGGATTCCTTTGAAAAACCATACTGGATGGAGCTCCCTCCCAGGCCGTCTCCATGCGTCGCTTCGATGATATCTGCGCCCGAATCATCGATTGCCCGTGTCAGCCGGGCGATCTGGTCGGTTGAATACTGGTGACGGATCGCATGCATGCCGTCCCTTAAAGTCACATCATTGATAATCACTTTTTTGCCCATCATTCAGCAACCCCTTCCTTTAACATGCTCTCTGCCATTACTTCCCCTGTCCTGACTGCTGCGGAAGTGATGATATCGAGATTGCCTGCATATTCCGGCAGGAAATCCCCGTTCCCTTCCACTTCAACAGATACGGTAACGATGTTTCCTTTGATGACCGGATCCGCTTTGAATCTGTAGCCCGGTACATATCCCTGTACATTGCCGAGCATCCTTTCCAGTGAACCCTTTATCGCCCCGGCGTGTGCTTCTGCATCTCCCGCAGTCTGTACATGTATCGTATTCCTCATGAGAATCGGAGGGTCTGCCGGGTTCAGGGTGATGATCGCTTTTGACTCTTTGGCCCCGCCAACTTCTTTCAATGCACTGGCTGTAGTGACAGTGAACTCATCGATATTCTGCCTTGTCCCGGGTCCTGCACTCCTGCTTGAGATTGAGGCTACAATTTCGGCATAGTCGACCGGCAGTACATCCGATACGGCCTTGACCATCGGAATCGTCGCCTGTCCGCCACAGGTGACCATGTTTACATTATCAAGCTTCGGGATCTCCCTCTCTTTCAGATTCACCGATGGAACAAGGAACGGGCCTACTGCCGCCGGTGTCAGGTCGATCGCTTTCTTTCCGAGATCCTTTAAAATTTCCGCATTATGCAGGTGCGCTTTTGCAGAAGTCGCCTCATACACAATGTCCGCAAGCTCCGGACGCTCCACAAGACCGTCTATACCGTTGGATATTGCGACAAGTCCATTCTCTTCTGCCCGCTTCAATCCTTTAGATTCCGGATCTATGCCGATCAGGGCAGTGACTTCCAGCTTTTCACTTCTTAAAAGTTTGACCATCAAGTCTGTTCCGATATTGCCGGATCCGATGATTGCACATTTGATCTTTTCATTCGTCATTGGATACATCCCCTTTTTAAAGTAATTTCTTACCGTTGCAGCAGTGCCCGGATGCTTCCTCCAGATGTTTCCTGAGAAGCACCTGGGCTTTCTCCACATCCTGTCCTGCCATTGCTTCGACAATTTCAACATGCTGGTCTATGATTTCAGACTGGTTTGTAAACGTTACCTCACTGGTTATATCGATCAGCGTCCTGAAAATATTACGCTGTGCCATCCACAAATGGAGGAGGGAATTATTCCCCGACATTTTGACAAGCAGATGATGGAAGGCAAGATCCGTTTCAACGTCCCTGTCCTCATAGTATTCAGCGTCACGCATCTGATTGATATATGACATGAGCTCACCCTCGTGCGCTTTGAAAACCTCAGCCGATACCTGGCTCAGTGCATGATTTTCCAGAAGGATACGTGTGTCATACAGGTTTTCGATATCCCTGATTTCAAAGCCCGTCACCGCCGTCCGCCCATTCGAGAATTTTTCCGCAAGATTCTCAGTGACAAGTTCGCCGATTGCTTCCCTGACCGGCCCTCTGCTGACACCAAGCTCGCCGGACAGTTTCGTTTCCACGAGCGCCTCCCCTTTTTCGTACTTTCCCAGTATGATCTCCTTTCTCAGATGGTCGACCACCTGGGATGCAATATTATTCTTTACAATCATGGTCATCACCCGCTCAATTATCTGAAATGTTAACAGTTAACATATTTCAAGTTTAAGAAAGCGTTCTCTGTTTGTCAAGTTAATATTCAGAAATTTCTATACTAAAAAACCGGGACTCTCGTCCCGGCATGCTATATGCCGATCAGGTACAGGAAGAACGGTATGGTCAAAAGACTCAGCAGTGTTGTGACCAGCGTCGAGAATGATACAAGATTCGGCTTTACATTGAATTGTACGGCCAGCATCGTCGAATTGGCGGCCACGGGCATTGCATTCAGTATGATGAAGACCATCTTCATCGTCTCGTCCACAGGCATGAACATGACGAGCACCATCGCTACAATCGGCGAAACGACCATGCGGATGAGGACGACAGCGTTGATGTTTCTCAGTTCAAAATTTTCCTTCCTGATTTCGGCAAGCTGCATGCCAAGGATCAGCATGACGACCGGAATGGCCGCATTGCCCGTCATCTGCAGGATCTCCATCAGCTTGTCATCGATTGTGACGTTTCCAAGCTGGAACAGTAACCCTGCCGCCGCACCGTATATCACCGGTATCCTGAATATGCTCAGGATGGCATCCTTCACGGAAATCGTGCCCCCACTGCCGAACGATGCGATGAAGATACCGACTGTGCTGATAATGAAGCCGTGCAGCACCATCAGTACGATGGCATAGTCAAAAGCCACTGCACCGAGCGCAAACAGCATGACCGGTGCACCGTAGTTCCCGCTGTTGGGGAATAGAGTTCCTAGCAAAATGGCCGAAACATCCTCTTTCGTGGATTTCATGAACCATCCGGCGAGTACGGTGATTCCAATGAGGAGCACTGTAATGATCACCGAAAATATAAACAGGAACAGATAGTCCACTGTCAGTTCATTGCGGTAGAACGTATCGAATGTCAGAAGAGGGAGCAGTATGTACAGAGACATGGCCGATATCGATTTGATATCCATCTTCAAAAGTTTCTGCGAGGCATAGCCGATGCCGAAGATAAGAAACACCGGCAGTACAATCATCAATAATTCCATGCTGTTCAACGTCCTTTGAAAAGATTTGAATCCTATTCTCAATGATAGGCGAAAAAGATGCATAAAGGTAGCCATTGAAACAAAAAAGAAACCCTGAGCCGTGTCAGAGCTTCTGCCTCCCGCTTATCATTTCTTCCTTTTCCATATCAGTATTGCCGAGATTATTGCCAGAATGACCAGGACGGATGACAGCAGGATCATGAACATATTATCATTCGATGCTTCTGCCTGTGAACTGCCCGTCTCGGATTCGGCTTCTGTCTCCTCTTCAGTTTCTTCTTCTGCAGATTCTTCAGTTTCTTCTTCTGTCGATTCTTCGGTTGTGTCCTCTTCTGTAGATTCCTCAGCGGACTCTTCCTCAGCCGCTTTTAGCTCTTTCCGGTTTTCTTCAAGAGCAGAAGATAATGCTGTCTCGGCTTCATCCGCCTGCTGCTGGCCGGCTTCATCGCTGCCAACTATGCTTCTGGCATTTTCAAGGGCTGACTGCAGACCGGGACTGCGGTCTGCTTCACTGACCGCTTCGGCATCTTCAATCACGCTTTCCAGTTCAGCCGTGTCCACTTCCGGGGCGTCCTCCTCCGACTGTGTGGTCGTCGTACGGAAATACGATGTCAGAAGCCGGTTGCCGGATGAATCCACCGGCCTGATATAGTAGTTATAGTTCGTGGAAGTCTTGAGTTCCTCATCGGTGAAACTTGTCTCTGCAGTTTCGTCGATTTTCTCATCATTCCGGTAGATCTCATACTTTGCCGCCCCGTCCATCTCATCCCATGAAATCTTTGCAGTGTTCCCGGTCACTTCATCGACTGTAACCAGCCTGTTGTGGAAATGGCTGATGAATTCATATGTCTCAGGTGCGCGGTTCTGGAGTTTGCTTTGGGCATCTCCGCCCATATAGTACATTGCAAATACTTCAGCAAAGTATTCTCCCGGTTCATCAAAATACTCGGACACTTTATGGTCGCCGAATAACGCGTCCTTTTCACTGTTCATGATCTGGCGGAATTCATCCGACCCGCTCACCGTGAAGCCGGCGGCATATGAATCGACTGCGTGACCATATTCATGCAGTTCCAGATTGATCGTGGAATGGCCGTTTCCCGGGTCGCTGTAGCCGATTCTGGCAGCGGTTGTATGACCGCCCGCTCCCGGCACTTCATCCCATGTGGAATTTGTGTTTTCCCAGCCTCTCGGCACCTTGCCGGAAAGGTAATCAAACTCAGGAAGTTCCGTAAGCGGCATGTCCATAAGGATGATGCTCACACCTGCACTGTTTGTATGCTGCAATATGCGGTCGTCCACTCTCCGGAGCCTGTCGATCATCGCCTGGGCCTCCGCCGAGTCGTACTCTCCGTCATCCGATCTGATATCGATCATGCTGTCCAATGCACTGTTCGCTGATGCCTGTTCTGTGTTTGCGGTTAGTAATGAAAGGAAAAGAACGGCCAATATAACAAGACCGGACTTCCAGAGGGAGCTGCCTTTCATAAAATTCCCTTCTTTCTTTTTGCTGATTCATATCCGTATTCTTCCCGGACTCAGAAAAAATAGTCATGTATGAACAATCTTTTAGCAAACGTATCGCTATTGAGAAATAAAGTCAATCAATTCACTATCATATAAAAGCCCGTTTCTGGAAAACTGCCTCAAAAGTCCCCCCATTATTCACATCCAGCCTTTATATTTGAAGAATCCGAGCATGGATACGCTGATGATCAGCATCAATGCCAACGAAAGATAATACCCGATATCCCATTTCAGTTCCGGCATGATATCGAAGTTCATGCCGTATATGCCGGTAATCAGCGTAAGCGGCAGGAACACCGCTGAAATGAGTGTCAGTACGCTGATGATCCTATTCATACGGTAGGTATTATAGGATATATAATTATCCTTCAGTTCATCCACCATCTCTTCTGAGAAGCGGATGATCAGCTTCTGCCTGTCTATTTTGGTTTTCAATCTGTCCAGAAGGCCACCGCTCTGCGAACTGGTGAATATATCATCCTGCTCTTCAAACTTCTCCGCCAGCTCCTCCATCGGGATGATCACACGTTTGACCCGGAACACTTTCCTTTTCACATCAAATATTTTCGCGGTCAGATCACTCCCCTTTTTCTCATCCGCATGCTTCTCCTCGAAGGATATGACTTCATCTTCAATGTCACGCACGATATCAAAATACTGGTCCACTGTCGCAAGCAGGATGTGGAGGGCGATATCGACTTCCAGATCATCCTGTTTATTTTTGATGATTTTGGCGATATCAATGAATTCATCAAGGACCCCATTATGGAAGGTAATGATAATGTCCTGCATGACACATATGTTCACCGCATGGGCCTCAAGTGTCTCCTGATCTATGACATGACAGATCAGAAGCTGGTAATCACCATTGTTGAAGTAGGCCGGGCGGTAATTTTTAACCATCTCATCTTCGAGCTTTATATCCCGAAACCCGAAATCATCGAGCAGCTGTTCCTTATCGTCAAAGCTGCTGTAGTCATACCACGTGAATGTTACGTCACCCGGCACATCTCCGCCGCGGGACGCTTTTTCTATAGTGTCATCTTTCGTTATGTACTGTATGGAAAGACCCATCTTATCACCCCACTGTCCCTAATACCCGAATTTTCAGTTGTAAAGCCGAAAAAGGCAGTGAAACCGTGAGGTCCCACTGCCGATCAGGATTGAATATGCCATCCATCAGACTTTCCCCGCCCGGAGCAGCAGCCATACGAAGTACGGTCCGCCGATCAGGGAGACGACGATGCCTGCAGGTATGATCATCGGTGCAAGAAGAAGCTTGCCCAGGAGGTCCGCTGTGGTGAGCAGCAGTGCGCCCATCACAAACGATGCAAAGAACAGAAACTTCATGTTATGCCCGAACATCATCCGGGAAATGTGCGGGGCTATAAGCCCTATGAAACTGATGGCTCCGCATACGCTGACCGCAAGGCTCGACAGCATTGCCGCCAGCACGATGAGCACAATCTTTTCCCTGTTGACATTCATGCCGAACCCCGTGAGCATCTCATCATCCAGATTGAGCATATCCATCTCCCGGAGCCTCGAATATACGAGCACCAGTATGATCAGTATATAAGGGACTGAGACAAGGACGAACGCCCACGTATCCCCCCATATGTTCCCCGCGAAATAGCGGTTGAGCATTTCCATCTGTTCGGTATCGAACAGGGAAGTGAATACATAGACGAAGCCGGTGACGCCCATCGCGGTCGCAATACCGATCAGGATGAAAATATTGCTCTTGAACTCCCCGCTCATGAAGGACAGGGAGAAGATGATGAGCACCGTGAGCAGCCCGCCGGCGAAGCTCATGATCGGCAGGGCGTACAGGTGCTGGGTCAATGAACCGCTGACGAAGGTGATGAATAAAACAACCCCGAAGCCGCTGCCGGCATTCACTCCGATGATGCCCGGGTCAGCCAGGGCATTCCTCGAAATCGCCTGCAGTATGAGACCGCTGACAGCAAGTGCCGCCCCGCAGACGAGCGTAATGATGATCCTCGGCATTCTGAAATCAAAGAAGACGGTCATTACATTCTCATCCGCACTGCCTGTCATCAGGGCTGCAAGATCCTGGAATGTCAGATTGAATGTACCTGTAACAAGACTTGTAATGACCACAGCTACGAGCAGTATGACCAAAACGGCCAGTTTGTATGAATTACGCATACTGCCCACCCCGCTTCTTGATGATGTAGATGAAGAAAGGCAGGCCGATCATTGCAATGACTGCATTGACCGGCGCTTCATTGAACACCCTTGCGAACATATCGGACAGGGCAAAGATGATTGCACCGAACAGCCCGGTGTAGATGATTGTATATTTGTGCATATTGCCGTATATCATCTTGACGATATGCGGCACCAGGAGACCGAGGAATACGACGTTGCCCACCATCGCAACGGCGATGCTCGAGAGCATGACCGCAATGACGAGTGTCAGCCATTTGTACAGTCCGCGGTTCTGACCGAGGGAAACCGCCATTTCGTCACCGAACAAAAGGACATCCAGTTCTTTTGCCATCATATAAAGTGCGATGACGAGTACGGCCGCCAGCGGAACGACAATTACGAGGTTCCCTATGGACTGGCCGCTGGCGCCGCCGGCGGTGAAGAATGTCATGTACTGCCCGAGGTCATTCGTAATCACAAGGAAGTCAGTGATTGCATACAGAAACAGCGAAATCCCCGCACCTGCCAGAATCAGATGGAGCGGGGATCTGGAACGTGTGACCGACAGGATGACCAGACCGACCAGCATGCCGCCGACAAAGCCGCTCACCATGATGGCCACGAAAGATAATGCCGGAACAAGCAGTGCCGCAAGTATGATTGCAAGGTTCGCTCCGGCATTTATGCCGAGGATGCTCGGTTCACTCAGATCATTGTGCGTGACAGACTGCAGCACCAGGCCCGCAATGCTGATCATGAATCCTGAGACGAGCGCCGCAAGTACGCGGGGCATCCGGATTTCATAGAGGATCTGATGCGTCTTGTCCGTCATATCAAGGCGGGTTATGACACTCCATACCTCACCGGGGGCATAGTGGTTCGCCCCGAACATCATCGCCAGGATGAAAGAAATAAGAACGCCCATCACAATGATGGGCAGTGTATACCATCTACGATCCATATTTGACGCCTTTCACCGTTTCGCAGAACAGGTCGTAATCTGCAAGAATCGGTTTTTTAGTGATGGGATCGATGGATATCTTTCCGTTGATATTAAAAACGTCATTCAGGATTTCATTGGTCAGGACTTCTGTGGGATGGCCGCTGGTGATGATATCCCCGTCTTTCATGACGACAAGGTTGTCAGAGTACTTGATTGCATGGTTGATGTCATGCAGCACCATGACCACCGTCTGGTGCGACTGTTCATTGAGCTCTTTGACGATATTCAATGTTTCGAGCTGATGGTGGATATCGAGATAGGTCGTCGGCTCATCGAGCAGCAAAACATCCGCTTCCTGTGCAAGCAGCAGACTGATCCATACACGCTGTGCCTGACCGCCTGAAAGTTCGCTCATCATGCGTTTGCGGAATTCATCCGCACCGGTTTCCCTCATCGCCCAGTTGATGATCTCTATATCATGCTCCTTCAGACTCTGGAACCTCTTCAGGTGCGGATACCTGCTGAAGCTGACCAGATCCTCCACTTTGACATCATATTGCAGTTTGTTGCGCTGTGACAGTATGCTGATCTTTTTGGCGACTTCCTTTGATTTCATCTGGCGTATGTTGATGTCATTGATGTAGACGCCGCCCTCTTTTGCCGAAATGATGCGGGAAATCGTCTTCAGCATCGTCGACTTGCCGCAACCGTTCGGACCGATGATCGTCGTCACTCTGCCTTCCATCAGTTCCATGTTTATATTGTGTAAAATCGCTCTGTCGTTCAGTTCCACTTTTATATCTTTAAGCGCCACACTCGTCATTATTAGACACCTGCCTGGTTTATTTCGTTAATGCATCGACCAGAAATTCTTTCTGGTGTTCAAGCGAATAGGGATCATTGTAGTAGAAAGCCGGCGAATCAAATTCAATCACCCGGTCGTTTTCCACTGCATCAAGACCCTGCCACACCTCTGTATCCTTATAGGCATTATCTGCACCGGCATCACCGCTTCCAACGAACATGAAATCACCGGCATATTTTTCTATCTCTTCGGCAGATATGCTCTTCCATCCTGTTTCCACGACTTCATTCTGGATTTCTTCCGGTACTCCGAGTCCAAGACCCTGATACAGTATCTCTGTACCGCGGCCCCAGTTCGTACCATAGACATATATATCTTTTGCATATTGTTCCATTACTGTTGCGGTGGCGTCTTCACCAACCGCTTCCTCTACTGCCTGTCTGTCTTCAGCGAGTTCAGCCTCGAAGCCTTCGACCCACTCAGCCGCTTCCTCTTCTTTGCCGACTATCCGGCCCATCTCCTCATGGATATCCAGATAGTTCCACTTGTCATACTCCACCGGAATCGTCGGGGCAATCGCTTTCAGCTTGTCCAGATTTTCATCTGTCGAGAAAGTGATGATGAGGTCGGGGTCCAGATTCATGACCTGCTCTACATTGCCGACTTCAAGCAATTCTACATTACCATCTTCGGCTATCGGCTTCAATACTTCACTGCCTTCAACATCGTTTGACACGCCTGCCACATTTGCATCAAGCTGCATCAGGTTGCCGAAATAACTCGACGCCAGTACGACGATGCGCTGCGGGTCTTCCGGAATTTCAATCTCTTCTCCGCCATCCGTCGTATACGGCACCATCTCAGGCTCCCCGCCGGAAGCCTCTTCAGTCCCATCATCCTCGGAATTGCCGCACGCTGCGAGGATCAGAGCCATCATTGTTGCAATCATCCATATGTACTTTTTCATTTTCCTTCCTCTTTCCTGTTCCTAAATTATATTTCTCATTGATAATCATTATCATTGATTATATAATAAATGAGAAACCACCCAATTTCAACAGAAAAGAGGATGGAGCATGAAAATTTCTGATACGCTGATCATCGGTGGCGGCCCTGCGGGCCTTTACGCAAGCTTCTACGCCGGACTCCGCGGCATGAGTGTCCAGATCATCGAACATCATCCGGAGCTTGGCGGCAAACTCAATATATATCCGGAAAAGATCATCTGGGACATCGGCGGCATTCCACCCGCCCCGGCCCAGGACATAAAGAACGACATGATTGAACAGGCTAAGACGTTCAATCCCGGCATTTCTGTTTCCACAACATGTGAAACAATCACAAAACATGAGGACTATTTCGAGGTTATCACTGATAACGGTATCTTTTACAGTAAAACCATCATCATCGCGTCAGGCCGGGGCATTTTCACCCCGACGCGTCTCAAAGTCGAAGGCGCGGATAAATTCGAAATATCCAATCTCCACTATACAGTCAAACGTTTCGCCCGCTTCAAGGACCGGCATGTGCTCATTTCGGGCGGCGGCAATACCGCCATCGACTGGGCAGCCGAGATTTCCAATATTGCCGCGAGCGTCACGATGATATGCCGGAGCGACGCCATGCGCGGACACGAAGCGATGGCCGAGGAACTCCACCGCCGCGATATCGACATACAGTTCAACAGATGCATCGATCACCTGACACCCAATGAGGCAGGCGACCGCATAGAATACGTCGTGCTCGATGACGGCAGCCAGGTCGCAGTCGATGATGTCCTTGTCAGCCATGGCTACGATTCCAACTGTGCCTTCCTCGAAGCGATGGAAGACCAGTTCGATTTCAATGAGCATCAGATGCTGAAAACCGAACATATGGTGGACACGACGGTACCCGGCATCTTTGCGTGCGGCGACCAGGTCGAATACGACAACAAAGTCAGGCTCATCGCCGGCTGCTTCTCAGAAGCCGCCCAGGCGGCGAACCATGCAAAACTCTTCCTCGATGAAGATGCCCTGGCTGAGGGCATGGTGTCTTCACATAACGAAGTCTTTGCAGAGAAGAACAAGGAACTCATGAAGAGAATGTGAACCATATTGAATGAAGAAGGCGCCCAGGGGCGTCTTTTTTATTTCACACGTAATAGAAGCCAGGACTCCTGTCCTGGCTTCATGTCCTACATCAAAGCTGTTATGAATACGAAGAGTATGATAACAGGAAGCAGGTACCTGATGATGAACACCCATGTCCTGAATATCAATCCCTGTTTCACATCCAGTGCCTGAGAGACGCTGCCGAGATCCACTTTCCACCCGAGGAAGAGTGTGGCGAGCAGTGCTCCGAGCGGCATGAATATGTTGGATACGAGCATGTCCATGGTGTCAAATATGGACCTTGAGAAGATTTCCACATCCGACAGCACGCTCATGGAAAGGGTGCTCGGTACACCGAACAGGAAGATGAGCACAGCAAAGATCCATGTGACTCTATTCCGCTTTTCCTGGCGCCCTTTGATGACGTTGCTGACGTTGATCTCGATCATCGAAATGGATGAAGTCAGCGTCGCGAAGAGGAACAGCAGTATGAACAGCAGGTAGAACCAGGCACCGCCTGCGATTTCAGCGAATACCTTCGGCAGTATGATGAACAGGAGCCCCGGCCCCTGGGCCTCGTCCTGCATGCCGAATGATGCGACGGCCGGGAAGACCGCAAGTCCTGCAAATATCGTGATGATGACCGTCGTGAGGACGATATATGCCCCACTGTGCGGAAGGTTCACATCATCCTTTACATAGGATGCATAGGTGAGCATCCCCATTGCACCGATGGACAGTGCGAAGAATGACTGGCCGAGCGCGAACAGCACGGCTTCACTTGTAATCGCACTGAAGTCCGGCATGAGCAGGAACTCCACCCCCTCCATTGCACCGGGCAGCGTCATGCTGCGCGCAATCAGCAATATGAAGGTCAGGAACAGCATCGGCATCATGATTTTTGATGCACGCTCTATCCCCTTCTCGACCCCTCCTGTCACAATCCAAGCCGTAATGAGCATGAAGGCGGCCTGGCCTGTGATGACCATCCACGGCGTACCCGTCACCGCATCGAACAGTCCGGGTGCCGTGACATCCGCCATGCCGAGAATATCGCCGATTGCCAGTATAAAGTACACCATGATCCAGCCGCCCACTACGCTGTAGAAACTGAGCAGTATGAAGGCGGCGATATTGCCGAGCAGGCCGATCAGCCCGTATGCACGGTGCCCGCCCAGGAATTTGAACGTCTCGATCGAAGGCCGCCTGCCGAGCCTGCCGAGTGTGAATTCCACCATCAGCATCGGCAGGCCGACGAGCAGTGTGAATATGAGGAATATCAGGAGGAAAGCACCTCCGCCAAACTGTGCCACCATGTACGGGAATTTCCATACTGCGCCCAGACCGACTGCCGAACCTGCTGCAGCCAGTATGAACCCGAGCCTGGATCCCCATTGTACCTGTTGTTCTTTCATTGTATGAACCACCTTACCTGTCATTTTCCATTCCAATAAAAAAAGCCACCCGGTCCGCCCGGATGGCTGGTAAAGTGTGCCATCCAGAGAGAACAGATGGCCGATTCCAATTCCTCAGCCATCGCAAGTACAAGACAAGATGACCTGTACTTACGATGGGTAAATACAAGTCTACATGCGATAGCTATACCAGATGTTTACGTTGATGGTGCGGAACATGGAAATCATCCTTTACAGGAAATATTAGAATGTCACTATTCTACTCATATGTGAATCGCTTGTCAAACATCAGATAATTCTGTGTCTTCCCGGTTTTGTCATATGAAATCATAGCATATGGGTAACGTTTCTCGAATCCCTATTGACACAGATGGTTTCACACGTTAAAGTGAATGAACTAAATGAACATTGATCTTATCAAGAGAGGTGGAGGGACTGGCCCTTTGAAGCCTCGGCAACAGCTCATGTGAGCCAGTGCCAATTCCAGCAGCCAAAACGGCTGTAAAGATGAGAAGAGATACAGTTTTTGTGGCCTCTTCCATATCTGGAGAGGCTTTTTTATCGTCTTGAAGATCATTCATAAAGAGGAGCATTGTCATGAAACCTGAACAATCCAAAGGAAACCCGCTCGCCCTGATGCCGCTGCTGGTCTTTGTACTGCTGTTCATCGGCACAGGCATCATTACAGGGGATTTTACAGCCATGCCGATCCCTGTGGCACTCGTCATAGCAATCATCGCGGCGCTGCTCATCAAACCCAGGGAACGTCTGAATGAAAAGATCGGCATCATCACAAGAGGGGCCGGCAAGGAAAATATCATGCTCATGGTGCTCATCTTCCTTCTCGCAGGTGCGTTTTCAAAAGTCGCCGAGGGCATGGGGGCTGTGGACTCCACTGTCAATCTCGGGCTGACACTGCTGCCGGGCAGCCTGCTGCTAGTCGGCCTGTTCATCATCTGCTGCTTCATCTCCATATCCATGGGGACTTCCACGGGCACAGTCGTCGCTCTTGCGCCGATTGCAGTCGGAATCTCAGACCAGACTGAAATTGGTCTGGCACTTGCGCTGGCCACGGTCATAGGCGGCGCCATGTTCGGTGATAACCTGTCTGTCATTTCCGATACGACGATTGTCGCGACACAATCCCAGGAAGTGAAGATGGCAGACAAGTTCAAAGTGAACTTCTTCATCATACTCCCGGGCGCCATCGCAACAGCCGTCATCCTTTATTTCATATCGACTGGAATCTCGACAAACGTCGGGGAAGGGATGGAATATGACCTGATTAAAGTCATCCCCTACCTGGCGGTCCTCATCATAGCCCTCTGCGGTGTCAATGTACTGACTGTCCTCGTCGGCGGGACGGTGCTTGCCGGCATCATCGGCTTCATGGACGGTTCGTATAATTTCACGTCATTTGCCGGTGCTGCCGGGGAAGGCATGGCAGGCATGATGGAGATCTCCATCATCGCCATATTGATCGGCGGCATGATCGGGCTCATTCAGCATTATGGGGGAATCGACTATCTGCTCCATTTCATCACGAGCCGTATACGCTCCAGAAGAGGTGCTGAATTCGGTATCGCCTCGCTGGTCGGCGCGACGGATGTCAGCACTGCCAACAACACGATTTCAATCATCATCACAGGCCCTCTCGCCAAGGAGATTGCGGATGAATACGGCGTTGACCGGAGGAAATCTGCAAGTCTGCTCGACATTTTTGCAGCAGCGTTCCAGGGGCTGATCCCGTACGGCGGACAGCTGCTTGCAGCGGCGGGCATCGCAGCGATTTCACCGGTCACGATCGTCCCTTATTCAATCTATCCGGCCATGCTTCTCATCTGCGGCATCGTCGCGATACTCGCCGGCTTCCCGAAAAAACTGAAGGCATAGAAAAATCACTCCACTGAAGTGGAGTGATTTTTTAGTTCTCATATCTCGTATGGATATTATTGTGCTTGTACGTCTCATTTTGGAACTCATACAGTTCCATGGACAACGCGATATACCTCGATTCGAAAATATGCACAAAGTGTCCCTTTATCGTCTGGAACAGATTGTCGCATACCACTTTCTTCTCTTCGTCGGACCGGCCGGGTGCAAGCTTCAAAGTGACATGGACGAAAGCATCATCCTCAGTGCCGTCCGCGACAATATAATCGCTGAGCTCGATCGCCCGTGTCCTGAGTCCGCCGGCCGGTATGATGTCGCTGTGACCGAGCAGTGTCTGATTCACCTTTTCCAGAAGACCGGCAATATCCGCTTCCTTTTTGATGTTATCCGTGTATTCGACATACAGATGCGGCATCCAAGACCTCCCCTATATGATTGTGTTCACGAGGGCCCCGATATGTTCCACTTCCGTAATGACTTCATCACCGGTTTTGACATCCACTGAGCCTTTCGGTGTCCCCGTCAGTATGATATCCCCTTTATTGAGCGTCATGAAACCACTCAGATACTCGATGAGGACAGGGATAGAGAAAATCATGTCCGCAGTCGACCCATCCTGCACAGTCTCCCCGTTAATCTTTGTCGTGAGCCTCAGGTCCATCGGATCTTCCACGTCATCCCGGTCCACGAGCCACGGACCGATCGGTGTCGATGCATCACGGTTCTTGACTCTCAGGTTCGGACGGTAGTAGTTCTCCAGATAGTCCCTGACCGCATAGTCATTGGCGACCGTGTACCCTGCCACATAAGAATAGGCATCCCCCGCCTTCACATTTTTGGCTGACCGGCCGATGACGACTGCAAGTTCACACTCGTAATGCATGAACCCGACATTGTCCGGGCGGGGCGTTGCACCCCTGTGACCGACGAAAGTATTCGGTCCTTTCAGAAATACCAGCGGTTCCTCCGGCACATCTTTGAAAGACAGCTCCGAGGCATGGTCTGCATAATTGAGGCCGAGTGTGAAAACGGTCTCCGGCATCACAGGAGGCAGCCATTCCACCTCCTGCTCCGTCACATTGCGTCCGTCCCCGAGCGTCAGGCCGGAACCGGCGGGTGCAGCATCATGGACCCTGCCCTGGTAGACCACCCTTGCACGCTTCAAAGGCCCTCACCTCCCGAAACCTCATTTTCATCCTTCACTTCATTGGTCAGCCTGCCGATGCCGCTGATGTCAATTTTCACGACATCCCCATTGCCCGCCTGCGGCATCATTTCCGGTGAACCGGCAAGCAGCACATCCCCTTCGTAAAGTGTCATGAATTCCGTGACATCCATGATGAGCTGCTCCACAGTACGCACAAGATTTGAAGTATTATTCTCCTGCCTCAGCACATCATTGATATACACCCTGATATCCAGATTGTTCGGATCGGCTACCTCTGATTGCTCCACAACAAAGGGTCCGATCGGACAGAACCCGTCCCGCGCCTTCTCCTTATAGGCCGGCCGGTAGACACTCTCATGCGGAATGCTCACATCATTTACAATCGTGTAGCCTTCCACGTAATCCAGCGCCCCTTCAGCATCGACCCGCGTCGCCGTGCGGCCTATCACTATGCCGAGTGATGCCCCGATCGTTACAGACCGGCGCTCCTTCGGCATGGGAATGAACCCCCTGTGGGCAACATGAGTGTTGACGGGCTTGATGAAGAGCACCGGCGCTTTCGGCGGTTCCCTGTACGGATGCTTGTGCATCTCCGGTGCCAGGGCATCATAGACTGCCCGGTAATTGAGTGCAGCCCCGTATACCGTGCCGCTGATCGGAACGTCATACAAAAGCTCTGGATTTTCCTCCGCTGTATCGGCTGTCTCCATCATGCGTTTCCCCTGCAGCCTGTACTTTACTCTGACCATGGACCATCCCTCCTATAACTTGCCATAGGTCCTCAGCGTTTCCCTGATTTCTTCCTGGAGTTTTGATGACGGCATCCCCATCGGTTTCCTGAGAACCGGTTCGATCTTTCCCATCATGCCGAGTGCCGCCTTGACCGGTGCCGGATTCGTGTCCTTGAACAGGACATCATTAAGGTTCATCAGTTCGTAGTGCAAATCGAGTGCACGATCCCGGTCGCCCCGCTCCCAGGCATCATGCATTTCGGCCACCTTCCGGGGCTCGACGTTTGCCGTCGCACTGATGGATCCGGCACCGCCGATTGCGAGCATCGGATAGCATAGCAGTTCTATGCCGCTGTACAGCAGGAAATCCCTCCCACAGTTAAGCATCACCCTGTTCACATGTTCAAAATCTTTATTCGACTCTTTGACTCCGACGATGTTCGGGCAGTCCCGGGACAGTCTCGCCATCGTCCCGGCCGTCATATTGAGAGCCGTACGCCCGGGTATGTTATAGATGATGATGGGAATAGCGACTGCATCCGCCACAGTTTTGAAATGGTCGTACAGTGCATCCTGGTTGGGCTTGTTGTAGTAGGGGACGATGACCATCGCTGCATCCGCCCCCATCTCTTCGGCCTTTTTTGTCAGGTACATGGTCTCGTCATGGTTCACTGAACCTGTCCCTGGTGCGAACGGCACCCGGCCTGCGATGGTCTTCATGGCATGTTCCATAATCTGCACCCGCTCCTTCGTTGTCAGTGAACTCGGCTCCCCCGAGGTCCCCGTGACAGAAATGCAGTGTGTTCCATTGTCAAGCTGATATTCAATCAGTCCGGCCTGCCCGTCAAAATCAATGTCCCCATTCTCCTTGAACGGGGTGATGACGGGACAGATCGATCCCCTGAGTTTCTCCTTCACCTTTTCGTAACCTTTTACCACGCTTCATGCCCCCTTCAGATGATTGTATCCGGCTTCTTCTTTTCCAGCAGCGGCTCCTCAAGCGGGATTTTCTCCCCTGTGTGCACATCCAGGAAATCCGACGCCTCTTCGAACCAGCACGGCGGTGCCGCGTGTCCCCAGAATGTCTGGCGCTGCGGATTGTCGAGATCCCATTCAATCGGTTCGAAATCGGAGTCCCCTGTATAGTAGTCCCCGTTGTACAGTTCAATGCGGTGACCGTCCGGATCCCTCAGATACAGAAAGAAGGCATTGGAAAGCCCGTGGCGTCCCGGTCCCCGTTCTATCGAACCGGCATAGCCTTTCGCCGCAAGATAATCGCAGCAGTCGATGATCCCCATCGGATCCTTCAGCCAGAAGCCGATATGGTGCAGCCTGGGCCCCGCACTGTTCATGAAGGCAGCATCGTGGACGCCCGGCTTGCGGTGCAGCCAGGCTGCCCATACATCCCTGTCCCGGGTCGTCGTATACTCAGCGCACCTGAAGCCGAGTCCCCCGGTATAGTAATCGTATGCCTTTTGGACATCGGGCACTGCGATGTTGAAGTGATCGATGCGCTGCACTTTGCCGCCGACATGGAGATCGAAACGCTGAAGCATCCGTTCCGCTTTGTCCATTTCCACATAATATTCAGTCGGAATACCAGACACATCATTGACACGGAGCGCCCTGCCGATACCCTTTTGCACCCCCTTCTCCATCCATTTGACCGCTTTGCCTTTTCCTTTGAAGAACTCTGCAATCCTGTCGAGGTCCTCTTCCCCGTTCATCCGGTAACTGATGACTTCGACCGCTGCCTCCGGTTTCTTTTTGAGCCACAGGCAATGGTGGTTATGATCCTCTATCGCCCGGTAGAAGATGTTTTCATCATCCGATTCCGTCTCTATGAAGCCGAGTGAATCATAGAACTTCCGGGACGCCCCGAGATCCGTGACATGCAGGATCACCCGTCCTGTGCGTTTAATATCAAAATTCATGAATTTCCCCCTCCCTAAAAGAGAACTACCTGCCGAACTGCGGTATGTGATGGTCCCCGACGGCGACATGTATGACCTTTATCTCGGTGTAGAATTCGAACGCATAGAAGCCCCCTTCTCGTCCGATCCCGCTATGCTTGGAGCCGCCGAACGGCGTCCTGAGGTCGCGTACGTTCTGTGCATTGACCCAGAGCATGCCGGAGTCGACAGCCTGTGCCACCCGGTGTCCGCGTTTGATGTCATTCGTCCATACATATCCGGCGAGTCCGTAGCGCACATCATTCGCCTGCTCTATCACTTCATCCTCGTCTTTGAATGTCATCACAGCAATCACCGGGCCGAAAATTTCCTCCTGCACCACGCGCATCGAGTTTTCCGCACCGAGCAGCATGGTCGGCGGCACATAGTTGCCGCGTGCAAACGCCTTTGGCACCTCACCGCTTATGACTTCACACCCCTCCTCTTTGGCGAGTTCGATATATGACTTCACCCGTTCGAAGTGCTCCGTCCGTATCAGAGGACCAACCTGTGTGGCATCATCAAGCGGGTCACCCACTTTAATGTTCATCACACGCCGCTGCAGCTTCATTATGAAATCCCCGGCGATATCCTCGTGCAGATAAAGCCTCGAGTTCGCCGTGCAACGCTCACCATTGAAGGAGAATATCCCCCATGTCGCAGCGTCCAGCGCCCGGTCCAGGTCCGCATCGTCAAAGACGATCATCGGAGATTTCCCGCCGAGTTCCATCGAAAAGCGTTTCAGTGCATCTGCCCCATTCCTCATGATTTCAGAGCCTGTCGTCGTTTCGCCTGTGAATGAAATGAGTTCCACATCCGGATGTTTCACCAGCGCATCGCCAGCCACTTCACCGATGCCGTGGACCACGTTGAATACCCCGTCCGGCAGCCCCGCCATATCTATTATTTCCGCCATGCGGTTTGCTGTGAGCGGCGACCATTCTGCCGGCTTCAGCACCACTGTGTTACCGGTGGCAAGCGCCGGTGCAATCTTCCATGTCTCGAGCATGAACGGGGCATTCCACGGCGTGATGAGCCCTGCAACCCCTACCGGGGAGTGCACAGTATAGTTTATGAATTCATCGTCCACCTGATAAGCTTCACCATACATCTGGCTCTTCACGGTATCTGCGTAAAACCTGAAATTGTTCGCGGATCTCGAGACCTGTTTTCTGGTCTGGCTGATCGGCAGTCCCGTATCCAGCGCCTCGAGTTCCGACAGCTCATCCGTGTACTGTTCAATCAGGTCTCCGATCCTGTAGACATATCCCAGGCGCTCCTGCAGCTTCATCTTCCCCCATTTGCCCAGGAAAGCCGCCTTGGCGGCTTTTGCCGCCCGATCGATGTCAGACGGCTGTCCGGCCGCTATGCTGTTCATCGTTTCGTTCGTATAGGGGCTGATATTATCAAACGTTGCATTTCCTTCCGCATCAGTGAACCGCCCATCGATATACAGCCTTACATCGGACAGGCTGGCAGCGAGTGTTTCATGCTGATCCGCCACATCACCACTTCCTTTCCTTATTCATACATCAATTGAAATTCGGTCTTTTGACGTTCATGCTTTTCAGGAAATCATCCACTTCATTTTTGAGAGGTTCCTTGTCATACTGATCGAAATAGGCCATGCCCATCTTCACAGGATCGCCGAAGAAATAATATTCATAATGCGTCTGGCGCGAGCCGAATGAACTGAGCGTCATATCCCATGCCAGGCGGAACAGCTGCACCCGTTCAAACCCTTCCATGTTCTTGCTCTGCATGGCACGGTTCAGTATGGGGCCGATCTCATCATCCGCAAAATCATCATATGTCGGTATTCCCATCAGTCCGGATGCCCCGAGCACCCTCAGAATCTCAGCCATTCTCGGATATACGCGCGGGAACCAGTTCCGGGCGGCATTCAAGGCCGCGAAATCCGGTGTCATCATCCCCCACTTATCGAGCCTTGCATTATGTTCCGCCCGATAAAGGTGCGATTTCATGTTCTCAAGTGTCAGCATGATCTCCGTCCCCTTGTCCTTCACATGCTGGAATCCGTCGATACCGATCGAATCCATGAGCTTCAATGTAACCCCGAGCAGGAATTCGGTCTTGGCAATATCTTTTGCCACGACCTGGTGCGCCATATGCGTCACTGCATTCGTTTCCTGAAATGCCTGGTTGCACAATGTGGAATCCTCAAGGATGAACACACGGTCCCAGGGAACCAGCACATTATCGAAGGAGACGACTGCATCACCTTCCTCGAACCTCGAAGCTGCCGGGTGATCGTATGCATTCTTCCCCTCGAATGATTCGCGGCTCAAATATTTGAGCCCCTGTGTGTTATTCGGTAACGCAAATGCCAGGGAATATGGATCATCCTTCTCCCCCGCCTTCATCACGGTCGATGGGAAGACGAATATCTCATCCGTTATCCCCGCCTGTGTGGCAAGCAGCCGGATACCGGTGACAACCACTCCATCATCATTCTTCTCCACTACATGCAGTGCCACATTGGCATCCTTCTGCTCCGCCTGTATTTTTGCCCGGTTCACCTGCGGATGGATGAGCGTATGTGTGAGGCTGATATCATTTTCCCTCGCAAATTCCGCATATTTACGGGCATTTTCCGCAAATTCGGGATGATCACCCCGGCCATAGAAATCATACGCCTTTGCCATCGTCATGACTTCCGAATTCAAATAATCCGGTGCCCGGCCCATCATTCCCTTTGTGAAACTCTGCCATTCCATCATCGCTTCGCGCCGTTCAATCAACTGATCCACAGTTTCCGGCACCATGAATGTCTTGCCGACCTTATCCCCTGTGGACGGCGAAGTGTAGAGCATCTTTCCGGGATTTTCATGCTGCATATCATACAGCTTCGCCATCGATGCCACCGCACCTTCGAATGATGGATGAGTAGTGACATCATCCACACGCCTGCCGTGGATATAGACATTATTATCCGCTTTCCTCAGATTCTCGATATATTGCTGGCCGTTCTTCGCCGGCATTGTCATCTCCCCTTTGTTTGAAAACGCTTACATAAGTGTCCAAAAAAATATTGAAACCTATACTTGTATCCTAGCATGAATGCTTATATATTATAAATATATATAATATATCAAAAACCAACATTTCATGTATGTATTATTTGAAAGACAGGTGACACTATGGATATGAGACAGATTCGCCACTTCCGCACAATCGCGGACGAACGGCAGATTACGCGCGCGTCAAAGAAACTGCACATGTCACAGCCACCGCTCAGCCATAGTCTGCAGCTGCTCGAAACTGAAATCGGCGTGACGCTCTTCGAGCGCAGCGGCCGCCGGATGGAACTGACTGAAGCAGGCAGAGTGCTCTATGAAAGGACACAGCACTTCTTCGAATACATGGACGAAACGCTGGCTGAAGTCAGAGAAACGGGCTCAGGCATAAAAGGCATGCTGTCGGCCGGTTGTGTGAAATCCTCATTTGCACTCATTCCCCCGAAGATGAAGGCGTTCCGCGAAGAGTATCCCGGCGTCACTTTCGAACTCAGGGAGGGCGATTCATTCCAGCTTGCCGAACAGCTGAAACAGCGCACAATCGATTTCGCCGTCGTCAGACTGCCGCTTGAGATGGAGGATTTCAACAGCATTCCGCTGCCGGATGAGAAATATACGGCCATCATACCTGAGGCTTGGGCAGGCGTATATGGAGACACCATTGCAATAGAAGATCTCGGGATACTTCCGCTGCTCCTCCTCCGCCGGATCAGCGGTGAAGGACAGTATGAAATCATCATGGATCGTTTTCGGGAAGAACAGGTGACCCCGAACGTCGCAGCAGTCTGCCCCGACGTCGATATGATCCTGGAAATGGTGTCAGAGGAGGTCGGCGCATCCATCATCCCCGAAGCCACACTTCATAAAAACAACCTGACGGGCATAAAGGCCCTGGATATTGCAGACAGGACACTCGTATCAGAATCGGCCATCATATGGCTCAAGGATCGTTATCTTCCGAAAAGCGCTGAACGGTTCATCGGCATGCTGGGTGGCAATACAGAATCAAAACCATAAAAAAGCCGCTTCCCCCGCACCCGGGAAAAGGGCTGATATGCCAGATTATCCGGCTTGTCCGGAAATGCTATTTCATCTTCTCTCTCGCCTGATCCTTCCCTATATGTTGCATGTATGATATAGGCATCTTTACAGAAAACCCCTTTCCACAATCCATCGTGCAGAAAGGGGTATGTCTATGTCATTTCGCCATTTCAAGCGCAACGTACACCATCATCTTCACACCATCGATGAAACCGTCCTCGTCCATGCCGAACTTCGGGTGGTGGTGCGGGTATTCCATGTCCTTCCCGGGGTTTCTCACCCCGATCATTGCATAGGTCGAAGGTACTAGCCTTGAGAACGACGAGAAGTCCTCCCCGCCCATGACGAGCGGAAATTCAAATACTTTGTCACCGAACCTCTCTGTCGCGATCTGCCTCACCTTATCCGTCATCCCGGCATCATTCACGACGGCAGCATAACCAAACTGGAAGTTGAAATCATATGTCGCACCGTACATTTCACAGATATTTTTCACAGCTTTCTCCATTTTTTCCCGGACGAGCAGCCGTGTATCATCATTGATCGTCCGGACACTGCCCGACAGCTCTGCTGTATCCGGAATGATATTCTTTGCGCTCCCGGCATGGAAATTCGTGGTCGAGATGACGACAGAATCGAGCGGCGATGTGATGCGGGATACGATTGCCTGGAACTGGCTGATGATCTGCACGCCGATATTGACCGGATCGACTGTCAGTTCAGGCTGGGAGGCATGGCCGCCGCTGCCCTGGATGATAATTTCGAAACCGTCCGAATTGGAAGTGACCGGCCCGTTGGTGATGCCGATTTTCCCCACGGGCACCGGTGTGAACAAGTGCTGTCCGTATATGAAATCCAGATCATCGAACAGCCCTGTTGCGACCATCTCCTGTGCACCACCGGGAATCAGCTCTTCGGCATGCTGGAATATAAGGTAGACTTCACCATGCAGCCTGCCTGCATTACCGGACAGGATCTTCGCGGCACCCAGCAGTATCGCCGTGTGCCCGTCATGCCCGCATGCATGCATCTTACCGGGAACCTCCGATACGAAATCAATATCCGTCCGCTCTTCCTCTACAGGAAGCGCATCGATATCCGCACGGAGACCGATCTTTTTGCCCGGATGCGCCCCTTTGATGATGCCGAGTACACTGGTCGGTGTCGGACGGCTGATTTCAATGCCATCCATCCCCGCAAGCGCATCTTCGATATATCGACTCGTCCAATGCTCTTCGAATGAAAGCTCGGGATGCCTGTGCAGCGTCCTCCTCCATTCGAAAACGTCAGACATCACATTATCTATCTGTTGATCTATATTCATTTATAACAGGCCTCCAAAAATCATTTTATCCCGGCAGGTGGACCGGCCCCTCAACACCGAGCGGTATGCCGAGCAGATACCATACGATAAGCAGGATTGTCCACGCAAAGAAGAGCACGATCGAATATGGGAGCAGCGTCGACAGCAGTGTACCCAGCCCCGCATTCTTGTCATAACGTTGCGCAAACGCAAGCAGCAACGGCAGGTAAGGCAGCATCGGAGTAATCGGGTTCGTGAATGAATCACCTATGCGGTAGAGCATCTGCGTAAATGCAGGGTCGTAGCCAAGCAGCATGAACATCGGCACGAAGACCGGTGCCAGTATCGCCCATTTTGCCGACGCACTGCCGATCAGCAGGTTGATGAGACCGGCCAGCAGTATGAAACCGATGATCAGCGGGATCCCCGAGGCATTGACAGCTTCAAGTACGTTCGCACCTTTTATGGCTATGATCGGACCGAGGTTGCTCCAGTTGAAATAGGCCAGCATCTGGGCTGCGAAGAACACAAGGACAACATAGCTTCCCATCGTGCCCATCGCATCACCCAGCATGCTGCCGAAATCCCTTGTCGTCTTGATGGTCCCCACTTTCAGACCATAGACGAGTCCGGGAACGAAAAAGAGTATCGTCAGTACGAAAATGATTGAATTCATGAACGGGGAGTCCTGTATTATCGATCCCGTTTCAGGATTCCGGAAAATCGCATTCTCCGGAATAAGGAATACCATGAAGACAAGGAAGGTCAGGACGGCGGAGATGTTGGCCCATCTGAGAGCCGTGATTTCCTCCTTTTTCAACGGCTCCTGGTCGACCGCAGTTTCACCTTCATATGTACCAAGCCTCGGTATCGTAATCTTTTTCGTCACGAAGTAGACGATGAAGAGCAGGAAGAATGTAGCCACTGCTGTGAAATAGTAGTTCATCAATATGTTGCCGGAGTATTCCGGGTCGATCAGCTGGGCAGCCGGCTCGGTAAATGCTATCGCCAGCGCCTCTGTCATCCCCGGAACCACATTCGCGGCGAATGCCCCAAGAGAGGCGGCGTACGCCATGACCAGTCCTACGAATGGATGATAGCCGAGCTTCATCACAACCATCGCCGCAAGCGGCGGCAGTATGATCGGTGCTGCATCACCCGCTACATTGCCGATGATGCCGACCAGGATGATGGCAGGCAGTATGAGCTTCTGCGGAGACACTTCTATGGCGCGTTTCATAGCCGTTTCAAAGTATCCCGATTTCTCGGCGATGCCGATACCGATCATCACGACCAGCACCATGCCGAGGGGCGGGAATTCGCTGAAGTTCGTGATCGCCTCGGTAAAGATACGTACAATCCCTTCACCATTGAGCAGGTTCACCGCCTGGATGGTTTCATCATCCGCCGGGTTGACCGCCTCCCATTTCATCATGCCGCCGATGAAAGACGCCCCGAGTATCGTGAACATCAGGATGATGAAAAGTACGATCGGATCAGGCAGTTTATTACCCACCCGCTCAATGACATCAAGAAAGCGATTGAATATCCCTTTCTTTTCACTTTTGTTTTCCATGTGCACCTTCCTCTTTGTTACAATTTTCTAATTATTAGACCATTATTCCAAATTGCCCGGAAAAGCACAAGGTATATTTCTAAACTGACAATAAAAAAATCCCCCCTTACACACATCCGGTATAAAAGGAGACTATGGGCCTGTTCAGGCCTCTTTAAATTTTCGTACCGTCTCAGCAAATCCGTCCAGCATTCCCCGCTTCCCGGAATCTCTGGGCCAGATGAAATCCGTCGAGATATCATTGTAGTGCCTGGGAATATCATAACTGTAGAGCGCGCCTGTCTCAATGAGTTCAGAAACGCTCGCTTCCGGCACCAGGCTTATGCCGAGTCCTGCCCTTACACTGCCGAGTATCGTTTCCATCGTTCCGAATTCCTTCACTTGCGTCTTCTCTACCCCCGAGTCAAGCAGCCATTCCTCCAGCTTCGCCCTGTAGCTGCAGCCTTTTTTGAAAACAAGCATGGGTTTCTGTTTTAGATCTGCCACCGTAATTTCCGGTGCATTCGATATCAGCACCAATCTCTCCCTCAATATTTCCATCTTGTTGATTTTCGGGTGATGGGTGAAATCAGCAACAAACGCACAGTCGATATCCCTGTCCATGATCTGGCGGGTGATGTTTTTTGTCACGTCTGTATAAACGGATATGTTAACCTCAGGATTGCAGAGCTGGTATGCCGTCAATATTTCCGGGAGTCTGGTGATGGTCTCGACAGTCCCCACTGTGACGCTCCCTTTTTGCGACCCGTCATCAAAGTCCTCGTGCAGAGCATCGACGCGGGCAAGTATACCATCAGCATGTTTCAGCAGTTTTTCACCGTCCGGACTCAGCACCGTGCCCCGGGCAGTACGCAGAAGCAGCTCTGCATCAAGTTCCGCCTCCAGTGCCTTCATCCGCGTTGTAATATAGGATTGTACAAAATTCAGTTCTGCGGCCGCCCTGCTGATACTGCCCTCAGCAGCCACGCTTTTTAATATCCGAAGGTCCTTGAGCTCCATCGTATCCCCTCTCCCTGATTCTACTGTCATCTTGGTTCAGGTCAGTATACAGTAATATTTCACAGGAACACAATGGAAAGGCTCTGCTTCCAGTGGATGTCATATGCCGATGTTATCCGGGTGCAGAGCCTGTCGTCCGGCTGAAAACGAGGAGATGTCCCGGCCGGCTTCGCCTTCTGTCACAAGATCACTCAGAATTTCCCCCACCACACTGGAAAATTTGTAGCCATGCCCGGAAAAACCTGCGGCAATTGCAACATGGCCATATTCGGGGTGCAGATCGATGACGAAGTTTTCATCAGGGGTATTGGTGAACATGCAGGTCTTTCCGACATTCAGTTTCCCGTTCGCCTGTGGCATATATTCACCGAGAAAATATCGGAGATCCGCCTCATCTTCCCCATATGCGCCGAATTCACGGTTCATATATTCCGGTGCACCGTCCACACCGTTATCAAAGCGTCCGACTTTAAGGCCGGCCCCTTCAATGCTCGGGAATCCGTAAAATGTCCCGTCCGGCATATCACATATGAACCCGGGGAATTTATCGGATGCATAAAGGCTGTCATCTGAGTCGAACCAGCCGATGACACGTCTGCTCGGCTGTATCGCAATATCCAGTTTCAGGTCGGAAAGGATCTTTTTATTCCACGCGCCGGCAGTGATGATGAGTTTGTCAGCAGTGAACATGCCGTCCCGGGCTGTGATGCGTACAGAATCCGCTTTGACATCAATCGACGTCACCGGTGAATCCGTCATGAGTTCCGCACCGTTCTCAAGCGCAAGACGGCGGAACGCCCGGATGCAGTTCCCGGCAAACAGCACCCCCGCAGCCGGCTCATAGCAGCCGATATTATTCCCCGGCAGTGTAATGCCTGGCCAGCGTGCCATGATCTCATCCGCTGACAGTGCCTCGATGTCCATCTCATACCTGCGGCCGGACTCAATAGCCTGTTCCACAAACTCAGACCCCTTTTTGCCGAACGTCAGAATGCCCGTCTTCCGGAAGAGCGTTTCGGATGTTTTTCCCTGCAGTTCATCCCAAAGCTCCTGTGACCTCAGACCAAGTGGTGCGTACTCGGGCCCTTCACCGCATGCATGGCGGATGATGCGCGTATCGCCGCTGTGACTCCCGTTCTCATGCGGCGGATCGAACGCATCGATCATCAGCGTCCTGACACCCTTTTGTGACAGATAATATCCCGCTGCCATGCCCATCGCCCCTGCACCGACAACAATTACCTCATAATGGTTATTCATGCTATCTCCCCTTCCATTTCATCTGTTTAATGAAATCATACTCCATATGGGCGCGAGATGTAAAATTACCATTCAAGATGGGAGGCATCTCAATTTGAGATGGGGGATCAATCTTTAAAATACCACTTCCAGAGTGACAGGCTTACGGCCAAAAGTGAAAATATGGAGCCGTAAAGCCATATGGTCAGCATTTCGTTTACAAACATCATACGCCTCCTTCCTCTGCATGAGCCCTGCCGCCAGCCAGGCGGATGGCCCACGTGGCGATATTGATTGTGGCGATGCCGACGAATGTAGCCACTGCCCCTGCTGTCATCGTGCTCGGTATCAGTCCCGTGAAGTAGAGCAGCAGATATGACCCCAGGCCGCAGAACATGGACAGTTCGGCCGCTTTTGCCGGCGCCCTCCTTTTTGCGTATACCGCCTGCAGTATCGGCCCCATTGTCCCGGCTGCAATGCCGGATATGCCGACCCACATGACATCACCCATATACTTCGGCGGTTCAAGGACAAGCAGGAATGCAAGAAGTCCGATTACGGGCACTGTCATCCTGCTGATCCTGAAGGCAATCTTCCGGGCTTTGTCATCACTCACCTTCACGATGTTCCGTCTGACCAGGAATTTCAGGAAAATGTCGTTGGCGAATACGGTTGATATGGACACGAATATCCCGTCTGTCGTGGACATTGCCGCTGCGAGTATCACCACACCGAACATGGCTGCGAAAATGGCAGGAAATGCCCATATGATATAATCCATAAGCGCAAGGTCGACAGCAGCTGCGGAATCGCCGAGTGCCGCCCTGCTGTAGAGCCCGCCGAACAATACAAGGACGCACAGGGTGGCGACTGCCACATAGGTCGCTATCATTTTCCCCAGGTCCTTCTCATTCCTGAGACCGAGCACTTTGTTGAACAGGTGCGGGGCGGATGCGAACGCCCATTGGATCGTGATGGCGCCAACCACCGCACCGAGGGAATAGAAGTGCAGTGACTCCGGATTGAAGACGGCGATGAGGTTTTCATTCTGGCCGGCAAGGTTGGCTGAAATCCCCGAAAATGTACCGGTGATGCTGCCCTTCCAGAAGATGGCTATACCGGAGGCGAAGACGGCAATCCCGGCAACGGCCATGATGGCCGCCTGGATGGCATCCGTGTAGATGTCCGCAATGGCTCCCCCTGCAAACACATATACGACAACGACTGCGGTGATGAAGATGAGCCCGCCGGTATAGGACATGCCGAGAAGATATTCAAAGATCTTGGCACCGGCGACGAACTGTGCGGCGATATAGAATATATTGAACAGCAGTATGAGGGCTGTGCCGACACGCAGCACATCGCTCTGGTAGAAGTCCCCCCAGCCAGTCGGGAAGGGATATGGATTTCTGTGTCGTATTGAGCTTTCTGATCTTCTTGGCGACCATCAGGACACCGGCCGGTCCGCCGAATATTATTGCGATAAACAGCCACAGGTTTGAAAACCCCCATTCATACGACCATCCCGGGTAACCCAGGAACGTTGCAGCGCTCAGATAGGTTGCTGCAAATGACAAACCGAGTACATACGGTCCCAGCTTCCCGCCGCCTGTGGCAAAATCCGCGATGGTTTTCATCCTGCGGGCACTCAGGTAGCCGACCACAAGCATCAGCAGAAGAAACGCGATAAAACCTATCCATGTATATAACGTAATCTGTTCCATATGATCCCCCTTTCCGTCATGTCAATTCTGAAGCCGTACTTCCCGCTCTGGCCGGATGGTTGTCCGGAATATGATTCCTTCCTCTGCCAAACATGTTTTCACGGAGAGTCTTTCCTTCATATTCCAGCCGGTAGATGCCGCGCTCCTGCAGCTCGGGGACGACATGATCGACGAACTCCCGGAAGGTTCCCGGCGAATAGCTTTGTGCAATATTAAAACCGTCCGCTCCGCCCCGCACTGCCCAGTCTTCCATCATGTCCGCAATCGTTTCCGGCGTGCCGATGAATTTGACGGTACCGTTGCCGAGACCATGATTTTTGACCGCTTCACGAAGCGTCCATTTCCTGTCTGGGTCTTTTGTATACATATCCAGGTTGCCCTGCACGGCTTCCGTCTCAATATCCTCGATATACTGGTCCGGGTCGTAGCCTGAAAAATCTATGCCGGTGTGCCCTGAGAGAAGTGCCGCCGTCCCTTCATAACTCACATTTTCCTGAAGTTCCTCATATTTGGCGTAAGCGGCTTCTTCCGTCGCTCCGATTATCGGGAGTATCATCGGGAATACCTTCACATCATCCGCATTCCTCCCCTGGGCAACCACACGTTCCCGCAAATCTTCAGTATAGGATGCCAGTGCCTCGAGCGAATGGTTTTTCGTAAACACCGCCTCGGCATGCCTCGCGGCGAAATCCCGGCCGCGCGGAGAAGCACCCGCCTGGAATATGACCGGCGTCCTCTGCGGGGATGGTTCGACAAGATGCGGTCCGGGCACATTGAAAAATCTCCCTTCGTGATTGATCCTGTGCACCTTCTCTGGATCGGCAAACGCATCGTGCTCCCTGTCATGTAAAACCGCACCGTCATCCCAGCTTTCTTCCCAGAGCCTGTAGACCACTTTCAGGAACTCGTCCGCCCTGTCATACCGCATCGCTTTGGGCAGACGTTCAGTCAGACCCAGATTCACCGCCTCACTATCGAGATATGAAGTGACAACATTCCATGCCAGACGCCCTTCCGTCAGGTGATCGAGTGTCGACAATTGACGGGCCAATGAGTAGGGCTGTGCATAGGTCGTTGACACCGTCGGGGCGAATCCCAGATGTGCTGTTGCCGCAGCCATTGCCGGAATGACAAGCAGTGGATCGTGGGCTGGCAGCTGCACAGCATGTTTCGCAGCCGGCCCGTGCGTACCTCCGTAGACACTGTAGGCACCGAGCACATCCGCTATGAACATCGCATCAAATTTCCCGCGTTCAAGCGTCTCGGCAGCATCTATCCAGTAATCCAGCCTGTTGTGCTCCCTCCCTTTATCCTTGTCATGTTTCCATAATCCTGTCGAATGTGGCGAAGGCGAGTTCTGGATGAATCCGTTAAGGTGAATCTTCTTTTTTGTCATCATAAATCCTCCCGTCAAAAGTTCATGGATAAAAAAAGCCCTCTTTCAATGGATAGAAAGAAGGCTGAGTTATAATATTCCCCGATCTCCTCCTATCTTCTAGCGATACGCTACTGGAATTGGCACAGTTCTTAGAAAGTCTGCTGCCGAAGCTTCAAAGGGCCAGTCCCTCCGCTTCTCTGGATAAGAAAATTCTGAAATATTAAGTTGTTCCGCTTAATATATATCATCACGGGTGCATGTGTCAATTAATTTATAGTAATTTAGTAAGATATATTTTCATCCTCTGCATGTTACCATGTACATAAACGAAAGGGGTGAAAAATATGCTCTCTCAAATCTCTCCCCATGTCCACATCCTGCCCTTCGAGGAAAAACGTGACAGGCCGAACCTCGGATATATCCACGGTGAGGACTACAGCATGCTGATTGATGCAGGCAACTCACCTGCGCATCTGAAGACGATGCTTGAAGCAGTCAGTGCGTCCGCTCTCCCTCCCCCTGAGACTGTTCTCATCACCCATTGGCACTGGGATCATACTTTTGCGATGCACGCGTTCCCTGGACTGACCGTTGCCCATGCCAAGACAGACAGTATACTCGGCACACTGACAGAATGGGAATGGACAGAGGAAGCTATGGCTGAACGCCTCCGTACCGGTGAGGAATGTGAATTCTGTGATACCCATATCAAGATTGAATATGGAGACATCGCACAGATCAAAGTCGTGCAGGCGGACATTGTCTTCGACGGCAGTGCCACCTTCAACCTGGGCGGTGTCACCGTGGAAGCAACCCCTATCACAAACCCGCATTCAGATGACGGCATCGTCGCTTTCATCAGGGAAGACAGAGTGCTGTTTGCAGGTGATGCCGACACAGGCGACTTCTATAAACTGAACGGCGGCTACAATCCGCAGCATTTCCACCATTACATCAATGAAGTCGATCAGATAGGATATGACACATATATTCACGGCCACCTCGAGCCAATGTCACGGGAAGAGACCAATGCTCTGCGCAGACAGATAGAGGCAGAAGCACTTTAGCAGTATGGATTTCTTCAATACTCCTCTATACTTTGGAGAACAGAGGTGCTTATGGTACACTCATCACCATACTTAATTCACTGAAAAATGGGAGCGATTTTTCCGATGAATCCAATCAGTCAACTTCTGGACGATAACGTCAAACTTGCATTATTGCTTGTCTTTGCTGTGCATCTGGCGGCCATTGTCGTAATGGTGCTGATGCAGCATCATTTCCATAACGAGGAGATCAATATTCTCGTGAGCGGCGCTGTTGCCAGAGATGAGAATTATGAACTCGTGATCCACAATGAACTGACGAAGGCGTACAGTTTCAAGACGAAATGACCAAAAAGCGGGGACTGGATTTTACAGTCCCCGCTTCCATATATATTATCATCTTGCTTATCTGCGTTTCTGATGCCCTTTGGACAATAAGCCCCCGCATTTACATCTATCCAGCCGGTTTCCGCTTACTTCCTGCGGAAAGTCTCTGCAAAACTCAATGTGTTCAGACCAAAGAATTTAAGTGCATTTTTGCTTCCTTCATAACCGTGCCCGGCTTTATAGTGTTTGAAGATTGCCACACCCAGTACAGTGTTGATCATCACTGTCCCGATCCTTGTGAATGTCTTGCCCAGGAATGAAACGAACAGGAATGCCGAACCGATCGTCTCAAGATATCCCGCAACCTTCATCTGGTTGCTGTCCACCTTGAATTCACTTTCAAATTCTTCCCCCATCTGTCCGTCATTCTTTACTTTGGCGAGCCCGCCGTCGAACATGCTTTTACCTACATAGGCATTCAATAAATATTGGATCATATCAATATACTCCTCTTTATATAAATTTTTGCGTCTCTGCTATTACCGGTTTTTCTGCTGATATTACTTGTTCAGCCAATGTTTAGCTTCCAGAGCCACTTCCTGTGTCAGGCTGTGACCGTTCACCCATGCAGTCGTCACATCAGCGCCTCCACCTTCGAAGAGGCTGACGACCCTCTCACTCTCAGATTCGGGGACGATCGGGTCGCCCTTGCCGAGTGACAGGAATACGTCCGTTTCACTGAAGTCCCGCTTTTCTTTTACATCAGCCGGATAGAGCGGTGCGAACAATGCCGCCTTCCTGAATGTTCCAGGCTGCTTGAGCATCATCTGTATCGCAATGTTCGAACCGTTGGAGAATCCGACGAATACGACATCTTCCAACTCGAAATCATATTCACGTGATTTCCGGACGATGAAGTCATAAAGTTCGTCTCCGCGGAAATCAAGATCCTCCCAGTCATACTGACCTTCACCATGGCGTTTGAAGTAGCGGTTCATCCCGTTTTCCTGCACATTCCCCCGGATTCCCAGGATGTTGTACCCGGGATTCAGCAGTTCAGCGAGCGGAATGAGATCATTTTCCGTTCCTCCAGTGCCATGCAGCAGTACGAATACCGGTGCACCTTTTTCCTTTTCTTTATAAATATGTTCCATTAATCACACTCCCCATTCATTGGTTATTCAGGACGGTCCATATATTACAGCTCCAGCTCCGGCAGCGAGCGTTCATATTCCCGACGCCTGTGCTCGTATTGTTCCGGCAGCTTCAATGCCGAGCCGAGTGACTCCATATCTTCGTCGGCTGTGAAGCCGGGACCGTCCGTTGCGAACTCGAATACGACATTGCCGGGTTCTCCGAGGTATATGGATTCGAAGTAGTTCCTGTCCTTGATCACTGTGACAACGAACCCTTCCCCTCTCAGGGCGGACTGCCATGATCCAAGTGTTTCACGGTCCGGCACGGACCATGCGATGTGATGGACAGTGCTGATGCCAAAGCGGCCCGGTGTCATCGGCGGGATGGCCGTAATGATGCGGTGCCGCTCTTCCCCGGCTGTTTCAAAGTGCTGGTTCTGTCCTTTGGCATCAAGAGATTTCAGTCCCATCTTTTTGGCCAGGAGTTCTTTCGTCCCTTCCGGGTTGCCCGACAACAGCACCGCACCGTGGAAACCAAGGATCTTATCAGCATCAGAAGCCCCGCTGCCTTCGACGATGGCGAGCTCTAGACCGTGTACATCATCGAACTCGAGGGTGTCACTGCCAAAGAGCCGGGTCACTTTCGTCTCAATGCCGTGACCGTCCAGATGCCCTTTCCAGGAACTCAGGCTGCCTTTTGGCACTCTGAAGGCGATTCTGCCGACCTGGCCGCTCCCTTTGCGGCCATAATTGTCATTAGGCCATGGGAAGAATGTGATGACCGTGCCCGGTGTTGCATCACGATCGGCAAAATACAGGTGGTAGACGCCCGGATCATCAAAATTGACGGTCTGCTTGATCAGTCTGAGACCGAGCACATCACGATAGAATTTAAGGTTTTCATTCGGATCGCCGACGATTGCCGTGATGTGGTGGATCCTTTTGATTGCTTCCATATTGATCTACCTCCCAGATTTTATGAGCGTTTCGTGTCGAATGGACGGATCTCCGCTTCGATATATTCACGTTTCGGCTCAAGGAACGGCGGCAGTGCAAGACTCTCGCCGAGTGTTTCATAAGGCTCATCATCCATGAATCCCGGGCCGTCTGTAGAGACTTCGATGAGGATGTGGCCGACACGCGTATAGAGGGCTTCGAAGTAGAAGCGGTCCACATTGCCGGAATGTCCCATGCCGATTTCGTCATACTTCGCTTCCCACTGCTTGATTGCGTCGTGGTCTTTCACCCTGAATGATACGTGGTGCACTTGACCATAACCCTGGCGGCCGGCAGTCCTTTCGTCCTTCCTCAGGATGACCTGGCCGCCGTTGCCGCCTTCACCGACATTGAAGACTGTCACATCCTCTTCCTCTATGACCGGTTTCATGCCGAATATATCCGTCAGCACTTTCTGGAAATCCTCGAAATAGCTGACTGTAATCTCGATCGGACCAAGACCATATATCGCCTTGTCTTCCGGCACCGGACCATCCCTCCAGGGTTTCCCCGGTGCAACACCTTCGTTGTTCTCATCGGAGAACAGCTGGTATCTCTGTCCGTCAGATTCCTCGAAAGGAAGCACCTTTTTGCCAAAAAGCTCCTGGATACCGTCATGCTTCACGCCAAATTCTTCGAAACGTTCTCTGTAGTATTCAAGTGCGGAATCATCCGGCACTCTGAGACCCGTCCTTGAAATCGAGTTCGTTCCCGGCGCACCTTTCGGATTGTCCGGAAAGTCGAAGAATGTCATATCCGTACCGGGCGAGCCCACATCATCCGCGAAGAATGTATGATATGTGTGGATGTCATCCTGGTTGACCGTCTTCTTGACCAGTCTCATTCCGAGTACATTTGTAAAGAAATCATAGTTTCTCATTGCGTTGTCCGTCATTGCTGTAACGTGGTGGATTCCAAGCAGTTCATTTTCCATTGATAAAAACTCCTTTGTAATTCTTGCCCGGTTATCTCGAATTCAAGATAATGATTTTTATAGAAGCCTGTGTCCGTTTCAGACACCGGCTTATTTCAACAGACTTTCTGCGTGTATGCCGATGCGTTTGAGGAGGTTGATCGCATCTTCGACCTCACTGTCATCCCACTCATCAAAAATGGTGTTGATCAGCGTTTCCTGCTCCTTCACACGGGTTTCCATATATTCCCTTCCCGCATCCGTGATGCAGGCAAACATCTTGCGGCGGTCCTCCGGACACGGCTTTCTGTACAGGAAACCCTTGTCCTCAAGCTTGTCTATGACGTAGGTGATGCTGCCGCCGCCCATGAGCACCCGCTTGCCGACCGACTGGATCGGCTGGTCGCCCTTGTGATGCAGCAGCTCCATCACCGCATACTCATTCAGGTTGACCTCCTTTTTCAGGAAATCCTGCTTAATCAGCTTCTGCACCGACTGGGATGATTTGATAAAAACCGTAAACGCCTTGATGCGCGGATCTTTTTCTTCCACCTCTGCACCTCCTCAAAATAAATCGAAATTAAACATATTAAATTTAATATATTTGAAACTGATTTAATTATAGAGTATACACTTACAAAATGCAAGCATGTGCTGAAAAATACCCCAGGATTTCTTCAAAGCATGATCAGCTGGCAAAAAGGGAACACTGGTTTTATGAAAGGAGTGGATGAATTGGGCATAGTAAGAGGCATGAACCACGTCGGATTGACCGTCCCGGATATAGACGGGGCAACAGAGTTCTTCAAAAAAGGACTGGATGCGAAAGTGGCCTATGACAGCCAGATGCCGGAAGATCCGCCGAGAGGCGGGAGTGAAGTCGAAAGGTTCCTCGGAATACCGGCAGGTTCCAAAATAACAAGGAAACGGATGATCGTCATCGGCAGCGGGCCGAATATAGAGATGTTCCAGTTTGAAAATGCATTGTCCGACTGTCCGGCAGACCTCGGGGACTACGGTTACACCCACCTCTCATTCTATACGGATGACATAGATGAAGCCTATGAAAATATGAAAGCCGCGGGCGGAGAACCCCTGTCGGAAATCCACCAGAACACAAGATACGAAGACACAGAGGGTAATGGCACCGTCTATTTCAGGACACCGTGGGGCAGCCTGATTGAACTGCAGACACTGCCGAATGGCTACTACTATCCAAAGGACAGTGAATCGGAAGTGTTCGTTCCCGAATGATCTTCTGAACATGCGTTTTGCATATACTTTACGGGGAATACACCAACTATACGAACATTTGGGAGTGAACATATTTAATGGGTGAATATTCGAAAGAGGATATTTTACGTATTGCAGAAGATGAGAATGTCAGATATATAAGACTTCAATTTACAGATATACTGGGCACTATAAAGAATGTGGAAATTCCATTCAAACAGCTCGGCAAGGCGCTGGATGGCGAGATGATGTTTGACGGCTCCTCCATCGAAGGGTTTGCACGTGTAGAGGAATCGGATATGTACCTCAAGCCCGACCTCGATACCTGGCTGATTTTCCCCTGGTCGTCGGACGATGCAAGAGCCGGCCGGCTGATCTGCGATGTATACGACATCGACGGCACACCGTTTTCCGGCGATCCCCGCTCCAATCTGAAGCGGCTTGTAGCCGAGATGCAGGATATGGGCTATGAGGACCTCAACCTCGGTCCGGAGCCTGAGTTTTTCCTTTTCAAACTGGATAAGGAGGGCAATGCCACGACGGAACTCAGTGACAACGGCGGCTATTTCGACCTGCAGCCGATCGATTTCGGTGAAGACTGCCGCCGGGACATTACACTGACGCTTGAAGACATGGGCTTTGACGTCGAAATGTCCCATCACGAAGGTGCCCCCAGCCAGCACGAAATCAGTTTCAAATACAGCGATGCAGTGACCGCTTCTGATAATATCCAGACATTCAAGCTCGTAGCGAAGACCATTGCACGCAGGCACAATCTGCATGCAACATTCATGCCTAAGCCTTTGTACGGCATACCCGGCAACGGCATGCACTATAACGTATCACTGTTCAGAGACGGAGACAACGCGTTCTATGATGAAAACGATGAATTCGGACTCAGCCCATGCATGAGATATTTCATGGCAGGCCTCCTCTCGCACGCCAGAGGATTTACCGCGATATGCAACCCGCTCGTGAATTCCTACAAACGGCTGCAGTCCGGTTTTGAAGCGCCGAAATATGTCGCCTGGAGCGGCAGCAACCGTTCGCCGCTTCTGAGAATCCCGCCTTCCCGCGGAAAATCCACACGCGCAGAAGTGAGATCACTCGATCCTTCGGCAAACCCTTACCTGGCAGCCGCCACCATACTGAAAGCAGGATTGAACGGGATCAAGTACAAGTTGGAACTCGACAATCCAATCGACGAAAACATCTACGAAATGAGCACCAGACAAAAGGAAACTGTGGAAGACCTCCCTTCCACACTGTACACAGCATTGAAAGCACTGAAAGAGGACGACGTCATCAGGGAAGCGCTCGGCGACCATATCTTCAAACAGTTCCATGAGAACAAGAGCATCGAATGGAACATGTACAGTTCGCAGATTACGCAATGGGAAATCGACGAATACCTCGGGCAGTACTAGGAACAAAGAAACAGCGGAACCGCCATGAAGATCCGGAGGTTCCGCTGTCTTATATTTTCATCCAGAAAAAGGTGCCGGATACTGCACAGTTCCCCGGGCATCATCCAGCGCATGGTCAACAAGTTCAAGCGCCATGAATGCTTCATCAGGCACATCGAACGGTGCACGGATCCCCCACACGCTGGCCGGTTTGAAACCGAACTTCGGATAATATTTGTCATGCCCGAGAACGACCACCGACTGATACCCCAACTCCCGGGCTTTCTCCAGTGAGGCATGTATCAGCTTACCGCCTATTCCTTTATGCTGCCAGGCAGGGGCTACTGAGACTGGCGCAAGCGCAAGTGAGCCTGTCGACCTTCCCCGCTCTTCTATAGTAATCTTCGAGAGCATTATATGACCTGCGGCCG
Source organism: Salinicoccus carnicancri Crm (assembly GCF_000330705.1). Lineage (GTDB taxonomy): Bacteria > Bacillota > Bacilli > Staphylococcales > Salinicoccaceae > Salinicoccus > Salinicoccus carnicancri. Next base: position 46,401 of record NZ_ANAM01000009.1, read on the forward strand.
AGCCGTCCAAAACAGCAACAAGCGACAGTTCCGGGATGAATGCATCCGTCTTCCTGAGTTTGTTCACAAGGTGGTGCTCATCAGGGTCGTTCCCGTCCCTGCCCGTGAAAGCAGCCTTTACCAGTTCCTCAATTTCCCTGTGATCATCCGGGGTTTCCGGTCTGATTTTAACATCCATGCTGATCCCCCATTCCCAAACAGTTTTATAAACCTTATTATACAGAGGTGATGAAATTTGAAAAGTATACATGATAACCCCGTGAAATCTTTTTACTACGTGTCTGAGACATCCTATGGTCATATAGAACAATACTTGATACACAGAACCTGTATCTCCGCCAGAGGACTGATCAAAATCGAATTTTCACGACGCTGCTATCCATATGATGACAATGAATCACTGCCGGCCAGTGTGATATACAAATACACAGTCCACCCCCAGAAAATCAAAAACCTCTTCAGAAATTATGACTTTAAAAACTTCAAGGATAACAGTTCACCCGTCGATGACGGCAATTCATTCAAAATGAGTGTCACCTGCGAAAACGGTGAAATATACAGGATCAAGGGAAACATCACACCTGCAGGTGATACCGACGAGCTGAGGGAGGATATCCTGAAGCTGGTGGATTTCAAGGAAGTCCCTGATATTCTTTAAATATCCCTGTTGTCATGACGTATAACAACGAAAGCCGGAGCATTGAATTCTTTTATTCTCATCAGTTTTTAAATTTTCCCTGTAAAATGTTTATAAGGAGGAAAACAGGCTAATGGGTATATAAGTGTTTGTGCGCTCGAAAGTTTTAAGTGTACAATATCTTCAATAATATGGGGGCGTGTTAAAGATATGGATGAGTATTCAAGGGATGACATTTTAAGGATTGCTGAATCAGAGAATGTGAGGTACGTCAGACTGCAGTTCACCGATATTCTGGGGACAATCAAGAATGTGGAGATACCGACGACCCAGCTGGGCAAGGCACTGGATGGTGAAATGATGTTTGATGGATCTTCAATCGAAGGGTTTGTCCGGGTGGAAGAGTCTGACATGTACCTTAAACCTGATTTCAACACCTGGAGGATTTTCCCTTGGTCGGATGATAATGCAAAATCCGCAAGATTGATCTGTGATGTATACGATATCGACGGCCAGCCTTTTGAAGGAGATCCGAGATCGAATTTGAAAAAAGTCATCCAGGAGATGGAGGATATGGGTTACACTTCCTTCAACCTGGGGCCCGAACCGGAATTCTTCCTCTTCAAGCTGGACAGCGAAGGGAATCCGACAACTGAGATGAATGATGAAGGCGGTTATTTTGACCTTGCACCGATCGACACCAGTGAGGACTGCAGGCAGGAGATTGCAAGGACACTTGAAGAGATCGGATTTGAGGTGGAGATGTCACACCATGAAGCCGGCCCGAGCCAGCATGAAATCAGCTTCAAATATGCAGATGCGGTGACTGCATGCGACAACATACAGACTTTCAAGCTTGTTGCAAAGACGATTGCACGCAAACACCATATGCATGCAACGTTCATGCCGAAGCCGCTCTATGGCATTGCCGGAAACGGAATGCACTTCAACGTCTCCCTGTTCAAGCAAAGCACGAACGTATTCTTTGATGATAGTGATGAATTCGGCCTGAGTGCTGATATGAGGCATTTCATGGCAGGCATACTCGATCATGCAAGAGGGTTCACGGCGGTCTGTAATCCACTGGTCAATTCATACAAGAGGCTCCAGTCCGGATTCGAGGCACCAAAATATATCGCATGGAGCGGCAGGAACCGTACGCCGCTCCTCAGAATCCCGTCTGCCAGAGGACCGGCGACAAGGGCTGAGGTAAGGTCGCTCGACCCGTCAGCCAACCCTTACCTCGCCACAGCAGCGGTATTGAAGGCCGGACTCGACGGCATCCGTCAGGAACTTGACCTCGATACACCGGTCAACCAGAATATATATAAGATGAGCCAAAAAGAACGCGAGATCGAAAATGTTGAAGACCTGCCGACGACACTCTATACCGCACTCAAGGCACTGAAGGAAGACGAAGTGATCCAGGATGCACTGGGCGAACACATATACAAGCAGTTCCATAAGAACAAACTGGTTGAGTGGAACGCCTACAGTTCGCAGATTTCCCAATGGGAAATCGATGAATATTTGAAGAACTACTGACACATTAAACTCTCCCGGAATCGATTCCGGGAGAGTTTTGCATTCATTATGAGAATATGACTTCCACTTCACCGAGACCCTCGAAAGTCGCTTTAAAACTGTCACCAGCTCTTACATCGACGGCTTTGGTCAACGCGCCGGCCAGGATCTTCTCCCCTTTTTTAAGAGATATCCCGTACTGATGCAGTGCCCTGGAGAGCCAGACGACCGCTTCCAGTGGATTCCCCAGCACTGCAGAGCCGTATCCTTCATCAAGCTTCTCATCATTTTTGTATACTTCCATCTTTACCGTCGGCAGATCGACCGCTTCCAGCTCCACCTGCCCGGAACCGAATACCGCCCCGGCCGATGAGCCGTTGTCCGCAACGGTATCCTCAAATTTTATCTTCCAGTCCCGGATGCGGCTGTCGATGATCTCTGCCGCCGGTACGACATAATCAATGGCTTCCCTGACTTTTTCGACCGTGACAGTTTCACCGTCGATATCCGCCTTCAAGACAAAGGCGATTTCGAACTCGACCCTCGGGGCAATATACCGCCCGGTATCGATCGGCTCGCCTTCCTCATGGATCATATCATCAAATATGTTCCCGTAATCGGGGCGGTCCACCCCCAGCATCTCCTGCATGGCTTTACTTGTCAGCCCGATTTTTTTACCCTTCACGACAGCCCCGTCGGCGATACGCTTCTGTACATACTGCAGCTGTGCCCCGTAAGCCTCGTCCGTTGTGATTCCTGGATATTCCTCCGTAAACGGAGCGATTGCCGTCACATCTCTCTCTGCTTCATAGATTTCCCGTCCCAGCTCCCGTGTTACCGGCATTCTGCAGTCCTCCTCTATTGAACGACCAATTGATTGAAGGAATAGGATGCTACCCTTCCCTCCCATGTAATCGTAATTTCTTGCTGATCAATCTGTTTCATCAGACATTTACTTGTAAATATAATTTTCTGAAGTTCGCCATCCACATATATCTGGGTCTGGTATCTTCCGGAGTCTGTATCGATTGTCACATTGTATATTCCATCCTCCGGAAGCATGTAATATTCATACAGTGAAAGGCAGCCTTCCTTCACCCTGGCTTTTGTTGAATAATTCCTGCCCAGAAGCTCCCTCAACTCAGAAATTCTGCCTTCCAAAATCGCACTCCTGATACAGGTGGAACTTATCTTGCTGCCCATATGGGTCACTTTATCCACCTTTGTTGCTCCGATACTGAAACCTGAATCGGCCGCCAGCCTGTCCATGTTTCCCTCACCTTTGAACCC
>NZ_ANAM01000010.1 GCF_000330705.1 Salinicoccus carnicancri Crm
ATGGATCATATCATCAAATATATGCCCGTAATCGGGGCGGTCCACCCCCAGCATCTCCTGCATGGCTTTACTTGTAAGACCGATTTTTTTACCCTTCACGACAGCCCCGTCCGCAATACGCTTTTGTACATATTGGAGCTGTGCCCCGTAAGCCTCGTCCACAGAAATATCCGGAAAACATTCTGTGAATGGTTCAACAGGTTTCATATTTTTTTCAGCATCGTATATATAATCTCCAAGATCACAAGTAATGGTCATACATACCCCTCCTATTGTGCCACCATCTGATACAGGGTATAGGACGCTATCCTTCTCTCCCATGTAATGGCAATCTCAAACCTATTTATCTTATCCATCAGGCACTTTTGCGTAAACGAAATCTTCTGTGCATCGTTATCTACGTATATCTGCGCTTCATACCGTTTGAACCCCGCCTCAATCGTCACATTATATATTCCGTCCTGCGGAAGCATGTAGTAATCATTCAAAGACAGATAACCATCCGTCACACGGGCTTTTGTTGAATAATTCCTGCCCAGAAGCTCCCTCAACTCAGAAATTCTGCCTTCCAAAATCGCACTCCTGATACAGGTGGAACTTATCTTGCTGCCCATATGGGTCACTTTATCCACCTTTGTTGCTCCGATACTGAAACCTGAATCGGCCGCCAGCCTGTCCATGTTTCCCTCACCTTTGAACCCATAGGAGAAATCATAACCAGCCACCGCTTGGATGGTCCCGAGCTTTTCCAGGTACTCTTCTACATATTCATGAGGTTCCATGGAAGCGAATGCCTTCGTAAACTTTACGATATAGAAACGGTCGACACCCATCTTCTCAAGCACACGCGCCTTTTCCTCAAGCGGCATCAGATAGTCGACACGCTTTTTTCCATTTGAAATGACGGTCTTCGGATGCGGGAAGAAACTCATCACATCAAGTGAAGCATCATGTTTTTCTGCTTGCCGCTTTGCCTCTGCGATCACTTTCTGATGTCCCCGGTGCACCCCGTCAAAAAAACCGAGTGCCATCACGTTTTTACTGGATTTACGCTGCCATGCCTTCAAATTCATATCATCAACATAAATGATTTCCATCTGATCCGCCTCCCCTTTGAGGAATTCCTGCATATCCGGCGTTATTTCGCCACTGCTTCCAGCGCTTCGAGCCTTCTGTACTTGCCGCAGTTGAAGATGAGCGGCTCCCCCTCTTTCAGTACGAGATCGTTCACTTTGCCGATGAACAGCACATGATCCCCTTCCGTGTGCTCATTGTACACTTCGCATGACAGCTGGCACAGTGCATCTTTTATGACCGGCGCCTCACCCAGGCGGTCGAATTCAAATTGATCTTCAAACTCCTTCTGTCCGGCAAACCGCATGGATTCCTCCTGCTGCTCACAGGACAGGACGTTGACCGAGAACCTTCCGCTCTGACGGATCCTGTCCAGCATTTTCGCCTGGTCCCCGATTGAAATGACGATAAGCTTCGGGTCCAGTGACACCGACATGAATGCATTGGCAGTCATGCCATACACTTCACCTTCCACCTCTGCTGCGATAACGTTCACGCCTGTTGCGAATTTCCCCATTGCATTCCTGAACTGACGATCATCCATTATAATTTCCCCCTTACTATTGAGTGCCCGGTTTCCGGACGTCATATGAATCCATTCAGTTTCCGTGCTGCCAATCATGTAATCCAACACCATTATTCTGAATTTCCAGATAATTGTTTGCAAAAAATGCGCTGAACTCTTATAATGAAATCGCTGCCAAAATGAATGATGTTTAAGGTACTGTGACTGAAGCACTTCTGAATAGGTTAACTAAATGCTATCATCCGGCTGCGTTATTTATAACCTATGATAAATAGCAAATTATGATAATTATTAGTATGAAATATGCTATTTTTCCGAATTTTCGGATGATTCATGGACTATTTCAAACCTAAGGAGTGCATGGGGATGAGTATGATACCGAAGAAAAACAGATTACGCGATGTCTTTGAGATGCCGAAGGAACAGACAATGAAGATGTTCCACGACCGGATGGTCAGCATACCGGTCCCTGCCCTGTCAGATTTAAAGCGCGAATTGATTGCAAGTATAGGGGAAGAACGCTCCAAAGGGGTGTTCATAAGATATGGCTGGCATACCGATGTCAGCGAAGGAGAAAAAGTCAGGAATTTTGAATGGCAGGATGAAACCGAATTGGTTGAAGCCGGCCCTAAATTCCATGTGATGCATGGACACGTCGAAAAAGTCGTTATCGATGATATACAGTTTGATGATGAGGGCCACACCGATTTCATCAAGGCTCTATGGTACAGATCATACGAAGTGGAGAAGTATAAACAGAAAAACGTGGTTACGGATAAACCGGTCTGCCATACCTTATGTGGATATGCCAGTGGGTATCTTTCCACTGCCCTGCAGAGAACGATACTCGTAAAGGAGACCAAATGCGAAGCAATGGGCCATGACCATTGTGAAATCGTCTGTATGCCGCTTGAAAAATGGGGCGGGGAGGACAGGGATGAACACAAATATTACCAATCCTCCAGCATGATTGAAGAACTGGATGCAGTAACAGCAAAACTCAAGGAGGAAAGGGATTATCTGAACAAAGCGCATGATGTCCATAAGCAATTGATTGAGGAACTTCTGTCAAAACAGGAATTACAGAAGATCATTGATCTGCTGTATGACACTACCGGTCTCCCAACTTTCATCGAAAATGACAAGCACCGGATCATGGCACAGTCTGCAGAAGTGGAAATCGATTTCGATTTGAGCTCGTTCGACACTGAAACGACCTCCTTTTGCAAAATTTCCGAGGACACCGCCATGCTGAGAACGCCCATACTTTTCGAAAATAAAATAAAAGGCTACTGTTCGTTCATCTATAGAGGAAGCATGCAGCCAAATGATTTGGAGTTCATGGTCATCGATCAGGCTTCCCTGACAGCTTCAATCGTCCTCCTGAATGAAAATATCAAAATTCAGACATCACAGAATATCAGACGCGGATTCCTCAATGATATTCTGGATAACAGATTGGATAAGGAAGAACTATATAAAGTGGCAAGCTATCTTGAATTTGAACCGGAATCGGACTATTTGATGCTCACCTTTGAACGCGCCATCGATGAGGATGAATTGAGTTATGAAGTGGAGCTGAATGAAAAATTCCTGCGCTTCATCAATTTTTTCCTGCAGGAACGCAGGATCAATGGATTTGCTTCACAAAAGTCAGGACAGATCATTACAGTCATCGATCACTCAAGCCTCAAAGCCGTCTATCCCGATCAACGGGCATTTATCGAAAAGATTTTGAAAGACTGCAGTTCCCGCCTCAATAATCATACGTTTTTCGTCGGAGTAAGCTCTGTTTCAGACACAATCAATGAACTGCCCAATCTTTACAGAGAGACTTTGACTGCTTTAAACGTCAAAAGCGATGAGAAACACATATTATATTATAATGACCTTGGAGTGGAGAGCATCCTTTTCCAAATATCGGACAATCAGATACTGGACCGGTTTGTAGAGAACCAGCTCGGGGAGCTCCTTCAGGACGATAAAAGCCAGGAACTGATATCGACATTGAAAGATTATATTGAAAACGGCATGAATATCAATGCAACGGCAAAGGCGATTTCAATGTCGATCAGTGGTCTGAGATACAGGCTGACCAAAGTCAGTGACCTCCTTGGAGTCGAACTCGACGATACCAAGAGCCTGTTCTCGGTCTACATGGCTTTGAATGTTCTGAAAGCAAAGGGCAGGCATGATCTATAATCCACAATGCAAAAGATGATCATTTTCAAATTGAAAATGATCATCTTTTATATGCTGTATTTTATTATTCGATAAATGCAAGGATATGGTCGATGAACGGGTTTGTCTTTTCGATCTGTGTCCAATGTCCGCATTCATTGAACAGGTGCAGTTCGGCATGAGGTAAAAGCTGCATCAGCTTGTAGCTCGTCTCTTCAAATGGAATGACCTGATCCTCCAGACCATGGAAGAGCAGTGTTTCCGTTTCGATGTTCTTGAGTGTTTCATCCGGCAGTGCCAGCTCATCGAGACGCTTCTGACGGTTATCATAGAACATTGCACGGAATGCCTCTTCTGATTCAGTTTCTGTGCTTGCTTCATAACGCAGCCTGACCAGTTCTTCATTCTTCGCTGCCCCTTCATCATGTGAGAAGAGCTGAATCAGTTCCCTCATGTTTTCAATGCCCGGATCATACCCCCACACTCTGTCAAGTCCATATGAAAGCTTATGCTCAACACCAACGGTTCCCATGAGTATCAGTTTGTTGACGAGATCAGGTCTCCTGTGGGCGATATGGAGCGCCATTGCTCCGCCGAATGAATTTCCGACGAGATATACGGGGCCGTCTGAGACTTCCTCGATGAAGCCGATCAGATGATCGACCCATTTATCCAGGGTGTACTCCTCTTTGCCGACCTTATCTGTTTTTCCGAAGCCGACGACGTCCGGCGCGAAAACATGCAATGATTCACTCAGGCGCGGAATTACCAGACGCCAGTTGGCGTAAGCGGAGACTCCCGGACCGGAACCATGAATCAGAATCATGGTTTCCTTGCCGGAGCCCGCCTCAAGATAATTGGTCCCGATGCCATTGACTTTCATGCTTTTTTCAATCATTTCTTTGTTATCAGTTGCTGTCAAGTGAAGTCCTCCTTCTATTCTTCTTGCGGTATCCCATTCTAAAAGAGGGCGATTTTATGCTTCCGTCTTTGCTTCCTTTACATTTTCAGCCCTGACTTCTTCCGTCTCTTCTTCAATCGGAGCCTGTTCCGCAATTTGCGGCACCTGTTCTTCACGGACAGGTGTACCATACTTGAAGAAGTCAGCCGGCAGTTCCTCGCCATGCCAGATGATCGCCTGCTGGATATCTTCGCCTTTCCACTCGACAGTTCTCCAGTCCGGATCAAAGATAAGATATCCTGCATCTCCGAACAGTTCCACACGGTTGCCGCCCGGTTCGAATACATACAGGCACGAAGCCTGAGAAACACCATGCTTCAATGGCCCCGCCTCGATTTCGTATCCACCTTCGACGAGCAGATCCGCTACATCCGTCAGGTGTTGCGGGTAGCCATACCAGTAGCAGATATGGTGCAGACGGCCTTTTTCACCAAGTGCATCACCCATTATTGCAATATCGTGCGCCAGATTGCTCACACTTGTCCATACAGCGATATCATCGTTATCATCATCCAGTATACGCTCACGGACATTGAAACCGAGGTTGTCATCCAGGAACTCAGCATTCTTCCTCACATTACTGGCAAGCAGGTTGACGTGATCCAGGCGCCTTACCGGCACACCCTTATTCGGACGCTTTTGTGGACGGTTCAGAAGAGCAGTTTTCTGGTCTTCCGGCGCCTGGTAATATTCAACTTCATAGAATACCTCCATATTATGGCCATCCGGTGTACGGAATCGGTATGCAGGACCATGGCCCACATCACCGTCGATCCAGCCGATGCCAAAACCATTCTTTTCAAGCTCGGACGCCCGGCGTTTCAGGGCATTTTGGGATGTGGCCCTGAGACCGATATGCGCAACCCCGGCTTCATGATGGTCTGTGATAATCAGTGTATTATGATAGTGGTCTTCATACGCGCGCATGTATACAGACTTCCCTTTGCGCTCAACTTCCGACATTCCCAGAATCTCTTTGAAGAATTCAACGGATTCCTCAAGTTTCGGGCTATAGATCTCAAGGTGCGCAAGCTGTCCTACATCGAATAGCGGTTCTTCTCTTTTCATTTTGTTTTCCCCCAATTGTTTATATGATTTGGTCTATATTTTTGACTATCTTCCCAAACGGTGTATCCTACCACATTGGGTGGCCGTCGAATCCAAGTATGGATTTTCCATAACCGACCATCGCATCTTCATACAGATGTGTCGGATGGGCTGAAACTGCAATCAGGTCACGCACGAACCTTTCGGACTGTCCTTCCCTGTACAGTGCATTACCGCCGAGGTTGATGATGATGCGTGTCGCAAGTTCTGCTGAATTCTTTGCAACATAACCCCGCATTGCGAAAAGTTTTTCACGCTCTTCCTCTTCCAGCACCCTCACACCGTTATCAGCATACCCCTGCAGTTTCTCTAGAATCTGATCAGCAACATTCTTCAATGCATTGTATTCCATTGTGATTTCCCCCAGTGTACGCTGGCCGCTGCTGCCGTCCTTTTCGTTCTTCTTGTTGTTGTAGATCCTCACACGACTTTTCGTCTTTTCCGTATAGTCGTCGACCAGCCGGTTCAGACCACCAATCGCAATCTGTGCGAATCCGGAGAGGAAGTATGCAAGGTAAGGAACATTGAACAGCAGATAATCCTCTTCATAATTGCCGTCCGGCGCCGCATCACCCTGTACCACCCTGCTGATCGGGAATACATATTTCGTCGGCACATAGACCCTGTCCAGTTTAACCGCGTTACTGCCTGTACCCCTCAGCCCCATCGTGTCCCAGTTTTTGATGATTTCCGCATCATCCTTATGAACAATGAACAGGCTCAGTTCAGGCTCTTCCCCATCGCGCATCTTATGGATGGCACCGAGGGCAATCCAGTCACACCAAAGGACCCCGCTGCAGAAGTTCCAGGTACCGCTGACGATGTATCCATCATCGTCATCTGCATCTTCCACTTCACCGACCGGCGCAAAGACATCCGCCATCAGTTCACCGTCTCCGAAAAGATCTTCACGGCCTTCTTTTGGCAGGAATGCCGGCCACGTCTCATGAATTATTCCAAAATAAGTGATCCAGGCTGCAGGTACGCTGTGATATGCAACAGTCCGAATGATATCCCCGAAAGTTTTGAAGTCAAGATCCTGACCTCCGAATGCTTTAGGTCTGTGCAGTTTATGGAATTCAGCCGCTTTCATCTTTTCAATCACTTCATCCGGCAATTTCCCATCCTTGTCCGCCTGCAATGAGTGCTTTTCTGCGAGTTCCCCAAGCTCCTTCGCCCTTCTTAACAACTCTTCACGTTCTACTGGTTTTTGAAGCACATCCGTTTCTTTCATGACTTACGATTCCCCTTTCCATATCTGTAAGCGCTATCAAATGACTTCGATTGATTTGATAGGTTATGAATACAGTATATTCAGCAGCGCAGAACTTTGATACCTATAAATTATATGAAAATTCTTTCTTTTTTAAGATGATATATACTAAAACGCTTTCAAATGATGGTTGGAAACTCATCCACTATTATTATACGCAGCACATTCACAGGTGGTTGCGGGCATGGTACCTCAGCACCGGGACCTGATTACATCAACAGGATGCCTGCAGCTAGCAGATTTTCCAGCGGGAAATCAATGAATATTTGAAGAAACACTGATATAAAAAAGGTGTGCAGAGCATTCTGCACACCTTTTCAGGCTTCACCCATATACTTTGAAAGTTCAACTTTACTGCAACTCGAAATCATCCACCACAATCGCAGGCACTGTTATTTGGCCTCCCAGCGTAGATTCATAATCAAGCAAACCGAACGAGACACCCATTACTGTTATATAGTCATCTTCCAGTATACGACCATCTTCCATTAAATCCTTGGCTACCTCAATATATATAACTTTATTATAGTCATCATTCACAGCAAGCCGCATTTGACTGTAATCATCACCGTCCATAACCTGTATGATTTTACCGCTGAATTTGACTTTTTCCCCTGTGAATTCATCTGGATTTCTGGCCAGATCTTCATAGGAAATCCCCGTTTCGTAGCCCTGTTCCAGTTTTTCTTTTTCTTCTTTTTCTTTCTGCTTTGCAGCCTCTTCCTCTGCTTTCTTACGTTCAGCTTCCTCCTGCGCCTTTTTCTCCTCTTCGGCTTTTTCTTCCTTTTCTTTCTGCTTTGCAGCCTCTTCCTCTGCCTTCTTACGTTCAGCTTCCTCCTGCGCCTTTTTCTCCTCTTCGGCTTTTTCTCTTTCTTCTTTTTCCAGCTGAGCTTCATGTTCTCTGTTCTCAGCTTCCGCTTCTTCCATATCTTCATAAGGTTTCATTTCTTCTTTATAAGATTCAAAAGCCTCTTCCACTTCCTGCAGTTCCTGCTGTACATTTTCCAATTCGGTTTTGTTAGTTTCAAGTTCCTCTTTAATTTTTCCATTTTCCGACTCTAAACTGTAGGTTTCACTTTTGGCAGTTGCCAATTGGTTTGAATTTGAAATATTAAACAACAGGCTGACAATTAGAATTATCATAAATATGCCTGATGTAATAACTGCTATTCTTCCCCATCTGCTTTTCCAAAAGCGGATTATGGCACCCAATTTTTCTTTCATGAAACAACCCTCTCTAATATATTTTAGTAACCTATGTACTTTTATGTAATTATACCATATATTGTTAAATTAACCAGTACAACTTTTCTAATGAAATTTCTGTTAAGCGGCATCAGTTAGTTTTTTCATATTCTAAAATTATTGAAGAGAATGCATGACAATGAGGGTAACAGGTTATAGAGGGGAGTACATCATATTTTTCACAGGGAGGGCTCAACATGACTGCCAGAACGCTTGGCCTTATTACAGCGCCAGGATACGCAGAGGAAATCATAGAAAAACTCAAGCAAGAACTCCCTGAGCTCATGGATTATTATATCCATGAACATATTGACTGGGATATCGAATATTATGTGGACAGTCTTACAGGAGCTACGAACCGTTCAGACAAAGCGTTGAAATGGACGCATGATAAAAAGACGGAGAAAGGGTGGGACTATGCCATCGCTCTGACCGATCTTCCCCTATTCCACAATAGAAAACCAGTCACTGCCGAGGTAAGGAGCGAGGATAATGTTGCATTCATCAGTCTGCCCGGGTTTGGGCTGGCGCCAATGTACAAGCGGGTGCGTGAATCCATACTGCAGCTGATGAACGAGATGTATTTCGGGAGCTCAGAAACAGACCGTGAGGAAGCGGAAGAGAAAATACGCTCGAAAGAGGATCGGTATGACAGGCTGAAAAACAAGAACTCCAGACGTCTCATCGGCAAAAGACCCTTTGAAATACTTTTCCCGCTGAGCCGTGAAACTCCTGAGGACCGGGATACAGAGCTCCACGCGCGCTTCACCGTGAAGTCACACATCAGCGGGTACATCCGGATCATTTCCGGAATGGTCAATGCGAATCGTCCATTGAAGCTTTTCAGGGCGTTTCTTAAAATCATCATCATCGCCTTCACCACCGGCTCATATGCTCTTGTGTTCCCCACACTCTGGGAAATCAGTACCAACTACAGCATCGGCCGTGCTGCGCTGATGACAATGGTTTCTATTACGGCCCTTGTTGCCTGGATCATCATTTCCAACAACCTCTGGGAAAAGAGTATGGATGAAGATCAGCCGTTCATCCGCAGACTGTATAACACAGCGACATTTTCCACACTGCTTCTGACGGTACTGATGTACTATGTGCTGCTCTTCATCATGTTTACAACAATCGCACTATTGCTCATACCTCCCACCCAGGTAGCGTCAAATATATCCGGGCAGTCCGCACATCTCACCGATTACCTCTTCACCACTTGGATAGGAACAAGCCTCTCCATCATAATCGGTGCCCTCGGTACTGCATTTGATAAAGAAGACATCCTGCTAAACAGCACATATGGCTATCGGCAGCAGCAGCGCAGGGAAACGATACGCCAGATCGAGCGGGAAGCGGAATCGGATGATGGGTGAAAAGAGTGAAGAAATTAACGTAACTGTAAATATGTAATTGGAGTGGGCTATATCTGGCGGCACTTATTATGAAAAGAGTAATTAAAATCCAGGGGAAGTACCAAAGCAATCTCATGGCACCTCCATTTCATACAATTTAAAGACGAACTTTGGGATGCTGAAGATGTTCGGCACCCTTGTTCTTTAACCATCAACTATCGATGTTTTACAGATTAGTGTTCAAACACTGTTCCAGCGGAATGTTACTGTGAAATCATACGGAAAACTCAATAGGGACGAGTTGGTATCAGCTGAAGATGTTTATAATTCAATTATTATTACACGGCTTCCAAAAGACACGAAAAAACCCGGGATCAAGTCCCGGGTTTTCCAATCATGTTCCTACACATATCCTCTTCTCATTCTGTTCTCCACTTTGTTCATCAGATAAGTCAGCAGTCCGCAGATTGCCCAGTACACGAGTGCGGCGGCGACAAAGGCTTCCAGATAGCTGAATGTCTGCGCCCCGACGAGCCTTGCCTGGGCGAAGATGTCGACCACGGTCACCAGGAATGCAAGTGACAATGCTTTGATGATGATCAGAAATGCGTTCATGGTGTCGGGCAAGGCCTCTGTCATCACCTGCGGCACGATGACTTTCCTCAAGGTCTGTGTCGTACTGTATCCGAGCGACTGTGCCGCTTCTATCTGGTCTTTATCCAGCGAGTGCAGGGCACCTCTGATAATCTCCGATTGGAATACTGAATAGCAGATGCTGAAGGTCACGATGACGACAGCGGCGGAGTTCAGAGATGCCGGGTCGAAAGGCACTCCGAATAAAGACAGGAAATATGAAATGGCAAGCGGCAGCGAATAATACACCAGATATAGAAGCACCACATTCGGCGTTCCTCTCAGGAATGACTGCAGCACATCGAGGATCTGTTTGATGACAGGGATGTTCAGGCTCTGGATATAAGTGAGTACAGCACCCAGCATGAATGACAATAGGAGAATGATCAATGCCAGAAGCAGTGTTTTGGGTACGACCCTGATGATTTCAATCAGACTTTCAAAGACTGTCATGATATCAAACATTGTATCCTGCCTCCCTCGTCATATCATAACCTGTCCTTCTGAGCACTCGCCTCTTCCTTCTTTCCAAATATCTGATGAGCTGCTCTGATGCGAATGATATGCCCCAATAGACGAATGCCACTGTCAGAAAGACCTCCACCTGCTGCATGCCGAATGACCCGGAACTGATGATAGTTGCAAGTCCCATGATGTCCACGACACCGATGGCGAACACAAGGGAACTGTCATGGATCAGATGGATGAGTGCGTTACCCAGACCCGGCAGAGCAATGGGCGTCATCTGCGGAAGGATTATTCTCGTGAATTTCTGAAGTCCATTGTATCCAAGGCTGTCCGCCGCTTCATGCTGACCTTTTTCTATTGCCATGTATGCCGGCCTGATCACTTCCGACATATATGCGCCGTTATATATTATCAGGCAGACGATTGCAGCCGTCACCGCACTTATATTGCTTACATTGAATCCAAGCATCTGGAGGAACACCGGAATCCCGAAAAAGAACAGGAACAGCTGCAGCAGAATGGGGATGCTTCTTGTAAACGATATATACAGGTCGGTCATGAAATTAAGCACGGGCACTTTCTTTATCCTCACTGCCGCCACAAATATGCTCAATAAAAATCCGGCAACTGCTGAGACCACTACGATGAGCAGTGTCACCGGGATGACCGATAGAAATTCCGGCAGGATTCCGATCATATATTGAAGATCCACTATTCACCCTCCTATCCATGCGCCGTCCATAAATTATTCGTACTGGAAGATGTCCTCTCCGTAAAACTCATTGGAAATATCGGACAATATCCCATCACCTTTCAGTTCCGCCAGAGCTTCCCCGACCTGTTCGTTCAGTTCGGCATTTTCATCGGAATCGTGAATCATGAAATAGGTCGGATTCACTTCAACGGGTTCGGTTATATGTATGTCCAGTCCACCCTCCTCGATAATTTCACCCTGCCCGAGGTTGGAAGGATTGACGAATGCATCATATGTACCCGTATCGACTTCCTTCAGCCGGTCGGAAGTCGGAATGCCGCCGTCGGACGTTTCGAAATCAATCTGATTATCCGGATGCGCCTCGTTGTAGGCTGTCAACAAGTTGAAGACCCCTCCCGTCGGTGTCACAGGTGCCACTTTTTTCCCTGCAAGATCATCAAGTGTTTCAATCTCACCGTCCATGTTACCGGTCGCATAGATTTTCATAAGGCTGAAGCCGTTATGTTCAGATGGAATCAGATAACTGTCTTCACGCTCTTCAGACAGGATCAGCCCCTGTGCAATCATGTCATATTGCCCGGTATCCAGACCGATTTCTGCTGCACTGTCACTCGTGCCCTGTATATTGAATTCATAGTCTTCCAGCTTCTCGTCGACTTCTTTTAAGATTTCAACTTCATAGCCGGTCAGTTCACCGTCTTCACCCGTATAGCTGAGTGGTTTCGATGACGAAGGCACAGCCACTTCCACTGTTCTTGTTCCATTTTCGTCGGCTGTGGCATTTTCTTCAGCCCCACTGCCGCAGCCGGCAAGAGCGGCTCCTGCGAATACTGTAAACAATAATAATTTTTTCATCATCTATTCTCCCGTCCTTAATGAACTGCTGTATAGAATTTATTCAAAAACTGCTGTGTCCTGGTGTTAGTCGATTGACTGAAGATTTCTTCCGGGGTGCCCGATTCAGCAATCCGGCCCTTATCCATGAACACAATCTTGTCTGATATATCCCGTGCAAACGACATTTCATGCGTCACCAGCATTATGGTCATGCCTGATTTCGCCACTTCCTCGATGGATTTCAACACTTCGCCGACCAGTTCAGGGTCCAGCGCTGAAGTCGGTTCATCAAAAAGTATGACTTCAGGTTCCACTGCAAGCGCCCTGGCAATGCTGACACGCTGCTGCTGTCCACCGGACAGCTGGCTGGGATACGCATCCACTTTTGCTTCGAGTCCCACCCTCTTCAATTCTTGCATGCTTTTTTCATAGGCTTCCTTCCTGGATTTTTTCTGCACAACCATCTGGGCATCCATCACGTTTTCAATCGCCGTCTTATTTTTAAAAAGGTTGTATTGCTGGAATACCATCGCTGTTTTCCTTCTGAGGTTCAGCGCCTCCTTTTTACTGATCCTGCTGTAATCATAGTCCAGGCCACCAAGGGAGATAAATCCGCTGTCCGGCCTTTCAAGAAGGTTGATGCACCGGAGCAGACTCGTTTTCCCTGTGCCGCTGGGGCCGATCAGTGTAACGACTTCACCCTTTTTCACATCAAGATTGATATCATCCAGTACCTGACTGCCATCAAATGACAATTTCAGATTTCTTAAACTAAGCATAATGTCACCCGCTGTATATGTATTCTGAACAATTTAAATATACGCTTCATTATAAACGCTATAACCTACTTGTCAAGTAGGGATTGATCAAGCCCCGTCTATTGAAATCATATGTCGAATAATGTAATAATAGAATAATTCATAGTATAATTGTGGGTTTTTTGAGAGGAGTCATAATGTGGGTACATTACAGGAAATTGATATGAAAGAACGGCTGGAACTCATGGAGGAGACAGCCAGCAGATTCAGTGATACTTCGAGGGAGCATGATGAGAATGTCACCTTCCCCTTCGAGAATTTCGAAGCCTTGAAGAAAATCGGCTATCCGCAGGTGACCATCCCGAAAGAGTACGGCGGTGGCGGCATCTCTTTATGGGAAATGCTGAAACATCAGGAGATCATCGCCAAGTATGACGGGGCGACTGCCCTGTCGATCGGCTGGCATATGGGCATCATCATGGACCTTGGAGAGAAAAAGTCCTGGGATGAGGAAAAATACCGGAAAGTTGCGGAGGATGTGATTGAAAACGGGGCACTCATCAATAATCTTGCGACGGAACCCGCAACAGGGAGCCCGACCAGGGGGGGCAGACCTGAAACGTCCGCCCGGAAGGATGGCGGCAAATATATCCTCAATGGCAAAAAGACATTTGCCACACTGTCCCCCATCCTTAAATACGCTGTCGTCAGTGCCACCATCGAAGAGACGGGTGAAGTCGGAAATTTCGTCGTGGATACCGATCTCAAAGGCGTACATGTCGATGAAACATGGAACTCAGTCGCCATGCGGGCCTCCGGCAGCCATGATTTCATAATGGATGATGTCGAGGTGGAGGAAGAAGACCTCGTCTCCTTCAGGACACCCGGTAGGAAATCACCGGCGGGGTGGCTGCTGCACATACCGGTATGCTACCTCGGCATTGCACGCGCAGCACAGGAAGCTGCTGTGAGGTTTGCATCAGTCTATTCCCCCAACAGCATCAAAGGGACCATTTCCGAACTGCCCAATGTACAGGAAAAGCTCGGACGCATCGAACTGATGCTCCTCGAGGCGGAACACTTCCTTTACTCCGTAGCAAGGAAATGGGACGAAAGTGACGAAGATGCAAGGCAGCAGATGGGCGGCGAACTCGGTGCCGTCAAGACATCCATCGTCAATAAGGCGGTCGAAGCCGTCGATCTATCCATGAGAGTCGTCGGAGCGAAAAGCCTCTCTGCAGACAATGAACTTCAGCGGCACTACCGGAACGTCCGGGCAGGACTCCACAACCCGCCGATGGACGACATGGTCGTCATCGGCCTCGCCAAGGAGTCGATTGAGCGGATCAGGGACACGGAAAGAGAAGCGAGCGGTATATGATGCACGTAAATAACCTGGAAACGGAGATGAAGTGAACCCTAAAAGTTGAACTTTTGGTTAAGCCATTTTATTAAAGGTATGTCTTCTGTAATTCACAGGAGACATGCCTTTTAATTTTGTTTTAATTCTATCATGGTTATAAAAATCGATATATTGATGAATCGCAGACGCCAGTTCTGTATAGGTCGTGAACTGTTCGCCATAAAACATTTCCTGTTTAAGCAGCCCAAAGAAGTTCTCCATCGGTGAATTATCCAGACAATTTCCTTTTCTGGACATACTTTGGAAGGTCTTATTCCGCTTAAGGTATTTGACCCACTTTTTATGCTGATAGTGCCAGCCCTGATCCGAGTGGAGCGTCATTCGATAGTCCAATGCCGGTCGGTGTTCAATCAATTCTTTTAAAGGATCGATTGCGATGTCGAGCGTCGGGGAACGACTGATTTTATAAGTACATATCTCTCCGCTGAACGCATCCATGAACGGTGACAAGTAAAGCTTTTCTCCAGAGGCTGAAATGTTGAATTGAGTGACATCCGTCAATACTTTTTGATACGGGCGATCTGTTTTAAACCGGCGGCTCAGTGTGTTCTTAGCCACTTTACCGACTTTGCCTTTATATGACTTATATTGACGGTTTCTATGTTTAAATTTGACGCAAAGCAATTGATATTTCCGCATCAAACGCAGTACTTTCTTGTGATTCACGACAAACCCTCTATTTTTCAAGGCCAAACAGACCCGACGGTAGCCGTATCTTTCCTTACTTTCAGTCACAATTTCCTTGATGGATTGGACGATTTCAGTTTCTTTATGATCTTCCTCAGGCAACCGATCATTCCAGTACTTAAATACACTTTTAGCGATCTTTGCGGCCTCAAGCAGCTCTTTAAGCTGATAGAGACCGGTTTCCCTTAACTCTATTATCGCTCTAACTATTTCTTTGTTCGTTTGTCTCGAGCTAAGGATTGTAACTTTTTCCCAGGGCAATGGCGACCTCCAACTGACGTTTTTCTACCCTTAAACACGCCAGTTCTTCCCGTTCCGTTTCGTTCAATGGTGCCTTCTCATCTTGTTTCTTCTTGGATTGTTTCTGATTCATCGGTTTAGACGACCTGCCTTTCGGTTTGGTTTCTAAACCCAGAATACCATATTGGTTATACTTGCTCTGCCACTGTGCAATCAGTGAAGGATTGGGGATGTTAAATGCATTTGCCGTTTCCCTGTATGATAACTGGTGTTCTATACGGTACTGGAGGACATCGAGTTTAAATGATTTCGAATAGGTTGACCTTGTCATCCCAACTGTCATCCCTTGCACACCGTTTTGGTTAAATTGATTAATCCACGTTCTGAGTAATTTAGTATCTATTTTATACTTTTCCGATAATTTATCGTAACCCAGATTCCCTTTTAAATATTCATGAATCATCTTCAGCTTAAAATCTATTGCATGTTTTCTGTACATATAAAAGCACCCCTAAAGTTGAATTTTGGAGTTCAACTTTAGGGGTGCACCTCAAGAACCGTTTCCAGGTTATTTTCCATCTCTCCATTGAATCATAAAGGCACCCGGAAGATCGGATGCCAGCATACGAATTAGACAAGTCCGATCATGTTGAGCAGTATACATACTGCGATTGCGATGACGGGGATGACTATGGCCACAACGGCGATATCCGCGTAACTTTTCTTATGGGTCATCCCTGTAACTGCAAGCAGTGTCAGCACCGCACCGTTGTGGGGCAGAACATCCAGACCGCCAGATGACAGAGAGGCGATCCTGTGGAATGCCTCGACGCCGATTCCGCTGGTCTCCGCCGATTCCCTGAAATGTTCTCCCAGTGCTTCGAGCACAATCGCCATACCGCCTGAGGCGCTGCCGGTTGCCCCAGCAAGTATATTGACGGCGATGGCCTCGGAAATGAGCGGGCTGCCCTTGATGCCTGTCATGAGCTGCGTCAGGTCACCGAACCCTTCGACACTTTTGACGACAGTCCCGAAACCGACTGCCGCACAGGTGTTGATGATGGCGGTGATTGAACCGACCGCCCCTTCATTGATGGCATTAACGAATTTTTTGTATTTATGGATGTTGAATATAAGTATCAGCAGGATGCCGATGATCAGTGAAGTGATGATATGAAGGCCGAACACATTGAGCGCAACAAGCACTGCGATCAACGGAATGATTGACAGTACAATGTTCGGCAGCTTTTCATCCTGCGTTTCATCGACCTTGTCTGTCGGTTCATCGAACACTTCCCCCGCCGCCTTCAGTTTCCTTTCCCTGTATATCAGATACCAGTAACCGCCGAAAAACATGACTACGGCCGCGACGATACCCATCACAGGAGCCGCCATCGGTGTGGTCCCGAAATATTCCATCGGAATCAGGTTCTGTATCTGGGGTGTGCCCGGGATTGCGGTCATGGTGAATGTGAATGCACCCAGGGCCACCGTTGCCGGCATGAGCCGCCTCGGTATCTCCGCTTCCCTGAAGAGGGACAGAGCCAGTGGATAGATGGCGAATACGACGACGAAAAGGCTGACACCGCCGTAAGTCAGGACAGAGGCGGCGATGACGACGCCCAGTATCGCACGCTTGGTCCCGATCAGTTTGGTGATATTGACCGCCACGGAATTCGCCATGCCGGTCGCATCCATAAGTTTACCGAACACCGCCCCCAGCATGAACACCGGGAACCATGTTTTCGCAAAGTCCACGAAGCCTTGCATATAAGGTCCCGTATAGGCTTCAAGCAGATCGAGCCCGCCGGTGAGTGCAACGATTCCGGCGGCAATCGGTGCCACCCAGATGATCGACCACCCGAGATAGGCAAGTACAATGATCGTTAAAAGTCCAAGAAAAATACCCAGCAAAAGAATACCCCCTCGTTATTGGACAGTATATCCGCCGTCGATCAGGACGGCCTGGCCAGTAACTCCTTTCGCACTGTCGCTCGTCAGGAACATCGCATAGTCGGCGATTTCCCCGATTTCAATCAGCCGTTTCTGTGGAATCAGAGGGAACAGCACTTCTTC
The DNA here is from genome assembly GCF_000330705.1 of Salinicoccus carnicancri Crm. Classification (GTDB taxonomy): domain Bacteria; phylum Bacillota; class Bacilli; order Staphylococcales; family Salinicoccaceae; genus Salinicoccus; species Salinicoccus carnicancri. The sequence continues at coordinate 17,563 of NZ_ANAM01000010.1, forward strand.
GATCACCTTGTCCGCTGCCACGCCCCTTGACTGGGCCAGGTCTTCCATCTGGCCGCGGACAAGCGGCGTGTCCACATAGCCCGGACAGATTGCATTGACCGTGATGCCATGTTCGGCCGCTTCCAGGGCTGCCACCTTCGTCAGGCCGATGACACCGTGCTTGGCACTGTTATATGCCGCTTTCCCGGCAAAACCGATGACGCCGTTGATGGAAGCCATGTTGAGAATCGTCCCGCTGCCCTGCTCTTTCATGATTGGCATCACGTGCTTCGTTCCGATGAACGGCGCCACAAGCATGATATCGATCATCTGCCTGAATTTATCCGTCGGGAACTCCTCTATATCCGACACATGCTGCAACCCTGCGTTATTGAACAGCACATCGATGCGCCCGTACTCCTCTTTCGTCCTGTCAATCAGATTCTCTATATCATCCTCACTGGTCACGTCAGCACGGATGCCCAGGCAGTCATACGCCTTTGCCTTCAGATCTTCGACGATTTCATCCAGCTTCTCCTGATTGATGTCGGACAGTACCACTTTCGCGCCATTCTTCAAAAACACTTTGCTGATCTCGAGCCCGAGCCCGCTCGCAGCCCCTGTAATTATTGTCACTTTATCCTTCACCATGCATATCTCCCTTCCTATAGAGCCACTTCGAATTCAGCTTCTGTTTTCTCTTTGACTTCTTCGACTGTTACACCGTCCTGCAGCTCCACGAGTTTCATGGTACCGCCCTCGAAATCGAACACTGCGAGATCAGTGATGAGGCGGTCCACCACCTGTTCCCCTGTAAGAGGCAGTTCGCACTCCTTCTTGATCTTCGCATCTCCGTGCTTATTGACATGGTCCATGATGACAACGACCTTCTTGGCACCTGCCACGAGATCCATGGCACCGCCCATGCCTTTTACCAGCACGCCGGGAATCATATAGTTTGCGAGATCCCCCGTTTTGGACACTTCCATCCCGCCGAGGATCGCAAGATCGATATGGCCGCCGCGGATCATGCCGAACGAATCGGCTGTATCGAAGAATGAAGCGCCCTTTGCCGCCGTCACCGTCTCCTTGCCGGCATTGATGAGATCCGGGTCCAGTTCATCTTCGGTGGGATAGGGACCGATGCCGAGCAGGCCGTTCTCCGACTGGAAATAAACATTTTCAACATCGTTCCGAATTTCATTGGCGACAAGTGTCGGCATGCCGATGCCCAGGTTGATGTTCATGTCACTTTTGATCTCCTGGCCGGCCCTTTTGATGATCCTGACTCTGTGCTCCTTCATTATGATTCCTCCTTGACAGTTCTCTTTTCGATGCGTTTTTCAAAATGTTCACCGACATATACATAATCGACATAGATGCCGGACAGATGGATGGCATCCGGATCCAGTTCCCCGACCTCAACGAGTTCTTCAACTTCGACAATCGTCGTCTTTGCCGCGGTTGCACACTGGGGATTGAAGTTCCTGGCCGTCTTATTGAAGATCAGGTTGCCGTATGTGTCAGCTTTCTGCGCCTTCACAAGGGCATAATCCCCGGTAATCGCCTCTTCCATGAGGTATTCCTCACCGCCGAACTCTTTCGTCTCCTTGCCTTCGGCCACTCTCGTGCCGACACCGGTCTTTGTATAGAATGCCGGAATCCCCGCACCGCCGGCCCTCATTTTTTCAGCCAGCGTACCCTGCGGCGTAAGGTCCACTTCCAGCTCCCCGTCGATGAACTGCTGCATGAAAGTCTTATTCTCCCCTACATAGGAAGAGACCATCTTCTTAACCTGCTTATCCTTCAGCAGGACTCCGAGTCCGAAGTCATCCACACCACAGTTGTTACTGACCACTGTCAGATCCTTCGTCCCCTTCTTCCTGACTTCCTCGATGGAATGTTCCGGTATGCCGCTCAGCCCGAAGCCTCCGACCAGCAGTGTCATCCCATCTTCCAGGCTTTTCAGCCCTTCACTCAGATCCTGTATTACTTTCGACATCAAAAATTCCTCCTTTTATTTGCTTACTGAAATCGCAATCCCCTGGCCTCCGCCGATGCACAGCGTGGCCAGTCCTTTTTGGCTGTCCCGCTTCTTCATCTCATGGAGCAGTGTCACGAGGATGCGTGCCCCCGAGGCACCTATCGGATGGCCGAGGGCGATTGCCCCGCCGTTCACATTGACGATATCCTGGTTGAAGCCAAGTTCCTGACCGACTGCGAGCGCCTGCGCGGCAAACGCTTCGTTCGCTTCGATGAGATCGTAATCCTCAAGCGGTGTCCCGACTTTTTTGATCATCGATTTCACCGCACCGACCGGGCCGATGCCCATGATGCTCGGATCGACACCGCTCGTGCCGAAACCGTCAATGTAGGCCATAATCCTGAGCCCCAGTTCCTTCGCCTTCTCCTCACTCATCACCAGCGTACATGCTGCACCGTCATTGATACCCGAGGAATTCCCCGCGGTCACACTGCCATCTTTTTTGAAGGCGGGCTTCAGATTCCCCAGTTTCCCGGCCGTGACGCCCTCCCTCGGAAACTCATCCGTGTCGAAGACGACAGGGTCTTTTTTATGCTGCGGAATTTCCACCGGCACGATCTCCTTTTCGAACCTTCCGGACCGGATGGCTTCAACCGCCTTGTTCTGGGACTGTGCCGACAGTTCATCCTGCGATTCACGGCCGATGTCATACCTGTCGCACAGGTTCTCGGCCGTAACCCCCATATGATACTGGTTGAATGTACAAGTAAGACCGTCGTAGAGCATGGAGTCCTTGAGGTTCTGGTCGCCCATCTTGAAACCGAAACGCCCGTTCTCAAGTAGCATCGGTGCCCGGGACATGTTCTCCATCCCGCCGGCCAGCACAATATCCGCATCCCCCAGCGCAATGGACTGGTAAGCCAGCTGGACACTCTTCAGGCCGGAACCGCAGACTTTATTGATGGTCGTTGCGGGGACAGAGGCCGGCAGGCCCGCACCTACCCCCGCAATCCTTGCCGGGTTCTGTCCGAGGCCGGCCTGGAGCACATTGCCCATGATGACCTCATCGACATCTTCCCCTTCTATCCCGTTCTCTTCGATAATGCTCCGTATCACCTTCGCTCCAAGATCGGTGGCCGAAATCCCCTTAAGACTTCCGCCAAACGCTCCTATTGCGGTACGACGTGCATCTGCAATCACTACTTTTTTCATGATTCTCCTCCTATTTGTAAATTTAGAATATGATCAACATTATCATTCCTATGATGAAACCTGATACGACAAGCGCCCAGACACAAAAGCCCATTATGTCCCTTGCCCTGAGCCCTGCGATCGCAAGCGCCGGCAGTGCCCAGAACGGCTGGATCATATTCGTCCAGGCATCTCCCCAGGCAATCGCCACCGCCATTTTGGACTGCTCGATCCCGAGCTCCATCGCAGCACCGATCATCACCGGTGCCTGGACCGCCCATTGTCCGCCGCCACTCGGCACGAAGAAGTTGACAACCCCGGCGCTCAGAAAAGCAAAGAGCGGGAACGTGACTTCATTGGACACGCTTACAAATATCTCTGTAATCTGTGACGCAAATCCCGATTCCACCATCATGCCCATCAGCCCGGCATAGAACGGGAACTGGATGAGTATCGGACCCACACCCCTGACCGCCTCGAACACCGCTTCGATGTAGTTTCTCGGCGTACCGTGCAGGATCAGTCCCGTGAACAGGAAGATAAAGTTCACGATGTTCAAATTGAGATCAAGGCCGTTCACAGAGAAATGGTAGATGACATAGACGATACCAATGGCACCGATAATATAATTCAGCACCCTGCTGTTTTCAAGCCGTTCGGCCGGCGTCATATTCTCAGGCTTCGGCTCCGGTCCCGGCTCGGCAAGCAGTTCGGGGTCGATTATGTACCTTTCCGATTTTTCCGGATGCATGAAATAGTTCAGGATCGGTATGGTCACGACCAGCAACGCCACGATCAGCAGGTTGCCGAAAGTGAACACCGTATCCGTTATCGGAATGATGCCGATCTGCTCCACAAACGGGTGGCCTTCAGTCGCCACAGTGAGAGGTATCGATCCAGAAAAACCTCCGTGCCATACCAGGAACCCCGAGTAGCCGCTGGCAATCAGCAGGCGGTAGTCCGTGTCATCCCTCTGGCGCGCAACCTCCTTGGCAAAGAGTACCCCGAGCACAAGCCCGAATCCCCAGTTGATGAAACAGGCCAGCGCCGCCACGACAGAAACAAGCACAATCGCCTGACCGGCCGTATTCGGAACGGACCCAAGCCTGGACAGCAGATTCTTAAACGGCGTACTCTTCGCCATCACATGCCCGGTCAACAGCACCATTGACATCTGGACGGTGAATTCCATGAGACTCCAGAAGCCCTCACCGAAAAACGATGTCATCTGGAGCGGCGAACTGCCGGTCGTGATCATGCTGAGCACAAAAACGACCAGACTCAGCAGAATGACGAAAATGAACGGATCCGGCAAATACTTCTCCATCAGCCGCGTGGATAATTTAGTTAAAGTTTTCATCTCTTCCCCCTTGTTTGATTTAAGCACATCTAAAAAGATATAGTTCTATAATAAAGTTATCATATTATCCTGGCATTGGAAACGATTACAACAATTGAAGTGGCCCTTTATTTCTTATGCTCTTTTTTACAATATGTAACGTTTTGTATAATCTGTTTAATAATATAGAATGTTTGACATGCCTGTGCTACTATGTATAAAACACTTCATACAGCGCAAAGGGGGCATTCAAAATGATAAATCTGGATACATTTGTTGCAAATGAACTCGGTATTTCATTGAATAATTTCATTTATAATTCCATCAGCGTTTTCAAGTACGACAGGCGTGAATTGAATGATTACATTATAAACAAATGTGATGAAAATCCGCTGGTCTACATAGATGAAGATAAACTTCCGCTCTCCGCCATCCCATCCAGAAGCGAAGACTCCCCGGGCATCCTCTCCGAACTGTCCACCCATTTCAACTGTACGCTCGATGACCGCAGGAGGGAAACAATGCAATTCATTCTGCATTCTCTGAGTCCATCCGGTTTTTTGGAAGCGCATCCAAATGAGGTTTCTGGCATCTCCGGTGCGCCTCCCGGAGAAGTAGATGAACTGCTGGAGCTGCTGAAAGCATACGAGGATAAGGGGATCGGATGCACAGATGTCTGTGATTTCCTGGCTTTTCAATTAAAAAATCAAGGTATATACGACAAAGGTCTATTCAGTTTATTCATGTCGAACCTTGAAGACATTAACAGGGGCAATCTTGATTTCCTCGGGGAGGCCGCCAGAAATGAACTGCTGGGATATGTGAAGCTTATCACTGAATCCTGCACCCTCTCTCCGATTGATGGAGGAGAAACCGAATATCTGGAACCGGATGCCACAATCTCCATCGACAGAAATACCTTCAATATCACCATCAACGATTACCTGTCTGACTGCATCACATTCGAACCCTTTGAAGTCCAGCCGGATGACAAGGATTTCAAAAAGAAGATGGAGAAATACAGGCAGGATTACGAGGAACTTTCTTCGATTCTGAATGCCAGAAAAATGTATCTGAGCAGTGTATTGACAATCATTGCGAACACACAGAAGTCATTTCTGCTGGGCGAGACAGATTTCCTCAATCCATTGGACCAGAATGATCTGGCCGATGCAACTTCCCTCAGCCCTGCTACAATCAGCAGGCTGCTCGCCAACAAATTCATCGCCACACCGAAAGGGAGCCTGCCGGTCAAATCCCTGTTGTCGAAGAAATGCTGCAACGGTGCCTCCGTCAGCTATGCGATGCACCTGATCCAAAGCTTTTCAGGATTTGAAAAAATGCCGGACAGTAAAATTTCAAGCAAACTCGGAGAACTTGGCGTGAATCTCTCCAGAAGGACCGTAAACAAATATAAAAATCAGATATTAAGCCAAAAATTAAAGGATTAGTCCAAGGGAACGGACTAATCCTTTCTCTATGTGATCGGGGATAAACAGCGTACATTGCTAATCCAGTTTTTCCATCAGGGACTTCAGCTGACTGACCTCGTCATCGGTGAGCCCCAGTCTCGGTTTACGGGACGGCCCGCCGGCCAGCCCTTTCAGATCCATCGCCTTTTTGACGATCTGGACGTATTTGCCGGAGTCCTCGAGGAATTCACACAGCGGCAGCAGATCTTTGTTGAGCGTTTTGGCTTCATCATACTTGCCCGCCTTCACCAGTTCATACAGCTGTGCCGCGCTGTTCGGGGCGATGTTGGCCGCCACCGACACCCAGCCGGTTGCCCCCTGTACGAAGGACTCAAATGCCAGGTCATCGGAACCGCAGAACAATACGAGATCCGTATTGTCGGCGACCGCCCGCACTTTGCGGATGTCCCCGCTCGACTCCTTGATGTACTGCACCTTGTCCAGCTCCCTGTCAATCCGGCAGATGGTTGCATCTTCCAGGTTCACGTTCGCAGTGAACGGGTTATTGTACATCATGAGCGGTTGGGTCACTACATCATTCACATCCTTGAACTGATGGAACGCCTCTTCCTCCGTCGGTGTCTGATAGAAGGAATTGATGAGCAGCAGCCCGTCCGCATGGTTGGCTTCGGCATGCCGGGCATACTCGATGACCTTGCTCGTCCGTTCGTCGGCAATGCCGACCAGAAGCGCGGTGTCCGTATCCTTCACCATCGGGCCGACCAGTTCCACGATCTTTTTCTTCTCCGCTTCATCCAGTGAGGCAAACTCACCGGTGCTGCCCACGATGACGATCCCCGCCGCCTGCTGATCCAGATAATACTGGACGTTCGCTTTCATGCCTTCGTAGTTGACGCTGTAATCCCCATGCATCGGTGTAATCAATACCGGGAACGCTCCTTCAAACTGTTTTTTCATAGATTTTGTATCCTCCATTTTCTTCATTATTTTCGTCATCCTCTTTATCACGTGCTTTTTCATATTCGTCTTTCTCCATTATGAACAAACCAAAATAACCGTAGATCAGCGAAATGATCATGACCAGGAACCCGTACCAGAAGAACGGCAGATAGGCAAGTGTCGCAACCCCCAGTGTAGTCGCCATGAATACACCGCCGTCAGACCATGGCACCATCGGGGTCGTCACGGTCCCACCGGCTTCGACATTTCTCGAGAGCAGTGTGCGGCTCACATTTTTGCGGTCGTAGTTCTCTTCGGTGATCTTGGAACCCGTAAGCAGTGACACATATGCTGCACCACCGAAGAATACGCCGAAGAACGATGCAAGCATTGTTGTGAGTGTCAAATTGCCGGTGTTATTCGCCCATCCGGCAAACAGGTTGCCGATTACTGTAAATGCACCGATCGCCTGCAAAAGACCACCCACGCCAAGTGCCAGGATGATCAGCAGGATCACTTCAAGCATGAATGTGATGCCACCGCGGTTAAGCAGACTGTCGATGAATGCAATACCGGTATTCTGCTCGCTTCCGGAATACAGCGTCTGTATCGCTTCAATGAAGGCATACCCCTGGAACCAGGCTGCCCACAGGCTGCCCAGCAGGGCACCGAAAAGTATCACAGGTACAGATGGCATCCTCAATATGAGCATTACTATGACTACGAGGGCAGGAATCAGCATCACCCATGATATTTCAAATGTTTCCTGGAGTCCCGCCATCGTATTCCGGGCAATGGAAAGATCCCCGCTGCCGTCATGGAATACGGCCCCGGCAATCCAGTACATGATTCCGGCGATTATAAAGGCAGGCACCGATACATATGACATCGACCGTATATGCCTGAACAGTTCCACTTTGGATAAGGATGCCGTCATTACAGTCGTATCCGACAACGGCGACATCTTGTCGCCTGTGTAACAGCCGGAGATGACCGCCCCGGCAACAAGCGCAGTCGGCAGACCGAAACTTTCTCCAATCCCCATCATCGCAATCCCTGCAGTTCCTGCGGCACCGAATGAAGTCCCCGTGGATATGGCAGTGATGGCGCATATGACCATTGCGGCCATCAGAAAGATGCTCGGACTGATGATGCTGAGTCCGTAGTAGATCATGGTCGGCACCACGCCGCCCGCAATCCAGGACCCGATCAGGGCACCAACCGCTATAAGTATCAAAATCGCACCCATTCCTTCGTAAATCCCTTTCAGCAATCCTTTCTCCATCTCAAGATAGCCATATCCCAGATACAGGCCAAATCCCATGATCATGAACCATACAGTGAGCAGTGCCAGCTGTATCGGCAATTCTAAAATGACTATGAAACCAAACATTATCACAACGAACAATCCGAGTATCGTGAGCAGAACCCCAAGACCCGGAAGTCTTTTCTCCCTTGTCATCTGAATCCCCCTTGCTTATTTAATGACAAAACCTTCCCTGTATATATCCGTGCTGTCGATGTAGAACTGTGAATTGGCAACCAGTTGATACCGATGTGGGAAGCTGCCATTTTGGATTTTGATATCCTCCCCGTTCAATGTCGTCATTCTTCCGCCGCAGGATATGCCATCCAGCAGCGAAACCACTTCAATTATCGGATAGGGCAGAATATCATTGCTTTCATTCGCGACTGTGTGTTTCCCATCGTTGTGCAAAACCAGATAATCGTAAGTTCCATCGTTCAGATTTTCAATTTCCTCCTTCATTCCAGTGATGTTCTGAATCTCCAGAATCATCCCGGTTGCTGCCAGTTTCAACCTTTTTCCATTCACAATATACAGACCACGGTCGTCAGCGACATCATACAACGGTGTCTCTTCAAGACCCTCGTGGTCATAAACCACCACTTCACCTTCAATGTCTACGGAGTAGCTGCCACGGACAGCTATCCTGCCCCTGTCGACCAGGGACGACAGGAAAGACTTCACCAGTATCCCCCGGTTCTCAATCCCGTTGGCCGAATCGATTGAAATTTCCAAGGAACCATTGTCATTCTCATGAAATGTCAACAGGTTCATGTATTTGCTCCCCCTCGGCTCATTCAACATCAGCTCCGCCACGTCAAAACCATCAGGCCCCGCCTCGAGTTCACTTCTTCCAACCACCCTCAGAACCTGACCGTATACGTGGATGTCATAACTGTTCACTGTTTTTACAATCATACTTCCACCTCCGCCAACTCCGGAATAAGAAGATAGCCTTCCTGCAGGGGATCGGAGCCGTTCATATAAAAGTCGTGCCGGGCCATGATCCATGCTGATCCGGTAATGGACACCTTGTTGAAAATGATGCCGTCCTCCTCCCTGGTGCTGAGGAGACGGGCCCTGAAAAGTGACCCTGTAATACTTTCATGGATAAAAGTCTCATCCCGGGAAATTCCCCCTTCTTTGTACAGAGTGGCGACTTTGGCACATGTCCCTGTACCGCACGGCGAGCGATCGATGCCGCCCGGCGGGACAATTACAGTATTTTTGACAACATCCCCCGCTTCGTAAAGCTCCATATGCGTGAGCTTATTTATGAATGGATATTCAGGGTGCCTGACTTCATGACAGCCGTTGATTGCGTCACGCACTGCCATCGCAGTTGCGACAATCTCCTCAGAATTGTCCGTATCAAGGGTGAGCCCCAGGTCGTCCGCTTTGATGATGCCGTAGAAGTTCCCGCCATATGCAATGTCACACTGCACATCACGTCCTTCGAAATGGACAGTCACTGTCTTCAGATGGAAAGACTCCGTACTGACGAATGTCACTTCTGAAACTTTTCCACCTTCCACTCTGCATTCCGCTTCAACGATGCCGGCAGGTGTATCGAGCACGACTGAAGTGATGGGTTCAACCGGCTCTACATAACCCATCTCAACCAGAGCCGTACAAGTGCCGATGGTATCGTGCCCACACATCGGGAGATAGCCCCCGGTCTCTATGAATATCACACTGTAGTCAGCCCCGGGGGCAAGCGGCGGAAGCAGGATTGTTCCACTCATGACATCATGGCCGCGCGGCGGATTCACCAGGAACTTCCTGATGTGGTCATGGTTCTCTTTCATGTCGAGCATCTTTTCCTGGATCGTATCACCGGCGAGCGCCGGCATCCCCGACAACACAGTCCGGGTCGGGTTGCCGCCCGTATGCGTATCCAGCGTTACAAACTGTTTGCTGTTCTGGTTCATGCGTGCACCTCCCTGAATCTGTTGATATCAAGCGGACTGATGTCATCTTCAAGCGTATCCGTCATCATCTGGGAAACCCAGAGGCCGGTTATTGCCGACAACCCTATGCCATCCCCTTCATGCCCCGCTGCAATGTAGAAGCCCGGCACCTTTGTTTCGGACAGGATGGGCAGATGATCCGGCGTCCACGGCCGCAGGCCGGCATAGCTGCGGATGATGTCCATGTCCTTCATCTGCGGGAAATACTCGATCGCCCGCCGGGCAATGAGCCGGATGATTTTATGATCCACCTTGGTATCGAACCCGGTAAATTCGCGGCTGCTCCCCAGCAGGAAATTCTGACTTTCGGTTGCCTCATGGACGAGTGCTATGCCGTAGTCGTTCATCTCCTCAGACGCTTCCCGCTCCCTGCCGAACTTCGTCATCAAGTATCCGAATTCCTGTATTTTGCGCGTTCCCATGAGTTCAGATCGTGATGCTACAAGAATATGGCCTTTCCTCGGCTTGATCGGTACATACAGGCCGAGCATGTCCGCCACTGCCGGTGCCTGGACACCGGCAGCATTGATGACCTTGCCGGCTTTAAATACGTCGCCATGGGAAGACACTTTGAAGTATCCCCCTCCCGCCCGTTCGACATCCGTCACCCGGGTGTGTTCGAATAGTGAAAAATCGTATTTCTTCGCCTGATGCACCAACGAAAAAGTGAGCATATACGGGTTAACCGTTGAATCGTTCGTACACTCGACCCCCCCGGTCAGATGCTCTGAAAAGTATCTGGAATCATTTTTCAAGTCTTCTTTCGTCAGTTTCCTGAAAAATTCCTGGCCCTCATTTTTGAAGTTGTGCAGGTCCGCCCATTCATATGCCTGTTCGAGCTCGTCCTCATTCGCACACAGGAAAATGCTGCCGGGATGGCGGAATTCGAATTTCATTTCCAGTTCATGGGAAAGCTCCTTGATCAGAGCCTGGCTTTTTATCGCCATCCGGCTGTCGAACCCCGGCTCTTTATCAATCAGCAGTACATTCCCGTCGCATTTGGAACTCGTACCTGAGGCGAGGGTGCCGGATTCCAGCAGCGCAACTTTCAGCCCTGTTTTCGCAGTATAGTAAGCGATGCTTGCCCCGATGATTCCCCCGCCTATGACCAATACATCATAAATATCTCTGTTCAATGAACCAGACCACCTCCTTCTATAAATCCCCAAGAAAAAAGAATGCCAGCTCTGAATACCTAAATTTTTAGAAAGTTTGCTTTACTTTGTAAAAATCCATATAATACTTATTAGTTATTTAACGAAAAGGGGACGTTAAAATGTTGGAGAAAGCCATTATTAAAGAATTGATCAACTTCCACAACCATTCATTCACGATTATCGATAAACAGGAGAATGTCATCTACTGGAGCGACAGGGCGGCAGAAATTTTCGGCATGAGCAATGAATATGTAATCGGCAAAAAGATCACCGAAGTCTTTAAAGAAGAGCACCTGGTCATGCTTGCCTCACTCAGGGAAAATAGGACAATCGTCAAAAAGCAGCATAAGGCGACGAACGATATATATGTAGATATAAAGTCCATGCCCATACTGATTGATGGTGAAATCGCAGGCGCCATCGTCTCCGAAGTCAATGTCACAGAACAGAAGCGGCAGCAGGAACAGATTGAAACGCTGAAGAATAAAGTAAGCGTGCTCTCCGACAACATGAAAAAGCTGAAAAGCAGCAATTTCAGGAATATCATATATAAGAGCTCTGTCATGGAGCACGTCAAAACCCGGATTGAAAAAGCGGCAAAGACAAATGCAAATATACTCATTACCGGAGAAACCGGCGTAGGCAAGGAACTATTCGCCAAATCCATCCATGACACAAGCGATGTATCAGGGGAATTCATCCCGATCAACTGCGGTGCCATCCCAGGCCACCTGTTTGAATCAGAGCTTTTCGGCTATGAAAAAGGGGCATTCACCGGTGCAAACCGGGAAGGCAACAGAGGAAAGATCGAACTTGCTGAGAACGGGACCCTGTTCCTGGATGAGATGGGGGACATGCCGCTTGATATGCAGGTGAAATTCCTCAGGGTGCTTCAGGAAAAACGGTACTTCAAACTCGGCGGCAACAAGGAGAAGTCAGCCAACTTCAGGCTCGTCTCGGCCACCAACAGGAAGATTTCCGACCTTCTGGCATCCGACGATTTCAGGTCGGACCTGCTGTACAGGATCAATGTCGTCAACATCCACGTACCGCCTCTCAGAGAGCGGCCCGATGACATAGAATCACTGTTCTTCTACTACCTCTACAGCCTGTCTGAGAAGTATGGGACCAGTGTCAAATACGCCAACCAGCAGCTCATCAACCGTTTGAAGGCATATCATTGGCCGGGCAATGTCAGAGAACTCATCAACGTCATCGAAAGGCTGGTCATCTTCTCAAACGATGAAGCGCTGAACAACGAAATTTTCGACCAGTATTTGACCGAGGTCGGCGAGGATGCAAAGCAGCCTTCCCTCCCCTCCATCGATGAAGAACTAGAACTCAAGGATTATGTTGAGAAAGTGGAGGCGGATTATATCCGTCATGTCCTCGAGGACAATGGCCAGAACATCGAAAAGGCGAGCAGATCACTCGGCATCAGCCGCCCCACCCTCTATGCCAAAGTTAAGAGATTCGGTCTGTAGCTGGCATCTTTTTTTCTTGGCTGTTGATAAAAGGGGAAAGGAGGGCTCCCATATGAAGCAGGAAGATGATTTCGTCGTGTGCCGATGTGAAAACGTCTATTATTCGGAGCTTTTGAATATAATGGAGAATGGAGCGAACAATTCCAGGGAACTCAAATTGAAGTCGCGGGCAGGCATGGGGTTCTGCGCTTCCCGTACATGCGGGCCGCTGCTTGAAAGACTGACCGGCGACCAGCATGAAGATTCACCAGGTTATATCCATCTGAAATCACAGCCGCCGATCCGGACCATCTCGATGAAAGAACTCTCAGGGGAGGGCGACACATGACTGACAGGATAATGAACCATAAAATACTCGGCACCATCCAGCCCGAACTCGTCCCTTTCAGGTGGAATGGGGAAATCATTCATGGCGCAGAAGGAGAAAGCCTCGCAGCCGCACTGCTCGCAAATGGCATAAGGACACTCAGGAGACATGAAAAAGATGGGAAACCAAGGGGCATCTACTGCAACATCGGCCACTGCTCAGAGTGCCGCGTCACTGTAAATGGGGAAAGGAACCAGAGGGCATGCCTCACCCCCGTTGAAAAAGGGATGGATGTCGAACAGCAGACAGAACTTCCCCATCTGGTGAAAGGTGATGACGCACATGTTTGATACGATAATCATCGGCGCGGGGCCGGCCGGACTCAGCGCCGCCGGAATACTGCAGGAAAAACAGAAGGTTCTGGTCCTCGATGAATACTTCCATGCAGGGGGCAGACTTCTCGGACAGCTCTACGAAGAGAAAAAGGGAAAATGGTGGAACGGGCTGGAGATTGCCCGGAAGCTGGTCAGCGACACTCAGGATAAGACTGAAATCCGCCTGAGTACATCCGTATATGATGTCGAGTTGGATGACACCTATACTGTCCATACGACATCAGGCACCTTCAGATCCAGACACCTGATCATCGCCACCGGATCCCGGGAAAAGTCCAACCCTCTTCCAGAGTGGGATCTTCCAGGCGTAATGACGGTCGGCGCCGCCCAGGTGCTCACCAATTTCAGCCGCGTCAGGCCGGGGGACAAGGGGGTCATCGTCGGCATCAATCCATTGTCCATGGTCATCGCGATGGAGCTCGGCTATGCAGACATCGATGTCGCTAAAATATGTCTTCCCCCGGAAAACCTGCTCAGCACCCAGAAGCCCGAAGACGCCTTCGAAACACTCGTGTCACTTGGACATTCAGCCCCTTCCAGGTTCATTTCAACCGGGGCAGGATTGGCAGGAAAAGCAAAACCCATTCACCCCGCAGCACTAAAGCTGTTCCCAAAGAATGGAATCAGGGCCATGGGGCTCCCGATTTCCATCAAGGAGAAGATCATACGGATAAACGGCACGGAAAAGGTAGAATCCGTCACCGTCCAGAAGACCGATTCCAAAGGAAAGCCATTGAACGGCAAGACCAGGGAAGTAAAGTGCGACTTCGTGTGCATATCAGACGGACTCGCGCCGCTCAGTGAGATCGGCTCCCTTTTGAACCTCAAACATGTGTATGCAGAAAGCCTTGGCGGCTACGTCCCTCTCCACAGCGAAATGATGGAGACCGAGCTTCCAAACCTCTACGTCGCCGGAAACGTCACCGGCATAGAAAATGCCAAAGTCGCAATGTATCAGGGGCAGCTCGCCGCCCATAAAATACTCGGCGACGAAGATGCAGCCATGCGCTCATTATCAGCCATCACACATGAAAGGAAAAACGCAAAAGTGAAGTTCCACAAAGATCTTTTGCAGGGACGGGAAACAGTAGAGACAATGTGGAGGGAGATTGAAAAAAGAAAGGCGGAATGAATTGACCATATGTCTATCAATTACTCTGAAAGAATCAAAGCATTGACCAACCATCCGAGTCTTGAAAATATAGAAGTTATTGTAATCACCGACCCCTCAAACATCTATTATATGACAGGGTTCTATGCAGATCCCCATGAGCGGTACATGTCACTTTTCATCGATACGGAAAATGAAGAGACTTACCTTTTCCTGCCGGCTCTGGACAAGGAAATTGCTGCAGATATCGCCAAAGTGGACAACATCATCCCCGTATCTGATGAACAGAATCCTTTCACAATCATCAGGGAAGCATTGAAAGGCATGCCGGATATAATAGGTATTGAAATGAATACAGTGACTGTCTCACATCACAATGGATTAAAGGATATCTTCTTGGGTGCTGAATTCGCCGACATCCAGCCGGCTATCGATCACCTGAGGACTTTCAAGAGCCGGGAAGAGATAGATGGTTTGAAGGAAGCAGTGAATATCATCGAAACCGTACTCGAAGAAGGCCTCAAAACAATCAAAGAAGGAATGACAGAAGCGGATCTCGTGGCTGAGTTCGAGTATCTGATGAAGAAACACGGTGCAGCCGGACCCTCGTTTTCTACCATGGTACTCGCCGGGGAGAAAGCAGCCCTGCCCCATGGCACACCCGGGGACAGGAAGCTTACGAACGGAGACTTCCTGCTCATCGATTTCGGTGTCATCACCCACGACAGATATTGTTCAGACATCACACGGACATTCACTATCGGAGAACCATCCGAAAAACAAAAAGAGATATACAACATCGTCAGAGCATCCACGCAGGCAGGTGTCGATGCAGTCAGGGCCGGTGTGCCACTGAAAGAATTCGATATTGCTGCAAGGAATGTCATCGAAGAGAATTGCTACGGTGAATACTTCAACAACCGTGTCGGTCATGGGCTCGGCATCGAAGTCCACGAATCACCATCCATCCATCATCTCAATGAAGACATCGCCCAAAAAGGCATGCTGTTCACCATAGAACCCGGCATCTATATACCCGGTTATGGCGGTGTCCGCATCGAAGAGGAAGTCTATATCAACGAAGATGGTGAAGCTGAAGTACTGACCTCGTTCCCGAGGGAACTTAGGCACATAAACTTAAAAAACTAGCGCTCATACAGAGCGCTAGTTTTTTACTGTAATTAATTTTGATTGGACGACACCAGCAGCAGCACTGTCACTTCATCGGTATCATTGTACCAATGGTGGGCCAGCGACGAGTCTATGTGGATGGATTCATTTTCGTACAGTGTCTCTTTGACCCCTTCCAATTCAACTTCCAGCTGACCGGATAATACGTAGACGAACTCCTGACCGCTGTGGGTATAGGGGACCTTCTGGGATTCTCCGGCATTCAGTTCAATGATTGCAGGGGTGAAATCCGGTTTTTTCATCCGTCCCACGAGACTCGTATAGGAAAAGTTGCCCGAATCTGACGTCGTCTTGTTGACTTGCTTTTTTATACTTGTACCGCCATTGTCAAAGAAGAAATTGATGTTGACTTCGAGAGATTCAGATATTTTCCGGAGGGAAGTGAAAGTCAGCGTCCGGAGCCCTCTTTCCACCTGTGACAGGAAACTGATTGATAGACCGCTCCTGTCGCTCAATTCCTGCAAAGTCATCTTCTTGCCTTTTCGTACCTTCTTCAGTTCACTGCCCAGCGAATCATCCATATTGCACCTTCTTAAGCTTTAGTCCTGTTTAATATTGACAAACACACTCTTCACTTCGACATAGTTGGAGATTCCGTAATCTCCCCCCATCTCCCTGCCGATACCGGATTTCTTATATCCACCGAAAGGCATCGTCTCCAGTTCCAGGCCGAAATCGTTCACCCACACAGTACCGGATTCCAGTTTTCCGGCGATGTAGTGACCTTTCTTGATGTTCTCCGTCCAGACACTGGCAGCAAGTCCATACTCGCTGTCATTCGCACGGCTGATCACTTCGTCGACTTCGTCAAATACGAATACCGACATTACCGGCCCGAAAATTTCCTCACGGGCAATCGTCATATCATCTTCAACGTCTGCAAAGATTGTCGGTTCGACGAAATACCCTTTATCACCCTTGCGCGAACCGCCGGTAATCAGCCTTGCACCTTCTTCCTTTCCCTTCTCAATGTAACCGAGTACGGTATCCAGCTGTTTTTCAGAAACAAGCGGTCCCATGTCCGTGGCCTCATCAAGGCCTGGTCCGACGACAGCTTTTTCAGCCTTATCTTTTAATGCATCAAGCACTTTCTCATATAGATTTCTGTGGACATAGATACGCGTCGTCGCACTGCAGTTCTGACCTGTATTATACATTGTTCCGTCGAAGATGCCATCAAGTGCCGTGTCAAGATCCGCATCCTCCAGAACGATGGCAGGAGATTTACCGCCAAGTTCCAGCGTCACACTCTTGATGTCATCCGCTGCCTTTTTCATGATGGAACCGCCGGTTCTAGTTGATCCCGTGAATGCCACCTTATCCACGCCCGGATGAGTGACCAGAGCATTACCTGCAACACTGCCGGCGCCCGGTACAACATTCACCACCCCATCAGGGAAGCCCGCTTCCTTGAACAGTTTCGCTGCATACAACAGCGACAGCGGCGTCTCAGAAGCCGGTTTGATCACAATCGTACACCCTGCGGCCAGGGCTGCACCAAGCTTCCACCCCGCCATCGCCAGCGGGTAGTTCCATGGGATGATCTGACCAACCACGCCCACCGGTTCATGGACAGTATATGTCACATAATCCGGAGACACATTCGGCGTCTTGCCCGAAATCTTCGTCGCCCACCCGGCGTAGTAACGGAAATGCTGCACCGTACCGTCCACATCATCCTCAAGTGCCTGCTGATATGCCTTGCCATTATCCAGTGCCTCAAGCTGGGCCAGCTCCTCCCTGTGCTCTTCAAGAAGGTCCGCAAATTTATAGATGAGACGGGAACGCTCAGCAGGTTCCATCTTCGTCCATTCACCCGCATCAAAAGCCTTGCGTGCAGCCTGAACCGCATTATCGATATCAGACTCATCCGCTTCACTCACCTGCGCAATCACCTCTTCAGTTGCAGGATTCAAGACATCAAACATCTTGCCGCCATGAGCCTGCACATACCCCCCATCTATATACAATCCCTTTTCACCATCAAGGAACTCATTCACACGCTGTTTCAGAACCATAATTGCCATCATCATCCATCTCCTTCTGTATAATTGGTAACCATTTTAGAAAGCGCTAACAAATAGAGTTTTAAATATTCTGTTAAATATATTCTAGATGATGTCTCAAGATAAATCAATCATTTTTTCACACTGTGTGAAAAAATATAGGGGGGATGAGCCAGTATATTACAAAGTTTAAAGCCATGGTCCCGCTTTAGATAGGACTCATGGCTTTAAACTCTCCACTATTTTAACCACTTTTCTGGTGTGAAATCATCTGGTTTTATCCTTGCCTTTACCCACATCAACAAATAGTAGGCTATAAAGGCTGCAACTAATGACTGCACTGCCGGAAGCCCCCATGAATTTACATATTGAGTATAGTAACCCAGAATAATTCCAATTATCGCTGCTATGGTGGCCATATAATTCCAACTATCGATATTCTTCCAAGTTTGATTTCTGAGAAAGTAGAAATCTGCAAACATTACACCGGCAATTGCAGGATAGACAAGGGCGGTCATATAAAGAAAGTCTTCAAAGTAATCCAATATTCCAGCCAGTGCTACAGCTATGGCAATCAGTGTCCCAACCAAAGTCAAAATTTGTCTTCCTCTGTTACTGTTTACATTAACCAAGTTTGAAAATGCCAAACCCATGCTATAGTTATTAACCAATTGACTTGTCCATGTTGCTAACCATAAAATCAAGAATCCCCATACCGGGAAGCCCAGGTTGAGCATGACATTTACAATATCTGCATCTCCGACTCCAACAGACATAATTGCTCCAACCATGAACAGCGGTATGCCTACTCCTACAATTCCCAAAGGGATGAGGATACTATCTTTCCAAGTCGGCTGTGCATAACGTGTATAATCTGAAGCGATCACCCATTGCGATACATTCGCTCCTATTATCAAACTTATTGCAGTGATGACCGACATAGTCGGCTCAGGGTTCCATTCCATCAACTGTGTCCAACCAGTACCTCTTAATGCAAGGTATATCCCCACTACTACAAGTAGCAGCCCGGCCGGCACAGCCAGATAATCTGTCCATTTCATAGAGTTATAACCGATAATCGACGGGATGGCGAACAATAACCCTGCCACAATTGTAATTAAAGCCCAAATCCCCCATTGTGTCTCATAATCTATACCCAGCATTGCAGAAATAGCATTGCCGGCAACAGCTGTCTGTAGCGCCCACCAGCCAAGGGATGCTAAAAAGATCGTTCCCCCGGCTATGATTCTCGCTTGAAGATTGCCAAAACTATTTTTGGCAATCACAGATGACGGACGACCAGTCTTAGCACCTATATGACCTTGTACAGCATTACCTGCCCATTGGAGGACAAGCATACTAAACATGACAATCCAGAAAATGGTAGTCAGTCCAAAAGCACCTGCCAGAGTTGCACCTACCATCAGCACTGGTATAGTGAACTCCAACCCGCCAAATATGACAGCCGGAGTCGTCCAGTGCTGTCTTTTGCTTAAAGGGACACTTTCCAGAGGGTTGTCATTTCCCATACCGCTTGCTTCATTGTTTTTACCCATCCCCGTACCTCCTATATAAGGAGACTAATGATCTTACATTTATCTTCTTCAAGGTTTTTAGATATATGTGGAACACCTTTACGAATCAATGTATAATCTCCAGTCCTCACATTGTATATTTCGTCTTCGATCTCGACCGCCAGTCTACCTTCGATCACAAAAGAAAGTTCATCATAATCGTGTATGCTGAAACCCTGCTCAGGTACTACCATCCCACCATCAATTTCAACGTAATTGAATGAGGCATCAATATTCTTCTCTGCAAATAACTTTTCATACATTGGAAGTATAAATATTGGTGATGTACCCGCATGATCTCTGATATTATTCTGATCCATCTCATTCTGCTCCTGAATAATTATAGTCATTTTTCGCCTGTTCTAAGGTAATATATCCATTTTTAATATCCAATTCTATCTCTTCACGGTTTCTATCAGTTGGCTTACCATATCCGCCGCCAGTCGCTGTTTTTAACACCACCCTGTCACCTTTGTTCAGTTTATACTGATTATATTTACCGAATGGTCCATCTATTTGTCCATCATTCTTTTCAATGTAAAATTCATTATTTGAACCATCATGTCCGCCATCTGCTCCCCATGCATTTGTTTTGTGGCGCCCAAAGCTTGCTGTGAAGAACTGATTATCAGTGAGAGACCTATAACTTCTGATTACACCTGGGCCTCCTCTGTGTTTCCCGGCACCTGCTCCATCTGTTCTCATGGAATATTCATCCACCATGATCCCATATGCTGTTTCTGCCACTTCAACAGGAACATTGAATGTTTCACCATCCAGCACACAAAATTGACCGGTATCTCCATCTCTTTCATTCGTTGCTCCCCATCCCCCGACTGAAGGTTCGACAATCAGGAAATCTTCATCTTTATCCGGATGCTTACCACCCATGATTACAGTACATACGGACATAAGATGTCCGGCCGACAGTTTATTTGGTAAAAGTGGCGCAAGCGCTTGCCATATCAGTTCATTACCATATAACATCGATTCCCAATACATGGATACCGGCGCAGGCCTTTGTGCTGAGAAAACAGAGCGTTCATCTGTGATGATCTTCAATGGCCTGAATGCACCATCATTTACATCTTGGTTTGAATTAGTAATGGCCAGAAAAATAGTTCTCACAGATGATACCAACCCAGTATAGGAACTGTTGATGGGACCTTGAACCTGGGGGGAAGAGCCTCGGTAATCACATATAAATTCATCATCAGTAATCGTCAGTTTAAGTTTCACATTCAGTTGTTCCTCAGTGATTCCATCATCATCAATTAGATCTTCAACTTCAAATGTCCCTTTCGGAAGCTTTTTCAGTTCATTAAGCGTGAGCTTTTCACCCTGATCAAGGAACCTTTCCATACTTTCAATTACCGACTGCCGACTATATTTGTCACACAGTTCTTTCAACCGTCCTCCTCCGGTCCTAAGAGAGGCAACCTGGGCCCATAGATCACCGATTGACAGTTCAGGGAACCGGACATTCGTTTCAATCAACTCAATGATCTGATCATTGGCTTCACCTTTATCAAAAAGCCTCAAGCATGGGAATTGCAGTCCTTCCTGGAAGATATCAGTCGAGTTCGTTGACATGGATCCAGTGTCTTTCCCGCCAACTTCTGTCCAGTGCGCTTTATTTGCAACGAATGAAATAAGTTCTCCCTGATGAAAAACCGGCATCACAACACCCACATCACAAAGATGCGAGCCTCCACCTTTATATGGGTCGTTAATGAGAAATACATCTCCTTCATGGATATCCTCACCATATTTGTCTATTGTCTCTTTCACCATGAACGAAAGCATACCTATAAACCCTGTCACACCATTCCCCTGGGTCACGAGTTCTCCTTTCCTGTCTGTCAGGCCACAGGCGTAATCCAGGACTTCATAAATGATAGGGCTCATTGACGTTTTTGCCAGTGCGATAAACATTTCTTCCCCCGTGGAAATCAAGGAATCTTTAATCACTTCATACGTGAATGGATCAGTATCATATTTCATTGGAAAGTCCCCCTATTTCAATAATCATATTGCCATAGCTATCCTTGGTCAGTACATCACCTTTGTTGATGACTGTAGAGGACGTCTGCTCTTCAATAATCGCAGGGCCGTTCACTCTATCTGTATCATCAAGGAAATCCTTAGCATAGACATCTACTTCAATCCACCCGGATTCTTCAAAAAACACAGATCGTCTGCCAAGGTGTTTTTCACCAACATCCCTTTTCTCTTTAGACATTTTCGGTTTCTCTATCTTCCCAAGAACTTTGACTTTGATATTAACTATTTCCGTTCCGTTTTCAGGTAATGTGTACGTATACAACCGTTCATGGTTTTCGTGGAAATTTTGTATAACCTCGTTTATATTATTTACATTCATCTCATCAAAAGGAACTGTGACTTCCACGGTGTGTTCCTGACCAACATATCTCATGTCCAGACTTTTGGTGACTACGATGTTACTTTCATCCATTCCTTCCTTGCTTAAAGTATTTTTAGCATCTTCAATAATCCGTTCATACTCATTATTAATTTTTTCAAAACTCAATTCTTCAGTTTTAGCAAGGAGTGTTTGCGAATAATCATGCCGCAAGTCCGACATCAACATCCCCCAAGAGGCGAAAACAGGAGATGTCGATGGTATTACCACCTTTTTCACACCAAGTTCCCTGGCTAGATCTTGTGAATGCATAGGGCCGCCCCCACCAATAGCCACCATGGTGAAGTCCCTGGGATCATATCCTTTTCGAATCGATACCAGCTTCAATGCGTTCAGCATATTGGAATTTGCGATTTTAACAATCCCCATCGCCAGATCATCTGTACCGGCATTCAATTCATCCCCCAGTTTGCTTTGGAATGATTTTTTGATTGACTCCAGATCAGTACTTGATTCAAAATTTTCCAATGACAGTCTTCCTAAAAGCACATTCGCATCTGTCGTAGTCGGACTCTCACCGCCCTGACCATATGAAATCGGTCCAGGTTCCGCCCCGGCAGATTTTGGCCCAACCTTTACAGAGCCACTGTCATCAATCCAGGCAATTGAACCACCGCCATTTCCGATTTCGACTATATCTACCACCGGCACCTTTAAAGGATAGCCTGCATATTGCTGAGTCTGCTCAAGATTATAATCGGTCGATATCTTCACATTATTGTTTTCAACCAAGGAACATTTCGCAGTAGTTCCACCTATATCCAACACGATAAGATTTTTCTCTCCCAGCATCTCTCCCAGAATAGACGCACCAAAAATACCTGCCACCGGTCCTGACTCAACCATATTGATAGGTGACATTTTGGCAACATCAAATGTGCTTGTACCACCATTTGACTGCATAATGTAATTATTCTTTCCTGCACCCTTGCCCTTCAGCTTCTCTTCCAAATTATTCAGGTAATCATTGGCAATGGGCTTGACATATGCATTTAAAGCCGCTGTCGAGGTCCTTTCATATTCTCTCCATTCCTTACTCAATTCACTTGATGTAGTTACATGGACTTCCGGCCAATTTCTCTCTATGTGCTTTGCAATTTCTTTTTCATGGTCACTATTCTTGTAACTGTGAAGCAGAGAGATTGCGATGGCCTCCACACCTTCTGATCTGAAGTAGTCCAGAATTCCATCCACTTCTTTCAAATCCAGATTTTTTTCCACTTCTCCCTTGTAATTTAACCTTTCAGACACCTCTTTTCTCA
This sequence comes from Salinicoccus carnicancri Crm, assembly GCF_000330705.1. Classification (GTDB taxonomy): domain Bacteria; phylum Bacillota; class Bacilli; order Staphylococcales; family Salinicoccaceae; genus Salinicoccus; species Salinicoccus carnicancri. Next base: position 40,634 of record NZ_ANAM01000010.1, read on the forward strand.
AGTGACGTTCAATGATTGGAACTGGTTTTTTATATTTAACATTGAATAGATCCGGTCGGTTACCCCGTGCGATTTCCAATACATCCCTAAAACCTTCAGTAGTAATCAATCCTGTTTTAACACCCTGTTTTTCAGTCAATGCATTGATTACAACAGTCGTTCCATGAAAAAACATCTCAATATCATTAAAGCTTATATCCGCTTTTTCAATCACATCAAAAATGCCCTTTTCAAAATTAGAGGGTGTCGTATTTGACTTACCAACAGTAATCTTTCCCTCTTCATCAACTGCAACTAGATCAGTGAAAGTACCTCCGATATCTGTAGCAACTCTCATTTTTATCTCCCCTTAGAATAATTTTGGCGTTAGTACACAAAAAAGTCTGGCAGCTTCACCACCGGAATTTATATAATAATGATTTATAGAAGATGGATAATGAATCACTTCTCCCTTTTTTAAATTATATTCCTTCTGATTCAAGTAAAATGTAATCTCACCTTCCAGCACATAATACATTTCCTCTCCCTCGTGGCTGGAAGACTCACTTTTATTGCCCGGATAAACAGTGATGATATAATTGTCCAGTTTCCTATCTTTAAATTCGCTCGAGGCCCTTAGAAACTCCTGGTCTGAATGCTCTAACGTAAAGGGTTCCATAGCATCCGGTGAAATTTTAAATGCCTCCGTATATTGGGGAGTGAAGAAAGATGTAATATGTACTCCCAAAGCTTCAGCAATCTTATTTAACGATGTTATGGCCAGCGATGATTCCCCTCTTTCAACCTGCGACAGAAAACTGACTGAGAGCCCCGTGTCATCACTTAGCTGTTTCAATGTCTTCTTATTATCCGTCCTTAGGTTTTTAATCTTCTCAGAGACTTCCTTCATGAATGCATCCACCTTTTACAGTAATACTGTATTTTTTTACACTATAACATAACAAAATTATATTTGAAAGAATTTTCGGATAATTCATTTTTGTTTTATCACTGTTCGTAAATCCTTCTAAATAAAAGAATATTTTGACTATTATTTTTCCTCCATATATACTCTCTATATCAAACTATCAATTTATAAAGGGGCCGTTAAACATGGAACAGTTATTTGCGAGAGTGGATGAGCTTTACGATGAGATCGTGGATATCAGGAGACATTTGCATAAGCACCCTGAATTGTCTTTCGAGGAGGTCGAGACACCGAAATTCATCGCGGATTTCCACAATGATCTTGGTCATGAGGTGAAGACGGGTGTTGGGGGCAATGGTGTGGTTGCCTACCTGAAGGGTGCTCTGGATGGACCGACTGTTGCGCTGCGTGCGGATTTTGATGCGCTGCCGATCCAGGAGGAGACGGGTCTTCCTTTCCAATCTATACATGACGGTGTGATGCATGCCTGCGGGCATGATGGCCATACTGCGACACTGCTTGGTGTGGCTAAGGTTCTGAACGGTATGAAAGCCGGGCTGAAGGGGAACGTTGTCTTCATCCACCAGCATGCTGAGGAGCTGCCACCGGGTGGTGCGAAGGCGATGATCGAGGACGGATGCCTTGATGGTGTGGATGTGATTTTCGGCACGCATCTGCAGGCGCAGACGCCGTTCCGCGAGATCAACTACCGTACGGATGCGCTTCAGGCTGCGGCGGACAAATTTGAAATCACGATCAAGGGCAAGGGAGGTCATGGTGCGATGCCGCAGGATACGAAGGACAGCATCCTGATCGCCTCCCAGCTCGTCGACAATCTCCAGCAGATTGTCAGCCGTCGTGTGAACCCGCTCGATTCTGCAGTTCTGTCCGTCTGCAACTTCGAGGCGGCGGGACCGTATAACGTCATTGCAAACTCCGCAAAACTTTCCGGTACGGTGCGGACTCTGAAGGAGGATGTCCGCGACCATATGGACCGGGAGATCAGACGTGTTGTCGAAGGGACATGCCACCTGTCGGCTGCGGACTTTGAATATGAGTACAAGAAAGGCTATCCGGTGCTGGTCAACCACAAGGAAGAGACGGAATTCGTCAGGGATATTGCGGAGACGGTACCGGGTGTCAATGAAGTGAAGGAAATTGATCCAATAATGGGCGGCGAGGATTATGCCTACTACCTCCAGGAGGTCAAGGGTACGTACTTCTTTACCGGAGCCCAGCCTGACGGTGTTAAGGATCCGTTCCCACACCACCATCCAAAGTTCGACATCAACGAGGAATCTCTTTTGATTGCAGCAAAGATACTGGCCAAAGCCACGGTTGAATATATGGAGAGCAACTGACGGCCATCGGCATGCTGGTGCTCCTCGGGACATACCTCGGATCTGCAATCGTCTCCGAAATTATTCTCAGGATCCAGGGGATCGTATAATGAAATTGATGAATTTCCGCCCGGTCTGCCTGTTGACAGACCGGGCGGCTTTTATTGTGCTCGGGAAGAATATCGTGACTTCAAAAGGGTATTCTGATTCTAAGAGGTGAATTTTTATGGGATTCTATACCGAATACAAGAATGAGATTACGACACTCCAGCTGATTTCCCAGATTCTCGGCAAGATCAGACTTGAATATGCACCGCAGGAACCCCAGTGGGCGCATGTAACACTGGATATTACACCACGTGGGTTCTCCACCGGCCTCCTCAGACGCGGGGATACCCACTTCGAAATCGAAGCGGACCTGTCGCGGGGACTCATCATCATCAAAACCGAAACCCATGATACGCACATCGAGATGGCAAGCGGTAAACCGATCAGCGAATATTATCAGGAGATCATCAATACTGCCGCTGCAGAGGGGCTGAAGCTCTACATCAATACGAAGCCCCAGGAAATGGATTTCAAGACACCTTTTGAAGATGACGTCGGCCATCACCACTATAATGACCATGTCGCGAACATTGTCCTGAAATGGTTCCAGTTTGCACGGGATACTGAGATGCAGTTCCTCGCACCGCTCCGTCACCGGAAAGTGCACCCCGGCCTGTTCTGGGGGACGTTCGATGTATCCTGCATCCTCATCCACGATGAATTCGAACCCTTCCCGGACGACAGCAAAGTGATCGAGCGCGCCGCTTTCGACGAGCATATGATCGAATTCGGCTTCTGGCTGGGGGACGACACTTTCGAATATCCGACATTCTTCACACTCCCCTACCCCTTCGTGGATAATGAAGAGCTTGCAACCGACGACAGCTTCCCTGAAGGCAGCTATTTTTCGGCTGATATGGCGGAGTATCTCTACGAAATGAAGAACGGCATGGACGGCGTGGAAGCTGAAAATGTGCAGCAGTTCCTCGAAGCCTCCTTCAGGGGCGCATTCGATCACCTGAAGTGGCAAGGCTTCAATCACTGCACAGAGCCGCTGAAGATGGGGGACAACCAGTACGGTGACGCCCAGGATTGATTTCAAGACTGACAGGAAAGGACGGGGAGGCAATTGGAAACTTCACATATACTGATTTTGCTGCTGATCGGCTACATCGTATTCACCATCGATCAGAAACAGGATGACTTCCCCGTGCCGACCGTCCTCGTACTCATTGGCATCGGGCTGTCCTTCATACCTTTCTTTTCATCGGTTGAAGTGACGGGCAACATGATCTATCATCTGTTCCTGCCTGCGCTGCTGTTCACTTCCGCCTATCAGATGCCGGCCGCCGGGTTGAAAAAGAATGCAGGCATCATCAGCTTCCTGGGAGTTTTCGGCATCATGTTCACCGTGGCCGCCCTCGGGGCTGCCATTCATATGCTGAGCGGGCCGTTCATCCCGCTTTCACTGCTTGAATCCCTGGTCATCGCAGCTATCCTCACACCGACGGACCCGGTCTCTGTCGTTTCCATCATCAAGAAATCGGTCGGCAGTGAAAAGATCGCCGATGTGGTTGAAGGCGAGTCCCTGATCAATGACGGTACAAGCATCGTCATTTTCACGACCCTGGCCGGCATGCTGGCAGAAAGCCGGACTTTCAGCATCGGCACATTCCTGGGTGAGTTCCTGCTCGTGTCGATCGGCGGCGCCGGCCTCGGCATACTTTTCGGCTGGCTGATGGGCAAGGTGGTCAATGTGACACATGACCGAAAATACCAGGTCATGCTGAGCATCATACTGGCATACGGGACCTTCAACATCACTGAATACGTCGGGGCTTCCGGCGTACTTGCGACCGTATTTGCCGGAATCATGCTCTCCTTCAAGTATGAAAGCAGCGAAAAGGAGGCGCACTTCAGGGAGTCACTGGATGGTTTCTGGGAGATTGCGGAAGCGAGCATTCTGTCACTTCTGTTCCTCCTGATCGGCATCGAGTCGGCTGAATTCCTGATTTTTGACGGATGGACCTTCGTCATCATCATCTTCATCCTGTCGATGATCATCCGCTATATACTGGTCGCCGGAACTACCCAGTCATTTCCAAAATGGCGCCACGAGATCAACCAGAAGGAGGCAGCCCTCATCGCATGGGCCGGTCTGAAAGGGACGATGTCCGTCTTCCTGATACTGACGCTCTATTCGCAAAACACGGGTGATCTTGACATGATCATCTCACTGTCATTCGCCGCCGTGCTCATTTCACTCGTCGTCCAGAGCCTCGGTGTCAAACCGCTGGCAAAAAGAATTGTGAAATAGCCAGGTTCACGACAGTGCCCCGGACCATTTGATCCGGGGCTTCCTCTATATCTTACGACACCAATAGTGACCGTTCCGATGTAAAACGCCCGGACTTGCGCACTTTGACCGGAACCTGCCAGTATGCAACAATGTATATGAAATCACTCTGGTGAGGGGGCATCGCATGGCAGAGGAAAAAGTGCAGAGCAAAGGCGTCGTTGTGGTAATCATTGCCGCAGCTTTTTTACTGACGTTCAACCAGTTCCTTCTCATTACAGCATTCCCCACCATAATGGCGGAGTTCGATATCAATGCCACACAGGTACAGTGGCTGACGACTGCATTCATCCTGACGACGATTGTCTTCATCCCGATGTCGGGCTACCTGTCGACCACCTATTCATCGAAAACACTTGTCATCATCGCCATCACATGCCTGCTCGCCGGTACAATCATCGGCGCCTGGTCGCCGAACTTCGGTGTACTGATCCTGTCGAGGGTCATCCAGGCCATCGGGGCCGGGATCATACTGCCGCTCATCCAGACCATTCTGCTGATTGTATTTCCATACGACAGACGTGGATTTGCGATGGGGCTGCTCGGCGCCGTGACAAATGTGGCACCCGCTTCCGCCCCGTCGATCTCCGGGATCATCATCGACTACCTCGACTGGCGGTCGCTCCACTGGGTGCTGCTGCCGTTCATCCTGATCACTTTCATCCTGGCCATTTTCTTCATGAAGAACGTACTCGAGCAGCAGCGGACAAAGCTTGACATCCGTTCCGTCATGCTGTCTGCGGCCGGTTTCTCTTTATTCATATTCGGGCTCAGCAACATCAGCGTATACGGATTCCTCGATCCAATGTCGTATGTCCCGCTGACCGCCGGCATACTGGGTGTACTGCTTTTCACCCGCCGGCAGTTCAACATCGGCACACCGGTGCTTAACCTGACGCTGTTCCGCAACCGGACCTTCACTCTCGCAATCATCCTGATTTTCATCAACATGATGCTGCTTTTGTCGACGGAGACGATCCTGCCGATGTTCGCGCAGAGCGCACTCGGGACAAGCGCCTTCCTGTCCGGCTTCCTGCTCGTGCCGGGGACGGTCATCCTGTCCATCATCACTTTCATCTCCGGCAGCCTGTATGACTGCTACGGCGGCAGGACCATCGCCATCATCGGCTTTTTGTGCACGACAGTCTCCCTCGTGCTGCTCAACACCGTCGGCATGGGTGACTCACCGTACTGGATCATGGTGCACTTCTGCCTGTTCATGACCGGTTTCGGCCTGACGCTCATGCCGCTCGTCACCGTCAGCATGTCAGAGCTCGATGATAGAGACATCCCGCACGGCTCGGCCATCGTAAACACGGTACGGCAGTTCGCCATGGCTTTCGGCATCATCATCCTGACATCGATCATCAGTATCACAGTCGCCGTGATGGATGCGCCGCAGGCACAGAGCACATACACCGGCACCAGCTATGCCCTGGCCGTCATGGCGGTGCTCGCATTTGCCGGCTTCCTGATGACAATGCTGATCAGGGAGGACAGATACGGATAGAATCTGTTTTGTAAAATGAACCGTCACCGGAAAATATCGATGACGGTTCTTTATAATCAGTTATACATAAATTCACCTTACTGAGCATTCTCATATTGCTATTCACCATAAAAATAGAAACGAATAGATACAATCTGAAATAAATTTAAATTCACAATATAACTCCTCCTATTTCAAACCTTCTTATTTTTCTAAGTGACGGCTTAAAATCAACCGTTGTCCCTGATCAAAGAATACTTTACCAGGATTCATAATATTGTTTGGATCCCAGGCCTGTTTAATACGTTTCATCATATCCACTCCCACGGTTCCCAGTTCTTTTTCTAGAAATGGTGCCTTCATCGTACCTATGCCGTGCTCACCGGAAAGTGTGCCTCCCAGCTCCAATGCTGAATTGAATATTTCTTCGATGGCCATCTCCACCCTTTCAAGTTCCTCCTGATCATTCTCATCACACAAAATGTTTGGGTGTAGATTACCATCTCCCAGATGACCGAACACAACGAGTGAGATATTATACTTATCCCGAATGTTTGACAAACTGGCCATCATTGCAGGAATTTGACTTCGTGGAACGGTGGCATCTTCCGATGCCTTCGTTGGCTTGATGACTGCAATCGCAGGTGAAACCAACTTTCTTGCTTTCCACATGTTAACCGCTTCTTCTTTTGTATGAGGGATAGAGACAAAGGTTCCACCGAGCTTCTCCATGATTGTGCTAAGAGCTATTGATTCTTCCTTGACTGTCGATGGGTGACCGTCCAATTCAGCTAATACAATTGCTTCCACATTTGTCGGAAGACCCTGAGGAGCATACTGTTCAACGGCCTGGGCGCATTCCTTATCAATAAATTCCATCTTTGCAGGCAGAATGCCTGATGTAAGGGTTGTTGATACCGCATTCCCCGCCATTTCCATTGTGGGAAATGCCGCCATAACTGTTTGAGAACTGGCAGGTTTTGGAATCAATTTTAAAGTGGCACTTGTGATTACACCAAGGATACCTTCAGATCCGACGATGAGTTTGGTTAAATCGATTCCTGTTACATTTTTAATCGTACTCCCCCCTGTACGCATCACCTCTCCCTCAGGTGTGACTACTTCAAGACCAAGTACATAGTCTTTGGTCACTCCGTACTTCAAGCCTCGAGGCCCTCCGGCATTTTCTGCTAAATTACCACCAATTGTGGAGATATTAGAACTACTCGGGTCCGGCGGGTACATAAGCCCATATCTTTCTGCTTCTGCGTGTACTTCAGACGTAAGGACACTTGGAGACACCGAAACTATTAAATCCTCGGGATTGACAATGACTTCAGATGGCCATTGGCACATGTCGAGTATAATACCACCATGCACAGGAATATCTCCACCACTCAAGCCAGTTCCCATACCTCTTGGTGTTACTGGTACTTTATAAAGATTGGCTATTTTTAATACTTTACTGACAGCTTCTGTATTTGTGACATAGACCACCGCTTCAGGCATATTACCACGAAATGCAGAATTACTACTGTAATCTTGCATTTCAACATCACTAGTGTGAACCATTTTTTCACCTAGTTCTTCTTTCAATATTTCTGTCCACCGTGGTTCCATAATCTTAACCCTTCCTCTTTTCATTGTATAAGTGAATGAGGATTATCGACCACCATTTGTCGAATCTCCTCTTCACTAATATTTTCCTCTAACAATTCAACGATGAATGACTCTAATGCCTCGACAACCGGAATATTATGGGCCTGTCCATAATCAGTCACTAAGGCACAATGCTCAGCCCCGATTTCTTCAATGGAACGCGCCATCTCTCTAACTGTTATATCCTGAAAATCCTGACTGCACGCAAGGTAACACTTTTCAATAATACAGCCTTTCCTTGCCAGCTGCTTTTGTTGTTCAAGACTGAGAGGGGCGATTCCGAGGTCTGCATGCTGTATCAAGATTCGTTTCACCCCTTGATTTCTGGCTTCATCCACAATCATCATCACCTCTTTTGCCTCCAAATGTCCAGTGGCTAGTACTGCATCTTTTTGGGCAATAAGAGTTAGAACCTTTTTCACCTCCTCTTTTATGACTCCATTTTCTGTGACAGTCAGACCACACTCAGGTTCGTCCAACTCTTCATCGCTATTAAAAATATTCTCTTTGTAGTGCTGAGCAAAATAACGCTTGTGTTGTGCTCCCGAAATGGTGGGCATCCAAATAATTTTTGCCCCCATTCTCAGTGCCATATCGACAGGTGCTTTTTTAACCCCTCCTGTAAATAAATTACAAACAAGGCCGCCAACAATATTTAGATGCGGATATTTTTCTTGTAAAAGGGTTGAGCGGTCAAATGTTGAGCCTTCATGGGCTTTCAATACAATCCCAGCCATTTTCGCACGCGAAACATCCTCAATTAGTTCCCAATCAGTTTGCTTCCTCGGGAAAATACTTGGTGAAGAATGCGCATGCAGATCTATTGCTCCTTCCAGTAAAGGGTGCCATTTTTTCACCATCACATATTTTCCTTTCTGATACGAGAATCCTCATGCTCAAAAGCTCTCTCAAAAAATGTTACTAAATGCTTGCAGAGAAGATTAAACTCAGGATGGTCACTATACATAAAATCATTATGTTTTCCTTTAATAGTAAAAAGGGTTTTTGGAGAGCAGGCTGAATCGTATAAAGCCAAGGCTTCTTCATAAGGGTGTAGTATATTCTCCTCGCCATGACCGATAAATAACGGTGTTGATTCAATTTCCTGTACACTTCTTTCTGCATTTAAGTTGATGATAGATTCTGTGAACTGCAGCCTCGTTTTATATCCAAATCCATAAACAGAGGAAAGTTCCTTTTCCACATAATCTTTAGTTGCAGGATCCAATGGATAATGTATGAAGGGATCGACCAGTTGTGACTCTCCCTCGACTACTCTCTGAATACGATCCGCCTTCACCGTTTCGAGAATTTGAATCCATTCTTTATAAGAATGGATTGATTTGAGCCACCGTTCCCCGTTGTAAAATCCATTCAATGAAGCAACGGCAGCTACATTCTCATTATTTTCAGTTACCAAAATGACATTCGCAGCTCCCATTCCCCATCCAATCAGACCTATTCGGTTATGATCGACCTCTTCTTGGAACTGTAAAAAGGTTACTGCATTATTAATATCCTCTACTTGTTGTTCTATAAGCACCGTGCCCTTTTCACCTTCGCTATCGGCAAATCCACGGTAGTCAAAACCTAAGCAGATATATCCCGCTTCTGTCATTTTTTTGGCAAACATCCTTGGGTAAAATTCATTAAATCCCTGATACCCTGAGTTCGCAATAATTGCGGGAGAAGTACCTTTTTCATCAATATTTTCCGGATAATAGAGTGTTCCCCGCAGCTTGAGACCTTCACTATAAAAATGAATATTCTTTTCTATCATACTTTTTCTCTCCTTTATTGATATTCCTAACAAGTTTAGTTTTTGCGTTTTCCAGATGTTCAATCATTACCTGTCTGGCTCGAGTCGAATCTTTTTGTTCAATCGCTTCGTAAATCTCGTTATGCTCTTGGAGTACCTGCTGCCTTTTTTCCTTCCATCCTATGTTTTTTGATAAAGAATATTTTACCGCTTTATCATATAACCCCGAGATACTCTCCATTGTCTGTATTAGAACAGGGTTATGTGATGCTTCGACAATGCGTTTATGAAAAAGAATGTCTTCTTCATGCCCGATATTATCAACTGTTTGTGAGTACCTGATTTGTGAAAGGGCCTCATAGATACTTTCAAGGTCCGTCTGTGACCTTCGGAGTGATGCGTAATAAGCAGCTCCTGACTCAACAATCACCCGCGTTTCCAATAAATTCACTACTTCTTCCGGTTCTATAAACTCGAAGCGGGTCTTCTCCATCAGATTGGAAGCAGAGATAGTCTGGATGACACTCCCACCCCCTTGAGTCGATGTAATCAGGCCACTCGCTTCCAATACACTGAGTGCTTCACGAATCGGTGTTCGGCTTACACCGAATAGTTCAGTGAAATAACTCTCAGTGGGAAGCTTGTCCCCGGGTTTCAGATCCTTCTCATCTATCATTTTCTTGATATGATCAAACACCTGCATCGAAACTTTCCTTCGTTCTATTTTCATAGTAATTCATCTCACCTTATTGTATCTTTCGTCGTTCTTTTACATATTTTTCGTTGACCAACCAGCCTGATTTGGCAGCTATAAAGATTAATATAGCCCCACTTCCGAAAAGGATTAGAACATATAAAAATCCAAATCCATTCATCAGCAATAATGGCCCAAATGTGATAATTAAAACCTCAATTGGTACCATTCCTACATAAGCAAGACCGTAATCATCGAGTGTTGTTGCCTGATTTTTCGGGTCTACTACCTTGAGCAGGGCGATCCCCATCGCTACTGTACCTGTACTCCATCCCCAACCAAATATTCCATTTTCAAACCAATTTTGGTGAAAGGTGCGTGGGGAGATAAAATGGAATATCAGGTATGCCCAAATTACACCAAAAGCAAATAGTGCAACTAGTGGAATAATATAGCTTGTGACCACAGCTATATTAATAGAAGCGATCCCGAAGACAACAGTTAAATCGGTTGCTGTACCACTGATACGGCTGATGGTTGGTTTATCTACATAGTTATGGGCTTTTAGTCTCCTCAATAACATCTGCATGAGTAGCCCTATAATAAATGCAATACTTAGCAATGGTACACTGACTTGGGGGAAAAGACTCTGCAACCCCTCCTGTAAGTAGTAGCTAATAACCACAACAACACCAATAATTGCTATATGGAAGAATAATGGATCGACAGAATTAGGTGAAATTGTTTCTGTTCCCGCGCATTCTCGGTTTTCCTCTTTCACTAGGCCAGTTCTTAAATCCTCTGGTAAATCTTTAAAATCTGAAATAAAAGAGGTTTGATTTTTCTTCGCTTGACGTTTGACAATCATCAAACCACCAACAATCGCACAAAGTAATCCAATTGTTGCAGAAGTATATCCAAGTGAAGTAGCTTCTTCCCAACCCATATTTGCGAATGCTTCACCAATAGCTGCTGCCGTTCCGTGACCTCCCAGGAACCCGGCACCAAGAACTAGACCAAAACCAGCCGGAACTTCCCAGATGTTTATTATCACTAATAACGTAATCATAACGCCACCGCCCCACATAAAAACCGTCAACAGCATTGAATATAGCCACATGTTCCGAACTTGGTGAAATGCTTTTTTCCAATCTATTTGTGCGGCTCCAATCGGGATTGCTCCAAAAATGACAGCAATTAAGATGGTCGGGTAATCAGCAATCGCTTCAGATAATGGTAACCAGCCGACCCCATTTGGTCCAAGGGCCAACCCAATGAAACCAGCAATCATACTTGCTGGAATAAAAAACCTCTGTATAAACCTAAACTTGGCTCTAAACAACACCCCGATAAGTAGTAAGACAGAGATTAAACCTATATCAACAGTCAAATCGAAAACAGACAAAATTGGCCTCCTCTCTTTAATATCAAAATTTGTATTACAAGCATATAACATTATAAATCCTAATGTAAACCCTTACATTAGGATTTTTTAGAAAGTTTTTATTTTTATAACAACTGATATTTGTAAGAGAAAACGTAATGATAACCATTACTTTATAGTCTTCTAACCAACACACAACACGCTTCATTCATGCCATTCGATATAAATAGCTTATTATACTGCTCTATGGAGCATTCTTGTCTATCCATAATCTAGTCCAGTCCGACATTTCTCATGATAGAAAATATAGGTGATCCCAGATGAATAACTGGTGTGCATACAAAAAAGGCAGTGAATCCATTCACGGGTTCACCACCTCTTTATTATCCGTCATCCTATTTTCTCCATGTTCCTTTTGCAGCTGCTTTTACTAAACATAATTTATCCTACTGCAATTATTTCAAAAGGACGTTATCTCCTTCACTCGATACAAAACCACATTGTGGTCTGATACACAATTTTTTTGACACATATTTGGGAACTTATTCAATACGTCCTTTGGTTTCTTTCTTATCTTTAAGCTCCAAAGACTTGAGTGAACACAGACTCAAGGCTGCCAGTTTCCATTATTCACATTAGATAAATAGCACAAGCTCGTCTATGCATTCTATATCATATTTTAGATAATATGCTCTGACGGTTTCCTCAGCGGATAGAACTTTCACCACTTTATCTTAATTCAATTCCGGATATATTCCATTACCAGTTCGAATGTATTTTTTAGCGCATCCGTATGTGTGCGTTCCATGCCGTGGCTTGCGGCCACCCCGGGCCCTATCAGCGCCGCTTTGATATTCGCACCGGCACGCAATGCCGCAGAAGCGTCACTGCCGTACATCGGATATATATCAACGGCATAACTTAAATCGTTGCGCTCTGCATGATTGATGAGCCCTGTTGTCATATCATAATCGTACGGACCTGATGAATCCTTGGCACAGATGGAAACGTCAAATTCCGTACATTCCAGGTCCATGCCGATGCACCCCATATCTACCGCAAGGAACTCCGTAATGTCCCCGGGGATCCACGCAGAACCGTGTCCCACTTCCTCATATGTCGAGAAGATGAATTTCAGATTCGTCTCAGGGACGATGCCTTCCTCTTTCAGTGCCTTCAGTACACTGACCAGGATGGCGACGGATGCCTTGTCATCGAGGAACCTCGATTTGATGAAGCCTGAATCCGTGACCATGACCTTTGGGTCATAGGCAACAAAGTCACCATTGCGGATACCCAGGTCCCGCACATCCTCTTGGCTGCTCACGCGTTCATCAATCTTCACGACCAGGTTATCTATATCCCGCTCTTTCGATGATGCATCCTCGTATACATGGATCGACGGCGACTTCGACAGGATAGTGCCTGTATAGGTTCCGTCATGCCGTGTAATGATATCGCAGTACTCACCATCAAGCGTCGGTGTCAGGGGACCGCCCAATTTCGTCAGCGACAGCGTACCGTCATCATTCACCGAGCGCACCATCAGCCCGAGCGTATCCACATGCGCACTCAGCCCGCGTGTCGTTGACTCATCTTTTCCCGCCACACTTACAACCAGATTGCCCTTCGGCGTCATTTCCGTTTCATAACCGATACCCCGGACCGTCCCTTCAAGCCAGGCCGCCGCGTTTTCCGTATACCCCGACGGACTGTTGATCTTGAGCAGCTCCGTCAGGGTTGAAACCGTTTCGTCAGTTTTGAACATATCGATATGCATGGACAAATTCCTATTTGTCCATTCCCTCCCCTCTTTATCCTCTGATAATAAAATTCTACACCATAAAATATATCACAATCATCTGCATACTTAAAAAGTGACAGGCTTCCGCCCATCACTTCTGATCGATTGCCTTTCTATTTACCCCACACTTCCTCAGCCACTTCCCGGACGAGTGCAAGTTTTTTCCACTGTTCTTCCTCTGTGAGGATATTGCCCTCTTCAGTCGAGGCAAAACCGCATTGCGGGCTGATGCACAGTCGTTCAATCGGAATATATTTCGATGCCTGCCCAATACGCGCTTTGATTTCCTCCCTGTCTTCAAGTTCAGGGAACTTGGAGGAAAAGAGGCCGAGCACGACCAATTTCCCGTCGCTCACTTTGGCCAGTGATTCGAATCCGCCGGCACGCTCTGTGTCAAACTCGAGGTAGTATGCCTTTACATTCTCCTCTCCGAACAGCACTTCTGCGACTTTGTCATATGCACCGGATGATGCCCATGTCGAGTGGTAGTTGCCGCGGCATACATGTGTAGTGATAGTGAGGTCTTCCGGATGGCCTTCAATCGCCTTGTTGTTGAGTGTGACAAACGCACGACTGAGGTCCTCCACCGAAATGTTGTCATTCCTGCTCTTCCAATAGTTCTCATCGACAAGCATGCCCCACGTGCAGTCATCGAGCTGAAGGTTGCGGCAGCCCGCTTCGTACAGTTCTTTGATGAATGTCCGGTATGCTGCCGCAATATCCTCGATCAGCTCGTCCTGATCGGGATAGAACTCATCCGTCGATGCCTTGTTCTCAGGACGCTGCAGCTCCGAGAGGAACTGTGCCGGCGCCGGTATCGTCTGCCGTGCAACCACGCCATCATCCTCGAACTGCTTCACGAACTGGAAGTGCCCGATGAATGGATGGCCATCGCCGCTGATCTTACCCGACAGCCGCGCCGTTTCCGCACGCGTTTCCTCATCTTTGAACTGATAACCGCTATCGATATCCTTTTTCTCTACACCATGAAGTCCCCACATGAAGTCAAGATGCCACCACGAACGTCTGAATTCACCGTCAGTAATCGCCCCGAGACCCACTTCCTTCTGTTTCGAAATCAGTTCTTCAATTGATGCATCCTCAACCGAATTCAGTTTTTCCCGGGAAATATCCCCGGCCGCAAAACGCTTCCGCGCATCCTTCAACTCTGCCGGACGCAGAAAACTCCCAACGTTATCAAACCTAAATGGCGTTTCAGTCCGCCTGCCTGCCCCGTAAGCTACTGTCATAACCAACCACTCCTTCGGAAATTTGATATAGCTACAGACTAGCACAGAAGCGGAAGCATTAGATAACTGTTATTATTCATGGTCCGCTATAGCTTTTGGCTATGGCAAAAGTTCATCCACTGGCTGGACATCTTACTTTTTCTTTATCGTTGTCTAAACATGCATATTTTAAGAATGTTTCCCTGTTGTCACTTTCCACCCGATTCCTTTCTCAAATATTCAATAATGGAATCTGAAACCGGAATGCCGTTGGCTTTCCGGTCTTTGACGGTCATCATTTCAATCTCCCCGGGCACATATATCCTTTCCACGTTTTCTGCAGGGGGCGCCTCCCTCAACTCTCTGATCATCTGATCCAGCCGTGAAGTGAATGTCTCAATTGCTACGAACTTATCTGGATCGATGGCCATGAAGAAATGTCCAAGCTCCCGGTTTTTATCGTAATCTCCATACATCCTGGAAATATGCGGGCCGAATGCCGCACCAGTCAATAATGCGGTGAAGATCTCCACTACCATCGCAAGGCCGTAACCCTTCGGCCCCCCGAATGGCGTAAGCGCAGCGACCTCATCAGGATTGTTCGTGTCATCACCATTCTCATCCACTCCCCAGCCGCCGGGTATACTCTTTCCCTTTTCTTTTGCATCAAGCACCTTTCCGAGCGCCACTGTACTTGTCGCAAAATCGAGAATCACCGGTTCTTCCCTATCTGCGGGAAAGCCGAAAGCGATGGGGTTTGTTCCAAAAAACGACTCCGAACCGCCAAAAGGCACTACTATCTTGTCTGCGTGAGTCATTGCCACCCCTATCAGGTTCTCATCTGTCGCCTGCGAAACAAAATAAGACAGCGCACCGCAATGACTGCTGTTTTTGACAGCGACTGCCCCTATGCCTTCCGTTTTCGCTTTAGCTATTGCACTTTCCATTGCCTTTTTCGATATGTGATGGCCAAAGCCGTTATCCCCATCAAAGGTGCTGGTCGAGGCTGAACTGTCCGTCTCTTTCAAGTCGGGAGCAAGATTTATACCGCCTTCTTTCATCCTCTTGATGTAATGCTCAACCCTGAGTACCCCGTGGGAGTCCACCCCTCTTAAATTTGCATGCACCAGGACATCTGCTATTGTCTCAGAAATCTCCCTCGATAGGCCATGTCCCTCAAATACACTGCGGGTCATTTCCTGCAGTTCTTCAGCTTTGATCATAATCGTGCCTCCTGTAAGCGTTTTAATTTATACTAGCATACTTGTATGGTAGTGTGGTAGAATGAATTTTCAGAAAGGGGCAACGCCATGTTAAATCGGAACAAACATAAAAATTCTACACGGGATTTTGTATATGAAGCATTGCGGGAAGCTATTGTATCCCTTGAACTTCCTCCCGGGGCGACTATTTCTGAAAAAGAGATCTCAGAAGAACTGGAGGTAAGCAGAACACCTGTAAGGGAAGCTTTTCTTAGATTGACTGAGGATGAATTGCTGACTGTTCTCCCACAGAGAGGCTCATATATATCTTTGATCGATCTGGATCATGTTGAAGATGCACGCTTTCTGAGAGAACAGGCGGAAGCGGGCATAATCCGTCTCGCATGTGAATCTTTCTCTGAGGCATACATATCAAAACTTGAAAAAAACGTGAAGTACCAGAAATTTGCAAGAGACAACGATGATGAAAACGAATTATTCATACTGGACAAGGAATTTCACCGTCTGATTGCTGAAGGTGCCGGAAAGACGAGGGTATGGGAAGTGATTCAGAAAATGGATACTCACTCCAATCGTCTGAGAAAACTCAGCCTGGCAATGAAACTTAACTGGAAGAAACTTGTCAATCAGCATGAAGAGATGGTTACAGCCATCAAAGCAAAAGATCCTGATCAGGCTGAACAGCTCATGAGAGAACACCTTGCTCTTTTGATATACGACCAGCAAGCACTGAAGGAATCATATCCTGATTATTTCAATTAATAGGAACTGGAGGTTTAGATGAATGGTTAAAAAATGGTCTTTATTCGTTCTGCTATGTCTCATTTTTGTAAGCGGTTGCTCACAAGACGATGCCACAGCAGATGAAGAGGATGTCACCACCTGGAAAATGACGCATATTTCCGATTCCAACCATCTGTGGCACAGAACAGCAGTCGAGTTCGCAGAACGTGTTGAAGAGAAGACAGACGGTAAAGTGAAAATTGAAATTTATCCCAACAGCCAGTTGGGCAGTGAAGTCGATAACATCAATTCCATACGTTATGGCGCGACGGATCTTACCATCACAGGTGAATCCATGGAAGTATGGTCACCGAATGCCGTCATGCTGGCTGTTCCTTACGCTTTTGACAACCAGCAACATATGAGGGAAGTGATTGAGGGACCCATAGGCAAACAGATTGAGCAGGAAATAGATGAAGATATCGGCCTGACACCGTTGTTTTATATGGAACGGGAGCCCCGTAATCTCACATCAAATACCCCTATTTCTTCACCAGAAGACCTGAACGGTTTCGGTATGCGCATACCAAACGTTCCCCTCTTCCTGGAATCCTGGTCACAGGCAGGTGCCCAGCCACAGGTTATGAGCTTAAGTGAAGTATTCACAGGTCTGCAACAGGGTGTAATTGACGGTCAGGAGAACCCGAATGACCTGATAATGAGTAATGGCTTTTATGAAGTGCAGAATTACATCAATGAAACCGAGCACGTCCGTTCCTGGATCTATGTAGTTGTCGGCTCAGAACAATTGGAAGCCCTTCCCAAAGACCAGCAGGAAGCAGTCAAAGAAGCAGCAGGTGAAGCCGAGGCCTATTCCCGGGATCTGATGGAAGAGGAAGGTAGAGCAGTACGCGCCCAGCTTGAAGAAACAGGTGTCGAATTCAACAGTGATGTTGATCAGGAAGCTTTCCGTGAAGCTATGCAGCCGGCCCTTGAAGAGTACTTCAGTGAAGAACAGCTGGAACTCTATCAGGAGATTGTAGAAAGTGGAAAAGGGGGTAGTGACGAATGAAAATGATGAACCGCGTCGATAAAATTCTGGGAATCATTTCCATGATATTTTTTGCTGCTCTGCTCATCGTGGTGGTTACTCAGATCCTGAGTAGATATTTCCCCTACCAGTTCACCTGGACAGAAGAACTTTCAAGATATTTGTTCGTCTATTCAATGGTGACAGCAGCACCTGTAGCTCTGAGGAGGGGCGAGTTCATCACTGTTGACCTGGTGCCGTCATCATTATCCAAAAACGCCCGGCGGATATATGAAAGTATCGTATCAGTGTTCATCATGATATTTTCAATATTCCTCTTCATATATGGTGTACAGTTCACCGGGCTTGGCGTGGATTTCTATGCGCCCACCCTCGGGGCAGATATGGTATATATATATGCTTCGATCCCAATACTCGCATTATTGCTTTTCGTATATTCAATCGTTTATATAATTGACCGTTGCCAGAAGAACGAACCAAGAAATGAGGTGGACGACATATGATGGCGTTACTTTTAGTAGGCATATTCTTATTCTGTATCGCAGCAGGGGTACCCATCGCTTTCAGTTTAGGCCTATCAGCGTTGGCTTACCTCCTGGTTGCCGGCGTGCCGGTCACTGTCATCCCTCAAACGATGTTTGCCGGCCTGGATTCATTTGTAATGTTAGCCATCCCAGCCTTCATTCTGGCGGGTAACCTGATGAATGCCGGTGGCATTACAAACCGGATCATCGATTTTGCAAACGCTCTCGTAGGACATATTCGAGGCGGTCTGGCGTTGACAAACGTTGCATCATCCCTGGGATTCGGAGGCATTTCCGGAACTGCGTTATCAGATACAGCCAGTATCGGTTCTGTCATGATACCGGCAATGAAAAAGCAAGGCTACGGTTCCGGATTTTCAGCGGCCGTCACTTCTATTTCATCCACGGTCGGACCGATGCTTCCGCCTTCCCTGCCGATGATCATCATCGGTACGCTCGCCAGCATTTCCATAGGCGACTTGTTTGTAGCCGGTGCAATCCCGGGTGTGGTTCTTGGACTCGGATTCTTGCTTGTTACATACATGATTGCTGTAAAACGACAATACCCCAAAGGACGCAGACATTCAGTTTCCGAAGTCGGCAAAAGCTTTTTCGGCGCTTTTTGGGCACTGCTCATGGTCGTCATCATTTTGTGGGGAATCCTCGGCGGGTACTTCACACCGACTGAAGCGGCAGTCGTTGTCGTTTTCTATGCATTTATCGTCGGTAAATTTGTTTATAAGGAACTGGATCTGAAAGAAGTACCGGGCATCATAATGGACACTCTGAGAACTACTGCTTCCATCTTGATCCTTGTAGCTCTTGCCAATACATTCGGATGGATCCTGGTTGCAGAAGGTGTTCCTGTCCTGGTTGCTGACGGCATCCTATCCATTACGGACAACCCGGTACTCATCACTCTGTTGATGATGCTTCTGCTGCTCATAGTCGGAATGTTCATGGAAACAATCGCAGCAATCGTCATTCTGTTCCCTGTGCTGCTGCCAATTGCTGACAGCATCGGTATGGATCCAATCCACTTCAGTATTGTCATGGTACTGGCATTGATGATTGGCCTGTCAACACCACCTGTCGGTGTGTGCCTGTTCGTCGCCTCTCAATTTGCCAACGTCAAGATCATGACTACTGTCAAAGAGCTTGTTCCATATTTCGTCATTGCCATCATCGTACTGATCATTGTCGCTTTTGTACCATCATTATCACTATTCCTGCCAGGACTGTTCGAATAAAGATAAGGAGTGTCAAGAATGAAAGCAATACAAGTAGAAAAACCAGGTCAACTGAATATTGTTGAACTTGAAAAGCCCGTTATTGAAAATGGTGACGAAGTCATAGTGAAAATAAAAAATGTAGGCATATGCGGCTCTGATGTCCACATATACCATGGCAGCAACCCATTCACCTCATATCCAAGGGTCATCGGACATGAAGTTTCCGGCATTGTTGAGCAAGTCGGAGAAGCGGTCACTTCCCTTGCACCCGGGGATCTTGTAGCATTGGAGCCCATCACATACTGCGGCGAATGCTACGCCTGTAGAAATGGCCAGCCTAACGTATGTGATTCCCTTGAAGTATTCGGTGTGCACAGAGACGGGGGAATGGCTGAATATCTGAAAGCAGATGAGAATAATTGGCATAAAGTGCCCGGGAACGTCTCTGAAGAAGCAGCCGCCTTGATGGAACCGATGACCATCGGCGCGCAGGCAACTTACAGAGGAGATGTAAGGGAAGGTGATACCGTATTCGTAATCGGTGCCGGCCCAACCGGGATTGCCTGTCTCCTGCAGGCCAAACAACGCGGCGCCAAAGTTTTCATCTCTGATTTCAATCAGAACCGGCTGGATTACGCCAAATCCATCGGTGCCGACGCAACCATCCAACCTGATGGAGTCCATGTTGAAGAAGAAATCAACAGATTGACGAATGGAGAACTTGCAAATGTAGTCATCGATGCTGTTGGATTGCCCCAAACTTTCCAACAGGCCGTTGAACTTGCATCCATAGCCGGCAGAGTCGTTACCCTGGGATTCAATGAGCAGCCTTCATCCATTCCTTCATTACTATTGACCAAAAAAGAATTGAAAGTGGCCGGGTCACGATTGCAGACTCATCAATTCCCGAAAGTGATAGATCAGGTCGGACGTGGCGAAATCGATCCGACACAGATCATTTCCCAAAGATATTCCATGGATCAGATTCATGATGCCTTTGAATTACTTGAAAACAACCCTGAAGCAGCAAGAAAAATAGTACTCACATTTTAGAAAAGGAAATGATAAGACATGCATATGACCTTTAGATGGTATGGGGAAGGAAACGACTCTGTAACATTAGATCAGATCAAGCAAATTCCGGGGGTTGAAGGGGTGGTATGGGCATTGCATCACCGCCAGGCCGGTGAGGTCTGGCCTGAAGAGGAAGTGATGGAAGTCAAGAAGCAGGCGGATGCCCACGGCTTCCATCTGGATGTCGTGGAAAGCATCAATGTCCACGAAGACATAAAGCTCGGAAAAGCCTCAAGAGATGAATATATTGAAAACTACAAGATCAGTCTGCGGAATGTGGCAAAAGCAGGAGCCAGGGTAGTATGCTTTAACTTCATGCCAGTCTTCGACTGGACAAGAACAGATTTATTCAAAGAACTGGGAGATGGCTCCACTGCCCTGTTCTATGAAAAATCCAAAGTGGAAAATATGGACCCGGACGAACTCATCAAACAGACAACCGACTCCGGCTACACGATGCCCGGATGGGAACCTGAAAGGCTCAAAACTATTGAAGATTCGTTCAAGGCATACGAAACTGTTGATGAAGAGCAACTGTGGAAAAACATGGAGCATTTCCTGCTTGAAGTCCTGCCGGTGGCTGAAGAGGAAGGCATCAAAATGGCCATCCACCCCGACGATCCACCATGGTCGGTATTCAACCTGCCGAGAATCATAAACAGTGAAAGTGCGATTGAAAGATATCTTTCAATTTCAGATAGCCCATCCCATTGCCTGACACTGTGCAGCGGCTCTCTGGGGGCAAATCCCGAAAACGATATCCCTCATATTATCAGACGATTTGCAGACCGGATCGCTTTTGCACACATCAGGAATGTAAAAACCTATGATAACGGGGACTTCATCGAGACGTCCCATCGCTCCCGGGACGGATCAGTGCCGATTGACGATGTCGTGAGAGCATATCATGAAGCAGGTTTTAAAGGGTATGTACGCCCTGACCACGGACGTCATCTGTGGGATGAAGACTGCCGCCCCGGATATGGACTGTATGACCGTGCACTGGGCATCATGTACCTGTGGGGGCTGTGGGACGCATATGAATTGGAAAAACGGAAAGGAGTTGGATGATTTTGCTGCCTGAATTTGAAGGTCTTATGGGTAAGAATGCTGTAGTTACAGGAGGAAGCGGAGTTCTTTGCCAGGAAATGGCGAAAGAACTTGCACGCCAGGGGATGAATGTAGCCATCTTGAACAGAAACCAGAAGAACGGCCAGGAAATTGCAGATGAAATTACAGATGGAGGGGGCAGGGCAATCGCAGTTGCATGCGATGTTCTGGATGAAGAAAGTGTCCAAAAAGCATATGCAACAGTAAAAGAGCAGCTCGGGGAATGCGACCTCCTGATCAACGGTGCCGGAGGAAATCATCCCGATGCCATAACAGACAAGGAAACTTTTGAAAATGGTGATGCTGAGAATGACACTTTAAAATCATTCTTTGATCTTGAACTTAAAGGTTTCGACCATGTCTTCAGGTTGAATCTGACAGGGTCACTGATTCCGACACAGGTGTTTGGCAAAGAGATGACAAATCGTGGTGGAACAGTCATCAATATCTCTTCCATGTCTGCCCCGTCACCTATGACAAAAGTCCCCGCTTATAGTGCCGCTAAAGCTGGGATAGATAACCTGACACAATGGCTCGCAGTCCATTTTGCAGAAGCAGGAATCCGGGTAAATGCAATCGCTCCAGGATTTTTCCTCACCAAGCAAAACAGGGACTTATTATTGAAGGAGGACGGTTCATTATCTGAGCGAGCTGAAAAAATAGTTTCCCATACCCCCCAGCGACGCTTCGGAGAACCTGAAGATTTGCTTGGCACTCTTCTGTGGTTGGCCGATGAAAATACTTCGAAGTTTGTCACAGGTATTACAGTGCCTGTTGACGGTGGATTCATGGCGTACTCAGGAGTATAGAGGTGTAACCAAAACCCGGTAACCGTTTCATGAATTAAGGCCGCAGAATTATTACTGCGGCCTGTTTTTTGTTCCCCAGACAATTAAAACTGTAGCTTAACCGATCTGTACATTACCTATCTCCCAACCACCAGTTTTGAATGCTCCTTGGTGAACGGGGTCAGAAATTCAAAACCGTTTTCCGTGATGAGTATGCTGTCGCCGACCTGCGCGCGATAGTTCTTGCCATCGGCGCCGCCGTCGACTGCGAATGTCATCCCTCTCTCAAGTTTCGTCTTGTCCCCATATGCAAGCTGGGGCGCTTCGTTGACTGAGAAGCCGATCGACCGGCCTGCCCGAAATGGTATCGGGTAGCCCGCACTCTGGATGACCTCCGCATATGCATGATAGACATCTTCGGCCACGGCGCCTGGTTTCACTTCATTGAGAGCGGCTGCCTGGGCTTTCTCTGCGGTTTCAAGCAGTTTTTGGGCTTCTTTGTTTACCTCTCCGACAAAAAGGGTCCTGTCAAACCCCGGATAGAAACTTTTGAACCGGGCCGTGCCGCAGTGGCAGATGAAAAACGGTTCGCCATATTCCAGCCGCGTCATCCCGTTCCGATGATGGCACATTGTGGTCAGGCCGCCGGTTGCCATGATCTGCTGATTGCCTATGACCGGAAAATTGAACGGCTCGTCATCCGGATAGCACTGCTCCATCAGGAAAGCCGCCTTTTTCGTTCCGGCCTCAATAGCCGCCAGGGCCACTTCATATTCGAAGACTCCCGTTCCGGCCCGGTCCATCGCCCCTTCGAGCATCGCAACGGCCACTTCTCCAGCATGCCGGGCAACCCGGACTTCATCGGCATCTTTGATCATGCGCATCCTGTCGATGGCCGGACTGATATCGGCAACTTTATCCCGTCCCGACCGACCGGTGATGAAATCCCATATCACCCGGGGCATCTTTGGATAGTCGATGCCGATATTCCCGCCGGCATGCCTGCTGATAAAATCCCCGAGCGGTTTCCTCCACTCATCATCGAGACCGTCGGTCCACGGTATGACCCGGTCGACCGATGTCTGCCTGAGTGCCATCTCCTGCTCCATCAGCGGGGTGATCAGGGCGGACTCCCCGTCCCCTGTCATGAGGAACAGTTCCGGCCGGCCCCATTCGATGCCGAGCGCCCCGTGGTATCCGGTCAGATAGTGGATATAGGCGGGATCGGTGAGGATGACAAGTGCGTCCTCCCTTTCGTCCATTGTGCCGAGGAGCTTCATCCGCCTTTTTCTGAAATCCATCATACAGATCCCTCTTTCATACTTAAGTTTCAAACCCGTTCCAGTTATCTGATATCATCCTGTTCCAGGCCTTTTACCGAATCAACCAGCACCTTCCTGCCTTTGACGTCTGCATGGAAAAATGCTTTGTAGGCTTTCTGCCTCTGGATCACTTCGATGCGGGGCGCCCTGAATGAATGGAACTTGTACATGATCCACCTGAGGGCGGTTTTTCTCGCATTCGTCAGTGCCTCTTCCTCCTCTATGAGACCCGGGACGAGTGAATCCTCCCGGATATCCACCTCTTCGGTTTCAGGAAACATGTTCGCTCTTGCCGCGGCACCTTTGACCAGGTCCGCTGCCACGACGGTATAGGCGACCCTCGGTTTCAGGAACAGCCTCGGCATGTATATCTTGAAGGTGACGATCAGATATGGGTAGCACACCACTTCCCTGTCACTCAGATCGAACCCCGTTTTGATCAGGGAGATTGTCTCCATATCATTTTCCAAAATGCCTCTTCCTTTCCTACTTGCCCACATAAGTGCTTACTGTGCGAATTTTGCTGTTGAGCAGCTGCGTGACGATCTCCTTCTCTGTCTTCGTGCTTACATCACTCTTTTTCAGCGCCTTTACAGATGCAACATCCGACGGCAGAGGCACCGGTCTGCCAAGTTCCGATTTCTCTGTGTATTCATCCCACATCCTGTCGAAGTCCCCGCCTTTCGGGGGATGTGTCACGAGGCTCACCAGGACAATGGTCAGCAGTGCCGCTATGAAGGCCGGTCCGCCTTCATATATATCAAGCGGCGGGAAGAAGTACCACAGTACAGTCACGACTGGTCCGACAATCATCCCTGAGATTGCGCCCCATTTCGTGACGCCCTTCCAGAAGAGGGAGAGGATGACCGGCGGACCGAAACATGTTGCAAGCCCCGCCCATGCAAACACGGCGAGCCAGAATACGGAATCCAGCGGATTCAGTGCGATGATGATGCCGAACACTCCGATGACTGCAGTGGCAATTCTTGATATGAGTATTGTTTTGTCTTCATCGAGTTCATCTTTATGGAGCACCTTATTCCATAAGTCTTCCGCGATTGTCGATGAGGCGATAAGCAGCATCGAGTCGATGGAGGACATCATTGCGGATAATGCACCCGCAAGCACCAAACCCGCAAGCCACCATGGCAGAAGTTCGACCGTCATCGTCGGGAAGATATGCTCAGGATTCCCGAGATCCGGGAACAGGACCGCTCCGGACATGCCGATGAATGAAGCACCGTAATAGGCGATCATCATCCAGATGATGCCGATCAGGGCGATGCGCTTCACATCCCGCGTATTGCGCAGCGCCATGTAGCGGATGAGAATATGCGGTGAACCGTTGAATCCGAACCCGATGAACAGGTAACTGATGATGCCGATGAGTCCGGCAAGCGTCAGCAGTGACTCGCCGAAGAACGGCTGCAGAAATTCAGTTCCCATGGACTGATCGAGGAGCGTACCCATGCGGTTGAATCCTCCAATCTCAATGATTGCCAGAATCGGCAGTATGAACAGCGCAAATGCTATGAGAAGCCCCTGGATGAAGTCGGTCAGTGCCACCGCAAAGAAACCACCCAGAATCGTGTAGATGATGGTGATGATGCCGCCGACAATGACACCCACGGAGAAACTGACACCAAGGACGACTTCGAAGAGGACGCCAAATGCCACGAACTGGGCACAGACGTATACCGTCTGGAAAACTGTCATGACGACAATCGAAACCATACGCATCACATGTGAATGATCCTGGAACCTTGCCGACAGGAGGTCCGGGATGGTGATTGATTTTAATATTTCGGACAGGCGCCTGATCCGTTTCGCAAAGAAGAACCAGTTGAATATGGAGAATACGGCCGAAACAGCATTCCAGACGGAACTCATGCCGGTGGAATACCCTTCACCCGGCAGGCCGACAGTCATGAAACCACTGCTTTCAGACGCCTTTTCACTCATCGACAGGACCCACGGCCCCATTTTTCGCCCGCCGAGAAAATATTCTGAAGAACCTGCGCTGCTCGCCTTCGAGTACCAGAACCCGACAGCGAGCAGGAACAGCAGATACAAAATGACAATGACCAATATACCTGTGTGGCTCATTATCATTCACCTCCTGGATCATTTTTTCTTATCAGTTCATTTTCCAGTTTTTCCATCTTCACTTCCCTGACATACCAGAGCACTACAGAAAGAATCATCAGCACCGGCGGTACAATCATGATCAGCCAGCCAGTCAGCGGAAATCCACCCATGCATATCCCCCCTCCCAAAATCTTTGGAAACAAATATAGGGACCCTACGGCTCCCTTTTCAAGAATTTTCTCACTATTCTGTTATTACGAATCAGTATAACATCTCTTCAAAATTTTATAAACACAAAAAGGCAGAATGTGAAATAGCATCACAATCTGCCTGATTTGAAATATTTCATTTTGCCGCTTCTAACATATGGAGGTATTTTTCCAGACGGTCCGCCGCTTCCTCGAGCTCATGCATGCTGCATGCGAAAGACAGTCTGATATGGCCTTCTCCAAATTCCGAGAAGGAACGGCCGGGGACGACGGCGAGCTGGACGGTTTCAAGCAGTTCCGTACAGAATTTGAATGAGTCGTGTTCGTACTTTTCCACCGACGGGAAGATGTAGAATGCGCCCGTGGGCTTTTTGACCTCGAGGCCCATACCCGTCAGCCGGTCGTATATATAGTCACGTCTTCTGATATATTCTTTGTTCATCTCCCCCGGCACATGCAGCTGGTGCTTCAGCGCCTCGATGGCTGCATACTGGCTCGGGAGGCTGGCACATATCGTATTATAGAGGTGGACTGCAGTGACTTCCTCCATGATTTGCCGGTGGCCGGTGACATATCCGATCCGCCATCCGGTCATGCCGTGCGATTTGCTGAGCCCGTTGATGACGAGCACTTTCTCCTTGATCTCCGGATAGCCGGCCAGGCTGATATGGTCGCCTTCCAGCGTGTTCTCCCCGTATATCTCATCAGTGATGACGAATATGTCATACTTCCTGAAAACTTCCACCAGCCTGTCCATCTGCTCCTTCGTATACGTAACACCGGTCGGATTGGTCGGATAGTTGAGGAGGACAGCTTTCGTCTTCTCCGTGATGTTCCGCTCGATGAGCTCAGGCGTGGCAATCAGCCCGGTATCTGTCGTATCGACGAATTTCGTAATGCCCCCCGAGAGTTCGATGATGGGTTCATACCCAAGGTACGTCGGGGCCGGAACAATCACCTCGTCCCCCGGATCGAGTATCGCCCGGAGGACTCCGTCGATGCCCTCACTGCCGCCGACGGTCACCAGCACTTCGCCATTCGGATCATAATGTGCACCGTGCCGGTCTTTATAATAGTTGCTGATGGCCTCCCTGAGTACGTAGAGCCCCGTATTATGGGAATACTTCATCGACTGCGTATTGATGGCGTCGATGGCTGCCTCCCTGATCGGCTGCGATGTTTCAAAATCCGGCTGACCGAGCGTCAGATCCACGCAGCCCGGGAACTCCTCCACCCGGTTGGCAAACTGGCGGGTGCCCGGGACCTCGATATACTGCATTCTTCTATTCGCTTTCGGCATGCTATCCCTCTTTCCAAAGATATTCCTTCCCAATTATATCAGAATATTATGGACTTTTCGCCCATACTCTTCTATCATTGAATTATTCATAATTAATACATAGAAGAGGGTTGTTTATGCAATTTGATACAGTCACCAAGCTGAAGACCTGGACCATTTCCTCCATTGCCCTATTGCTGTTCATCGTGCCCGTCAGCATCGACGGCCAGTGGACGATCATCCTGGGCATCATGGCAGAAGGCATACTTGCCAACTTTGAAGGGGTGATACCCGCCATCACGACGACCACAATCGCTGCCTTTCTCATGATCACCATATACGGCACGTTTGTGAATAGAAGACTCTTCACCCATACGCCGAAGCTGCAGGGGATCTTCGTCCTCGGCCCGCTATGGTTCATTCTCAGATCCACCGGTGCAGTCATTGCCGTCATGGTCGTTACTGGGTTCGGACCGGAGGCGATAACGAGTGAACTGACCGGCGGCACGATGATGTACTCCCTCGTGCCCATTCTTGCGACGTGGCTTCTGCTTGCTGCATTCCTGATGCCGCTCCTGATGAATTTCGGCCTGATGGAATTGGTCGGAACGTTCCTCGAACCCCTCATCCGTCCGTTATTCAGGGTGCCGGGACGCTCCTCCATCGATGCGCTCGCCTCCTGGATGGGCAGCAGCCCGGTCGGTGTCATGATTACGACGGAACAGTATGAGAAGGGCTTCTATACAAAACGGGAAGCACTCACGATCGCGACAAACTTCTCAGTACTGTCCATACCGTTCAGTCTCGTGATCGCCACTTTCATCGGCATCGAACATTACTTCCTGCAGTTCTACCTGACGATGACGATTGCGTGTCTGTTCACATCACTGATACTGGTCCGCATCCCGCCGCTGTCTGTCAAGGAGGAGACATACTATGAAGTGACCGGCAGCCAGATTGACGAACGTACCGAAGGCGGCAGCATTCTTGAAACTGCCAAACTGCGCGCCTACCGGAGAACTGCCAAAAGCGACGGTCCGAAAGGGCTTCTGAAGGATGGCACGATAAACGTCATCGATATATACGGCGGGCTGATTCCGGTCGTCATCGCCATCGGGACCATCGCACTGATCCTTGCGGAATATACACCTGTATTCACGTTCCTGAGTTACCCGGTGCAGATGTTCCTCGAGTTGATTCAGGTGCCCGAAGCCGCTGCTGCAGCACCGGCGTTCATCATTGGTATTACCGACATGTTCCTGCCCTCTGTCATCGGTTCCGGTATCGAGAGTGACTTCACAAAATTCCTGATCGCCGTCATGTCACTGACACAGATCATATACTTCTCCGAAGTCGGCGCCCTGCTGCTCAAATCGAAGATACCGGTCTCCGTATTCGAGCTCGTACTGATATTCGTACTGAGGACCGTCATATCCTTCCCTGTCATCTATCTGTTTGCGTGGATATTCGTAGGGATGTAAAATAAGCGCTCATTGATGTGCATGCACATCAATGAGCGCTTATTTCTACTTATTGGCCAGCTTCACTGCAGAGGCGAACAGGGTCTCTACACCCTGCAGCAGGCTCTTTTCGTTGACGTCGAATCGTTCATTGTGGTGGCCGGCGGCAAGATCCGTGCCGATGACACAGTATGTCGCGCAGCCACCCTGTTTCTGTACGGCATCCATGAAGAACGTCGCGTCCTCCGACCCGGCAGCTTCATCACTCTGCACCAGGCTCGTGAGTCCGTTTTCCTTTGCACATTCATGCAGGATTTCAGCGAGCTCCGTGGAACCCTTGGCGCTGATGCCCTCTCCGACGAGTTCTATCCCGTAGTCGACCTGGTGCATTCGCGCCGCCCCTTCGATGATCGATTCAGCGTAAGTTTTCATATAATCATTGAGTACGGATGTTTCACCACGTGTCTCAATCATAAGCTTCGCTTCATCTGCGATGACATTGCGGCCGCTTCCGGCGTGCAGCTCCCCGACATTGATCCGGGTCATGCCGCCGGAGTGGCGCGGGATGGAACTCAGATTGATGACGGCATTGGCGGCGGCGAGCATCGCATTCTTACCTTCCTCCGGCTTTCCGCCTGCATGGGAGGAGACGCCTTTGAAGCGGACATCCATCTTTGACGTCGCGAGAAATCCGTTGTTGGATGCAACAAAATGCCCCTGTTCGACACCGATGCCGATATGCGTCGCGATGAAACAGTCCACATCATTCACCGCGCCAGCCTCCACCATGGAGATGGCGCCTCTCGCCCCCTCCTCTGCCGGCTGGAAGATGAGTTTGATCTTCCCGTTCAGCTGGTCCCGGTTTTCAACAATTTTCACGGCGAGTCCGAGCCCGATGGAGGTATGCGCATCATGACCGCAGGCATGCATTTCCGTGTTCAGCGAGCGGAAGCCCGACTGGACCGGGACATGGCTTTCATCCTCGGACTCATAGATTGGCAGGGCATCCATATCGACGCGGTAGGCAACCGTCTGACCTGGCCTGCCCGTATCCCATGTGGCCACGATGCCGGTATATCCTTCGGATACCCGGTCCATATATTTCTCCACAGCACCGTTCTCCCTGGCCCATTTCTCATGCGCTCTTGTTTCATCATCAGACGGTTTGCCCAGGCAGTGTCCGGGGGACATGACTTCCCTGCCGATTTCAAGATCGAATCCGAGCGTCTCCAGCTCATTCGCCACAATCGTCGATGTACGCATTTCAAGGAACCCGAGTTCCGGATACTTGTGGAAATCCCTTCTCCATTCAATCAGCCTGTTTTCAATATCGCTCATGATTCATACTCCTTCATTACTTTATTTCTCAAGATACACTCCGACACCCGGACCAAGCGGCAACCCCGTGAAGAAGAAGATGAGCAGCATGATGATCCATACCACCAGGAATATCAGTGAGTAGGGGATCATCAGCGCCATGTAGCTGCCGATGCTCGCATTCTTGTCATACCGCTGCATGAATGCCAGTATGATGACCATGTACGGAAACAATGGCGTGATGATGTTGATGGACGAATCCGCAATACGGTACGCTGCCTGTGTAAATGCAGGATTGTAGCCGAGCTGCATGAACAGCGGGACGAATATTGGTGCCTCGATTGCCCACTTTGCAGAACCTGATGTAATCAGGAAGTTCATGAGACCAGTGAATATGACATAGCCGATGATCAGTCCCACTCCCGTGAACTCGACACTTTCAAGGAATTCGGCGCCGTTCACTGCAAGCCATGTGCCCAGATTGGACCAGGTGAAGTATGCAATGAACTGGGCGATGGCGAATACAAGCACAATATAACCCGCCATATCCTTTATGGATTCCGTCATATAGTACGTGACATCCTTACTCGCCCGGATCTTTCCGACTGTGATACCGAACGCCATGCCGATGACAATGAAGAAGATCAGGATGATCGGTACGATGCCATCAAGGAATGGCGAAGGCGAAATACCGCCTTCCTCATTCCTGAGCGGGCTGTTCGGGATCAAGATGACACCGAGCACCAGTGCCCAGTAGAGCAGTCCGGCAATCAGGGCTGCGAAAAACCCTTTCTTGGCATTCGGCAGTTCTTCCGTATTCTCATCCTCCACAGCATCTCCGGTATATTTCCCAAGACGCGGTTCAACGATTCTGGTGGTAATCAGACCGCCGACGACAGTCAGCACAAACACGGATACAATATTGAAATACCAATTGTCCACTGGCGTCACAGTTATACTTTCATCCAGTATCGCAGCCGCTTCCGTCGAAATTCCTGCAAGCAGTGCATCCGTTCCGGCAACGAACAGATTCGCCGTGAAGCCGGCACCTGCTCCGGCGAAACCGGCGGCGAGTCCAGCAAGCGGGTGGCGTCCGAGCTTATAGAATACGAGTGCACCGAGGGGCGGAATGAGGACAACCGCAGCATCCGATGCGAGGTTACCCAGTATACCGACGAACACGACCGTATAGGTCACGAGGAACGGCGGTGATTTCAGGATTGTCTTGCGGATTGCGTAATCGAGCAGTCCGACCTTTTCCGCCAGTCCGATACCGAGCATCATAGCAAGCACAAGCCCGAGCGGCGCGAAGCCAGTGAAGTTCTCGAGCATCGAAGTGATGATGAACTGCAGCCCTTCACCAGACAGCAGGTTTCTGATCGGCAGTTCCTCGCCCGTCCCCGGGTGATTGACCGATGCATCAAAAAGGCTGAATATATAGGACACGAGAATCATCAGCACAGCCAGTCCGACGAAGAGTGCGAACGGATCCGGGAGCTTATTGCCCACCCGTTCGATGAAATCCAGGATCTTCTGGGTCATGGTTCTTTTCTCTGACATGATATCCCTCATTTATAGTAGGATTAAAACCGATTAAACTCATATAATTTGATTAATAAGACCAGTCTACAGCATGCACAAACCGTTGTCCATATATTTTAAAAATTACAAAATCTTATATAACTGCTGCACGGCAGTTCCCCTTTCCGCAATTTTGTAAGCGCTTTTATGTAATTTTAACATATGCCTGGAAGGTATCAATAAATTTATGAACAGCGACGATGACGGTTCAGGAGTTATGACACCAGTATCCATTTACATGGAAATTTAAAACTCCCTCCTGCGGGGCGGTCGATGACCGTCCGCACAGGAGGGAGTGATTTTCAAATGAAGCCAGACACTGTATAGACCCGTATATCCAAAATTTTCAGGACTTGCCGTCGGGCATGCCTACATAAGCCCCTTCATCATTCCCCGCCAGTACATGGCAGGCAGTCCATACTTTTTCACCATGTACATACTTTTCCTTTCTTTCGCCTGGTTGACAGGAAAAGTTTCCGATGGCACATTATCATACTTGAATTCTGCCATTATAAGGGAATTATAGCCCGTGACGAGGGGACATGAAGTATACCCGTCATACCTGCGGGCGGATCGGGCACCGCCTTTCAGCATTGATTTGATATGTGATGCCACTACCGGTGCCTGTTTGCGTATCGCTGCACCCGTCTTCGAGGTCGGCGCACTGGAAACATCCCCGAGGCTGAAAATATTTCCGTATCCATTATGCTGAAGGGTATGGGGGTCTACGTCCACCCATCCATCAGAATTGGCCAGAGGACTTCTCTTGATGAAATCAGGGGCACTCATATAAGGGACTGCATGAATCATATCATAATCCAGCGTCTCTTCCTCCCCGCTGTCCAGGTCCCGGAAAACCGCCTGTTTGTTGGGGCCGTCGACTTTGATCAGGTCTTTCTTGTAATCGGCCCTGATTCCCTTTCTGCTGATGACCTCATCAAGCGCATCAGCATATTTCTTAACTGAAAACACAGAGCCGTTTGCTGATTTGAAATTGATTTCCGTCCGGTTGCGGACTCCCTGATTCCGGAATGCCTCATCTGCAAGATACATGATCTTTTGTGGTGCACCCCCGCATTTAATCGCCGAATCGGGATGAGTGAATATCGCACGGCCCCCCTGGAAAGATCGTATTGTTTCCCATGTGTAATCCACATGTTCATACGAGTAGTTGCTGCATATGCCATATTTCCCCACATTTCCAGCCAGTCCTTCTATTTCATCCCAGTCCAGCTGTAAACCGGGACATACGATCAGGTATTTATACATTATTTCAGTGCCTTCCGAAGTGGTCACCCGATTTTCCTCCGGTTTGAATGATTCCGCCGATTCCTTGTACCATTTGACCCCTTTCGGGATCAATGAAGCCTCAGAGCGCCGGGACGCTTCCTTATCAACGACGCCGCCCCCTACAAGTGTCCATAGCGGTTGATAATAATGATTGTCAGCCGGGTCAATGATGGCCAGGTCGATATACTCGGATATGCGTTTCAGACGTGAAGCTACCGTTATTCCTGCAGTACCGCCGCCAACTACCAGAACTTCGTGAAATTCCACTGTAACACCCTTTCTGCCATTATCATTATAAAACTGTATCCGAAAATCGGTTCCGTAAACATCCAACGGACTGCCGGCAGAAAATACCTTCTCCCGATCTGGAACACTGCAGCATTACAACAGGATTTCCACCCAGATTTTAACAGCTGTCGCCAGTATCAGCAGTGCCAGAATCCACTGGAGGACCCCGGTATTCATCCTCTGTCCAGCTTTTGCCCCGAGTGGTGCCGCAATGAGACTTGCTATGATCATGATGGCGGCAGGTCCGTAGAGCACCTGATCAGCCGCCACTTTGCCGACGGTCGTACCGATGGAGGAAATCAGTGTGACAGCCAGGCTGGTCGCAATCGTCACGCGCGTCGGTATTTTAAGGATCACCAGCATGATCGGAACCAGTATGAAGGCACCGGCAGCACCGACAATGCCGGCGGCACTGCCGGTCAAGAATGCAAGTGATGCCGCAAGCGTCCTGTTGAAATGAAGGACATCGCCCCGTGAAAAAGGGATTTCCTTTTTGGGGATGAACATCATGATGGCAGCGATTGCCGCAAGCACGGCATATACGACATCAATCTGGGTCTCTGTAAGGAATGTCGAGCCGTATCCCCCGAGGAGACTGCCTGCAAGTATCGCGCTTCCCATGTATGCGATCAGCCGCATGTTCAGATAACCGCTGTTCCTATATGCCCAGACGCCACCTATCGTTGCAAAAAACACTTGTACCGCACTGATTCCAGATACTTCATGTGATGTAAACGCAGTGACACCAAGCAATGCGGGTATATACAGAAGCATCGGGTACTTGATGATCGATCCCCCTATGCCCACCATCCCCGAGATGAAAGATCCGACGAAACCGATCAGAAATATGACGATGATCGTTACAATATCCATCACTGCATCGCTCGGATGAGACCTGCGTAGCCATCTTCGATATTTACGACATTATCGTATCCCCGGGCCTTGAGTGCGCTCATGGCTATGGCTGAACGGACACCGGACTGACAATGCACATAGATTGTATCGTCCGCATCGAACGGCACCTCTTTCTCGTCAAGCTGGCCGAAGTGCAGATGGTGCGCATTTTCAAGACTGCCATTGTTATATTCGGAAGCAGAACGGACATCGAGAATATTCCTATCCTTGAAATTGCTGATGAACTCCGCCGCAGATACATTTTCATATGCATCGTCGTAATACTGTTCTGCCTCCCGTGCAGGGACTATCAGCTGAAGATTGTCATATCCGATGGAAGCGAGATCCTCCTGCAGCACCCGGCTGTCTTCAGGGTTGCCGATAACAGTCATCGGCTGATCATAATCGATATACCATCCGGCAAACTGAAGGAATTTGTCATTGTACGGAATGTTTATCGCACCTTTTTTGAACCCTTTCCTGAATTCCTCCCGGCTTCTGAGATCGAACAGCTGTCCCGGCAGTTCATCCGGGGTGCCCACTTCAACATCCTTCACCTTGAATCCGGGCAGTCCTTCCTTGTTGACTTTCTTCATCTGGGCAAAATAGCTTGGCGGCTCCGGCTGGTTGCTTGTCAGCTCTTTTATGAAAGCTTCCCTGTCATCATAGTCGAACACCCAGTTGTTCCTCAGTTCATAGCCCAGCGTGGAGAGCGGCACTGCACCGAGTGACTTGCCGCAGGCACTGCCGGCCCCATGACCCGGCCAGACTTGCATGAATTCCGGATACTTGTCCACTGTTTTCAATGAATCGAACATCGCTGCCGCGCCTTCCTCAGTCGTACCTTCCATCTGTGCCGCCTCTTCAAGAAGATCCGGCCGTCCGATGTCACCGACAAACAGGAAATCCCCTGTGAATATGCCCATCGGTTCATCGCTGCCGCCGCCTCTGTCTGTCAGAACAAATGAAATGCTTTCCGGTGTATGGCCCGGTGTATGGAGGACTTTCAATTCAACTTTGCCGACTCTGATGATGTCGCCATCTTTTAGATATACCGTGTTTTTGGGCATACCTTCATATTTCCAATTCTCGTCCCCCTCATCTGATACATATGCCGTCGCATTGAAACGTTCAGCAGCATCGCGCAAACCGGAAGCGAAATCCGCATGGATATGCGTCTCGGTCACCTGTGTGATGTTGAAACCTTCCTGAGCTGCCACTTCTCCATATTCATCAACGACACGTTTCGGATCGATGATGATCGCCTCTTTTGTTTGCTGACATGCCACCATGTAGGATGTCTGTGCAAGTTTCTTGTCAAAAAATTGTTTGAAGAACATTATATACACTCCTTAGTATTCAATATACCGCTTATTATATGAAAAGATTCAGGTTCCCATTTTCTGCATCACCGAGATAAGTGCCGACCCCTCCGAAATTGACATTCGGCAGCAGTTCATCCGCCTCAACCGCCATGATATCCATGCTCATCGTGCAGGCCACCATTTTGACACCGAGGGAATCGGCCTTGTCGATCATTTCCGTCAATGCGTCGACTTTCTTCCTCTTCATGACATACTGGATCATCTTCGATCCGAGCCCGAACATATTCATTTTCGAAATTGGCAGTTTGGCGGCAGATTTGGGCATCATCATGCTGAATGCTTTGTCCAATCCCTTTTTATCCTTCTTCGGTGCTTCTGGGTCCTTGATGACATTGAGTCCCCAGAATGTGAAGAACATCGTTACATCCTTACCCATGCTTTTGGCGCCAGTGGCAATGATGAACGAAGCAAGCGCCTTGTCGAGATCACCGCTGAAGACGACCATCGTTGCACCGTTTTTCGTTTCCACCATCTGATGGCCTTCCCCGGATGGCGCTGGCTGCTGATCATTCTTCTCGAGTACAGCAACAACCCTGTCACCATCCTTTTCGTTTTTTAGCACCGTGTTTCCGGTCTTTTTCGCCCAGGCTTCGACATCCGTGCAAAAACCGGGATCCGTCACCGTGATTTCCATCTGCTGTCCGGGTTCAAGCTGTCCCATCGTTTCGCTCACCCTGAGCAGAGGCCCCGGGCACTGAAGACCACTCGCTTCAATCCTCACCCTTTCCGGATCAATGTTTCTATCCCCGGATGCATCCGGTGCGCCTGTAACAGTCTTCGAACTGTCATACGCACCGGTATATGAAGAAAAGCCTTCGTCCAGGTTCACTGCATCGTATCCATTCCGCTTCAGAATGTCCACGGCTTTGGCACCGCGTTTTCCCTTTTGGCAATATGCATGGATCCGCCGGTCCTTTGGCAGTTCATCCAGCCTGTTTTCCAATTCATTCACCGAGATGTTCCGGGCACCTTCAATATGACCCATATCGTATTCAAAATCTTCCCTGACATCAAGCAGGTACTGATTTTTTTCAAGTATCCCGTCTGCATCATTGATATGATAATCCGTTCCAGTTTTGTTCATTGTATAGAACCTCCTTGTTTTAAATACCCATAAGGGTATAATAGCAAACACTCCGCCTCCTGTCAAATACCCCTTAGGGTATTTGACAGGAGGCATAAAAACAGATGATTTATCATCTGCTCTTGTTCAACAGTTCGACCGCTTCCTTGACCAGTGCATCCGTATCCTGATCCGGGTCATCCATCGCTTCTTTCACACATTCCACCAGGTTTTCACTCACGATCACGTTCATGGTACGGTTCAATGCATTTTTGGCCGCACTCAACTGAGTGACCACATCTTTGCAGTGCCTGCCCTCCTCAATCATCTTCAACGCACCGTTGATCTGCCCCTGCAGACGGTTTATGCGGTTGACTACCGCCTTATCATAGACATACTTCTCTTCAACAGTCATCCTAACCCTCTTCTCTGTAATATTGATAACAACATTATAATAGATGGAACCTGCCCCGGTCAAATACCCCGCATGGTATATTGGGTGATACTTTGGAAAATGTCCGTTACAATGGTGACAGAGATATAAAAGCGAATGGGGTATTATGATGAATCATTGGGATGAAAAATTCAGAACGGATGAATATATATACGGTGTTGAGCCAAACGAATGGGTCAGGACCGTCCTGGGTTCAGAACAGGGCAAAAGGATTGTTCTCCTCGCCGAAGGTGAAGGACGCAATGCCGTCTATCTCGCCAGACTCGGCAATCAGGTCACAACTTATGATTTTTCAAAAGAGGGGATTGAGAAAATGGAACGGCTGGCTGCTTCAGAAGACGTGACAGTCGATACCAACCTGCGGGATATAACGATAAAAGACGCAGTACCCCGTGAGACTTATGACATCAGCGTCAATATTTTCGGGCACGTTCCGGCGGAAGGCAAATTGCAGATGTTCACGAATTTGGTGGAATGTGTGAAACCCGGGGGACTGATCGTATTCGAACTGTATTCCAAGGAACAGCTGGAATATAAAACAGGCGGCCCGCCGGACATGAACATGCTTTATGACCTTGATGAAATCAGAGGATATCTGGAGCGATTCGATGTGGAAGTGATCCACCTTGAAAAAGAGGTCGTACACAGGCACGAAGGCAGGATGCACAATGGTAAATCCTCCGTCATCCAGGGAAAGGTCAGAAAGCTGAAGTAAGCACTTTTAAAGCTGTCACTCCCTTATAAAAAAACAAGAACAGCCAACGGTCTTAAACTCGTTGGCTGTTCTAATATTTCAGTGTTCAATTGAAGGGCGGCCTGGAGTTCACGCCGGCCGCACCAGACTGGGCGGAGGCCTCCGCTCTATATCTCAACTTACTTTACGACGTCGTAACCCTGTCCTTCGATGGCGTCGACCATCGCAGCATCATCAACTTTATCCTCCTGATAGTCAACGCTTACCTGATTATCCTCCAGGCTCACTTCTGAGCCATTGACACCTTCCAGCTTATTCAGCGCACCTTCCACCGAGCTCTTGCAATGTCCGCATGTCATACCTTCTACTTTGATTGTCTTATTAGCCATAACTATGATACCTCCTAATACAAGTTTATAAAATATTATACCTTAACACGTTTGAGACGGAGCGAATTGGTTACTACGCTGACCGAACTGAATGCCATTGCAGCACCGGCCACCCATGGTGCCAGGAAACCGAGTGCAGCAATCGGGATGCCTGCTGTATTGTAGGCGAATGCCCAGAACAGATTCTGCTTGATATTACGGATTGTCCTGTGGCTTAAATTGATTGCTCTTGGAATCAGCGTCAACTCTCCGCCGAGAATCGTGATATCTGCCGCTTCGATGGCAACTTCGGTCCCAGTGCCGATGGCGATGCCGATGTCTGCTGTAGCGAGTGCCGGTGCATCATTGACGCCGTCGCCTACCATCGCAACCACTTTCCCTTCATCCTGCACTTTCCTGACCTGGGCTGCTTTTTCTTCAGGGAGCACTTCAGCAATGACTGTATCTATATTGACCTGTCTGGCAATTGCCGAAGCGGTACTGCCATTGTCCCCTGTCAGCATGATGATTTCAAGGCCCTGGTCATGGAGGGATTTGATCGCTTCCTTTGCAGTTTCCTTCACGGTGTCCTGCACGGCTACAATACCTTTCACCCGCCCATCCACGGAGATGATCATGGCAGTTTTGCCATCATGCTCGAATTGGCTCATGCTGTCTTCCAGGTCTCCAGTGTCCATGTTGTTCTCTGCCATCAGTTTACGCGTGCCGACAAGAATACGCCTGCCGTCAATCACAGCTTCGATGCCGCGCCCGGGGATCGCATTGAAGTCGTCCACATCGGCGAGTTCTATATCGTGTTCCGTTGCATAGCTTACAATTGCTTCGGCAAGTGGGTGTTCTGACCCTTTCTCTGCAGAAGCGAGCAGTCGGAGTGTGTCGTCGTCACCTGTGAAGTCAGTGACTTCCGGCCGGCCCTTGGTGATCGTACCCGTCTTATCCATGATGATTGCATTGAGGGAATGTGTTTTTTCCAGGTGTTCCCCGCCCTTGAATAAAATACCGTTCTCCGCACCTTTACCGGTCCCCACCATGATTGAGGTCGGTGTAGCCAGTCCAAGGGCGCATGGGCAGGCGATCACAAGTACTGAGATGGATGCGACCAGTGCAGCTTCCATATTTCCGGGGCTGACCAGGAAGTACCACACCAGGAAGGTGACAACCGCTATACCGATGACAATCGGTACGAAGTAACCGGAAATCAGATCCGCCATTCTCTGGATGGGGGCCTTCTTGCCCTGTGCCTCTTCCACTACTTTGATGATGGATTGGAGAGCCGTTTCTTTTCCTACTTTGGTTGCCAGAATTTCAACTGTACCGTTCTGGTTGGTCGTCGCACCAATGACATTATCATCCGCCGCCTTTTCGACCGGTATCGATTCGCCGGTAATCATGGATTCGTCCACGGAAGTACGCCCTTTGACAACCATTGCGTCCACAGGGAATTTTTCACCCGGTTTGACGATGAGTCGATCTCCTTCAATTACATCTTCTGCCGGAATCATCTGTTCCACGCCATCCCGGATCACGCGTGCTTCTTTTGCCTGCAGGTTCAGCAGTTCTTTGATGGCACCCGTTGTTTTTGTTTTTGCCCGTGTTTCCAAATACTTGCCGAACAGGATGAGCGTGATGATGA
The DNA here is from genome assembly GCF_000330705.1 of Salinicoccus carnicancri Crm. Classification (GTDB taxonomy): domain Bacteria; phylum Bacillota; class Bacilli; order Staphylococcales; family Salinicoccaceae; genus Salinicoccus; species Salinicoccus carnicancri. Next base: position 80,374 of record NZ_ANAM01000010.1, read on the forward strand.
TCGCACTGGTTTCAAAGTAAAGATGGGGATGCATGGTGGCGCCGGCCATCCATTTATACGTTTCATATAAACTGAATATGAAAGCGGCGCTTGTCCCCATCGCAACGAGCACATCCATGTTCGCAGTGAAATTTTTCAGGTTCTTATATGCACCGACATAGAACTGCCAGCCCAAAATGAATTGTACAGGTGTTGCGAAAGCCAGCTGGAACCATGGATTCATGAAAATCGCCGGCAGACCGATGCCGAACAGGTGATCAAGCATCGTGACAAGGAGCGGCAGGGATAACAGTGCGGAGATGACGACTTTCCACTTCATCCTTGTGAGCTCCTGCTCCTTTTTGGACCCTTTCTCCTCAGTGCCCTGTTTTTGCCCGGCACCATATCCCAGGTCGTTTATCCTGCCGATCAGAGCTTTCTCAGATACAACATTTGAATTATATTCGATGATTGCATTTTCCGTCGTCAGGTTGACGGAGGCATTGGATACACCTTCTGTCTTATTCAGTACCTTCTCGATCCGGGTGGAGCATGCCGCACACGTCATGCCGGTGATATCAAATTCCACTTCATCCATTTCCACTCCATATCCAAGGTTCGATATTTTGTCCGTAATGTCATCGAGCTGAATATTTTCAGGGTTGTACGCCACTGATGCTTTTTCTGTCGCCAGATTGACTTTGGCATCCACATCATCCATTTTATTCAATACTTTTTCAATTCGGTTTGAACACGATGCACATGTCATGCCGGTGATATTCAAAGTTACATTCTTGTCATTGGACAATTAGTTTCCCCTCCTTGTATGCTGCCATCTCCTATTTTGCAAACTGTTTCAAGACAGCCATCAGCTCCTCGATCGATTCGGAGCCTTCACCTTTTTCAATCGCATCTGTGACACAGTGCTTCATGTGCCTTTCGGTCACGTTGTAGCCAACGTTTTTCAAAGCAGATTGAATCGCGCTGATCTGCACAAGTATATCGACACAATAGCGGTCTTCATCGACCATCTTCTGTATGCCCCGGACCTGTCCCTCGATCCGTTTCAAGCGATTCAGCATCCTGTCCTTTTCTTCATTGGTCCTCGGCTCCGTGGCAAATTCCTGTAAATGTTCTGACATATCCATCCCTCACCTTTTCTGATCCGTTTTATTATACAGCCATTATACCCCCTATGGGTATAAATTTCAAGTGAATAGTCTCCCATAGATATCAATAAATAAATAATGTATTGAATAAATTCCTGATATGTCCTACAATAAGGTATGTGTTCAGTACATAGGGGCCATAGCTCAGCTGGGAGAGCGTTGCGCTGGCAGCGCAAAGGTCAGGGGTTCGAGCCCCCTTGGCTCCATCATTTTATGATAAGACCGCAGGATTTCTGATTCTGCGGTCTTATTTTTTTGCTATATTTTATTGTCTAAAAAATTAGATATCCTTCTCTTTTTCGATTATAATCGGATTCATAAAGGGGGAATACATAATGGATTCTTTGATTTCGCCGGATGAAAGCTGGCTTTTATGGGGGATTCTCGTAGGATGGGCGGCATTCTCCATATATCTTGAACAGAAATTCGAATGGGCGTCGAAACTATCCGGTGCCATCATCGCACTCGTCGGTGCGATGCTTCTTGCAAATTTCGGGGTGATCCCGATTGAATCACCGACCTATGACATTGTATGGGCATATGTTGTGCCGCTTGCCATACCACTGCTTCTCTTCCAGTCCAACATCATAAGGATATGGAAGGAGAGTGGACGGCTGCTCATGATCTTCCTGATCAGCTCGATTGGAACAGTGGCAGGGGCAATCATTGCATTCTTTCTGCTGAAAGAATACATTCCCGCAGTCGACCAGATCGGCGCCATGCTTACCGGCTCATACACAGGCGGCGGGGTCAACTTCGCCGCAATGGCAACCCGTTTCGATGTTGGCGGGGAAACAGTGTCATCGACCGTAGTGGCGGATAACCTGCTGATGGCACTGTACTTCCTTGTACTCATCACCATTCCGGCAGTCGGCTTTTTCAAGAAAAATTACAGGGCTCCGTACATCGATGAAATCGAAAGGAACGGTGCCGATAACGGTAACCAGGCCGCTTCATACTGGAAGCGCAAGGAGATTTCACTCAGCGATATCGCCCTTGCTGTGGGCAGTTCATTCGTCATCGTGGCAGTATCATTCAAGCTCGCAGAATTTTTCACCAACGTCATACCCGATGATGCAAACATCTTCCTCACAGTTTTGAGAGGGATCATCGGGGATGACTACCTGATGCTCACGACAATAACCCTGCTGCTCGTGTCGTTCATACCCAGATACTTCACCAGCATAAACGGTGCGCAGGAAATCGGCACATTCCTGATCTACATATTCTTTGTGGTCATCGGTGTGCCCGCATCCATTCCGCTGATCATTCAGAACGCACCATTGATTCTGCTTTTTGCGGCTATCATCGTCTTCATCAACATGATTGTTTCCTTCTCTTTCGGGAAATTCTTCAAATTCAGTCTCGAAGAGATCATCCTGTCGAGCAACGCCAACATCGGCGGTCCGACAACCGCCGCAGCCATGGCGATTTCGCGCGGCTGGACAAAACTCGTCGGGCCGATTCTGATCATTGGTACACTCGGCTATATCATTGGCAACTATATCGGCACCGGGCTTGGAGTCTGGTTTGCCGGGATGATGTAAAGGCATGGGCTGGTGGTCATCCCCTTTGGATATGCTAATAATTCGTCACACACCCTTATAATATTGATGCTATCATATGGAAACTAAAAGAGATGCCCCCGGTATTGCCGGGGGCATCTCTTTTACCGCACAGGGCGAACTGGCTGAAATATTAAGTAAGTAACACCCATAAAAATAAGGGGAGGGATTATTTACACATTGTTATTGCAGGTGCCTAATCGCCCTCCTGTGCATTTATGCTCGCGGGTGTTGCAGTGGCTCTCTATTGAAATCCCTGTGAAATCTCCGAAGCAGTAGTCAGTAAGGCAGGGATATATGACTGAATCATTTCCTCACTGAATCGAAATGAGGGTCCGGAAATGGATAACGCTCCAATCAGACGGCCCTGATAATCAAAGACCGGTGCTGACAATGCTGAAACCTCATCCGTTACCTCCCCATAACTCAATGCAAAACCATGCTGTTTCACTGCTTTTATCTTTTCTTCTAATAAGTTACGTTCTTCCGGCATCAAGTTTTCTAATATTTCTTCACACACTTTTTCCGGCTGATATGCCAGTAGCGCCCTTCCGGTAGCCCCTTTATGAATCGGGTGTTCTTTCCCAACTCCAACAGACCGCCGTATTTCTTTCTGGCTTTCATGTTCGATTAAACAAAGACGTTTATAACCTTTTTGAATATAAAATCCTACTGTTTCTTCAGTCAGATTTCTCAACTGCAGTACTTTGGCTTCAACCAGTGCTGAAAACGGCAACTGCGTCATTACTCGATTGGAATACTCCATGAATACTGTTCCTAGTGAGTAAAGTTTAGTCTGGCTGTCCTGGAACACAAATCCTTCCATTTTCAATGTCGTCAATAAGCGATGGACAATAGTAGGCGATATATCCAAGTTTTTACTAATATAACTGATACTTTGCGGCCCTGTTGCCTCTTTTAAATGCTTCAATATTTTCATAGCCCGTAGCACCGTGGCAGAAACATCAGATTTTGCCTTCATACATGCCTCCTATTTCATTAAGTAGGTGAACTCAGTATATCATGAATTATCTTCATTTAAACCAAGTGGTGCGGAAGACAGACCATGCCTTCCACACCATGCTGATTACTTCTACTTACTTTTAATATAACGTGTCTTGTATTGGCAATAGAAATCCATGCCCTCACTACCGAGTTCCTTATATGTCCCAGTGCTCGATTTCTTATAGCCACCAAAAGGTGCCTGGAAAAATGTTCCGGTCGTTGTCATGTTCACCTTGACAATACCCGCCTCTATTTCACTAAGCGCTTTATTCATATACCCGATATTTCTTGTACAAATAGCCGAAGATAAGCCATATTCCACATCGTTGGCAACAGAAATCGCCTCATCGATATCTCTCACTTCAATAATACTATTCACAGGACCGAAAACCTCTTTTTGAGAAATTGTCATAGCTGGTTTTACGTTGCTAATTACAGTCGGTTCTATAAAATATCCATCCTCAAGTTCAGGATATTGAGGAATTCCTCCCCCTGTAAGCACTGTAGCACCTTCGTCTTTTGCACTTTGGATAAGATCAAGTGTAGACTGTCGTTCTGCCTGACTGACTTGTGGCCCCATATCAATCCCTTCATGCATTCCATTCCCCACTTTTAACTGTTCAGTCCTTTTGACCAACTTCTCTGTAAACTCTTTGACCACTTTTTCATGTACAATGATACGACCAGTCGCAGTACACGCTTGACCTGTTTGTCCGTACCCACCTGTAACGGCAATTTGTACTGCCTCATCTATATCTGCATCCTCCATTATGATAAGGGGATTCTTGCCCCCCATTTCCAATAGACAACGCTTCATGCCTTTCGCAGCCTCAGCATAGATTTTTTCACCCACTGTATTGGATCCTGTGAATGTTACCGCTTTAACTGCAGGATGATGGATCATTTCTGAAACAAGCTTTCCTGGTGCAATCACGGAGTTGACCACTCCAGCCGGGACACCGGCACGTTGGATGATATCCATAAACTTCATAACAGTAAGTGGTGTCTCCGAAGAAGGTTTAAGTACGACTGCATTTCCACTTGCAAGAGCCGGCGCTGTCTTCCAAGCCGGAATCGAAAGCGGGAAGTTCCAAGGTGTTACGACCAAGACAACCCCTAACGGTTCCGGTTTGGTTTGAATTTGAATATCTGGCATATCTGCCTCAAGAATACTGCCTTTTAAACGTCTGCATTCACCGGCATAGTATTTAACGATTCCAGCTGCATACCCAACTTCCTTGATGGCATCATTATAGGTCTTCCCTTCTTCCTGAACCATTGTTTTAGCGAGATCATCTTTCTCCTCTTCCATCAACGCCGAAATTTTGTATAAGTATTCACCACGTTGAGGCGCGGGGATGTCTTTCCATTGCTGGAATCCCTTTGATGCAGAATCTATCGCATCAGACAGATCCTCGGAGGTGGATTGATAGAATGACGATACAACTTCTTTTGTATTCGCCGGGTTCACACCCTGTTTTAACTCTTTCCCGGAAGGTGTGGTCCATGTTCCATTGATGAAGTTTTTCAACTCTGCTCCTGTAATCACTGTCATATATAATTCCTCCTCATATTTTTCCTGGTTATTACTTTCTGCTTTTTAATCTTACTCCGCTTTTTCTCCGGCACCCCGGACCCTGGACTCGTCTGTTGCCTCTACCAGTGTTTTCCGTCCGACTTCATCCAGAATATCCCATGTGGCACTGTCAACTTCTGCCCCGTTGAAATAAGCCTGTTCATATATCGCCTTTAATTGGGCAGATTCCATGAGTTTGACATCCCCATTTTTCGATGCCCACCTCAACTTTCTGACACATCCTGTAATCAGTTCTGTTTCATCGGTGCAAACCATCCAAAATTCATCTGTCGATAAATCATTGGTCTCATGTCTTCCCAACTCCTCAGTAAGATTTTTTTGCATGATGCTCTCGGCAATTTCTCCTTCGGCAAAAATCGGGAAGGATACCTCAGGGGTTGAGAGTATCCACATCGGAGTTCCATCCTGCATCCTATAATTAATGACACACCCTTTATCTCTCGAGGCGATGTAATGTCCTGCATAGGCTAAGAGGCGAGAACGGGTTGTGTTGCTCATATGCACCCGCACTGTGTTCTGTGTCTCTGACAGACCCAAAGCATAGTCGGCCATCAGCTTGCCCAGAATAATGGCGCTTTGTCCATTGCCGTTAAATCGATATAATCCCTCCTCCTTGGATACCAACATGATACTCCGCATGCCCGAGTCCGGCATATCTGAAATTTCCTTCTTTAAAACCTGCAACCCATGCAAACCAGCAAATTCACTCCATGCCACCACTTCCGCTCCATCATCCGCACACCCATATGAAATCCCGTGTGCACGGAAAACCTTCTTGCAATGAAGAAACAGTTCTACAAAGGATACGTGCATTTCATCGCCTCCTTTTCGCTCTTAAAACTATCCGTAAAGAAGCGTAACCAGTTGCCCCCCATCACTTTTTCCACTTCCTCAGCCGTCATCCCTTTTTTCGCGAGCCCTTTCGATATATTCGGGAAATCTGCGGGTGTCTGAAACCATTCCGGCCACTCCGGCCATGACGGATTCTCTTTACTTCCAGCTCCATAATCCATCTCATGTGTCCATCTCCCCATCCGCATCCAATGTAAGAAATCCACAGACATATTCAATGTCAAATCTGTTCCGAGTCCCACGCGATCAATGCCCATGAAATCGACAGTCTGGACAATCATGTCACAAAATTCATCCAACGTCGTTTCTTTCCCGTTTACCAGGTGTGGGTATGCACATACACCAAGAACACCGTCATTTTCCTTCAGAGCACGCAAAACTTCTTTGGATTTATTGCGCTTGCTTGGATAAATCCAATCTGGGTTGGCATGAGTTATGGCTACAGGACGAGTCGATGCTGCAATCGCATCTAAAGTGGTCTGATTTCCGACATGGGATAAATCAACCACCATGCCCACACGATTCATTTCTCGAACAACTTTTTTCCCGTAACGTGACAGTCCCGAGTCATTTTCTTCATAGCAGCTGCTGCCCACCAGGTTTTGATTGTTGTAAGTGAGTTGCATCACTTTGACTCCCAATTGGTTAAACACAGATACAAGAGATAGTTCATCCTCAAGTGCTGAAGTATTTTGCGCACCAATTATGACACCGATCTTACCGGTTTCTTTAGCTCTCAGAATATCTTCACCCTGAAACACTTGCATCACCAGATCATCATTTTCTTTCAAGAAGCGATGCCATGACCCTATTTTACTTAAGGTTTCGCGAGCATTTTCCCACAGGCCGCAACATGCATGGACACATGTCACCCCTCCTTTTTTCAGTAGATAAAGAAAGTCACGATCCCAATTGCTAAGTTCCAGTGCATCAATCACAATCATCCCTTGTCTTTCCATCTATTGATCCTCTCCTAACATTGGTAGTTCCGGGAAAACCCAATCATCCAGATATGGATGTCCGATCTCTTCTATAAGTGGTGCGCCTTGAAATAGTGTAATCCGCACCCAGCGATTCGACTTCGGGTTAAAGCGTTCTGCACCAAAGAAGGATAGTTTACATCTCAACAAATTAAGTGGCGTAAAATCTTTATTTAAAAAATTCGCTTGAATCTCACCATACTCATATCCCTCCAGAGACTGGATGCGTTGAATGATACCTTTATACCGTGGATACTTTAAAATAAATGCTGGAACCATTTCTTTTGGTGACCCGTATTTTGTTACTTTATAAAGTTCCTGGACTTGTTCCGCTATATTCATATCCAGCTCTTTGTCATCTCCGGGTTCTTCTCCGCGAACCCCCATCCGCGGCTCTTCTTTTTCTTCTGATCGATACCAAAAATAATATTTTTCATCAGGATCATTAAAATCGTATTGGAATACCCACTCATACTGCTTTTCGATTAATTTCCGCAATTGCTCTACCGTCATACGCGGTTCTATCTGATACGTTTCCTCTACATTCATACATCGTTCAAGGTCTACAACATGATCGGCATACAATTCAAGCAAGAGTGTGTGCAACAGCTCCTGCATCTCAATCGAGACTGAGTCTGCTGCGATTAATGACAAATCATGCCATATATCTGATGTTGACTGTCCCTTCAGACTGCCTGTCTCCACATACTCTGAAAGGATGTCCTTAAGATATGCGCTCTGTTCTGCCAATGTTTCCATGTTAAGAATAATTTCCCTGTCTATAAGCTTGGAATCACTAAAATAGTCACTGACCCGGTCTAACCAATCGATCAGAACCCTGAAATCATCCTGTGACGGTTTTATATCCTTCACTCTTGCGATTGCTTGCTCTCGTACAGAAATCCATTGATGAATCAACCTTGGATGGGCAATTAGAAAGGGAGCCATTCCTAATCCTGTTGCATTGCCCGTCCCAATATACCGTTTTATATCGGGGTGCAATTTCACAGCCTGAGGGTTTCTTTGTTCTGCAATATGTTCTACCAGGTCAGTACCGAATTGACGTAACATGTATACTGCAAACATCTGAGCCTGAAACGGACCACTAAATGGATGATTATGCTTCATTTTGTCATAAGGTGCTAAACCAAATTTACCATTTCCATAAACTGCAGTTGTACGCAGCAGATAGCCTACTTCATTTAATATTTCAGGGTCCGGTTGTTTTTGATTCGCGAGGCAGTCAATAACGTAGTCAAAAATACGGTTACTTTTGTTGGCCCGTGACCAAACAAGGTCAGATGTGTCACCGCGCCCAGCTTCTTGTTTTGGCAGCTCCCTTTTCATACGCTCCAGTTTTGTTTCAGAAATTCTACCTTCAGATAAGGCAAAAGTGACATCCCAATTCTTTGAAATCACGCGGTCGCTTCTTTCCTCATCTTTGATTTTTGTGGAGATAACTACAAAAGAGAATTCATGCTTTGATGTGTCAATGCTATATATTGCATGACCATAGCCATTTTCATCCAGATCAAGTACAGTGCGTCTGATCTTCCAATTTTCTCTCATCATATGCCTGAGTAAAATTCTTAGAAAACTTAGGCTCGTCAGTCTGAATGCACCAATCCTCTCTAGCTTCATTACCTCTGATGCCGGCCGTAGCTTATGCTTCTTATATTTAACTGTCATCAGCATGACACCTCCATCATTCCCACTTATTATGCTCGGACTTGATAGGTACCAGGAACACTTTCATTTCACTGGTCGATACCTTGTTCCTTTGCAAGCTCCCTGCAAACTTTGGGTGCTGTCCAAAACGTAGTCAATAACAGCAGAGAAACAGGCGCAGCAGTCACCACAATAAACGACTGTAAGGAGCTCACACTATCTTCTCCTATCGTCAGTAGGATGATTGCAACTGCACCCATTACTCCAGCCCAGAACACTCTCATCAACTTAGAAGGATTACCCTCACCGGTAAGGGCCATTGAAATGGTAAACGACATTGAATCTGTTGTTGTGAGTACAAAAATAATTGTGGCAAGGAGAAACAGAACTCCTAAAACAAAACCAAATGGCAGTTGCTCGGTAATCGCAATCATGGCTGCCGGTGCCCCATTATTGTTTAAGGGGGCAGATATGGACCCCGCCTCCATAAGTTCCTGGAATATCCCCGTGCCTCCCACGACGGTGAACCAAAAAGTCGTCACGAGAGGTGCGATGATTGCGACTGCGAGTACGATTTCCCGTATTGTACGCCCCCGTGAAATACGACTTGTGAAGATTGCCATCATAGGCCCATACCCTAAAAACCAGGCAAAGAAGAATACTGTCCAGCTGTTAAGCCATTCATAATCCCCGCGATACGTACTCATGCCTACAAAATTTTGTATATAAGAACCAAATGATTGGAAATAGGTATCAAATATGAACAGGCCGGGCCCCAGTACAAGCATAGCTCCTACGAGAATCAAAGCTAGAATGACATTGTAACTGCTCAAAATTTGAATGCCTTTATGGATCCCTGTGACTGCTGATATAGCAGCAATCACCACAATCAAGGCGATAATTACCAGTTGGACAAATAAAGTGTCAGGCAGACCAAATAAGACATTCATGCCATATCCCGCCTGCAGTCCAAGAAAACCGATGGGACCAATTGTACCGGCTGCAACCGCTATAACAGAAAAGGCATCCACCAAAGTGCCCAGGACGCTGTTTTCTATAATTCTATTTCCGAAAATCGGATATAGTAGTGCTCTGGGTTTAAGGGGTACACCCCGGTGGTAGTGCGCATACATCAGCACAAATGTTCCAAGTGTCCCCAGAATAGCCCAGGCAAGAAAGCCCCAATCTACAAAGCTCGTAGTTAATGCCGGCATCACTGCATCTTTAGTACCGGAAGTAACACCTTCAAAGTGAGGCGGGACATTTATAAAGTGATTCAATGGTTCAGCCGCCGCCCAGAACACCCCACCGCCAGCAAGTAAAGTACACATAATGACCGAAATCCATTTAAAATTGCTCATCTCCGGTTTATCTGCATTCCCCAAGCGGATTCGCCCATATTTTGAAAACCTTAAAAACAAAGCAATGATAAATGTTCCCAGCATTAAAAACTGATAAATTGAACCAAAGTATTTCACAGAAAAGTTAAATAAAGCGCTTACAAATCCGACTAAAGATTTCTGATCTACAACCCCGAATACTATAAACCCGAGCAACAATCCGCCGCTTACTATCAGAACCGGCACATCAATCTTAGACGAAGTTCCATCAGGTTGATTCAAACTATCCCTCCTTTTGTTTAATTAACATAACCAGCCTCCACAATATTCCGTTTATAGGAACGATATACCGATAATTGGTTATACTTTAAAATATAAGAGCATTATTGTCAATAATTTTCTTAATATTAATAACATATTTTGTAGAATACGCTTTTATATGCCTATCATAATTTTACAATCGGCGAAATGACTCCAAACTATATCTCACATAAAATGCTCTGATATTAATGCTATGACCGAAAAAAGATATCCTCAATTGAAAACACATTCATCATCATCTTGCGGCTCCAAGGTATCATTTAATAAATGCTGTCAAAAAATCAGGCGGCTGCCCCGAAAGGGGGCAGCCGCCTGATTACATTTATGGATGAGAGACGATGAGTTCCATCTCTCCCTCCAGTTCAATATATTCCACGTCATTCGGCAGGATGAAATGGACGCCTTTTGACAGTTCATATTCCTCTCCTGCCACTTTGATGATGCCGTTGCCCTCTGTGACGTCTGCCTGCAGGAAATCTGCGCTGATGGAATGTCCCGCTTCACCGGCAACTTCCCATTTCTCCACTGTGAAATACTGCTCTTTGACCAGCTGACGGATGGTCAAGCCATTCTCCTCGGTGATTTCGAAGTCCAGTTTCGCATCTTCATGGGGGATGCTGGTCACGGCTTTCGCCCGGTCGAGATGCAGTTCACGGGAGTTGCCGTCTTTATCCCGCCTGTCGTAGTCATACACACGGTAAGTGATGTCCGAACTCTGCTGCACTTCAAGGATCGTGATGCCGCGCCCGATGGCATGGATCGTACCGCTCGGAACATAGACGAAGTCGCCTTTTTGGACTTTGACATAGCGGAACAGCTGCTCCCACCTGCCATCATCCACCATTTTTTCAAATTCGCTCTTGTCTGCCGCATTATGTCCGAGTATCAGGTTCGCACCCTCTTGTGCTCCAAGTACGTACCAGCATTCGGTCTTACCGTAGGGCACACCTTCCTCTTCCTGCGCATACCGGTCATCCGGATGGACCTGTACTGACAGATCGTCGGCTGCATCCAAGATTTTGACAAGGAGCGGATACTCTCCGTCAGTCTTCCTATTGAACAGTCCTCCATGGTTTTCCCACAGCTGATCGAGCGTCTTTCCTGCAAACCGCCCCCCTGTCACTGTGGACGGTCCGTTCGGATGGGCGGATATCACCCACGCCTCACCTGTCGTCTCCGATGGTATTTCATATCCATATTCTTCGCGGAGTTTCGTTCCGCCCCATATCCTTTCCTGCAGTACCGGCTTCAAAAATATCGGTTCCTTTAACATATTGCCCTCCATTAACTGTGATAGCCCGACTGGACCCAGACCCTTACTTCCCAGGAGTGGACGATGAGCGGTTTCCAACCCATGCTGATGAAGAGCCGGACCATTACCGTATTGTTCACGTCCACTTTTAAGAATGCCTCTTCATGCCTTTCCTGCAGCATCGCCATCCCTTTTGACAATAAGGGCAAACCGAGTCCGTTCCCCTGGGAATCCGGAATGATATTGAACCAGTGCAGCCGTCCGCGCAGCCTGTCTTTTACTGTACCGTGCCATGCAGTGACTGTACCGACCAGTTCAGAGTTTTCGTTTTCGATAAAGATCATATGCTCCCCAAGTTCAGTTGCTTTATCAAATTCTCTGCGGAATCTTTTCAAAGCATCCCTGTGACTGTCAAATTCCCCTGATTCCAATAGGATGTTCGCCCAATCCTCTTCCATTCCTTTTCTGTAACGGACAAATGCATACCCTTCGGGCAGTTTGTAGACCTGAATGTCGGTCAGGTTATGCTGAAGGTAAATCAGTGTTTTTCTCATGACAATCATCCTTATTTTACTTGTTCCAGCAGTTCATATACCCCTTCTTTCGAATCTGCTTCCAGCAACTCATTCCTGAAATCATTATCCATCAGTTTGCGTGATAGCATCTGCAGTATTTTCAGGTGGGCATCTCCGGCCGCCTCGGTCGGCACGGCAATCATGAAGATGAGTCTGGCGTCCGTACCGTCCATGCTGTTCCAGTCGACACCTTCTGTGCTCCTGCCGTAGACCACTGCCGGATGCTTCACTGCGTCCGACTTGCCGTGCGGTATGGCGATGTTCATCCCCATTCCTGTCGTACCTTCCGCCTCTCTTGCGAGAAGCGCTTCCTTATATGCTTCTTTCGATGAAAGGACACCCTTGTCATCCAGCTTCCCGATCATTTCATCAATGACCGCATCACGGCCGGTACCCGCAAGGTCCACCTCAATCAGATCTTTGTCCATGATGTCCGTCAGCTTCTCCACTTCGGCTTTCTCAGTCGACTTTTCTCTCTCGGTTGGTTCAGCAACTGGTGCTGCCTCCTCTGCTTCTTCATCCATCGCCACTTCACCGACACCCGCTGCCTCAACACCCACTGTCTTCTTGAGCGCATTTACCATGAATGCCGTAACGACGATGCCGACCGCCGCCGCGACGAAGAACATCAGCACATTGTCCACTGCACCGAGTACCGCGACGATCGGACCGCCGTGGGCAACGTGATCACCGACGCCGCTTAGCATTGCGATGACCGCACCCGCCATTGAGCCGGTGACGATGCTCGGGATGACACGGAGCGGGTCCTGAGCGGCAAAGGGAATTGCACCTTCCGTGATGCCAAAGAGCCCCATCGTGAATGATGCCTTACCCGCTTCAATCTCCGCCGGGTTGTATTTCCTCTTGTTGATGAATGTCGCAAGCCCCATGCCGATTGGCGGGATACAGATTGCGACCGCAATTGCTCCCATGATCGCATAGTTGCCTTCAGCAATCATGCCGACGCCGAAGAGGAAGGCGACCTTGTTGAAGGGGCCGCCCATATCGACCGCAATCATGCCGCCGAGTATGATTGCAAGCAGGATGGAGCTTGCACCCTGCATCCCTTCAAGCCAGCTGGTCAGCCCATCAAACAGCGCAGATACAGGCGCACCGATCACATATATGAACAGCAGACCGACGATGATCGTGCCTATGATAGGCAGGAATATGATCGGCATCACGGGTTCCATCGCTTTGGGCACCTTGATTTTCTTTAGTGCCAGGACGATATACCCTGCCAGGAAACCGGCAATGATTCCGCCGATGAACCCTGCGTTCGCTTCCGTTCCGTAAAAGCTGCCGTTGGCTGCGATATAGCCGCCGACTATGCCGGGTGCAAGCCCGGGCCGGTCGGCGATACTGTAGGCGATATACCCCGCAAGTATCGGCACCATGAATGCAAAGGAGGCACTCCCGATCGCTTCAACCTGCTTCCAGAATGAACCATCCGGGATGACGATGCCGCCCTCTGTCTGTTCACCGCCAAGTGTCAGGGCAATCGCTATCAGAAGCCCGCCGACGACGATGAACGGAATCATGTAGGAGACACCGTTCATAAGATGACGGTAGACCGGGTTCTCCTTCCTTTTCTTCTCGTCCTTCACTTCATCCGCCGTCTTCATCCCGGCCTTATACACGGGGACTTCGTCGTTTTCAAACCGTCTGATCAGTTCTTGCGGTCTCCTGATGCCTTCCTGTACACCGACCGCAAGAAGTCTTTTGCCTGCAAAACGTTCTTTTGATACATCCTTGTCACTTGCGATGATGATGCCGTCCGCCGATTCGATATCGGCCGCCGTCAATTCATTTTCGGCACCGATCGAACCCTGTGTCTCCACTTTCATATCAATGCCAAGTTCATCCGCTGCCTTCTGAATATTCTCTGCTGCCATGTAAGTATGGGCGATGCCCACCGGACATGCTGTGACTGCCAACAGTTTCATATGCTTTTCCTCCCCATGGATTGTCTTCTCATCTGTTCGGCCCATAGACTCTCTTATCTATACCCCCTTCTTTGCCCATGAGACGTCTGTTCAATGTGTTTTTCCAATTATCAGCGAGCAGTTCACATGATGCCAGGCTCTCCGCCAGGCCCATATTGCCCTTCTGCTCATACATCACTTCATTCGCCGCTCTGACTGTCCATTCCGGATAGGAGCGGCTGGCGAGTTCAAGCATATCCCCGGCTCTGATCCTGCCCTCTTCAAGCACACGGAAATACCAGCCCGTCCTGCCCGTCTTCTGTATACGGAGCGCAAGGTCAAGTATCCCGTGGCGCCTGGCCGGCTTCCAGCACGGACGCCTTGGCTGGGAAACCTGGATTAGCGCTTCCCCAACCCGGTAGGCATCTCCGATGCACACGGATGATTCATCCATATTTGTAACAGACAGGTTCTCACCGTTGCCCCCTGGCGCAATATCAATGCCGAGCTCATGCCTCCAGTGCGCGTAATGCTTCGACGCATACGCGAACACCGCCTTCTCAGGCCCGCCGTGGTTCTTCTTATCGGCCACATCATCACCGGTCAGGCCGGTTTCCGACAGAAAGACCGGCGAATCCGTCTCTTCCTTGAAGATGCCGCTCTCCCACGGCCGCTCAAGCTTGTCTTGCGCCTGCGGGTCGCCAAGCTGCTTCACTCCTCCGGTGAATAACTTATCAATGTGAGGCCTCTCCACTGCCATCCCTCCATAATACGAAATATTCTTTATTCTACCGTCTATTTTAACACGTCCCGTATGCAGCTGCAGTCCGCCGGCCGACAAAACATCTTTGTTTCATTCCAAATGCCGTTATGAGATAATCAGGGGAAATAGAGGCCTCAGCCACCGATATTTTCTTTACCTGACAAGGAGGATGCATTATGGGAAAAGTCACAAAACTGATTGGTGCAGCGTGTGTCGTAGCAGGTGTTGCGTACTTATCAAAGGAAGATAACCGGGAGAAAGTGAAGCGCGGATTTGACAAGGCCGTGGGTGCGGCAGGCAGCTGGACGAATGATCCTTACACGCTCCACCTCGGCAAGCCGGATGAGGAACGGGATGCGAACATGGTGGACGAAGGCGCCATGACCAGTGTCCAGTACTACAACGAACTCCGATCCGAGGCATCGGCGGATGATGAGATATGAAAATGACGGCAGAATCCATTTCGGGTTCTGCCGTCATTATTTTTACATATCCACGGTCGGGTCGTTCGACTCCGTCACCGGCTCTTTGCCCCCGAATATCTTCCCCAGGGTACGGTTGATTGCTTTTTTAGGATATCTCTCCTTGTAATTCTGCGATTTCGCCCAGAGCAGCCACTCTTCATGTTCAGGATGGCTCTTGTCTCTGATCGCATCATGCACTTCCCTGAATCCGTCAACGCCGCCCGAGTCCTCAATCGGCCCCGGTCCTTTGTGGTGCAGCACCTCAGGTATTTCAGGATGGTCAAGCGTCATTTCCCCGAGCACTTCAACTTCATGCATCCAGTCATCCCCGTAATCATAGACGTAGGTGATGGTTCCTGCCCGGGTGAGGAGCGGGTCGATCCCGGTTTCACTTGCCAGCAGGTGTTCCGGGCCGCCCTCCATCCGAAACCCATCCTCCATTTCAAATTCATATACGAAAATTCTTTCGCCCCTGCTGAAGAACGATGACAGATGGCTGCCCTGCCAGCCCATCGCTTTCTGGATGACGAGATGCAGTTCATAGAAATTGAAATCCCTCGGCACCATGACCTCCCGCCACACTGGTGTATGCGCATCTTCCAGGGTGATCCTGAGCTTCAGGGCATTGTATGCAGACTCTGAAGATTGCTCCTCCTCATACCTTTTCTCGGCTTCATGGATATCAATGAGGCGCGAAAGCCTCCGGACCACCTCCACATGGATGAATCCGCTGTCCCCGCTTTTGAGTATGATGCGGTTCTTGATCAGGTGAAAACACTCCCCCGGTTTGATCGTAATCTCGTAGAATCCTGACAGGGGACGGACTTTAATCAGCTTTTTAATCAGCCTGCGTTCGTCGGGATTCATCTTCTCTGCAATCTTCGACATGAAATAGGCATCATTGATGTATGAAATGGACATATCTGCAAGCGCGTCATCTTTTAAAACCACATGGTAAAATCGTCTCAAATCCATATTATCCTCCAAATATCAGACGTTGAATTCAGTCACCGGGTGGGATTTGGCAAATTGCTTCTCCAGCCTGTTGTTGATCGCCGTCATCGGATAGCGTTCCCGGTAGTTCATCATGCGCACCTTCTCGAACGTCCGGACGTAATCCGGATGCCGCCTGTCTCCAAGAATCGCAAGTGTTCGCTCCAGCCCTTTCGGACCGCCCACATTCTCTATCGGCACCGGTCCGCCGTAGTCACGGATGGCCGGCACCTGGTAGTCGATATTGATCCTGTCCGCCATGCTGATTTTCACGACATACCCATCCACCGATTCATACTGATAGTAGACTTCCCCGGCCCGCTCGAGCAGTGCATCAGCCTGGGTGAAACTCGCCACAAGTCCGCCGGGCTCACCAGAGTCCGCCTTCGCTTCATTCATCAGCAGCAGGGATTCATATATGGTGAAACCATCGGCTGTGAATCTTGAAGGGCTGCTGCCCCTCCATCCCATGACTTCCCGTATGATCAGATGGAGTTCGTAGAAATTGAGGCCCGTCGGCACCTGTACTTCCCGCCACACGGGTTCATGTGTCTCCATGACCTCGAACATGAGTGCGTAGGCGTTGAAGTCGCCCCGCGCCGGTTTGTCAGCACCCTGCGGCCGCCTGTTTCTGTTCACAGCATCAAAATTCACGGTTTTCAGCGTCTCCAGGACCTTCTGATGCATCACAAAGTAATGTGCATGCACTTTGACGATCAGCCCCAGGCTCCTCGCTTCCTCCCACCTGGATTTTGCCTCATATACATTATAGTCCTTTTCCACATTGTCCCGTATGATCCTGAATTCCTCATCACCGATATGGAGCAGTATCTCTGCAAGGAACTCAGGAGATGTGACGAGGGAGGTGATATGCCGCAGATAGTCATCTTTCTGGTTGCCCTCGGTCTCGCTGCCGAGCCGTCTGAGCATCGCCTGGAGCTCACGCCATGTCAGGTTGTTGTAGAGCCAGTATATCGGCCCTCTGTAAATCTCTTCAAGGCGTGAGATATCCCGTGGATTGAAATTTTCATCACGGTGGATGAACATATCAACATCCGGCAGCACACCGGTATCCTTCAGCGCCGCATCGATGGCCATGACGATGTCATGATGAATGACGCCGGTGCCACCCCCCTCCTCCAGTATGTACTGATAATCGATCAGCGCAGCATATTTCGATACATCATAATCGATGTGGTGGAGATTATCTGCAGGCTCGATGTCAACAAGGTCACGCACAAGCACCGCCTCCCCCATCGATATATTCTCCGCCACTTCGGTCAGGATGTCCTGATCGGTGATGCTTGCCGTCTTGAATTCCGCCAGGGCGCCGAGTGAATCGAAGGATTCATCGCTCATCAACCCCGCCCGCACCAGCTCGTTCTCCTCGAGAAAATGATTAAAAAAACTTTTCAGATCCATTTTCCCACCTCCTTTTCCTTGATCATTCCCGGAGTTCCTGCATGCGTCCGTAAAACGCTGCGAGTGACCTGCCAATCTCTATATAGACGCTCATGACATCCTGGTACTTCATATAAGCCGTCTCATCCGGATGATAGGTCTCATCTTCACCGATGAAACGGGAGGACTCATCAAGGTCATCTATTTCACCAAGTGCATATAACCCCAGTATACACGCACCGAACGCACTTGACTCATATGATTCCGGAACATGCAGCGCTTCGCCGAATACGTCCGCCATCAGCTGCTTCCACAATGCACTGCGGGCGAATCCACCGCTCGCCTTTATGGAGCGTACTTCCATCATCTGTTCCCGGAGCGCAAGGAAAACGCTGTACAGATTGTACACTACACCTTCCATGGCCGCACGGATCATGTGTTTCCGTTCGTGGGAAATCGTCAGGCCATAGAATGAACCCACCGCTTTCGCATCCCACAGCGGGGCACGTTCGCCGGCAAGGTACGGGTGGAATATCAGACCGTCACTCCCTGCAGGCACACTCTCCGCCGCCTCGGTCATGATTTCATACGGATCACGGCTGCATGTGTCGGCCTCACTGATTTCCTGCTGGCACAGCTCATCCCGAATCCATCTTAAAATCACGCCGCCGTTGTTCACCGGCCCGCCGATGACGAAAGCACCAGGCGTCAGATGATAGCAGAAGGTGCGCATCTTCACATCTGTACGCGGTCTGTCGATTACTGTCCGGATTGCGCCGCTCGTGCCGACCGTAATGGCCACATCCCCCTCATGTATCGCATTGACACCGAGGTTTGCAAGCACCCCGTCACTCGCCCCGATGACGAGTTTCGTGTCCTGGGAAATGCCAATATCACCGGCTGCATCTTCATCCATGCTGAAAATTTCCGTCGTATCCACAAGCTCAGGCAGCTGGTCCGCCGACAGCTCCAGCATGGAAAGCAATTCAGTGTCCCACTCCGATGCTTCAAGATTCATCAGCCCCATGCTGCTCGCGATTGAGCGGTCTACCGCATATTCGCCGGAGATTTCCGCGAATACATATTCCTTTATCCCCATGATTCTTCCAATCTGCGCATAAAGCTCCGGTTCTTCATTTTTAAAATGGAACAGTTTGACGAGCGGGTTCATCGGGTGGATCGGTGTCCCCGTCCGGTGATAGATTTCAAGGCCGTCCGCTTCATTCAGACGATCCGCATACTCAGCCGCCCGGCTGTCCGCCCATGTGATGCACTCGGTGAGCCGTTCACCTTTCCTGTCCAGAAGGATCATGCTGTGCATGGCGGATGAGAACGAAATGAATTCGATGCTGTCGCCGCATCCATTGCGGGATATCAGCAGGCGGAGTGCCTGTAGGGTGCGTTCGAGTATCTCCTCCGGATCCTGTTCCGCGGTTTTTGCATCAGGTGTATGGAGCGGATAATCCCCTGTCTCTTTATCTATAAAGGTGCCGTCCATATCGAACAGCACAGCCTTGACGGCCGTGGTGCCGATATCGAGACCGATCATATGTCTTTTCATAGAACAACTGCCTTTCGCCGTCAATATTAGTTCCATTATATGTGTTTTTGGCGCTGTATACAAAAACCCCGCCGGAAGGCGGGGAAATTTCGTTTTTTGTCAGATGACAAGGCTAAGTATGAATACGACGACAAAGCCCGTCAGTCCGATGATGGTCTCCATGACCGTCCAGGACTTCAGCGTCTCCCCGGTGGTCATGCCGAAGAAACGGTTGACAAGCCAGAATCCGGAGTCATTGACATGGGACAGCACTGTCGCGCCGCTCGCAATGGAAATGGCGATCAGGCCGAGTTCCGGCTGGGTGACCGGACTGATATCGATGATCGGTGCCATGAGTCCGGCACCGGTCACCATTGCGACAGTTGCAGAGCCCTGTGCGACACGTACGAATGTCGTGATGACGAATGCCGCAACAACAAGCGGCAGCCCGGCACCGACAACCAAGTTGCCCATGACATCACCGACACCGCTCTGAATCAGAACTTCCTTGAACACACCACCGGCACCGGTAATCAGGATGATGATGCCCGCGGGTTCAAGCGCCTTCGTCGCGACTTCCTGCACTTCATCCCTGGTGTAGCCGCGCCTTGTGCCAAGCGTGATGAATGTGAGGACGACCGTAATGATCAGTGCCACGAATGGATGGCCGACGAACTGGATCGTTTCGGCGAACAGGTTACCAGAGTCCTCGCCGACAATCGCACCTGTCACTGTGTTGACGAGAATGAGGACGAGTGGGATCAGGATCAGGGTGAACACCAGAGTGAAGCTCGGCAGATCCTTCTTCTCCCTCACGGATGAAACCTCTTCATCGAGTTTCTGATAATCCGGGACTTCAAGATGTATTTTATCGCCGATATATTTACCGAACACCGGCCCTGCAAAGATCATTGCCGGAATTCCGGCCAGTATGCCGAACAGGATGACCCAGCCAAGGTCGACGCTGAGCATTGCGGCGACCGTCATCGGACCTGGCGTCGGCGGTACGAAACTGTGCGCTACGGCAAGACCGGCAAGCAGCGGAATACCATAGTACAGCAATGATTTCTTCGTTTTTCGTGCCAATGAGTAGATGATCGGAATCAATATGACCAGTGCGACGTCCAGGAAGACCGGAATCGACACGAGGAATCCCGTAAAGCCGAGCGCCCACTGTGAGCGCTTCTCTCCGAACTTGTCGATGAGCGTCAGTGCGAGCCGTTCGGCACCACCCGACACTTTCAGGACTTCACCGAACATGGCGCCGAGTCCGACGACGACAGCGATGAAACCCAGCGTCCCGCCCATCCCCGTTTCAATGACGTCGATGATGTCGAGTGGACTCATGCCGCTCGCAACACCGATGAAGAGTGATGCAATCAGCAATGAAACGAATGCGTGCAGCTTGATTTTCATGATCAGGAAAAGCAGCAGTGCAATTCCGATGATGGTGGCTATGATCAGCCATGTTTCATGAGACATTTGTTATACCCCTTTCATTATTACCATTCTGCGATACTGCCGTCTGCATGCCTCCATACCGGGTTCTTCCAGTTGTGGCCAATATGGCTGCGTTCGCGCACATAGTCTTCGTTGATTTCTATGCCGAGGCCCGGCCCATCCGGAATCTTCACATGACCATCCGTATACTCGAAGACTGACGCATCCTTGATGTAATCCAATATGTCATTCCCTTTGTTGTAATGGATGCCGAGGCTCTGTTCCTGAATGATGGCGTTATGGCAAGTCGCATCCACCTGCAGGCATGATGCCAGAGCAATCGGTCCGAGCGGACAGTGCGGTGCAGCAGCGACATCGAAGGCTTCCGCCATCGACATGATCTTCTTGCATTCCGTGATGCCGCCGGCATGCGACAGATCCGGCTGGATGATGTCTGCATAGCCGTCCTGGAGCAGCGTCTTGAACTGCCATTTCGAGAACATGCGCTCGCCGGTCGCAATCGGAATTGCGGTATGCATTGCGATATCCCTCAGGTTCTCATTATTCTCAGGCAGGGCCGGCTCTTCTATGAACATCGGCCGGAACTGCTCGAGTTCACGCGCCAGCACTTTCGCCATGGGTTTGTGCACCCGGCCGTGGAAGTCGATGCCGATGCCGAAATCCGTACCGCAGCTACGCCGGATCGAATCGACACGCTCAAGCACCATATCGACTTTGCTGTAGCTGTCGATATACTGCAGCTCTTCGGTCGCATTCATCTTGACAGCCGTAATCCCCTGGTTCTTCAGCTCGAGTGATGCCTCACCGACATCCGCCGGGCGGTCGCCGCCGACCCATGAATAGACTTTGATGGAATCCCGCGCCCTGCCGCCGAGCAGTTCATGGACGGGCGCACCGTAGTACTTGCCCTTGATGTCCCAGAGGGCCTGGTCGATGCCGGAGATGGCGCTCATGAGTATCGGTCCGCCGCGGTAGAATCCTGATCTGTAGAGCTCGTTCCAGATGCCTTCGATCTCAAGCGGATCCCTGCCTATGAGCGTCTCCATCATTTCGATGACCGCCGCCTTGACGGTGGCCGCCTTGCCTTCGATGACAGGTTCACCCCAGCCGACAAGTCCTGCGTCCGTCTCCACTTTCAGAAACAGCCATCTCGGCGGTACTGTGAACAGTTCATAACTTTTAATCTTCATTATGGCTCAATGCCTCCCTGAACTTAATTGCACGCCCACGCACGTCTTCAAGCAGCGATCGGTCAACTTTCCCTTTCGGCACAAGTGCCGAGCTGATGCCAAGCGCAGCTGCCCCCGCATCAAGAAACTCATTGATGTTGCCGGGCGTCACACCGCCGGTCGGCAGCAGTACAAGCTCATTCATCGGCGCCAGTACATCCTTGATGTAGCCCGCACCGAGTCCGCCGGCCGGGAAAACTTTGATCATCCCCGCCCCTGCTTTGTGGGCGTTGTATATCTCCGTGGGTGTATAGCACCCGGGGATGTACAGAACATCCCTGTCGCATGAGAAATCCAGGACCTCTTTACTGTATACCGGCGACAGCAGGAATTCCGCCCCCGCGCTGATGCAGTCGTCCGCATCCTCCGTATTCAGCACAGTGCCCGCGCCCAGCACGATACCGTCGCCGAATTCTTCTTTGATCGCCCTCACAGTCGCTTTTGCATTCGGGGAATTCAGGGCCACTTCTATTACAGTGAAGCCCGTGTCCACCAATGCACCGGCAATCTTCAGTGCATCCTCCGTATCATAACCACGCAGAATGCCGATCATCCTGTGGTCCTTGATCCGCTCCAGAACAGTCATCATCATCTCTCCTATCTATTGACTTTTTCATCATCAAAACTCTCCATGGCCGCCCGCAGTCCGTCCCCGGACGGGAAACCCTGGTAGTCTCCGACAAACTGTGTGATATATCCGCCGAGGAAGCAGGCTTTTTCAACCGAAGCCTCCGGGTCCTCCCCATTCAGTAACCCGGAAATGATGCCCGCTGCGAATGCATCCCCGGCCCCTACCGGATCGATCTCTTCGAACTGCTTCGGGTTTTTCACCGAGCCCCCGATACCGTCGAAGTCATACACCGCACCTTCTTTTCCCAGTTTCAGCACCACCTTGCTGCAGCCGAGTTCCCGGAAGGACTTGAGCGCCTCCTCCGGCCGCATCGCCCCCATCAGAATATCCACCTCATCCCTGCCGGCAATCAGGCAGTCGACATGGGGGAGAAACTCCAGTATTGTTTCCCGCGCTTCCTTTGCCGACCACATCTTGAGACGGATATTGGGGTCGAAGACGACTGTCACATCATCCCCGGCTATGCGTACCGCTTCAAAGAGCATCTCTTTCGCCGAGCTGCTCAGGGACAGTGTAATGCCCGTCAGATAAAGGACTTTCGCCCGCCTTATGGCATCCATATCGATGTCCCGGATATCCATATTGCTCGCTGCCGAATCCTCCCGGTAGTATGTGACATCCACACTGCCGTCCGGCAATATCTGCTTGAAGAACACCCCGGTGCGCTTATCCTTATGAGTTACATGCGATGCATCCACATTTTCCGCCCGCACTTTGTGGAGGATCAGTTCACCCAATTCATCCTCACCGAGGGCAGATACCCAGGACGTCCCATGCCCGAGCCGGCTGAGACCGATCAGCGTATTCATTTCCGCCCCGGCAACATAGGGTTTGAAGCTGTCCGCGTGCCGGATATATCCTTTCGGCTCATTGACAAGAGCCACCATCGATTCTCCGATTCCGATCACTTCCATCACATGACACCTCCCGCATACCCCTGGGTTTCGGAAATCCTTCCGGCCGCCCGGGTAACCTCTTCAATCACGGATTGCTCCTTATCAAGCATCCTCGGCTTCGAACCGGCACAGCTGATGGCAGCCACCATCCTGCCCTGATCGTTTAAGACCGGTGCCGCAACGCAGTAAACTCCGATATCATTCTCCTCATCATCTATGGAAAAGCCCTGGCCCCTGTATCCGGCAGTCACCGCAGCAAGCTCCTCCCGGTCGGTGATGGTATGGGATGTATAGGAATTGAGAGTGATGGAATCCAGCAGCTCCCGCCTCACACCCTCCTCCTCAAATGCCAGGAATGCCTTGCCGAGGCCCGTACAGTGGAGCGGCTTGCGCATGCCCGGCTGTGCCGTCGTCCGCGCCGACTCATCACTGTCCACTTTCGCCAGATAGATGATTTCATCCATGGAGCGGATCGCAAGGAAGACCGTTTCCCCCGTCTTTTGCACCGTTTCACTCAGTATCGAGATTGACGCGCTGTATATATCATTTCCCGTACGCGCCCTGTTGCCTGCAGTAATGAGCTTATGCCCAAGCTTGTACATATTCCCCTCCGTCCGGGACAGGTAATCTTTGCGCGTCATCGTTCCCAGAAGCTGGGACATGCTGCTTTTCGGTATACCCAGCTCGCCGGATAATTCCATCAACGTCGCTCCCCTCTCCATTGCAGTCAAATAATCAATTATTTCCAAAACTCTTTCTGCTGATTTCACAGACATTCGATCGCCTCCTGTTCACATATATGAACTAAATTCTTGTATGTGAACTTAACTACTAATATAATACTGCATCAAAAGCATGTCAACAGAAAATGTAAAGGCTTTCATAATAAGCCGCAATAAAAAAGAGACGGATATCCATTCGATATCCGTCTCCGTCCTTGTGTACTCCTAATGGTCCTGCAGTGGCTGGATGGAGGATACTTCCACAGGTTCGCCCCCATCCGCTTCCAGGTCCTCTCCTGCCGCATCCCCAAATACCAGGCTTCCCCCGGTGTATATTGCGAGATTCAGTATCAACCCCCATATGCCGCTGAACATGCCGAGCGGCTTCAGGCCGGTAAAAGTGAAGAAGGCGGCGAGCAGGGTGCCTGCAAGCATTCCGGCAAAGACTGATTTTGCATGACTCCGCTGCCAGTATAAGCCCAGGATGATGGCCGGCGCGACCTGAACCAGTATTTCGAGTTTAAGAACGAATACCTGGTATAATGTTGCCGGCGGATTCCACGCAATGACAAGCAGAAATGCAACCGCTGCGACTCCGAGAATTTTACCGACCATGATCTTGCGGGTGTCCGAGGCACCGGGATTGATGTATCTGCCGTACAGATCCTTTGAAATGATAGACGAAAAAGTAAGCAGCACCGAATCGGCCGTCGAGACGATTGCCGCGATGATCCCCCCGAAGAGCAGCACCATAGCCACATAGAATATGATGTTCTCATTGGCTATGACACTCGCCATCATACCGACGACCTGCTCGGATTCCGCAACAGACAAGTCAGGGAAGGCAGTATAGGCAAGTATCCCTATGATGAATACCACTCCTGCTGTAAGGAAAGGCATCCATGCCATCTGCGTCAGCGATCTCTTCAGCGCCCGTTCATTTTTGGCAGAGAAGATCCTCTGTATGGCGTTCGGATAAACGGCTGCACCAAAACCGACAAGGAGCAGGAAATTGCTCCACGTGACCAGCCCGACACCTTCCGGCACACCGAGGTTCTCAGGAGAATATGTCCTGATGTAATCCCCCGCTTCCGGCAGCCCGCCAAAATAGAGGATCGTACCGATCAGCAGCATGAACACGCCGACCAAAAGGGCAATCCCCTGCATCGTATCCGTATAGGCCACCGAACGCATGCCTCCGAGCCAGCCGTATATGATCATGATGGTAATGAAGAAGATCACACCAACCTGGTAGGGGACGGTGCCGCCTGTCAGGCCGGCCACCCCCTGACCTATTGCGATCAGCTGCTCCAGAAGGAAATTTCCCAGGGCATACAGCATGATTATGGCACCCAATATGGATACAGCCTTCGACTTGAAACGCAGTTGCAGCCAGTCCACCGGTGTCACGATGTTATGCTTTCTACTTATCTTATACAACCTCGGTGCATAGAGCAGATACACGAGGACAATCATGATGAAGAAAGGAACCGTGACCAGGTTCGCATAACCGACACGATATGCCTCTGCTGAATATCCGATGACTGTATTACCACTGTATTGCGTCGCAAAGAATGTAAAAAACAGCACCAGGGTGCCGAGGCTTCTGCCTCCCAGATAATACTCGTCCAGGCTGCCATGTATTTTCTTATTCCGTAAAAACGTAGTGACACCAATCGCCAGCATCGCCATGCCGTAAAAAAGCATGATCAGGATGCCGGACATTCCTGAAAAAGCCAATTCCATCACTTATCCTCCTCCCTGTCTGCAATTTCATCCGATTCATCCCAATGATACCTGATGACATAAGTGATATGGAGGGACAGCAGCACCGTGACCCCCATGATCACAAGTGCCCACAGCGGCACACCATAAATGAGCACCGGTTCACCGCCGGCAGGGAAATACCAGGGATTCAGCAATATGAATATTATGCCGAAAACCACCCAGATTTTATAATTCCTGACCGGCTCCCGCTTCCCACGTTGCATACAACCACACTCCTCTTTTTAAGACCTGGTTATAAAACCATGTTCTATAACATTTATCGATACAATATCACTTTTTAATCAAATATTCTACATTTTCTGAATTATTAATAAATGAAAGCGTTTCCTTGTTATATAAAGGAAAACCGGACATGCTACAGCACGTCCGGTTGGCTTCCTTTTCAATTATTCTGCTGTCATCTTCGTCGAGAGACGTCCCAGCCCGTCTATCTCCACCGTCACTTCATCACCCGCTTCAAGCCACGGATTATCTGCTTCATACCCCATTGCCACCCCTTCAGGCGTTCCTGTCAAAATGACATCACCCGGCTTGAGCGTCATGTATCTGGATGCGTAACTGATAATCTGCCGGCAGTTGAATATCATATCCCCCGTGTTGGACTCCTGCCGGCTCACCCCATTCACGCTGCAGCGTATACCCAGCCTGTCCGGATCTTCGATTTCATCTTTCGTCACGATGTATGGACCGAGCGGGCAGAACCCATCCAGTGATTTGCCGAGCAGCCACTGACCACTCCGCATCTGGAATGTCCGCTCAGACAGATCATTAGAGCAGGCATAGCCGAAAACATGGTCGAGCGCATCTTCTTCCGAAACGCCTTTTGCCTCTTTGCCGATGACGATGGCAAGCTCCGCTTCGTAGTCCACCTGTGTCGCTTCCCGGGGTATTGCGACCTTTTCCCCATGACCCGAAAGGGCATTTTTATACTTGCTGAACAATATCGGATATTCCGGCGCCGGCATATTCGATTCATCGGCATGCTTCTGATAGTTCAGTCCCACGCATATGATCTTCTCCATGCAGTCGATTGCCGGTCCGTATTTCAGACTGTCCTTATCCAGATAGTAATCCGAATTTTCCTCAAGAGCAAAATCCAGAAATTCATTCAAGCCTTCATATCTTTCAATCGCTTCAATCATAGTAGGGTACGAACCGGAAATATCAAGCACCCCCTGATCCGTTGATACAGCCGGTCTCGTTTTTCCATCTTTATAAAAGGTCAACAGCTTCATTCATTTTCCTCCTTACCATGTATATACAATTCCACTGAATTATATCATAATATTCTGAAATTATTGCATTTTACTCATACATTTATGAATTTGACAATTAAATCATTCATTTTGACTATTATAATTGTCATAGTGACAATTATATGTTACTATTCATATTAATGGGGTGATGATATGAAAACAAGGATAAGGGAACTGCGTGCAAGGGACGGACTCAATCAGACCGAACTTGCCAGACTCGCCAAAATTTCCAGACAGACCGTCAGCCTGATCGAACGGGAGGAATACATCCCTTCCCTCCTGATCGCAAAACGCATGGCGAAAATTTTCGACGAAACGATAGAGAGCATTTTCATATTTGATGAGGAGGAGATTTAGATGGAAAAGAAAAAGAAATCACTTCTGTCTTTCGCCCCATACTTTCTGGGCGGACTGATAGTCGGGATGGTCATATTGAATTTTGAGGCATTGAGCGGAATAGGCACCTTCGTAACCGAACTGAGCATCACCGGCCTCGCTGCCGCGGCAATCTTTACAGTGCTCGGCATATCAGGATTCTTCCAGCTGAAAAGCCACGCATCAAAGCGGGATGGTGATATGGATGAAGATGAATCCGAACAGTATATGTACAGGAAATATGCCGACAATTCCCTCTGCATACAGACCGGGCTGGTTCTCAGCCTCCTGGTGACCGGCGTTGCCATCATCCAGCAGACAGATGCATGGATATTTACCGCTTCAGGCATAACGATGCTCGCCGCACTGCTGTTTTTATTCCTCCTGCCGACACTGTTGCACGTAATGTACCCGGAACGCGACCTGCCATCATCCAGCGATTCGGACTTCGCAGACAAACTGCTGCATGCCTCCGACGAAGGTGAACGTCACGTCATGCTCGAAGGGCTGTACAAAACATTCAATACGATCAACGGCACATTATTCCTCGGCCTGGTGATCCTGATGATGTATTCCATATCCACAGGAGACAACCAGATATTCGGCATGATTGTCATCGCGGCAACGCTCATCACCGCAAATGTCAGATATGTGACGTCAATCAGGGATAGAGGATGAAAATAAGAGGCATGGGTTAAACCCATGCCTCTTTAAAGACTATATCATCAGTGTTACAAAATGCATTATATATACAATGGTGAGTCCGGTCAGTCCGGCCACGAACCCGCCGAGTGACCACGCTTGTAACGTCTGTGGCACAGTCAGGTTCCCAAATCTGTTGACTACCCAGAATCCTGAATCGTTTGGCAGTGACAGTCCGATGGCTCCAGAACATATTGCGAGTGCGAGCAGCACCGGGGAGACGGCAAGGTCTGCAATCTGCGGTCCGAGTATGCTGGAAGTAGTCACCAATGCAACAGTTGCCGAACCAAGTGAAGCTCTGAGTATCTGCGTGAATATGAATGCCAGGAGCAGGATGTGGATATTGAAGCCTGTCATCATGTCGATGAGGTAGTCCCCCATGCCGCTTGCGTTGATGACCGCACCAAATGCACCGCCGGCACCGGTGATGAGAAGGATGCTTCCGGCGTCTGCCATGGACTGGTTGAATTGTGCAGCGTAGTCCCCTGCAATATAAGGTCTCAGCACAATCAGCGCAACGAGCACACTAATAAGGAGCGCAACGTTCTTATCCCCGACGAATGCAAAGAAGCTTGAAAGCGGATTGTCCGGAATGAGAAGGTCCGCCACGGTATTGCTGAGAATAAGAACAATCGGCAGAAGGAGCAGACCGAATGACAGCTTTTTCGTAATCTGTTTCTTCGTTCCTGTGTCCCGGGCCACTTCCTCCCCCAGTTCCTCCATCTCTTCTTCCACGTCTTTAATATTCATGCGTCTACCGATGAACATGCCGTAGCCATATCCTCCTACGAGTGTTGCTGCCACTGCTGTGAAAGCACCGAAGATGAGGAATACCCCGAGATCCACACCAACATTATCCGCAACAACCAGCGGTCCAGGTGTCGGTATGACCATGCTGTGCGAAACGATCAGACCGACCGCAAGTGCAGTCACGAAGGAAATCTTGGCAATACCCGTCTTCGTCGCAAGGCTCTTTATCACTTTGTTGAGAATGACGAATGCGGCATCGAAGAATACAGGGATGGATACAAGCGTCCCCGTCATAGCGAGCCCCGCCGGAGATTTCCTGACTCCCGTCACACTCAGGATACCTTCGGCAATCTTCTCGACTGCACCGGATTTTGCCAGGAACTGTCCGAATACGATTCCGAGCCCGATCAGGATGCCGACGCCGGCCAATGTACCGCCGAAGCCTTCTGCGATGATTGTCGATGCCTCCGCTATCGGTGTCCCGACAGCCAGGGCAAGACCGAAGGATATGATCAGCAGTGCGATGAATGGTTCCACCTTGAATTTCAATATGAGTAAAAACAGTACAATGAGCGCTATCAGGAATAATATCAGTAACATTGCTCCTACTCCCCTCTGTTCAACTTACTGTAGACTGCATGCAATGTTTCCTGAGTCCCCACATTTCCCGGGAAAACGATGTATGGCATGTTCGGATATTTTGCTTCCTCTGAGGTCTTCCATACCGGGATCCCTTTTTCCGCCTGCCCCAGTACACGTGCCTTTTTGATTCCCAGACCGATGGTTGCCACATCACTCGAAGTGATTCCACCTTTCGCTATGATGAACTTCGGCTTAATTTCCAGTGTGGAGACAATTTCTACAAGACTTTCCGAAATCCGTTTTGAAATCTTGAGGCTCTCTTCCCTGTCTTCTGTTTTGACCAGGTTGCGGGAAGTATAGACGACCGCATTCCTGCCTCCTCCGATGGCATCCTCGATCTGATGCTTCATATTATCAACATAGCGTGCGAGTCCCTCACTGTCCCTCACTTTCTCAACATCGAACTCGAACGTTTCAATCCCGTCGTGTTCCATGAGGTAGTTCAGCTGCTGTGTCGTTTTTTCGACATGGGAGCCGACAACAACGATTCCGCCCCGTCCGTCCTCTTTTTGCACCATCTGATCCGCCTGCAGGATTTCACCCGGTGTCGCACAGATCGATTTGACGAACGAAGCGGCTGTACGGAAGATGAATTTCCTGTCTTCCCTGTTCAGATAATCCATCAGTACCGACGTGAAGAAGGCGAGATCATTATCATGCACCGAGTCGACAACCACTTTGTCGAATCCTGACAATGAATCAAAAAATTCCAGGAGCTGTGCATCATCGCACCCTCTCAGCATGTCCAGATCGATGTGTTTCACATCGCTGCTGTCCACTTCACCACCGCTCTTCTCTGCGATGTAGTCCGCCATCGTTGTGGATTTGAAGCCGAATGTAGAATCATTGGCGAATTCACTTTCACTGACAGGGATGAACGCATCCCCCTCAACCAGGTAATGGATGCCTTCATGCGTATAGCGTCCGCCTTCGAAAAATGAAGGGATATAGAATACCGCATCGAATCCCCCTTCACTTTCCTCATCCAGCACTTTCGGCTCGAGATAGGAATGCCCTCTCAGAGTCGAATCCCCGCGGCTGATGATCATGTACTGCTGATCCAGATCCTTCGATACTTTGTCGATGACCGCAGTGATCTCCCTGTGTACACGGACTGTCTCCTCCTCGGAGAACGCCCTTGAATTCGTCATGATATAGAACATGTTATTATCGGACCGGAATCCGTCCCTGACATATTCCTCTTCCCAGGAAGTGTATACGTTCAGATCTTTCACAGTCTGAGTCCCTGTCGGGTCGTCATCGAGGACGATGACTTTATAGTTGAAATTCTCAAAATCACGTATATTTCCACAATCCATTACATTTTCAAGCAGTTCCTTATTCATATCCATCACCTACATATTATTGATTCGTTCAATATATTTGATAACTCCGGAGTGGTCGTTCATGCCGTTGCCGTTGATCACTTCGGATTTGTACATCTCTTTCACCATGTTGGACAGCGGCAGCGAGAGCTGTTCTGCATCACTTGTGGAAGTGACATTGTACAGATCCTTATAGTTGATGTTGATCGTGCCGCCCGGATTGTAATCCTCAGCAATCATTTTGGGGAACTTCGCCTCCATCACGTTCGAACCCGCCAGGCCGTTCCTGATCGCCTCGAACATCGCTTCAAGATCAATGTCGAATTTCTTCGCCATGACAACCGCTTCTGAAAGCGCAGCGATGTTAACGTTTACAATAATCTGATTGGACAGTTTGACTGTACTGCCTGCACCAATGTCCCCCACCCTGATGACCGATTTGGACATCGAGGCAACGATTTCTTCAACACGCGCAAAATGTTCCTCCCTGCAGCCGGCCATGACCGAAAGCTCGCCTGTAATCGCCAGAGGTTCCCCGCCACTTACCGGTGCATCTGCAAAAATAACTTTCTTTGCCTCAAGCTTTGCACCGATTTCAATGGAATCAGTAGGCGTCAGTGAACTCATATCCACCACAACCTGACCTTCTTTCAAATGCGGATACAGGCCATTTTCGGCATCCAGAAGGACCGACTTCACGATTGCACCATTCGGCAGCATCGTAATGAACGCTTCTGCATTCTCCGCCATCTCCTGCAGACTCGCCACAGCAGTCGCCCCATGCGATACCGCCATTTCAACCGCTTCTGCATTAAGGTCGTTCACATATACTGTATGGTTGTCTTTCAACAGATTCTTGACCATTGGAGCACCCATGATGCCCAAGCCGATAAAACCAATTTTCATACTATTCTCTCCCTTGGAAACGTTTACTCAAAAATATTGTATACTATTTTAATTAAAATGTATACATTTATTAACCAGAATCATTCTTGTATAATGAATTTGAGGTGAGGTCATGGAGAAAAATCTAACTTTATATGAAAAAGTAAGGGAAGATATATTGAGCGGAAAATTCGGTGAGAATGAAAAGATGACGGAGATCAAACTCGCAAAAAAATACGAGGTGAGCAGGACACCGATCAGAGAAGTATTGAAACAGCTGGAGTTCGAGTACCTCGTCAAGGACGGGTACATATACAAGCCCTCTCCCGAAGATTACAGGAATCTCTTCGAGATGCGGACACTCATTGAAACACACGCAATCGAAAAAGCAATACTGCTGTTCGGCCCATCCGATATCAATGACCTCAAAAATTCCATTGAAAAAGCATACGCAGGGCCCGAAGATGAAACACTGGCCGCCAATAAATATTTCCACGATAAATTGATCAGTTCCATCAGGAACCCCTTCCTGAGTGAGACCTATGAACGGATGAATTCCATCATCTACCTGTTTAGCAGGACAGTCGTAGAAAGGCAGCGGCCGAACCTGATTGAGGAGCATGCACAGATTGTCGGAGCAATAGAAGAGCGGGATGTGGAAAAAGGGAAGCGACTGATCGGGGAGCACCTGGATAAGGATCTGGAGTTCTCGCTTTACTATATGTGAATTGATTATCAGTTTTTTTATACCGAGGCGGATGCTTTTTTCTGAGGCATCCATTTTCTTTTTCAGCTGTAATGTATTACAATGTGTTACAAGATAGGCGCACTCAAACAGAAAGGATTGATGTTGATGAGTACAATCACGGTGCGGATGAACAAGGACGAGCAGGAAGTGTTTGAGACGTATGCGAAACTCCGGGGTGTACCTCTGTCCACCATTATGAAGCAGACGCTTGAAGAAAAAATAGAAGATGAATTCGACGTTTAGGTGCTTAAATCCTACGAAGCCGACGTCCAAAATGACGACGTGACCCTTTACGATCATGATGACGTGAAGCGGATGCTCGGTCTATAGCATGGCGTATCAGGTTGTATATGAAAAGCGGGCCGTAAAAAGCCTGAAAAAGATTGATAAGGGCCAACAGCGTATGATTGTCGCATGGATTGAAAAGAACCTGAAGGGGACAATGCATCCGAGGCAGCACGGGCAGCCACTGAAAGGTGAACTGAAGGACTATTGGCGCTATCGCGTCGGACGTTACCGCATCCTGGCTGATATCGATGGGGATGAAATCAAAATCATTGTAGTAGATATCGTCCACCGTAAAGACATTTATAAATTATAGCGGGTAAATAAGCGCAATCAGTCCGACATGAGCGATTCAACCTGAACAAAAAAAACGAGCATATGCCCGTCTGATTCCTCATTATTTATTTCCAACCGTCGTTCTCATCGAGTGTAATGTCATCGAGATCGACATCTGTGACTTCTTCGACACTATACGTTTTGACACCAGTATCTTTCAGGCGTTCTTTGACGATCTGCGCGTCAATAGTGTCTTCCAGCGCTTCGATTTCTTTATCCATAAACTCACAGTCTCTTCATTCTCCATCTCTATCTGTTCAAGCAGTATCTTGGCATTCTCTCTGGTCAATCTTTCAAATCTTTACTTGAAGGAAACTTTTTATTTAAATATCTATTAAAGTAGTATTGACCTATGAATAAAATTTTTGTTTGTCAAAATAAGCCAGACAGTTCTCTATCACCCACGTAAATCAAAAAGACTTCCTGGGTAGATAATTCCCCTCTGGATGCGGCTGATGATACAAATTCCTGATCAATTTGATTGAAATCCATATAGTCTCGGTAAAATACAAATATTAAATATGGGATTATTAATACAAGGAAGGGAATAGACGAAATTTTATAAACGGATAGAAAGTGTTCCTTAACTCAAATGATATGAGATTATATCTTTAATATGGTCCATTGTTTTTTTGGTCGCTTCTTCAGCACTCAAATGACGACGATTGTTCAATATAGTAACTAACATGCCCTGCCATATCAATACTGTCTTTTCATTAATCTTAGTTGCTTCGCTTTCTGAAAACGCCCCTTCTTCTACAGACTTATCCAAGGCATTCCGGCTTCTTGTTGAGTAATTATACTCTGTTATAAAAGTATGTATGTCTTCCGTTACTTCACCGAACAGATTAGACTGGTATACACCGTAATAATATTTTAATAACTCTTCAGGATTCTCTCCTAAGTCTTTCAGAAAAATAGCATAATATATTTCAGGTTCTTCAAAAGAATGCTGGCAGAAACTTTCCCAGCTTAATAAATATTGATCGACTGAAGTTTCCCCTTTCTCCATATATTCCGGGAGTTCTTCAATGAATTTATTTAAATATTTTAATGCCGCAAAAAAAATCAGATGAGAAACTTCTTGGAAATAATTATATATCGTAGCACTGTTGTAACCGGCTTTATCAGCAATTTCACGTATAGTAACATTTTCAATGCCTTTCTGCTCAATAATTTCAGTCGTTGCCTCAACAAAATATTGCCACATCCGCTGCATCTGTATCTCTTTGTTTCCCATTCAAAACCACTCTCTTACTAAATAATATATTTCTGATTCTATTACTATAAAATCAAACCTATTTATACTATATAGGTTTTTAAATAACGAATCAAACTAGGGTATTTAAACACTATGGACTATTTTATAACTCCAAAATAGCTCCAAAGCAAAAAGGAAGCATCCGAGTCTAATGTATGGCTCTTGACCACTATTCATAAAACCGGAGAAATGCTTCCACTAATAACATGTTGAGAATAAGTATATTTTTATCTCTGCATGACGAATTGCAATAATCAGTGTAACACCTGAAATAAGGGGATTAAATCAACTATGATAGTCTCGTGCAGCATATAGATTGCCATATATGATATCGACACGGAGCAGCTGTAATGTGCGGCCTACATCTTGCCTCATTCAAATGAACCCTTGGAAACGTTCCGATCTGCCGTCAGGAGACACTTGAGTTTACATCATATTTTTACCAAGCATAATAGCCTTTTAATGCTTTAACCTCTAAAAATTCTTCGATTCCATAATCTCCCCATTCACGCCCAATGCCTGAATGTTTATAACCGCCGAATGGAAGATCTGGTGTGCCCGCATTTTCATTGATTACAATGCTTCCGGCTTCAAGTGCATTCGCAACCTTCTGTACATTCTCCCTGTTTTCTCCCATTACATAACCGCAGAGACCAAAATTCGTATCATTAGCTATATCGATAGCTTCATCAAGTGTACTATACGTGATGATTGACATCACTGGCCCGAAAATCTCCTCTTTGGCAATTGTCATATCGTTATCTACATCACTAAATATCGTCGGTTTAACATAGTACCCTCTCTCTAGTCCCTCTGGCTTGCCTAGCCCACCAGTAATCAATGTAGCACCTTCATCGATACCTTTTTTAATGTACCCTTGCACAGCGTTGAATTGCTGCCTGCTGACTAAAGGTCCGATATCCATATTTTTTTCATTTGGATTACCAACTCTAACTGATTCCATATTTTGTTTAGCCTTCTCAATGAATTCATCTTTAATGGATTCTGGTATTAATGTTCTAGTTGCCGCATCACAAACTTGCCCTGAGTTGTCATAGACAAATTTTGTCGCTGATTTAGCTGCTTTGTCAACGTCAACATCATCCAGAATAATATAAGGCGACTTTCCTCCAAGTTCTAGCGAAACTCTTTTGAAGTCTTGGCTTGAATTTCGCATAATTTTTGAACCTGCACTTTCTGAACCTGTAAATGACATCATACGAACATCTGGATGAGAAGACAATGCATCTCCAATGACACTACCCCGGCCATTGACTAAATTGAACACCCCTTTTGGAACCCCGGAAGCTTGGATTACTTCCGCAAGTATAATAGCGGCAAATGGTGTTTCTACCGAGGGCTTTAGAATGACTGGGGAACCTGCGGCAAAAGCAGCAGCTAATTTCACAGAGGTTTGATTCGTTGGAAAGTTCCATGGTGTGACCAAACCTGTTACACCTATGCCTTCTTTGACAATTAATGAATCACCTCTTTTCTCTTTAAATGCAAAATCATCAAGCGCATCTCGCGCCTCTGAAAAGTGAATCAGACCTTTCATGTAATGTGTCGTTTCTGATAATTCGCGTGGAGAACCTAGTTCTTCTGTAATGGCTTCAATAATATCTGTTTTACGCTTTTTATATTCTTCTACAATACGATTAAGCATATCTTGTCGCTCTTTAGTGGGTGTTTGTCTAAAATCAATATATGCCTTCTTAGCAGCTTCAACAGCTTTATTCACGTCTTCTTGAGTGCCTTTAGCAATTGTTCCCATAACTGATTCAGTAGCTGGATTAATGACTTCAATAGTTTCTTGACTCGTGCTATTGACCCATTCACCATCGATGAACTGTTGGTTACTCGTTCTCATTTATGAAAGCCTCCTTCGGATATTTTAATTTACAGACTCCAATCCATTGTTTCAAACTCATAAAACCCCTACTGGACTCCTGCAATGCCTTCCAACAAAATTAATGATCTGTGGCTGGTTCAACACCCAACCTATCAATTGATCATTATTATGCATCGGCTACACATTTCTTTAATTTTACATTGGAATCAGATAGTAAATTCAAATCAACAGGTTTTTGTTGTTTAATTAACCGGCGTACCGAGATAGCATTTCTTGGTTGATTGACAAGCAAAGCTGCTTCAATTACATTATTCTCATCAAGGTAAAAATATGAAAATTCCCCCTCATCCTTGTCTCCCCTTATTAAAGTACGATTCCAATTCTTTGAATTCCCAAAGTACTGTAAGCGTTTTTCATACTGATCAGACCAAAAATAAGGAACTGCTTCATAAGGAGTTGAATTTTCTTCAAGTATATTTGTTGCTACATTTTGT
Organism: Salinicoccus carnicancri Crm; assembly: GCF_000330705.1. Classification (GTDB taxonomy): domain Bacteria; phylum Bacillota; class Bacilli; order Staphylococcales; family Salinicoccaceae; genus Salinicoccus; species Salinicoccus carnicancri. Next base: position 117,401 of record NZ_ANAM01000010.1, read on the forward strand.
CCATGATTCATCGCATGATCCCAATGTTCTATACTGATGTGTTTCCCTAAAAAAGGCCACATTGAACAATCTCCGGCGGCGTATATGTTCGGCAAGGAAGTTTCACCAAATTCATTAACTATATAACCTCTTTCAATATCGAGCTCCTCATTCAGGATCTGAGTATTCGGCATCACTCCTACACCTATGATTACTGCTTGACACGGAATACTCTTCCCCTGCCCTGTTACAATCTCTTCGACCTCGCCATCACCTTTGAATTCAGTCACTGAATCCCCCATAATAGTGCGAATGCCTTCTGATTGGTGTAGTTTGAGAAAGTACTCTCCCATTTCATCGCCAAGGATGTGAGCTAAAGGTAAAGGTGACCATTCTATTATGGTTACTTCTTTCCCCAACTTTTTAAAAGTTGATGCAAGTTCTGCACCAATAAAACCAGCACCAACCACCGCAACCTGTTCAATATTCTTTAATTTTTCCTTGATTGCGTTTGCATCGGCTAAAGTTTTCAAATAATAAATTCCATTGAGTTCAGAGCCTTTCACTGGTAATTTTCTCAACCCTGATCCGGTAGCCAATAAAAGTTTATCCCATTCCAATGTTTTTCCATTAGATAAAACTGCGGATTGTTTTTTTGAATCAACAGATACAACTTCTTCGCCAAGCCATAGTTCAATGCCCAATTCTTGTAAGTACTCTTCAGTTTTTAGTGCAATTTCGTCCTCTGAGACTTCTCCCAGCATAAACTCTTTAGAAAGGGGCGGCCGATCATAAGGGAGGCTTGAATCTCTATCTGCTAATACAATTCTCCCCCCATAACCCTTCGCACGAAGAGTTTCTGCTGCATGTATACCTGCTATACCTGAACCGACAATCAAAGTGGTAGCGTTAACATTAGTCATCTTAATCTCCACTCCTAACATTTAATTATAAATTTATAGTTGAGAACTCTACTAGAAATCATGGTATTTTAAACTTTCACCCATATTGAGCCATCCTGTTCAAAAACTTCATACACAGATAAAGGCGTATCGGCCGGCCCTTCCAACACAGAGCCATCTCGAATATCGAAGGCAGCAAAATGAAGTGGACAATACAGACAATGATCTTCTAATTCTCCATCGACCAATTCTGCATAAGCATGCGAACAAATTCCATCAACAGCATGTACATTACCATTGGTTCTTGCTATTAATAACGTTTCTTTTCCAACCAGGACCTCTATCATATCTTCATCCTCAAGTGAGGCACTTGCTGCTACAAATGTATATTCTTCCGTCTCTGATTGTATATTTTTGCTATTCATATTCACCCTCCTCCACTCGCAATAGACAGAATGGTTTTATAATATAAAGATAGAATATGGTGATGCTTCCTTTATACATCACCATATTCCCCATTATTAGTTATTCTTCAATTCATCTTGAACATACTTCTTAAAATCCGCTACTCTCCAGTCAATCGGAGTCAATGTTCCTCCACTTTGGTAGGACCTTGACTCATTGCCCTCCTGAGCAAGTTCACATGCTGCCCAATCTTCTTTACATGTTGCATCCCAAAAATCGATAGCATCCTGAATATAGGCATCATCTTTTTCAAGAACATCCGGATCAAAGAGATAGTAACCTTTGACTACTGATTCATCCGGTTTAACCGGGAAAATAGAAGCAATAAATACATAATCAGAAGCCATACAAATATAGGCATGTGGAAAAATGTGAAGATATGCAATCTTTCTCGTGTCTTCTTCAGATAGACTTGGAAATACTGGACGATAAGCATTACCATCAATGTTTACACGCTCAAACCCAGGACGTAATCCCATAGATCCTACATGTTTAATTACTTTTGTATCTGGCACTTCTTCATCCACCCACTGCCTAGGTTGCATAGGCGGCGTAGCTTTACTTAGCTCCGGATGAATCGTACCGCAGTGGTAGCATTCTTCTGCATTATCCATCAATAACTTCCAATTGGCTTTTACATGGTAAGTGCCTGTTTTTCCGACTTTGAGCCTTTGCATTTCATATTGTTCATAAATTGACCAGGACTCGGGGAGATTAAAGCTTTCGGCAAGAGATGGAGAATCTGGATCAGCGTTTATCCAAATAAATCCATCCCATGATTCAGCCTTAATACTGACTAAAGAATGGTTTTCCGGATTAAATCCTTCTTCATCATCGGAAATGTTTGGTGCTTTTGCCAATTCACCTGTATCTGAATTGTACATCCAGCTATGATACGGGCAGATAATATTCCCTTTACTGAAATGACCGGCAGCCTCAGTGCACAAGCGAGATCCCCTGTGACGGCATACATTATAGAATGCATTTACTTCTCCGCTTAACGCGCGGGTAATGATAAAACTTTCATGAGCAACTTGCACTGTCTTATAGTCGCCTCTATTAGGGATTTCTTCATCTCTTCCAGCAAGCAGCCATGTTTTAAACCAAATCTTTTCCAGCTCTTCACGGAAATGCCCTGGATCATAATAATCACTTCCTGGTGCAGTAGGTTCAAATTTCGCATGACTAGGGAAACCGCCTTCAATAGATTTCATAATAGTAGCCTCCTCATATATTAAAAGTATCCAATAATTATTTTGCTTGGACAAAAGCCTACGAATCTTCAAATGTTCTTTTTTCGCCCTACACTAAAGGTATAAAGTCCCCTGAGAGAATGAATGTCTGGGATGGCCCAGGTACAATACCATTAAAAATAGGTTGCAATCCTCCTTATTCTTTTTAGGTATGCCATTTGTCTCTTCTGTAAAAAAGTCCGGGTACCAAAATCATTCATTTTAGTTTTATCCTCAGAAAGATGCATTTAAAAATTGCTCCGCTGATTCGTCATTATTAATTGATCCGATCAGTAATCAAATAATAGTCCTTTGTAACAATCACTAGAACATTGCTGGTTCAGACCACAGTTTCACTTCTGTCCCCAGCCCCTTCTCTTTCGCATTTTGATAAATCTTATAGCTGTTTGCTGTATCGGTGGCACAGATACCAAGTGTGACAAAGAAAATACTGTCATCATCGTTTTCGCGGCATGGCACATCTCCTTTGATGACTTCACCTAATTCAATGATATCGGTTTCTTTAAGATCACCGGATTTAGTCAATTCAGATAAAGGATATTTGTCATCTTTTAATCGCAATTTATAGTCCATACAGTATTTATTAAAACCTTCTAAAATCGCTTCATCTTTATGGTCCCACATTGAGACACCGGAATGGAATGAACCTTTTTTTATCCAGTCTTTAGGAATATACTCATTGCCCAAGTTGACATTCGTTGCAGTGTATACAATATCTGAGTCTGCCACTGCCTCTTTCACGGTGTCACAAATTTCAAATTCATAACCAAGATGAGCCCACTTTTCAGCAAATTGCTCTGCCCTTTCTGGGTTCATATCATATAAGCGTACCGTTTTAATATTGTGCATCACTTTACTTGTTGCCTCAATGTGAGCATTTTGGATTACTCCACAACCAACTAACCCTAATACTTCTGACTCTGGACGTGCACAGTATTTTGCGCCTAAAGCACTTGACGCACCTGTCCTTAAAGCGCTTACAATTGTGTCATCCATGACTGCAAATGGGTAACCCGTCTCCTCATTGTATAAAATGATCATGCCGTTTGAACGCGGGGTTTGTCTCTCCACTGGATTTAAAGGATTACTCGGTATCCCTTTGACTGCTGCGACCCGCATTTCTTCGGATTGGATCAAGGCAGCGTGTACCCCGATACGTTTGCCAGAATAATTCCCCTCTTCCCACAGCAAGTGCAACAATTCTGGTTCCACCACTTTATCCTCGGCTAACCATAAGTTGACCTTTTCCACATATTCCAGAATCATGCCCATATCCTTGGCTCCCGACTCAATGCATTCTTCCTGTGATAACCACGTTACTTTTACCTCTTTATCTGTACTCAATTTAAATTCCCCTTCCTTCTTCAGTTTTTATAATCTCTCTTCATTGCATCAAAAGGTATCTCTTTATTAAAACTAATTAACCCTTCCATCCTGCACTTATAGGAATTCCCTCCCATTTCATACTGATTTCGCTGATGCTATATTTAATTGTGATCACATTATAACCATGATTATTTATGTTATGCAATACTTTTTTTAAATTTTCTGTCATTAATTAATTCACATTACATAAACGGAGTTTGATCATTTCCAAGTTTCTTAATTTTCCAGCCTTAATCTTCAATGTGAGACACCTTTCATAGTAGATGAGGATGACCGCAGACTTTGCCAATCCGATTATTATACAAAGAGATTTACAACAGGGTCATTTCACACTGACTCTGATAATATATTGTAAATTTATACCGATAACCGAAGACTTTCTTCTATTTGCAGTTGTTGATTTTTGGGATTTGACATAAAATTAATTGCCTGAAAACTGTGGTATTATTTATGCGACAATAGCCCTATTAAATATATCGCCTTGTTAAATTCATTGTTTCTGGAAAATTAAAAATATTAACAATATTATTTACTAAAAATCACGATTATAATATAATCTTATTTGTAAACCGCTTTCATAAGTTAAAAAGATAAGTCATTAGTGCCTTACTATCAATCAGGAAATTTTAAACAGTAGTAATTATTGAGTCAATTCAAGGGGTTAAAAGGGGGAGATTTTTTGAATCAGGAGCGCAATATTCTTTACATTTCTTTAACTTTAAGCATATCTTTCGTAATAGTAGGTGTCCTGTTCAATGATTGGTTAGAAGATCAGGCCGGGGTATTTCTGGATATCGCTGTAACAAATTTTAATTGGTTTTATCTTCTCGTAGGTACTTTTTTTGTAGGGTTTTGTCTCTTTTTAATGTTTTCGAAATTTGGGGATATAAGGTTGGGAAATGATTCAGAAAAACCAGTGTACAGCACTTTGTCATGGATTACTATGCTCTTCAGTGCTGGAATGGGAGTGGGCTTGGTATTTTGGGGAGTAGCTGAGCCAGTTTCGCATTATACAAACCCTATATCTGGTGAAGGATACACATCCCAATCTGCAAATGATGCAATGACATCTTCCTTTTTTCATTGGGGAGTGCATCCGTGGGCATTGTTCGGTATTGTTGCTTTAGGCTTAGCGTATTTCCACTTTAGAAAAAAGCTCCCTTTCGCCATTAGTTCACTGTTTCATCCGTTATTAGGCGAAAGAATTTATGGTCCTTTTGGAAAAACGATAGATATTTTATCCGTCTTTATTACAGCGGTTGGTGTAGCGAGTACATTTGGGCTAAGCACTATACAAATTACAAATGGTATGAATGCTCAATGGGGGATTCCCAATACTATTACACTGCAGCTTGGAGTCATATCGTTTGCCACTCTTCTATTTCTTGTTTCCTCTTGGACAGGCTTAGATAAAGGAATTAAATTTTTGTCTAACTTAAATATGATCATTATGGGTGTACTACTCATTTTCTTATTAAGCGTTGGACCACTGAAACAAATACTGGAAGTATTAATTTCAAATATGGGCAACTACGTCGGAAACATAGTTCCTATGACCCTGCGTATGGAAGCATTTGATGATGGCGCGAATAAATGGATAGGTAACTGGACCATATTCTATTGGGCATGGTGGACTACTTGGGCACCATTTGTTGGATCTTTTATCGCAAGGATTTCAAGAGGCAGGACACTACGTCAATTTGTCATAGGCGTTTTGATCGTTCCTTCTGTTATTTCGTTCATTTGGTTTTCCGTAATGGGAGGAAGTTCAATCCATTTGATACATGATTTAGGTCACACTGCTTTAGCAGAAAGTGTGAACGCCAATGTGGATGGGGCTATGTTTGCTTTCTTAGAGTACTACCCATTAAATTCTGTATTGGCTGTAATAACATTAATGTTGATATTTATTTTCTTCATCACTTCAGCTGATTCAGCTACCTTTGTACTAGGTATGTTAAGCAGTAATGGCAACCCAAATCCTTCACGTTTGGTCAAAATGGTGTGGGGATTGCTCACAGCAGGTGCTGCAGTTGTTTTCATCATGGCCGGCGGTCTTGAAGCAGTCAGGAGCATCTCTATTGTTATTGCTATTCCATTTACAATCATCTCAGTATTTATATGTTGGGCTTTATTCAAAGAGTTGAAAAAAGACATTATGACTCAACATAATGTTGTTTTATCAGAGCAGTACAATGATACAAGCAACATCGATACAAGTAACATCAATAATCGTGTGTAAGGGATATATTAAGGAGCATTCATTTTAGCGTTCATCTTTGCACTTTCCGTGCCTTTGACTTGCTTATTGAAAAGGTCGATCAGATGGGTGGAATAGGGACTCCATCTGATTGCCCTAGGGCAATCAGATAATGTGGCAAGGCCTGGAATTCTTGCTTTACTATATGTAAGAGTTACCGTTCTGTGTCTGGGAGCCACTCTCTTATAGCCAAATAAGTTATAATGGACTCAAATGATTCAAGGAGATTTTTTTATGAAAGAGATAGATGTAGAGATTTCCTCATTTCAATTCAACAAAAATTCAATTTCAGGTTTGAGCAGTGCGGCTTTCAATAATTATCCTGTTGTTTACATACTCCACAATGATCAGAAGAAAGCCAGTGCCTATATTGGTGAAACTGTCCAAATCAGAAACAGGTTGTACAGCCACAGCAAGGATCCTGTCAAAAATAAATTGGACAAGGCGGTCGTAATTTCACACAATCACTTCAACCAGTCCGCCACATACAATATTGAAACCAATCTGATCAACTTCTTTATCGCAGATCAAAAGTATCAGATATTGAACAAAAGCCAGATCACTTCTTCTGTCACCCATAATTACTATGAGAAGCCGAAGTACGACCACGATATATTCAAAGAATTATGGGAGAGGCTGAGAAAAGACGAACTGGTTGACGGGACCCTGGAGTATCTTCAGAACAAAGATATATTCAAAATATCGCCTTACAAAGAGTTGTCCGAATCACAGATAGAGCTGAAGGAAAATATCCTCGAGTTCTGCAAAAATAATATAGACAATGATAAACCGTCGGTATATTTCATTAAAGGTGAAGCCGGCACTGGAAAGAGTGTCGTACTAAGTTCAACGTTTAACGCAATTCAGGATCTGGCCAATGATAAAGAGAGCGGAAAACTGTATAAAACAACGAATCATCTGCTCGTGAACCACCAGGAAATGATCAAAACTTATGAAACGATTTCCGAAAGTCTTCCTAACCTGAAAAAGAAGAATTTCCTAAAACCTACGACTTTCATCAACAGAGTGAGGGACGGTAAAATCAATTCAGACATTACTTTCGTTGATGAGGCCCACCTGCTTCTATCAAGAGAGGATTCCTATAACAACTATATAGGTAATAATCACTTAAACGATATTATCCATTCGAGCAAAGTCACTATCATTGTGTTTGATGAAAAACAATTTTTAAAACTGAAAAGTTACTGGACAGAAGATTTATTCAAGCAGGTCACAAAAGGGGCAGAAGTCAAGACGTTTGAGCTGACAGATCAGTTCCGCATGCAGGCGGATGATTCAGTATTGGATTGGATTGACAACTTCGTCAGTAAGAAAATAACTCCCATCCCTGCGAATACCGATGATTACGAACTCAAAATATTCGATGACGCCGGTGAAATGTTTGAAGAGATCGAGCGCAAGGACGAGACGCATACACTTTCGAGAATCGTTGCCACTTTTGATTATGAACATAAAAAGGACGGTGCAGATTACTACGTTGAAGAAATCGGATTCAAGGGACTCTGGAATTCAACCAATGATAAAAGGACATGGGCCGAACGTCCTGAAACCATAAAAGAAGTCGGTTCCATTTATACAATACAGGGGTTTGATTTGAACTATGTGGGTGTCATACTCGGCCCTTCTGTCTCATATGATGAAAGGAAACAGGAACTGAAAATATTGCCCCAAAATTATCAGGACACTGAGGCATTCAGGGATTCGAAGAAAAAGACAGTCGAGTATAACGTCGAGGAGTCGAAAGAGCAGATCATTTTAAATTCTGTGAATGTATTAATGAAACGCGGTGTTAAGGGGCTTTACATTTATGCCAGTGACGAGAAGCTGCGCAAAGCCTTAAACGAAGCAAAAGTGGGGAAATCACAATGAAGGATTTAATAGAAGAAATCAATCAATTCCGGGATGAACGCAACTGGAGACAATTCCATAATTCAAAAGACCTTGCCCTCTCACTCTCATTGGAAGCCTCGGAACTTCTTGAGAATTTTCAATGGGTATCCTCTGAGAAAGCTGTAGCAGAAAACAGGGAGAATATTAAAGACGAGCTTGCTGATGTTTTTATATACGGCTTAATGATGGCAGATGACCTGGATATAGATATGAGAGAAGCCATTTCAGACAAACTTAAGAAAAACGCCGTGAAATACCCTGTCAAAGATGATGATCCGTCACATTGATAAATCAAATACGCAGGATATGCAAAAAGCCGTATGTACAGCTCCTTAGGAATTGCACATACGGCTTTTCTTGATTAGATATGATTCTATCCAGCATTCTCCGCGTCTGCGCTTCTCCCCCTGCTCTCATGCCTCCCGTACACGAAGTAGAATATCACCATCGCTGCCATGATCGACAATACGAGGAACTGGTACAGTCCGCCGTAGCCGAGTGACGGCACGAGGAAGCCGAGGAAGAATGGGCCGAACCCGAGTCCGACTTCGAGCATTATGAAGTATGTGGATGTTGCGAGTCCGACATTCTCTTTGTCCGCCAGGTTGACGGAGAGTGTCTGGGCCATGGACTGGAAGTTGCCGAATCCGAGCCCGATGAGTGCGCCTGCGAGCAGCATGACGAAACTGGTTGTGGAATTTCCGAGGATGTAGAATCCGATGGCCATGAAGATGAATGTCGGATATATGACGATGTTTGCGCCTTTCTGGTCCAATATCCTCCCTGTCACCGGTCGTGTGAGCATGACGACTGCGGAGTAGACCAGGAAGAAGAAGCTGGCTGCTGTGATCAGGTTGACTTCTATGGCGTACAGGTTTAGGAATGACAGTATGGAGGCATACGCCAGTCCCATGAACAGGACGGAGAAGCCCATCGGCAGCGCCTTGCGGTCTATCATTTTGAACCGTCCTGTCTCTGGTTTATAATCCCGGCTGATATTGTTTATCTTGACCAGCGGCGTCATCAGTGCAACGATCAGTACTGCTGCCAGCACGAGGATGAGCATCGTATTGAAGCTCATGATTTCAAGCAGCAGGAAGCCGAGGAACGGCCCGACTGCCGAGCCGAGGACAAAACTGAGGCTGAAATAGCTGATGCCCTCCCCTCTCCGGTTCTCGGGCACTGAAATCGTGGCCAGTGTGTTCAGCGACGTGCTGACCACCCCTGTCGCAAACCCGTTCAGGAGACGTGCTGCTATCAGCAGTGCCAGTCCGCCTTCTACGAAATAAAGACCGTAAGTAAGGAAGAAGAGGACTGTGCCGATATACATGATCTTCCTTGCACCGATGCGGTTCACCTGATGGCCGGACACTGCCCTTCCTATGAGCACCCCGACGATGAATATACTTGCCACCAATCCGGCGGTGCTCGCACTCGCATCAAAATTCTCTATCGCAAAATTCCCTATTGTCACAATCGATACATACATCGAAAACATTATTATGAAATGATACAGGAACAGGATGACAAATTCCTTCGTCCAAATCCTGTCGCTCAAATATTCTTTGTTCGTCAAACTGAGGATCCTTTCTATATTTTCATTTTTTCAAAGTTGGTGATCATCGCTTCCAGCTGTTCACGGTCTACATCCTGCAGCACTTCGCGCTGCATTTCGTCCATCTTCTTTCGTACTTCATCATAAAGATGGACCCCGTCTTCTGTCATCGTCAGATTTTTGACCCGCCGGTCCTCACCCTGCTCGGATTGTATGAGACCGAGCTCCAGCAGATGCTTGATCACTTTGTTCGCCGTCGGCTTCTCGATCTGCCGCCGCCTGCTGACATCCGCAAGCGTCGTCGTGCCGTGCTTCGCAATGTCCTTCAGAATCAGCCACTGGGAGCTGTACAGGTTATATGCAGTCAGAATGCTGTTCGCCCTGTTGATATACGGGCGGTACAGAGCTACATATGCATCAAAGAATTCCTGTTCAATACGCATGTATACACCTCTTTAAAATTAGTTAGACTAACTAATTTTAAAGCATAGAGTCGATATAGTCAAGATTCAAATTATCTTAAAAACATAAATCATAAAAACTTATCATTAATGATATTAATAATAGATTAAACTTATTATTAGATGTATGATACAGTATTTCTGAGGAGTATTTTGAATCTTCTATCAAAATGATGAAGGGGATGACATGCATGGATATCAAACAGGATGTTAAAAAACAGTTCGGGCGCAGTGCGGGTCTTTATGTAAGCAGCAAAATACATCGCAGTGGCGGGGATCTTGCAGCACTGATTGAAATGGCACATGCTGAAGAAACGGAATATGCGCTTGACGTCGCCACAGGCGGCGGGCATACGGCGAACGCCCTCGCTCCACTCGTCAAAAAAGTGACAGCGATGGATATCACACCTGAAATGCTTGAAAACGCCGGGAAATTCATTGAGGGCAATGGCCACAGTAATGTAGAGTTTGTCGAAGGCGATGCCGAGAAGATGCCGTTTGAGGATGAATCATTCGACATTGTCACCTGCCGGATTGCACCCCATCACTTCCCGAATATCGGGGACTTCATAAAGGAAGTATACCGTGTACTGAAACCAGGCGGCCGCTTCCTGCTGGATGATAATGTTGCACCTGAAGAGGATGCATTCGATGAATTCTATAATAAGATCGAAAAAATACGCGACTACAGTCATCACCGGGCCTGGAAGAAGACGGAATGGCTGCGCATGCTTGAACATACCGCCTTCGAGATTGTCGAGATGCACCGCTTCGAAAAACACTTTGACTTTGAAGACTGGTGCAACCGGATGCATTTGACGAATCAGGAGAAGAGAACACTGACCCGCATAATGCTTGAAGCAGATGAAAAAGTGACACAGAAGTTCCGCATCCAGTCAGATGCAGGTAAAATCGAATCGTTTCAGGGAGAGGCTGTACTATTAAGCTCTGTTAAATGGTGATTCAGCATACCGTATAAATAAGAGGGGGGAGGATATCATGATGATATCCTCCCCCCTCTTTTGTTCCTGATCATCTCTCTATGAGTTTCCCTTTATAGCTGTTTACCATTTTGTCAGGTCCTGCCCCACCCTCGACTTTATCCATTAATGCCATATATGCATTTTTGGCGATCTCTTCGACCGGCTGTACAATTGTGGAAATCCGCGGGCGATATACATCTGCCAGCGGGACATCATCTATCGCAATCAGCTGATTTTTTTCAAGATCCAGGTGTACTTCATTCGCGAATTCCAGGAATGCCATAAGTGCGAAGTCATTGGCAAGTATGATGCCATTCGGACTCCCGTCTGTAAACTCTGCTTCTATATGTGAGTAGAGTGCATCATTCTCTCCCGTTATGACTTTCTGTCCGGGTGCCAGTTCCTTGAACCGGGCCAGGCGCTCGACCCGCGGGGTAATGTCCAGTTCATCCGAAGTACCGATATAATAGAAGTTTTCGATCTTTTTGTTCTGCAGATGCCAAAATGCCATTTCAATCGCATGGTGGTTATCCAGCTTGAAGGATGGTATATCCACCTGCTCCATGAACCTGTCGACGAACACCACCGGGAAATTCTGATTGGCAAGGCTCTTATACAGGGCATCATTCGCAGTCGTCGGCATGATAATCATGCCGTCCACCTGCTTTTCCATCAGACTGCTGATGTACTTCCCCTCTTTTTCGGGATCATCGTCGGCATTGCATATGATCAGGTTATAGTTGTTTTCATCACAGTAGTCTTCTATCTTCCTTGTGAGTGATACGGCAAAATGATGCAGGATGTTCGACACGATGATCCCCACCGTCTTTGTCGATCTGCTCTTTAGATTCCTGGCCATGAAATTGGGACGGTATCCGAGCTCGACCACCGCTTCTTTTATCCTGTTTCTGGTGTCCTCCCCCATATAGTTATACCGCCCGTTGAGATACTGGGAAACGGTACTGACCGAGACGCCCGAGCGCTCTGCCACATCTTTGATTGTTATCCTTTTCATGTTATAATGCTCCTAAGGATAAAACGTTTTAGTAAAACGCTCTATTTTTATTTTCAATCTACATTTAACGTAGCATGCAGTCAAGAAAATATCCACTTGGGAGTGAAGATCATGAAGAAATTCGACATTCTGAATAAAATCCGAAAGAATTATCTGGTCGCCGTCGTCCGCGGCAAAGGGTTCGACGATACTGTTAAAATGATCGACAGCATTATAGAAGGCGGCATCAGAAACATTGAAATCACCTACACTACACCGGGGGCGAGCGCACTGATCGAGCATTTCGCCGGACGCGGGGATATCTGCGTCGGCGCCGGGACGGTCATGTCACGTGAAACTGCGGACGAGGCGATCCGTCGCGGGGCACAGTATATCGTCAGTCCGCATTTTGATGCCGGGGTTTCCGAACTGTGCAACCTGAACCAGATCCCCTACCTGCCGGGATGCGCCACCGCGACTGAAGTTGTCGCTGCGATGAAATCCGGTGTCGATGTACTGAAGGTATTCCCGGGCGGCGTGCTCGGCGCATCATTCATCAAAGACATCAAAGGCCCGATGCCGCATGCTAACCTCATGCCATCCGGCGGGGTCAATAAGGACAACATGGCCGAATGGATGGAAAACGGCGCTTTTGCCGTCGGCATCGGCAGTGCACTTGCCAAAGGATATGACGGTTCCAACCCTGAAGTTGTCAAAGCGAATACAGAAAGCTTCGTCGCTGTCTACGAAGCTCAAGTGAAGGGGGAAGAATGATGCGCTTCATCACTTTCGGGGAAATCATGATGCGGCTCAGCACCGAAGCCGCTGACACTTTCACGACTGCCAGCCATTTCAACATCAACATCGGCGGCAGCGAAATGAACGTCGCAATGAGCCTTGCCGCTTCCGGCGTGGACGTCTCGATGATCACTTCCCTTCCGGACAACGGCTTCGGCCGGCGGACTGTATCCATGCTCAAAAGCAATGACATCGAAACAGGGCACATCAACCTGAAGGGGCGCCGTATGGGGACGTATTTCCTTGAAAAGGGGTTCAACGTCCGCGGCTCCTCTGTCATCTACGACCGCAAATACTCCAGCCTTGAGCAGTCCACCAGGTCCGATTACGATTTTGACGATGCGTTCCAAGGATATGACTGGTTCCACTTCAGCGGCATCACCCCTGCACTCAACACTGAAATGCAGGAAGTGCTCATGGACGCACTGGAAGCGGCAAAGGCGCGCGGCATGAAGATCAGCGCCGACCTGAACTTCCGCGGCAACCTGTGGAGCTTCGAAGAAGCGAGGAAGACGATGACGAAGTTCGTCAAATACTGCGATGTCATCTTCGGCTATGAGCCGCTCGAGCTGATCGAGGACGGCAGAGAGGTCAAGGACGGACTCGAGCGCAACCCGGATGCTGATACACTCAAGCCGATACTGGAGAAGATCCACAAGGAATACGGCGTGTCACATATCGCGTTCACACAGCGTACAGTGGTCCATTCCAACAGGAATATCATCAGGGCGATGATCTCAACAGGCGATTCCATCCACGAAACGGACGCCTACGAAGTCGAAATCCTCGACCGCATCGGTACAGGGGATGCCTTCACAGCAGGGGTCATCCACGGTCTGATGGATGATGAGATGGGTTATGAAGATACACTGCAGAACGCACTCGGCAACATGCTTTACAAGCATACGATCAGCGGGGATTTCCTGACCGAAGACATTGCCACGATGGGCAGTGTGCTCGATGCGACCAGAGAAGTGAAAAGATGATTTTGGAAAGGACGGTGCAACGCCGTCTTTTTTTGATTTTAAAAATACTCCCTCCAAATTTTGGAGGGAGTATTTCGTGACATATCAAACACCTGAATATGCCGAGAAACCGCCGTCGACAGGGATCGTTATGCCGGTGACGAAGCCGGACGCCTTATGGTCGGCGAGATAGAGCAGCGTGCCGAGGAGTTCCTCCGGCTCGCCGAAACGGCCCATCGGTGTGGCACTGATGATCTTATGGCTCCTGTCGGTCAGATTGCCGTCACCGTCGAACAGGAGATCTTTATTCTGCCTGGTGGCAAGGAAACCCGGTGCGATGCCGTTGACCCTGACACCTGTTTTGGAAAGGTATACGCTCAGCCACTGGGTGAAGTTCGTCACCGAAGACTTCGCCCCGCTGTATGCCGGGATCTTCGTCAGCGGCGTATACGCGTTCATGGATGAGATATTGATGACTGTCGCATGCTCTTTCGGCGCCATGTCACGCCCGAAAATCTGGGATGGGATGAGTGTGCCCAGGAAGTTGAGCTTGAATACGAAATCGATGCCGTCGGTGTCGAGCTCGAAGAAGTCCTTGACGTTCGGATCGTCAATCTTTTCGGTATCGAGGTATTCATCGTCAGTCGATGCAGACGGGTTGTTGCCTCCGGCTCCATTTACGAGAATATCGCATGTGCCGAATTTTTCACTGATTTCGCTTCTTGCCGCTTCGACCGAAGTCTTGTCCGTCACATCACAGCTGATCCCGACCGCTTCGCCGCCGTCCTTTCTTATCTCCTCTGCGACCGCTTCGCAGTTTTCGAGCGTACGCCCGAGTATTGCCACTTTCGCTCCGGCCCCGGCCAGGGCTTTGCAGAAATGGGAACCGAGCACTCCCCCGCCGCCTGTGACAACCGCCGTCTTTCCTGAAAGGTCTGTATTATTCATGTCATTACCTCCTGATAATTTAATGTCGAATTGCTGATATTGCGATATTTTGTTAAAATCAGTTTAATTAGTAAACCAAGATGAGGGTGGATATTCTATGCTTACCGGTGATGCGAATTACATCAAAACCATGAACCGCCGGCTTGTTCTTGAAGACATCATCCGGAACAAGTCCATTTCCAGAGTCAACATTTCCAAACGGACCGGGCTCAACAAAGCGACCGTCTCCTCGCAGGTGAACGAACTGATCGAACAGTCGCTCGTCATCGAGAAGCCGGTGGAGAACTACCAGTCCCCCGGACGACGCCCGATCAACCTTGAACTGAACCCCATGAGCACCTACACCGTAGGCATCGACATCGACCGGGATCATATCCGGATTGTCATCGTCAACCTCAGGGGCATGACCGTCTACAACAACATGCATGATTTCGACATCAGGCGCACCGAACAGCTGATTGACATTCTGCCCGGCCTTCTGCAGCCCGTCATCAGCCAGTATGATGATGTGTACAGCCCCAACAGACTCGTGGGCATCGGCATCAGTTTCCACGGGATTGTCAACGAGAGCAAGGAGTTGCTTTACGCTCCGCCGAACCAGATCCATATACAGCCGCTTCTCACAAAACTCGAGGATACTTTCAATGTACCCATCTATGCCGACAACAATGCCAACATGGCCGTCCGCGCCGAGCAGGCATTCACCGAGTACCAGCCCAACCTCTATTGTGTGACATTATCCAGTGGTATCGGGCTCGGCATCCTGCTCAACCATGAAATATTCCGCGGATCCACCGGCTATGCGGGTGAAGTCGGACATATGATCATCAGGCAGGACGGCATCCCCTGCAGGTGCGGAAACCACGGCTGTTTCGAACGGTACGCTTCGGATGAAGTTCTGAAACGCGCCCTGTCGGAAAACGATATCGAGCTCTACGACTATCCGACTTATGAATCGCTGCAGGAAAACGAGCAGGCAAGCGCAATTTTCGATGACTACATTGCGTTTCTCGCCGTAGGACTGAACAACATCATCAATATATTCAACCCGAAAAAACTCGTCATCAACAGCAGCATCTTCACCAAGTATCCCGAGCTTGTCGAGGAAGTGAAGCCGAAGCTGTCATCGTCATTCATAGATTATGACGAAATCGTCATATCGTCACTCGGCGACCGTTCCAGCGCCCTCGGTGCAGCCATCGTCCCGCTCGCAAGGTTTTTGGATATCAGCCACCTGGATCTGAATGAATACCACCATACACATTAATACGGATACCTCCCTGCAGATGCAGAGAGGTATTTTTGTGTGGGTTTGGGCAGGTTGGAGGGCGGGGAGACACCCCCTGCCTTATCATCGATTTCGAATCGAAGGCAAGAGAACGCCTCCTCCTATCATCGATCGGGTAACGATGATAAGAGGCACTCCCTGTCCTATCACCGATTTCGAATCGAAGGCAAGAGAACGCCTCCTCCTATCATCGATCGGGAAACGATGATAAGAGGCACTCCTGCCCTATCACCGATTTCGAATCGAAAGCAAGAGAACGCCTCCTCCTATCATCGATCGGGAAACGAGGATAAGAGACACCCCCTGCCTTATCATCGATTTCGAATCGAAGGCAAGAGAACGCCTCCTCTTATCATCGATCGGGAAACGAGGATAAGAGGCACCCCGCTCACATCACCGATTTCGAATCGAAGGCAAGAGAACGCCAACGGGCTTTTATTCGACCACCGTCGCCAACTGGTTACCTTTTCAAAGTATCGAGTATGCCGTTCAGATAGGCAGCTCCGAGGGCGCGGTCGTACAGTCCGTATCCGGGACGGCCTGTTTCTCCCCAGATCATGCGCCCGTGGTCTGGACGGATCGGGACGTCGACTCCTGATGCGACGAGTTTATCAATAATGCCGACCATATCCAGTGAACCGTCATGGACGGAATGTGATACTTCCTGGAATGAAAGTTCGCCCGTCCACTTCACGTTCCTCGCATGTACGAAGTGGATGCGTCCGGCGGCTGCGTCTATGATTTCGAACAGGTCATTTGTCGGACTGGAGCCGTATGACCCTGTGCAGAATGTGATGCCGTTGTGCATACTCGGCACCGCATCGAACAATCTCCTCAACGCAGCGGCCCCGGTAATGATGCGCGGCAGTCCGAAGATGCTCCATGGCGGATCGTCCGGATGGATGGCCATGAGCACATCCTCCTCTTCGGCAACCGGGATGATGCGCTCGAGGAAGTAGATCAGATTGCCGAACAGCTGATCTTCACTGATTTCCTGGTATGCATCGATGATTTCCTTCAGGTCATCGGTCTGATAGGACAGATCCCACCCCGGCAGTGTGAGCTCACCGCTCAGCGGATCGATCCCCTTCACTTTCGCCTCGTCGTATTTCAATGAATTAGAACCGTCCGCAAGCGGTGCGTCAAGCTCGATGCGTGTCCAGTCGAACACCGGCATGAAGTTGTAGCACACGGTTTTGATACCTGCTTTGGAAAGGTTGCGGATCGTCTCCTTGTAATTCTCGATCAGCTCGTCGCGGCGCCCGCGTCCCATCTTGATATCCTCGTGCACAGGCACCGATTCAATCACATTCAAGCGCATGCCGTGTGCCGCAATCTGGTCCCGCAGCTCCACGATGCGCTCATACGGCCATACTTCCCCTGCCGGAATATCATAGATTGCCGATACGATGCCCTTCATCTGCGGAATCTGGCGGATGTTCTCCAGTGTTACCGGATCATCATTGCCATACCACCTAAAACTCATTTCCATCTGAATCTCTCCTCCTGATCAGTTTTCCAAACCGAAGTAATTTTTCGCATTGTTGTAACATATATCCTCAACATATTCTTTCAATAGATCCGCGTCATCCGGAACCATGCCGGATTCCGCCCACTGCCCAAGCAGTTCGCAGAGGATTCTCCTGAAATACTCATGACGTGTAAAACTCAGCATGCTCCTTGAATCCGTCAGCATTCCAATGAATGTTTTGAATGCCCCCGCATTTGCCAACGTCTTCATCTGATCCATCATGCCGTCATAGTTGTCATTGAACCACCAGGCGGTGCCGAACTGCACTTTGCCGGGGATATCGCCCGACTGGAAGTTTCCGGCCATCGTCGCCATGATGATGTTATCCCTCGGATTGAGTGTATAGAGCACCGTCTTCGGCAGCTCATCCGTGCGGTCGATTGCATCCAGGAAGCGGCTCAACGGTTCAGCCACGAGCTTGTCGTTGATGGAATCGAAACCGCTGTCCGCCCCCGTCCTCTCAAACATCCTCGTATTGTTGTTGCGGAGCGGCCCGATGTGCAGCTGCATCACCCAGCCGTGTGCATGATACTCTTTCGCAAGGCTTGTGAGTGTATACGTCTTGAACTTGTCCACTTCCATGCGGCTGACCGCCTCTTTGGCGAGGACCTTGTCGAATACTTCCTCCATTTCATCCTCTGTCGCTTCCTCATAGAACATTTCGTTGATGCCGTGGTCGGATGCCCGGCATCCCATTTCATCAAAGAAAACGATCCGCTTTTTCATGGCCTCCATGAACTTCCCGTAGCTGTCCACTTCAAAGCCCACTGCCTCTTCCAGCCTGTCGAGCCATCTCCCGTAGTCCGGCGCATCTATTGCGATGGCCTTATCCGGCCTGAACGAGGGCGCAACGTGTACATCGAATGTTTCGTCTTCCTTCAGCAGCCGATGGTACTCCAGGGAATCCGTCGGGTCGTCCGTCGTGCCCAGGAACTTCACCTTCTGCGAAGAAAGTATATTCCGCGGCCTGAGTGCCTCCTCTTTGAGTGCTTCATTCGTCTGTTCATATATCTCATCCGCGGACTCCGGAGACAGGAACCGGTCGATGCAAAAGAACGTCCTGAGTTCCAATTGCGTCCAGTGGAGCAGCTGGTTGCCGAAGAGCTTCGGCATCGTTTCTGCGAATGCATCGAACTTCCCCTTTTCATCCGCCCCTCCTGTAATCCGCTCCTCATCGACCCCTGCAGCACGCATCGCGCGCCATTTGTAATGGTCGCCGCCGAGCCAGACGTCTGTTATGGACCCGTAGTTCTTATTCTCGTATATCTCCTTGGGATCGAGATGGTTGTGATAGTCGACAATCGGCAAATGCGCCGCCACATCATGGAACAGCCATTTGGCAGTATTTGTCGTAAGCAGAAAATCCTTATCAATCATTTGTATCTCTCCTTATCAATCTATATGGTCACTCTGTCAGGCCGAACAGGTCCGGCAGGAACATGCTGAAGAACGGCGTGAATGTCACGATGACCAGCATGATGAGCAGCGCGATGAAGAAGGGCATCAGTATCGGCACCACTTTCTCGACCCTGATATCCGCCACACTCGCACCGACGAAGAGTGCCGAGCCGACTGGCGGGGTGATATTGCCGATGCACAGGTTGAATGTCAGGATGATACCGAAATGGATCGGATCGATCCCCATTTCCATTGCAATCGGCAGGAATATCGGCGTGAATATCAGCACCGCCGGCGTAATATCCATGAATGTGCCGACTGCCAGCAGGAAGACGTTCATGAGCAGCAGGATGAGAATCGGGTTATCTGTCAGGCCGAGCAGACCTTCACTCATCGCATCAGGCAGCCCGGTGTAGGACATGACAAGTGAGAACAGCCCTGAAGCTGTGATCAGCAGCAGTATCATTCCCGTGATCTCCACCGTCTCCCTGATGATTTCAGGGATGTCACTCACCTTGAGGTTCCTGTAGATCAACGACAGCACCGTGGAATATATCACAGCTACAGCAGCGCCCTCGGTCGCCGTGAAGATGCCGGTGACAATACCGCCGATGACGATGACGATGAGCATGAGACTCGGCAGTGCATCGAGCGTGAGGTATAATTTATCCTTCCATGGAATGCTTTCCGATACCGGATATTTATACTTTCTGGCGAATACGAACGCCACCGCCATCGTCGTCAGTCCCCACAGTATGCCGGGAATGTAACCCGCCATGAAGAGCGCTGCGATGGATGTTCCCCCCGCTGACGAGGGAATAGACGATCAGTATGGATGTCGGCGGGATGATCAGTCCGGATGGTGCGGAAGCGATGTTCGTTGCGGCTGCATACTTCCTGTCATATCCGCTGTTCTCCTGCATCGGTCCCATGATGCGCCCCATCGCCGCAGCCGAAGCCACACTCGACCCTGCGATAGAGCCGAACAGCATGTTGCCGACTACGTTAGTGTGTGCAAGCGACCCGGGGATCCTGCCGACGAGCACTTTCGCAAAGTTTATCAGCCTGAATGCGATGCCGCCGTTGTTCATGATTATCCCAGCCAGGACGAACAAAGGGATCGCGAGCATCGTGAAGCTGTTCATTTCCGTGACAAGGCGCTGGGCGCCGGTCAGTATCGTCGTGTCAAACGGCAGTATGAGGAGGAGGGTGAAGATAGCGCTCAGCAGTATTCCGATCGCAATCGGGAACCCGATCGCCAGGAACAGAAGCAACAGCCCGAATATCATAATGCCTGCCAGTACCGTCGTACTCATAGACTACTCACATCCTCATCTTCTTTATTTACAACCCGTTCTATCGTCATGATGTTGTAGAAGGTGTAAAAAAGTATGATCACACCTGACACCGGAAGTGCCGCATAGACGAAGCCCATCGAAATCCCTGTTGCCGGGGCGATCTGCGGAATCGTCAGCAGCGTGATCTTGATGCCGCCGTATATGAAGACGACAGCCACCGTCAGAAGCACCGCGATCTGTGACAGATAGGTCAGGAAGACCTGGATCTTTTTCGGCATGCTCTCCCTTATGAAAAGAATCGCTATATGCTTGTTCTTCCCAAAAACATAGGCTGCAGCAAGCAGCGTGAACCAGATCAGCAAGTATCTGATGACCTCCTCACTCATCGTGCTCGGATTGTTCAGGATGTATCTGGCGATGACCTGCCATGTGGACAGCAATGTCATGATGATGATTGCAGAGCCCGCAAGCACAAGCATCACTTTGTCCAGCATCTCTTTAGCTTTCCTCATCAGAGTCATCCCCCTTGAACATCTCATAGATTGGCGCCATCGTCTCGTCCTGCTTCATCTCTTCATGCAGCGGCTGGGCGGCTTCCTTGAATGCTTCCTTGTCCACTTCATGGAATTCCACGCCCATTTCATTCTGCGCTTCGTCCTTCGCTTCCTTCATCGCTTCATCCCATACGCCTTTGTGGTATTCATTGGCCACGTCAGCTGATGTGCGGATGATTTCCCGGTGTTCCGGCGACATCTTTTCAAGGAGTTCATTGTTCATGATAAGCATATCCGGGACAATCGCATGCTCGGTGTAGAACCAGTACTTGGACACTTCACCGTGTTTACTGCTCACGAGTGAGGACAGGTTGTTTTCCGCAGCATCGATGATGCCGGACTGGAGTGATGTATAGACTTCACCGTATGCCATCGGCGTCGCTGTACCGCCCAGCGCCTCGATCATATTCACACTCGTTGCACTCGGCTGCACACGCACTTTCATGCCGGCCATATCTTCAGGCGTTTCAACCATACGGTTGGCCGTATAGAGGCTGCGCATCCCTGCATCGAAATATGTCAGACCGACAAACCCGATATCCTTTGAGGATTGGTAGATCGTTTCCGAAATTTCAGGATCGTTCATCTTCTCTTCAAACTCCTCTTCGCTGTCGAACATGTAAGGGATACCGAAGATCGAGTATTCCGGACGGAAGCTCTCGAGCGCAGCCGCACTCACTTTTGTGATATCCACGGCACCCGTCTGCGTCAGCTCGATCACTTCCCGCTCATCCCCCAGTTCCCCGTTCGGATAGAGGCTGATGGTTATGTCACCATCCGAACGCTCCTCAACCTCCTCCTTGAACTTTTCAAGGGACGAGTGCACAGGGTGGCTCGTCGGATGGTTATGAGCGAGAGTGAGGTTATGTTTATCATCCTCGCCCGCAACGCTGTCAGTGCATCCGGCAAGCAGAAAGATGGATACGCTTACAAAAAGCATGAAATATTTTCTCATAAATAAAACTCCTATATTCTATTAATAGTTTAATAGTACAACTAATTATAGAATAAATCAATGTGTACTTGAATAAAAATTATTATATTTAGTTTTTCTTCTAAACAATTATATCGGCGCATTCCGACATTATGGCGACCACCATTTTCATCAACTTTTCAAAAAAATAATTGACAGCGCTTTCATAATGTATATATAATGACCTTGGTTTGCAGCATACGGTCGCATAAGCTGTAGGTGACGACGATTACATCACAGACAATCGTCATCATCACCCCCAGCCATACAGCGCTCCCCCGGGTTCTCCGGGGGCGGCACTTGAAGAAGCGGAAGAGAAAACAGAGGCGTATTACATCGCGGCAGAAACACTGGAAGGGAGTGTTATATTAATGAAGGAAGTCGTCATCATAGATGCGGTCCGGACACCGATCGGCAGATACAAGGGGGCTCTCAAATCCGTACGACCGGATGACCTCGGGGCCCTCGTCATAAAGGCGCTCGTCGACAGGAACCCGGGTGTCGATGTGGATCAGATCGACGAAGTGCTGTTCGGCAACGCGAACGGCGCCGGTGAAGAGAACCGTAACGTCGCCCGCATGTCATCACTGATCGCCGGCCTGCCGGAGACAATCGCCGGCACGACAGTCAACCGCCTGTGCGGCTCGAGCCTCGACACTGTTTCCATGGCCGCCCGCTCAATACTTACGGGCGAGATCGATGTCGCCATCGCGGGCGGCACCGAAAGCATGTCACGCGCGCCTTTTGTCATGCTGAAGCCGGAGAAGGAATTCCCGCGCGGCAGCATGGAAATGGTCGATACGACAATCGGCTGGCGGTTCCCGCATCCCGGAATCGAAAGTGAATACGGTACAGACTCCATGCCGCAGACAGCTGAAAACGTAGCACAGCGCTTCAGCATTTCAAGGGAGGCGCAGGATGAATTCGCCTGCCGGAGCCAGCAGCGGGCCAAGGCAGCGGTCGAATCGGGAAAGTTCAGGAAACAGATGGTTCCCGTCACGATAGAAGATCACGGAGGCAACGAAACGATCGTTTATAAGGATGAGCATCCGAGACCGGAAACGACCATTGAAAAACTCGGTGCACTCCGGACGATCTTCCCGGACGGCACCGTCACAGCAGGCAACGCGTCCGGTGTCAACGACGGCGCCAGCGCCCTCCTCATGATGAGCAGGGAAAGAGCCGACACACTCGGACTCACGCCGCTCGTGAAATACATCTTCTCTGCGACAGCAGGCGTCGAGCCGGCAGTGATGGGACTCGGCCCGATCGACTCGACGAAGAAACTGCTCCGTAAGACAGGACGGACAATCGCGGACATCGGACTCGTTGAACTGAACGAGGCATTCGCATCACAGTCCCTCGAGTGCATCAACCAGCTCGGACTCGATCCGGACATCGTCAACGTCAACGGCGGTGCCATCAGCTTCGGCCATCCGCTCGGAGCAAGCGGTGCAAGAATTCTCACAGATCTCATCTATGAAATGAAACTCAGAAAGACTGAAACCGGTCTCGCCACAATGTGCATCGGCGTCGGCCAGGGAATTTCTGTAATGGTGGACAATATGCAATAGCATCCAATATCAATGATGAAGAGGACAGGGAGCCCGAATACTCTCCGTCCTCTCTTTAATTCGCCGACGATTTTCCCCGCTTCATCCTGATGGCAACCGAGATCAGCAGGAAGCAGAGCCCGATGAACACTATGTTCATCACCGCGACGCCGTTCCATCCGAAGTCTGCCCAGAAGACGCCGGCCGCTGTACCGCCGACGCTTGACCCTGTGTAATAGAAGAAAAGATAGAGCGAAGATGCCTGTGCTTTATTGGACGCGGCATTCTCTCCAACCAGCCCGCTGACGATGGAATGGGAAGCGAAGAATCCGTATGTGAACAGGCTCAGCCCGAGTACCATGACAGGAAGATTCGGCACGAACAGAAGAATGACTCCGAGCAGCGTGATGCCGAGTGCGATATATATGAACATCACCTTGCCGAACTTTGCAACCAGCCTGCCTGTGATCATCGAACTGAATATGCCGATGATGAAGATCAGGAAGATCCAGCTGACGATGGACTGGCTGAGCGAATAGGGTTCGGCCAGGAAAACGAACGTGACATAGCTGTATATGGACAGGTTGGCGCCGAGCAGAAGAAATCCGACAAGGAAGAAGCACACCAGCACCGGATTCTTCATATGGCCGAGCAGCGTCCGGCTGAGCTGCATGAAATTGAAGTCCCGAGCCTCAAAATTCCTCGGCGGCCTGAGGCTCCTCCAGAAGATCACCGTGGCGATGATGCTGATGACACCGATGCCGAACATCGCCCCGTGCCAGCCGATATAATCCGCCGTGACTCCCGAGAACACACGGCCGAATACCGCACCGAGTGCATTTCCGCTGATGTAGAGCCCCATGGCGCCGGCCAGGCTCCGGGGATGGATCTCTTCGCTGATATATGCCATCGCAATCGACGGTACACCGGCCAGCACCACACCCTGCAGGGCACGGAGGGCAATCAGCACAGAGAAGTTCGGACTGAAGGCGGTGAGGATACAGAGCAGGGAAGCTGCGAGCATGGAGATCACCATGATATTCTTGCGTCCGAGCGATTCCGAAATGGAACCGAAAACCAGCATGCTGACAGCCAGCGCCAGCGTCGTCACCGTCATCGACAGGCTCGACAGGGTCGCGCTGACCCCGAAAACTTCCGTGAATATCGGCATGAGAGGCTGTGCGGTATAAAGGATCGCGAACGTATTGAACCCCGCGGCAAAAAATGCGAATGTCGTTTTTCTGAACTGCTGTGTCCCCTGCTCTATATATTCCATTTCACTCGACTCCAAAATTTTATTTAGTTCAATACTAACACTTTTCGGCACAAAGCTTCTAAACCGCTGCCCGGAGATAAAAAGAACCCTTCATGGCGAAGGGTTCAGAACATCAGCTCAGTCATAGGATCGGCTGTATCCGAATCCGTATTCATTGCCGTTCTTATCACGGTACGCGTATCCGTCCTGTTGGGCATGCCCCGGGATATCCCCCGGACTCCTCTCGAGCGCCTCCCTGTCGGCCGGCAGCGTGAACGGCAGCTTCCCTGACGGATTGTGCCTGCCGCGCAGCACATCGATGAATGTCTCGTACTTCACCCCGAACGTCGCCAGCACCGCTTGCGCATCCGGCTCGATTCCGCCGATCAGCCATGGGTTGGTCATGTTGACGGAAAGGATTGTCGGCACCTTCCCCTCAATCATCCTGACCCGTTCTGTATCGATACCGGTCGCATCATCAAGGTCCACCGACAGCGGTTCATCCGGGCGATCCGGCACGGGCATCGGTGAGATGAACAGCAGGGCATGCGTCGCTTCCATCAGATCACCTGTCAGTTCAATTTCCGGGTCATGCCTTCTGATTGTTTCTCTCGCTTCTTCTGTAATCTTTTTTGCATCCGTTTTCTGAAACACCTCTACATACAGTTTCATGCTTCTGACTTTTTCATCTTCAAGCGGCAGCATACGCTCATCATCGCGCAGCAGCACGACCGATTTCCTGTGTGCTTCATCCGCCTTTTCCTGTGACGCAGGATCTTTGGCATCGGCTGCCGCTGCATCCTCATCAACATATGGATTTTCAAACAGGCCGAGCTCCATCATTTCCGTAAGCAGGTATGTCACTGACTCATCGAGCCTGTCCTCACTCACATGACCTTCCCGGACCGTCCTGATCAATGTTGCAGGATCCGCTTCATCGGAGAACATGTTCACACCCGTCTCGAGTGCCTTCGCATACCGCTCTTCCGGTGTAAGGTCCTCCACTCCCCATGGCATCATGTTGATGATGCCCGTATCCGAGTTGATGTAGCCCTTGAAGCCGAGTTCACCACGCAGAATATTCTGTATGATGACTCTGTTATAGGCGAAGCCGGTCTCTTCAAAAAGGCTGCCGTCCGCAAGCTGCACTGTGCTGTGCGCGTTGCTCGGATAGGAATAATAGGGCATGATCGAAGTGGTCCCGGCATCAATCGCCGCTTTGAACGGCGGTATATGATAGTCATAAAGGCTGCCCGGTGTCGGATAGGGGTTGAAACTGCCCCACGGATAATGTGGATCATGGCCGCCGTGCCTTGCGCCACCGCCGGGGAAATGCTTCGTCGTAATGGATACACTTCCGTCCCCCAGCCTGTCACCCTGGAAGCCGCGCACAATCGCGCTTATCATCCTTGCGGACAGTTCCGGGTCCTCACCGAATGTACCGTTGTAGCGCATCCACAGCGGATCCGTGGCGATGTCCGCCATATAGCCATACAACTTGTGGATGCCTGTGGCACGCCATTCTTTCGCTGCGATTTCCCCGAACTCCTGTACAAGCCCCGCGTCGAAAGTTGCCGCCATGCCAAGTTCGCCCGGCCACAGCGAGAACTCTCCCGAAGCCTCCATCATGCCGTGATAGAGATGGCCGATGTGGTTTCTCGGATTGGAAATCATGACAGCCGGTATCCCCAGACGGGAACTTTCTGCAAGTTCCTGGAGTTTGTTGGTCCAGACAGCCAGGTCGCGCGCTTCCGGATTGTCCCGGATGATGAAATAGCGGAGATTGAGATCCCTGACTCCTTTAGTTGCGCCCGCCGTATAGAGCAGCGGCCGGGGCAGCTCATAATTTTCATCACCCGGTTCCGAAAACGGATGGGTCGTATGCACGATATCCGTTTCATTCAGCAGTCCGCTCTCATCGGTCTCCTTGGATTCCAGGTCACCCGGTATCTCTTCAGAGAACGGCATATACTGCGAGGAAACGGTCATCAGCCCCGCCTTTTCCTCCAATGTCATCCTGGATACAAGGTCCCGCACCCGCTCTTCTGTTGGCAGTTCCCAATTTTCATACGGGTCTACGATTCCATTCCCGTTCAGATCCCGGAACTCCCTCCCGTTTTCAATAATTATTCCCTTTGTTCTAGACTGTACATGCTTCTTTGCCAATATATACACCCCATTTTATAGTTTATCGGTCCAACTAACAATATATTATCCCCTTTCCTATCAGAATTTTCAAATCCGTTCTCCTTTCTGTTCGTGGGGAAAACATTGCAGTGCTATAATGGGATGGATAGAGGTACTAGGAAACGAGAGGTAATAGACGATGGAAAAAGGATACGTTGCAGAAAAAGAAATACAGGTCATGTACGCAGACACCGACATGATGGGTGTCATCTACCACGGCAGTTATATAAAGTGGCTCGAAGTCGGCCGGATGCAGCTGATTGCGGATGTCGGCTACGACTATGTTGCCATGGAGCGTTCGGGCTACTACGCCCCGGTCTACAACATCAACGTCACCTACAGGAAATCCCTGAAATACGGCGACCGTGCATTCGTCAGGACATGGGTCGCCAGAAACACCGGCATGCGCACGGATTACGGGTTTGAGATCGTCAACGGCGACGGCGAAGTGTGCACATTCGGCACGACGACACACATCGTCGTAAAAAAAGTGGACGGTGAATTCAAGCCCGTCGCCTTCAAAAAGGTCTTTCCGGAATGGTTCGGCAAATATGAGCAGATTAAGGTGGATGGATAATATGAGTCACGGAACACTCGTCATCACAGGCCCCACTTCCGGCATCGGGAGAGCAACAGTCGAAGCACTCGCAGCGGATTTTGATGAAATCGTCCTGCTCGCCAGGAACGTGGTCAAAGCCGAGCTCCTGAAAAAGGAGCTGAGAAACGGGACTCCCGCGTTGAAGGTCTCAGTCGTGGAATGCAACCTGGCAAGTCTCGCAAGCGTCGAAAAAGCTGCACTTCACATACAGGATAACTACGACAGGATAGACTGCCTGATCAACAATGCAGGGGTCGTGTCACTGTCAAAGCAGGAGACGACGGACGGTTACGAGCTCATGATGGGTACGAACTATCTGGGCCATTACCTGCTCACACACTATGTGATGCCTGTCCTGTTGAACAGCAGCGCACCCCAGATTGTGATCGTGTCCTCCAACGCATATGGCTTCACCACCCTGAAATCGGATTATTTCAAGGGAAAAGGCAATCCGATGCAGCTGTACGGCCGTTCAAAACTGGCCACACTGTACTTCATGCAGGAACTGCACGAGCAGTTCAGTCCCAAAGGGCTCAGAGTCACCGCCGTCCATCCGGGTGCAGTCGCCACAAACCTCGGCAAGACACAGCAGAATGAAAAATTCGGAAACCTGGTATACGGCACCCTCAAGCCCTTCTTCCTGTCACCGGAAGAAGGCGCGGAATCCACCCTGATTGCCGTGAGGGATAAAGAAAAATATGACGGCATGTACATGCACGCCGGCAAAGAGATCAGCCTGAAGCCGCACGGCAGGAGCTATTATGCCAGAAAAAGGCTGATGGGAGACACAATATACGAATTGTATCTGGACGGGTTCATGGAAAGATAGATCAGGCCACCCAAGTGTTTCATCTGATATCATATAATGCACTTTCAGCAAAAACGGGGGGGAGACAGATCACATGGTCTGTCTCCCCCATTCCTTTACATGCTCAATCTTTCAGGTCTTCACTTGCCGGGAATTTTTTATTTAAAAATCTAGATAAATTGAGCTGTATAACTGCAACAGCAGCCAAACTTATAATAAACACAAAAATACTGTTTCTGATTCCAGGAAAATTTAAAAGAAGAATTACATATAGAACAGGAACAATCATACTGATCCAGGCTTTCTTGTTTTCATTCGACATGATGCTCACCCCAGGATACCTTCAACTCAGTCCAGTCCATGCGCTCCGGGACTGTCATAATATTCTTTGATGGCTTTGCGGTAGGACTCCAGATCGATATCATCTTCAACCCTGTCCAGCGCGGCTTCTTTGACCAGCTGTGCAGCACTTATGCCATTCGACTGTGCATAATTGGCGATGATTTCCTTATCTGCTTTCGACAGGTTTATCGTAAGCGTTTCGTTCTGAGTCATCTTTAACCCCCTCCATATAATGCAGTGTAACATACAGCCTTTTTTCTTCCGATACTTTATCCCGAATTATGAAAACGCTTTATATAAATTTAATTGATTATTAACTTTTCTCTAAGCATTCTCAAACCAGCCCTGTGTAGATTAAGTATCAACAAATATTACAGACAGGGGAGATTGATCATGAGAGTAGTTGTCATACCTTCAGGCTTCAAAGAGAGCCTGAGTTCTGAAGAAGTCGGTGCGGCGATTGAGAAAGGGATCAGGCATGTGGATCCGCAGCATAATGTGACTGTGATTCCGATGGTGGATGGCGGAGAGGGATTTGTGGAGACGATTGTTAAACTGAAGGAGGGCCGCGTGATTCCGACTGATGTTGTGGGGCCGGTGGGAAAAAGGATTGATTCCTTCTTTGGATTGTTCACTGAAAACGGCGTGAAGACCGCAGTGATAGAGATGGCGGCAATCGCAGGACTCCGCCATGTGCCGGGTGATAAGAGGAATCCGCTGAAAACAACGACTTACGGCGTGGGTGAGACGATCATCAAAGCCCTGGACCATGGTGCAGAGCGCATTCTGATCGGCTGTGGTGATTCAGGAACTTCCGACGGCGGCGTCGGAATGGCGCAGGCAGTCGGTGTGACATTCAAGGATGATGACGGCAGTCGCATCTCCGTCGAAGGCGGCGGCGAAATCGATAAAATCCATTCCGTGGATATGTCCGGTATAGACCCGAGGATTCCTGCCACGGATATTGATGTTGCCGTCAACTGGAAAAACGTACTTTGCGGTGTAAATGGTGTCGCCCACGTGTTCGGGCCGCAGAAAGGGGCTTCACCCGAAGCTGTCAAAAAACTCTCCGGGAACCTCGATCATCTGGCCGAAGTGATTTTCAGGATGACCGGTGAAGACCTTTCCAAAGCAGACGGCGGCGGGGCATCCGGCGGACTTGGTGCCGGACTTGTCGGATTCACAGGTGCAGTCCTTCATCCGAGGTTCGATATCATCAGGAAATATGTCGAAATTTCCGATGCGATACAGAATGCAGACCTTGTCATCACTGCAGAAGGATGCATCGATTTCCAGACACCCAATGGTAAAATCCCGTCTGAAGTGGCACGCATTGCCAAAAGCCATGACAAACCGGTCATCGCTTTTGCGGGTACCATCGGCAGGAAAGCCGAGGTCAATTATGAGAGCGGCATCGATGCGTTCACGAGCATCATCCCGAAACCGGCAACACTTGAAAAATCAATGACAGATGCCTCCAAATGGCTGCAGAGATGCACGGAGAGTGCCTTCAGACACCTTGCGATCGGAATCACCCTCGCCGAAGCGATAGATGAGAATGACGGCAGCGGCATGAAGGTAAGATCCTGATGTCCGTGAAAAATATCATCCTATCCGGTTTATTCACAGGGTTTTCGATCACGGTTTTCTTGGCCGGTGACCTCGGGTATTCAGGGAAATTAAGCCTTGTCATATTTTCACTGTCGCTTGGAATGTTCATATTCTCCAGTATTCCCGCCGGGCTCGTAGCCTGGCTGGCCCTGAGCGCAGGTGTCCTGTTCGGGCTGCCCCAGGATATTCTGTTCACATCCTTCAGCCGGCACATCGTATGGCTGATGATCGGGGCGTTCATCATTGCAGCAGTGCTGGAAAAAAGCGGATTGCTTGAACGGCTTATCAGATGGGTCAGGCGGAACTGCTATTCGAAAGGGCGGATCACTCTATTCACCTTTGTACTGGTACAGATACTATCTGTCATAATCCCCTCCACCTCAGGCAGGGCATCCGCCCTCCTCCCTGTTTACAGGGCGTTCAGCAGACAGTTTGGGGGGAGCAGAAAGTTCTTCGGACTTGCTGTGCCGGTCCTGATCCTGATGGGGGCGAACCTGACACTGATCGGTGCAGGCAGCCACGTCATCGGCATCGGCATACTGGAAGGACAGACCGGACAGAAAATAAACTACATGGAATTCCTGGTATACGGCTTGCCGTTCGGACTGTTGATCGGAGGAATCTCCCTCCATCTTCTGTCGAAATGGTATTTGGAAGACACGGAATTCCCCACTGTTGAGAAAGAAGAGACCGGCAAAAAACCTTTTTCATCCCGGGAAAAGAAAGCATCATGGCTCATCGGCATCACTCTTGTCCTCTGGCTGACAGAAGCATTGCACGGTTTCGACATCGCATTTGTCACTATGCTGATGGCCATGATCATGATGCTGCCCCAGATGGATCTGATCGGATGGAAAGCGGGAATGAAAAGTGTATCCTGGAGCCTCATATTCTTCGTCGCCGGCGCCACACAACTCGGTGAACTGCTCGTCACATATAAAGTCACAGATTTTTTCCAGGATAGATTTTTAAGCCTGTTCGATACGCTTGATGCCAGTGATGAATTCCTCATGCTCATGCTCATCATCCTGATCAGCGTCACCTCACACCTGTATATCACAAGCCACACGACACGTGCAGTCGTGTTCATACCGGTGCTCCTCATATTTTCGGAGATGTTCGGGCTGAACCCGGCCGCAGTCGTCTTCATATCTCTCATCGGTATCAACTACTGCGTGACATTGCCGGTCAGTTCAAAAGCACTGCTGATCTTCTACGAAGAAGATGACAGACCGTTCGAAACACACGATCTTGTCAAAATCAGTTTGTTGCTCATGCCGATCTACATCGCTTTGATGACTGCCATGTATTACGTTTTCTGGCAGCATGCGGGGCTCGCTTTGATGGACTGATTGACAGACATGTATCCTCTTCATCAGATACATGTCTATTTATATGTGAAATTTATTTATATTATGTTATTCTTGAGCATCAAAGTTTATACATGCTGGAGGGTTCCTGAACCATGGATATATTGATAATGATCCTGTATGTCATTTTCGGATTCTCTTTGTTCCTGCTCGGCTTCACTTCCATCCTGGCGCTCCTCAGACTTCTGAAAATATGGGAGCCGGATGGTGTCAATGCCTATAAGTTATTTGTGATGAACGCTGTGGTTTTCACCGTATCGATTTTAGGCCTGGTGCTGCTTTATAACATTTCCTGAACCGGCTTTTTCAATGAAAAGGAAATACAATCATTGCATAGATTTTCCCGGGAAATGAATCGCCCAAAACAGTTTAGTTCTAAATTTTTTGAAATTTCTTCCCACCCACCTATGACTGTTGTATAATCATTTCGAGGTGGGAATATGAATATCAATGAAAATGCAAAACAGGAATTCAATTTTTTTGTGGCTTTGATACCGCTTGTGCTGATGATAGCGGCGATGGGGACAACGGTGGTCTGGCTGGGTCAGGACCCCCATATACCACTGATTTTTGGTACCGCTTCCGCGGCGGTTGTCGCAATGATCCACGGCTACAAGTGGGATGATATAGAAAAGATGATGTTCAAGGGGATACGTCTGGCCCTTCCGGCTATTGTCATCATCATGCTGGTCGGTCTGATCATCGGTTCATGGATCGGCGGCGGAATCGTCGCGACGATGATCTACTATGGCCTTGCCCTGATCAGTCCTGCACTGTTCCTGGTGACGATCGTCCTACTGTGTGCGATCGTCTCCCTGTCAATCGGCAGTTCATGGTCCACCATGGCGACTGTCGGCGTTGCGGGAATGGGCATCGGTCTGAGCATGGAAATACCTGCTGCGATGATTGCCGGCGCGGTGATTTCCGGTTCGTACTTCGGCGATAAGATGAGCCCGATGTCGGATACTACAAACCTGGCGGCGGGACTTACGAATACGGATCTTTTCGTACATATCAAGCATATGTTCTATACGACGGTGCCGGGACTCGTCATTGCACTCATCGCATTCTTTATCCTCGGGCGCCAGTTCGGCGGGAGCGGTGCCACGTCCGGGGAGGTTACCAGCATGATGGAGGCGCTGAAGGAGAATTTCATCATTTCTCCCTGGCTTCTGCTGGTACCGCTTGCCATGATTCTCGGCATCGTGATCTTCAAAATGTCCGCCATCCCCGCTCTTATCGTAGGTATTGTGCTTGGTTTCCTCTGCCATCTGTTTGTACAGGGCGGGGATCTCGGAGCTGCGGTCGGTGCGCTGCAGAGCGGATATGTCATTGAAACGGACAACCAGATGATCAACGACCTGTTCAACAACGGCGGCCTGCAGGGCATGATGTTCACTGTATCGATGACTGTAGTGGCGATGACTTTTGCCGGCATACTTGAGTACAGCGGCATGCTGAAATCCATCATGGCCCAGATCATCAAAGTTGCCAAAGGCACTTTCGGTATGGTCGGTTCAACGATTGTTGCCGCCTTCACTACAAATGCAACGTGCTCCGAACAGTACATTTCGGTCGTCGTACCTTCACGCATGTTCCTGCGGACGTATATAGAGAAGAACCTGCACTCCAAAAATCTTTCCAGGTCCCTTGAGGATGGGGGGACGCTCACATCCGTCTTCATCCCGTGGAATACTTGCGGCGTCTATATATACGGTGTTCTCGGTGTCGCCGCCTGGGAATACGCCCCCTTTGCAATCCTCAACTTCACAGTTCCGGTGATTGCACTGATCCTTGCTGCTACAGGCATTGGCATTGAGAAGATTACCGATGAAGAGAAGGATTCGTTCATCAGGAAATATTACAGTGATGATACGGATGAAGAGGCTATCGATCCAGTTTAGATACTAAAAAAACTCTCCGGACCGGAGAGTTTTTTTAGTATCATATGCTTTCTTCCACCGGTGTATCGCCTTCGATGAGATTGTAGACTTTGTTGGCCGGCTGGTTTCTATCGATGGCCTGGACCAGCACTGCCGCCACATCCTCACGTGGTACATTACCGATTTCCGGTTCGCCTTCAAACAATTTCACTCTGCCCGTGCCCGCTCCATTCTGCAGCATGCCCGGACGGATGATCGTATAATCCAGACCGGATGCTTTGAGGTATTCATCAGCACGGTGCTTGGCGTACATATAATGCTTGATCTGCTCTGCGTTTTTCGGATCGCCGGCGCCGATGGAGCTGACGATGGCGAAGTGTTTCACTCCTGCTTTCTTGGCGTTGTCCACTGTCTCGATTGCACCTTCCTGGTCGATGACAATCGTCTTATCCGCCCCTGTACTGCCACCGGAACCCGCAGTGAAAACCACGGCGCCAATATTTTCAAATGCATGGGAAAAGTCTTTTTCCAGATCCGCAAGCACTGTTTCAATGCCTTTGTCCTTAAATTGGCCGACCTGTTCTTCCTTGCGTACCATCGCCACCGGATCATGACCTTTTTCTTTCAGCTTTTCCGCAACCTGATGGCCGATCTGTCCATTCGCACCAACTACAAGAACTCTCATTTAAAAATCCCTCCATTTTAGTATACATTCATATATACCTTGATTCACAGGGAGTTAAACTTTATCCGAGCGCGACATCCAGGATCATCATGAGTGTAAAACCGATCATGAGGCTCATGGCCGCAATATCGGAATGACCATTTTTCTGGGTACTCGGTATCACTTCCTCAACGACCACAAAGATCATCGCGCCGGCTGCGAGACTGAGCGCATACGGCAGGACCGGGGCCACGAGTGATACGGCCAGCACACCCACCATTGCGGCCATCGGTTCCACGATTGCGGACATCCATCCAAAGAAGAAGCTTTTCGTCCGCGACATGCCGTCCCCTCTGAGAGGCATGGATACAGCCATGCCTTCCGGGATATTCTGGATGCCGATACCGAGTGCCAGTGTCGCTGCCCCCGCGGCAAGCGTTGCAGGGTCTGCATTCGCGGCAATCGCCCCGAATGCGATGCCGATCGCCATGCCTTCCGGAATGTTGTGCAGAGTCAGCGAGAAGACAAGCAGTGTACTCCGTCGCCGGTTCCCCGCTCCTATCCCTTCCGTCCGGTCATCCGGTGCATTCCTGTGTGTATGGGGGATCATTTTATCAAATCCATAGATGAAAAATCCGCCCAGGAGGAAACCCACGGCAGCCGGGAACCATTCTCCGATGAAGTGTCCCTGACTGTTTTCAATGGCCGGCGACAGCAGCGACCAGAAGCTCGCCGCAATCATAACCCCACCGGCAAAACCGAGCATGATATCCAAAAAGCGTTCGTTGACCTCCCTCGTCAGAAAGACGAAAGCTGCGCCCAGACCTGTCATACACCAGGTGAACAATGTCGCAGTGAGTGCCTGCTGCCAGGGCTCAAGCGCCATAAACATTTCAACCATTCATATGTTCCTTTCATTTCTCAATTCATTCATATGGAAATTATACTCCATAATGGCGTATATTATCTATAATATGAATTATATAGATAAACAACGGGGGTGTTTGTACATGAGAACGTGGTTGGCACCATTTATGATTCTGAGCGCTGCGGTGCTCTGGGGGACAGTCGGCACGGCGAAGACATTTGCACCGGCAGGCGCGGACAGCATATCCATCGGCGCGATGCGTCTTCTCGTCGGCGGCCTGGTCCTGATGGCAGTCGCCATTCTGATGGGTAAGATGACTTTGAAAGGCTGGCCTCTGAAAAGCGTGCTCCTGGCCGCCCTTTCCATGGCACTTTTCCAGCCGTTCTTCTTCATCGCAGTCAGTCTGACGGGAGTCGCGGTCGGCACAGTGACAGCGATCGGCAGTGCACCTGTATTCTCCGGCATGATTGAATGGATGGTCTTCAAGACCCGGCCGGCCGGTGTCTGGTGGCTCTCCACCTTCCTTGCTGTGACAGGCTGCATCATACTCATGTTCAACAGCAGTGCCGTCACCGTCGATCCGCTCGGCATACTGTCGGCACTCGGCGCCGGGATTTCATTCGCCTCATTCACAATCCTGAACTCCGGACTCGTGAAAAATCATCATCCGATCGCCAGCGCCGCAATCATATTCATGACCAGCGCCATCATGCTGTCCCCTTTCATACTTATATACGACAGCTCATGGCTGCTTGAAACAGAGGGCTTCCTTGCCGCCATGCATATCGGTGTCCTCGCCACAGGGCTCGCCTATTACCTCTTCGCCATCGGACTCAGAAACGTCAAATCCTCGACGGCTGTCACCCTGTCACTGGCAGAGCCCTTGACAGCCTCCCTGCTCGGGGTTTTTCTCGTCGGGGAAATACTCGATAGCTGGTCCTGGACGGGGCTCCTCATGCTGCTCATGGGCATCGTGCTCCTCGTAGTGCGGCCCCGGAGGAAAAGAGCAGGCGCTGAAGCATGAAGCTCTGCATGCGTCATCATGCAGGAGCTCCCCTTCCACCACGGTGTAAAATGTAATATAATGGAGTGGACCTTGGACTCCTGATAGTGAAAACTGTGGACTTTGAAGCCATGTTCATGTTTTTTAGCAGCCAACACCGTAAAAACTCATCGGCAAGGAGGAAATACTGATGAACTATCAAAGAATCGTCCCTCATCTATGGTTTGATGACGAAGCAGAAGAAGCAGCCGCATTTTATACGGAGATTTTCCCGTCATCCAACCATATCCATACTTGTGTATTTCCGGATACACCTTCCGGGGATGCCGAACAGGTAACGTTTGAACTGATGGGCTACCGTTTCACGGCCATAAACGCAGGCCCGTATTTCACCAAGAATCCCGCCATTTCATTTCTGGTGACATATGCCCCCATTGAACTGGAACAGATGGAAAACGTCTGGGAGAAGCTTTTGGAGGACGGGGAAGCACTCATGCCGTTCCAATCCTATCCGTTCAGTGAAAAATATGGATGGGTACAGGATAAATACGGGGTTTCATGGCAGCTTTTAATGACGGATGAGACACAGGCCGGGAGAATGATCCCTGCTTTCATG
Source organism: Salinicoccus carnicancri Crm (assembly GCF_000330705.1). Lineage (GTDB taxonomy): Bacteria > Bacillota > Bacilli > Staphylococcales > Salinicoccaceae > Salinicoccus > Salinicoccus carnicancri. Next base: position 154,061 of record NZ_ANAM01000010.1, read on the forward strand.
TTCATCAATGACAATCTCGGTAAAGCCGGGGAGGCAGTGGAATTTTACACGGATGTTTTTAAAGGTTCAAAGACTGATGGAGTCTACAACTATCCGGACGGGATGGAACCAAACCTCCCTTCACATGTAATGCACGGCGAATTCGAACTCGAGAACCAGCACTTCTCCATAATGGATAGTGCAGAACAGCATGATTTCAATTTCAATGAAGGAATCTCTCTGATGATCAATGCAGAAGACCAGGATGAAATCGATTATTACTGGGATAAGCTATCCGCTGTTCCCGAAGCAGAACAATGCGGCTGGATCAAAGACAGATACGGGGTATCCTGGCAGATTCTGCCGAAAGTCATGGATGATATGGCAGAACATGGTACACCTGAACAACTGGAAAGGTTGACCGCTTCATTTCTCAGGATGAAGAAATTTGATATTGCAGAGTTGGAACAGGCGTTTGAAGGAAACGCAGAGGATTGAACCGCACGGGAACGGAGGAACAGAAAAGAGGCAGTCCTTATATGGACTGCCTCTTTTTATACTTCTATCGTTATGCTTTCAATGTCTTTCGGGAATGATGTGAGGACCTGTGTCTCATCATCGATGTACAGCATGTCCTCGATTCGCACGCCGCCGAATCCGGCTTTGTATACGCCGGGTTCGATGGTAATCACATGCCCTTTTTGCAGTTTGTCCGTATTCTGTGAATCAAGCGACGGCTGTTCATGCAGCCCGATGCCGAGGCCATGACCGATGCGATGGGTGAAATATTCCCCGTATCCATCCTTCTGGATTTCATCCCGCGCCACCTTGTCGAGTGTGTTCATCTGCTCGCCGAGACGCGACTGGCTGATCCCGGCTTTGTTTGCTTTCAGCACCGCGTTGTATATGGCAGCCTGTTCTTCGGTCGGCTCCCCGATGATGAAGGTGCGGGTCATGTCGGACACATAACGGTCTTTGGTCACGACACCGAAGTCGATGAGCAGAAAATCTCCCGGCTCCACCACCGTGTCGCCGGACCTTCCGTGCGGCAGGGCAGCATTTTCCCCCGCCAGCACCAGTGGCCCGAATGACACACCTGTTGCACCGTATTCCTTCACTTTCTGCAGCAGGAAGTCCGCAATCTCTTTCTCACTCTTGCCGGATACCGGTCCGTTCACAAGATCAGCGAGTGCTTTTTCAGTGATGTCCACCGCTTCCTGCAGTTTTTCTCTATCCTTCTCATCTTTTCTGCCACGCAGTGCATTGATCTCTTTGTCCACCGAATGGATCTGGTCTGCCGTATAATTATCGAGCAGACGCTGATAGCGGTCATATATCATGTGTGCACCTTCGATACCGATCGTTCCGGCCTGTCCCCGGTCCAGATGCTCAAACAGCCTGTCAAACGGATCCTCTCCGTCATTGTGCGGAAGATGATTCGTCACGGTCGCCTGGTTATTCACGATTTCCTGGTCCAGTGCCGGATACATCAGCGCAGTGTCTTTCGTCTTTACATCAATAAGGAGGGCGAGCAGTCTTTCATGCGGCTCTATGAAACATCCGGTGAAATAGAAGACATTCACCGGATCGGTGATTACAACCGCATCCACATCGAGTGATTCTGCCAGTTCCTCCACTCTTTTTACATATTTTTCAGTAATGGTAACCATCCCTTTCATTGCTCTTTATCCCAATATACCATAGATTCCATCGTTATTAATTTACATGGACTTGTGATAATATGTCACTAATGAAACACGGAGGTCTGTCCATGTCCAAATTGATCGCCTATCTGAAAGATATCCACAGAAACCTGAATAAAAGCCTGGAAATCCCGCCTTTCATCACGATATCCCTTCTGATTCTCTATACCCTCATATCAGGTGTGTTCGGCCATATAATCGGAATGGACCTCTTCGCCGATGATTATCAGCCGTTCACGCCCGGATTTGAAATCTTTTCTCTCCGGATTGCGATACTTCTCCTGTACATCATCCTGAACATCGCCTTCCTTTACCTGATGATACTCTGGTTCAGACGGGAACGGGTGAAGATCCCTGTGCTGCTGTCGTATTACGCAATCATCACCACAGCTGTATTTTTCGCGAGTCTCATCCTTTTCTCCGCTGTACTCGTGCTGTCTAATTTCTTCGGAGTGGAGAGCCACACCGTGTTCATAATATTCGGTGCCTCCATAGTTGCCATCTTCACGATCCTGAACCTTTATCCGGGCTATCTGTTCTACCTTGCAGTGAAAGGGCGCCCGATCGATATCTTCTGGCCGTCCATGATGTACGTCGCCTGCATCCACCTGATCTCCTACCTTCTGTTCAGGCTGTGGGGGGCAGTGGATACGTTAAGCATGTGGGTAACTTAGAAAGCCGGGCTTTGGCCCGGCTTCCTTATGTTTCCACACTTTTTATCGGCCGGCAGGGATTGCCTGCGGCCACCATATTGGCGGGAATATCCTTAACAACCACCGACCCCGAACCGATGACCGCATTATCCCCGATGGTCACCCCGGGGTTCACCGTCACGTCTGCCCCGAGCCATACGTTATCTCCGATATTGATGGCCCGGGCATATTCTTTCCCGGACCTGCGTTCTGCCGGGTCAAGCGGATGATTCACAGTGATCAGCGATACGCCGGGGCCCAGGAAGACATCATCCCCGATATTGACAGGCCCGACATCAAGCAGCACACAGTTATAGTTTGCATAGAAATTGCGCCCCACTCTGATATTGATGCCATAGTCGCAATAGAACGGCTTCCGGATGCTTATCCCTTCCGCCCTGTAGCCCATCAGCATTTCCAGTATCTGCGCTTCATCCTTTGATTCCGGCCGGTTGTACTCGTCCATCAGCTTTGCTGCATTCTCACGCAGATGCTTGAGTGCCGGGTCTTCGGGATCATAATACTCGCCGGCCAGCATCTTTTCTTTTTCAGACACGCTGTCACCCCCTTCACGTATTTATTTCCCGGGAAATCATCCGGGTGGATCAGTCAAGATATTCTTTGAACCATCCCGTGAGATGCTTCAGCCGCTCCACCCTGAGGTTCGGTTTCCCTGTCCTTGACAGATTATGGTCTGCATCCGGGAAGCGTACAAACCGAGTTTCTTTCTTCTGATATTTCAGTGCGATATACAGCTGTTCCGCCTGCTCCATCGGACATCGGAAATCGCGTTCACTGTGGAGTATCAGCAGCGGTGTCTTGATATCATCCACATATTTGATCGGTGAGTGATGCCACATGGCATCGATATCACTGAACTCGGCCCTGATCTGCCAGTCGCTGAAATAGTAGCCGATATCGGAAACACCGCGGAAGCTCACCCAGTTGCAAATGCTGCGCTGTGTGACCGCGGCTTTGAACCTGTCCGTATGACCGACGATCCAGTTGGTCATGAAACCGCCGTACGATCCGCCCGTCACCCCGAGGTTCTCCCGGTCGATCCAGCTGTATTTCCCGGTGATGTAGTCGACACCGGCTGAGATGTCCTCATAATCGATACCGCCGTAATTGCCACGCACAGCATCCACGAACTTCTGCGAGTAACTGTGGGAACCGCGCGGATTCACGAACAGCACTCCGTAGCCTTGGGAAGCCAATACCTGCATCTCATGGAAGAAGGTATTGGCGTAGAAGGCATGCGGACCGCCGTGGATATTGGTGATCACAGGGTATTTCCTGCCTTCATCAAAGTCTGCAGGCTTCATCAACCAACCGTGCACTTCAGTGCCGTCGCTGCTTTCAAAACGGATATCCTCCGGGTCGGCGAGCTCTGTATTCTGCTCATATTCCTTATTGAAACCGGTCAGTTTTTCAAGGTTCCCGGTGCTGTAATCGAACTTGTACAGTTCCCCCGGCGAGTCATGCCTTGAAATTGTGAGCATTGCATGATCAGCCGCTGCATCCATCCCGTAGATGTGATGTCTGCCGGTGACCAACGGTTCCACTTCACCGTCAGTGTTTCCCCCGTACAGGTTCACACTGCCGTTTTCGGAGACGACGAATACGAACCGTTCATCAGAAACCCATTTTGCAGGCACCATCTCCACCGACTGCTGTGTGTCTGCTGCGGCATAGTCGCCGACCGGCTTGTCCAGTTTCCCCGTGAGCTCCTGCAGAGTGCCTGACGCTGTATCATACATCATTATAACGCCATGCGTTGCATTCTCAAACTCCCGTCCCATATGGGTTATGAGGAGTTTCGAACCATCAGGTGATAACGCTGCATCCAGCACAATCCCTTCACCTTTTTCAATCTCAACCGGCTGCTCTTCCCCCTGTTTCATATACAGTTTCTGGCTGAAATTGAAGTCCGGTTCCCCGCTCCCGTCAGTCGCATAGATCATAACATCACCGGCCGCATCCAGAAGCGAAAAGTTCTCTTCGCCCGATAGGAGTGTCGTGACTTCCCTTGATGTGATATCGATTGTCCTGACAGCCTGGTATTTCTCTTTGACCAGTCCGATACTATCGGCCTTGTATTTCATCCGGTCGATGACGACAGGCTCCGGCTTCCTGCCCTTTTCATCTTTCTTATCTTCTGTCCCATCTTCTGAATCCTTTTCAACCGAAACATGATAGTGGACCGATTTTCCGTCTTTGGAAAATTCAGCGCTGGTGACACCATCTTCCTCCCCGGTCAGCTGTTCCCTTTCACCGCCTGCTGTGCGCAGCAGGAAAACCTGCTGCTTTTCTTCTGCTTTGCCGATGAATAAAGTACTCGTACCATCCGGCGAATGCCTCACATTGGAAATACGTTCATGCTGGTATGTAAGCTGCATATTCCCACCATTATGATGGCGGTACAGATTCGTCCGGTATTCGTTCCTCTCTTCATCAAGCGTCGTTACAAGATAGGTGACGGCCTCCGCCCCAGGCACGATTGCCGGTGAGGAAACGGAGCTGATTTTGTAAATGTCCCCGATCTCTACTTTATTCTTCATCATTCATCCCCCCAAAATTAAGAAAAGACTGAAAGTTTCAGCCTTTTCTTCCAGTTTATCACGAGGATATCCAATTTTCCCGCCTTAAGCACTACTGTCTATGGGTCAATACCCGTTTCTGCATCAGGAAAATGAAAAGCGGCACTGCCGAAATCATCACCATGACCCCCGTCGGTATTTGCACAGGCGCCATAATCGTGCGACCGATCGTGTCGATGAACAGGACATAGAGTCCGCCGTAGAGACAGGACAGGATCAGGAGGGGTCTGAACAGCAGTGGTTTGAAATAGAGGATCATCTGCGGGACGATGATTCCCACAAGTGCAATGATGCCGCTGAAACTGATTGCCACGAGCGGCGGAATGGACGCTGCGGCCAGTAGCAGGACCCGCAGCCGTGCAGTATTCACACCGAGGCTGAATGCCCGTGCATCCCCGAGATTGAGCAGGTCCAGCTGCCTGCCGTATTTATGGACTATGCCTCCGGATACTGCTGCAAGTACAGCGGTCACCAGGGCATCTCCATATGTTGCACCGGCCATCGATCCGAACATGTACCTGGCGATGGACTCCGTCTTATCGGGCTGGATGAGTACAAGTATATACAGTATGCCGGAGAGCATCGCACCGAGCAGCACACCCGTGATGATCAGTGTTTCAGGCCGGTATCCGGCATCTATCCTGCGGGCGGCGCCCAGGACGATAAGCATGCCGGTGATTCCGCACATGATGCTCATCACCGGCTGCAGATACAGGGGAAGCGCAAGGACGACAACGAGTGCGCTGCCAAGCACCGCACCGTTCGCCATGCCCAGTGTGAAACTGTCCGCCATCGGGTTTCTCAGAACAATCTGGAAGACTGCGCCGCTCATGGCAAGGGCGGCACCGAGGACGAATGCGAAAAGTATGCGGGGCACTCTGATGCCGAAGACGATGCTCATGAGCTGGTCATCATCCAGCGCTTCGAGGGAGGCGGATCCCGCAAAAACACTGGCCGTGGCTGTCATGAGGATGACAGCCACGAGGATGATGATGTGCTTATTCATACACGCACTCGGCCGCCTGCCTGAGTCCTTCCGCAATTCTCGGAGCGGGACGGGTCAGCAGGTCAGGATTGATGTTGCATTGGTTCTCGGGATCGCTGATGGCCATACCCTGCAGCCCCGGGGTATCGCTGACGGAGCGCCCGAGTGCATCATCATCGAGTCCCATTACAGAAACAAGCACATCCGGATTCCTCTCCACTATATCTTCAGCGCTCACAGCCGGGTAGCCCTCCATATCATCAAACACATTCCCCACATTGATCCAGGAGAGGGCATCATCCATGAACGTCCCGCCCCCGGCTGTATATATTTCAGGCTGATCGGAAATATGGATGAACGCCGCACGGGTCTCTTCGGCGCTGTACTGCCCCTTGAGATCACCGAGGTCCCGGGCGATGCCGCTGATCACACCCTCGGCATCCTTCTCCACACTGAAGAACGATCCGATCTGTCTGATGGACTCATAGATCCCCTCGATATCGCGGGCTTCCTCCACCGTCATCACTTCCGCCCCCGTCGTTTCCGACACACGGTCCAGCAGCTCCCGATGCATGCCGGCCGAAGCTTCATGGGCGACGATATGTGTAGGCTCGAGGCCGATGAGCTGCTCTTCATCGAGTTCGAATGTATCAAGCCTCGGAAGGTCCCCGTCGTCCGCCACTGATTCCGGATAGTCATCTTCAGTCGTCACACCGACAAGTTCGTCCTCAAGCCCCAGTTCAGCAATGATTTCCGTGTTGCTCGGCATGAGCGATACGATGCGGGTCCCTTCCCCTTCCTCCGCAGGGCTGCAGGCAGCCATCAGGAGAAAAGCGGCGAACACCAGCATTCCCTTCATACGGTCCATTCATTACCACTCCCCTTTTAAAAATAATCCCCCGCAACAGGCGGGGGATTGGGCGCTACATCCTTTCCGGTGCACTCACACCGATCAGACCGAGCGCATTCTCCAGAGTCTGCCTCACTGCCTCGATCATCGCCAGATAGGCGAGTGTCTTCTCCTTGTCGTCAGTGAGCACTTTGTCTGCATTGTAAAACTTATGGAACAGTCCGGCAAGCTCCTGTATATAGTTCGGTATGCGGTTTGTGGCGCGACTGTCCGCTGCCCCCTGTACCACACCCGGGAATCCCCCGAGTTTCTTGAGCAGTTCCAGCGCCTGTCCGTTAACGATCACATCGACGTTGGCATCCTTGTCCACATCATACCCACTCTCTTTCGCCTGGCGCAGTATCGAGCAGATACGGGCATGTGCATACTGTGCATAATAGACAGGGTTGTCACTGGATTCCGATTTCGCAAGTTCAAGGTCAAAATCAAAATGTGTATCCGGACTTCTCATCGCGAGGAAGTAGCGGCTCGCATCCACACCGATCATTTCGATGATGTCGCGGAGCGTGATCGCCTTGCCTGTACGCTTCGACATCTTCACTTCCTCGCCGTTTTCAATCAGGCGCACCATCTGCATGATCTGGATTTCCAAAGTTTCCGGGTCTTCGCCGAGCGCCCCGAGCGATCCTTTCAGACGCTTGATGTAACCATGGTGATCCGCCCCGAAAAGGTTGATGAGCCTGTCAAAGCCGCGTTCCACCTTGTCATAATGATAGGCGATATCCGGCATGAGGTATGTGTAGGTGCCGTCGCTCTTGCGGAGCACGCGGTCCTTGTCGTCGCCGAACTCCGTCGTTCTGAGCCACAGGGCGCCATCCTCCTCGAACGTATACCCGTTGTCCGTCATCTTGCCGAGCGCTTCTTCTACCTCCCCTTTTTCATAGAGAGAGGTTTCACTGAACCAGTTGTCAAAATGGACATTGAAATCGGAGAGGTCCTGGCGGAGTTTCTCCATTTCATAATCCACGCCAAGCTGGCGGAACTTTGCCACACGCATTTCATGCGGCTGATCTGCATATTCCGGTGACTCCTTGGCAAGCTTCTCCGCGATCACTTTTATGTCTCTCCCGTTGTATCCGTCCTCCGGCATGTCGAGTTCCTGTCCGAGCGCCTCCAGGTAGCGCGCCTCGATGGACAGTGCGAGATTGTGGATCTGGTTTCCGGCATCATTGATGTAATATTCGCGTTCGACGTCATACCCGGCAAACGCCATCACATTTGAGAGCGTATCACCGACACTTGCATTGCGTGCATGACCGATATGGAGGTCGCCGGTCGGGTTCGCACTCACGAACTCAATCAGGACCTTTTCCGCATTCTCACGTACAGTGCTGCCGAACCGCTCTTTTTCCTCCAGGACTTTGGCGATGACACCTGTGAGAGACGCCTCCTCCATTTTGAAGTTTATGAAGCCGGGGCCGGCGATATCGACGGATTTCACCTGTGCTCCGCCTTTATCAAGGTTGTCGATTACCGACTGGGCAATTTCACGCGGATTACGCTTCGCCTGTTTTGTGAGTACCATGGCAATGTTTGTGGAAAAATCCCCGTTCGCCTTATCCTTCGGCACTTCCACTTTGACCGGCGGCACCTCTTCAACAAGGCCGGATTTTTCGACTGCTTTTTCAATTGAAGTTTTCAAATGCTGTTTCAGATCCATCATCTATCCCACTTTCTCTAATTTGTAATGATATTTCCCTATGACTGCTCCGCTCTCGATCAGCTCGTATTTGATATCAACCAGATTATCCCCCACATCCAGCCGGCTCGTATAGATGCGGAAAAGGTGCTTCCCTGCCGGGGATTCATAAAAAGTCTCCGTCGTACGGCCTTCTTCAAAATGAAAATTCATATTGATCACGCCGCGCCGCTGGATTTTGACGAATCCGTCGCCTGCGCGGAGCACGACAGCCACCTCATGTCCATCGAGCTTTTCCGTGTACCGGTAATATTTGTCCCTCTGTTCGATCAACTCGACGTCAAGATCCTGCCGGAACCGCTTCGTCTCGCCGTTCATCTCCACTGTCTGCCGCAGTTTGAATTGTGAATGTTTCCTATCCATATGATCACCTTCAAGTAAGCTAAATTATAACATAATCAGAAAGTCCAAACATTTATAGACGGCGCTTTTCAGCAATTGCCGTACAAAAAAAGTGGACAGGATTCCTCCTGCCCACAGTGTCCTAGTTATACAGATGCATAACTATATACAATTCTATATTTCAATGTAAAAATCTGCAATGTTTTTATGACTTTGACACAATAACGTCACAATTAGTGATTTTCCAATATTCTTTTCAATTCTCCCGAATTCTCCCATATTTCCATATTATGATTCTGGAGGAACTTTTTCAGTGAACTTTTGCTTGCATCATCCATCATGCCGACGTCAATCTTGCTCTTCATCGCCCGGTCCAGCATATTGACATGCTCATGCATCATCTTATATCCGCGGCGACGCTCTTTATTGACCATCTGGTAGCATGCTGCGACACCCGCATATACCGGCCCGATATCCTTGCGTTCCACAGCCACCCAGACAATCCAGTATTCCTTCTGGCCGTCCCCTTCGACTTCCGACTTGTCCGCCACCCATTTCACACGCTTTTCAACTTCGGCGCGGGCGTGAAGGCCGGCCATGTCGATGAAGGTCTCCTGCGTATCGATATCTATATAGACAGGGGCGATATTCTCCAGGCTGATGGACCCGATGTTCTGACCCTTGTGGCCGGTCAGCGGATCATCTTTTATGATGTTGAACTGAAACCCCGGTTTTTTATTTTCAGATTCATTTGCCATATTATCATGCTCCTATGCCAATTCATTCAGCAGATTGATGATCTGCCCCTTCACCTCGGGGTCTTCAATCTGAAGTATTTTCTCTTTCGGATAATAAAGTTTCGAATCCATGCGGTGCATGCCTGTAATGCTGTGTATGATCGCTGACTGGCTGCTGATCTCCTTCAGTTCGCCGTTTCTCTTCTGAAGATGGATCGGCCAGCGGTTGCTCTTTGATCCCGGCCGGTCGTAATCATACGGCAGATCCGAATAGGAATCGCTGAAGAAATAATACTCGGGATCCACCCCGCCCTTTCTGAACAGCTCTTCGATTTCTGTGATCGTGATGATCGAACCGTCGAACGGCAGGTACTTGAACAGGTCCCTGTTCACGAAACGGTGCGACAAGTCGGAGAGCACTTCGTCATCTTCATGTATCCACTCCTGGAGGTAGAAGTTGACTACCATTTCATCGAGCCGCAAATAGTCATGGACCGTGAGAGTCCCGTCGAAGAACGGAATGAAATATTTCGGCGCCTGCTTGAATACGTAACCCTCTTCATGGAGGTATTTCGCGCGGCGCAGGGCCAGGTTCAAGAGCACCTCCCCGCCCCTTGAGACAGGATGGAAATAAATCTGCCAATACATCTGGTAGCGGCTCATCAGGTAGTCCTCGACTGCATGCATGCCGCTGTCCTTGATGATCACCTCATCCTTTGCCGGGCGCATCACACGGAGTATGCGCTCCATGTCGAAATTACCGTAGCTGACACCCGTATAGTACGAATCCCGCTGGAGATAGTCCATGCGGTCCGCATCTATTTGGGAGGAAATCATGCTGATGACCAGCTTGTTTTCATGCGTCTTGTCGATCACCCGCGCGACTTCCAGAGGGAAATCGATGCTCACCTTCTTCAGTACGGCATTCACTTCCGTGTTGCCGAGTATGATCTTGCGGGTGAACTCCTCGTGGTCCGTATCGAAGATCGTTTCGAAACAGTGGGAAAACGGGCCGTGCCCAAGGTCATGGAGCAGTGCCGCACAGAGTGCCAGCAGACGGTCGTCATTGTCCCATTCATCAAACTCCTGGAAGTTAACGACCATGCGGCGGACGATTTCGTACACGCCGAGGGAATGGTTGAACCTTGAGTGCTCCGCGGAATGGAAGGCGAGATACAGCGTACCGAGCTGCTTGATGCGCCTCAGCCTCTGGAACTCCTTCGTCTTTATCAAATCCCAGATTACCTGATCACGGACATGAATATACCGGTGCACTGGATCTTTGAAAACTTTTTCTTCTGTCAGTTGCTTGTTGCCGTATTCACTTATCATCATTCCGCTGCCCTCCTGCATACTGCTATAATATCATATAAATACCGGTTGCCAAAAGATTAGGCAACCGGTTCATCCCCCTGCTGTAAAGGGGGGAGATCATTTATCCTTGTCACTGTAGAGATCTTCCTTCCTGACCTTCTGCTTCTGGACGTCCCTTTCTCGCTCCAGCTCATTCTTCTGTTCATCGTCCGGCGGACTGTCCGGCGGCACGTCTTCCTTCACTTCACCATACGGACCGTTTTCCCCATCCTTTTTGCGGCGGGACAGCTCCCGTTCCTCCTCTTCAGTCGTCATTCTATCTTTTCTTTCATCAGCCATATCATTCCAGCCCCTTTTTCTTGTTCATATTCCCGCAGAAAAGGAGGTTAAACCCTGGAGGACAGCGGTTGCGGATACGGGACTGGGCACTAGGAGAGTGTCGCGCTTATCATCGATTTCGGATTGAAGATAAGGCAGGCCGTTCTCTTGTCGTCGATCACGGATCGAAGATAGGAGGGGGCAGGTCTCCTATTAATGTTTTCGGATCAATGATAAGAGAGGCGCTTCTCTTATCACCGATTCAACTTCGGTAATAAGCAAGGCCGTTCTCTTGTCGTCGATCACGGATCGAAGATAGGAGGGGGCAGGTCTCCTATTAATGTTTTCGGATCAATGATAAGAGAGACGTTTCTCTTATCACCGATTCAACTTCGGTAATAAGCAAGGCCGTTCTCTTGTCGTCGATCACGGACCGAGAATAAGGGACAGTGCTCCACAGCGTACCTCATCGGAAAATATCACTGATGCGACGACACCCGCCCCCACAATAAAAACCGGCTTCCCCCGGGGAAGCCGGTCCATCACCAATATGATTACAGCCCGGGGAAGATCTAACCGTCTTTTTCCGCCCTGATTTTTTCATTCCGCTGTTTCATGCGTTTCAGAAATCCGTCATATCTTTCCTGCTGTTCGCCCGTGAGTCGCGGCAGATCTCCCAATGTGCCGCCGGAACTTTCGATGACGCCTTTCATCCTGTGGAGGACGTCCTCCACCCTGAAGCTTTCATCGAGCAGCTCATTCAAGGAGGCCATGTCTTCGGGGTGCACATCGGGATAGGTGAAACGTGTAATGTCCCCCGCCTTGCTCAGTCGGTAGAAGTCACGCATGATCTCAGCGCGGAGACTGCCGCTGCCGTTCACACACAGATAGATCTGGACTGCGATGCCCTGGCGGATCCTCCGCTGGGAGATGCCGGCGAATTTCCGGCCGCCGATGCTGAGGTCGTAACTGCCGGGGCAGTAGCTGTTCACGATTTCATAAGCCTCAACCGGGGCATCGGGAAACGCTGCCCGCACCATCCCGAGCATCAGTTCATAGCCGTCATCAATCTGTGGTGCGGCGGATTTCGGCAGGATGAGGGAGATGTTCAGCACCCCGTCATCCAGCACTACGCCCAGGCCGCCGCTGTTCCGCAGTATATAATCATATCCTGAATCTTCAAGGAACTTCAGTCCGTCCTCCAGATAGGGCAGCCGTGCATCATGCAGTCCGAGAATGACGTACGGGTCATGGACCCATGCACGCATTTTCGGAATGCCGTCCGCCGACACCATTTCCTGCAGCAGATCATCGATTGCAAAGGACTGGTACGGATGGCTTGCCGCTTCAATCGGCACATACTGCCAGGCTCCGCCGAACAGGTTATCCATTGTTCTGGGTGAGAGCCTGTGTTGCCGTGAAGAGTGCGAGGTTGAACACTTCGTCTTTGGAACAGCCGCGGGAGAGGTCGTTCACCGGCTGATTCAGACCCTGAAGGATCGGGCCGTATGCTTCAAAACCGCCGAGGCGCTGTGCAATCTTGTAGCCGATGTTGCCCGCTTCGAGGGAAGGGAATACGAAGACGTTCGCACGGCCTTCCAGTTCAGAACCCGGCGCTTTCTTCTCGGCGACACTTGGAACGAACGCCGCGTCAAACTGAAGTTCACCATCAATCGGCGTGTCCGGCAGTTTTTCTTTGGCATATTGTGCTGCGAGTTTCACTTTTTCCGTCTCTTCTGTTTTGGCAGAGCCTCTTGTGGAGAAGCTGAGCAATGCCACACGCGGGTCCATGCTGAAGCTTTCCGCCGTCTTTGCCGTCTCCACTGCGACTTCCGCCAGTTCTTCCGCGTTGAGCTCAGGATTGATTGCGCAATCCCCCATCACGTAGAGCTCGTCTTCACGGAGCATGAAGAACACGCCGCTCGTGCGGGAGACACCCGGTTTTGTCTTGATGATCTGGAGCGCAGGGCGTACCGTGTCCGGTGTAGAATGAACCGCTCCGGAAACGAGACCGGCAGCATGGCCGGTATAGACCAGCATCGTACCGAAATAGTTGACATCATTCAAAATATCATCCGCCTGCTCGTGCGTGACTTTGCCCTTACGGCGTTCGACGAACGATTCTGCAAGTTCCCCTTTATATTCACAAACTTTAGGGTCGATCAGCTCAAGAGCGCTGATATCCAGGTTTTCTGTCTTTGCCAGCCCCTCGACCGCCTCTTTGTCACCGAGTACAATCGGATCCACATATGTTGTTGCCGCGAGTTCGACAGCTGCCGTCAAAATTCTTGGGTCTGTACCTTCAGGGAAAACGATTTTTACATTTTTACCTTCCAGGTTAGATTTGAGATTGTTTAAAAAGTTACTCATAATATCCTCCTTGGTTAGCCTGTACACATGCCATATTATACTCTTTTCGTCACATTATTTCATCCCCATCCGCTTTTAAAACGTTTTCTTTAGTAGTAGAATTGGATGTGACAATATAAAAGGAGAGATTTTGAATGAATGAAGCAGCACAAACACTGGATGGCTGGTACAGCCTTCACCTTCTTTATAACGTAGACTGGCCATCACTCCGCCTTCTCGAATCAGGAGAAGTGGACAAGATGGTCACAGAACTTCAAAGTTTCCTGGAACGTCAGGAAGAAGTGCATCAGAAAAAAGAAGGCAGCTACTCTTTCTACAATATCACCGGCCAGAAAGCTGACCTGATTCTCTGGATGCTCCGTCCGACGATTGACGAACTCAATACACTGGAGCTGGAATTCAACAAACTCGCCATCAGCGATTTCCTGATTCCATCCTATTCATACGTTTCCGTCATCGAACTCAGCAACTATCTTGCCAAAGATTCCGATGAAGATCCATACCAGAACGAACATGTGAGAAAGCGCCTCTATCCTGAAGTGCCGAAATCACGCTACATCTGCTTCTATCCGATGGACAAACGCCGCGAAGGTAATGATAACTGGTACATGCTCGATATGGAAAAGCGCCGTGAACTCATGTATTCACACGGCATGATCGGCCGCGGCTATGCAGGCAAGGTCAAACAGTTCATCACAGGCTCCGTCGGTCTGGATGAATATGAGTGGGGAGTCACTTTATTCTCGGATGACATGATCCAGTTCAAGAAGCTGATCTATGAGATGAGATTCGACGAAGTATCCGCACGCTACGGCGAGTTCGGGGACTTCTTCGTAGGTGTCCACCTGCCGGCTGAAGAACTTCCGGCTTTCTTCCAGTAATCCCGGTGGTTTTAAGCCTTCCAGATTCGGTTATAAGTAAACAAAACCAAAGCGGGAGGAATCACGATGGGCCGATTGATCAGAAGAATCATATACATGGCACTGCCTTTTTTGATCAGAAAAATAAGAAACCGCAATAAAGGCGGACGTAAATGATATAAAAAGCCCGGTCCAGTGGACCGGGCTTTTTCATGCCTATTTGATTTTGAGGGGGATGTCCCTGATCGTATAATAAAGAACAGCACATACGATGGCGAGAACAGCAAGGGTCATCACCGCTGCCGCGCCCATGTTCATGCCGCTCATGAGATCCAGGGAATCGATGGCCGGAATGCCGGCAGCGCCTTCCCTCGACCACATCACATCCGTTGCCATGAACAGGATGATATTAAGTACCACCGTGCCCATTCCCGGGACGAATCCACGGTAGAATCCCACGCTGATCAGAAAGCCGCCGAGGAAGTAGAGCAATGTCGACAGCATGTATCCACCCACATGCACGATTGTTTCCATACCTCCCGACACTTCCGGAATACCCGTGCCGAACCACGGCATGAGACCGAACACGAATGATATGGCCGCCGTGGCTGCCGTGACCAATAAAGTGACGATGACCCCGGCGGACACCATTGCCCGGAAGAAGTCCTTCCGCGTCAGCCCGAGGCTCAGCGACCACTCCAGGAACGTGTATACCGCCAGTATCCCGAGCACCAGCATATATACCCTGTTAGCCGACAGGGCCATGGCAAAGAATGACATATCGTTCAGTTCCGATTCCCTTATGAATACATTCAAAATGATGTAGACCAGGGCGAATATCGGTATATACCACATGCTCCATTTGCCGAATTCCTTCGAATAATCCATTGTTGCAAGGCCTGACTTTCCACTCATTCCACACCCTCCTTGTCTTCTGTGAGCCTGATGAAAAGGTCCTGCAGCTTCACTGTGCTTATATCAAGATACAGCCTGTCAATCTCCTGAAGTTCCGCTTCACTCAACCTGCCCAGCACCATGTCGGAACGGATCGGCCCCAGGCGTTCTGTCGACAGCAGTTCCTTCCCTGTTGTGAATTGCGCGACCTTCTCCTCCGGCCCGCTCACCCTGAAACCGCGTTCGAGCAGCACATCGAGCGGTTCCTGCAGTTTCACTCTGCCGTGATGCACGATGATCACTTCATCAAACAGGTAGTCCATCTCGGAAACGATATGTGTCGACAGGATGAATATCCTCTGACTTTTCTCCTTAGCTGCGAGCACCTGTTTATAGAAATATTCCCTGGATGGTGCGTCCATGCCGTTTGTCACTTCATCGAATATCGTTACAGGCGAATTTGATGCCAGGCCGATTGCAGCATTGACCGCCGCCTGCTGGCCTTTCGACATCTTATGGAGCGCCTTGTCCACCGGCGCGCCGAACCCTTCCATCACTTCCAGCGCATATTCCATGTCGAAACCTTCTTTGTACCTTTTTGCCGTCTGCAGCATCTTGCCGGCAGTATCGTACTCATCCGAGTAGTCCACTTCGTACAGGAAATCGACTTTCGGCATCAGTTTTTCATTTTCATACGGGTCCACACCGTCGATGGTCAGAGCCCCTTTTGTCGGTTTCCTGAACGATGCAACCAGCGACAGTATCGACGTCTTGCCTGCCCCGTTGCGGCCGATGAGACCGTATACTTTCCCTGCTTCCATCTCAACGGAAATATTCTCCAAAATACCATCCTTTTTGATATCAAGGGACACGTTTTCAAGTTTCAGCACACTATTCATCTGCATCACTTCCTTTCATTTCGGTTATAAGCTGACCGATCTCCTGATCGGTCAGTCCAAGCTTGCGCGCTTCGTCCAACATCGGTTTCAAGTATTCCTCCTTGAAACTCTGCTTCCTCTCGCTAATGAGCCGCTCCTTTGCATCCGGTGCTACAAACATGCCGACCCCCCTCTTTTTGTAGATTACGCCCTGGTCCACCAGCTGATTGACACCTTTGGCCACCGTCAGATGATTGACTTTATAGAACTGTACAATCTCATTGGTTGAAGGGACCCTGTCATCCGCCCTTAATGTGCCGCTAATGATCTGGTCGCTGATCCAGTCTTTGATCTGCTCAAAAATCGGTTTGCGGTCATTCAGCTGTCCACTCAAATCATCACGCCCTCTCACCTAGTTATATAGTTATGTATATAAGTATATACCACTGTAGTGGAAATTGTAAACCCCGCATCCTGAATTTTTACGGAGAATTAAAAAACCCCGCCGGAGCGGGGTTCCAATATATATCATTTTCTTTCCTTCTGCGCTTTTTTCTTCTTCAGCCTGTTTTTCATATACACTGCCAGCATCAGGAGCAGGCCGAGCATCGCCAGTATCTCACCGATGCTGATTGTCTGTGTCGTGACCAGATTGACAATCCCCTTCACTGCCAGAAAGACAGCCATGATCAGCAGGAATATCGTCAGATAGTGTTTCAAACCATCATTTTTCGAAATAATCACACCACCATCTGGCTCAGATTTTCACGATGCCGATGATCAGGCATATCCAGCCGGCGAGGAACAGCACGCCGCCGATCGGGGTGATGGCCCCGAGTATGGAAATACCGCTGACCGCGAGGATATACAGCGACCCGCTGAAGAATATGATGCCGAGCAGCATCAGCCAGCCGGAGGCACCAAGCAGCGGTGCATTGGTGATCTGCATCAGTATGCCGACTGCCAGCAGACCGAGTGCATGGTACATCTGATACTGCACCGCTTTTTCCCATACGCCCATATAGTGTTCGCTGATCCTGCCCTCGAGGCCGTGTGCGCCGAAAGCACCGAGCGCAACAGAAATCAGTGCGTTCACTACACCGAATATTATGAATAACTTCATTCCGTCTTCTCCTTTGATACAAATTTGTTAAAAATCAAAAAGCGAGTCCCCGTTACCGAATCCGTCATCCGTATCGAGCGTTTCCGCCGGAACCTGTTCTGACCGTCCCGGGCTGTCCCTGCGCTCTTCTGTGCTCCCGCCCATCATGCGGAGCATTTCCCTGTCATCCGCGCTCATGCTGCTGCCCTTCCGGGGGGCGGGCGCCACAGGCGGGACAGCTGCATTGTCGTCCTGCTTCAGAAGGCCGATCAGCCGCTCCATGGCATACAGATGCTTGTCGAATTCATGCGGCTGGCTGGATACCTCCATACGGTGAAGTTCCTGCTTCAGTTCCGCTATGATCTGCTGCTTCATTTCTTCTCACTCCAGTCGACCGGTTCACGCCCGTGCTCCACCAGATAATCGTTCGTCCGGCTGAACGGCTCCGTGCCGAAAAAGCCGCGGGAGGCAGACAGGGGGCTCGGATGCACCGATTTGATGACAAGATGCCTGTCCGTATCGATCAGCCTTTCCTTCTGCTGGGCAGGTTTCCCCCAGAGGATGAAGACAACGTTTTCCAGTGCATCCGAAACGTGCCTGATGATGCCGTCGGTAAACGGCTGCCAGCCGAGTTCCCTGTGGGAGTGGGCCTCACCTGCCTCCACCGTCAGCACAGTATTGAGCAACAGGACGCCCTCTCTCGCCCAGTCCTTCAGACTGCCGTCTTCGCGGACGATGCCAAGATCGCTCTCAAGCTCCTTGTAGATATTCCTTAATGACGGCGGAATCTTCACGTCCTCGTTCACGGAAAAGGCGAGGCCGTGTGACTGGCGTTCACCGTGATAGGGGTCCTGTCCGAGAATCACGACACGCACATTCTCAAACGGCGTCAGTTCGAAAGCTGTATATATCTGTTCGCGGGGCGGAAACACTTTTCCACTTGCATACCTTTCTTCCAGTTCCGCTTCCAGCCCGCTGAAATCGTGGGCTTCTTTTATCGATCTGAAGACATCTTTCCATTCCATTGGATATCACCTCTGTCTAAAGTTCGATTATACCATTACATCAGGCATGTCTCTAGAAATACGGCGTTTATTATAGTAGAATATTATTATTAATCATATTGGAGGACATTTCCTATGGCACTTAAAAAAACCCTTACGATTGCCGGTTCGGATACCAGCGGCGGTGCCGGTATCGCGGCAGATCTGAAAACTTTCCAGGAACATGAAACATACGGCATGACAGCCCTTACCACCATTGTGACCATGGATCCTGAAACCTGGTCCCACGGTGTGAATCCGATCCCTCTTGATGTTGTCGATGCGCAGCTTGAGACGGCCCTGTCGATCTCACCTGACGTCATCAAAACAGGGATGCTCCCTTCTGAGGAGGTCATCGAACGCAGCAAGAATGCATTCCTGAACAGCAATGCAGAGCATTTTGTCATCGACCCGGTCATGGTCTGCAAAGGTGACGACGAAGTGTTGAACCCGGGGCTCGTGGACGCGATGGCCGAACACCTCCTGCCCCATGCAACGGTAATCACTCCAAACCTGTTCGAAGCCGGGCAGCTTGCCGGATATAAGACGCCGAAGACGCTTGATGCTGCAAAGAAATGTGCAGAAGTCATCCACGAAAAAGGTGCAAAGCACGTCATCATCAAGGGCGGTTCGGAAATCGAGGGGGAAAAGGCGGTCGATGTCTACTACGACGGTGACACGTTCCACATGCTGACGAGCGACAAGATCGATGCTTCCTACAACCATGGTGCCGGCTGTACGTTTGCAGCAGCCATCACGGCGAACCTGGCAAACGGCCAGGCGCCCCTTGAAGCGATCCAGAATGCGAAAGGCTTCGTCACCTCAGCCATCAAGAACGGCTGGAAGATGAACGACCATGTCGGTGTTGTCCGCCATGGTGCTGCGAACACAGTAGAAAAGATCGATGTGCAGGACGAAACGATATAGAACAGGAAGAGATAGCTTGCCTATCTCTTTTCTATGGATCATTTTAAGGAGCGTCAGCATTTATGGAAAAGATCAATCGCGAAGAAGTACAGACTTTATTGAACCGGTATCAGGATGAGAAAGTGTACGTCCACGTTGAAGTGACGAGCGGCATGTATGCCTCGCATATGGACGAGAGGGTGTTCAACGCCGGGATGTTCATGAGGAACGTGCAGGTCGTCTTCAGCCAGGGCGCAATCCGCGGCGGTGACAACGGTGAATTCCGCGTCGGGCTCAAGCTGGACAATGGGGGATGGATCTATGTCCTCGGTCTCACCCACTTTGAAGTGAACGACAATGATGAATTCATCATGCACGGCTTCAATTATGACGGCAAACTCGCCAGTGCACTTGAAATTTCAACCCGGGAATTCTTTAAATAGGAGGAAGCGTGATGGAAAAGGAAAGACAAGTTCTCGTCGTATTTCCACACCCGGACGATGAAGCGTTCGGTGTCAGCGGAACGATGAGCCAGTATGTGGATATGGGCGTCCCCGTAACGTACGCGTGCCTGACCTTCGGCGATATGGGACGCAACCTGGGCTACCCTCCGTTCGCCACAAGGGAGTCACTGCACTCGATCCGCAAAAGGGAAGTCGAGGAAAGCGCCCGCCTGATCGGTGTGACTGACCTGCGCCTGCTCGGCTACCGGGACAAGACACTGGAATTTGAAGAGCCGGGGCACCTGACAGGTGTGATGAAGGACCTGATTGACGAACTGGAACCATCCAGGATCATCACATTCTATCCGGGCTATTCTGTCCACCCCGATCATGAAGCGACGGCTGAGGCTGTCATTGAAGCAGTAAAAGAAATGCCGGAGGGTACCCGTCCGGCGCTCCAGCTTGTGGCTTTCAGCAATAACACATTGAATGATCTCGGAGAACCCGATATCATTATAGATATAGATGGCTACCAGGAGCGTAAAGAGAAGATCATGGCAGCCCATGCATCACAGACCGGCCCCCTGCTCAAGTCTCTTGCTGCTGATACGCAGGAAGGGCAGGACGCCCGTGACATGTGGATGAAATATGAAACATTCTACAGTTATGATATAGATTAAGGAGTAGAAGCATGGAAGAACTGGACCTTACGACACGAGAAGGACGCTTTAAACATTTCGGTTCCGTCGACCCCATCGAAGGAACCAAGCCAATGGAGAAAGAGCTCATGGTGGACCTCCAAAGCTCGAAAAAAGACTTTTTATTCGAAGTGGATTCAGTGGGGATAAATAATCTCAGCTACCCTGTAGTGATCGGGGACTTCCAGTCCATCGGCAATTTTGAACTTGCTACAAGCCTGAGGAAGAACGAAAAAGGCATCAACATGAGCCGAATCCTGGAATCCCTCGAAACCCAGAATGACGGCGGCGTCAGGCTCGACTTCGGAACACTTGAGACCGTGCTCGGCACACTGCGCGACCGCATGGATCAGGAATCCGCAGAAGTTACAGCAGACGGTAAATGGTATTTTGCGAAACAGAGTCCGCATACCCAGCTTTCCGGCATGGCGCATGCCGATGTAAAATACTCGCTGGAAATCGGCGAATCCGGCACCACCCGCAAGCAGCTCGGCATGACAGCCATGGTTACGACACTCTGCCCGTGTTCAAAAGGTATCAGTGAATACAGTGCACACAACCAGCGCGGCTATGTAAAAGTGCTGCTCGATGTTGATCCGGAGAAAGAACTGCCGGACGATCACAGGGAACAGCTGTATGAAGTGCTCGAAATCAATGCCTCTTCACAGCTCTACCCCATCCTGAAACGTACGGATGAGAAGATGGTTACAGAGCGCGCTTACGAAAATCCGCGCTTCGTGGAAGACCTCATCCGCCTCATTGCCTATGACCTCGTCGAACTCGACTGGGTGAAAGGGTTCGAACTCGAATGCCGCAATGAGGAAAGCATCCACCAGCACGATGCTTTCAGCAGGATGCGTTACCAGAAATAGCATATGTTTTACCCAAGAGACAGTTTCCGACTTCGATGCGGAGGCTGTTTTTTTATTGCATGAATGGTGTTCATGATTTCGACACAGATATTGAGATTTTTTTCACAAATAACATTGATTTCGTGATTTATTTCACATATAATGAGGTCAAAGAACAGAACGGAAAAACGAAAGGAGAAAACAAGATGATCAAAAAGTTGCTGGAGCACAAAATGAGTGAGTACGTACTGTTATTCCTGAGAGTCTACCTCGGTATCGGCTGGTTTACAAGTGGACTTGGGAAAGTTATGGGGGGAGGCTTCGACGCCTCAGGATTCTTACAGAATGCTGTACAGAATCCGGTCGTCGGTCCGGACGGCAATCCGGTTTATCCATGGTACACATTCCTTGTTGAAAATGTCTTCCTGTCCATGAGACCTGCGATAAACGTGATGATTCCCTGGGGTGAACTTCTGGTCGGACTTGCCCTCATCGTCGGCGGCTTCACAGCCTATGCAGCATTCTTCGGACTGCTCATGAACTTCTCATTCCTGTTCGCGGGCACAGTATCCGTCAACCCGCTCTACATCCTGATCGGTGCCGCCATCCTTGCTGCAGGCTATAAAGCAGGCAGCCTCGGCCTCGACCGCTTCATCAGATTGGCCATGGACAAAGGCACATTCAGATCCTTAAACGACCGCCGCCAGGAGCGCAAGACAGCCTGAATCAATATATTTAAAAAAGCTTCAGACAAGACTGTCTGAAGCTTTTTATTACTTGCGGCTATACGATTTCAAACCGTATATCTGAATCGTTATCATTCCCCAAAAATAATATCCTTTATCATATAGAACTCTTTCGTAAACACACTGTCACTGATATCTTCAATGGTTTCCTCTATTTTCCCGAACTCTGCCCGGGCATCCTCCGTCCTGCCCAATTGATGAAGGCTCAGGGGATAGATGGATGAACGCACAGCCATGATGATACGGTCAATCGGGTGCTGGGCGAGAGGTCTGATATGCATATCGTCACGATATCCATCCACTACTTCCTTATACTTCCCTTGGAAATAAGTAAGTTCCAATTCAAATATATTCCTGTAGTATTTTGCAGAAGCATTCTTCACAGTATGTCCTTCCAAGAATGAATCGACCCTTGCAAGGTATGATTCATAAAGTGCTGCCCTTGCATTGCTGTCATCTGTTAAGACCCGGTAATACATTATCGGATTTTCCGGATCCACAAAATCAATCCAATCCGCTTTTTTTGTATTGAAAGCAAGATATTTTCTGAGGTTCTCCTGACATGTTTCCGAATTTTCCACGTCACCTGTATACTGATAATAAATCCCCAGTATTATATTGAGTGAATCAAAATATTTGAAGTTTTCCAGCTCATAGGAGAGATTGATTGCCTCATTCCCAACCCTCACATGTGCTTCCCTGTCCACACTGGCGGCCAGAATACTTTTATGATACAGATGATCCAGTTCGATCCTTGAGTCATATGCCTTGAACTCCAGCACATCCGCTTCAATATCAAACATTCTGGAATACGCTTCCTGGTAATCCCGGCTGTACATGAAAGACACCGCATCATCCAGTTTATTTCTCACTGCCAGATGTTCCATGCCTACACTTTTATAGAATTCATTTATCTTCGCTGTATATTCATCGGCGATTTCATGTTTTCCTTTCATACGGTAATACACCCGGAGTATATTATAGACCTCCATCCCTCTGCTATTCTGTGCCACTTTATCCAGATTCGTCAATACTTCCTCTTCTATGAATGCGTAAGGGAAATTGAAAGTGTCCGTAAACCCTTCATATTCCAGAACGGATTCAGTCCACTCATCATCCCCTTCCTGCATCAGATGACTGACCGACACATCAAGCGTCCCCGCAATATACTGCAAAGTCTCCATTGAAGGTTTTGATCTGCCGTTTTCAATCAGGCTCATCATGCCCTTTGTAATCTCATCTCCGGCGAGGTCCGCCAGCGTCATATTTTTGGATTTCCTTAAATTTCTGATTCGTTCGCCCAGTGCCATGTCTTCATCTCCAATCTGCAAGTTTAATTATATTAAACTATATCTTGACAATCAATGTTTTTCTTATTACACTTTGTTTAATAATATTAAACATCAGAGGGAGGTTAATATGATTTCAGATAAAGGGATACCATTTCATGAGCGGCTGAATTTTGCCGTCTATGCTTTAAGCCGCTTCATTCTCAGCGTGGGCAGCTACATCTATCTGTTTTCGGTAAGCTATTACATCATGTATGAAACAGGGTCCGCACTCTATTTTTCAATCAACATGGCAATTTCACTGGTTGTCACTGTCGCCCTGCTCCCTTTTTCCGGCCTTCTCAGTGACCTCGGCAATAAAAGAAAGATCATCATCACAGGAGAGGCTTTGAACACGCTTGTGATTCTCGGGCTGTTCATCTATACGTTATTCTTCGAGATCAATCTCGCCGCAATCTACATCGTGACCTTCCTGAATTCACTGATTGAACCGTTCGTGTCCAACTCTTTCC
The DNA here is from genome assembly GCF_000330705.1 of Salinicoccus carnicancri Crm. Classification (GTDB taxonomy): domain Bacteria; phylum Bacillota; class Bacilli; order Staphylococcales; family Salinicoccaceae; genus Salinicoccus; species Salinicoccus carnicancri. The sequence continues at coordinate 177,932 of NZ_ANAM01000010.1, forward strand.
AGACTTCGATAACGGAACTGTTCCATAAAGACAGGGTGCAGAAAGTGATGGGGTACACTTCGGCCATCCTGTCATCAACTGTTATACTCGGTCCGATACTCGGAGGAATTTTATTCGGCCTGCTGTCATTCAACCACATCATCCTGATATTCTTCATCGGATTCCTGCTGTCGACTGCACTCGATTTTCTGCTGCGCTTCGATTTGTACTACAAGGAAGAGGTTTACGAAGAGAATTTTCATGAAGGAACCGGGTTCAAAAAGGACATCAGTGCAGGTTTCAGATACATATTCAAAAGCGAGGTATTCCGGTCGCTGCTGATCATTGGGGCACTCGTCAATTTCACCACCGGCATCGTGTCGATATTCCCCGAAAAGATGATGATCTTTGAGCTGGGATTTCCTCCTGAGACCGTCGGTGTTGTAAATGCCATTGCTGGTCTCGGCGTGCTGATCGGCGGCATCACCGTCGCCAGGATTAAACAGTTCGATAATCCTTTCATGACCATGAAAGGCGGGTTCTTCGCCATGGCCGCCCTCTGTATCGCATATCTGGCACCGCTTCATCTCGGGCTTGGCATGCTGCCCAACATGCTGCTGATCGGGCTCATCGGCATCGGATTCACACTCACCTTCCAGTTCATCAATGTGCCGCTCGGCGTCTTCATGCAGCTCGTCATCCCACAGCACATAAAAGGCAGAGTATTTTCGACCATCTCACTGTTTTCAATGAGCATCATGCCGCTCGGGGCAATCGTTTACGGTTATCTCTACGATCTTGAAATATACTGGGCGATCAACCTGGTCACATCAGCCGCGGTCATTTCAATCGCCATGATCTTCTTCAATAAAAAACTGATACACATGTCGAAAGAAATGTATCAGGAGGCAAAGGCGGAGGAGACAGAGAAGGTGGATACGTCAGTGGCTGAGGCAGACTCTGTCGTCGGAGATTCGCCGGAATTACAGCCGGAAAGATGATTGGTTTGGCCGGGCAGCGCTCTCCTATCATCGTTCCTGAATCGTTAATATGAGACACCACCGCTCTCATCATCGTTTTTGATTCGAAAACAGGAGAACGCCTTCTCCTATCATCGTTCCTGAATCGACAATACAAGAAGCTCAAAAACCGCAAAAAGGACGGTAAGCCTGCACAAATCAGGATTCCCGTCCTTTTCATCACTCTGATCATCTCATTTTTCTGGCTGTTACGAATCCGTGCTGCTCTCTCCGTCGGATGGAGAAGAAGTGGAGACTGCCGCAGCTTCCTGGCGGTCCATCTCTGCCAGTACTTCCTCGATGGCAATGGCCACGCCATCTTCCATGTTCGTCTTTGTAGTCTTATTCGCAATGCCTTTGACTTCTGAAGCGGCGTTGCCCATCGCGACGGAATGGCCTACTCGTTTGAGCATGGAAATATCGTTCAGGTTATCGCCGACTGCCATGACATCCTTCATGTCGATTTCCATGATCCCCGCTATATGTTCGAGGGCAACCCCTTTCTGGGCATTTTCATGGGTGAGCTCGATATTGCCGGCAGACGATGAAGACACAGCGAGGTTGCCGATTTCATTAAGTTCGTTTTTCGCCCTGACGAGTTTCGCCCGGCTTGATGAAGTCGCCAGGAACTTGAGGACATTCTCATCCCCTCTTTCGAAGATTCCCTTGTAGTCATCCACTTCAACAAGTGTTCCGCGCTCCAGACGCTCTTCCATGAACTTCCGGATGCGGGTTTCATTCGCTTTTTGTCCCATCTGTTCGGACAGGTCGATGAATACTTCTATATCCCTTTCAATACTTGTCGTATATATCGCCCGGTCCGTATAGACCTGGTAGAATATCCCTTCGGCTTTGAATACGTCGGACACTTCATCGATAAGTTCCGAGTTCAGAGCTGAAGTCGACATGATTTCGCTGGATTCGTTACGGACTTCAGCACCGTTCAGGCAGATGTACGGCACATTCATATCCAGCTTGCTGATGATGCCGTGGGCTTCATAGAATGCACGGCCGGTGGCAATCACCACCTGCACTCCTCTATCCATTGCCATTTGTATCGCTTCCCTTGTCCGCCCGCTTATATCATGATTCGGGGTCAGCAAGGTCCCATCCATATCCAATGCGATCAGTTTGACCATAAGCCATCTAAAACTCCCTTATACTGTTTTGATTCCATTTTATCAGAAAATTTAATCTTCCGCTCTTCTTTTACGCCTTCCCCTCAGTTTCCTGAAGAATAAAGTGAGCATGCTGCTGCACTCTTCCCCGAGCACACCGGCTGTGATGTACGCCCGGTGGTTGAACCGGGGCTCATCAAGCAGATGCATGAGACTCTCCACAGTACCGCCTTTGGGGTCCTTTGCCCCATAGACGACATGCGGGATGCGGCTCATCACAATGGCGCCCGAGCACATGACGCAGGGTTCCAGCGTCACATACAGTGTGCAATCCTCGAGCCGCCATGATCCTATCTTCTCACTGGCTGCATCTATTGCGATGATCTCCGCATGTGTCAGCGGATTCTGTGAAGTCTCCCGCCTGTTGTGTGCACGGGCGATGATCCCGCCATCATGTACAATGACGGCACCAATCGGCACTTCACCGATCGCTTCTGCTTTCTTCGCTTCCTCAATGGCCGCCCTCATGAATTCTTCATGCATTTTATCTGCAGTCCTCTCCCATGATGAATTCACCATTCTCATACAGATCTCCCACACTTTCAACGATGATGTCGGCACCTTCCAGATCCTGCTCGCGGCATGTCCCGCTGAGCACCCCGATTGTGCGGAGGCCTTCCTCATAACCGAGCATCGTATCGGACCTGTTGTCACCGACCATCACCATGTCGTGAACATCGTAGCCATGCCGGTCCATGAAGGGGTGAAGCATGCGGATGTCCGGTTTATGATAGGGGACGTCGTCACCCGCCACAATGCCTTTTATCAGCGGATGGAGATTGAATTTCTCCACGAAATAGTCCGTACTCTCACGACTGTCGCTCGTCACAATCACATTTTCAAAACCGTCACCCTTCAATTTTTCGAGCATTTCCCGCGAGCCTTCGATGAGTTCCATGCTGTCCAGTATCTCCTTCAGGCTCGCTTCATAATACTTGCGCATCCAGGCGGCGGCTCCGGATTCATATTTTTCAAAGTGATTCTGGATCATCTCCCCGGTGCCGCTCGCAAGTATGGAGTTCGGCGCAATCTCACCGTCAATCAGGCCGAGTTCATAAGCGAGCTCGGCCTTGATATCATGCCTGTCGAATTCCTCTGCAAACGCCTGGATGACCCGTTTGGCATAAGGCGTCCAGATTTTTTGATAGTTCAGCAGCGTTCCATCTTTATCAAACAGGATTACACGCGTCATTTTGCCTCCCAGTTTTAGAAAAATAAGAAGGCTCAGAGCCTTCTTATGCCTTATTTCTTATCGCTTCCAGCATGACCTCGGTCATTCTGGCAAGATTGTATTTCGGTTCGAAATCCCACTGGCGAACTGCCTGGCTTGCATCAATGGCATTCGGCCAGCTCTCGGCGATGCCCTGACGCACAGGGTCGACATCGTAGTCCAGTTCGAACTCCGGTATGTGCTTCCTGATCTCATTCGCGACCATTCCAGGGTTGATGCTCATCGCCGTCACGTTGAACGCGTTGCGGTCCTCAAGCCTTGCACCATCCGCTTCCATCAGGTCGATGATTGCATCAACCGCATCGTCCATATACATCATATCCATGTTCGTATCCTTGTCGATGTAAGATGTATATCTGCCGTTCCGGATTGCTTCGAAATAGATTTCCACGGCATAATCAGTCGTTCCCCCGCCCGGCTCCTTGACATGTGAAATGAGCCCCGGGAACCTTACCCCGCGGGTGTCCACTCCGAATTTTTCGAAGTAATAGTCACACAGCAATTCGCCGGCGACTTTATTCACCCCGTACATTGTCGTCGGACGCTGTATAGTGACCTGTGGCGTATTTTCCTTAGGCGTGGAAGGTCCGAACGCACCGATCGAACTCGGCGTAAAGAACTTCAGTCCAGACTCCCTGGCAAGCTCCAATGCGTTCACAAGGCCTCCCATGTTGATGTCCCATGCAAGCTGTGGATCTTTCTCACATGTTGCACTGAGCAGTGCAGCCATATGCATGATTGTATCCGGCTTGAAATCACGGGCAATTTCCTCCAGGCGACCCATGTCACGCACATCGAGTATTTCGAACGGTTTCCCCTTCAGCTGTTCATCTTCCGGCTCTTTGATGTCTGTCGGCAGGACGTTATCCTCACCGTACTTCTCTCTCAGTTTCAAAGTAAGCTCCGTACCAATCTGACCGAGAGCCCCTGTTATAATAATTCGTTCCATTGTGTACTCCTTCGTTTTATGAGATTACATTGAGTTCCCTGCCGACTTTTTCGTAGATGCGGAGTGCTTCATCGAGCATCTCTTTCGTATGTGCAGCCGTCGGCATGTTCCTTACACGGCCTGTGCCCTTGGGCACTGTCGGGAAGACGATGGATTTGGCATATACCCCTTCTTCCATGAGCCGCTTGGAAAATTGCTGCGTCGTCTTCTCATCACCGATTATGCATGGTGTGATCGGCGTTTCGGAATTACCGATATCAAAGCCGAGTTCCTTGAGCCCCTTTTTGAGATAGTCCCCGTTTTCCCAGAGCCTGTCGTGCAGTTCTGTGGAATCCATCAGCATCTGTACCGCTTCCGTGATGGCACGGGTGTCTCCCGGAGTCAGGGAAGTCGAGAACAGAAACGGACGCGCCGCCACTTTCAGGTAGTCGATCAGATCCTGTGACCCGGCAACGTAGCCGCCGACCACACCGATTGCTTTGGACAGTGTACCCATCTGCAGATCGATATCGTTCTGCAGGCCGAAATGCTTCACGGTACCTGCACCTTTGCCCATCACGCCTGAACCGTGGGCATCATCCACATAAGTAATCAGATCGAATTCCTTGGCGATTTCAACGATTTCCGGCAGCAATGCAACGTCGCCGTCCATTGAGAAGACGCCGTCCGTAATGTACATCACTTTTTTATATAATCCGGACTCGACAGCTTCTTTCGCCTTTTTCCTGAGGTCGTCCATATCAGAATGGTTCACCCGGATGATCTTCGCACGTGACAGACGGCAGCCGTCGATGATTGATGCATGGTTCAGCTCGTCCGACAGGATTGCGTCCTCCTTGTTCATGACCGCCTGGATTGCTGCCATGTTACAGTTGAAGCCGGACTGGAATGCTACAGCCGCTTCTGTCCCCTTGAATTCAGCAAGCTTATTCTCCAGTTCAACATGCAGGTCGAGGGTGCCGTTGATCGTCCTGACCGCCCCTGCACCGACACCGTGGGAATCGATCGCTTCCTTCGCCACTGTTTTCAGCGTTTCATCTGTCGCCAGACCCAGGTAGTTGTTGGAAGAAAGGTTGATCATTTTTTCCCCTTCGATCGTGATCTCAGGACCGTTGGCGCCTTCGACCACATTGATCTCATTATACAATCCGTTGTCTTTCAATTCCTGCAGGTTCTCCGCAAGATATTCGTCCAAAATTTTAGACATTCCAAATCGCCTCCTCTTTTCCTTATCATATCACAAGTGGACAGCGTCTTATAATTGAAAGATGACGAACTATAATGTTTATAAAACTCCGAAAATTTGATAAAATTATCTAATACGATTTATGGAGGCGAAAGTCATGGATATAAAAGAAATGGCGGAATCCATTCTGCCCGAAATGATCGAAACGAGACGTTATATGCACATGCACCCCGAAGTATCGTTTCATGAAAAAGAGACTTATAAATACATATTGGAACGTCTGAATAAATACCCCGGACTCTCCATAAAAGAGAATGTCGGCGGCGGCGGCCTGCTCGCAACACTAAGCAATGCGCCGCATCCGCACGTTGCCATACGGGCTGACTTCGATGCCCTCCCGATCCAGGATGAGAAGGATGTACCCTACAGGTCCACCGTGGAAGGTGTGATGCATGCATGCGGTCACGATGCCCATACAAGCACTCTGCTCGCTCTTTTGGATACTGTCTACCACAACCGGGACTCCTTGAAAGGGAGCATCTCCTTCCTCTTCCAGTTCGCCGAGGAAGTACAGCCGGGCGGCGCCATCTCCATGGTGGAGGACGGCGTGCTCACAGGCATCGATAAAGTGTATGGCCAGCACTACTGGAGCCAGTATCCGACAGGGGTCATCAGGACGAAGCCGGGACCGCTTGTTGCCAGCCCGGACTATTTCGAGATCACCATCCGGGGCAAAGGCGGGCATGCAGCCCATCCGCATAATGCGGTCGATCCGATCGTCATTGTGTCAGAGCTGATCACAAGCCTGCAGACGACCGTTGCCAGACAGGTCGCCCCGCTCGATAATGCGGTGGTCACTGTCGGCAAGGTTCGGGCCGGGGATGCTTTCAATGTGATACCCGATACCGCAACCATTACGGGCACAGTCCGCACATTCAAGCAGGAAACGAAAGAGATGATACATGACATTTTCCACAGGGAAGCGTCTCTTACGGCTGAAAAACGCGGCGCGACAGCAGATGTCCTCTACAACTTCGGTTATCCGGCGGTCATCAACCACGACGCGGAAGCGGAAATCGTGCGCCAGGCGGCCGGGGAGGCAGGCATCGCGTTCGAAGAATCGAAGCCGCTGATGATCGGCGAGGACTTCTCGTACTTCATCAATGAACGTCCCGGCGCATTTTTCTTCACCGGCTCGGGCAACCATGAAAAGCTGAGTGATTTTGTCCATCACCATCCCAAGTTCGATCTGGATGAAGACGCAATGGTCAACGGGCTGACCATGTTCATGAAAATACTTGAAATCGAGCAGGTGATCGAATGGAAACACACGTCATTGAAAAACTGACACAGGAGAATTATAACGAGATGGTGCGGCTGCGCCGACATTTCCACATGTACCCGGAACTTTCATTCCAGGAGGTTCAGACACCGGCATACATCGCTCAGTACCTGAGGGAACTCGGACTTGATGTACAGGAAGGCATCGGCGGACGGGGGGTCGTCGGGCGGCTCATTGTTGATGAGACGCTGCCGACCGTCGCCCTCAGGGCGGATTTTGATGCACTGCCCATACAGGATGCCAAGGATGTCCCGTACAAATCAACCGTGCCGGGAGTCATGCATGCATGCGGACATGATGCCCATACTGCTGTGGTGCTGACGGCAGCACGCATACTGTCACAGCACAAAGAGTCCCTTTCGGGGAATATCGTCTTCCTCTTCCAGCATGCCGAGGAGGTCGATCCGGGCGGCGCGATACAGATGATTGCGGATGGCTGCCTCGACGGTGTCGATGCAATATTCGGACAGCATGTGACGAGCAGCCTTGATGTCGGTACCATCGGTTATAAATACGGCATAGCGACCGGCATGCCGGATGACTTCACGGTCAAAATACACGGCCGCGGGGCACATGCATCCAAACCCCATGTCGCAATAGATCCCGTGGCTGCCGCAATCTCATTCTGCAATCAGCTGCAGTATGCGGTAACGAGAAAGTCGAAACCCATGGAGCCTGTCGTCCTGTCCATCACCATGCTCGAGGGCGGTCATCAGCACAATGTGATTCCCGACGTCGTCACAGTCGGCGGAACGATCCGCACGTTCACAAAAGAGGCGCAGGAAGTGATGATCAGAGAGCTGAAGAAATGCCTGGAAGGTCTCGTGACCACCACCGGCATCTCATACGACCTGGATTACATGAAAGGCTATCCGCCGGTGGTGAACGATGAGGTAAAGACGGACATTGTGCTAGCAGCCGCAAAAGAGATTTCAACCGTCAGGAAGACCATCGCACTGGAACCGGATCTCGGCGGAGAGGATTTCTCCTATTATCTAGAGCGTGTGCCGGGCACCTTTTATTACACAGGGACGCGCAATCCGAATTTCAAAGCGGATTATCCGCATCACCACTCCAATTTCGATATCGACGAAAAAGGTCTGGTCAATGCGGTCTCCGTCATGCTGAATGCCGTGTTCAAGTTTTTTGAGAAGGAGACGAATTGATGATGGACATAACAAAAGAGATAGAAGCAAAATACGAAGATATGGTGGCGATCAGACGCCATATGCACATGTATCCGGAGGTTTCATTCCAGGAGGAAAAGACAAAACAGTATATATACGACCAGATCAGTGATCTTGGCTTTGATATAAGAAGGGATGTCGGTGGAAACGGCATCGTTGCAAGACTGCATGTGGATGATAATTTCCTGACCATCGGCCTTCGTGCCGACTTTGACGCCCTGCCGATCCAGGACGGGAAGAATGTCTCCTACAGGTCACAGATCGACGGTGCCATGCATGCATGCGGGCACGATGCCCACACGGCGATGCTGATTACTGCTGCACGCATCCTCTCAGACCACAAAGAGGAGCTGCCGGTCAATGTTGTCTTCATCCACCAGCACGCCGAAGAGATGCTGCCGGGCGGTGCCCGTGCGATGGTCGAAGACGGCGCGCTGGACGGTGTCGATCTTGTATTCGGCCAGCATGTCTCAAGCAACTACCCTGTCGGGACACTGTCATATACATATGACTATGCATATGCCAATGCGGATTCATTCAATATCATCATACAGGGCCAGGGCGGCCACGGAGCGGAGCCACACGGCGCAATCGATCCGGTAGTTGCGGCAGCCTCCCTGATCCAACAGCTCCAGTCCATTGTATCCCGTACTGTGGACCCACTGAAATCCGCAGTGGTCACAGTAGGCACCTTCAACAGCGGATCGGTGTTCAATGTCATCCCGGATACTGCGGAAATCCGGGGGACAGTCCGTACTTTTGAAAGGGATGTCAAGGAACAGGTGCAGAACCGCATCGAGAACATCGCCAGAGGGATCGAATCAAGCTTCGGCGTACAGTGCACAGTGGAATACAGCGACGGCTACCCTGCCCTGCTGAATGACAACGCTCAGGTCGGGCATGTCGTCCGTGCAGTCAGGGACGCGGCATATGTAAAGACTGCTCAGGAAAATCCCCCGTCCATGGGCGGGGAGGACTTCTCCTACTTCCTGCAGAACAGACCCGGTGCCTACGTATACACCGGGGTCGGCAACAGTGAACTGGGTGCTGACTACCCCCACCATCATCCGAAATTCGATATTGATGAAGCCGGCATGAAAGCCGGGGTGGAAACACTGCTCAGAACAGTGATGGAATTTGATAATCCATAGAGAAACCGGGGTGCATGTGCACCCCGGTTCTTTTTGTGCAACGAAAAGAAGCCTGGACATGATGTCCAGGCTTCAGCATTGCATATTGAAATTATTTAATGATTTCAGTTACAACGCCTGATCCAACAGTACGTCCACCCTCACGGATAGAGAAACGTGTACCATCTTCGATGGCGATTGGGGAAATGAGTTCAACTGTCATTTCAACATTGTCGCCAGGCATGACCATTTCAGTTCCTTCCGGAAGGTTAACAACACCAGTTACGTCAGTTGTACGGAAGTAGAACTGAGGACGGTAGTTGTTGAAGAATGGAGTGTGACGTCCACCTTCTTCTTTTGAAAGAACGTAAACTTCAGCTTTGAAGTTTGTGTGTGGAGTGATGGATCCAGGTTTAGCAAGTACTTGTCCACGCTGGATGTCTTCACGTGCTACACCACGGAGCAGCGCACCGATGTTGTCGCCGGCTTCTGCATAGTCAAGAAGCTTACGGAACATTTCAACACCTGTAACAGTTGTTTTACCGGATTCTTCAGCAAGACCGATGATTTCAACTTCGTCACCGACTTTGATTTGTCCACGGTCAACACGCCCAGTTGCCACTGTACCACGGCCAGTGATTGAGAATACGTCCTCAACAGGCATCATGAAAGGCTTGTCAGAGTCGCGCTCTGGAGTTGGAATGTAAGTGTCTACAGCTTCCATCAGTTCCATGATTTTGTTTTCGTATTCTGCATCGCCTTCAAGAGCTTTGAGAGCTGAACCAGCGATTACAGGGATGTCGTCGCCAGGGAAGTCGTATTCAGAAAGAAGTTCACGGACTTCCATTTCAACGAGTTCAAGAAGCTCTTCGTCGTCAACCATGTCAACTTTGTTAAGGAATACAACAAGTGCCGGTACACCAACGTTACGTGAAAGCAGGATGTGCTCACGAGTTTGTGGCATTGGGCCGTCTGCTGCAGATACTACGAGGATACCGCCGTCCATTTGAGCAGCACCAGTGATCATGTTCTTAACGTAGTCAGCGTGTCCCGGGCAGTCTACGTGAGCATAGTGACGGCTATCAGTTTCATATTCGATGTGGGACGTGTTGATTGTGATACCACGCTCTTTTTCTTCTGGAGCGTTATCGATCTGAGCATAGCTCTGAGCTGTAGTGTCACCATGTTTAGCAAGTACAGTTGCGATTGCAGCTGTCAAAGTTGTTTTACCGTGGTCAACGTGACCAATTGTACCAATATTGGCATGTGTTTTGGAACGGTCAAATTTTTCTTTAGCCATTTTGTTATACCTCTCCTTAAAGTAAGTTGTTTTTATTTGAAACTCAGGACGGGGTCTCCCCGCCCGGAGGTGTTTCTAAATCACTTATAAATGATTCAGGGGCAAAAATCAAGCCAGCTGATTATTCACCTTTGTTTTTCTTGATGATTTCTTCAGAGACAGACTTAGGAACTTCTTCGTAATGGTCGAATGACATAGTGTACGTACCGCGGCCCTGTGTATTTGAACGCAGGCTTGTAGCGTAACCGAACATTTCGGAAAGTGGTACGAAAGCGTTGACTACCTGTGCATTACCGCGTGCAGCCATACCTTCGACACGTCCGCGCCGACTGGTTACGTCACCCATGATATCACCCATGTACTCTTCCGGCATTACGATTTCCACCTTCATCATCGGCTCAAGCAGAACCGGCTGACAAACTTTCGCTGCTTCTTTGAGGGCAAGGGAAGCTGCGACTTTGAACGCCATCTCTGAGGAATCGACGTCGTGGTATGAACCATCGAACAGTCTCGCTTTGATGTCCACAAGCGGATAACCTGCAATTACACCATTGTCGAGTGAATCCCTGAGACCCTGCTCAACGGATGGAATGAATTCACGCGGAACAACACCACCGACAATCGCATCTTCGAATTCGAAGCCGCCGCCCTGTTCGTTTGGCATGAATTCGATGTGTACGTCACCGTACTGTCCGCGTCCACCGGACTGGCGGGTGAATTTCCCTTGTACGGAGGCACCCTGTTTGAATGTTTCACGGTAGGACACCATTGGCGCACCCACGTTACATTCAACTCTGAATTCGCGTTTCATGCGGTCTACAAGGACGTCAAGGTGAAGCTCACCCATGCCGCCGATGATAACCTGTCCTGTTTCGCTGTCCGTACGTGCTGTGAATGTAGGATCTTCTTCCTGAAGCTTGACAAGAGCTGTCGTCATCTTGTCCTGGTCAGCTTTGGATTTAGGCTCTACAGACAGATGGATAACCGGCTCAGGGAACTCCATGGATTCCAGGATGACCTGGTTCTTCTCATCACAGAGTGTGTCCCCCGTACCTGTATCCTTCAGGCCGACAGCCGCAGCGATGTCCCCTGCGTAAACAGTGGAAATCTCTTCACGGGAGTTGGCATGCATCTGCAGGATACGTCCGACACGTTCACGCTTGTCTTTTGTTGTATTCCTGATGTATGAACCGGAATCCAGTGTACCGGAATACACACGGAAGAATGTCAATTTACCTACGTACGGGTCAGTCATGACTTTGAACGCAAGCGCTGCGAAAGGTGCAGACTCCTCAGGCTTGGCGATGATCTCCTCATCTTCGTCATCTTTGGCGTGACCGACGATCGGCTTGACATCAAGTGGTGAAGGAAGGTAGTCGATCACTGCGTTGAGGAGCAGCTGTACCCCTTTGTTCTTGAATGCCGTACCACACATAACCGGGTAGAATTCAACATCACATGTAGCCTGACGGATTGCTGCCATCAGTTCGTCTTTGGCGATTTCTTCACCGCCAAGATATTTTTCCATGATGTCTTCATTCACATCAGCAAGTCCTTCGATGAGGGACTCCCTGAGCTCTTCGGCCTTGTCTTTATACTCGTCAGGAATTTCCATTTCTTCGATTTCTGTTCCGAGATCGTTACCATAGTTGTATGCTTTCATCTCGATCAGGTCGATGATGCCTGTGAAGTTATCTTCAGCACCGATCGGGAACTGAATCGGATGAGCATTCGCCTGAAGGCGTTCTCTGATAGTGCCTACCGAATATTCGAAGTCGGCGCCTACCTTGTCCATCTTGTTGACGAAAACAACACGCGGGACACCGTAAGTGGTCGCCTGTCTCCATACAGTTTCAGTCTGCGGTTCAACACCGGACTGAGCATCGAGTACAGTTACCGCACCGTCAAGTACACGGAGGGAGCGTTCAACTTCGACAGTGAAGTCTACGTGTCCCGGTGTATCGATGATGTTTACACGGTGACCATCCCATTGAGCTGTAGTGGCAGCTGAAGTGATCGTGATTCCACGTTCCTGCTCCTGCTCCATCCAGTCCATCTGGGATGCCCCTTCGTGAGTTTCACCAAGCTTATGGATACGGCCTGTGTAATAAAGAATACGTTCAGTTGTCGTAGTCTTACCGGCATCGATGTGTGCCATGATACCGAGGTTACGAGTTTTTTCTAAAGAGAATTCTCTTGCCATTGGTATTCTTTTCTCCTTCCAGGAATGGGTTGAAATTTAAAGGCTGTATTACCCGCCTACTACCAACGGTAATGGGCGAATGCTCTGTTAGCCTCTGCCATTTTGTGAGTTTCTTCACGTTTCTTGACAGCTCCGCCTGTGTTGTTGGCAGCGTCAAGAATTTCGTTTGCAAGACGTTCTTCCATTGTCTTCTCCCCACGCAGACGTGCGTAGTTCACAAGCCAACGAAGTCCGAGAGTCGTACGGCGCTCTGCGCGTACCTCAACTGGCACCTGGTAGTTGGATCCACCAACACGGCGGGCTTTAACTTCAAGTACCGGCATGATGTTATCGATTGCTTCATCGAAGACTTCCATAGCATCTCTGCCAGAACGTTCCTGTACAAGATCAAATGCAGAATAGAGAATTCTTTGGGATGTACCGCGTTTGCCGTCAACCATCATTTTGTTGATGAGTTTGGTCACAAGCTTGGAGTTGTGGATCGGATCCGGCAGTACGTCTCTTTTGGCAACTGGTCCTTTACGTGGCATAGTTTTGCCTCCCTTCAAATAATTTTTTCAGAACAGAACCGTTGGATACGGCCTGTTTATTTTTTAGCTTTAGGCTTTTTGGTACCGTATAGGGAACGGCCCTGTCTGCGAGTGTCGACACCGGAAGTGTCAAGAGCACCGCGCACGATATGGTAACGTACACCTGGCAGGTCTTTTACACGGCCGCCGCGGATGAGTACCACACTGTGCTCCTGGAGGTTATGTCCAATTCCAGGAATGTATGCATTCACTTCGACATTATTTGAAAGTCTCACACGAGCATATTTACGGAGAGCAGAGTTCGGCTTCTTAGGAGTCATCGTACCCACACGAGTGCAGACACCACGTTTTTGTGGAGCAGTTTCGTTGGTAACACGTTTCTTAAGGCTGTTGAATCCCCTGTTCAGAGCTGGTGAGTCTGATGTTTTTGATTTAGACTGGCGAGATTTTCTGACAAGCTGGTTAATAGTTGGCATGTTCTTCCTCCTCTCTTTTCTTAATACCACACATCCAGGTGGTTCATTTTTTGGGTATAAAAAATGTGTAAGAAAAAATTCTTACATTTCAACATTTTGTATCTCCATATAAAGGCACAAAAGCCCCACATAGAGTAACCTTAATTATAATATCATCCGGACTTTTCAAAGTCAAGGTCTATAAATTTCAAAACCTGATATTTCATATGGAGTTAAAAGAATAACAGCCGGGATGCTCCACCCCGGCCATATATCCCCCGGCGAAGAATTACTCTTCGACCAGTACTTCTTCCTGTACTTCTTCGACTGGTTTTGCTGCGACATCAATTTCAACATCACGGTATTTTGGCATGCCGGTACCGGCAGGGATCAATTTACCGATGATGACATTTTCCTTGAGTCCGAGCAGTTCATCGCGCTTGCCTTTGATTGCGGCATCTGTGAGCACTCTTGTTGTTTCCTGGAAGCTCGCTGCGGACAGGAAGCTTTCTGTTTCAAGAGATGCTTTGGTAATACCAAGCAGGACTGGTTTTGCTGTTGCAGGGCGCTTGCGCTTCTTGAAGATGTCTTTGTTGGAATCCGTAAACTGGTGGATGTCCACAAGAGCACCCGGCAACAGTGAAGTATCCCCTGCATCGATGATCCTCACTTTTCTGAGCATCTGTCTTACCATGACCTCAACGTGTTTATCATCTATTTCAACACCCTGCATGCGGTATACCTTCTGGACTTCTTTGAGAAGGTATTCCTGAGTGCGATTCAGCCCGGCGATTGTCAGCAGTTCTTTAGGTTCGATCGAACCTTCATTGAGCGGCTGACCCGGTTCGACGACATCACCGATGTCCACTATCAGCCTTGCAGTGGCAGGTACAGTATACGTCTTCGTCTCCTGTTCGCCTTTAATTTTGACTTCCTGCTGGCGATCTTTGACGATTTCGATATCAGTTACCGCACCGCGGATCTCTGAGACGGCTGCCTGACCTTTCGGGTTACGGGCTTCGAACAGCTCCTGGATACGCGGCAGACCCTGGGTGATGTCGCTTCCCGCAACACCGCCCGTATGGAACGTACGCATTGTGAGCTGTGTGCCCGGCTCACCGATTGACTGCGCAGCGATTGTACCGACCGCTTCACCGGCTTCGACTTTTTCTCCTGTCGCCAGGTTTTTACCATAGCAGCGTTCACAGACGCCGTGCCGTGTGTTGCATGTGAATGCAGAGCGGATATACATCTCTTCGACGCCGCTTGTCACGATTTCCTTGGCAAGATCGGATGTGATCAGTTCATTGGAACGCACAAGGATTTCGTTTGTTTCCGGATGCCTTACCGTCTCTTTTGAATAACGGCCTTCAAGGCGGTCAATCAGCGGTTCGATCAGCTCGGAACCTTCGGTAAGTGCTGAAACCAGCAGGCCTTTGTCTGTTCCGCAGTCTTCTTCGCGGACGATGACATCCTGTGCAACATCGACAAGACGGCGTGTCAGGTAACCTGAGTCGGCTGTCTTGAGCGCTGTATCCGCAAGACCTTTACGGGCACCGTGGGTGGATATGAAGTACTCGAGCACTGTCAGACCTTCACGGAAGCTTGATTTGATCGGGAGTTCGATGATCTGTCCGGACGGGTTGGCCATCAGACCACGCATGCCGGCAAGCTGCGTGAAGTTAGATGCGTTACCACGGGCACCGGAGTCACTCATCATGAAGATAGGGTTCAGACGGTCAAGCGACTGCATCAGGCGCTCCTGTATGACATCCTTCGCCTTCGTCCATAGTTCAATGACAGCACCATAGCGTTCTTCTTCTGTAATGAGACCGCGTGTAAACTGTTTTTGGACTTTCTCCACTTTCTCTTCCGTTTCATTGATGATCTCCTGCTTATCAGGAAGGACCACGATGTCGGACACCCCTACTGTGATACCCGCTTTGGAAGAATACTTGAATCCAAGGTCTTTCATAAGGTCCAGCATTACAGATGTTTCTGTAATGTGGAACTTGTTGAATACTTCGGCAATGATCTGACCGAGGAATTTCTTGTTGAACGGATCGCCGACAGGCGACTCTTCAAATCTGGCCCTCAGTCCCTTTTCACCAAGTTCGGATGCCCTGACGAAGTATTTTTCCGGTGTCTTGAACTCCAGGTTCTCCCTTGTCGGTTCGTTTATATAAGGGAAGGACGGGGGCATGATCTGGTTGAAGATGACTTTACCCGTAGTCGTCATCAGGATCTTGCCTTCGTTATCTTCAGAGACTTTCTCCGTTCCGTACGCATTAGTATGGACACCGATACGTGTATGCAATCCGACGTAGCCGTTCTGGTACGCCATGACCACTTCATTGGCATCTTTGAAGATGTGCCCTTCACGCTTTTCGTTCTCCCTTTCAAGCGTCAGGTAATAGTTACCAAGAACCATATCCTGTGAAGGTGTAACAACCGGCTTACCGTCTTTCGGGTTGAGGATGTTCTGTGCCGCAAGCATCAGCATGCGCGCTTCCGCCTGGGCTTCTTTTGAAAGCGGTACGTGGACGGCCATCTGGTCACCGTCAAAGTCGGCGTTGTAGGCTGTCGTCACGAGCGGATGGAGACGAATCGCACGCCCTTCCACCAGCGTCGCCTCAAACGCCTGGATACCCAGACGGTGGAGTGTCGGCGCACGGTTGAGCAGTACCGGGTGTTCCTTGATAACATCTTCAAGAACGTCCCATACTTCGTTCTCCATGCGTTCAATCTTGCCTTTGGCATTTTTGATGTTCGTCGCCATTTCACGCTCAACAAGTTCTTTCATGACGAAAGGCTTGAAGAGTTCGAGCGCCATCTCCCTCGGCAGACCGCACTGGTACATTTTGAGGGAAGGGCCTACGACGATGACGGAACGTCCGGAATAGTCGACACGCTTACCGAGCAGGTTCTGACGGAAACGCCCCTGTTTACCTTTGAGCATGTGCGACAGGGATTTGAGCGGACGGTTGCCCGGTCCTGTCACAGGACGGCCGCGGCGTCCGTTATCGATCAGCGCATCCACGGCTTCCTGCAGCATGCGTTTCTCGTTCTGCACGATGATCCCGGGTGCACCGAGGTCAAGCAGGCGTTTCAAGCGGTTATTACGGTTGATTACACGACGGTAGAGATCATTCAGGTCACTCGTTGCAAAACGGCCGCCGTCCAACTGTACCATCGGACGGATTTCCGGCGGGATGATCGGCAGTACATCAAGGATCATCCATGCAGGATTGTTGCCGGAGCTGCGGAAGGACTCGACGACTTCAAGGCGTTTGATTGCTCTTGTCAGGCGCTGTCCCGTCGCGGTCTCGAGTTCCTTTCTGAGCATTTCAAGCTCTTCTTCGAGCTTTACATCCTCCAGAAGGTCCCTGATTGCTTCAGCACCCATCTTTGCAGTGAAAGTGTTGCCGTGCTTGTCGTAGTATTCACGATACTCACGCTCTGTCAGCAGCTGTTTCGGTTCAAGTCCGGTGGAGCCGGGCTTGACCACCACATAGGAGGCGAAATAAATGACCTCTTCAAGGGAACGCGGTGACATGTCCAGCAGCAGCCCCATGCGGGAAGGGATACCTTTGAAATACCATATGTGGGAAACCGGGGCAGCCAGTTCAATGTGCCCCATTCTCTCACGGCGTACTTTGGCACGGGTCACTTCGACGCCGCAGCGGTCGCAGACCATGCCTTTGTATCTTACACGTTTATATTTGCCGCAGCTGCATTCCCAGTCTTTGGTTGGGCCGAAAATCTTCTCACAGAACAGACCATCACGCTCGGGCTTAAGCGTTCTATAGTTGATTGTTTCTGGCTTTTTCACTTCACCGAAAGACCAGGAACGGATCTTTTCAGATGAAGCCAAACCTATTTTCATATATTGGAATCTATTAACATCTATCAATGAGCTTTCCTCCCTAAAGTTTTATCAAGCTCAGTCATCATTCAGTCACATCTTCAGTTTTAGCATCAGTGTTCTCACTCAAGTTAACCTGATTGGATGCTTCATCCTCTTCGGTATCTCTCATTTCAATCTCTTCATCGTTCTCATCGAGAATGTTGACATCAAGACCAAGACTTTGAAGTTCCTTCATCAATACGCGGAAGGACTCAGGTACACCAGGTTTAGGGACGTTTTCTCCTTTGACAATCGCTTCATACGTCTTCACGCGCCCGACTGTATCATCGGATTTTACTGTCAGGATTTCCTGCAGAGTATACGCGGCACCGTATGCTTCAAGCGCCCATACCTCCATCTCACCGAAACGCTGTCCGCCGAATTGTGCTTTACCACCAAGCGGCTGCTGTGTAACGAGTGAGTATGGTCCTGTACTTCTGGCGTGCAATTTATCATCTACCATATGTGCGAGTTTCAGCATGTACATTACGCCTACGGATATACGGTTCTCGAACGGTTCGCCTGTACGTCCGTCATAGAGGACTGTCTTACCGTCGCGGGCAAGCCCTGCTTCTTCCATTGTACTCCACACATCTTCTTCATTCGCACCATCAAATACAGGTGAAGCCATCTTAAGGCCCATGGCTCTTGCCGCCATGCCCAGGTGAAGCTCTAGAACCTGCCCGATGTTCATACGTGAAGGCACCCCGAGCGGGTTGAGCATGATGTCGATTGGTGTGCCATCCGGCAGGTAAGGCATATCTTCTTCCGGGAGAATCTTGGAAATTACACCTTTGTTACCGTGGCGGCCGCACATCTTGTCCCCTACGCTGATCTTCCTCTTCTGGACGATATAAACCCGGACAAGCTGATTGACACCCGGGGAAAGCTCGTCGCCATCTGCACGATTGAAGACTTTGACATCGAGGACGATTCCGCCTGCACCGTGTGGCACACGGAGTGATGTATCGCGGACTTCCCTCGCCTTTTCACCGAATATTGCATGCAGGAGACGCTCTTCCGCTGTGAGTTCGGTAACACCCTTAGGCGTCACTTTACCAACGAGAATATCGCCATCCTTGACCTCGGCACCGATGTGTACGATACCTCTGTCATCGAGTTTCTTCAATGCGTTATCCGAAACGTTTGGAATATCGCGTGTGATTTCTTCAGGCCCGAGTTTCGTATCGCGTGACTCGGATTCATACTCCTCGATATGGATGGATGTATAGACATCATCCTTCACGAGGCGTTCACTCATGATGACAGCATCCTCATAGTTGTAGCCGTCCCATGTCATGAAGCCGACCACCACATTCCTGCCGAGCGCCATCTCACCATTGTCCATGGAAGGACCATCGGCAAGGATTTCACCTTTGGATACAACATCTCCCGCCGATACGATCGGCTTCTGGTTGTAGCATGTCCCTGAGTTGGAACGTATGAATTTGGACATGTTATAGATATCTTTTTCAGTTTCAGTCTCTTTGCCGTTCTCTTCTTCGATACGGCGCACATGCACTTCACTCGCTGCCACATGCTCTACACGGCCTCTGTAGCGGGATACAATCGCCGCTCCGGAATCACGTGCTGCCACGTGTTCCATGCCGGTGCCGATATGCGGGGACTCGGGAATCAGGAGAGGTACCGCCTGACGCTGCATGTTCGCGCCCATGAGAGCACGGTTGGAGTCATCGTTCTCAAGGAACGGGATACATGCCGTCGCTGCAGATACCACCTGTTTCGGTGAAACGTCCATGTAGTCCATGCGTTCCCTTGCCATTTTGGTGTTATTGCCGCGGAAACGGCAGAGGATCTCTTCATTGATGAACGCTCCATCCTCTTCCAGCGCGGCGTTCGCCTGTGCGACTACATAGTTGTCCTCTTCGTCAGCTGTAAGGTAGTCGATATGGCCCGTCACCCTGTTCGTTTCAGCATCCACCCTGCGGTAAGGGGTCTCGATAAAGCCGAATTCATTCACCCGTGCATAGCTTGACAGGGAGTTGATGAGACCGATGTTCGGCCCCTCCGGCGTTTCAATCGGGCACATGCGCCCGTAGTGGGAGTAGTGCACGTCACGCACTTCCATGCCGGCGCGTTCACGTGTCAGACCGCCGGGTCCGAGAGCTGAGAGACGGCGTTTATGTGTGAGTTCCGCAAGCGGGTTCGTCTGGTCCATGAATTGTGAGAGCTGCGAGCTTCCGAAGAACTCTTTGATTGATGCAATCACAGGCCTGATGTTGATCAGCTGCTGCGGCGTGATGGATTCTGTATCCTGGATGGACATACGTTCCCTTACGACACGCTCCATACGGGACACACCAATCCTGAACTGGTTCTGCAGCAATTCGCCGACAGAACGCAGACGCCGGTTGCCGAGATGGTCGATATCATCTGTATTACCCACTCCATGCAGCAGATTGAAGAAATAGCTCATGGAAGCGATGATATCTGACGGTGTGATCGATTTAACTTCCACATCAGGGAATGCGTTACCGATGATGGTCGTCGTTCCCTCTTCCTGGTTCGGCGCTTCAACTTTGATGGACTGGATTTCCACCGGTTCATCAAGAAGTCCGTTTTCCAGATGGTATGTTTCAAGGTTGGCACTTGATTCCAGCACCTCGATGATGCTGTCCAGTGTGCGGCGGTCTATTGTTGTTCCAGCCTCCGCCACGATTTCGCCGGTCTCTTTATCAACGATGGGTTCCGCCAGCACTTGGTTGAACAGGCGGTTCTGAAGGTGAAGTTTTTTGTTCATCTTGTAGCGGCCGACGTTTGCAAGATCATAACGCTTCGGATCGAAGAACCTTGAGTACAGAAGATTCCTTGCATTCTCAACTGTAGGTGGTTCACCCGGGCGAAGTCGTTCGTAGATTTCTAGGAGCGCCTGGTCTACTGTTTCTGTCGTGTCTTTTTCCAGTGTGTTTCTGATATATTCATTGTCGCCCAGTAATTCTACAATCTCCTGGTCTGTGGAAAAGCCGAGAGCCCTGAGCAATACTGTCATAGGCAGCTTGCGGGTACGGTCAATCCTTACATATACGATATCTTTGGCATCGATTTCGTATTCGAGCCATGCGCCACGGTTTGGAATCACCGTAGCACCAAAGCTTGTCTTGCCGTTCTTGTCGAGTTTCTCTGAATAATAGACAGACGGGCTCCTGACAAGCTGGGATACGATAACACGTTCAGCACCATTGATGATGAAAGTGCCTGTATCCGTCATCAGCGGGAAGTCACCCATGAACACTTCCTGTTCCTTGACCTCTCCCGTTTCCTTGATGACAAGGCGCACTTTAACACGCAGCGGTGCAGAATATGTTGCATCGTGGTTCTTTGCTTCATCCTCATCATATTTCGGCTCACCCAGCTTGTAATCCACAAACTCAAGTGACATATTGCCAGTAAAGTCCTCGACAGGAGAGATATCCTTGAACATCTCAATCAGACCAGTTTTGAGGAACCAGTCATAGGACTTTGTCTGAATTTCGATCAGGTTAGGCAGATCCAATTTCTCTTCGATACGTGCATAGCTTCTGCGTTTAGCGTGTCTTCCATATTGAATCAGTTGACTCATCGACAGATTCACCCCTATTAAAAATTACGTAAAACATTCACCGAAGCAGTTAAACAGCCAATAAGACAAAAAGAAAACGGAATCGCTTCACAACCCCATTTCCTATTTATATTGATCGACTATATTTAATACGCTCCTATCAACAGCGCACAAAAATGCATACTTATTGACATTATATTTTTACATTCTATAACTATATCACAGTACATTTGTCAAGTCAAATTTATAATCAGTGATTCTTGACACCTTTCAGCACATGATAACCCTTTTCGTTGTGAATGGAT
This sequence comes from Salinicoccus carnicancri Crm, assembly GCF_000330705.1. Lineage (GTDB taxonomy): Bacteria > Bacillota > Bacilli > Staphylococcales > Salinicoccaceae > Salinicoccus > Salinicoccus carnicancri. The sequence goes on from NZ_ANAM01000010.1 coordinate 199,392, forward strand.
ACGGCATCGCCGAAGGATGCTTCCATCGCCTTCCTATATGACGGCATGCCCTGTTTTTTCTGAACCACCATATAGAATATTCCCCCTGGAGAAAGTTTTTCTGACGCATCATCAATGATGCCCATCACAACCTTTTTCCCCGCACGGAAGGGGGGGTTCGTCACATACAAGCCGACATCTGAAAAAGCACTATCTGCATCGTACTCTGCACGTGTCAGCACTTCGGCCTGGACATCGTTGGTCTCGGCATTCCTGGCGCAGAGCCGGACCGCATCCTCATTCACTTCCACCATGACAGGCTTCATGCCGAGGGCATCCCCGGCTATAATGCCGATCGGACCGTATCCTGCCCCCATATCAATGAACTGCGCATGTTCCACCCCGTTGAAGTCAGTGATCACAGCTTCGATCAGCACCCTCGACCCGAAATCGATACGCTCACGCGAAAACACTCCGCGGTCGGTCGTGAATCGGTACGTTCTGCCTGCATGCACATATTCTATTTCCCTGAAATCATGTTCGGTATCATCATTTGTAAAATAATGCGCCATTCAATCACTCCCAAAAAGTCATCAATGCCCAAGCAATTAAAAAAGGCCCATTTAAACGTGATGTTTAAGATGAGCCTTCGGGTTTACACAAAAATTATTTAAGTTCGATGCTGGCGCCAACTTCTTCAAGTTGAGCTTTGAGTTCTTCAGCCTCTTCTTTAGAAGCGCCTTCTTTGACGACTTTAGGAGCACCGTCAACGAGTTCTTTAGCGTCTTTCAGGCCAAGACCAGTTGCTTCACGCACAACTTTGATGACTTTGATCTTGGAAGATCCGGCATCAGTAAGTTCTACGTCGAATTCAGTCTGCTCTTCAGCTGCCGCTTCACCAGCACCGGCACCTGCTGCTGCTACTGGAGCTGCTGCAGTTACGCCAAATTCTTCTTCAATTGCTTTAACGAGATCGTTAAGTTCTAGAACGGACATTTCTTTAATCGCTTCAATGATTTGTTCGTGAGTCATTATAATTCCTCCATCAATAGTTTTTTAGTTTGGATATTAAGCTTCTTCGTTCTCTTTCTGTTCGCCGACAGCTTTAACTGCATAAGCGAAGTTGCGGACAGGAGCCTGAAGTACGGACAGCAGCATGGAAACAAGGCCGTCTTTATCCGGCAGTGTCGCAATTGCCTTGACATCTTCAGCCGGTGTGAACGCACCTTCGATGATGCCGGCTTTGATTTCGAGAGCTTCATGGTCTTTTGCGAATTCATTGATGATCTTCGCCGGCGAAATCACATCTTCGTTTGAAAATGCAAGCGCGTTCGGACCAGTGAGGAATTCGTTGATTTCCGTCAGTCCAGCTTTTTCAGCTGCACGGCGGGTCATCGTGTTTTTGTAAACCTTGAATTCAACACCCGCGTCACGAAGCTGTTTACGAAGTTCTGTCATTTCAGACACTGAAAGACCGCGGTAGTCAACAAGTACTGTTGATACAGAGTTCTTGAGCTGTTCAGAAATGGCATCGACATGCTGTGACTTAGCTTCAATTACGTTTGACATAGTTACACCTCCATAATTTTTGTGTATCCGGTGCATTAAAAAAGCACCTTTTACCCACGGCAAAAAGTGCTTGAATATTAAAAATTAAGATTCAAGTCGTTTTCATTGCCTCGGCAGGATGATGTTTTAAGCACTGTGTGCTCCTACTGTCTTAGGTAATCATTTAAAATACAACTGCAACTATACACAATCAGGCTGCAGTTGTCAATATACAATTACTTGGTTTCTTCAACAGCATTCAAGTCAACTTTGATTCCAGGCCCCATAGTTGAAGACACTGCAGCAGACTTGAAGTAAGTACCTTTTGCAGATGCAGGTTTCGCTTTTTGAAGCGCATCGTAGATTGCCCGGAAGTTATCTTGGAGCTTCTCTCCGTCGAAGGAAACTTTTCCGATAGCTGCATGGACGATACCGGCTTTCTCGGCACGGTACTCGACCTTACCGGCTTTGATCTCTTCTACAGCTTTAGTTACATCCATAGTCACAGTGCCGGTTTTAGGATTCGGCATAAGGCCTTTCGGTCCGAGCACGCGCCCAAGTTTACCAACTTCGCCCATCATGTCAGGTGTTGCCACGATGACATCGAAGTCGAACCATCCACCGTTGATCTTGTCGATGTATTCTTTTTCCCCTACATAATCTGCCCCTGCAGCTTCTGCTTCTTTAGCTTTATCGCCTTTGGCGAATACCAATACACGCTGTGACTTGCCAGTACCGTGCGGCAGCACGATTGCTCCGCGGATCTGCTGGTCATTTTTACGTGTATCAATACCGAGACGGAATGCTACTTCTACAGAAGCGTCGAAGTTAACAGTGCTTGTCTCTTTAGCAAGTTTTACCGCTTCTTCTACTGAATATGCAGAAGTCTGGTCGAACTTTTCAAGAGCTGCCTGATACTTTTTACTTCTCTTAGCCATTACTATTCCTCCTTGTGGTTATAGCGGGTTATCCTCCCACGTTTGTATTAATACTCATTCGTTAAAATTTGTTTTAATTACTTTTCTACAGAGAAGCCCATGCTTCTTGCTGTACCTTCGACCATGCGCATAGCCGCTTCCACGCTTGCAGCGTTCAGGTCTTCCATTTTTGTTTCAGCAATTTCACGTACCTGTGCTTCAGTTACAGTTGCCACCTTGTTTTTATTAGGTTCGCCTGAACCTTTTTCAACACTTGCCGCTTTCTTAAGCAGAACAGCAGCCGGCGGAGTTTTTGTAATGAAAGTGAAAGAACGGTCCTCAAATACGGATATTTCAACCGGAATGATGAGACCAGCCTGTTCCTGTGTACGCGCATTGAATTCTTTACAGAATCCCATGATGTTTACACCAGCCTGACCCAGCGCCGGACCTACCGGTGGTGCCGGATTCGCCTTACCTGCAGGAATCTGCAATTTCACAACGTTGATTACTTTTTTAGCCACGATGTGCACCTCCTCGTTATCGTGATGTGGTCATAGGATGTTGTAGTTTTCATCCTCCCACTCGCATCCATAAAAAGATGGCCGAATAAAATTCGACCATAATAATATACCATCTTCATGCATGAATTACAAGTGACTTATTACAATTTCTCGATCTGGTCGAATTCAACTTCAACCGGCGTCTCACGGCCGAACATTTCAACCAGTACGGTGAGCTTGTAACGCTCTTCATCGATATGGCTGATCTCGCCTGCCTGATTTTTGAATGGACCGTCGACAATGCTCACGGATTCACCGACTTCCACTTCGAAATCGACTGTGCGCTCGACCATGCCCATGGATTTGAGGATGAACTTCGCCTCTTCCGGCAGAAGTGGATTCGGTTTACTCCCCGCTCCCTGGGAACCGACAAAACCTGTGACTCCCGGCGTGTTCCTCACCACGTACCAAGACTCATCGGTCATGACGAGTTCGACCAGGACGTAGCCCGGGAAGGTTTTCTTCATCGCAGTTTTACGCTTGCCGTCTTTGACAGTCGTCTCTTCCTCTTCCGGAATGACCACCCTGAAGATCTGGTCCTGCATATTCATGGAGTCGACGCGCGCCTCGAGGTTTTTTCTTACTTTGTTTTCATATCCGGAATAAGTATGGACAGCATACCAATTCTTTTCTCCTGACATAGCAGTATCTCTCCTTTTATTACATTAAGTCTATGATAGCGGAGATACCCAGGTCCAGCGCGTAGAAGAACGCCAGAAAGAATATCACTGTGAGCATGACGACCGTAGTATAACGTACTGTCTCCTGGCCTGTCGGCCAGCTTACTTTTTTCATTTCGCTAACGACATTCTGTAGGAAATTCTTATTATTAGCCATTCTGTTTCCTCCTGTGATCAGATGGAACTCTTATGAGTCGTATGCCGGTTGCACATTTTGCAGTATTTCTTTATAACGAGCCGTTCGTTATGCTCAGTTTGTGTCGTATAGTTACGCGACCCGCATTCAGTGCACAGTAGTGCCACTTTCATCATAAAATCCTCATTTCAATTCTAATTTACTATAACGATTTCAGGCCATGTTGTCAAATGACCCTTCAGGCTCCGGATCAAGGTCCAGCTGTTCTTTTTTGCGCCTGACACGGTACAGGCTGTTCGACACGGTCCTCCTGTCCACCTTCAGACGCTCAGCTATATTATCCATGCTCCAGCCGCTTCTGAAAAGTCTGAGTATCCGCTGTTCGAACGGTGAACAGACGCTCTTTTCACCGAGAAGGTAACCGATCTGCTCCTCCTTGACCAGATGCTCCGCCGGATCCTCCATGCGCCTGTCCCGGGACTCCCCCACATCAAAGTTGGCAATCCGTCCGCGGAGGACATGCTCCCCACTTTTTGCGGAGTGGTATTCCTTGATGCGCTTATACATTTCAAAGCGTATGGAGCGCATTACATAATGCCGGAAGTGTCCACTGTCATGTTCATACCGGTAGCACAGGCGAAGGGCATACTCCATCATATCCTGCTCGATGTCTTCCCTTTCATTATATGCATTCGTGTATTTGAAGCTCATGTGTATGACACCTGGGCGAAGATATCTGTCGATTGCATCGAATGCTTCCATATCACCATCGTAGACTTGAAGGGCAAGTCGGTCCAGCTCATCGTCCATGCTTTCTTTTATAATGAAATGAAAGTCCGTAATCCGGTACAAAACAACCCCTCCTATACTGTATTAAACAAATGATAAGAGGGATCGCCTTTTAATTCAATATGTCAGAAACGGCCGCGCCGCCATTTTTCCAGTTTTGCGTGGATATCCTCGCCGATATCTATTTTCTGCCTGGGCATTTTTTCATTAATCGCATCCACTTTCCTGCTGATATTCTTTTCCGCCTCCGACAGTGAAATCCACATTTCACGCGAAGAGATTCTGTAGGCACCGAGGGCGAAGATCGCATTCTGCTCCGTGAGATCGCTTGTGACAACGCTGATCTCGCAAAGGTGCGGATGATAGTTGTCATGGACAAACCGCTCTATATACTCATCTGCCGTCTCCTTTTCCTTCGTATATATTACAGTGACTCCGTGAAAATCAAATATGCTCTCCTTCGATTTTACTTCATAGGCATCAAATACACAGATGATTTCGCAGCTTACGACCGACTGGTATTCGCTCAGTGCAGCCAGCACCTTCTCCCTGGGAACGATCATTGAGTGGAGAGATTCGCGGTGAAGTTCCCTGTTCGCCCCGATCAGGTTGTAGCCGTCCACCACGAGCAGCCGCCGCTTTTTCCGCTTCATGGCTATTCACTTCCGGCAGGGTTCTGCTTACGGTACACTTCATACATCAGAAGCGCTGCGGAGACCGATGCATTCAGGCTGGTAATATGTCCCACCATCGGAATCCTGACGATGAAATCGCATTTTTCCAGCGTCTTTTTACTGATTCCCCTGCCTTCACTGCCGATGACCAGGGCGGTGTTCACATCGGCGGTAAACTCACGGAAATCCATCTCCCCTTTGCCGTCACTGCCGGCAATCCAGAATCCCTTTTCCTTAAGTTCATCTATCGTCTGGTTGATATTCGTCACCCTGACTACGGGTACGTGTTCAATCGCACCGGTCGAAGTCTTGGCGACCGTATCCGTCAACTGCACCGATCTGCGGTTCGGAATGATAATACCATCAAAGCCGGTGGCATCACACGTCCTTAGAATCGACCCCAGATTATGGGGGTCCTCAAGCCCGTCCAGGATGACCAGGTTCGCCCGCCTGCCCTCAATATTACGGAGAAGCGTTTCAAGCGGCATGTATTCATGCGGGCTCGCCATGGCGACCACGCCCTGGTGACGCTCCGCCGTCAGGCCGTCAATCTTGTTCTTCGGTACCGCCTGGACGACAATCCTTCGTTTTTTGGCAGTGTCCAGTATTTCCCGGATCTGTCCTTTGTTGATTGAATCCTGTATCATCACTTTGTTGATGTCTGCGTTATTCTGAAGCGCCTCCTTGACAGCGTGGCGCCCGACAATTACGGAATCACTCATCGCCATCCCTCCCTCTTTCTATGATTTTCTGCATGAGGATCCCTATGCGGTCCTGTGCCCCGTGCAGTTCGAGCCAGCCGATTAGCGCCTCTATCCCCGAAGCATTCCGGTATTCTTTGATCGTGGCATTTTTGGCACGGGTCGCGCTGGACTTGTTCCGCGCACGTTTGGCCATATCCCATTCGGCAGCCGTCAGTACACCTTCGTTTTTCAGGTGAAGCAGCGCCTCCGACTGTGCACGCGCACTGACAAGCATATTCGCTTCCCTGTGCAGCTGGTCCGGCTTCAGATACGGCTTCTCCTTTATGAGGAATGTGCGGATGTACACGGCATACACCGCATCTCCTAAAAAGGCGAGCGACAGGGCCGGGACGTCATCCAGTGTGAACCTAGCCACGTTTGAAACGCACGCCTTCCCTGGTGTCTTCGAGCACGATGCCCTGAGCCTTCAATGAATCGCGTATTTCATCAGCACGGGCAAAGTCCCGGTTTGCCCGTGCTGCATCGCGCTCTTCAATCAGTGCCTCGATTTCCTCATCCAGCAGTATCTCTTCACGCACGAGCGTCACTCCAAGCACTTCGCTGAATATATCGAATGCTTCCATGAATGCTTTCAGCACTTCTTTGTCCGTCGTGCTGCCCCGCATATATTTGTTGAGTTCCGTAGCAAGTTCATGCCACACGGTGATTGCATTAGCCGTGTTGAAATCATCATCCATGTGACGCTCAAATGAGGCGACCTTGTCCTCTACCACACGCACATAGGCCCCGGCGTCGCCGCTGCCGACGGATGTTTCAAGGCGCTCCTGCGCCTGCGCGTAACTTGACTGGATGCGCTCGAGACCTGCTGCCGCCGCTTCGACAAGCTCACGGTTGTAGTTGATCGGGTTGCGGTAATGGACACTGATCATGAAGAACCTGAGCACATTCGGATCGATTTCCCTGATGATGTCGTGCACAAGAATAAAATTCCCTAGTGATTTGGACATCTTTTCATTATCGATGTTGATGTAGCCGTTATGCATCCAGTAGTTCGAAAATGTCGCATCCGTCATGCACTCACTCTGCGCAATTTCATTTTCATGGTGGGGGAACGTCAGGTCCTGCCCCCCCGCATGGATATCGATTGTGTCACCAAGATGATGGCGGGCCATGACGCTGCACTCGATATGCCAGCCCGGGCGTCCCTCCCCCCAGGGGGAGTGCCACTTGATTTCACCTTCCTTGGCCTGTTTCCACAGGACAAAATCGAGCGGATCCTCCTTCTTCTCACCGGATTCGATGCGTGCCCCGACTTTGAGATCGTCCACCGACTGGTGGGACAGCTTGCCGTATTCATCGAATGAGCGCGTTTTGAAATAGACATCCCCTTCCGACTCATAGGCATGCCCCTTGTCGACAAGCACCTGGATGAATTCGATGATGTCATCCATGTGATCCATCACCCGCGGGTGTTCAGTCGCCCGTTTCACATTGAGCGCACCCGTATCCTCGAAAAATTCATGGATAAAACGGTCTGCAATGGCTGGGACCTCCTCTTTCAGTTCCATCGAAGCCCTGATCAGCTTATCGTCCACGTCGGTGAAATTGGATACGTAATTCACATCGTATCCCTTATACTCCAGATACCGTCGCACCGTATCAAATGCGATGGCCGGGCGTGCATTGCCGATGTGGATATAGTTATAGACCGTCGGACCACACACATACATTTTCACTTTGCCGTCCTCGATCGGCCTGAAATCCTCCTTGCGTCTTGTTAAAGAATTATATATGCGAACCATTCTCTACCTCGTTTCTGACTTCACTTCTAAAGTCCTTGATTTCATCTTCCAGCCCTAGGATCATATCCAGTATAGGATCGGGGAGGTCGGTCTGGTTAAGATCCCGGGCATTCTTCACTTTTTCCCCGGCCTGTTTGACTACATGCCCCGGGATGCCGACAACTGTCGAATCCTTCGGCACATCGTAGAGCACTACGGAGTTCGCCCCCACTTTCGAGTTTTCGCGGATCCGGATGTTGCCGAGCACTTTCGCACCCGCGGCGATAAGCACGTTATCATCCACATCAGGATGCCTTTTCTTTTCTTCTTTACCCGTACCGCCGAGCGTTACTCCCTGGTATATCGTCACGTTATTGCCTATCCGGCATGTTTCACCGATTACCGTACCCATGCCGTGATCTATGAAAAGCCTCCTGCCGACCTGCGCTCCGGGATGAATTTCAATGCCCGTGACAAAACGGCTCACCTGTGAAATGATACGCGCGCTCGTCGTAAAGTTTTTCCTGTAGAGCCTGTGCGCCAGCAGATGGGACCACACTGCATGGAGACCGGAATACGTAAAGAATACTTCAAGGCGGTTTTTTGCCGCCGGGTCCAACTCAAGCACCATGTCGATATCTTCATTTATTCTCCGAAACACTATTCATCCCTCCTGTATTGACACCGTATATAAAAAGCCTCTGCCCCGATGATGGGACAGAGGCGCAATATGCACGGTTCCACTCTGTTTGCAGACTGAAAATACAGTCCGCACTTCAAAATTATGAAGTTGCATACAGGGTGCAATTCTGATCAGTGGCCGGTCATCCTCGCAGCTTCCGGATGATCTCTGATTTCCGCCGCCAATCCTACTCCTGGTCCCCATATCGTCTTAATCATAAGGCATAAGCCCTGCATCTGCAAGGTGTTTGCCCGCTATTTCAATTTTGCGATGCGATCCATCACTTTCTCTTTACCAAGCAGCGAAATCGTATCCGGAAGCTCAGGCCCTCTTGTCTGACCGGTTACCGCTACGCGGATCGGCATGAAGAGTTTTTTGCCCTTGTATCCTGTCGACTTCTGGACATCTTTGATTGCAGCCTTGATCGTTTCGGGGGAAAAATCCTCAAGTTCACCGAAGCGTGTATGCAGGGCTGTCATAAGTTCCGGTATATGCTCATCCGAAATCACTGCATTGGCATCCTCGTCAAACTCGATATCTTCCTTGAAGAACTGCTCGGAGAGCGTCGTGATCTCCCCGGCAAAACTCATCTGCTCCTGATAGAGTGCGACAAGTTTACGCGCCCAGTCCAGCTCCTCCTCTGAAGCATTCTCCGCAACGAGCCCTTCCTTGACAAGGTGCGGCAGCGCCATCTCGAACACAGTCTCCGTATCCTTTTCCTTCATATACTGGTTATTGATCCATGTCAGCTTCTGCTTGTCGAAAAACGCCGGAGATTTGGACAGGCGCTTTTCGTCGAACAGCTCGATGAATTCCTTTTTGGAGAAGATTTCCTCCTCCCCTTCAGGTGTCCAGCCAAGCAGCGCGATGAAGTTGAACAGTGCTTCAGGCAGGTAACCCAGATCCTTGTACTGCTCGATGAACTGGATGATTGAACCATCACGCTTGGACAGTTTCTTCTTATCCTCATTGACGATGAGCGTCATGTGTCCGAACTTCGGCTCCTCCCAGCCAAATGCCTCATAGACCATCTGCTGCTTCGGCGTATTGGAAATATGATCGTCGCCGCGGAGGACGTGGGAAATTCCCATGTAATGGTCGTCTACGACAACAGCGAAGTTGTATGTCGGCACACCATCCTTCTTCACAATGACCCAGTCGCCTATACCGTTCGATTCAAACGACACATCGCCTTTGACGATATCGTCGAATGTGTATGTCTTGTCCCGGGGCACGCGGAGCCGGATGCTCGGCTGCCTGCCTTCTGCGATCAGCGCCTCTTCCTCTTCCTCGCTCAGGTTGGCATGCTGTCCGCCATAACGCGGCATCTCACCGCGGGCAATCTGCGCTTCACGCTCCGTTTCCAGCTCTTCAGACGTCATATAGCAGCGGTATGCCTTGTTTTCATCCAGCAACTGCTGGACGAGTGGATCATAGATGTGTCCGCGTTCAGACTGGCGGTACGGTCCGTAGCCTCCGTCCTGGTCGACACTCTCATCCCATTCGAGACCGAGCCATTTCAAATAGTGCAGCTGCGACTCTTCGCCGGTTTCCACATTCCTCGCCTTGTCGGTATCCTCGATGCGGATGACGAAATCCCCGCCGTAATGACGCGCAAAAAGATAGTTGAACAGCGCGGACCTTGCATTGCCGATGTGCAGATATCCAGTCGGACTGGGTGCATACCTTACTCTGACTTTATCCATTATGATTCCTCCATTTTTTCAAGTAGTACCACCGCTTCGCTTGCGATGCCCTCTCCTCTGCCGGTGAAGCCAAGCTTTTCTGTAGTCGTCGCCTTAATGTTAACATTGCCGGTTTCCGCCTTCAAAAGCGAGGCGGATATTTCACGCATGTCGTCTATATAAGGTCTGAACTTCGGCTTTTCCGCCATGATCACAGCATCGATGTTACCGATCCTGTAGCCTTTTCCCTCCATCATTTCCACTACTTCTGCAAGCAGCACTTTGGAATCCATACCCTTGTACGCTTCATCAGTGTCAGGGAAGAATTTGCCTATATCACCGAGTGCGAGCGCTCCGAGTATCGCATCCGCCATCGTGTGCAGCAGTACATCCGCGTCCGAATGACCCCTGAGTCCCATCTCGTGCGGAATTTCAATGCCACCGATGATGAGCGGCCTGCCCGACTCGAAAGCATGGACGTCAAAACCGTGCCCGATTCTAAACATGATGATCCACCATTCTTTTTATGATTGCTTCCGCCATGATCAGATCCTCCATGGTAGTGATTTTTATATTGTCGTAATTCGATGTGACAACATGGACTTCCTCGCCCAACGATTCCACCATGCCCGCATCATCCGTCACACTCAGGTTATTCTTTTCCGCTTCACTGTAGGCCCTCATGATGAGGTCATAGCTAAATGCCTGTGGGGTATGCGTCACGAAAAGTTCGTCCCGGGGGACGGTCTCTTTGACTTTGCCGCCTTCAACCCTCTTGATGGTGTCCTTCACCTTCACGCCACAGATCACAGCAGACTTGTGCTTGACGTTTTCATACAATTCAAAAAGTATATCCTGTGAGACAAACGGCCGCGCCCCGTCGTGAATAAGCACATACTCGCACTCAGGGATATTTTTCAGAACGTTGAAGATACTGTGCTGCCGCTCGTCCCCGCCCTCGAACACACCTTTTACTTTATAGGACGAGGAGAACAGGTCGATCATGCTGTCCATCTCTTCTTTCCTGGCCGCAAGATAGATGGCATCACAGTTCCTGTCCTTTTCAAATTGTTCAATCGTCATCTGTATGATCGCCATTTCATTGATCTGGATGAAGACTTTATTATAATCATAACCCATCCGCTTGCCGAGGCCCGCGGCTGGTATTACTGCAACATATCCCATATTTAGCTCACTTTCTTTGAAAAGATTATTCTCCCTGAGTTGGTCTGGAGAACACTTGTCACTTCTACTTTTATCGTCTGGTTTATCAATTTTCTGCCGTTTTCTACAACTACCATTGTACCATCTTCGAGGTAGCCGACACCCTGTTTTTCCTCTTTGCCGGCTTTCGACACGAGAAGGTCGAATGTGTCCCCCTGGATGACGACCATCTTGATGGCGTCTGAGAGTTCATTGACATTGAGCACTTTGATCTGATGAAGCTGGCAGATTTTGTTGAGGTTGTAATCTGTGGTGACAACAGCGCCGTTCTCCTCTTTGGCCAGTTCTATCAGCTGGTGGTCCACATCAAGTTTTTCGTAGGCAACCGGCATAATATTAACGCTTCTGCTCAGTTCCTGCAACGCATTGAGCATATCCAGACCCCTTTTGCCCTTGTCGCGTTTGATCGGATCCGTCGCATCCGCGATGAGCTGCAGCTCATCGAGCACAAACTGCGGGATGATGAGCTCCCCTTCAACGAATCCCGTTTTCAATACATCCACTATTCTACCATCTATGATTGCGCTGGTATCAAGAAATTTCTTCTGCCCCCGTGCTGCTTCTCCGGCATCTTTCGAGGCGCCGGCTTTCGGAAACAGATCCAGCACTTCACTGAATTTCTTGAGACCGATCTGGAACCCGAGATAGCCCAGGACAACCGCAAGAACGAACGGGATGATATCGCCGAAGATGGGAATGTCCATGGTGTTGATCAATAATGAAATTAAGACAGCAATTAAAAGTCCTATGATCATTCCCAGAGTGGCAAATACGATTTCCGAAAGGTTGCGGTTCATGATCAGTCCCTCGCCCCTCCTGATGAGCGACTCGAATTTCGGTACGGTCCAGAGGAACAGCCCGAGGAACAGAAAACCGCCCAGAACGCCGTATACGAGAACATTGCCGACGATGGCGGGCACCGCCACCGGCAGCACCTGGACGAGTTCCGGGAACAGCCAGACCCCGAGCGAAATCCCTATGAGAAAATAAAGAACATACAGCAGATATTTCAGCATAACGGCCTAACCTCCTTGTCTTCTTATTTGACAGCAGCCTTCAGGGCATCCTTCAATGTGCGGGCACCGATGACTTCAATGCCTTCCGGAACCTCGATGCCCTTCATGTTCGAAGCCGGGATGACGGCACGCCTGAAGCCGAGTTTGGCTGCTTCCATGAGCCGCTGATCGATTTTCGTGACCCGTCTCACTTCCCCCGTCAGGCCGACCTCGCCGATGAAACAGTCATCACCGCGTACCGCAGAACCCTTGAAGCTCGAGGCGATGCTCACGATGATGCTCAGATCCACCGCCGGCTCTTCCAGTTTCCCGCCGCCGGCTACTTTAATGTAGGCATCATGCTGCTGCATGAGCAACCCTTCACTTTTCTCGAGCACCGCCATGAGGAGCGACAGGCGGTTATGATCTATGCCCGTTGCCATCCGTCTCGGATTGTGGAAATGCGTCGGTGTAACCAGCGCCTGCACTTCAATGAGCATTGCACGCGTCCCTTCCATGGTTGCAACAATCGCAGAACCCGGGACATTTTTGGAACGTTCCTCTAGAAATATCTCCGACGGATTCAATACTTCAGTGAGGCCCACATTCTTCATTTCGAACATACCCATTTCGTTCGTTGAACCGAAGCGGTTTTTGACCGCCCTCAGAATGCGGTAGGTATGATGCTGGTCCCCTTCGAAATAAAGGACCGTATCCACCATGTGCTCAAGCATCCTCGGGCCTGCGATCTGACCTTCCTTCGTCACATGGCCGACGATGAATGTAGCAATATTGCCGCTTTTCGCGATGTTCATTAGACTTTGGGTACATTCACGCACCTGTGAGACACTGCCCGGCGCGCTCGTGACATCCGGGTGGAAGATGGTCTGGATGGAGTCTACGATGAGGAAATCAGGTTTGGTGTTCTTGATTTCATCGTGGATATGGAAGAGATTTGTTTCGCTGTATACGTTCAGATTGTCGCTCGCTTCAAGCAGCCGGTCCGCGCGCAGTTTTATCTGCTCGAGTGATTCCTCACCAGAAACATAGAGTACTTCATGGTCTTCCGACAGTTTCAAGGCCGTCTGCAGCAGAATCGTCGACTTCCCTATTCCCGGATCTCCTCCGATGAGGATCAGTGAGCCGTCCACGATGCCGCCGCCGAGCACGCGGTCCAATTCCCCGCTCTGGGTCAGCGTCCTGGGGGTATGGCTTTTTTTGACACGGTCCAGCTTGCGGCTCCGCTGCCGCTCCTGCTTTTCAGGTTTGCCGAATGTCCCCCTGCCCGTGGTCTCTTTATGGACCAGCTTCTCCTCCATCTGGTTCCATGCGCCGCAGTTCGGACATTTCCCCGCCCATTTCGGGGATTCATATCCGCAGGCCATACATTCGAATACATTTTTCGCTTTAGCCATCAGGCACTATTCCTCCTATTTTATTTTTGTTTATCGTTACTATTGTATTACTATTTAATGTAATTTTAAAGCTTGGACCCCCTGCACAGGGATAATATTCCCCGCAGCCCGGAAAATTATCAATGAAGTTCAAGAGAATACCCGCATATTCCTATTCATACCGTATAACCTCTCCATAATCCGGGTATGGGGATTAAAAGGCAGGTGAGCATTCCATGAAGTATCCAAAGGATGAAATCACAGCATTCTTCCGGAATCTCGACCGGAGCGTATATATGGATGAGCACAAAGACGATGCAGATATGGACATGCCGTTCCCCATCGGGCACGGCCAGACCATATCCCAGCCGTCACTCGTCTTGAACATGACACTGCATCTGAAGCTTGAAGATGACAGCAAAGTACTGGAAATCGGAACGGGGTCCGGCTTCCAGACCGCCCTTCTCGCCAAATTTTCAGAAGACGTCCATACAGTCGAAAGGATCGGGCCGCTCCATCAGCAGGCGAAGGAGCGGCTTCATGCGGAAGGGTATACCAATATCCATTTCCACCTTGGTGACGGCAGCCGCGGATGGGAAGCACACGCCCCGTATGACAGGATCATGGTCACAGCCGCCGCCCCTGAAATCCCCGATGCACTTACCCGCCAGCTCGCACCCGGAGGCAGGATGATCATCCCCGTCGGGGACACCTTCAGCCAGAAACTCCTGCTGATCGAAAAAGACGAATCTGGAAATATCAGCAGCACCTTTCTCGAGCACGTCAGATTCGTCAGACTGGAGGAAGGCGGAGGATAACACCGGGTTATTCACAGCAACATGAAAACCGGCGGATGCACCATGATGCATCCGCCGGTTTTCGATGTATTCGACCACCGTGTCGATTCATTGATTGATTTTTTCCTCTATCCTGTCATACATCTCATCTACTCCCATTCCTGTAAGCAATGGCACACCGTCGATCACTTTGTCCCGGATGTCATCCGGGACAATGGTCGTGGAAACGATGATATCATAGTCATCGATGCGGTTTAACTCATCACTTATCTTCGACTGATGCAGCGAGACTTTATCCTCCAGACCGTTATCTTCGAGCCATGTTTTCACTTTCCCCGTCACCACTGTCGAAGTCGCTACACCAGTTCCGCACATTATCAAAAGTTTCTTCGTCATTTTCTTCGCCTCCTTAACTATTTATGATTCCTGTTCTTTTTTCAAGTCACTGACTTTATTCTTATACACTATCAGAACCAGCGTAACCAAAAATACAATTCCAATGCCAATCCAGCCGGCCAGGTCGCCCAGCCCGCCAAACAGGATGGTTGTCCACGCACCTCCGTCACTCAGCACTGTGATTGATGTATTCCCCCCCAGATCAAAATTGGCCGATTTTGCAGTTTCGGTAATGAACGGCGTTGCCCATGAAGAAATATACAATGCACCTGCAAGAAGGATTCCGCCCCCTATGACACTCCTGAAAATATCCCCTCTGAAAACAGGCACCATCAGACAGATGATGAAAGGAATGGTTGCCAGGTCTCCAAGCGGCAGCGTGGTATTGCCCGGGAGAATCACTGCCAGGAGTAAAGTAATTGGAACGAGCAACAAGGAGGCCGCCAGCACTGAAGAATGCCCCACTGCCAGTGCGCTGTCCATCCCGATGAACAGTTCTCTGCCGGGAAACCTCTTCTTGACCCAATCCGTCGCCGCCTCAGATATTGGAGAAAGCCCTTCCATAAGAAGGGACACCATTCTCGGCAAAAGTAGCATCACTGCACCTGTCGCCACACCAAGCCCCAATGTTTCTCCTACACCGTAACTTGCAAGCAGACCGATTATTATACCTATGAAAAAACCCAATACTGTATTATCACCAAAAATCCCGAACCTCTTCTGTATCGATTCGGGGCTGAGGTTGAGTTTATTCAAACCCGGGATTCTGTCAAAGAGCCAATTCAACGGCAGCGCCAATACAAGCCCTGCCACCGAGAGGCCGTGAGGAAAGGACATATTGGCAAGGCCGTAATATTTCTGCACATATTTGGCACTTATATCCCCCAAGTAATAGATTAGCATCGAATGTGTAATCATGGTGAATATTCCCAGCCCAAAATCCCCTGTAATGGCATAGACGATGGAACCCGAGAATGCGATATGCCAGAAGTTCCATATATCGACATTGAGGGTTTTCGTCATACCTGTCACCAGTAATAAAACATTGACTACTATTCCTACTATGATTGCCATACTCCCCAAAAATGTGCCATATGCTATGGCGGCAGCAGCCGGCCATCCTACATCTATGGTTTGCATTGACAACCCATAGTTCTCGACCATCGCTTCAGCTGCAGGTCCCAGGTTGTCGGTCAGAAGACCGATCACCAGGTTAAGTCCTATGAAGCCGACACCGATGGTCAAAGCCGCTTTAAACGCTTTGCCGAATTTCACTCCTAGTATCAGTCCAAAAACAAGAAAAATTATAGGGAGCATGACACTTGCCCCTAAATCAAGAAACCACTGCATTACCTGTTCAAAAACCTGCACACCCCTCATCCCCTTTTATCCAAATCGGATCTAGTTTTTCTGCTCTTTAAAATCATCCAGCACCTTGTTGCACTCATCGATACTCCGTACTGTGGCGAGCTTCGAAACAACCCTTTCATCCTGCACCATCTCTATAAGGTTCTGCAGGGTGGTCACCTGTTCACCGGGCGCGTCTACGGCAAGCATGAATACTATTTTCACACCGACCTCCAGCTCCGCATTCCCCATACTTGAAAATGGCACCGGTTCTTTTAATGTCGCCAGAGCAATTCCGGGCTCGATCACTTTATCAGTATCAGTATGCGGGATGGCAACAGCGTAGGGAGAAGTGGGAAGACCTGTGGGGAAATTCTCCTCTCGGTCTAAGACATTCTCTATGAAATCATCCGCGACATACCCTAACTCGTACAGCCTTGTGCCCATCGCTTCCAAAACTTCCTCCTTCGTTTGAAAATCGATGTCGATCATCATCAACTCTTCGTCAATCTGCATTGTCTTCTCCTTCCATTGCAGCCCTTCTTTCAGATGAAAGATGTTCGCTTTAAACCAAAATTCATATTTCCCCCAAAATCATGAACCCTCCTGTTCACAGATCCATGGTTATTCCAGTAGATGCCATAATTTATCGCTCAAGCATTGCATCCTGCTTTTTTCTGAGTTCCCATATGAGGGAGGACTCATCATGGTCGACGTCATCGTAAGTGATGACATCCCCTTTTCGGACATCATTCTTCAGCACCAGTTTATTGCTGACAAGTCCGACAGGCAGGGCATTCATGGATTTGGCCTCTTCATAATCGTAGATTCTTCCGTATATTGTATACCCTCCGATTGTATCCAGGCTGTCTCCTGCTTTCAGGTCAATTTTGGCTACTGTTGCAGTTTCGGCAACCATCCCTTTGTATGGTGCAATGGTCGGTGTGTTATGCAGATAGGCTTTTGCAACTGACAGCGGCGTCTCAAGGCTTGTCAGATGATATGGCCTGTAAAGTACATAGTTCGGCCCTTCCCCCATGCTCAAATATTTCATTTCTTCGTTCACTTCTTCCTTTTCTGATGAGATGATGGCGAATACACCGGGGGCGATACCCTGCACAAAATCGACGATTTTATGATTCCTCACCTCTCCACCTTCAGACTCGAGCCTGAAGATTTCCGGAAGTTCCTTGACACCGGCTTTAAAACCATGCATACCCGGCTGGTCCGGCAGGAATCCGGTGGCATTGGCCACTGCATTCATCTCCACCATGGTCTTGGTGCCATCCTGGAATGAAGCGATCATTTTGGGGTTGGATTTCTTCTTTCTCGCCGCCTCTGCAACACTGTCAGGGTTGGCATCTTGATTTAACGGATTGTTCTTCCCTTTACCCAGCCCGACCACTTCAAACCCAAGTGCATCGGCAAAATCGTACAGTTCCATTATCGCTCCCGGTTCATCACCTGCAGACCCCGTATATACGACTCCCTGCTCCTCTGCCAGACTGTTAAGGTAGACACCGACTGTAATATCAGCTTCGACATTCAGCATGACGATGTGCTTTTTATGCTCGATTGCCCCGAGGGCAACTGAAGCGCCGACTTCCGGGATCCCGGTTGCATCAACAATCACATCGATACCGTCCACCTGGCACAGAAGGCCGGAATCTATCATTGCAACGCTCTTGTTCTCCTTCACCGCCTGTGCCGCCTGCCCGAGAGTATCTGCGACCATCACTTCTTCGGAAGGGATGCCTGCCAGTTCATACGCACGAATCACATTATCAATCTGTATATCTGATGTTGCAACGACCTTCATGCCATTCATGGAGGCGATTTGAGAAATCATGCCTCTGCCCATCTGGCCTGCACCTACCAGTCCTACATTTATCTGTTTGCCTGATTTCTCCAGCTTTTCAAGTTCTCTGTTTATTCCAAGCATGATTTACTACCTCCATGTTTTAGTTAGATTTGATGATGACTTTCTGCCCTATTTCAAGACTGGGAATTTCTTTTTTCTCGAGGCATATCGTACCGGGCAAGTCTGAATCGCTCTGACCATTGAACTGGAATGTCGCATGTCCCAGCTCACGGAGTGTTTCATTCGCTTTGCCGCCGACAAACAATATGTCATAAGATTCATCACCAAGTTCCATAACATCTCCTGCTTCCACTATCTCTGAAACAGCACCATCATGGACCACTGAAATGTCCCGCAGTTCCTGTGGTGAGTCTTCGTTGAACAGAATCACCATATTTTCACTTTTCATCATTTCCCATTCGTTGCCGAGTTCACTGATTGTTGCGTTTAATTTTTCCATTGCTCAAAAATCTCCTTTGCTGTTAATAAATGAAGAAACTGAAACCGAATGCAATCAGAACAGCAAGTGGTCCTGTGATCGCTCTTGAGAACAGCACTGCCGGCACACCGACTTCGATCGTCTCCGGCTCTGCCTCCCCCAGGGTCAGTCCAACCGGCACAAAATCCGCACCTGCCTGAGGGTTGATTGCAAATAATGCAGGCAGGGCCATTTCCGGTGGTATATTGCCATTGCCGATTTCTACACCAATCAGGACACCGACTACCTGGGCGATTACCGCACCAGGGCCCAGTACAGGTGACAGTACCGGCAGTGATACGATTACCGAAAGCAGCAGCAGACCCAGAATGTTTCCGGCAAGCGGGGTTACTGCATTGGCGATGAGATCGCCGATGCCGGTGAATGTAATGATACCGATGAGCATTGATACGAATGCCATGAATGGAAGTATGTTTTTGATGACCTGATCAATCGTTTCGCGTCCGGCCTGATAGAATACGCTGACTATGCCACCCATGGCACGGCCGATACGTTCAATGAATTTTTTCTTTTCAGGTTCCTTTTTGTTGTCGGCAACTTTCTGCTTTGCTTCTTCTTTCAATTCTTTCGAGGTTTTCCTGCCGGCAGCAGCCGGTTTGACCGGATTGGTTCCATCTGACGATGTCCCCCCATCTTCAGACAGTTCAATATTCCTCTCCCTTACCCCGGAGACGAAATTATCTTCTTTAATGAACTGCATGAGCGGCCCCGATGGACCCGTTCCGTGCAGATTTACCGTAAGCACATCATTTTTTGGATAGATGCCGCATCTTGCAGTGCCTCCGCAGTCTATGATTACACACGCCATTTCATCGTAATCCACTTTCGTATTGAACCCATCCACTGCTTCTGCCCCTGTCTGGTCAGCAATGTATTGGGCAAGCGGATCGATGCCGCCACCTGTAACCGAGACTACATATGGCTTTTCTGCACTGGGGGTGACCATAAGAGGACCGCCCCATCCGCCGGAACCTTTTGAAATTTTAACTGATTTATACATTTCTGAACCCCCTATTCATCCTTTAAAAGCCCTTGTTTTTTCATCATCCTCACTGTGATTATCTCCGTTAGTATCCCCCGGATCAGAATGACCACAACACCGGTCACAAAATACATAAGAGCCAGCGGTCCGAGAGGCATGCCGAGTGTCGTGAGTCCTGCTGACACGCCCAGGTACACAAACAGTTCCGCCGGGTTTGCGTGCGGGAACAACCCTGTAATCGGGTGAACAAAGGAAACGGCTGAGTCATAGAAAGCCGGTTTCTGCTTTTCCGGCAGAAATTTCCCGAATGTATACGCCATCGGATTGGTCAGGAAAAACACTGCCAAAATCGGAAATAGTGTATAGCGGAGTATGAAATATTTCGTGAGTTTCTGTGCAAATCTGGTCACCCTATCTTCACCGACAAACCTTACAACTGCATTCACGGCGGTAATCAGTACAATCAGCAAGGGAATGATATCTGTCACCATCCCCATGAATGTATCCCCGCCTTCCTGGAACATGCCGATGAAACCTTCTGCAATCCTGACTACAAAGTCCATAGTTACCCCTGCCTTTCCTTATCAGCTTTAGTCACTTCGATTTTCTCTACTGCACTTACAATCGCCTGCTGCAGTTGTGGCTCCGCTTCATAGGAGAGAAGGGATGACATTTTTTGCCCTGCAAGCTCCGAGTATTCCTCAAACCTGGAAAAGACTGTGACACCTTCCATTTTTCTCGCTTCTACCACAACATCATCCACATCAGCCACCAAAACCATGACTACCCCTTTGCCAAATCGCCTTTTGCTTCTTCCTACTCCCAAATATCCTGAACCCCTTTTGCTCATCTCGCGTATCGTCTGATGATAATTTTTCAACTGATAGTGAGTGAGCAGAAACTGAAGCCCCCATAAGACGGCAAACAATAATGCAATGAATATCCATGTCTGCACTCCCGACTCCCCCTTTTACATTTGTTCCAATAAAGAACTTATGTAAATAGTAAAGCGTTTCCATCCGCATGTCAATAGATATCTGAAAATTAAAACTTAAAATAAAATTCAGTTATGTTTGACATGATGCGTCTTATCCATTATCATTTTTATCAAATGTTCCATAGTTGAACATATGTAAATGAAAGGGGTATGTCATATGAACCTGAAATTGCCGGAAGCTGTTTCCACAGAGAAGTTGACAGAACTTTATGAACAGATGTGGCTTATCAGACTTTTTGATGAAAAAGTCGACGAATTTTTCGCAAAGGGAAAGATACACGGAACAACCCATCTGGCGGTGGGACAGGAAGCATCTGCCGCCGGCGTATGCGCTCTGCTTGATGACAGTGATAAAATCACGAGCACACACAGGGGCCACGGGCACTGTATTTCAAAAGGTGCGGACACGAGATATATGATGGCAGAACTTTTCGGCAGAGAAACTGGGTACTGCAAGGGGAAAGGCGGTTCAATGCACATCGCCGACCTCAAAAAAGGTAATCTCGGTGCAAACGGGATCGTCGGAGGCGGGTTTGCAATCGCAGCCGGCGCAGCCCTCACCTCCCAGATGAAAGACGAAGGATATGTCGTAGTCTGCTTCTTCGGAGACGGTGCATCAAACGAAGGAAGTTTCCACGAAGCTCTGAATCTTGCATCCATATGGAAATTGCCTGTCATTTTTGTATGCGAAAACAACCAGTACGGGATGTCCGGATCAGTAAATGATATGACAAATGTCAGCGATATCGCTGACAGGTCCGCCTCCTATGGCATCCCCGGCAGCGTCGTGGATGGAAATGACATATTCGATGTCATGCAGGCGACAGATGAAGCTGTCAGATTCGCAAGGGAAGGAAATGGGCCAAGCCTTGTGGAATGCAAAACCTACAGATGGAAAGGGCATTCGAAAAGTGATGCGAAAAAATACAGAACCCGTGAAGAGGAAAAGCAATGGAGAGACAGAGATCCGATCAGACTGATGAAGGAAAAGCTCATCGAGGCCGGCCATTTTACAGAAGAGGACGCTGAGGATATCAAAAAGAAAGCTGTGGAGATGATTGAGGAGAGCGTCCAATTCGCACTCGACAGCAAAGAACCCGATGTATCCACACTGCTTGAAGATGTCTACGCTGAATAGGAGGGAAAAACATGAGAGAAATAACTTATTTAGAGGCTGTCAGAGAAGCTTTGTCGCAGGAAATGAGAAATAACGAAGATGTTTACATGCTCGGAGAAGATATCGGTGTATATGGAGGCGCATTTGGTGTCTCCAGAGGCATGATTGAAGAGTTTGGGCCCGAACGCATCAGGAACACCCCCATTTCAGAAGCTGCGATATCCGGTACCGCAGTCGGCTCTGCACTTACAGGAATGCGCCCGATACTGGAACTGCAATTCTCAGACTTCATCACTATCGCAATGGATAACCTGGCAAACCAGGCGGCAAAAATACGTTATATGTACGGCGGGAAGGGAACGATTCCGATGGTTCTCAGGACGCCATCAGGTTCCGGCACAGGTGCTGCAGCCCAGCACTCACAGAGCCTCGAGGCATGGGCTGCGCATATACCCGGTCTTAAAGTCGTACAGCCTTCAACAGCCGGAGACGCAAAAGGCCTGCTCAAAGCCGCAATAGATGATAGCAATCCGGTCGTTTTCTATGAACATAAACTGTTGTACAAAACATCGGGGGAAGTGCCTGAAGAACAATACAGCATCCCTCTCGGCAAAGCGGATATCAAACAAGAAGGCACAGACGCGACGATTGTCGCCACCGCAATGATGGTCCACAAATCCCTTGAGGCCGCCAATCTGCTTTCAGAAAAAGGAATCGATGTAGAGGTGGTGGATCCGAGAACACTGGTGCCGTTCGATACGGAAACAGTCGTGGAATCAGTCAAAAAGACCGGAAGACTGCTTGTAGTGCATGAAGCTGTCAAATTCGGAGGGATTGGCGGAGAAATTGCTTCCATAGTTGCGGAAAGCGAAGCTTTCGATTATCTTGACTATCCTATAAGGCGTCTCGGAGCGGCGTTTGTCCCGGTTCCGTACAACCCGGTGCTGGAGAAGGCATCTGTTCCTTCTGTAGAGGAGATTGTCGAAAATATTCAGGAAATGGTCAATTACCAATCTTAAGGAGGGTTAATCATGCCGAACGAAATATTCATGCCCAAGCTTAGCAGTACCATGGCCGAAGGTACTGTGATCGAATGGTTCAAGGATGAGGGGGAGACCGTAGAGATTGGCGAGCCCATCCTTGAGATCATGACTGATAAGATCAACATAGAGGTGGAAGCCTACCATGAAGGTATTCTTCTGAAAACATACTTCGGAGCCGACGATGTCGTACCCGTAAACCATGTGATCGGATACATCGGGGAAGAAGGTGAGGGAGTGCCTGATACCGCTCCAGGATTAAGCTCAGAAGCTTCTGCTGAAGAAACAGGGGGAAAAGGCAGCAGAGAGGATAATGCCGCATCTTCCGATACCGGGACACCAGAAGAAAAAGCGCCATCAAAGAGTGATAGGACCGTGTCCGGAACCAGGGAAAACAGCCTTGGAAAAGTAAGGGCTACGCCTGCCGCACGCGCCCTGGCCAGAAATGAGGGAATTGATATCCATGATGTTTCAGGTAGCGGAAGAAACGGGCGCATCCATAAGCAGGATGTGGCAGATCACACATCCGGTTCTGAGGAACATCAGAAGACTCCCGTCAATCACCTGGCAACTGGAGTCCGCACTGAGAAACTGAAAGGAGCCAGAAAAACTGTCGCTGACAGGATGGCTGACAGCAGCACGTCCATTCCACATGTAACAATCGACTTTGAAGTCGAAATGGACAATCTCATCGACCTCAGAAACCGTGTAAATCAGCAGAATCCGGATGATAAAGTGTCATTCAGCGATCTTTTCATTCTCATCACTTCCAGAGCACTCAACAGACATCCTGAGATCAACATCACCTTCGAAAACGATGTGATACAATATCATGATGCCCGAAACATCGGTCTTGCTGTTGCCGTAGACAAAGAGCTGCTTGTCCCGGTCATCAAAAATACAGAGTCGAAATCCCTTCTTTCCATCAGGGATGACAGTAAAGAACTGATCAGTAAGGCAAGGGATGGAAAATTAATTCCTGCTGAAATGCAGGGAGGGACATTCACGATTTCCAACCTCGGCATGTACAGCATCAGGCAGTTTACACCGATTATCAACAAGCCTCAGGCAGGTATACTCGGCATAGGCGGTACAATGGATAGGCCAGCCGTCCACGATGGCCGCCTTATCAATAAAAAGGCGGCAACGTTCAGCCTGTCGTTTGATCACAGGGGGGTAAACGGTGCCCCCGCTGCAGCATTCTGCAATACTGTAAAGCATCTTGCAGAAAATCCAGTTGAATTGATACTCTGACTCAGACTGCCATTCCTTGAACGGGATGGCATTCGATTTATTAAATGATATAATTGTTACGATACAAGGAGGTTGGCCTATGGCAACAATCACAGAAGACAAAAGGCTCATCGTCAAGGTGGCTAAACTTTATTATTTCGATGGGATGACGCAGGCTGAGATTGCCAGGAAAATCGGTGTATCCCGCCCCATCGTTTCCAAAATGCTCACCAAGGCACGGGAAGATAAGATTGTTGAGATTTTCATCAAGGATGAGTCTGCCCATACTGTCGATCTCGAGCTCCGGCTTGAAAAACAATACTCCCTGCAGGAAGCGATTGTCATTCCGAGCTCTGACTATGCCCAAAAAGAAACACTCAGTCTTCTGGGCCAGGCTGCCGCGGCTCATGTATCCAAAAGAATGGACAGCGTAAGCTCTGTCGGTATCAGCTGGGGCAATGCAGTCTCTGCTTTTGTCAACGCATATCCTTTTGAGAAAAATCAAGGTGTGAATGTTGTCCCCCTCATCGGAGGCATGGGAAGAAGCGAACTCGATCTTCATTCAAATATGCTTACTTTGAAATTTGCCCAAAAATTAAACACGACATGCAGCTACCTGTATGCGCCTGCTATGATAAAGAATATAGATACTAAAAACAGACTGCTGGAGTCAGAAGATATATACGGGGTCCTTGATGAAGGCAGATCCGTAGATATGGCAATAGTCGGCATGGGGAATCCTGTCGTGGATTCCACTATGGAGACGATCGGCTACCTGTCAAAACAAGATGTCGAATCGTTAAGGGCTGCAGAAGCTGCCGGGGACATCAACTCAGTATTCTTTGACAAGAACGGAGTCAGCCTTGACCATCATATCAATGAAAGTGTCATCGGCATTGATATGGACGGCCTTAGACAAATCCCAGAAACCATTGCCATCGCGCACGGGGACAACAAAGTCCCAAGCATCCACGCCGGCCTGCTCAGTGGCGCTGTCGATGTGCTCGTTACCGATGATGAGACTGCGCAGAAAATCCTCTCTCTAAACTAAAAGCGGCGGCCCCCATATAATCGGGAGCCGCCGTTTCTTCATTTATTTTTCCACTTTTTCCTTCTCGTCTGTACTGACATCAAACTCATCATTTTTGTAATCAATTGTCACTACTCTTCCTTCCAGCTGTGCGCCGGACAGGAGGGATTCACTCAGCCTGTCCTCAATATGGCGCTGGATGGAGCGTGCGAGGGGCCTTGCTCCGTATTCCGGATCATAGCCGTCATCGGCGATTTTTTCTTTCGCCGCATCTGTGACTTCAAGATGGATCTCCTGTCCGGCAAGCCTTGTTTTCAGCTGACCGATCATGAGTGTCACTATTTCTTTCAGATGTTCTTTCTCGAGACTGTGGAAGACGATGGTATCGTCGACACGGTTGATGAATTCCGGACGGAATGTGTTTTTCAGCTCTTTCATCATCGTGTTTCTGATCGTGTCATAGTCCCTCGCGTTATCTGTAGTACCGAAACCTGCGAACTTCTGATCTTTGAGTTCCTGGGCTCCGATATTGGATGTCATGACAATGATCGTATTGCGGAAGTCCACTGTACGGCCATTGGAGTCTGTCAGCCGGCCGTCATCAAGCACCTGCAGCAGCATGTTGAATACATCGGGGTGCGCTTTTTCGATTTCGTCGAAAAGGATGAGTGAATAAGGCTTCCTTCTCACCTTTTCAGTGAGCTGACCGCCGTCATCATAGCCGACGTAGCCCGGAGGTGAACCGACAAGCCTCGACACGGAGTGTTTCTCCATGTACTCACTCATATCAACGCGGATCATCGCATCCTCTTCACCGAACATCGCCTCGCTCAGCGCTCTGGCGAGCTCTGTCTTACCGACACCTGTCGGCCCGAGGAAGATGAAGCTGCCGATCGGCCGTTTTGGGTTCTTGAGGCCGGCACGGGCACGCCTTACAGCTTTGGAGATGGATTCCACTGCATCATTCTGGCCGATCACCCTGTCGTGGAGTATGGATTCCAGATTAAGCAGCTTCTCCGACTCCTCTTCCGCAATCTTTGCGAGTGGTATGCCCGTGATGCCGCTGATGACGAGTTCGATATCGCTCCTTGTCACGGACTGCGAAGACTGGCCCTGCTCTTTCTTCCAATTGTCTTCACGGTCTTCGAGCTCTTTTTCAAGTTTTGTCTGCTGATCGCGGAAGTTCGCCGCTGCTTCAAATTCCTGACTTTGAACCGCCGCATTCTTCTCTTTTTTGATTTCCTCAAGTTTATTTTCAAGATCCTTAAGATCCGGAGGAGACGTGTAGCTTCTCAGCCTCACTTTGGAGGAGGCTTCATCTATGAGGTCAATCGCCTTGTCCGGCAGGTATCTGTCCTGGACATAGCGGTCGCTCATCGTAACCGAAGCTTCCAAGGCTTCATCACTGATTGTGATCCTGTGGTGCGCTTCATAACGGTCGCGCAGCCCTTTCAGGATGAGGATGGCATCCTCCACATTCGGCTCGTCCACCTGCACCGGCTGGAAGCGGCGTTCGAGTGCCGCATCCTTCTCAATGTGCTTGCGGTACTCTTCCAGTGTCGTCGCACCGATACATTGCATTTCACCGCGGGCAAGCGCCGGTTTCAGAATATTGGATGCATCTATTGCGCCCTCGGCTCCGCCGGCACCGATCAGTGTATGCAGCTCATCGATGAACAGCACTACGTTGCCGGCCTTGTGTATTTCCTCCATGACCTTTTTCATGCGTTCCTCAAATTCACCGCGGTACTTGGTGCCCGCCACAACCGTTCCCATGTCGAGTGACATGACGCGCTTGTCCTTCAGTGTTTCAGGCACTTCGTTTTTGACGATCTGCTGTGCAAGCCCTTCGGCAATCGCAGTCTTACCCACACCAGGTTCACCAATCAGCACAGGGTTGTTCTTCGTCCTTCTGCTCAGGACTTCGATAACCCGTGTGATCTCGCTTGAACGACCGATGACCGGATCCAGCATATCATCACGGGCTATCTGTGTGAGATCGCGGGCGAGCGAATCCAGTGTGGGTGTGTTGTGGTCCTTCTTCATATTATCTTTCTGCTGGAGCGCCTCAGGATTGCCGAGCATCTTGATCACCGCAGCACGCGCTTTGGTTATATTCAGGTCAAGGTTGGATAGTACTCTGGCGGCCACGCCTTCGCTTTCACGGATCAGGCCGAGGAGCAGGTGCTCCGTACCGACGAAATTATGATGCAGTTTTCTCGCTTCATCCATTGAAAGCTCGATGACTTTTTTCGCCCGCGGCGTATAGTGGATGGAAGAAGAGGATTCTGACCCTTCATTGATGAGGTTGAATACCTCTTCTTTGACTTTATCCTCTGTAATATTGAATGATTCCAGCACTTTCGCTGCGATGCCTTCATTCTCCTTAACGAGACCGAGGAGCAGGTGCTCTGTACCAATATTCGAATGCTTGAGGTTGATTGCTTCTTCCTGCGCGTATGCGAGCACTTTCTGTGCACGTTCTGTCAGTCTGCCAAATAGCATATTCATTTCCCTCCTGATAATTCTCTTAATAGTGTTGCACGTTCTTCATCGACCGCCTGTTCAAGAGATGTATAGTGTTTGTGCTGTTCGTTCAGTCTCATTTTGAGGAAAGCCGGCTGGATCAGCTGGATCCATTTCTGGAACTTGAAACCGTCATGCTCAAGGACTCCAAGATCAATGCCCAGCTTGACATCACTCAGACATTTCGCCGCTTCTTTAAGAGACATCTTATATGCATGCTTCAGCAGCCCGTAGGAACGGGATGCTGAATCTTTCACTTCAAGAAGATGTTCGCTTTCAAGACGTGAGCGCATCTCAAGTTCCTCTTCGATGATCTGCGACTTCAGCTCATCCAGGTTCTGGATAATCTCTTCCTCTCCCTGTCCCAGTGTGAGCTGATTCGACAGCTGATATATATGTCCGAGAGGAACGGACCCTTCTCCATATATACCTCTTAACGTAAATCCGAAACGGTTTAAATTGCCTGACAGCCGTTCAAGTTTCCTCCCCAGTGTAAGCGCGGGAAGATGGAGCATGACAGAGGCCCGCATGCCGGTTCCGACATTCGTCGGACAGGCTGTCAGGTAGCCGAAATGTTCATCGAAGGCATAGTCCACCACGTCTTCCAGGGATTCATCTATCTTTTCAGCTTCTTTGTAGAGTGCATGGATCGGCACTCCCGTGCCCATCGTCTGGATACGTATATGATCCTCTTCATTGATCATGATGGAAACCGATTCATTCTCATTGATGAAACTGTGCAGTCCCTGCCTGGTAAAGAGCGGACTGATCAGATGCTTTTCCACAAGCAACGCCTTGTCTTCGAACTTCAGCATGTTCATCGACACTTTCTGATAGTCATCAAAAGCCGTGCTGAGTTTTTCCAGGACTGCATCCAGTCCATCGTCGTCCCTCATCATATGCGGAAAAGGGACATGCCTGACATTCCTGGCAAGCCGCACCCGTGCTGACATTTCAACAGGAAGCTCGGCGGACTCTTCTATCCAGGGGCTCACATTATTTTGCGCCATCCATTCCACCTGCCTTCTCAAGTTCCCTGATTTCATCACGGACGACTGCCGCTTCCTCGAATTCCTGTGATTCTATAAGTTCCGACAGTTTCTGCCTCAGTGTTTCAATCTGTTTTTTGACCTTTATCTGTGAACGGGCCTTTTTCGGCACTTTACCGATATGCTCCGTCTGATGCGCCTGGACACGTGTAATTATTTCCGGGGCCTGCCTGTCAAATGTGCTATAGCAGTCCGGGCAGCCGAACTTTCCATTCTTGACAATTGAGTCGATGGTCGATCCGCACGTCTCACACTCCTTGCGTTTCCTCTCTTTCTGCTGCGTGGTCTTCTGCTGCGATAGTGATTTCAGCAACTGGTGGATGTTGAATGAATCGTCCGGATAGCTGAAGTCACTTTCAAAGGAGGCATTTGCACACTGTTCACACAAAAATTTTTCCGACTTATCCAATCCACTGCCTTTTGTAATGTGGATGGTCGCTTCACGCACATTGCATGATTCGCATTTCATCCGCTCACTCCTCGCTGTATAGAATAACGTCTATCACTCTTCTCAGAATACTCGCCCTTAATGTATCGCGGTAAGGGAGCTCCAGCATCAGTGTTTCACGTTCCACCGCGGCATTTATAATCTTTGCCTCTTTGATGGTTATGACCTCATTTTCGAACATGGACTGGATGATACGGTTTGCATTCTGTTCAGATACACCATCGCCGATGAGTTTCTTCAGATGGGCAAGATATTCAGACTTGGAATGCGTCTCCACTTTGGTAATTCTTATATATCCCCCGCCGCCGCGCTTGCTTTCCACGGTATACCCATGTTCATTTGTGAAGCGGGTCTTGATGACATAGTTCAGCTGCGATGGGACGCAATCAAATTTTTCAGCAATATGTGCCCGTTTTATCTCAACAACCTCACCGCCGGAGTCCTGGATCAGCTGCTTCAAATATTGTTCGATGATGTCCGACATATTACGCATTTCATCACCTCTTTTGACCTTCTTTGACTATAATTATATAATCTCAGTCGGAATAAGGCAAATGGAAAGTTTTATAAATTCCCCCTTTATTTCTGTAAACGTTTGCATTATAATAATTAAGGACTATTTTACAATCAGGTTTTAAACGCACATAATGGATTCATACATAATTGTAAATAAAAAACTTATGAGGTGACCGTATTGAGTATTCTACTGGGTATTATCGGTATTGCTTTCACGCTGTTTTTAGCATGGCTTGCCAGCAGCAACCGTAAACTCGCCTTCAAAAACTGGAAGAACATCCTCGTTCTTCTCGCCATCCAGCTGCTTTTTGCATTCCTTCTTCTTTCCACAGGTGCTGGACAGTCCATCATCGGCGCATTGGCTTCAGGATTTAACGTGCTGCTCGGTTTCGCAGCAGAAGGTGTCGGATTCGTAATGGGGGATCTCACAACTCTTGAAGATGGTGCCCCTGCAGACGTGTTCTTCTTTAATGTTCTTCTGCCTATCATCGTCATTTCCGCACTGATCGGCATTCTGCAGTTCACGAAGATCCTTCCGCTCATCATCCGTGGAATGGGAATTCTGCTGACTAAAGTGACCGGCATGGGTTACCTTGAATCATACAACGGTGCAGCATCCATGATTCTCGGGCAGTCCGAAGTATTCATCTCCCTGAAAAACCAGCTGCCTAAACTGACAACACACAGGCTGTACACTCTTTCGGCACAGTCCATGGGGTCCGTTTCACTGTCCATCGTCGGCGCATACATGACGAT
Organism: Salinicoccus carnicancri Crm; assembly: GCF_000330705.1. GTDB lineage: Bacteria > Bacillota > Bacilli > Staphylococcales > Salinicoccaceae > Salinicoccus > Salinicoccus carnicancri. The sequence goes on from NZ_ANAM01000010.1 coordinate 229,737, forward strand.
GCTCGAGCCCCAGTATGTAGTTGCAGCAATCGTACTCAACCTGTTCGGTGCATATGTCATCGTACACGTAATCAATCCTTATATACTGACAGAAGAGGAAGAGGCTGCCACTGACATCGGCGGCAGCCCGGATGACGGAAAATCCTTCTTCCAGATTCTTGGGGACTACATCATGGATGGTGCCAAAGTCGCGATGACTGTTGCAGCGATGCTGATCGGCTATATTGCCCTGATCGCCATCCTGAACCAGGCATTCCTGCTCATCCCCGGTGTCAGCATCACATTCCAGGACGTTCTCGGCTACATTTTCATGCCAATTGCATTCCTTATCGGGATACCTTGGTCTGAAGCACAGCAGGCAGGCGCCCTCATGGCAACGAAGCTCATCACCAATGAATTCGTAGCGATGCTCGACTATCAGGCGATTGCCGATCAGTTCAGTGAGAAGTCACAGGCGATGATTTCAGTATTCCTTGTTTCATTCGCCAACTTCTCAAGCATCGGCATCATTGCAGGCTCTGTCAAAGGCCTCCATAACGAAAGTGGCGACAAAGTTGCAAAATTCGGCCTCAAACTCGTCTATGGTGCTTCACTCGTGAGTCTGCTTACAGCAACAATTGTCGGGTTCTTCGCATAATGAAATACCGTTTTACATTGGAGACCGGACGGCCGGTCTCCTTTTTATATCTTCAAATGGTCACAGCTTTCCAAGATGGCATTTGGAATTCAGCATGATAGAATTGAAGCCAACAATAGAAAGACGGAGAGATTCATTATGAAAATTGGCGTCATTTCCGATCTGCATATCGATCGCGGAAATATAGGAACTGATATATATGAGACACTGCTGTCGGAAGAAGTGAAATCCCGCGAACTGGATCTCCTGCTCATTGCCGGAGATGTTTCCAGTCATTATACAATGACTGCGGAATTCCTTGAAAACATGCGCAGCCTCACGGAGATGGAGATTCTCTTCGTACCCGGCAACCATGACTACTGGCTCGGCAGCAGGGAGGATATGACGACACGGGATGTGTATGAATTCTATAAGCACATGCCGGGCAGTCTCCTGGAATCGCCCTACATCGTAAATGACGACTGGGCAATTGTCGGCCACAGCGGTTGGTATGACTATACTTATGCAGATGAGCGCTTCGGTGATGAGAAGCTCACCCGAGGAAAATTCTACGGCGGTACCTGGCAGGATAAGCTGAAGGTGGACTGGCAGATGCATGACAGGGAATTATCCAGGGTCTTTGCGGACAAAGTGGAGACTGACATGGAAAAAACCGATGGCAGGAACATCATCATGATGACTCATGTTGTCACCAACAGAAGATATGCCGTCCCCATGCCCCACCGCCTTTTCGACTATTTCAATGCATTCATCGGCACCTCGGATTTTGATACACTGTATGAAAAGTATCCCATCAGATACAGCATCATGGGGCACGTCCATTTCCGCCACCAATTCAGGCAGGACAACCTCACGTATATATGTGCCTGCCTCGGCTATCAGCGCGAATGGCGGACCGATGATATCAAAACGGAGATAATGAATACTTTGCAGGTGATAGAAATATGACTGCGAACCGAAAAACCGTATGCGGCACAAACCCGCATACGGTTTTTATTCCATACGGTCTATGATCCTGTGATAGCCGTCACTGCCGTAATCAAGGCACCGTTTCACCCGTGAGACTGTGGCGCTTGAAGCCCCGGTTTCATCCTGCACTTTCTGATAAGTCTGCCCTTCTTTGATCCTCTTGGCCACCTGGAAGCGCTGCTTGAGCGACACCAGCTCATTCGTGGTGCAGAGATCATCAAAAAAATGGTAGCAGTCATCGAGATTCTCGAGTTTCATGATTCCTTCGAACAGGTCATCAAGTTCTTTTCCTCTCAGTCTATCTATCTGCATGGCGTTCCCTCCATTAATACGACCATCATAACAAAACACTTTAGCTATTTAAAGTGTTGAATCAATTGTCTGAAATGTCTTGCATTGGATAGTTTTATTTGTTACTATTCTATTTATTGATTATTCTTTATCACGCTAAAGTATTAAAGGAGACAGCCTATGAAGAACGAATTGATTATGAACCGTCTGGCACTTGCACAGGACTATACCCGGCTGCTTGATGATGAAGGGTACCAGCTGATCGATATGAACATGGTGGAACCGTTCCGGATTGATGATAAACGGCACCATTCCTCCACAATCATCTTCGAAAAGAATGAACAGCTCTTCTCCATCCGCAGCGACTGGACGAGATCCCTCCTGAACTATAACGATAACTACTACCTCAGCCACCGTTTCTTCGGATACTTCGGACCGGTGGTCAGGAATTATAAAACATTCTATCAGGCAGGCGTGGAGCTCTATGGTCCGACAGAGACAGACGTGCTGGGCAGCATCGATATGCACCTGTCATTCATCAGAGAGACATACGGCCGTGAATTCAGCTCGATTGTCGTCAATGACGACAAACTCCTCGATCTGTATATCGAAAAGTATGGACTTCCCGAGGACATCCGCAAACTTGTCCATGAAAAGAACCTGTCCGAACTGCAAAAGCGCCTGGGCCGGACGCATCCGCTCTATAAACTGATGACGGCGAAAGTCAGCGATCAGATTACACTTGTGAACAGGGAATTCGGAGAGACGGATATCATGAAGTTTCTCAACCATCTCGACGAATATCTCAGGAAGTACGGCATGAAGTTCATCCTGGACCTGTCATTCCGCTCCCCGCAGTCATACTACAACGGATTTTATTTCCAGGTGTTCCTGGACCATGACTATCCGCTGTTGAGCGGCGGCGAATACAACAGCAGTGCATTCGGCATTGCGGTGAACCTGTCCAATGGAGGTCTCCTATGATTACTGTTGCATTGACAAAAGGACGTCTTTTCAAAGACTTCATCGAATATATGGAAGAAAACGGACTGAATGACTATATCGGGGCGCTGACCGGCGAAACACGCTCCCTCTATACTGTAGTGGATGATGTGAAATTCATCTTCGCCAAAGGCCCCGACGTCCCGACCTATGTCGAAAGCGGCGTGGCGGATCTCGGAATCGTCGGTTCGGATATCATCGCTGAAGATGAGTTCAACATCCTGAACGTCTCCCAGCTGCCGTTCGGCGACTGCCACTTCTCCGTCGCCGCCCTCCCGGGGCAGGAAGCGTTCGGCACCATCGCAACCAAATATACAAATGTCGCATTCGAACACTTCAAAAACAGGAAAATGGATGTGTCGCTCGTACATCTGAACGGTTCTGTCGAACTGGCGCCGCTCCTCGGGCTGTCCGACGCAATCGTCGACATCGTACAGACAGGCGGAACCCTCAGGGACAACGGGCTGATCGAATACGAAAAGATCATGGACATACACGCCCGGCTCATCGCAAACAAGCGCACATTCTATACCAAAGAAGACGGAATATATGCATTTTTAAAAGAAATCGGGGTGGTCTGATGAATGCACTGGAATTCAGGGAAATATTTCAGGACAGGACGGAAACAGCCGGATTTGAAGGCATGCGCGGTGTAATGGAAATCATAGAAGATGTGAGACGGGACAAAGATGCAGCACTCCGGTCATACACGGAACAATTCGACGGACGTACTCCCGACACATTCAAAGTTCCCCCGGAAAAACTTAAGGACAGCTACGATGCACTGCCGGAGGACAGGAGGCGGGCACTTGAAAAAATCAGGGAACGCATCGAAGACTACCAGAGAATGATCAGATACGAAGACCGCGATGACGGAGAATTCAAATATGTCTATCATCCGATTGAGAAAGTCGGCGTATACGTACCTGGCGGAACAGCGCTGTACCCTTCCAGCGTGCTCATGACGGTTGTGCCGGCAATGGTTGCCGGCGTCGGCGAAATACATGTCGTGACACCGACATTCGAAGACAGCAACATCACTTTCGCCGCCCTCCATATATGCGGCGTGGAGAATGTGTATACCGTGGGCGGCGCCCAGGCCGTCGCTGCGCTTGCGTTCGGCACTGAATCCATACCAAAAGTGGACAAGATCGTCGGCCCCGGCAACTACTATGTCGCACTTGCCAAGCGCCTGCTGTTCGGGGAGGTCGGGATCGATATGATCGCCGGACCGAGTGAAATCCTGATCTATGTGGATGAAGACGTGAATGTGGATGCCATCGTCTATGACATTTTTGCACAATCAGAGCATGACAGGAATGCACGCACATTCCTGCTCAGCGAAGATCAGAGCATCATCGACCGGGTTGAAGACAGAATCGGAGATCTGATCGACCGGCAGCCGCGTGCCGAAATCATAAAGCAATCGATAGAAACCAATCATTACGCAGTCGTGGATTCCCGCCAGTCCCTCCTCGCACTGGTGAACCACATTGCACCGGAACACGTTTCCGTGCAGCACAGGGATTCCGACATGATCATCCGCAACATCAAATATGCCGGTGCAGTGTTTGAAGGATACTATTCTCCTGAAGCCATCGGCGACTATGCTGCCGGCCCGTCCCATGTGCTGCCGACAGACCGGACGGGACGTTTCAGCCACGGGCTGAACGTCAATGACTTCCTGACAAGCCATGCAGTCATCTCTCTCACGGAAGATACCTTCGGCAATATCGCAGAACCGGCGATGACAGTCGCAGAGCAGGAACAGCTGGATGCACATTATCAATCATTGAAAATAAGAACGGAGTGATCAGATGATCCACATGGACAGGAACACAAGTCCGCTCTCCCCGCTTTCCGATGAAACTGTCGGTGAAGTCGCAAGGAGTACAGTCCTCAATGAATACCCGAGTGATGAAATCACCCGGTTCAAACAGCTCTACGCCGATCATTACGGCATCCGTCCGGAACAGATGGAAGTCGCCAACGGCTCTGATGAGTGGATACAGAAGACTATCATGACACTTGGACAGCGTGGCGTCATGGCCCTCTCCCCCGATTTCGTCATGTACGAAGAGTATTCCAGGCAGACGGACGCCCCGTTCTACACGGTGCCATGTGATGCAGGGTTCCGTTTCAACTTTGATGAGGTGATACGCTCCATCGAGGAGAAACGGCCGTCTTTATTCCTGATATCCATGCCACACAATCCTACCGGCCAGCTCTTTGATGCTGAAGTGCTCGAGCGTCTCTCACAGGCTATGAAGGCTGCCGGCGGCTATCTCGTGCTGGATGAAGCATATGCTGAATTCGCACCGGCCTACCGGAGACCTGCAGGGGAACATGTCATCATCATACGCACGCTCAGCAAGATTTTCGGCATTGCCGGACTCAGGGTCGGCATCGCAGTTGCGGATGGGGAAACTTTCAGCCGCATCACCCGGCTGAACCACCCCTACCCCGTGAACTCCCTGTCTTTGAACCTCGCATCACGGATATTCGAAAACAGGGATCAGCTGAAAAAGTTCACAGATTACCAGCTGGCATCAAAGAAACAGCTTGACGCAGCGTTCCGCCCGCTCGGGAACAGGATAAAGACAATCGAATCCAGTACCAACTTCATCTTCACCTACGGCAGGAACGCACGATCCCTCGGAGAGTACCTGGAAGAAAACGGCTATCAGCCGAGGATGTACGATACACCGCCTTTAGGCGATGTCGTCCGCTACTCCATCATCAGGCTTGAAGATTATACGGGTCTCAAAAAATTAATCAATGAATGGAGCACACAATATGATCAGGAAAGAAAGATCGACACAGGAAACACGGATTTCCATTTCACTCGATGATGAAAAATCATTCAAAGAATCAAAGATCTCCACAAATGTCGGCTTTTTCGACCACATGCTGACCCTCCTCAGCTTCCATTCGGAACTCTTCCTTGAAGTGGAGGCAGACGGCGATAATGAAGTGGATGACCATCATACAGTCGAAGATGTGGGCATCATACTCGGCCAGCTGATCCGGGAACTGTATACAGAAAAGGAGTCGTATCAGCGTTACGGAACGACATATATCCCCATGGATGAATCTCTGGCGCGTGTTGTGCTCGACCTGTCGGGACGCCCGCATCTGAATTTCCAGGCGGAATTCTCCAAAGAGAAAGTCGGCACGTTCGATACAGAGCTCGTCCTGGAATTCTTCAACGCCCTCAGCATGAACAGCAGGATGACGCTGCATATCGACCTTCTCAAGGGTGGTAATACGCATCATGAAATTGAAGCGGTGTTTAAGGCGTTCGCGAGAAGCCTGAAAGCAGCGCTAAAGGCCGGCGGGTCTGGCATTCCCTCCTCCAAAGGAGTCATTGAATGATCGGCATCGTCGACTATTCCCTGGGCAATATCCAAAATGTCAAAAACGCTCTGGACAAGCTGGGATATCCATATCTCCTCTCCAGTGAGCAGAGTGAGTTAGAAAGCTGCGACACCGTCATCCTGCCGGGAGTCGGGCATTTCGGGAATGCAATGCAGGCGATTGAATCACTCGGCATAAAAGACACACTGCTTGAAATCGCCGGATCGAAGCGGATCATCGGCATCTGTCTGGGCATGCAGCTTCTGTTCGAATCAAGTTCCGAAGGGAACAGGGAAGGTCTCGGTCTGCTGAAAGGGCATGTCCGCAGAATGGATACACCGTTCACCATCCCCCATCTCGGCTGGAATACACTGGACAGCGGATATAAGTCCCTCGACGGCAGGGATGTTTATTTCATCCACAGCTATATGGTCACGGAGGCAGAAGACGTCATCGCCACCAGCGGATACGGCACTGATGTGCCGGCCATCGTCCAAAAAGACAGCATCATCGGTATCCAGTTCCATCCCGAAAAGTCCGGCGCCGCCGGACTCGAAATACTGAAAAATGCCATTGAAGGAGGCTTCTGATATGAATATCATTCCGGCCATCGACATCATCGACGGCAGAAATGTCCGACTGAAGCAGGGGGACTATGACCAGAGAACAGCAATGAAACGTACACCGGAAGAAGCCATCCGCTTCTACTCCGGCTTCAGACAGGTGGGACGCATCCACATCGTCGACCTCATGGGCGCACTCAAACAGGATGCGCAGGAGTCGACCGTAATCGAAAAGCTCAAATCCCAGACAGACCTCCCCCTCCAGATCGGCGGCGGACTGAGGAACATGGAGACTATACGGCAATATGACAGAATCGGCATCGATTACTTCATACTCGGCACAAAAGCGATTCTGGATACTGACTGGCTCAAAGAAGCTGTCCGGGAGTTCCCCGGTCGCATATTCGTGGGCACAGACGCCAGGGAGAATGATATCTATGTCAACGGCTGGACGGAAAACAGTGATATCACCATCGATGAGTACATCAGAGAGATCGAAGGTCTGGATATCGCCGGCATCATCTACACGGATATAAACAAGGACGGTATGAACCAGGGCCCGAACTTCGAGAACACCCGGCGCATCAATGAGTTGACACGGCACAAAGTCATCGCAAGCGGCGGGGTCAGAAACAAAGAGGATCTGGATAAGCTTGGAGCACTGGGTGTCCGGGACGCGATTGTCGGCAAGGCCAGTCACAACGACTCATTCTGGAGGGACATCAAATGATAAAGAAAAGAATCATCCCATGCCTGGACGTCAAGGACGGCCGGGTCGTCAAGGGCGTCAATTTCATCGGTCTCCGTGACATCGGAGACCCTGTGGAACTCGCCAAAAGATACAATGAGGAAGGCGCCGATGAACTCGTCTTCCTGGATATTTCAAAGACGCAGGAGGGCCACGACCTGATGATTGACGTCATCCGCGATACGGCAAAAGAACTCTTCATCCCGCTGACTATCGGAGGCGGGGTCTCATCCGTCGGCGACATCCGCCAGCTGCTCGGTGCAGGCGCGGACAAAGTCAGCATCAATTCCGCTGCGCTCAGGGACCCCGGACTGATAAAGACAGCAGCCGATGTATTCGGCAGCCAGTGCATATGCATCGCCATCGATGTGAAATACGACGCTGTCAAAGCGGATTATTTCGTGTTCACACACGGTGGTTCAAAAGATACCGGCATCCGCGCCTTCGAATGGATCGAACAATGCGCCGCACTCGGGGCCGGTGAACTGCTCATCACAAGCATGGATCATGATGGTGTGAAACAGGGGTTCAACACCGTATTCCTGAAGCAGGCAAAAGAACTTGTCGACATTCCCATCATTGCCAGCGGAGGCGCCGGCGACCCGGGTCATTTCATCGAACTCTTCCGTGAAACGGATGTATCCGCCGGTCTCGCCGCCTCCATCTTCCATAACCGGGAAGTCGATATTGAAGATTTGAAGTATAAGCTGCAGGACGAAGGATTCGAGGTGAGGCTCATATGAAACCGGACTTTGGAAAAGGCGGCGGACTCCTGTCCGTCATATTGCAGGATCACAGGACCCATCGTGTGCTGATGAACGGCTTCATGAATGAAGATGCATACCAGAAAACCCTGGATGAAGGGGTGGTGTGGTTTTATTCCCGCACTAAGGAAAGGCTCTGGAAAAAAGGCGAGACAAGCGGCCACATCCAGATCGTGAAGGAAATGGCGCTCGACTGCGACCGGGATGCCCTCCTCATCCGTGTCGAGCCGAAGGGGCCAACCTGCCACCTCGGTACAGCCAGCTGCTTCGGCGACTCAGACTTCAGCCTGCAGACACTTGAGAAGATCGTTGCTCAGAAAGTGGACCATCCAAAGGAAGGGTCCTATACTAAATATTTGACGGAGGAGGGCATCGACAAAATACTCAAAAAGTGCGGTGAAGAAATGACGGAGGTCGTGGTTGCATCAAAAAACGATGACCGGCAGGAACTCATCAATGAAACGGGGGACCTCGTCTATCACCTCCTCGTCCTCCTCAGGAATCAGGGCATTTCGCTGAAGGATGTCGAGGAGAAGCTGAAAGAACGTCACGGGGAAACACTGTCCTACAAAGTACGCGGGGAAATAGAAGAATGGTAATATATAGATGAATATACTACCAGGAGGTTCTGATATGGATGACGAGTCCAAAAAGACCATGAACACTTATTTGGCCATGGGCATATCTCTCGGAATCACGTTCGGCGCAGTCCTCGGACTCCTCGCGTACATCCTGTTCTGGAATGTCATGCTCATACCGGCAGGCATCATTTTCGGCATTACCGTCGGGCTTGCTGCAGGTTACATGTACGGAAGAAGACGTGCGGACAAGACACCGCCGAAACAAAAAGAATGATATTGTATGAAAAGCGGCTGCACCAGAGGGGCAGCCGCTTTTCATTATTCAGCATCAAGCATAGAAATCCCTGATTCGGGTAGAGGAATAATGAATCCGTAAAGCATATGATGATTTTTTACAAGGAAGGGGATTGGCATGAGTGGAAAATTTGATGCGAAAACTGTCGCGACAGCATTTGTCATCGGGATACCCGTCGGTCTGGTCTTCGGTCTGATGATTTCCATCCTGACAGGAAGCTATGTCTATATCTGGGCTCTCGGCATCCCGCTTGGCATCATATTCAGCATTATCATGGCAGTACCGATGGTGAAAGGAAAAAACAAATCATCCAGGGAAATGGCCGATGATGAAGACGAGAAAAACTATCAGGATGACACCATGAGGCAGTAGAACATAAAAATTCCGGGATTGATCCCGGAATTTTTATGTTCTGACACAGATTAGATTATTCCCATTAAAAATGCGGCTGCCATGGCAAGAAGGCTGAAGCCCCATACCCAGAAGATTGCATATCTGATGTAACGGCCCATCTCGATACCCGCGAGCCCGACGGCCAGCCAGAGTGCCGGAGAGAACGGGCTTATGAAAGTACCGATGATATTGCCGATCATGAGTGAATAGGCGGCAGTAATCTGATCGACGCCATGCACAGAAACTATCTGCTCCACGACAGGCAGCAGTGCAAAATAGTAAGCATCTGTGTTCAGGACCAGTTCGAGCGGTGCACCGAATATACCAATGATATAATGAAGGTATGGTATCAGGAAGCCCGGCAATATCACCACTATATCTTCTGCCAATGAATCGAGCATGCCACTGTTCTCGAGTATGCCGAGGAAAGAACCGGCCGCAAGGATGATTGCCGCCATCATCAGTGCACTCGGTGCATGTGCCCGTATACGCTGCATCTGAACATTCATATCCGTATAGTTCACAGGGAGTGCAATACTTACCGCAAGCATGAATATGAGTCCGGCAGGGAGCGCTCCCCACATGAGAAACGCCACGACAAGCAATGTCAGAAGCAGGTTGAACCATAGCAATCCGGGTCTTTCAAGCTCTGCAGCCGACTCGTCTTTCTCTTCGCTCAGTGTGAATTGATTGAAGTTTATATCGCCGTTTAACAGACCGTTCTTTTTAAGCCGGTTCTGTTCGAGTTTTCCTACCAGGGCACCCATGGATGCCAGCAGTATAATAAGGATCCCCTGCAGTGGAATGAGCGGCCGCCATAATTCCGGAGGTTCCACACTCAGCACGGCCGCTGTACGCCCGAGCGGCCCGCCCCACGGCACCATATTCATGATACTGGCACTCATACCTATAAGCATGACGAGCATATAGGGGCTCATGTTCAGTTTCTTATACAGCGGGAGCAATGCCGGTATGGTTATCAGGAAAGTTGAGGCACCTGAACCGTCCAGGTGCGCAATCGCACCGATTAATACCGTGGCGATTGCGACCAGGACAACATTGCCGCGGGAAAGTTTAACCATCTTATTGATAATCGGATTGAACAATCCTGTATCCTGCATGACTCCAAAGAACAGGATGGCGAAGACAAACATGATAACTACGGAAATGACGGAATTTATGCCATCATTGAAGAACTCCGTAATTTCTCCAAACCCGAATCCTGCGGCGAGCGCACCGATGAACGGCACAATCACCAGCGCAACAATCGGGTTAAGCTTTTGAGTAATTAACAATGTTACGATAATAGCTATGACCAATAAACCAATAATGCTAAGCATAGACCTACTCCTTGATCCTCAAATTCCCCTTATCATAATTTCATATAATCCTTCTACAATAAGTAACAACAGAAATATTGCCAGTTATTATGAAAACGCGTCAGCAAGCGCTTTCATAATAAGGTGAATAAAATCCCATGTGAAAACCCTTTAATGATATTTCATTATAAATGACCATCAAAATAAAATAAAGACTTGAATTTTTAGAATTTTTACTGTTCAATAATTTGTCATTACCATCTAAACACTTCTTCAGGTTTAATCAATTTACTAATTAAATACACACTCTTCCCGTACCTGGTTGTAAGACTTTTGACTATTAGATATCATAGGGATAATTATACACAGTAGGAGGAATACCCATGATCAGCATCTATGAATTTAAACCACGGTTCCAGCGGATGCTGCTGCCGATCGTGGACCGTCTGTACCGTATGAATATAACGCCCAATCAGGTGACCATCGCCGCCTGCTTCCTTTCAGTCCTGCTCGGTATAATGTTCTATCTCAACCATGAGAGCATCCTGGTCTACATCATTCTGCCAATCTTCCTGTTCATACGCATGGCGATGAATGCAATTGACGGCGTGCTCGCAAAAAAATACAACATGCAGACGTCACTCGGAAAATTCCTCAACGAACTGACGGATGTCATAAGCGACGCCGCCCTCTTCCTTCCTTTCATGCTCCTTGCAGAGGGTGCGGAAATTACAGTCATTATTTTCATACTGTTCAGCCTGACGAGCGAAATGGCCGGGGTCATAGCGGAGACAGTGTCCGGCGAAAGGCGCTATGACGGCCCCATGGGTAAGAGCGACCGCGCTTTTCTGATTGGTCTGCTGTCTGTTCTCATCGCTTTGGGACTGCCTGTTGATCCATATTTGTGGATTATATTCCTCGCAGCCTCTCTCATGATTGTTCTTAATATCTTCAAACGCATCAAAAATGGACTGGAGGTAAATATGTAATGAACCTGAACCTTATTACCGAAGAAGTGCTCTATGTACTGGTCGCCATCGTCGCAGTCCTCATTTCGTCTTCAGTCATCTCTTTCATAATGAAGAAGCGCCGGCCAGGCAAAACCTTGGATGAAGTCTCTTTGAGAATCCGTTCCTGGTGGATGATGTTCGCCATCTTCACCATCGCACTCGTCATTCACTCGACAATCTCCCTGATTTTCATGGCGCTGCTGTGTTTCCTTGCACTTAAGGAGTTCTTTTCACTCATACCGTTCAACCGTGCCCACAGACTTGTGCTCTTTTGGGCATACCTGACCATTCCGATACAGTTTTTCTTCATCTACATCGGTTCATACGGCATGTTCATCATATTCATTCCCGTATACATGTTCCTGCTTATCCCGATACAGGCGATCATCGTCGGGGAGACCAAAGGCTTTCTACACTCGATCGCTTCTGTCCAGTGGGGTATCATGCTCATGGTCTTCGGACTTTCCCACCTTGCATACCTCCTTGTCCTCCCGGGCAAAGAGAACAGTGTGGCGGGTGCCGGTCTGGTGCTGTTCCTGGTAGTGCTGACCCAGGTAAACGACGTCGCGCAGTTCATATGGGGCAAGATGCTCGGGAAAAGGAAGATCCTCCCGAAAGTCTCCCCTAGTAAAACATGGGAGGGCTTCGTCGGCGGCGCACTGACGACGACACTCATTGCGGTCCTGCTCGCACCCCTCATCACACCTTTCTCCCTGATCTCAAGCATGATTGCGGGACTGTACATCGGACTGACAGGGTTCATAGGGGATGTGAATATATCTGCAGTAAAACGTGATCTGAACATTAAAGATACATCAACCGCCATACCCGGGCATGGCGGCATACTGGACCGGGTGGATTCTCTGACCTACACTGCCCCGCTGTTTCTCCATTTCACCCGGTTCTTCTACTTTTAGGATGTGGATATGATGAGAAATATACTTTTTTCCATACTTGTCCGGCCGTTGATACTGTTCATTCTCGGCCTGAATATCAGACACTATGAAAGGCTGCCCGCAAAAGGGCCATGTGTCATCATCGCCAATCATAACAGTCACCTGGACACACTGGTCCTGATGTCTTTATTCAAAGGCAGGTCATTCAGTAAAACGAGGCCCGTGGCTGCCGGGGATTATTTCATGAGGAATAAATATCTGAAATTCTTCTCGACAAAGGTGATGAATATCATTCCGATACATCGCAAAATCACAAAAGATTTCAGGGGAATGTTCGAACCAGTCCTGGAATCCCTTGACGAAGATGGTATCATCATCCTGTTTCCCGAAGGTTCACGCGGCGAGGCGGAACAGCTGAGCAAGTATAAAAGCGGCATCTATTACCTCATGCGGGAACGGCCCGATGTCCCAATCATTCCAGTGTTCATGCATGGTCTCGGCAAAGCGCTGCCCAAAGGCTCGAAAGTCTTTGTGCCGTTTTTCGTGGATGTTCTGATCGGTGAACCTTTCAATTATACGGACAACCGGAAAGTATTCATGGAGACTCTCAACTGCAGTATGGATAAGCTGCAGGAAGAAGGGCGTTTCAGATCATGGTGATGCTGCTCATCTTCCTGTGGGGATTCAGTGAAGCGACCTGGTTCTTCATAATCCCCGATGTCATCCTTTCACTGTACGCCCTGACTGCATCGGACTTCACAAAAGTTGCCCGGACCAACATCTTCTGTCTTGCCGGCGCCATGACCGGCGGACTGATCCTTTTTCTGACAAGTGTACACCACCATGCTTTCGTCCAGGAATGGATTTCACGAATCCCCGCCATACACGGATATATGATTGAGCATGTGAATCGTACAATGGGGGAAGATGGCCTGGCTGCCATTCTGTTCGGACCACTGTCCGGAGTACCGTACAAGTTATTTGCCATGGAAGGTCCCGCCTACACAGGTCTGTTCAGTTTCATGCTCATCAGCATACCTGCACGCCTCATTCGTTTCATCGCTGTTTCAGCCATCGCATTTTTCCTCTCCCGCATAACTTTTGCATCCCTTCATATGAAATGGAAGATTCTGATGTGGGCTGCTGTCTGGGTCATTGTCTATACCATCTATTTCGGTGTCCATCCGCTTTAAATGCTCTGGACACCCTTTTCATTTGAAATCTCTCATGCCTCCTTGACAGCAATGTAAAAACTGGCATATAATCCTTATATGTTTAGTAGGAATTAAAGGAGGTGTGCGCACCATGAAAGTCAGTTTGAAGGAAGTCAACAAATCATTCCAGAAAGGTAAAGGGGAGACGCTTGAGGTTCTGGATGACATTGATTTCAATATTTCAGAGGGCGAATTTGTATCATTGATCGGTCCGTCGGGATGCGGCAAATCCACGATATTGAAACTGGTCGCCGGCCTGGATGCTCCGACTTCCGGGGAAGTGCTGATGAATGGCAGGACAGTCACCGGCCCCGGAACTGACCGTGTGGTCGTCTTCCAGGAGGGTGGACTGTTTCCATGGATGACAGTGATTGAAAATGTTACATACGGGCTCCTGCGCAAGAAGATGAGCAAAGAGGAAGCCCATGAAAAGGCAATGGAGGGGCTCAGAATGGTCCATCTGGCCAACTTCACAGGTTCGTATCCCCACGAGCTGTCCGGCGGCATGAAGCAGCGTGTGGCCATTGCCCGTGCACTCGTCATGGATCCTGATGTCCTTCTGATGGACGAACCGTTCGCGGCACTTGATGAACAGACGCGCCTTGTATTGCACAAGGAACTGCAGAGGATCTGGCAGGACACGGGGAAGACGATACTGTTCATCACACATAATATCAGGGAAGCACTGACACTCTCGGACAGGGTGCTGCTCATGAGTACAAGACCGGGCTCCCTGAAGAGGGAGTTCACCGTTCAGGCGGCACGTCCCAGGGATCCCTCGGACAGTAATGTTGTGGATCTGGAAAGGCGCGTGATGGAAGATCTGGAAGAGGAAATGGAAAAAGTGCTTAAGGAGGAATTTGGCGATGACTACCATCTTGAGAAGAGTCGTGTTCGTGATAGTGATCATAGCAATATGGGAAGTCATATCTAAGGCCGGAATCTTTCCGACCTTCATGTTTCCGCCCCTGATCATCCCGAGCGTGCCCGGTGGTGTCACAGTGCTCAAGACGCTGGCCGGCGGCATAATGTCCGGTCAGATCCTAGCAGCCACGGGAGTGACACTCAGCCGGCTGCTCATCGGTTTTCTGATTGCCGTGGTCCTCGGCCTTACATTCGGGTTCCTGATCGCCCGCTTCAAATGGGTGGATGATACACTGGGATACTTCGTCACCGCTCTGCAGTCCATTCCGAGCATTGTCTGGTTCCCACTGGCAATCGTCTGGTTCGGGCTTGGGAACACGGCAATCCTATTCATCGTGGCGATCGGCGCCACATGGACGATGACCGTCAACTCAAGTGCCGGCTTCAAGAACGTGCCCTCAATCTACATCAATGCGGCACGAACTCTCGGCTCATCAGGAGCACACCTGCTCAGAACCGTCATACTGCCCGCTTCGGTACCCCATATCATTTCAGGCCTCCGGGTCGCATGGGCATTCGCATGGCGCGCCATCATGGCCGGTGAGCTGCTCGGAGCAGCCGGCGGACTCGGCTACCTGCTCGACCTCGGCCGCTCAACACAGGCCATGGATCTGGTACTTTCGATCATGATCGTCATCGGCTTAATCGGCACCATCATAGACAACCAGGTGTTCCTCAGGATGGAACGCTCTGTCTCCAGAAAATGGGGACTCAGAACATAGTGAGAGGATGAATTACATGAAAAGAACACTCATCGGTTTTTTAATAATGATGACACTAATCATCTCCGGCTGCGGTGCTCCAGAAGATGAGGCGGAAGAAGTGCGCATCGGATACTTTCCGAACTTCACACATATCACTACAATAATCGCTCTTGAGAACGGCTACCTCCAGGAGGAATTCGGAGAGGACATTTCAATCGATACGATGACATTCCCTGACGGCAGTGCATTCATGGAGGCAATGTCGACGGATGAATTCGACATCGGGACCGTCGGCCCCTCCCCGACAACAAATACTTATTTGAGGAATCCGGCCCATGAGATCATTGCAGGTGCCGTAAACGGCGGTGCGGTACTCGCTACAGCCGAGAATGCAGGAATCGGGAGCGTGGAGGATCTGGAGGGAGCGAGAATCGCCATCCCTACCATCGGCTCCACCCAGGACATCATGCTGCGCAAAGTCCTTGAAGATGCGGGGCTCACTGCTGACGACGTTGAAATGGTGCCCCAGGCACCTGCCGACACTTCCGGCCTCTTCCTCCAGGGTGATGTGGATGCCGCGGCTACACAGGAGCCGTGGGGTGTATTCCTTGAAAACCAGGCCAACGCCGACATCCTGCTCGACGAAGAGGAATTTGCATGGGGCACTGACTCCACGACTACAGTCGTGACCGCCCGCCAGGGATTCACAGACAGCAATCCGGAACTCACAGAAGGTTATATCCGTGCACATATGAAGGCCGTCGAATTCTTCCAGCAGAACCAGGAGGAGGCCGTGCAGATATTTGTCGACCATATTGCTGAAATTTCCGGCCAGGAACTTGATTATGAGGAGACACTCGAGGCCAGCAACCGGCTGAATCCGACCTATGAGATCAATGAGGAGGTACTGCAGGAAATGGCAGCCATCAGCAGCGAGGCTGAATACACACCTTCAGATGAAATCGAAGGGCTCGTCAATACCGAATTCCTCGATGCAGTACTTGAAGATGATGAATGATAAAAAGCGCGGGATCAACATGAGTTGATATGCTCCCCTTGTAGTAGACAGAGAAATAATAAACACTCTGTAAATACTATAAGGGGAGATTTCTATGTCTAAGCGAACCAGTAAACATACATTAGATGAAAAGGTGAATATCGTCCGACAGGTGGTGGATGAGAACCGATCCATCCATCGCGTATCCAAGCACTATCAATTATGGGAAAGTACACTTAAAAATTGGGTGTATCGGTATGAGACATATGGTATGGACGGTTTAAAGGAATCAAAAATGTGGAAGCACTATTCAGAAGAAACCAAGCAGAACGCTGTGAAAGATTACCTGAACCATAAAGGCAGTCTGAGAGATATCAGCCAAAAATATCAAATGAGCAGCACTTCAGTTTTACGTCGATGGATATCCAAGTATACTGGTGGTAAATCACTTAAATCCACTGGGAAAGGGATGTCTAAGATGACTAAAGGCCGTAAAACAATATGGAAAGAGCGTGTTGAAATCGTACAATACACGCTCGCAAGAGATCGGGATTACCATGGGGCCGCGGAAAAGTATGATGTCTCTTATCAGCAGGTGTACAGCTGGGTAAAGAAGTATGAATCCGGGGGCACTATGGCATTACAGGACCGTCGCGGCAAAGGACTGGCGTCGAAAGAGACGTTAACAGATGAAGAACAGCTCCAGCTAAAGATCAAAGAACTGGAACATCGAAATCAATACTTAGAGGCTGAATCCGGTCTGTTAAAAAAGTTGAAAGCCATCGAAAGGCGGGATCCGTTCAACTCGGTCGATATACCCGGTACTTTCAGGCGATATATGAATACCATCAAGAGACCCACACATCGATTCAACACCTATGTGACATTCTGGGTGTTTCGCGGTCAGGATATTATAAGTGGGTGAACCGGGCGCCGACGCCCCATGAAGAAGAAAATCAATGGTTACTGGGCGTTGTGAAGACCATGTTCAATGAATTTAAGGGCATCTATGGCTACCGTCGCCTGACAATGAATATTAATCGTAGACATGGCACACAATATAATCATAAGCGAATCCGTCGATTACTCATTAAACTGGGGCTCCGGTCCTGTATCCGCCGGTCTAACGGGTATTGTACGAAGACCGGTTATCAGAATATCGAAGCCAATCACTTAAACGGCGCCTTCACTGCCACGGCGCCGAATGAGAAATGGTTGACTGATGTCACCTACCTTAAATATGGCATCGGTCAGAAAGCATATTTAAGTGCCATTAAAGATGTCTATGATGGGTCTATCGTGGCGTACAAAGTACGAAAAAGGAATGATAATCCACTGGTCATGGATACACTCAAAGACGCGATTGAAATGTATCCGGATGCCACACCGATGATCCATTCGGATCGCGGCTCACAGTATACATCTAAAGCATTTCGTCAAATCACGACAGAAGCCGGAATGACACGCAGTATGTCCCGACTGGCGACGTGCACGGATAATGCACCCATGGAAAGTTTCTTCGGCCATTTTAAGTGTGAGTGTTACGATTTAAAGATGTATACGACGTTTGAAACATTGGAAGCTGATATTGAACAATACATCAAATTTTATAATCACGACAGATTTCAAGCGAAACTAAACAGCCTGTCCCCGATGGAGTTCCGGGCACAGGCTGCAGCATAATTATTTTATTATTTACGTGTCTACTTGACGGGTGGCAGTTCAAGTTGATCCCGCGCTTTTTAATTTTACCGTGTTGTTTCCGCAGCATGCGATTCAACCATGTCAATGAAATACTGATGGAATACTGTGGAATCGGTGAGCTCCGGATGAAACGAGATGCCGAGATGGTGTTCCGAGCGTACCGCAACGATTTTGCCGCCGGTTTCGGAAAGGATGTCCACCCCGCTGCCGACTGACACGATATGCGGGGCACGGATGAAGACCGCTTCCGCTTTTTCGTCTATGCCCTTAACATCCAGTTGTGCTTCAAAACTGTCGACCTGCCGGCCGAATGAGTTCCTCGCGACAGTGATATCGAGCTTTCCCAAGTGGCCTCCGCTCCGGTCTGTCACGTCTGCGGCAAGCAGTATCAGTCCGGCGCATGTGCCGAACATGGGAAGGCTGCTTCGCCGGAGCGCTTCTGTGAAGCCATAGCGGTCCATCAGCCGGCGCATCGTGGTGGATTCGCCGCCCGGGAGGATTAGGCCGTCTATATACTTAAGTTCCTCCACCCGTTTGATGGGCACCGCTTCATGGCCGCATGCTTCGACAAGGTCCGCATGCTCCCTCACAGCCCCCTGCAGGGCGAGTATGCCGACGTTCATTACCATCCGCGTTCCTGCATCCTATCTTCCAGCGACAGCTGGCTGATATCGATGCCTGCCATCGCCGAACCAAGCTCTTTCGCCAGCCTGCCGATCAGTTCGTAGTCCTGGTAGTGCGTCGTCGCTTCAACGATCGCCTTGGCAAACTTCTCCGGATTCTCCGACTTGAACACGCCTGAGCCGACGAATACACCGTCTGCACCGAGTTCCATCATGAGCGCCGCATCCTGCGGCGTCGCAACGCCGCCTGCCGCAAAATTCACGACCGGCAGTTTGCCGAGTTTCTTTATCTCCCTGAGGACATCGTAAGGTGCACCCTGGTTTTTCGCCTCGGTCATGAGTTCATCATCGCTCATCACTGAAATCTGACGCACTTCCTGGTTGACCATCCTCATGTGCCTGACCGCTTCGACAATATTGCCGGTGCCAGGTTCCCCCTTCGTGCGCAGCATGGAGGCGCCTTCCCCGATCCGCCTTGCCGCTTCGCCGATGTTGCGGCAGCCGCATACGAACGGAACCGTATAATCATCCTTTTTTAGATGGAATACCTCATCCGCCGGCGTAAGGACTTCAGATTCATCTATATAGTCCACTCCAAGCGACTCCAGCACCCTCGCTTCGGTGATGTGTCCGATCCTGCACTTCGCCATTACCGGTATGGATACCGCGTCCACCACTTCTTCGACGATGCGCGGATCGCATGCCCTTGCGACGCCGCCCGCTGCCCTGATATCGGATGGCACACGTTCAAGCGCCATGACCGCAACAGCTCCCGCCGCTTCAGCAATTTTGGCCTGCTCCGCATTGACGACATCCATGATTACGCCGCCCTTCTGCATTTCCGCCATACCTCTTTTGACCCTTTCAGTTCCTGTCTGCTGCATGCTTACGACTCCCTTTCCTATTGAGATTATACTAAAATAGTATAGAATAAGATCTGAACACTCTAAAGTATCAGTTTGAAATAGATTGAGGAGGTCAGATTATGCTGATCAGTCTGGACAAGAATTCGGGCATCCCTTTATTCGAACAGATTTATGATATCATCAGGCAGCAGATCATCGACGGCGAACTTGAGAATGATGAGAGACTCCCGAGCAAGCGTCAGCTGCAGCGCGACCTTTCCATCAGCCAGACGACGATTGAAAATGCCTACGGCCGCCTGCTGGATGAAGACCTGATATACAGCAGGGAGAAAAGTGGCTATTTCGTCACCCCTGTTGCACAGCTGAAAGGGGGAAACAGGGAGACCGCAGCCGACATAGTGAGGAAAAAGAAAAAGTACTACACCCTGCCCCCTGGCACGATTGATACAACGATTGTCCAGAGTGATGTACTGAAGCATATCGCCAGGGAGGTATTTTCTGATGATGAGCTGTTGAACCTCGGGGATGAAAGCGGGGAAAGGAGGCTCAGGGAGCAGATCAGGCATTACCTGCATATCAACAGGGGCGTCAACTGTTCAACCGATCAGATCTTCATCGGACCCTCCACGGAATTCCTGCTCGAGCAGCTTCTCTATCTGATGGGGCATCCGGCAATGACAATCGAGGACCCGGGCTATCCCGTCATCAAAAAGGTTCTGCAGCGGCTCGGCAGCAAAGTCGATTTCGCCCCGGTCAGAGAGGACGGCGTGGATGTCGGAACCGTTCTTGCCCTCTCCAACCCGGTCGTCCACGTCACTCCATCCCATCAGTTTCCGAGTGGTGTCGTCCTGTCGCTTCAAAAGCGCATTCAGCTGCTGAATCATGCAGACGCCGCGGGCAGCTATATCATCGAGGATGACTATGACAGTGAATTCAGATACACAGGACGGCCTCTGTCCTCAATGCAGGGACTCGATCAGAACGACCGGACCATTTACATGAGCACATTCTCAAAGGCACTCTATCCCTCGCTCAGGCTCTCCTGCATGGTGCTGCCGAAGAGGCTGGCGGAACTTTATTATGCAAAGCGTCTTTCATGCAATGTGCCGCGGCAGATGCAGCTCATCGTCGCCCATTTCATGGAGCGCGGTTATCTGGAGCGGCATATCAACAGGGTGCGCAAAATCTACCGTACAAAGATGGAGGCTGTGACCTCGTGGCTCAGGAGGGAATATGAAGGCATTGAAATATACGGGGATCATACCGGCATGCATTTCATGCTGAGTGTACCGGGTACAGACCTCCATACCCCGGCTGAAAAACACAGCATAGTCCACGGCAGCAGGTATTCGCAATCGGAGGGACTGACGGATACAGTTCTGATCGGCATCGGCGAAAAGAGTGCGGAAGAGATAATGGATATACTGGCGGCATTTCTCGGGGATATTTTCCCATAATAAAAAAGCACGGATATTTCCGTGCTTTTTGAATGGGCCTAAGTGGACTCGAACCACCGACCTCACGCTTATCAGGCGTGCGCTCTAACCAGCTGAGCTATAGGCCCCCACTATGTAATTAAAAAAGTGGAGACTAGCGGGATCGAACCGCTGACCTCCTGCGTGCAAAGCAGGCGCTCTCCCAGCTGAGCTAAGCCCCCATGAAACATATATAGGAAAATGCGGGTGAAGGGACTCGAACCCCCACGTCGTAAAGACACTAGATCCTGATTCTAGCGCGTCTGCCAATTCCGCCACACCCGCGTAATACAAATCGGGAAGACAGGATTCGAACCTGCGACCCCTTGGTCCCAAACCAAGTGCTCTACCAAGCTGAGCTACTTCCCGTGGCTGTACAAGCGCGCCCGAGAGGAGTCGAACCCCTAACCTCTTGATCCGTAGTCAAACGCTCTATCCAATTGAGCTACGGGCGCATATATAATAATTTGAGTTGTTTGTTTCAAAAAAAATAAAACGGCATGACCGCTTAATAAAAATGGAGCGGAAGACGGGATTCGAACCCGCGACCCCCACCTTGGCAAGGTGATGTTCTACCACTGAACTACTTCCGCATTATAGTGAATGGTGCCGGCCAGAGGACTTGAACCCCCAACCTACTGATTACAAGTCAGTTGCTCTACCAATTGAGCTAGGCCGGCTATTATTAATGGTGGAGAATGACGGGTTCGAACCGCCGACCCTCTGCTTGTAAGGCAGATGCTCTCCCAGCTGAGCTAATTCTCCTGTAGGGCTTATTAATAACGTCGACTTTTATATAATATACCATGAACAGCATTTTAGTCAACACTTCCGGCGTTTTTATTATTGGAATAATACACCCGGGAGTTCCGGGTGCATCATTCTGGTACTTTTACATCATTTCATCCTCATATAAGGGAACAGGAGCACATCCCTGATGGAGGCAGAGTCCGTCAGCAACATGACAAGGCGGTCGATGCCGATGCCCAGTCCGCCTGTGGGCGGCATGCCGTATTCAAGCGCCTCGAGGAAGTCCTCGTCCATTTCGTGGGCTTCGTCGTTGCCCGCTTCCTTTTCTGCCACCTGTGCTTCGAACCGTTTCCTCTGATCGATCGGGTCGTTGAGCTCGGTAAATGCATTGGCATGTTCACGTCCGACGATGAAGAGCTCGAAACGGTCTGTAAATCTCGGGTCCTCCGGATTCTGTTTCGCAAGCGGGGAAATTTCAATCGGATGACCGAATATGAATGTCGGCTGTACAAGCGTATCCTCCACTCTCTGCTCGAAGAATTCATTGAGTATATGACCGTAGGTCATGGACGGCTGGACTTCAATGCCATGCTCTTTGGCAAGCGCATGGGCTTCTTCGTCCGTCCTGACTTCATAGAAGTCGACGCCCGTCTGTGCCTTGACGGCATCCACGATGTGTACACGTCTCCACTCCGGTGTCAGGTCGATTTCCTGTCCATCATACTGGACAATCATGGAACCTGTTACATGGTTTGCGATATATGCAATCATTTCTTCCGTAAGGTCCATGATGTCATGGAAGTCCGCATAAGCCTCATACAGCTCGATCATTGTGAATTCAGGGTTATGCCTTGTGGATATCCCTTCGTTCCTGAATACCCTGCCGATTTCGTAGACTTTTTCAAGTCCCCCGACAATCAGGCGTTTCAGATGAAGTTCGATTGCAATGCGCATGAACAGTTCCATGTCGAGTGCGTTGTGATGGGTGACGAAAGGACGTGCCTGCGCCCCGCCGGCGATTGTATGCATCATCGGCGTCTCGACTTCCAGGAAACCGCGCTGGTTCAGATAATTGCGCATCTCCTGGATGATCAGGCTGCGCTTGATGAACGTCCCTTTGGAATCTTCGCTTGTAATCAGGTCCAGGTAACGTTTGCGGTAACGCTCCTCGACATCCTTCAAGCCATGATATTTATCCGGCAGCGGTCTGAGTGCCTTTGTCAGCGAAGTGAACTCCTGCGCCTTCACAGAAAGCTCTCCTGTGTTCGTCTTGAACATGACACCTTTGACACCGACAATATCGCCGAGGTCGGACTGGTTCCATATATCGAAGGCCTCCTCGCCAATCTGGTCCTTGCGGACATAGATCTGGATCTGACCGTTGATATCCTGGATATGGGCAAAGCCCGCCTTGCCTTTGCCGCGTTTTGTCATCAGCCGCCCTGCAATCACTGTACCGGAAATATCTTCCTTCTCGGCCAGTTCCTCTTTCGTAAACTGGTCCCACTCCTCTTTGAGACGATCCGTATATGCCGTGCGTTCGAATTTCTCTCCAAATGGATCGATTCCGAGATCGATCAGCTGCTGCATCTTTTCACGTCTGACCGCTATCTGGTCATTCAGTTCTTCACTCACGTATCTCTCTCCTATACTGTCATTTGTTTTTTATTTGCCTGGTGTACTTCCATGAAGTCATCGATGATTCCCGCAAGCTCCAGGCGTGACTCCGCCTGGTTGATCTGCCTGCGCATATTGCCGTTGCCTTTGATGCCCTTCAAGTACCATGACGCATGCTTACGCATCTCGAGTACTGCCAGTTTTTCGCCCTTAAGATGGATCAGACGGTCCATGTGCAGTTTCATGATGTCCATCTTCTCTTCCATTTCAGGTTCTGCCGCAAGTTCTCCCGTCTTCAGATAATGCACCGTCCGGTAGATCATCCACGGATTGCCGAGCGCCTCGCGGCCGATCATGACCGCATCGACCCCCGTCTCATCCAGCATCTTTTCAGCGAGTTCCGGGGATGTGACATCACCGTTGCCGATGACCGGAATGCTGACGGCCTCTTTGACCCGTCTGATGACACCCCAGTCTGCAACCCCTTCGTACATCTGCTCCCGTGTCCGTCCATGCATGCTGATTGCGGCAGCGCCGGCACGCTCCGCCATCTTTGCATTCTCGACAGCGTAGATATGATCACTGTCCCAGCCGATGCGCATCTTCACCGTCACCGGCTTCGATACATTTTCGACCACGGCGCTGACCATGTCGTAGATCTTATCCGGGTCGAGGAGCCAGCGTGCGCCCGCTTCACAGCGGATGATCTTGGAAACCGGACATCCCATGTTGATATCGATGATGTCCGCCGTCGTATTCTGATCCACATATTTCGCCGCTTCAACAAGCGTGTCCTTCTCCCCGCCTGATATCTGGAGGGACAGGGGACGTTCATTCTCATCGATGTAAAGCATGCGCATCGTCTTTTCATTGCCGAATAAAAGTGCCTTGTCGCTGATCATTTCGGCACATACGAGCCCGGCGCCGAATTCTTTGACGGTCAGCCTGAACGCTGCGTTGGAGACGCCCGCCATGGGGGCAAGCACCACACGGTTTTCGATCTGCACATCTCCGATTTTAAACATTCTTCTCACCGGCTTCCAGTTCTTCCTTCAGCGTCTGCACGGTCTTACCAAATACCGGATGGATCCGTCCGCCCGCAATTTCGGCCAATGGTTCCAGAACGAACGCGCGCTTGTGCATCTCCGTGTGTGGAATGCTCAGGTCATCAAGGGAGAGTTCCAGATCTTCATACAACAGTATATCGATATCTATTGTCCGCGGGCCCCATACTTCCTTGCGCACCCGGCCGAGTTCATGTTCGATGGCCAACACCGTCTCCAGAAGCTCCAGAGGTGAGATGCGCGTATCAACCTCTACACACATGTTGATGAAGTCGGGCTGGTCCGTCTTGCCGTAAGGCTCTGTCTCATACAGTGACGATCGTTTCGTCACACTGATTTCGTTCTGTCCATCGAGCCTGCGGACGGCAGAATCAAGGTTCTCCCTGCGGTTCCCCAGGTTGCTCCCGAGACCCAAATATGCAACTGCCATTATTCTTCCCGCTTTCTGTTCAGTGTAATGCTCACATTATCATAATTTCCCTCGATGGGAGGGTTTGGCTTCGCTATTGTCACTTCTGTCTCTATTATTTTATCATACCGGTCAAACAGGGCTGCCGACACTTTTTCAGCCAGATGCTCGATCAGGTTCACAGGCGGGCCTTTGATGATTTCCTCGATCATTTCATAAGCTTCACCGTAATGCACAGTCTGCTCCAGGTCGTCATGCTTAGAGGCTGCCGAAAGATTAAGATACATCACCACATCCGTGATGAAGAACTGGCCGAGCTTTTGCTCCGCGTCGAAGACACCGTGATAGGCATAGGTCTTGATACCATTCAATCTGATGTTATCCATCGAGGTCCCCCTTCAGTCTGACATAGGCATCGACCAGCTTGCGGTTCAATGCGACATTATGGACGCGCACACCGGCGACACCTTTGTTGATGCCGTGAATCGTTGTCGCCGCTGTCGCCTCATCGCGGGCATGGGCGGGAGCCTCTTCACCCATGAGTTCTTTGACCATCCGTTTACGGCTCGTCGCAAGGAGCACAGGGTAGCCGACTGCGACCAGCTCATCGAGACGGCGCATGACTTCCAGTTCCTCTTCACGGGACTTTACAAAGCCTATCCCCGGATCAAGCCAGATGTTCCCCTCTTTTACACCGTGGGATTTGGCGAGTTCCGCAGACTCCACAAGCTCACGGATCATGTCTTCCACCACATCCCCGTACGACGCATGATCATTATTGTGCATCAGGAATATCGGAGCATCGAAGTCACGGGCGGCGTCAAGAATCGTTTCATCATATGTTCCGCGCCACTGGTCATTGATCATGGTCGCGCCGGCTTCAAGCGCCCGGCGTGCCACAGGTCCCCGGAAAGTGTCGATGGAAATGTCCGGTCCGAGATCCCGTATCGCTTCTATTACCGGCACAACGCGGCTGATCTCTTCCTCCTCTGTGATTTCCTTATGGCCGGGACGCGTTGAATAGCCCCCGACATCTATGATATCCACACCTTCATCAACCATGCTGCGCGCACGAACGGATGCGTCTTCCACAGAATTATATTTCCCGCCGTCACTGAATGAATCCGGTGTCACATTCAGTATGCCCATTATTTTGAGCCGCTCCATACTATCATCCTCTATTCCATAATAATAGACATATTATAACACGTCCCGGGGGAGAAATATAATGGCCTGCGCCAAAAATAAAATACCATACCCCGCGCGGGGTATGGTATCTGGCCACCAGTGGTTCTTAATCTTCAAAGTTGAAAAGCGGTGTGGAAAGGTATCTCTCACCATTGGATGGCAGGACCGTGATGACGTTCTTGCCTTTGCCCAGTTTCTTGGCCACCCGGATGGATGCTTCGACTGCGGCACCCGAAGATATGCCTCCGAGAATCCCTTCTTTTGCCGCCATTTCACGCGCCCTTTCCATTGCTGCTTCGTTGCCCACGGTCACGACTTCATCGTACACTTCAGTATTCAATGTACCCGGTACAAAACCGGCGCCGAGGCCCTGGATCTTATGGGGTCCCGGTTCCCCGCCGCTCAGTATGGCTGAGTCTTCAGGCTCAAGCGCATAGATTCTGAGTTCAGGATGTGCCTCTTTCAACACTTTTCCTGCACCTGAAATCGTACCGCCCGTGCCGATTCCGGATACGAACCCGTCGACGGAAAGCCCCTCAGTCTGCTCCACAAGCTCTCTGCCTGTCGTTCTCGCATGGATCTCAGGGTTCGCCATATTCTCAAACTGCTGCGGCATGAAGTAGCCATGCTTCTCTGCAAGCTCCTCCGCCTTTTTTATCGCGCCTTTCATACCTTCGGCGCCGGGGGTCAGAATCAGTTCCGCCCCGTATGCCTTGAGCAGGTTGCGGCGTTCCTTACTCATAGTATCCGGCATGACGAGTGTCGCCTTGTACCCTTTGCTGGCGGCGACCATGGCAAGACCGATACCAGTGTTACCACTCGTCGGCTCTATGATGGTCGTGTCTTTATCAAGTTTGCCCTCTTTTTCCTCCGCTTCGATCATCGAGAGCGCGATTCTGTCTTTTACAGAGCTTCCAGGGTTCATGAATTCAAGCTTAACGTAAATATCAGCTGAGTCATCATCAGTAAGGTTGTTCAATTTTACAAGTGGTGTGTTGCCGATTACTTCTGAAATATTATTATAAATTTTACTCATAATATGCTCCTTTATCCCTAGTTAATAGCTATGAATAATGTACCACTAATGCACCGTGAAATCAACTTTAATGCGTGATAAGCGCCTCCAGCTCCTCTTTCTCGATCCAGACTTTGTTGCGGCAGAAATGACAGTCCGCTTCCGCTCCGCCGTCCTCTTTGATCATTGTAACAATTTCCCGGGCATCAAGTGTAGCAATAGCATTCAGGAAACGTTCCTTGGAACATGTACATTCGAATGCCACAGGCATTTCATCGAGCTTGCGCCAGTTGTTACGGCCGATGATTTCGTCGATGATCTCCGAAGGCGTGAGTCCCTGGTCGATCAGCTTCGATACAGGCGTCATTTCAGCCGCCCGCCTGTCGAGGAAGTCCATCGTCTCCTCGCTCGCGCCGGGCATGACCTGTATGATGAAGCCTCCGGCGGCTTTTATCGTATTATCCGGATTCACAAGAACACCAAGTGCCACAATGGAAGGCACCTGCTCACTCGTATAGAAGTAGTAGGAAAAATCCTCCCCGATTTCCCCGGAAATGATTTCGGTGGAGCCTGTGAAATGCTCCTTCAGCCCAATGTCCTTGACCACGTTGAGAAACCCGTCCGTGCCCACTGCACGCCGTACGTCAAGCTTGCCATGTTCATTCAGCGGGAAATGCACCTGGGGGTTGCTCAAGTACCCGCGCACTTTGCCCCCGGCATTGCTGTCGACGACGATTGCGCCGATCGGGCCACCGCCCTGCAGTGTCACAGTCACCTTTTCTTCATTTTTCAGCATAGAACCCATCATGAGCCCGGCAGTCATCGTACGGCCGAGGGCCGCAGCAGCTGTCGGATATGCCCCGTGCCTTGTGACCGCTTCGTCTACCGTTTCTGTCGTGTCGACAGAAAATATTCTTATTTCATCGTTCATTCCGATTCCTCTGATCAGATGATCCATGTATTTTCCTCCCTAATATCACACAAAAGTCGCCCAACCGGGCGACTTCACACGTGTCTTAGCGTCTTCTGCTGTCATCATCGAGTTCCCCGTCACGGCCTTCTGGGCCCTGCGCCGGTTCCTCCGAATCTGTTCTTTCTTCAGCTAGCCTGTGCTGACTGTTGCGCTCTTCTTCGCGGCGTTCCTGTTCGCGGCGGTCGTACTCACGGGAAGTCTCTTCCCGCTCCACCATGTCGCGTTCTTCAGTTTCGTCATCCTCTGAATATCTATCCAGACCTTTTTTGACGTCTTCATAGGACGGCCCGACTTTATCCTCGTCTTCATCCACTGTATGGTCTTCAAAATTGCGCTCAGGCAATTTTCCGTTATAGAAGAGTCCCTCGATCTGTTCACGGTCAAGCGTCTCTTCGACCAGCAGTGTTTCTGCAATCAATGTCAGCTGCTCTTTGTGTTCAGTCAGAATCTGGCGGCAGCGTTCGTATTGCGTCTTGACGATGTTCTGCATTTCCTGGTCGATTTCATATGCAATCGCATCAGAGTAGTTAGGGTCCGACTGCATATCTTTACCCAGGAACACCTGGCCGTTGGAGTCGCCGAACTGGAGCGGACCGAGCTTTTCACTCATACCGTATTCCACAACCATGCTGCGTGCAATGCCGGTAGACCTCTGGAAGTCATTATGGGCACCTGTGGAAACTTCTCCGAAATTGATTTCCTCTGATACACGGCCGCCGAGAAGTCCGACGATCTTGTCTTCAAGCTCCGGTTTCGTCATGAAGTAGCGGTCCTCTTTCGGAAGCATGACCGCATAGCCGCCTGCCTGTCCACGCGGCACAATCGTCACTTTGTGGACCATATCAGCATCATCGAGCACCATGCCGATTATCGTATGCCCGGCTTCGTGGAATGCAACAATGTTGCGCTCTTTCTCGGAGATGACCTTGCTCTTCTTGGCAGGACCGGCAATCACTCTGTCGGTCGCCTCGTCAACATCACGCATGTCAATCTTGCGCTTGTTTCCTCTTGCGGCCACCAGAGCCGCTTCATTCAGAAGATTCTCAAGGTCGGCACCGGAGAAGCCCGGAGTACGTGCCGCAAGTGCAGCAAGATCAACTGTTTCATCAAGCGGTTTGTTTTTCGCATGTACTTTAAGCACCGCTTCACGGCCTCTCACATCCGGACGGGCGACAGGGATCTGCCTGTCGAAACGGCCGGGGCGGAGCAGTGCCGGGTCAAGGATGTCGGGTCTGTTTGTTGCGGCAATCATGATGATGCCTTCGTTTTCCCCGAAGCCATCCATCTCCACAAGAAGCTGGTTGAGCGTCTGCTCACGCTCATCGTGACCGCCGCCGACACCTGCACCACGCTGACGGCCGACTGCATCGATTTCATCGATGAAGATGATACACGGTGAGTTTTTCTTCGCGTTCTCGAACAGGTCGCGCACACGTGATGCACCGACACCGACGAACATTTCCACGAAGTCCGAACCACTGATCGAGAAGAAAGGCACGCCCGCTTCGCCTGCCACTGCACGGGCGATGAGCGTCTTACCTGTACCTGGAGGGCCTACAAGAAGAACACCTTTCGGAATACGGGCACCGATCCTGTCGAAACGGCGCGGATCTTTCAGGAAATCGACGACTTCAATGAGTTCCTGTTTCTCCTCATCCGCACCTGCGACATCTTCGAAGCGCACTTTTTTCTTATTCTGGTCGTAGAGCTTCGCCTTGCTCTTGCCGAAGTTCATCACTTTGCCGCCGCCTCCGCCGCCGCCTTGTGCCTGACTCATCAGGAACAGGAAGAGGAAGAGGATAAGCAGGAGCGGTATGAATGTGAACAGCATGCTTGTCCATGGACTCTGCTCCTCCGCAGGTTCAATGGTGAAGTTCAGACCGTCCTGCGCTTTTGCAGTCTCCAGTATCTGATCAAGATCTTCTGTGCTGTTGTACGGAATCACCGATGTAAAGGATTCCTGTTCATCCTGGCCGGACAGCCTCCCTTCGATCAGGTAGACGTTCTGCTCCGGCTGAATTGAAAGCTCTTCTATGTTACCGGCATTCAGCTCATCGAGAAATTGATTGTACTGCAGTTCTTCCTCAAGGGCGGAATCGCCATTAAAACTTTGAAAAATACCAAACATGATCACTGATAAAATCAATATCAGCACTATGTTACGGCCCACATTTTTAGGCATCCGTAAACCTCCATTTCTAATACGACTAACAGAAATAATACCATAATTTCACAATAATATTCCACTGTTTTGACTTATTGATAAAGCTCTGGTTTCAAAAGGCCGATGTACGGCAGATTTCTGTACTTTTCATCGAAATCAAGCCCATATCCGACAACAAATCCATCAGGGATTTCCGTCCCTGCATATTTCACATCCACGTGAAGCTTACGGTTCACGGGCTTATCCAGAAGTGTCACAATTTCGAGTGATGCCGCATTCCTGTAGGCGATCAGATCGACAATCGAGTTCAATGTAGTCCCGGTTTCGATGATATCCTCGACAATCAGGATATGACGGCCATCCACTGAAGTGGACAGGTCTTTCAATATCTTTACTTCCCCGGAAGATTTCGTGCCTACATAGCTTGAAACATCCATGAAATCTATCTCAAGATGCGTATCTATGTATTTGATCAGGTCGGACATGAACATGATGGAGCCTTTGAGCAGCCCGACAAGTATGGGTGTCTTCCCTTCATAGTCCCTGGTGATCTTCTCCCCCAGTTCTTTTGCGATTGCCTGGATTTCCTCCTCGGACAATACAACCTCGCTGATATCATTGTTAATACTCATTGCCTTACTCCTTTTTCGACACTTAATCGACTGTGATTCCCTCGTGTCTTCATTATATTATAAATTATGCCCACTGCAATAATTTGATGATCCCGGCCTGTGACCACCGGCATGGTCTCCCGTTCATACTTCGGTACTTTCCGGTCGATGAACAGGCGGGAGAGCTTCTTCGTGCCGACGCCCGGCACAAAGATTCTGTCCCCTTCCTTTCTAGTCCGTACGCGGACGGGCAGTTCCGAGGGGGCCATTTCAACCGTAATCTTGTATCCGTTGAAGCTGTACATTCCGTTCTCGGTGATATCGAGACGGTGAAGCGTAACAGAATCCCCTGCCTCAATTCGAATTTCATCATAGGCGATCACCACCAGCCGGTCGCCCACGGGGAATTCCGCCTGGGCGGTGCCGGAGGATGCTACATCAAGCATCTCTTCAATGTATCTCCGCCTCGCACCGAGCCCCCGGGATGCGAGCCACGCGTTCACTATATAGATACGGCTGATCCTCCGCCTTTCGTTGAGCTCTTCCCGTGACAGCACCTGCCGGCCTGAGATGAAATCCGCAGCCTCTTCGCGCAGCATGCCGTCGATCTCCCCCAGATCCTCCGACAACTTCAGAAGCTGGTCCGGCTGGAGATGCTCCGATGCCCTGATATCCTTCATCAGATTGTGGCGGATATAATTGCGGGTATAGTCCGTGCCGCTGTTGGACTCATCTTCAAAATATGTCACCTGGTGACGGCCGGCATAGGCTTCAATTGCCGCACGCGGGATGTGGAGCAGCGGCCGGATGATGCGGTATCCTCCCTCCTCCCGCGCGTATGGTATCCCCATCCTGCCCGGCAGATACCTGCCGGTGAGCAGCTGGTGCATCACAGACTCATACTGGTCATCCAGGTGATGGGCAGTGAGGAGGACGCGGACGCCGTGGCGCACCATCATCTCATCGAAAAACTGATAGCGTGCTTCACGCGCCGCCGCCTGGCTGAAATCACCCTTTTCGATATCAAGCCGGACCGTTTCGCACAGGACACCATCCGCTGCGGCCATATTCATTATATGGGCCGCCTCCGCTTCCGATGCCGCCCTCTGACCGTGGTTGACGTGCAGCAGTATAAGACGTCCGAAAGTATTACTGTATGAAGTTTTCAACAGATGGTAGAGGGCCATGGAGTCCACGCCGCCGGAAATCGCAAGTGCCACCGTATCATCTTTGTCCCAGGAACATCTTAGTTCCATAGCCTACACTTCCCGTAAAATAAAATAAGACGATTACTGGAATCGTCTGTATATATCTATTATCTTTTACCTCTGCCGCCACGGCGTGATTCCGTCTGCCTTTTGATCGTAGAGAGGCGGTCCTCACTATCCTTCAGGAAGCTGGACAGCTTCTTCTCGAAATCTTCCGGCGAACTTTCCCTGCGCGGCCTCGGTTTTGGTTTCTGCTCTTTTGCTTTTTTTATGGACAGACTGATTTTACCATCGTCTCCGACGGATAGGACCTTCACTTCAATTTCCTGGCCCACACTGAGATGCTCATTGATATCCTCTACATACTGATCCGCAACCTCACTGATGTGCACTAGTCCTGTCTTTCCTCCCGGCAGTTCAACAAACGCACCGAAATTCTTGATACCCGTGACTTTCCCGATAACTTTACTGCCCACTTCAACTGACATCTTGATATATTATCCTCCCAATTATCATTTACTCGCTATATATAATAATACCATTAAAAAGAAAAATAATCATTACAATATTGTAACGATTATTCTTCCTGCACTTCTTTTTCAGCGTTTTCATCGTTTGATTCCGGCAAATTGAAAACAATCTCCCCTTCTTCAGAGAAGAAGAATTCACTTCGCGCAATTCTTGCAATATAGTTCTCATCATTCAGCTGCTTTATCTGCTGCTCAAGGTCTTTTTCCTCGGCCACCCGTTCATCCATGACTTCCTCGGTCTGAACAAGTTCTTCCTGCAGCAGCTGGTTCTGAGTCTTCTGGTTGAAAGCCACGATCAGCAGGATGCCCACCAGCAGCAGCATCAGGCTGCCGAACAGCATTGTACGTTTTTTGGCAACACGGTTTTCATTGCGGCGCACCTTCTTTTCAGCGTCCCGCTTTTTCGTATAGCCATTGATCATCCTGACCACTTTGTTAGCCAATGCATCACATCCCTTAATTGTGCATTCTCTATTTATAAAATACACCATAAGCGACATGTTTACTAGAGAAAATCGGTCTCACTTTCAATTTTCTCCTCTTTCAGCACCTTATACATGCGCTCCGCATCCTCTTTTTTGGCATGCGCTCCGAGCTCCAGTACTTCGAATGTAAGAACCTTCCGGCCGAACCGTATTTCCACCTCGTCACCGACAGCCAGGTCGGTCCCGGCTTTTGCCGTCCTGCCATTTACTTTCACACGCCCTTCGTCGCTCAGTTCCTTGGCGAGCGGGCGCCGTTTGATCACGCGTGACACTTTGAGGAATTTGTCCAATCTCATGGTTATTCCCCCCCCTTTTTCAGTATATCTTCCAGCGTGCGCCCTTCATGGATGGTTTCCTTCATCCAGCCGAGCACTTTTTCGCCGTATTCCTTCTCATGCTTTATCTTCTCTTTCTTGCCCTCATTCTTCTTGGCCTCGCTCCATATGCGCTTCAAATCATCCACTGATTCCGCCGACTCATCCCCGAAAACGTGAGGATGACGTCTGACTATTTTCGCATTCAGACTTCCGAGCACATCGAAGAAATCGAAATATCCCTCTTTTTTTCCGATTGCGCTGTGAAGTGCAACCTGCAGCAGAATATCCCCGAGCTCTTCAACGATTGCGTCGTCATCCCGCTGTTCTATCGCCTCGATGACCTCGAACGTTTCCTCGATCATGTGTTTTTCAAGCGATTCATGGGTCTGCACCTTGTCCCACGGGCAGCCGTCCTCGCCGACAAGCGTATCGAACACTTCAGTCATATAATGAATATCTCGTTCCACCAGTCTGACGTCCTCCGTCTTCGGTATATAAAGACAGAGCAGGTTGCTGCTGATACCCAGGCGGTCGATCTCATGGAGCCCGGTGCTGTATATCTTTTCATCCCGGCTCCCCGCTGCATCTACGAGCTGCACTTTCGTCTCCGGCGAATAATATTCCAGCAGTGTGAGCTTCGCCTCATTCAGGCTGAGGGTGTCGTATACCTGGGTGATGAGAGTGTGCTTGTTGAAATCAAGATCGCCGACGGCAAGTGCGGTGCCATCGAGAACCTGGAACCCTTCATTCACAGGCACTTTGAATGCACCGATGACCACATCGACGAAACTCTGTCCACCCGATACTTCAACGTGGATTTCTCCTGACCCCTCCCTCGCGAGGAGCATTTCCGTTGTCGTTTCATAAAACATCGGGTGGCCCGGGACAGCGTATATGACATCACGGTCACGGGCCGCGGCAACGAGTGCAGCCACAATCGCCGAGTAGGTTTCCTCGAAGGTATCATGCATCTCATAGAGATGATCGAAACTTACTGTCTCCACGCCTTCCGATTCAAGCTCACGCGCCACGGGGTGGCCGTCTGTTCGCAGATGAACCTTATCCGCTGACCTGAGACGCTTCCATACGCCAAGCGGCATCTGATCCAGGTCCGATGTCCCAAGCCCGATAATTTCTATTTTATTCATATCGCTTCCTCCATCCTGCTGTCCTGGATTGTTTTCATGATTTCGATGAGCTCCGCCACATCCTTGGTCCTGAGTGCAATCTTCATCTCGTTATCCTGCACGGAGATCTTCATGATGCGGCCGTACTCGGCCGTATCCATGAACAGTTTCTCCCCGTCAATCTGCTCTGTCGCATTCCGTGAGACATGAAGGTGGAAGTGCCGGCTGTCCTCTTTCACCTGATAGATGCCGAACAGGAGGGAATACACTTTGATGCGGACAAGCTGCAGCAGCCGTTCCACCTCAACCGGATAATCACCGAAGCGGTCGAGAAGCTCATCTTCTATGTCCTGTATGGCTTCGATGGAATCCGCTTTCCTGAGACGCTTGTAAATATCTATCTTGGACTGCTCATGCGTAATGTAGGTGCCCGGTATATAGGCATCGAGGGTGATGTCCACAGGGAT
This sequence comes from Salinicoccus carnicancri Crm, assembly GCF_000330705.1. Lineage (GTDB taxonomy): Bacteria > Bacillota > Bacilli > Staphylococcales > Salinicoccaceae > Salinicoccus > Salinicoccus carnicancri. The sequence continues at coordinate 264,994 of NZ_ANAM01000010.1, forward strand.
GTTCACCGGTTCCGGCTCCGGCTCGATGCCCTGTTTTTCCTTGACGGCCGTTTCCAGCATTTCGGAATAAAGTTCATATCCCACGGAGTCGATGAAACCGGATTGGTGCTTGCCAAGCAGGTTCCCCGCCCCGCGGATGTTCAAGTCCCGCATGGCAATCTTGAATCCGCTGCCCAGCTCTGTATACTCCTTGATGGCCTCGAGGCGCTTTTCCGCCACTTCCGTCAGCACTTTGTCCGGCTGATGGAAAAGATAGGCATAACTGATGCGGCTGCTCCTGCCGACACGGCCCCGGAGCTGATACAGCTGGCTGAGACCGAACCGGTCGGCGTCCTCGATGATCAGTGTGTTGGCATTCGGCACATCCACACCGGTCTCGATGATGGTCGTGGTTACAAGGACATCGTACTCTCCATTTACAAAAGCCAGCATGGTCTCCTCGACTTCCTTCTCATTCATTTTCGCATGCATCACTGCAACCTCCGCGTCCGGGACCAGCGCCTCGACATGCGCTTTCTTCTGATAGATCGTATCCACCCGGTTGTGCAGGTAGAACACCTGACCGCTGCGGGAAAGCTCCCGTTCCACCGCTTCCCTGACGAAATTCGGCTGGAATTCGAGAACGTAGGTCTGTACCGGAAAACGGTTTTCCGGCGGTGTCTCAATGACAGAAAGATCCCTGACGCCGGTCAGGCTCATGTGGAGCGTCCTTGGAATCGGTGTTGCAGTCAGTGTCAGCACATCCACGTTCGTCTTCAGCTGTTTGATCTTTTCTTTGTGCTTCACACCGAAGCGCTGCTCCTCATCTATGATCAGGAGGCCGAGGTCTTTGTATTCGACGGTGTTTGCCAGTATCTTATGAGTGCCGACCACGATATCGACCGTACCCTTTTTGAGGCCTTCCCGTGTTTTCTTCAGCTGGGCCGAAGTTCTGAAACGGCTCATCATCTCGACGTTGACCGGGAAGTCCTCGATCCGTTCGATCAGGCTTTCGAAATGCTGTGCTGCAAGGATCGTCGTCGGCACTAGGAATGCCACCTGTTTGCCGTCCTGCACAGCCTTGAATGCCGCCCGGATTGCCACTTCGGTCTTGCCGTATCCCACATCCCCGCATAACAGGCGATCCATCGGACGGATGTTCTCCATGTCCTTCTTGATTTCCCCGACAGAAGCATACTGGTCGGGTGTCGGCTCGTACGGGAAGCGCGCTTCAAAAGAGGCCTGCATTTCCGTATCTTCCGAGAACCGGAAACCCTCAGACTGCGATCGTTCCTGATAGAGCTTCAGCAGCTCATCCGCAATTTCGTTGACATTTGCCTCAACCTTGGCCTTCGTCTTCTTCCATTCGGTGCCCCCGAGTTTGTGCATCTTCGGCTGACCATCATCACTTGAGACATATTTCTGGACCAGGTCCATCTGATCGACAGGGATATAGAGCTGATCTGTGCCCCTGTACTGCAGTTTCATGTAGTCGTTATGGATGCCGCCGACTTCCAGTGTCTCGATGCCCATGTAGCGGCCGACGCCGTGATGGACATGGACGACGTAGTCGCCCGCGTTCAGCTCCTGGTAGGATTTGATCTTTTCGGCGTTGGAGAGTTTTTTCGCCCGCTTCTTTTTGCGTGCTGTCTTGTTGTAGAGCTCCTTCGAACCTAAAACAGCCACTTTCATGAACGGCAGGATGAACCCTTTCCCAAGCGTGCCGGTGGTCAGCACAACGCCTGACTCCAACGGCATCTCCCCGATGTAGCTCTGGATCTTCAGATCCTCGAGCAGCTGGTGCGTCTTCGATACCTCCTCCTCGTCACGGAGGACGATGCTGATCATATAGTCGTCACCGAGCATCTTATTCAGATTGGATGCCAGTATGTCATACTGGCCGTAGTATATTTCAGTCGGACGGACGGAAATCTTTACAATGTGTCCGATTTCAACCGGCATGCTTTTTGTGAACAGGTTGAAGTATGTGCTGCCATCACGTGCAAGCAGGCGTGCATACTGGCCCTCCAGATAGTTGCCGCCGCCTTTTAGCATGCGCCCGGCTTCCACCATCGATTCATAGTATGTGCCCACAGAATTGAATTCTGTTTCATATGCCGCCTCCATGTTCTTGACTTCATCGATGATGAGGCGGTGGCCGTCTGTGATGTAGTCGAGGATGGAGACCCCGCCGTCTTCGAGGAGGTGGCTGTACTGTACAAGGTGGTTGAATGTCTGATCGGGGTGGGTAACTGTGTCATAGTAGTCATCCAGAGTCTCCAAAGAGGCACTGTCGAGCCCTTCCTTCGTCTCCTGGTACAGCATTTCTATCTTCCCGAGAAGGGTTTCGCGCTCTTTTTGCTCAAGTATATACTCTGCATAAGGCTCCATCGTGAAGGAATCGATATTGCCGATGGAACGCTGCGTCTCGGGGTCAATGGCCCGGAGGGAATCCACTTCATCATCAAAGAGTTCGACACGTACGAGCTGCTCAGGCATATGGATATCGATAATGTCACCACGTACAGCAAATTCCCCGAAATGGACCGCCTGGTTCATTCTTCTGTACCCCAGACTCACCAGGTCTTCTATGAACCCGTCATAGTCCAGAATGGTGCCGATCTTTACCGTCTTCTCGTAACTGAGAAGCTTTTCCTTCGGCATCAGCGGTTTTAAAAGTGCATGTACCGGCACGACAAATAGCCCCGGCTCGTTGTGGGCCAGAGCAAACAATGCACTCATCCTGGATTTCATGAATTCAGGACTTTGTTTGGCATGATTCTCTATCATGATATCGCCTACAGGGAAAGTGTAGACGTTGTCCATCATATCCATCAGGGGATTTGAAATCTTCTCCATCTGATGGTTATTCTGTACGAACAGGACAATCGGACGGCTTTCCTTCCTTGACAGCTCGTACAGGAGCGTCGGCTTGAAATCATCGTTGACGCCGGTCACCATCATATTTAGGCGGTCTTTATGATCCGCCACTTCGAGGAACCGCTCATCCTGCTGTATCCTTTCCGATACTTTACTGTTCATTTACATCACCATTATATTCAGTCATAACATCCTGGAACGGCACCGTTACGAAATCTGCAGATGCCTCTGCAGACCTGGCTGTCACTTTGTCAATCAGTGCCGATTCCTCTTTCGTGAACCTGCCGAGCACATAACCCGTGATGGAACCGCCCGGGTCCGGCCGGTCTATGCCGATGCGGATGCGTTTGTATTTATCCGTAGCCAGATGCTGGTTCAGAGATTTTATGCCGTTATGGCCGCCGCCCGAACCCTTTTGCCTGAGCCTCAGTTTGCCGACCGGCAGATCGAGGTCATCATACAGCACCAGGATATCCTCAACCGCTATCTTATAATAATCCAGCAGCGGACGGACTCCTTCCCCGGAGAGGTTCATGAATGTCTGCGGCTTTACCAGCATGACCTTCTTGCCATTTACGTATCCAGCACCGTAGCTGCACTTGAATTTATTCTGCGAGAGTCCAATACCCAGATCCGAAGAAAGCCGGTCTATCACCATGAACCCGATGTTATGACGTGTTTTTTCGTATTTTCTCCCCGGATTGCCCAATCCAATGATGCATTTCATCATATCACCTCATACAACGTTAAAAAAGGCGATGGGAACTCCACCGCCGTTAAAACATCATGATTATTGCTCTTCGTTTTCAGTTCCCTCGGAAGCGGCTTCTTCGCCTTCTTCTGAACCTTCAACTTCTTCGCTTTCAGCCTCTTCTTCAAGATCTTCCTCTTTCTGTGGAGGTACAATGCTGACAAGCGTTTCTTCATCTTCATTTTCAATAGTGTAGTTGGCACCCTGACGCAGGTCGGATACATGGATTGAGTCTCCGATTTCAAGAGCTTCCACATTGATTTCGATTGACTCTGGAATGTTATCCGGGGTCGCAGTGACCTGAACCTGGAAAGAAGGCTGCTCTACTACGCCGCCCTCTTTGACACCCGCAGCTTCGCCAGACAATTCAATTGTTACATCCACTGTAACTTCGGACTTCATGTTGATTGCTGTGAAGTCTATATGAGTGATCTGGTTTTTGAGTGAATCGAACTGATAGTCCGTCACCATCACGTTAACCGCTTTTCCATTGAGGTCCAATGCAATTACGCCGTTACGGCCCACTTCGCGGATTACTTTGATAAATTCGTTCTCATCTACTGAAACGTTAGTGTTCTCCACTTCGTAACCGTAAACGATTGCAGGGATTTTCCCTGTGGAACGCAGTTCTGTAAGCTCAGAACGCTGTCCCTTGCCTTCCCTTGCTGCTGAAGCCAATTTTGCCATGGTATATTTCCACCTTTCATTTACAGACAGTCTTCTTTTACCTAATTTAACACATAGCCATGCATAATAATAGCACATTACCCATACATTTGTAAAAGAAACATTGACAAATTAAGTGTCAAACAGGATACTGACGGATTCTTCTTCATAAACCCGGACAATCGCCTGCGCCATCAGCTCTCCGACAGAAAGCCCCACTATCTTGTCTATCTTCTTCTCCTCGGGCAGCTGTATGGAATTCGTTACAACCAGTTCTTTGATCACTGACTCCTCGATCCGGGAAATAGCCGGCCCGGAAAGCACAGGGTGCGTACAGCATGCATACACTTCTTTGGCACCTTTATCGAGAAGTGCCTGTGCAGCAAGTTTCATCGTGCCGCCCGTATCGATGATGTCATCGATGATGATGGCAGTGCGGCCTTCGATTTCGCCGACGATATTCATCACTTCCGCAACATTCGGCTTCGGACGGCGCTTATCGATGATGGCAATCGGCGTCTTGAGACGGTCGGCCATCTTGCGCGCGCGCGTTACGCCGCCGTGATCCGGGGAAACAACGACGACTTCATCGAAGTTCAGATCTTTATGTTCAAGGAAATAGTCACTCAGGATCGGCACACCCATGAGGTGGTCAATCGGAATATCGAAGAACCCCTGTATCTGAGGTGCATGCAGATCGAGTGAAATCACTCTGTCCGCCCCAGCTGTCTCGATCAGATTTGCAACAAGCTTCGCTGTGATCGGTTCACGCGCACGGCTTTTGCGGTCCTGGCGTGCATAACCGTAATACGGCATTACAATATTGATCGTTGCCGCTGAAGCGCGTTTAAGTGCATCGATCATGATCAGCAGCTGCATTAGATGTTCGTTGACCGGCTGGCTTGTCGGCTGGACGACAAATACGTCACATCCCCGCACGCTCTCTTCGATATTGACCTGTACTTCCTCATCGGAAAAATGCTGTACCGTAATCTTTCCCAAAGGGATGCCGATTTGTTCAGCAATCTCTTCTGCGAGCGGCTCGTTGCCTTTCAAAGAGAAAAGGCGCAGGCTGGAATTTTTGTACTGGTTGCTAGAAGCTAACATGTTCATCCTCCATTAATTGTCTTTATTGTAATATCCCGTCTTTGTCGTCTGTCTGTTCCTTGCGATTGCAAGACTGTCTTCCGGAACTTCATCAGTGATCGTCGATCCCGCTGCGATGAATGATCTGTCACCGATCTTGACCGGAGCCACGAGGTTCGAGTTGCAGCCGATGAATGAATCCATGCCGATTTCAGTCTTGAATTTGTTCTTACCATCATAATTCACTGTAATCGTTCCGCAACCGACGTTGGTCCTGGCGCCGATGGTGGCATCCCCTATATAGCTGAGATGCGACACTTTGGATTCCTTTTCAAGCCTTGATTTCTTCACTTCGACGAAGTTGCCGATCTTCACTTCCTCACCAAGCTCGGATTGTGGCCTGAGCTGGGCATAGGGCCCCACCTTGGTGCCTCTGCCCACTTTCGCTTCCGTCACCACAGAATGCCTGATCTCTGCTTCATCATCGATGATGGAATCCTTGATTTCTGTTCCAGAGGATATGATAACATTTTTACCGATCTTTGTGTCTCCACGGATGATTGCCCCCGGATAAATTATGGAATCCGTGCCAATCTCCACTTCGGCATCGATATATGTCGTTTCCGGGTGGATGAGTGTGACACCGTTTTGCATGTGCATCGTATTGATGCGTTTCCTAAGTATCTCCTCAGCATTCGCGAGAGCAACTCTGTCATTTATGCCGAGCGTTTCCTCAAAATCCGGAGAAATGTAGGCTTCGACACGGGCACCCCGGCTCCGGAGGATGGAAACGACATCCGGCAGATAATACTCATCCTGTGCGTTATCGTTGTCGACGTTTTCAAGCGCGCTGAACAGCGCTCTGTTGTCGAATATGAAAGTCCCGGAGCTTATTTCCTTGATTTCGCGTTCGAGATCCGTGGCATCCTTCTCTTCGACGATACGTTTGACAGAGCCGTTCTCCTTCCTGACAATGCGGCCGTATCCGAACGGTGCACGCGTACGGGATGAAAGGATGGTCGCCTTTGCCCCTGTATCCAGGTGGTACTTCATGAACTCCTGCATCGTCGTCTCCGTAATGAGCGGTGTATCCCCGCACACGACCATGGTGTGGCCCTCAAGGTCCGCCAGTTCCTCTTTCCACTGCCCCACTGCGTGTGCCGTTCCCAGCTGCTGCTCCTGCACCGTCTTACGGATGCCGTCACCCAGATACGTGCTCACAGTCTCAGAGCCGTGACCCAGCACAGCATAGATATCGGTGATTCCCGATTTATTCAGATTGCTGATGACATGCTGGATCATCGGAGTGCCACATACTTCATGGAGCACCTTGAATTTTTCGGACTTCATCCTCGTGCCTTTGCCGGCCGCCAGAATAATCGCTCTCGTTTGCATACTCTACCTCCAGTTTATGACTACTCTAATTATATTTTACTGACTGGGCACTTTCAAGACGAAACGGATATATGTCCAAAAAGGTATTTCGGCCAATAAAAAACCCGTAAAGCAACGCTTTGCTTCACGGGTATGCAATCACTATTTATCTTCATCATCTTCTGCATCGGGGTTCTCCGCATTGGTCACCTGTTCTTCTGTCGGATCCACCGGTGATTCCGTTGTCTCCGTAGCGCTGTCGTCCGAATCATTCACTTCGGCTTCCGATTCTTCATATACTCTCATCACTTCCTCCTGCACATGCTGGCGCATATCGGAGTGAATTGGATGGGCAATGTCCCGGAATTCACCGTCCGGCGTCCGTTTGCTCGGCATCGCCACAAAAAGACCATTATTACCTTCAATGACCCTGAGGTCATGGATTACAAATGCATCATCAAACGTAATGGATACAAGTGCTTTCATCCTGTTGTCTTGGTTATTTACTTTCCGCAGTCTTACATCTGTTATTTTCATAGTATGCTTCCCCCAATAAGATTATTGTTGGATCGTATGTGTACTGCTTCAGTCCACCAATACTTTTATGGTTCCATTTTCGATGCAACGACTTCAATCTCAACCTGTACATCTTTAGGTAGACGACTCACTTCTACACATGATCTTGCAGGTAGTTTACCCGGAAAATAAGCGCCATAAACGTCGTTGATCTTCGGGAAGTCGCCCATGTCGCTGATGAAAATCGTCGTTTTCACTATATCTTCAAAACCCATGCCGGCCGCTTCAAGCACTGCGCCGACATTCTCCATCACCTGCTTGGTCTGCTCCTGGACATCATCTGAAATAATCTCCCCTTCGAGCGTGAGGGGAATCTGTCCGGAGGAGTAGAACATGTTTCCGACTTTTACTCCGTGGCTGTACGGTCCGAGTGCTTCCGGTGCATTTTTAGAATTAATTGGTTCCATAGTATAAAATCTCCTTCACATTTTAAGATTCATGCTTTTGAAACGTTTCTTCAATGTGTTCCAGACAATTGCCTTCCTCCACCAGGAAGGACTGGTTGAATTCATCAATATCCGACACCTTCAGAAGGGAAGTATAATCATTGAAACGGCGGTGTTCCACCTGTTTGGCCTCCACCAGCACGCTGACACCGACCACTGTGGCTGCAAACTCCTCCATGAGGTTGATGACTCCGGTGATGGAACCTCCTGCCCGCAGGAAGTCGTCCACGACGAGCACCTTCGAGCCTTCTTTCAAGGTCCGCTTCGACAGTACCATCGTCTCTATCTTACGCGTAGAGCCGGAGACATAGTTCACTGAGACTGTGGAGCCCTCTGTCACTTTGTTGTCTTTGCGGATTACGGCCACAGGCACATTCAGCTTGCGTGCGACAGCATTCGCGAGTGAAATCCCTTTTGTCGCAATCGTCACGACCGCATCAATTTCCTCATCTCCGTACATTGTGGCAATCAGTTCACTGATATCGTTCATGAGGGTGGGATTCCCCATGATGTCGGACATGTAAAGGTAGCCTCCGGGAAGCAGACGTTCCTTCGTCTTCAGCATGTCCATGAACCCCTCCACGATCTCCTCTGCACGGCTGTAGCTGATTCTCGGCTGGAATGTCACGCCGCCGCCGGCACCCGCTGTTGTCCGGACAGTACCGATACCATCGTTTTCGAATACTTCCTTGATAATCCGGATATCCTCGCTGATCGAAGACTTGGCCTGGTTGAATTTCTCCACGAAAAAGGTCAATGGAATCAGCTGATTTGGATGGGTGCTCAAGTGCCGGGTCATGAACACGAGACGCTCACTGCGTTTATATTTCATAAGATAACTCCTAATACCGTATTTTATATAAAGATATTAACATAAAAGTTCGGATTTGAGCAATCAACCGAGCAATCTTACTTTATAAACTTCGGAACAACAGCCTTTCATGGCATTATACAGATGCGCCGCCTGCCTCTCCTTTTGGACGAAACCGAATACTGTCGGACCACTGCCACTCATCATTGCACAGTCCGCACCACTCACTGACATGCTGTCTATCAGCCTTGCGACCTCCGGATGCCTGCGGCAGGTCACCTCCTGCAGATCGTTCTTCATAAGGGCAATGATTTCCTTATAATTCCCTTCTTTGACCGCCGCAGCCATTTCCCGCGATCCCGGCCGATTACTCCCGGGCTTCAATGCCTGATAGACCGTCTTTGTCGAAACATTGATCTTCGGTTTCGCCAGGATCACCCAGGCGTTGGGCGGCTTCGGCAGATGTTCGATTTTCTCTCCCCTGCCCGAGGCAATCGCGGTCCCCCCGTATACGCAAAAAGGGATGTCCGAGCCCAGCTTTGATGACAGTTCAGCAAGTTCCGCGGTTTCTATCCCCAGATCATAGAGGGCATTCATCCCGCGGAAGGCTGCCGCAGCATCCGCCGAACCGCCGGCGAGGCCTGCCGCAATGGGAATCCGCTTATCAATAGTGATGTTGACGCCGGTCTCTATGCCGTATGTCTCCATCATCAGTCTCGCTGCCTGATAGGCCAGATTGCGTCTGTCTGTAGGCACATACTGGTGTTCTGTATCGATGATTATCTTTTTGTCTTTCCGCTTCGAAAAGGAAAGCTGGTCATTCAGATCCACGGTGGTCATCACCATATTGACCTCATGGAAACCATCTCTCCTTTTGAAAAGGGTATCCAGCGTCAGGTTTATCTTTGCCGGCGCAGTTTCAAAATGCATTGTTTCACTTCCATTTGTACGTTCATTTTTGTATCAGTTTATCATAAAACGACCTGATACAATACGCACTTTGTCATAAACTTGCAGCCGCCTCACCGGGCGTCGCTCCTGATGCCGCCGTACTGACCTTTGAAGAAAGTCAGCGGTTCGCCTTCCTCGAACAGGATTTCTTCCACCTGGCCCAGTATGAGTGTATGGTCCCCCGCAGGAACCTGCTGATAATTTTTGCATACCAGTGCAGCCAGACTGTCCCTAAGCACCGGTACTTCATCAATCACATCAAAGCTGATCTCCCCTTCAAATATTTCCTGTTTGGCGAAATGCTTCGACAGATGCTTCTGCCCCTCTGTCAGCATGCTGATGCCGAATGAATCTGCAGATTTCAATTTATCAAGCATGGCTGCACGATTATCTATGGAAATCAGAACAAGTTTGGGGTCGAGCGATACCGACATGAATGCATTCGCAGTCATACCATGGGTCTCCCCGCCCTCATTCACAGTAATTACAGTCACTCCGGTCGCAAACCTTCCCATTGCGTTCCTGAACGTACGATCTTCCATTACAACACTTCCTTCTTCGTTTAATATGAATAAAAAATTGGGAACAGATACATTCAATGTACCATATTCCCAATTAGTCTGAAAATTTTCTATTTGTTTTCATCATTCATACGTTTTTTAAATGCCCATGCCGCATATATGAGACCGAGTACCGCCCACCCACATAAAATGAGCAGTGGCAGTACTTCTGTGCCTTCCTGGATGAACACATACTGGTACACCGGCAGATACTCAGCAACCTGACGCACGATGTGAGATTCATCCCTCACAATGGTTTCTATCATCGGGGTAAAGCCGAATACGAGCATGATCGGCAGCAGATAGACAGAGGTTGTCGCGACGCTTTTCACTTCCAGCCCGACAGCGATGCCGAGAGACAGGAAGAACAGGCCCAGCAGCACAAGCGCTGCGATGCCGCCCGTCCCCCACGACATTTCCGCATCCATAACCAGTATGGAAAGGCCGAGTGAGATACCGGTCATCATGATGACCACCAGGCTTTTGCCGGTCAGGATATCCAGCATCGAAGCCGGGGACTGCACCAGGCCGCGGAGCGTATCCTTCTCATTCTCCTCCGCCATCATCGTCATGATACTGCTGCACAGGATTGTTGAATAGGCCGTACCTATGATAACCGCAATGAGTACAGCTGGAGCCTCTGTACTGTCCGGTCCTGCATTCCTGAACATGAATGCCATCAGTATCGGAATGAGTGTCGTAGTGAACAACATCATATTTCGCGTAAATTCTTTAAGGTCTTTTTCGAATATCGCCATTATCCGTCCAGTGTTCATATCAGACCAATTCCTTTCCGGTAACATTTTTAAATACTTCACCAAGTGTCGGATAATCCGTCCTGATATCGATGACTTCGGAATCGAATAAGGCATCTTCAAGTTCCGTCCTGTTATCAGCACTCCGTTCAATGCTCATCGTCCTGCCCCCGTTCATTGTAATATGGACCTCATTCTTTTTATAGGCATGCCTCAGGAATTCCGGTGCCCCCTGTTCCAGTATCCTGCCGTTATTAAGGAACGCCACCCTGTCGCACAGAGCCGTCGCTTCGTCCATGTCATGGGTCGTCAGCATGATGGTGGTCCCCCGGTCCTTGATGCGCAGCAGCATATCATGGATCCTGTCCGTAGTAATCGGGTCAAGGGCACTTGTCGGTTCATCCAAAAACAGTATCTCGGGTTCATGGAGAATCGCCTTGCAAAGAAGTATGCGCTGCTTCATTCCTTTTGACAGCACCGACACTCTTTTATCAGCGTGTTTTTCCAGGCCGACCTCCTTTAGCACCTGCATCACTTTTTCCTTATCAGTGCCATACAGCTTCCTGAACAGCTCCAGGTTATCCTTCACTGTCAGACGGTCATACAGCGAGCTGTTGTCTGACAGGATCCCCAACTGTTTTATATAGGATGATCCGCCGAATTCTTCATGTTCGTAGCCCAGTATTTCCACGCTGCCCGCATCGGGTTCGAATTCACCCGTCAGTATTTTAATCGTGGTGGTCTTGCCGGAACCGCTCGGCCCGAGCAATCCGAATATTTCTCCACGTCCTATTTCAAACTCTATTCCATCCAGCGCTTTCTCATTCCCGAAAATTTTTTTCAGACCTTCTGCAGTTATGATTGCTTCCATTGTCCATACCTCCTTCATGTGTTGACCCAAGTTTACGTCTGATTGCAAAGGGCCGCGACCTTATGGGGATGAATGGTTGGAAAAATACCATGAACTGTGTGATATAGGGTATAAATGCATCTGATTTCCGTTGAATGGTATCTATTTCGTCTGAAATGTACAGCTACACGACAAGAAGCTCCTGAATTTCACTATATTTCATCCGGGATAATGGAATTTTTGTTTTTTCCTGGTTTTCCATTACAATCGAGTAGGTATTTTTCGACCATGTAATGATCTCCTTCACTTTATCAAGGTTGACAATATAGGACCGGTGGCATCTGTAGAAACCGTAATCCCCCAATTTCTTTTCTGTTTCTGCCAGTGTCCATTCAATGATGAACTTTTCCCGGGAAATATTTATATAGACTTTCCCATCATTGCTTTCTATATACTCAATATCCTCCAGATCGATGAAAATTGTCTTATCCCGGGCTTTTGCCTTGATGCGCTTCAGGGACGCCTGGTTGTTTTTTTCTTCCGGCATTTCGGTTTCAACTTCTTTGAGCCCCTGTTCGCTCAGACGAGCAATCCTGCTGCTTATCACGAACGCCTCTTCAGTGCTGCTGGTAATCACAATCAACGCTTTCCCCGCATGCGCCATCTGCTCCATCATCTTATGGAACAGCCTTATATTTTCAATGCCGGCATTATACAAAGGATTTACAGCCAGCACCGCCTGCCGATCCGCCAGCACCGCCTGGATATAGGCAAGCCGCTGGATGGTTTCAGCGGTGCAGTGGGTGAGGCGTTTATGAGACACGGATTCCAGTTCATACTGCCGGATCATGTCAGAAATCCCCAGCCCGCTCCTATTCCATTTTTTATAAAAACTGACATGGTCCTTCACTGTGAGACGTTCATAGACTGGAACAGTGTTTTTAAGTATATGGACATCCTTGAAAGCAAGATCTGTCACTCTGTCGATATATTCGACAGGCATCTGAATGACAGAGCTTGCGCCGCTGTGAAACTTTATGGACTGGTCATTATTCTTATCAATGATATCGGCTATTCTGATCTCCCGCATGCATCTTCACCCCATTATTCGTATCCTTTTATTATAATATAAGTTAGCCGCTATTAAATAGACTAAAAGAAGTTTGAACTAATCGATCTGAAAAGCTTGCAAAGTCTTAAAAATGGTGTATTATATATAACGTGGTTACTTTTTATAACTAGTAATCAATATGTAATTAAATTGATGGAGGCATATATAATGGTTAAAATAGGTATCGTTACAGGCAGCACACGTAAGGCACGCGTTAACATGCAGGTTGCAGAATGGGTAAAGGATTTTGCTGAAAAGATGGACCTCGAGGCAGAATTCGAAATCGTCGACATCAAAGATTACGACTTCCCGATGTTCAACGAAGACCTCCCGCCAGCAATGGTAAACAAGCAGTATTCCACTGATGCGATCAATGCATGGTCTAAAAAGATCGATGAGCTCGATGGCTACATCTTCATCACACCGGAATACAACAAGAGTGTCACAGCACCCCTTAAAAATGCAATCGACTACATCGGACCTGAGTGGGGCAACAAATCTGCCGGTATCGTAGGCTATGGTTCCACGCTTGCAGTTGCGGCAACGCTCTCCCTGCGTCAGATCCTCAGCAATCTGAACGTCGCAACAGTGGCGCCTTTCGGTGCGTTCAGCCTGTTCACAGATTTTGAAAACATGAGCACTTTCAAACCGGCTGAAGTCCACAATGCAACAATCGAAAACGTGGTTGCAACCACTGTCAGCTGGGCAAAGGGCCTTAAAACGATCCGATGATCACCGATTCATCACACCGGTCATATTGTTTATGTCCGGTTTTTTAGTTCTATAATAAAAAACCATCATCCGGCAAGATGATGGTTTTTCCCGTTCAATTATTGGATTACAAATGCTTCTCTTTCATCATTATAGAATGTCACTTCGACATTTGATGTCAATACATCAGTATATGTATATGACACTCTTTCAAAGTTATGTTCCTGCTGATCAAGCTCTACGACGAAGACAGAAGGATACGTTTCTCTAAGGATACCCCGTCGTTCAATCAATTTCTTGCGCCCTCCGTTTGCACGAAGTAAAACTGGATTTCCCAATTGACATTCAAGAATATTTTTGATGTCGACTAAAGTTTTTGGCATTTGGCCCACCTCACTGAATCTATTATAGCAAGTTTACATAATTCTGTCAAAAAACCGTCGAAATCATTTACTTTTGTATCTATTGGGAAACTATTTTCAATTCAGGGAAATTTTTTAGCTTGTGATAAATATCGGCATATTCCTCAATCGAGATGCTCTCGCCTCTGCGGCCTGGATCGATCCCTGCCGCTTCCAGCAGCCGGCGGACACTGTCCTTGTACTTCTTGCCGTCTTCAAACACACTCATATAATTGTTCAGGATTGTCTTACGCCGCTGCCCGAAGGCGCCGCGCGTCAACCTGAAGAACAGGTTTTCATCACCTATATCCACTTTGCCCCTCTCCCGCTTCACCATTTCCACAATGATGGAATCGACATTCGGCGGCGGCATGAATACGGTCTTCGGCACCTGCTGGATTACACGCGCCTCGGTATAGTAATCGATGGCGATGGACAGCGAACCGTAGGATTTGCTGTTCGGTCCGGCGCTGATGCGCTCACCCACTTCTTTCTGCATCATCACATAATACCGTGCAATCGGGAGATCCTGCTCCAGGAAGTTCATAAGTATCGGCGTTGTAATGTAGTACGGCAGGTTTGCAACCACCACCACTTCATCGCAGCCTGAAAAATGCTTGTCTATCGCATCCTTAATATCCGCTTTTAGGATATCCTGGTTTATGACGGTTACATTACTGTAGGGGGAAAGTGTGTCCGCCAGTACCGGCACAAGTCTCTGATCTATTTCAAAAGCAGCCACTTTCCCGGCGCGTCTGGCCAGCTGTTCAGTCAGTGAGCCGATGCCCGGCCCGACTTCTATGATTCCCGTATTTTCATCGATATCCGCCTTATCCAGCACCTCCCTGATGACATTCAGGTCTATCAGGAAATTCTGCCCCAGGCTTTTCTTGAATGAAAAGCCGTGAGCCGCGAGTATTTGCTTTGTTCTGCCCGCCGTCGCAATATCTTTCATATTACTCCCCCGCCAATTCTTCCAGTATATTCGCTATACGTGCTTTGTCGATATTATACCGGTTCAGCTTCTTCCTCAGCTGGCCGGCATTTGCGTATCCGATGTTCAGGCGGTCGCACAGGTGCCTTCTCCTGAATGAAGCTTCAGAAGTACCTGACAGCCCCCATCCCGTCATGTCCTGGATTGTGACCGCCTCTTCTGTCACCGGCATATTCGTGTAGACCTGTGACAGGCTTTCACGTATGGATTCGATACTCGCATGCTCGACGCCGATCCCGCCGAGTCTGCCTTTGGCCTTATCACGCGGCAGAAAAGCTTCTTTTATCCCGGGAAACCGTTCCAGAATTGTATTGCGGATCTTATGGCCGGGGAAATCAGGATCGGTGAAAATGATCGCCCCCCGCGTACTTAAAGCAACTTCTATTTCGTCCATTACTGTACCATCGATGGCCGATCCCCTGGTTTCGATTGTTTCACAGGAAACTGCCTCATTCAGACGCCTGGTATCATCGCGCCCTTCCACAATAACGACTTCTTTTATAACCGGTTTTTCCATAATTTTTCGCTCCCTGTTTCCATCATACCACAATTATTTATCCAAAAATAAAATCACCGCATGGCGGTGATTCCATCACTGAATGCCAAAAAGTGCCTCGGCATTCCTTGTTGTCTGCGCTGCCAGATCCTCATATGACATTCCGCGCAGCTCTGCTATTTTCTCGGCAACGAGTTTCACATATGCCGGTTCGTTCCTTTTACCCCTGTAGGGATGCGGGGGCAGAAAAGGTGCATCCGTTTCGACGAGAAGCCTTTCAATCGGCACATGTACAGCGATATCTTTCGGCCTCTGCGCATTTTTAAATGTGACAGGACCGCCCAACGACACATGGAAGTTCATGCCGATGACAGTATCGGCATCAGACTCATTTCCGCTGAAAGCATGCATGATGCCGCCCGTTTCATGGGCACCTTCCGATTTCAGTATTTCAATGCAGTCACGGGTGGCTTCCCTGTTGTGGATGATGACCGGAAGATTCACCTTTTTTGCCAGAGCAATCTGTTTTTTGAACAGCTCCTTCTGCACATCATGCGGAGACTTATCCCAGTGATAGTCGAGACCGGTCTCTCCGATACCGACAATTTTGGGATGGCCGGACAATGATTCGATCCACTCAAGATCCTGATCTGTGCAGTCGATGGCATCCACAGGATGCCACCCGATGACTCCGTATACATTCGTGTATTTCTCTATGAGCTCCATCGTACGCTCTATCGTCTTACGGTCGAACCCCACAACGACCATCTTCTCTATGCCGGCCTCACCGGCACGCTGCATCACTTCTTCAAGATCGTCATCATACTGGTCTGCATTGAGATGTACATGCGTGTCTATCAACATTGCAATCACTCCAACAGTTATTTTACAGTACTGCCGTTTTCAATTCCGTCGGGTACAGAGATGAGTGTCAGGCTCTTGCCTTTCTCCGCCGTCAGGATCATGCCTTCAGAACGTTCCCCGCGCAGCTTGACCGGCTCAAGATTCGTTACGACAAGCACTTTCTTGCCGATGATATCCTCCGGTTCATACTGCGAACGGATGCCGGATACAATCTGGCGTTCCTCATTGCCGAGGTCAACCTGGATCTTCAGAAGCTTATCGGCTTTTTTAACACCTTCGGCCTGGATGATTGTCGCAGCCTTTATTTCAATCCTGTCAAAATCCCTGATGGTGATGAGGCCTTCCGCAGACTCTTCCTCCCCCTCATCAGCCTCTTTCTTATCAGGCGTCATCAGTGCCTTGATATGTGCCACTTCCGCTTCCACATCCAGTCTCGGATAGATCGGCCGGGGTTTTTTGACCATCTGTTCATCAATCTTGATACTGCCGTACTTGAAGATTGAATCGAATGTCTGGAGGCTGTTATCGGTGATATTCATCTGCCTGAAGATTTCTTTCGGACCATGGGTCAGATAAGGCTTGAGCAGGATGGCCGCTATGCGGATATTCTCCGCCAGGTGCACCATCACATTGCCGAGGGCCTCTTGATTCGCTTCATCTTTTGCAAGCACCCACGGGGTCGTCTCATCAATGTACTTGTTCGACCGGCTGATGATTGTCCATACAGCACGGAGCGCCTTATTGAATTCCATTTCCTCCATCGACTCTTCATAAAGACGGACATTCTCCCTGACCGTCTCTTCCAGGTTTTCATCAAATTCGTTCTGATGGCCTCTATAGTCAGGAAGGTGGCCGTCGAAGTATTTATTGACCATGGAGATCGTACGGTTCACGAGGTTCCCCAGGTCATTGGCAAGGTCGTAGTTCGTGCGGTCCACGAAGGCTTCCGGTGTGAACACGCCGTCTGAGCCGAAAGGCACTTCCCGCATCAGGTAATAGCGGAGGGCATCAAGGCCGTAGCGTTCAACGACAGTTTCAGGATAGATGACATTGCCTTTCGATTTGGACATCTTGCCGTCCTTCATGACGAGCCAGCCGTGGCCCAGAAGTTTTTTAGGCAGCGGCAGATCCAGGGCCATCAGCATAATCGGCCAGTAGATGGCATGGAAACGCACTATTTCCTTACCGATCATATGGAGGTCGGCCGGCCAGTACTTTTGGAAGAGGGAATCATCGTCAGAGCCGTATCCAAGTGCCGTGATATAATTGCACAGCGCATCGATCCATACATACACCACGTGTTTCGGATCGGATGATACCGGAACGCCCCAGGAGAATGTCGTTCTTGACACCGCCAGGTCCTCAAGTCCCGGACGGATGAAGTTGTTCAGCATTTCATTTCTGCGCGAAGCAGGTTTGAGGAAATCCGGATTGTCTTCATAGAATTTTTCCAGACGGTCTGCATATTTGCTCATTCTGAAGAAATAGCTTTCCTCCTTGACCAGTTCCACTTCGTGGCCGCTCGGTGCCACACCACCGATCATATTGCCGTCTTCATCTTTGTACACTTCATCAAGCTGTGTCTCTGTGAAGAATTCCTCATCCTCAACGGAATACCAGCCTTCATATTCCCCGAGATAGATGTCCCCCTGTTCCAGGAGGCGCTCGAAAATCTGCTGTATCGCCTTTTTATGGGCATCCCCGGTCGTACGGATGAACTGATCGTTGGTGATTTCAAGGACCGACCACAGTTCTTTCATGTATTCAGCCATATCATCCACATACTTCTGAGGGGAGATCCCCATCTTTTCCGCCTTCTTCTCGATCTTCTGTCCGTGCTCATCCGCACCAGTCAGATAGTAGACATCAAACCCGCGCATGCGCTTGTATCTCGCCATGACGTCACACGCAATCGTTGTATAGGCGTTGCCGATATGCAGTTTGCCGCTCGGGTAATATATCGGAGTGGTGATATAGTAAGTTGGTTTTTCCATGCCTTTTCCTCCTATTAGTTCATCTATTAAATATAACGAATTTCGCATCGCTTTTCAATGATATCAGTGGCGTCTTGCATCTCCTCTGTGCTATAATCAGCAAGAACTTGGAAATCCAGGGAAAACCCCGTTGACATTATCCAAGACATATGATAGTTACATGTTTCGGGTTGCCGGCATGGGGGTATCAAAAGTTATATTCTTAATACGTTTCATCACTGACTCAGAAAAATATCAGCAATTGATGAAGAGCGGAAAGTATGGAGGGATTTGTTGTGAAATCAACAGGAATTGTACGTAAAGTAGACGAATTGGGAAGAGTGGTCATTCCTATAGAGCTAAGACGTGTATTGGATATCGAAGTGAAGGATGCACTCGAAATTTACACTGATGATGATACAATCATCCTCAAAAAATACAAACCACAGATGACTTGTGCGATCACCGGTGATGTATCCGAGAAGAACATGCGCCTCGCAGACGGCCGTATCATTCTGAGCCAGGAAGGTGCTCAGCAGCTTATCGATGAGATAAAATCAAAAATGGATTAAATAGAGATAATAAAAATCGATGGACCAGTGCGGCCATCGATTATTTTTTATGGTATGCGTCATAGACATCCTGCTTACGCAGTCCCCTGAGTTCCGCAACAGCTTTTATGGCCTGTTTCGGCTTCATTCCTTCTTCAGCAATCAACTGTGCCACATGATCATCCACCGGCATATCGAAACTCTCTTCAACCTCCGGCGCCCCCTCCACTACAATGACAAACTCTCCCTTCAGCGGGATATCCGCACCCAGCATGTCGGTCATCCTTGCCGCTTCTGCACGTTCATGCTGTTCGAATTTCTTCGTTATTTCCCGGGAGATGCTCACATTCCGCCCGGGATCGATACCGCTTATGGCCAGGAGCGTGTCTTTAATTTTATGCGGGGATTCATATATCACCGATGTGAGTGGATGATTCATGATCTCCTCGATTTTCTCTTTCCTTTTACGTCCGGTCTTTGGGAGGAAACCGAAATACGTAAACTCGTACGAAGGGATGCCGCTTGTGACAAGCCCCATTGTAAACGCCGAGGCAGAGGGGATGACTGAATACTCCAACCCTTCGCGCTGCATGCGTCCCACCAGTTCGAAGCCCGGATCCGAGACGACAGGCATACCCGCATCACTTACGAGAGCAAATGTCTTTCCCGATTTCATCTCTTCAATGATCCGGTCCTCGATCTCTTCTTTGTTGAAATCGTGGTAGGATCTCAGTGGCGTACCGATTTCAAAATGGCTGGTCAGCTTCCGTGTCGTCCGTGTATCCTCACAAAGGATTACATCCACTTTTTTCAAGGTCTCAATCGCCCTGAACGTCATATCATCCAAATTTCCGATCGGTGTTCCCGTTATAAATAGATCCACCAGTCATCCCCCGCTTTCTATCAGTGCCCGTTTCGCTGCCCTTGTCAGTTTCTTGATTGCATATTCCCGTTTCATCGCTTCACTTTTCGATCCGAACTTTTCATAGTACCGGAGTGTCACAGGGAGCCTGTTGCGCGTATATTTTGCACCTGCACCGCTGTTATGGGTACTGATCCGTTTCGCAAGGTCTGTGGCATAGCCCGTATACAATGTCTCATCTGCACATTCTACAATGTATGTATAGTACTCAGCCATAGTATACCTCCAGCATCCCTTCTGAATATTTACCGTCAGTATCATATATATAAAAGGGCGGCAGCACATCCACATAGGCCTGGCTGTGAAATATCGCTTCCACGAGGACGAACATTGCGGTCTCCGCATTTTCATCATTATAAACATACTGCAGCCGCCTGATCCTGAAACCGGCGCCGGCAAGCATGTTCGCGACCTCCATGCTGCGCTCGGCCCGGTGCACCATATAGAGACGCCCTTTATTCTTCACGAGGAACCGTGCGGCTGCAACCACACCCGCGAGATCGATATGTACTTCGTGCCTTGCAATGCTGTGCGGCCCAAGTTTTTTAAGGGGCTGATTGCTCGTGAAATACGGCGGGTTTACGGTAATGACATCGAATGAGGAATGACTGAACATCTCCCTGATCTGCCTGATATCGCCAGTGTGCATCGTTATCTGGCCAGCCTTTTCGTTGAGATCGATGCTCCTTTCCGCCATATCAGCAAGTTGCGGCTGCAGTTCCACCGCATCGATCGACTTTGCCGTCCTGTGCGATAAAAGCAACGGTATAACGCCGTTACCTGAACATAGATCGATAATTCCCCCGTCCCTTTTCACAATACGTGTGAAATTGGCAAGCAGAAGCGCGTCGACCGAAAATGAAAATACTTCCCTGCTCTGAATGATCTGCATGGATTCCCTGAAAAGAGCATCCAGGCGCTCTCCCTCTTTCAACATCTTTCTCACCTCAAATAATAAAGACGGCCGAAGCCGTCTGTCACTTACCTCTATGTTCAAGAAATCCCTGGCAGAACAGGCAGTCCTCGCCATTTCTCAATGTCCCAAAGTGCACGCTGCATACATGGAAACCTTCTTCATAGATGCTGTTCAGTGTATTTCCCTTGAAAGAGTCCTCTTCCACAGTCTCATCTTCTTCATGGAGCTTTTCATACTTCTCCTTCTCCATATGCAGAGTGACGTTCTCTTCGACAAGACGAACTGCAAGCTCCTTCAGTGTCTGAAGATCATCATGCATGCTGTTCATATCGGCTTCCATTTTGCTGATGTGCATGAATAAACGCTCACGATCCATCCTTACACCTCTCCGGCTGCTTCAAGTTCATCGCAGTGGAATTCCCGGATATAATCATCTGTATATTTAACTTTGACGACAAGGTCGAGTATATTCATCCCCACTACAAGACCGCGGCCGTCGGGCGTATTGATCGTCTGTCCGACATCGGGCATCCGTTCGCGGGCATCCTCGTAGTACTCATCCTCATAGTTGAGGCAGCACATCAGACGGCCGCATGCACCCGAAATCTTAGTCGGGCTGAGTGAAAGATCCTGGTTTTTTGCCATCTGTATGCTCACTGGGGCAAAATCACCCAGGAACGTGGAGCAGCAGTGGGCGCGGCCGCATGGACCGATGCCTCCGAGATACTTAGCTTCATCCCGCACACCAATCTGGCGCAACTCGATACGTGTCTTGAACTTGTTAGCCAGCACACGGACCAGACTTCTGAAATCCACACGTTCATCGGCTGTGAAATTGAAAATCAGCTTTTTGCAGTCCAATGTAAATTTGGCGTTCACCAGATTCATATCCAGGTTTTCCACCTCTATGGCAGATTTACAGAATTCCATAGCCTCTTCTGCATTATTTTGGTTTTTATGGAATGCTTCCTCATCCTGATCAGTCGCCGGACGTAAGAATCTGCCGTCAGGTTCCACTATATTATTTTTGGGAATTTCATAGTTCCCTTTCACGACACGCAGCATCTCCATGCCCCGTTTTGTTTCTGCAACTATATAATCATCGCGTTCCACCTTCACTGAACTGTTTTCGATATACAAGTTATCAAAATAGTCCAGCTGGGTGGCAGTGATAAGTTCTATCATATTATTCAACCTTTCGAGCAGATAACCATACTTTCAAATACGAGCAGCGGATGGACATTGGACTGGAGCATCCTGTTTGCTGCCTGGACTTCATCCAACATCATGGCAAGCCGCTTTATAGAATTGTTGCCCTGTACCTGTTCATCACCGAATGGCCTGTAGCTTTCAAGTCCCAGTGACGCATGCATAGACTGGCGGACAAAACCATCAATCAGCTGGAGCAGCAGCATGTGATCCCTGCGCTCTGTGCATATATCAAGCATCGGCTTGATTTCAATGAGGACCAAAGGATGATTGCCAATCCATTTGGATGAAAATCCGGCTGCCGCTTTTCTCAATGTGGAAAAATTCTCTCCGAGGTCCTTCACATGCCGGGCATTAAGTGCCAACACATCAACCGTGTTCAATTCCGCATCACTCAGCCCTTCCAGAAATCTTGTCCGATCTTCTGTCTCACCCTTTATGTGGATATGCTGGGACCTGGAGTGTATGGTGGGCAAAATACTGCTCTTATCTATTGTAAGCAGGATTGCTATTGTCTTTTCCGGTGGTTCTTCAAGAAATTTCAACACGCTGTTCTCTGCCTGGGGTGTCAGTTTCTCAAATGCTTCTATTACGTATACTTTATACTCTGATTCGGTCGGTTTCCTGTTCATCCTGCGGACGAGATCTTCAACCGCCTCTTTTTTAATAGACGTTTCATCCGTACGCAGATAGAAATAATCCGGATGATTACCTTCTGAAACAAGCGTTTCATTACGTTCTGTATCTCCCAGGATACTGAGTGCAAAATACTCACTGTGCCGTCTCAATGTCTCTATGGCATCGCCTTCGAACATATAGGTGTGGCTGAGTCTGCCGCTCTCAATAATCCGGTCCAGCTGCTGTTTAACGCTGATTGTCCGGGTATCCATAAAATCACTTAAAATCTTTCAAACTGTTCGATTGGCAGGACAAACACAGTCGCTCCGCCGACCTCGACTTCTACCGGATAAGGAATATAGGAGTCCGCATTACCGCCCATCGGAGTTACAGGGGCTACTGTCTGTTCCCTGTTCCCACATGTATCATCCAGCAGTTTGAGCAATTCATCCACACGCGCATCTTCCACACCACACAGGAACGTCGTGTTTCCGGCCCTCAAAAAACCGCCTGTTGAAGCAAGCTTGGTATTTCTGAAATCATTTTTAGTCAGCCTGTCGGCCAGCCTCTGACTGTCATGGTCCTGAACGATTGCAATAACCATCT
This sequence comes from Salinicoccus carnicancri Crm, assembly GCF_000330705.1. Classification (GTDB taxonomy): domain Bacteria; phylum Bacillota; class Bacilli; order Staphylococcales; family Salinicoccaceae; genus Salinicoccus; species Salinicoccus carnicancri. Next base: position 288,051 of record NZ_ANAM01000010.1, read on the forward strand.
TCATGACTGATTCACTCCTTGGTCCAAATATTGGTTGATTATTTCAAGTGCATCCCGCGTCACCTTTTCAGGAGACTGATCCGCATCAACTATCTTAATCCTGCATGGATAATTTTCTGATAATTCATTATACCCCAAAACGACATCTTTATGAAAGTTGATTTTTTCCGCATCCAATCTGTTGTGATCGCGTTTGTTGCTTTCTATTCTGTGAAGCCCGATCTCAGGGTCAAGTTTCAGATAGATTGTCAGGTCGGGCATATGGTCTTCTATGGCAAAACGGTTGATATCCATCACCCCGTCAGCACCTATCCCTCTGGCTACCCCCTGGTAGGCGATGGAGCTGTCTATGAAACGGTCACACAATACGATTTTTCCCGCGTCCAGTGCCGGAAGCACCTTTTCCACCAGATGCTGACGTCTGGCAGCCGCAAACAGAAGTGCTTCTGTACGTGCATCCATATCATTGCCCTTTGAAAGCAGGAGTTCCCTGATCTTTTCACTTATCGCAATGCCACCGGGCTCACGCGTTGCCATTGTATCATATTTTTCCGACAGCACCTCATGTACCCTGGAAATCACTGTCGTCTTTCCGGAACCTTCCGGACCTTCAAATGTAATGAAATGACCCATTAAATTTCCTCATTCTTGTAGTATTCTATGTTATGTCCTATACCTTCCATTCTAACATGATTATATATATTATGCGTAATCCTTTTGATATGCTCCCGGCTGAACGTCTCACCCTCATGGATCATCGGCACCCCCGGAGGATAAGGCACTATGGTTCGTCTGCATACCCTGCCCAGCAGGTTCTCCACCTCCGTGACGGGTGGGATGCTGCCATCATCTGCGGGATGGTCTGATTCCAACCTGAGCTCTCCAATGCGTTTTAATAGACTCTCGTACGGATACCTGTCCCCTTTATGGAACAGAGGCAGACACCACAGTACTCCCTCATCCGAGACCATTTCATGATGGATATGATGCTCTCGTTTCAGGACCTTCGCCAATTCATACGTGGAAAATTGCGGATGGCTGAGCATAATTTTCGCAGGGTCCGCTTTTTCCGATACGATAATCTCCTCTTTCCTCAATGCTTCAATGAGCTTCATCCGTTTAGTGAAGAAATTTTCAGGTTGATAAGTCTTATAGAACTCATGGGCACTTTCAATGGAAAGCATCACCAGATAGGAAGGGCTGGATGTTTCAAACCAGTTTATGTATTTCATCACTTCCCTGTGCACCGATACCGACTTTGTAAAGATTACAGAAGCCATCGTCAATGCCGGAAGCATCTTATGATAGGACTGGATTGTAATATCCGATCCGTACACCATCGAGGAGGCAGGAAAACCCGGAGCAATATCGAAATGTGCACCGTGCGCCTCGTCCGTAATGACGCGTGCCCCATGTTCATGGGCAAATGAAATAAGCTGCTCTATATCCACCAATTCTCCTGTATATGCAGGGTAGGTGACGATAAACGTGTCACTGGAATCTGTGTCAAAATCATTTAAATCCACATAAGTAATTTCAGTATAATAGACTCCAGTCAGCCTAATCGCATGATAAACAGACTTATGTGCATCACCCACAACAATAAATCGGGCCGTCATCTCTTTCATGGAAAAAACAGCAGACAATATACCATTAGTCGTGCCGTTCACCATCATCTGGGCAGTATAACCCGGATATTTCAAACTGAGGTTCATGTTGATGTCCCTAAGTATGCCCTCCGGTTCATGGAGATCATCCAGACCATCAATCTCCGTCATATCAAAACGGGCATCAAGCATTGGAAGGCAGCCGATGGCGTTACTTTTATGGCCCGGCACATGCATAGATATATGAGGTTTATCATCATTCAGCATCGTTTCAATCATTTCATATAAATTCATATTATTCACCACTTCATTTATATATACCACGGTTATCCGAAAGTACCAATAAGAT
>NZ_ANAM01000011.1 GCF_000330705.1 Salinicoccus carnicancri Crm
TAGTCGGTGAAGCTGACGATTTCGTATTGAGTGGTCATAGTATCCATATCCTTTCTTTTCAGAAAAGAAAAAGAGTGTAACCGCTAGTCTACGGCTACACTCTTTGAAAATATGCCCCTTTATCATCCTGAATACTTGTAAAATAGGTTGTAACTCGCTATAATACGGGTATCATAAGGATGATAAAGAGTACCTAAAGTGTTTGCCGTGGTGCGTCACGGTAAGCGATTAAAGGATAGCGACCAACTACCCTTTAATGCTGGTACTCTTTTAATTTTCCGTTCAGTTATTTACAGACCATTTTATACATATTTCGGTGGAATCGCAAACATTCAACGGAAAAACTTTCTAAGGCGGGAGAATATCCCGTCATTTTTTTGGTTTATTTCTTCTTTTTTTGTCTCGGAAGTCTCAGCAGTCCCCTGTTGAGGTATTTCGGAAACTTTGGGCGTATTACCCTCATCATCCTCTGTTTGCTCTCTGTCCTCATCTTTTGGCGTCTCAACGGCATCGGTACTTTCTTGTTGAGATATATCCAACATTAAAGGCTGTTTTTCCACCAGTTCCGTGAGACGTTCATTATCTTTTTGCAGGTGCTCCGTCTTCTGATTGAGTTCCCGCACCAGTTCGATCAATGTATCCACCTTCTGTTCCAGGCGTTCCGTATGTTTATTGTCAGAAGACAGAGTTGAGAGGGCTCGGGTGTCCACTTTGGCATGAATATAATCGAGGTCGCTCATTGTCTCTTCGAGTGCCTGCTCAAAAGAGTGTTTCTTATCGTTTACCAGCCCTTTAAAGTATTCAAGTGTCTGGATATCGTATATATCATACTTTCTGTGGTTGTTCGGGTCTCGTTTGATATTGGCATACCCAGCCTTTTCAAGGGCGATAGTGTATCTGCGGACACTGGATTGGGAAAGATCAATTCTTTCAGCGACCTGAGCTGGAGTATAGAGCGTATTCAGTTCCTTCATTTTCTTACCTCCGACTCTTCGTTTATGACCGTTTATTGTATCGTTTATACAAACGTTTATATCTTTAGATAAAATATTTCATAGAATGTTGATAGTATGGTATTTTAAGATCTTTTTAAACCGTTTACAAAATCATCATAAACGCATTATACCATGGTATATAAACAGTGTTTATAGGCGCTTTTATTTGGAGGTCTTTAAATACCGGTAAAGGGTCGCTCGACTGATTCCAGTCATTTCTACAATCTCTCGTATGCTGTACTCTTTTGTATTGTATAGGTTGATCGCCTTTGTGACTGTTTTAGATTTTACTTTGGGGCGGCCCCCTTTCCGTCCTCTCGCTCTGGCACTTTCCAACCCTTCTTTGGTACGTTCGACAATCAAATCCCGCTCGAATTGACTAAACGCTTGGAAGACAGTCATCATCAATCGTCCTTGGGGGCTTGATGTATCAAAATCCTCTTTTATACTCTTCAATTTCACATCATTTTCTTCAAAATAATTCACTAATTCGATGAGGTCTTTTGTACTTCTCCCCAGCCTTGAAAAACTTTCAACCACCACAATATCACCTGGGCGTAATTTATCTATTAGACGGTTCAGTTCCGGCCGGTCTGATTTTATACCTGTAATCTTTTCTGTCAGAATCTCATTGCAATTGTATTGTTCCAATAGATCCAGCTGCCGAAACAGATCTTGCTGATGCGTGCTTACCCTGGCATATCCATAAATATAACGAGACATAAAAATAACCACCTTTTAATGAAACTATATCATAAAAGGTGGTATATGAAATTAAGTTTTTGAGCAATCTTTAGAAACATGTGTCTAATGATTTAACAGCTCTTTTTACTTAAAAAATAAGCGTCTCAAAAACATTCGTTTATGAGTAAAATACTGAAATATTCACCCTTTAGTTGTGAAAATACATAAGTAGTTGTCAAATAAATCAAATAATTTTCCTAATTATAAAATACTACTATCAAACCGAGACTAAAACATGGGTGAATATAGTATTTAAAAACCTGAGAATTCATTTAGAATCTCAGGTTTAAAATTTTTTATTCGACTGGAGAGTTACTAATCACACAAAGTTATTAATAATATGATTAGTAACACTGATGTAGACGAATCGCTCTGCTTGTAGAGATATGCGAATATGCAAGGTAGAATTGATAGATCATCTCTGCATTTGAGCATTTATTTCTCTAGTAATCTTTGCTGAATGGATCATAGCAAAGATCCATAATACAAAATAAATTAAACCAATCACTGGATTGACTACTTGCCCTAGAACCCAGGATCCTACAGTAAGTACAATTAAAGTAATTCCAATAGGAAACCTTCCTAAGTAAATATGCCCTAAACCAGGAAATAGAAAAGACAATACTACAGCTACCCATTTTTTTTTCATAATTTTATTTCTCCTTAATTATTTTAGTTTTTTGTACGAAAAGAACAACGTTGATAGTGTCAAGAAAAGCATGATGTAAAACAAGCAAAAGACTAATCCTGTACTAAATTCACTTAAATCATGTATAGAATCTTGTAGATCTAGGTAAGGTATGAAAGTAAATTTAAACCAATCATACCCTGACATACTGATGGATATATTTTGTGAGAATATCAGCAGACACATAGTACCTATAACTGCCAACATAGAACTCTTCATTAACGTTGTTAAAAATATAGCAAGAGAGAGTACCATAAAAGTTGATATTAAATTACTGCTATAGTACTTAATTAAATAAGTAATCATAGTTTGGACGTGAATTTCATTCTCTTTAATATATATTGACTTTGCAAACCAATTATCAAAACCATAAATTACCCCCCCAGTAATTAGTAATAGTATAAAAATAGAAAAATATATACTTATTGTAGTAATAAATATAACAAGATATTTAGATAGTATAACTTCCCACGCTTTCGACGGGCTCATCATTATGGTTCCAATGGTATTATAATTATACTCTTGAGAAACTACTAAACTTGCTGATATTACAAAAAAAAGAGTTGTTATTGTAAGCAGTCCAAGAGTATTTTGTATTAAAGAAAATTGATTTCTTTCATATGGATTTATATTGTTTTGCAAGTATGCTCTTTGCTGAGAAACTTTTTGTTCATGGAATTCTACAATGACTTCATCAGATGCAGAAGATATTTGGCTCTGATTAGTCTTAATTTCTTTTTGCACTTCCTCTCGCCAATCACTTATATTGTCAGACTCAAAAGATTGATAATCGATTACTGAAAATATAGTTAATAAGACTAAAATCAAAATTAAAAAGAAATAATTAATATTCAGATTGCAAAATTTAACACTTTCTGCCTTTAATAAGTGTAAAAAAAACATTCTATTTCTCCGGATCTTTAATATGATTATACTCTATAAACATTTCTTCTAAATCTTTCTTATGATTAATTAGTGAATATAAATGTATAGTTTTATAATCTAATTCCTTTAAAACCCAACTCAGTTTCTTTAGATTGCAATTTAACGTTATTTTATTAATATCGACTTTGTAATCTACATAAAGTTCCTCTAATATTTTTAAAGTTTCTTCTGTTTGACTAGTTTCCATCTTAAATTTATCGACATACACATGATTTTTTGTGTGATTATATACTATCTTACCTCTTTTTAAGAGCGAGACGTTGTCACATATATCACTCATATCGGAGAGTATGTGGCTAGAAATAATAATAATGGATCCATTATTTTTCATATGTCTCAAATGATTTTTAACTTTTATGGATGTTTTTAAATCTAATCCATTGAAGGGCTCATCTAATGTTAATATATTGGGGCTTAATAAAAAAACTTGAGCTAAAGAAAGTTTTTTTTTCATGCCTAGTGAATAGTTTTTAACTTTCTTGAATCTTTCTTCGTATAAATTGACTAATTGCAAGATTCGATCAACTTCTGTGTTGCTTGGAGAGTATTTAAATAAACTAGCATAGTAGTGAAGGTGCTGTAATGCGTTGAGAAAAGGATATAAACTTGGTTCTTCAATTACTCCTTTTATACTCACATCTTCATCATAGCCTTTCAAAATGATATTTCCATTATCTTTTTTAGTAAGGTTTGTTAGGACTTTCATCAAAGTGCTTTTGCCAACTCCGTTTTCACCTATTAAACCATGAATTGTACCTTCCGTAATCTGTAAATTGATATCATCCAAAACAGCTTTTTTCTTAAATCTTTTTCTTAAATTTTCTATTATCAATTTCTTCATGCAATTCTACTCTCCATAGAAATATGAATGGAAAACACCCAATAGAAATAACCTATGTTTTTCATATTCTTCATCCAATATTTCTAAATTACCATAAAAAGGGCTCACGAATTTTATCTTCCATTTTGCTATTACTTTCCCCGACTCTCTCTCAGTCAACTCTGCCCAAGATCCAAAAGTTTGCTCCATACTATAATTTTTATCATTGAATGAGAATTCTGTGCGGTTTGTGACTTTTAAGAAATCTTTTTGTTTCATTTCGAATTTAAAAGTTTTATTTTCATAAAAGTATTCTACATCATACTTTCTCCATTTAAGGGGGTTTCCCCTTTTAGCTTTAAAAACAACTTCTTTATCTAAATTGAGAACTTCAAATCTATTGATAAGACCGGCCTTGCCAACATAATCAATCGCTTTTTCCAAACCATTATTATACACTTTATGAATATAACCTATAGTATCTTTTTCTTCATTTTCTACTTCTGAAAGTTTAGTAGAGTATTTATTATATATTCTATATCTATACATTGTTTTATCCACCTTTTAATACAAAGTTAAGTACTCTATTACTAATCATGACCTCAATGATAGAGCCTATAAACAATAACAATACTATCATTCCAACATATTTTTTTAAAACATAACCTGTTTGGTCTTTGAACTTTTTCACTCTCTCTTCGATGGATATTTTCTTTTTAAAATATATCTTAAAATAATCTAATGATATTTTATATAGAAAATAAAGGCATATTATTTCAAAAACACCGTGGAGAAGCGATATAGGTATGTAAATATAAAGTTCGATTCCTGATTCTTTAGCGGCCTTTCCTATATTGAAAATAGTGTTAAATATATAATAAAAAGGCAACCCAACAGGGGCGAATAAAAGTGCTGAGAGTATTATCACAACATTAACAAAAAATATATATATTATATCTATGGGATTTAGATAAGAAATATCAATTGTTCCCACCACTGTATTGGCATAGCCTAAAAGAAAAGAAATGATACTTAGAATTAAAAAGGTAGATATAAAAGTTTTTCTAGTGTACATAGGTCTAACTCCCCAAGAGAACATAAAGATTTACACATTCTCTTCATATCAAAAAAATAACAAATAAGATGATGAAAACTTTTCACCATCTTATTTGAACTCAGCATACCGCCAAACTGCCAAATAGAAGCATTCTATAGGATATTAGAAGCAGACCATAGTACTGCTGCTATATCCCCATATGTAGCATAAGGTGTAAAATCCAATACGAAGTTCCCGATGTCTACAATAATACTACCTAAATCTGACCATTGAAAACCATCAGTAGTATTAATTAGAGCATTTATTTTATAAGCTAAACTACGTGCTATTGCTCCAGCTTCGAGACCAGGTATAGCTTTAGCTAGCCTACTTGCTATTTCAGTCGCTGCTGTTTGAGCTGATATTCCACCTGTAAATGCTTCATATAACATGTTATCACCTCCTATAAAAAATATATTATAGGAGATATTTCCTTTTTTCAACATTATTTACAAAAAAGTTTTATTTTTCTCAAACTTTGATAAATCTATAACCAATGTATAAATTGAACACAATTTGTCCACTTAATAACATCTAAGTTACTTTTATAATCACCCAAGTATGTGATTATAGTGTCAAAATAAGAAAATCATCTCAATCTGATAATATACAAATGCTCTATTTTTTCTCCTTATCATAACCAAATTTTTTAGACATTTTCATTAAGTCTTCAATGTTATCAATATCTCCGAATAATTTACCCATGAACTGATCAGCATATTGGTTAACAAACTCATTTTGATTTTGTTCATTGTCTGCTTCCAATTTTCCTTTATAAAATTCTAAATCTTTTTCTCTTCTTTTCTCTATTTCTTTTATTCTTCCTTCACTTTCTTTTTCAACTCTTTCAATTTCTTTTTGTGCTTTTCCTAATTCAATATCTGCTTCTTTTGTTGCTTTAATATAAGCCACAAAACCCGATATTATTGCAGGCACAATACCAATTAATAACTGAACAAATAAATCCAAAATTATCACTCCTATGTTCTTACTTTTATTCATTATTTTCAGAATTGGTTATTTGAATTTCTATAAATATTAGTTACTTTTCTAGTCGAATACCAGAATGAAAGTTTTATACTTTATCGATTTGAGATCAAACGTTTAACCAATTATCGTCAGAATCATTTTTATTTGGCTTTTTTATTTCTTCAGCCGTTGATTCCTTATAATCATTTTTCATCTTTCTCATACGGTTTGCATCATCTTTTATGCGGATCATTTTTTGAATTTCTTTTTTAGCTGAAGAAAAATAGTAGCCGTCTAAGGTTTCTCTATCAATAATTGCTCTCGGATGCCGTTCGATTTCAAATTCAGAAGCAAGAAATAAGTTGTTGATACTGACTCCGAGGTCCACATGATTCATTTTGCTGTTCAATCGCTTCAAATGGTCTTCTATCGCATTCATCTTCTGCAATGTTTTAAACTCAACGGATTCATGCTCAATCATTTCTGAAAGCAAGTAATGATCCAGTGCCCGGATTAAAACTTCTTTTTCTGTCTTGATCCCTTTGGCTGTCTTTATTGTTTTAATCTTCGAAACAGTCTCATTATCAAAGTCATATCTTTTGGAAATCACAGTGTCCCATGCCTCCTTCACTCCACATTATTGGTGTCTTCGTCTATCACAAGTTCTTCTTTTGTGACCAGATCAATCATAAATGTTCTAAAGCGATGATTGTCTTTTATAAACTGATTGTACGCATCCGTATTGGCATCCATACTGATTTGCGTCTCTTTGATCGCCCGTTCAAATGCAGTCATTGAAGGAAACAGCATGTCATCTTCGACATACTTTCCCAAGACCTCCCGCACCAGTTCACTTAAAGAGATCTGCTGATCCTTGGCCATATTTTTTAGTCGGAACAGTACCTGTTCATCCACGTCCCGAACATGTATGTTTCCCATGAAACTCCTCCATTTCAATTTTTTCATAAGTACATTTATATGTACATCCATGTTTATTGTATCATATACTCGGTTTTTTATGTACATTTCCACGTACATTCGAAGGGTTTCGGGCAGACTTTATATATCGCCGGCACTGCCGGCATATCAAGGGGTTTGCGGTTTGAAATGCAGCAATGCATGC
>NZ_ANAM01000012.1 GCF_000330705.1 Salinicoccus carnicancri Crm
AAAAGGAAATTGGAATAAATATTTATTTCATTGTGAAATATATGATTATGTTCAAAATAGATAGTATAACAAAGAGGATTGAGAGTTTTTTTGTTAAACTCTGTTTTTTTGATATAAGGCTTATAAGCATTCCTATGGCAGTGAGTCCGATTAATAAGGCGATTATTGAGAATAGGGTTTCCATTTATTCACCAACTTTTATTGGGAAGAAATCCAATAAGGATAAACTTTACCTGGTTTTATCTAATTTTTTCAATCATTTTTTGTTTCTTCGTCTTCTCCAAATAAAAGTCCTAAACCTATAGCAAAACTTATACTGTTCATAATTAGTAATAAAATTGATAAGAATTTTTTCATTATTTTCATCTCCTTTTGAATACAATCATAATCTTGTAAGACTGATGAAAATAGGGGAGATTTTCAGTATTTTTGAACGGGTTTCTTTTATCTTGATACTAAGGGTCATATTTCTGATTGACTTATCTGATGTTGAATCCTTGGCATATCAGCGTTTTATACAAAAAAACTTGCATTCTTCCGTCTACTGGTCTAGTGTTTTAGTTGTCGAGACTAAAAACAAATACCTGTAGGAAGAGTGCAAGCTCTTTTTGTGCCTTTCTTAGGTAGAAAGGGATTTCTATATCATGGAGAAGTATACAGAGAAAAAACTTAAAAATCAACTGTTACAGACGCTTATAAGTAATCATGTTAGTGATAAAACATTGGAAAGAGTAAAGGAGTGCAATACATTTATGTTGTTTGTTGCTGATAAAACATTAGAACATAAGAAATTGCATGGTGCGAACAGTTGTAAGCATAGATTTTGCCCAGTTTGTTCATGGCGAAAAGCTCGTAAGAATGCACTGAAAATCAGTATTCTCATGCAGTATTTGAGAGAAGCAGAGAATAAAGAATTTGTCTTTCTCACGTTGACTGCTCCGAATGTAAAAGCGAATGAGTTGGATGATGAAATTAAGCATTACAATCAATCATTTCAACGGCTCATGCAGCGTAAAGAAGTCAAAGCAGCAGTAAAAGGTTATGTCAGGAAATTGGAAGTGACTTATAACAAGGACAGAGATGATTATCATCCTCATTTTCATGTGATTCTTGCTGTCGACAAGCACTATTTCAATAACCAAAGACAGTATATAAAGCGTGATAGATGGCTGGAACTTTGGCAACAATCGACGAAAAATCCATGTATCGCGCAGGTGGATATCCGGCGTGTAAAACATACAGATAATAAAAAAGAAGTCTCCGAAATTGCCAAATACAGTGCCAAAGACAGCGACTACCTCCAGGACGAAACCATATTCGATACATTCTATAAGACACTGTCTGGCAAACGGCTCATCGTATATTCTGGCCTCTTTAAAGATGCCAGCAAGAAATACGAAAACAAAGAATTAGAACATTATAAGGAAATGGATCCGACACATTACATCTACCAAATTTTCTATCACTGGGGACAGACAGACTATATTCAGACAGAACAGAAACTCATGTCAGAAGATATGCAAAAAGAAGTCAACCAAACCATGCTCGAAGAAATAGACATCGAAGAATAACATGCACACGAAATCAGATAAAAAGACCCGTCAAATCTCATTTAACTTTGACCTCACCAACAAAAACGTACGTGGTGTTGGTGAGGTCAAAGTTTGAGTATAGTAATTTATTACTATTACGAATTGAGAAACTGACGGGTCTCATTTGATTTATAACGTGTGCGTGGATTCTAATTAAAAAAAGGGGGGGTTACCCCCACCTTATCCACCACTTTCCCCCCCACTTTAGAAAGTATTTAGAACAAAAATCGATTCTAAATACCTTTAAATTGAATGTACATTTTTATGTACATGTATAAAAATGATGGGTTTTTGGACAATTTTCTTGTACATATTCGTGTACATTCGATTGAAATCTGTCCGTAAAATAATATTGCCGGCACTGCCGGCATATCAAGGGTTATGAGGTTTTGTAGGATGAAAATCCGGAAAAACCTCCTTATGCTCTTACTGAAATTAACGATTTTGAGATTTTGGATGTATTGCTGCTCTTTGAACTTGGTTAAGGTTATATGCCTTTTGAGAGCTCAAATAAGCGTATATGAGCGTTTAAATGAATTTTAAGGGGTTTTATGGGGGTAGTATAAGATAACCCGTGAGGATGCACTTATACGTCGTGTACGCCGATTCTGTGTGAAAACTTTTCGCCTGCGTTCAAAATAAAAGGCAGTGATCTGTT